>CAVXYW010000002.1:0-2069908 GCA_963766295.1 uncultured Actinomycetes bacterium | reverse complement strand
TCCACGGAAAGATCGGCCCGTCAGTGGTGGTCGTCCTGGCGGCCGAGGGTCTCCACGGGGGTCGCACCCGGACGGGTCCACTGCGGCGTGGGCCGGCCGGTCGGGCCCCAGGTGGCGACGCCGTCGGCGTCCGTGCGCCAATACCAGCAGATCGGCTCGCCGTGCCCACCGGCCGGCGAGCCGGCATCAGGAACCTCAGGCCAGCCCTCGGGGTTGTCCTCCCACCCCTCGCGGCGGCCGCAGGGCGTCATGTCGAGCAGGCCATAGGACCCATCGGCAGGCTCGTTGCCCCGGCCGGTCGTGGAGTAGGTGCGGAACACACGGACGCCGGCGCGCAAGTAGCAGACGATGTGCCCCTCGTCTGCGAGGAGCGACGCCTCCACGCCCCGCACCGAGTACCAGGGCTGGGTGTAGCCCATGAATTCGACGTAGTCAGCCACCTCGTCCCACACCCCCGAGGTCAGGACGGCGAATGAGACGCCCCGTGCGTTGAGGTAGACGGTGTCCCTCATGTGCCAGAGGTTGAAGGTGCATCCCTCGCACTGCCCCTGGTGTGGCGCGCCGTCGTACCACATGGAGTGGTAGACCACGAGCTCGTCGCGACCTTGGAACAGGTCGACGAACGGGACCGGCCCATCGGCGCCGGTGACCTCGACCGCGCCGTCGAGCTCGACCATCGGCAGCCGCCGCCGGGCCGCGGCGATCGCGTCGCCTTCACGGGTATGCGCCTTCTCGCGCACCAACAGCTCTTCGCGCGCCGCTTGCCATGTGGCAAGGTCGACGACGGGCGGCTTGCCGGGGAGGTTGCTGCTCGCGTTGCCGGGGGGTGTGGTCATGGTGTCCTCCGCTGACTCGTCACGTTCGCTCGCGGGCTCCATGGTGAGCCTGTCAGCTGAGACGACTCACGGAGCCAAGACTCATCGGATCCGAATGCCCAGGTTATCTTCCGCGCAGTGGCTGCGACGCCGAGCCCACAGGAGAAGAGCGAGCAAACTTTTCGTACTGACCGGGGCTCCGGGAAGTGGGAAGACGCCGATCATCCATGAGCTTGTCGGTCTTGGCTTCACGGGCGTCGCCGAGCTTTTCGATCTGGACCCTTCGGGGGCCGAGGCTGCGGCCGCCACTCATCGCTACAACGAAACAGTGTTCTTCTGTCCGTTCTGGCCCGAGATCTACACAACGGACGAGGACCGCACCGATGACGTTCGATGAGGCGGACGGATTCGGCCAACGCATCCGGGAGGTGTACGCCGGACTCGGCTACACGATCGCGAACGTTCCTCGCGGCACACCCGTCGAGCGCGCGTCCTTCATCGCGAGGTTGATCGGGCCGTATTAGTTAGTGTCCGGTCTGCGATCCGACTTAGTTGTGCGGAGCCAAGGGGACTTTTCGATGACGCGAGCATTGGTGCTGAGCGGCGGCGGACCGGTTGGGATCGGCTGGGAGGCGGGAGTGATCTCCGGACTGGCCGCGCAAGGCGTTGACGCGGCGCTGGCGGACTACATCCTCGGTACGTCGGCCGGTTCCGTCGTGGGGGCCGAGATCGCTCTCGGTCGCGACATCGGCGATGTCTCCGAAAGGCTGCGAGCCAACGCATCACCTTCTTCGGATCGGAAGCCGGCCGGCGCGTCAGGCGAGCAGATGCAGGAACTGATCAAAGCCTTTAGAGATCTCTTTACATCGACGGAGCCCGACGAGGTCAAGCGGGCGAAGATCGGCGCCTTCGCTCTCGAGGCAGAAACTCCTCCGGAGGAGTCATTCGTCGCCAACTTCGGTCACCTCGTCGACGCCGATTGGCCGCGACGGTACGCGTGCACTGCCGTTGATGCTTTGACGGGTGAGTTCGTCGTATGGGACGAGCACTCAGGAGCTCCTCTCGGACGTGCAGTCGCGTCGAGCTGCGCAGTGCCGGGGATCTTCCCGCCGATCACGATCAACGGGCGACGCTACATCGACGGCGGGATGCGCTCAGCTACCAACGCCGACCTTGCAAAAGGACGCGACCGCGTTCTCATCCTGTCCTTGATGAATCCCGCCGCGATGTCCGGGCCGTTCGCGGCGATCGCAGCTGGGTTCAACGATGAGGTCGCAGCTTTACAAGACGCAGGTGGCACGGTTGAGGTGATCTTCCCCGACGCCGATGCAGCTACCGCGATGGGCGTCAACCTCATGGATCCGTCCATGGTTACGCCGGCTGTTGAGGCCGGGGAGCGTCAGGGGAAGCTTGTTGCCGATCGGTTAGCTGAGTTCTGGAGTTAGGCCGCTACCAAATCCCGGTATTCGGGATGAGCTTCGATGTAGTCGGCAACGAACCAGCAATCGGGCACTACCTTTAACCCCTGCTTGCGGACGTCATCAAGGGTCCACTGCACCAGCTCGGCGGCTAGACCACGCCCCCGGAATTCGTCCGAGGTTTCGGTGTGGAAGATCACGACGCTGTCGCCCTCCATCCGGTAATCGGCGATGCTCGCAAGGGAGCCGTCCATGAAGAGCTCGTACCGGTTCTGATCAGCGTTGTGCGTGATCCGAGTCATTTGATCAAGGTACCCCGTCACTAGCACTACGAATCGTGGCAGGCTCACTTGGGGGCCCACGGGAGGGGTAGTCATGACAGTCAGTGTCATCACGGGTTGCAGTACAGGCATCGGATATTCGACGGCCGTAAGGCTTGCTGAGGACGGTAATCAGGTTGTCGCGACCATGCGCAATCCGTCGGCTTCTGACCTAGCGACCGTCGCGAAAGAGCGCGGTGCGGAACTCGAAGTTCGGGCACTCGACGTTAATGACGACGATGCCGTCGAGGCTCTGTTCAAGGACGTCATCGCGACACGCGGCGGTGTCGACGTTCTGATCAACAACGCGGGCCTCGGAGGGGGTAGCACGGCCGTCGAGGAGTCGAGCCTTGATTACTACCGCGAGATTATGGAGACGAACTTCTTCGGCGCACTGCGTTGCATGAAGGCCGTGCTTCCGTCGATGCGCGAGCGCGGCAGCGGATGCATCGTCAATGTGACGAGCCAAGCCGGCCTCATTCCTATGCCGGGGATGTCGGCTTATACGGGTTCGAAGCACGCGCTGGAGGCAGCAACGGAGTCACTAGCGATTGAAGTAGCGCCTTTCGGCATCCGCGTTGCCCTGATCGAGCCCGGACTGATCCTCACGCCTATTTGGATGAAGGTTGACGCTTCGCTGCCGACGGGGCCGTACGCGCCCGTTCGGACGCGGCTCGGCGGCACCGTCATCGAGGAGTTCCCGCACGGTTCGCCGCCCGAGGACGTCGCCGACTGCATCGCAGAGGCCATAACGACCGACTCTCCGAAACTGAGGTGGCTCGTGGGCCACGGCGCCGCCAGAAACGTCAAGCGCCGTTCGGCGATGACCGACGAAGAATGGATAGCGATCTGGAACGGCCCTGACGACGAGTATCGACGTTTCTACGCCGAACCCGAGTAGCTACTGCTCGCGCCAGTCGACGGAGGCGATGGCGATCGGTTCGCTTACGCCCTTGAGCTCGACCTCGCGCTGATCGGACGTCTTCACCTTCGAACTGAAGCAGTCGAGGGTTGCAACGCTGACCACGATCTCTCCGCCGTCCGCGATCGCACCGATGCGCGCGGCTTCGTGGACACCCTTGCCGTGGTAGTTCCCCTTTACCTCGGCCGCCTCCGTGGCGTGCAAGCCGACCCGCACTTGCGGAGCGAATCCATGGGCGCGGCGATGTTCGGTCAGAGAGCGCTGTATGTCGATAGCGCACGCGACGGCTTCGTCCGCATTGGAGAAGGCGACGAAGAACCCGTCGCCGGTGTGTGCGACCTCTTCTCCTCCGTGCTCCGCGAAGAGTTTGCGCAGCTTGTCGTCGTGCCACTTGAGCAGGTCGCCCCAGGCGTCGTCACCGATGGCGTCCAAGAGGTTCGTCGACTTCACGATGTCGGAGAACAGGAATGTCTTTGCAACTCTGTGTTCGGCCGGCTCAATGGTTGGGGTAGCGGAAGCCAGAAGGTTTCGAGCTCGGTCGGCGTCGGGCAATGCTCCGAGCCTCTCGAAAGTTGAGAGGGCGGAGCTCATCTCGAATTGCGCGGCGTCCGTGTCGTCCTGTGCCTGATAGATCCGACCGAGGAGGAGAGTTGTCTTAGCCGCGTCGTAGGTCAGATCCGCTTCCTTGTACAGGCGGACGGCCCGCTTTGCCGCGCTCTCCGCGGCGCCGAGATCTTCCTCCGCGAGTTGCACGGAGGCGTTGGACACCTCGACTACGGCTCGGAGTGCTGCGCTGGTATGCGGTGCGACGATCTCCTGGAGCTCCGCGGCCGACCTTCGGGCGGCGTCGAGATCGCCCAGGGACAGGGCGACTTCGATATAGGCCGGCAGGATCTTGGCCTTGTCCATCGGTCCCATGCCTTGATCGGCGAGCGCACGGGCGAGTGCTTTCGCCGCAGCTTCCGGCTTGCCTCGCAGCACCTGGATCATGGCAAGGCCCGGCTGGGGCGAGACGCCCATCTCGTTGGCTTGGCGGTAGGCCTCTTCGGCGGCTTCGATCTCTCCCATACCAAGCCGGATATCGCCGAGCTCTTTGAAAGCCAGCGCAGCGAAGACCAGGTTGAATGAAGCCAGTTCGTCGGTAGCGACGCGAGCCTCTTCTTCGGCTTCGGAGAAGGATCCGCGCAAACGCATGATCTCGGCGCGGTGAACGCGGCACACCCCGGGGAATCCGTTGATGGCTTGGCGGTCGCACCAGCGTTTGGCAGCTTCCGTCCACTGGCCGGCGCGCTGCCAGTCAGCGAGGTGCGACGTAGTGCTGATCATCATGCAGAAGATCCAGCCGGTGGCCATCGGTCCGAGCTCGCCCGACACGGCTCCCACGGTTGCCTCTTCGACCAGCTCCATCCCGCGATCGATCTCGTCTTGATAAACGAAAGTCATCCCTCGAACCGAGAGCGCCAGGGCAAAGAGGTCCTTGTCGCCGTGGCGAGCGGCGATCTCGCCGGCGAGCGCGGCGTGCTCTTGGACCGTCGGCCAATCCGGGAATGAGTTACGCGCGTACGTGAGCTCGAGCCATCCGTGCTCTCCGCCTTCCGGTTCATCCTTGAGCAGCTTGGCTGCGCGTTGTGCCCATGCATTCGAAATCGACATCTCCGCGAGGTCGTGATGGCTGTCTGCGAGGTCGGTGGCGACGAGGGCGGCGAGCCTGTTGTTGCCGGCTTTGACGTACGCTGCGTAGGCGCGTTCGCGCAATGCGATGCAGTGGCGCATCTTGCCTACCCACCAGGCGCTTTCGGACATCTTGCGCAGGTCGTCCGGCCCGAGCGGCGTGGCCGCGTCGGCGGATCCGAACAGCTCGAAGGCCTCGGCCCACGAGTATCGCCCGGCCGCTTCCCTGGCACCTTCGAGGATCGAGGCGGCATCAGCCATGTACGCATTGTTCCACGAGACAGGGTTCGGCACGGCTGGACGAGTCCCGCGACAATGGGGCGTGGCCGAAAACAGCAACTCTGATGCTCGACCGGTGATCCTGGCCGTCGACGACGATCCGAACGTCATAGATCTGATCGGTGCCGAATTGGCCAAGCGATACGGCCAGGACTACCAGGTCCTGACCGCCCGGGCGGCCTCGACGGCCCTTGATCAGCTAGAGGAGATGCGCTCGGTTGGCACCAGGGTGGCGCTGATCCTTTCCGATCAGTGGCTGGCGGACGGCACTGGTACCGATCTGCTCACCCAGGCCTGCGGACTGCACCCACATGCGAAGCGGGTCTTGCTGATCACTTGGGGTGAGTGGCAGATAGACGCGACGTCGCGTCCTCTTCGGAAAGCCATCGGCTTGGGCCACATCGACTACTACCTGCTCAAGCCTTGGCGGGCGGGGGACGAACTCTTCCACCGAACGGTTACGGAGTTTCTCAACGAATGGGTGGGCTCGGATGCGTCCTTCCCCCGAGAGCTGACCGTCATCGCGGAAGCAAAATCCGAACGCGGTGCGAAGATCCGCGACCTACTGACGCGCAACCGCGTTCCGTTCCTTTTCTACGAGAGTTCGTCTCCGGAAGGTCAAGAGTTTCTAACGGATGCCGGCCAATCTGATTCGGGCGTGCCGATCGTCGTGCAGCGCAACGGCCACGTCTTGGTCGATCCCACGAACGCCGAGCTGGCGCAGTCGTACGGGGTGCATACCTCTCTGCACGGCCGGCTCGAGTTCGACGTGGTTGTTATCGGAGCGGGACCGGCAGGACTTGCCGCTGCCGTTTACGCATCCTCGGAAGGTCTGAAGACGTTGGTTCTCGAGCGCGAAGCGATCGGCGGACAAGCGGGAGCAAGCTCGAAGATCCGCAACTATCTCGGGTTCCAGCGCGGCATAAGTGGATCGGAGCTCGCGCAACGCGCGTATCAACAGGCTTGGGTCTTCGGTGCCACCTTCGTGATGATGTGTGAGGCACTTGGGATCCGGTCCGATGGAGAACGTCTCCACTTGAGCTCGTCCAGTTGCATGGAGATACCTGTTAGATCGGTCGTCCTTGCCATGGGTGTCGCATACCGCCATCTCGACGTGCCGGCTCTGGAACCCTTGACCGGGTCAGGTGTCTTCTACGGCGCTTCCGCTTCGGAAGCGGAACGGTTCACCGGAGGAAGTGTGTTTGTCGTCGGGGGCGGAAACTCCGCCGGACAGGCCGCCGTCCATCTGAGCAAATACGCGAGGAAGGTATCGATCCTCGTTCGCGGGGTATCGCTTGCCGCGAGCATGTCCAAATACCTCATCGATGAGATCGATGGAAATCCATCGATCGAGGTTCTGTACAAGACGGAAGTGTCCGACGGTGCCGGCGAAGGACGGCTCGAACAGCTCACCCTTCGCAACAGAGAATCTGGAGAGACCGAAGACATGCCGGCAGATGCACTATTCGTTCTGATCGGCGCTCATCCTTTGACCGACTGGCTTCCATCAGAGATCGAGCGGGACAAATACGGATTCGTCGTCACCGATACGGCTGCCCAGGCCTGGTCTCTCGAACGCGCTCCATTCATGTTCGAGTCGACGATGCCGGGCGTGTTCGCCGTCGGCGATGTTAGGTCCGGTTCTGTGAAACGAGTTGCATCGGCTGTGGGTGAAGGCTCGGTAGCCATTTCGCATGTACACCAGTACCTGGACCTTGCATCGCTAACTCATTAGATGGGTCATGTCGGCGTGAGTGAGATCGCGGCACGCTACCGAAGGCGGGCGGACATCTTCGAGAGCAAAGTCCGAGGCGTTAAGTCCGATCAATGGTCCAATCGATCTCCTTGCAAGGAATGGGACGCGCGCGGCGTCGTCCAGCACATCATCGACATGCACGGTGTGATGCTCCGACCCTTCGATCGCCAGCTGAGCGCAGCGCCGTCGGTGGCCGACGATCCACTCGCGGCTTTCCTGTCCGCGCGATCTGACATCGAAGCCGTGCTCGACGATCCGAAGCTCGCATCGACCGCGGTCTCCTCGCCCGCGGGCGAGATGACGGTGGCGGAGCACATCGACCAAGTCGTGAGTGAGGACATGGTTCTGCATGGCTGGGATCTGGCTCGTGCCACAGGGCAAGACGACACGATCGATCCTCAGGAAGTGGAGAACACGTGGACGGCGATGAACGCGATCCCGACGGACCTGATGGAGAAGATGAGGACGCCGGGGGCGTTCGGTCCGGGCGTCGAGGTCTTCGGTCCCGAGGTGAAGGTCCCGGAGGATGCGCCCCTGCAGGACCGGCTCCTCGGAATGCTCGGCCGCGATCCCCGCTGACCCCTTCGGCCTAAAACGGGGTAAGAACCCGACAGACGGTTGTCGCAACGCTTTCGCATGCTCGCGAACGAAGCTACGACCGAACGAAGGGAGCAGCCGATGGACTGGAAGCTCGAGCTGGTTGTGCTGCCGGTGAGCAACGTCGACCGGGCCAAGGAGTTCTACACAGAGAAGATCGGCTTCGTCACAGACCACGATCAACGCGTTAGCGATGAATTGCGTTTCGTCCAGCTAACGCCGCCAGGCTCGGCCTGCTCGATCGCGTTCGGCGATGGTCTAACCACCGATCCCCCCGGCTCCTATCACGGTCTTCAGATGGTCGTTAAGGACATCGAAGCCGCTCATGCGGAGCTCGAGAAGCGTGGCGCACCGACGAGCGCGATCGAGGACCTCGCGTGGGGCTCGTTCGTCTACTTCGACGATCCGGACGGTAATCGGTGGTCCGTCCAGCAGATCATCCCGCGCAACGCGACGCCCGACGATCCTCGACGCTCGGAGTGAGTCCGGTCGTCTTGAGCCTTGGAGGCGGCGCGGCCAATCCGGGTCGAATAAGACCGAAGTGCCGACGATCATCATCCACGGGAATATCCCGATGCCGAACAGCCGGGAGTTCATGAAATGAAATCCGATCGCCAGCGCGAACGCGGGTACGCGAGTGCGCCCATGCAGAAGCAGGAAAGGGACTGTGCGTCCAGCGCGGCCGACCCCCACGCTTGACGAGTGCCCTCATCAGGTGCGGACGCAGCCAATCGTGGGCTGTCGTCGCAGCCGATGTGCTTTCAAGTCCCCGGTTAGTGATGCTAACGGTCGTGAAACGCCGGTACATCTGGGACGAGTATTTCCGAAACGCGTGGATGATCCACTACGCGACGCTGCTGCTCGGGATCTGGGCGTTGATGCTCATCGCCTCGGACGATCCGTTCGGCTCGACGCCCGTCCATTCGCTGCGCTTCGGGCACCGTTTCCTCACAGCGATGATCCTTCTGATCGCGTCCGGAATGGCCTTGCGCGGCGTGCGGCAGCGCGGAACGTCCCGCGGACTGTTGCTGATGGTTCCCCAGCAGTCCCTTCTCATCTTGTCGGCTGTTGGTGGCCTCATTGCGATCGCCGCCGGGCACTACGCCGACCTCGAACCTCGCCCACGGCTGTTCATCGCGGCTGATCAGCTGCCCGGAATGGTGGCTGCGTTCTGTCACTCATTTGCGATCTTCGACCTGCACTTTCGTCATCGCATAAGAAGGATGCCCAGGCGCTAGATCAGGGCATTGATTTGCTCGTGTCGTCGATCTGGGCTTTGATGAGGTCCCCTCAACGGGCAAACCACCATGCGACGTCTTTCTTTCGTCTGTTCGCTTCTCGCCGCGGTCGCCACGACCGCGATAACAGCGTCTCCTGTTTCTTCGCAGTCGGCTGCGTCCGCGAGGTCGCAGCTCGAACGCGCAAGTGAACGACTCAGTCGGGTCACCGAGGCCTACAACAACGCGAAACTGAAGCGCGCCGGCCTGGACGCGAAGCTGGGCGAGGCGCGAAGCGATGCCGCGCGTTCCGAGGAGCGGCTCGATGCTGTGCGGGAACGTCTCGGGGTGGCCGTCCGCGACATGTACATGCACCCGGCTGCCGGCTTGGACACGTTCTTCCAAGCGAAAAGCTTCGGTGACCTGTCACGTGGCAGAGCGCTGGCGGGCAAGGCCGCCCTTTCCGCCGACACCCTCCTACTCCAGATCCGCAAGGCGAAGGCGGAGAACCAGGCGGCGGCGAAGAACCTTCAGGGTCTCCGCGATCAAGCAAGAAGCGAAGAGCTCGAGATGAACGAGCAACGTCGCGCGGCGGCTGCTGCGCTGGACCGCACGCAGAGTCTTCTCGCGCGAGCCAACGTGAGCTCACTCGATGCGGCGCGCCGCGCTCGACTCGGCGCAGCCGGTGAGCTCTCGTCGTCCATCCGTCCCGCAGGCCCGGTGCGCGCTACCGCCGGACAAGCGGTGTCGGCCGCTTCGTCGCAGATGGGCAAGCCGTACAAGTGGGGTGGCGCCGGACCAAATTCCTACGACTGCTCTGGGCTGACCATGTGGGCCTGGGCCCGCGCCGGTGTTTCATTGCCTCACTCATCGAAGGCGCAGTACTCGTCCTTGCCTCACGTCTCGCTGTCTCAGCTGGCTCCGGGCGACCTCGTTTTCTACGGGAGCCCGATCCATCACGTCGGGATCTACAAGGGTGGCGGCGTGATGGTGCACGCTCCGCAGTCCGGAGAGACGGTTCGTGAGGAGTCGATTTACTACTCGCGGCCGGTCGGCGCGGCGCGGCCTTAACCGGGTTTAGCGCGCCGGATCCAGCAGAACCTTTCCTACACCGTCCTCGCGCGCGTCGAACATGCGATAGGCCGCGGCCGCTTCGGACAAACCCATCTTGTGAGTGAAGACGTCGTCTGGCGTGATCTTGCCTGAAGCCACCAACGGGACAAGCGCATCCCATGTCATCGGTATCGATGCCAAAGCTGCTCTAACCGTTAGCCGCTTGAAGAGGATCAACGGGAAAGGGATAGGCAGTGCGAGGTTCATGCTCACGCCGATGATGGCAACGGTTCCGCCGGGAGCGGCCGACATGAGCGATTCGACGATCGTCTGGTCGGCGCCGATCGCTTCGATGACACAGTCGGCACCGCGCCCACCGGTCCGGCCCATGATCTGCGCAACTGAGCCACCGTCCGCGGGATCGATCGGCTCGGCCCCCAATGCTTCTGCACGCGCTCGGCGCTCGGGCAGTGTGTCGATCGCCAGCACGCGTCCCGGTCCGAACAGCGAAACGCAATGCAGCGTCATCAAACCCACCGGCCCGCATCCGAACACGGCGACGGTCGAACCCGGACGGATATCTGCCATCTGTGCGCCGAGATAGCCGGTGGGCAAGATGTCGGTCAGCAGGACGGCTTGTTCGTCGGTGATGTTCTCGGGGACCTTGAGCGTCGAGGTGTCGGCGGCCGGAACGGCAACTGCTTCGGCTTGACCTCCCGGCAAGTCGAGACTCGAGCCGAAGACCTTAGGTCCGCCGTTGCGGCAGACGACCGGGTCACGCGCCAAACACGCAGCGCAACGTCCGCAACCGATGACCCCGGACACCAGGACGCGATCGCTTTTCTGCAAGGTCCGAACATCGGATCCGGTTTCGATCACCGACCCGATGAATTCGTGACCGAGACGCACGCCCGGGACGGCGACGCTGCCGTGATAGAAGTGCAGGTCCGATCCGCAGATCGCCGATCGCTCGACGCGAACGATCACACCGTCGGGGCCTGACAGTTCCGGGTCGGGAACGTCGCCGACCTTGACGTCCCGTTCGCCTTCGAGGATCACGGCCTTCACGGTTGCCTCCAGGCATCGATTACTTCGCTGGTATCTATCACGTCGGCGAGAAGTGACAGCGACCGTTCGAGGATCATCCGCGCGTAGTCGCTCGGTACACCGGCAACCGCGTCTCGCGGTACGACCATGCGATAACCGGCGTTCACGCCGTCCATCACCGCGGAGAAGATCGCGACGTTGACCGAGACTCCGGTCACGACGACCGTCCGGGAGCCGAGATTTCGCAGCAGTGAATCCAGACCGGTGTTGGAGAAAGGTGAGACGGAGTGGCCGCGGGTGAGAACAAAGTCTTTTGGATCGGGCCCGAGCTGCTCGATCAACTCGCCGGCCGCGGTTCCCGTCTGCAGGCCACTCTTTCGTCGCGCAGGCTTGAACAACGGAGCGTTGTCGTTTGCTCCGCGGAAGTCTGGACGCTTCGCGACGATGCAATGAATGACGGGGACCTCATTAGCGCGAGCGGCTTCCACGAGGGCTGAAATGTTGGGGATCGCGCCGGCCGCCGCCGTTGCCAGAGCGGGCCACAACGCTTCGCTGCCGATCGATCCGTTCTGGCATTCCTGGGTGACGAGGGTCGTATGAAGCGGATCGATTATCTCGGTCAGCGCGGTCACCGCCGGAGTTTAGCTGCGAGCCCTTTCTTGAGACAGACTGTTCGAAGTGCGGGACAGGGCAATGGTGGAGCAGGTTCGATCTTGGCTGGAGTGGCCCGAAGATCCGGCCGAACTAAGGCTGCAAGCGCTCGCCGATGCCGGTCCGTCGCCCGACGGGTTTCGCTTCCCGTCCCTCGACCAATCGCGGGACGTCCTAACGAGACTGGATGTACCGCCGCATGCGGTCGACGAGATGATCGAAGCGTTCCCGAACTCCGACGCCAACCCCGAAGCTTGGTGGCTGCTGGAACGCCTGCACCACTACGTCGTGAGTCGCAACGGCATCGCGTTGGCACCGCCATGGCCGGCTCCGGTCGTCCGGGCCGAGGATGCGCTCAGCAGGTACTTCCATCTGTACGTCTTCCTCGCTGCCGTACCGGAAACTCTCGCCGTTCATGCCGCGCGTGGCATCCCGGAGGGGATCACGTGGGACACACTGCGCGACACTGGCTTGCAAGTTGCGAACTATCAGACTCGCAATGGCATCGCCGGCTTCGACGGAGCTTTCTGGATCTGGCTTCACTTCCGGGGCGACATCTACCGATTGGGCCGGCTGCAGTACAACGACGAACGCATCCGATTCGATGCCGACGGCTTGGATTTCGTTACCAACGATCTGGCGCTCGGAATGCACATCCCCGCTCTTGGCCCGCTGACGCCACAGGCCTGTGACGAATCACTCGATGTTGCTCGATCCTTCTTCGCGCTGCACTTTCCCGAACGCGATTACCGGGTGGCCATCTGCAATTCCTGGCTGCTCGACGAGCAGCTCGCCGATTACCTGCCCGAAGATTCGAACATCATCAGGTTCCAGCGACGCTTCACGATGGTCGAGGACGAGACGATGCCGGGCGATGAGGACGTGATCAGATTCGTTTTCGGTCACTTGCCGGATTCACTCGACGAGCTTCCGATGGAGACGACTTTGCAACGGGCGATCGTGAAGCACCTTCAGGTAGGCCGTCACTGGAAGATTCAGCTGGGCTGGCTGAAGCTCTAAGCAACCATGCCGGAGTCGCCCGCTAAAAAGGATCGCTGGGCGGATTGGCTCACCAGCGGCCGCCAGCGCGGTCTCGACGAGAAGCTGGTTCGCGCGATGTTCGCACAGCTCAACAAGCTGCGCGATCGAGTCCTCAAGGGAGCCAAGCTCAAACGCGGCGATAGTGTCCTCGATGTCGGCTCGGGTACCGGGCTTATCGCACTTGAAGCACAACGACTTCTCAAGAGCCCGGCGTTCGTTGTGGCCAGCGACATATCTCACGATGCGTTGTCGGTTTGCCGGAGCCAGGCAAAGGACACAGATGTGCCGCTGTTCGCTGCCGTCGGCGACATCATCGCTCTGCCTTTCGGAAACGAGACCTTCGATGTTGTGCTCACGCGATCCGTCCTGATCTATCTAAAGGACAAGCCGGCTGGGATCAGAGAGCTCTTTCGTGTGTTGAAAAGCGGTGGTCGCTTCTCGGTCTTCGAGCCGATCAACGAGGTGTGGCGAACGTCGAATGATCGAATCATCGAAAGTGGGATCTACGATTCCTTCCAACCGATCTACGACGAGATCCAGGAGCACTACCGCAACAGTCCCGTGGGTCCGTTCACCGGATGGGACGAACGTGATCTCCGCGGCTGGTTCGAGGAGGCCGGCTTTTCCGAGGTGACCTTGAGCTACGAACACACCTACAGTCATCCGCAACCGCCGAAACGGATTACCGATTCCGCGAGGCAACGCCTTCGCGCTCAGTGGCAAGCAAGGCCGAACCCCTTCGACAAGAGCTTCGAAGAGTTGGTCCGTGATATCGCGGGCGATGAAGCTGACGACTTCCTCGATCGGTTCTTGGAGCACAACCTCTCGCAGCCGCCGCCGAGAGCTCAGGGGATGGCTTACATCTCGGGACGCCGATGACGGCTAGACGAGCCCCGATCCCAGAGCGAACGCTATAACGACGAGCAGGACGCCGACGATGATTCGCACCGCGCGCAGAGTGACCTTGTCTATGAATCGATTTCCGATGAAAGTTCCGACCGTGGCTCCGATGAGTGCGGCGGTCAGGGTAGTGCCCGACTGACCCGGCGCGAAGAGCAAGCCTCGGACGGAGTAGACGAAGATCCGCGACGTATCAACCAGGAGGGCGATCGCGGCGCCCGTCGCGATAAACGGAGCGGCTTTCATTCCGGCCCGGATGAGGAACGCGCTCCTGAGTGCACCTTGCAGTCCGGACAATCCGCCGACGAAGCCACTCGCTGCGCCACCGATCGGCAAGTAGCGGTCGGAGATCGCTTTGTTCGGCTGGTGAAGTAGCTCCTGCAGCCCAAAGACAAGAAGCAATGCGCCGACTACCAAGTCCACCGGCGAGACGACGATGTCGATCCCGCCGAGAGTTGTCCGGCCGAGGGGTTCGAGGCCATCTAAGACCTCGAGAAGAGCCGCGCCGCCGAAGGCGGCGATGAATCCCGGAAGACCGAAGCGGATCACCACGCTGCGATCAGCGTGTTGGCGGACGAGCCAGAACTTGAGTGCGTTATTTAGGAAATGGACGATGGCGACGCTGGCGACGGCTGCGCTCGTCGGCATGAAGAGGACGAACACGGGCAACAGGACGGTGCCGAGCCCGAAGCCGGAGAAGAACGTGAGGGCCGCGGCTCCCAGAGTTACCAGCCCAACGAGAGCTTCGGTCATCGCCCCACATCATCGTGCCCCGCCTGAACTGATGCGCCACCAGGGTTAGGGTTGCCGGATGACGCTTCGAGAACTGCTGATCGACCGGCTCTTTCGTACGTTGGCCGTGTCCGGTTGGAAGCTCAGCGGTGCACTACTCATCGGCGTGGCGACGATCTTCGTCATGAAGAACGACCCACGTGAGCACTGGGCGATTCCGCCGACGTCCCGGATCGAGATCGTTTTGGACGAAGCCGGGCACCCGGACGACGTCTTCGACCCGACGGCCTACACCGAGCTCGACGGCCTCCGCTGGCCGCGGGCCCTGCTGGCGTAGATTTCGTCCGGTCAAGCGGCGTAGCGTAAGGAGACGATGCGGAAGGTCCAGCCGGGACGCTACACCGCCAAGATCGACGGACCGTTCGTCGTTTTCATCATCGGGATGCGCATCAACAAGTTCCATCGTCCGGACAAGTGGCTACCGGTGGCTAGGGCGATGCCGCCGATGCTCAAGACATTGAGCGAGCATCCGGCGAAGGGATTTTTGGGGGGCGAGAACTTCCTCTACTGGAGGGGGTTCGCGTTCGCTCAGTACTGGCGCAGCTTCGAAGACCTCGAGAGGTTCGCGAGCGACCCAGGCGATCCCCATCGTGGGGCTTGGCAGCGATACAACAAGGCTGTCGGGACCGACGGCACCGTTGGGATCTTCCACGAGACTTACAAGGTTGAGGCCGGAGCTTACGAATGTGTCTACGGCAACATGCCGGTCTTCGGGCTCGGTTCCGCGACGAACCACGTACCTGCTGTCGGGCAGCTGGAGAGGGCGCGCACCCGCATAGAGAGGCTGCGCACTCCTCAGTAGTCAGCGCGAGTGTTCGGCCGGACGCCGGTCGTGGATCCACTGATCGATACGCCCCCACCAATCGAACAGCCAGTCGACGCGTTCTTGTCCATTCGGGGGGATGTCGACCGGGGCCACACGCCAGTAGCGACCGCGGATCGGTTCCTTCAGCGGGATCCGTGCGCGGATGGCGCCGAGTGAGTCGAGATCTTCCAATCCGGTATGGGCAACGAACACGACGTCGGCATCCGCGGCGGATGTGATCGCGGCCGATGCACCTCCCGGTCGCGGAGGAAGAAGGTGTTGCATCTTCTCGGCCGCCGTCGCGTGACTTTCCAGCCCACGCTTGCGCAGGCTCGCGATCGCGTTCGTCCAGCGGCTGAAGGTGAAGTTGCCCCCTTCCGGGAAGAGCATCAGCGCCTCGTTGTTGCGCAGGCCTTTCGCCAGCCTGCCGATGTTGGCAACGAACTTGTCACCCTGGGTCGAGTTGGGACGGACGAATGCGTTCGGGCAGCGGTTGCCGGCGATATCTATGACTGGATCGAACTGAAGCTCGGCCTTCATCACCACGCGACAGTGTCTCTTGAAGCCGACCATCAACGTCTGTGCGATGAGTATCGAATCGCCTGCCCCGGCGTGGCGGCTGAAGACGAGAACAGGACCGGTTCGCGGAGGCTGACGTTCTTCGATCTCTACTTTGAGTCCGAGTAGAAGCCTGGCTCCGCTGAATAGACCCGTCAGCCACCAACGTAAGACTGCGTAGTGCGCTTTCTGGAAAGGACGTGTTCGGATCGCGATGCCGAATCCGCTCGCGACCCAGAGAAGGAAGAGCATGGCTATCCCGCAGATCTCGCGATAGAGGAACACCGCGCCGAGCGTGATCAAACGAACGGTCGGCCAGCGGCCATGGGAGCCGAGATCGAGCAGGAAGGCAACCAGTAAGAAAACGGGTGAGAGCGTGAGTAATGCGATGCAAAGAACGAACGCCAGCGGATCGAGAATCAAACGGCGAACCAACCGCGGTGGAAGCTTCACTCGTGCCCCCGCACCCCGACTCCGTCCCGTGACCTAGCTAATTGCGTCCAAGTATGCCGAAGTGGCCTCGTAAGCCCGTTGGATCCTGGCCGGTGCTGCACTGAAGTTCCGGTAGCGAAGTTGTTTGGGGTCGTTCCACTTTTCGGTTTCGCCGGTCGGCAATACGTGCGCTGTTGTCCCCTCCGGCAATGTCGCGAGATCACGCGCCACTCTGTGCCTTCTCGCCACCTCGAAGGCGACCATCGCGACTTCCCAGATGTTGCGTGGCTTCGTCAGGGGTCGCTCGATGCGTCCGACGTGCAGGACGAAAACGGTCTTGGCTCCCAACTCGGCTGCATGTCCGATCGGGACGCTGTTCACCGTGCCGCCGTCGATGAAGTACTCGTCGCCGATCTTTACCGGCGGCAAAATCCCGGGGACGGCGCACGAGGCGAGGATCGCTTCGATCAGTGGACCTGTGCTGAACCAGTGCTCGGCGGCTCGCTCGATGCTCGCGGCTACGCATTCGAAGGGGACGGCCAGATCGGAGAACTGCGATGGCAGAGTTTTTTCGAGAAGCTTGCGCAACGCAGTATTCGAGTGAAGGTGCGTCTTCGTGCGGACGAGGCTCGCGGCCTGCGAGATGATCGAGCTCGCGAAGACACCCGTGTCGTCGAGGTTCGTCCAGACCTGTTCCAGCCTGTCGACCGTCGCGGGGGATGGATCGGCAGCGATTGACGCTCCGTTGATCGCGCCGATCGAAGTGCCGACTACAAGGTCGGGCATGATCCCGCGCTCGATGAGCGCGCGCATCATCCCCACCTCGTACGCGCCAAGATGCCCTCCGCCTCCGAGAACGAAGGCGGTGTTCGGTTTCGCCACTCTCGCGACGTTACCCCAGTGCTCGCCGCCGCCGGGCGAAGAACACAAGCCCGCCGGCCCCGGCAGCGAGCGCCGACCCGGCGATCGTCAGCGCGACGTGCAAGCCCGAGTTGGGCGGATCCTCCGTGCGAACTACGGCTTGAGGCCTCGAAGTTGGCGACTCCGTGATCGACGGTGTCGGAGTGAGAGAAGCTGTCGCGACGGGGCGCGGCGTCGTCCGGCGAGGATGCGCGACGTTGTTCGCGCTCGGGGCGGGCTGTTGCGGCGCGTCGCCTCCGCCCGGCCCGCTGCCGACCGAGCTGATCCGGTCGGGCGTGCGTTTGAAGAAGGGCCACGGACCTTTGCCGCGTCCCGGAGTCGAGACGATCCAAACGAACCCTCGACGTGGGTTTGTCCCCGAGAGTCCCGACCCTGCCACGATCTCGTTAGTTCCGTTGCCGTCGGTGTCGGCAACGGCCGGCGAGTTGAAGAACATGTAGCTGCCTTGGCCGGGCGGTATACCGAGGTTCTCGCTCAGGTACAAGCTGTCGATCACGACGTTGCCGGCTTCGTCCCAAGCGCTGATGCTGCCGACTTGCGACGTTGCAACGACCTCCGGCTTCGAGTCGCCGTCGATGTCGGCGATGACCGGAGATCCCATGAATCCGCAAGCACAAACGGCGCGATGGCCGCCCTCGTGGTGCCACCGGATGCGTCCGGTGTGTGCGTCGAGCAGGAAGACCTCGCCGTAGTTGGGGTCTTGCAGTGTGCCGAACGCGATGTCCAACGTTCCGTCGTTGCCTACATCGCCTATCGCAGCCGACGAAAAGACCCGTGTCCTGTTTCCGAGGGCCGTCTGCCAGATCTGCTGTCCGGACTTGGAGTCGAAGACGCGAACGATCTGAGAATCGCCGACAACTGCGCCGTTCTCCCTGTAGTTGTTCGTTCCGATGACCACATCAAGCGTTCCGTCACCGTTGACGTCCTGAACCGAAGGGGATGACCAGATCGGTGTGTCGAGACACTTCGGGAAGTTCGGTGTGAAGTTCCCGCTGCCATCGAGGATCTTCAGTGTTCCCCGAGTCGGCTTGGGACAACCGAACACGTCGTCACCGCCACCGAGATCCGTCCCGATGATGACTTCCTTCTTGCCATCGCCGTTTATGTCGGCGAGCGCCGGCGACGACCAGATCGTGTCGAAGTTCTGATGGGGCCAGCCGGGCACATCCTTACCTTTGCGATCCTTCACGTAGATCTTCTGGTCGAAGGATCCGTACACAACCTCCGGCGAGCCGTCTCCGGTTACGTCGCCGATCGCCGGTGAAGAGAACACGCCGACGTGGTTCGGGATGTCGCCCACCGAAGCTGCCCAGAAACGGTGATTTCGTCCGTGGCAATCGAAAACGTGAACGCCCGATCCTTTCGGCTCGTTCTCGTTTCCGGCACCGACGACGACTTCGGGGCACCCGTCGCCGTTCAGGTCGCCGACGGCGGGCGATGAGTCGATGAAGGTGTTGATGGAATTACCCGAGTCCCAGACCTTGGTCAGACTTCCGTTTCGGTACCTGAGCGCGTAGAGCTTTCCGTTCTGGGAACCGGTGAGGATGACGGGGCCGTCGCCCAGGTCCGCCACAACGGGACTTGAGTGCTTGACCCACGCGCCTCTCTCGAGACGTTCGTTGGCATTTTGCCAGGACCCCGGGGGATCGAACTCGAAGTTTGCGGAGACAACGGGTGCGCCGTCCGCATCGAGCGGGATCAGGGCCGCAACGAGAAGAGCAGTGGCGAACGCGAGCAGGAGCCGGCGCATGATCCAGAGTCGGCCCTCAACGCGATCGACTGAGCCGCCGTCCAGGTCTGATTAGGATTCACCCGTGCCGTGTCGAGAGCGATCGCCCTGGTGGGTGCCCGGCCTTGGTGTCGGAGCGGTAGCGCTTGGTCACTGGGCCGCCTATCTGCTCGTCGCCCCCAACCCAGCGGATAGATCTGCGCTCCTCTATGTGACGGGTCACGGCTACTGGCCATGGTTCGCCGCTACCGGCGCGGTCGGAGCTGGACTTGGCTTCATGTACTTCGTCGCCCGGCGTATGCGCCGGCGCATGGAGGGCGCTCCCGGTCAAGTTTTCAGATCGAACGCCGGTCGTCTGATCGCCATGCAGGCCACGAGCTTTTTGCTCATCGAGCTGATGGAAAGGGTCGTAGTCGGCAATCCCAAGGCGATCTTTGGCGAGCCCGCGATCGTGGTTGGCGTAGTTCTTCAAGTGATTCTCGGTGTGGCGGTCGCTCTCTTCCTAGCCTTGACGACACGGTTGGTGGACCGCCTCGTCGGATCTGCGCCCGCCTGGGTTCCGGCTCCCGCCGAACTAAGGACGGTCAGATACTTCCGGACCGCCCCTTACATTCCATCCGTTCCGAAGGGGTCCTTCTCCGTCCGAGGGCCTCCGCTTACCGCGTAAGTCCCAGCCAGCACCGCGGCGCGGCTTATTAGCCGTGACCGTCGACTTCGCGAAACCCCAAGCGAGAGAACCGATGCGGAGACTTCTCATCGTCGTAATCGGGTCGTGCGCGCTCTTGAGTCTGCACGGTCCGGCATTCGCGCACGCCATAGTGCGCGAGACGACGCCTGCCTCAGATCGCATCGTTGCCAAGCAACCGACGTATGTGCAGATGCGCTTCAACGAAGGCGTTGAGGTTGGCTTCGGCGGTATCCGCGTCTTCTCGAGCGGCGGCGAGCGAGTCGACGTCGGACGGACTGAGTACGCGAACGGACGTGCCGAAACGATTCGCACCCGGGTGAAGAACGGCCTGAAGGACGGTACCTACACGGTCAGTTGGAGGGTCGTATCCGCCGACGGGCATCCGATCGCAGAGGCCTTTGTGTTCCACATCGGAGAACCGGGAGCCAAGCCGCGGGGTATCGCCGACGATCTTGCACGCGAAGTGGGCTCCCGCTCGGTCGAGTCCGGCGTAGCAACGGCCGCCCGATGGCTGGTGATGGCAAGCCTCGCGCTGGTTGTGGGAGCCGCGATGTTCCGTCTTTTCGTTTGGCCAAAGGAAGTGGTAAACGACGGGTTCGAAAGGAGCTGGAAGCGCCTGCTGACGTGGTCGGGCGGCTTACTTCTTCTAGCGACCCTTGTTTCGTTCGTTGCCTTCGGAGCGGTTTCGGCGGACGTGTCGCTGTTCCGTGCACTCGGTGTCGAGACATTGAAAACAGTCATCGGGACGCGATACGGAATCGTTGCGCTCACGCGCATCGGACTCGTAGCGGTTCTGGCGGTGTGGTTGACCGTTCGAGGCGCTCGTGCTTGGGGCTCGTCCCGATCGCGCTTCGCTACCGGGACCCTGGCCGTTGCGCTGGGCTGGACGATTGGAACGGCGGGCCATGCATCGGCGACATCGCCGGTCTGGTTCAACCTCACCGCGGACGGGTTGCACGTGCTTGCAGCTTCAACCTGGCTCGGTGGCCTCGTCGTGCTGCTTTCGTGTGCGCTTCCGGCGACTTCCGGAGATCGTGCCTTGGCCGCCCGTTCGGTGATCCGATTCTCGGACGTTGCGCTCGTATCGGTCAGCGTGCTCGTGGCTACGGGCGCATTGCGCGCATGGATCGAAGTGGGCGCCTGGCGCGGTCTGACCGGTTCGAGTTACGGAGCGGTTCTACTGACCAAGCTCGGAGTGTTCGTGCCGCTGCTTGCGCTCGGTTTCGTAAACAACCGCTGGGTGAAACCGCGTCTACGCGACGTATCGGGTGATCCCGGTCGAGCTCTCGGCGTGCTACGCAGGACCGTCCGTACGGAGATCGTTTTGGGATTGGCTGTCCTGGCGCTGACGGCTTTCCTTGTGAACCTGGCGCCGTCTCGTGTGTCTCTCGGGTTGGAAGGGCCGCTCGTTCAAGACCTGCCGTTGGGGAAGAACAACCTCAACTTGGTTGTGGATCCCAACCGGGCAGGTTCAAACGAAGTCCATCTGATCGTGGTGACGCCGTTCAGCACTCCGGCGGAAGTAGATGAGATGCAAGTGCTGTTCCGAAACGCCGAGCACGACATCGGACCTATTGAAGGTGAAGCGAAGAGACTCGCTCCAGGACATTTCGTAGTTCAAGGAAGGCAGCTTTCCATTCCCGGTGAATGGGAGCTGGAGGTGATCGCCCGCTACGGGCCATTCGATGAAGACCGCGCGTCGATCGACGTGCGGGTCAACGGTTAAAGGAGACATCGATTTGAGAAAGGTAATCGTGGTACTTGCTGCTGCTTCGATCTTTGCTGTGGGAGGGCCGGCCATCGCGCACGTTACGGTTCAGCCGCGCGAGGCACCGTCCGGTTCGTTCGCGAAGTTCGTCGTGCGTGTTCCCAACGAGCGGGACGACGCAGGCACGGTGAAGGTCGAGGTCAAGTTTCCGGACCTTACTTTCGTGAGCTTCCAGGACGTGCCGGGCTGGGAGCGCACGGTGACGATGCGAAAGCTCGCCACGCCCGTCGAAGGAGAAGGTGGCGATTCGATCACGGACACGGTCGACACCGCGACGTGGTCCGGTGGGCCGGTCGACCCGGGTGAGTTCGTTGAGTTCCCCTTCTCCGCCCGGATGCCGGAAGAAGCAGGCGAGCCGCTTGTGTTCCCCGCCGTTCAGACCTACAGCTCGAACGAAGTCGTCAACTGGTCCGGACCAGCGGACGCCGATGAGCCGGCAGCACGGGTGAGCGTCGTCGACTTCGGCGAAGACGCGGAGACCGGACAAGTCGCGCTGCTCGCCGAGCTCGCGAAGGACGGCGACGACGGTGCCGACCTCGGGCTGATCTTCGGGATCGTGGGCGCGGTTCTCGGCGCGATCGCGTTGATCTTCGCCTTGGCGCGGCAGCGCGTATGAGTGCGGTTGTGCTGCGGGGCCTGCTTGCAGGCTCCGCAGCACTCGTCCTCGCGGGTGGGGTTGGCCTCTTCTTCCGAAGAGGCCAAGCCCGCCTCGCCGGCGAGTTCCTGATCGCATTCGGCGCATTAGTGCTGGTCGCCGCGTTCGTTTGGGTGAAGATTCCGTCGGATCGTCCGGCAAACGTTTCGATCGCGATCGTCGAGCCTCGGTCGGGTTCTTTTGTCGAAGCAGGAGAATCGATACGGTTTCGCGTCCGGATCAACGCTCCGATCGCTGCGAGTCCTGCCGACCGAGAAGGCGGACACCTGCACCTCTATGTCGACGGCGAGCTGCAGCAGATGCCTTACGCGAAAGAAGCAACATTTGATCTCGCAAAGGGTCGGCATCAGGTGGAGGTGGAGTACGTAGACAACCGGCACGTGTCCTACGACCCCGAGATCGTCACAAGTATCCATGTGACCGGTCGCTGACCGCGAGTCAGTGAACGCGTAACATGTCCTCGCTTCCCATCCCCAACCCGTTGGAGTGATCGAACGTGCTCGATACGCTCGCCCGTTCTTGCTACAAGCGCCGCTGGCTGACCCTCATCTTGTGGATCGTTGCCGGCTTCGGCGTCTTCATCGTCGGCCAGACGGCCGGCGCCGATCTGAACACCGACTTCCGCCTGCCGGACTCGGACTCGCAGGAAGCTTTCGATCTATTGGAAGACCGTTTCCCGGCACAGTCGGGCGACACGGCCCGTGTCGTATTCAAGGCCCCCAGCGGCGTCGACGACCCAGCGGTACGGCTACCCATGGAGCAGCTATTCGCAGACCTTGAGCGTTTCGAACACGTCGCGGAAGTTTCGAGTCCATATGAACCCGGCCTTCCGACTATTTCGCCCGACCGCAAGGTTGCGTTCGCCTCGATCGCACTGTCCGTAATCGGTCCCGACTTTCCCAAGGATGAAGTCGACGAGATGCGCGACCGCATCGAAGAAACCCAGTTGCCGGCCGGCGTTCAGGTGGAACTGGGCGGAACAGTCGTACGGTTCTCCGACCAGGAGCAGGGCGGCTTCCAAGAAGGTGTAGGTGTTCTAGCCGCGATCGTGATCCTTCTAGTCGCGTTCGGTTCCGTCATCGCGATGGGCCTGCCGATCATGACGGCGATCTTCGGATTGTTGATCGGTATCGGTGGGATCGGGCTATTCGCGCACTTCCTCGACATACCGGAGTTCGCACCCCAACTGGCCGGCATGATCGGACTTGGCGTCGGGATCGACTACGCGTTGTTCATCGTCACGCGTTACCGCCAAGCCCTCCATTCAGGAATGAGTCCCGAGGACTCTGTCGCTCTTTCTATAACGACGGCCGGGCGGGCGGTGTTGTTCGCCGGGATCACGGTGGTCATATCGCTTCTTGGGCTGTTCCTTATAGGTCTTGAGTTCGTCCAAGGACTGGCCGTCGGTGCGTCGTTCACCGTCCTGGTGATCATGATCGCGTCGGTCACATTGCTCCCGGCCGTGTTGGGTTTCGCCGGACACGCGATCGACAGCTTGCGCGTTCCGTTCCTGCATCGAGACGAGAGTGACCACCGCGACTCGTTCTGGTTCAGGTGGAGCCGTATCGTCCAGCGCCGCCCATGGCCGGCGGCTGTAGCCGGGTCGTTGATCCTTTTGGTCCTGGCCATTCCGTTCTTCTCGATAAGGCTCGGTTTCTCCGACGAAGGGAACGATCCGGAGACGACCAGCGCCCGCCGTGCGTACGACTTGCTGGCCGAAGGTTTTGGTGCCGGCTTCAACGGACCATTCGTTCTCGCTGCCGAGATCAACTCGCCGGACGACACGATCACGTTGGCCACGATCTCATCGTCCATCGCCAACATCGAAGGGGTGGCCTTCGTTTCGCCGCCGCGCACCAGTCCCGACGGAGATGCCGCTGTGATGACCGTTATCCCGCGGAGCGCACCTCAGGACGAGGAGACGCAGAAGCTTGTGGAGCGGCTCCACGATGAGTTGCCTCGACTCGTCGGTCCGGACGGGCCGACCATTCATGTCGGCGGCTTCACCGCCGCCTTCGTCGACATGAGCAACTACCTCGAGAGACGGCTCCCGTTCTTCATCGGCGCCGTCGTCGTCCTGTCGTTCTTGCTCTTGATGGTGGTCTTCAGGTCGCTCCTCATCCCGTTGAAGGCGGCCATCGTGAACATGCTCGGCATCGGGGCCTCATACGGGATCATCGTCGCGATCTTCCAATGGGGCTGGCTCAAGGACGTTTTCGGTGTAGAGCGCACCGGACCGATCGAACCGTTCCTGCCGATGATGCTTTTCGCGATCCTGTTCGGCTTATCGATGGACTACGAGGTATTCCTCATGTCTCGGATCCGCGAGGAGTACCTGCGCTCAAAGCGTAACGACATCGCGGTGGCGGACGGTCTGGCGGCAACGGCACGCGTGATAACGGCTGCGGCCGCGATCATGGTCACGTTGTTCCTGTCTTTCGTGATCTTCGGCGGAGAGCGAACTATCAAGCTCTTCGGACTGGGGCTCGCAGTCGCGATCTTCCTGGACGCGACTCTGATACGGATGGTCGTGGTGCCGTCGCTGATGGAACTCTTCGGCGATGCGAACTGGTGGCTGCCTCATTGGCTCGACCGGATCATCCCGAAGGTTTCGATCGAGCGGGTGCCCGACGTCGTTGCCGATGCACCGGCAACACCTGTCGTGCCGGAGACGGTGCGTGCGGCGCGAGGTGTAACGCGACCCGCTACAAAGAAAGTCGCACGCCCGAAGGCCAAGGCTTCTACATCGAAGAAGAAGCCGGCGGCGCGAAAGCCGGCTACGCGAAAAACCACAGCGAAGAAAAAGCCCGCTCGGAAGACGGGTCCGCGCCCTTAGCTCTGCAGCGGTGTAATGCGTCGCTGGAAGAAGATCGCGTCGGTCTGACCGACGACCCTTGCGCGCACTCGCGAGCCGTGCATCATCGCGATCTCCCATTCGTCGGCGAATGGACTGGAAAGTCCATCCTTCGATCGGGTCGGAACGACGAAGGCGTCATGCCCGCAAGACGCCAGCTCGGCATTCAAGGATCCGGCGGGGGCGTGCACATCGCTTCCCAAAGACTTCATGGGTGACGAGTGGCGACCTTCGCTCTCGAGCATCCAGATTGTGAAGACCTCATCCGGATTTCGCTTGCTCAGATACGTCCCGATCGAATCGATCCGATTTCCGCCCGGCCCGACTCCGCCAACGAGGTCGGTGATCGCCGAGTCGTCCCGTGCGAGGTGCAGGTTGTGACTAAAGAGCGCGATCTTCGCTCGCGGCCTTTCACGTGCGATCACGTGATCCAGGTGCTCGTGCATAACGGTTTCGCGCAGAGCCATCGGTTCGCGTAGCGCCTCGTAGCTGGATGCCGTGTACGCGGTAGCCGCGTAACGGTGGCTGTCCCTCAGCGTTTTAGCTGCTCGAATGAGCTCGGTGTCGGCGCCTTGGTCGATCGAGTCGACAGCGCGGGTTAACCGTTCGATCTCCTGCTCGATCGTTTCACCCGGCGAGCGGCCGAAAGACGCAGCGAGCACGTGTTCGCCGCCGGCAAGAAGGAACTCGATGACGTGCTGGTACCCCGATGACGGTATGTAGTCGATATCGAACCCGAAGAACCTGATGCCCTCGAGCTCGCGAAGTGCGTGTGCGAACCGGATTTGCTGGGCCCTGAACGCCGGGTTGGGTTCGTTCCAACCTTCAGCCAGGATCCCGGTGGGGGAGTCGTCGCGGTCGTCGCGTTCATCTCCTCGGTACCCGTACGCCGTGACCATGTCGAGCCACGACTCGTCTCCCGTCTCGAGGAACCGGCCGACCCTGATTCCGTCCGACCAGCTCAGCTCTTCGCCGAATACACGCCAACCCCGCGAGTGCAGGTATCGGGCCATCAACATTCGATAGGCGTACTTCTCGCGGACGAAGTGATTCGACTCGCCGATGTAGGCGAAACGCTTTCCTTCGAGTAGCTCGTCGAATCCCGACATGATGCTGACGTCCTGGGTTGCGACGCTCTCTCGGTCAAGAACGATCGCATGTTCGTGCACCCAGCGGGCAAGGTCGGACATATGCCTATCGTGTCAGTGAACGAGGAGACCTGGAGTGGCGTACGACGAGAAGCTCGGTGACCGCATCCGGGAGTTGCTCGAGCCCCGACGAGACATCACCGAGCGGAAGATGTTCGGTGGCTTGGCCTTCATGGTGAACGGGAACATGTTCATCGGCGTTTCCGACGACGACCTGATGGTTCGCGTCGGCCCGGACGACCACCCTGAAGCGCTTTCGCGTCCGCATGCGCGACCGATGGACTTCACCGGCCGTCCGATGACGGGCTATGTCTTCGTCGGTCCGGCGGGCTCCCGCACGCGCAAGAACCTCGAGGCGTGGACGGAACGGGCTCTGATCTTCGCGTTGACGCTTCCCAAGAAGGGTAAGAAGCGCTAGCCAGATGCTGGAGCGCTCTCGCGCCGGACCCAGGTCATGTCGCCGTAGCGGTCGCCGGCGATCGCATTGGGCCCCATGATCGAGTCGAGCTGCGTCATCTCGTCCGCCGTGAGCTCGATTTCCAAAGCCGCGACGTTCTCTTCGAGATATGTGCGCCGTTTTGTTCCCGGGATCGGGACGACATCGTCGCCCTGTGCGTGCACCCAGGCCAGTGCTAGTTGTCCGGCCTTGCATCCCTTCTGCTCGGCCAGAGATCGGACTTGATCAACCAGTTCGAGGTTGCGGGCGAAGTTCTCGCCTGAGAAGCGTGGTAAGAACCGACGGAAGTCGTTGGTTGCGAAGTCGTCCGGACTCTTGATCTGACCGGTAAGGAATCCACGCCCCAACGGGCTGTACGCGACGATTCCGATACCGAGCTCCCGCGCCGTCCCGACCACTTCGTTTTCGAGATCACGTGCCCACAGCGACCACTCACTTTGCAATGCGCTTATCGGGTGCGTCGCGTGTGCGCGGCGGATCGTGTTCGGTCCCGCTTCGGAGAGGCCGATGTATCGAACCTTGCCCTCTTCGATCAATCCGGCCATCGCTCCGACGGTTTCTTCGATCGGGACGTCGGTATCGACTCGGTGCTGGTAGTAGAGATCGACGTGATCGAGCCCGAGGCGCTGAAGGGATGCATCACAGGCAGATCGGACGTAGTCGGGCGAGCCGTTCACCCCAGATTTGGTTGGGTTGTCCGCTCCACCTCGAACGATTCCGAACTTCGTCGCGAGGACGACCTCGTTGCGCCTGTCGCCGATCGTGCGGCCAATGAGCTCTTCGTTCGTATGCGGTCCGTAGACGTCGGCTGTGTCCAAGAAAGTCACGCCTATGTCGAGCGCGCGATTGATGGTCGCGACGCTCTCGTCGGGATCGGCTGCGCCGTAGAACTCGCTCATGCCCATGCAACCCAGACCCTGTGCCGAGACCACCAAGCCCTGATTACCGAGGGGACGACTCGGTACGGTCAACGACTGCCTCGCGGGACTTCGCGGAAGGGCATGTCCTTGTCGAGCTGCGGCTCCTTCGGGAGCCCGAGCACGCGCTCACCGAGGATGTTGCGCTGGATCTCGTCGGTTCCGCCGGCGATCGAAATAGCTGGAACGGAGATGAGCACCTCGGTTATGAGCCCGTCGAGCGGAGCATCTTGGCCCGCAACCAATCCCGAAGCGCCGGCGATCAACCCGTGCACTTCGGCGGCAGCCCGCGCCACCTCACTCGCCATCAACTTGCCGATCGATCCTTCGGGTCCCGGGGCCCGACCGGCCTTCGCTGCAGCCAGCGCACGTTCAGTTGTCCACTGCGCTGCGCGTTGCATGCTCAAGAGCTTCGCGATCTTCTGACGGATTACAGGATCTGTGTTGACGCCGGCGGCCTGCGCCCTTTCGATCACGAGGTCTACTCGACCGGTGCGTTGCGGATACCAAACGTAGGAGCTGAAGTACGCGTCGGCCTCCGCTTCCGCTTCGCTCACAGCTCGTCCTTCTCCGCGTTTCGACTTCCCGCGTAAACCGAAACGGGCGAACGCGCGGCGCTCCTGAGCGAGCGTCATCATCGCCACCGTCCATCCCTTGCCGATTTCGCCCACTACGTTTGACGCCGGCACGCGCGCGTCGCTCATGAAAACCTCGTTGAAGGACGAATAGCCGTTGGCCTGACGAAGCGGACGCACCTCGATGCCCGGTTGCTTCATCGGCATCGCGAAGTACGAGACGCCCTGGTGTTTGGGGACGTCCCAGTCCGTGCGAGCGACGAGCAATCCGTAATCGGCGTGATGAGCGCTGGTGTTCCAGACCTTCTGTCCGTTGACGATCCACTCATCTCCGTGCAGCTCCGCATGTGACGTCAGCCCGGCGAGGTCCGATCCGCTTCCCGGCTCGCTGAACAACTGGCACCACACGTGCTCGCCGGTGAGGATGGGCTTTAGAAGCCGCGACTTCAGGTCGTCCGATCCGTGAAGAAGGATCGTCGGCGCCGCCAGTCCCATGCCGACTCCGGTTGGCGTTCCAACGGCGCCCGATCGGGCCAGTTCCTGCTCGACGACCGCGTCCATCGCTTCGGGCAGCCCGCGTCCGCAGAACTCAGCAGGCCATGACGGTGCGGCCCACCCCGAGTCGACGAGCAGGTTCCGCCACTCGATCAAGGGCAGATCGGGGTTCCAGTGCTCTTCGATCCAGGCGCGAGCCTCGGCCCTCACCTGCTCGGCGGTAACGGTTGCGGTCACGCCAGACATTCTGACGCCTGGATGCTCGGGCCTGGAATGTGCAACCGTACTCCCCGGAAGTAGAGGGACACTAGGAGAGATGAGTCACAGGCTGCTGGTCGTCGACGACGACCGATCCATAAGGGAGATAACGAGGATGGCCCTCGAAGAGGAGGGCTATGTCGTTGATACGGCCGTAGACGCGGAGGAGGCCCTCGAGGCCATCCGCAAGAACGTGCCGGACCTGATGGTCCTCGACGTGATGCTTCCGGGCCGGGACGGGTTCGAGCTCGCGCGTGAGATCCGAAAGACGTCCAACCTTCCGATCATCCTGCTCACAGCCAAGAGCGACACGATCGATGTGGTCGTCGGCCTGGAGTCGGGTGCCGACGACTACGTCACCAAGCCCTTCGAGATGAGGGAGCTATTGGCGCGAATGCGCTCATTGCTCCGCCGGGCGCAGGCCGATGAGGACGAAGACGCGCCCACGGTGTACCGGGTCGGCCCGCTCGAGATCCGTCCGGACGAAGGCGTGGTGCGCCGCAATGGCGAGCAGTTGTCGCTAACTCGAACCGAGTTCCGGTTGCTGACGACACTGGCTTCGAAAGCCGGGCGCATCTTCTCTCGCGAGCAGCTTCTGTCCGAGGTTTGGGGTTACGACTACTTCGGAGACGCCCGCCTCGTTGACGTTCACATCCGTCGTCTTCGGTCAAAGATCGAAGACGATCCGCACGACCCGGCGATAATCCAAACGGTGCGCGGGATGGGGTACAAGGTCGCGGAGGAGTAGGTGTTCCGCGTCCGCTCGTTGCGGCTACGCATCGCGCTCTCGTACATCTTGGGAGCGGTGCTGGTCTCCGGGCTCGTCGCCTTCGGCACTTATGTCATAACCGCTCGCGTCCTGGTCGGTCAGGTGATCGACAGTTCGAAGTCCCAGACCTTCGACGAGCTCACGTTCTTGAAGGACCGGATAGAGAGCGGAGGCACTGCGGCGCTAAGCAGCCACCTCGGCGTGCTTCAACAGCGTGGGTCGGACGTAGTAGCGACCGTCCCTGGACGAACCGCCGACTCGACTTCGGTCGGTGTTGCGTTGAAAACAATCCCGGCCGAGCTGCAAGAAGCCGTCGAAGGTGGAGACGTTGGGTACGCCGTGTTCGAGGGGCCCGGTCACCGTCAGCTCGCCTTCGGCTCCCGTGTGCCAGCAACGACTACGCCGGTCTTCGTCTACTTCGTCTATTCGATGGAGGGCGTCGACCAGACGCTCGAGCTGCTCTGGCAGGTTCTGATCGGCGTTGTCGCCGCAGCGGCGATCATCGCCGGAGCCGTCGGTTTGCGCCTCGCCGACCGCACGACCCGGCCTCTGCGGGCGGCCGCCGATGCTGCTCGCAAGGTGGCCGAAGGTGGCCTCGACACCCGCCTATCCGAGGAAGGCGAGGACGAGCTGGCCAGACTTGCCGCCGACTTCAACCGCATGACCCAAGCCTTGGAACTAAGGATCGCGCGCGAGCTGCAGTTCGTTTCCGATGTCTCTCACGAGCTGCGCACTCCGTTGACGACACTCAAGACATCGATCGACTACATCGCCGAGCGCGTCGAGGGGCTACCGCCTCGGCTATCGCAGGCCGTCGGGCTCGCTACGGACGAAGTGCGTGCGCTCAGCCGCCTGGTCAACGACCTACTTGAGTTGACGCGTGCAGAAGCCGGCGGCGTCCACGTGTCCTCGGACGAAGTAGACCTGAGAGATTTTGCGACGGAGATCGTGCGTCGCCGTGCTCCCGAAACCGATGTGGATATCGAAGGCCCCGAACACCTTGTAGTGCGCACCGATAAGTCGCGGCTCGAGCGGGTCGTCGGAAACCTGGTCGAGAACGCCGTTATGCACGGTGGAGGCCAGCAGGTCCGCATAACGCTCGACCGATCCAACGGCGCCGCCACGATCACTGTTGCCGACAACGGTCCCGGCATTAGCGCCGAGGAGATCTCTCACATCTTCGACAGGTTCTGGCGCGGAGATCGCGCGCGGCAGCGCGACGGCAAAGTCGGCGCGGGCCTGGGCATGTCAATCGCGAAAGAGAACGCAAAACTCATCGGCGCCGAGCTGAAAGTGGACTCGACTCCCGGACAGGGCACCCGATTCCACGTCGTGTTGCCACGTAGGATTCCCGAATGATCAAACGCCTGATCCCGCTCGTGCTGATGCTCGCTTTGATCGGTTGCTCCAGCGGCACTGAGGTCACCGTTCTGGCGCGGGACGACCTTCCGTCCGAGCTTTACGGAGAGGCGACGTCGGGCCAGTGACGGACGAGCGCCGTTTCAGCGCGGCTCTGTACTTCCTGCGAACCGACGAAAGTGGTCGGACTCTCGGTGAACCGGTTCAAACTGGCCTAATCGAGCGCGAGACGTTAGCGTCGACCCGTCCGGAGATCGAGGTAGATCGTCGCTTCTGCTAACCCGAAGCCGATGCGACTTGCCGGCCACCCGAGGAGACAGCCCGAATTGGCGACAGCGATCGAAGGGCGCGGAGCTCCTGAGCATCTCTGTCGAGGACGGCTTGGCCGATGTGAACCTATCGGCCCAGTTCGAGGCGGCCGAGTCCGACCTGATACAGCTCCTGCGGTTGCGCAGGTTGTGTACACGTTGACGGAGCTACCCGACGTCGACGCTGTCCGGTTCAGCATCCACGGGGCGACCCAGCCCGTGGTGGACCAGGACGGGATGGCACATGAGATGGTTACCCGGGAGCAGTACTCACAGTTCGCTCCGGTGCATCGCGAGCTCGGTGAGGAAGTTGGGGAGTCGCAGGTCCAGGCGGGCTAGGGGTCCAGGACCAACAGTCCCTGAAACGCAAACGCCGCCGTCCGTGGCCTTCGGAGCGGCGGCGCTTCCGTCGATGCAACCGTCAACAGAATCGGCCATCGACATCAAAATCCAAGGACGGCGCTATTACGGAAATATGACATTTCCGCAGGTCGGGGGGCCTAGAGGGCGGATTTCGGGGTTTTCAGGCGCTCTTGGACCCCTCGACCAGCTCCAAAGCCGCCTCATGCAGGGCTCCGTTGGTGGTGAGGCAGTTGAGGCCGTAGATGTGCCCGCGGCCCGCGAGGTCGGTCAGGCGCCCCCCGGCTTCGTCCACGATCACGATCAGGGGGCCCAGGTCCCACGGAGCCATGATCGGCTCGACCACGAGGTCGAGAGCTCCCTGGGCAACGAGCATGTGCGCGTAGAAGTCGCCGATGCCCCGGTCGTGGGCCACGGTCGCCAGCAGCTTGTCGAACGTCTTCCCCATCCCGAGCTTGGTGAATTCCGCGGCGGACGTGAACCCCAGCCGGGCATCCCTAAGGTCCGTCACCTCGGAAACGCGGATCGGCTCCCCGTTCAGCGTCGCCCCCGCTCCCTTCGCGGCCGAGTAACGCTCGCCGATGGCCGGTGCGCTGACGACGCCGCAAACGATCTCGCTTTCGACCTCGAGTGCGATCAACGTGGCCCAGTTCGGGATGCCCCACGAGTAGTTCTTGGTTCCGTCGATCGGATCCAAGATCCATCTCGTCGTCTCCGACGTTCCGCTCGCACCCTCCTCTTCCCCGAAGATCGAATGATCCGGATAGGCGGCGGCGATCTCGGAGCGAAGAGCGGCTTCCACTTCTTCGTCGGCTTGGGTGACAGGGGTTCCGTCCGATTTCGTCCGGACGTTCATCGATTCGTTCCGGAAGTAGCCGAGAGAAATCGCGTCGGCTCGGTCGGCGAGGTGGTGGGCGAAACTGAGCTCCTGTTCCCACGTGCTCATGAGACGGCCGGGGACGAGTAACCGCGCGCGGCAACGTCCCATACGTGAACGACTTCGTCGCCTTTGAACGCGAAGAGTTGGTCGTGCAGGTTCACCGTCGGATCGACGTGTGAGGGACGCAACCAGATCCGATCGCCGGCCACGCCCGAGAATCCGTCACGCGTAGCCAGTGTCGTGTGCTCGTCGGACAAGAACAGGACGTCGGCAGCGACGTCTTCGGGCAGCTTCGGGTCGCCGTGATCGACCGACATGGTCTTCAGGCCCGCATCGAGGACGGCGATGTTCCCCTGAACGCTTGTCAGCGTCGTCATGCATCGAAGCGCTTCTTCGAAGGGACTGGACGCCGCAAACAACGTATCCATCAGCGCATAGCTTCCGGCTTGTATCTCGGTTACACCGTCGATCGTTCCCGTGACGTCATAAGAAAGAGTCGACCCGGCGCTGACGATTCCGGTGTCAAAGCCGGCGACCTTCAGCTCGTCGACGACAGAGATAAGGATGCCGATCGCTTTCCGTGTGGCGTCGGCTCGCTCCTCGACGTTCTCCATGATCGTGACGTGGCCTTCGTATCCCATCACTCCAACCACACGAAGCCCCGCGCGATCGGCCGCTTGCGCTATAGACACGGCGTCGCTTGGTGCGCATCCGCAACGGGGCAGTCCGATGTTCACATCGACCAGAACACGTAGTCCCGTTCCTTCGAGGATCTCTATCGCTTTGAGAGAGTCGACGGCGACGGTCAGCGTGACGCGTTCGTCGAGCGCGCGAAGGCGGTCGATCTTCGTGGGGTCGCAAACCTCGTTGGCGATGAGCATGTCGTCGAAACCGTGATCCGCGAATATCTCGGCTTCGGAGACGACTGCACAGCACAGGCCGGTGCACGAGCCGGCATCGATCTGGATCCGCGCTATGGCCGGCGTCTTGTGCGCTTTCACGTGGGGACGGATGCCGCATGGCCGGTTTTTGAAGAAGCCGTGCATCCTGTCGATATTCCTCTCAAAGGCTTCTATATCCACGCAGAGCGCAGGTGTCGGGAGGTCGGAGAGGCGCATGTCAATCGGTATGCTGCTAGGTATCACTGAGACGATTCAAGCGCGGCGCGTAGTGGGCACCATGCGTTTGAGACTCAATCACCGGAGGTGTGAGGGTGACTGAAGCGACCCGGTCCACGGCCGAGCTCGTGATGGACGTCGCCGATGACCTCCGTCTGCTCATCCGCAAGGAGATCGAGCTCGCCCGCATCGAGCTCATGGAGGGGCTGAAGGCTCAGCTTCTGGGCGCCGGTCTCATCGCCTTGGCGATCATCGGCCTGCTCCCGGCCTTCCTCTTCGGACTCTTTTCGCTTGCTCACTGGCTGCCGTTTTCCGATGCCGTTTCGTTCGCCATCGTGGCCGGCGGCCTCTTCGGGTTTGCCGTTTTGGGAGTGCTGACCGGTTTGGCGATCATGCGCCGGCGACGCGTCGGCCTCGAGCGCTCGATCGCATCAATAAAGGAGGACGTCCGATGGGCTCGCGAGCAGATGACAAGCTAAAAGAGATCGAAGAGCTCCGAGCCTCGCTCGGAAACAAGCTCGAAGCGATCGAGCAGAAGTTCCCGATCGCCGGCTGGGGTAAGAAGATCGCCGGGATCGCTGCCGGTTCAAGTGTTGGTGGATCGGCGCTGGCCTTCGCTTTTCGCCGCAGCCGCAGAGGACGCAAGAACAAGAAGCAAAGGGGCGCACCGGTGATGCCGCAAGCTGCTCCCGTAACTGTGAACGTGATACCGAAGGGCGCCGCGTGGATCGCTGCGGCCGGTGTCGCGGCTTGGGCGGGCGCGAAACTGTACGAATCGATCAAGCGGTCGCGCAACGGTGCAGCGGGTGATGGGTTTCGTCCGGCCGTTGTGAGACCGATGCCCGAATCGGGACGACAGTCCGGTATAGGGAACTAGACGTTCGTCGTAGCGCGCCCACCGAGCCAGTTCGAAAGAGGCTTGCGTCGCTTCCAGATTCCGGGGCTGGCTGTTGCGCGCATCGAAGTTCTGCACGCTCGGCAACGCCAGAGGAACTTTGGAGCTTCGGTTCCGCTGTTTTCTCTAGCGCGCGCGTTGGAGTTGCCGAGACGTCCAAGGCTCGGGACTAGTCGCCGGCTTCCGCACACCGGACAACGGGATCTGCTGGTGCGCGACCTATTAGGTGTCAATCAACTCTCCCGTGTTGCCCAAAGCGTAGACCCCGAAGGCAAGTGCCCAGGTAGCTCTAGCATTTGAGCGATGGTTAACAATCCGTTTCGACTCATCGGACCCAATGGCGTCGTTGCCGACCGCGTCACAAAAGGGAACACGTTCTACTTGCGCTTTAAAGGACTTCGCGGCCGCGAGAATTTGCAAGCGGGCGAAGCGATCGTGCTCGACCCTTGCCGACAGGTCCACACTTTCGGTCTGCGTTTCTCCATCGATGCGGTGTTCCGTGACAGGGACGAAACAGTCGTGCATGTCCAAACACTCACCCCGCGAAGGATCTCGAGGTTCGTTCGCAAAGCCCTAACGTGCGTTGAGCTTCCGGACGGGCAAGCGTCGATGTGCGGACTAGAAGTCGGTGTGCGCCTGCTGTTGGAACGGACGGCATAGCCATGGCATCGGAGGGCAGGCTCTTCGTTGTCGCAACACCCATCGGAAATCTGGCGGACATTACTCTTCGCGCTCTGCGCGTACTTGGCGAGGTCGACGTTGTGGCGGCCGAGGACACGAGAACAACGCGCAAGTTGCTGTCGCATCACGGCATCGGGACGACGCTGGTCTCATATCACGATCACAACGAAGCGGTCCGGACGCCGGAGCTGCTCGATCGCATCAAACGAGGCGAGTCGGTCGCTCTTGTGTCGGAGGCCGGCACACCGTCCATCTCCGATCCCGGCTACAGGCTCATAAGAGCGGCGATCGCCGTCGGCGTCGCGGTCGAACCGGTTCCGGGACCCTCGGCCCTCCTCGCGGCCGTCGTGGTTTCTGGCCTGCCTTCGGATTCATTCGTATTCGAAGGCTTCCTTCCGCGACGTGCCGGTGAGAGGAAGCGGCGCCTCGAAGAACTCGCGACGCAGCGGCGGACTCTCGTTTTCTTCGAGGCGCCGCACCGCCTCGACAAAACGCTGGCCGACATGCTCGAGGTGCTGGGAGATCGTGAGGTCGCGCTCTGCCGGGAGCTCACCAAGCTTCATGAAGAGGTCCGGAGAGGCCGGCTCACCGAACTGGTTGCGGAGCTCCAGCGAAAGCCGGTCAAAGGAGAGCTCGTTCTGGTCGTTGAAGGAGCACCGGAAGCGGTCGGCGATGTCGAAGCGGCTGTTGTGGAAGCTCTCGACCGGATCGGATCGGGTGAGAGTGTGCGCGAAGCGACGCGAGCGGTCGCCGAGCAACGCGGGGTTCCGCGCAGAGCCTTGTACGATCGTGTGCTCCAAGAACGGAAGGGCTCGTCGTGACGGACAAAGACACCTTCTACATCACGACACCCATCTATTACCCGAGCGATGTCCCGCATCTCGGAAGCGCGTATCCGACCGTCGTGTGCGATTTCATCGCCCGTTGGCATCGGCTCCACGGACGCAACACGTTCTTCCTGACCGGTACGGACGAACACGGCGGCGGCGTCGTCCCTGCGGCCGAAGAGCACGGAATGAGCCCGCAGGAATGGGTCGATCACATCGTCCCGAGATGGAAGGAGCTGTGGCAGAGACTCGAGATCTCCAACGACGATTTCATCCGTACGAGCGAGCCCAGACACAAAGAAGGCGTCATTCAGTTCATGGACAAGCTCATGGACTCGAACGACGTTTATCTCGGCACCTACGAGGGCTGGTATTGCGACCGGTGCGAGGAGTTCAAGGGAGACGACGAGCTGGTTGACGGCTTGTGTCCGATCCACCACCGGCCCGTGCAGCGTTTGCAGGAGGAGAACTACTTCTTCCGTCTCTCCGACTACAACGAACGCTTACTCAAGCTCTACGACGAACAACCGGATTTCCTTCAACCCAAGCGCGCGTACAACGAGATGTACTCGCTGCTCAAGCAGGGCCTCCAGGACCAGCCGATAACACGCACGTCTCTCAGCTGGGGGATCCGGTTGCCTCGGAACGAGTCGCACATCATCTACGTCTGGATCGAGGCGTTGCAGAACTACATAACGGCGCTTGGCTACCCCAATGGAGACCTTTTCGGATCCTGCTGGCCGGCCGATGTTCACGTGATCGGCAAGGAGATCGTTCGTCATCACGCGGTCGTGTGGCCGGCGATGTTGATGTCGGTGGGATTGCCGCTACCGAAGCGTGTCTTTGCTCACGGCTGGCTGCTGGTCGGCGGCGAGAAGATCTCCAAGTCCGGACGGGGAATCACCGAAATCTCCCCGTACGAACTCGTCGATGAGTACGGGCTCGATGCCTACAGGTTCCAGTTCCTCCGTGCGGGTTCCTGGTGGGAAGACGGCAACTTTTCCTTAGAGGACATGCAAGCGCGGTACAACGCAGAACTCGCCAACGATCTCGGGAACCTCGTCAGCCGGACGCTGAACATGGTCGAGCGTTACTTCGAGGGTGTTGTTCCTCAACCCGAGATATCGGAGGGCCCCGAGAAGTCGGTGCGTGCTGAGATCGAATCTGCAGCGTCCGAAGCCGACGCGATGATCAGCGAGCTAAAGGTCACCGACGCCGTAGCTCGGATCTGGGAGATCGTCCGTCACGCGAATAAGTACCTCGTCGAACGCGAACCGTGGAAGCTCGCCAAGGACGAAGGCAATCGACCGCTGGTTGCGGGCGTCCTCGCCGTAACGGCTGAAGCATTGACGGCGCTCGCGGCATTGCTTTCACCTGCCATGCCCATCGCCATGAAGGACCTCTGGTCTCGTCTCGGTTTCGAAGGCGATCCGAAGCTCGATGGCGGCAGTCCGAGCGGGAACCGCGTCCGGGTGGGCGAAGCGCTCTTCCCCAGAATCGAAGCGTGACCGCTCCTTTCACGGACACTCACTGTCACCTCGGACACATCGATCGTCCTCTAGATGAAGTTCTGAACGATGCCGCTGCGGCCGGCGTCGAGACCGTCATCGACATCGGCATGGGGACCGAAGAATCTGCCCTCAGCGCCCGGCGAGCCGCCAATCATGCCGGACGGATCCATGCCTGTGTCGGGATCCACCCCAACGATCTGGAAGAGTTCGAAGCCGATCCGGACTCAGCGATGGCCAAGATCGGCGAGCTCGCATCGGCTCCCGGAGTGGTAGGGATAGGCGAAACCGGACTCGACACTTACCGTGACCGATCTCCACTAGAGCTTCAGAAACGTGCTTTCCGGGCGCACATCGATCTCGCCAAGCAAGCCGACCGCACCCTGGTGATCCATTGCCGCGACGCGCACGACCGAGTGCTCGCAGTGCTCGACGAAGTCGGCGCACCGCCCACGGTCGTCATGCACTGCTTCAGCGGTGATGTCGAGTTCGCACGCAAATGTGCCGAACGAGGTTTCTACTGCTCGTTCGCGGGCAATATCACCTACCAAAAGAATGAAGAACTGCGGCGTGCAGCCCGCGCACTTCCACCTGAGCTACTGCTCATCGAAACCGACGCGCCTTTCCTTGCCCCGGATCCGCATCGTGGCAAGCCGAATCACCCCGGATTGCTACCTCATACCGCCCAAACCATGGCTTTGGAGCGCTCGATGTCGCTCGAAGCGCTCGGGGAAGTGCTCGCGTACAACACCGGCGCAGCGTTTCGGCTATGAACACAGCACCGAACGTGTGTTCGCGAACAAAGGTTTGCACCCGCTGTTAGGGGCTGTTAGCTTCCGGCGAACCTCATGGCCCGCCCTGCACAAGTGATCTCTCTGCCCACGCGCGCCCCTTCCAGGGGCACGACGCCGGAACACCGGCTCCCTCCGCGGCCGCTGCATTCCGTCCCTCGGACCGCGCCCGCTGCTCAAGCCAACCCGGCCGCCAAGTGGCTCATCCGAGGACTGATTCTCGTTCTCGCTCTGCTCGCTCCGGTCGCGGCCTTCGCCGGCCAGCGCGACGTTTCGTTGGATGTCGAGGGCGCCGTTCGAAGTGTCAGCACGTACGCGAACAACGCCAAGGATCTGTTGATCCGTGTCGGCATCGTTCCCGGCGATACCGATCTGCTGAGCGGGGATCTCCGGGAAGGCGGTGAGGTCTCCTACCGGCGCGCGAAGTCGATCAAGCTCGTCCTCGACGGGGAAGAGCGCCGGGTCACGGCGCGCGGCCTTACGGTCGGTGACGCGCTCGATGACCTCGGGATGAAGCCCGGTCCGGCCGATCACGTCCATCCGGCTCCCGATACGAAGCTGGAGCCGGGCATGTCTTTGTTCGTCCGTAACGCCATCCAAGCCAAGGTCCGCGTCGACGGGCGGCTACGCGACGTCGTTTCCAGCGCCGACACCGTCGAGAACCTCCTCAAGCAGGCCGGGATAGCGGTCGGCGCCAATGACTACGTGACCCCCAAACGGGACGCGGAGCCGGCGGACGGTATGTCGGTGCGAGTGATTCGCGTCCGGCGGGTCGTAGAGAGCAAGAACGTCCGGATCCCCTTCGGGTACGTGACGCGCCGCGATCCGAACATGGAGTCCGGGGTCCGGAAAGTCGTCCAGCAAGGTTCCGAAGGCTTGAAGGTTCGCAAGACGCGGATCGTCACCGAGGACGGCCGGCGCGTTTCGACAGCAGTCCTCGAAGAACAGATCGTCCGGAAGCCGCGCGATCACATCGTGGAGGTCGGCACCAAGGAGCCCACGTTCAAGGGCGGAGGCGGATCGCAGGAAGGCGGCGCGTCGTGGTTCCGCGCCAACGGACTGGTTGCTGCGCACCGCTCGCTTCCGATCGGTTCGGTGGTGAAGGTGACCAACGTCGAGAACGGGAAGTCGGTCGCCGTAAAGATCAATCAGCGTGGCCCTTACGTCGACGGCCGCATCATCGATCTGTCGGACGATGCATTCGAGCGCCTCGCGCCTCTAGGCAAGGGAACGATCAAGGTCAAGGTCCAGTCCTAGCCGAGCAGAATAGGGACATGCCCAGGCATGTCACACCGTCCGTTGCCGCCGAGCTTCTCGAGCGTCATCAACTGCGCGCTGGACGCCGGCACGGCCAGCACTTCCTCGTCGATCCGAACACCGTTGCGCGCATCGTCCGGCTCGCAGGCATCGGTCCGGACGAAACGATCTTGGAGATCGGTCCCGGTCTCGGCTCCCTGACCGTCGCCTTGGCGTCGGCCGCGCAGAGGGTTGTAGCCGTCGAGCTGGACGAAACCGTCGCCGACGCGCTTCGGGAGGTCCTTGACGATGCGAGCAACGTTGACCTGATCGTTGCCGACGCTCTGCACGCGGATCTGCCGGCGCTCGTCGGCGGTCCCGCGCGACTGGTCGCCAACCTTCCTTACAACGTGGCGACACCGGTGCTCATGCGCGTTCTGGACGACTCACCGCAGATCTCGGGCGGATTGGTGATGGTCCAGCGGGAACTGGGGGAGCGCTGGACGGCTTCGCCCGCCACACGAGCGTACGGAGCTGTGACATTGCATGTGGGCTACCACGCCGAAGCGGCGATCGTCGGAGACGTTCCCAAATCGGTGTTCATGCCGCCACCAAAGGTGGCTTCGGTCCTTGTTTCGTTCCGCAGGCACGATCGTCCTCCCGTTGATGTGGACGATCCGAAGCTGTTCGTCCGCTTCGTGCACAAGGCCTTCGCGCACCGCAGAAAGACGCTTCGCAACTCGCTTGCCGCATCGGGATTTCCGGTTTCCGTTTTGGAGGATGCCCTCAGCACGGCAGGTATCGAGCCGCGAGCGCGACCCGAGGAGATCGATCTGGAGATGTTCGCCGATCTCTACCGGCGCCTTTAGATGAAAGCTCCACCCCGCCGCGCGACGGTTCATGGGGCCGCAAAAATCAACTTGGGGTGGCGCGTCGGTGCTCGCCGCGAAGACGGCTACCACGAAGTCAACGGACTGCTTCAAAGCATCTCGCTGACCGATCGTTTGGTGATCTCAACCGATGCCGGCGACCACGCAGGAGAAGGTGTTGGGTTTTGTTTCGATGTTGGAGCGCCGGTGACGCTTCGCGTGCGGGGAGAACCCGAGCTGGAATCTCAAGGCAACCTCATCTGCCGAGCCGCCGAACTCATCGCCGGCAAGACCGAGCCCGCAGCCACAACGATCGAGCTCGCGAAGCGGATCCCGGTTGCGGCAGGTCTCGGTGGGGGAAGCGCCGACGCAGCAGCGGCGCTCGTTGGGCTGAACACCGTTTGGGGTGCCAGGCTTACCGCCCTGCAGCTGGTCGAGATGGGAGCGGCCATAGGCTCCGACGTGCCCGCGATGCTCGTCGGCGGACTCGTGCACGCGTCGGGACGCGGCGAACGCGCGAAGCGCGTTGGTTCGTACACCGGTGGCTGGGTCGTTATCGGAATCGGAGAAGAACGCGTTTCGGCTGCGGCAGCTTACGAAGCGCTCGATCGCTTGGGACCGGACGGTGCGAGTCCGGAGTCGCTCCATCACAACGACCTCGAGCGCGCAACGCTCGAACTCGTTCCCGGACTTCGTGATCGGCTGGACGCGATGCGTGATGCCGCCGGTGTCGCGTTCGTGTCCGGTTCGGGTCCTGCCGTGATCGGAGTCGTCGATTCGGAAGAGGCTGCGGAGCGCGTGAGGTCCCTCGTAGCCAGTGCTTTCGACGAGGTGCTTGTCGCTCAGCCCGTCGACTGGGGCGTTCGGCTCGTTCTGGGAGCCGATAGCGGCCAATAGACTGACTTCCCGATTGGGAGGTCGTCCAATGGTAGGACCCGGGACTTTGGATCCCGTTATGGCGGTTCGAGTCCGCCCCTCCCAGCTGTGACGAACAACAAAAAGAGATCGCTTTCTGCCGTAGTGCTGGCCGCGGGAAGGTCGACCCGGTTCCGGGGCACGAGGCCCAAGGTCCTGCACCCGGTCGTGGGACGGACGATCATCTCGCACGTCCTGGAATCGCTCCGGGGTGTTCACAAGACGATCCGATTGACCGATGTGTGTTTGGTCGTAGCGCCCGGCAAGCAGATCGAGAAGGCGCTTGCTAACGAGAAGTTTCCCTTCAACCTGACATTCGCCGTCCAAAGCGATCCGAAGGGGACCGGTGACGCGACACGTATCGGTCTGCGCAAGCTCGGTCCGGTAGACGACGTGCTCGTAGTTGCCGGCGACATGCCACTCATCTCATCCGAAACACTTGCCGGTCTCGTGAGAGCCAAACGCGAGGCGGCCGCCGCGGCCGCGGTCCTGACCGCCATCGACGGTCCCGCAGCCTACGGCCGTGTGCTCCGCACCGGCGACCAGATCACAGGGGTCGTCGAAGTGCGCGATGCCACACCGGACGAGCTCGACATCAGAGAGGTCAACACCTCCACTTATGTTTTCGGAAGCGACGTTCTGCAACGCGTTCTCCCGAAGCTCGGAAAGGACAACGCGCAGGGCGAGTACTACCTGACGGACGCTGTCGGCGTGCTAACGGCCGATGGCGAGGCGATCGCGAGCGTCCAAGCTCCACCGGAAGAAGTTGTCGGCACGAACACTCGTTACGATTTCGCGAACGTCGCCCGGCTCGCGCGCGAGCGGATCGTCGGGGAGCTGATGGACCGCGGCGTAACCGTAGTGGATCCTGACACCACCTACGTGGACGCCGGGGTCAACGTCGGCCCCGACACCGTCCTGCACCCGAACACATTCCTCGAGGGGTCAACGAAGATCGGAGGGCGCTGCGAGATCGGACCCAACTCCCGTCTGGTCGACACGACGGTGGGAGACGAAGCCGTTGTCACCTTCACCGTGGCCCGGCAGACGAAGATCGGCGCAGCCGCAACCGTCGGTCCCTTTGCATCGCTTCGTCCGGGCACCGTCCTGAAGAAGGGCGCACACGTCGGCACGTTCGCCGAGATGAAGAACGCCGAGATCGGTGAAGGAGCCAAGGTCCCGCATTTCTCGTACCTCGGCGACGTGTCGGTTGGCCCCCGGTCCAACATCGCAGCCGGCACGATCACATCCAACTTCGACGGCAAGGCCAAGCACAGGACGAAGATCGGCGACGATGCGTTCATCGGGTCAGACACGATCTTGGTCGCGCCGGTTCGCGTCGGTTCCGGTGCCTACACTGGCGCTGGCTCGGTCGTGACCCGGGACGTGCCAGCAGGCGGGCTCGTTTACGGGGTCCCGGCGCAGGCGCAGAAACGCAAGTCGAAGCCGAAGGCGAAAGCCAAGGCGACGAAGAAGAAACCGGCGAAGAGGCGAAAGGGGGGCTGATGGAGTTTGCAGAGAAGCGGCACCTTCTCCTCTATTCGGGGAGCTCGCACTCGGACCTTGCCGAAGAGGTTGCCAAGCACCTCGGAGAGACCCTCGGCCAGGTGGACATCCACCACTTCGGCAACAGTGAGGTCTACGTTCGCTTCCTCACATCGGTGCGCGGTGCTTACGTCTTCGTGCTCCAGACGCACGCGCCCCCGGTGAACGAGCACATCGTCGAGACGCTGATCATGCTCGACGCGCTCAAGCGGGGATCGGCACGACGCATCACGGCCGTTCTTCCTTTCTTCCCTTACTCTCGTCAGGACAAGAAGCACCTGGCGCGCGAGCCGGTCTCGGCCAAGTTGATGGCCGACCTTCTTCACACCGCGGGCGCCGACCGCGTGATGTCGGTCGACCTTCACGCCGGCCAGATCCAGGGCTTCTTCGACATGCCGTTCGATCACCTAACGGCGCACCCGCTGATCCTCGACTACCTACGCAACGAGCTCGGCGGCGACCTCGTGATCACGGCTCCCGATGCCGGACGCGTGGGTGTCGCCGATCGTTTTGCGAAGAAGCTTGGACAAGAGCTGGCCATCGTTCACAAGCGCCGCGATCCGATGGTGCACGGTGAAGTAGAGACGCTGCACGTCGTGGGTGAAGTCGAAGGCCGTCGATGCGTTCTTGTCGACGACATGATCGATAGTGGTGGGACGATCGTTAAGGCAGCCGAGGCCCTCATGGCCCACGGCGCCTCCGAGGTCTACGCCGCTTGCACACACGCCGTGCTGTCAGGGGAAGCACCGCAACGACTCGAGGCCTCACCCATCCGCAAAGTAATGGTGACCAACACGCTGCCCATCCCGCCCGAGCGAGGGTTTTCGAAGCTCGAGGTTGTGTCGGTCGGTCAGATCATCGCCGACGCGATCAGGGCCGTCTTCGAGGACGAATCGGTGTCCGGCATCTTCGGCGGGGACAACTAGCCCGACGACGTCTGGTAGCGTGTTTCCTCGTCGGCTGAAGGTCGCCCGGGCGAGCATGTCTAAGGACTAAACCAATGGCAGAAAACATCGTTCTCACCGTGCAGTCGCGCTCTGAGCGCGGACGCAGCGACGTCCGGAAGCTTCGAGCGGATGGATTGCTGCCCGGTGTCATCTATGGCCCAGGCATCGAGCCGGTGGCGCTATCAGTCCCTCGTCAAGAGCTCCTTCGAGTACTGCACGCTCACGGCGCGCACCCGTTGGTGACCGTGAAGGTCGAAGGCGGCAAGGAATACCTCGCTCTCGTGAAGGACCTGCAGATCGACGCCGTCCGTCAGCTGGCCCTTCACGTCGACTTCCACCGAGTCCAAGAGGACAAGCCGGTGCAAACCGAGGTCGAGATCGTCCTCGAGGGACTGCCGGAAGGTGTGAAGCTCGGCGGGATCCTCGAGCAGATGAACCGAATGGTCGCTATCGAAGCGTTGCCGCGCGACCTTCCGGAGTCGATCACGTACGACGTGTCGGCGATGGTGGTCGGCGACACCGTCCGCTACGGCGATCTAGCACCGCCGACCGGCGTCACGATCCTTTCCGACGAAGAGCAGGCCGTTGCTTCCGTTGTCGCTCCCCGGGTCGAGGAAGAAGTGCAGCTTTCCGCCGAGGACGCCGAAGCGCTTGCCGCACTTTCGCCCGAAGACCTCGAGGCCCTCAAGGAGTACGCGGCCGCGGTGGAGGAAGCTGCTCCCGAAGAGGGAGCCGAAGGCGAAGCTGCCGAAGGCGGCGAGGCCGGCGGCGAAGCTGCGGAGCCGAGCGAGGGCGGCGAGGGCTAGTCGTTGTTCGGGCGCGGCGCTCGCCCGTCTTTCGTCGTCGTGGGTTTGGGCAACCCCGGTCCGTCCTACTCGAAGACCAAGCACAACCTCGGCGCCAACCTCGTGGAAAGGCTGGCTGCCGAATCAGGTACCGACCTCAAGCGTGCCCGCGGGCAGGCTCGTGTTGCCGAGGCAACATTCGACGAAACGTCGGTCGTGTTTGCGATCCCGACGACGTACATGAACGAGTCGGGACGACCCGTTGCCCGGCTCGTTCGCAAGCAGGGCATCAAACCTGACCAGCTGATCGTGGTGCACGACGAGCTCGACCTTCCGCCGGGACGGGTTCGCTTGAAGGCGGGCGGTGGAACGGCCGGACACAACGGCCTGCGTTCCATCGAGGCGGCGCTGCGGTCGAAGGACTTCCTTCGTTTGCGCATCGGCGTGGGCAAGCCGCCGTCCAAAGAGGAAGGGGCGGACCACGTCCTTTCGAAGTTCGCGCCGGGAGAGCGCGAGCTCATAGACGACGCGATGGACAAGGGACTCGAGGCACTGAAGGTCTTGATCCGTGAGGGACTCGATGCCGCACAGAACGTCCTTCACGCCCCGGACGTGTGAATCCCGTCGGCCAGCGCGTCGTGGTCACCGGGATGGCCGGGGCCGGGAAGAGCACGTTCTCGAGAGCGCTCTCGGCGAAGACCGGACTCCCTCTGATCCATCTCGACCTCCAATTCTGGAAGCCGGGCTGGGTGGAGCCGTCGGACGAAGAGTGGCGGGAGAAGCAGCGCGTCCTGCTAGCGGGCGATGCGTGGATCGCCGACGGCAACTACCACGCCACCCTCGACCTGCGGCTCGGGCGCGCGGACACCGTCGTGTTCCTCGACACGCCCTGGTGGACCTGCGCCCGGCGCGCGTTCGTTCGTGGCATCCGCCGTCCGCCGGGGGCGGTCATGCCCGACGGCTGCGATGACTCCGCCTGGCAACGGTTGAGCGACGAATGGGGGATCGTCTGGAGGATCTTGCGCAGCCGTCGCTCGGAACGCGAACGAGAACTCACGATCGTGTCGCAGCACGGACGGCACGTGGCACTTCACATGCTCCGGTCCAAGCCTGAAGCTCGTGAGTTTCTTGATGGCCTTGAAGAACCAACACCCCGTCCTGGGTAGTTGCGTTAGTAATGTAGGTAGCGTTGGTTAGGTAGTTGAGTTTGTAAAAGTCGCACCGGCAGGGCCCGGTTTTCGAACCGGGCCCTTAGTGGCGTTGTACGGAAGGAACTTTGGCCGCACCTCTGCAGCACCTGTTGGACAGATGGGAGCGGGATCCCGTCTTCCGCGACGTCATGTACGCCGGGGGAGAAGGCATCGCGATCCCCGATGCCGCACGTCCGTACTTCCTCGCCGGGCTGGCCGCCGCCATGGACAAGTGCGTTCTGGCCGTAGTCCCATCGGAGGCCGACGCCGAGGCATTGCGGTCCGCGGTCGACGAGTTCCTTCGTCCAACGGGTGTCCTTCCAGGGTGGGATGTCCTTCCTTATGAAGGTCTGTCGCCGGATCCGCGCATCTCAGCGCACCGTTTGGAAGCGTTGCGTCTTCTCGCCCACGGTTCTGGCCCTCGGGTGGTGGTTGCCTCGGTTCGCGGTTTCATCTCCAAGCCCGCGCCGGGAGCTGCGCAACTGGAGCCCGTAAGCATTCGCGTCGGAGACGTCGTCGATCGGGACGACCTCGCGCGACGGCTGGCCGAGCTCGGCTACGTCCGCGACGACGTAGCGGTCGAGCCGGGAACCTTCGCCGTTCGGGGTGGCATCGTCGACGTGTTCCCTGCGCAGGACGAACGCGTCGCTCGCATCGAGCTGTTCGGGGACGAAGTCGAATCGATCCGTTTTGTCGATCCGGCGACACAACGTTCGGTTGCCGACGCAACCGGTGTCGTCGCCGTTGCTCGCACGGAGCTGGTGCCGACGGCCGACAACCGGGAGCGCGCGGGCAAAGCGGGTGCGATCGCGTCCGTTCGTCCTTATCTCGAATCCGTCGCCGATCGGCTGGAAAGGTTCGCGTCCGGAGCAGCACCCGAGGGTCATGAAGCGTTGCTGCCTCGCGTGTGGGAGGAAGACCGCGACGGACTACAGACGATCGTCCCCGACGGATGCGTGATCGTGGTGTTCGATCCGGCCAGAACGTCGGACGAAGCGGACAAGGCCGTCGAACACGAAGAAGAGTTGGCGTCGCTGTGGGCCGATCCTGCTCATCTCGCCGAGGAGATCTTCGAAAAGCCTGTTCGCACTCGCGACGAGCTCGGCGTGCTGCATCTGCCGATGAAGCGTGTGACCGATGAGCTGCGCGGCGCCGGACGCGAGGTTTGGGGGATGCCCGGCTATGCGGCGTCGCCCGACTCTCCGCACTTCGACACTCGTCCGTGGGAGTCGGCATCGCCACGCGTTCTGCTCGAACGTTGTCGGTCGCTGCGGGCCGAGGGATACGACGTCGTCTTCTGTGCATTCCCGCAAGAGACCGCCGTGGTCGGCACTCGCTTGGCCGAAGAGGGACTGGAAGGCTCGCCTGTGGTCGAGTCGCATCTTCACGGCGGCTTCGTGTCGCCGGCTCTTTCACTGGCCGTCGTCACGCACACCGAATGGCACGCTCGTCCGCCGGCCCCGAGCCGTCCGAAGCGGCCGAGCCGCCGCGCTGTATTGGGCGAGCTGCATCCGGGCGCCGTCGTCGTCCATTCACATCACGGGATCGGGCGCTACGTCGGGATGGAGACGCGCGAAGTGGCCGGGTTCGTTCGCGAATACCTCGTCATCGAATACGCGGCCGGTGACCGTCTGTTCGTTCCGACCGACACCACCGAGTCGTTGCAGCGTTACATCGGTTCTGAAGAGCCGAGCCTCTCGCGTCTGGGGACGGCCGACTGGGAGAGAGCTAAAGCCCGTGTTCGCAAACGGGTGCGGGACATCGCCGCCGACCTCATCCGCTTGTACGCAGCCCGCATGAAGTCCCCCGGTCACAGCTTTCCGCTGGACACGCCGTGGGAACGTGAGCTCGCGGAATCGTTTCCCTTCGACGAGACGCCGGATCAACTTCGTGCGATCGAAGAAGTTGGATCCGACATGCACCGCGAGCTCCCCATGGACCGGTTGGTATGTGGCGACGTAGGTTTCGGGAAGACGGAAGTTGCGGTGAGAGCCGCATTCAAAGCGGTCGTTGAAGGCAAACAGGTCGCCGTCCTAGTGCCCACGACGCTGCTGGCTCAGCAGCACTTCGCGACGTTCTCAGACAGGTTCGAATCGTTCCCAGTGAACGTCGCGATGCTTTCGCGCTTCGTCGATGCCTCTCACCAAGCCGACGTCGTCGCTCAACTTGCCACCGGTGAGGTGGACGTTGTCATCGGGACGCATCGGTTGCTGTCTTCGGACATCAAGTTCCGCGACCTGGGGCTGCTGGTCATCGACGAAGAACATCGCTTCGGAGTTGCGCAGAAGGAAAAGCTTCGCAACATGCGCGTCGACGTGGATGTTCTCACTCTTACGGCGACACCGATCCCCAGGACTCTCGAGATGTCGATGTCGGGCATCCGCGATCTTTCGATCATCGACACCGCTCCGGCCGACCGGCGTCCGGTTCGCACCTTCGTCGGACCGTTCGACGAGCGCTTGCTGACCGCAGCCATCCGTCGCGAGCTTTCACGCGGCGGTCAGGTCTTCGTCGTGCACAACCGCGTCCAATCGATAGGACGGGAACTTCGCCGGCTTCAACGCCTTGTCCCCGAGGCGCGTATCGGAGTGGGACACGGCCAGATGGACCCAGTGCGGCTGGAGCGGGCCATGGTCGATTTCTGGGAGCAGCGCACCGACGTCTTTTTGTGCACGACGATCATCGAAGCCGGTCTCGACATCCCGACCGTGAACACGTTGATCGTGGACCGGGCCGACCGACTCGGCCTGGCGCAGCTGTACCAGTTGCGTGGCCGAGTCGGTCGGGCCGGCGAGCAGGCTTACGCGTATCTCTTCTTCCCGCCGAACCTCCGGCTCACGATGACCGCGCACGAAAGGCTCAAGACGCTGGCGCAATACACCGAGCTCGGTTCCGGGATGTCGATCGCCATGCGCGACCTCGAGATCCGCGGCGCGGGCAACATGCTGGGGGCCGAGCAACACGGGCACATCGAGGCTGTTGGTTTCGAGATGTACGTGAAGCTTCTGGAGGATGCCGCGTCCGAACTTCGCGGCATCCGAACTGAGGAGCTGCCGGAGGTACGCATCGACCTCCCGGTCGATGCGTACCTTCCCGCGTCCTACATCGACCGAGAGTCGCTCAGGCTCGCGGCCTATCGCCGGATCGCCGAGACGGTGAGTGCGTCCGACGTCGACGACGCGACCGAGGAACTGCGCGACCGCTTCGGCCCGTTGCCGAAGCCTGCGCGCATGCTCCTCGAGGTCGCGTCGCTGCGGGCCGGCCTGCGTGAGCACGCGATCACCGATGTATCGATCGCGCCTCACGAGCTGTACGGGCGGGTGGCGAAGCTGCGTCCCGTCCACCTCGGCTCAGAGGGACGGGACCGCCTCCGTTCGTCCCGCCCGCGAGCCGTGGTTTCTGAGGCCACCGAAACGCTGCTCCTGCCCGTCCCCGAAAACGATGATCTCGACCTGATCGCCTGGTTGCGCGAAGAGGTGGGTTCCCTATTCGCGCGTGGTACGGTTCCCGCCGAGTCATGACCCGGCGTCTTCTACTGATCCCCCTCGCAGCCGTGTGTCTATTCGGCTATTCCTGCTCCACTCTTGCCGTTGCGGCTGCGACGGTGAACGGCAAGAAGATCACCGAAGCCGATGTCGAGCGTCAGCTCGACGTGCTGCGAGGAGACCCCGTTTTCGGTGAGGCGTTGCGGACCGACCCCGACGAGCGCGGCCGCGGACGCCGCGACATATTGACCAGGCTCATCTACTCGACGGTCGCCGAGCAGGAGGCTGAGCGACTAAACATCCGGCCGACAGCTGGGCAGATCGATCGCCTCTTGCAGCAACGCGCGCAAAGCGAGGGGCTCAGCGTCAACGAGTTCCTCGAGGCGCAGAACCTCTCCGCCGCGGAGGGGCGGCGCATCGCCGAGCAGCTAGTCCGCGAGTTCGCGCTTCAAGAACGCGTGCTCCGCGACGTCGATGTAGACGAGGACGAGTTGCGGCAGCAATACGAAGCCAACGAGCAGGCTTTCGTCGAAGCCGAACTTGAGCGCATCACCGTGCGGACCGATGCCGATGTCAAGGATGCGCTGGAGAAGGTCAACAGCGGCCAGGACTTTGCGGACCTCGCGGAAGAAGTGTCGGTGGACGACGCAGCATCCGATGGCGGAGCTCTCGGTTACGTGGCGCTGTCTACTCTGGCGCCGGAGGTGCAAGGCGCCGTCAGCGCTGCGGTGGTCGGGGGTGTAACCGACCCCATCCAGACGCAGACCGGGTTCGAGATCTACCACGTGCTCGATCGCAGGACGAAGTCCTTCGATGATGTTGCGGACGAGATCCGAGCGTCGATCACGCAAACCCAACGCCAAGAGAGCTACGGAACGTGGCTGGCCGAGCGCGTTGGCAAAGCGAAGATCGTCGTGAACCCGAAGTACGGAGTCTTCGATCGCGACCAGGCCCAGGTCGTTCCCGGGCCGTCCGAACTCGAGCCTTAGTGGCAGGGCCGCCGGACCTTTCACCGGAAGTAGCCGAACGTGTCGTCGCTCCCTCGGCGGAGGCATTTCGTCGTGTGGTCGAAGTCATGGCTCAACTACGCGAGCCGGGAGGCTGTCCGTGGGATGCCGAGCAAACCCACGCATCGCTTGCGCGCCACCTTCTGGAGGAAACGTACGAAACCCTCGAGGCGATCGACAACAACGACCTGGAAGCCTTACGAGACGAGCTTGGTGATCTCGTCCTGCAGGTGGTGTTCCATTCGAAGATCGCGTCCGAGAGTGCTCTCGAAGAGAGTGCGTTCACGATCTCCGATGTTCTGGACGACTTACGCGAGAAGTTGATCCGCCGGCATCCGCATGTTTTCAGTGACGTCGAAGTCTCTGATGCCGATCAGGTCGTCAAGAACTGGGAACAGATCAAACGCACGGAATCTGAAGACGAAAGGGGAGTGCTTTCGGGGATCCCGAGTGAGCTGCCCGCTCTCGCTCGCGCCGCGAAGATCTATAGACGAGCCGTCGGTGTCGGCTTCTCCTTCGAATCCATAGACGACGTTCTAAAGGATCTCGAGGACGAGATCGCAGAGCTCAGGGCAGAAACGACCAAACCAACACCAGATCCTGGACGTGTCGCCTCAGAACTCGGAGACGTCATCTTCTCCGCTGTTTGCGTCGGTCAACGTTTCGGCATCGAGGCCGAGGCTTCGCTTCGAACGATGTTGGACAGGTTCACGGTTCGGTTTTCCTCGATGGAGGCCCAGGCGCAGCAGGACCGAAAAGACCTCGAATCGTTGTCCGCCGACGAGTGGCGGCGATACTGGGAGCAGGCAAAACGGGAGCAAAACTCGTGACGACCCCGCCCACAACGATCGATCGCGTTCACGCTCGGGAGATCCTCGACTCCCGTGGAAACCCCACGATCGAGGTCGAGTTAACGCTCGCCGGCGGCGCTTCCGGGCGCGCGGCCGTCCCTTCTGGTGCGTCGACCGGCGCTCACGAAGCCCATGAACTGCGCGACGGTGATGACCGGTACGGCGGCAAAGGTGTCCGTAAGGCGGTCGCGAACGTCGTCGAGCGCATCGCTCCCGAGGTCGTTGGGCGAGACGCTTTAGACCAACGTGGCCTCGATGAGGCGTTGCGCCTCATCGACGCAACGCCCAACCTGAGCGTGCTCGGTGCCAACGCCGTCCTCGGCGTTTCCCTAGCCGCGGCTTGGGCCGGAGCCCGGCAGCTCGATGTCCCTCTCTATCGCTTCCTCGGCGGCCCGGGTGCCAGCACGCTTCCCGTCCCGTTCTTCAACGTGATCAACGGCGGCGCTCACGCCGACAACGCGCTCGACTTCCAGGAGTTCTTCGTCGCTCCGGCTGGATTGCCGTCGTTCGCCGAAGCCTTGCGGGCGGGCGCCGAGGTGTACGCGAGCTTGCGAAAGATCGGAAAGAGTCGCGGACTGTCCACAAACGTGGGAGACGAAGGTGGTATCGCACCCGATCTCGAGGGAACGCGCGCGGCTCTCGACCTCGCTGCCGAAGCCATCGAAGGCGCGGGCTACACGTTGGGAGTCGAAGTTGCGATCGCCGTCGATGCAGCGTCATCTGAGTTCCACAAAGACGACGGCTATCACCTCGACGGGAAAGTCCTCGATTCGCAGGCGATGGTCGACGTTCTCGAAGACCTGGCCGGTGCGTATGGGATCGTTTCGATAGAGGACGGCTGCGCCGAAGACGATTGGGACGGCTGGCGTGCACTGACCGAGCGCATCGGCTCCCGTGTTCAGCTACTCACCGACGACCTAACCGTTACCAACACAACGCGTCTGCGCCGCGCGATCGAGCAGCGGTGCGGAAACGCGCTGCTCGTCAAGGTCAACCAGATCGGGACGCTGACCGACACGCTCGACGCCATCGACATCACCCGGAAGGCCGGATGGGCCGCGCAGATGTCCCATCGCTCGGGCGAAACCGAAGACGTGACGATCGCCCATCTGGCGGTGGCTACCGGAGTCGGTCAGATCAAGACCGGCGCAACGGCGCGCGGCGAACGAACCGCGAAGTTCAACGAGCTTCTTCGGATCGAAGAGCAGCTCGGATCGGGTGCCCGTTATGCCGGCTGGGACTCGTTGAAAGCGGCTAAACCATGAGCCGCACCGCTAACGCCTCCACTACGCTCCGGCGTGGCCAAGCTCGGACAGGGATCAGCCAGCGGCGCATCTTCCTGATCGTCGCCCTCGCGCTCGCGGCATTCATCCTGTTTTTCCCGGCCCGGCAGCTGGTGGATCAGCGACAGCGCATCGACTCCCTCGAAGAGCGTCTCGTGACACTCGGCGAAGAGAACAAACGCCTGGAGCAAGAAGTAGGCAGGCTCTCCGACCCGGGCGAGCTCGAGGTCGAAGCACGCAAACGCTTGGGCTTGATCAAGCCCGGAGAGCGCCTCTACTACTTGGACGGATCCGGGCGCCCCGACCAGGCACCACCCGCAACCCAAGAAGACGACCGCTCTTGGTTCGATCGAGCCTGGGGCTGGATCAAGACGTTGATCCGCGGACGCGATTAACCTCTCGCGATGCGCCGCGCGTCGTTCCTAGTCCCGCTGCTTCTCCTTCTCCTCTCCGCATGCGGCGGACGTTCGGGCGACGGCACGGTCAAGGTCGAAGGACCGGAGTTCGAACCGCGGCGCGTGGCGATCGAAACCCTCGAGCCGGGTCCGTCGCCCACACCGACACCCCCGCCAACGCCAACCGCGGCCCCCACTCCTACTCCTGTCCCGGTCGGTCCGCCGCGCGGAGCCTCGCTGACGAGCGAAGCCGGACGTCAGCCGGGCAACGTGGCGTCCTATTGCTGGGCCGAGCTCGAGGGAGGGGCCTGTAAACGTTTCAACAGCCAGCAGACCGCACCGGCGCAGCCTCTGGTCGTTAAGTCGGGAGAGAAGACCTTGCTGCGCATCGACGTCGACATCGATCCGGACGACGAGACCGTGCGCCCCTTCGAAGGATCGCGATCGGGACACCCGTCCCAGCCGATCGACCCCGCCCGGGAGACCGATCTGACCATCGATCTGCCCAAGGGCCCGTGGCAGATGGACGTCTGCGCGACCTGGCACGGACGCGGTCAGCCGATCTGCTGGTTTTCCGCCTCGACGTGCAGTAATATGCGTCAAACGACATAGACGGGGCCATCAAAGCGCCTGCGATAGTTCGCGCACACATTGCGCAGGGGTGCGGGTTGGGCGCTCGCGATTCTCGTCTGGGCGACGCTGTCCGTCGTCTTCAGTCCGGCCGGCCATGCGATCGACTACACGGCCTCGGTGAACCTTTCGCCGTCGTCGGGGCCGTCAGGAACGCAGGTTCAGGTCACCGGATCGGGCTACTTCTACGACACGGGTGAGATCCAAGTCCGCTGGGAGAACGAAACGGGCCCGCTGCTTGCGACTGTAGATAACAACAACGGTTCGTTCTCAGCTCAGATCACGATTCCCCAAGCGAGCGCCGGCGCCCACTTCGTGGTCGCGTGCACTTACTTCCAATCCGAGACGGAGTGCAACGACGAAAGCGTCAACAGCCGCCACGGTCGCGCGACGTTCACAATCCCCGCATCGGCTACGCCGGGTGTCACCGCACCACCGACGACAGCACCGAGCCAACGACCAACTTCGTCCCCCATAACGAGTACGGCACCTTCGACCTCGCCTTCGGGGTCTCCGGGACCTTCGATCGACCTGCCGACGAACGTAAAGGAAGGGATCTACGGGCCTTCGACCGATCTCTTCCTAAGGAGGGACCGCGCCGTTATTCCCAACGCCGGCGTGGTTCCGCGGTGCGCCCCTCAAGAGCAGTCCACGATCTTGGACTTCGATGACCTGATCGAAGGCGAAGAGGCGGCAGAGGCTTACGCGTCGCGTGGCGTGCACATGCGCGGTTACTTCCGCTCGCCTTCGACGGGCCAAAACGAGACCAGGGCCTTGACGGTCAGCCGTCCGGTGCCCGGGACCATCTCGCAGCCTTTCGCGATAACTACTGGCAGCGATCGTGAAAAGCCTTCCCTCGAGATCACGTTCGACCAGCCACAGAGATATGTCGGTATCCATCTCGGGTCGCCCGGTTCGCTGGTCACTGGCGGCACATCCGTTGTGGCATCCCTATCGGCATACGGCCCGCCGACAGATGAGCGCTTTCCGACGGGGCGTTACCTCGGCGCCGATTCTGCGTTGATTCGACAACGGTCACCTGTCGACACGTGTTTGTTGTTCATGTCTGACTTACCGGCCATCACACGGATCCAGGTTTCTCTTGCGTCGAGCGGTTCTACATTCGAATACCCGTTTGGGATTCTTGGTGCGGACCGACTCTTCTTCTCCGCCGCGCACACGTACCAAACGCCGGAACTGGTTTCGGGCACCCTTTCGATCAGTAGGCCCTACCAAGGAGCGCGTTTCGACGCCGCCGCGCCCATCACGGTAGCGGGCTCGATCGAGCCGGGGGTTAGCAACCGCAGACCAGATCTCGTGACCGTGCGCTGGTTGCGGTGGGACCGCGCAGCATTCATGTCGGCCGTGGCGTCACTGAGTTCCAATTACAGCGGGTCCTGGTTCACCTTGGAAGGTGTGACCATCCCGCCCGGCGAAAGCGTTATCTCGGCCACGGCTACGGGTCCGGGATTCATCGCTCGAGATTCGGTCACGGTGGTAGGGACCGGAGCGCCGGCGCCACCGCCGGATGAGGTGGCTCGGCGAAGCGGCTATGACGTCGTTCCGTTCGGACTGGAGGTCACGCAAGGCGTCCGCGGCAAGCTCGGCGGAGTACTGAAGGCATCAAAAACGACTAGGCCTCCTCCGCGACCCGGGCAAAGTGGAAGCGGTGCGCCGGCGGGTGCAACCAGGGTGTCATCGCCACCCCGGAAGGTCACCGACGGCGCGGTTCACGTCGCTCGGCGAACAACCGTCGTCCGTGGGTACGCGCACCTGACCTATCCTCAGCCGCCAGATCGGCCAAGTGCGTTCCCTGTTCCCGCGCAACTTCATGGGACCAAGAACGGAGCGACGCTACCGGGGTCCCCACTAATGCCGGTCAACGGGTCTGTAAACGTAGGGCCACTGGGTGACGCGACGCAGCACTCCAAGCTGCAGGCACTCCGCGAGCATGCCGACGGTGGGTGGAACTTTGTTCTACCGATGGAGTGGACGAACGCCGGCGACATAAGCCTGCGTCTCGATGTCAACCCTTCTGGTGATCCGGGCCGGGTCGCTGAGGATGAAGGCGGAACCTCTAACTCGCTTGGTGCCGACCGAGTAACTTTCGCGACGATTGCTCGGCGCGATCTACATCTTGTACTCGTCGATTACTACTGGCGTGACAGGGTAGACGGGCCGCAGAGAAATGCCGCACCCACCCACGACCAGCTCATCGGAGCACTGGACTACTGGTGGCGGACTTATCCGTTGCCTGACGACGGGCTTCCCGTGTACTCCATCACCAACGTGCGCGCGGCACCTGGCGATCGGGTGCCCCGCAACTGGCCAGCTCTGAGGCTCGTCGATAGCGCTCCCAGTCCACCGATACCCGGTGTTCCTACGTGGAACTACGCGACCATGTTCGAGTCGGCGCCGGTTTCGCCAAGAGTTCACGAGGGATTCGTTGGATTGATAACCAACCCAGGAACTGCAATGGGATGTATGGGTGCCGCGGCGCTAAACACAACCGACTTCTGGTCGGCAGCCTGCGACAGGCCGATAGCCCAAGAACCAGGGCACGCTCTCGGGTTGACTCACTTGTCCAACCGGCATAACGAAGCCAACGGCGGCAGCTACTACGACAGGTTCGCGGGCGACCATGCTGAACTAGGCAAGGACGTCGTGGGTTTCGATGTACTAGCGCTTCAGCCGATACCCGCAAGTAGCGAGGACAGCGTGAGGCGTACGACCACCCACACGCATGACCTCATGTCGTACGGAAGAGATCCTGGCTGGGTATCGATCAAGACGTGGAACGATCTTGCCCAGAAACTGCAGTCTCACAACCGAGGTAATCCAGCAACACCGCAGGTCTTCGCGGGAAGCACCGAGTACGACCCGCCGATACCGACTCCATCGCCGACGGCTTCTCCTCGCGCCCTAGGGTCAGACGATGCCGATTTCCGACTTGCCGGCGGGCAAGTTGACGACGTTCTCCTCTTCTCGGGATCGGTAGGACGCGACGGGGCGATTTCTCCGGCGTTCTTGGCGAGCGATACCAAGACCGCATATCGCAGACAGTTCGAAGGCGATCAGTACAAGCTGGTTCTCACCGACGCATCCGGGGTCGTTGCGACCAAAGACTTCAAGACGGTTCTCTTAACTCACGGCGCCGAAGGCGGCTTGTTCGTAGTGGCACACGAGCAGCAGCAGGGGAGTGTCTCCAAGGCGCAGATCCTTGAAGGAGATCGTGAGATCGCGACGATCGAAGCCGGACCTGCAAGACCCCGTGTCAGCATCATCGAACCTTCCAGTGGGGACGCATGGGGACCAGAGGGAGAAGTCGAAGTGTCATGGCGTGCTTCCGATGCCGATCGGGACCGACTCACCTACCGCGTCGAAGTCGGTGGCAATGGCGACCCATGGAAGGTGGTCGCCGGTCCCACGACGCAACGTTCCGCCAAGCTCGACTTGGCCTCCCTTCCCGTCGACGGTGATGTCAGGATCCGGGTTCAGGCATCGGACGGCCTGAATGTGGGGTCCGCCGTCGTCGATCGTTTGAGGGTTGAGCCTCGCGGACCGAGGCCGATGATTGTTCGTCCGGCAGATGGGAGCTTTGTTCCGCCACAACGAGTCGTCAACTTTGTCGGATCGGCTGTTGACGGTAAGGGCATAGTCCTTCCTGATGAGGCGCTGAGATGGTTCCTCGACGGCGACGAGATTGGCCGTGGCCGCACGGCTTCATTCGGCGGGTTGCTGGAAGGGGAATACGAAGTTGTCCTCCGAGCGTCGCAGGCGAATCGCCCCGATGGCGAAGCGAAGATGACCCTTGTCGTTTCGGCAGATCGCGACCGCGATCAACTCCCTGACTCCTGGGAACGCGATCATGGACTGAGCGATTCCGACGCGGGCGACTCGCAGCTCGACGGCGATCATGACGACCTAGCCAACTGGCGGGAATTCGCCAAGGGAGCGGATCCGCGTGAGCTCGATACCGATGGTGATCGGTATGCCGACGGAGTCGAGGTCGAGGCGGGCTCGGACCCGGCCGATTCCGACTCGATCCCCATCGCCCTTCACTCCGGTGGCTCGAGTCCCCCGGCTCCCGGGGCCGCCTCCGGGCGAGGGCTGGCCGTGGTGGTTCTGGCTGGCGATAGGGGTCCCGGCCCTCGTTCTGGCCGGCGCAGGGGGCACCCTCCTCCGACGCCGCCTGAGGACCGCTCCCGCCGGGGCTCCGGCCCCAGTCGCGACGCCCTCACCAGCCAAAAAGCCCACGGCTAAGCGGAAAAAGCCTTCAACTCGTAAGCCGAAAGGGTCTTGACGACCCACGGTCAGCGGCGTATAAACGACACTACGGTTGGCCCAAATAGGGCCGCCTATTGACGCTTGCGCCTGCCTGGCGCTACACTTGCCCTTCTGCGTGCCCGGGATCCGTTTCGCCTGCCGTCTATTAGTAGTTCTCGCTAGCGGCTGGCGGACGCCCACAGGAGGCGCCTTCGGGCGCTCCGTGTGAAGAGTGAAGGAGCGTGAGGCGATTTGACGGAGTCCACCCGGCTCGACTCAAACGAGGCGAGCAATGAATTTGGACGACTCTCTTTCCAGAAGATCAAGGACATCCTCGAGCTTCCCGACCTGCTCGCCGATCCAGCGCGATTCGTTCGGCTGGTTCCGTGACGAGGGCCTCGGCGAGGCTTTCAAGGATGTCTCTCCGATCGAAGACTTCACCGGCAACCTCGCTCTCGAGTTCGACGAGCACTGGTTCGAACCACCGAAGCATGACGTCGAGGAATGCCGCGAGAAGGACATGACCTTCTCGGCCCCCTTGTTCGTCAAGGCCCGCTTCGTCAACAAGCAGACCGGTGAGATCAAGGAACAGACGGTCTTCATGGGGGACTTCCCGATGATGACCGACAAGGGCACCTTCATCATCAACGGCACCGAGCGCGTCGTCGTGTCGCAGCTCGTGCGGTCACCGGGCATCTACTTCGACCGCGCGCTCGACAAGACCTCCGACCGCGAGCTCGTTTCGCTGCGCATCATTCCCGCCGCGCGGCGCGTGGCTCGAGTTCGAGATGGATCGCCGCGACACCATGGGCGTGCGCATCGACCGCAAGCGTCGTCAGAGCGCGTCCGTGCTGCTGCGTGCTCTCGACGCCTTCAAGTTCAACATGCAAGACCGGCGAGGTCGACATCGACCGTGACGCGCTCGAGAAGGAGATCCCGGACGAGAAGCTCCTCAAGGACTTCCCGGTTCCTCCGAGGCCATGCGCGAGACGCTCGAGCGCGACGCGATCCGCACGCCGGGCGAGGCGCTCATGGACATCTACCGCAAGCTCCGTCCGGGCGAGCCACCGACGGCCGAATCCGCAGCGGGCCTGCTCCAGGGCATGTACTTCAACCCCAAGCGCTACGACCTGGCCAAGGTCGGCCGCTACAAGGTCAACGCCAAGCTCGGTCTGAACCTGGCCGACAAGATCACGATCATGACGAAGGAAGACCTCTACGCGGCCGTGCGCTACCTGCTCGCGCTGCACGAGGGCGATCCCGATCACGACACCGACGACATCGACCACTTCGGCAACCGCCGAGTGCGCTCGTCGGCGAGCTCATCGCCAACCAGATCCGCATCGGCCTGGCCCGTATGGAGCGCGTCATCAAAGAGCGCATGTCGACACAGGACGCCGAAGCGATAACGCCGCAGTCGCTGGTCAACATCCGTCCGCTCACTGCAGCGATCAAGGAGTTCTTCGGAACTTCGCAGCTCTCGCAGTTCATGCAGGAGACGAACCCGCTCGACCGCCTCACGCACCTTCGCCGTCTGTCCGCTCTCGGACCCGGTGGTCTGTCGCGTGAGCGCGCCGGCGTCGAAGTTCGCGACGTCCACCCGTCCCACTACGGACGCATGTGCCCGATCGAGACGCCGGAAGGTCCGAACATCGGACTGATCGGGTCGCTGGCGAGCTTCGCGCGCGTCAACGACTACGGGTTCATCGAGACGCCTTATCGCAAGGTCGTCGACGGACGTGTGACCGAGCAGCTCGACTACCTCACGGCAGATCGCGAGGACCGCTTCATCAAGGCGCAGGCCAACGCCGTCCTCGACGCCGACGGGAAATTCGTCGACGACCACGTCCTGTGCCGCAGCAAGCACGGTGAGGTCGTGTACGTGGAGCCGTCCAAGATCGACTACATGGACGTCTCGCCCCGTCAGATCGTCTCCGTCTCGGCTTCGCTCATCCCGTTCCTCGAGCACGACGACGCGCCGCGAACTCTCATGGGCTCCAACATGCAGCGCCAGTCGGTGCCGTTGCTGCGAAGCGAGGCACCTCTCATCGGCACCGGTGTTGAGTTTCGCGCGGCCGCCGACGGCGGCGACATCTTGATCTGCGAGAAGGCCGGAACCGTAAAGGAAGTCTGCGCCGATTTCGTCACCGTCGGCCACCGCGACGGATCCGACCAGACCTATTACCTGAACAAGTTCGGACGCTCGAACCAGGGCACGTGCATCAACCAGCGTCCGATCGTCCGTGAGGGCGACGCGGTTACCGACGGTCAGGTTCTGGCCGATGGACCGTGCACCGACATGGGCGAGCTTTCGCTCGGACGCAACCTGCTCGTCGCGTTCATGTCCTGGGAAGGCCACAACTACGAGGACGCGATCATCGTCTCCGAGCGCGTCTGGTGCGTGACGACGTGCTCACTTCGGTCCACATCGAGGAGCACGAGGTCGAAGCTCGCGATACCAAGCTCGGCCCGGAAGAGATCACGCGCGACATCCCCAACGTCTCCGAGGAGCTTCTAAAGGACCTCGACGACCGGGGAATCATCCGCGTAGGAGCCGAGGTCAACCCCGGCGACATCTTCGTCGGCAAGGTCACGCCCAAGGGCGAGTCCGAGCTGACACCGGAAGAGCGCCTGCTTCGCGCGATCTTCGGTGAGAAGGCGCGCGACGTTCGCGACACATCGCTCAAGGTTCCGCACGGCGAGTCCGGCACCGTCATCAGCGTGAAGATGTTCACGCGCGAAGGCGGAGACGAGCTCTCGCCCGGTGTGAATCAGATGGTTCGTGTCTACGTTGCTCAGAAGAGGAAGATCTCCGACGGCGACAAGCTAGCCGGACGCCACGGCAACAAGGGCGTCATCAGCAAGATCCTGCCGGTCGAGGACATGCCCTTCCTCGCCGACGGAACGCCGGTCGACATCATCCTGAACCCGCTCGGGGTTCCGTCCCGTATGAACATCGGACAGATCCTCGAGACCCACCTCGGCTGGGCCGCACACACCGGCTGGGAGTTCGACTCGGTTCCCGACTGGATGAAGAACATGGGTTGGGGCGATCAGCACCGACAGGTCGCCGGAAACCAGCGCATCGCCTCACCGGTGTTCGACGGAGCGCGCGAGGAAGAGATCAAAGACCTCCTTCGTCACTCCAACGATCCCGGTCTTACCCGCGGTAACGGAAACGGTAAGCCCGGCGAGCGTTTGGTCGACGAGCACGGACGTGCCTACCTGTGGGACGGTCGCAGCGGCGAGCGTTTCGAGCAGGCCGTGACCGTCGGCATGATCTACATGCTGAAGCTGCTCCACTTCGTGGACGACAAGATCCACGCGCGTTCCACCGGCCCGTACTCGATGATCACGCAGCAGCCGCTGGGTGGTAAGGCGCAGTTCGGCGGCCAGCGTTTCGGAGAGATGGAGGTCTGGGCGCTCGAGGCTTACGGCGCGGCCTTCGCTCTGCAAGAGCTGCTGACCGTGAAGTCCGACGACGTGCTCGGACGAGTGAAGGTCTACGAAGCCATCGTGAAGGGCGAAAACATCCCCGAGCCGGGCATCCCAGAGTCCTTCAAGGTCCTCATCAAAGAGATGCAGTCGCTCTGCCTGAACGTCGAGGTTCTGTCGGCTGAAGGCAAGCAGATCGAAGTGAAGGAGACGGACGAGGACTACCGCGTCCAGGAAGAGCTTGGAATCGACCTCTCAAGACCCGAGCGCGCGAGCGCCGGAGAGGAGCTGTAACCGTGACAGAAACGCAACGCGTCCAGGACGTCAACGAGTTCGATCAGCTTCGGATCGGCCTTGCCACTGCGGAGCAGATCCGCATGTGGTCCAACGGCGAGGTCCGCAAGCCCGAGACGATCAACTACCGCACGCTCAAGCCCGAGCGCGACGGTCTGTTCTGCGAGCGCATCTTCGGTCCGACGAAGGACTGGGAGTGCGCGTGCGGTAAGTACAAGCGCGTCCGTTTCAAGGGCATCATCTGCGAGCGTTGCGGCGTCGAAGTGACCCGCGCGCGTGTCCGTCGCGAGCGCATGGGCTCGATCGAGCTCGCCGCTCCGGTTGCACACATCTGGTTCTTCAAGGGCGTTCCGTCGCGCCTCGGATACCTGCTCGACTTCGCGCCCAAGGACCTCGAGAAGATCATCTACTTCGCTTCCCACGTCGTTACGTGGGTCGACACCGAGAAGCGCACCCGCGACCTTCCCAAGCTCGAGGCCCAGCTCAACCGCGAGAAGGAAGAGCTGCTCGCCGAGGCCGACGTCGCGAAGGCCAAGCGCGCCAAGGACTACGAGAAGGTCACCAAGGAGCTCGAGAAGCAGGGCGCCAAGGGCACGCCCGTGCGCGCGAAGAAGCGCGAGTTCGACGCTGCCATCCGCGAGATCGACAAGCGTGTGACCGCACGGCTCGAGCTCATGGACCAGGCATGGGATGAGTTCAGCAAGCTCGCACCCAAGCAGCTCATCGCCGAGGACATCTGGCGCCACATCCGCGACACCTACGGCGACTACTTTCGCGGCGGCATGGGGGCCGAAGCCATCAAGGACCTCCTGCGCGCACTCGACCTCGGCGACGAGGAGAAGTTCCTGCGCAAGACCATCAAGGAGAACAAGGGCCAGCGCCGGATCCGCGCGATCAAGCGGTTGAAGATCCTCGAACAGCTCGTGCAGTCGGGCAACCAGCCTTCGTCGATGATCCTCGACGCGATCCCGGTCATCCCGCCGGATCTTCGTCCGATGGTTCAGCTCGACGGTGGCCGTTTCGCAACCTCCGACCTCAACGACCTCTACCGTCGCGTTATCAACCGCAACAACCGGTTGAAGCGACTGCTCGACCTCGGTGCGCCCGAGATCATCGTGAACAACGAGAAGCGGATGCTCCAGGAGGCCGTCGACGCGTTGTTCGACAACGGCCGTCGTGGTCGTCCGGTCACGGGACCGGGTAACCGTCCGCTGAAGTCGATCTCCGACATGCTCAAGGGCAAGCAGGGCCGCTTCCGTCAGAACCTGCTCGGAAAGCGCGTCGACTACTCGGGACGTTCGGTGATCGTCGTCGGTCCCGACCTCCATCTGCACCAGTGCGGTCTGCCGAAGGTCATGGCACTCGAGCTGTTCAAGCCTTTCGTCATGAAGCGTTTGGTCGATCAGCAGCTGGCCACCAACATCAAGTCCGCGAAGCGGATGGTCGAGCGCGCGCGTCCCCAGGTGTGGGACGTGCTCGAGGAGGTCATCGCCGACCACCCGGTGCTGCTGAACCGTGCACCGACGCTTCACCGCCTCGGTATCCAGGCCTTCGAGCCGATCCTCGTCGAGGGCAAAGCGATCCAGATCCACCCGTTGGTGTGTCTGGCCTTCAACGCCGACTTCGACGGCGACCAGATGGCCGTCCACGTTCCGCTTTCGCCGGAAGCTCAGGCCGAGGCGCGTCTGCTCATGCTTTCGACGCGCAACGTTCTGTCGCCGGCGCACGGACGCCCGACGGTTGCACCGATCTACGACATGATCCTCGGTGCCTATTACCTGACGAACATGGAAGAAGGTCGTCCCGGAGAGGGTGCGATCTTCGGTTCGGAAGGCGAGGCGATCCTCGCGTTCGATTCGCAGGACCCGAAGGATCCGTGGCTGCACCTGCACGCCAAGGTGAAGGTGCGCACGACTCGTCCGGTTCCGGATGCCGCGGAGGCGAATTCGGAAACGAATGGATCGTCAAACGGAACGCACATCGTCGAAACCTCGGTCGGGCGCGTCATGATGAACGCCGCTCTGCCGCCGGACTATCCGTTCGTGAACGCTCAGCTCGGCAAGGCCGAAATGGCGCGTCTCACCGACACTCTCATCACCACCTATTACTCGACGGTGATGGCTCAGACGCTCGACAACATCAAGTCGCTCACGTTCAAGTGGGCGACGAAGTCTGGCATCACGTTCGCGCTGGAAGACGTTTCTGTTCCGCCGGACAAGCCGAAGATCCTCGACCGTTACGAGAAGGACGCCGAGCGCATCGAGTCGCAGTACTCGCGCGGTCTGCTCACCGACGACGAGCGTCGTCAGGAGCTGATCGAGCTTTGGCTCAAGGCAACGGACGAAGTCACACAGGCCATGCAGGCGAACTTCGCGCCGATGAACTCGATCAACATGATGTCGAGGTCGGGAGCACGAGGAAACATCGAACAGGTCAAGCAGCTGGCCGGTATGCGTGGTCTGGTTGCCAACCCCAAGGGCGAGATCATCCCGCGCCCGATCAAGTCGAACTTCCGCGAGGGACTGACCGTCCTCGAGTACTTCATCTCGACGCACGGTGCTCGCAAGGGTCTGGCCGACACGGCTCTCCGTACCGCCGACTCCGGTTACCTCACGCGGCGGTCTGGTCGACGTTTCGCAGGAAGTTATCGTCCGCGAGATCGACTGCGGCTCAGAGAAGGGCCTCACGATCCCGGGAGCCGAGCTGCGTACAGACCACGACTGGGATACCCGCATCTTCGGCCGCGTCCTGGCCGAGCCGATCAAGCGCGACCGCACCACGGTCGTCAAAAAGGACACCGAGGTCGACCGCGACACGCTGGCCATCCTGCGCGAGGAGCACCCCGACGAGCTCATCGTGCGTTCGGTTCTCACCTGTGAGTCGCGCGTCGGCGTTTGCGCCCGCTGCTACGGAACCAACCTCTCGCTCGGCAAGCTCGTCGACATCGGTGAAGCGGTCGGCATCATCGCCGCTCAGTCGATCGGTGAGCCGGGCACGCAGCTGACGATGCGTACCTTCCACACCGGTGGCGTGGCCGGTATCGACATCACGCACGGTCTGCCGCGAGTCATCGAGCTGTTCGACGCTCGCCACCCGAAGGGTGCATCCGATCTGGCCGAGATCTCCGGAACTCTTCGAATCGAAGAGAAGGAGAAGGCGCGCGAGATCGTCATCACCGATCCCGACGGCAACGAGCAGAGCTACATGGTTCCGCGACGCGTGCGTCTTCGTTACGGCGAGGGCGATCAGATCAACGCCGGCGAGCAGCTGTTCGAGGGCGCCGCCGATCCGAAGGAAATCCTGAAGATCCGCGGTATCAACGCCGTGCAGCGCTACCTCGTCACCGAAGTGCAGTCGGTCTACACCTCTCAGGGTGTGACGATCCACGACAAGCACATCGAGCTGATCGTCAAGCAGATGCTCCGCCGCGTCTCCGTGGTCGAGCCGGGCGATGCCGACTTCCTTCCCGGCCAGCTCGTCGACCGTGTCGTGTTCCAAGCCGAGAACAGCAAGGTCGTCGAAGGTGGCGGCGAGCCGGCCCGCGGGCGTCCCGAACTGATGGGCATCACGAAGGCGGCGCTGGCTTCCGACTCGTGGCTTGCGGCTGCGTCCTTCCAGGAGACGACCCGCGTGCTTACCGAAGCGTCGATGTCCGGTAAGAGCGACCCGCTGCTCGGTCTCAAGGAGAACGTGATCATCGGCAAGCTCATCCCGGCCGGAACCGGCATGCGCCGTTACCGTTCGGTGAAGGTGCTGCCGATGGTCGAGGCTCCCGTGTTCGAGGAACACGTCGATGCCGATCTACTCTCCGAGTCCGGTGCGGTTGCGGAACTCCAGCAGTACGAGGACACCGACGAGGAAGGTGCCGAGGGCGTTGAGGTCGCGGTCGAGGCCGAAGCGGGAGCTGATGCCGAACCCAAAGCCAACGGTGAAGCCGACGCCGATGTGTCTGTTGGGGCGGAGGCGTCCGAGGGCTAAGAGTGGCGCGTAGGGTTCGCCTGGTAGACGAACTCCTCCGCGTTCGACCCGAGTTGAGCGATGCGCGGTCCGCGATAAACGCGGGCCGCGTTCGTGTTAACGGGAGCGTTATCGCCAACCCCGACTCCCGCGTCGAACGCGGTGCTTCGATCGTCGTCGTCGGCGAGCAGGAACTTCGTGGCGCAGAGAAACTGCGTGCTGCCCTCGACGCCTTCGGTGTCGTAGTTCAAGGCAAGACGTGCCTCGACATCGGAGCCGCTACGGGGGGATTCACCAAAGTCCTTTTGGAACGTGGAGCTCGTTGCGTGTACGCGGTTGACGCCGGTCATGGACAACTGCTCGGCACTCTTCGCCAAGATCCGCGAGTGATAAATCTCGAGTCCACCAACGTGGCGGAACTCGACCGAGAAATGGTCCCGGAATCGGTTGATCTCGTGACCGTGGACGTTACGTACCTCTCACTGAACGACGCTATTGGACAGATAAAGGTGTTGGGTTTCGCACCGGAATCGGAGCTGATTGGTCTGGTCAAACCGATGTTTGAGCTGCGGCTACCGCAAGCACCTACTGATCAAGAGACACTGGCTCGAGCCGTCGACTCCGCCGCCAATGGCATCGCGGCGTCCGAATGGGTTGTGGTGGATCGGATGGAATCGGGTGTCGGCGGCGCGAAGGGCGCGATCGAAGGGTTCGTCTACGCGCGCAGGCGCGTTACGACGTAAGACTCTCGAACTCCGGACTCTCCTCGAGCTTCTTGGCAACTGAGAGTCGAAGTCGCGGCGGATCTTCTTTGGACCATGCAACGAGATCTGCGACGGTGACCTCGTCCCAATCGATGGCAGCGGCCTGCTCGCGCGAGAACTCGATCTGCGTTAGCGGCGGCGGCTCCTCGGTGTTGTCTATGACGGGGTCCGGTTCTTGACAAACGTCCATGGACTCCAGGCGCGGCCAGCGTTCGAACACATCGGGTACGAAGATCTTCGTTACCGAAAGGATCCCCTCTGCATATTCCTGATTGGTGCGCGCCCGTGTTGGTTCTACGTAGATCGCCAGGTGCTGGCCCTCATCCGAGTTGATGTATTGGTTGTTGGACCTGTCTATCAGTCCGTTGCGCGGGGTCAGGAGCAGCCCGAGTGCGGCGAGTTCGTCCTTATAGAGAGGAATGATCTCCGAGGCGTTCTTTGGTGGCCGTCCGGCCGTATCGGGCGTGGCGGTGCTCTGCGCCGCGTTGTCGCCGCCTCCGCAGGCGGCAGCGATCGTCAAAAGGAGTCCCGCGAGGACGGCTGAGGAAAATCTGATCATGAGGAGCGATTGTAGGTTACGGGGCCTCGTTGGTTACGAAGCTGAAACCTAGCGTCGCTTAGGTGAAACTCAGAGCAGCTAATTTCGGAGCAATGGTCGATCCGGCACCGGTTGGCGCTCCCGATCTACCCGAGGCGCCCGACGCCGTTCGATGCGGGCCGATATGGCTCTCACCCGGTCATCTGTGTGAGATCCGTGTCGACGGCGAGCCGCTTTCGATGACCATTTCCAAGATCCAGATGGTCGCTGGCCTGCTCGCGGCCGACGGCGCCGTGGTCTCCCGAGAGGATCTGTACCGGGCGGCTCACGGCGATAACCTGCCGAAACGCTCCCGAGCCGTCGACGTCGAGGTTTGCCGGGTGCGCCAGCAGCTCGGCCCCCTGGGCCGTTTCATCATCACCGTGCGTGACCGGGGCTATCGGATGGACGTCTTCGGCCTACGCCGATCGGCCTGATCTTTTCGTTTGCACCTGCCGGTCCCGCATCCCACTGCGAAACCTAGCCGAAACAAATGCGTTACCAGTCTGTTTCGTGGCATGAAACTCCTGCAACATCCGGCCCCTAGCCTCTCCTCCAAGCGTCGTCGATAGGAGGAGGCAGTAGATGGGCAATAAACGCCGTTTGGCGTTCGCCGGTTTATTGGCAGGTGTTTTGCTCCTGCTGGGGCCGGTGGCGTTGGGGCAGGAAGGTCCGAGCACCACTGAGCTCAAGGTACTGGCCGACACGGTCTGGACCTTGGTAGCCGCTTTCCTCGTGTTCTTCATGCAGGCGGGTTTCGCAATGGTCGAGGCCGGGTTCACCCGGCAAAAGAACGCCGCGAACATCGTGATGAAGAACCTTATGGACTTCGGCATCGGATCGATCGCGTTTTGGGCGATCGGGTTCGGTTTGATGTTCGGCGCTGGCAACGCGCTGGTTGGTACGTCCGGCTGGTTTCTGTCCGGGGGCGAGGAAACTTTCGCGTCGCTGTCTTGGGCCACGCCGCCTTTGACGGCCAAGTGGCTCTTCCAGGTCGTTTTCGCCGGGACGGCGGCGACGATCGTTTCCGGAGCGATGGCCGAGCGGACAAAGTTCTCCGCCTATCTGATCTACAGTGGCCTTATCTCCGGGATCGTCTACCCGATCTCCGGCCACTGGATCTGGGGCGGCGGCTGGTTGGCCTCGCGGGAGTTCCTCGACTTCGCGGGCTCGACGGTTGTCCACTCCGTCGGTGGCTGGGCGGCACTCGTGGGCGCGATCATGCTGGGCGCCCGGATCGGTAAGTACGGCAAGGACGGAAAACCGAGAGTGATACCCGGTCACAGCATGCCGCTTGCTTTCTTGGGCGTCTTCATTCTCTGGTTCGGTTGGTTCGGATTCAACCCCGGCTCGACCATGGGAGCGACGCTCTCGATCGGCGACATCGCCGTCACGACAAACTTGGCCGCAGCTGCCGGCGCTCTCGTTGCACTGGCCACAGCGTGGATCGTGTTCGGGAAGCCGGACGCAGGCATGACGGCAAACGGGGCCTTGGCCGGACTGGTGGGTATCACCGCTGGCTGCGCCTTCGTCGAGAACTGGGCAGCAATCGCTATTGGCGGTGCCGCCGGTTTGGTGGTCGTTTTCTCAGTCCTGTTCTTCGACCGGATCAAGGTCGACGACCCGGTCGGTGCGATCTCCGTGCACGGCGTATGCGGCGCGCTCGGGACCTTGTTGGTGGGTGTGTTCGCCTCGCCGCGACTGGTCGAGGCTGCCGGCGTCGGCAGCCCAGGGCTTGTTTACGGCGGCGGGCTCTCGCAGCTCGGTACACAGGCGCTCGGTGTCGTGGCCGTTTTCGGCTGGACGGTTGTCGCCTCGTTGATCATCTTCGGCGGCATAAAGTATGTGATCGGCCTACGCGTCAAGCCCGAAGAGGAGCTCGAGGGCCTAGACATCGGCGAGCATGGGATGTTCGGTTACCCCGAGACCTTTCTTGGTCCCGCGGGCGCAGCCACACCAGACACCCTGGCCAAAGCGCGCGCCGACCTTGTCGCGATGTCCGATGGTGCAAAGTTGGAGGCTACGGCCGGACGGTCGTAAGCCAACCGACCCACCCAGCGGCCGCCGGTGCCTGTTTGGCACCGGCGGCCGCTGACTTTCTAGGCGGGCGTTGACGCTATGCTGGGCGCGCTGTTAGTTTTGTTCGCTCGTCCGGCCCCTGAGGTGCAGGCTCCGGGCGTTCGCTTGTTCCGTCCGGCACCCGCCGGGCCGGGCAATTTACATAAGTAAGGGATACCGACGTGCCGACGATTCAGCAGTTGGTTCGGAAGGGCCGTAAGGTCCCCCGGACGAAGGTCACGACGCCGCATCTGAAGGGCGCGCCTCAGCGCCGCGGTGTCTGCGTGCGCGTGCACACGGCCACTCCCAAGAAACCAAACTCGGCTCTGAGAAAGATCGCCCGCGTCCGTCTGAGCTCCGGTGTGGAAGTCACCGCCTACATCCCCGGCGAGCAGCACAACCTTCAGGAGCACTCGATCGTGCTGGTGCGCGGCGGACGAGTTCGGGACCTCCCCGGCGTCCGTTACAAGATCGTCCGGGGATCGCTCGACACCGCCGGCGTTAGCGGACGCAAGCAGAGCCGCTCGAAGTACGGCGCGAAGCGAGGAAGCTGAAGATGCCTCGTCGCGGAGCCGTTCCGAAGCGGGAGCTTCGTCCCGATCCGATCCATCAAGACCGGTTGGTGGCCCAGCTCGTCAACAAAGTCATGCAGAGCGGGAAGAAGACGCTCGCCGAGCGGATCGTCTATAGCGCGCTCGACCAGTTGCAACAGCGTTCGGGCATGGAGCCCGTCCCTGCATTGAAGAAAGCGATCGACAACGTGAAGCCCATGCTCGAGGTCCGCTCGCGGCGCGTCGGTGGTGCCACCTATCAGGTGCCCGTCGAAGTCCCGCAGCGACGCGGCACATCACTTGCGATCCGATGGATCGTGGGCGTAGCGCAGGATCGCAAAGGAAAGGGCATGGCGGACAAGCTGAGCTCGGAGCTGCTGGATGCGCTCCAGGGCACCGGCGCCGCCGTGAAGAAGCGCGAGGACCAGCACCGCATGGCGGAGGCGAACCGCGCCTTCGCTCACTACCGCTGGTAATCCCCTAACCGCAACACGCGCGGCCGGGTCGGCACCTGGCCGGGCGCTTTGCCGCGGTGCGCGGCGAACGAGAAGAGGAAATGGAAAAGGAAGCAGACATGGCAGCTCAAGCAGCAAAAGCAGATTCGCTACAGACGCCTTCCAAGCCGGCTGCCGGTGAGGGCAAGCGACGCTCGTCCGGACTTCCGATCCGGGAGTTCCCGCTCGCTCTGACAAGGAACATCGGGATCATGGCGCACATCGACGCCGGTAAGACCACAACGACGGAGCGGATCCTCTACTACACGGGCAAGACCTACAAGATGGGTGAGGTCCATGAAGGCGCCGCCGTCATGGACTGGATGGACCAAGAGCAAGAGCGCGGCATCACGATCACTTCCGCCGCAACCACTGCGAGGTGGAAAGACCACTGGATCAACATCATCGACACGCCCGGTCACGTCGACTTCACAGTCGAAGTCGAGCGCAGTCTTCGCGTGCTCGACGGCGCCGTCGCAGTTTTCGACGCCGTCCAAGGTGTCGAGCCGCAGACGGAGACGGTTTGGCGCCAGGCCAACCGCTACAAGGTTCCGCGCGTGTGCTTCGTAAACAAGATGGACCGAACCGGCGCCGACTTCGAGATGGCCGTACAGATGATCAAGGAACGTCTGATCGAGCCGCACCCGATCGCGATCCAACTCCCTTGGGGAGCCGAGGGCGGATTCGTCGGAGTCATCGATCTCGTCGAGATGAATGCACTTCGCTGGCCCGACGGCGCGGGCGATGAATGGGAGACCGTCGACATCCCTGAAGACATGGTCGAGGCGGCCAAGACTGCCCGCGCAGCTTTGATCGAGGACTTGGCGGAGGTCGAGCACGACGAAGAGATGCTCAACCACTACGTAAACGGAACCGAACCAACGGCCGAAGAACTGCGGGCAGCCATCCGGCGACACACGCTCACGATGGAGATGTCGCCCGTGCTGTGCGGTGCGGCTTTCAAGAACCGCGGCGTCCAACCTCTGCTCGATGCGATCGTCCATTACCTGCCTTCACCCGATGAACTCCCGCCGGTGGAAGGCGAAGACCCGAAGTCGGGCGAAAAGATCGAACGCAGCCCCATCGACACCGATCCGTTCTCGGCGCTGGCCTTCAAGGTCGTCACCGATCCCTACGTCGGTCGCTTGACCTATTTCCGCGTCTACTCCGGCACGCTCCCCACCGGGAGCCATGTCCACAACGCAACGCGTGATCGCAAAGAGAGGGTCGGACGGCTCTTGCGCATGCACGCCAACCACCGCGACGACATAGACGCGGTTTTCACCGGCGACATCGTGGCCGCGGTCGGCCTCAAGCAGACCTTTACCGGCGACACGCTCAGTGACCCCGCTAATCACGTCGTGCTCGAGTCGATGACGTTCCCCGAGCCCGTCATTTCGGTCGCGATCGAGCCCAAGACGGCAGACGACCAGGACAAGCTGGGCGCCGCTCTGCAGAAGCTCTCGGAGGAAGACCCGACCTTCCGGGTTCACACCGATATCGACACCGGTCAGACCCTCATCTCCGGCATGGGCGAACTCCATCTCGAGGTGCTCTGCGAGCGCCTCGTCCGGGAGTTCAAGGTGGGCGCCACGGTCGGACGGCCACAGGTCGCTTATCGCGAGACCATCCGGGAGCCGGTTCACAAGCACGTGTACACGCACGCGAAGCAGACCGGAGGCAAGGGCCAGTACGCCAAGGTCGAGATCGACGTCGAGCCTCTTGGGCCCGGTGGCGGATTCGAGTTTGTCGACAAGATCCGCGGTGGCGACATCCCCAAAGAGTTCATCGCGGCCGTTGACGACGGCGTCCAGGAGGCGATGCAGACAGGTGTTCTGGCCGGGTACCCGGTGGTCGATATACGCGTGACGCTAACCGGCGGTAACACCCACGAAGTGGACTCCTCCGAGCTCGCCTTCAAGGTCGCCGGGTCGATGGCGTTCAAAGAGGCCGCTCGGAAGGCCAAACCCGTCCTGCTCGAGCCGCTGATGGATCTCGAGGCCCACACCCCCGAGGAGTACATGGGGGAGGTGCTGGGCGACGTCACTGCCCGGCGCGGCCGAGTGGAACGCGTCGAAGCACGTCATGGGAGCCAAGTCATCAGGGCTCTTGTGCCTCTGGCTGAGGTGTTCGGGTATGCTACGGACCTGCGTTCACGGACGCAGGGACGCGGAACTTTCACTCTGCAGTTCCACTCCTACCAGGAGGTCCCGGAGTCCGTATTGCGCGACCTAACGTAAGTACAACAAGACCGCTGATCCGTGAAGGCGGGAGCATCGCTCCCGAACCGCCCGGTCGGCGGTCTTAGGCCGTTCGGAGAGCAAAACTACAGTCCGAAGGAAAGGGAAGGAAGCATGGCCAAGTCGAAATTCGAGCGCAGCAAGCCGCACGTCAACATCGGAACGATCGGTCACATCGACCATGGGAAGACGACCCTGACGGCCGCCATAACGTCGACCTTGGCCAAGCACAAGCCATCCGCCATCAATCAGCCGGTGGCCTTCGAGAACATCGACAACGCTCCCGAAGAGCGTGAGCGCGGCATCACGATCGCGATCACGCACGTCGAGTACGAGTCCGACGCCCGCCACTACGCGCACGTCGACTGCCCGGGACACGTCGACTACATCAAGAACATGATCACCGGCGCCGCCCAGATGGACGGCGCCATTCTCGTTGTTGCGGCCAACGATGGTCCGATGCCGCAGACCCGCGAGCACGTTCTTCTCGCGCGTCAGGTAGGCGTGCCGTACATCGTCGTCTTCTTGAACAAGGTCGATCTCGTCGACGACCCCGAGCTTCTCGACCTCGTCGAGCTCGAGGTCCGCGAGCTGCTTTCGGGCCAGGAGTTCCCCGGCGACGACGCGCCCGTCATCCGCGGCAGCGCTCTGAAGGCGCTGGAGGGAGACGAGGCCAACGAGCAAGCGATCCTCGAGCTCATCGCCGCTTGCGACGCGAACATCCCCGAGCCGGTACGTGACGTCGACAAGCCGTTCCTGATGGCCGTTGAGGACGTGTTCACCATCACCGGACGTGGCACCGTTGCCACGGGCCGAGTCGAGAGCGGCAAGATCTTGCCCGGCGCAAAGATCGAGATCGTCGGAATGGGACAGCAGAAGAAGACGGTTGCAACGTCTCTCGAGATGTTTCGCAAGATCCTCGACGACGCGCAGGCCGGCGACAACGTCGGCGTCCTGCTGCGTGGTGTTGACCGCGAAGAGATCGAGCGTGGCATGGTCATCTGCACTCCCGGCTCGATCACGCCGCACACCGAATTCGGCGCTCAGGTCTACATCCTCAACAAGGACGAAGGCGGACGGCACAGCCCGTTCTTCTCGGGTTACCGTCCGCAGTTCTACTTCCGTACCACCGACGTGACCGGCAACCTCGCGCTGCCCGAGGGCGTCGAGATGGTCATGCCCGGTGACAACACCGAGATGAACGTCGAGCTCATCACTCCCATCGCCATGCAGGAAGGCCAGCGCTTCGCCATCCGCGAGGGCGGCCGCACGGTGGGATCGGGCCGAGTCGTATCGATCACAAAGTGATCGAAGAAGGCACCAAGTAACCCAAGAGGCACAGCGATAAGGACCAGCGAAAAGAGAAATGGCAGCTTCGTCGACACAGCGCATCCGCATCCGCCTGCAGGCGTTCGACCACGAGGTCGTCGACCTGTCGGCGAAGCGCATCGTCGACACCGTTTTGCGCTCCGGGGCCCGAGTTTCGGGTCCCGTTCCACTTCCTACACAGCGAGAGATCTACTGCGTCACGACTTCTCCGCATAAGGACAAGGACGCGCGTGAGCATTTCGAGATGCGGACGCATCGACGGCTCATCGATGTAGTCGATCCCACACCTCGAACCATCGAAGACCTGACGCGGCTGGAACTTCCCGCCGGCGTCGGCATCGAGATCAAGCTTCCGGGCGTCGGCAGTAGGTGACGTGATGGCCGTCGTCACGAAGGGGATCCTCGGCCGGAAGCTCGGTATGACGCAGATCTTCGATGACGCGTCTCGCGCCATCCCGGTCACCGCGATCGAAGCCGGACCCTGCCGTATCGCGCAGGTGCGAACACCGGCGCGCGACGGCTACTCGGCCATCCAGCTCGCCTTCGGCGAGATAAGGGAGAACAAGCTCAACAAGCCGGAACTCGGGCATCTGATGACCAAAAAGCTCGATCCGCACCGGCATCTGGTCGAGCTGCGCGTTGCCGATGCGTCGCAGTACCAAGTGGGGCAGGAGGTCAAAGCCGATCTGTTCGAGGCTGGCGAATTGGCCGACGTCATCGGCACCTCTAAGGGCAAAGGCTTCGCCGGCGTTATGAAACGCCATGGATTCCACGGACTGGGCGCGAGTCACGGCACCGAGCGCAAGCACCGAACACCGGGCTCGATCGGTGCCGGCACGACACCTCACCACGTTTTCAAGGGCCAGAAGATGGCCGGCCGCATGGGTCACGAACGTGTGACGATGCTCAATCTCGAAGTTGTGCGCGTCGACTCGGAACGCAACCTCATCTTGGTCAAGGGCGCCGTTCCCGGCCCCGTCGGCGGTCTTGTGATCGTCCGGTCGGCAGTTCAGGAAACCGCTGTGAACCTCAAAGTCTTGAATCCCGCGGGTTCGGAGTCGGGCGAAGTGGCGCTCGATGACTCCGTTTTTTCGGCGAAGATCAACGTCCCGCTTATGCACCAGGTCGTGACGGCACAACTAGCCGCGGCGCGCGCCGGTACGCACTCGACAAAAACGCGTGCAGAGGTGCGTGGTGGCGGCGCGAAGCCTTGGCGCCAGAAGGGCACGGGCCGTGCACGTCACGGTTCGTCGCGGGAGCCCCAATGGAAGGGTGGAGGCGTCACTTTCGGCCCGAAGCCCCGCGATCATTCCGTTTCCGTTCCCAAGAAGATGAAGGCACTCGCCTTGCGCTCCGCGCTTTCGGCGCGGTTACGCGATGCGCGCGTCGTCGTGGTTGACGGGTTCGGCTTCGACAAGCCGAAGACGAAGGAAGCAGTGGCCGCGCTGAAAGCCTGGAACGTGGACGGCAAGGCGTTGGTCGTCCTGACGACCTCCGACGACGACGTCAAGGTCGCTTACTCCTTCCGCAACCTTCCGCATGTTCACGTGATCGCCGAGCACCAGCTCAACGTCTACGACATCCTCAACGCCGACTGGCTCGTGTTCGGCAAGGCCGCCCTCGAGTCTCTGCAGTCGCGTTCCTCGGGTAAGGCGAAACAAGCCTCTGGCGGTGAAGAATCGTGACCAAGGACGCCCGCGACATCATCATCTCGCCGATCGTCTCCGAGAAGACTTACTCCGAAGCGGAGAAGGGCAAATACACCTTTGTCGTGGCCCCCGGATCGACCAAGCCGGACATCCGCCGTGCGGTCGAGCAGATCTGGAACGTGCGGGTGCGCAGCGTCAACACGCTTCACCGTCGCGGTAAGTCCGTGCGCCGCCGATTCGTCCGCGGCACGCGTTCCGACTCGCGTCGTGCCGTCGTAACTCTCGCCGAGGGCGAGAAGATCGCGATCTTCGAGGCTTAAACATGCCGACACGTCAAAGAAAACCAACATCAGCCGGACGCCGGTTCCAAACCGTCGCGTCCTTCGATGAGCTGACCAAGAAGAAGCCAGAGAAGCAGCTGACCGTCAGCAAACGGCGCACCAACGGCCGCAACGTGCACGGCCGCATCACTTCTCGTCGCCGAGGCGGCGGTCACAAGCGAAAGCTCAGGGTCATCGATTTCCGGCGAGACAAAGACGTGATCCCCGCCAAGGTCCAGGCCATCGAGTACGACCCGAACCGCTCGGCGCGGATCGCTTTGCTCGCTTACGCCGACGGCGAGAAGCGCTACATCCTTTCGCCCGACAATCTGAAGGTCGGCGACACGGTCCGTTCCGGGCCGAAGTCGGAGATAAAGCCCGGCAACTCTTTGCCGCTGGCGAACATCCCCGACGGAACCGTTATCCACAACGTGGAGCTCGTCCCCGGTCAAGGCGGACGTATCGCGCGCTCGGCCGGTGTGTCCGTGCAGCTGATGGCGAAGGAGAAGGATTACGCCAACGTGCGCATGCCGTCGGGCGAGATCCGTCTCGTTCACATCCGGTGCAAGGCGACGATCGGCCAGGTCGGCAACTCCGAGCACGAGCAGGTGAAGATCGGCAAGGCCGGTCGCAACCGCTGGAAGGGACGCCGGCCGAAGGTACGTGGTGTGGCCATGAACCCCGTCGATCACCCTCTCGGTGGTGGCGAGGGCAAGTCTTCGGGTGGGCGTCCGCCCTCGAGCCCGTGGGGCAAGCTCGAACGCCGCACGCGGTCCAAGCGCAAGCCGTCCAGCAAGTTCATCGTGCGTCGGCGTGAGAAGCGGAAGAGGCGATAGAGGATGCCGCGAAGCCTGAAGAAGGGCCCGTTCGTGGACGAGCCTCTCAAGAAGAAGGTCGAGCAGATGAACACTCGCGGTGAGCGTCGCGTGATCCGCACATGGTCACGCCGTTCGACGATCACGCCGGAGATGGTCGGTCACACGATCGCCGTCCACGACGGGCGCAAGCACGTTCCGGTGTTCATCACCGAGGCGATGGTCGGGCACAAGCTCGGCGAGTTCGCCGTCACTCGCACTTACCGCAAGCACGGTGCGTCCGAAAGAGCGTCGAGGGTGCGGTAGAGATGGCAACCAACGCCAACGTCAGAGAAGGACGAGCTGTGGCCAAGTGGGTTCGCTCGTCCCCGATCAAGACGCGGAGGGCTGTGGACATCATCCGCGGCAAGCCTCTGCTCGAGGCTCGGCGTCTGCTTGCCTTCACTCCTCTTAAGGGCGCGCGGCTTGTATCGAAGGTTCTCGAATCCGCCGTCGCAAATGCGACCCACAACTTCGACCTCCCAGAGGACAGGCTTTACATCCACAAGGCGGTCGTCGACGAGGGGATCCGCATCAAGCGCTGGATACCTCGCGCGTACGGACGTGCCAACCGCATCCACAAGCCGACGGCACACATCACCGTCGTCGTTAGAGCACGAGAGGCCGACTAGTGGGACAGAAGATCAATCCATATGGATTCCGGCTCGGCATAACCACCGACTGGAAAGCCAAGTGGTTCGCGGAGGGCAAGGAGTACAAGACCTACCTCCACGAGGATTTGGCCATCCGCGACTACATAAAGAAAGAGCTTCCGCACGGCATGATCTCGCGCGTCGATATCGAGCGGACGCGCGATCGCGTCCGCGTGGACATCCACACGGCACGTCCGGGCATCGTTATCGGTCGCCGGGGAGCCGAGGTCGAGCACCTCAAGCAAAAGATCCAAGAGATGACGGGTACGACCGAGGTTCGCGTGGACGCGCTCGAAGTGCAGCAGCCAGGGCTCGAAGCGGTTCTCGTTGCTCAGGCCATCGCCGAGCAGATCGCCGGTCGCATCTCTTTCCGTCGTGCGATGCGCCGGGCCGTACAGGACTGCATGCGTGCGGGCGCCAAGGGCATCAAGGTGCAGTGCTCCGGACGCCTCGCGGGAGCCGAGATGGCCCGCCGCGAGATGTACCGCGAGGGCCGGGTGCCACTCACCACGCTTCGCGCCGACGTCGATTACGGGTTCTACGAGTCGCGCACCAAATACGGCCGCATCGGCTGTAAGGTCTGGATCTACCGGGGCGAGATCCTCCCGAGTGGTGAAGAGGAGCGGATCCGCCAGGCCGCCAAGGAACGTGTGCGGCGCCGCACGGCTCGCCGTCAGCGTCCCGCCGAGGCCGAAGGCGCGGTGGCCACCGAAACAACGACAACGGATGCCCCCAACGGCGATACACCCGCCGCACCTGCCGCACCTGCCGCACCTGCCGCACCCGCCGCACCCGCCGAAGGATCAAAGGAATAGCCAGATGTTGATGCCGAAGAGGACGAAGCACCGCAAGCAGCACCGAGCCCGGATCCGGTCGCACCCCAAGGGTGGTACGGCCGTGAACTTCGGGGACTTCGGCCTGCAGGCAACCCACCACGGCTACCTGACCAACCGCCAGATCGAAGCCGCAAGAGTCGCGATGACGCGACACATCAAGCGCGGAGGAAAAGTTTGGGTCACCGTCTTCCCGGACCGTCCGGTCACGAAGAAGGCTGCCGAGACTCGAATGGGTTCCGGAAAGGGCAACCCGGAAGAGTGGGTTGTGGCCATCCGGCCCGGACGCGTCCTGTTCGAGCTTGCTGGTGTACCCGAGGACGTCGCGAAGGACGCACTGCGTCTGGCGGCTCACAAACTTCCTCTTCCCAGTCGCGTTCTGAAGCGCGGGGAGATACCGACCTCATGAAGCCGACAGAGGTCAGAGACCTCGAAACCGACGAGCTACACACTCGGATCGCCGAGCTGAAAGAGGAGCAGTTCAACCTGCGCTTCCAGCTCGCCACCGGCCAGCTCGACAACCACCGCCGCCTGCAAGAGGTGAAGCGAGACATCGCGCGCATCCGCACCGTTCTTCGTCAGCGTGACTTCGCGGCCGCGGCGGCACCGGCAGCCGAGGTAGGCGAGTCATGACCGAACGCGGAAACCGTAAGACGCAGGTCGGGCGTGTCGTGTCCGACAAGATGCAGAACACCGTCGTCGTGCGCGTCGAACAGACATCGCGTCACCCTCTCTACTCGAAGACCATGCGGCGTCAGCGCAAGTTCTACGCGCATGACGCAGACAACGCCTGCAAGGTCGGAGATGTCGTCCGGATCATGGAAGCCCGGCCGATGTCGAAGCTCAAGCGCTGGCGCGTAGTCGAAGTGGTCGAAAGGGCCAGAGAATGATCCAGCAAGAGTCCAGAGTCCGCGTCGCCGACAACACGGGCGCCCGGCAAGTGCTCGTTATCCGAGTGCTCGGCGGGTCCGGCCGTCGTTACGCGCGTATCGGCGACCTCGTCGTCGGCACAGTGAAGGACGCCGTGCCGGGTGGCGCGATATCGCCCGGAACCAAGATCAAAGGCGTCGTCGTCCGGACCCGGAAAGAGATCCGGCGCTCGGACGGCACCTACATCAAGTTCGACGACAACGCGATCGTGATCCTCGACGACGCCGGGAACCCACGCGGTACACGCATCTTCGGTCCGGTTGCACGTGAGCTCCGCGAGCGGAAGTTCATGCGCATCGTCTCTCTTGCTCCAGAGGTGTTGTAGATGACCACTAAGACGAAGATCAGACGCGGCGACACCGTCCGAGTGATGACGGGCAAAGATCGCGGGAAGGAAGGCCGGGTTTTGGCGGTCTTCCCAACCGACACTCGGCTCATCATCGAAGGCGTCAACTTGGTGAAGCGACACCTCAAGCTGCGAGCTGCCCGTGGACGGTCTGGGCAAGAGGGCGGAATCATCACGAAGGAAGCGCCGATCAACTGTTCGAACGTTCAGATCATCTGTCCGTCGTGCGGACCAACCCGCATCGGTTACAAGGTCACCGAGACCTCCAAGCAGCGCGTTTGCCGTAAGTGCGGAGGAGAGCTCTAGTCATGTCCGAGCAGCCACAACAAACAGCAGAGGAAGCACCGGCGAAGTCCGCGAAGCCGTCGACGAACGGCCACGCTCCGCCTCGCATGCGCGACCGTTACAAGACAGAGATCGTCCCGGCCCTCAAGGACAAGTTCAGCTTCGCCACGGTTATGCAGGTGCCTCGTCTGGAGAAGATCTCCGTGAACATGGGCCTGGGCGAGGCCGTTCGCGACCCCAAGATCCTCGAGGTCGCGGCTGAGGACCTCGCCGTAATCACCGGTCAGAAGGCCGTGATAACGAAAGCGCGCAAATCGATCGCCGGATTCAAGCTCAGGGCCGGGATGCCTATCGGCGCGAAGGTCACGCTCCGTGGCGCCCGGATGTGGGAGTTCTGCGACCGGCTGCTTTCGATCGCACTGCCGCGCATCCGTGACTTCCGGGGATTGAACCCCGACGCCTTTGACGGGCGTGGCAACTACACGCTGGGAGTGACCGAGCAACTGATCTTTCCCGAGATCGACTACGACAAGGTTCAAAAGCAACTGGGGATGGACATAACGTTCGTCACCACCGCTCAGACAAACGAGGAAGGATTCGCGCTCCTCGAAGCTCTTGGCTTCCCGTTCAGAGCGCGAGGCGGCGAAGAGGAAATGGGTGTGCGATGACGCGTAAAGCGCTTTACGAGAAGACATTCAAGAGGAAGCCCAAGTTCAAGGTGCGGGGCTACACGCGGTGTCGCCGTTGCGGTCGTCCGCGTGCCGTCTACCGCCGCTTCGAACTGTGCCGTCTCTGTTTCCGCGAATTGGCTCACGCGGGCGAGATACCCGGCGTGAAGAAGGCGAGCTGGTAGATGAGCATCGGAGTTATCAGCGACCCCATCGCAGACCTGCTGACCCGCATCCGCAACGGGCTGGGCGCCCGGCACGGTGAGGTTCGCGTCCCGCACTCGCGGGTCAAGGCCCGCATCGCCGAGATCCTCATGACGGAGGGCTACCTCGACGAGGTCGAGGTGATCGCGGCGCCGATACAGTCGGAGATCCGGATCCGTCTGAAGTACACAAACAACAGGGAGCCGGTGATCAAGGGGATCAAGCGAGTGTCCAAGCCCGGCTTGCGTGTCTATGCAAGCCGGCAGGATCTGCCGCGGGTTCAAGGCGGGCTGGGCATCGCCGTAGTTTCGACATCCAAAGGTTTGATGACGGACAAAGAAGCGCGTCGCCAGAAGGTGGGCGGCGAAGTCATGTGTGAGGTCTGGTAGATGAGCCGAGTAGGAAAAATGCCTGTGGTCGTGCCGAGCGGCGTCGATGTTCAGATCGCTGCCGGTGTCGTCACGGCCAAGGGACCGCTCGGGACACTCGAAGCCAAGTTTCCCGAAGTGATCAGCGTGCGTCGCGAAGAAGACACGCTGATCCTCGAGCGCTCATCGGACAGCGGCCAACACAAGGCTTTCCACGGACTGGCCCGCGCATTGGTGGCCAACATCGTGCACGGCGTTTCGAGCGGATTCGAGCGAGCGCTGGAGATCCAGGGTGTTGGTTACCGCGCAGCGCTCCAAGGAAAAGATCTGGTCCTGCAGGTCGGCTACTCGCACCCTGTCGACGTGCCTGCACCTGAGGGGATCACCTTCGAAGTACCTGCTCCTACCCGAGTGGTCGTGAAAGGTCCTTCGAAGGAGCTCGTCGGTCAGATCGCCGCGAACATCAGGAAGATCCGTCCGCCGGAGCCTTACAAGGGCAAGGGCATCCGTTACGAAGGCGAAGTTGTGAAACGCAAGGTCGGAAAGGCTGCGAAGTGACGACGGCAACGATCTCAGGACGAAAGAAAGCCCGCGACCGACGTGTGGCGCGTTTGCGGCGACACAAGCGCGTGCGCAAACAGATCATCGGAACGCCGGATAGACCGAGACTGTCGGTCTTCCGCTCGGCGCGACACATCTATGCACAGGTCGTCGACGACACGACGGGCCGCACTATCGCCGCTGCGTCGACGCTCGACGGAGGCCTTCGCGGGTCAAAGGATGCGAAGAAGTCGCGGGCCAAGCAGGTCGGCGCGCTGGTAGCCGAGCGAGCCAAGGGTGCCGGCGTGAGCAAGGTTGCATTTGATCGCGGTGGCTACAACTACCACGGTCGCGTCGCATCGCTGGCTGATGGAGCCCGCGAGGGAGGACTCGAGTTTTGAGCAATCAACGCCAAGGAGGACGGGGCCGCGGCCCGCGCGACGACGACTCGCGTTCGCAGTTCGAGCAGCGCGTCGTCGAGATCAACCGTGTCGCGAAGGTCCAGCAAGGTGGACGGCGATTCTCGTTCACTGCTCTCGTCGTGCTCGGCGACCGCAATGGCCGGGTGGGCATCGGCTACGGGAAGGCCAAGGAAGTGGCCTCTGCCATCCAGAAGGCCGAGGAATACGCGAAGCGAAGCATGATGACGGTGCCGATGATCGGTTCCACGATCCCGCACGAGATCATCGGCCAAGACGGAGCGGCCAGGGTGATGCTCAAGCCGGCCGCCCCCGGTACGGGTGTGATCGCGGGTGGTGCGGTGCGAGCGGTGATCGAGTGCGCCGGCATCGAGGACTGCCTCGCCAAGATCCTCGGGACAACCAACCCGATCAACGTGGTGCACGCCACGATGGCGGGCCTCAAGGGTCTCCGCCGACCCGAAGACGTAGCTCGCCTGCGCGGCCGATCCCTCGAAGAGGTCGTATCACCCGTGATGCTTCGCAGGATCGAGGAAGCCGAAGTAAGGTCGGCGGCTCGGGCGGCCGAGTCGAGCGCGGCCGTCGCCGTGGAAGACGAATCCGAATCCAAGCCCCGCAAGCCTCGAGGCAAGCGCTGATGGGAAAGCTCAAGATCACGCAGAAGCGCAGCGCGATAGGCCGCAACCAGACGCAGCGGCGTACCTTGCGTGCCCTCGGTTTGCGGAAGATCGGATCGACGGCTGAGCACGACGATTCACCGGCGGTGCGCGGAATGATCTTCAAGATCAAACACTTGATCGAAGTCGATAAGGACGAATCATGAGACTTCACGACCTCAAACCGGCCCCCGGATCCAGGCACCGCCGCAAGCGAGTGGGGCGCGGCAATGCGAACAAGGGCAAGACATCGGGCCGCGGCCAAAAAGGTCAGAAAGCTCGTAACAGCGTTCACCCCTGGTTCGAGGGCGGACAGATGCCGCTGCAACGACGCCTACCGAAATGGGGCGGATTCACGAACCGCAATCGGATCGAATACGCAGTGGTGAACGTTGCACGGCTCGACGAGGTGTTCGATGCCGGTGCCGTGGTGACTCCCGACGAGCTTTCGTCCCGAGGGATTGTCCGGCGCCGGAGCAAGGTGAAGGTCCTCGCCCAAGGAGACATCGGAAAAGCGCTGACCGTCCGGGCTCATCGTTTCTCGAAGCAGGCCGAGGAGAAGATCCGGAGTGCCGGCGGTACGACCGAGGTGATCTAGCTCTTGCTGACTGCGATCCGCAACGCCTTCAAGGTTCCGGATCTACGCAAGAAGATCCTGTTCACACTGCTGGTGATCGGGATCTATCGCCTCGGCGCGAACATCCCCAACCCGGGCATCGATCACGCCGCGGTGCAACAACTGATCGACCAGGGCCGCGAAGCCGGAGGCGTTGTCTCCTTTCTGAACCTGTTCTCCGGCGGTGCGCTCACGAGGTTCGCCATCTTTTCGCTCGGCATCATGCCGTACATAACGGCGTCGATCATCATGCAGCTCCTAGCCGTGGTTATTCCTCGCATCGAGGAATGGCAGAAACAAGGCGAGATCGGCCAGCGGAAGATCACGCAGTGGACGCGCTACCAAACGATCGTGCTTGCACTGATCCAGTCCACCGGTTTGGTCTTCCTGTTCCACAACCCCAACAACTTCGGCGTCGACCTCGTGCCTACCTTTACGCCTCCGCGCATCGCTTTGATCGTGCTGACCATGACGGCCGGTACCGGCCTGATCATGTGGCTGGGTGAGCTCATCACTCAGCGCGGTATCGGCAACGGCATGTCGATCCTGATCTTCTCGAGCGTCATCTCAGACCTGCCGGCGTCTTCGTCCGTCATCTATTCGACCATCGGTCCCTTCGGCGCCGGGGTGTTCCTGCTCATCGGACTCGGCATCGTCGTGGCCGTCGTGCTGGTCGAGCAGGGTCAGCGGCGCATCCCCGTCCAGTACGCGAAGAGGATCGTGGGCCGGCGGATGATGGGCGGCGGCTCGACCTATATACCGATCAAAGTCAATCAGGCCGGAGTGATCCCGATCATCTTCGCGTCTTCCGTGATGTACATCCCTGTACTGATCTCGAGCGCCGCTCCCTGGCAATGGATGCGAGACTTCGTGAACAAATACTTCGCCTCGGCGGACAGCGTGCCGTACATCATCATGTTCTTCGTCCTGATCCTTGCTTTTACGTTCTTCTACGTCGCGATCACTTTCAATCCAGTCCAGCAGGCCGATTACATCCGGAAATACGGGGGATTCATCCCGGGCATAAGGCCGGGCCGGCCAACGGCGGAGTATCTGAACCGTGTCCTAACTCGATTAACCGTGCCGGGAAGTCTTTTCCTTGCTGCCGTGGCGATCCTTCCTTCGATCGTCGCCGCGTTCACGGGAATCCAAGCCAGCGTGTTCCCCTTCGGTGGTACGTCCGTCCTCATCGCGGTGGGTGTTGCGCTGGAGACCATGCGGCAACTCGAGTCGCAGCTGTTGATGAGGCACTACGAAGGTTTCCTTGGATAGCTCCAGGCCGATGCGCCTGCTCATGGCCGGCTCCCCGGGCTCGGGGAAAGGCACTCACAGCCGCCGGCTGGCAAACGATCTGGGGATATCCCATATCGCCACCGGCGATCTGCTGCGCGAACAGGTCGCAGCCGATTCACCACTGGGCCGCGAAGCGAAGGTCTACATGGATCGCGGCGATTACGTGCCGGACAAGGTGATGGTCGACATGATCAAGCACCGGTTGAGTGAGCCGGATGCGGAGAAAGGGTTCATCCTCGACGGCTACCCGCGCACTCAGACCCAGGCCACGGAACTCGACAAGATGCTCGCCGATCTTGGACAGCAGATCGATGCCGTGATCATCCTCGAGGTCCCGGTGGACGAGATAGTCGAAAGACTTTCCGCGCGACGCACATGTCCCGCGTGTCAGCGCGCCTATCACATGCGGGACGATCCACCTGCCGACGACGAGCGCTGCGACAATGATTCAACACCGCTCGAACGCCGCACGGATGACGAGCCGGACACGGTTCGCCATCGACTGAAGGTTTACGCCGATCGAACCGCCGGCGTCATCGAGCACTACGACGTAGACAGCATGGTGCGCCGAGTGAACGGTGAAGCCAGCGTCGATGAGGTCGCGAAGCGCATCGACGAAGCTCTGGGGCTGTAGCGATGATCATCAAGAAGTCGTCGGACGAGATCGAGCGGATGAGGACGGCCGGCCGTGTCGTGGCCAAAGTCTTCGACGAGGTCGAGTCCAAGCTCAAGCCTGGTGTCAAGACCATCGAGTTGGACGAGATCGTCGAACGCGTTATCCGCGGCGAAGGCTGCACTCCTTCCTTCAAGGGTTACCGTGGCTTCCCGGGATCGGCCTGCATCTCACTCAACGAGGAGATCGTTCACGGCATCCCCGGCCCCCGCCGCCTCGAAGAGGGTGACCTCGTGAAGTTCGACGTGGGAGCGATCTACGAGGGCTACCACGGAGATTCCGCTTGGACCTTCTACGTTGGCGACCAGCCGCCGGACCACATCGCAAAGCTCATGCTGGCCACCGAAGAATCCCTTTGGGCCGGTATAGGCCAAGCCCGGGCCGGCAACCGGATCGGCGATATTTCCCACGCCGTGCAATCTGTGGCCGAAGGGGCCGGCTTCTCGGTCGTGCGCGAATACGTGGGCCACGGAGTTGGCCAACAGCTCCATGAGGATCTCCAGATCCCCAACTACGGGCCTCCGGGCCGCGGTCCGGTCCTCGAGGAAGGCATGACGGTCGCCCTGGAACCTATGGTCAACGTGGGCGACTGGCGCACCGAATTGCTGTCCGACGATTGGACCGTCGTCACTGCCGACCGCTCGCTGTCGGCTCACTACGAACATACGATCGCCGTGACCGAGGGTGAAGCGCTGGTCCTTACGGGGCGCGACCAGGCGTGATGAGCCTTCCACGCTATACTTGTCGGCTGCTGCCCGGTGTCTTCGATTCCTCGTGGGACACCGGTTCCACGGCGTCAATTAGGAGTGAATCGGTGTGAAAGTGCGTGCCTCCGTGCGCAAGATGTGTGACAAGTGCAAGATCATCCGCCGCCGCGGTGTGGTGCGTGTGATCTGTACCAATCCACGCCATAAACAGAGGCAGGGCAGCTGATGGCTCGTATAGCCGGCGTCGACCTCCCTCGCAATAAGCGCTCGGATATAGCGCTCACTTACATCTTCGGTGTGGGCCGGACGACCGCTAATCACATCTGCGAGTACGCGAAGGTCGAGCCCGCGACGAAGATCCAGGACCTAACCGACGACGAGCTCACCAGGATCAGGCAGTGGATCGACGCCAACGTGAAGGTCGAGGGAGAACTCAGGCGACAGGTACAGCAGGACATCAGACGGAAGATCGAGATCGGTTCGTATCAGGGGATGCGGCACGTTCTCGGGCTTCCCGTCCGCGGGCAGCGTACGCGAACGAACTCGCGCACGCGCAAGGGCCCGCGCCGCACGGTAGCCGGCAAGAAGAAGACCGTCGGGAAGAAGGGCTAAAGCGTGGGTGGTGCCAAAAAGAAGGGTGAGCGCGTACGTCGCCGCGAACGTAAGAACATCGCGGCCGGTCAAGCGCACATAAAGTCAAGCTTCAACAACACGATCATCTCGATCACAGATCCGACCGGTGCGCTCGTGTCGTGGTCGTCGGGCGGCACGGTCGGTTTCAAGGGCTCGCGAAAGTCGACTCCGTTCGCCGCGCAGCTGGCGGCTGAGGCCGCGGCTCGCAAGGCAATGGAGCACGGGATGCGGCGCGTCGAAGTGATCGTGAAGGGCCCAGGCTCCGGACGAGAGACTGCGATCCGCGCGCTCCAGGCCGCCGGACTAGAAGTCGCCAGCATCACCGACAACACTCCGGTCCCGCACAACGGGTGCCGTCCACGCAAGCGTCCGAGGAACTAAGCGAATTGGATAACTGATGGCCCGCTACAAAGACGCCGACTGCAAGCAGTGCCGCCGCGAGGGCATAAAGCTGTACCTGAAGGGATCGAAGTGTGAGTCCCCGAAGTGTCCCGTCGAGAAGCGGCCGTTTCCGCCCGGCCAGCATGGCCGAGGTCGGAAGCGAGACAGCGAGTACCTGCTTCGTCTACGCGAGAAGCAGAAGGCCCGCCGGATCTACGGAGTTCTCGAGAGGCAGTTCCGTAACTACTACCAGGTTGCCGCGCGGCAGAAGGGTGCAACGGGAGAGAACCTTCTGCGCTTGCTCGAGCGCCGTCTGGACAGCGCCGTCTTCCGTGCTGGGTTCGCCCAGTCCCGGGACGACGCACGCCAGCTCGTGCTTCACCGGCATGTGCTTGTGAACGGAAAGACCACCAAGACGCCTTCGTTCCAGATACGTGTCGGCGACACGATCGCCGTCAAAGAGAAGTCCAAAGGCGCCGTGCGCGTGCTCGAAGCTCGTGAGCGCGCGCAGTCCAGGACGATGCCGTCCTGGCTCGTCACCGATCTCGAGAAGTTCGAGGCGAAGGTAATGAACTTCCCCGAGCGCCACGAGATCGATGCGCCCGTCAAAGAGTCGTTCATCGTCGAGTTCTACTCGCGCTAGCGCGTAGCGCTTGGCGTCTTTAAGGAGGATCAGTTGCTCACACTTGTGAAAGCGTCGGTATCGGAAGAGCAGATCGACGAGCGCCAGTCGCGCTTCATCGTCGAGCCGCTCGAGCCGGGCTTCGGCTACACGGTTGGAAACGCGATGCGGCGAACGCTGCTCTCGTCCGTGCCGGGTGCAGCCATCGCCCTAGTGAAGATCGAAGGCGTCCTCCATGAGTTCACGACCATCCCTGGCGTGAAAGAGGACATAACCGAGCTCGTCCTCAACATCAAGGACGTCGTCGTTCGGATGGAGTCGGACGACGAAACCGGAACGCTTCAGCTTCGCGCTCGCGGGCCGGCCGACGTGAAGGCCGGAGACATCGAGACCCCGGCGGGTCTGACCATCGTCAACCCGGACCTGCACATCGCGACGCTCAACACGAAGGGCCGCTTGGACATCGAGCTTACGGTCGAACGCGGCATCGGCTACGAGGCCGCGGACCGCATGAAGCGCAAGGACGTCATCGGCGTCATCCCGGTGGACGCGATCTTCTCGCCCGTTCGACGTGTCACCTATGTCGTCGAGCACACGCGGGTCGAGCAGATGACCAACTACGACCGCCTCGTCCTCGAAGTTGAGACGACGGGAGCCGTTTCGCCTTCGGAGGCCGTGATGCACGCGGCCCGCCGGCTCGGAGAGCTCATGGGCTTGTTCCGCGAGCTAGTCGAGGGACCGATCGCTGCCGAGGAGCCCGTCGCCGAGGCCACGACGCCTTACGCCGATGAGCCGATCGAGAAGCTCGACCTCACCGTTCGTTCTCTCAATTGCCTGAAGCGAGAGGGCGTGCACACCGTGGCCGACCTTCTCAACTACTCACTCGAGGATCTGATGGACATCCGGAACTTCGGTGAGAAGTCGGTCATCGAGGTCAAGGACAAAATCGAGGCCATGGGCCTTCACCTGAAGGACAAGGACGCCTAGGAATGGCACGGCCGACACGCGGACCACGTCTTGGTGCAGGACCCGCTCATGAGCGGGCGATCCTGCGTGGTCTGTCGCGTTCTCTCATCGAGCACGGCCGGATCGTCACAACGGAGACGAAGGCCAAGAGGGTACGTCCCTACGTCGAAAAGCTCATCACCAAGGCACGCAAGGGTGGACTACACAACCGCCGGCTCGCTTTGTCGGAGCTACGCGACCGCAAGATCGTCCATCGGCTGTTCGCAGAAGTCGGGCCCAAGGCCGGCGATCGGCCCGGCGGGTACACGCGCATCCTCAAGCTCGGCCCCCGTCGCGGAGATGCCACGCACATGGCGATCCTCGAACTAGTCGATCAGCCGGCCGCTCAGGTTGAGAAGGCGACGGAGCAAGCGCCGAAGGAAAAGACGCGCGGCGGCCGTTTGCGCCGCCGGCGTGCGCGGGCCGAAGCACATGACCACGATCACGACCATGACCACGATCACGAGCTCAAACCCGAGCCGGAGACTGAACCCGAAGTAACTACTCCAGAACCCGAGTCGGAGGCTGCGCCGGAACCCGAAGCGAGCGAGCCTGCGGCGGAGCCGGAAATTGAAAAGGAAGAGTCGTGAGCATGCTCCGGCTCCTCGTCGCCTATGACGGCACCGACTTTGCGGGCTACCAGATCCAGCCCGACCAGAGAACCGTGCAGGGTGTTCTCGAGGACGCCCTTACACAACTGACGAACGGCCAGACCGTTCGGGTTCGTGGAGCGGGACGTACAGACGCGGGCGTTCATGCGCTGGGTCAGGTCGTCAGCATCGACAGCTCCGATCTCGACGCCGACACGTTGATGTCGGCCATGCCGGCGTTTCTGCCTCACGACGTTTCGGTGCTGGACGTTCAGCCGGCTCTGGGTGACTTCGATGCTCGACGCTCGGCGAGGTTGCGCAGTTACGTTTATCTGTTTTGGTGCCATGAGGCCCCGCACCCGCTGTACAGGAAATATTCGCTATGGGTGAAGGATCCGGTTGACGTTCAACTGCTCAATTCAGAGCTCGCTTCGATCAAGGGCACGCACGACTTCACGTCCTTCGCGCGGCTTCGTCCGGAGCAGTCGCCCTTCCGTGCGATCTCCGAGGCCCACGCGATCTCCGCATCGCCGTTCGTGCGGATCCACATCTCAGGCAACGCTTTCCTTCATCAGCAGGTGAGAAGCATCGTGGGGACCGCGTTGGAAGTTGCTAGCGGACGCAAGGACGCAGGTCTGACACAGCGCGCGCTCGAAGCCCGTGACCGTTCCGCCGCGGGTGTCGTGGCGGCGCCAGAGGGATTGACGCTCACCGACGTTGCTTACGACGGGATCACGTGGCCGCGGCGTCCGCAGATCGCGTGGCCGTGGTCGGACCTGTGCATGTCGGCCGAGACGAGGTGGAGCGCGTGAAGACCTATTCGGCCAAACCTCACGAGATAGAGCGTCGCTGGTTCATCGTCGACGCCACCGATCAGGTTCTGGGAAGGCTTGCGACGCGCATCGCTACCATCATCCGCGGCAAGCACAAGCCGCCCTTCACTCCGCACGTAGACGTGGGCGACTTCGTCATCGTCGTGAACGCGGAAAAGGTGAAGCTCACCGGAGGCAAGCTGGACAAGAAGATGTTCCGTCGCCACACCGGTTATCCGGGTGGGCTGGTCGAGATCCCGTACCGGCGCTTGCTCGAAACCCATCCCGAGCGCGCGATCGAGCAGGCCGTGAGGGGCATGCTCCCCAAGGGCCGCCTCGGCCGTCAGCTTCGTCAGAAGCTGAAGGTCTACAAGGGCACCGATCACCCGCACGCTTCTCAGAAGCCGGAGCCCCTGGACGCGCAGGGTCCGATCCCGGTGTACGTCGGTCCCGAAGCTCCGCCCGGCAAGCGCAAGGAGAAGCCGAAGAAGACCAAGCCGGCCGTGACGGCCGAGAAGTCGAAGCCCGTGCGCAAAGCAACCAAGCGCAAGCCGACCGCCAAAAGTGCGAAGAAGAGCAAGCCGAAGGCTCCCGCGGCCAAGGCTGAATCAAGCGAACCCAAAGAGGAGTCATAGCTCGTGCCCGAACTGACTGTTGCTGCCGGTACCGGTCGACGTAAGCGCTCCATCGCCCGAGTTCGTTTGATCAACGGCGACGGGACGATCACCGTCAACGACCGTCCGCTCGACCAGCACATCACTTCACTCGTTCAGCGGGTGCGGATCGTCGACCCGCTGCGTGTTGCGGGTGTGCAAGCCAGTTACAGCGTTGTCGCCACCGTCAAGGGCGGCGGGCCGTCCGGGCAGGCCGGCGCTCTTCGTCTCGGTATCGCGAGGGCTCTTCTTCAGATCGATCCCGAATTCCGATCCGGACTGAAGAAGGCCGGGCTACTCACGCGAGACCCGCGTGTGAAGGAACGCAAGAAGTACGGGTTGCGCAAGGCGCGCAAGCGCCCGCAGTACTCGAAGCGCTAGCTTTTCGCTTATGCCGCGCTACGACGCGGTCGTCGTCGGCGCGGGACCGGCCGGCGCCGCGACCGCCCTACGTCTTGCTCGTAGTGGTGCTCGCGTTCTTCTCTGTGATCGATCCGAGTTCCCTCGCGACAAAGCCTGCGGCGGCGGGCTGACGCCACGCGGTGTGGGAGCGCTCGACGATCTCGGCGTGAAGCTCGACGACACACAAGCGATCCGCGTAGGCGGGATCGAGATGGGTTTTTCCGGCAGGAACCTCAACGCCGATTTTCCCCAAACGAGCGCGTGGCCTGATTACGGACTCGTCGGACGCCGTTCGGTGATGGACAAGGCGATCCTGGATGCCGCCGTCGATGCAGGAGCCGAACTCAGAACGGTTCGTGTGACCGGGCCGGTGTTCACGGAAGGGAAGTGCACAGGCGTACGGATCAAGTCCAACGGGTCGTCCGAAGAGATCGAGGCGGACTGGACGATCGCCGCCGACGGTGCGACGTCGACGACGGCGCGTGCGGCCGGACTGTCCGACGACGTCGCATCCGGACGAGGCTTCTGGTACGCGGCGATGCGTTCGTATTTCGGACCGATCGAGCCGATCATGCGAAACGGCGAAGCGCAGCTCGAGTTCTATCCATTACGCACATCCAGTGGCAGATGGTTGCCCGCTTATGGCTGGGTCTTTCCGTTGCCGGACGGCTCGGCCAACGTTGGTGTCGATCTTCCGCATGCGCCGTCGTTGGACGCGGCACTTCCGCTGCGCGAGGCCTTCGACAATTTTCTCGATGAGATGGCCAAGACGCGTCCGGGCTTCGCGGGGGCCGAGATGCTCGAACCTGCGCATGGTGCTTTGTTGCCCGAAGCGATGAAGGGTTTCCGTCCGGGCGTGCCTGGTTTATTGGCTGTGGGCGATGCGGCAGGGATGATCACTCCCTACTCGGGAGAGGGGATCGCCTACGCGCTCGAAGGGGCGGAGCTTGCAGCCAACGCCGTGACGTCCGGCGCTTCACCCAACGAGGTGTTGCGACGGTACGCGCAGGAGCTGGAGGACGGCTACGGGTTCCACTTCAGCGCAGCCCTCCGTTTCATGAAGGCGATGCGCAAGGGCCCGCTCGCGAACGCCGCGGCCGCCGTAGGTATGCGATCGCCGCGTGTGTTCACAGCGGCCGTCCGGATCATGGCTTACCTGATCGAGGACGACTCCGACACGACATCGACGGTATCGAAGGGATATCGGATGGCGAAGCGTTTTCGCCGCTCCGGATAGCGCGCCTGGAACCTCGGTCGACGGAACGGATAAGGTCGATGAAGGCGTCGACACCGGCGGGCGAAACGGAGGGATCGTGCGACCGAAGAACGCGGGCATCCGTCTACTGCTCTTGATCGCAACACCTACCGTTCTTTTGGCCGCGGCTTGTGGAGTCGAAGGTGGGGCGCGGCCGACGGGCACCCCCGAGCCGCCGTCGACGATCGTTACCTTCAACGCCCAGGCGCGCGAGTTCACCGAAGGTGTGGTCGTCGATTCCGACGGCAATGTCTTCGCGAGCATCAGCGGTCCTCACGGCCGTGTCGTGCGCATCGCTCCCGACTCGAATACAGCCGACGAGTTCGGAAAGGTCGAGGGTCTGCTGCCGGATGACTTCCCCGGGTTGCTCGGCCTTGCCGTCGATGAAGACGGAAACGTTTACGGAACTGTCGTGTCCAAGAACGCCGCGGCCAACGGCGTGTGGCGATTCGATGCCGATTCCGGAGACGCTTCTCGGCTCCGGGGAACCGAGAAAATCCCATTCGCCAACGCAGTGATCGTGGACGGCGACACCATCTACGTCTCGGACACAACAGGCGCGGACGGCAAGGGCGCCGTGTGGCGGGTCCCGGAGAATGGTTCTGCGGCCATTTGGGCGCAGAACGATCTGTTAGCCGGTAACGGCTCAGCAGGGTTCGGGTTCCCGCTCGGCGCCAACGGAATCGATGTCTATGACGGCACGGTCTACGTCGGCGTGACCGAGACGGCCAAGATCGTGGCCATCCCGATCGAAGACGACGGATCGGCCGGCGATGTGTCGACGTTCGCCGATCTGTCCAAAGCCGGGCCCGGCGGCGTTCCTGCCGCAGTTGACGGGATCGATGTCGATGATGAAGGCAGCATCTACGTCGCCGCACCGATCATCCACACAGTGCTTAAGGTTTCGTCCGACGGCATGGAATCCTCTACCGTGGCCGACGCCACCGATAACCTCGACGGGCCGGCCAGCGTCGCTGTGGGGGAGAACGAGATCTACATCGCCAACTTCTCGGGGGCGCTCGGGGAAGCCTCGAACGGAAAGGGCCCTTCGATCGTCCGGGTGCCGATCTAGCTGAGCCCTACGAACGACTCTACGAACGACTCATTGATCCGAGAGTTCCTCGCGGCTTGGGAACGCCGAGATACCGACTACATCGTTGATCGCTTCGCCGACGATGCCGTTTACCACGCCATGCCGTTGACGCCGATCGTCGGCAAGAAGGCGATCCGGAGCTTCTGTGAATCGCGTGTTCACCAGGAGCCACCGCGGATCTTTATCCACAATCAGGTCGCCAACGACGAAGTGGTTATGAATGAAAGAACCGACGTAGTGACGCTCAACGGGCGAGAAGTGACGCTGCGGATCTGCGCGGTCTTCGAGATCGAGAACGGTCGCGTGAAGGCGTGGCGCGAATACTTCGATCTCGGCCCGGCGGCCGCAGCTTACAAACAGGACTAGTTTTTCGTAGTCCCTCGCGTTCGGTTTCCGAAATGCCTGATCGGGGAATCATTGATACATCGTCACGTTTGCTTCACATTCAAAGGCGGGGAAAAGGTAGGAGGTTAGGAATGCCAGGTCTTGGAATCAGTCTGTTTTTGGTCGCAGTTGGTGCCATCTTGGCTTTTGCCGTTACGGCGACCGCTCAGGGCTTCGATGTAAACACCGTTGGTGTGATCCTGATGATCGTGGGAGGTATCGGGTTTGTTGCGTCGATGATCTTTTGGGCGCCGTGGGCTCCGTACGCACGCGATCGGAGGACCGTAGTGCATGACGGCGGTAGTCGTAAGGTAGTGCGCGAACGCGAAGTGATCGAGCGGGAAGTGCCACCGGCCTGAGCTAACGGTCGAGCAAACGATCCGCTAGAACATTTGGGCAGCTCAATGCAACAAGGTGCCCGCCGTCGATTTCTTCGATGTCGACAGACAGTCGCTCGCTCGCCACCCGGCGTTGGAAGTTCACCGGAAAGAGACGATCGTCCCGACCGGCGACGACGCGAGTTGGAACGTCGGGCCAGCCGTCGACAGGTAGCGGATCCGTGAAAGGCCGTCCGGATTGGTTGCGCACGTGCTTGGCGCTTTCGGCCTTCACATCCTTTGGTAGGTCGTGCAGGAACACGTACTCGAAGTCGTTCATAAGGTCCATGTCGTCCTTGTACTTCCTTCCGTGTCGCGCCGCTTCTTCGTGCATCGCTTGCGGTTGTCCGGTGTTGGCCCACCAGTCGCCGGCCGACTCGCCGGGTGAAGGAATCATGGCGTTGACGAGAACGAGCATTTGGACGGGGACGCGCTCGCAAACCAGTGGCGCGGTGAAGCCGCCCAAGGACTGAGCGACCAAGACCAGATCAGTTCGGTTGCCGATAGCGTCGACGACCGCGTCCGCGTAATCCGTGAAGGTCTTGGAGTCGACGTCGCACGGCAGGTCTACGGCGACGACGTCGTGTCCTGCTTTTCGTAACTCGGGTTCGACCAAGTGCCAGTACCAGGAATCCGAGCCGGCTCCTGGGATCAATATGAAGTTCGCCATCGTCCTCTCCTTCTTGGGCGTTCCTACCCGTTTATGACGCACTGACCACGCCTGACTCATCGGCCCGGGCCCGAAATGGGGGTGTTTCTATGGGACACTGGCTACCTTCCCTTCCAGCCCATGGGCAACCTCTTTGGTACCGACGGCATACGCGGCAACGCCGACCACAGCCTCACGCCGGACCTCGTGCGTGAGGTGGGGCGGGCCGTCGCCGTATGGGCCGGTTCCGGCGCCAGGATCATTCTCGGACGGGATACCCGCGTATCCGGACCGGTGCTGGAGGAGTCCTTCGTAGACGGTGCCTGTTCTGCCGGCGCCGACGTCCTTCTTGGCGGTGTGCTCCCGACGCCCGGCGTTGCTTACCTCACAACTCTGCTCGACGGAGACGCCGGCATCGTCATCTCCGCGTCGCACAATCCGCCGACCGACAACGGGATCAAGTTTTTCGCGCGTGGAGGATGGAAGCTCAACACCGAGGCCGAAGAGACGATCGAGAGTCTCGTCGAATCCGGTGAGAGCGGTTCGGGTGAGGGCAATGTGCACGAGATCCCCGAGGCACTCGATTCCTACATCGCGCACATCGACGCCGTTGCTTCTCACAACGTCCGTGGCCTGCGCGTCGTGGTCGATTGCGCAAACGGTGCCGCTTCTCCGGTCGCGCCCGAGGCGCTGCGGCGCATCGGCGTCGATGTAACCGCTATCAACGACTCGCTCGACGGTTCGTTGATCAACGAAGGATGTGGCGCACTTCATCCTGAAGTGATCGCGGCCGCGTCTAAAGAATCCGGCGCCATCGGTCTGACCTTCGACGGCGATGCCGATCGGGTCTTGTTGTCCGACGAGAACGGCCGCTTGGTGGACGGTGACGCGATCCTCGCGATCATGGCTAAAGAACTGAAGGACGAAGGACGGCTGGCCAGCGACGCGATCGTCAGTACGGTCATGGCCAATCAGGCGTTGCGCAGATGGTGCGAGGCCGAAGACATAAAGCTTGTCGAAACTCCGGTGGGCGACCGCCACGTGCTCGAAGCCCTTCGTCATCACGACCTCGTTCTCGGTGGAGAACAGTCGGGACACATCATCCGCTTGGATCAAGCGACCACCGGCGACGGGATCCTTGCCGGCCTCGCGGTTCTGGATGCGGTAGCGGCGACGGGTCGTCCGCTGTCCGATCTCGTTCCTTTCGAGCCCCTCCCGCAGGTGCTCGTCAACGTGAAGACGAAGGGTAGGAGCCAGATCGAAGCGAGTGACGTCGTTCGCTCCGCGATCGCCGATGCGAAGCAACGATTGGGAGCCGACGGGCGCGTACTCGTGCGTCCGTCCGGAACCGAGCCTGTTGTGCGCGTGATGGTCGAGGCTCCGGAAGCGTCGTTAGCCAAGGAGCTCGCAGAGCAGGTTGCTGAGGTAGTTCGTGCTGAGGCGGGAGACTCTTAGGCATGTGCGGGATCGTCGGAGTCGTCCAAGGTGAAGAAACGTGGGAGTCGGTCGACCTGCGCTTGGTTTCGAAGGCTCTGGACGAAGCCCACGGGTTGATGCCGACTTCGATCGACGATCCGACCCTGGCCGCCGGACTGCTGAAGTGTGCGGGGCGGGTTCAGGAGGCCGAGGGTCTGCTGCGCGGCGTGCGTGGCATTCTTTCCCTTGCAACGCAGCCCAACACGATCCCCGGTTTCGAAGTACTCCTCGACGACATCTGGAACCGGACGAAGGCTTTCGAGGCGTCTTTCGATGCCGGCGAAGGATCGGCCGTGGCCGAAGAGATCGAGGCCATCAACGCGGCGATCGTCCGCGTCAACGACGCGGTGTGGAAGGTACGCCGCGACATCCTTCGCATAGCGACGGTGGCTTTGGATCTGGCCGGCCGCGATGCATCGCCACATTCCGTAGCTCTCTTCGGACAGGTCGAGATCGCTTTGCGCGCCATCGACCGCCTGGAGGTTAGGGGACGCGACTCGGCCGGCATCGCGGTCGTCGTGCGCGGTCACTCGCTCGACCTGTCCGCGCCATCCGTTCGCGCATCGCTGGACGAGCGTACCGGGGACCCGCTTCTGCGATCGGGCTCTGTGCGTGAATCGAATGGAAACCTGTGCTTCGTTTACAAGGTCGCAGCCGAGGTAGGAGAGCTGGGCGACAACACGCGCGCGATCCGCGAGCAGCTCAGGGACGACGCACTTCTCCATCTCGCTCTCGGATCAGCCGGCGCGCGCATCCTCGTGGCCGGACACACGCGGTGGGCTAGCGTGGGCATGATCTCCGAACCCAACGCGCATCCCGTTTCCGGCGATGAGCCACCCTTCTTGTTCGCCGTTCTGAACGGTGATATCGACAACCACGTCGACATCACTTCGGCCGAAGATCTCGAGGCTCCGCTCGAGATCACCACCGACACCCGGATCATTCCCTTGCTCGTGTCTCGGCGAATGCGCGACGGGGCTTCCTTGGATGAGGCGTTCCGCCGAACGGTCGCTTCGTTCGAGGGTTCCGTTGCCATCGCTCTGGTTTCATTGGACGAGCCCGACAAGCTCTTGCTCGCGTTGCGCGGTAGCGGCCAGGCCTTGTACGTCGGACCGTCACGCGACGGTTACGTCGTGGCCAGCGAGCCGTACGGGTTGGTCGAGCAGGCCGGGTCGTATCTACGGATGGACGGGGAAACTCCGGCCGACCCTCAAGAACCGTCGACTCGTGGCCAGATCGTCGTAGTCAGGGAGCCCGACGGATCGGGTGTTACCGCGACCTTGAAGCGCATCGCTTACGACGGAAGCGAACTTCCCATAACCGAAGACGATCTTCGCGACGCCGAGATCACAACGAGGGACGTCGATCGCGGGACGTTCCCACACTTCCTCTTGAAGGAGCTGTCCGAAGCGCCGAGGTCGTTCAGGCAAACGTTGCGCGGCCACATCGTTGAAGACGGCGAGAACCTAAGCGTCGCGTTGGGAGCCGAGACCCTTCCCGATGTCGTCCGGACGAAGCTGCGTAACGGCGAGCTGCGGCACATAGTCGTGATCGGCCAGGGGACGGCGGCGATCGCCGGCCGTGCGCTCGCGGCGATCCTGTCGAAGGCTTTGCAACCGGCGCCGATCCGAGTGGAGCCGTTGGCCGCCACCGAGCTTTCCGGATTCGGAGTTCGCGACGACATGTCCGACACCCTCGTCATCGCGATCTCCCAATCCGGCACGACGGCCGACACGAACCGGACGGTCGACGTCGTGCGTGCGCGAGGCGCCCACATCATCGCCATCGTCAATCGCCGGCAGAGCGATCTGACCGACAGATCCGACGGCGTCCTCTACACATCCGACGGACGCGACGTCGAGATGGCGGTGCCGTCGACCAAAGCCTTCTACGCGCAGGTGGCCGCCGGCTTCCTTCTATCGGCCGGGATCGCCTCTGAGGTCGAAGGGGCAACCGGTGTGGACGAGTCGGCTCTCCGCGCGCTGCGCGAAGTTCCGGATGCCATGGAGAAAGTTCTGGCAAAGCGCGCGGAGATCGCGGAGATCGCGGCGCGCCACGTTCCATCCAGGCGCGATTGGGCTGTGGTGGGAAACGGCGCCAATCGCATCACCGCCGAGGAGCTTCGCATCAAGCTGTCCGAGCTCTGTTACAAGTCGATCTCTTCGGACGTAACCGAGGACAAGAAGCACATCGATCTCTCAGCCGAGCCGCTGATCCTCGTCTGTGCTGCGGGACTCCAGGGCTCGAACGCCGAGGACGTCGCCAAGGAGGTCGTCTACTTCCGTTCGCACAAGGCGGCTCCCATCGTGATCTGCGGTGAGGGCGAGGGGTCCTACGATGCGGCTCTCGATGTGATCCGAGTCCCCTCGCTGCATCCGCAGGTGGCGTTCGTCCTTTCGGCGATGGCCGGCCACGTCTTCGGATACGAGGCGGCCCTGGTGATCGACGCACTCGCCAACCCGCTGCGCGAGGCGCGCTCGGCGATCGAAGCGGCCACGGAGGTCACCGACGGCAACGGACAGGACCCCCTTCAGTTGCTCGAGCATGTGCGCCCGCGCATCTCACCGCTTGCGTCACGGTTCCACGATGCGCTGCGTGTCGGTTCCTACGACGGGCACCTCGAACCGTCAGCGGCTGTGCGGATCGCGTCCCTCTTCCGCTATGCGACCGGCGTATCCCCGCTGGATGCTTACCAGATCGAGCACGGAAAGATCGGAACACCGACCGAGGTTCTTGGCGACCTGATGGAGGCTCTAACCAACGGGATCGACAAGCTCACCAGGCCGATCGATGCGATCCGTCACCAAGCAAAGACCGTCACCGTCGGCATCTCGAGGGCCGAGGAGACTCTGCTTCAGGTGCCTCTCGTCAAGGAGGTGCTCGCGGCCGGAGTTGCCCGCGACCGCGTTACTTACACCACGTTGCGCGAGCTGGCGGCGCTGGACGCGAGCATCGAGCGAGTGACCGGTTACACGCTCTATCGGATAGAAGGCGACGTCCGAGGCGAAGCGATGGTCCGAATCACCGATCGCGGCGGTATCGCGCGCGATCTTCCGTCTCGGACGGACCGGGATCCAAGACTGCGCGGGACGAAACACCGCGTTGCGGTCGAGCGCGAAGTGCTCGTCACCCGCGGCCACGACGGACGAACTCTCGTGATCGTTCCCGAAGTGAAGGGGAGCGAAGTCACAGGAATCGCGCTGCTGCATGTCCGCTTCCACGAAAGACTTGGAGCCGACACCATGCGCAGCGTGCTTCAGGGCTACCGCGACCGGTACTCGGCGCTCCGCGACATCGTCACCGAGACGGAGCCGACCTTCCGCGACGATCTGCTCGGTGAGATCTCCGTCGAGTCTCTGTTGATCGACTCCATACAGGCGCTCGCCGAACGCTGGAGGAACCCGTGATCCGGGGGGTCGGAGTCGACGCGGTTCCCGTCGCGCGGATGCGGAAGGCGCTCGAGCGCACGCCGGGTCTGGCCGCAAGGGTGTTCACCGCGCACGAGCTCGATGTGTCGGCCCGCCGCGCATCGCGCGAAGCCTCGCTGGCCGCGAGGTTCGCCGCTAAGGAAGCCACGCGCAAAGCGCTGGCCAAGGTGCTGGCTTGGAAGGACGTAGAGGTGCGATCCGAGAAAAACCGGGTGCCCGTCCTGCACGTGGAAGGACACGACGACGTCCGGTTCCATGTCTCGTTGAGCCATACCGACGACGTTGCCGTCGCCGTGGTCTTGGCAGAGGAGAAATAACAGTGGAACCGGTCCTGTATCCGGACGAGATGCGCGCAGCCGATGCCGCGACGATCGCCGGCGGCGTTGGTCAGCCCGAGCTCATGGATCGCGCCGCGTTCGCGTGCGCGATGGTGGCGCTCAGGATGCTCGGCGGTGCGTACGGAAAGCGCGTCGTCGTAGTTGCCGGAAAAGGGAACAACGGATCAGACGGCATTATGTGCGCCGGCCACCTATCTGCGCGCGGTGTGCACACTACGGTGATTCGGACTCAAAGCTGGTCGAGTGCCGAGTTCGAACGTGCGGTCGCTCGCGCGGATCTTGTTATCGACGCGATCCTCGGCACTGGTTTCTCCGGCGCACCGCGAGACAATGTGGCCACGGCTATTTCTGCGATCAACGCAACAGGTAAGCCGGTGATGGCCGTCGACATCCCATCGGGCGTTTCGGGCGCCGACGGAGCGATTCCCGGTGACGCGGTGAAGGCAGACCTCACTCTGGCCATCCAGGCATTGAAGGTAGGCCACATTGCTTCACCTGGAGGGTTGCACGCAGGGCGAGTCGACGTGGCCGACATCGGGATCACGGTAAAAGGAGCGCGCACGTTCATGCCTGGCCCGCGCGATGTGCGCGCAGCACTTCCCGAAATCAAACCGGACACACACAAGTATGAAGTCGGCTCGCTGGCCGTCCTGGCCGGATCGGCCGGCATGACCGGCGCGGCCGTCCTGACGGCTCGCGCCGCGATCCGCGCCGGCGCCGGGTTGGTCGTTCTCGGCGTTCCGTCCAGCACGCTGGATGTGTTCGAGAACGCAGTGTTGGAGGCCATCAAGGTTCCGCTCCCAGAAGCCGAAGGCCAACTGGAGGCCAAGGCCGTTGACGAATTCGCCGACCGTCTCGAGCGGTGCAAGGCGCTGGCCATCGGGCCGGGACTTGGCCGCGGCCCGCGTGGCGTTGCCGTCGTTCGCAGGGCTCTCGATGTCGAGCTGCCGATGGTTATAGATGGCGACGGTTTGTGGGCGCTCGCGGAGATCATGCGCGACGAGCCAAGAGTCCTAAAGGACCGCGCGCATCCGTGCGTGCTCACACCGCACGCCGGTGAGTTCTCTTATCTGGCTGGACGCGCCCCAAGCAACGATCGAGTGAGTGACACCCGTGGCGCGGCCGAAAGCTGGGGCGCCGTCGTCCATCTCAAAGGACGCCGCGCGGTCACCGCGGCACTGGACGGCACCGTTTGGGTAAATACGAGCGGCAATCCCGGTGCGGCCACGGGCGGCACGGGAGACGTGCTCACAGGGATCGTTGGTTCTTTGCTCGCTCAGGGAGCCGCTCCCGAAGCGGCCATGTGGTCCGGAGCATTCCTGCACGGCACCGCGGCGGACATCGTGGCCTCGCGACTCGGCGAGCGCGCGCTGCGTGCGTCCGATCTGCCGGAGGCCTTGCCAAGCGCCTTTAGTTACGTCGAGAGATCGAATTTCGTGACGGGCAAGATCAGGACGGTCCTGCCTTCGTCATGATTCGCCACGCATGAGCGGCATCAACAACCTCAGGCCGACCTACGCCGAGATAGATCTCGGAGCGGTCCGCCACAATGTCACTACTCTGGGGTCTTTCCTCGCTCCAAACGTCGAGCGACTCGCTGTGGTCAAGGCAAATGGCTACGGACACGGAGACGTCGAGGTAGCGCGGGCATCCTTGGACGCCGGTGCGACCTGGCTCGGTGTTGCCCTGGTTGAAGAAGGCATCCGGCTGCGCGAAGCGGGTATCGATGTCCCGATCTTGATCTTGATCGAAGCGACACCCGCGGCCTCTAAGGCGATCGTCGAGCACCAACTAACACCCTCTGTGTCCACCAGAACGGCCGCCGAATCGCTGAACGAAGCCGCAGCACTATCCGGACGGAAGTTTCCGGTCCATGTGTGCGTCGACACCGGGATGCACCGCGAAGGTGCGGAACTATCGGACGGGGTTCGCTTCGTAACCGATGTTGCTCGCATGGAAAGCCTCGAGGTGGACGGATTATGGAGCCACTTCGCCATGGGCGAGCTGGCCGAGCATCCCTTCACCGCGCGACAGATCGAACGCTTCGGTGAGCTGTGCGAGGACGTCGAGCGCTCCGGAATCGAGCCGCGGATCCGGCACCTGTCGAGCTCGGCCGGGATAGTCCTTTATCCCGGCTCCCATTTCGACCTCGTGCGCATGGGGATCATGCTCTATGGCCTTTATCCCCATCCCGACCTGCGCACGCATTGTGAGCTTCGTCCCGCGTTGAAGCTTGTCTCGGCCGTTGGCAACGTTCGCCGTGTTCCGCCCGGTGAGGGTGTGTCCTACGGCCATACGTTTGCGCCCGAGCAGGAAACGACGATCGCCAACGTTTTCATCGGTTACGGCGACGGCTTCGCGCGCATGCTCTCCAACAACGGTGACGTGCTGATCGGAGGACGGCGCCGCCCGATCGCCGGCCGCGTCACGATGGACACCATCATGGCCGACTGCGGCAGCGACCAGGTTGCAACCGGTGACGAAGTCGTGCTCATCGGCGCCCAGGGAGCCGATGAGATAACGGCGACGGAGATCGCCGACAAGATAGGGACGATCAACTACGAGGTCGTGTGCTCGGTCGGTCCTCGCGTTCCGCGGCGGTACATCTAGATGCGGCGGTCCATCGCGCTTCTTGCCCTGCTGGCAGTCGCTTCAGCTTGTTCGGGGAACGAGGTTTCCGGAGATCGGCGCACCGTAGGCGGGGTAGGCGTGACGTTCTCCGTGGCCCCTTCTCGCGCCGAGGTAGGCCGGCCGGTGCGCTTAACGCTTCGCCTGACAAACGTGACCGGCAAGACCGAGCAACTTGAGTTCCCGACCGGGCAGCGCTACGACTTCTGGGTAATGGACGGCGATGAAGAGGTTTGGCGATGGTCGGACGGCCAAGTCTTCACGCAGGCGGCAACCAACGCATCTATCGATACACAGGGAACGCTGGTGCTGACCGAGAACTGGACGCCCGATCGCACAGGAGACTTCGAAGCCTTCGGTGAGCTGGCAGCCGATGGCTACAAGCGTCCTTTGTCCGGAGAGCTACGAGTCGGATGAGGAAGCGAAACGCGCTTCTCGGGCTCGCCGTCGCCGGGGCCGGTGTAGCCGCAGGCGCCGCCCTCGAAGAACTCATCTATAAGAGGCTCGCGCGTCGCCCCGATCCCGAGGCGAACGAGCCGATCGGCTCTGTTACCGGCCGAACGCAGTGGATCGAGTCCTTCGACGGAACCAAACTCTACGCGCGCATTTTCGGCCCCGAGGAAGCCGAAGCCACGCTCGTCTTTGCGCACGGCATCGTCGAGAACCAGATCATCTGGCACTACCTAATCCGCGATCTGCGAGCCGATGGACGCTACCGGCTCGTTGCCTACGACCACCGCGGTCACGGCCACTCGGGACCAGCTCGAGGACCAGACGGCAACACGCGGTTCAACGGCCGCACTTTCTCTGAGGACATGGCTGCCGTGATCCATCAAGCTGCTGCCGGAGATGTCGTAACCGTCGGTCACTCACTCGGTGGGATGGCTTCGCTTGCATATCTCACTGCAGAAACGCCACACAGGGAACGCATCCGCGGCACGGTGATCGTGAATTCGACCTTCACCGCGCAGCTCGGCGGTTGGCGCGGTAAGGGTGAATCGGCACAACGCCTGATGGAGCGTCTCAGCGATGTGGGACGGATGATCACGGGCACCGATGCGAAGCGGATCGAACGCTTCCGGCCCCGGCAAGGTGACCTCGGCATATTCGCCGCACGGCTCTTTTTCGGACGTGCGCCTTCGCGCAAGCATCTAACGACAGCCTTCGAGATGTTTCAGCAATGCCCGTCGCAAACGATCGCCGCAGGTATCGACCTTCACGACTACGACGTCCACCAACTCTTGGACGACATCAAGGTGCCCACATTGATCGTCTCGGGAGATCGCGACCTGATCACCCCGCTCTTCTTGTCGGAAGAGATGAACAGGCTGATCCCGGGGTCGGAGCTCGTCGTCCTGGAAGGATCAGGACACATGGCGCCGTGGGAGCGCCATCAAGAATTGACCGCCCACGTCCGAAAGTTCGCGGACAAAGTCCTCGCGTGATCACCGACGTTCCGGGCGTCACGGTCGGCCACTACACCGACACCGAAGGCTGCACCGGATGCACCGTGATCCTCGTTCCTGCAGGAACAGTGGGTGGATACCACCTGGCCGGTGCTGCTCCGGGAACCCGCGAGACGGACATGCTCGGCCCCCAAACGATCGAGAACGTCGTGCACGCGTTCGTCCTAACGGGCGGAAGCATGTATGGATTGGCGAGCGCCGACGGAGTAGCCGCCTTCCTGGAGGACAAGGGGGTCGGATTCGAGTTCGGAGGCGTGCGTGTGCCACTGGTGCCGGCGGCCGTCATCTTCGACCTTCCCCTCGGCGATCCGAAGGCGCGACCACGGGTCGAGAACGGCCGACAAGCTGCCGAAACAGCTGGAGCAACGGTCGAGGAAGGATCGGTGGGAGCCGGAACGGGAGCGACGTGCGCCAAGTACGCGGGACCGGAAGGAAGGATGAAAGGCGGACTCGGCACGGCCTCTGCACGCATCGATGGAACGGACGCGATCGTCGGCGCGCTCGTCGTATGCAATGCGGTGGGTGACATCGTCGACAACGACGGGAGCATCATCGCCGGATCACGCATCGCCCACGACGGATCGCCGCACGCAAAGAGCGGACCCGCAACGGTTCTCGTTTGTGTCATGACCAACGCGATCCTGGACAAGGCGCGTTGCGTCCACGTCTCGAAGATGGCGTCGGCAGGGGTCGCGCGCTCGGTTCGTCCGGCCTTCACGTTCTTCGACGGCGACATCATCTTCTGCGGCGCAACGGGAGAAGTCGACGTCGAGCCGAACCTCGTCGGGATGGCCGCCGCCGACGTCGTCGCCGAGGCCCTTCGCCGGGGCGTGCGTGCCGCCAAAGGGCTCGGCGGCGTCCCCGGTCTGGCCGACCATCGCTGAGGCGCTTGTTGGCGAAGCGAGGATCGGCGCTGTCGGTGGTGGCTGGCAGCCTGCGAGCGTGGAGCGGGCGGTTTTGAACGCACCGGCAACAGTGGCGAGCGAGCTCGCGCGCCTTGCGATGCAGGCCGAGGCGTGCCGCGCCTGTCCGCTCGGAGAGGTCCGGACACAAGCCGTCTTCGGCGTCGGCAATCCGAACGCCGACCTCATGTTCGTCGGCGAGGCCCCCGGCTTCCACGAGGACCAGAAGGGCGAACCGTTCGTGGGTGCCGCCGGCCAACTGCTAACCAAACTGATCGAGCAAAAGCTCGGCCTCCAGCGATCCGATGTCTACATCGCGAACACGCTTTGCTGCCGCCCTCCCGGTAACAGAGACCCGTTGCCCGCCGAGATCGAGGCGTGCAAGCCTTTCTTAAGGGCCAAGCTCGACCTGATCAAGCCGCGCCTCGTGGTCGCGCTCGGCAACTTCGCCGCCAAGCTGCTCACCGGCAGCACGCTCGGCATCACCAAGCTCCGCGAACAGCGCTTCACGATGAGGGACGGCACTCCGCTCATGGCCACGTTCCATCCCGCCGCCGCGTTGCGCGGAGGACGGGCGGCCGAGGGCATCGCACAAGACTTCGAAGAGATCCGCAAGGCCCTGGAGGAGCTCCCCGAAGAACACGAAGACCCGGGGGAGCAACTGGGCCTGTTCTAGCCGCACCGCAAGGCCGTAGGCTTGGTTTTCCATGCGCGTCCCTTTCCTGGCCGTACGCACGCGTTCGGCCGAAGAGACGATCTCCCTCGGCCGTCGTTTGGGGGGTCTGGTTCGTCCCGGCGAGGTATTGCTACTCGTAGGCGACCTCGGCACCGGGAAGACAACCTTCGTGCAAGGCCTCGCCGAAGGACTCGGCGTCGGCGACAGAGCGCGATCTCCGACGTTCACGATGGTCCACTCATATGAGGGCGGACGCTTTCCTCTCGTCCATGTCGATCTCTACCGCTGCTCATCTCCAGCCGAAGTCTTCGATCTGGGTTTGGACGAAATGTTCGAGCCGCCTTCCGTTTCCGCGGTCGAGTGGGGGGAGAAAGCGTTCGAGATCGCCGGACGGGACTACCTCGAGCTCGATTTCGCTTGGGAAGGTGACATCGACGACGTTCGCAACATCAAATTCCTTCCCGCGGGTAGATGGCACGAGCGCATGGGCGAGCTCTCCGAGACCGTGCGCAACTGGGCAGCGGAAGGCGCCTGATGCTGGTTTGCGGCATCGAGACCTCGACGCGTCACGCATCGATCGCGATCGGGACAGAGAACGAGGTCGTTGCGTCCTACGAGGTGGGCCGCGGGCGTTCGCAGGACGAAGTCCTCATGCCGGCCGCCGAACGTCTTCTCGCCGATGCCGGACTTGACTGGTCGCAACTGGGTGGCGTTGCCGTCGGGCTCGGCCCGGGGATGTTCACCGGACTTCGAGTCGGCGTCGCGACGGCCAAAGCCCTCGCGCAAACGCTCGGGATCTCGATAGTGGGTCTTTCCTCGCTGGACGTTCTCGCGTTCAGCGTCCGTTACACGCGAAGGGCGATCTGCACGTGCATCGACGCGCGCCGGAACGAAGTCTTCTGGGCTTTCTATCGCGCTACACCCGGAGGCGTTCAACGCTTGACCGACTTCCGTTGCGCTCCCGCCGATCACTGCGCCAACGAGATCGAGGCCCGCGGCGAGCCAGTCCTCATCGTCGGCAACGGCGCTTACGTCTACCCCCGAGAATTTCAGGACATGTCACACGATGTGGAGATCGCCGGAGTTTCGGATTGCACCCCAACTGCTATCTCGCTGGTCGAGCTGGCCGTGTCCCGTCTGATGCGCGAAGATTCCGACCGGCTCGCCGACGTGAAACCCTTATACGTACGCAAGTCGGACGCTGAACTGATGTGGGAAAGGACGGAGAAGCTTTAGTGGTCACCGAACGCGCGCGCGAGGTACTCGAGGTCGAGGTCATCGCTATGCGCCGTCGGCACCTGCCGTCCGTTCTGCGCATCGAGGGAAAGGTCTATCCGCGCCCATGGTCGGCCGGACTTTTCCTTTCAGAGCTCGCGCAGCGAGGGTCGCGTGCGTATCTGGTTGCCCGTCACCAGGCGAAGGTCGTGGGTTACGCGGGCGTCATGATCCTGGGCGACGAAGGCCACATCACGAATATCGCCGTCGACCCGGCCTTCCACAGACATCGCATAGGAATGCGCCTGTTGCTCAACCTCGTTGAAGCTGCGCTGAAGCGGGACGTGCGATCGATGACGCTCGAGGTGCGGCGTGCCAACGCGGGAGCGCAAGCGATGTACCGGAAGTTCGGTTTCCAAACCGTCGGCGTGCGAAAGGGCTACTACGTCGAGACCGGCGAGGACGCGTACATTATGTGGGCCGAGGGTGTCGACACTGCGGACTATCGCCGGCGGTTGGACAAGATCCACGCGGAGTTTCGGGATTGAGCGATCCCGTCATCGGTGAGGATGCGCTCGTCCTCGGTATCGAAACATCCTGTGATGAGACGGCCGTTGCCGTCGTTCGCGGTGGACGCGAGATCCTGTCCAACGTCATCGCGTCTCAGGTCGATCTGCACGCGCCGTTCGGCGGCGTGGTGCCGGAGCTGGCTGCGCGCGCACACGTCGAACGAATGCCCTTGACCATCGAACGCGCGCTGCGCGAAGCCCGGATCGGTATGCGCGATCTGAATGCGGTGGCGGCGACTCGCGGACCGGGATTGATAGGTGCTCTACTCGTCGGCTATGCGACCGGCAAGGCGATGTCGGCGTCGCTCAAGGTTCCCTTCGCAGGCGTCCATCACATCGAGGGACATGTGTTCGCGAGCCTGTTGGACGACGATCCTGCCGAGCCTCCCTTCATTGCGCTCGTCGTATCCGGTGGACACACATCGCTCTTCCACGTGAAGCAGCTGGGAAGCTACGACGTCCTGGGGCAGACCCTGGACGATGCCGCGGGCGAAGCTTTCGACAAGATCGCGCGGTTCCTCGACCTCGGTTTCCCGGGTGGTCCGGCCATCGACAAGCTCGCCAAGAAAGGGAACCCGGCGGCGATCGATTTTCCGCGGGCGATGAAGGGAAACAATCTCGATTTCAGCTTCTCCGGACTGAAGACGGCCGTTGTCCGTCATGTCCGTCGAGCCGAGGAAGCCGGGTCCAAGCCCACGAGGTCGGACGTAGCCGCCTCCTTCCAGGAGGCGATCGTCGACGTGCAGGTCGACAAGTCCATGCGGGCTGCCGCCGACCTCGGAGTCCCCAAGATCGTTTTGGGCGGCGGCGTTGCCGCGAACTCGCGGCTTCGCGAGCGCCTGGCCGAAGAGACCTCAAAGCGGGGCTGGCGCCTGCACGTGCCCGACCCGGCCCTGTGCGTGGACAACGGCGCCATGATCGCCGCCGCCGGCCACTTCCGGCTCCGACGCGGTGAGGTCACGCCGCTGGACGCCCCCGCGTCGGCTTCCCTCAAACTGACCGCTTAGGCCCGCCGGGCGCGCCTAACGCCGTCTTAAGTCTGAGACCACCTGTCGGTCCTCACCCGGCCGGCTAGGTGGCCGATTCCAGGATGCAGGCGCACCCCTCCGCCCGGGGGGCTTCGGCGTGAAGGCGCCCCTCGGCTGGGGCTTGCTCAGGCAAGCCCCAGCCGAGTGGGCCCCCCGGTTAGGCAATCCTGCCTCGTCGCATTTGACCCTTGGCACTCACATGGTTAGAGTGCTAATCCGTTCCGATCAAAAGACGTCAAGGAGGGTTACGCAGTGGCGACCAAGACCAAGACTGGCATCGAGCCCCTCGAGGACCGCGTGGTTATCCGTCCCCTGGACGCCGAAGAGGTTACGTCCTCGGGCCTGGTTATCCCGGACACCGCTAAAGAGAAGCCGCAGGAAGGCGAAGTCATCGCCGTCGGCCCCGGCCGCGTCGACGACAACGGCAAGCGCATTCCCGTCGAGGTGAAGGAAGGCGACCGCGTCCTGTACTCGAAGTACGCAGGCACCGAGGTCAAGATCGACGGCGAAGAGCTTCTAGTCGTCCCCTCACGCGACATCCTCGCCCGCATCAAGTAGCGCCTCACCTCTAACTCATGCCGTCCAAAGAGATCCTTTTCCGCGCCGACGCCCGCCGCGCCCTCGAGCAGGGTGTCGACAAGCTGGCCAACGCCGTCCGAATTACTCTCGGCCCTCGCGGCCGCAACGTCGTCATCGAGAAGAAATGGGGCGCACCCGTCATCACCAACGACGGCGTGACGATCGCCAAAGAGGTCGAGGTCGAGGAGCGCTTCGAGAATCTGGGAGCGCAGCTCGCCAAGGAAGTTGCGTCCAAGACCAACGACGTTGCAGGGGACGGCACGACCACGGCCACCGTTCTCGCGCAGGCGATGGTGCACGAAGGCATGCGCAACGTCGCCGCCGGCGCCAACCCCATGGGACTTCGCCGCGGTATCGAAAAGGGTGTCGCTGCAGCCATCGAAGCGCTGCGCGGACAGGCCAAGGAGATCTCCGGACACCAAGAGATCGCACAAGTTGCCGCTAACTCCGCGGCGGACGCGGGGATCGGCGACATGATCGCCGAGGCCATGGACAAGGTCGGTAAGGACGGCGTAATCACCGTCGAAGAATCACAGACCTTCGGCCTCGAGCTCGAAACCGTCGAAGGCATGCAGTTCGACCGCGGCTACATCTCTCCGTACTTCGTCACCGACCAGGACCGGATGGAAGCCGTTCTGGAAGACCCGATGATCTTGTTCGCGAACAAGAAGATCTCGGCCGTGGGCGACCTCCTTCCCGTGCTCGAGCGCGTCGTTCAATCGGGCAAGCCGTTCCTGATCGTGGCCGAGGATGTCGAGGGTGAGGCACTTGCGACATTGGTCGTTAACAAAATGCGGGGGACCATCAAGGCCGCTGCCGTTAAGGCACCGGGCTTCGGGGATCGCCGCAAGGCGATGCTCGAGGATATGGCCATCCTCACCGGTGGCCAGGTCATCTCCGATGAGCTCGGCATCAAGCTCGAGAACGTCGAGCTAGACATGCTCGGTAAGGCGCGCAAGGTCGTGATCACGAAGGACGACACGACGATCGTGGAGGGTGCCGGCGAAGGCGACAACATCAAAGCCCGCATCAACCAGATCCGGCAGGAGATCGACCGCACCGACTCGGATTGGGACAAAGAGAAGCTGCAAGAGCGACTAGCGAAGCTTTCCGGTGGAGTTTCCGTCCTCAAGGTCGGAGCTGCCACCGAGGTCGAGCTAAAAGAAAAGAAGCACCGCATCGAGGACGCGCTCTCGGCAACGCGAGCTGCCGTCGAAGAAGGCATCGTGCCGGGCGGCGGTGTTGCGCTCGTCCGTGCTGAGGCGGCCGTTGGTAAAGCCGCAGATGCGCTCGAAGGAGACGAGCAGACGGGTGCACGTTTGGTGCTCGCGTCATTGGCCGAGCCTTTGCGGTGGATCGCGAAGAACGCCGGCTACGAAGGCTCTGTAATCGCTGAGCAGACGCGTGAAGCCAAGGACTCGAAGGGCTTCAACGCAGCGACGGGGGAATTCGGCGACCTGATCAAAGCCGGGATCGTCGACCCGCTAAAGGTGACTCGTTCGGCGCTGCAGAACGCTGCTTCGATCGCGGCGATCTTGCTGACGACCGAAGTCCTCGTCGTCGAGAAGCCCGAGGAAGAGCCGCCGGCCGACGATCACGGCCACGGCCACGCGCACTAGCTAGAGCTTCAGGTCCTCGTCAGACCATTGGTGTCCGCATGCGCGGCACACGCGGTCGCCCATCGACTTGATCAGGCGATTGGATCCGCACTCCTGACATATCTCCGCCCGCTTGATCCAATCGGGGTGCTTGGCTTGGCAGTCCGGACAAACAAGGATCTGCTCGCCTTCGACGACGGCGCGCGCCCAGCGTGACGGACCTTTTCCGGGATCCGTCGCGTTGACGCCGCAGATCATGCACTTGGCCACGGATCGACGCTAGTCGACCGGGGTAGAAGAAGAGAAGGGGGCCGCGAGCGGCCCCCTTCTAACCCATCCCGCTTGGCTGTTTAAGCAGCGCGGCGGAGAGTCTTCTTCGGCTCAGCGTGATCTTTGTGCGCGTACCCGCGGAAGAAGTCGATCGCTTCCTCCCAGAGCAGCGCGAATCCGCCGACCATGAAGCCCGTGATTATGGCGCCGATCGTGTGCGACCGGACGCTCATTCCCCAGGCTGTGAAGATCGAGAAGTCGACGAGGTAGGCGTAACCGACGCCCAGCCCCATCCACAGGACTACGTTGCTGGCGCGGCCCATCTCACGTCCGTACTGAGAAACCATCCGAACGGCGAGGGCAGTCACCAAACCTCCGAAAGCAAGGAGCGCGAACTCGTGCATGGCTCACCTCCTTTCTCCATACCGAAGAAGACAGACTCCTCAAGTTGCTCCAAGGTTTCACCGTTGTTATTTAGAGGTGCTCCTTGTACCCTTGTGAACTATTGCGTGACCAGAGGTGGATTGTTAATTAGAGTGATGAACAGATGCGTGTGAGGGTTCCTAGGGCCGCTACAGCGGCGGTCCTGTTCGGGCTGGCTGTGGGGCAGGTAGTCCTGCCCGCGCCGGCGCGCGCCCAAATCGATGCCAAGCGGGCCGAGGCCGCCCGTCTCGAATCCAGGATCGCCGAGCAAGGCCGGAAGCTGTCGGTGGCCAACGAGGACTACAACCAGGCATCCCTCGAGCGCCAGACCATCGCAGCCGACGCCGATTCCGCGCGATCGGACGTAGCGGTGGCCGAGAAGCGTTGGGGCGAGCTTAGCGACCGGCTCGGGAGCCGCGTGCGAATGATGTACATGCGTGGACCCGGGGCACCGATCGATGCGTTGCTCGGCGCTCGCTCTCTTTCGGACATTGCACGGGCCCACGCCTTCGGTTCATCCGTGCTTGCCGCGGATACGCAACTCGTCATGGACACCGAGAAGGCGCGACAACAGGTCATGGAGCGTGCCCAACAGCTCGAGGGTCTCGAGGGCCAGGCGCAAGCGAAGGAACAAGAGCTCGCGGGACGACGTTCTTCTGTGAATCGCGAATTGCAGGGCCAGCGCGCGGTGCTGAGCGACGTGAAGGGCGACATCGCTCAGATCCTCGAATCGGAGCGACAGGCGGCGATCGCTGCCGCGCGGGCTTCTGGGTCCGCGCCGCGACGGACTTCGAGCGGCGGCGCAATCCCGAAGGTGGAGGAACCGACATCGCCGCCGCCGCCGGTGAAGGGTGGTGCGGGAACGGCCGTCTCAGCTGCCGCCGCTCAGATAGGAAAACCCTACGAATGGGCGGCAGATGGTCCGGATACCTTCGACTGCTCCGGACTCACGATGTACGCGTGGGGCAAGGCCGGCGTCAGCCTTCCGCACTCTTCACGCGCGCAATATTCGTCGCTGGCGCACGTGTCCCGGAAGGAACTTCGTCCGGGTGACCTTGTGTTCTTCGGCAGTCCGATCCACCACGTCGGGATCTATGAAGGTGGAGGCGTGATGATCAACGCTCCGGAGACCGGAGAGAAGGTTCGGCGCGATTCGATCGGGCGCGCCGACTTCGCGGGCGCTGCGCGTCCCTAAGAGCCTCTAGTAGCTCGATCGGTGTCAGCTCCGCTGACCAGATCGGTGCTGCCGCCTAGCTTCGCTCAGCGGTACTCAGTTTCCACGCCGGCCATCACCGGCCCCAATACATCGAGCGCAGATTGGTTCTGCAGGAGCTTGCCCATATTTCCCGTGACTATCAGCTTTCCCTGCATGAATGCCGCCTGCGCGTTCAGCTCGGCTCGGCTGAGTGCGGCAGCAGTCTCGTAGTCCTGGGTGATCGTCACGTCGGCTGACTCGGTTTCACCGACCGCGCCTTTGACCTTGCCGTCCTCGAAGCGCGTCCAGTGGGAGACGTCGCCGTCGGGTGCGCCCGTCACAACTTGCTGAAGGACGAACTCGACGCCCTTCAGTGCTTGGCGAGCGTCGTCGGAGTTGTTGAGCGCATCGACAATGGCTTGCGTCCATTCCGGGCTCAAGAACTTAACCATCTCTATCAGTCGGGTCGTAGGTTCGGACGGTCGGCCAAGTACTCCTCGAGCGGACGCATCAACGGATGCTTCGCGTCCGGATCGGCAACCTGTGCGAGTTGAATGAGGACGCCGGATGTGTCACGGGGATGAAGGAATGCCTCTTTCCAGAAGTCGTTGTGCAGACTGATGTCGACGGGTTCGTATCCCTTGCTTCGCAGCTGCTCGATCGCAAGCGCTAGATCGGGAACGTAAAGAGTCACGTGGTGCAGGCCTTCGCCACGTCTTGTCAGGAAGCGATAGAGAAACCCTTCGCGGTTCAACGGCTCTATCACTTCAACCTTGCCACCGGGTAGCTGGAACTGCAGCCAGCGAAAGCCGTTGTGCGGCTCGTCGGCTCCGTCGACGAATTCGGCGCCCAGAACGTCGGTGAGCAAGCGAGCTTGACCTGAAGCGTCCCACGTCGCCATCGCCACGTGATCTACGCGAATGATATCGATCGGCAGATCGGTTTTGAATGCGGAATTTGCGGAGTCGTCGGTCAAAGCGTGATGAGACTACGCGAACACCATCGGGCCGCCGCCTGGCACACTAAGGCCGTGGAAAACCCGTCGCGAGCGCCTCTCTATGTCGGAATCGCACTGCTTGTCTGTGGTTGGGCAGTGATCTTCATCGGCTGGTACCAGGCGGGGAACCAAGACCTCGAAACGGGCCAGCTGCCGTACGTGATCTCCGGCGGATTCGGCGGGTTCGGTCTGCTTCTTATGGGCATGGTCGCGATCCTTTTGGATGTGGTTCGCCAATCGGAGTTCAAGCTGCGCCGGAGCGCCGAAGAGCTGCATACGAGGATGGAAGAACTCGCCGAGACGTTCGTTGCCAATGCGAATGCCCGGACGCGCGGTGCTCAGGCGCCGGCAGCGTCGGAAGGGCCCCGACCGGCAAGACGCCGCCGCCGGCGTCCTCCCGCGGGACGACCTTCAGCCAAGTCGTAGAAGAGACGTCTTTGGCTTGCCGCTGCAGGCCTTTTCTATAATCTGCGCCTGCCTAACAGGCGAAGTCCCGCGGCAGCTGTTGACCAATCGACATCGTTCGCGGGAATCAAGAACGGGAGGGAAACATGGGTCTTCTGGATGGAAAAGTAGCCATCGTCACGGGAGCCGGTCGCGGTGTGGGACGGGGACATGCTCTCGAGCTCGCACGCAACGGTGCGAAGGTCGTAGTCAACGACCTAGGCGGTGAATGGGACGGTTCCGGCACGGACAACCGTCCGGCCTCAGAAGTGGTCGAGGAGATCAAGGCGCTCGGTGGTGAGGGCGCCGCGAACTTCGACAACGTTGCGACTTGGGAAGGCGCCGAGAACATGGTCAAGCAGGCCGTCGACACATTTGGCGATCTGCACATCCTCATCAACAACGCGGGCATCCTGCGCGACCGTATGGCCTTCAACATGGCCGAGGAGGAATGGGACGCCGTCGTGACCGTACATGGCAAGGGCCACTTCGCCCCGACGCGCTTCGCCTGTGCGCATTGGCGCCAGAAGTCGAAGGAATCAGGCGGGCCCGTTTTCGGACGGCTCGTCCACACGTCTTCGGAATCGGGACTCTTCGGCAACGCCGGCCAGTGCAACTATGACTTCGCCAAGGCTGGACTCATCTCGTTCTCACTTTGCATCGCGCGTGAGATGACGAAGTACGGGGTGACATCGAACGTCATCGCTCCCCGTGCGCGCACGCGTCTGACCGAGATCACTTTCGGCAACATCCCAACGCCTGAAGGCTTCGACGCCTGGGACCCGGACAACGTCGCTCCCTGGGTCGTGTACCTGTGCACTGAGGAAGCGGCGCACATATCGGGCCAATGCTTCATCGTCACCGGTGGCGAGGTCCACCTGATCGAGCAGCACCATGCGACCCGCTCGATAAACAAAGGCGATCGTTGGTCGGTGGAGGAGCTGGTGAGCAAGTCGTCCGAGCTGTTCGGCGATCTGCCGACGAGCCCGCAGCAGCGGACGCCGGTGTCCAGCGGCGCCGCCAACTAACGCAAGTGGGGGAGATTCGCTGGACGAAGTCCGTCGGCCCTGCGGAGATCACGAAGCTCTCCGTAGGGTCGATGGACAACAACGTGTACGTGATCGCCACTGGCGATCACGTTGCTGTGGTAGACGCCGGTTCGAACGAAGCCGATTTCGTGATCGGACAACTAGGTGGACGCCCGCTCGCGGCCATCCTCCAAACGCACAACCACGGGGATCATGTCGTCTCGCTTAAGGATGTCGTTGCGCAGACGGGAGCCGAAGTGTTCGCGCATCCGGCCGACGCTTTGCCGGTCGATGCCAAGCCCTTGGACGACGGTACGGAGTTTCCGCCGATGGACGGCGTCGGTATAACCGTTCTGCACACGCCGGGTCACACTCCGGGAAGCGTGAGCTTTTTGCTTCGAGCGCCGGGGGAGTCGCACCTGTTCGCCGGGGACACGCTGTTTCCAGGAGGGCCGGGGAACACCTTCAACAACAAGGAAGCGTTCCAAACGATCATGCGCTCGCTGGACGAGAAGCTTTTCGTTCTTCCCGATGAGACGCACGTCTACCCGGGCCACGGGGACGACACGACGATCGGGAACGAGCGTCCGAGCGTTGAGGAGTGGCGCGCCAGAGGCTGGTGATCCAGCGGTCGGTCAGGCGATAACTGTCGCGTCGCCGTCGATCTTCTTCTCGCCCTTCTCGTTGGTGACGCTTAGCTCGACCTCGGCGCGCTTCTCGCCGTTGGCGTCGACGATCTTTGTCACCTTGCCGCTGCAGACGATCTGCTCGCCCGGCCAGACCTGGCCAACGAATCTCGTCCGGAAGCGGCGAACCTTGTCCTCGCCGACCCAGTTCGTCAGAAAGGTGCCCAGCACACCGGCTGTGAACATGCCTTGAGCGAAAACACCCGGGTATCCGGCGGACTTCGCGAAGTCCTCGTTCCAATGGATCGGGTTGAAGTCACCCGAGGCGCCAGCGTAGCGAACGAACATCGCGCGATCGACCTTCTCAACCATCGTCTCGCTGTGTGCTGCTCCCTCTTCGATGGTCATTGTGTCGTTGCCTTGCTCGTCACGATTGTTGTGCCCCGCGAGTAGGCCACGATCTCACCGGCCTGATCCTTGAAAACCGTCTCGGAAACGGTGAACTGCATGGTCCCGCCCCGCTTCCCCGCCTTCTCATACTGTTCCTTCATGTGGGTCGTTGCCGAAAGGACGTCGCCCGCGTGTAGTGGCCTCACGTACTCGAACTCTTGCTCGCCGTGCAGAACGCGGCGCATGTCGCGTCCACCCCCACCACCCGCGCGCGCTGCCGTACGTCGTGCGGCTCCACGTGCGCGCCACAACGCCATCGACTGGGGGAATGTTGGCGGTGCGACAGCATCAGCGCTCTCGTAGGCCTCGCTTGAGTTCAAGACCGCCCGCGCGAACTCGCCGATCTTGCCCTGTTCGACGACCCAATCGACGGACGGTCCGCTTGCTGCAGCTTGCTGATCGCTCATGGTTCCGGGGTCGCTCCCTCCATAGTCAGCGGTGCCCAGCGTTCGAGGAAGGAGATTATCTCATCGATGGCTTCGGGCCGATCGGCAAGAAGGTTCGTCCCGTGCGCGTCGCCGCCGTACACCTTCGAGTCCGGTTGTGGGAGAGCGTCTCTCAATTCCTGAAGCGCTGCGAAGGCTTCTTCGTCTCCGCGCGCGGCCAACAGAAGGACCGGACGTTGTACTCGTCCGGCCGGAAAGATCGCGTCGAGCAAACGGAATCTGGTGGGCGCCGACACCGCGACGACGGCCAAAGCGTCCTGACTTTCGGTCGCCGCCATGATCGATGCCGTTCCGCCCATGCTCGCGCCGACGAAGGCGACGTCCTTTGCGCCGGATTGCTTCAGGAAGTCGGCCGCGGCTTGCACGTCCTCCGGTGCTTTGCGGATGACGGTCTCGCCTTCGGAATCGGCGTAGCCGCGGAAGTTGAAAGCGAGCACCATGTAACCGGCAGCAGCGATGCGCCGTGCTGCCGGGTACCAGCTCGTGGCGTCCGCGGGGTACATGTGCGCGAGAGTGATGCCAACGCGTCCGCGACCGAACAATTTCCCGGTGAGGTTCAGCCCGTCCGTCGTCTCGAAGCGAACGTCGCGTTCGGCGACGGTGGTTTCACCGTCGGTGTTGCTTCCTGATCCACCGCCGCACGCGCTGGCCAACACCAGCAAGCACGCAACGAGCAGCGGGGCCGCGCTTTTTGTCCTCACGACCGCTCTGTTTACCACGCTCGGCGCGGGCCCGCTGAGCTGTGAATGTGCTGGTAGACTCCTTCGGTCATGCCGAAAAAGGGACGCAAGCGCAAGCAAAGGCGCAAGAAGAAGGCCAATCACGGAAAGCGGCCGAACGCGGGCAAGTAGTTCGGCTTAGCCTTACGTCTCCTCGGCTAGCTCGGCATCGTGCTCGATCTCCGTCGCGCCGCTGCGCGCCGCCAGGCCTCCGGCAACCAGGGCTGCGCCGGCCACTAGGAACGCGTACCTGTTGCCGTCCCAATTGGGCAGCACGGTATCAGGTATCCGGTCCATCGCCGCTGCAATTCCTCCCACGACTACGCCGCCCAGGATCAAGAAGATCCGAGCAAGGACGTGGATGGTGGACATCACTCGTCCTCGGATCTCGGGCGGAGCGGTGCGCTGGGCGATCGTGATGCCCAGAACCATCGCTATAGATAGTCCTGCGCCGAATCCAACCGAGACGAGCAACGCTAGCCACGGTCGCGGGATCAAAGCCATGACCATGAGGATGATCCCGGCACCGCCCAAAGCGCTTCGAAAGAGCTCCGACTCGCGTTTTTCGGTTCGCTGCGTAACCAATGCGCCAATCGCCATGCCGACACCCCATAACGCAACGAGCGCTCCGAAGATCGAGTCCGACGCGCGCAATGTCGTCTTCACGTAAGGGATGCCGATCGCGAACAATCCGCCGCCCGCACCGGTGGCAAGCGCCATGCCGAGGATGACGTTTCGTCGTCCGTGATCTTCGAGCAGATAGCGCGCGCCGGCGACGGTGTCGGTCTCGATCGCATGCAGTCTGCTTTCATCCTTTTCCTTGATGCGCTTCGCGACCTTTCCGATCGCGGCCGGCAATGCGTAGATGACCCACGCCGAGATCAGGAACGTCAGCGCGTCGAAGAAGAAGGGGAGCGCGAAGCGTTGTCGTGCGATGAAGCCGATGATCGGCGCATGTGAGAGGGCGCGTGCAGCAGCGTCCGATGCGACGACCAGCCCCCCGGCGACCGGGATCGTCCCCCACTGGAGAAGCATGATGAGCCCGTTCGCACCGCCGAGCTGGTCCTTCCTGACGATCTCAGGAACAACCGCGTCACGCGCCGGCAGGAAGACCAAGCTGAGGCCCTCGAGGCCGAAGGCGATCGCGTAGACCGCACCCAGGTTCGGAGTGAACGGCACTGCGGCGATGAGGCACGCCCGGACGACGTCCGTCGCGATCATCGTCCGGCGGCGGTCGAAGCGGTCGGTGATCGACGACGCAATCGGAGCCGCGATCAATGCCGGGAGGATGCGGAAGCCGAGGATCCCGGAGATGGCGAGGCCCTCGATCGAAGATCCGCGCGTCAGGTCCCGGACGAAGAGCATGAGCCCGAACGTGGCCACCCAGTCGCCGAGGCTGGTCACGCCGTGTCCGGCGAGGAGGAGACGGAGCGACCGATTGGCTAGGAGGCCGCCGCCTATCGAGATGTTCTGTTGCAACTAGTTTTCTTCCGCCCAGAAGACGCCGATCAAGCGTTCAACTCGCTAAGAACGCTCCCGATTCCCGCCGCGGCTAGCATACTTTGCCGCAGGTCATGGACGTCTTCATCTGGGCTCTCGTCGGTTATGCGGCCGGAACACTGCCTTCCGCGTGGCTGGCTGCGGTGGGGTCCGGCAAGCGCATGGTGCTCGCGATGGTCCGGCGTTCGGTCGGCGAGGACGACGCGCACGTCGTTCTGAAAGCCTCCGGAGGCCGTGCGGCAACGGCTGCCGCCGTCCTGGATGTCCTTAAGGGATTCGTGCCGGTCCTGATCGCCATTCAGTTCGCCGGACCTTACGAGATCGCGGCGTGTGCGATAGGTGCACTGGTCGGACATTGCTGGCCACCGTTCCTCTATGCATACGCCGGCCGCGGTTTGGCGGCTGCCGCGGGGACGTTCCTCGCTTTCCTTCCGGTGGAGATGGTGCTCGCAGGAATAATCCGAGTGATCGGTGACCGGTTCAAGTTCGGCGGACTGTCGTCGACGATCGGCTACGTGGCGATCCCCCTGGTCGCCTGGTGGCGTGGTCAGCCGGCTCCGTACGTGGTCGCGGCGGTCGCGATCAACGTGCTGATCTTCATCCGGCGGCTCGAGGGCATCTCTGAGGACGTGGCAGGTGGGGCCCGTCCGATGCGGGCAGCCATGCGCCGAATCGTGCTCGACGCATCGTCACCAACCGGGGACGGGATCAGCGTTCAGATCTTCCCTACCGAATGACGCGCGTCGGTATCGATATCGGAGGCACGTTCACAGATCTGGTCGCCGAAACCGACGACGGGATAGTCGTCGTCAAGGTGCCGTCGACGCCGCGCGATCCCTCGCAAGCTTTCGACGACGCGCTTGGTCGTGTCGACGCAGCGGACGAAGTGCTGCACGGCACGACGGTAGGAACCAATGCCGTGCTCACTCGATCAGGAGCTCGGATCGCATTCATAGCGACCGAGGGTTTCCGTCATCTGTTGCACCTCGCGCGACAGAACCGTCCGTCGCTTTACGACCTGCAGGCGCTTCCGCCGGCGCCGCTCGTCGAGCGAGACATGTGTATCGGCGTTCCGGAGCGAGTCGACAAGGACGGGTTATTACTTCACGAACTCGATGAGGACGCGACCCGAGCGGCTCTGACTTCATTGGACAAGGTTGAAGGTGTTGCCTTGACGTTGCTGCACTCGTACGCGAACCCCGCACACGAATTACGCGTCGCCGAATTGGTCCACGAAGTTCTGGGAGAAGTCCCGGTTTCGCTTTCGTCGGACGTTCTTCCGGAATTCAGGGAGTACGAGCGTGCCTCGACGACGGCTCTCAATGCTTACGTGCAGCCCGTCCTCTCGAAGTACTTGGGTCGAATTGACGAGAAGTCCGGGAACAGTCGCGTCGGAGTGATGTGGTCGGGCGGCGGAATCCGTGCAATCTCCCGGACCATCGAGCAGCCAGTGCACACGCTGATGTCCGGGCCGGCTGCCGGTGTGCTCGGCGCGGCTTGGGTGGCCGCGCGATGCGACGAGCCGAACGTTGTCACGCTCGACATGGGAGGAACGTCGGCGGACGTCGCGCTGATCGATAACGGACGCCCTCTGCCGGCTGAGGAGTCGCAGCTCGACGGTCTTCCGTTCCGGACACCTTGTCTGGACGTGATCTCGGTCGGTGCGGGTGGCGGAAGCATCGCGTGGGTCGACGAAGGCGGGGCGCTGCGGGTCGGGCCCGGGTCGGCGGGAGCCGAGCCCGGCCCCGCCTGCTACGGCCGCGGAGGTATGGAAGCCACGGTCACAGACGCGCAAGCGGTTCTCGGCTACTTGGGTGACGAAGGGCTCGCGGGCGGCGAGCTCCACCTCGACCACGAGGCGGCGATCGCCGCCCTCGACCGCCTCGGCGAGCAGGCAGGGCTATCGCGCATCGATGCGGCACAAGGTGTGCTTCGCGTTGTGCGCGCAACCATGGCCCGCGCGATCCGCAGCGTTTCGATCGAGCGCGGGAAGGACGTAAGACGTTACGCACTCGTCGTCTTCGGCGGAGCCGGTCCGCTGCACGGCTGCGAGCTCGCATCCGAGCTGGGGATCGAAAGAGTGATCGTGCCGCCGGCACCCGGTGCTCTGGCTGCGCTCGGGCTCCTCGTTTCCGCTCGGCGTGCCGATGCTTCGGTGTCGCGTCCGATGACGGCCGAGCGACCCCGTGACGGTGAGTTGCGCACGATCCTGCACGAGCTGACCGAGCAAGTGCTGGCGGAGCTGGAACCCGAGGGCGTGTCCTTCACGGAAGCGGAGATCTCACTGGCCGTGGACTGCCGCTATCGCGGCCAATCGCATGAGCTTCGCGTAGAGATCGAGAAGGCTCCGTCTTTCGTGCGCATCTCCGACGAATTCCACCGTGCACATGCCGAGCGATACGGGTTTTCGCAGGAAGACATCGACGTCGAAGCGATCACGTTCCGCGCGACGGCACTCGGTCCCCGCGGCGACGTGCGCGTCTCCGACACAGGCGGCGGCAGGGCGGAACCGGTCGGCCGGCGCGAGATCGAAGGGAGCAACTCACCTGTTTACAACCGGCAGACGATGGGTGTCGGAGCAACCATCAACGGCCCGTCGATAGTCGTTGAGCTCGACTCGACGACATGGATCGCGCCCGGATGGCGAGGAGAAGTCCGACCCGGCGGCGCATTGGTGCTGACAAAGCCACGCCGAAGCGAAGCGGAGGCGCCATGAGCGTCGATCCCGTAACCCTCGAAGTCTTGCGCCACGCGCTGGAGGGCGTGGCCGACGAGATGGGACTCGTCCTGCGTCGCACTTCGTACTCGCCGAATATCAAAGAACGCGCCGACTGCTCGGCTGCATTGTTCTCACCCGACGGCGAGCTCGTTGCGCAGGCCGAGCACATACCCGTCCATCTCGGCTCGATGCCGGCGTCGGTGGCCGCGGCCCTGGATGCCTTTCCCGATCTCGGTCCCGGCGACCAAGTGATCCTGAACGACCCGTGGGCCGGCGGCACGCACCTCAACGATCTGACGCTCGTGGGTGGTGTCTTCGTTGATGGGCGAACCATCGGTTACGTCGCCAACCGCGCGCATCACACGGATGTGGGCGGTGATGCACCGGGATCGATCCCGGCCGGTGCGACCGACATCTCGCAGGAAGGACTTCGCGTACCGCCGACGATGCTGTATCGAAACGGTGAGATCGTCCCCGAAACGCTCGATCTCATCCTCTCGGCCTCACGTACGCCGGACGAACGCCGCGGGGACCTCTACGCACAAGCAGGTGCCAACGCTCGCGGTGCGACTCGACTAGTCGAGCTGGCCGATGCGTACGGGATCGACGAGCTGTTCGAGATCGAGCGTGCACTGGACGACTACGCAGCCGCGCGTGTCGATGCCGTGATCCGTGAGTTACCCGAAGGGTCGTGGTCGTTTACCGATCATCTCGACGACGACGGTCGCGGCCACACTTCGATCGCCATCGCTTGCCGGCTGTCGATCGACAACGGCGTGGTGACGATCGATCTGAGCGAAAGCGATCCGCAGGTGCAAGGCAACGTCAACTCCGTGGAAGCCGTTGCACTTAGCGCGGCATGTTTCGTCCTGCGTTGTCTCATCCCTTCGGACGTCCCGGTTAACGCCGGGTGCTGGCGACGACTGAGGCTCATCGCTCCTGAAGGAACGGTGGTCAACGCGCGCCCGCCTGCGGCGGTGGGGGGCGGCAACGTCGAGACGTCTCAGCGCATCTGCGACGCGATCTTCGGTGCCTTCGCGCAAGCCGTTCCCGATCGCATCCCTGCTGCAAGCCAAGGAACGATGAACAACTTGCTCATCGGCGGCACCGATGCGCAGGGCATTGCCTTCTCGTACTACGAGACGATCGCCGGTGGGCAGGGAGCTGGACCGTGGGGGCCGGGCGCCGACGGGATCCACACGAACATGACCAACACGCTGAACACGCCGATCGAGGCGCTCGAACACGCGTATCCGTTCCGCGCGCTGCGCTACGAGCTCCGTGACGGATCGGGTGGAGAAGGCCGGCACAGAGGTGGCGACGGTGTCGTCCGGGAGATCGAGATCCTGAGCGAAGACGCGACCGTCACGCTGATCACCGAACGCCGCGCGCGCGGCCCGTGGGGTCTGGGCGGCGGCGGTGATGGAGCACCGGGCAAGAACCTCGTCGGCGGAGCGGATGCACCGGCAAAGACGACGGTTCCCGTTCCTCCGGGCGACTCGGTGAGGATCGAAACGCCGGGCGGCGGGGGATGGGGCGCCTCCTAGAACAGCTCGCGCGCACTGTTGCAAAAGGCTTCCACTTCGGTGCGGTCGGGAAGCACGCCATCGTTGAACATCTTCATCTGTAGCTCCGGTCCCTTCGGGCCGTCCGGCCCGGAATTCTTGGCCGGTTGCACGACGAAGTGGATGTGTCCCGGTTCTCCGCCGGCATGCGACCACAGGCACACGTAGACCTGGTCCGGATCGGTCAGCTCACGGACAATGTCGGCGCTGCGCCGAAGCAATGGACCGAGCTCGACCGATTCGTCCACGTCGAGATCCCAGACATGAAGGACGTGACGAGTCGGAGCGACGATGAGCGTCCCGACTCCCAGCGGTCCCACGCAGTGGCTCACTGACCAGCGTCCGGTCGAGTGGATCTCGCGGCCGGGAAGTTCGCGGCGTCCTGCTTGCAAGTCACAGCTCAAACAGCCTTCGACCGACATCCCGCCTCCGCACTCGGGCTAGCATGAATACCAGACCGACGGGGGAGTCCGGGCTGCCGGACTGAGAGGCCACAAGGCGACCCCTCGAACCTGATCGGGTTGATGCCCGCGGAGGGAGTCGGAGTGAGCAACCAGAAAAGCGTCCCCAGCGAAGACCCGCTGGTCATATCCGGACGATCATTCGGCTCCCGTTTGATCACGGGTACGGGCAAGTTCTCGTCCGGCGCGGTGATGGCCAAGGCGCTCGAAGCTTCGGGGACCGAGCTCGTTACGGTCGCGCTTCGTCGCGTCGACCTCGACGCACCCGAGGGCACCGACATCCTCGACTTCGTCGATCGCGACAGGTATCTGCTGTTCCCAAACACATCCGGTGCGATGGACGCCGACGAAGCTGTGCGTTTAGCCAGGCTCGCTCGGGCGGCAGGTCTGGTTGATAGCGACGGACGCTGTTGGATCAAGCTCGAGGTCACGCCTGAGCCTCGTTACCTGTTGCCCGATCCGATAGAGACGCTCAAGGGAGCCGAAGCCCTCGTGGCCGAAGGTTTCGTCGTTCTTCCTTACATCCCAGCCGACCCGATACTCGCGAAGCGGTTGGAGGAAGTCGGCTGCGCGACGGTGATGCCGCTCGGGTCGTGGATCGGATCCAACCGCGGGCTTCAAACCAGAGATGGCGTTCAAGCGATCATCGCTATGACAGATGTTCCGGTGGTCGTCGACGCCGGCATCGGTGCTCCTTCGCATGCGACCGAAGCGATGGAGATGGGTTGCGACGCCGTGCTCGTCAACACAGCTATCGCAACGGCGAGAGATCCCGTTGAGATCGCACACGCTTTCCGGCTTGCGGTCGAGGCCGGACGCCGCGCGCATCTTTCCGGACTCCCGTCGGCCGGGCAGCCTTCGGCGACGTCCCCTTTGACGGGCTTCTTGGACGATGGCTCTTCCTGACGCCGAGCTTCTACAGCTGCAGCGCAAGGCCGAGCGCCAACGCATCACTTCGTATGACCCCGACTTCGAGCTCGACCAACCGCTGCTGGACGAGCTCGCATCGTGGTCGCAGCGCGAAGCAACCACCGATGACGTCGCGCGAGCTCTTAAGTCAACGAGAAAGGACTTGCAGGACCTGGCCGCCCTGCTCTCGCCCCCGGCGGTCGGCACTCTCGAACCGATCGCGCAAGCGGCTCACGAACTAACCGTTCAACGCTTCGGCAGAACCATGCATCTGTTCGCACCGCTTTATCTGTCCAACGAGTGCGTTTCGGAATGCACCTACTGCGGGTTCCAGGTTTGGAATCGGGACATCGTTCGGCGAACTCTGAGCCCTGAAGAGGTCGCGGCAGAAACGCGGTACCTGCATCACCAAGGATTCCGGCACGTGCTGCTGGTGGCCGGGGAGCACCCCAAGCACGTTTCGGCGCCGTACATCGCCGACTGCATCAAAGGAGCGGCCGACGTCGTCCCGAACGTCTCGGTCGAGGTGCAAGCGTGGGACGAAGGCACATACCGCGATTTCGTCGACGCGGGATGCGACGGTCTCGTGATCTACCAAGAGGCCTACGATCCACGCGTCTATCCCGACTTCCATCTGAAGGGGAACAAGCGGTTCTTCGACTGGCGGCTGGGCGCCCCCGAGCGTGGGGGCCGGGCGAGCATGCGCCGGTTGGGTATCGGCGCGTTGTTAGGCCTCAATCCGAACTGGCGCTGGGAAGTGCTTGCTCTCGCCGCACATGCGATGTTCCTACTGCGTCGTTTCTGGCGAAGCGACCTAACGGTCTCGCTGCCTCGTCTGGAACCGGCGGCCGGATTCGATCAGCCCCCGTCTGTTCTCAATGATGCGGAATTCGCCCTGGCAACGTGTGCGCTACGTCTCACACTTCCGGACGTCGGCATCGTCCTGTCGACACGCGAAAGGTCAGAACTGCGAGACGGTCTCGCGCGTCTTGGTGTCACTCACATGTCCGCAGGTTCGCGCACCGAGCCGGGCGGTTACTCCGAGCCCGGCGAAGCCGAAGAGCAGTTCGAGGTGGCCGATCAGCGATCCCCGTCTGACGTGGTGCGTGCCCTCGTTGAGGTCGGTTCGGAGCCCGTGTGGAAAGACGCGAGCCCGGTCTTCCGTCGAGGCGTGGACGCGGCCGAGAAGCTTTAAGGCATCGTCGCGGCGTTTAGGATTGACCGTCCTAGACGGAGGGGTCGATGGATCTGCGTGTCGCGGCGGAGACGGACAAAGGTGTTGTCCGTCCGGATAACGAAGACGCCTTGCTCATATCGCTTCCACTCGTTGCAGTAGCCGACGGCGTGGGTGGCCACAACGCAGGCGAGGTCGCGTCGGGACTCGCGGTGGATGTTCTGTCCGAGTGGAAGCCGAAGATCGCGAGGCGCGGCGGCCGACGTCTGCGCAACGCTGCGCTCGATGCGAATCAGAGGATCTACACACGCGCGCAGCAGGACTCGACCTTGCTCGGGATGGCCACGACGCTGACGGCGGCCTGGATCGATGCGGGGACGTGCACGATCGCTCAGGTTGGTGATAGCCGGGCCTACCTCGTGCGAGACGGAGATCTCCAGCAGCTAACGGAGGATCAAAGCGTCGTCGCGGCCTTGGTGCGCGAGGGAAGGATCACGGCCGAGGAGGCGTACCAGCATCCCTGGCGAAACCGTGTGCTCCAAGCCTTGGGTCATCAGGAAGAAGTGGTTGTGCAAATGCTGTCGGTTGAACTTCGAGTCGGTGACCGGATCCTGCTCGCTTCGGACGGCCTCACCGACGTTCTGTCCAGCGCCACCATTCAAGCCGTGCTCACGTTGAACACACCGGGCGAAATGCTTTGTAGGTGGTTGGTCCGGTTGGCTAAAGCGGCGGGTGGCACCGACAACATCACGGTGGCTCTCGTCGATGTCGTAGCCAACGGTGCCCCTAGGGAGAACCCCGTCCGGCGCGTTGTTCATCGACTGACTTCGAGGATTCGTCGCTCGCGCTGACGTGACTAACCGAGCCGAGCTCGCACCGCTGATCGCTGAAGCTCGGCGGTCGCTGGTCGCGACGCTGAGGAATCTTCGTCCCGAGGATTGGGAGGCTCAGTCGTTGTGCGGTGATTGGGCCGTGCGCGATGTGGTCGGCCACCTGATCCATCAGTACCGCATCTATCGCGCGCCTTATCGCCTGATCGGGCTTGTTCGCTACGGCTTCCGAGTTAATCGCTACCTCTCGGGTGAAGCATGCCGACTCGTCGCCGGACGTCCGATCGACGAGCTCATTTCTGACCTTGAGGCCGCAGAGTTCGAACAGACACGGATCTGGAAGCGCTTCACGTCGCCGATTTTTGCCTTGTCCGAGCTTGGGATCCACGCACAGGACATTCGTAGACCTTTGGGTATTTCGGAAAAACCGGGCATCGCCCAGCTGAAGATCACGGTGGACAATATCGTCCGGCCTCAACGGGGCAATCCTTTCGTGCGCATCTTCCTTCCCAAGCTTCCTGACACGCGTTTCGAGGCTACGGACTCCGATTGGGCGTCAGGGGACGGCCCGATCGCGCGCGGGACACTTGAGGCGATCGCGATGGTTCTGTCCGGTCGGGGCCAGGCTCTCGGTGAGCTGTCGGGCGAAGGCGTCGACCGACTGCGCGCGAAGCTCTCGGCTTAGGACTGGCTCGCGGCGCGAGTCGCTAAGTAGCGTCTAACGATGCAGCTTCGCGTCTTCACCGAACCTCAGCAAGGTGCGTCCTACGAAACGCTTCTCGCTTTCGCTCAACTCACCGAGGAGCTGGGCTTCGACGCATTCTTCCGTTCCGATCACTACCTGAAGATGGGCAATGTCTCCGGGCTCCCGGGACCTACTGATGCTTGGATCACTCTCGCCGGGATCGCAAGAGAAACAACGAGCATCCGGCTCGGCACCCTGGTCACTTCGGCCACGTTCAGACTTCCCGGCCCTCTGGCGATTTCAGTGGCTCAGGTGGACGAGATGTCCGGTGGGCGAGTCGAGCTCGGCATAGGCACCGGTTGGTACGAGACCGAGCACAACGCATACGGGATCCCGTTCGGCGAGAACTTCAACGAGCGATTCGAACGATTGACCGAACAGATCGAGATCATCACGGGACTGTGGGGAACCGCGGAGGGCGACACGTTCTCCTACGACGGCAAGTACTACCAAGTGAAGGACTCGCCGGCGCTGCCAAAACCGGTCCAGCGACCGCATCCGCCGATCATCCTCGGCGGCTTCGGTCCACGACGTACTCCGAGGCTCGCCGCTCGATTCGCCGACGAGTTCAACGTCCCGTTCGCTCCGCTCACGATCATCGAGGACCGCATCGCTGCCGTGCGGGAAGCGTGCGAGAAGCGAGGACAGGATCCCTCCTCGATAGTTCTGTCCTCGGCTCAGGTCGTCTGCGTCGGTGCGAACGAAGAGGAGTTCAAGCGCAGAGCCGAAGCGATCGGGCGTCCGCCGGATCAGCTCCGAAGCGGGGGAGTGGCCGGGACCCCGGACGAGGCTCGGGAGTTCATCTCAAGACTTGCTGCGCTCGGAGTGGAGCGGACCTACTTGCAGTTTCTGGACCTCGGCGACCACGAGCACTTGAGGCTCGTGGCCGCCGAGGTCCTCGGCCGGGTTCCTGGGAAGGAGTAGTTATCGGCCGGCGCTGAGAAGTCCGAGCAATCCGCCGAGACCGCCGAGACCCGAACCCGAACCGGAACCACCGAGCTGTTCGGTGACCAGCTTCGTAACGATCGCTTCGAGGTCGACTTCGTTGAGCTTGTCCTTGACGAGCTTGTCGATGTCGACCGAGTTCAGAAGATCCTTGGCCAGCTTCCCGAGGTCGAGCTTCGCTATCTCGGCCGTGGCCGTCTGGATCAAAGCAGCGGTCACCTGAGCGACGATGTTGTCCGTCGAGATGCCGTCGAGCTTGCCGAGACCGGCTGCGACGACTTCACCTTGGACGTCGTCGAGCAACTTCGAGGTGTCGACACCATTGAGCTTGTCGCCGGCCACACCGGCCAGCTCCTGAACCAAAGCCTGCTGGGCGGCGTCGAAAGCGCCACCCTCGGAGCCGAGCTGGTCGACAACCTTCTGGGCGATTGCGTCCAGAACATCCTGTGGGTTGTCACCGAGCTTGCTGAAAGCCGCGTTGGCGAACTGATCGGTCGCCGAACGTGTGAAAACGACGCCGATGCCGCCCACCGCGACCACTCCGGCCGTGATGAGGGCAATCATGCCCGCCTTGGGACCGCCTGGAGCCTTGCTGGCAAAGTCTCGGACGTAATTCCATGCACGCGAAAACACCTGCATCGTCATCCCTCCGCAATAGGGGTACACGTTGGCTTCGGCCGGAGGGGTATTCGATTGAGGGCGGGTAACTAGTCCGCACTACGATGGATTCATGAGCGATCAGCCGACCAGTCCCAACGACTGGCTCGTCGACGAGATGTATCGCCAGTTCCAAGAGGACCCGTCGTCGGTTTCTGAGAGCTGGCAGGAGTTCTTCGAGGACTACAAACCGCGAGGTGGCGCTGCGCCGGCCGTACCGAAACCAGCAGAGCCACCGGTTCCGGCCGAGGAATCGGAGAAATCGGCGAAACGAATAGATCTGCCCGACGACGCCGCTCCCCTTAAGGGCGCGGCCGCCGCGATCGCCAAGAACATGGAAGCTTCGCTCGCCGTTCCTACGGCGACCAGCGTCCGAACCATTCCCGCCAAGCTCATCGAAGAGAACCGTCGCGTCATCAACGATTATCTGGCGCGCGGGCGGGGTGGGAAGGTCAGCTTCACCCACTTGATCGGCTGGGCGATCGTCCGCGCCCTGCAGTCAGTGCCTGCTCTCAACTCGAGCTACCAGGAGCTGGACGGCAAGCCGCACGTCGTCCGGCACAAGTCGATAAACCTCGGTCTTGCCGTCGACATGCAGCGCAAGGACGGCTCGCGCACTTTGCTTGTCCCGAATATCCGTGGAGCCGAGTCTCTTGATTTCGCCGGCTTCCATGCCGCCTACGAAGAATTGATCCGCAAGGTTCGTTCGGGAAAGATCTCGCCCGAAGACTTCGATCAAACGACGGTCACCCTTACCAACCCGGGAATGATCGGAACCGTTCTGTCTGTACCGCGTTTGATGGCCGGACAGGGCGCGATCATTGGTGCCGGCTCGATCGACTATCCGACCGAATACAAGGGCAGCGATCCTTTGACGGTGGCTGCCCTGGGGATAGGCAAGGTCGTAACGCTTACATCGACCTACGACCATCGCATCATCCAGGGGGCCGAGTCCGGCGAACTCCTCGACCACATCGAGGCGCTGCTAACCGGACAGGAGCGCTTCTACGACGAGATCTTCTCCGCTCTAGATCTCCCCTACGAGCCGGTGCGCTGGACGACGGACAAGGGTGGACTGCCGGGGATCGGCGGAGATCCCGCTTCGATGAAGGCCGGGCGCGTTCTTCAGCTCATCAACATCTATCGCGTCCGTGGGCATCTGATCGCCGACCTCAATCCGCTGGTGCGCGAAGCGCGGCGCCACATCGAGCTCGATCCTGCTTACTACGGACTCGGTGTATGGGACCTCGACCGCCAGTTCAACACGGACGGCTTCGGTGGGAAACAAGTCTCGGCCCTGCGCGACATCCTCGATGTGCTGCGCTCCGCCTATTGCGGAACGGTCGGCATCGAATACATGCACATCCAGGAGGCGGACGAGAAGCGCTGGATCCAGGAGCGTGTCGAGGGCGTCGATCACTCACTTGATCGCGAGGAGAAGCTGCGGTTACTCGACCGGCTGAACGCTGCGGAGGCTTTCGAGCGCTTCCTTCACACGAAGTACGTCGGACACAAACGCTTCTCGCTCGAGGGAGCAGAGAGTCTCATCCCGATGCTGCACACACTGCTGGATGCAGCGGTAGCGGCCGACATGATCGAAGCCGTCATGGGCATGGCCCATCGCGGCCGCCTGAATGTGCTGACCAACGTCGTCGGCAAGAGCTACGTCGAGGTCTTCCACGGCTTCGAGGGGGATATCGACCCGCGAACCACGCAAGGCTCGGGCGACGTCATGTACCACGTCGGCGCCAACGGCACGCACACTTCTCCGGACGGGAAAGAGCTGGCTGTCTCGCTCGCCTCGAACCCATCGCATCTCGAGGCCGTCAACCCCGTGGTCGAGGGTATGACCAAGGCCAAGCAGCACCTGATCGGAACTCTCGAAGCGCGTGACCAGGTGTTGCCCGTCCTTATCCACGGCGACGCAGCCTTCGCGGGACAGGGTGTTGTCCAAGAGACGCTCAACCTGTCGCAGATACGCGGTTACCGCACAGGCGGGACCGTCCATATCGTCGTGAACAACTCGATTGGTTTCACCGCGGGGCCGGAGTCGACTCGGTCGAGCGTTTACGCCACCGACGTGGCGAAGATGATCCAGGCTCCGATCTTCCATGTGAACGGCGACGACCCAGAAGCGTGTATCCGAGTGATCCAACTTGCTTTCGCGTTCAGACAGGCTTTCCACAAGGACGTCGTCGTCGACCTTCAGTGCTACCGGCGTTGGGGACATAACGAAACTGACGAACCCGCCTTCACCCAGCCGATCATGTACGCGCGGATAGACGAGCACCGTTCGGTTCGAAAGCTCTACACCGAGGCCCTCGTGAATCGCGGCGACATAACTCTCGAGGAGGCCGAGAAGGCTTTGGCGGACTTCCGATGGAAGCTAGAACAGGCATTGGAGGAAACCCGCGCTGCCGCGCCGCCTACGAAGGTGAAAGCACCGCCTCCGCAGCCACCGAAAGGGGTTCGTCCCCATCTAACGACCGGCGTATCGACGGACGTGCTCAACAAGGTGATCGATGCGTTGCTGTTCTGTCCGGATGGTTTCGAGCCCCACCCTAAGCTCGAGAAGATCCGCGAGAAGCAGATCCACGGCTTTGGTGCCGACCAGATCGATTGGGCTCTCGCCGAGGCTTTGTCGTGGGGCTCTTTGCTCGTCGAAGGACGCAAGGTGCGGCTGTCCGGACAAGACTCCAGGCGAGGAACGTTCAGTCAGCGGCACTCGGTATTGATCGACTACCGCAGCGGCAAGGAGTTCGTCCCGTTGCGCGGTCTCGAGTCGGAGGCCGGCGGTCACTTCCTCGTCTACGACTCGTTGCTATCGGAGTACGCAGCCACTGGTTTCGAGTACGGATACTCCGTTGCAGATCCGGAGGCCCTGGTTCAGTGGGAAGCGCAGTTCGGCGACTTTATCAACGGCGCTCAGATCGTGATCGACAACTACCTCGTAGCCAGCGAAGACAAATGGTGGCAGACGAGCGGTTTGGTTCTTCTCCTGCCTCACGCCTACGAAGGCCAAGGACCGGAGCACTCGAGCGCACGAATCGAGAGGTTCCTGACGGCTTGCGCCGAGGACAACATCCAAGTCACCTACCCGACGCTGCCGGCTCAGTACTTCCACCTCCTTCGCCGGCAGGTGTACATGCCGGCGCGCAAGCCGCTGATCGTTTTCACCCCCAAGTCGTTGCTGCGTCACCCGCGAGCCCGCAGCGGGCGCGACGCCCTAACGGATGGTTGTTTCGAGGAAGTTCTGAGTGACCCTGCATCTCCGGCGCCCGAGGGTGTTCGTCGCCTGTTGATGTGCACTGGGAAGGTTGCCGTCGACCTGCTTGCTCGGCGCGACGAGCTGAAGCTCGACAACGTCGCGATAGTGAGGCTCGAGCAGCTTTACCCCTTCCCTCACTCGGCCGTGGACGAAGAGCTGTCGAAGTACCCCGGAGCCGAGAGGTACTGGGTCCAGGAAGAGCCCGAGAACATGGGCGCTTGGACCTTCGTCTTCGCGCGGCTCCAGCACCAGTGCGACGACGTCCAGCTCGTGTCTCGTCCCGAGAGCGGGTCGCCTGCAACAGGAAGCAAGACCATCCACGCGCAGGAGCAGGAGGAGCTGCTCGAGGAAGCGTTCGAGGGTCTCTCGTAAGGAGTGGACGCGAGACGCGAGGTCCACGGTGTCGTTGTTGAATGCGTTCGCGGCGACATCACCGACCAGTCCGACATCGATGCCGTCGTGAACGCCGCCAACGCGCAGCTAGCACCGGGCGGAGGTGTCGCCGGGGCGATCCATAAGAAGGCCGGACCAGGGTTGTTCGAGGAGTGCAAGCCATTGGCACCCATCAAGACGGGATCTGCCGTGATCACCTCGGGACACGGCCTTCCCAATCCTTGGTGCATCCACGTGCTCGGCCCGGTCTATACGAGTTCGAGCGATCCGTCCGGCGAGCTCGCATCCTGCTATCGCGAGGCGCTTAAGCTTGCCGAGGAAAACACGCTGACTTCGATGGCCACGCCCGCGGTTTCGACGGGGATCTTTGGATATCCGGTGGCCGAGGCGGCCGAGGTTGCGCTTCGCGCCGTGGCCCAGCAAGCTCGAACGCTAGGACATGTGAGGTTGGTGCGTTTCGTCCTCTGGGGTGAGGATGACCACGCGGTTCATGTGCGAGAGCTCGAAAGGATGGCCGGTTGAAGCCGATGAGGTTCGTCTTGGTTTTCGTGGCCATCGCTGGAGTGCTGACGGCATGCGGCGACGACGAAGAGCCGCAAGCCACGACCACCGCTACGTCCACCGCGCAAGCATCGGCTACATCTACAGCACCCACTCCGTGTTCCGTTGACGGCGGATCGGACGATTCGAAGACAACCGACTCCAACGTCGAGGTCGCTTTGCTCGACGACATCCGCTACAACAAGGAAGACTGCCCGCGGATCGTCTTTGAGTTCCAAGACTCAGTACCGGGCTACACGGTCGGCTACAAGGAGCCACCCTTCTCCGATTGCGCTTCGGGTGCGCTGGCGCAAACGGAATCGTGGGACGCTGGCGCCTACTTGAGTGTTCTGCTCGAGCCCGCAAGGGGCGGCGACGAGCTTGGACGGCCCACGTACGACGGCCCTTTTGACATCGACGTCGGCGGCCGTGTACTCAAGCACATGAAGCGGAACTGCGATAACGAGGCACAGATCGAATGGATCGTTGGTTTGGACGAACGCCACGACTTCACCGTCCGCGCGCTGTCGGAGCCGCCTCGGATAGTTATCGACGTCAGCCAATCGGCGTAAGGTAGGCAGCGTGTCCGACCGCGGTGGGCCCAGAGACCCCGACGAGACCGTAGCGTTCTCCTCCGGTCGCGGCGGGCCCCCGGCCGCGACTCAACCACTTCGCCTGCCGGGTGATCCTCCGCCCGATCGGGGCCGCCAGATCCTGATCTACGTTCTCGTCCTGCTGCTGGGCTTGGCCGGTGGGTTCGGGCTCGCGCAGTTCTTCGGCGGCGACGACGACCAGGTGCCGGACGAAGACCTCGTCCTATTCGAGAACGCAGGGATGAGCTTCCCGATCGAGGGAGCCCAATTCACGCAGTCGACTTTCGATCTCCAGACGCAGAGATGCGATCGCGAGCTGCTGAAGCAACGACTTCGCGCCGACCGTCACCGCCTCGATGCGTGGCTCGAGCTTCAAGGGATCACCGAAAGCGAGCTCGATTCCTTCATCGATCGATTGGAAACTCGCATCCTCGAAGAACCGACGCCAGTGACAAACCACGGGTGCTTCCCGGACGGTGAAGGTCCGTGTCCATTTGAGATCCAGTCCGTGCTCGGGAAGGGGACGCCCGTTTGGTTCGACCCGCAGCAGGATCGCATCGTGGCGAAGTGCACCTGCTCCAACCCGATCAAGCCGCCTAAGTGCCCACCCAATTGTGAGGACCTGCCGACACCGTCACCATCGGCTACACCCACATCGGTACCGACGGCGACGCCGACCAGGACTCAGCCCCCGAGGACGACACAACCAACCGTTACTCCTCAGCGCACGGCACCGCCCACTACCAAACCGACGTCAACTCCGATTCAGCAACCGTCGTTCTCGCCGCAGCCACCGGCGTAACCGCTTTAGACGCGAGTTTTCTGGTCCTTCCAGTACTCGTCGCGCAGGTTCTTCTTGCTGAGCTTCCCTGATTCGGTGCGCGGGAGCTGCTCGCGGAACTCAAAGCTCCGAGGCAACTTGTAGCCGGCGAGATGCGCGCGGCACAGGTCTTCCAGCTCTTGAGCTGTGACGTGCTGGCCTTCCTTCAATTGGACGACGGCGTGCACCTGCTCGCCCCATTCCTCGGAAGGGATCCCGAACACGCCCGCGTCCATAACTCCGGGGTGTGAGTGCAAGACCGCTTCGATCTCGGCGGGATAGATGTTCATACCGCCGGAGATGATCATGTCTGAGCGACGATCGCATATGTAATAGAAGCCTTCGTCGTCGCGGTACGCGATGTCGCCGACCGTTCGCCACGCCGGATCGCCGTCCAGCATCGTTTCGTCCGTTTTTTCGGGGGCCTTGTAGTACTCGTCGAAGATCCCAGGTGACCGGATCCAAACGACTCCGGGCTCACCAACGGGAGCATCGGTTCCGTCCTCGCGGATGAGGCGAATCTCGATGCCGCCGTAGGGCTGTCCGCACGAGCCCGGTTTTCGCAGCTGATCTTCGGGCTTGATGATCGTGTCAACGCCGAGCTCTGTGGAGCCGTAGACCTCGAAGAGGTGGCCTTCGCCGAACGTGGAGATCCATTGCTTCTTGAGTGCAAAGGGGACCGGCGCGGCATTGGCGATCACGACGCGGAGGCTCGAGGTGTCGTAGCGCTCGCGGACCTCGGCCGGCACGTTGACCAGTCGCTTGAGCTGGGTGGGGGCAGTGAAGGTTGTGTTCACCTTGTGCTCGTCCACGAGTTTCAGCCATTGTTCCGGATCGAATTTGGGAAGGATGACGATGGTGCCACCGAGTGCGTGGGTGAGGCCCGAGAACGCCGAAGGCCCCGAGTGGTACAGCGGTCCGGTTGTTATGTGGACGTCATCTGGTGTGTAGCGGAGCTCCGTTACGAGCGCTGCAACGAGATTCGGATCGGTGCGCGTGCGTCTTGCGCCCTTGGGCTTACCGGTCGTACCGGATGTGTAGATCATCGAAGCTCCGGTCGTAACTTCCCCCTCGACGGCGATCGGATCAGGGGAGTTCGAGGTGATCAACTCTTCTGCACGTTCGTAGTCGACGATCTCCCGTACCTTCGGAAGGTCGAGACCCTCGAGTGTTTGCCGATACTCGGGATCGCAGAAGACGAGAGAAGCGTCGGAATCGTTGATGACGTAAGCAATCTCTTCGGGTGTGAAGCGGTAGCTGACCGGAACCGAGACGAGCTGGGCCTTGCGCGCCGCATGCCCCCATAGCGGGATCTTCTCGTTGTTGGGCCCGATCCAAACGGCCGTACTTCCGGGGCCTATGCCGAGCGATGTGATTCCTCGTGATAGTGAGTTGGCCCGCGCATTGTGCTCCTCATAGGTCCACCGATCGTTGCCTTGGATCACGGCCAGTCGATCGGGCTTGGCTTCGGCGTGTAGATCTAGGATGTCCGGCACCTAAAGTCTCCCCTTGAGTTGTTCTTTGTGGGCGCGGCGAGGATATCGTCGCTACGTCGCGGTACGCGAAAGGGGAATTCAGATGGGGGTGCTCGAAGGACGTCGCGCGCTGATAACCGGGGGAGCTTCTGGGATCGGGCTCGCTACGGCCAAGAGATTCATCGACGAAGGCGCAGCGGTCGCGATCGTCGACCTCAACGAAGAAGCAGGAAAGAAAGTCGCCGACGACGTCGGTGCGCACTTCATCCGTGCGGATGCGTCCTCCTCCGAAGACGTGGCCGAGGCCTTCCGCCAAGCCTCTGAAGCGTTGAGTGGGTTGGACATCGCATATATGAACGCCGGTGTGACAACCCAGCAACCCGACTTCGCCAACCTGACCGACGATCAGTACTTCCGGATCTTGAACATCAACGTCAACGGTGTTGTGTTCGGCGTTCGCGAAGCGATACGCGCGATGACTCCCGACGGTGGAGCGATCCTCGCTACCGCATCTCTTGCCGGGCTCATCGCGTATGCCGGCGATCCGATCTACGCACTGACGAAGCACGCTGTGGTTGGGCTCGTGCGTGGACTAGGGCAGACCTTGCCCGATCGCGGAATCACCCTCAACGCGATCTGTCCGGGGATAGTCGAGACTCCGTTGGTCGGGGAGCAAGCGGTGAAGATGCTGAGGGAAGCCAATTTCCCGGTCATTCCGCCGGAGGACATCGCCAACGCTTGCGTTCTCGCCATCACCGACGGCACCTCAGGACAATGCTGGGCCATCCAAGCCGGACGCGACCCCGAACGTTACGAGTTCCGCGGCGTTCCGGGCCCCCGGATCAAGGGGACCGAAGGCATGGTTCCACCGGGAATGGGCCACCGTAGCTAGGTATTTCGGTCCCAGATCTCAACGTTTTCGTAGTTCGTCGCACGGGTAATTCCTCCGATACGCGACCTGTTGTGTTGTTGGTCGTATGCCCATGAGAGAAGGAGGAATGCGCTGTGGACGATCTCAAGATCGAAGGCAAGTGGGACCAGGTGAAGGGACGCGTCAAAGAGGCTTGGGGGTCGCTGACCGACGATGACCTCGACAGGACCAACGGCAAGCTCGATCAGCTCGTTGGCACCATCAAGGAGAAGACGGGCGAAACCGTCGAAAAGATCGAGGACAAGCTGAGCAAGATCCTCGAGAAGGTGCGCTGAGGAGTCATGCCGCAGAGGGCATGGTCACGTAAGCGCGAGAGACAGTACACACACATCAAGTCAGGCTTGCGGAAGAGCGGACGTTCGGAATCGTCGGCCGAAGAGATCGCTGCGCGCACGGTGAACAAGGAGCGCGCGCGATCCGGCGAAGCCAGACAGCGTTCGCGCACTTCGGTTCGGGACGTCTCGTCGGGCCGCCGCGGCGGCCTTCGGTCTAACCGAGGGCCGGGCGGCCGGACGAGGGATCAACTGTACGAGGAGGCCAAGGACATGAACATCCCCGGCCGTTCTCGTATGACGAAGAGCCAGCTGCTTCGCGCAGTCAATCGCCGATCCGGCCGTAAGAGCCGGTAGCTATTCGGCCGGTCGACGCTGAGAGTGAAAGAGCGGACGCAGCAGCGCGTTTACGTCGATGTGCGATCGCGTGAATCTCTCGTGTGGAGCGATGAGGTTGAGCCGTGCGATCAATTGATTGACATGAACCGACTGAGTGCGCAAACGCTCGGCCGATCTCTCCCGCTCGCGAAGCGCCGTCCTGATATCGGTTTGTGTGACGAAAGTCTTAGCGGCTTGGGCCGCTTCGGCGCGGATGGATTCAGTCGCATCGCGAACCCGGCCGAGCAGGTCAACCCATTCGGGCGGCGCGGCTTCCTCGTCGGTGTAGGCCTGGGTGAGGTCGGCCTTTATCGACTGCTGTCTCGCTCGTCTCGCGGCGTCGGTGTCCACCTAACAAGCCTAAACAGCGCAGAGGCATTGCGGTGACCGAGAGCGCAGCGCAGAGGTCGGGCTTTCGCTGGAAGGTCGAACGCGATGGTGCATCTACCCGGCTTTCCCTGTCCGGAGAGCTCGATGTTGCCGTAGCCGACCAAGCTGCCGTCCGCTTGAAGCAACACTTGGTCGGTGTCGATGGTGCGGTGGTGATCGATCTCGGTCAAGTCACCTTCATGGACTCGAGCGGCTTGCGCCTGCTTCTTGACCTCCGGCAAACAACCTTTGGCTTGGGCGTCCGGTTGTATCTGTCGCGACTCTCATTGCCTGTGCAAAGGCTCCTGGACGTTGCCGGACTTAGTCATTGGTTCGAGTACTTCGGAGGCGTTGCGCCGAAGCTCGCGTACTGCCCGATATGCGAAAGCGAGCTTCGTATCGATGTAACCCGTTGCCCCCACTGCGGAAGCGTGCTTTGAGTTTCGACTAGCGCGACCAGGGGTACTTCTCTTCACACAATCGAAATGAGGTGAGAGAAGATGCCCGGTTCGATTCTCTGGATAGTTGCAGTAGTCGTAGCAGTTATCGGAGTCGTTCAATTGCTGCAAGGCCAGATACTGCTCGGCATAGTACTTCTGGTTGTGGCTGCGTTGATCGGCCCTGGAGGCTACAGCGTCTTCCGCCCGCGCGGAACGCGTTACTAAGTAGTACTGGGACGGAGCAACACGGAGCTCTCCTCACGAAGTGAGGAGAGCTCCTGCGTTTCTGACGAAGCCCGTTGTGAGCTGCACCGACGCGTCCAAGTCGGACGGACGCAACATCGACACCGGCGCGTGGATGTAGCGAGCCGGAACGGCGACTACACCGACCAAAGCACCGGCACCGGCGGTTTGGATCGCGCCGGCATCGGTTCCGCCGCCGCCTGGAAGCTTGAGGTGGTACGGGATGTTTTCTTTGGCAGCGGTGGATTCGAGCAATCCGACGACTTCGCGGGAGGCGAGGATAGAGCGGTCGGCGAGAGTCAGAGCCGGACCCTGTCCCATGACCGCAAGTTTCCGCGCACCGGACACTCCGGGAACGTCGACGGCGGTCGTGCACTCCAAGGCGAGTGCGACGTGGGGTGCGACCTGATTGGCAACGGTTTGAGCTCCGCGGAGCCCGACCTCCTCTGAGGTAGTGAAGGCGCAAACGAGCGTGGCATCGAGCTCGACGTCCTTGAGGGCGTCGAGCGTGCAGGCTGCGATCGTGCAGCCGGCGCGGTCGTCGAACGCCTTTCCGATTACGAGGTCATCGGAAAGCCGTTCGAACGCGTAGCCGGGCACGCAGCCCGAGCCCACACCAATCCCCAGGTCTTCGACATCGGCGCGCGAACGCGCCCCGACGTCGACGAACAAGTCCTCGAGCTTGTGGGCCTTGCCGCGCTCGGCCTCCGAGGTGACGTGGGGCGGCAGGCTTCCGATTACACCCCGGACACGTTTTCCATCCGCTGCGCGGATGGTCACCGCATGCGCAGGTAACACCCGTGCGTCCCATCCACCAAGTGGAGACAGCCTTAGAAAGCCGCTGTCCTCGATGTAGGAGATGAGGAACCCAACCTCGTCCATATGAGCGTCGAGCAGAACGATCTCGTCTCGTTTCCCACGGCGTGTGCAGATGAGGTTTCCGAGCCGGTCGGTGCGGACTTCGTCCACCAGTGGCTTCACGACGTCGAGCACGATCTCACGCACTTCGTCCTCGAAGCCGGACGGCCCGAAGGTCTCGGACAGTCGCTGCAGAAGATCTACTTGGTTGATCGTCACGAGTTGGGGAGGCCGATGGCTTCTTCGGCTCCCAGCTTCTCGATCTCCTCGTCGCTGTAACCGGCTTCCCGCAGCACGTCCCGCGAGTGCTGACCCGGCTGCGGTGGTCCCGCTTCGACCTGGCCCGGGGTGCGCGACAGTCTCGGAGCGGGGGCAGGCTGCATCACGTCGAACGCTCCCTTGACGTGTGTCGAGCGCTCGGCGTTGAACGGATGCGTCGCCGCTTCCTTCGGCGAGAGCACAGGATATGTGCAGGCATCCCGTCCTTTGAAAACTTTCGTCCATTCTTCGCGCGTCTTCGTCTTGAAGATGTCGGCGACGCGTTGCTGGAGCTCGGGCCACTTCGACTGATCGTGCTGCTTGGCGAAGTCGGGGTCGTCCGTCATGCCAAGACCGTCGAGGAACTCGGCGTAGAACTGCGGCTCGATGGCGCCGACGGACATGAAACCGCCGTCCGACGTCTCGTAGACCTCATAGAAATGCGCGCCGGTGTCGATGAGATTGGTTCCGCGAGGGCCCCACATCTCGGCCTGGAAAGCCGAGGCCAGGAACGTCAGCAGGTTCATCGCGCCGTCGATCATGGCGGCGTCGACGACTTGCCCCTTTCCGGATTTTTCGCGTTCCAGTAGCGCAAGAGCGATACCGAACGCGCACATCAAACCGCCGCCGGCGAAGTCACCGAGAAGATTGATCGGCGGTAGAGGACGTTCACCGCGACGGCCCAAGGCGTGAAGGACTCCTGACACTGCGATGTAGTTGATGTCGTGTCCCGCTTCCATCGCGAGCGGCCCTTCCTGTCCCCAACCGGTCAGGCGCGCGTAGACGATGCGAGGATTGCGCTCGAGCACCACGTCCGGGCCGAGACCGAGTCTCTCCATAACTCCGGGGCGAAACCCCTCGAGCAACACATCGCAGGTGTCGATGATGCGCAGCGCAACCTCGACGCCCGACGGTTTCTTCAGATCGAGACCCACCGAGCGCTTGCCGCGACCGAGCGTGTCGCCGAAGGCGGCACCGAGATCGGTGCCCAGAGGTGCGCGGTCGATGCGGATGACGTCCGCGCCCATATCGGCGAGGAGCATCCCGCCGTACGGACCCGGCGCGAGGCGCGAGAAATCCAGGACACGGAAACCTTGAAGTGGGCCGGCCATCGGGTTCGGAGTCTATGGGAGCATTGGTCCCAGTGACCAAGCGCGCAGCATTCTTCGACCTCGACCGCACGCTTCTGGGCGATTCGTCCGGCTTGCTGATCATGGACGCCATGAAGGAACGCGGTCTGATCTCAGACCGCGAGCAGGCTCTGGCCGATGTTGGACGTCGCTTCTTCCGTATCGTCGGTGAGACCTGGATCGGCATGCAGGTGACCAAGCGATCCCTGAACAGAGTGGCCGGTTGGTCGCGGCAGGATCTGCGTGAAGCGGCTGCACGTTCGATCGACAAGCTCGATGCCGCTGTCTACCAGGAAGCACGAACACTGATCGGGCGCCACCAGGAGCAAGGCCATCTCGTGGTCATAGCAACGAGCACGGGCCGCGACATCGTCGAGCCGCTGGCCGATCGCCTCGGCGTCGACAGGCTCATCGCCACCGAGTACGAAGAGGACCAGCAAGGCGTGTACACCGGCAATCTCATCGGCAAATGGTTGTGGGGACCGGACAAGGCCGAAGCCGTCAAAGCTTTTTGTGAACGCGAAGGCATCGAGCTGGACGAGAGCTACGCCTACTCCGACAGCTACTACGACCGTCACCTGCTCGAGATGGTCGGCTATCCGCGTGTTGTGAATCCGGACGCCGTCCTTCGTGCCTATGCCGTGCGTAAAGGCTGGCCCGTCCTCGGTTTCAAGAACCGTGAGGGCGTCCCGAAGATGGCGCCCGAGGTCTACGACTTGCTGCGTCCTCTCGCGCATCCACTCATCGCGCCGGTCAACGTCGTGGCCGAAGGCGTCCAGCTCATTCCACGGGAGGGTCCGATCATCATCGCGGCCAATCACCGTTCGTACGTCGACCCGGTTGCACTTGCGTTCCTGGCGAGCCGCAGAGGAAGGAAGCTTCGCTATCTCGGCAAGCGAGAGGTGTTCGAGGCACCCGTGCTCGGCCAGGCCGCGCGGGCACTCGGTCAGATCCGCGTTGAACGCGGCACCGGCGACATCACACCGTTGCAGCAGGCCATCGATGCACTCGGTCGAGGGCAGGCGATCGGAATCTTCCCGCAAGGGACGATCCCGCGCGGCCGCGAGTTCTTCGAGCCGCGACTAAGAGGACGCACAGGCGTCGCGCGTTTGGCTGTGGCGACCGACGTGCAGGTCGTGCCCGTTGCGATGTGGGGTACGGAGAGGATCTGGCCGCGCAACAGCCGGGTGCCGAAGGTGACCGAGCTAATAGCGCGAAGGCCGGTTTACGCGAAGGTGGGCGAGCCGATGTCGCTGAAGATCCCGCCGGGACGGGAAGCGAACGCGGCGACATATCACCTGCTGGCGCAAGAAGTGATGGATCGGATCAGTTCGATGCTGCCGGACGAGGTAAGCAACCCGCCCGAGCCCACCGAGGAACAGATCCGGTCGGCAACTCCGGCCAACGCTAAGGAAGAATCCGAATAAGGTCTCAGCGGCCGAGCGCGCTGAGTACGCGGTCGGGATAGTCCGAGGTGATCCCGTCGAGATCTTTGGCGATCGCTGCTTCGATCTCGTCGGGCTCGTTGGTCGTCCAAACGTGCACTTGGATCCCGTCGGCGTGCGCGTCCGCTACGTGCTCGCTCGTTAGGTCGGGTGTCGAGTGTCTGGGCGCACTCACGTGGTATCCGTGATCGCGACAGATATCGAGGTTCTGTGCCGCCGTCAGTCCCATTCCGCCCGGCAGTTCGGGGACCGTGAGGTAGCCGAGAGCGATCTCGCTGTTCAGCTTCTTCAGTGCATCGAGCGTGGGAGCCCAAAAGCAGATCACCACGAGCCGGTCGAACGGGAACTTCGAGTCCACGAAGATCTTGTTCAGCGCTTCGGCGTAGCTTTCGCCGCCGTGGTCGAAGCGGGGCTGGCCGGGGATGTTCTTAATCTCGCAGATCAGCCGCCACCCTGCGTCTCGTCCTTCTTCGACGAGGTCCCGAACGCGCGGGACGGGTTCGAAATCCCAGCCCGGATGCTTAGCGGCCGCATTGACCTTCTGCAGATCGTCCGCTGTTCGATCGGAGACCAATCCGGACGCATCGGTTGTGCGATCGAGCGTGTCGTCGTGGATCGCCATTGGGACTTCGTCACTTGAGAACTGCGCATCGAACTCCATCCAGATTTCGGAGTAGGTGTCGTGGGCTCGCCGGTAGGCTCCGAAAGTGTTCGCTGGTGCGTGCCCCGACGCGCCGGCATGTGCAACGACCATGGGACGTGTCATCTGTCTCGGAGGCTATCCTCTTGTCCCGCTACTAGGAAACGAGGAGAAAATCGATGGGGAAGCTCGACGCATTGCAGGAGTTCATCGGCGCCGATCTGGGAGCCGGAGATTGGCTCGAGGTAACGCAGGAACGCATCAACCAATTTGCCGACGCGACCGGTGATCATCAGTGGATCCATGTCGACCCCGAGCGAGCCGCGCAGGGACCATTCGGTGGAACGATCGCCCATGGCTTTCTGACGTTGTCTCTCGTCGTAACCCTGCCAGGCGGCAAGCCTTTGCCCGTACCTGAGGGCGTGAAGATGGGGATCAACTACGGGTTGGACAAGGTTCGGTTCATCACGCCTGTTCCCGCCGGCGCCAAGATCCGCGCGCGCCGAAAGCTGCTCGAGGTGAAGGAAGGCGAAGGCTTCGCACAGATGAAGACCGAAGTGACCATAGAGATCGAAGGCAAGGACAAGCCGGCCTGCGTAGCCGAGACGATCTCGAGGTTGTACTTCTAAGTCGCTGCTAGCGCTTCGCGCCCGGACGTTTTGTGTGCGCCCAGCGGCGGCCGGGCTTGCGATGGGCTCCCGAACGCGCGATGGCCGACTGATCGGTGCCCAAGTAGGACTCGATCACCTGGGGGTGGTTGAGCACCTGGTTGGGAGTTCCGTGCGCGATTACCTGGCCCAGTTCTAGTGCGTACATCTCGTCGCAGATGCTCGCCAGCAACGGCATGTCGTGCTCGATGACGAGGACCGACGTTCCGGTGTAGACCTGCACGCGCTGCAGCAAGGGGCCGAGTGCCTCCGTCTCCTTCTGCGCGACGCCACCGGACGGTTCGTCCAACACGACGACATCCGGGTCGGACGCCAATATGCAGGCGAGCTCAACGATGCGACGGGTTCCCGTGGAGAGCTCTCCGGTGATCTTCTCGCGGAAGGCGGTGAGACCCATCAACTCGACCAGGAACTCGACCTTCTCGGCAACGTCGCGTTCGGAGTCGCGTTGCACGGGCTGGCGGAAGGCGGCGGCGACGAAAGACCGTGACAACACATGCCGCTGGCGCGCGATGGCGATCGTTTCACGCGTGGTGAGCGTCGGAAATAGACGCGCCTCTTGGAAGGATCGTCCGAGACCGAGCTTCGCGCGCTCGTGCGGAGCCTTCTCTGTTATGTCCTCGCCCTTGAAGAAGATGCGTCCTCCATCGACGCCGAGGAACCCGGACACACAATCGAACAGCGTCGTCTTGCCTGCGCCGTTCTGCCCGATCAATCCGAGGATCTGTCCTTCCTTTAGGACGATCGAGACGTCGGCGACTGCGACGATCCCACCGAAGCGCTTCGTTACTTCCCGGCACTCCAAGATCACGGGAGCGTTGGCGGGTGGAGCGACTCGGATCGGTGCTTGCGTGCGCGGGCGGCTCCGTCCTCTGCGCGAGCCATTGCTCGCTCGGCCGGAAGCTCCGGCTCCGGCGATGAACACCGAACGCAGGATGTCCGGACGGTCAAGGAGCTCCTTCGTCGGACCGGTGAAGCGGAACTCACCCTTCTCCATGAAGACGGCCCGCTCGGCGAGGTTGAGCGCGACATTGATCGACTGCTCGACGACAACGATCGTTATCCCGGTCTCGTGAACGCGTCGGACGACATCGATGAGCTGTCCGACGATGGTTGGTGCAAGTCCGAGCGAGAGCTCGTCGATCATCAGCAGCTTCGGATCGGGGATCAATGCCTGGCTGACAGCGAGCATCTGCTGCTCTCCACCGGAGAGATTTCCGGCCAGCTGGTCGTATCGGTCGGTCAGCCGGGGAAAGAGATCGAGGACTCGCTCCTCCGATTCCCGAGCGGCCTTAGAGTCGTTGCGTTTCATCCACTGCGCAAGCCGGAGGTTCTCGCGCACTGTGAGAGTGGGGAAGATGCTTCTCCCGCCCGGCATCATCACGACGCCGCGTTCGGCAGTTTCGTTCGCTGGTAGCTCGGTTATGTCTTCGCCCGCGAAACGAACCGTTCCGTTCGTTGGATAGAGCAATCCGCAGATCGCCTTGAACAAGGTCGACTTGCCGGCGCCGTTGGTCCCGAGAAGGGCGACGATCTCGCCTTCGTGGATGTCGAGGTTCAGTCCAAAGAGAACCTGGACTGGGCCGTAGGAAACGTCGAGGTCGCGAACTTCGAGGAACGGCTGACCGCTTCGTTTCTTGGCGCGGCGAGCCGGCGTCACTTGTCGCTCCCCGAGAGCGCGCCGGAGATCAGAGATGTTTCGTCCGAAGCATGTTCTTCATCGACATCCGGCTCCTCTTCGGTTATCTCCGGCGGCGCCTCGATGCCTTCCCGCTTGGCCACCCAACGCAGGTAGCGGTCGCGGATCTTCTGAACGAATTGCCACATACCTCCGGGAACGAAGTAAAGGATGGCCAGCAAGCCTGCTCCCGTAAGGCTCAGCCGGATGATGGCGGCAACCTCGCCCGAGAAGGACTCACCGAGAACGAAGTCGATGCCGCGGAACAAGAAGACGCCGGAAAGCGCGCCGGACACAGATCCCAATCCGCCGATCACGGCGATCGCGAACACCTCGAGCGACATGCTCGGATGGAACGTTCCCTGCGCGGCACCGGCAAGCACAAGAACGTAAAGGGCGCCGGCCACGCCGGCCAGAGCGCCGGAGAAAACGAACGTCGTCAGCTTCACGGCGACCGTCGGAACCGCCATCGCGTCGGCAGCCCGATCGTTGTCGCGCGTGCCGATCATCACTCTTCCGGAGTGGGCTTTCCTGACACCGCGAACGACTCCAACAGCCACGAGTAACACTCCAAGGCAGAAGTAGAACGTCACCCACTCGCTGGACATGTCGAAGCGCTTCCACAGGATCGGACGCAGGATCGAATCCGGGACGAAGCTCGAGAAGTTGACGGGGTTCAGGAAGTAAGAGTCGAGTGCGACCGCGAAGGCCAGCGTTGTTACGGCCAGGTACAGACCACGGATCCGCAGTGCGGGCAAACCGATGAGGACGGCTACGATCGCGCCGGCCGCCGCAGCGAAAACAATGCCGACGAAGAAATCGACATTCCATCGCATCATCAGGTTGCCGGCCGCCATTGCTCCGATCCCGACGATCGCGAACTGTCCGAGCGAGATGTTGCCGCCCCAGCCGGTCAGCACGACCAAAGAGATGGCCACGATTCCCCAGACCACGGCGAAGCTCATGAGAACGACGGTCGAAGGCGCGGCTTGAAGCGGAACGTAGATCGCTGCGAAAGCGATGAGGGTACTAATCGCAAGCAGCGGGCCCCGAACGCGCCGCAGATTGCGCAGCTTGTCGGGTATGGGACGAAGTACCCCAGTCGCGTCCCAGCTCGACTCGCCGGTCTCGGCTCTCGTTAGGCGCTCGCGCCGCAACAGCAAGCCGAGAAGGATGATCACGAGGAACGTCACATCGAAGATCGATTCGGCGTGGATGTTCCAGCGAACCGTCCATTCGATGATGCCCAGACCAATTCCACCGGCCAGCGCGATCGGCAGCGATTGGAAGCGCGCGATCACGGCCACAGCCAGACCGGGAAGGATGACGCTGGTCCCCACGATGCCTTCGGGCAACACGCCGGTGAACGGAGCCTTGGTTATGTACGTCAGCGCTGCGAGGCCGCCGGCCACGGCCCACACGATCGTGCGAAGTCTTCGCACCGGTACACCTAGTAGCAGCGCGCGGTCCTGGTTCTCGGCGGCTGCGCGCACGGCCATACCGACGTCGGTTCGAAGCAGGAACCACGCCAGCGCGGCAAGTACCACCGGAGCTATGGCGACCATGAGGATGTGATCGCCGCGAACCGGATAAGGCCGGACGAAGAAGCTCGCGTCGATGGGTGTGTCGATATTGCCGATCAACACATCGGTTCCCAGCGCGAGCGTTATAGCGAGACCTATCGCACCCAAGAGTTGTGTAAGCCCGATGGTTGCCACGGTCAGCACGAGGCGCGGCGAGTCCGCGAAGCGGCGGATGATGAGGATGTCGATCAGCGTTCCGACGACGACACCGACCACAACCCCGAGGACGATGCACAGCCAGTAGTTCCATCCCTTGCTAACGAACAGGCCCACAGCAAGAGCGCCGGGCATGGCCCCCATCGCGCCGTACGCGAAGTTGATGATCCGCGTCGTGCGATAGATGAGGATCAAGCCCATCGCGAGCAACGCGTTGCTCGTCCCGAAGATCACTCCCTGCGTGACGACGCCCCAGGGAAGACGATCGGGTAGTGGTGAACCGGGAATCCAATAAAGCGCCGAGTACAGCAGCACCAGACCCGTGACGATCTGCACCGGACGTTGCGAAGCGATACGCCTCCAGTCGAGAACCATTAGGGAGCTCCGGTTGGGAAAGCCGTGGCCGTAGGAACCGGAGCCGGTGTCTCGATCACCGTCTCGCGTTCGCGCGCAACGGTTGGTACCAGCACGACCATCAGTACGAAGAGCGCGATGGCGACGACCAATGGGCCGAAACCGCGCAGTATGTGCCGGTTCCAGATCAACTCCCGGAGCGGAGCGATCGGTTCCACGTTGTTAGTGATTCGCCTAGGTGTCATTTGAAGTAGGGCGCATCTCCCTCGTAAAGCTGATCCGGGAAGTACCGCTTTCCGCCGTTGAGCTCAACCCAAGCGCCGGGTTGGCCGTTCTGTGGTGATGTGCGTTCGGGGTCCCACCACACTTCGCGGAAGTCGTCCGTCGTGGTCCAGTCACCCGGATCGAATGCCCAAGAACCCAGTGGGCCGGTTCCTCCCGGGTAGTTGAACATCCCCGCTTCGAAGGACTCGGGTGTCAGGTTCGGGCCGGCCATGTGCAAACCGATGGCAAGCACGTATAGCTGCGCGTAGTAGATCTCGACACCGAAGGCGGGCTCGTCGTTCGGCTGCACCGCCTTGTATGCGTTGTATGCGTAGGAGGCTCCCAGGCGCTCGTTTTGCGCGTTGTAAGCGATCCCGAAGGCGTGCTTCCACTGCCGTCCATCTATCAGCTGGGCAACGATGTCTTGATCGACGAACGCCAGGCCGGCCGTAAGCCACTCCGGGAAGTAGTTCTGCTCGTTGGACTTCGGTGACAAGCCGACGGCGAGCATGATCGGATCGCAGCCGCACAAGATCGAAGTGATGCCGGCATCTTTCAGCTGAGCGACGATGTTGGAAGCCTGGTTCGGCATCGAGTTCACGTCGATCTTGTATTTGACGTTCAGATCGACCTTCATCCCGGCCTTGTTCATGCGTTCGAGCAAAGCGTTAACGGACTCTTGGTATTCGGCATTCTCCGGCGCAAGAGCCGCGTACTTCCTCGGACGGCCGTTGTACTCATCGCCTGCGCAGCAAACGGGTTTGTTGCGCAGGCGCTTGGTCGTCCAGTTGGCCGCAGCTTCAACGACGGCGGTGCCGTCGGTGAAGGTGCTCCACGAGTACGGCCTGCGCCTCTCGAACCACCGGCGCGACGGATATGGGGCGCCGATATTCACAACTTTCTGCTGTGCCAGCGCGTCGGCGTAGGGAATCGTTATCCCGCTGACGTCGGCGAACGCCTTGACCTCTTTGGCTGCCTTGGCCCCGTCGGCTAAAGCTTTTTCTTTGCCGCCGCCGAGGAACTCGCTGAAGGCGGCGCCCTGTCCCTTGTAGAACTTGATCTTGATCTTGCGTCCCCAGAACTGGAAGCGCTTGTTGAAGTAGTCCGCGAGCGTCGAGATCGTGTTCCGGATCGACTCGTTCGTTTCGCGTATCTCCTGGTTCGAAAGTTCGGCGAATAGCTCTGGAAGGTTGAAGTCTTCTACTTCGCGCACGGACACAGTTATCTCGGTGGGGGTAACCCCGAGGCTCGTGGCTCCGCCGTTGTTTCCGACCATCACGTAGCAGGGCGGCGAATAGCTGTCGCCGGGAACCTGCTTGGTTCGGTCCGTGCAGGGATCGCCGCCCGCGGGCACGAAGCCGAAACCGGCCACGTTGCGTCCGGCCGAACTTGTTCCCGCGGTCGTGCGGGTGCTGCCCGGACCGCTTGCGATCGTGGTGCCTTCTTCCGTAGTGGTCGTACTCGTGAGGCGTTGCTCTTCGCGATCGATGGGACTTACTACGGTGGTCATGATTAGAAAGATGACGGCGACGAGAGCCAAGGGACCATACGAGTAAGCAAGGTCCTTCACCGTGTCGCGCGCACCGACGATCATGCTTACAAGCCCTCTTCGAGGCGTTTGGCCCGCACGCGGCGCTGGTGGCGCCAGTCCAGTCCCGCCATCGCACCAACTCCGGCCAGGCCGAGCAGACCGAAAAGCCAAGGAGCACCCCGGCTGCACGGCGGCCAATGGAACGGGTGCACGCTCTCGCAGCCTTCGGCTCCCGTAGGCGCGCTGGTAAACGTACGTCCGGTGGTCGAGCTGGCCGGACTGCCCGGCGTGTTCGTTGTGGACCCGGGTGTTGTCGCAGGACCGATGCCCAAAGGCGCTTCAGGCAGTCCGGAGAAGGGATTGTCGGAAACGGTGTCGTCCGCGTAGGCCTGCACGCCACCGACTTGCACGGCCAACGACCCGCTGCCCGATGCGATCGTTAGTCCGACGTCCCCTGTGAAGAGGATGGTCGAGAGCTGGCATGCGATAGCGGTGATCTGATTGAAGATCTCCGAACGCTCGGCCCCCGTCGCTTCGAGTAGCGGATTGATGAGCTGGGCGCCCAGTTGGCTGTCCTTGAAGATGATGCGCAACGGCGTAACTCGCACGAGCTCGATGGGCTCCTTCAGCTTTTCCACCTTGGGGAATTCGATCGCGATCCCGGTCGGCAGCAAGGCCGAGTTGATCGCGCTCGTCAGTTGGTCGAGCTGGCTCGTGTCGAATGGTTGGCCGGCTCCGGAAGCATCCGACAAGGTGAAGCTTCCTTCGAGTGCCTTTTTGTCTCCCGTCCTGTGCAACGCGTTCCAGTGCATGCCCGTCAGCTTCACGACACCCGCGATATCGAGCGTTGCGCTTACGGCGGCGCTCGCTTCGTATGCCTTGCCCTCGATCACTTGAGATTTCGTTTCTGCGCGGCCGCCCGAGATGGACAACAGCGGAGAGAGGTCGAGATGCGAACCGGATGCGACGGCGTGTGCCAAGGGCTGAGTCGTAACGCGCGTGTCCTCTCGTCCCAACCCTCCGCCGATCTCTTCTGACGTTGCGCTGGCGTTTCCCTTGCGGTTATCGATCCGGGTTGGCTGCGGTACCTGTGAAGGTTCGAGCGGCCGGACTCCAGTGCAGTCTTCGGCGGTGAGAACAAGCTCGAGCAGACCGAGGTCGATGGCTTGCGCCTGTGCCCGGGCGATGTTGTTGGCGACTTCGGCAGCCGAAGCACCGACGCGGGCGGCGAGGTCGAGCCCTCCGACGGCAGGTACAACGCTCGCAACGGAAGCCGAGGCCTTCGCGGCACCCGGAGCAACGGGAGCCGACGATGCGGCGGGGGTGAGAAGACCAATCAGCACAGCGGCGGTCATCGGGACCACCGTCTTGCGGCGTATTTGGCTAAGCCCCCGACAGCTCAACTCGAGATCTCCCCCTCGCCGCAGTATTTCCCATTTCCGCCGGTCTTCGATGCGTCTGCGGCCGGTCAGGGAGGCTGCTGAGGGTACCATACCGCATGGTATGGTCTCGGAGACCAGGAGGAGACATGACGACGACGTCTCATCGGTCGATGACCCCGGCTGAGGCGGGACTGGTTTTCGTTACACCGCAGGCTTTTGCCGACATGGATCTTTTCCACAGCGCTGCCGCCACCCTGCGCGAACGGGAGCCGATCCATCTTGTCGAGCACTCCGACTATCCGCCCTTCTACGTGCTCACCAAGCACGCGGACGTTTGGGAGATCGAGCATCATCCGGAGACCTGGCACAACGCGCCTGTTTCGATCCTTGCGGACAAGATCTCCCTCGAGATCCAACAGCGACAAGGTGAGGTTCTTCGCACGCTGGTCAACATGGACGGACCCGACCACAAGGCCTACCGCAAGCTCACCGCCGACTGGTTCACGCCGCGGACCCTCTCGCGCTTGGAAGCCGACCTGGCCAGTCTTGCGCGCCGTTCTGTAGATCGCATGGCCGAGCTCGGCAACGAGTGCGACTTCGCGCAAGACATCGCAGTTTGGTTCCCGCTCCAGGTGATCTTGTCCTTGCTGGGTCTCCCGGAGTCGGATTATCCGATGATGCTCAAGCTCACGCAGGAGATCTTCGGCGCTCAGGACCCGGAGCTCGCGCGAGGTAACACCCCAGAGGAGTTGTTCACAGTGCTCATCGATTTCTTCCAGTACTTCGGAGCGCTGATCGAAGATCGGAAAGCCAATCCCACAGAAGACCTAGCTTCGGTCATTGCCAATGCGACCTTCGATGGAGAACCCATGCCGATGCTCGACCAGGCGTCCTATTACGTGATCCTGGCCACGGCCGGTCACGACACCACATCGTCGTCCATGGCCGGAGGGCTACAAGCGCTGGCCGAGAATCCCGATCAGCTCGAGCGACTGCGCGACGACCCCTCGTTGATGATGTCGGCCGCCGACGAGATCATCCGCTGGGTCACTCCCGTCCGGCACTTCATGCGCAACGCGACTGATGAGTACACGCTTCGCAATCACCAGTTCGAGGCCGGAGATTCCGTGCTCTTGTCATATCCGTCGGCCAACCGGGACGAAGAAGAGTTCGCAGATCCGTTCAACTTCGACGTGGGACGCAATCCGAACCGTCACCTGTCGTTTGGAACGGGAGTCCACTACTGCCTGGGAGCGATGCTGGCCAAGATGGAGATAAAGGCTTTGCTCACCGAGCTCGTTCCACGGCTGCGTTCGGTAGAGCTGGCCGGCGAGCCGCAGCTGTCGAGCGGCTACTTCGTCGGAGGGCTCAAGCATCTGCCCATCCGCTACGAAGTCGCACCGTCTACGGACTAACGATGGCCGGCGACACGCTCAGCAAGTCCGACTACTTCGATGCCGCTCTCGAGCTCATGGCGGCCGGCGGCATAGGGGCAGTAACGATTTCGGCGTTGTGCTATCGACTCGGCGTTACGAAAGGGTCCTTCTATCACCACTTCGAATCGGGTACGGCTTTCCAACACGAGCTTCTGCGCTTCTGGGAGCACGACCGCGTTAAGCAGCTAATGCCATTCCTCGAGGCGATGGATCCGGTCGATCGTCTGACCGCCCTGAAGCTCGGCGCCGTGAGCATCAACCACGAGGCGGCCAGCGCCTTGAGGGCATGGGCTCGAACGGACAAGGCCGCAGCCGCCTCGCAGGCACGCGTCGACCGTGAAACAGAAAAGCTCCTTACTCGGTTCCTGGTCGAAGCCGGGATTGACTCCAAGCAGGCTTCGACCCTCGCGCGCATCGGGTTCTCGATCCTGGTCGCCGCGCAGCAGCTGGAGCGCCCAGTCGACAGAGACCGGCTGCTCGCAACCTTCGACGAATACCAGCGGTGGCTGGAATCGATGATCGAGCGAGCAGAGGCTGCTCCCGTCTTCAGCGTCGTGGGACGGCGAAGAGCCAAACGGTAGTACTGCGTCGGCTAGGTCTCGACCGAGAACAACCGCCAACTACCAGGAACACCTTTGAGCTCGTGCTCACCGCGGTCTGAGAAGCTGATGCCCGATCCGACCACTAGGTCCTTCACCGTCGAAGAAGCGAGCACTTCGTTCGGTTCGGCCTTGGCCATGACGCGTGACGCGATGTGAACACCGATACCGGCGACCTTTTCGCCTCGCCTTTCCACCTCTCCGGTATGTAGGCCGGAACGCGTCTGTATCTCGAGAGCCAGAAGAGAGTCTCGTATAGCCCGTGCGCAGTGGATGGCGCGAGCGGGACCATCGAAGGTGGCGAAGTACCCGTCCCCGGTGTCCTCGAGGAAGATGCCTTGAAATCGGGCGATCTCACGGCGAACGATGGCAACCATTCGGTCGAGTCGGTCACGCCAAATGCGATCCCCGACTTCGGCCAAGCGCTGCGTGGACTCCACGATGTCGCCGAACAGAACGGTCGCCAGCACACGGTCCGACGTCGCCACCGGTGGTGCGCCGGTGAGGAACGTTTCGATCTCGTCGAGTACGTCATCTTCGAACGCCCGGCTCGTCGCGGCTCCCGAAACGATGCGTAGCTGTGCGGATGGGATGTGCTCGGCTAGGTAGTCGGCATTGCCCGCCGGTACGAAACCGTCGTCGATCGCGTGAAGAACCAGTGTCGGCGCCTGCACGATCGGAAGAACGGGTCTGATGTCGGTCTGCGCCGCGGCGTCGATCAACGCGAGAAGTCCGCCGGGACCGATCGACGCTCGGAACCAGCGTTCCGTCCAAGCTCGAAGGGACGGGTCTGTGGCCGCTTGGGGGATCGTGGTCGTGATGAGCAGGTCCATAACGAACCGATCGTCGACCTGTTCCTTCGCCGATTCCCAGAATGCAGGCTCCATCCCAAACGGAAAGTCGTCGGCTCGGAGGAACTTCGCCGGTGTCCCGAAGGTGACAAGCGCGCTGGTGCGTTCCGGGTACGTCGCGGCGAAGACGGTTGCGATCATCCCGCCGTCGAAATGCCCGTACAGCGCCGCCTTGTCCATCCCTGCGGCATCAAGCACGGCACGCAGGTCATCGAGGAACTGCTCGTAGGTCAGCACTACACCGACGCGATCGGATAGTCCGGTGCCGCGTTTGTCGAAGATGACCACGCGCGCGAAGCGGGACAGCCGCTCGAATGCGTGTGCGAAGTCGGGGTTCTCCCACGCGATCTCTACATGCGAAAAGGCGGGGAAAATGAAAGCAAGGTTCGTCGGACCGTCCCCGAACACCTGATAGGCGATGTGGACGTCACCGCTGCGTGCGTATTGGGTTTCTGGTCGCTGCATGCGCTAGGCCGCGCTCATCAGGAAGCCATCAAGCTATCCGCGGTGGAAGCCTTACGGTTGCACAGAGTACAGCTGCCACTCATCAGGTACGCCTTTGAGTTGGTGCTCACCTCGGTCGACGAAGGCGATGCCGGATCCGGCAACCAGATCTTTCACCGTGCGCGATGCCAACAACTCGCCGTCCGATGCCGTGTCGCATATCCGGCGCGCGATCACCACGCCCAGGCCTGTGATATCGCCTTCGCGCAGCTCGATCTCCCCGGTGTGTACACCGGCACGGATATCCACTCCGACATTCCGCATGGCGTCGTGGATCCCCTGCGCACAGCTGATGGCTCGCGCGGGCCCATCGAAAGTTGCAAGCAAGCCGTCCCCGGTCGTCTTGATCAAGCGGCCCCGGTAACGATCCATCTCACGTTTGGCGACGCGGTCGTGGTCGTCGAGGATCTCCTTCCAGCGCAGATCTCCGACGGCCGCCGTGCGCTCCGTCGACTTGACGATGTCGGTGAACAGAACGGTGGCAAGCACGCGATCGTGATGGGGTTCGGGGACGGGCGCGTCTCCACCCAGGAATTTCCTTAAGTCAGGGTGCATGAGCCAGTCCCCGTCCCAGGGCGCATGAACGTTGCCTTCGAGCTCGAGTAAACGCGCCCCGGGGATGTGTTCGGCGAGGTAACGGCCCCCTTCGAAAGGCATCAGAGGGTCTCCAGCGGCGTGAACCACAAGCGTCGGCACGTTGATTGCAGGGAGAATTTCGCGAACATCGATCTCGAAGTTCTTGAGGGTGATGTCGTGGGCCATCTTCGGTGTGCACGCGCTCCGCTCGTAGCGTGCGAGGAGCGGCGTAGCTTCGTCAGGAGCGTCCGCGAAAAACATCTTCATGACGTTTCCGGAGCCCCAGTGGTCGTGAAAGAACGCTGCGATGCTCTCGACTTGGCTCGCATCGAACCCGATGGGATAGTCGGGCGTCCGAACCATCTTCGCGAAGGTCCCGTATAGGACGAGCTTCGACACGCGCTCCGGGTACGTCGCGGCGAACACGAGCGCTAGGGGACCGCCCTCCGACACGGCATAGAGTGTGGCGCGCTCGCTTCCGGCGGCGTCCATCACGGCTCGGATGTCGTCCATCCGATCGGCGACACTTCCGAATCCGAGCGTGCGGTCGGACAGGCCGGTCCCGCGCTTGTCGAACTGAATCAGGCGGCCGAACTCGGCAAGCCGTTTGTACCGTGCGGCGAACGGGTGGAACTCCCACATGAGGTCAAGGTGGGAGATGAAACCGGACACGAAGACGATGTCGCTTGGTCCGTCACCAACGACGGCGTATGCGATCTCGATGTCTCCAGACCGCGCGTAGCGAATCTCTGGCGCGTCGCTGACCATCCCGACCTCCCGCACCGAAGCATACGACGCACCCCAGATCGGAACGGCGCCGATGGGAGCGGCTCGAGACCATCGACAACTCTGGCTGCGTCTTGACTTACGCAATACTTCCGCAATAACATACGCAATACTTGCGTAAGAGAGGAACTGGTTGAGGTTCTTCAGGTATGGCGAACTCCCACTCGTTTTGCTCGCGCTCCTGGCGCGGGTTCCGTCCAACGGCTACGAGCTGATGGTCGAGCTCGACCGCCTCTTCGGCCCGGACTACGTCCCGTCGGCCGGAAGCGTCTATCCGGCTCTCTCGGCCCTCGAGGCCGAGGAGCTCGTCGAACCAATAGGGGACGAAACGCCGAAGCGATTCGAGGTCACCGTGTTGGGGGCCGAGGCCCTTTTGGATCGCCAGGACAAGCTGATCGAGATCGAAAGGCGGACGGGCGCGTTTCTGCGTCCTCAAGACGAGGTCGGTCGCGCGCTCGATCGGCTATCGGCGTCGGTGCGTAGCGCATCGGGCGTTGTCGATCCGAATGCCGTCCTAAAAGTGCTGCGCCGTACCGACAAGCAGTTACAGGTACTGATCGAGAACGGAGGAGCGAGCGATGACGAGTGATCCCTTCGAAAGGGCCGCCGAGCGCGAGGAGCGCGCAGAGATCGAGCGTGAGAGAAGACTGCGACAGATGTGGACCGACTACAAAGGCTCGACCGGCGTCGCCATTGCGATAGTCGTCTTCGGCCTTCCGTATCTACTCATCGCGCTAGTGAGGGCGTCCGGATGGGACTTCGGATCCCCGACGCTTCCAGAGTCACTGGTGGAGTACTTCTTCGGAGGACCTCGCCGTGGTTTCGGGATCTATACCGGTTGGATGCTCTTCTTGATCTGGGCGTGGCTCATCACGGTGTTGTCCGACAGGCAGCAGGGGGCGAAACGCAGATCTAGGAACGCCGGCTACTGACGGCTGACGGCGGCCGGGTAACGGACGCAGGCGAAGGTTGCGTCCTGCCCGTGGATATTCTTGGCTTCGGCAACCGCGTCTTCGACTGTTGCGAAGGGCTCGAAGCCGACGTGTCGCGGTATCTCGGGATCCTCCGCTCCCGCGACGAAAACACGCGCCGCGTGCTTCAGGCGTTTGAGCGGGAAGATCGCCATGATCCCGTGCGCACCGTGGAAGGCGTTGTTGTGGCGGTACGCGTCGATGTAGTCCTGGCGCGTGGCGAACTCGTTCTCGAACCTCTTCCGTGCTTCGTACGGATCGAGAGTTTCGGGTAACACCCGTTCCCACACTTCGGGGTAGGACGCATGATGTTGCCGATGCCACTCGTTGCGACACGGCGTCGCGAGGATCACAGTGCATCCCGGTTTCCCGAAGGCTTCGATGACGCCGCCGAGATAGCCGAGACCGGTCGAGATCAGCGTGAGTATCGGATTGAGGTGTGAGAACGCAGCGTAAGGACTGAAGTCAGGTATCCCGTAGACCACGACATCGACCTTCTCCTGCACGAGATCGCGGCGATCCGATTGGTGCGCGCGCATGATCTCCACGGCCTTGGCGCGTGTGGCATCGACCGTGCCCCCGAGGATCGACGACACCGTTATCGGGTTGGCCTGGATCGTTTCGAGCTTGAAGATCCGTTGGGGGCCGAGCTCTTTGGTGACCAGCTGTCCCATCTCGTCGAGCATCTCGTGCATGCGGTTGCGGTTGAGCGACATCGACATGTCGTCCGGATTGTGGTGATGCGCGATCGACTTGTAGGTCGACAGCCCGACACAAAGTGACTTCCAGCCGCCCTGGAATCCGCGGAACGTCGAGCAGTTCAGGTAGATCGTCAGGTCGTCGTCCACCACGGCTTTGTTCAGCTCTACGTGATAGCCGTTGGGTGTCGTCCCGAGATGGACGAGATTCTCCTGGTCCTCGGCGTCGTGGCAGTAAAGACGTTCACCGAACTCTTCGACCAAGTCGTTGCCGATCAGCTTCCCGAGCTCTTCGTGAGTGAACTTGCGGTGCAAAGCATTGGCGCAAATGAGCCGCACGTTCGAACGCGAAACACCGGCGCTCTCCAGCTCGTCGAGAAGGATCGGTATCGCCGTGGACCACACCGGCGCGTATTGGCCGACCGTTGCGTCGTCGAAAGCGATCGTTACGCGGGAGCCTGCCTTGACGAGGTCGCGAAGCGGAGGCGAGTCCAGACGGCTCCGTGATCGCGCGCCGGACTTCGGCCCCCATGTCGTCCGCTCGCGGCAGCGGAACCGAGATGCCGGTGTCGGGTGTGACGGTGTTGTCCGGTAGCTCGACGGAGATCGTTTCTGCGCCGTACGCAAGCTCGGTCCGCACGCCGCCACTCTACCGATGCGTCTGGCCTACCCCGAAAAACGAAAGCCGGGCCCTCTGGGAAAGGCCCGGCGTTCGTATTTCAACGGGGGATTACTTGATAGCCAGCGCGTTGGGCGGAGACGCCACGCCAGCGTGAAGATTAAGTGGCGCGGATGTGAAGAAGAACTCATAGGAGCCGTCGGCCGCGCAATCGTCGGCGAGCGCGTCCAGGTCGAAGAACTCGCCCAAAGGCAGACCGAACAACGGAAGCAAACGGATGTGCATGAAGACCTCGTCCAGCCGCTCGGGGTTGGAGATGATCTCCTGAAGCTCCTCGGGCTTCACGAGCGCTGCCGGCGGCCACACTTCCACTGCCGGGTTGTCACTCCCTACGGCCGATATGTGGAGGTTCCAAAGCAGCTTCCACATCGACTCTCCCGGACGGAGCCCGCAGAAAGGATGTCCCGCTGCGTTGTAATCGAGTCGACCCGCTTCGTCGAGGGATCGGTACCAGGACATCCACCCCGTTCGAACGAGCAGGACATCACCGGTTTCAACTGTGGTCCCTTGCGCTTCGAGCGTCGAGGTCAGGTCCTCGGGCTCGATCGGGTCGGAAGCGTTCGGCTGCAGCGGCCGTCCCTGCGCCTCGCGCCATCGCCCGACGTCGGCCAGCACACCTCTCCCCGCGATGCCGCGCTTGGCCCAGTGATGGATCCCGTGATCCTCATCGGCGACGCCGTTGTAGAAGTTGTGCACCGGATGTTTGATGTGCCGGAAGCCGTCCCATTGCGATGACGATTGCGTGTTCCAGCCGGACAGGTGCTCGTCGTGCCCGGCATCGTTGGCGAGCCACACGACCTCGTGCTTGTACGGCTCCCGTCCGAACATCGGCGGTTCGGGAAGATGCATGTCGAGATTTATCGCGAACACAGAGCCTTTGCGCACGCACCCGGCACCGCGCTTGACGCGCTCGGCGGTCAAAAGGTTGAGGGTGCCGAATACATCGTCCTCGCCCCAAAGGCCCCACGACGAGCCCGCAGGCTTGCCGTCGGCGACCGGAAGCTCATCGAAGGACGGAAGATCGGGCATCAGCTGAGCGACCTAAGCGTTCTGACGCACGCGCTGGCGCGATTCTTTGAACGAGATGTCGCGGTCGACCTGAGGCTCCTTGGGGAGACCCAGAACGCGCTCGCCGATGATGTTCTTCATGATCTCGTCAGTGCCGCCGGCGATGTGGATGCCCGGCGCCGTGAGCCACGCGTTTGCCCACACTCCGGCATCGGGTGCGTTGTCACCAACCAGGACGCTGGCCTGACCGAGGATCTTCGATGCCGCATCGGCCATCTCACTGGCCAAGCGCGTACCGACAAGCTTCATCGCCGAGCCCTCGGGACCGGGGATCCCACCCTTCGCGATCTTCGTCATGCTCCGGTAGCCGGTGAGAGCGAGAAGACGTCCGTGGATGTACGCCTTGGCCAGGTCCTGACGGATCGACGCGTCGTCGAACGCTGTGCCGCCGTTCGACTGCGTCTTCTTGGCGAGCTTGAACAACGGGGACAGGGAGCCTCCGCTCGATCCGCCGACGCCGATCGCGTAACGCTCGTTCATCAGAGTCGTAAGAGCGACGCGCCACCCATCGTTCACGTCGCCGACGCGTTGATCGTCCGGGACGTGAACATCGGCGAAGAACACCTCGTTGAATCCCGATGAGCCGTTCAATTGCTTGAGGGGGCGAATCTCCACGCCCTTGGCTTCCATGTCTACGACGAAGCACGTGATGCCTCGGTGCTTGGGAGCCTCAGGGTCAGTGCGCGCGATGATCAACCCCCACTTCGAGTGCTGCGCACCTGTCGTCCAAACCTTCTGACCGTTGAGCACCCAGTCGCCGGAAGCGGCGTCGCGCTCGGCGCGCATCTCCAACGATGCAACGTCGGAGCCGGCGTTCGGCTCGCTCCAAAGCTGACACCAGATCTCGGACCCCTCGACCATGTTCGGGATGAAGCGCTCTTGTTGTTCTGGTGTGCCGTGCGACATGAGCGTCGGCCCGATCATCCCGAGGCCGATCGTGTAAACCCCGGCCGGCACGTCGTAGCTCGCCATCTCCTGGTTGAAGATGAACGCCTGCATTGGAGTCGCTTCGCGTCCGCCGAATTGCTTCGGCCACGTGATCGCTCCGTATCCGGATTCTTGAAGTGTCTTCTGCCAGGCCTTGGCCTTGGCGATCACCTCGGCCGGATCTTCCGAGTCCTCGCCGAGGATGTCGGGGACCGTTTCTTCTCCCTCGGGACGGCGCTCCGCATGGGCGTCAAGCCATTTGCGCACTTCTTCGCGCCAGGCGGCGTCCTCGGGGGAGTCATTGAAGTCCATGGGATGGTCCTCCTCGCTTTGGGAGCTACGCCGTCAGGATACGCGGCCCGCAAGAGCCGCCGCGCGTGAGAACACGGCGTCGAGCATCTCTTCGGTGAGCTTGCCGGTGAACGTGTTCTGTTGGCTCGGGTGATAGCTGCCTATCAGCAGATACGCGCCCAAGTCGGCCTCAGCGGCGTGTCCGAAGCGCGGCTTGCGAGCAGGGATGTGGCCGAGCATCCGTGCCGTTCGGAGAACCGCGTCCCAAGCGAACGACCCGAGGCAGACGATTAGTCGTGTCTGCTTCAGCAGTTCGAGCTCGCGCGCGAGATAGGGCAGGCAGTTGTCGCGCTCTTCTGTTGTCGGTTTGTTGGCCGGGGGCGCGCAGCGGACGGCCGCCGCGACGTATGCGTCCTTGAGCCGCAGGCCGTCTTCCCTATGAACCGATTCCGGCTGGTTGGCGAAGCCGGCGTGATGCATCGATCGGAACAGCCAATCGCCCGAGCGGTCTCCGGTGAATATCCGTCCCGTTCGATTCCCGCCGTGCGCGGCCGGCGCCAACCCGACGACCAAGACGCGTGCTCTGCGATCACCGAATCCGGGCAGCGGGCGCCCCCAGTAGTCCTCATCGGCAAAGGAAGCCCTCTTGGTCCTGGCAACCTCTTCGCGCCAGGCGACCAGACGGGGACAAAGCCGGCATTCGATGACCGTTTCGCAAAGGTCGTCTAATGCGTTAGACAACTTGGGGATCGTCCCTCACGCTAGACATCCAATCCATGCCCTCCGTGGTTAAGACTCGCTCCGAATCCAACGAGCCGGCCGGCAACGGCCGCTCTAGATCGCCGTACCTCATCACCGCTGTTACCCTCGCGCTTCTGCTGATTACTTCTATCGCCGTCTACTTCGGGACGCGCGACAAACCAACGGCTCTTCCAAGTGCCGAGGTGAGCGTAGTGACCCCGAAGCCGACGGCGACTCCCAGAGCCCGGGTCGCGGGTACCGGTGTCGCGACTCCGGAGTGCCCGCAACTCGACAACGCCGGTGGGCGCATGAGGTGGGTCCCCTCGGCGAATGCCGGTCCCTGGCCGACGGACGGGAAGGTGGCGTTGCCGTCGCTTGGCGTTGAGGCTCCCATCGTGAAGGTTGGTGTCGACCAAGCCGGCCTGATGGTCGTCCCGAAGAACGCGCGAGACGTCGCGTGGCTCGATCAGGGAGAGATACCTCTCGGGCCGACGCAGAACGTCGTTCTGGCTGGGCACATCAACTATTCACGTCGCGCGGGGTCCTTCTCTCGGATCCAAAGCATGAGGCCGGGCGACATCGTGACCGTTTCGATGGGCGGGAAGAACTGGCAGTACAGGGTGCAGTGGACGTGCCTGTTCGACAGGCAGACGACTCAGGCCGCTCGGATCATGGGCTACACGGAGAACCCCTCTGTGACGCTGATCTCGTGCGGCGGAGTGTTCGATCGCCGGGCCCGTACCCACAACAAGCGTGTAGCCGTCCGGGCCGAGCTGATCTCTTCAGGCTAGCCCTCTCAACGGCGAGTCACCTCAGGTTCCTAGACTGGGGGCATGAGGGGCGACCGTGTAGAGGTGCTGGTCGACACCGGTGATTCGGTCCGCACGTTCGAGATCGTCGCCACCAAAGATGGACGTCGCATAGAGGTAGCGACCGTGCGCGGTAACGTCCACGTCACCGAAGTAACGCGGACCGGCCAAGAGGTGCGAACGGCGCGATTCATGGCGGCCCGGGTGGTGGCCATCGTCGAGCATCCGGCGGCCGAAGAACGCCAAGCACCGCGGAAACGCAAACCCAAACAGCAGGACGCGCTCGACATCTAGTGCGGCTGATCCAAGTAGACGCATTCACCGGCAAGCCCTTCGCCGGGAACCCAGCTGCCGTGTGCCTTCTCGAAGGCGAACGCGATGCCACTTGGATGCAGGACGTTGCGACGGAGATGAATCTCTCGGAGACGGCCTTCGTCTCGCGGCGCGACGATGGATACGACCTGCGTTGGTTCACGCCGGCCGTCGAGGTGGACCTCTGCGGACACGCAACGCTCGCTTCCGCGCACGTCCTGTGGGAAGAGAAGGAAGCTCGGCCGAAAGACGCGATCACGTTTCATACGCGAAGCGGCGCGTTGATCTGTCATATGCGCACGGATCGGATCGAGATGGACTTTCCGGCGCGTCCGGTCGAAGAAACCGATCCGCCGGACGGGATGATCGAGGCGCTCCGGGTCGAGCCCAGGTCGGTTTGGCGAAGTGAGGTGAGCTACCTCATAGAGCTTGGCTCCGAGGAAGAGGTTCGCGAAGCGAGTCCCGATTTCGCGGCCCTGGGTGCGATCTCGGATGCATGGGCGTGCATCACTTCGATATCCGGAACGAGCGGGTTCGACTTCGTGTCGCGATTCTTCGCCCCCCAAAGCGGCATCAATGAGGATCCCGTGACCGGCGCTTCTCATTGTGCCCTTGCGGATTTCTGGTCCAAGAAGTCGGGACGAACAGACTTCCGCGCCTATCAGTGCTCGGCACGCGGCGGGGTCGTCCACGTAGCGATCGACGGCGATCGCGTTCGCTTGGGCGGGCAGGCTGTGACGGTTTTCCAAGGCGAGCTGAGGGCATAACCTAGTCACGATGGCGAGCCCACAGCCTGGCTTCACTGTCGAGCAGCCGTCCGCCATGGAGTTGTGGCGAGCGGCTCGAGGTGAGCGCATCACATATTCGGAGATCGCCTGGGTCGGCGCGTCGACCGCGCTCGTTGCGCACGCTTCTTTGCACTTCTTCTCCGCGGCGATCTACGGACTGGAGCGATTCCTCGTCCTCTTTCGTCCTCCCGAGTCTTTGGCGTTTGTTCTGATCGACGGCGCGGCTCCGATCGCGACGTGGCTTCTCTTGCTGGTCTTCATCGGTGTGTGGGGCGCATTGATCGGCGTTGCGCTTCTGACCTTCGTCCATGAAGTCACCGGCGCCGCGCGTCGCTTGGCGCGCCGCTAAGCACGCCCCCGCACGGGAGCGTCAGGATGTCGGTATGAAGATCCGCATCGGTACTGGTCCGGGGATCGGCGCATCGGCCGGCCTGGGAGCCGAGGGATTCAACTCGCTCATCGATACTTGCGAGTCGATCGGGTGGGATTCGTTCTGGTTCTCGGAGCGCATCAGCGGAGACGTACTCGATCCGCTTGCTGCCATGGGTGTTGCCATCGGACGAACCAAGAAGCTGAAGTTCGGAACGAGCGTCATCGTCCTTCCCGGACGCAACCCAGTGCTTCTCGCAAAGGAGCTGGCGTCGCTAGATGTGTTGTCTAAGGGCCGCATCGTTCCCGTCTTCGGACTCGGCTCCCCGTTGCCGGCAGAGCACGAATTCTTCGGAGTTAAGAGATCCGAACGCGCCGGTCGGACCGACGAAGCAACCAAGCTGATCGTTCGTCTCTGGACCGAAGACAACGTGACGCATGAGGGTAAGTACTTCACGGTCCACGATCTGACCCTTCTGCCGAAGCCCGTCCAACAACCACATCCCGATGTGTGGTTCGGCGGTCATTCGGAAGCGGCCGCCCGCCGTGTGGGCCGGATCGGGACGGGTTGGCTCCCGTCTTTCGTCGCGGGGCCGGAGTACAAACAGAGAGTCGATCTCATAAAGGCCGTCGCAGCCGAGAACAACCGTGAGATCGAATCCGACCACTACGGCGCGCTCGTTCCATACGTGCCGATCGAAGCGTCCGAGGACGTGACGAAGACGGTTCTCTCGGTCGTGGGCACGAGGCGCCCAGAAGTGGACCCGAAGGATGTCGTGTCCGTTGGCGGAGATGACGCCTTACGTCAGCGTTTGGAGGAGTTCGTCGCCGTGGGAGCGACCAAGTTCGTGGTGGTTCCCGCCGTGCCCGTTGTCGATTGGGGAGAAGAGCTTCAGCGCCTGTACGACAAAGTGGTAACGCCACTCGAGAACTAACTCAGAGTCTTTCGTTTGACCGACGTCCTCCGACGGGTAAGAGGTCTTGGACCGTTGACGAGGAGCGATGATGCGCAAGCTAGTACCCGCAGTTGTGGCAACTATTTCCCTAACACTGGGCCCCGCAGCCTTAGCTCAGATCGGAACGCCGAGCCCCCCTACGCTCGCGCCATCGACACAACAGCCATCGGCTCCGCCAGAGTCACCTGAAATCGCAACTGATGCGCCTGTGCAGGAAACGACCCTTCCCGGTACGACTTCGGACGACGACGATGCCGACGGGCTTTCTGACACGGCGATCCTTCTTCTCGTGCTGGGTGGAGTCCTCCTACTTCTTCTCATCTTCGCGATCGTCATTTCACAACGCCGCCGTCCGGGGGATCCGCGTCCGTTGGACTAAGCATTTCTCCGTTGTCGAAACGATTGGGCAGGCAATGGTCCGTGGGGCGTACCTTCATGTGCGAGAACGCACACCGGGAGGTTGTACGCCATGGGATTCAAGATCGATGCCGCCTTGCCCCCAGGGATCGAGATGGCACGAGCTGCGGCCAAGCAATTCGAAGCTCAGGGCTACGACGGTTTGTTCACCGCCGAGACGACGAACGACCCGTTCCTCGACCTCGCGTTCCCGGCCGTCGAGACGACCAAGCCGACGCTAGGCAACAACCTCGCCATCGCCTTCGCGCGTTCTCCGTACGTCACAGCAGTCAACGCATGGCGGCTGCAGGAAGCATCGAAAGGACGCTTCGTTCTCGGTTTGGGCACACAGGTAAAGGGACACATCGAACGACGCTTCGGTATGCCGTGGGAGTCACCCGGTCCGAAGTTCCGTGAGTACGTCGTCGCTCTAAAAGAACTATTTGCTGCCTTCGGCGAAGGACGCCCGCCTGCTCATAGGGGCAAGTTCTACAACCACACGGTCTCCAACCCGTTCTTCACGCCGGGGCCCATCGGACAGCCGGCCCCCAAGGTGTTCATAGCGGCGATCAACGAGTACAACGCCGAGTCCGTTGGTGTGGTGGCCGACGGGCTCCTCGTCCATCCGTTGCACACGACGCGCTACCTCGACGAGGTCCTTTTCCCGGCCGTCGACAGGGGACTGGCGAAATCCGGACGCAACCGCGAGGACCTAACGATCGTTTGTCCGGTCTTCATCGCCGCCGGGGATACACCCGAACAGGTCGAGCAGGCTGCCGGTTTCGTCAAGGCCCAGGCCTCGTTCTACGGATCGACGCGTTCGTATCGTCGGATCTTCGAAACGCACGGATGGGACGACACCCCGCCCAAGTTGCACGAAAAGATGTCCAAAGGGGATGTCGGCGGGATGGCCTCCGAGATTACCGATGAGATGGTCGAAGAGTTCGCGATCACCGGGAAGCTCGACGACGTTGCCGACGGGATCAAGAAGAGGTACGACGGCAGAGCCCAGCGGATCTTCTTCTACAACCTGATGGGATCTCCGCTGGCCGACGAGGGCCGTCAGCGCGAGCTGATCAAGACGCTTTCTTCTTCTTAGCCTTACCGGCCCACTTCTTTTTGGCCTGGCCCCCGAGCATGATCTCGGGGTGGTACTTCCAGTAATGCAGGCGCGAAGCAGCGCCGACGCTCATGTCCTTGGCTCGTGGACGGATGACGGCTCCGCACGTGCGGCAGCGACCCGATCTGGCCATAACCGACCTCCCGTTATGCGGGGAAGGCGGTGGGAAGGAATCCGAATGCTAGCTGCGGGCTAGGACAGAGATGGGCTGTCCGACCTCGCGATGAGCCCTGACCCGTCGAGTCAGCACGAGCACGGCTAGAAAAGGAGCAGCCAGGGGCCAGATGCTGGCCAGAACGATGCCGGCCAACAGGTCCTGGACATGCCGCTCGCGCGTCTCGGAGCTAAGCGCCATCGCAAAGGGGAGCCACAACACGGCGGCTCCAGCCCAATATGAAAGCCCAATAACCCACACCATCACTACCCCCAAATCGATCCCTGTCAGGGGAACTGTAGGCCGTATGGGTGACGGTGTCTGTGCACTTAGCCACGTTCCAGGCGTGACTTTAGGCGTATTTCAGGGCGTTCGACCCCGGTCGGCAGGCCTAGAGGCGTCTGCGGCGGGCCATCGACGACCTGCCTGACCCGATGAATCCGAGGTCCAGGAGAACGGCCAGGACCACGATCAGGGCGTGGACGCCCCCGACCGACCCCCGGGTGTTCTGCGCCCAAGCCCACGCGAGCGTGGTCGTCGGCATGAAGAAGAAACCGAGCAAGGGCCAGAGAAAGCTGTCGAAGGCCCGTCCGATGTAGTCGGTGAAGATCACGAGCAGGACGATGACGACGCGGGGCGTGATCAGGCCGAGCAGGCCGACTAGACACGGCACGTGAGTACCGTAGGCGTGCGTGAACTTGCTCGTCAATGGAAAGAAACGTGAGGTCCCGGACGGGACCACGATCTCGGACCTGGTAGCCGAGCTGGGTCTGCGCGACCGCAGCGTCGTTGTCGAGCTGAACCGGGAGCCTCTTGATCGCGAGAACTACTCAACGAAGTTGGTCGCCGGTGACGTGATCGAGATAGTGCGAGCGGTAGCGGGGGGTTGATGAAACCTGCCGAGCGCAGGGAGGCTTTCGACCGTGCTCGTTTGTATCTGGTCGTGCCCGGTGTCTTTCCGGTGGACGTTCTCGGTGCCGTCATCGAAGCGGGTGTCGACATCGTGCAGCTGCGCATGAAGGACGCCGATGCGGGCGAGGTCATCGAGGTGGCCGATCAGATGCAGGGGATATGTGAGGACGCCGGCATTCCATTCGTCATCAACGACCGTCCGGATATCACTCTTGCCCTGGCAGCCGACGGCGTGCATCTGGGACAGGACGATCTCCCGCCTTTGATCGCGCGCGACATCTTGGGGCCGGACGTGATCATCGGCCGCTCCACGCATTCAACCGATGACATTAAGCGTGCGGTGCAAGAGAACGAGGACGGACTGGCCGACTACATAGCGGTTGGGCCAGTCGAAGAAACGCCTACGAAGCCCGGTCGGCCGGCCGCCGGTCTGGACCTTGTCACCCATGCGAAGCACGTGCCGTTCCCGTGGTTCGCGATAGGAGGGATAAACACCCGCACCCTGTCCAATGTCGTGAAAGCCGGAGCTTCTCGGATCGTTGTCGTTCGCGCGATCGTCTCCTCGGACGATCCGGTGCGAGCGGCATCCGAGCTGAAGGGTGAGCTGGTGTGAACGCGATCTTCGTCTACGGGTTGTTGAAGCCGGGCTTCTCCTTGTATGGAGTGGCGGAGCCTTTCGTGGTCTCGTCTACACCCGCCACAGCTTCCGGACGGCTCTACGACGCCGGCGTTCCCGCGGCCCGGTTCGACGAAGACGGAACCATCGAGGGATTCCTGGTCTCGTTAGATCCACAGCGTATGGACGAAGCCCTGAAAGTGCTCGACGAGCTCGAGGACGAGGGGACGGTGTACCGGCGGCAAGAGATCGAGGTGAGAACCGCGGAGGGAGAGCAGCGCGTCTACGCCTATCACTACCTACCGTCGGTGGACGGCCTGCCCGATGTCGGCTCGGTTTGGCTGCGCCGCGAGGGACGAGGCGCACAAGACTAAATGGTTTGATACTCTAACTATGTGAGTCACGAAGCTCCTGAGGTCACTGCCGCGCCTCGCGTAGTCGGCCCCTCCGGCCCCTCCGGCCGCACGGCGGCACGTCTGGCCAAACAGGTCGAGCTTGCCCTGGCCGCCGTTGACCTTTCCGTTTCGCAGTACCGGCTACTCGTGTTCCTGTCGGACGGCCCTTCACAGGCCTCCGCGCTCGCCGAGCGATTGATCGTCAGCCGGCCGAGCGTTACCGCGCTGGCCGATGGTCTCGTCGAGCGCGGACTTGTTACTCGTGGTGGCGCTGAAGGTGATCGACGGCAAGTTATGCACGTCCTTACTTCCGATGGACTCAAAACGCTGGGCGTAGCCGACGAAGCCATCGAGAAGCGGCTCACGAATCTCGCAGAGAACATGGGCGAGACCGATCAGCGGCGTGCCTTCAGAGGTCTAGAGGCGTGGGAGAAGGCGATGAATGCAGCGCGTGCGAAAGCCGTCGCGACGCCGGCAAACGGCGGCAAGCGATGAAGACGTCAGAACGTGCGTCCAGCGAACGTGTCTTCTCGCCGATCGGCGTGGAAGCTCGCTATCCAGCACCGAAAGCCTGGATCGACAAGGACTCATCCAAGTCGTGGATCCGCCGCATGTGGCCCGTCATGTGGTCACACAAGCACTACTTCCTGGCGGCCTGGATTGCGACATTCGTCGCGATACTCATCGGTTTGGCCAGCCCGCTCGTCATAAGGAGAGCTGTTAACGCGTTGACGCAGCGCGACATCGAGCCGGTGCAGATGTTGGTGATCGTCATGGTCGGCCTGGCTATAGCTCGATTCCTGGTTGGGATGGTCTCCCGGCAAGGGATGATGCGCGCCGCGTACGGGATCGAGTACGACCTGCGCTCGATCATCTACGAGCACCTGTCCCGAATGTCGTTCGCTTTCTACGATCGTGTTCAGACCGGACAGCTGATATCGCGCGCCAACTCCGACATCCGATCGGTCCAGATGTTCTTGGCCTTCGCGCCGACGATGGTCATCGAGTTCCTGACCTTCTTCGTAGCCGCGGCGATCATGTTCTCGATCAACCCGCTGCTCACCCTTGTTGCGTTGATCCCGATGCCGGCCGTGTGGTTCGTCGGCATGAAGATGCGCAAGTTGATGTTCCCGATCTCCTGGATCGTTCAGGCTCGGCTGGCCGACGTGGCAACGATCGTCGAGGAGAACGTCACCGGCGTCCGCATCGTCAAGTCCTTCGCGGCCGAACTCCAGCAGATAGAGGAACTTGCCCGATCGGCGCGCCGTGCGCAGTGGGCGCACATCAAGCAGGTCGACGTTCGCGCCCGTTACGCGCCCATATTGCAGAACCTCCCGAGCTTGGGGTTGGTTCTAGTCCTCTTCACCTCCGGCTATCTGGTGATAGAGGGAAGACTCGATCTCGGAGCGATCGTTCTATTCAGCGCGTACATAGTCCGGCTCGTGGCGCCTTTCCGGATCCTCGGTTTCATGCTCGTGCTCAACGAACGCGCGCGTGCGTCGGCCGCGAGGATCTACGAGATCCTGGACACGGCTCCGGACATCGTCGATCGTCCCGGCGCCGTCGACCTCGTCGACCCGCTCGGCAAGGTCGAGTTCCGCGACGTTTCCTTCAAGTACGCCAACGGGCCGAACGTGCTGTCGGACTTTTCACTCAGTCTCGAACGAGGTGAGACCGTCGCGCTTGTCGGACGAACCGGATGCGGCAAGTCGACGGTCGCGCGTCTCCTGATGAGGTTCTACGACGTGACCGAAGGCGGAGTGCTGGTCGACGACCGCGACATCCGTGACTACACGCAAGAAAGCCTTCGTTCCCACATCGGGCTGGTAGCAGACGACGCGTTCCTGTTCTCAGACTCCATCTACAGCAACATCGCCTATGGGCGTCCGGATGCACCCATGGAGACGGTCATCGCCGCCGCGCAGGCCGCGGGCGCGGACGAATTCATCGGCAATCTTCCCGAGGGCTACGAATCGGTGATCGGGGAGCGCGGCTACGACCTCTCCGGTGGTCAGCGCCAGCGTGTGTCGATCGCGCGGCTCCTCGTCACCGATCCGGCGATCCTCATCCTCGACGACGCCACCAGCTCGGTCGACGTGCAGATCGAGCAGGAGATCCACGATGCGCTCCACCGGGTCATGGAAGGACGAACCACCCTCGTCATCGCGCACCGTTTGTCGACGATCAACCTCGCCGACCGGGTCGTGCTTATGGAGCGCGGCCGCATCGTTGCGTCCGGGTCGCACAACGAGCTCATGCGCACCGAGCCACGTTACGCAGAGGTGCTCGCGCACCTGGAGGAGGACGAAGAAGAGTTGCGTGCACGCCGGGCGAAGGCCGAGGGCAACGGCTTCACGGACGACGGCGAGTCAGTGCGTGAGATGGATCAGTTCGGGGGACCACCGATCGGTGGCGGCGGAGGCGGGTCGTAATGGGAATGTTCGGTGGCGGCGGGGCCGGGCCTATGCACGGCGGCGGCTTTGGCGGAGGCTTCCGCGCTTCGCAAGCCGGGCTCCCGTTTGCGGGGATACCACCGGAGTTGGCGGAGATGGCCGAGAAGATCCTGGAGACCGAGCCGGAGTACCCGCCCGAGCAGGTCACCTTCGATCGCATCCCGCCCGACGATCGTCCATTCACGCTTCGGCGCTTCCTGGCGCCGCATAAATGGTGGCTGGCTGGTTCGTTCCTGTTCGTTGTCATAGAGACCGTGGCCATACAGGCCGGTCCCTATCTCATGGGGCAAGGCATGGACCGCGGTATCCAGAAGGGCGATTTCCGAGCCGTTGTAGTGATCGCCGGCATCTTCTTGGCCACCGTCATTTTCGGGACCTTCGCCGGACGTGTGCGCTTGGCGTGGACGGGCCGTGTCGGCGAGAGATTGATGTTCCACCTTAGGGTGCGCATCTTCACGCATCTTCAACGGCTCGGCGTCGACTGGTACATCCGCGAAAAAGCCGGCCGGATCATGACGCGCATGACCAGCGATGTGGAGGCCCTCCACCAGCTGTTCAACGAGGGTCTCATCAACCTCGTAGTACAGGCGTTGACGCTAATAGCGGTTTCTGTCGCCCTGTTCACGATGAACGTGCGGCTCGCGATCTTCACGGTGGGTTTCGTCGTCCCGGTGATGACCCTGCTGACGCTGTGGTTCCGGCGCGTCTCGGATCGAGGGTTCCTGGCTGTGCGCGAACGTATCGCCGACGTGCTGGCCGATCTACAGGAGTCATTGTCCGGCGTTCGCATCGTTGCCGCGCACAACCGACAGCGGCACAACGTGGTCAAGCACCGCAACATCCTCGGAGAGCATCGCGACGCGAACGTCTACACCGCCAAGGTCTCGTCCATCTATGGGCCCGGAACCGAATCGGTCGGCGTTTTGGCCCAAGCGATCATCGTCCTCGTCGGCGGGTCGATGGTCTTGAATGGGAGCCTTACCATCGGCGAGCTAACGGCGTTCCTTCTCTACGTGGCGCAGTTCTTCGCACCGATCCAGCAGCTCGTTCAGCTCTACAGCACCTACCAGTCCGGACGCGCCGCCGTCGTCAAGCTGCGCGAAGTGTTCGGGGAGGGCCCCGACCCGGCGGAAGCTCCGGACGCCCAAGAGCTTCCGCCGGTGATCGGGGACATCAAGCTGGAGAACGTGACCTTCGGCTACAACGCGGAGCGTCCCGTTCTCTCCGACGTCGATCTGCACATCAAGCCCGGCGAGACGTTCGCGTTCGTCGGTCCTACGGGCGCCGGTAAGTCGACGATCGTGAAGCTGATCGCGCGCTTCTACGACCCTACGGCCGGACGGATCCTCATCGACGGGCATGACATCAAGGGCGTCAAGCAGACATCGCTGCGCTTGCAGATCGGCAACGTTCCACAGGAGCCTTTCCTGTTCGCCGGATCCATCCGCGACAACATCGCCTTTGCGCGTCCCGACGCGAGCGAGGAGGAGATCTGGGAAGCGTGCCGGGCCGTCGGGATCGAGGATCTCATCGAAAGGCTGCCCGACGGTTTGGACACCCCGTGCCACGAACGCGGCGTGTCGCTTTCCTCGGGTGAACGCCAACTGCTGGCGCTGGCTCGCGCATTCTTGGCACGTCCGAGAGTTCTGATCCTGGACGAGGCGACGTCCAGTCTCGACTTGGCTTCCGAATCGAAGATCGAGCGAGCCTTGGACGCGCTGCTCGAAGGACGGACGGCGATCATCATCGCTCACCGGCTGTCGACGGCCATGCGTGCTCAGCGCCTCGGAGTCGTCGAGGACGGAGCGATCGTCGAGCTCGGCTCCCACGACGAGCTGGTCGCGCTGGGCGGGCGCTACGCGCACATGTACGAGACTTGGATGAGTCACGCCAAGCCTGTTGTTGCGTAGTGGACGTATCGGCTAGCGAAGCGCGGTGGCTGCACCTGACGGCTCAGGGGTTCGGCGCTCCGCGAACGACGGGCACGACGGCGAAAGTCAAGGCGCTCTCGCGTCGACTCCACGCGTTTCAGATCGATTCGGTAAACGTTCTCGTTCGGGCCCATTACATGCCGGCATACTCGCGCCTCGGTCCCTATCCGCGCCTCTCGATCGACGACCTCGCCTACAAGCGACGAGAGCTCTTCGAGTATTGGGGCCACGCCGCGTGCCTTATGCCGACGGCGCTCTATCCGTTGTTTCGGTGGCGCATGGAGAATCAGGAGAACAACCGTTACTGGGGCGGTGCGTCACCCGCAGTCAAGAAGTATGTGGAGAAGGTCTACGAGTACGTAGCCGCCAACGGTCCGGTGTCGGCGGGCGAGCTCCCCGATGCGGGTAAATCGACGGGGAACTGGTGGGGATGGTCGGACGGCAAGCGCGCGATCGAAGTTCTCTTCCGCGTGGGTCGTGTGGCCGTTTCCGGGAGGAGGAACTTCGAAAGGCTCTACGACCTTCCCGAGCGAGTGATACCGACGGAGTTTATGAAGGCGAAGCGACCGCCGGCCGACGAGGCAAAGAAGCAGCTCCTCGTACTGGCTGCCAAAGCGCTCGGCATCGGCGCGGCCTCAGACATTGCGGGCTATTTCCATATCGAGACGTGGTGGGACAGGACCCGAGCCAAGGGGCGCGAACGCTCGCAGCTGCCTCGACTCATATCGGAGCTCGTCGAGGAGGGACGACTCCAAGTGGCGAAGGTCGAAGGTTGGAACGAGAGCGCTTACATCGTCCCGAAGACCAGACAGGGAAAAGCCGTCCATGCGCGAGCGCTGTTGTCGCCCTTCGATCCGGTCATGTGGAATCGGGTCCCAACGCAGCGCTTGTTCGGCTTCGACTACAAGATCGAGATCTATGTACCCGAAGCGAAGAGGGTTTACGGGTACTACTCGCTGCCTTTCCTGTTCGGCGATCGGTTGGTTGCCAGGGTCGACCTCAAGGCCGACCGGAAGGGGAGCGCGCTGCTGGTGCCCAGCGCGTTCGCCGAGAAGGGAGTCAACCTCAAGCTCGTGGGGGCCGAGATCGCCGACGAGCTCAAGCTGATGGCGTCCTGGCTCGAGCTCGATCGGATAGTCGTCGGGGAGCGCGGTGATCTGGTGAAGCCTCTGCATCGCGCACTCCGATAGCTGAAGCCGTCATCCTGGCCTGGTGACATCACCGGCCGACGTTGCCCGCGCCTTCGAAGGAAAGATCGCCGGCACCGTTCGCTTCGACAAGATCACGCGCGAGCTGTATTCCACCGACGCGTCGCCGTACCGCATCCTCCCTCTTGCCGTCCTGCGGCCCGCGCACACCGATGACATACACGCCGCCGTCGAGGTCTGCCGCGAGATAGGTGTGTCTATCACGCCGCGCGGCGCCGGTACATCGTTCACCGGTCAGTGCGTCGGGGACGGCCTGCAGATCGACTGCTCGTCGCTCGACGCCATCGAATGGATCGACTCCGAGCGCAAGATCGCCAGGGTGCAGCCCGGTGCGCGGTGGTGGGAGCTCAACGAGCAGGCTGCACGCGCCGGGCTGCACTTCGGACCCGACCCGGCGACGAAACGTCAGTGCACGGTCGGTGGCATGACGGCGACGAACTCTGGCGGGACGCATTCGATCGTTTACGGCGCGACCGTCGACCACGTCCACGCCGTCGATGTCGTCCTGGCCGACGGACGGCGCGGGCGGCTGGAGGGTTCGTCCGACGACCTGATCGCAAGCGGAGGATTGCCCGGCGACATGGCCGCCCGGCTTACGAAGGTTCGCGAGCGAGCCACACCTCAGCTCGGCCCGGCTTTTTCCACGCTCGCCCGCCGTGGCGGCGGCTACCAGCTAGAGCATCTGTGCAGCGAGCGTCCGCAAATGGCGAAGTTCCTGGCCGGGTCCGAAGGGACGCTCGCGCTCCTGGAAGCGGTCGAAGTTACGCTCGATCCGCTGCCGACGCACCGCGTGCTTGCCGTCATCGCCTTCGACGATCTACACACGGCGATCGCCGCCGTTCCCGGGTTGGTCGAGACCGGTCCGTGCGCGGTCGAGGTCGTTTCGAAGTCGATGATCGACATCGCGCGCGGCGACGCATTCCACTCGCGGTCGGTGTCGGGGATCGATCAGGAGGCCGGCGCGCTGCTCTTCGTCGAATATCACGGGCGATCAGAAAGCGAGGCTCGTGCAGGTTTCATCCGCATGGATCGTGAGCTGGATGAGTGCGCCGGTGTGCGCACGCGCGATCACTACGTCGAACCGGCGGCCCAGGCGAGTATGTGGGCCGTCCGGGAAGCGGGGATCGGCGCGCTGTCGAATGTCGCCGGAGGGCCCAACCTTCCTCAAGCCTTCGTCGAGGACACCGTTGTCGCCGTCGACCGTTTGCCTCCTTACATAAAGGAGCTCGACGCGCTCTTTGCCGCTCACCGGATGGAAGTCGTCTGGTACGGGCACGCCGGGACGGGACTCGTTCATGTCCGTCCATTCCTCGATCTGTCCGACGGAAGGGATCTGCAACGGCTGGAAGGGTTGATGGCGGCCGTGACCGATCTGGTTCGCGATTGGGGCGGCGATCATTCGGGTGAGCACGGCGAGGGTCTGGCCCGCACGCAGTGGAACGAGCGGCTGTTCGGCGCCGAGCTCTATTCGGAACTTCGCGAGATCAAAGCGATATTCGATCCGTCAAACCTTTTGAATCCGGGCAAGGTCGTCGACGGACCCAAGACGATCGAGAACATGCGATTCGGTGAGAAGTATTCGCGGCACATGGTTGCGTCGGACATCGGCTTCGACGATTACGAAGGTTTCGAACCGTTCGCGGAGCGTTGCTACGGATCGGGATTCTGTCGCAAGCACACCGGTGTGATGTGTCCACCCGCAGCCGCAACGGGTCTCGAGGAGCACTCAACGCGCGCGCGCGCGAACCTGTTGCGAGCCGTCGTTGCGGGTGAACTCGAGCTGAAAGACCTCGAGGACGACGTCGCCCGCGAAGTCATGGACACGTGCGTCGGATGCAAGGCGTGCAAGACGGAATGCCCGGCTCGTATCGACATAGCGCGCGCGAAGATCTGGTGGAGCGATCGTGTTCGGGAATCAAGCGGAGCAACACCATTGCAGCGCGCGATATCGAACTTCCGTTGGCTCGCCTCGCTTGCGACGCGGGCCGGTCCGTTTGCGAACAAAGCGCTGAGCGTGGGGTGGACGAAGCGCCGGCTGGGGATCGCGAAGGAGCGTTCGCTGCCGGCTATCAACGCCAAGCCCCTCACGCAACGCCTCGAATCCGGGACCGTAGGTCCGTTGCTCTTCGCCGATTGCTTCACGACCTTCAACGATCCTGAGATCGGAGAGGCGGCCGCAGCAGTGCTCCACAAAGCGGGGCAAGTGTTGAAGCTCGTCGATGCGGGTTGCTGCGGCCGCGTGATGTTGTCCGAGGGTTACATCGGAAAGGCGCGACGTGTTGCGCAGAAAGGGGCCGACGTTCTTCGAAGTACCAGTGGCCCGATCCTCTTCACCGAGCCCTCGTGCATGTCGGCCGTGGTTGACGACTGGACGCATCTGATCGGCGACGTCTCAGACATAGCGGAGCGCTGCAAGCTCGCTGAAGCGCACGTCGCGGAGTCGGCGGTTGGGGTTGCCTTCCGTGCAGGCGGAAAGGTCTTGTTCCATCCGCATTGTCACCAGCGCGCGCTGTGGGGGGCCGAATCGACCGTTACCGCTCTCGAGCTGGTTCCCGACATTGAAGTTGAGATCCCGGACTCGGGGTGCTGCGGGATGGCCGGCGCGTTCGGATATCGCGCCGATCGATACGAGCTATCGGTCGCGATGGGGGAACGTGTGTTGGCGCCGGCTGTACGCGACGCCGATGCGGACGCCGTTATCGTGGCCACCGGCACGTCGTGCCGTCATCAGATCTCCGATCTCACTGGAAGGAAAGCCATGCACCCGCTTCAGTTCCTGGAGAGCCGTCTTGGATCCTGAAGGCCACTCGGACGCGGCGGCGGACCGGCGCCGCCGACGGAAACGGCGCCTGATATTCGAGATCGGCGTTGCCGTCGCCCTGGTGGCTGCCGTCACGGTCTACGTCATCGTGCGAGATCGTCCGCCCGACCAGGGGTCCAATCCCGAGCTCGCCGAAGAGCTGCTCGCCATGAGTGAAGCCGACATCCAAGCACGCAATGCTCAGATCGATGTCGGCCTGCCCGCCGTTGGACAAGAGATCAAAGGCGAGCAGCTGGAAGCGGCGCAGGAGGTGCTCCGTGTCGACAGAAAAAACACTGCGCGCCTCAAGGAGATCGTCGACCAACATGGCTGGCCCGGGAAGCGCTTGGTCGGCGAGCAAGGGGCCTCGGCAGCGTGGCTCGTTGTGCAACACGCAGTCCACGACCGGCCCTTTCAGAAGAAAGCTCTTGCTTTGATGAAGGACGCCGGGTCCGACGAGGTCGACCCCAGAGATGTGGCGTTCCTTACCGACCGCGATCGCATCTTGGATCGAAAGGTGCAGATCTACGGAACGCAATTCCGTTGCGTGGATGGCGAGCACCAACCGTACGCGATCGAGAACGCCGACGAAGTCGACGAACGACGTGAAAGCGTCGATCTGGACTCACTCGCCGACGAGCGGAAGCGTCAGCGCGAGGTCTACGGAGAGTGTCCGGCTAGCTAAGGGCGCGCTGCGCGGCGAGCTGTACAGACGCAACGGCATCGCGAGGCGACAACTCGCCGCGCAGCGCGCTATTGATCGCGTGCCAGCCGGCGTCCTCTATCTCGGGGAATCGCTCGAGTGCGGGGTAGGTGATCATCGCGTTGGCGATCGTGTCGCGCGTGATCTCGAGTCGTCGAGCGTCGATGTCGTTCGCGGGAACGATGTCGGCAAGAGCCTTCTCGTTCGCTGGGATGTTCCCGCCGTTCGAGTCCAGCAGCGCTGCTTCTTCGCTGCTCAGTTTCGAGATCAACGCGACGGCTGCGTCCAATTCTTCGCATGTGGTTGGTATCGCCCAGGAGTGCACACCGGCGTACGAGACGCCGCCCACATAGGGATGAGGTTCGAGGTGTTCTGCGACGGCTGAATCGCGGATGGGTCCGTAACCTCCGGGCCAAGAAGCAGCCGCATCGAGACGGCCTTCCAGCAAGGCGGCGTCGACTTGGTCGTAGTGCCACTGCGGCAAGTTGCTCGGCGCGCGCGATGCGATGTTGCACAGCAATTCGACGGCGCGCACAGCTTCGTCGGATTCCATAAGGGGCTTCGCGTCCTCGTCGAACAGGCGCCCACCCTGGCTTACGACGATCTCGAAGAACGTGCCGAACAATCCAGACTCTCGTCCCGGGAACCCGAACACGAAGGACGAGGCTTCTAAGTCGTCCCAGGTCCGCGGTACGTCTGAGACACGGTCGCTTCTAGTCCACAGCACTCGGACGTCCACACAACGCGGGATCGAGAGCAGATCGCCATCGAAACGGCACAGGTCGACCGCCCTGGGCGAGAGTTCCTGCGCCGACCGTTCATCCAATGGCCGCAGCCACTTGCGCTGTGATGGCGCGTACTTGGAGTGCGTAGACAGAACGTCGATCCTGGAGCCGCCGGCCAATAGTGACGCCGCTTCTCGATTGAGCGTCGGGTGGTCGGCGTGAACGACGATCTCCACGTCTTCGTCACGAAGGATCTTGTAGAGGTGGTCGTACATCGGGCCGCCCACCAAAGCGATGCGCAACGTCATCGCTGCGTCAGCCACTCCTCGCCGTCCGGAAAGCGCAACCGTTCGATCGACTCTTGGTGCATCTGTGCCGAGTACCCGGGCGCCTCGGGCACCACGTACCGTCCGTCGCGTATCACGGCGGGATCGACGAAGTGCTCGTGCAGGTGATCGGCGAACTCTGTGGTCCGATCCTCAAGGGTCCCGCTTACACACACAAAGTCGATGACTGAGATGTGTTGGACGTATTCGCAAAGCCCTATTCCGCCTGCGTGTGGACAAACTGGCACCCCGAATTTCGCCGCGAGCAGCAGAACGGCCAGAACCTCATTCAGGCCGCCGATGCGACAGGCATCGATCTGCAGATAGTCGATCGCCTCCGCCTGCAGGAGCTGCTTGAACATCACGCGGTTCGCGCAGTGCTCGCCGGTTGCGACTCCGATCGGTGCAACTGCCTTGCGGATCGCCGCGTGTCCGAGGACATCGTCCGGACTCGTTGGTTCTTCGATCCAGCGCAGATCGAATCCCTTGAGATGCCCGATCCATTCGATGGCCTCGTCCACTTCCCAAACCTGGTTCGCGTCCGCCATCAGAGAAACGTCCGGGCCGAGTTCCTCACGCATGACTTCGCAGCGACGGATGTCGTCGGGGATGTTCGTCCCGACCTTTGTCTTGAAGCTTCGCCAGCCTTTGGCAAGTGCGTCCTTGCACAGATCGCGGACTTGTTCCTCCGGATATCCGAGCCAGCCGACCGAGGTGACGTATGCGGGGTAGCCGTCCTTCTTGGCTTCGGAGATTCGCTGATCGCGTGTGGGAGAGAGCTTGCGGAGCATGTCGAGAGCTTCGTCGCGATCGAGGGCATCCGACAGATAACGGAAGTCGATGCATGACACGAGTTGCTCCGGCGTCAGGTCCGCTACGAGCTTCCACACCGGCTTTCCTTCTTGCTTCGCCCACAAGTCCCACACCGCGTTGACGATCGCAGCCGTCGCGAGATGGATAACGCCTTTCTCCGGACCGAGCCATCGCAGCTGACTGTCATTGGTCAACCGGCGCCACCATGCGGCCATGTCGTCGGTGATCTCATCGAGGTCGGTGCCGACAACCAGATGCGATAGAGCTTTGACTGCTTCCAGGACGAGATCGTTTCCGCGACCGATCGTGAACGTGAACCCGTGGCCCTCGTGCTCGCCGTCTGTGTGCACAACGAGGTAAGCCGCCGAGTAGTCGGGGTCGGTGTGAACAGCATCGGATCCGGCAAGCGTTTGCGACGTGGGTGCTCGCACGTCGTGTGTGGAGATTCCGGTTATCCGCATGGGCGTAAGGTCTTCGGTGACCGACCATAGCTGAGCGTCGAAGGAGACCGCAGTGGCTCAGGAAACTCCAGTTGCGATCGTCACCGGAGCAGCGTCCGGTATCGGTTTCGCTACGTCACGTCGTCTAGTCACGGAAGGTTGGCGTCTCGGCCTTGTAGACGTGGACGAACAGCGACTGCACGAGAAGGAGAACGAGCTACGGGACTCCGGAGCCGAAGTGCGGTCGTACGTTTGCGACCTTTTGAAGCCCCAGACCTTCGGCCGAGTCGTCGAGAGCGTGAAGAGCGACCTCGATGCATGCTCGCTTCTCGTAAACGACGCCGGGATCGGAGTCGCCGCCACTCTTCTCGATACTTCAGAGGAAGACTGGGACCGAATAATCGGAGTGAACCTCACGGCGATGTTCCATACGTGCCGCGCGGTGCTGCCCGGCATGCTCGACGCCGGACACGGAATCATCGTCAACGTTTCGTCCATCGCCGGAGTCGTTGGCCTCAAGAACCGAGCGGCGTACTGCGCATCCAAAGCCGGCGTTATCGGCCTCACGCGATCGATCGCCGCCGACTACGCACATCTCGGTATCCGTTGCAACGCGATCTGTCCTGGAACCGTGGAGACGGAATGGATCGCCAAGATCCTCGCGGGAGCCGAGGATCCCGAAGCGACGCGACACGCGATGGAGCAGCGCCAGCTCGACGGACGCATGGGGAGCCCGGAAGAGGTGGCAGCAGGGATCGCGTTCCTGGCCAGCGACGACGGACGATTCGTCAACGGGTCGGCCTTCATGATGGACGGCGGTATGACCGCCGTCTGATGCCCGGCGTGAGTCGGGGGTAACGTCGTTACATGGCCTTCGACGAATTCCACGATCAGCTGCCGGACGTCGACCCGGCTGAGACAAACGAGTGGCTGCAGGCTCTCGACGATCTGGCGGCGACCAAAGGAAACCCGAGAGCGAGTTACGTCCTTCGTCGACTGCTCGCGGAGGCCAGGCGTTTGCAGATCGGCGTTCCGCCGATGGTTTCGTCCCACTACGTCAACACGATCGCGCCGGAGGACGAGCCGCCGTTCCCAGGTGATGAAGACATGGAAGCCCGCATCCGCAGGCTCATTCGATGGAACGCAGCCGTCATGGTTCTGCGCGCGAACATCAAATCGCCGGGAGTAGGCGGACACCTCTCTACGTACGCGTCTGCCGCAAGCCTTTATGAGGTTGGGTTCAACCACTTCTTCCGCGGAAAGGATCACGAAGGCGGCGGTGACCAGATCTTCTATCAGGGACACGGAACGCCCGGTATCTACGCGCGATCTTTTCTCGAGTTCCGTTTCGACGAAGACCGTCTCGACAACTTCCGCAGGGAATCCGGAGGAAAGCTCGGCCTCTCGTCGTATCCGCACCCGCGCCTCATGCCGCGCTACTGGGAGTTCCCAACGGTGTCGATGGGGCTCGGGCCGATCAACGCCGTGTATCAAGCGCGATTCAACCGTTACCTTCACGCGCGTGGATTGAAGGACACCTCACAGCAGCGTGTGTGGTGCTTCGTCGGTGACGGCGAGATGGACGAACCCGAGTCGACGGCCGGTCTTGCCCTTGCTTCACGCGAGAAGCTCGACAACTTGATCTTCGTCGTCAACTGCAACCTGCAGCGCCTCGACGGACCGGTGCGCGGTAACGGAAAGGTGATCCAAGAATTCGAGTCGCTGTTTCGCGGCGCCGGTTGGCATGTGATCAAGGTCGTCTGGGGGCGCGAGTGGGACTCGTTGCTGGCTCGCGACACCGACGGCGTGCTCGTCGACAAGATGGACACGACTACCGACGGCCAATTCCAGCGCTACGCGGTGGCCGACGGCGCCTACATCCGAGAGCACTTCTTCGGTCCTGATCCGCGCCTTAGCAAGCTCGTCGAGCATCTGTCCGACTCCGACCTGCAACGTCTGCGGCGAGGAGGCCACGACTACCGCAAGCTTTACGCCGCTTACAAGGTCGCAACGGAATTGGAAGGAGCACCCGTCGTGATCCTCGCCAAGACCGTTAAGGGCTGGGCCCTCGGCGAGTCGATCGAAGCACGCAACGTCACGCACCAGGCCAAGAAGATGACGGTCACCGACCTTCAGGCCTTCCGCGACAGGCTCGGCCTTCCCATCTCCGACCAAGAACTCGATAAGGACCTTCCGCCGTATTACCGGCCGCCGCGCCACACCTCGACCATCCAGTACATGCTCTGGCGCCGCGAGGAGCTCGGCGGGCTGCTGCCCGAGCGCCGCGTTTCCTTCGAGGCGCCGAAGCTTCCTCCGAAGGAAGCCTACGAAGAGTTCTACGAAGGAACCGAGGAGAAGAAGCAGGAGGCGTCGACGACGCAGGCCTTTGTCCGGATGCTTCGGGCGCTGCTCCGTGATCCGGAGATCGGCAAACGCATCGTCCCGATCATTCCGGACGAAGCTCGCACGTTCGGCATGGAGTCCCTCTTCAAACAGCTGAAGATCTACAACCCGCTCGGGCAGTCATACGAACCGGTGGACGTCGAAACGCTTCTTCCGTATCTGGAAGCAACGGACGGTCAGGTGCTCGAAGAGGGGATCACCGAAGCGGGCTCGATGGCCGCGTTCACTGCGGCGGGAACGTCCTACGCAACACACGATCAGCTGACGATCCCATTCTTCATCTTCTATTCGATGTTCGGCTTCCAGCGTGTCGGTGACCTCATCTGGGCTTTCGGCGACGCGCGCGGTCGCGGCTTCCTATTGGGTGCAACCGCCGGCCGCACGACGCTGGAAGGGGAGGGGCTGCAGCACCAAGACGGACATTCGCCGCTCTTGGCATCTACCGTTCCCAACGTGCTCGTCTACGACCCGGCTTATGCCTATGAGCTGGCGACGATCATCCGCGAGGGACTCCGCCGGATGTACGAAGAGGGCGAGGACGTCTTCTACTACATCACTCTGTACAACGAGCCCTACGTTCAGGCGAAGATGCCGCGCGGTGCAACCGACGGGATCTTGAAGGGTCTTTATCAGTTCAAGCGCTCGACGGCGAAGAAGGGCGCGCGAGTACAGCTACTGGCCTCCGGTCCGATCCTTCGATCGGCGCTCGATGCTCAGGAACGCCTGAAGGAACACGGAGTAGCTGCAGACATCTGGAGCGTCACGAGCTATCAGCAGCTGCGCAACGAAGCACTCGACTGTGAGCGATGGAACCGTTTGCACCCGACGGAGCCTGCTCGCGTCCCCTATGTCTCGCAGGTTCTCGAAGATGCCGATGGACCGATCGTCGCCGTGAGTGACTACATGCGTTCGGTGCCGGATCAAGTTGCGCGGTGGATACCGGAACCCTATGTATCGCTCGGGACGGACGGCTTCGGTCGTTCCGACACGCGTACAGATCTGCGTCGTCACTTCGAGATCGACGCCGAGCACATCGCCGCGGCGGCACTGCATGCCTTGGCACTATCGGGCGAGATGAAACCGGAAACTGCGCGCGATGCGCTTGAAGCAGCCGGCATAGAACCCGATTCCCAGGACCCGCGAATCTCTTGACGCCCGAATGGCAGCGGGATGGCTGGGACGTCAAGTGGCGTATCGGCATACTCGCTCCGCACGCCGACCTTGGTCCTGAGTCTGAGTTCAACGCGATGGCGCCGGCGGACGTAGGGATCTATGCAGCGCGTGTCCCGTTCGGAGCGATGGGCGTCGGCGGAAAGATGGATCCGACGATTCCCCTTGCCCCAGTGCGAGCCTTCGCCGAGCCGCCGCATGTCGACGACGCGGTCGAGCGACTCTCAGCGGCGCCGGTCCATTCCATCGGCTTCGGCTTCACCAGCTCGGCCTACGTGATCGGTGCAGCGCAGGAGCACGCGATGATCGAACGGCTCACCGACCGTGCCGGGGGGATACCGGTCGTCGCTACCGGCGCGGCAGCGGTTGAAGCACTTGGCGCGGTCGGCGCGAAGAAGATAGCGCTGATCGACGCGCCGTGGTTCGACCAAGAATTGAACGACCTCGGCCGGCGGTACTACGAGTCTGCAGGCTTCGAGGTCGTGTTCGCCGCGCCTTGTGGCGTCCCAAGCGATCAGGAACTCATCACACCGGTAGGTGTTTTCGACTTCGCTGTTGCGAACGTGCCGAGCACTGCCGATGCAGTTGTCACGGGTGGGAACGGATTCAGGGCAGTGGGCGTGATCGATGCGCTCGAGTCGAAGCTCGGCATCCCAGTGCTCACTGCCAACTCGGTGCTCTTCTGGTCGGCGCTTCGTGCCGCCGGAGCTCCAGCCTCGGTCGTGACGAACTACGGCCGACTATTCGCTCTGTAACTCGCTGCTACGCGCTTGCCCGAACCTTCTCCCGCCGTGGACGGCTGGAGTGGAAGGGCCGGCGGTCCTGACCTTCGACCTCGTCCTGAGGCCCGAATCTGAGCCGTGGAACGCGTAGGCCAAGGCAGCCATACGATTCGCCGCGAGTTTCATGTACTCGTTCGCGAAATCCTTTGATGCGCCCATAACCCGAGCGTAGGAGGAGACCCGAAGGTTTACTACGTCGAAATGCACAGTCGCGGAGTGGGCGAAGGTATTGCCTCTTATGGGACAGTGCTGGTGGCGAATCCGTCACGCCTGAGGGGGTAAGCGGATGAAGTTCCACTTCTTCCATCTGATGCCGTATCCCTACCTGCCGGACGACTTTCGGCAGCAGGTTCGATCGGTTTGGGTCGACGTGCCGATCGACTACTACGACCCGGTAAAGGGCCACGAGGTCTACCACACCTATCTGGACGAGCTCATGTACGCGGACGAGATGGGGTTCGACGGGATCTGCGTGAACGAGCATCACCAGAACGCCTACGGATTGATGCCGTCGCCGAACCTGATGGGCTCGATCATGGCCCGCGAATCCAAGAACGCGAAGGTCGTCGTCATGGGCAACTCCGTTGCTCTTTACAACCCTCCGACGCGGGTTGCCGAAGAGTTCGCGATGCTCGACGTCTTATCCGGTGGACGTTTGATCGCAGGGTTCCCGGTCGGCACTCCGATGGACTCGAACTTCTGCTACGGAGTCCCGCCGGCCATCCTGCGCGAGAAGTACCGCGAAGGGGTCGAGCTGATCGTTAAGGCCTGGTCTGAGCGCGAACCGTTCGCGTTCAACGGCAAGTACACGCAGCTGCGATATGTGAACGTGTGGCCGCGTCCGATACAGCAACCGCGTCCTCCGGTGTGGATCCCGGGCGGGGGATCGGTGGAGACGTGGGAGTTCTGCATCCGGAACCACTTCAACTACTCATATCTCTCGTACTTCGGTTACCAGGGAGCGAAGGACGTTATGAAGGGCTACTGGGACACGGTCGCGCAGTTGGATGCCGAACCCAACCCCTACAGCGCGGGCTTCCTGCAGTTCGTCGGTGTGGCTAAGGATGACGCCGAAGCCGAGAAGCTCTACGCGCCGGCAGCGCTGTACTTCTACAACAAGTGCCTGCACCTGTATCCCGGCTTTGTTCAACCGCCGGGCTATTCGTCGATGGAGACGGTACGGCGTCGAATCCAGTCACAGGTCGCCGGTGCATCGGCCTTGAGCCCGGACCTGACATGGAAAGACATCCTCGATCGCGGATACGTCGTAGCCGGTAGTCCGGAGACTGTGATCGATCAGTTGCAGGAAGCCGCCGACACGCTGCGCATGGGGCACCTCATGGTGCTCCTGCACTTCGGCAACATGCAGCAGGAAACGGTCAAGTACAACACCGAGCTCTTTGCCAAGGAAGTGATGCCGAAACTCTCGGGCCTGTTCTCCGACTGGGAGGACGAATACTTCCCTGCACCATCGCCGGTGGCTGCTCGATGACCCGCAAGGTCACGCTATGGGATCCGCCGATCACGGCGAAGGTGTACGAGCAGGGTGAAGGTGAGCCGGTCCTATTCCTTCATTCCGGGAGCGGGATAACACCAAGCGATCCCCTCGTGGCGGCGCTGGCCGCTTCGCGCAAGGTCATCGCGCCGAGGCATCCGGGTTTCGTCGACCCCGAAGAGCTGAACGAGTTGCGCGACGTTCACGACCTCGCGCTGTATCACGACGAGTTGCTGGATGCCCTCGAGCTCGATTCCGTCTCGGTGATCGGACACTCTTTCGGGGGAATGATTGCGGCCGAATTGGCAGCGCACTATCCCAGCCGCGTTTCGAAGCTCGTCCTCGCGGCACCGGTAGGGCTTTGGAATGAGGACTACCCGGTGGCCGATTTCTTTACGGCGTTTCCCTTCGGCATGGCAGAGCTGCTGTGGCACGACTCGAGCTCACCCGAAGCGATGGCGGCCATGGCGGCGATGGCACAGGGGGACGACGAGGAAGCTGCGAAATCCGACGATCCGCTGACGGCGATGATGCTTCGGATCCTGCCCGGCCTCGTCACGCTCGGGAAGTACATCTGGCCGCTCCCCGACAAAGGACTCGGCCGCCGCCTGCGTCGCATCAAAGCGCCAACGCTTGTTGTCTGGGGAGAGAAAGACAAGCTCACTCCGTCGCAGTACGCAGACGATTTCGTGAGGGGCATTCCGGACGCGAAGGCGGAGTTCATTCCCGATGCCGGACACATGGCGCCCTACGAGCACACGCCACAATTCGTGAAGCTGGTGAACGACTTCCTGGGTTAGCCCGGCGTCTTCACCAGGTTCTTCACGAACGCGACTATTCGTCCGGTTTCCTCGAATCCGACCGACTTGTGGAACTCATGGCTGTCGGTGTTTCCCAGCTCGGCGTCCGAAGCGAGTTGCGTAAATCCCTTGTCCGCAGCCCAACGTTCGGCGAACTCCACAAGCTTCCGTCCGATCCCGGTTCCGCGAAGCTCGTCTTTGACGAAGATCCCTTCGATGTATCCGACGGGCGAGGATTCCGTTCCTTCCACGTAATCGGTGCGAGTCGACAGATCCAAGAAGCCGGCCGGCGACCCGTCTCCTAGCCGGCAGATGAACGGCTCCTGCTTATCGTCGGGAAGCAGGCCGTCGAGGATCGCTCTCAGCTCGTCGGGTTCGTAGTCGGGCCAAAGCTCAAGGGCCATCGCGAGCCAGTCCTTGAAGTCGTCCTCGGTGACCGGCCTGATCGTTACGTCTTGCACAGCGTCGAAGATAGCCGCCGCGGCATTGGGGGCCGGGATGATAGACAGTGGACCGTATGACACTCATTGGAGAAATCGGGGCGAAGACGAACGGTTCCGTCCCTGAGCTGTCGTTCGACGACGCTCTCAACATCCTCCAGCTCCCGGACGCCGAGGTTCCCGAGCTCGTCGCTCTCGCGCATCGAGTCCGGCTCCACCATGCCGGCCCCGAGGTGGAGGTCGAGTCGATCATCTCGGCCAAGACCGGCGGGTGTCCCGAAGACTGCTCGTTCTGTTCGCAGTCGCGTCATTGGCCGACGCCGGTCCGGCCAGAGCCGTTTCTCGAGATCCCGCCGCTGGTCGAGGCGGCCAAGCGCAGCCAGGAGGCGGGCGCCACCGAGTTCTGCATCGTGCTGGCCGTCCGCGGTCCGGACGAACGAATAATGAAACAGGTTCTGGCCGCTGTCGACGCGCTGCACGCCCAGACCGAGATGCATGTCGCATGTTCGCTCGGCATCCTCACCCGCGAACAGGCGCAAGCGCTGCATAACGCCGGCGTTCGCCGCTACAACCACAACCTCGAGACAGCTCGCTCGCATTTCCCAAAGATCTGCACCACGCACACGTGGGAAGAGCGCTGGGAAACCTGCGAGCTCGTTCTCGAGCTCGGTATGGAGCTGTGCTGCGGTGGCATCTTCGGGATGGGCGAGACGGTTAACCAGCGCGTTGAGTTCGCTTTCGAGCTGAAGAAGCTCGGCCCCCGCGAGATCCCGATGAACTTCCTCAACCCTCGACCGGGAACACCCCTCGAGGACCGCGATCTGGTGAATCCGCTCGACGCGATACGAACCATTGCCCTCTTCCGCCTGATGTTCCCGGACATCGTCCTTCGCTACGCGGGCGGCAGGGAAGTGACTTTGCGTGAGCTGCAGTCGATGGGTCTGTACGCGGGGATCAACGGGATCATCATCGGCAATTACCTGACGACGCTCGGCCGCCAGCCTTCCGAGGACCTCGCGATGCTCGAGGACCTGAAGATGCCGCTCAAGAGTCTGGGGATATAACGGACGCGAACTTTTGCGAGCACTGCGGTAAGCGGTCCGACGGCGACCACGAGAAGTGCAAGCTCGATCCGCCTCGTTTCTGCCGGAATTGCGGACGCCGGTTGAAAGTGCAGGTCTATCCCGATCGATACGACGCTCGATGCGTCGTTTGTGACCCAGCGCGAACCTAGGGTGCGGCAGTTGCCCGTCTGTATGATGTCTGCCTCGTGGCCAGGGGGAACGAGCAGGACGCGGCGATTTCCGTTGTTGGTCTAACGAAACGTTTCGGGTCGCAGACCATCTGGGAAGACGTAACGTTCGATGTTCCGCGCGGAGAGATCACCGTCATCCTCGGCCCGTCCGGTACCGGCAAGAGCGTTCTCCTCAAGCACTTCGTCGGACTGCTCAAGCCCACAGCCGGCCATGTGTATGTCGAAGGAAAGGACATCCCGACCCTCGGCGAGCGCGAGCTCTTCGAGGTGCGCAAGAAGTTCGGCGTCCTCTTTCAGGACGGCGCGCTCTTCGGTTCGATGACGATCGAGGACAACGTTGCCTTCCCGCTGCGCGAGCACACCGACCTGTCCGAAGGAACGATCCGGCAGCTCGTCCAGGAGAAGCTGGAGATCGTGGGTCTGCAGGGGGCAGAGAAGAAGTTCCCGGCTGAGATCTCCGGCGGGATGAAGAAACGTGCCGGCCTTGCGCGCTCGCTCGTGCTCGAGCCGGAGATCTTGCTCTTCGACGAGCCCGACTCGGGGCTGGATCCCGTTCGCACGGCGTTCCTCAATCTGCTCACGGTCGATCTAAAGAAGCGACTGGGCCCGACGATCATCATCGTTACCCACCACATCGACACCGCACGCACGATCCCCGACTACATAGGACTGATCTTCGCCCGCAAGCTCGTGAAGTTCGGAACGCGCGACGAGATGTTCAATTCCAAAGAAGCCGTCGTTCGTCAATTCCTAACGGGCTCAACCGAGGGGCCCATCGGCATGTCGGAAGAAAAGGACGCCGGCGAGTCGGCCCCAGCTTCGGGCAACGGCGCTAAGCCGAAGGGAGGGGCCGGACGGAGGAGGAAGAAGGCCAAGCCGAAGCAGGCACGCCGGACTAGGCGCTCGTGAACCGGTTCCGCCAGGTTCTCCTGATCCCGGCGGGGAACATGTTCGCGCTCACGCTTGACGCATTCCGTGTGTTCTTCCGTCGTCCTTGGCCGGTCCGCGAGTTCCTGACGGTTTCGTGGTTCATCGTCAGCGTCTCGATCGTTCCGGTGATCTTGGTCTCGATAGCGTTTGGCGCGACCGTCGCCCTTCAGGTCGGCAACGTTTCGCGACAGCTCGGCGCCCAGTCGCAGACCGGCGCCGCTATGGTCCTTGCGGTCGTTCGCGAAGCTGCGCCTATCGCAACGGCGCTTCTTATCTCGGGAGCGGGAGGGTCGGCCATGACCGCCGACCTCGGCTCCCGTCGCATCCGCGACGAGATCTCGGCTATGGAGGTTCTGGCCGTGGACCCGGTGCACCGTTTGATCGTCCCGCGCATCCTGGCGGCGACGGTTGTGGCCGTCCTGCTGAACGGGTTCGTGTCCGTTGCCGGGATCGGTGGCGGTTACGTGTTCAACGTGCTCGTGCAGGGTGGGACGCCGGGCGCGTACATCGCGTCCTTCTCGCTTCTCGCTCAGCCCGCAGACCTATACGTCGCGCTAGGAAAGGCGGGTGTCTTTGGGCTTGTGGTTGCGATGGTTGCGGCTTATTTCGGCATGTATTGCAAGGCCGGGCCCAAAGGTGTGGGCGAGGCCGTAAACCGAGCCGTTGTTGTTTCGTTCCTCATGATCTTCGTCGTGAACTTCGTTATGACCGCGATCTACTTCGCACTCGTACCGCCCAAGTTCGCTTAGCGAACGGAGTTAGATGGCAAAGACTGAAGTGAGGACCGAACCGCCGGCTGGTGTCCGAGCGCTGCAAGGCGTCGGCGACGCCGGCGTGCGCGGATTGGCAGCGCTCGGCGCCCACTTGGCGTTCTATGCCAAAGCGCTCGCCAACATCCCTCTCGCGCTACGACGATGGAGCGAGATCGTCCGCCACATCTCCGACATCACGATCGGTGCGGGAGCTCTCATCGCCGGCGCGGGCACCGGCGGCGTCATCTTCTTCATGGCCTTCTTTACCGGAACGCAGGTCGGTCTCGAGGGATTCAAGAGCCTCGAGCTGATCGGGGCTGAGGCCTTCGCCGGTTTCGTCTCGGCCTTTGCGAACACGCGCGAGATCACGCCGATCATCGCGGGGATCACTCTCGCTGCCCAAGTGGGGGCCGGCTTCACCGCCGAGCTCGGTGCTATGCGCATCTCCGAGGAGATCGACGCCACCGAAGTCATAGCCGTTCGTCCCATTCCGTATCTGGTGTCGACGCGCATCGTGGGTGCCGTTATCGCCGTTATCCCGCTTTACCTGATATCGCTCTTCTCCTCGTACCTCGCGACGAGGTTCATGATCGTCAACTATCTAGGGCTGTCGGGTGGCACGTACGGCCACTACTTCACGCTGTTCCTTCCGGCCGCAGACGTCTTCTACTCATTGGCAAAGGCGTTGATCTTCGCCGTCATCGTCGTGCTCATCCACTGCTACTACGGCTACTACGCGAGTGGAGGCCCGGCCGGTGTGGGCGTCGCCGTCGGGCGCGCCATCCGTACTTCGATCGTTGCGATCAACGTCGTGAACCTCCTTATGTCGGCCATCTTCTGGGGCACCGGCGAGACGGTGCGGATCGCCGGCTAGATTCTTGGAGAATCGCGGTCGGAACGCCGTCCTCGGGGCGATAGCGCTACTACTCATCCTCGTTTTCGGCTACGGCATGGCCCTGTTCCTCGCCGGGACTTTCAAGCCCGGTTTCGAGGTCACCGCCAACTTCGCACGCGCCGGACAGTTGCTGCGTGGCGGCAGCGACGTGAAGATCCGAGGCGTTCTGGTCGGTGCGGTCAAAAACATCGACATCACACGGTCGGGCAAGGCGCGCATCGAGATGCGGATCTTCCCCGATCAGGAGATCCCCCGGAATGTAGGCGCAGCGATCCGGGCCAAGACGTTGTTCGGCGAGAAGTTCGTGGAACTCCAGATCCCGCAAGCGATGGAGCCGGGGAATCTTAGGCAAGGCGACGAGATACCCGAGAGCCGGACGATCCCGCCCTTCGAGGTGGAAACGATCCTCGAGAAGGGCGTACCGATCCTCAACGCCATCGATCCCGAAGCTTTCGGTGCGGCGCTTCAGACTCTTGCGGAAGGATTCGTAGGCAACGAGCAAGCTCTGCGGAACGCGACGCTTCAGTCCGAGAAGCTCTTAACAGAGACGGAGCGGACGCTTCCGATCCTCGAGCGGAACCTCGTCCATCTCAAGAACTTCGCTGCTGCTCTGGACGACACCGACGAGTCGTTCCTGAAGGCACTCGATGGACTATCCGCGGTTGGAGAAGTGATCCGGTCTCATCCCGACGATTTCAGAAGGACGGTCGATGCCTTGGTGCCGCTGGCGACGGATCTCGGCGACGTGCTCACGGCACGTCAGCAGGACCTGGCCGATATCGCGGGCGACGGCCGCCGCGTGCTCGACGAAGTAGCCGAACGAGCCAAGGACCTTCCTCGCGTTGTGGAGCTCTTGGACAGCTTTCTCGGCGTCTGGGTCCTCGATCTGTCCGAAGGGCCGAACTGGCGCATCTACGTCACCGACCCGCTCATCATCGGCGGGACGCCGTATCCGCCCGGTGAAGAGCCGGCACCGCGCAAGGCCGCGATCGCGCGATTCATCGAGCGCAACGATGCTGGGGCCATCGCTGAAGTCCTTCGCGTGATCCTTGAGGCCGTGCCGCTGGGCGTCCTTGCGCCAGGACAAGAGGAGACACCGTCGGATCCGTCCCTTCTGGGGACACTGCTGCGATGACCGGCTCGCTTCGTTCCGTCCTCCTGAAGCTCGGACTCTTCACAGCGGTGACGCTTGCGCTCACGGCTTTGCTCGCTGCCGTCATCGGCAACATCCAGCCGTTCGCATCCTTCTATGACGTCAAGGCTGAGTTCTCCGATGCGACTGGCCTGTTGAAGCAGGACGTCGTGAAGGTCGCCGGTGTGACGGTCGGCAAGGTATCGGGAGCCGAGGTGCAGATCGATGATCGCACCGGCAAGGCCAGCGCACTCGTCACTATGCAGGTCCGCGAATCCGTGAAGATCCCGCGGAACGCACACGCAGCGATCAAGTTCCGCAATCTCATCGGCCAGCGCATGATCGTTATCACGCAGGATCGCGATGAGCCCGAAGCTTCTGCGTTCCCGCGCGACGAAACGGCCGTCATCCGGCTGGCCAACACGTCGCCGGCTTTCGACCTGGGGATCGTGTTCAACAATCTGCGTCCGGCGCTGAACACTCTCCAAGCGGAAGACGTGAACACTCTGTCGCGAGCTCTTGTTCAGATCTTCGGTGGACGCGAAGCGCGGATCCAGGAGATGACGCGACAGCTCGCCGATGTGGCGGAAGTGCTGGGGCAGCGCGGTCCAGTCCTCGCCGAGCTCGTGGAGCATCTGAGCGACGTGGCGTCGACCGTCTCATCCCACGATGCTGATCTGCGCTCGATCGTCGATTCCCTCGATTCGATCCTCGGCGTACTCGGCGACCGTGGTGACGAACTTGCTCGTGCGGCGGAGAACCTCGGCGTTGCGTCAGAGGGAACGGCCGACATCATCCACGACAATCGTCCCGACCTCGACAAGGTGATCGGGCAGCTCGCGGCCATACTCGAGGTCGTCGCTGACCACCGAACCGAACTCGATGCGGCGCTTCGCACGCTTCCGTCGACGGTCGAAGCTCTGAGCCGCGCGACCACCTACGGCGAATGGGCGAACCTCAACGCGGTCTGCATCAACGGCATATGCGGTCCGGGGTTCACGTCCAATGCCGCATCCAATTCTGCAGGCGCCAATAGCAGCGCCGTCGAGGACATCTTCGCTGCGGCCACCGCAGCTCCTCAAGGGGAGAACCCAACCCGAAGCGAAGCGGAGGGGCAATGAAGCCCGTTCGTGAGCTGCAAGAGGGCATCGCGGGCCGGTTGAAGCAGCGTCGCCAGAACAGGAGAGAAGGCACGCCGTTCCGCGAGCGCAATCCGATCAAGGTCGGACTGGTCAGCGTCGCCGTGCTGACGGTGGCCACGGTCTTCGCCTTCTCGCTCAACCGCTTCCCGTTCCTGCGCGGCGTCTACACCATCCAGGCAGACTTCGCCGATGCCGCCGGATTGACGGTGGAGAACGAAGTTCGCGTTGCCGGCCTCAAGGTCGGAAAGGTGCGATCGATCGAGCTGACCAACGCCGACGGATCGAATGTCGAAGACCGCGTTCGCGTGGAGATGGAGATCTCCTCCGGAACCGACCTCGGCAACGCCTCGGAGGCAGAGATAAAGCTCAAGACCATCCTCGGCGCGAAGTTCATAGACATCATTCCGCGCGGCAATGCTCCCTTCATAAGAGCCGAACGGCGCATCCCCCTCGAGCGCACGCGCATCCCCTTCGAGCTCTACGAGGTGACCAACCGGGCGGTGGGCACGCTTGGTGAGATCGATGCCAAGGCGTTGAACGACGCGCTGCGAGAACTCGGCGATCTGACCGAGGACCCCGATGGCAATCTCGGTCGAGCCCTGCAAGGGCTTGCGAAGGCAACAGAAGGGTTGAAGGAGCGGGACGCCGACCTCGAAGAGCTCGTCCGCTCGGGCGGCCGGCTCCTGGAAACACTCGGCTCCCGGACCCAAGCTCTCGCTCGGATCTTCGACTCGGGTGCGCAGCTCCTCGGAGCTCTTTCCGAGCGGCGGGACGCGCTGAGGACGTTCGTACGCGGATCGGACAAGGCCGCGGCCGAGGTGTCGAGTCTGTTGAAGTCGACACGATCGGACCTCGATCCGGCTCTACGTGACCTTCACACCGCACTCGAGGTAGTGCGGAAGGACCTCGGTCCTCTGGAGAAGGCGGTCGCCGCGCTTGGTCCGAGCGCAAAGAGCTTCGGCAAAGCATTCACGCAGGGACATTGGGCTGACATCTGGCTGCAGACGGTGCTGGACCTGCCGCTGCCGCCGATCTTGCCCGGCGGAGCCATGACGTCGGGCGAGACAAGTGGGATCTCTTCGATCTTCATTGGGGCAGCCGAGTGAACCGACGCATGAGCGATCCACGTGTCGTCATCGCGGCCATCGCTGCGGTGGCGATGATCCTGACGGCCGGCGTCGGCCTGTATCTGCGGGGCGGTGAGGAGACCTACGACGTCACGGCCTACTTCCCCCGGGCAATCGGTCTGTTCAAGCGCTCAACCGTTCGTGTCTTGGGTGTCGAGATCGGTCGCGTTACCGCGGTGGAGCCCGAGGGTGACCGCGTCCGCGTCGGTATGCAGATCCGCGAAGGCGTTCGTATCCCGAAGGATGCGACGGCGATCATCGTCCCGATCTCTTTGATCTCCGACCGCTACGTTCAGTTCGCCCCCATCTACCGGAGCGGTCCATCGCTGCGGAACGGCGATAGCGTCCCGCTCGAGCGCGGTATCGCTCCAGCGGAGCTCGACGACCTGCTGGCCACGCTCAAACGTGTCCTGGAAGCCATCGAGCCGGGAACGGCCGACGAGCCCGGCGCGCTCGGACGGTTCGTGCAGAACGCCGAACGTGCCCTCGACGGTCAGGGGCCGGCCCTTGGCACGACCATCGACACCTTGACCACGTTGCTCCAGACACTGGGCGAAAACGTCGGAAGCGTCGACGCGATCATCGTGAACCTCGACAAGCTCTTCGGCGAGCTGGCCAAGCACGACGCGGCATTGCGGACGACCAACCGCGGATTGGGTGCTGTGCTGCCGTCGCTTGCTCAGGAGCAGGGCGCGCTCGAGTCGGGGACCGGAAACCTCGCCACGCTCGTTGAAGAGCTCGGCAAGCTCATCCGTGACCATCGATCCGACCTCGAGGACGATCTGTTCACGCTCGCCGAGGTTGCCGAGGTTCTTGGGCGCCAGAAGCAACGCGTACTGGACACAATCCTCTGGCTCCCTGTTCTGAGCAAGGGCGCCCGGGGTTCGTTCGATGAGGTCAACAAGCGCGTCCGTGTGCGCGATTGGCCCACGTCGGCGGGGATCGTGCACCCATGAGGCGCCGGCTCGCTTGCTTGGTCACCGTCCTTCTCGCTGTTGGCGTTTTGGCCGGCGGCTGCGCGGGAGGCTCGCGCGAACTCGTTGCTGAGTTCGCGAACGTCGGCGACCTCGTCGGCCGGTCCAACGTTCAGCAGTCGGACGGAGTCGTTGGCACGGTTCGCAAGATCGAGCTGGTCCAACGAGGAGCCGACTGGGTGGCGCGCGTGACGATGCGCATCGACCCGGATACCCGGGTTACCGCAGACACCAAGGCAGTCGTCCGGTCGACCTCTCTGCTCGGTGAGAAGTTCGTCGACCTCGTCACGTCACCCGAAGCCGGAAGAGCACTTCGAGAAGGTGAGGTGTTGCCGGCCTCGCAGAACGACAAAGCGCCCGAGCTCGAGGACCTCTTCTCTCAGCTCGGAGCGATCCTCGCCACAGGGGCGCTGGAAAACCTGGCCAAGCTCACATCGGCCGGAGCGATGATCCTGGAAGGCCAGGAGGAGAACGTTGGCCGGGTGTTCGACCAAACCGCGAAACTCGTCAACTCTTTGCACTCCCAGCGAGAATCGATCGCATCGGCGGTGGACGATCTCGCTTCGGCGTCGAAGACCCTGGGCGCCCGTACGGACGTCCTCGATCGCGCACTAAGCGTGAGCGACGACGCGCTGCGGATCGTGGCGCAGCAGAAAACCGAACTCGACGACCTTGTGGTTCAGCTCGACCGTCTGGGCCAGCCGCTCGGCGACCTGACTCGGGTGCACAAGGGAGATATCGACGCGCAGGTGAAGGCTCTGCGCAAGGTCATCCCCGAGCTGTTCGCGGTTCGCGACACGCTTGGAGATGCCGTCGGCAAGCTCCCGGACTTCACGCGGCTGTTCGCGCGGGCTGCGCCGGGTGATTACGTCCAGCTCGACGTTTTGCTGCAGGCGGTGCCGGTCGACCTCGGCGGCTCCAACTCGTCGAGCGTTGCCGCGATCTTCATGGATGCCACCAAGGGAGCGTCGAAGTGATCCCCGAGTACACGCGAGCCGGCTTCTGGGAACGCGTCGCGAACAACATCCGGGGCTACCTCCGCTGGATGACCCATGAGGGCCGCGTGCTCATCAACGTGGTGCTGTTCATGCTCATTTCGATCTTCCTCATCTACGTCCTTGTCGTTTCCGTGTTCCGGGTGCAGGACCGGTACGAGATCGTGGCTACCTTCGAGGAGTCCGGAAGTGTTTTCACCGGACAGGAGGTCACCTACCGCGGAGTAACCGTCGGGAGGGTGGGCAACCTTCGGGTCGTTCGCGAGGGCGTCGAGATGCTTCTCGTCATCGAGAGTCGATACGACGAGATACCCAAGGACGGAACGCAGGCACGTGTGATGTTCAAGAGCGCTGTCGGCGAGCAGTTCGTCGATCTTCTGCCGTCGAAGAGAACCGCGCCGTTCTTCGCCCACGGTGACAAGATCGCCAAGAAAGATACGCAGCTCCCCGTTCAGCAGGAAGACCTGTTGCGACTGCTCGACAACGTTCTGTCGGGTGTGCCGCCGGAGTCCATCGGCAACCTCGTCGACGTTCTCGGCGAGGGACTGGGTGGCCGAGGCGACGATCTGCGTCGTGCCCTGGCCGCCGTCGACCCGCTGACCGAAACACTCGCTTCGAGAACGGGTGAGCTGAACAGCCTGGCCGTTTCCGGTGACGCGGTGGGAACCGCGTTCGACGCGACGGCGTCCGAGTTCGTCAGCGGAATCAAGGGACTCGGGGATGTCGCCGGCGCTCTCGGTCGCGGCTCCGAGGGGCTGTCCAGATTGCTTACCTCGGGTGCCGAATTCGTACCCGATGTCGGGAGTCTGATCGCCGCTCGCAAGGCCCAGCTCGACACGACTATCGCCAACCTCGCGGAGATCACGCGCATCTCAGAAGACCACTTGCAGTCCGTCGAGGACACGCTGGATTGGCTCCCGCTGCTGCTCGACACGCTGGTCGAGGCATACGACCCCGGGACGAACAGGTTCCGGTTCGGCCAGATCCTCGGCGAGCTAGGAAGTCCGCCCTGCAGCTATGGGACCCCTCGCAGAAACGCACAAGCCACGGGCAATGCCGCTTACCATCCGATCCTCGACTTCGATTGCTGACGAGGAAGAGTTGACCGACAAAACCAACGAAGAAGCCACCCAGGACGCCGGAACCGGGACGGAAGCTCCGAACACGCCTGTTCCGATCCCGGAGGCTGCCTCAGGGGCGAGCAGAGAAGCCACCGTAGAGTCCGCCGCTGCAGCAACGCCCCCGCCCGACACCAAGCCTGACGAGGAAGCTCGGACCAAGACGCCATTCACCGAGCGCTTCAAGTTGCCGGAAGGTATGGGAAGGACTGGGCTCATCACCGTCGTCCTCGGCGTCCTCGTGGTGCTTCTGGCCTTGATGCTTTTTCTGCCCGGGATCATGCCCGTGAAGCTCGGTGCGGCCAAGAACGCGTCCAACGCCGAAACCGAGCAGGACATCAAGGCCGTCGCCTCGCGTTTCGCCAAGAACCTACTGACCTTCGACTACCGATCGCTCGAGGAGGACCTCCGGCGCATCGCGCAGGACGCAACCGGCACGTTCGAGAGGGAGTTCGAAGGCGTCTCCGCTGTGAGTGGCAACGTCGTGGACGCGGAGGCAGTGTCCAAAGGTGAGGTTCAGGGCGTCTCGGTGACGTCGCGATCAGATGACTCGTCCACCGCGCTCGTTTTCCTCAGACGGACCATAGAGAACAAGTCGCAGCCCGACCCCCGGACACAGTTCCAGTTCCTCGAGCTGACCTTGGTCAGCACCTCGGGCGGGTGGAAAGTCGACGATGTGAAGGACCCGACTTTGGCCGGCCTGTGAGCGGTGTTGTTGATACCCCGATCGGGTAATGCTCTGGTAGCCTCGCCTGGTTCTGAAGTGACCCAACGCCGTAGAGGAGACCCATGACTGAGGACCGTCCGGTTCGTTGTCCGCAGTGCGGGACGGCCAACCGCGTGGACGCTCGCTGGTGCGCCAACTGCGCCCAGCCCCTCACCGATGCCGCTCGGCAGTCAGGCACCGGGACGGGAGGCGGTACCTCTACAAGCGGCTCGACGCCAACGACTCCTCTAGCCACTCCGTCCGCTCCCTCACAACCCGCCGCTCCAGCTCCACCGCCGCCCCCTCCGCCTCCTTCCAGCCCTCCACCGACGCCGCCATCATCGACCTCCGCAACAACGCCTCCACCTCCGCCGCCTCCTCTCGCACCACCACCTTCTCCACCGAAGGCGCCAGCCCCGCGTCCTGCTCCCTCGACTCCGCCGCCGCCTACCCGTCCGGCGACATCCGGAACTTCAGCGGCCGATGCCGGCCGGATCCGGTTCCTCACGATCACGAGCGTGATCTTGGGCATCACGACGATCATCTTTGCGTTGATGGCCTTCGCCCCCGGAGCTTCTCCGGTCAAGACTCCGGCCATCAATCGGGCAAACCAGAGCGGGACAGAGAACGAGATCAAAGAAGTGTCCTCGAGGTTCACGGAGAACTTGATCACCTTCAACTACGAAGAGATCGACGATTTCTCAGAGAGAACTCTTCGCGACACCACTCAACAGTTCGCCTCCCAAGAGCAATTGGCGCTGCCTGGAGGTTCATTCGAAGAGTTCAAGGACCAGATAGAGAGGAATCAGTCGCATTCCTCCGGCGAGGTGCTTGCCCCCGCGGTCACCGCGCAGTCGGGCGACACGGCCACAGCCGTCATCGTGACCAGGCAGACCTCGGGAAACAGGGATCGCGATGAGCGGACGAGAACGCAGGTGCTCCAGCTGGCACTCCTGAAGGTCTCGGGGTCGTGGAAGGTAGACAAAGTAGGGTTCCCAACGTCTGAGTAAGCGAACCTTTCGCAAGTTCCGTCGCTTCGTCGCTTCCGGCCTACTCCTATTCGCTCTCATCACCCTGGGCGGTCTCGCCGTTCCCGCTGCCCAAGCCAAGAGCTACACGCTTCCTCGGGCGCATCTGGACATCGCCGTCCGCGCCGATGGTTCAGTCGACATCACCGAACACATAACGTTCGACTACGACGGAACATTCGAGGGAGCCTGGCGGGACATACCGAGCCGCTTCAACGAACGGGTGGTTGCCGACTCTGTCCGCGTGCGCGAGGAAGGCTCCGAGTATTCGCCTGGCGGCACGACGACGCTTGGTGAGCCGGGTCCGGCCAACACTTACGCCGTCGGTGGATACGAAGACGGAACGCGGATCGTCTGGCGCTACAACGCGTCCAGCGAACAGCGCACGTTCGATGTCAGCTATCGGATGGTCGGTCTGGTGAAGCTTTACCGCGATACCGCCGAGCTGAACCTGCGCGTTTGGGGCGACCAGTGGACGACCGAACTCGGCTCCCTTACCGCCGAGGTGACGCTTCCCAACGCGGCTCCGCCGCAGGACGACCAACGGATGCGCGTGTGGGGCCATCCCCGTGAGGTGCAGGGATCGGTCGAACGCCATCCTTCGCTCGACGGAGCCAACTTGGTGGCGAGTGGAGTCCCCGCGAATCAGTGGGTCGAGCTGCGCATGCTCTTCCCTCTGAGCGTCTTGCGTGACACCGGCGGCGGGATCGAGGTGCCGCCCGCGGGCTCCGGTGGAGGTTTCGTCGACGCTTCGCAGTTCGGACAGGACGCCTTCGACCGCATCGTCGCGGAGGAAGCCGGGGTCGACGAGGAATTCGCCGAAGAGCAGGCGAACCTCGAGTTCTTCAAACGCAACTGGTGGTGGATCCTCCCGTTGCTGCTCCTTCTCGTGATCCTTCCCGCCATCGGCGTCTTCGTATTCCTCGGACGCAGGTACGGTCGCGATCCTCGCCCTTTCCAGGGCGAGATCGAATACGTGCGCGAGCCTCCGACCGACGATTCGCCGTCACTGGTAGGCGCACTCATGCGCGAAGGGGGAGAGGTGGCGCAGGCGGAGTTCATCGCCACGTTCTTCGACTTAGTTCGACGCGGCTACTTCCATTCGCAACACGAGACGACCGAGCGAAAGACGTGGCTCGGGATGCGCAGCGAGATCATCAGCGACCTTCGGATCAAGAAGACGGACAAGTCTCCGGACGATCTGCCCCGATGGGAGAAGAAGGTCTACGAATCCGTCGAGTGGTTCCTCACGGACGCCGGACAGGTCGTGTCGAAGTTCGGGGAAGAGCTCCGCCAGCGGGCGAAGTCCTTCTACGAGATGTTCAAGGACTGGCGGCGCTACGTCTCCGACGAAGTGAAGAGTCGCAAGTGGATCGACCGGAGCGGACGATTCATCTGGGGCGGCGCGATTGCGATCTTCTTCGGTATCGCGGTGATCGGTCTGATCATGGGGATGATCGAAGCACGAAGGCCCGGGACCGTGCCGGTTTATGGCTTGTCCGTGGGCGTCCCGGGGATAGTCAACGCCGTTGTCCTTTTGTTCCTCGGCCTCGTGATGCCCAAGGCGCTGACCCGCCGATCGAAGAAAGGGGCAGAGCTGGCGGCATCCTGGGCCGGACTGCGCCGATATCTCGAAGATTTCTCTGCGATGCAAGAGGCGCCGCCGGCGGCTCTGCCTCTGTGGGACAAGCTCCTTGTTTATGCCGTCGTGCTCGGTGTAGCCGACAAGGTGTTGCAAGCGGCGCAGATGGTGGCGCCGTCCGAGCTGGCGAACTCCAGCAGTCTCTACTGGATCGACAGCCACGGGAGCCTGGGAAGCGGGCTCACTTCCTGGCACCTGGGTAGTTTGTTTGCGGACATCGGCCGGACCCTCTCGGCCGGCGCACCGAAGTCGTCCTCAGGTTTCGGAGGCGGCTTTTCCGGTGGCGGCGGCGGGGGAGGCGGCGGAGGCGGAGGAGGTGCGTGGTGATCCCGTATATCGTCGGTGCGGTCGTCGTAGTCCTGTTGCTTGCTGTCGTTTCCCTTTACAACCGGTTCGTTCGCTCGCGGAACCGAGTGGACAACGCGTGGGCACAAGTGGACGTTCAGCTGAAGCGCCGTTACGACCTCATCCCCAACCTCGTCGAATCGGTGAAGGGCTACGCATCACACGAGCGTGAGACCTTCGAGAGGGTGACTCAAGCGCGTGCGGCCGGTGTCCAGGCGCGTACGGTCGAGGAGCAGGCGCAGGCCGAGAACATGCTCACGTCGGCTTTGCGTCAGTTGTTCGCCGTTGCCGAGGCCTACCCTGAATTGCGCGCGAACGAGAACTTCCAGCAGCTTCAGGCATCCCTCGAGCAGACGGAAGGACAGATCGCCACGGCCCGGCAGATCTACAACGACACGGTTCTCATCTACAACAACGGGATCCAGCAGTTCCCGGGCAACCTGATCGCGGGCACGTTCGGCTTCGCACCACGCACGTACCTCGAGATCGAAGAGGCGTCGCGAGGTCCTGTCGATGTCGACTTCCGGGATATGCCCGGCCGCCAGGCACCGGGAGACTCAGAACCGACGTCTTAAGGCGCGGGAGTTGCCGTCGCTCCGGGCGATGAAGTAGCGCCCGGCGAAGGAACCGCCGGCACCTGGCCCGTCGCCGGCCCAAGTTGCGCGATGAAGTCCAACAGCTCGTCCTCGGACGCGTAGCCGCTCACGACGACGAACACCTCGCCCAGGAACCCGTAAACGTGCGGTGGGACTTCGGGGGACGAGCCGTAGGTAAAACGCTTCTCGTCACGCTCGACCGACTTCACGGTTATGGGCAGCCCGGCGCGTTGCAACACAGACGAAGTTGCGTTGAACGTGGGCACCTTGCGCTCGGAGACCGCGATCGTTGTCTTGCCGTCGAAGTAAGTCGCGTTGAAGACGGATGTCGGCTTCGGATAAGCGTTGTTCGGCCCCCAGCCCTTGGGGTCACCCGTATAGATCGCGACTTGTTGTTCGGTGAACCCGCTGGGCAGGGAGCGCGGGAAAAGTGGGTCGAAGTCGAGTCGGTCGGCGGCGTCGGTTCGGCTGACACGCGCAAACCCGAAGTCGCTCTCTTGGGTCTTCGTCCCTTCGGGTGTGTCCAGGACGAAGTCTCCGGGCAGGACGATGTCGTCGAGGATCACGTTGTCCAGCTCGACGACCTCGGTTGTGATGCGCTCGTTGGACCCGAAGGCTGTGTTGAGCACCTCGTCAGTTACCGCTTGCTCGGGACCGAGGACTTGTGCGTTCTCGCGTGAGATAGACCGCTTGATGACCACGGGCACGAGTGATTGGGAGTCGAGAAGGGCTTCGATACGGTCGGCCCGAGTCAGATCCGTTGCTTGAACGGAAAACTGGATCTTGTAGACGTCGCGGTCGTTTCGCTTTTCCGTCCCTAAGACTTCGATGCTTTCCGCGGTCCTTATAAGCCCGACGACGGAACCGACCGACTCTTCGAGCAGGCCCATCTGAGGCTTCTGCTGGCCGTCGGGTGGCGCAAGCGGGTGACGCTTCTCGACGTTTACGGTAGGCGGACTTGCCGAACCAACGACGCTCCGCGTTTCGTCGCCTCGCTGGACGATCTCGGCTTTGGAGATCTCCTTCTCTTGTCCTTCCACCGTTGCCGTCAGCGTGAATTCCTGCCGGTACCCTTCACCGCGGTCGTAGACGAGGCGTCCCACATATTTGCCGTTGGAGAACGTGTAGGAGTTCGTCTGGCCCGGTACGCGGTAAAGGCTGAGCCTTTGGATGTCGAAGGATGTCTTCAAGGACCTCAGGTCCGTGAACTGTTGCGAGATGCCTGACTTGATCTCCGAGGCGGGGGGTGCATCACCGCCGCCGCCGAAAAGTAGTGATCCCCTCGTCACCAATAGGACGGCGATAACGGCCAGGGCCACACTTATCGCGATGGCGATGAGCCAGCCGCCGACCCCGCCCCGACCCTTCTCCACTTCGTCGGGCGACACCGGCCGCTTGCGACGCATCTCGTATTCGCTCTGGCCTAGCAACTCTTCGATCTCACTGCGACTGCGGCCGCCGGCCTCTATCGAAGGCGCACCCCCAACGCGTACCGGCGGCTTGCGGACCGGCGGCTCGAGGTCGATGGAGATCGGCTCGGACACCGGAGGCGGAGGAACCGCCGCCGGTTTGTCCTCGATGACGATCGGCGGAGGTGTCGCCGGTATGTCCCGCTTGGGAGGCTCGGCTTCGATCTTCGGGAGCTCCGGCAACTCGGGCAGGTCGGGTTTGCGCGCCGGAGGGGGAACCGCAGGAGGAACCGTGGGTTCCAACTTCGCCGCGGGCGCCTGCGGCTCCGGCTTCTCGTCGATCGGAAGGATGGGTGCCGGTGTGGACGTAGCCGGTGTCGTCTTTTCTTCGCGCGGCTTAGCGGCCTCAACAACGTCGGCCGATTCCGCTCCTGTTGGCGCCTCGTCCGGCAGACGCTCGGGAAGTTTCGGTGGCGTGGCCCCGGGAGACTCAACCGCTTCGTCTCCAAGCAAGGGTCCGGTGTCGAGCGTCCAGGTCGTCGGGCCCGTCTCCTGCGGCGGAAGGCCCATCGGTCCGGGATCTGCTTCCCCGCGCAGGATGGCCGACGCCCGGAACACGGCGGCGTCAACGGCGGCGGTCGGAGGGGAGCCGGGTGCCAGCGAGGCCAGCGCCGGGTGCGCGTGCTGAAGGCCCTCGTATAGACGTTTGCACTCGTCGCAGCCGACCAGGTGCATCGCGAGGTCACGTTCCTGGCCTTGATCGAGCTTCCCTTCGACGGCTTCGGCCATGAGCCGGCGCGCACTCTCGTGGTTGAGCATCGAGGTTTGACCCGTCATCCGCGGACCTCACGCATGCCGGCGGCCAGCTGAGCGTGAGCGGACATGATCCGCTCGGCAACATCGTCGAGTTTGACTCCAAGCACCGATGCGATGCGGTCGGGCTTCCAATGCAACAGCTCTTTTAGGACTATCACTTCGCGCAGTTCCAAAGGAAGTGCTCGAAGTGATCGTTTTGCCCAGTCAGCGGCTCCGGCGTCGCCGTCGGTCGGCGGCGTTTCTCCAGGGGGGGCCGACGGTGTGGGACGGATGTCGCCGGCGACGCGTCGAGCGATGCCGAAGATCCAGGCTTCTGCATCGCTCGACGCGTCGTACCGTTCCGCGCCTCGAGCCACACGCACGAACGTCTCCTGCATCGCGTCCTCGGCTTCCCGCTCGTCGCCGAGCATGCCCGAGAGGTATTCGTAGACGCGGTGCGCTGTGGAGCGGATGAGCTCCTCCAGCGCTCCGACGTCCCCCGCGGCCGCCGAGGTGATGAGGCTTGCCTCCGTCACAAGCGTGAGTCTATAGACGCGAGGTCGGAAAGTACGTCTTGATCGTCGGGCGCATCCAGGCGCGCCCGCGTGGTCTCGATGGCCGTCTCAAGCACCTGAACGCGCCGATTTGGGTCCATCAGGTTGATGCCCATCGCATCGAGATCGGATTCGCCGGGCTGGATGAGCAGCAACCTCACGCCTTTCTCCTTCAGGCGGCGGGCTTCGCGGCCCAAGCGACGGCCCATCGCGGATCGCACTCGACGCTCGACGCGCTCGACGATCGTGGTCGGCAGTCCGGGCTGAAGCGACGACATCGGATTGAGTGCGACGACGGTGTCGACGTCCGCGTCCGACAAGAGGTCGACGTTCGAAGGCGACCACACGCCGCCGTCCACGTACAACTTCTTTTCGATCCGCATCGGGCGATAGAGCCCCGGGATGGCGCACGATGCCTCGACGGCTCGCCACAGGTCCGTTTGCGGCGCACCGTCCCGCCCGAAGACGACACGCTTGCCCGTCGAATAGTCGAGAGCGACGATCCACAGGTTCGGATGGCTGGACCAGCCCTGCGGCGCGACGGTGCGAACGATCCGTCCTATCTCTTCGGTGCGAAGGAAGCCGCGTCCGACCCAGCCCGTCATCAACGCAGTAGGCGGGTACTTCCATGGACGCAGCGCCGAGCAGAGCGCGAGCTTCGGCGATCCGAGAAGTGGACGGGGCACCTGTCCAGACCACGTGATCAACCGGCGCGATCCTTCGTCCGCCGGTTCGATCGGTTTGCCGAAAGCGTCCGTCATCCCTTCGACGTCGCCACCGCGCTGGTGATGGACGAGGAACCACGGCGGCATCCCCGCGGCCACCAGCGATGCGACAACCGAGCCGGCCGAGGTACCGACGATGTGGCTGGCCCAGTTCATGTTCCAGCCGGTGCGCTCGGCGAGCGCGTAGAGGGCGCCGATGAGCCAGCTCCCGCCCAGGATCCCGCCGCCGCCGAGGACCAGACCTATTTTCCTCGGCATCTGCCGGGCTACGGCGCCCGTGGGCGCGTCCGTCGTTGGGCTAGGCTCCACGATGCTCCACAGGCTAGTTGGAAGAAAGGTCGTAAACGTGGATGAAGCTGCTGGTCCGGTACATATTCGACATTGGCTGACCGGCCTTCGCCGCGCCTGGGTCTCCTCGGGCGCGCTGGAGAGCTGGATCTCCCATCGCGGTGTAACGGGCACGATCTTTACGCCCGCGTCCTACGACATCGATGACCTAGCCGAGCCCGTGGCCCGGCTCACCTCGGCCGGTGCCAAGCCCGACGCGGCTCTGTTGTGGGACATGGCGATCGACGACGTTCGCGCCGCCGCCGACCTTCTTCGCGGTGTTCACTCCTCGAGCGACGGTACGGATGGTTACGTCGTCGTTTGGCTCGACCCCTCGCGGGCGAGCGATCCGGACAAGGCTCTCGGTGCAGCGGCCGATCTCGCCGGCGACATTGGGAAGTCGAACATAGCGGTCGGTCTGGCCTGGACTTCCGCTCGCACTGGCGTTGTCCAGGCTTTGATCGGCTCGGGGATGCCCGTAGCTGTGTCCGGGGTGCGTGACACCGGCACGTTTGGCAGCGTGGTTTCCATTCAGGCAGCGGGAATGGAGCGCCGCCGCTCAAAAACATCAGAGGACGAAAGGGACGACCTCCTTGAAGTACCGCTGTTCGTCCTCGGACCTCCGGAAAACACGTCGGACAAGGAAGCCGTCTTTGCGGTGCACCTCACCAGCGAGCTCGAGCTCTTCGGGACCAAAACACCGACGGCTCGCGTCCCCCTGTCGCCGGACGCCGAACAGTCGGGCGTAAACGCGGCCACACAACGACTTGGTGAGCTCGCCGGCCAGCCGCTAACGGACGACGAGTACTCACCCGTGCATTTCGCTCGAGCGGTCGTAGGTGAATGCGAAGAGCTGGACGAGGACGAGGTTCTCGAGGACATCTGGGCGCGCGATCACGAGGTGTGGAAGGACGACCCATCAGAGATCGCCGACCGCTTGGGCTGGCTCGATGTAGCCGAACGGATGCACACCGAGCTCAAGGACCTGACTGAGTTCGCGCGCAAGGCTCGCGGGGGCGACGCCGTGAGGCACATCGTCCTGTGCGGCATGGGCGGATCGGTGCTCGCGGGGGAGACTTTCCATTCGTCGATGGGGGGCGGGCTCTCGCTCACGGTTCTCGACACTACGCATCCCGACCACATCGAGTCGGTACGCAGTTCGCTCGATCTGCAGCACACCTTGTTCGTCATCGGATCGAAGTCCGGGACCACGATCGAGACACGTGCGCACCTCGAGTACTTTTGGTCGCTCGTGCCCCGAGGGGATCGTTTCGTGGCGGTGACCGATCCCGGTTCGGAGCTGGCTTCGGTCGCGAAGGAGCGTGGCTTCCTTCGCGTTTTCGAGAACTCACCGGACATCGGCGGCCGCTATTCGGCCCTTTCCTATTTCGGTTTGGTGCCGGCTGCGTTGTGCGGCGTCGACATCGAGTCCATCGTTGCCGGTGCCAGGCGATCGATGGCTCGTAACTCGCCTGGAGTCAGGGCCGGTGACGCGCCGGCTGCTCGTCTTGGAGCGGCGCTCTTCGAAGCACACCGCGACCGTTCCGACAAGCTCACGCTCGTTCTTCCAAATCGCCTGCATTCATTTGGAGCTTGGATCGAACAACTCATTGCGGAATCGACTGGAAAGGAAGGCACCGGCATCGTCCCGGTAGTCGGTGAGGAGCTCGGCTCACCCGTTGTCTACGGCGATGACCGCGTCTTCTGCGTTTACACGCTCGGCGATGAGGCTGCACCGCCGGCGATCGAGGCACTCGAAGCCGACCATCCTGTGATCCGCATCCGGATGCGTGATGTGAAGGGACTGGGGGCCGAGGTGTTCCGCTGGGAGATGGCTACGGCGATCGTCGGTTACGAGCTCGATATCAATCCTTTCGACCAGCCCGACGTCGAGGCAGCGAAGGTCCGCGCTCGCGAAGCGCTGGCATCGAGTGGGCAGTCAAGCCCGGACAACGGAACGGCATCGACGCTTTTGGCCGAGCTCGCTGCGCCGTCCTACCTCGCGATCCAAGCCTTCATCCCGCCGACGGACTCCAACGCCAAACGCCTGTCCGCCATAGCCACGAAGCTGCGCGACCGATACAAGGTGGCGGTCACGGTCGGTTTCGGTCCCCGATTCCTTCACTCGACGGGCCAGCTCCATAAAGGAGGTCCCGTGACCGGCGTCTTCTTGCAGATCACCGACGAACCGAAGACAGATATCGAGGTCCCGGGCATGGGCTTCACGTTCGGCCGGCTGATCGCCGCTCAGGCTGACGGCGACCTTCTCGCACTCCGAGACGCCGGACGCGAAGCCGCTCGTGTTTCGCTGAGTGAGCTGGAGGCAATGGGGTAAGTAGTGGGGAGTAGGCTTACTCCTCATCCGCCGAACAAAGGGGGATCCATGCCACGGGGGAAGCGCAGGAAGGAAGCGTCGAGCCGCGCCACCGAGTTGCGGGACCAGGCCAAAGAGGTTGCCGGCCACTCCGGTGAGGCTCTGAAGGAATTCGCCGGAACGACGGGAACCGCTGCCAAGGAATTCGCAGAGAAGGCGGGTTCCGCAGTCAAGGACCTCGTGGCCGAGGTCGAAAAGGCCACCAAGAAGGTCCAGGAGCCGGAAGAGAAGCGGCGCGGACGCAAGGTTCTGCGAACGGTTCTCGCTCTCGGAATCGGGATCGCTGTCGTCTCCAACGATCGGGCGCGCAACGCGATCAGCTCGGCCATCCGACGTGCGCGTGGCGGAGGCGACCGGCCGCCCGAACCGGAGATCTGGCGCACACCGTCGTCGTCCGTGGGTAACAACGAGGTCAAGCAGCCGGTAGCCGAAGAGTCGACCTAGCTCACCAGCTGTTTCATCGTCAGCGCAGGACGAACGGAGTCCGGATTGTCTTCGTGCGCGAAGATCGCGTAGACGTCCGTGCCTTGGGCCGCCATCCCTCGTACTAATTCGGCGCGCATCTCCAGATCTTCCTGTTTGTAGTCCACGCGATGAAATCTGAAGTAGGCCAAGGGCCCCGTAACGCGATAAGTCGTCGGATCGAAAAGGTCGTCGTTCAGGCATCGAGCAACGCAATGACGGGCGAGGATCTCGTCGACCGCGTCGACGTTGAACGATTCGTGCCTCGGCTCAAAAGCGTATTGACCGTCCGGCGGCAGACAGGCACAGAAGTCCTCGAGCACCGCGGCGTCGAACTGTAGCTTTGGCGCTACCTGAAACAGCACCGGCCCGAGCTTGTCGTTCAGGCCGCGAGCCATCTTCATGAACTCTGCGACGTGATCGCCGACTCCCACTAGGCGCCACCAGTGAGTTATCAGCTGGTTGGCCTTCATACCGAAGCGGAACTCAGGATCAACGCTGTCGCGCCAGCGATTGATCGTCTTCTCTTCGGGATCGCGCCGGAAGGTCATGTTTATCTCGACCGTGCGAAAGATCTTCGAGTACTCCTCTAGCATCGCCTTGCGCTTTGTTCCTTTTGGATAGACCTCGCCGATCCAATCCGAGTAGGAGAAGCCGGACATGCCTACCCGAATCGTTCCGGTCATTTAGAGGAATGCGCGGCCGTGCTTGATCACGTTCTCGCCGTCGAGGCCTTCGGCTTCGAGGCGTTCCCCGGCTCCGTCGCGGTCGCGGCGTGCAACGACGCGGCACCAATCGACGGCCGAACCACGGATGACCGTGGGGGCGTTCGGTGGCCCGAATGCCCATGAGTCACCGGAGGGAGCCGCGAGCTCGAGACGGATGGGACCGGGCGGATCGAGCCCCTCGAGTCCGAAGGCATACGCCAAGGCTCGGAATCCTAGAAACGCTACGTGTCTTACGCGATCAGTCTGCTCGTAGTAGACGCCGGCCGAATCGTGCACATCGAGAGAGTGCGCCCACGTCTCCATCATCCGAGCCGAGCCCAAAGACAGGGGGCTGATCATGTTTGGACCCCATCGGTACCTTCCGGCCGGCTCCAATCCTTCGATCGTTTCGTGCAAGCGCGCGCAGGACGATCGCCACCACGCATACACGTCTTCCCAAGACATATTGCGGCCCTTCTCGACTTGCGAGGCGGTGAAGATGTCCACGGCTTGCGGGTCCTGCGCGGCGAAGCGGCTGTTTTTCAGGGACTCATCGAGTGCGGCCAGGAGGTCGCGGCTGCCATCAGTGATCGAGTCGAACATGATGTCGTTCGTGTCCGCGAGATGAGCAACCGTGTCGTGCGTGTCCCAGCCCACGGCCGGCGTCTCCTTGTGCCATCCGGCTTCGTCCAACTTTGAAAGCACACCGTCGAGTACGGCCGTTTCCATCCTGAGATCCGCCATCAGTTCGGCGAGAGTTGTCATGCCTTTGTCTCGTCCCAAGCGGCAGCGAGCTGTTTCTTGTCGATCTTTCCGATGTCGTTGCGTGGAAGGGCGTCGAGGAAGCGCACTTCCTTTGGCACCGCAGCGTAGGACGCGTTCTCCTTGCACCACGTGATGAGCTCGTCCTCGGTCACATCCTCGCTCCGGACGACGGCGGCGACGATCTTCTGCCCCCACTTCGGGTCGCTCACTCCCAACACCGCGGATTCGTCGACCTTCGGATGTCCGTTCAGCGCGACCTCGGTCTCCGCTGGGTAAACATTCACACCGCCGGAGATGATCATGTCGTCGGCGCGATCGACCACGAATAAGTAGCCGTCTTCGTCGAGGTAACCAACGTCGCGCACCGATACGTAGCCGTCGCGCAGCCTTTCATCGGTTAGTTCGGGGTCGTCGATGTAGCCGGACATGCGTGCGGCCGACGAAGCCCAGATCTCCCCTCGCTCTCCCTGCGGGAGCGCTTTCCCGTCGGTATCGGTGATCCGCACATCGACTCCGGGCACGGGCTTTCCAACCGATCCGGGCTTGCGCCTCTGATCCTCCGGCGTGGCGATGGTGACCATCGCCATCTCCGTTGATCCGTAGAGGTCGTACACAACGTCGCCGAGCAGATCACGGGCTTCCTTGCGCACTTCCTCTCGAAGAGGAGAGCCCGTGCAAACCACGACGCGGAGAGTCGAGAGGTCGTAGTCGCGAACTCCGTCCCAGGCCGCGAGCTGGTGCAGCATCGTCGGAACTACGCATGTAGACGTCACTTTGTGCTCTTGAACGTGCCGGCAGAAAGCTTCTGGCGAGAACTTCTCGACGAGAACCAGTGTGTTGCCAAGAACCTGTCCGATGGTCGCGAAGCCCGAACCCGACGCGTGGTAAAGGGGACAAACGACCATGTGGACGTCGCTTGTCTTCAGGGGAAGTAGGCGTAGAAAACCTCCGGCGAGCTTCGGGGAAACGGAAGATTCGAAGGAACGCACGGCGCCCTTGGGCCGGCCCGTGGTCCCGGAGGTGAACACGACGACTTCACTCTTGGCGTTCCGATCGACTGGTGGGTCACCGGCTGGGGCGTCCATGACGGCGAGCTCGTAGTGCTCGCCTGTGCGCAGAACAACTCCACCTGTTTCGACGTCGTCGCGGTGCGTCACCAACACGCCGGCCCCCGCGCGCTCGACGAGCGATTTCGCATCGTCGGACGGAGCCCGGGGATTGATGAACGAGAGCCGGGATCCGATGCGCATGGCTGCGGCATTGGCTTCGAGGAACTCGGGGCGGTTGGGGAGCATCACTGCAACACCTGAATTCCTGTCGACCCCCATCGCTACGAGGTGGTTCGCGAGTCGCTTCATCCGGTCGAGCAGCTCGCCCCAAGTGGTGACGCGTCCTTCGTATATGAGTGCAGGCTTGCTCGCGTCCTGAGTGCCGTGCAGCGCATAGATGAGGTGGGCCTTGAAGCCCTCCCTGATCAGAAGGCGAGTGAGTTCGAACATGGTCCGAGGGCCGAGCGGACGCAGGACTCCCGACCGGACGATCGCAATAGCGTCGTCGAACAGGCTCACGCGCTTGGTTGGCCTATGTGAGGTCGAACATCATCGGGACCTGCTGCGCGAACATCATGTCGCCCTTGAGCTTCAGTTTCCCCTGCATGAAAGCCTGCATACCGTCCAGCTCGCCGGCGATGAGACGGAGATAGTCGGTGAAGGAAAGGCCGAGGGTCACGCGGGCGTCGGTAGGCTCCTTCTTCTCGAAGGACGCAGCCTTGTCCTTGATCGTGACGACGTAGCTGTACGTTTTGTCGCCGTCGGTCAGCTCGTAGCCGATGATGGCGTCCTGAGCCTTGTCCGGGTTCAGAGCGGCCTTCTGACCCTCGAAGGTCAGGTCGAGGACGGCTTCCGTGCCGCCCATCGTTTCCGCGAACGACTTGATCTCGTCGTCGGCCTTCCCCTTGACGGCCTGCTCGAGGATCTCGCGTGCATCCTGTGCCATGGATTCCTCCTTATTGGTGTTCGCCACGTACGCTACTCCTTGTGTCGGAGATCACGTCAAAGACCCGCATCGCCGCGCCGCCCGAGGCCGTCTTCGATTACATCGATGACTGGGAGAACGCGATGAAGTACTTGCGCCGCGTCGACAAGTGGGTGCTCGTGGACTCCGACGGTGGGACGGGGGTCGGCGCCGTGTTCAAGATCGGTGTTCAGGCCGGGCCCACTCATCTGGACGGGCGGCTTCAGGTGACCGAGCACGAACGTCCGGGCACGATCGCGTTCCGGTCGATGGAAGGGCCCCGGGTCGAAGGAAGATGGACACTGACACCCGAAGGCGACTCGACCAATGTCGTGTTGCGCGCGAGCTACAACCTGCCCGGAGGGATCCTAGGCCGCGTCGTTGCGAGCTTCGTGAATCGAAATGCACAGAACGATCTCGATTCCTCCCTCCGTGAGCTCAAGCGGCTCGTAGAAGCAATTCAGTAAGACCGCATGCGGCAAGAGGGAGTGAAGGTCGGCAATGACGGCATAGCTCGCTGCTGGTGGTGCGCTGGGGACCCTCTGTACGAGAGCTACCACGACCACGAGTGGGGGCGTCCGGTTTCCGACGACGTGCGGCTCTTCGAGAAGTTGAGCCTCGAAGGTTTCCAATCGGGATTGAGCTGGCTGACGATCCTCCGCAAGCGTGAGAACTTCCGGAGGGCCTTCAAGGGTTTCGACGTCCAGGCGATCGCCCGGTTCAACGAGCGCAGCGCGGCCAGGCTGATGTCGGACGCTGGCATCGTGCGCAACAGAGCGAAGATCGACGCGACCATCAACAACGCCCGCCGCTGCATCGAGCTGCAGGACGAGTTCGGGAGCCTGGCGGCGTACATCTGGCGCTACGAACCGGATCCGTCGACCCGGCCGAACAAGCTCGACTGGGCGACCCTCACGCAAGACACAACCAGCAACGAAGCCAAAGCCATGAGCAAAGACCTGCGCAAGCGTGGCTGGGGGTTCGTCGGGCCGACGACGGCTTACTCCTTCATGCAAGCGATGGGATTGGTCAACGATCACTTGAGCGCCTGCGATTTCCGCGTGAAGGTCGAACGGGACCGAACGAAGTTCAAGCGTCCGGTCTGAGGACTAAGTCTTGAGAAGGTCCTTGAGGGAGACGTCTTCGTCGGCGAGAGTCGTCGGATCGACGGCTATACGGCGTTCCATGAGTCTTCGCAGCGCTGAGACGTCGCGTCCTCGGTTCAGTGCGATAGCGGCGGTGATCTGGTTGCCGTAGCTATAGATCGCCGTGAAGTTGCGGTCCTCCAGGCTTCCGCGGACGATCCGAAAAGCCTCCGGTGATGGATGTCCGAGCATCTGTAGGTTCACGTCGTACTGGTCCGACCAGAACCACGGAACCTCGTGAAAAGGCGTCTGGTTGCCCGCCATGCTGCGGCCCGCAGCCATTCCCTGGTTCTGGGCGTTCTGGAAATGCTCGACCCTAATGTGCCGGCCGGAGTAAGCGCCTGGATGGTTGGACACGTCGCCGGCAGCAAAGATGTTAGGGATCGACGTGCGGCAGTGCTCGTCGACGATGATCCCGTCCCCGCATTCGATGCCGGCTTCTTCGGCCAGCTCGACGTTCGGAGCTATCCCGACACCGACGACCACGATGTCGGCTGCGTACGAAGTTCCGGAGCTGCCGACCACGGATTCGACTCTGTCGGTTCCCTCGAATCGTTCGACGACTTCGCCGAGATGAAGTTGTACCCCGTGGTCTCGATGGATCTGCGCGTAAACCGCGCCGATGTCGTCGCCGAGCACTCTCTGCAACGGCACCGCGAAGATCTCGACGACGGTCACTTCGCAGCCGACTTCGCGGGCCGAAGCTGCAACCTCTGCCCCGATGAAGCCGGCCCCCACGACGAGCACTCGGGGGCGCTGCTTCAACTTCTCGGACAGAACCTTCGCATCGGCGAGAGTGCGCAAGTAGTACACGCCGGGAAGTTCTGCGCCGGGAACCCGAAGGATCCGTGGACGTCCGCCCGTTGCCAGCAGGCACCGGTCGAAGGTGATCGTTTCGCCGTTCGATAGAGATACGGAGCCGGTCGGATCGAGTGATTCGGCGCGAACGCCAAGCATCAACTCGACGTCGTGATCGTCGTACCACTCCTGCGGATGGACGAAGACGGAGTCGGCCTCCGACTCCCCGCGAAGCACGTCCTTCGAAAGCGGGGGACGGAAATACGGCCGGTCCGGCTCTTCGCCCACGAGGACTATCCGGCCGTCGAAGCCCTCCTTTCGCAGTCCTTCGACGGCGCGGCCCCCAGTGAGGTTCGCACCAACAACGACGAAGGTTTGGTCGGACATCGCAGGGAATCGTAGTTGTCCCGGGCGTGATCACGTCTCCTTCACATAAATCGGGGAGAATCGAGGCATGGCTCGTGCCGAAAAGAGCAAACGGCGCGGCCGTCGTTACTCCACCGGGGTCGAGGAGCTCGATCAACGCATCGTCGAGCTGATCCGCGACTCCGATCTGACGGAGCGCGACGGGCCGCTCATCTCCGAGATAGTCACGACCGCGCTTCTTCTCGGCCGTGATGCGGCATCGCGCCTCGACCTCAAGATCGTCAACGCGGCCCTCAAGGAGATGCGTTACGCCTTCAAGGTCTTCGCGCCGTATCGCGAAGTGAGGAAAGTGAGCGTTTTCGGCTCGGCCCGGTCCCGTCCCGGCGACGCCGATTATGAACAGGCTCGCGCCTTCGGAAAGCTGATCGCCGAGCACGGCTGGATGGTCGTTACGGGAGCCGGTCCCGGAAGCATGGAAGCAGCCAACGAGGGAGCAGGTGCGGCCAAGAGTTTTGGTGTGAACATCCGGCTTCCTTTCGAATCCGAGCCGAACCCCGTCGTTGCCGATGATCCAAAGCTCGTCAATTTCAAGTACTTCTTCACCAGGAAGTTGATGTTCATGAAAGAAGCGTCGGCATTCGTCCTGCTTCCCGGAGGTTTCGGAACGATGGACGAAGCTTTCGAGATGCTCACCCTGATGCAGACGGGCAAGAGCGACATGCACCCCATCGTTCTTCTCGACCCTCCTGGGGGAAACTTCTGGACGAGCTTCCTCGAGTTTGCTCGAGATGACTTGGTAGGGAAGGGCTACGTGAGCGAGTCGGACCTCGACCTGTTCAAGCTCACCGACGACGTCGATGTGGCGGCCAAGGAGCTGGCCGCCTTCTATACGAACTTCCACTCGACGAGATACGTGAGCAACCGGCTGGTGTTCCGCGTCGAACGGGTGCCCGACGACGTGACGCTCGCCAAGCTCTCAGCCGACTTCGCCGACATCATCACCAGCGGCGCGATCGAACGTGTCGAGCCCGCTCCGGTCGAGGTGGCTGATGACGACGCCCTCGACCAAGAGCGCATCGCGTTTCGCTTCGACCGCGCGTCGTACGGGCGCTTGCGACATTTCATCGACGCCATCAACGAGCTGTAGATCTCCTGGCGGAAGCGCCGGACGAAGCAGCAGCGCTGTGATCTCTCGCACCGAGTAGGCGCGCATGTCGTCCTCGGCCGAGGCCGGCGTTATGGCCAGGCCCGCACATTCGGGACATGTCACCGGCACCGGATCGCTGCAGGCGCCGAATGCGAGAACTCTCCCCAGACCGCCGCATACCGGACAGCCGTTGGACATCGAGGGCCCCCTTTGGCCTTTGGGGGAAGGAACCGTTGCAGGCGAAAACTACGGCGCAGTGCGCAAACCTGATGTGAGCATCCTCACGCGAGAGCTGTTCGGCTTGTCTCTCTAGTTGTTGAACGCGTCGGCACTCATGGTGCTGGCGGGGTCGACGGGGTAGGCCTTTGCATCGAGCACCGCTTTCTGCATGGGCGCGAGCAACTCGAAGAGCTCTTCGGCCCGTTCACCGAGACCCTCTACGATGTCGGCCTCCAACGCATCGGTGACGGATTCGATGTCGCGACGATAAGCGCGACCCTTTTCCGTGAATTGCCGGTCCTGCAGGTATCCCTTTTCCGTGAGCCTGGAGATGCTGGCCTCGATCTGATCGGCCGTCCATCCACGAGTGAAGACATAGGTCCCGAGCTGCAGTCCCCAGAAGAGCTCGGTCAGCAGACTGATCTCCACCGCGTCGCATCCTGCGCCGACCCATGCTGCTATGTGTCCGTCGCCTCGGCGTTCCCTGACGTAGTCGCAAACGCGCCACAGCGCACCAATCGGTTCGTCGGGGAAGGGGAGCGAACGGAGTCCGGCGAACAACGTTCGTCCGGTGAAGTTCACCGACTCCATGACCGGCCGGAGGATATCAACGGCCGGAGTCGGATCTGTCTCACCAAGGATCCTTCGAAGAGCACCCGTGGCGCCCTTGTATCGCGCCTGCAACAGTGTCGGTGGATCGGTCTTCGACCAACCGGCCTCGACGGCGGGCAGGACCACGTCCGGATTGAATACTCCGAACGAAGAGACGATCAGTTCTCCGGACGGGTTCCCCAAACAAGCGCCGCGCGAAGGGAAGTAACTCTCCGCGTAGTTCGACAGGCCGAGAGCTTTGTATTCGTCCTGCGCTTCCCTAACGAAATAGACCGAGCTGGCGATGGGCTCACAAAGGTCACGCAAACGCCTCGAGACCTGCCTGACTCGCTGATCGCTCACCCCGCGGAGTCTAGGAGACTCAGCGCATACGGCGTGTGATGCGTCCCCGGCTCAAGTCGTAAGCCGAGAGCTCGATCATCACGCGGTCACCGGGCATGATCCGGATGTAGTTCTTCCGCATCTTGCCGGAGATGTGCCCCAGCACCTCGTGGTCGTTGTCGAGCTTGACCTTGAACATCACGTTGGGGAGTGACTCCAACACGACGCCTTCGGCCATGATCGCGTCGTCTCGAACCTTGCGGTTGGCATCGGCAGCCGCGAAATCGCCGCGGCGGGGCCCACCACGCTTGGTGAAACTCTGCTGTCTCTTCTTGGCCATCTACTCGATGTTATCTCAGGTCTTGGGTTCGCCTTCGCACACTTCGGGAACCGCGTCGGCCAGGCGTCCTCCGCACAGATCGAGCCCGAATTGATCGTTGGCCCAGGCTACGGCCGGTTCCACGCCGTCGAAGACGCGTTTCGCGATGATCGAGTCGTCGATCCGGTCCCCGACGAAGCCGATATCGGCGGCTCGGGCGAAGAGAAGGCCGACGATGATGATCGCGGCGGCCAATGCTGCGCCGAATACGGCACCGATCACCCGATTGGTCGTGAATATGCCCGGACGGAACACCGCTTTGTGAGCTTTGGACCCAAGGATCGCGGTAACAACGATCAGCGGGACGAAGATGATCAGTCCGCCGACGATCGACGACGTTCTCTGCGACGGTCCTAGATTCTCGATCAAGGTTCCCGGTATCTCGTGGAAACGGACCGCGAGCAGAACGGCGCCGATGAAACCTACGAGATCGATCACGTAGAAGACGAAGCCACGGCGCCATCCCGACCGCGCGGCGGCCAGCACGGCGAGCACGATGGCTAGATCAACGAATAAGTACAGAGTGCTTCAGATGTAATCAGCTCTCGACGACGTCGCCGTCGAGGCGGTCAACCTGAACACCCATCTCGGTCATCCAGGCGACGCCTTGGTCGAGCGCCTCCTCGGTGCCTTCGACCTCGAGGATCACCCAGCCCACGCTCTCCTCGACGTTGGCCCGGCGGATGTTCGTGATGATGTCGTACTGACGTCCGAGCCTCCAGATGATCGGATCTTTGATCAGCGTGTCGGGGAACGTCAGATGAAGCCGAATCTTTGGCATCAGATGATCTCGACGATGGGAAGCTCGGCGCCGCCGCGCCGGTAGCCGCGCTCGTCCAAGAGGACTCGCGCGTAGCCGGCGGCCTTGACCGCCTTCGTTACTGCCGTACGCATTGGTTCTGTCAGAAGCTGCGCGACTTCCGCTGGGTCGACCTCGACTCGCGCTTGCGTTCCATTGTGTCTAACGCGCACCAGCGAGAAGCCGAGCGTTCGAACAGCATCTTCGGCCTGCTCGACCGACCGCAGAGCTTCGACGGTTACGGCAGTGCCGTGCGGAATGCGCGACGAGAGGCATGCGGCCTGAGGCTTGTCCCATACGGGAAGGCCGGCTTCGTGCGCCCGCGTTCGCACGTCAACCTTGGACAGACCCGCATCGAGCAAAGGTTGTTTCGCGCCGCGCCGTTTCGCGCTCACGAGACCGGGCCGTGTGTCGCCGAGGTCGTCGGTGACGGTTCCGAGTGCAACGTGTTCTAACCCCCGGTCCGAAGCGAGTGGGAAGAGCTGGTCGAAGAGCGCTTCCTTGCAATGGAAGCAACGGTCCGGTGCGTTGCGTAGATATTCGTCGCGCTCGAACTCGTCGGTTCTGACGATCTCGACCGTAAACCCGGCGTCCTTCGCTACTTGTAATGCTTCGTCCAGCTCGCTTCGAGGGAGCGAGGCCGAATCGGCTATGGCTGCCAGCGATCGGGAGCCGAGCGTTCGGTGCGCCGCCCAGGCCAGATATGTGGAGTCGACTCCGCCCGAATACGCAACCAGGACGGAGCCCAGATCCTCGAGAACCTGCTCCAGTCTCTTAGCCAACGAGGTCCTCGATGGCTTCCAGCGACACGAAGGGATTCACTTTTTTCTCGAAGCCCACGGATGTCGGCGGTCCGTGGCCGGGAAGGATCTTGGTCTCGTCGGGGAGCACCCAGATCTTCTCCTTAACGGAGTTCACCAAGGTTCGAAGACTTCCCCCGGGCAAGTCGGTCCGGCCGATCGAGCCCATGAAGATGAGATCGCCGCCGATCAAAGTCGGCTCATCCGCATCCTCGGAGAGGAAGCAGAAATGGCCGGGCGAGTGTCCGGGTGTGTGCAGACACTTGAACTGCAAACCGGCGACTTCGATGAGCTGTTCGTCGACCAGGTGAGTTGCGTCCTTGGGCATACCAACAGCCGGACCGAACATCGACCTCTCGTAGAACTGCGCGTCGGCCGGATGCAGCCAGACCGGCGCTTGCGTTGCTGCGATGGCCTCGTTGAGGCCGCCTATGTGGTCGATATGTCCGTGAGTGATGAGGATCGCCTGGATGTCGGCGTTCAGCGATTGTGCTGTTTGGAGGACGCGACCGGTCTCTCCGCCGGGATCTACCAGGACGGCCGGACCCCCACCTGCCGGACAAACGATCGTGCAGTTCTGTGCCCACTGCGTGACGGTGACGATCTCGAAATGAAGGTCCATCAATCGATCACAGCGATCAACGCGCCGGTCTCCACGGTTGCGCCGGCTTCCACATTGAGCTCAACGATCGTTCCCTCTCTCGGAGCGATGACGTGGTTCTCCATCTTCATCGCTTCCAGTGTGCACAGGAGTTCGCCGGCTTCGACCTCTTGGCCCTGCTCGACGAGGACCTTGAGGATCTTGCCCTGCATGGGCGCCCTCACCTCGTCGTGCGCGCCGGTTCCTGTGTGGTGGGACGACCTCTTCTCGAGCGGACGGAAGGCTCGCTTCCCGTCGCGGTCCCACAGCGTCACGTCGTATCGGCGTCCGCCGACCTCAACGGCGACGTTCCGTTTCGTTTCGACTGCGGAAGCCGTGCTGGAGGAGCCTGCCTTTGCCTCCTGTGGTTCGACCTTCTCCAGCAGTTTCGGCAGCTGCTCGAGGAACTCGTCCTCGACGAAGCGTGTGTAGACGTCGCCTTTCGCGAACACCTTGTGGTCGAGGAACGCACGGTGCAGTGGGATTGTTGTCGCAACGCCTTCGATAACGAAGGAAGCCAGCGCTTGGAGCGTTCTCTTGCGCGCCTGCTCGCGATCTGTGCCGAAGCAGATGAGCTTGGCGACTAGGGAGTCGTAGTCCTGTGGGATGGTTCGTCCCGCACCGAAACCCTCGTCGACGCGGACGAAAGGTCCGGTCGGTGCGTCCCATCTAGTGATCGTTCCGGGGGATGGGAGGAAGTTCATCGCCGGGTCCTCGGCGTTGATCCGACACTCGATAGCGTGGCCTCGAGGCGTGATGGCTTCGTAGCCAAGGGCTTGTCCGTCTGCGATCCGGATCTGTTCGGCGACCAGATCGACGCCACATACGAGCTCGGTGACGGGGTGCTCGACCTGAAGGCGCGTATTCATCTCGAGGAAGGAAAGCTCGCCGTCTGGTGAGAGAAGGAACTCGATGGTGCCGGCCGAGCGGTAGCCGACGGCCTTGGCCAACGCGACGGCGGCTTCGCCTATCGCATTTCTACAGATCGTCGTCCACCGCGGGTGACGGCGCTTCCTCGATCAGCTTCTGGTGCCGGCGTTGCGTTGAGCAGTCGCGTTCGCCGAGGAACGCGACGCTGCCTTTCGCGTCCGCCAAGATCTGTGCTTCGACGTGCCGGGGACGATCGACGTAACGCTCGCAGAACACCGACGCGTCACCGAAGTACGCCTGAGCTTCCCGCGCGGCTCCCTCGAGCGCTTCGTCCAGTTCCTTCTCCGAGCGCGCGATCCGGAAAGCCTTGCCTCCGCCGCCCATGACGGCCTTCAAGGCGATGGGATAGCCGTGCTCCTTTGCGAAGGCTCGCGCGCCTTTGGTGTCGACCGGCTTCCGATGTTCCGGGGACGATCGGCACAGCGGCTTCGATCGCCGTTTTTCGGGCGGATACCTTGTCGCCCATGGCAGCCATCGCTTCGGGAGGCGGACCGATCCAAGCAAGACCTGCGTCTTCCACTGCGCGGGCGAAACCTTCGTTCTCGGCCAGGAACCCGTAACCGGGATGGATCGCGTCGGCTTTTGCGCGCGATCGCGGCCTCGAGGATCTTGTCGATGCGCAGGTAGCTCTCGGCGGCGATAGGGGGGCCGAGCAGGTAGGCCTCGTCCGCGGTCTCGACGTGCAGCGAATTGCGATCGGCTTCCGAATAGACGGCGACCGAGCGAAGGCCGAGGTCGCGCAGCGTCCGCATGATGCGGACGGCGATCTCCCCGCGGTTGGCGATCAGGACGGTGCGTAGCACGCGGGTAATAGTATCGGCCGCGCCGTGGACGTCCCCGTCGCCGACCTCAGCGCTCCTCGGATCCTGAACGCCCTGCTAAAGACGCGTTTCAGACATGTCGAGGTGCATTCGTCCCTGCCGTCGACGCAGACCCTTCTCATCGCCGACGGAGGCCGTGACGGCCGCGTAGTCGTTGCCGACCATCAAACGGCAGGGAAAGGACGCGCCGGGCGTTCGTGGCTTGATGTGCCCGGCCGGATGCTCATGTTCTCGGCGCTGCTTCGGGAGATCCCGAATGAGCGCATCCCGTTGGTGTCCCTTGCTTCTGGCGTCGCAGTTGCTCGCGGGATCGAAGCGCTGACCGATGTGCAGACGTCTTTGAAGTGGCCCAACGACATCTTGATCAACGGCCGCAAGGTGTGCGGGATCATCGGCGAGCTGGCTCCGTCCGGTGACTTCTTGGTTGTGGGGATCGGTGTGAACGTCGCTCACGAGCCCGGTGAGCTTCCCGACGATCTGGGCGCGACGAGCCTAAAACGCGAGTCGTCGAACGCACCCCGCCGCGATGACCTGTGTGTGGCGATCCTCTCCGAGCTCGATGCCGTCATTGCCCAAGGCCGATGGATGGACGAATACCGCAGACGCTGCGCGACGATTGGAACGAGCGTGCGCGTCGACCTGGGAGATCGAAGCGTCGAAGGTGTGGCAGACGACGTCAGGGACGATGGGGCGCTGGTAGTCGGGGATGAAGTGATCGTCGCCGGCGATGTCGTCCACGTCCGTTGAGGCCGCCCCTCCTGCTGATCGTTTCCGGTCCGCCGGGAGCCGGAAAAACCACGCTCGCGAGACAGCTCGCGCCCGCGCTCGGACTTCCGTTATTCACGAAGGACGACATCAAGGAATCGCTCTTCGAGTCCCTCGGATGGTCGGACCGCGAGTGGTCCAAGAAGTTGGGCGCGGCTACTTGGGACCTGCTCTTCGTTCTTATCGAGCGAACGCTCGAGGGAAGGGGATCCGCGATCTTCGAGTCCAACTTCGACCGAGAGCTCCATCGCGAGACATTCCGCGATCTTCAACCAAAAGCACCGCACACGCTGGTGGAAGTGCACTGCACAGCCGATATCGAGGTTCTGGCGGCACGCTTCAACAAGCGCGAGGAGAGCGGGGAGCGGCATGCGGGACACGCCGGCAGTTTTTTCGCCGACCCGAAGGTCTTCGCCGACGAACTGGCCCGCCGCAGTCACGTACCGCTGGGGATCGCCTCGCTGACCGTCGAAGTGGACACAACCCACTCAGAATCGGTCGACTTGAGTCACATCGTTTCGAAGATCAGGGAGGCATGGGATGGATAGGGCATCGGTTGACGAGCTGCTGACTACAACAAGAGCTGTGCGGAAGCGGCTCGACCTCGAGCGTCCGGTAGAGCCGGAAGTGATCCAGGAGTGCATCGATCTCGCGATCCAAGCTCCGACGGGATCGAACGCGCAGGGTTGGCGCTGGGTCGTCGTGACCGACGAAGACAAGCGGAAGGCCTTGGCCGACTGGTACATGCAGAGCTGGCAGGGCGTCTACGCCAACGTCGAAACGATGACGCAGGGGTTGGACGAAGACCGCGCCGCACAGCAGACGCGCGTGTACAACTCGGCCGACTATCTAGCCAGCAACCTGGCGAAGGTTCCCGTGCACGTGATCCCGTGCTTGCTCGGCAAGCTTCCGGACGGGATACCGAGCTGGATCGCAGCGTCGATGATGGGTTCGATCTTCCCGGCGGTCTGGTCTTTCCAGCTGGCTTGTCGGAGCCGGGGACTCGGCACGGTACTCACGACGCTTCACCTCGCCCACCACGACGCGGCTTCGGAACTGCTCGGCATCCCGGAGACGGTGCAGCAGGCCGCGCTGATACCGGTTGCCTACACGAAGGGGACGGACTTCAAGCCGGCCAAGCGGCGTCCGGGCAAGGAGATCACGTACTGGAACACGTGGAAACAGACGCGTTAGTGCCGGTATGACGGAGAAAGTAGTTGTCGAACGTAAGGACGGTGTCGTCGTGATGACGATCAACCGCCCCGACGTACACAACTGCGTCGACACCGAAACGGCCGACGCTCTAGAGGCGACGGTTCGCAGGTTCGATTCATCGGATGCGGATCGCGTGCTCGTCGTTACCGGCGCCGGCGGGAAGTCCTTCTGTTCCGGGGCCGACCTAAAGCATCCACCACGCTTCCGCGAGGCCGGGCCGATGGGTTTCTCGCGCTTGGAGGTCTCCAAGCCGACCATCGCCGCGATCAACGGCTACTGCTTCGCCGGCGGATTGGAACTCGCCTGCTGGTGTGACTTCCGCATCGGCGACGATGCATCCGAGTTCGGAGTTTTGAATCGCCGGTGGGGTGTCCCGCTCATCGACGGTGGGACGCAGCGTCTTCCGAAGATCGTCGGTCAGGGCAACGCCTTCTATCTGATCGAAAGCGGTGCGCGCATCGACGCGTCCACGGCTTTGCGAATGGGGTTGATTCAAGAAGTGGTTGGGAGTGGAAAAGCCGTCGATCGAGCCGTCGAGCTAGCCGCCCGCATCGCGGAATACCCGCAGGCATCACTACTCGCCGACCGCGAAGGTGCGCTTCGCCTCGATGGAATCGAGGCCGAAGCGCTACGGGGTGAAAAGACGGCCGGAATTGAAGAGATGATCAAAGGACTCGAGCGCTTCAGGTCGGGTGACCGACCGGAAGCACCGAAGGGTTAGGAGGCCGCCTTTGCGACCGCACCTGCGCGCGCCATCACATTGCCGATGTTCTCCTCAGAGAAGAACTCCGGCGGAGAGATAACGCCACTCTGCACCCGAACGAAGTCGTCCATCGACTCCTGGCTTTGCGCGACGGCTCCGAGAAGCTGCTGTTGTTCGGGTGGCGGCTCCTCGAAGGACGCGAACTCGAAGGTCATCTCGTACATCGGCATAGCGTGCTCGTCGCGTGTCCGCTGATAGTTACCCATCGCCTCATCGAACGACCGGGTTCCGGAGAACGATTCGTCCAAAGCGGTGATGCATAGCTCAGCGTCCCTGAAGGCATCGAGTATGCCCATCGCCGTAATCGGATCCTTGTTGTAGCCGGCGTCGCCGACTAGAGCCCAGCCCGGGCCGAACGGCTTACGGAAGAAACCGGGTAGCGCAGCACCGACGAACTTTGCCTCGCGTTTCGCCGCACGGACTCGCTCGGCGACTTCGGGGGCGAGCTCGAGTGACTTGAGGTAATTGCCTTCAACGTCGCTCTTGTTGGCGTCGAACTCCGCGTACGGCCAGCCCATCCCGAGCAACGTCAAGCCGTCATGGGTCGGCATCATCGCCCATCCACGTTCGGGACGCATGGTGATTTCGAACCCTTCAACGGGTAGTCCGCTCCAATACGTGTAGTACATGGCGAGTGCGATCGGCTTCTCGTTGTACTGTTCGGACCCCACAGCCTCCGCCACCCGTGAGTGGCGTCCGTCGGCTCCGATGACTACACGTGCGTGTTCGGTCACCGACTTGCCGTCCTTGCCGTGCCCTCGGATCCCTGTAACGCGGCCGTCATCGGACAGAACCTCTTCGACGGTGAACCCTTCGCGAACCTCGGCTCCCGCCTCCGCAGCAGCCTGCACGAGCAGGTGGTCGAGGATGATCCGGCGCGGGCTGTACCCGACCGGTGACTCAGCCGTACCGCAGGCGCCGGAGATCTTGAGGTGGCCGAAGTCGAAGGAGTATGTGTCTACCGGCGGGCAGCCTGTGGCTGTCAGGCGGTCGAGCAACCCCCAGCGGTCCATGGCCGCCACCGCCGGTGGGTGCATGAAGTGGGTCGAGATCGTGTCGCTGGGAAAAGTCGCCCGGTCGACGAGCAAGACCTTGTAGCCCTTCCGCGCCAGGAGCATCGCCGTCGGTGAGCCCGCGCAGCGTGCCCCGACGACTATCGCGTCGTATCCGTTGTCCGCCATGACATCCCTCCCATTAGTTGTTTCGATGGGCGAAGGATGACTCCGGCCCGGCGGATAAGCATCGGGGAGGTCACCTAACTATCGGCCGGCTTTTTCCTTGGTGGCGTAAACGGCGGCCTCGGCCCGGCTGCGCAGGCCGAGCTTGGCCAGGACGTTGCCCACGTGGTGCTCGACTGTCTTCCGGGTGATGTACAGCCTGTCGCCGATCTCGGGATTGGATAGGCCGAGTCCGAGCAGCTTCAGGACCTGCCCCTCCCTCTTCGTTAGCGCGCCCAGGCCCTTGGGTCCCGTTCGAGCCGGACCGCCCAACGAACGGAGCAGGGCGGCCGCCGCGTCGGCATGCCTGGCGGCTTCGAGCTTCTCAAAGGCCTCCAATGCGGCCTTGGCCTCCGCGACGGCGACCTCGGGGCTCTCAGCGGAGATGGCCGACGCGAGCACCATCCGCGCACCGGCGAGTTCCATCGGCATCTGCGCCCGCGCGAATCCGGACAGGGCCTCACGCAAGCTGGCCAGGTGATCGCCGGCGCCGGCAGCCAGGCTCACCTGGCCGCGCGCAAGCGCTGCCGTCGCCTTCAAAAAGTGGCTCGGGTGCCGCGACGCAACTTCCTCGAGACGCTCGACGGCCACGCCGGCTTCCTCGATCGCATCGAGCGCCAGGTGGAAATCAACCAGCAACGCCCAGAGCGATCCGGCTGCCGCGCTGGATGGATCCATCTCGCCCAACGCACGCTCGACGATATCCACCGCCCGGGCATGCTCCTCCCGTGCGAAGTACAAGGCGGCCAGGGGACGTGCGGCCTCGGTGTAAACGTCGAGTCCGTCCAATAGCTGCTCGGCCTCTTCTAGCCGTCCCTGCCTGACTCTGAGGTCGGCTAGTCGCACCAGTGCTCCCCAGCGCAGGCTCGCATGACCGAGACTCCACAATCGAACGGCTTCGGTAAGCGCAACGTCGGCCTCGGCCCACCGGCCGGCGGCCGTGAGGACGCCGCCGTAGTGCGTCCGGCAAAACGCTGAAACGGCGGGAAGGTGCCGGCGCTCGGCGACTTCCTCGCCGATGCGGATCCACTCGCTGGCTCGGTTGACGTCATGCGCGTACTCGCAGGCCGAAAAGAGCTGGCAGAAGATCTCCTCGAGGACGGAGAAGTCGTCGACGTCGTGGCCGACGACGGCCGCACATGCCTCGTCCAACAACAGCATCCCTTCTTCCACGCGATCGGCGTGAACGAGGTTCGCGCCGAGGTAAGCCAACGACGCGAACTCCAGATCCGGATCGGCGAAGCGCCTCGCGACCTCGAGCGCTTCGCGGAACCTCTCGTCGCGCGCGGCTCGATCCCCTTCGAACATCCCACGGCTGAGCGCTACCCATCCTTGTTCGGCGCTGGATTCGACGTCTTTCATGAGAGCCGTCGCGCGTGCGTGCCAACCTTGCATCACGGCGCCGTTTCCGATGATGGCTCCGTTGATATAAGCCAGAGTCCGCGCCATCCGTATTGCGCCCGCGCCGTTACCTTCTTCGCGATAGGCGGCGTACGCCGCTTCGTACAACTCGGCAGTGCGCGCGAAATCGAGCTCGGTGTACGCGACCTGGCCCAGACCGTCCAGCGCGGCGCCCGAGGGTTCGTGCTCGAGTGCGGTGTCGAAGGCTGCCCGCGCTCCCGTGGCATCGCCACTTCGTAGGGCGGCTCGACCCGCCGCGATCGTTTCTTCGGTGCTCGAACTCACCCATCGATGATGGCACGCGGCGAGTAATGCAACGACGCTACGATTTGGACCCATGCCCGTCCTGGACGCGTCCTTCGATCCGTCCTCCGAGGGATCCAGATCGAGACGAGCGGCCATGGAGGCTCTTGTCACCGAGCTGAAGTCGCAGATCGGAAGTGCATCTCAAGGCGGATCCGAACGAGCCCGCGAGAAGCACTTGTCACGCGGCAAGCTGCTGCCGCGTGACCGAGTAGAGCGCGTTCTGGATTCGGGAACGCCGTTCCTCGAGCTTTCGCCGCTGGCCGCACACGGCATGTACTCCGACGATGCTCCGGGGGCCGGCATCATCACCGGCGTCGGGCGCGTCTCGGGAGCCGAGTGCGTCATCGTCTGCAATGACGCGACGGTAAAAGGGGGAACGTACTTCCCGATCACGGTTCGCAAACATCTGCGCGCACAGGAGGTCGCATTGCACAACAACCTCCCGTGCATCTACTTGGTGGATTCCGGCGGCGCTTTCCTTCCTTTGCAGGACCAGGTCTTCCCCGACCGCGACCACTTCGGACGAATCTTCTTCAACCAGGCCACGATGTCCGCCCGCGGGATCCCTCAGGTCGCTGCCGTGCTCGGAATGTGTACCGCAGGCGGCGCTTACGTGCCGGCGATGTCTGACGAAACGGTGATCGTCAAGGGTCAAGGGACGATCTATCTCGGCGGCCCTCCGTTGGTTAAGGCGGCCACCGGTGAAGAGGTCAGCGAGGAAGAGCTCGGTGGGGCGGATATGCACGCTCGTCTTTCGGGTGTCGTCGATCACTACGCGTTGGACGACGTGCATGCTCTTGAGATCGTCCGGGAGATCGTTTCGAACCTCAATCGACGGAAGGATCTGCCTCCCGATCTACGAGAGTCCGAGGAACCGAAGTACGACCCGAGCGAGCTCTACGGAGTCGTCCCGACCGATCCGCGCGTTGCCTACGACGTGCGCGAGGTGATCGCGCGCATCGTCGACGGCTCACGTTTCCACGAGTTCAAGCAGCTATACGGCGAAACGTTGGTCTGCGGCTTTGCGCACCTCCACGGTTTCCCGGTGGGGATCATCGCCAACAACGGGATCCTGTTTCGCGAGTCTGCACTTAAGGGTGCTCACTTCATCGAGTTGTGTGACCAGCGTTCCATACCGTTGGTGTTCCTTCAGAACATCACCGGCTTCATGGTGGGCAAGGAGTACGAAGCAGGTGGAATCATCAAGGATGGAGCGAAGCTCGTCACGGCAGTTTCATGCGCGGCGGTGCCTAAGTTCACAGTGATAATCGGTGGATCGTTTGGTGCCGGGAACTACGCGATGTGCGGCCGCGCGTACGATCCGAGGTTCTTGTGGATGTGGCCGAACGCGCGCATCTCAGTGATGGGAGGCGAACAGGCGGCCACTGTTCTTGCGATCGTTCGCGGCGAGTTCGAATCTGCCGAAGCCGAAGAGTCCTTCAAGACGGAGCTCCGCGAGCAGTACGAGAGCCAGGGCAACCCCTACTATTCGACGGCTCGTTTATGGGACGACGGCGTCATCGACCCCCTCGATACGAGAACGGCGCTTGCACTCGGATTATCAGCCGCCTACAACGCGCCGATCCCCGAACCGCGCTACGGCGTCTTCCGGATGTGACCGAGTCACGTTACGAGCGCGCGCTCACGGTCGTCTCCGACCAGCTGATGGCGGAGTTCGGCAACGATCTACTGGGTCTTCTCTTCGCGGGCTCGGCGGCTTATGGAACGCCCATGAAAACCAGCGACCTCGACCTCTTCGTCCTCATCGCGCAGCCCTGGAGGCAGCGGAGGAACCTCGTCGTCGAAGGTGTGGAAGTCGAGCTCTTCATCAATCCGCTCAGCCAGATCAGGAAGGAGCTGAATCGCTCCTACAACTCGACGATCGAGATGTTCGCCCGCGGAAAGATCGTGTACGACCCACAGGGTCTGCTGGAAGAATTGGCGGCCGAAGCCCGGCAGATCGCGAGCAAGCCGATCGTGCCACCCACCGACACCTACTTTGTGCGCTACAAGCCGTCGGATGCTTTGAAGGACGCAGAGGACTTGATGGACGTCGATCCTCAGGCGGCATCGCTTCAGCTATCGGTTGCGCTACGAGAAGCACTCGAGGCGATGTTCCTCCGAGAGGGGCGCCGGCCCCCGAAGGCCAAGCACTTGCTTCAGCAGGTGGCCGAGCACGCACCTGACATCGCCGCCGACGCTCGAACCGTTCTGGACGGAGGCGTTCAGCTCGAAGAACGCGTCGAGCTCTTGAGATCGATAACTGAGCGGATCTTGGCTCCGGTGGGCGGGATCCTTCTCGAAGGCGAAACGGCACCCGAACCCGTCACCGATTGAAGACGGCCGTAGTCGGACACGTCGAGTGGGTCACATTCGCTCGCGTCGATCGCGTTCCCGAGCCGGGCGACATCGTTCATGCATCGGATGGGTTCGAGCGAGCGGCCGGTGGGGGAGCCGTTGCCGCAGTTCAGCTCCAGAGACTTTCGGGCAACTGCACGTTTTACACAGCGTTAGGAAACGACGAGCTTGGGCATCGCGCTGAACGCGAGCTCGCAGGACTTGGTGTTGAAGTTCACGCAGTCTTCCGGGCGGATCCACAACGTCGCGCTTTCACCCACGTCGACAAGAGCGGCGAGCGAACGATCACAGTGATGGGAGAAAGGCTCGGCCCCCACGCGTCCGACGACCTGCCCTGGGACGATCTGAAGGACGTCGACGCGGTGTTCTTCACCGCCGGCGACGACGACGCACTTCGTAAAGCACGATCGGCGAAAACTCTCGTTGTCACGACACGAGAAGCCGAGCGGATCGCTCGGGTTGGCGTGTATCTCGACGCTGCTGTCGGCAGCGGACGGGATCCCGCCGAGAAGTACATAGACACAACACCTCATCCCGGGTTGATCGTTGAAACTCTCGGGAGCGACGGAGGCCGCTTCCGTGTGCCACCCGATGATGAATGGCGTTCCTTCGAGGCGGCGCCGCTACCCGGTCCCGTAGTTTGCACATACGGTGCGGGCGACACTTTCGCGGCAGGTCTGACGTACGCCCTGGGAGCCGGGAAGTCCGTCGATGAGACCCTGATGTTCGCTTCTGAGCTCGGTGCAAGGGCCCTGACGATCAGCGGCCCGTACGAGACCTCATCGTGACCACGCTCCTCGTAGCCAATCGAGGCGAGATCGCCATCCGGATCTTCCGGACGGCGAAGCGGATGGGCATACGAACGGTTGCGATCTATTCGGATGCCGACGCCGATGCGCCGCACGCACGCGCCGCTGACAAAGCCTTCCATGTTGGGCCGGCGGCCGCGGTCGAGAGTTATCTCGACCGCGGACGGATCCTCGAGGCGGCGCGCGAAGCGCGCGCCGACCTCGTGCATCCCGGCTACGGATTCCTGGCTGAGGACGATCGCTTCGCACGTGAGTGCGAAGTCAGCGGACTTCGCTTTGTTGGCCCGCCGGCCCACGTGCTCGCGCGCGTCGGCGACAAAGCCGCCGCGCGCGAGCTCGCGCAACAAGCCGGCGTTCCGCTCCTCGCCGGCTACGCCGGCGAGGAGCAGTCCCTACGAGCCATCACGGAAGCGGCGCAAACGATCGGGTTTCCCGTCCTCATCAAGCCGGCCGGCGGCGGCGGCGGGAAAGGCATGGCCGTCGTGCAGTCACCGGAAGAGATCGATGAAGCGATCGAATCTGCGAGGCGCATCGCGCGAGCAGCATTCGATGACGACAGGTTGATCCTCGAGCGCTACATCGCTGCGCCGAGGCACGTAGAAGTTCAAGTGCTCGCTGATTCCCAAGGGCATGTCGTGCATCTGGGCGAGCGCGACTGCTCCGTCCAACGTAGACATCAGAAGGTGCTCGAGGAGACTCCGGCACCCAACCTTGATCCGTCGATCCGCCGCAGGTTGTGCGAGTCGGCGGTATTGTTCGCGTCCGCCGCGGGTTACGCCGGCGCCGGTACGTGCGAGTTCTTGCTCTCACCGGGCGGCGAGTTCGGTTTCATCGAGATGAACGCTCGGCTCCAGGTGGAGCACCCCGTCACTGAAGCCGTAACCGGTCTCGATCTGGTGGAGGTGCAGCTTCGGGTTGCCCAAGGCGAAGAACTTCCGTTCGCGCAGGACCGGATCTCATCTTCGGGCCACGCGATCGAAGTGCGCGTCTATGCCGAAGATCCACACGAGGGAGCGTTCCTACCGCAAGCCGGTCGCATCGAGCACGTGCGGTGGCCACAAGAGGCGCGCGTCGACGCCGGGATCGAAGAAGGCACGATCGTCACGACCAACTACGACCCGTTGCTGGCCAAGGTCATAGTCCATGCTTCGGACCGCGAGACGGCGTTGCAAGACCTCTCCAACGCGCTGGACGAAACCGAGATCCTCGGCCCCCGGACGAATCTTGCGTTCCTTCGCGACGTGGTCGACGACGAAGTCGTCCGGCGAGGAGAAGCGACAACCGACTGGCTGGAAAGCGCATACGGATCTTGGCATCGGCCGGCAATCACTGCGGACGCCGGTGAACCGGTGATAGCTCTGGCCGCGGCAGCGGAAGTTGCTCACGCCCAGTCGCGTCCATCAAGGGATCCCTGGCAAACGCTCGGCGGATGGCGAGGCGCTCAGCGCGTGGAGACCTCCGTTGTCCTTCGCCACGATGGACAAGAGTTGGCCGTTCGAGTGAACGGCAGCAATCCGTACGTAGTCGATAAGGCCGAGATCCGAAGAAGCGATGACTGTCACGGATGGACCGTCGCCGGTGCTCGACTCGCCGCCGCACACATCGAAGAGGTCTGGCTGATATGGCACTCGGATCAGTTCGAGATCGCCGTCGGTCCCGCACTGCGCAGGCTGACGGCCGCCCAGAACCGTCTCGAGTCACCGTTGCCCGGACAAGTCATCGCCGTTCATGTCGAGCCCGGGCAGCACGTGGCCGAAGGCGACGAGATCGTCGTCGTCGAAGCCATGAAGATGGAGCACGCGATCAAGGCGCCGGCGGCCGGAACGATTCGCGCTGTGTTGTGTGCGTCAGGAGATCAGGTCGAACGCGGAAAAGCTCTTGTCGATTTCGAGCCGGACGCTCCCACATAGCATGTCGCCGTGACCTCGCCCCTCCGTAGCCGGCTTCCCGATTCCGTCACGATCGTGGAGGTCGGCCCCCGGGACGGTCTGCAGAATGAGCAAGAGATAGTCCCAACCGAAGTAAAGGTCGAATTCATCGAACGACTCGGCGCAGCCGGCCTCAAAGTTGTCGAGGCGACGTCGTTCGTCAACCCGAAATGGGTTCCGCAGCTCGCCGACGCGGCCGAGGTGCTCGACAAGATCGACCGGAAGCCCGGTGTGCGCTATCCGGTCCTCGTTCCCAACGAACGTGGCCTCGATGACGCACTGAACGCCGGCGTCGACGAGATCGCGATCTTCGCTTCCGCGACGGAGTCGTTCTCGAAGAGAAACCTCAACAAGACTAGGGACGAAGCACTCGAGATGTTCCGTCCCGTTGTCGAACGTGCTATCGGATCGGATCTGCGCGTGCGCGGATACTTGTCGATGGTGCTGGGCGACCCGTGGGAAGGCGTCGTCGATCCAAGCGACGTTGTTTCACAGGGGGAGCGGTTGCTCGACCTGGGCTGTTTCGAGCTCTCGCTCGGCGACACCATAGGTGTGGGGACCGGCGGCGCGGTGCAAGAACTGATCGAAGCATTCTCCAACGCCGCAATCGATCCGGCACGGCTAGCCGTCCATTTCCACGACACCTACGGACAAGGTCTGGCCAACGTGCTCGCGGCACTCGAATGCGGGATCACGGTCGTCGACGCGAGTGCGGGCGGACTCGGCGGATGCCCCTTTGCGGAAAGCGCGACCGGGAATCTGGCGACCGAAGACCTGGTGTGGATGCTGGACGGGCTCAGCATCAGTACGGGTGTCGATGTTCGCAAGGTGGCGGAAACGAGTGCTTGGATCTGCGAGCGGATAGGGAAGGACATCCCGGGCCGAGTCGCCCGAGCGCTGCGCAGCTAGCCCGCACGCTTTGCGTATGCGCAGGTCAAACAGCTGCGCAGTGGCCTGCTTGCAGGTATTGATGCCTGGAGTAGTCTGGCCCGGAAGGCAGGTCGGAGGGTCGCCAGGGCGATCCCGGGCTCTTTTTGGAGGAAACCATGCGTTTGCGTCTTCTAGCAGTCATGACACTCGGGATTCTGGTCGTAGGTGGACCTGCACTGGCTGGGTCAAACGCCAGTCAGAACACTTCGGCAGGAGGATCGAGCGCCTCCAGCGGCAGCTCGAACTCGAGTGCGTCGATCAGCACGGGCGGCGGCGGAAGCGTCGGCGTCGTTCAGGGCAATGTGAGCGGCGGTAGCACCGCGGGCGGATCGAGCAGCAGCAGCAGCGGAGGAGGCTCCGGAAGTACCTCGCAGAGCGGCTCTGCTGCGTCTGCTGATGCGGCCGACGAAGGGCCCAACGCCGCACAGGACGGAATCGTTTCGCAGCTCGACCTGCCCGCGATGGGCACCGTCGACGACGCGATTCCGGCTTCGGGAGTCCGCTCGAACGTGATCATCATCGGGCTCGCTGCGATCTTCGCGGTCGGACTCTTCGTCCTTTACCGCAAGCTGCCCAGGGCGCGCGCGGCAGCCTAGACATCACAAGACAAAGTCGTTTGAAGTGAGAAGGGCGGCCCATCGGGCCGCCCTTCTTCTCGCTTCGCTCCTTGTTACAAACCCGGCTGCCTACGAGTTGACGTCCACCTCCCTGAACAACGTGACGGTGTAGGCGTCTTCTAAGACGGGGTAGTAGGGCGGCGGAAGGTTGAGCAGGTTGAGGTCGTACGAGTAGTTGCGAGTGTTGAACATCGTTAGCGACCCACCCGTCAATGTTGCCGTAGACCCAGCATGGTTCATGGTCGATTTGGATCCATTTGGTCCTGCCGTGTGCCAGTCGCCGCAGTTCGCGGGGGGCGGAGAGCCGCAGCTCGTACCCTGTGCGAGGTTCGCGGAAGTCCAATTCATCACGTTCGGCACGTATGACGGGATGATCATCTCCTCGCCTGCGATGAGACCCAGGACGTCGTCCCCAGCCGTTTCGTAGGCGATGTTCCCGGCTGGGAATATGTTCAGTTTGGAGACGACGGTAATCCGGCCGTCCAGCGTCGAAGGCTCCGACGGCCAAGAAACGATTACGTTTTGATGCGAGAAGATCGCTCCGTTCGCAGGTACGGGCCGAATCGTGTCTGCGCCACACGTAGGCTGTGTCGTACCGAGGTTCTGGCTACCCGAAAGAGTGCAGCGGGCGTAAGCCACGTTGCCGTCGGCCATGAACTTCAACCGCCACCCAGCAGCTGTGGAGTCGTTTGGAAGAGCTAGTCCGGCTGCTATGGCCGCCGTCTCCACTTCGCCGAATGAGCCCAGGAAGCTCGAGAAATTGATCGGACCTCCGAGGATCTGGGAAGCGGTGGGGTTGCTGTTCGAGTCGTAGCCCTGAGCGCCACTCTGGTAAGTGGGGTGCGCGAGTATGTCGTCAATCGCATAGAGGTCGCCATGAGCCGTGCCATCGTGCGTTATGTCATTGGATGCATAGAGCTTTCCGAATGTTGTTGCCGTTGCTCCCCAACTGACGCTTCCGTTGCCCACGATGCGCTGGAAGTCCGCGATCGATGACGGGCGAACAACCGCTTCGTTCGCTCTCCACTCGTCCGGTTGGGCCGTGCGTCGTCCGGTCGATGTGATCTTCACCTGATTGCCGGATGTCGCCGTGGGCGGCGTTATCTTCAAGTCGTACTCGACACCATTGCCTAGTGTCCGCCACCCGTCCTTCCCGTCGGCGTAAGTCCAGGTCGTGTCGCCGCCGATCCACTCCCAAGGCCCGTTTGGGTCATCGAGACGTTGCTGTGCAGTCGGGATCTTGGTTCCATTTGTTTTTGTTCTTGTTGCTTCAGCCTGGTGTACCCAGTGCAAGTGGTAATTACGGTCCTCTGTTAGCTTCGCTATGTAGTCGTCCACACCGGCTTCGCTTGCTTGGAAGGCTGTGCTCGCTCGAGCAAGGCGAGCACTCTCGACGTTCTGCGAGTCGGAACGACTCAACGCCGTGAAAACGAGCATCGTCAGCACAAACGCGGACACCATGACCACTATCAGCGCGTTGCCTTGCTCGTCGCGAAGCACAATACGCCGCGTCATGACGTCTTGTTCCTTACTTCGACGGTCGTCTTATAGTTCTGAACGTTGGGCGCACGAGGCGCAGAAACGGGATCGAATCTCACGTTGATCTCGATCGTCTTGATCTGGCTCAAGTTCGTTGTCGTTGCGCCGCCGGCGTTGCGGAACGTGAAGACGTTAGAGATCGTGCTTCCGGAAGCAAGACGCTCCACGACCGTCTCCCACGGAGGAGCTGTTGGAGGGAAGTTCCAGGGGGCTGCGGTATTGGTTGCCACGGTTACCCGGCGTTCCAAACGCAGGCTCGTACCCGAACCGACTACCTGGTACTCGAGTCGACGCGCACGGTAAGGCGTCGAGCGGTCGGGCGACAGGAATCTGAAGGTCGGACTCAGCGCCTGGATGGGGGCCGCGCCGCTTCCCGAGTTGGCCTGTCGCAGCTCGCGAACGAGCCCATCCATTGTCTCTCGGGTGTTCGTCGCTTGGTGGGCGAGCACGGCTGTGTCATGCTCGCTCTGCGTAATGCTGTCGATGAATCGGTAAACGGGGATCATGAAGATGAGCAGCAATCCGGCGACCACTGATAACTCGATGATCGTGAAGCCGTCGTCGGAGCGAATCGCCCGCCTCATGTGGGGCATCCCAATGCCGTCTTCATGGTGAGAGCGAAGCCACCGGTCATGTTCGTCGGGTAGTCGTCCGGCACGGTCTGGCTCTTGGAGTCCGAGTACGTAACGACCTCGTAAGTGGAGGTCGCGGAGACTGCGTACGAGATGCCCGGCATGATCGGCTTGCCGTTTAAGGCCGTAACCGTCAATTGGCCGGTGGACGTCGAGAAGGTCTGCGTTTCACTGTCTGACGAGATCGTGACGGTCGATGGCTGCGTCCAAAGCGACCCGTCGCAAGTTCGTAGCTCCACGTTGATTGTGGCGGGCTTGTACACCAGGATCGTTGTATTGAATGTCTCGGCCGGGGATCCGGGTGCAAGATTTACCCGCGCAGGTTGTCCGTCCTCGGGAACGGAAGGGTCGGTCGGGGGCACGTAGCTTGGATGCACGAGGTATCCCAGCGGCGGCGTTACGTGGATGTCGTAGTACTTCTGCGGTCCCGATGTCGGATTGGGCGTCAAGTCCCCGAAGGGGACTTTGCCGTTCTCAGGCGTCTCGGCCGAGCGAGGCGCGCTCGGTCCACCGGTGAGCTGCACGATGGCGCCCTCGATCAACTGGCTCGGGTTCACAAAGTCCTGCACCGTGACAGTGATGTGCGACTTCTCGTCGTCCGGCTTGGTTGGGGGCGCGATGTTCGTCTTGAAGCTGACCTGTGGATTGGATCGACTCGGCTCGGAGACTCGGCACCGCACGGACTTGTAGTTCGCACCGCTCACGAAATGTGTGGGTATCGGGTCGTTAACCCAGGAGACGGTGCGAGTGATCGTGTAGGTCACCCCGTGGGCGACGGTCGTGGACGATGCAGCGAGGGTTCCCGGTGGGTTGCCCGTGGCACCAACGCCTATGTCCTCGTAATCCATGGCGCGGATCTGCTCCAGGCACTGGGTACCGAGCTGCTCGGCGAGGGTCTTGTGGCGGGAGGCGAGCATCGCGTTAAGCGACCCGCCGAAGGCTGCGGCAACGGCGAGCATGATGATCATGAAGACGGTAAGAGCCACCAAGATTTCGATGAGGCCGAAGCCTTCTTCGTCCTTCAAACGCATGAAAGCACCCCTGACCCGGGGCAGAGTCCTGCCCCTTAGTTCGGGTCATCGGCAGCGGCGCGTGTGGGCTTGAAGGGCCACGCCGGCCCGGGGCGTTGCCTTCCCAGGCGCGACCTAGGAGGCCTTTTCGGGACGCCGTCGGCGTCATCTGGGTGACGATTCCACCCGTGGATAGACAATGAGTGGGATTTTGACCGCGCGACGTGGTTGTCAGGCGTAAGATTCGCACCCTGTGCGCCTGAAGGGGGCAAGAATGGTGTAGCCCCCGCAGAGGAAAGGAGCTTGCAATGGCTTCCTACGAGGGTTACTGCGTGAAGTGCCGCGAGAAGCGGTCGTTCGAGGGGGACGTCAAGGAGCTCAAGAACGGCTCCAAGGCGGCCCAGGGCGCGTGCCCGGTCTGCGGGACGAAGATGACCCGCATGCTTCCGAAGAGCGCCTAAGTCTTCTAACGCACAAGAAAAGAGCCCCCTGTGTGGGGGCTCTTTTCTTTGTGCAGCTTCGGGGGGCAGTCCCGAGGGCGCGAGGGGTGGATCTGTTTAGACGACTCCTATGACCTGGCCGGTGACGCCGTCGCCGGTCGTCGAGCCGGCCGCCTGCGAGCTGTCCGTCTCGCCCGACTTGGCGTTGGCGTCCTGGTCGGACTCGGTCGTGTTGTCGCCCTCTTGGGCGTTCAAGACGCCGGCCTGACCGGTGAAGCTCTCGGAGGAGTTGACCGCGTCGGCCTAACCCGTCTCCGTGTTGCAGTCCTCGCACGAGTTGGACGCCTGGATGTTGGTGTCCGCCAGTGCGGTGCTTCCGATACCGAGGCTGACGAGGCCGATGAGGGCCGCCGCCGCTGCCTTTGCGATCTTCTTGCTCATCGCGTCTCCCCCTTTTCTCGGCGCCCCCTGTGGGCGCCTTTCAGGGGTTCAGACGCGACGGTGTTGGGGTTCTATACAGAAATCTCGGAGCGTCTAAGCGTCGGGGCGGAGCCGGACGTCCAGGCCCAGCTGCCGCGCGATGATGATCCGCTGCACCTCGGAGGTGCCCTCACCGATCTCGAGCACCTTGGCGTCGCGGTAGAAACGTGCGACGGGCGTCTCCTCTATGTAGCCGTAGCCCCCGTGGACCTGGACCGCCTCCCGGGCGATGTCCACGGCCATCTCGGTGGCGAACAACTTGACCATCGAAGCTTCGGTCTTGAACGGCTTCCCGTCCTGGCGCAGACGGCCCGCGTGGTACACGGCCAGGCGTGCGTGGTGGATCTGGGTTGCCATGTCGGCGAGCTTGAACTGGATCGCCTGGAACTCGCCGATCGGCTTGCCGAACTGCTTGCGGTCCTTCACGTACTCGAGGCAGGCGTCCAGGCACCCCTGGGACTGCCCGACGGCCAGCGCAGCGATCGCGATTCTGCCGTCGTCGAGCTGGGCCAGGAACTGGTTGAACCCTCGGCCCTGCTCACCTAGGAGATTGGCGGCGGGAACGCGGCACTCGGTGAACGAAAGCTCCCGCGTATCTGAGGCGTGCCACCCGATCTTGCGCAGGCGGCGACCGACCTCGAAGCCCGGCGTCCCGATGGGGACGATGAAAGCCGAGATCTGCCCATCGTCGGTCCGGGCCGTTGCGATGGCCAGCAGGGAGATGTCCGTCCCGGCGTTGGTGATGAACATCTTCGAGCCGTTGATGACGTAGTCGTCTCCGTCCTTCTTGGCTGTTGTTTGGGTGCCGGCGGCGTCCGACCCGGCGCCCGGCTCGGTCAGAGCGAACGCGCCGATCTTTTTGCCCCGCGCCAAGGGCACCAGCCACTGCTGTTTCTGCTCCTCGGTGCCGAAGTGGTACAGCAGGTTGCACACCAGCGATGTGTGCGCTTCGACGGTGATCGACACCGAAGGATCGACCCGCCCGAGCTCTTCGATACATATGAGATAGGACAAATAGTCGGCGCCCGCTCCGCCGTACTTTTCGGGGATCGGAAGGCCGAGGTAGCCCTGCTCGCCGCAGGCGAGGAGCACTTCGGTTGGGAACTCGGCCCGTTCGTCGAACCCGGCGGCCTTCGGCGCCACTTCGCGCTCGACGAAAGCGCGGACGACGTTCCGGAAGTCGTCGTGCTCGGGATCGAGGAAGGGGTTCATGGCCTAGAGACCGTAACGCGTTCGATACTCGGGTCGTGCATGAAGAACCGGGCCGGCAGAGCCTGCGCGAATGGTTCTCCCGCGGCGACTTCACAACTTGGACCTTGGTACTTGTGGCGAGTGCTGCGGTACTGGCCGGAGCCTTCGGCGCAACCACTTGGTTTCTGGACCGTCGCTCGGAGACTCCCAGCTCCGACCGCGTGATGGCTACGCCCGTTTCGTCCCTCACGCCTTCGCCCACGGCCGTCGGAGGGCCGATCCTCATCCACGGAACCGGGGACGTGAACCTCGACATCGGACAGCTCGGAGTTCTTCGAAGCTCGTTCGATGCACCGTGGGCCGGCGTTCGAGACCTCTTCAAAGCCGACGACATCACGATCGTCAATCTCGAGTGCGCAGCAGGCGAGGGCGGCGCAGCGCAAGACAAGCAGTACACCTTCCGATGTCACCACCCGGCCTACAACGCGATGCGCGCGGCCGGCGTCGAAGTGGCTGGGCAGGCCAACAACCACTCGATGGACTTCGGCCCGGAGGCCATGCTCGACGGCATCACCCGCCTGCGCGCAGCCGATGTCGTCCCCGTCGGCTCCGGGCCCAATGCCGCCGAGGCCAACACGGCTCACGTCGTCGATATCAAGGGTAAGAAGGTAGCGGTGCTTGGCTTCAGCGCCGTCGTGCCGAGCCCGACATGGTTGGCGGGACCGAACCGGCCGGGTCTTGCGAACGGCTACGACATCGCGAACCTCCAAAACGCCGTTCGCGCTGCGGATGGATCGGCCGACTTCGTCGTTGTTTCCATCCACATGGGTGTAGAGCGAGCAACGCAGCCGCGCACTGCCGATATAGCCCGCGCGCACGCACTTGTCGATGCCGGAGCCGACGTCGTGTTCGGTCACCACGCACACGTGCTGCAACCCTTGGAGATCTACAAGGACCGTCCGATCTTCTTCGGGCTTGGCAACTTCGTGTGGCCGAGCAGCGGTGCAACGGCGGTCGGCGAAGCGGTAATCACGCCGGACGGACGGGTGCACGCCTGCTTATTGCCGGCGTCGATCCGAGGTGGGCGGCCGGCTTTGAACGATCCCGCTAGTCGCTGCCCGCTCTAGTTACCCAGCGACGCCTTCGGGAGTTGCGAATCGCTAGCCGTCAGGTGTTTTGGGCGTTTTCGTCAGGAAGACCTGACGGTTGAGAAATCGGATACCGGGCGGGGAGAGGTTCCGCGAAGAGTCGGGGCGGCCCCGCACTTGCCAAACGAGTCTGATGAGACTATTATAGTCTTATGAGTCTCACCACCACCCGGCTGGCCCCCCTCGTCACCGAGGCGCTGTTAGGCGCCTCGTCGGAGACCAACGCGACCAACGAGGCCATCCTCACCGCGACCGTGGAGTGCATCGGACGCTTCGGCCTCGACCGCTTCTCGATCGAAGACGTAGCCCAGATCGCCGGCGTGGGACGCGCCACCGTGTTCCGGCGTTTCGGCACAAAGGAAGAGATCGTTCGCCGCACGATCGCGCGTGAAGGCATGGCACTGCTCGAGGAACTCAAGTCATCCGTCGCCGGGATCGAGAACCCGTCGGAGCGCATCGTCGAGTTCGGCGTCACGGCAGCCCGACTGCGCCGCGACCATCCGATCATGTCCAGGCTCGTGGCCGATGGATCGATCCTGTCGCTCCTCGACGATCGTCCGGTCGTTTCGCTTCTTCGATCGACGGCCGAGCGTGAGCTCGCGGCCCTATATCCCGATCAAGACGTCGACATCGAGGCGCTGGCCGAGGTGTGCATCCGGCTTTTCGGGAGCTTGTGCGTCCTGCCAGATTTCGGACTGCGAACCGATGACGAAACTATCCGTCGTCTTATCCGCGCCGTGTTTCCTCCCATCTCATGAAAACCGCAGAGTCTTTCTGGCTTGCACCTCCCGCAGAGCGCCCACTTGCACGCGAGCTCGGAGATGTCCGCGTATGGGTCATCGCCGGCACGCGCTTAGCCGGTCTTCAAGGCGCACATCCAACGATCGCCGCCGGCCTCCTTCAACACTCGACCGCGACAGATGATCCCCTCAAGAGATTGAACGGCACGCTCAGTTACGCGATGCGAATGCTCTTCGGCCATGACCAGGAGGTAACCGCAGCTGAGATTCGCGAGATGCACCGCGACATCAAAGGTGTGCGTAGCGACGGCAACGCGTACCACGCGTGGAACCGCGAGGCGTGGGCGTGGGTTCACCTAACGTCAATGGAATCGCTGATACACGCTTCGGAGGTCGTCTGTGGGCCGCTGGATCCGGATGAGGTCGAAGCGATGTATCAGGACACTTGCGCGGTCGGTGCCATGTACGGGATCCGAGATGAAGACATGCCGGACGATGTCGCTTCGCTGCACGGATATGTCGAGGACGGGATACGGACGAAGCTGTGCATGAGCGAAGACACCGAGGAAATGCGCGCGGCGGTGCACGGACTTCAGATGGGGCCCCTATTGCGATTGCCAACCCGCGCAAACCGTGCGCTGGCGCGGATCGCACAGCCCCCCATGAACGTCCTCCTTTATGGATCTTTTCCGGCGCCGCTTCGAGAACTATGGGGCGTTGAGTGGAAGCGTCGCCATGAGATCGCTTATCGCGGAGTGATCCGCAGCCTGCGATCGGCTTCGGTATTGCCCGATCGCCTCTTGATGTTCCCGGACGCGTACCGCGCGCTCCGCGAAAAACGATCCCACGCCCTTACTAACTAGGTACAGCCGGGCCAGGCGGCCCAACCGCGCGCCTGGAAGACCTTCCACGCGATGCGCGTTTGCTGCGCCGCGGAGTGATCGCGCGGATCACCTGTGCCGCCGTAGTCCTCCCAGGTCTGCTGTCTCATCTGCCAGAGACCGAGGTTGATACCGTTCGGCGACGACGCGCGGGTGTTCAAGCTGCTCTCGCAGTCGGCAACCTCGATCGCCTTGTTGTCGTCCCCCTGCCACTCGGTGCGGATCGCGCCCATCACTTGCTCGCGACTCTCGGCGCTCGCTGCGTTGGGGCTTGAAGATGGAGTTGGCGTCGGTGTCGGTTTTGGTGTTGGGAAGGGCGGCACGGTCACCTTCGGTTCCGCGGTCTTCTTTGGTTTAGGCGTGCTCGTCGTGCGTGCTGCGGTAGGAGCGACCGTCGGTCGGGCCGTCGGCGCCACCGTGGGCGTGGCGGTGGGAGTTGGGCTGGGCGTTGGGGACGCCGTCGATTCGGCGATCGGGACGAATACCTCCGCGCGCGTTTGTTCCAAGGGTTGGTCGGACGGACCGGTGAGGGCTATCCCCAGGGAGGCGATCCCGGCCATGACTGTCCCGCCAAGTATCAAAAGGATCTTGAGCATCAGAAGTTAACTGGTGAAACATCAGGATATAGAGGGGTGGCCTGAAAGCCCTGGAACTCGATCAGGCCTGGTCAGGGGCCCTATTCAGTCCGTCTGAGCGTCCAGCTTCGGGACCGCAGCCGAGTCGCTGATCGAGTCGAGCACCTCGGTGGGGTGGGGACCCCGGCTTCGGACCGCTGCGCGCGAGCGAGAGTGGTGAGCAAGTGATTGACGTCGGACGCCTGCGGCCGGTCGATCAGGTGCTGCCGTTGTTCGACAGGAGCTCCGCGACCTCGCTCAGATTGCGGGTCAGGTCGTAATCGCGGGGCGTGAAAACGCGCGCTACGCCCAGCTCCAGAAGCTTCTTCGCGTCGTCGTCGGGGATCGTGCCGCCGACGACGACCGGAACGCGTTCCAGATCGACGCCGCGTGCGCGGAGCTCGTTGAGCACCTCCGGGATCAGCAGGTCGTGTGCACCGGACAGGATCGACAGACCGATCACGTGAACATCCTCATCGGCGGCCATCTGCGCGATCTCCGCCGGAGTGAGCCGGATGCCGGGGTAAACGGCCTCCATTCCGAGGTCGCGCGCGCGCACTGCGAGTTGTTCCGCGGCGTTGGAGTGTCCGTCGAGGCCGGGCTTGCCGACCAGGATCCTGATGCGGCCGACGCCGATCTCACCCGCGATGGCCTTGACGCGATCGCGTGCATCGGCGATCAGGTCGCCGTCGGTGCCTTTCGATGCCGTACCCGACACACCCGTGGGAGCCCGATATGTCCCGTACACGTCGCGCAAAGCGTCCGCCCACTCTCCAGTCGTGACTCCCGCCTTGGCTGCCTCGATCGAAGCCGGCATGACGTTCGTGCCGTCTGCTGCAGCTTTCTTCAACGCATCCATCGCCTTGGTCACCGCGGCTTTGTCCCGCGTGCCTCGGAAACGCTCGAGCCGCTCGATCTGCTCGGCCTGCTGCTCTGAGGTGACCTTCACGATGTGGAAGTCGCCCTCGCCAACCAACGGCGAGGGTTCCGTCTGCGTCTCGGCGTTCACTCCGAGGATCTTGATGTCGCCGGACTCGATGCCTCTTACCCGCCGCGCGTGTGAAGCAACGAGCTGTTCCTTCATGTACTCGATGGCGTCGACCGATCCGCCCTTTCCGAGGACGGTGTTGTATTCGTCCCAGGCCGCGTCTTCGATCTCTTTCGTCTTGGCCTCTATGACCTCTGACCCCTTGAAGATGTCGTCGTACTCGAGCAGGTCGGTTTCGTAGGCGAGGATCTGCTGCGCGCGCCGCGACCACTGCTGGTCCCAGGCGCGGGGGAGACCGAGGGCCTCGTTCCAAGCCGGGAGCTGGATGGCGCGTGCGCGTGCGTCACGCGACAGGGACACACCGAGCGTCTCGAGAAGGATCCGGTAAGCGTTGTTCTCGGGCTGCGATGCGGTCAGGCCGAGAGAGTTCACCTGGACGCCGTAACGGAACCGGCGGTACTTCTCCTCGGCTACCTCGTAGCGCTCAAGCGTTATGCGGTCCCACAGCCGATTGAACGCGCGCATCTTGCACGTCTCTTCGATGAAACGGATGCCTGCGTTGCAGAAGAAGGACAGAGCACCGACGCGTTCGGGAGTGAGTGCGCCGCGATCGCGTACCTCGTCGAGAAGACAAACCGCGTTCGCGAGCGTGTAAGCGATCTCCAGGACCGGATCGGCTCCTGCTTCCTGCAGGTGATAGGAGCAGACGTTCACCGGGTTCCACTTCGGAACTTCTTGTCCCGTGAACTCGATCGTGTCGGCCGTCAGCTTGACCGACGGTTCAGGCGGGAAGATGAACGTGCCGCGGGACAGGTACTCCTTGAGGATGTCGTTCTGGGTCGTCCCTCGCAGTGACTTCCGATCGGCTCCCTGTTCGTCGGCCACGGCGATGTAGAGAGCAAGTAGCCAGGCCGCGGTCGCGTTGATCGTCATGGACGTGTTCATCTCCGACAGCGGGATCTGGTCGAACACCGTCCGCATGTCCTCGATGTGCGAGATCGGGACGCCGACCTTCCCCACCTCGCCCGCCGACATCAAATGATCTGAGTCGTAGCCCGTCTGGGTCGGCAGGTCGAACGCGACGGACAAGCCGGTTTGACCGTCGGCCAAACCTTTGCGATATAGCTCGTTGGTCTGGCGCGCGGTGGCATATCCGCCGTACGTGCGGATGATCCAGGGCTTGTCCTTCGGACGGTTAACGCCCATGTCACAAGGTTACAGGCGCGCCGCAGAGGCACTGCTGAAACCCTGATACTTACGCGGTGCGGGGAGGAGGTTCAGTGAGCAACTGGTTCGACGGCGCGCGCTTCGGCATGTTCGTCCATTGGACGCACATCGCTCAGCGCGGATGGGAGCTTTCCTGGCCGCTCGTTGGCGGGATCGATGCGCTACCCGAAGGCCCGGGCGTCCGGGTCGACGATTACTACTCCAAGGCTTTGGACTTCCGGCCGAATCGCGACGCTCCACGCGAATGGGTTCGTGCGGCCAAGGATGCCGGCATGCGTTACGCGATCCTCACGACCAAGCACCACGACGGTTTCGCTCTGTGGCCCACGAAGCTCACCGACTTTTCGATCGCGCAGACGCCATATGACGGGGACATCGTCGGCGAGTTCGTCGAGGCCGCACGTGACGAAGGGCTAAAGGTCGGCTTCTACTACTCACTCTCGGACTGGCACCACCCCGATTACCCGGCGTTCCGCGAGTCCGACAAGCCCTACCTCAAGTTCCTGGGCCGCCGGTCGGACTCTTGGAACAGGTATCTCGAAGTGATGTTCGGACAGGTACAGGAGCTGCTCACGAACTACGGGAAGATCGACGTCCTCTGGTTCGACGGGCAATGGGAGCGCACGGTTGACGAGTGGCGAGCGCCCGAGCTGATCAGCAAAATCCGTGAGCTGCAGCCGGACATCCTGATCAACGACCGGCTCCCGGGCGGCGATTACGAAACGCCCGAACAGGGCGTGCCGGAGAAGGTGCCGCAGGGTCGCTGGGAGACGTGCATGACGATGAACAGATCCTGGGGGTACGTTCCGCACGACAAGTCGCACAAGTCGGCGACCGAGCTCGTGCACACACTTTGCGAAGTTGCCGGCAAGGGCGGAAACTTCCTGCTCAATGTGAGTCCGCGCGCAGATGGGAGTCTTCCCCCTGAGCAAACCGAGCGTCTCGAAGCCGTCGGGTCGTGGATGAAACGCAACGCGTCAGCGATCCACGACACCTCACCCGGCTTGGAGCCCTGGCAGTTCTACGGGCCTTCTACCCGAAAGGGGAACCACGTGTTCCTGCATTCGGTGATGCGTCCGTACGAGACGGTCGTGGCTCGTGGTTTGCCCATCAACCGCGTGCTGTCGGCGAAACACGTCGCGACGGGAGAGGATCTTTCGTTCAAAACGCGCGCAACCGTTCAGCAGGAGTTCTTCGCTAAGGACCCGGTCGGCGAGATCGCGGTCGAGCTACCGGAGGATCTCATCGAGCCCCATGCAACGGTGATCGAGCTGACCATCGAGAGCGGCCTATGACGGTCGAGGACGAAACGGGACCTCCGGCGTCAGGGGACGAGTTCGCGAACACGTCTGTTGAATCGACAAGCCTCGGCTCCCGTATCAAAGGTCTGTTCTCGGTCGGCGACGGCCCCCCACTAAGAGAAGTAGCGGCGACTTCCGGTTGGTACCCGCTGGTGATACTCACCGTCCTGAATATCGTCGACGAACTAGACCGCGCTGCCCTCGGCGTGTTCGCGCCGAACATCCAGCGTTACTTCGACATCAACGACACGGCTCTTGGTGCGATAACCGGCGCACAGTTCGCGTTGCTGATCGTCGGCGGCGTACCCATCGGGTACTGGGCCACACGTGTCGACCGTGCACGGCTGCTCCGCTGGTCCGCAGCGGCATGGAGCGCATTCTCGACGGCAACGGCGGTCGCAATCACGCTGCCGACGTTCATCATCACCAGGCTGGGATCCGGAGTCGGCAAATCCGCCGTTGAACCCGCGGGCAAAGCCTTGCTCGCCGACATCTATCCGTCGACAGCCTGGAACCGGGTCTTCGCGATTCACAATGCCGCGAATCCGATCGGAGGGATCCTCGGTCCGGCTCTTGCGGCGGTGATCGGGCTTTTCGTTTCCGGCGATGACGCGTGGCGTTATGCCTTCCCGATATTGACGATCCCGTCGGTAATCGCACTCGTTGCAGCCCGGCGCTTGAAAGATCAGGACGGGATGGCCAAGCAACTCCTGGGAGCAACCATGAGCGCGACCGGGGCGCCCAAAGGCTTGGGGTTCATACCGGCCACCAAGCGCCTCATCGGTATCCGGACGTTCCGCACGCAAGTGATCGGCATCGGCGTGCTCGGATTCGGGTTGGTTGGGATCATCACGTTCGGAAGCCTGTTCTACGAACGCGTCTTCGGTCTCGATGAAGCGGGACGAGGCGTGGTGTTTGCCATCCTCGGTTTCGCGTCGTTGTTCGGGACACTAATGGGCGGAAACGTCGGTGAGCGGATCTACCAAAGGAGTCCATCTCAATCGGTCAGGCTGGTTGGGCTGGGCATCTCGATCTTCTCGGTAGTCATCTGCGGATCAGTCTTCATTCCTTGGTTGCCCGTGGTCGTCTTCGTTCAGTTCTTCGCGATCGTCGCGGTGACGCTTGCCGTCGCCCCGTTGAGCGTGGTCCTTACCGCGATCACGCCGGGAACGCTTCGGCCGCTCATGTTCTCTCTGCTCGGTCTGTGCATCGCGCTGTTCGGTGGCGTACTCGGAGGCGCGGTCGTGGGCGCCGTGAGCGATGCCACGAACATTCAGATCGGGCTGGCCACGCTCGGACCGTCCGGAATCGTCGGCGGCTTGTTGATGGCCCGTGGATCGCGCACCGTCGATGCCGATATCGCGGCGGCAAACGCAGGCTGACGACGGTCTGGCAGTCTAGGACGCTCACCAAGAACTCAAAGGGGGATCTCATGGACGTCAACACGATCGGAATCGTTGGGACGGGACAGATGGCCACCGGTATCGCCGAAGTGACGGCGAAGGCCGGTTTGAAGACGATCATTCGCGGACGCAACGCCGACCGCGCGCAGGCGTCGGTGGCCGCGATCGACAAGTCCCTTTCTCGTGCGGTTGAGAAGGGGAGAGGCACAGAAGAGGACAAGGCCGCAGCCCTTTCCAATCTTTCGGCCACCGGAGAGATCGCCGACCTCGCCGGAGTGGATCTCGTTATCGAGGCCCTCGCCGAAGATCTCGAACTCAAGCTCGAAGTGTTCGGTCAGCTCGACAAGGCGTGCGAGGAGAAGACGATTCTGTCTACAACGACCTCTTCACTATCGGTGACGAACATCGCGATGGCGACCGAGCGTCCCGCCAAGGTCATCGGCCTTCACTTCTTCAACCCCGCCCCGATGATGAAGCTGGTCGAGGTCGTGCCGACGCTGCTGACCGACGAAGACATCACCGAGGGTTCGCGCAAGCTCTGCGAGCAGCTCGGCAAGACCCCGGTTGTGGCGAAGGACCGAGCGGGATTCATCGTCAACGCTTTGCTGTTCCCGTACCTGAACCATGCGGCTCGGATGCTCGAAGCCGGTTACGCGACTCGCGAAGACATCGACGCCGCCATGCAGGGCGGCTGCAATCACCCGATGGGCCCTCTTGCGTTGCTGGATCTCGTCGGCAACGACACGTCCCTCGAGATCATCGAGTCGCTCTACTCGGAGTTCAGAGATCCGTTCTTGGCGCCGGCGCCGCTGCTCAAGCAGATGGTTGCGGCCGGTCTGTTGGGACGGAAGACCAAGCGCGGGTTCTACGACTACTCGAAGTAACCAAAAACAAGGACCAACGTGGTTGGGGTGCAGCTGTGGGGCTAGCACCCACAACTTGCACCAGAGACGTCTAGCATCCGCATCCGCAACCGCTGCACTCACACATGTTGATCACCTCCTTCAGCAACAGTCGGGGTCTTCGGTAACCCAGAGCTGGTAGCCCTCGCGCGCAGCAACCGCGGCGATCATCAAACCGGCGGCCGGGTCGGCCCACCACCAGCCGAACAGACGCGTTGGCGCCGAGTCCGACGAGCAGCGCCGCGGACAGGTACGTGCACAGCACTGTTTGCTTGGCGTCGGCATGCATCGCGTGGGAGCCGAGAGCCTTCGACGATCGGCGTTTGGCGTGAGCGAGCAATGGCATCCCGACCAACGAGATCGGACGCGAGGATGATCCCGACGAGGCTCTCTTCGGGACGAGCCTGTGTTGCGAGATCGAAGATCGCGCGGTAGCCGACGTACGAGGCAAGAGCCCAAAACGCAATGGCCACGGCACGGATCGCGGGACGCTCGAGCGAGTCTGCGTGACGTCCTCCGACGCTCCGAAAGTCAATCGCCAGATGATTATCGATGCGGACGAAGCTTCGACAACCGAATCGAGCCCGAACCCGACCAATGCAACGGATCCCGCAGCGACGCCGGCAGCGATGCCGACCGCGGCTTCACCGACGTTCCAGACAACGCTCAGGTACGAGAGGCGCAAACCTCGCTGCAGATCGGCTGCGCGCTCGTGCGTCTGCATTCAGCAGCAGGCTCCGTCCTGGAAGGTCGGCAGCGGCTTGATCGAAGGCTTCGACAGCAAGGGGAGGTTCGCTTGCTTCGAAGGACAAGCCGCATCGCGGTCGCCGTCGAGCAGCACGTGCCGGTCACCAGCGGGCTATCCGGCACCGCAGCGCGTGTCACTTTGCCGGAAACGGCTTCGAATCCGAACTTCGTGAAGAAAGACTGCGCTTCTTCGGTGAACAGATGTACCTCTGAAGCTCCGGACCACCGAGCTACCTCGAGTGCGCCGACGACCAGCGAACGACCGATACCTCCCAGACGACGGTCGGAGTCGACGACCAATGAGCGCAGCATCGTCACGTCACCGAACCGCTCTAACGCAACCACGCCGGACAACGGTGTTGGTCTTTGCATCGACGGCAACGAGAGCATCCTCGATGCGCAATCCGTCCATGGGCAAGGAAGCGTCGCTGAGAAGCTTGTTGATCCGCGGAGTGTCTGCCGGCACCGCCGGACGCACTGCCGGTGTTGCTTCGCCGGGCTTGCGTGCCGTGACGGCAACGGCGAGTTCTTGAAGGCTGTTCGGTTCGCAGCTCTCGCCGCACTCAGAAGCGATGCGACGGAGCTGGACGTCTTCGAATCCGATGTCGCGGAGCATCGCCTCGTATTCGGACTCGACCAACGCCCCACCGACGCATGAGCACCAAGAGTCGTTGCTCTCACGAAGTTCGGCTCCCGGCTCGCTGGCGAAGGCTGTGTCGAGGACGGCAAAGCGTCCGCCGGGATGTAGTGCCCGGAATGCTTCGATCAGAGCGCGGCGCTTGTCGTCCACGAGGTTGATGACGCAGTTCGAGATGACGACGTCGACCGCTCCACACGGAACGGGAAGGCGCTCCAGCTCACCTTCGAGGATCGAAACGTTCTGAAGTCCCGCTTCGGCGGCCGAAGTGCGAGCGCGTTCGATCATCTCCGGCGTGAAGTCGATGCCGATCGCGCGACCGGCCGGTCCCACGGCCCGAGCGGCTGCCAATAGGTCGCGGCCCGGACCGGACCCGAGGTCGAGAACCGTTTCGCCTTCACGAAGTCGCGCGACCTCGATGACGTTGCCGAGCCCGAGCGTTGGGGGAGTGTCGGCTCGTGGAAGCTCGACGGCATGGCGTGCGTAGCGTTCCCTGACTGCTTCTTTCATTGCCCAACCTCCAGTATCTGCCCGAGAGCGTTGATGGTTTCTGTGCTCGCTCGATAGAAGGCCCATCGGCCGCGCTCGTCGGATTCGACGAGGCCCGCCTTCTTCAAGATCCCGAGGTGGTGGGAGATCGTCCCTTGAGAAAGTTCGAAGTTCGCAAGTAGGTCGCAGACGCATAGTTCGGGGTTGCGCATGAGGATGTTCAGCAGACGGACTCTTGTCGGATCGGCCAGAGCCTTGAAGCGCTCGGCGACGACGACGGCCTCGTCGTCGCCCATCCCCGGGTCAACGAGGTGGCAACAGCCTTCGATCAGCTCAGCGGCGACAGCGGTCTTGGTCGGCATTCATCGAAGATAGTCGATACATCGATGAATGTCAATATGACCTAGTCGAAGATGAAGCTCAGCTTTCCCTGCGCCGGCAACAGCCGCCCGAACTTCATCTCGGGGAAGTGGGGCGCCCCGAGCGGGATGTCGGATCCTTCGTACTCCCGGGCCAACGATTCGCGTGTCCGCTTCGCGAGCGCGGGATCGACGTCGCCGACCAAAGCCCACTCTTCGTCCAGAAGCTCGACCGGGCAATGGACGGCATCGCCGAGCAGAACGGCGCGCTGCTCTCCGGAAGAAAGGACCATCACCGTGCTCCCGGGAGTGTGGCCGGGCGCATCACGCACATCGATGCCGGGAAGGACGGTGGCGTCGCCGTCCCAGAACTCGAACCGTTCGGCTACCGGCCGAAGCCAGGCGTCTGTCGGTGGGAGTTTCAATCGGTCTGCCAGCGGTCCTTGTCCGATGCCTTGGGTGATGAAGTGATCCCAGTCCTTGGAGTGGCATCTGTACGTCGCGTTCGGGAACACAGCCGTGCCGTCTTTGCTCGACCAGCCGATGTGGTCGAAGTGCAGATGGGAGAAGAGGACATCGGTGACGTCCTCAGGTTTGTGACCGTGTTCGGCCAGGCTGTCGAGGAGCTTGCCGCCAAGCTCGGGCGCTGCCTCCACGTAGCCCATGCCCACGTCGACGAGCGCGACACGATCGCCGTTCCTTATCAGAAAGCCGCCGGTCGGCATCTCGAGCATGTTGCCGTCCGAAAGGAACTGCTTGTGCGGTTCCCACTGCTCTTCGGTGACGGACGGGTAGAACATCGATGCCGGCGCCCGGATAACACCGTCGACGACCGGCAGTACTTCTAGATCGCCGACGCGCACGCGTTACTCGTCGTTGCTAGAGGTCGAGCCGGGGATGGCCTTCGTGATCCGTGTTCGCACCGCGCGCGGCAGGGCAGTGAGGGCGCCCTCGACCTTCATCGTCGCGCGCTCGATGTTCAGCGCCGCTTCTTCGAGGCGGTCCATGCGTCCGATGACTTGTCCAACCCCTCCGACCTTGCTCTCTACTTCCTTGATGGTCGAGTCGAGCCGTTCGACCACACCGGCGAGCTTCTTGAGGATGTCGTGGGTGTCGCTCAGCATCTCGACGACCCCTTGCAGGTGACGGTCGGCGTTGAGCATGAATTCTGCGCGAGCCTGGAAGCTCTTCAGCAGATCTGCGGGATTGAGAACCGAAGCCATGGCAACCTCCCCCGTTTCTTCGACTCGACAACCCTAGTCAACCGGGCCGAGTCTGAGCACAGCCATGCCTCGCCGACGGCGTCAGCAGCGACCGAGCTCCCGTGAGCCTCGCAGTCAGCCGACGACGACTCCGATAGATGCGCCGAGCGGCTGGATCGCGCAGATGTATCACGCACGAGATGCCGGGGCCGACTACGTCTGCCCTCGCTGCAGCCGCCCTGTGTCGCGCAGCTCGCAGCACATCGTTGCTTGGAGAACCGACGAGGACGACGCCCACCGCCATTGGCACAGCGAATGCTGGAGGTCGGCCGTCCGGGAGGGGATCGAGCGCTACCGCTGGGCTTAGCTCTGCTCGGACTTGGCCTGCTGTTCGGCCGCGTGCTGCTGGATGGAGTTCATGATGGCTTCGCCCACCTTGGGCATGAACTTCGGCCGGCTCTCCGCAGCCCAGTCGCGCGATCGCTTGGTGGACGCAGCCTCGACGTTGATGTTCGGCATGACGTATCTGGCGAAAAGCTCGTAGGACTTCATCGTCCCCTCGCGGTCGGCCCAGTCGTGCGCCATGAACAGATAAGAGCCGAATCCGCCCGATTGCTTCTCCAACCGCTCGATCTGTTGGACGGCATCGTCCGGCGTGCCGATGACTGCGAAGCCGCTTTCGATGAATAGGTCCACGACCTTGTCGGTCGCAACGCCTTGCGGAGCGATGGGCAGCGCGCCGACGTTCACGAAGTAGTCGATCCACTGATCCAGGCCGAACTTGACGTCCTCCTTGGCCTGCTCTTTGGTCGCGGCGATGTGCATCGGCCCAACCAAGCGCCAGTCGTCACGATCTACTGATGTGCCGAACTCCGCCGCGCGCCCTTCCATGATCGACCACGCGTTTTCCATCGCGTTGAATCCTTCTGTCTGCGTGGCGCCGATCGAGAGCAGGCTTAGACCGTGCTTGCCGGCCAGCCGCGGTCCGGACGGCGACACCATCGCGGCGACGGCGATCTCCATGCGCGGACGCGAGTAGGGAAGGACCTGCAGGCGGGCGTCGCGAAGAGTGAACCAGTCGGTCTCCATGTCGACGATCTCGCCGTCCAGGAGCTTGAGGATCGCTTCGAGCGATTCCTCCATCATTCGGCGCTGCTCGACGGGGTCGATGCCCATCATGTACGCGTCGGACGGAAGCGCTCCGGGCCCGACGCCGAACATGAAGCGTCCGCGCGTGAGGTGGTCGAGCAGGACGATGCGGTCGGCCAGGATGAGCGGGTGGTGGTAGGGGAGAGAACTGACACCTGTTCCGAGCTTGATGTTGCGCGTTCTCTCGGCTGCGGCGGCGATGAAGACTTCGGGCGAAGCGATGATCTCGTAGCCGGCGGAGTGATGCTCGCCGATCCAGGCCTCGTCGAACCCGAGGTGGTCGAGCCACTGGATCAGTTCCAGGTCTCGATGGAGCGCGAGGTTGGGGTTCTGACCGTGCGGGTGGAACGGCGCAAGGAAGATCCCGAATCGCATGCGATTGAGCCTTTCTGTCCCGGATTACCTATGTGACAGTTTGCCTGTCACATGGCACGGGCTCAACTCAGGAGGGTTCGAACGCGATAGTTGGGCTCGATCGTCCGCGAAGGAGGACCGTTCCGGCTTGTGTCCAGTGCTCCCATTCGTCCGACGCATTGCGGAAGGTCGAATCGCTTACGAGGACGCGTGCACGCCGCGACTTGGCCTCCTCCGTCAGCCGGTCGGCCTCATTTACGGGGTCGCCGATGACCGTGTACTCGTATCGATTCGCGGCTCCAACGTTTCCTGCGACCACCTCACCGGAAGACACCCCGATGGCTGCGTCCAGCGACTCGGCCATGTGATCGAGCTCTTTCCGCAAGGCGCGAGCCGCTCGCAAGGCGCGCGTAGCGTGGTCGGGTTGGTCGACGGGGGCGCCGAAGATGCAAAGTGCGCCGTCGCCTTCGAACTTGTTGACGAAGCCACCTTCCGCTCCCACGCAGCGGACGACAGCGTCGAAGAACTCATTGAGCGTGACGACAACTTCGGCCGGCGATCGTTGTTGCGCAAGGCTTGTAGAGCTGATGATGTCGACGAACAAGGCGGTCGCCTCCCTCGATTCACCGCCGAGGCTGATCGTCCCTCCAAGCGCGCGCTGCGCGACTTCGTCCCCGACGTGATGGCCGAATAGCTCACGCATCCGGTCACGCTCTCGCAGCCCGGTGACCATTTGGTTCACGCCCGCCTGTAGGAGCCCCAGTTCGCCGGCTTCGCCCACGTCGATGGTGTCGAGCTGGCCTTCACCGATCCGGCGCAGTCCGCGGCGAACGCCATTGATCGGATCGACGATGGCGCGAGCGGCGTAGATCGTGACCGCGATTCCTGCGATCAGTCCGACGCTTCCGGTGGTCCAGATGACCGGCGCAGACCGAAGTCGTTGGTCGGACGTAGTACCGACGAGGAAGAGCATCATTGCGCCCATCGGCAATAGAGCTGCACCGGCCCAGGCCAGGATCAACTTCGTGAACATCCCCATCGTTGGGTAGCCGGCGAGCATCGTCTCGCCAAGGAAGGCGGCCGCCCTGACGTGGCGCAGTCCTCGTTCGGCCAACAGATACGCGAGCATCGTCGCAGCGAAACCCAGAGCGATCCACGCGACGAGGATCTTCACGATCAGGAAGATCGGCATGTCGTTGTAGTCGGGAAGTCTCGTGAAGACCGGGATTCCCCAGAACGGGGCGAGAAACCAGTAGAAGCCAGACCACAAAGCGATCCGTCGTGGAGCGCCGGCTAACGCCAGCCGTGCCTCCGGCGTCGAGGGTTGATCGTTGAACATCCACTGCACGGCGGGACGGATGATCCGACGGACACGCGTGTAGGCATGGAGCGTGGCCGCTGTGAAGTACAAGGTTCCGATCCAGGACGCGTACCTGAAGAAATTCCAAACAGAGATATTGGGGAAGTAGGCGTTGTGCCAGGACAGAAGCCCCACGTAGAAGGCCAGCGTGACCATGAAGTTGGCGCTGACGACGAGGGCCCACAATCTCCATGTGAGCCGACGCAAGGAGGGCGTCACTTCTGCAGTGGTGCGTACGTGGCCGTCATCTCCGAACGTCCACGCAATAGGACGGTGTCCGCCGCTACCCAGCCTGTGTCGTTGGCTCCGGCGCTGCGGATCGCGGACTCGCTTGCGAGGATGCGGGCGCTCGTCAGCTTCGCTTCGTCGCAGAGCCGGGAAGCCTCATGCACTGGGCTCCCGATGACTGTGTATTCGTAACGATCGGCCGCACCGATATTTCCGGCAACAACGACGCCTGATGAAATTCCGATGGCTGCACCGACGTCACCCGGCAGTGCCGAAAGCTCATCTTGCAACCGTTGGCCTGCCCTCAAGGCGCGTTCGGCGTGATCGGGTTGTTCGATCGGCACACCGAATATGCAAAGAGCGCCATCACCTTCGAATTTGTTGACGATGCCGCCCTCCGAAGTTATGACGCGGACCACAGTCGCGAAGAAGTCGTTCAGGATCACGACGACCTCGTCAGGGTCTTCGCGATCCACGAGATAACTCGACCCGATCACATCGACGAACATCGCCGTCGCTTCGCGGCGGTCCCCGCCCAGCCCTGTTTCGCTGGCCAGTGCTCGTGCGGCCACCTCTGCTCCCACGTGCCGGCCGAACAGGTCACGCATCCGCTCTCGTTCGCGCAAGCCGAGCACCATCCGGTTCACGCCGACCTGAAGCTCGCCGAGCTCTGAGGCGTCGGAGACGGGGATTGAAACATCGAGGTTTCCCGCTTCGACATCACGGAGAGCACTGTGGACCTTACGGATGGGGTCCAAGATCGCTGTGCCCGCGAATACCGCGATCGTGATGCCTGAGATGGTGCCGAGGGCCAAGATCGTAAACATCGCAGGGACTGCGCGAATCAGCTGATCTGCATTCTGGCCGGCCATGAGCATGACCACGCCCGCGGTTGGTATGCCGGAGGTCGCAACCCAAGCCAAGAGCAGACGTCCTGGGATTCCCATGCTTTTCGGCAGCTCTCCATGTTCGAGCGCTGACGAAAGCAACGGACGAATGGCCAACTCTGTGAGAAGGAAGGTGAGTGACCACGGAATGATCGAGATCAGCACCCAACCGACAACGAAGCGGATCATGCCGCCTGCTCCGGTGCGGAACTGGACCACGAGGGCCAGGTACGGAAATGCCAGCAGGGCTCCCGTGGCCCAATAGAACATCGAGTTGTGTGCCAGGCGGATGGGGAGGCGACAGAGTTCGCGTCGCTCCGGCGTCGTCGCCGGTCTGTCCTCGACGAACCAGAGTGTCGCTTCTCGGACGAGCCTCCTTATCCGGAAGTACGCATGAATTGTTACTGCCACGAGGAACGGCACCATCGGTACGAGGAGCTCGAGAATGATCCGCCCGGGCGAGCGGTCATCGGGGTAAACCCTGATGGCGAACATGGCGTACCAGACGAGAATCGCTACACCGAAGTAGTTGGCAGCGACAGCGAGCAGGTATGCACGCCGCGCGTAGCCCTTGATTGCTGCGTCCCCTGCCTGACCGGTCATGACCGGTGGGTTCTCCCTAACTGACAATTGATGACGAGCGCTGCGGGCGGGGAGCCACCGGCTCGTAGGCCAGCGTCGCTTCCGACCGCCCCCGCAGTGGAATCGTTCCTGCCGACATCCAGTGTGCAGCTTCGTCTTCGGCCCGGTCGATCGTCGTCTTGCTCACCAGCAGCCGCGCGGAGAACTCCTTCGCCTGTTCCGTAAGTCGTGACGCTTCGTTGACGGGGTCGCCGACGATCGTGAACTCGTAGCGGTCCATCGATCCGACGTTTCCGGCCACAACCTCACCGGACGAAACACCGATCGCGGCTTCGATGGCCGGCGGCAGCATCAGCTCGTGCTGGAGCTCACGCGCCGCACGCAGGGCACGCTTGGCGTGATCGGCTTGCTCGCGCGTGGCTCCGAACACGCACAGCGCCCCGTCCCCTTCGAACTTGTTGACGAATCCGCCGTGTGCGGACACGACGTCGACCACTGTGTCGAAGAACGCGTTCAGCACGTTGACGACCTCTGCCGCGGGCAGGGTCTGCGCCATCTGGGTCGAACCGATCATGTCGACGAACATCGCGGTGGCTTCGCGCGACACTCCGCCGAGGCTCGCGTTGCCGGAAAGCGCCATCTTTGCGACTTCGTCGCCCACGTGACGTCCGAAGATCTCGCGCATGCGTTCGCGGTCGCGCAGACCGGCGACCATTCGGTTGAAGCCGAGCTGGAGTTCGCCGATCTCACCGGCTTCGTCCACAGCCATCTCCTCGAGGTTTCCCTGGGAAACGGCACGGAGCTTTTCCTGCACCTTCTTGATGGGAGCGGTGAATTGATGCGCTGCGAGCGCTGCCACGCCGATACCCGACGGGATCGCAGTGAGGCAGATCATGATGATCGCCGGCGTCGAAGCCTCGCGCTGCTCGGCCGTTAGTCCGAAAAGCGTTATCGCGATCGCAGCAAGCGGAAGCCCGGAAGCGATCACAAAGGCGCCGACGAGTCTTGGGAACATGCCGACGGTCTTGGGTTGTTCGTCCGGAGTCGGTGCCAGCGCTACCAGAGGACGCAGCGTCCGCTCGGTCACAAGGTAGGTGACTGTGGCACTGATGATTCCGGCGAACGCAAAGGCGATCGCCATCTTCGTGTATTGCAGCGCGCCCGGACGGAATCCAGCGACGAAGTAGAGGTAGGGGATCGTCCAAAGCTCGAGGGACGCCCAGTTGACGAGGCTGTAGATCCCGATCTTCTTCGGAATACCAGCCATCGCGTAGCGCTCTTTGTTCGTGGGCGCCCGGCGGTCGACGATCCAGCCGGTGGCGGGAGCCAGGCGTCTGCGGAAGTAGGGGCGGCCGATTAGCGCCGCCAGAAGGAAATAGGGGATACAGGCGAAGAGCATCGTTACCGCTGCCCGGCCGAAGTTCTGTCCCGCCGGGATCATCTTGGCGAAAGCCACCGCGTCGAAACCGATCAGGACGACGCCGACGAGGTTGGCGGCGACGATGTTCCGCCACAGCCGCCACTCGACGCGCCTGACCAGCTCTGATCCCTCCACCCGCCTTGCCATGGGGGAAGTATGCGGCGACTAGCGACTTACGTTCTAGGGATTTCTACCTATTGAGCAGGCGTTTTTCGATATGTCGGGCCTCGGTACCAGAAGGAAACGGGGCGTCCAAGCCCGGTATCGGGTGGAGGAGATGGGCGAGGATCTCGACGCCCCGGACGATCCGGGGTCCTGGACGGTTGAAATAGGACGAGGCGTCGACGATGAAAACACTACTGGTGGCGACGGCCGGCAGCTCTGACCAGCCCGAACGCTGCGTGAGGACCGCGATCTCGCCAAGGGTCCGATCTATCGACATCCCGCAAGGCATGAGGACGAGGACCTCAGGGTTCGCTTCGACGACGGCATCCCAAGAGATCTCAGGGGACGGAGAACCCCGTGGGCCGAGGAGCTCTTCGCCGCCGGCGATCTCCACCTGTTCCGGCACCCAGTGCCCGGCGGCGAAGATCGGATCGAGCCACTCGATGGACACGACGCGCGGGCGCGGAAGGTTCTTCGTGGCTTCGCGCACGTTCTTCAGCCGCGCCCGCGCGTCGTCCACAACGCGTTTGGCGGCTTCATCGCGTCCGGTCAGTTCTCCCACCAGCTCGACGTGGCCGAGGATGTCGTCGATCGACCGCGGTTCGAGGGAGATGATCTTGGTGTCGGCGTCCATCAAGCGGGCCGCCGCCTCTTTAACTTCGGAGTAGGAAACCGCGCATACCTCGCACAGCTCCTGGGTGATGACGAGATCCGGTTTGGCCGCTTCGAGGGCATCGCCGTCCAAGTGGTAGATCGAGGACCCGGAATGGACTGCGCCGCCGATCGCGTCGTGGATCTGGCGCGACGACATCTCGTGAGTTGCCAGAGCGTCGGAGGTCATGACCGGAACGTCTTTTATCCCCGCCGGCCAATCGCACTCGTGGGTTCGTCCGACGAGGTTTTCTTGGAGGCCGAGCGACGCGACGATGTCCGTCGCCGACGGCAGCAGCGAGACGATGCGCACGACCCGAAGCGTATGCCTAGTCGTAGGGCGAGTACGTGATGGTCGGTTGTGATCTTCCGCGCAGCGCGATCGCTTCTCCGCGGATCCAGCCGCTTGCTTCGTCACCGGCTGAGTTGATCGTTCGCTCGCTTGCCAGGACGCGCGATGGACTTAGCTTCGCTTCGTCGGTCAGACGCGAGGCCTCGTTGACGGGATCACCTATAACCGTGAACTCGTAGCGATCTTCGGTTCCGACGTGTCCGGCCACGACTTGGCCAGACGAAGCACCGATGGCCGCAGAGATGTCTCCGATCACGCCGATCTCCCTCGCGAGCTTGTGGGCCGCCCTCAGACCGCGCGCTGCATGATCTTCCATGGGAAGAGGTGCGCCGAAGACGCAAAGTGCACCGTCCCCTTGGAACTTGTTGACGAATCCTCCTTCCGCGGCGACGACGTTCACAACCGTGTCGAAGAAGCGATTTAGGATCGCAACTACCTCGTCGGGTTCTTGGCGTTCGGCTAGACCTGTGGATCCGATGATGTCGACGAACAAAACCGTCGCCTCACAGATCGACCCGCCTTGACCGAACTCCGTCTCCATAGCGAGGCGAGCGACGTCGGTTCCGACATGGCGGCCGAACACGTCCCGCATCCGCTCGCGTTCGCGAAGCCCGGCGACCATTTGGTTGAAGCCGGCTTGAAGCTGTCCGATCTCGCCGGCTTCATCGATCTCGAGGTGCCAGGACAGATCACCACCTGCGACGCTGCGCAGCGCTCCACGCAGCCGTTGGAGCGGTGACGTGAGCGTTCGGCCGACGACGATGAAGACGAAGAGGCCGATCACGGTAGTCAGCACCGTCGCCGTGATGATGGCGGGGACGGCGAGGACGCGCTGCTGATCGTTAAGGCTCGTGAGCACGGCCGCGATCGTTATCAGCGGAGCACCCGCTACACAGAGCCAGGCTAGAAGGAGTCGAGGGCTGAGACCGATCGTTCGCGGCCAAAGCTCGGTGTCCGCCGGCAGAACAGCATTGACGATCGGACGAATGCTGGCTTCGACCGCGACGTATACCAATGTGGTGGCGATAAACGCCCCGAGCGAGTAGATGAACATCGCCTTCCAGACCAACTCGAAGGTGAATTGATACCCGACGACGAGGTGCAGCAGCACTAGCGTGCCCGGTGTTCCGAAGACCCAGTACGAGAAGGCCACCGTCGCAGCGAGACGGGGCAGCGCGGCCAAACGCTCGATCTCCTCAGTGGTCGGATCGCGATTCTCGGTCAGCCACCGGATGTTTCGGAAAGTCAGCCAGCGGACGTGGAAGAACCCGAAAACAGCGATCGCCGATACCAAGCCCCCGCCGACGATCACGAAACCGAACATCGCTTTGGCATACGTGATACCGCCGGGATAAACGGGGATCGCTAGCGCAAGGACGATCGCAACCGTCCCGGCGCCGATCACGTTGGCCGCGAGACTGAAGAGATAGGTTCGCCGCGCCATCGCCAGTCCGAACGAGCGCGCGTCTTCGCCGGGTCCCGGGAGCCCGCGAACTCGTGCGGGTTTTTCAGTCATAAGGCGAGTAGGTGACCGTCGGCAGCGAACGCCCTCGGAGGGCGATGGCTTCGCCGCGGATCCAGCCCCGGGCGTCTTCGCCCGCGGCCTGGATCGTCCGTTCGCTCACCAGGACATGGGACGGATGCAGCTTCGCTTCGTCGCTCAGGCGAGATGCCTCGTTGACGGGATCGCCGATGACGGTGAACTCGTAGCGGTCGATCGCGCCGACGTTTCCTGCTACTACCGAGCCGGACGAAACACCGATCGCGGCGGCTACATCACCCATCGGTGCCAACTCGAGCGAGAGAGCGCGTGCTGCGCGGATGCCGCGGGCAGCATGGTCGTTCTGCGAGACCGGAGCGCCGAAAACGCAGAGTGCGCCGTCCCCGTGGAACTTGTTGACGAATCCGCCCTCGGCCGCGACAACGCGCACCACCGCGTCGAAGAAGCGGTTGAGGATCTCGACGACAGCGTCGGGGTCCTTCTGTTGAGCGAGCCCCGTCGATCCGATGACGTCGACGAACATTGCCGTCGCCTCGCAGGACTGTCCGCCGGAACCGAAGTCGCTTTCCATCGCGAGCCGCGCTACGTCTGCGCCGACGTGACGCCCGAAGACATCGCGCATCCGCTCGCGCTCCCGAAGGCCCGCGAGCATCTCGTTGAAGCCGAGCTGCAATTGTCCTATCTCGCTTGCTTCGACCGTCGCGACATCGCTGGTCAGGTCACCGTCCGAAACTCGCCGGATGTTCGTGCGCAGATCTTCGAGCGGGGAAGTTATCGCCTGGCCCGCGACCCGGAAGACCACGATCCCAAGGAAGCTGAAAAGAAGACACGCAGTGATCAGGGCAGGTCCGGCGAGACTGAGCTGCCTGGACGAGTAGCTCGCGATGGCGAAGCCGATCACCAAAAGCGGCCCGCCGGCGACAACTACCGAAAGGATCACCAGGCGGGCGCTGAGGCCGAGCGTTCGTGGCCACTTCGTCGAGTCCGCTGGAAGGATTCGAGAAAGGACCGATGTCACGGCCTGCTCGGTGAACAGGTAGCACACCACCGCAGCGGCCAAAGCTCCGAAACCGAAGATCAGGGCCATCGACTGCCAGACACCCTCACCCCATCTGATATCGACGTACTGATTGCCTATCAGCAGCATGATCGGCACGATCACGATCCACACGACGAAGATGAATGCGGCCGCGATCCTAGGCGCGGCCGCCAAGAGGCCTACTTCACGTGCCGACGGCGCGCGGCCCTCGGACGCCCAGCGGAAGGATCGACGGACGATGAACCGGCACGTCTTCCAGCCCATAAAGGCGGTGACCAACCAGAAGGGTGGAATCATCACAAGCACGACGAAAAAGACCCGCAGTGTGGTCTCACCGGGCCCGAGGAAGCTCTGCGCCCCCAAGATCGCGATGAGTGCGATGGCGGTGATGGGCAGCGCGACGCCGGCGTTGGAGCGGCGCCAGATCTTCCGTGCGAAGGCCACTTGGAAGTGTGGGTCCGCGAACTCGGGCGCGCGGGCAGTGACCGGCTCGGTCATCACGAAGAATCGTAAACGTGGTCTAGATCCGTGAACAGGTATTACGACGCAGTCAGGGCCGGATCGGGTGCGTCCGGGGCCCGACCAACGTAGGAACGATTCGGTAAGCCTCGAGCGCCCACTCGCACAACAACCTTCGGGTGTCGCGTGGGTCGATGATCTCTTCGATGCCGAAGGTCTCCGCGGTGCGGAACGGTGAACGGATGGATTCGAGCGACTCGAGGATCTCCTGACGCTTGGCCTCGCGGTCCGGCGCTTCGTCCAGAACACGTCTATATGCCGCTTCGATCCCTCCCTCTAACGGAAGCGATCCCCAATCGCCGGACGGCCACGCATAACGGAGGTTCAGACGTTGTGCGTTGCCATGAGCAGCTCCCGCGACTCCGAACACCTTTCGGATGATGATCGAGATCCAAGGAACGCTTGCTTGGTAAACAGCAGCCAGCGCGCGTGCACCATGGCGGATCGTGCCGGCCTTCTCGGCATCGACGCCGATCACGAAGCCCGGTTGATCGACGAGGTTCACGATCGGTAGGTGGAAGGTGTCGGCGAGATCGCAGAAGCGGACGATCTTCTGCGAAGCCGCCGCCGTCATGCCACCTGCGTAAACGCGTGGGTCGTTTGCCATAACCGCCACCGGGTAACCGTCGAGTGTTGCCAACGCGCAGATCGTCGATCCACCGAAGTAGCGTCCGACCTCGAAGACAGAGCCTTCGTCGAACACCAAGCTCATGATCTTGCGCATGTCGTAGATCTGGCGACGCTCGCGCGGAATGATCGAGATGAGCTCTTCTTCCCGTCGGTTCGGGTCGTCATTGGTTTCGTGACGTGGCGCGATGTCCCAAACGCTCGACGGCATATACGTAAGGAAGCGCCGGCATTGCGCGAGCGCGTCGTCTTCGTCCTCCGCTGCGTTGTCCACGGCACCCGACTGACGCGCATGGATCTCCCAACCGCCGAGCTCTTCTTTCGTGACTTCCTGTTTCATTCCGGCGCGCACGACCGGAGGGCCCGGCAACGAACAGCTGGGCGTTCTCCTTGACCATCACCGAGAAGTGCGCGGTTACCACGCGGGCTGCGCCCAGTCCGGCAACCGGACCGAGGCATGCAGCAACGCACGGAACGACGCCGAGGTTCTCGACGACGACGTCCCATCCGGGATTGGCCGGGATGTAGGTGCGCTTGAAGCTCTCGTAGGACTTCACACTTCCGCCGCCGCCCGAACCCTCGATCAATCGGACTATGGGAAGTCTCAGCTCGTTGGCCATCCGTTCCGCGTGGATCTGCTTGAGATGGATGGCAGCATCGGCTGAGCCACCGCGAACCGAGAAGTCGTCGCCGCAAACGACTACGCGGCGGCCGTTGATCGTCCCGGTTCCCGAGATGATGTTGGACGGCGAGAAGTCGACCATCTCGTCGCCTTCGTAGGTTGGGAAGCCGGCGAGCGCCCCGATCTCGTGGAAAGAGCCTTCGTCCAGGAGACGATCCAGCCGCTCGCGGACGGTGAGGCGTCCCTGATCGTGCTGGCGCTGGACGCGCTCTTCGCCGCCCATCTTCTTGGCGAGTTCCGTCCGGCGGCGGATCTCCTCGAGCTCCGGTTCCCAGGTCACGAGGTCAAGTGTGGCCGTCGGCGTGATAGCACGTCGAACCCAAAGGTGGTCGTCGACGTGTTAGAACGTCGAACCGATGACGCGGATCTTGTCCGACATGGTCGCAGGAGTTTGGAAGGTCGCCGTTAGCGGCGGCCAGACCGTTGCCGAGGGCGACACGATCGTCATCCTCGAGTCGATGAAGACCGAGATTCCCGTTCTCGCGCCACACGATGGAACGGTCGCCGAGGTCCGCGTCGAGGAAGGTGGATCGGTTCAGGAGGGCGACGTGATCGCCGTCATCGATCGAGCTGATTGACGGGAGCCAGGCACGCCGTGAAGCCCGGTAACTGCGACCCGATGTGGACCTGATTGTCCGGCGGCGCCTGCACCGTTTCATCCACACCGAAATCGAAGTTCTCGTAGCGGAGCATCGTCTCGACCGTTACGGGTCCGCTGGGAATGTCGAAGGAGTACGACGTCCGCCTGATCAGATCGTCTTCGTCGATCCAGAAGTCGACGGGAATCTTGTCGGGGATCCTGAGTCTCTTTAGCACCTCGCCCGACAGGGGATTGGCAGCATTCTGCAAGGACGCTCGCAGATCGAAGTTGCCGCGATAACGCGTCGTCTCCGCTCCACGAACGGCTTCGCGGCCTACTTCCTTTAGGTCATCGACAGCGTCTAGATCGACGATCGACTCGCCCTGAGCCGGTGTGGATGCGAGACCCTGCGCAGGCGAGCTGGCCAAAGGCGCGGTTCTGATCCATTCTTTTCCGGCACTGATGGCGGTTCGTCTTTCTTCAGGGATCTGGACGTACCAATAGTTGTCCGAAGAGACGATGGTGCATTCGTTCGATCCCGCTTGGCCGCCGAAACCCAGAGTCACTCGGGACAGACCGGAAGATCGATCGTAGAGACCCTTCATGCTCAGGCCCGACACGGTCTGGCCCCGCGCGCCGGCGGTCTGTTGGAACTCGAAGCGATAAGAGTCCTGTTGGGCCGTGGCCTCCGTTGCACGTTCGAGGATCGCATTGCCGCCGCCCGATACGAGCGATGAGATGGCGAGAGCTATTGCGGCGAGAGCGACCGCCAACGGAGGCCATGCATTCTTCCCGAGGGTTCCTAGTGGTCGTTTCTCGGTTGTGCTCACACGACACCGCTGCCGCGTAGCTGCGCGATGTCGTCCGGAGACAATCCGAGCTCCGCGAGTACCTCGTCGTTGTGGGCGCCGCGTTCGTCCGGACCGGCCGATCTGATGCTTCCCGGAGTCTCGCTCAGGTTCGGGTGCACGCCCTGCATGCGGATTGGTCCCCACGTCGCGTCGTCGATGGTTGATATAGAGCCACGTTCTTGGACATGAGGGTCGTCCATGAATTCCGACACGTCATAGATGGGAGCTAGCGCTGCGTCGTGAAGTTCAAAGTGGGCGAGTGCTTCATCGCGCGTGTGCCGTGAGATCCAGTCGGCTATGAGGTCGTCTAGGTCGTCCATGTTGACGATCCGGTCGCCGTGAGTGGTGAAGCGGGGATCGTCTTTCAGCTCCGGACGCTCGATCGCGTCGAACACGCGCATCGCCACGCGCTGGGCCGTTGCTGAAAGCGCCACCCACTTTCCGTCGCTGCATTGGTAAGCGTTACGCGGCGCAGTGTATGGAAGGCGCGACCCCATCCTCGGCTGGAGGTAGCCGAGCTGATCCCAAGCAAGCGGAAGGGGGCCGAGAAGCTGCATCAGCGATTCATAGAGGGACAGATCGATCACTTGGCCCTTGCCGTCCTTCGCATCGCGCCAGTACAGAGCCGCGAGCGTTGCCCACGTTCCGACGAGACCGGTCACCTCATCTGCCAACGCGATGGGAGGAAGGACGGGCGGACCGTCCGGCTCACCAGTTATGGATGCGAGTCCCGACATCGCTTCGGCCAGCGTCGCGAAACCCGGCCGTTTCGCGTACGGACCTGTTTGGCCGAACCCCGTGACGCGAACGACGACGAGCTTGGGGTTCTCCGCCAGCAGGGAAGTGGGATCGAGGTTCCAGCGTTCGAGTGTGCCCGGTCGAAAGTTCTCGATGAGGACGTCGGCCGTGGCGAACAGCTTGCGCGCAACCTGTTGTCCTTGTGGATCGGAGAGATCGAGCGTGATGCAGCGCTTGTTTCGCGACACGACTTTCCAGTAGCAAGAGACACCGTCGCGTTGCGCGCCGAAGCGTCTTGTGTCGTCACCTCGCTGCGGATGCTCGACCTTGATGACGTCCGCGCCGAAGTCGCCGAGGTACATCGCGATCCGAGGACCGGCGATGACGGTTGAGCAGTCGATGACGCGCAGACCGGCGAGAGGAAGGTCGCTCATCGGGGCCGTAGTGTACGGGGATGGGTGCGCCTTCGCCGGAGTTTCCCTCGAGCGGGATGGAGATCACGCACATCCTCGTGGTATCGGATCTCGAACGCTCCCGCGACTGGTATCGAGACGTTCTGGGGGCCGAGCTCTATCGCGAGTACGGCGGATCATCTGCGGTTTTCACCTTTCAGGGTGCTTGGCTGCTTCTCGTTACCGGAGGCGGGCCGACGGAAGACAAGCCTGATGTGACGTTCGAAGCTCCATCCGACTCGACCCGAGTAAGTCATTCGATGACGATCCGAGTGCCGAATTGCTACGAGGCATACGAAGTATTGCGCGCGCGAGGAGCGGCGTTTGTAACTCCGCCGCACGATTGGGGTGGTGAAGTTCGCTGCTTCTTCCGCGACCCGGATGGCCACTTGTTCGAGATCAGCTCGGTCGGCTAGAGGACATCCCAGCCGCGAGGCAGGACAGGAATCGGTAGCGATACGTCCGGCACTGTGTTCCGCCAGTCAGCCCACCAGATGTCGCCTCGTTCAATGAGGTCAACTACTGCCTCGCCATTGACTCGGATGGAAGTCGCTTCATCGGACGAGATGAGCCCTAATACAACGGCGCGCGCCAGCTCGTCCTCGTCCTTCCACATCCAAGACTTGAGGTCCTCGCCCACGATGATGTCGAGGAAATGATCGCGAGTGTCATAACCGAACCGAGACCAGGTCAGCGGATCTTGGAGGTTCACGTACCAGCCAACGAATACACTCTCGTCGTTGTAGAAACCCTGGATGGAGTAGGGGTCGTCTGGGCGGACGATGATAATCACGTTGAACATCGTCCACTGTCTCTCGCCCCACTTGAGCTCGCCGTGCTCGAACTCGTCCATTACGGTCTCGCGACTTTGGGGCAAGGGCCCGATGTGGGTAGTGCCGATGCTGACCTGCATGGCCAAAGCATCGTCGTTGTGTGCAACGACGGTCGCGGGTCGTGCACCCCATACGGCGCCGAACCAAACGCCCCGCTCGACGATCGTGTGCCCCGGTTCCCAACGGGGCTCAGACGTCGAGATCGGTTTGTCCTCGCTCCGTGACGCCGACGAGGGCGGCCATGTTCCCCTCGTTGTGCTTGTTCTCATGCATCAGCTGGTGCGGTTCCCAGATGTTCTCGAAGGTGAAGACATCGCTGAGGCACGGGTCGATCTTTCCGGCCACAACTAGATCGTTGAATGCGTAGGCGTCGTCGTCGTTTGCGAAGTGTGAGCCCTGCAGTCGCTTCTGACGCATCCACAGATAGCGAAGGTCGACGTCGGCATTGAAACCGGTCGTACCGGCGCAGATGACTACCATCCCGCCGGTATCTACGACGAAGATCGAAGTGGGAACCGTGTCTTGTCCGGGATGCTCGAAAACGATGCGGGGCGAGCGACGCTCACCGAGGACATCCCACAAAGCTTTGCCGAATGCGCGACATCCCTTCGACCACTCGGCGTAGGCGTCGTCGTCTTCCCAATCGGGCATGCGTCCCCAGTGCGAGAAGTCCTTGCGGTTGATGTAGCCCTTGGCTCCCATCTTCTTGGTGAACTCGCCGCGGCTCTCCGACGACACGACCGTTACCGGAATGCCGCCCTGTTCCCGGACGATCTGCGTGGCCATCGATCCGAGCCCACCGGATCCGCCCCAAACGAGCACGACGTCACCTTCGCGCACGGTGTGCGGCGACCAGCCCATGAGCATCCGCCAGGCCGTGCACCCGACCAGTCCGTAGGCGGCCGACGCTTCCCACGACAGGTCCGGGGGCTTGGGCATGCATTGGTGTGCCTGAACTTTCGTGAACTGCGCGAAGCTTCCCCAGTTCGACTCGTATCCCCAGATCCGGTAGCTGGGATGGAACATCGGGTCGGTGCCGTCGGGGATGCCGTGGACGTCCCACTGCCCGCAATGGATGACGACCCGGTCGCCGACCTTCACGTTGGTCACGTTCTCGCCGACGGCGTAGACGATCCCGGACGCGTCCGATCCTCCGATGTGGAAGTCGGTGGGCTCGTCGAAGCGGCCGTGCACTTCGCATACGTTCACCGGCACGCCGCGGGCGGCCCAAACGTTGTTGTAGTTGATGCCGGCGGCGGCAACCCAGACGAGAGCGTCGTCCGGTCCGACTTCGGGGATCTCTACCTGCTCGACCTTGAAGGCGTCTTTCGGCTCCCCGAATCGCTCCGGACGGATAAGTTGTGCCCACATCTGCTTGGGGATCTCGCCCAGCGGTGGAACCTCGCCGATCTCGTAGATGTCCTTGGTCATCGATCGCTCCCGGTCGTTTGGGCCTTCGAAGCTACATGTTCGTTAGTCGGGACGTCAGAGCCGTTCTTCGGCGTCTACGGGCTGCTGTGTTCGTCCACGGCTACCCGCCCACCGACCATTACGAAGCGTGTCGCTTCCAGATCCCCGATGCGATTCAGCGGGTTTCCGGCAACGGCTAGAAGGTCTGCCCTCTTCCCGACTGCGATCTCCCCGCGATCCGACAGTCCCAACGAGTCTGCGCAGCCCGACGTGGCTGCGATGAGCGTGTCGCGCGGTCCCATGCCGATCCCGAGCTCACTGGACAGGCACACCATGTCCTTCGGGAAATCGTCGAATCGACGCTGCGGGATCGCTCCGGCATCGGTGCCGGCGATCACGGTAACGCCGAGCTCTCTCATCCGACTGAAGTTCTTTAGCGCCAGCGGGAGCCTCGCCATGAGGCGTTTGACGATAGACCTCCCAGGCTCCGGAACGCCGTCGACAAGTGATGGGTTCTCGAAGAAATCGAAGATCGCGTAGCCGAGGGTCGGCACGGCCACGATGCCGCGCTCGGCCATCCGCTCCGCGGCCGATTCGTCGAACTCGATCCCGTCGATCGTCTCGAACAAGCAGTGCTCGATGGTGTCTACGCGCGCAGCGATGGATCTGCGGATGCCTTCAGGTGCGTGGGCATGTGAAGCGATCGGAAGACCGGCCGCGCGTGCCTCCTCGACTACGACGGTTAGTTCCTCGGTTTCGTATTGCGGCGAGAAGGGGTCGGTATTGGGCGTCAGGTTCCCCCCCGTCGCGAACACCTTGATCACATCCGCCCCGGCTTCGGATTGACGCCTGACCGCTTCGCGCAACTCGTCGGCGCCCTCGGCCTCGATGCCGAAGAAGTAGCAGTGGCCGCCCTTGGACGTTATGCCCTCGCCCGAAGCGATGATGTCCGGACCGGTGAGACTGCCGTCGCGAACGGCGGATCTCGCGGTAAAGACGACATCGTTGAGCGTGCCGAGATCTCGAACAGTCGTTACGCCGGCTCCTACGGCCAAGCCCAAGTTCTGCCGGGCGCGCCGCATCAGAGTCTCGAAGCCGGCCTCCATCTCTTTGAGGTACTCCTCCAACACGAGCTGCTCGGCGCTGAGTGTGATGTGGACGTGCGCGTTGATCAGCCCGGGCATCAGCGTGACGTCACCTAGATCACGGACTTCCGTGCCGTCCGGCAGTTCGGAGCGCCGACCTACGGCCCTAATGAGTCCCTCGGAGACCTGAACGAACTGTCCGCCGGCAACCTGAGGTGACCTTCCGTCCCAGAACCGATCGGAGGTCAGTACGAGTGGCCCGGCCATCATCGAGGGGTCAGCACGCAGAACTCGTTGCCGTCCGGATCGGCCATGACGACCCATGAGACGTCGCCTTGGCCGATGTCCACGCGCGTTGCGCCGAGTGAGATCAGCCGGTCAACCTCGTAGTTCTGGTCGCCGTCCCTTGTCGGAGCGATGTCGAGGTGCAGGCGGTTCTTCATAGTCTTGGCTTCATCGCTTGGTGGGCCGAAGGTGACGAATGGTCCACGACCATCCGGCGCACGGATGGCGGTATCGCCGTCCTGTTCGTAGACGACGGGCCAGCCGATCGCCTCACTCCAGAAGTGCCCGGCAGCCGGGTTACCGGGTTCGAACACGATGGCGCCGACGAGACCAGTGTCGGACAGGAACTCTCCGCGGATGACGACGCAGAATTCGTTGCCCTCGGGGTCGGCCAGCACGACGTGTTCGGCATCTTTGCCCTGACCAACATCGATGCGCCTCGCGCCGAGCGTGATGTATCGCTCCACCATCTCGTCCTGATGCTCAGGCGATTCGCCGACCAGATCCAGATGGATCCGGTTCTTTCCATTTTTCGGCTCGGGGACGCGCGCGAAATCGAACGCGAAACGCGTTCCATCGGTAGGCGTCAACCCGACCACCGGGTGAGTCTCGTTGTATACCTCCCATCCCAGAACGGCTGCCCAGAATCGCGCGAGACGCAAAGGGCCATTGGCGTCGAAGCAAAGACTCGTGAGATTCGTCGTCATCTGGGCGTCAGCACGCAGAACTCGTTGCCTTCGGGGTCGGCCATCACTACCCAGTCAACCTCACCCTGCCCGATGTCGACCCGGGTCGCACCGAGCCTCACGAGGCGTTCTACCTCGGCCTGCTGGTCACCATCCACCGGCGGTGCGACATCGAGATGCAATCGATTCTTCGCCAGCTTTTGCGCAGTTCTCGCCGCGCCGCCGCCCAGGGTCAAGAACGGGCCAACACCGGACGGGGAGCGCAGAGCAACACCCCAATCTCCTTCGTCCACGACCGGCCAACCGGAAGCCTTGCTCCAGAAACGCCCGAGACTTGGCGGGTCCACCGCGTCGTATGCGATAGCGCCTATCGGTCCGGTGTCATCCGGGAAGACTGATGCGGGCTCCAGGCAGAACTCGTTTCCCTCAGGGTCGGCGAGAACGGTCCAGGCAACGTCGCCTTGGCCGATGTCGACCCTTCTTGCTCCGAGACCGAGCAGCCGTTCGAGATTCTTTTCGTGCTGTTCCGGGGACGAGCTATGCAGGTCGAGGTGGATACGATTCTTGCCGATCTTCTTTTCGGAGACGGGCAGGACGACCAGCGGCAGATCGTAGGACTCGTCGGGCGCGACGAAAGCCGCCTCGCCGGGCTCTTCGTCGACAACGTGCCAGTCGAGAGCGCTTGCCCAAAAGGCGGCGATGGAGGACATGTCGTTCGCATCCATACAGATGCACGAGAGCCGTGTGCTCAGCTCAAGCCTCCTGCGAAACCGAACGTGGTCGAAGCTCAACAACCAAAACTCCAACCATGATGAGCGCTGCGCCCGCCCATGCGTAAGCGGGCAATCGCTCGTCGGCCAGTAGGAACGCGAACAAAGCCGCGAACGGCGCTTCCATCGAGAAGATCACGGCCGCACGCGTTGGCGAGATCTTCGCTTGCGCCCACGTCTGCACGCTGATCCCGAAGACCGTCGATCCGATGGCCGTCGCCAATAGAGCGCTCCAAACGGTCCACGATGTTGGCGCAAGGATTGGCTGAGTCGGCATCAACACTACGAAGAAGATCGCCGTCACGATCAGCTGTTGAAGCGTTAGCACTCTTGGATCGCTTTCGGGAGAGTACCGACCGAGCGCCACGATCTGGCCGGCATAGATGATCGCCGACATGAGGACGAGCAGATCGCCGATGTTCACCGAGAGGGCTCCCGCATCGAACTGAACACTCATCAAGGCGAGTCCAATCGTCGTGAGGGCCACACCGAAGACGACGACGACGGCCGGTCGCCGGCGAAGGAAGATCGCCGCGATCACGGGCGTGAAAACCACGTAGAGACCGGTGATGAATCCGGCGTTGGTCGATCGCGTCAGATCGAGCCCGGCTGTCTGGAACGCGTGACCGAGTGCGAGGAGCACGCCGACAACGAGTCCGGCGCGGCGGCCTGCATGCAAGGCTTTGGCGGCGGAGCGGGGAAAGATCGCGGCCAGCGCGAGGCTGGCGATGACGAAACGTATCGCCAGGAACTCAAAGGTTCCTATCTCCTCCAATGCGTCCTTCACCAAGGGAAACGTGAATCCCCAGATGGCAGCGGCCAAGAGGAGCGAGAGGCCGGGGGCGACTTGATTACTCAGCAGCTTGGAATCGTTTCGCTCCATCCTTTACAGGCCGAGCGCGGCGCCTTGCGAACGGCGGTCGTAAGCCGCTGCGTATCCCGTCGGCGTTACCTGTATCGCGTGCGCGTGGCCGAAGTTTGGATCGTTGTGGGGAACCTCGCTTGTTTCGTGTCCGAGTTCGCGCAAGCCCGCGATTACGTCCGCGCCAAGCCGAGATTCCGCGTTTACCGACCAGTCGTTGGGTGAGATCACCCAGCGACCCGCATCGATCGCATCTTGGACGTTGCGGCCGTCGTCGATCACGCGAGTTAGGAACTGCAGCTGCGTTTGTGGTTGACCGTCACCACCCATCGTCCCGAATGCCATCCACGGCCTCCCCTCGCGAAACGCGAAAGCAGGCATAAGTGTGTGCAAGGTCCTCTTGTTCGGGGCGATCACGTTGATGTGCTGGGGATCAAGTGAGAAATACGAGCCCCGGTTCTGAAGATTTATGCCCCAATCGCCAACGGTGACCCCCGAGCCCCAGCCCTTGTAGTTGGACTGGATCATGCTGACCATCATTCCGTCCCCATCTGCTGTGCAGAAGTATGCGGTACCACCCACCGCGGCTCTGCCCGCCTTCGGTCTGGAGGCGACCGTCGGATCTATCTCCCCGCGCCGCTCCTTCGCCCACTTCTTGGATGTGAGTGTCGCCGGGTCGATGTTCATGTGCTCTGAGTCCGTCATGTAGGCGTCGCGGTCCGTAAGTGCGATCTTCATCGCTTCGATCAGAAGGTGATGACGGTTGGTGCTCTCCGGAGCTCCGAGCTCGAGGTCTTCGATGAGGTTCAGTGCTTCCAGTACCGCCGAACCCTGTGAGCTCGGCGGCACTTGATGCACTTCGACGTCCCTGTATGTCGATGAGATCGTCTCGACCCAATCGCCGTTATGCGCAGCCAGATCGTCTGTAGCCATGAGGCCGCCGAAGCGCTGCAGCGTGTCCGCAATCGCGGACGCGATCTCTCCTCGGTAAAACCCCTCCGGGCCTTCGTCGATCAGTGATTGGATCGTGCGTGACAGGGCTGGCTGGCGCAGCGGAAGCTCGGAACTGGCTCCCGCGTAGATGTCGCGCCACGCCGAGCTCCATTCTTCTTGGTGTTGATTACCGAGTGCCGTCAGGCCTGCGGCCATCATCCGGCTGATGGGGAACCCCTCGCTTGCGTATCGAAGCGCGGGGGCCGCCAACTCCGCGAATGACTTCGTCCCAAACTTCTCGAGGAGGACGAACCATGCCTCGACTGCGCCGGGCACCGTGACGGAAAGGGGCCCGTGGACCGGGATCGTGTCCTGCCCCGCCGCCGCTCGCACGCGCGTCGAGTGTGGCGCCGGACGGAGCCCGGCCCGAACCGTTGTAGGCGTGGAGGGCACCATCGACCGAAATGATCGTGAAGAGGTCGCCTCCGTATCCGCACATATACGGTGCCACCACGCCGAGCGTGAGGTTCGTAGCGATCGCGGCGTCCAATGCGTTGCCTCCATCAGCCAGGACGCGCAGTCCGGCTGAGGACGCCAGGTAATGCGGCGATGCCACACATCCGTGGGGGAAAAGCCCGGGCTCGCTCACTGGTTGTCCTCTGGGCTCGTGGTGTCGGTAATGCGCTCCACGATGATGCGTGCTTCGGCGAGCCTTTCCTTTTCCACGAACAATCGCGTCCCCCACTCGCCGGCGAAGAAGATCTTTGTGATCCCGGCGGCTTGTTTGTAGCTCCATGGGATCTGCGCCGCTTCAAGCTCGCCGGCGATCGCGTTCGCGACTTCGTCGGTGTACTGGCCGAGGTAAACGCTCGTCACTTTTGGCTCTCGGCTCCCGTGGTGGCAGCCACGTCTGGCTCGATGTAGATCAGTTTCGCCGCCGGCACGCTCGTTCGGATGCTTGACTCGATCCTGTTGATCGCGGCGGCCACCTGCTCGAACGAAAGGTTGCCTCGCAGGTGCACCTTCACGCCCACCAGTAGTTCCTCGGGCCCGATGTGCTGGGTGCGCATGTGGATCAGAGATTGAACCTCTGGATCCCTGGTGATCGCCGCGGTGATCGCGTCGATGTCGGAGGCCGACGCCGACTCACCGAGAAGGAGACTCCGCAGCTCGACGGCGAGAACGATTGCGATCACGCACAGCAGCAATCCGATCGAGAGGCTCCCGGCGGCGTCGAAGCGCGGGTTGTCCGTCACGGCGGCGAGCGTGACGCCGCCGAGCGCGAAGACCAGTCCGAGCAAAGCGCCGATGTCCTCGAGCAGTACGACTGGTAGCTCGGGAATCTTGGAACGCCGGATGAATGCCCACCAGCCGCTGGTCCGCACCTTGTTCGTCTCCCGTACGGCAACCCGCAGGCTGAATAGCTCGATGACGACGGCAACGGCCAGCACGCCGATGGCCCAGGTCAGCGATTCGATCTCGTGCGGGTGACGAAGCTTGTCCCATCCCTCCATCACCGACGCGACACCACCAACAGTGAAAAGGACAACTGCGACGATGAACGACCAGAAGTAGCGCTCTCGGCCATAGCCGAACGGGTGCTCCGGCGTAGCTTTTCGCTGCGCCCGACGGATCCCGAGTAACAGCAACGCTTGGTTACCCGTATCCGCTACGGAGTGGATGGCTTCGGCGAGCATCGAAGCCGACGCCGTGAAGGTGAAGGCGACGAACTTCGCGATCGCGATGGCCAGATTCGCGCCGAGAGCGGTGACCGTTGCTTTGGTGCCGCCCTCTGTCGACACGGCAGAGAACCCTTAGGTCGAGTAACGCGAGCCGGAAACCACGTTTAGCTTCTCCAGCGTGTGTTCGGAGTCGACGTAACGAATCGTCCCTGACCGGGAGCGCATCACCATCGACTGCGTGAACGCCTTGCCGGGGGCATAGCTCACGCCTTTCAGCAGTCGCCCATCGGTTACGCCGGTAGCCGCGAAGAACACGTTGTCCGAAGCCGCGAGGTCGTCTCCGGTTAGCGTGCGGTCGAGGTCGTAACCGGCATCCTTTGCGCGGGCGCGTTCGTCGTCGTTGCGCGGCCAGAGGCGGCCGAGCATGTGCCCGCCTAGGCATTTGATGGCGCAGGCCGAGATCACGCCTTCGGGTGTACCGCCGATCCCCATCAAGAGATGAACGCCGGTTCCCTCGCGCGAGGCGTTGATGCTTCCTCCAACGTCCCCGTCAGTGATGAGGAAGACCCTGGCGCCCGCGTTCCGAACCGAAGCGATGAGCTCCTCGTGTCGAGGACGGTCCAGGATCGTGACACCGATGTCGGCGGCTTTCATGTTGAGCGCCTTCGCTACGCGATAAACATTCTCTTCGGGGGGTGCATCGAGGTCGACCGCGTCCGCGGCTTCCGGCCCGCATACGACCTTGTCCATGTAGACACACGGCCCAGGGTCGAACATGGTGCCCCGCTCGGCCAGCGCGACGACCGCTACGGCGTTGCCTTGTCCGCGAGATGTCAGTCCGGTGCCGTCCACGGGGTCTACGGCGACGTCGACCTCAGGCCCGGTTCCGTCGCCGATGACTTCGCCGTTGTAGAGCATCGGCGCTTCGTCCTTCTCGCCTTCGCCGATGACGACCGTCCCGTTGACGCTGACGCTCGAAAGCATCAGGCGCATGGCGTCCACCGCTGCTTGATCGGCCGCTTCCTTGTTTCCTCTTCCGATCCATCTGCCGGCACCAAGCGCTGCCGCCTCGGTGACACGAACCAGCTCCATCGCCAGATTTCGGTCGGGAGCAGCTCCGGTGTCGGAGCCGTACTGCTCACTCACGATGTCCTCCTCGAGTCCGTTCTTACTTCGCATCCCCCCGGCCGCTCAGGCCGGGAAACACGCGTCCGCCCCACGATGTGCGAGCCGACAACGGCCAACGTCGTTCCGCATCGACCCAGCCCGCGATGTCGGTTAGTCCGACGCGTTGATCGAGCCATCCCGCCATACGCCAGGTTCCCGGACGTGCCCGCTCGCCTTCTTTCTTCAGGACGTCCCGGACCGCTTGAAGGATCGCTTCGCGATCCTCCGGTGGCGGTGTGGGGGAGATGCGGCAGTCGACCTCTGAGCTCACTCTCCGAAGACTAAGCCGCATCCAGCCACTCGCGCTCTATAAGGAAGCGGCGTCCGAAAATTGAGCCTGCGCCGACCGCGGCGGCCAACGGGACGAGCCAAACCAGGCGTATCCACGGGCGGGATTCAGGATCTTCTTCTACTGCTGTGGATTCGATTTCCGAGGGAGCCGAGGTGGCGGCGGGCGGTGAAACGGTCGGTGCGGGGGATTGCTGAGCCAACGCGTTACCCGTACCCAACACAAGGAGCACGGCCCAACCGGCGAGAGCGATCGTGATTCGCTTCTTCATGATCGGCGCGCCGGCTTGCGCTTGGCCGCCTTTCGAACGCGCGCCGGCGGTAATGGTCGGCGTCCGTTCTTTCTTCCTACGGGACGCCTGCTGCGCTTGCCGGACTTTCGTCCCGACCTCCGAATGACGGCTTCTGAGGAGCCGAGGTAGCCCTCGACCACTGCCGGATGGTTGATCACATCTTGCGGACGGCCCCGAGTGACGACCTGACCGAGTTCGAGAGCCACGAGCTCGTCTGACACAGCCGATATCAGAGGGATGTCGTGCTCGATGACGATGAGTGCTGCGCCGGTTTGGTCTCGAAGATCCGTGAGGACGGGAGCCAGTGCCTCCGTCTCCTTCTGAGCCAAGCCCGACGACGGTTCGTCGAGAAGCAACACGCTCGGGTCGTGTGCGAGCGAGCACGCGATGTCGACGATGCGCCTGGTTCCGGTAGATAGCTCGCCGACGAACTTGTCCGCAAAGGCCTCGAGGTGCAGCAGCTCGATCAACCGGTCGACTTCTCGATGGACGGCTCTCTCCGATATCCGCACCTCCGGCGACATCAGGAACGCCGCCAGCGGGTCGCGGACCTTTACGTGACGGTCGAGCGCTGTCGCGATCGCCTGTCGGACCGTCATGGACGGGAACAGGCGCGCGTCTTGGAACGATCTGCCTAATCCGAGTGCTGCGCGCGCATCCGGGCCGAGCAGAGTTATGTCGGTGTGGTCGAGCTGGATCCGCCCGCCGGACGTTGCGACGAACCCTGAGATCGCATCGAACACCGTGGTCTTGCCCGCGCCGTTGGGGCCGATGATGCCTAGGATCTGCCCTTCAAGAACGTCGAGTGACACATCCGACACGGCCTGGATGCCGCCGAACGACACGGATAGCTCAGATGTTGTGAGCGCGACGCCGTGTTCGCGTCCGCATGTTTCGCATCGAGCGATGAAAGGCTTCTTGCGGAGTTTGCGTCCGGCTGCGCGGCTCTCACCTCCGCGCAAGAAGACTGCACGCAAGATGTCGGGACGATCGAGGAGATCGGCGGTAGGACCTTCGAAGCGTACTTCGCCCTTCTCGAGGAAGACGGCGCGCTTAGCGAGAGTGATGGCGATGTTGACCGACTGCTCGACCAGGACTACGGCCGTTCCCTGAGCGTGGATCGCGCGAACGATCTCCAGCAGTCGTTCCACGACAAGTGGTGCGAGTCCGAGCGAAAGCTCGTCGATCATGAGGATCCGCGGCTTGGCAAGGAAAACCTGCCCTAGCGTGAGCATCTGCTGCTCGCCTCCGGACAAGTTCCCGGCGCGTTGATTCCATCGCTCGCGCAGGATCGGGAAATACTCCAGGACCTTTTCGGTGGCCTCGCGAACGTAGTCAGTGTCCTTCCTGAACATCCAAGCAGCGAGACGAAGGTTCTCTTCGACGGTTAGGGTCGGAAACACGCCACGGGAGCCGGGCATGAGGACGATGCCTTCGGAGACCGTTTGGTTCGGAGTTGACTTCGTTATGTCCTTCGCTCCGGCGAGAAGAATCTTGCCTTCCGTTGGTGTCAACAGTCCAGCGATTGCGCCGAGGAGAGTCGATTTCCCTGCTCCATTGGTCCCTAATAGGGCGACGATCTCGCCGTCCGACACGTGGAAGTTGACGTCGAATAGGACTTGAGTTTTGCCGTAGGCGACGTCGAGGCCTTCAATGCTTAGAAGCGCACCCTTGTGAGACTCCGGTCGGTGAACTCGGTGCTTCACTTGAGTCAGCGACGTTCCTTCTTCGCTCTCCTCGAGTACGCGCACGTCGGCGAGCAAGCTCGGAACGATGATGTTGCGCGTGCGTGCTACCCACCTGAGGATCGCGTCTCGGACGTCGTAGAGGAGTCCTCCGAGTCCGGCCGGGAAGATCGTGAGGATGAATAGAAGGCCTCCACCGGACGCGAGGTATTGGCTCGCTGGTACGCGCGTGAATGGCGAGAAGTCCATGAACGTTTGGTAGGCCGAGCCAAACAGCGCACCCGGTATCGAGCCCAGGCCGCCTATCACCGCGATGCTGAACACCCGTAAGTCGTGAACGGGATCCAACAAGGTGTTCGAGATCCCGTGCTGGTGGTACACGTAGAGCCCTCCGGCGAAGGCTGCGATGAATCCGGCCAGCGCGAACGCGGTAAGTTCAGCGCGCACTCGATTGATTCCGTATGACTGTGCGCTACGCGTGTTATCGCGCAGAGCGATCAGAGCGCGGCCGGTGCGGCTGTGGCGAAGCGACCAGACCGACCCGACCACGATTGCGGCAGCGATGAGCAACAGATAATAAAAGGTGTGCTCAGACTCGAGATCGAACTTGTTGAAGATCACCGGTCGCACGATCCGAATCGCCGTATCGGGCACAAGCCACGGGAAGTACTGCTCGTTGAGGAAGTACGTCCCCGTCGTCACAGCAAAGGCAAAAGTCGAGACCGCCAGGAATAGACCTCGGATCCGAAGCGCGGGAATGCCGATCACCATCGCGACGAGAGAGCCGGTAAGGCCTGCAACGAGCAGTGTGAGGAAGAAGTCCTTGCCCTGTTGGGTCAGAGTACCGGCCACGGCGGCGCCGAAGGCGGCGAACGCCAGCTGACCCAAACTGATCTGGCCCGCCCAGCCCGTAAGCACAACAAGCGAGACGATGATCATCGCGAAGATAAGTCCGACGCTGAAGAGATTGATCGAGCCAGAACTGATGGCAAGCGGAACGATGAGCAGGAATGCGGCGATCGCGATCCCGGCTCCAATCAGCGTGAAACGAACTACGGGAAGTCGCGCGAGTTCGCGCGGAATAGGACGAACCTCCCGGACGGACGCCCACGTCGATGCGCCTGTGTCCTCGGCGCGCGATGCCTTGCGCTGACGTTGGAAGAGGAGCGCGCCGACGATAACGAAGAACATCACGGCGTCGACGACGATCGTGTTTCCGGACTCGAAGAGTACTGCTTGCCCGACCATTCCCAATCCGATCGCAGCGCCGAAGGTGACGGGCAAACTTTCCATGCGGCCGATCACTGCCGCGGCCAATGCGCTGAGCATCAAACTCGGCCCAAGCACGTCCCCGATATTCACGCCCTGGATCGGCAATCTGAGGAGGACGCCCAACCCCGACATACCTGCAGCGATGATCCAGACGAGTGTGCCGATGCGCTTCACAGGTATGCCGAGCAATGAAGCTCTGTCAGCCGATTCGGCTTGAGCGCGCACCGCGATACCTATATCGGTGTATCGGAAGAACGCGATCAAACCGATCATGACGATCGGAACCACGATGAGGATCAGGACATGCCCGGCGTTGAACGTGACCGGAAACCACTCCCATTTGAGTGACCAAGGGACGGGCGGTCGGGGAACGACGTCGTAGTCAAACGCCTTGGGAAGGATCAGCTGCACACCCGCGAACACCTGTTGAAGACCGATAGTGGCGACGGTCAGGATCAGGCGGGGAGACCTAGCAAACTTGCGGATGGTGGTCACCTCGACCAACGCACCCAATAACAACGCTGCGAGAAGTCCCACGAGAACGGCAGGGAAGAAGCTCCAATCCCACGCAACGATGAATGAAGCGGCGAGGATCGCAGCAACGCCTCCAAGATCACCTTGAGCGAAGTTGATGATCCGGTTGGCTCGGTAGATGAGGACTATTCCCAACGCGACGAGTGCGCTGAGAGATCCAAGTACCAGGCCTAAGAACAAAATGGGAAGGGGAGCCGGGTAGAGGATGCCGACGAAGACCAGGAACGAGAGCGCACTGACAGCGATCTTCAGACCCGAACGAAAGTCTGGATTCGTAGTGATTGCGGCCGCCGCGTCGCGCAGCGCATTAAGCCGCTCGTTCGGTTCGTTCACCCAAGCTCCCCGCGTCGCGTACGATCCATCGAGCCAGGTCATGGATGGTATCGTTTCGCCTTACTCGGGGAGGGCTAGAACTCCGGCATGACCGGACGCGAATTCTTAGACCGCTACGGCATACCGCTGCTCATCGTCGGCGTGTTTGCATTGGTTATCGCGTTGCTTCCGGGCAATGCCGAGAAACAAACCGCGAGCGACGTTGCCGGACCGGGTAGCGGCGCGATCGCCGCTCCTACGTCGGGGCCGTCTGGACCGACGAGTGCCAACGGCGTAGGCACGGGAGGAAATGTTGCCGGGCCGGCGGCTGCGGCTCCGTCAGCCGGACCTGTATCAGTTGCTTCCGACGTTAAGTTCGGGGAAGGGAACTGCCGCGGCGACGGAAGGCAGGAGGGAATAACCACCTACATGCCTCCTTGCCTGAGATGGCTGTCCACGAACAATGGCGGTTCTACCGCTAAGGGTGTAACGAAGGACAAGATCAAGGTCGTTCGTTATCTCGGCCAGCTCGACCCTGGAACACAGCAGATCCTTAACAGCGCCGGCTTGTCGGACCCAGAAGAGGTACGGGCGGCAGACTACGAGGCGCTCCGCAAGTACGCGAACCAGCACTACTTCACCTACGGCCGCGAGGTCGTTTTCCAGGTAGTCAACGCTTCAGGGCCATCCGAGAACGACGCCGCAATGAAGGCCGATGCTGTGAAGATCGCCAACGACATCAAGGCCTTCGCCGTAATGGAGGGATCCCCCGACGCCGGTATTCCCAAGGTCCTGGCACAGGAGCTCGCGCAGCGCGGAGTGATCTGCATCTGCACAGCTTCTCTCTCGAGTCAGTTCTACAAGGAGAATCCGCCCTATATCTACAGCTCACTTCCGACTAGTACCGAATACGCGACCCATATCGGCGAGTACATCGGCAAGAGACTGAAGGGCAGGAAGGCGCAGTGGGCCGGAGACGATGTAGCCGTTGGTCAGACGTATCGCCAGCAAACTCGGAAGTTCGGATTGATCTACATCAACGGTGTTCGCAAGGTTGACCCGGAAGGAAAGCGAGCGCGCGATGCGGTTGCCAACGAACTGTCCAAATACGGCGTCAGCTTCACTAGGGAGTTCGCGTACATATACGAAGGTGGCCGGAACACGCAGGATGTGACCAACGCCGTCGCGCGCATGAAGGAAGGTGGCGTAACAACTTTACTCATGCTCGTTGATCCGCTCTATCCGATCCTCTTCACAAAAGAAGCATCAGTTCAGGGCTATTTCCCCGAGTGGTTTGTCACCGGATCAGGGTTGAGTGACACGACAACGGCCGGCCGTCTTTACGACCCACTTCAGTGGCGCCACGCATTCGGAATCTCGCCTCTTTGGATCACCTGGGAAACCGTCGCGAAGTCAGGCGGCTACCGCGCCCGCCAGCACGGAACGGCAACCAGCCCGGACAACGTTGGTGTGCTGATCAACATCTACGCCTCGTACTTCGGCGTGTTTTTCAACGGTGTACACATGGCTGGACCGGTCCTGACGGCGGACACCTTCGCCAAGGGCATGCAGAGCTACCCGCCAACCGGGGGTAAACCGGGCGCGCCACTCGTTTTCTGGACTCGCGACTACCCGACGGGGGCCAAAGACTTCACCGAGGTTTGGTTCGACTGGGACCGATACGGCCCCGACGAACGCGAAGCGCGGGGTCCGGGCATGATGATGAAGATGAACGGCGGCAAGCGCTACAAGGCCGGCCAGTGGCCGACTTCCAACCCAAAAGCCTTCGTCGAGGACGGATCTGAGCTCGCCGTTTCAGACAATCCGCCCGGCGGTGGAGATCCGAACCATGAGCAGGACGGGCACACGCACACAGGTGCGTGCTTCTCCTGCGCGGGATTCAAGACGAACAGATAGGCGCGGCTAAGCGCTTAAAGCGGGATGTTGCCGTGCTTGCGTTGAGGAAGCGACTCCCGCTTCGTCCGCAGCATCTCGAGATGCCGGATCAGCATCGGACGAGTCTGGTTCGGCTCGATCACGTCGTCGATGTAGCCGCGCTCGGCCGCGATCCACGGGTTCAAGAATCGCTCTTCGTATTCGGCAACGAGCTCGACACGCTTCGCCGCCGGATCGTCGGCCGCTTCGATCTCCCGCCGCTGAATGATCGGCACTGCCGCATCGGCTCCCATAACTGCGAACTCCGCCGTCGGCCACGCGAAGCAGATGTCGGCGCGGATGTGCTTTGAGTTCATGACGACATAGGCGCCGCCGTAGGCCTTGCGCGTGATCACTGTGAGTCGAGGAACGGTGGCTTCGGTGAACGCGTACAGCAGCTTCGCGCCGCGGCGGATGATGCCGCCCCACTCCTGGTCGGTGCCGGGCTGGAAGCCGGGGACGTCCATAAAGGTGACGATAGGCACGTTGAACGCGTCGCAGGTGCGGATGAAGCGAGCCGCTTTTTCCGACGCCTGAACGTTCAGTGCTCCCGCGAGGATCCGCGGCTGATTGCCGATGATCCCCACGCTGTGTCCGCCCAATCTGGCGAACCCGCAGATGATGTTCGGCGCGTAATGCGGGAAGTACTCGTAGAAGCTCTCCTTATCCACAACGCGAGTTATGACGTCGTGCATGTCGTAGGGCTGATTCGATGCGTCCGGGATCACTTCGCCGGGATCGGGATCGGTTCGTCCGGGCGGATCGCCGGTTTCGAGATACGGCGGCTCTTCGAGGTTGTTGGACGGCAGGTACGACAACAGGTGGCGGACTTGCGCGTAGCAGTCCTCCTCGTCTTCGGCGACGAAGTTGGCGACACCGGACTTCGTCGCGTGAGTCATCGCGCCGCCGAGCTCTTCGAGAGTGACGTCCTCGCCGGTAACCGTCTTGATCACGTCCGGGCCGGTTATCTGCATGTTGGCTATGCCCTTGACCATGTAGATGAAATCGGTGATGGCGGGGGAGTACACCGCTCCACCAGCGCACGGTCCGGCGACGATAGAGATCTGAGGGATGACACCGGAGTAACGGACGTTGCGGTCGAATATGTAGGCGTAGCCAGCGAGCGAAACCATCCCTTCTTGCACGCGGGCGCCGCCGCCGTCGTTGATGCCGATCACCGGGGCGCCGGTCGACGCCGCAAGGTCCATCACTTTGCAGATCTTCTCGGCATAAACCTCACCGAGCGTGCCGCCGATGAACGTGAAGTCCTGAGAAAAGATGAAGACCTTCCGCCCGTCGATGGTTCCCCAACCGGTCACGACGCCGTCACCGGGGACGCGTCGCTTCTCCATGCCGAAACCGCGTGCGCGGGTAACAGCCAGGGCATCCAATTCTTGGAAGGAACCGGGATCGAGAAGCGCGATGCAGCGCTCGCGCGCAGTGAGTTTTCCGCGGTCGTGTTGTCGTTGGACCGCTTCTTTGGACTCTCCCTGTAATGCCTTCTCTTTGCGTTTGCGAAGCTCGGCGATGCGCTCGCTCATCGGATGCGCAGCGGGAGCGGGCCCAGACTGGCTTTCTGTCTTCTTCTTGGCGCTCATTAGGTCGTTAGCCTAACCATCGTTGCGCTCGATCAGCTCGATGAGGATGCCGTGCGTCGTTTTCGGATGGACGAAAGCAACGCGATGACCGCCTCCGCCCATACGAGGCGCCTCGTCGAGGAGCTCGGCCCCCTTGGACTTGAGATGCGCAAGTGCAGCTTCGAGATCTTCAACTGCGATCGCGATGTGGTGCAGGCCCGGGCCCCGTTTCTCCAAGAACTTGGCGACCGTCGATTCCGGATCGGTCGGTTCGAGCAGCTGCAGATATGTGTCGCCGACGCGGAGCATGGCCTCTGTGATCTTGTCCGAAGCGATCTCTTCGGTTCGCTCCGGTTCCACGCCGTACAGCTCGCGAAATGTAGCCAGGGCTTCGTCCATCGAGTGAACCGCGACGGCTATGTGATCGATGTCTTTGAGCATCGTGAAATGAAACCTCCGGATCGGCGGTTATTCACTCGCACGTATACTTTGCGCCTGCGAGCGACTCCTAGGAGGTTGCCATGACTGAGACCGTCATCGTCGCCGGCCGTCGGACGGCCATCGGAAAATTCGGAGGCGGCTACGCCGATTTCTCCGGCGCCCAGCTCGGTGGGTTCGCCATCAAGGGTGCACTCGAAGACTCGAAACTGAGCCCCGAAGAGGTCGACTACGTGATCATGGGACAAGTCCTGGGAGCGGGCGCGGGACAGATCACCGCCCGCCAAGCGGCCGTCCACGCCGGGATCCCAATGAGCATTCCGGCCCTCACCGTCAACAAGGTTTGCCTCTCGGGACTTAACGCGATCGCTCTCGCCGACCAATTGATAAGGGCGGGTGAGGTTCAGCGTGTTGTTGCCGGCGGCATGGAATCGATGACGAATGCGCCTTACCTGCTTCCCAAGATGCGCTACGGCGCGCGCCTCGGAGACGCCGAAGTCATCGACTCGATGATGTACGACGGACTTTTCTGCGCTCTGGACCGCAAGGGCATGGGCGACGCAACCGACGAGTACAACCAGCGCTACAACCTCACGCGAGAAGAGCAGGACGAGTTCGCCGCCCGCTCTCACCAGCTCGCGGCCAAGGCCATCGAGACAGGACGTTTCGACGACGAGATCGTTCCCGTCGAAGTGCCGCAGCGCAAGGGCGACCCGGTCATCGTCAACAAGGACGAAGGCGTCCGAGCGGACACGACGATCGACTCGCTTGCCAAGCTACGTCCGGCCTTCATAAAGGACGGAACGATCACCGCCGGTAACGCATCGCAGATCTCAGATGGCGGCGCGGCCGTGGTCGTCATGTCGCGCGAAGAGGCCGAGAAGCGCGGATTGAAGCCGCTCGCGACGATCGTGGCCCACGGCATGGTCGCCGGACCGGACGCCTCTCTTCACGAGCAGCCGGCCAATGCGATCAAGGCCGCACTCGCGAAGACCGACATCAAGGAGTCGGATCTCTCGGCGGTCGAGATCAACGAAGCGTTCGCTTCTGTCGGCATCGTGTCCACACGCAACCTCAACGTGGACATGGAGTCGGTGAACCCCAACGGCGGCGCCATCGCGCTCGGTCACCCGATCGGTTGCTCGGGCGCGCGGCTGGTGCTGACTCTCGCGCACGAGCTTTCTCGTCGTGGCGGTGGCGTCGGTGCAGCTGCTTTGTGCGGCGGTGGGGGACAGGGCGACGCGCTGATCATCCGCGCCTGAGACCACTTCTGTCGTGAGCGAAGCCGTCCGGCAGCGACGGCCGCGCTTGTTCTCGTGGGTTTTCGCCCGCGTGATGCTCGTCAACTTCGGTTACTTCTTGTCTCTCGGGATCATGAACCCGGTACTTCCGCGGTTCATCGAAGGACCTCTTCGCGGCAGCGACATCTCCGTGGGTTTCGGTGTCGGCTCGTTCACGGTCGTGTCACTGCTCCTTCGTCCATGGTCCGGACGTTTCGGCGACCGCCGCGGCCGGAAGTGGGGGATCGTCCTGGGCGCCTTCGCGCACACGATCGCGGCCCTCGGGATGACCCAGGCGACCTCACTGACACAGGTGATCGCTTTCCGCATGCTCACAGGCATCGCGGAAGCCTTCCTGTTCGTGGGAGCAGCAACATCCGCCCAGGACCTGGCGCCGGACGACCGTCGCGGGGAAGCAGCGAGCCTGTTCTCGCTTTCACTGTTCACGGCGCTCGCGATCGGTCCCACCATCGGCGAAACGCTGCTGGACAGATTCGGCTACGACACCGTGTGGCTCGTCGGAGCAGCTGCCGCCGGCTTCGGAGCACTCGTGGCACTGACACTTCCCGATACGCGGTCGGCCGACGTCGACCACGATGCGAAGCCACCCCTGATACATCGCGCGGCGCTCCGTCCCGGATTTCCCCTTGCTTGTGCGATCTGGGGTCTGGCCGCTTTCAATTCCTTCGTTCCGCTGTATGCGTTGGATCTCGGACTCAGCGGAGCGCGTCTGGTTTTCCTCGCGAATTCGCTGGTGATCCTTTCGCTCCGATTATTCGGAGGACGCATCCCCGACCGGATCGGTCCACTCAGAGCCGCGAGACTTGCCCTGATCTTCAACCCGGCCGGACTGGCCGTGATGGGGTTGTGGTCGGAAGTGCCCGGGCTCTATGTGGGAGCCGTTCTATTGGCTGTGGGTCAAGCGTTCGCCTTCCCAGCGCTGATGACGATCGCCGTGAACAACGCGCCGGCCAGCGAGCGTGGATCTGTCATGGGCACGTTCACGGCTTTCTTCGACCTCTCCTTCGGTGGAGGTGCGATCGCTCTCGGTGCCGTCGCGAATGCGCTTGGAAGCTACAACGGAGCGTTTCTAACAGCGATGTCCGTCGCGTTACTCGGGACGGCCTCATTGTTCTTTGCTCCGCCGCCCGTTCGCCCGGTCGTGACTCGAGTCCACGTAGTGGAGCCGCCCGGGGAGTAGCTCGCGGCCGCAGCACGTACCTTGCAGCGGCCGCGGGTGCCAACGCTTCGCTTTTGGTAAGAAAGTCTTTTGCTACGGCGCGACGATCGCCCGCCGAAGGCGCCACACAGCTAGTGGCGCGATAACCACTACCCAGCCGGCCAAAACGAGGAGCTCGGTTCCTATATCGGCGATGCTTCCGCCGCCGCCGATGAGCGTGATCCATGCATCCATTGCCCATGCGTGCGGGAAGATGTGCCCGATGCGCTGCATCGACTCGGGGACAATCTCCAACGGCCACATGCACCCGCCGAGCATCCCCATAGCGATGCCTGCCATCGATCCGATGGATCCCGCTTGCTCCGGTGTTCGGAAGATCGTGCCGAACAGCATTCCCATCGACGTGCCGACGAGGACGAACAGGACGATCAACGCGGCGGCACCGATCGGCTGTCCCCAATCAACGCCGAAGAGCAACGTGGAAACGGTGAAGATGAAGAGCGCTTGGAACCCGGCGATCGCCAGCCGGGCCAAGCCTTCTCCGGCCAGGATCTCGCGTGCGCCCGTGGGCGTGGAGAACATCCGCTGCATAACGCGGAGCTGACGCGACTGGATCAACAGCGCCGAGCCCGCGAGCGAAGTTATGAAGACGAAGAGGATCAAGTTGGACGGAGCCTGGTATCCGATGCCCGGCGGGATATAGGTCTCCTCGAAGTCGTCGGTACCGATGTTCTCCGCCGTCACTCCGATGGCGACGTCGCGGAAAAGCGGCTCGGCCTCTTTGGCCGCTGCGAGGGCTTCGTCAAAGGGTTTTCCCGTCCGCTTGCCGGCAAACGTAGCGGCCTGAACGGCTGCACCTTGGTCGGCGACGATCTCGCTGATCACCGATCGAACCGCTACGGGGAAGCCGCGTGTCTGATCGATCAGAAGCGTGACGTCGACTTGTCTTCCGCTGCGAAGGCCTTCGTCGTAGTCGCCCGGAATGACGAGCCCGGCGGGGACGACTCCGCGACGCACGGCTTTCGCTAGATCCTCACGGTCGTCGTAGGACTCCAAGTTCACTCGCGGCGAGTCGTCGAGAGCTTTTCGAAGCGAGGTGGCCAGCTCGCCGTCAGCGCCCGTGACGATACCGACGGGGAAGTCTTCGTCGTCGAAGGTGGAAGTTGCCGGGCCGATGATGACGATCAAAAGGACGGGGAGCACGATGGTAAAGAAGAGTGCGGTGCGGTCGCGAAGGAACCGGCGCATCGACGTTCGAGCGATCAGAAGAGCCTTCATGCGATCCTCCGCGAGCGCCACATGCCGAGGCCTCCGGTTATCACCGCGAAGGCAGCGATGGCGGCGAGGTGCGGACCCAGGTCCGCGAGGGTCGCGCCGTCGTAGGCGATGTCGGTGTAGCCACGTATCGCCCACCCATTCGGTGTGAGGTAGGAGAGGGTCCTCATTACGGCGGGCATCTGAAAGATGGGAAAGAAGCTCCCGCCAAGCAAAGCCAACGTCACGGTCATGACCTGCGCGACGGCGTCCGCTCCTTCCACCGTCTTTGCGCCGGTTTGCGCGAGAGTCATCAGTCCCATGACGGCCAGGACCGTTGTGACGGTTAAGACTGCAAGTGCAAGTGGATCACCCCAGCTCACGTCGAGCAGCAAGCTGAAGGCGACGAACATCACGACGAAGCTCACGAGTCCCAGGACGAACGCGCTGGCCGCCTTGCCCAGCACCACGGAGGATCGCGGTACAGGGGCGGCGAGTATGCGTGGCAATGTTCCCTGCAGCTTTTCGGCGATCAAACTTCGAGCGACGAAGCTCGTCGTGAAGAAGAGCGAGAAGACGGCCATCGCCGGACCGAAGTAGTTGACGCCACTCACTTCGCGTACGCCGATTTCACCGTCCACCAATTGGACCGGTATGCGCTCGGCGGCAGCAGCGGAAGCCAGCTCTCCGATCTTCGCCGGGTCGATCGGCTGACCCTCCACCACCCTTAGCGTTGTCGCAACGGCCAAGCGACTCGCGTTGATCTGTGTTGTGTATGCCTCGGCGATGGCTTCGGCAACGTCCGACCCGACCTCCGATTCCGGATTGCGCAGGACCGTGATAGTGGCTTTGCTGTTGCTCGCGACGCTGGCTTGGAATCCGGTCGGAATCAGGAACGCCGCAGACACTCCGGAGAGTTGTCCGGCCTTCTCTTCATCGGATGGGATCTCGACGCCCTCGTCCTTACTGATCACCTCGCGAACACGATCGGGGTCCGTCATGGGAACCACCGACACCTGGTCCCTGAGCTGCGGCGACCGCAGCACCTGCTCGGTGAACGCTTTCGAGAGTTCGCTCTGATCTTGATCGACGACGGCGTAGGTGGCTTCGAACGAGCCGACGAAACCGCTTCCGAAGGCCGCGGAAACGATGAAAGCGATACCGAGTGGTGCGACGAAGGCGGCGATGATCGCGGACCGGTCGCGCAGTCGTTGCTTTAGGTCCTTCCAGGCGATGACGAGGATCGGACGCACGAGCTAGTCCCGTAGGCCTTTGCCCGTCAGGTGAAGGAAGACGGCCTCGAGGTCGGGCTCGACTACCTCGACACTTGTAACGGCTACCTTCGCGCGATCCGCGATCTCGAGCAGCCGAGGCAGGATCTCGCGGCCGGAGCGAACCAAGAACTGGACGTTGCCGTCTCCGACCGTAGCGTCGTTGACGTCTTTCAGTCTCTTGGCCTGAGTTGCGAATTGAGCGAGCCGTCCGGTTCCCGTCAGCTCGATGCGGTCGCGTTGTCCGATCTTCGCGGTGAGTTCGCGCCGGGTTCCCTCAGCGATGATCTTCCCCTCGTCGATGATTCCGACGCGGTCACACAGCCGCTCGGCCTCCTCCATGTAGTGGGTTGTGTAGAGGACGGCCAGTCCTTCGGCGGCTAGCTTCTCGACGTTCTCGAGGATGGCGTTGCGGCTCTGCGGATCCACCCCGACGGTTGGTTCGTCCAGGATCAGCAGCTTCGGCTCATGAAGCAGACCGACGGCGATGTTGATCCGGCGCTTCATTCCGCCCGAGTACTTGTCGACGCGTTCCGACGCGCGGTCGGCCAGGCCGACGATGTCGAGCACTCGCTCGACCCGTTCATTGAGAGTCTTGCCGGTCAATCCGTAGAGCTGCCCGAAGAAACGGAGATTCTCTTTTCCGCTGAGATCCGGGTACAGCGCGATCTCCTGCGGGACGAGACCGATCGCGGCCTTGGCCTTGGTTGCGTTCGGTCTAACGGGCATCCCGGCGACGGTTACTTCGCCACCGTCGCGCTCGAGCAAGCCGCAAACCATCGAGACTGTTGTTGTCTTACCAGCGCCGTTCGGGCCGAGTAGTCCGTAAGTTTCGCCGGACGCGATCGAGAAACCGACACCACCAACGGCTACGCGGTCGCCGAACTTCTTGACCAAGCCCGTGCAACTGAGGACCGAATCGCGGGATGCGCTTCTGGACGCCACGCTCGGCTTGCGTTTGGCGGGCTTGCGCTTCGCCGGTGATCGCTTCGGCTTCGCACGCGCTCGTGATGTTGATGCCATGTATCTAGCTCCTGTTCGTCTTGCTTCGCCTGGCCGGAGTCTTCTTGAGTTTCTCCCTGGCCCCGGCCGCGTATACGTCCGCAGATAACGGTTGCGTTCGAGGTTTGGGGATCGACTTGGAGACTTCGTCGATCCACGCTAGCCCGGCTTCCGATTGACGAAGGCCGTACAAGGCGGTTGCCCGCGAATAGAAGGTCTCGGGAAGTTCCGGGTCCAGCTTCTCTATGACCTCGGCGAGGTAGGAGCGCTCGACTTCTGCTTGGCTGCGATATTCCTCCAGAAGTCGAACGAAGCGTTCTTCGGTCATGCGGTGCGCGAAGAATGTCTTGAGCAACAAACCCGAACGCAGTCGGCGCGGACCGTGGCCGGGTGCCGACAACCAATCGTCGAGTGCCGCGGCCCCGGCTTCGGTGAGTTCGTAAGTTCGTTTGTCCGGAAGGCGTTCCTGCTCGACCTCGGTGCTCTGAACGAGTCCGAGCTCTTCGAGCCGCGACAGTTCGCCGTAGACCTGCGACTTGGAGATCTGCCAGAAGTTCGCGATGGACTTGTCGACGTTCTGATTCAGTTCGTAGCCCGACATTCCGGCGAGCGAGAGCATCCCCAGGACCGCGTATGAAGTCGGCGGAAGCGGTTTCGTCATGCGCGACGCACCATATAGGACAAAATGAACTAGGTCAAGATGTACCAGTCCTAGTTGGACTAGAGGAAGTGCGGCCAGGTCGGCCCATCGCAGTCGCTTGACGAGGACGGTTCAGCGCGCGGAACGTAAGCTACGCAGACCGCGCGCGCCCCTGGCTCGCGACATCGAAAAAAGGTTCCCGAGGAGTTTGGTTCTGGCCCGTACGAGAGCTAGGCAGCACGCCGGAGGCGACGAGCTTCGCAATTGGCGCGATGGGCTGGAGAAAGCCCTCGTTTCGCCGCCCAAAAAAAGGCGCCGGCCCCTGCGTTTCATAGCCATCGGTGTCGTCCTTCTGCTGATCGTGGCGCTCCTCGGTGGCTACCTGTATTGGAGGGTGATCGGCGGCCTTTTCACCCGTACAGACGTGAACCTTCAGGCGGCGGCGGGCCCTGCATTGAACGTCCTTCTGGTGGGTAGCGATTCCCGAGAGGGACTCGACGATCCGGCCGACGTCGAACGATTCGGATCCGTCGGTGGACGACGGGCCGACACCCTGATCCTCGCTCAGATAGTCCCAAGCCAGCAGCGCGGGGTGCTTCTTCATTTCCCGCGCGATCTCTACGTGACGGTTCACGGCGGGGGCAGGCAGTTCCAATCGAAGATCAACGCCGCCTACAACCACGGCCCGCAGGGTGTGGTGGACACCGTCCAAGCGCTTACGCGATTGCCGATCAACCACTACATGGAGATCGACATACGAGGCTTCCGGGGGATGGTAGATGCCATCGGTGGGATAGATGTGTGTTCCGATCAAGCGCTTTATGACTCGAAGCTCAACTTCCGTATGCCGGCCGGGACGAGTCATTTGGACGGAAACTCCGCGCTTTCGTTCGTGCGCGCGCGGCATGCAACTCCGGATGGAGACTTCGGCCGCATCAAGCGCCAGCAACAGTTCATCCGTTCGGTGATGGGCAAGGTCGGGAGGCCAGGCGTGCTCGGCAACCCGCTGCGCGTAAATGAGCTTGCACGTGCATTCGCGCAGAACATCACCGTCGATCAGTTCTTCCAGCTCGACGATCTAGTTAAGTTCGCGCTCAGCGTGCGCCGCGTCGGCCCGGATCAACTCGAGACCTACAGCATCCCGAGCCACTCGGCCCGGTTGGGCGGGCAATCCGTTGTCGTGATGGAAGACCAGCAGGCCGAGGTTCTCTTCCAAGCCCTGAGGAACGTAGAAGATCCGGCTCAAGTCGTGCCGACGGCACAAGCGCAGTCATCTACGCCGAGCTTGTCGGCGGCCGGTCCGGTCGCTCAGGCCGGCCCCTGCGCACCCGCCCCATCTTGAGACTGGCCTGAGATGCGCGGACTGGTTGCCGCCGGTGGGCACGCCACCCGACTCCGACCGCTGACGTATTCACTTCCCAAGCAGCTCATCAGCGTTGCCAACAAGCCGATCATCTTTTACGTCTTGGAGGATCTGGCGGCAGCCGGTATCTCCGAGGTTGTCGTCGTCGTGGCCCCACATAGCGCCGACCAGATCCGTGCGGCAGTCGGGGACGGTTCGCTTTTCGATCAGCGGATCAGCTACGTGGTTCAAGAGGAAGCTCGTGGCCTGGCCGATGTCGTGCTCACCGCCGAAGACAAGCTGCGGGGTGAGCCGTTCGTCTTCTACCTCGGTGACAACGTGCTGGAGGGCGGTGTGGCCAACCTCGTCGAAGAGTTCGAGCGCGAGAAGCCCAACGCTTCGATCCTTCTGACCAAGGTGTCCAATCCCGAAGCGTTCGGTGTCGCCGTACTGGACGGAAACCGCGTCGTGCGGCTGGTGGAGAAGTCCAAGGACCAGGTCTCCGACCTTGCGCTGGTCGGCGTTTATCTGTTCGACGACAACGTGTTCTCAGCAGCCAAGAACATCAAGCCGTCGTTCCGTGACGAGCTGGAGATCACGGATGCGTTGCAAGACATGATGGACTCAGGGCTCGAAGTGCGTCCTCACATCCATACCGGATGGTGGCTGGATACAGGAAAAAAGGACGACATGCTCGAAGCCAACCGCGTCGTCCTCGACACGCTAGATGCGCGCATCGATGGCGATGTCGGCTCCGAGTCGACCATCGAGGGACGCGTGGTTATCGAATCGGGAGCGAAGGTTGTGCGTTCACAGATCCGTGGCCCGGTCATCGTTGGGGAGGGAGCCGAAGTTTCCGACTCCATCGTTGGTCCCTATGTAGCAGTGGGAGACGGCTGCCGCATCGAGTCGAGCGAGGTTGACCATTCCATCCTGCTTCCGGGCGCGCGGCTGGCGGGTGTCCGGCGTGCGACCGATTCGATACTTGGCCGAGGAGCGGTTGTAGCGCGAGACCATGAGGTCGCGCCGGGGGCATACCGCTTCATGATCGGCGACGATTCCAGCGTCGGCGTCATCTAGCAAGGCCCCGGATGGATAGTCGAAACACGGTTTCCATGCAGAAGGTGCGCGACGGCTTGCGGTGGATGATCTGGGGACCGCGTGTCCTTGCGCGCGGAACGTGGCAACTCATCACGTTGTTGCGCGGCGGTCACTTGTCGGAGGCGATGGAGCCGTGGCTGGAATGTCCGCTCGTGGACGACGTGCCCTTCGACAAGATCGCGGCCGAAGGCATGGATGCGGTTTTCTTCGACCTCGAGAACACACTCGTCCCGCCCGGTGGTCCCTTCACGCCGGAAGGTCGCGCCATCATCGAACGCGCAAAGGCTGCCGGACTGCGGGTCGGTGTCGTCTCGAATGCATCGGCGGCTTGGGTTCCTGCAGCTCTGGGAGCCGAGGGGATACCGTGCGTCGCCCCAGCGGGCAAACCGGCCAAGGGGGCGTTCCTCGAAGCCTGCGCCATGGTCGGCGTGGCACCCGAGCGATCGGCGTACGTGGGCGATCAGGTCATCACTGATGTGCTCGGCTCCCAGCGCGCCGGCATGCGGGCCGTGCTCGTGCACCCGAAATACACCGAGGAGTTCCTTTCGGCGAAGTTCCAACGGCTCGTCGTTCGCGTCATCAAGCGAGTGACGCGAGACTAGGAACACCCATGAGACTCCTCGTTACCGGCGCGGCCGGCTTCATCGGATCCAACTTCGTAAGACGTTGGGTTTCCGAGCGCCCGGACGACCATGTCGTCGCTCTCGACCTGCTCACGTATGCAGGCAACGAAGCCAATCTCGCGGACATTCGTGACCGCGTCGTTTTCGTCCACGGCGACATCGGCGAAGCCGGACACATCGAAAAGGTCCTCGTGGAAGAAGAGATCGACACGATCGTCAACTTCGCTGCGGAGTCGCATAACAGCTTGGCCGTCCTCGATCCGGGACTCTTCTTCCGGACGAACGCGATGGGAACCGTGCTTCTTCTGGAGGCGGCACGGCGCCATGACCTGAACAGGTTCCATCACATATCGACGTGCGAGGTGTACGGGGACTTGCCGCTCGATAGCGATGAGGTCTTCACCGAAGATTCTCCTTACCGACCGCGCACGCCCTACAACGCATCCAAAGCCGCCGCCGATCACGCCGTGCGCTCTTATCACGAGACGTACCGACTACCAGTGACGATCACGAACTGCGCCAACAACTACGGCCCATACCAATTCCCCGAGAAGGTCATCCCGCTTTTCACGACCAACGCGATCGATGACAAACCGTTGCCTCTTTACGCATCAACCGAGCACCGGCGGGAATGGATCCACGTCCTAGATCACTGCCGCGGAATCGAACGGGTGTTGCTCGACGGCCGCGTCGGCGAGACCTACAACGTCGGCACGGGTGTCGAGCGCAGCATCGAACAGATCGCGGACGCCGTCTTGGACGCGTTGGGCAAACCCTCGTCGCTGAAGTCCATCGTTCCCGATCGTCCGGGCCACGACCGCCGTTACGTCCTCGACTCCGCCAAACTGCGAGATGAGCTCGGTTGGCAGCCGCAGGTCGAGTTCGAGGAAGGGTTGCGCGACACCGTGCGTTGGTACACGGAGAACCGTTCGTGGTGGGAGCCGCTGCGCGGCCGCGCTCCGGTCGTTGAAGAGCAGTGGTCGGAAAAGTAGTCGTCACGGGGGCCGGCGGTCTGCTCGGTGGAGCGGTCGTCGAAGCCTTCGAGAAAGCCGGCGCAACCGTTCACGGTTTTGCGCATGCCGACCTCGACATAACCGACGCCGAAGGCGTCGAGAAGGTCTTCTCGGAGATAGAGCCGACTCTGGTCGTTCATCCGGCGGCGATGACCAACGTCGATGCATGCGAGCTGGAGCCCGATAAAGCCTGGGCGGTCAACGCGGAAGGTTCGCACAACGTTGCGCATGCCGCAGCACTGGCGGGAGCCGAGATCGTGGCCGTTTCCACCGACTACGTCTTCGACGGAACGAAAGGCGACTACACCGAATCGGACGAAACGAACCCGATCCAGGTGTACGGCTCCTCGAAGCTCGGGGGCGAGCACAGCGTGCGCGAGGCCAACGAGCAGCACTACATCGTTCGGTCTGCGTGGATCTATGGTCCCGGTGGCAAGAATTTCCTTTCGAAGTTGCCGGACATGGCCGGAGCGGAATCGATCAATGCCGTTATCGATCAGAACGGGTCGCCGACGTTCGCACCCGACCTGGCCGAGGCTCTCGTCGCGCTGGTGGGCACGAAGTCCTACGGCCTGTACCACGTCGTCAACGCCGACACCTGCTCGTTCGCCGACTTCTGCCGCTTCGGCCTCGAGATCCTCGGATCATCGGCGCGCATCGACGAGGTGCACGTTGCCGACCTGGGGCGGCCCGCGCCCAGGCCGCACGATACGTCTCTGGTGGCCGCGGCCTGGACGCGAGCCGGACTCGAGCCGCTCCGCTCTTGGCGCGACGCGGCCAGATCATTCCTCGGTTCGGCCGTCAGCGCATAAGCTCGCGCAAATGAAGGGGAACCTTTGATCGTCGGCGTCGAGGCCACCAGCCTGATCGGCCCCCGTTCCGGTGTTGGCCACACGACGGCGTCGATAGTCGAGGCCCTCGTCGGCATCGATGAAGGGATCGAGGTCGTTCTGCTTCCTATAAGCCTTCGCCGGGGCGGCTGGGTGCGCGATGCGGTGCCCGATCATCCACGCATACGCGTCGCCCGTAACCGTTTGCCGGCCAAGGTCGCGAACTTCATCTGGTCGCGCGCCGAATGGCCGCCGGCCGAGCTCTTCTGCGGCGCGATCGACGTCTTCTGGGGTCCCAACTTCATACTTCCGCCGCTCGTAAAGGCGGCGGGCGTGGTCACCGTCCACGACCTAGCCTTCATCAAGGTGCCGGAAACGTGCTCGGAGGCTGTTCTCGCCTACAAGGACTCCGTGCCGAAGATGGTCGGACGCGCCAACCGCATCATCGTGCCGTCCAAATTCACGGCACAGGAGCTGGGGGAGTGGCTTCCCGCGGAACGCGAGCGCATCCGCGTCGTCTATCCGGGCATCCGCCGCGCGTTTAGGGAGCGCGGCGGAGACCTCACACCGCCGCGACGCGACGCCCTGGGCATCACGGATCCGTACGCTGCGTTTCTCGGCACGCTCGAACTTCGCAAGAACGTGGACGGTTTGCTGAAAGCTTTCGAACAGGTCCGGGCCGTTCATCCCGAAGCCCAGCTCGTTCTCATCGGTAAGCCCGGGCCCGGTTGGGACACGATCAGCACCCGTCACGAAGCGCTCATCAACTCGGATGCCGTTCGAGTCGTCGGTCATCTCCCCGATGCCGAGGCCGCGGCACTGGTGCGCGGGGCGAAGGTTTTCGTTTATCCGTCCCGTTATGAAGGTTTCGGCATACCGCCGCTCGAAGCGATGGCGGCGGGCACTCCGGTTGTTGCTGCCAAGGCGGCGTCATTGCCCGAAGCTCTAGGCGATCACGCGCGATGGATCGATCCGGACGACACCGACGGGATGGCCGCGGCGATCTCCGACCACTTCGACGGATCCCCCGACCCGGCGGCGATCGAAGCCGCGCGTTCGTGGTCCGTGGACTTCTCGTGGGGAGCGTCGGCGGCGTCGACTATCGGTGTATTCACGGAGGCGATCGCCGAGGTGAAACCGTGACCGAACGAGATTCATTGCGCGTCGCGATGCTCGCCGAGCAGCTGTTGCAAGAAGTGCCCGGCGGCATCGGCACTTACGTGCGCGCATTGCTTCGGCGATTGCCGCCGGCCGGTGTCGAGCTCGAGCCGGTTGTTGCCATGCATCGCGCGGCCACTCTGACGCAATCCGGGTTGCCGCACGCGCGGCGGCTTCCGTATCCGCGCCAGCTTCTCTATCGACGATGGATGCAGGGAAAGCGTCCGTCGGTCGGGGGAGAGGCGTCGGTCGTGCACGCGCCGAGCTTGGCGTTTCCTCCGCGGGACGGCCGTCCGCTCATCGTTACCGTCCACGACACGATCTTCCTCGACAGTCCCGAAGCCTTTACCGACCACGGGGCCGATTTCCACAAGACGATGCTCGATCGCTTGAGCGAAGCCGATCTCGTGATCGTCCCTTCGAAGGCTACGGCCGAGTCGTTGGCCGCGACGGACAAGGCACACCCGCGTGTCCGCATCGTGCCGATGGGAACCGATATCGAGCCGCCGCCACCCGATGAACGCGAGAGGATGCTCGAACGACTGAAGGTGCAGCGTCCCTATGTCTTGTGGATGGGGACGCTCGAGCCCCGAAAGAATCCCGAAGGTGTTGTTCGTGGCTTCGCTCGCGCCGTCGAAGAAGGACTCCCGGATGGCGACAAGTTGAACCTTTACATGGTGGGCCCTCCGGGCTGGTGGAGCGGCGACGTGCGCGATCTCATGTCGAGCAGCGGTTTGGCGGAACGCGTTCGTCGTATCGACGAGCAACCCGTTCCTGTGCGCGCGGCTTTGTACGCCGAAGCGTCGGTTTTCGTGTTCCCGTCGCTGGCCGAAGGATTCGGACTGCCGGTGCTCGAGGCCATGGCGTGCGGGACCCCCGTCGTCACTTCGAACCGTTCGTCGCTGCCGGAAGTTGCCGGATCTGCCGCCTTGCTGTGCGATCCGGACGATAACGAGTCGATCGCGGCGGGCATTTCGAAGATCCTTCGCGACGCCGACCTTGCCGAGGATCTGCGCAGGCTCGGGCTTCGCCGCGCGAGCGAGTTCAGCTGGGACCGAACGGCGGACGAAACCGTTGCGTGCTACCGCGAGGCGATCGCGACTTCCGAAGCATTGGTCTCATGACGTTGCGCGTCGCGATCGACGCGACCGCCATGCCGGGGCGAAGAGTGGGGGCCGCCGTTTATACGTTCGAGCTCCTCAGAGCTCTCGAAGCAACCGGGACGGAGCTCGATGTATTCGTGAACGAACGCGACATCGACGAGCTGGGAGCCGAGCTGCCGAAAACAACGCTCCATCAGGTGTCGACGCGCTCCCGGCCGACACGAATCGCGTGGGCGCGGTTCGTCCTTCCACGAAAGATCCGAGCTATCGCACCCGACGTGTTCCACGGACCGCATTACACGCTGCCTCCAGGTTTGAGTTGCGCGAGCGCGGTCACTTTCCACGATCCGACGTTCTTCACTCATCCTCACGTGCATGAAACAGCCAAGGTCACGTACTTCACACGCGCGGCACGGACAGGCATCAGGCGAGCCACTCGCGTCATCGGAGTGTCCGAGTACGCGCGCGGCGGCGCCATCGAGCACGGCGGTGCCGAACCATCCAGGGTCGACGTCGTTTACGAAGGCGTGGATCTCGAGCGCTACCGACCCGCAGAAAGACCGGCTCCCGACCACCCGTACATCCTGTTCGTAGGCGCGCTCGAGCCTCGGAAGGACGTACCGACATTGATCGATGCACATGCGCGCTTGAGCGAGCGAGGTTTTCCTCACGAATTAGTTCTGTGCGGCTTGCCGGCGTGGGGCATTGAGCAGATCGAGCGAGCCATTGCGAAAGCGCCGGATCCGACGCGCATCTTGCGGACCGGATATGTGAGCGACGAAGAGAAGATCGATCTCTATCGCGGCGCGTCGGTCTTCGTATATCCGTCCATCGCCGAGGGTTTCGGGCTGCCCGTGCTCGAAGCCATGGCGTGCGGGACGCCGGTGGTGACGACGACTGGATCGGCTCCCGAAGAAGTTGCAGGAGATGCGGCGTTGCTTGTTCCTCCGGGGGATCCGGCTTCTCTCGCCGATTCCATCGCGCGCGTTCTCGACGACGCGCAGCTTTCATCCGATCTGAAACGACGGGGACCGGAGCGCGCTGCATCGTTCACGTGGACTAAAGCGGCCGAACAGACCGTTGACGTGTGGCAACGCGCGATCGGGGATGGGTGAGGATTGTTGCCGTCACTCGTCCTCCTCAACTTCAACGGCGGCCGGGACGTCATCGAGTGCTTGTCGTCAATCGGTGAAGGCGTCGTGTCCGAGATAGTCGTGGTCGACAACGCATCAACGGACGGCAGCGCTGAACTCATTGCTAGCGAGAGGCCGGACGTGCGTCTGATCCGCAATCCGGAAAACCGCGGGTTCGCCGTCGCCGCCAATCAAGCCGTTCGTGCTACATCTGCCGAGATCGTCGTCCTACTCAACCCGGATACGGAGGTGCGCGTCGGTGCCGTTCCTTCGCTGGTCGAAACGATCCGTGCACACCCTCGAGCCGGCGTTGTCGCACCGCTCATCCTGAATCCGGATGGTTCCGTGCAGCCGACCAAGCGCGCGTTTCCGTCGTTGTGGCAGTCGGCATTGCACGGACTGGTGGGTTTGTTCTGGCCGAACAACCCAGGCACGAAGGCCTACACACTGGCCAGCGCAAAGTTGGACGAGGCGCGAACGGTCGGGTGGGTGGCCTGCACGGCCGTGGCCATACGTCGTGAAGCCTTCGACGCGCTGGATGGCTTCGACGAAAGATTCTTCTTCTTCGTCGAGGACGTCGATTTCTGCAAACGTATGTGGGATTCGGGCTGGCAAGTCTGGTTCCAGCCCGACGCCGTCGTCGTCCACGAATGGGGTGGCAGTTGGACGAAGCGACCGCTGAAGTTCCTGGGGATGCATCAGCTAAATCTGTTCAGATATGTGCTGAAGCATCGTCGGGGCGCATGGGTTCTTGCGTATCCGTTCATCGCTTTGGGGCTCATCGCGCGATTCACGTTGTTGGCGCTCAGGTGGCTGATCACACGAAGATCTGTTCCGAAGCATCGGACTGCTGTCTCGTGATGGAGGACTAAGGATTGAAAGCCGTGATGCTCGTCGGCGGGTTCGGCACACGTCTGCGTCCGCTCACACTTCACGTGCGCAAGGAGCTGATGCCGGTGGCGAACCGGCCGTTCCTCGAGCACGTCCTGGCTCATCTCGCCAAACACGGCGTGGACGAAGCGATCCTCACGACGGGCTATATGGCCGAGGCGTACGAGGCTTTCCCTCCAGAGCTGACGCACGGCGTGAAGCTGACGGTGGTCAAAGAAGAAGAGCCGATGGACACGTGCGGCGCGGTTAAGAATGTCGAAGAGATGCTGGACGGACCCTTCCTCGTCCTGAACGGCGACATCTTCACCGACCTGGACATCAGCTCACTCATCACCTACCACCGCGAGCGAGAAACCCTCGGCACCTTGACGCTCACGCCGGTAGTCGATCCGAGCGCCTACGGTCTCGTCCCCATCGACGACGACGGACGCATCGAGCGGTTCATAGAGAAACCGCAACCGTCGGAGATCATCACGAACCTCATAAACGCCGGCACGTACGTCCTGGAGCCCGAGATCCTCAACTACGTTCCGGCGGGGAAGCCCTTCTCCTTCGAGCGCACCAAGGAGGGCGGCCTTTTCCCTCTTCTCCTTGCGGAAGGTGAGGCCCTGTACGGCTTCGTTTCGGAGGACTACTGGCTCGACATCGGTACGCCGCAGAAATATCTGCAAGCCAACCGCGACGCACTCCAACGCTTGGTCGGCATGGAGCCTCCCGGCGTTCAGAGGGGAGACAACGTGTGGGTCGGTCGCGGCGTGACCATCGACCCGACCGCACGCATTGTGGGGCCGGCGTCGATCGGCGACGACTCGGTGGTCGAAGGCGGTGCGGTGGTCGGCCCGCTTACCTGCCTGGGCCCGAGCTGCGTCGTGAGGGAAGAAGCCTCTATCGAAGGTTCCGTGCTTCACGACGAGGTGGCGGTTTACGCGCGAGCCAACGTTGCCGGTTCGGTGCTGGCCACCGGCGTCAACGTCGGAACGGCCAGCCGCGTGACCGATGCCGTCATAGGCGCCGGTGTGAAGGTAGGAGCCGAGAACGAGCTTGCCGGCGGGATCCGCGTGTGGCCGGGAACCGATCTTCCCGACAAGGGCATAACGTTTGAGTAACTGATGCGAACGCTCGTCACCGGAGGCGCCGGCTTTGTCGGCTCCAATGTCGTCGACCGGGTGTTGTCGCACGGTCACGACGTCTATGTCGTTGACGATCTTGCGAGCGGAAAGCTTACGAATCTGGACGAAGCACGGCGCGCCGGAAGTGTGAAGTTCCACCGGTTCGACATCAGATCGGACGGATTCGGCGACCTCATGCACCAAGTGAAGCCGGAAGTGGTGCTGCACCTCGCCGCGCAACAGTCGGTTCCGGCTTCGGTAGCCGATCCGATCCGCGATGCAGAGATCAATGTGATAGGCCTGCTGCGCGTGTTGGACGCCTGCGTTTCCGCAGAGGTGAGGAAGATCGTCTTCACTTCGTCGGGCGGAGTCATCTACGGGACGCAGAAGAAGTTTCCGGTAAGCGAACAGGCCAAGGGCAGACCGATCTCTCCGTACGGGATCACCAAGCGGGTGGCCGAGGACTACTTGCGCTTCTATAAGGACGAATTCGGTTTGGACTTCACTTCCTTGGCGCCGGCCAACATCTACGGTCCGCGCCAGGATCCTCAGGGCGAAGCCGGTGTTATCGCGATCTTCGCGAACAAGCTCCTCCGCAATGAAGCGCCGACCATCAACGGGGACGGCGAGATCACGCGGGACTTCGTTTTCGTCGACGACGTTGCTCACGCCTTCGTTCTTGCCTGCGACGAGGGGTCAGGCGAGACTTACAACATCGGGACCGGTCAGGAAACGACGATCAAGGAGCTGTTCAAAGTGATGGCCGAGGTCACCGGATACGAAGGTGACGCGATTTACGGACCTCCGCGCCCAGGCGACCTGCCGCGGAATGCGCTCGACGTTTCCAAGGCGAAACGCGATCTGGACTGGGAGCCGTGGACGTCACTGCGCGAAGGCATCGAGCAAACGATCTCCTGGTTTGCTCAGACAGCTGGAAGGTCCTAGCGGAAGAGGTCCTCGTCAGCGGGACGGACTAAGTCTCGCGCCCTTCCTCCGCCCGGCTCCCATGAGTAACCGCGAAGTATTGCCACTGGAACGCGTTCCAATTTGTCCATCACAAGCTCGGCGGCCGAGGCCAGCTCGTCGATGTGCGCGATCTGCGTGATGAGGATCTCGCGGCCGGCCGGATCCACCTCGCCGTCGTAAGTCCTGAGCGCGGCGAGTCCGGACGAACCGATCGCGACGTTGGCCTGACCCATCCGCCAAGCGCGTCCGAACGTGTCGGACACGATCACCGCAACCGGTCCACCGGAGGAAGCTTCGATCGTCGATCGGATGCGCTCAGCGGACGCGTCCGAATCCTTCGGGAGCAACGAAACCGTTCCCGCCGGAACATTCGACATGTCGACTCCGGCGTTCGCACAGACGAAGCCTTGTTGCGTTTCGACGATGAGATGATCCTCCGTCTCACGAACGATTCTTTTGGCTTCGCGCTTTGCGACGGCTCGCGCTTCCTCGCGTGTGTCGGCCTTGACGATCCGTCCCTCGGCCTTCGAGACGATCTTCTGCGCGATAACGACAACGTCGCCGGATTCGATCGGCGTCCCGCTCGCCGATGCTGCATCGACGACGAGCGCGCCGATGTCGGCTCCCGCGTCGACTTCCGGCATGCCGCTCACCGGGATGATGCGCAATTCACGAGATTGCATCGAGGATGTCCTTCGCCAGTCGGGATGCTTCCTCCGGGCCGCTCATGATCGTGTCCAAAACTAGGGGACGCATCTCCAGCGCTTCGATGTCGGCTGCATGTTGCTCATCGACCGCGTCGAGCACCAAGACGTCGATCAATCCTTTGTAGATGCGCGCAACGCCAACGGGAGAGACGTCGTGTCCCAACGCAGAAAGAACTCGGTCGGCCGGTCCCTTCAATGCCCGGCCCCCAACTATCGGGGAGACGGCAACTCGTATCGCGGCCGATCTGGTAATCGCTTTTTCCACTCCCGGTACGGCCAATATCGGAGCAACGGAAAGAACCGGATTGGACGGGGGAATGATCACGACCTCGGCTCCCTGGATCGCCTCGATGACCCCGTGAGCCGGCGTGGACTGCTCGGCTCCCGTGTATTCGATGTTGGACAGGTCGTCGGCGTGCTGCCTGCGCACGAAATAAGTCTGGAAGTCGAGGCGTTCACCTTCGGTGGTCGTCAGCACCGTCCGGACGGGGTCGTCCGACATGGGTATCACCGTCGAATCGATACCGAACGCCTGAGCCAGAGCCCGCGTCACCTCGCCGAGAGGGCGTCCGAGGTCGAGCAATCGTCCGCGCAGCAGATGCGTCGCCAGATCCCGGTCTCCGAGGGCGAACCAGTCTTGGAGGTCGTACTCGACTTCCGGCAGCTTCTCGACCAAGCTCCGGTAACGCTCGTGAGCCACGAAGGACTCCTCGGCCAGACCCCAGCCCCTCTGCCAGTCGGTGAGGTCGGCCAGGTGATACAGAACGGTGTCGATGTCGGGGCTCACGTGCAGGCCGCGGATGCGCTCGTCGTCCCCGGTATTGACGATCACCGTGAGGTCGGGGCGATCCATGACGCGAGCAAGCCCCGCGCACAGTCGCGCCGAGCCGACGCCCCCCGCTATGGCGCAGACGCGCATCGCCGAATCGTAACCGCAGGGCCGTGGCCGACCTCGGGGGACACACCCCGGTTGGGCGGTATCCTGCCTGCCACAGACCGATGACGTCCCGAGCTGCGCGAGCTATCGCGCGAAGCCGAGCAGGTGAGCGCCTCGATGAGGCGGACGTCCTTTCCATACTTGAATCCTCGGACCAAGACCTCGCAGTTGTTCTGAAGCTCGCGCGCAAGCAGCGCGACTCCTATCTGGATCGCATCGGGCTCCCCGGGTCGGTCACATACTCGAGGAAGGTCTTCATCCCCCTCACCTACATGTGCCGGTACCGCTGCTCGTACTGCACCTTCGTCAAGACCCGCGAGGACCAGGGGGCCGAGTTCAGATCCCTCGACGAGGTCCTGGCCATCGCGCGCGAGGGCCGTGAGTGGGGATGCACGGAAGCGCTGTTCACCCTCGGCGAGGCTCCCGAATCCCGGCACGAAGAGGCGCGCGTCTGGCTGGAGGCTCACGGATATACGTCGACGATCGACTACGTCGTGGCCGCCGCGCGGGCCGTCCTCAAAGAGACCGGACTGCTCCCGCACGCAAACCCCGGAGCGGTGACGCCGGACGAGATGCGCGCCTTGCGAGAAGTGACTGCATCGCAGGGCGTGATGATGGAGCAGCTGTCGGATCGTCTTCTTCAACCGGGACAGGCACACGCCGGAGCCGCCGGCAAAGCCGCGGCCCTTCGCCTCGAACAGCTCGATATCGCGGCGACGACGCGGACGCCTTTCACTACCGGCTTCCTGATCGGCATCGGCGAAACGATGGAGGAGCGCGCGTCGACGATCGTCCAATTGGCGGCCGCAACGTCGGTGGACGAACCCTCGCAGGTGCAGGAAGTCATCGTTCAGAACTTCAGGGCGAAGCCGGACACACCGATGCGATCGCACGACGACGCGACGGAAGGCGAGATGATCCGCGCCATCGCTGCAACTCGACTCGCGTTCGGCGACCGCATGTCCGTCCAGGCGCCGCCGAATCTCACACCCCAAACCTACGGCCGTTATCTAGATGCAGGCATCAACGACTGGGGCGGGATCTCTCCGGTCACGCCCGACCACGTCAACCCCGAGATGCCGTGGCCGGGGATCGAAGAGGTAGCGGCGGTATGTGCGGAGCGCGGCTTCGCGCTCCGCCAGCGTCTGCCTATCTATCCGCAGTACGTCACCGATGAGCGAGCCTTCGCGAAATGGGTCGCGCCTTCGATCCGCCGTCACGTTCTGGCGTCGTCGGATGCGATGGGGCTTGCGCGTGAAGAACGCTGGTATGCCGGTGAAGGATGGACGCCCGTCCTTCGCGCCGCGCAGCCAGAGCCCAAGCGCCGCGCTATCGCCATCGCCGACTCGAAGCCCGCGCAGACGGCGGCCGAGGTCTCAAAGAATTTCGTCTCGCACGTTCGCGAAGGCGCATACGGCGCTCCGCCCGCCGAGAACCTGGTCGGCTTCGATGCGATGTTGCCCGATATTCCGAGCCGCATCGTCCTTAACCACGAGAACGTCAACGGAAGCAGCTGGATCGCTCCATATATGGGACGCACGGCCAAGCCGAGCGCAAATGTCGTCGATCTGCTCGAACGTGCTCATCAGGGCGAGCGGCTGGACATGGATCAAGTCATCCGTCTTTTCAGGGCAGAAGGTGCCGACCTCGAAGCCGTTTTCACTAAGGCCGACGAGCTCCGGCGCGAGGTCGTCGGTGACCACGTGACCTATGTCGTCAACCGCAACATCACCTACACGAACTTCTGTCACACAGGATGCAGCTTCTGCGGTTTCGCGCGGCCTTTAGGAAACGAGGACGGCTATTACTTTGCTCCCGACGAAGTCGGACGCAAAGCTCGCGAGGCCTGGGACATCGGAGCCACCGAGGTGTGCATCCAGGGCGGTATCCATCCGCACAACACCGGCGAGATCTATCTCGAGCTTGCGCAAGCTGTTAAGTCCGCCGCGCCGGACATCCACCTTCACGGCTTCTCGCCGTTGGAGATAACCGTTGGCGCGAACACTTTGGGCTTGGAGCTCGAGCGCTACTTGGGGATGCTGCGCGATGCCGGACTCGATTCCATACCCGGCACGGCGGCGGAGATCCTCGATACCCGGGTACGACCGAAGATCACGCCGCAGAAGCTTTCCGCAGACGACTGGATCGACCTGATGCGCAAGGCGCACAACACCGGCATCAGGTCGACGACGACGATCATGTTCGGTCACGTCGATGATCCTCAAAGCTGGGCCACGCACCTGCTCCGTCTTCGCGATCTGCAGGCGGAGACCGGTGGCTTCACGGAGTTCGTCCCTCTTCCCTTCGTCCATCACCGGACCCCGATGTTCATGCGCGGCGGGTCGCGCACGGGTCCAACATGGCGCGAATGCTTGAAGATCCATGCGGTCGGACGGGTCGTCCTTCATCCGAAGATCACGAACATCCAAGCCTCGTGGGTGAAGATGGGTGTTGACGGCGTGATGGCGGCACTCGAGGTGGGCGTGAACGATTTCGGCGGCACACTCGGTGAGGAGCACATCTCCCGCATGGCGGGAGCGAGTCACGGACTCGGTCATTCGGTTGCGGAGGTCGAGGCTTCTATCAGACGTGCGAACCGCCTTCCCGTCGAACGCACGACCACTTACGACCGTCCGGCGCTTACCTACGCCGAACGGGTAGCCGCTCTATCGGGGACGGTGTCCGGCCTCCCGTGAGTGAACTCGGAGGAGGCTCTACACCCGCCGGCCCGGAGCGGCGCCAGGTTCCCGAGATCGAGGACTTCCTTTCCCGCGCCGTAGATCGCCAGGTCGCCCAGCAACGCGCCCTTGCCGATGCGCTGACGGAGCTCCGCCGGGCCGTAGACGCGCTGGCGACGCGTGAGGAGGTTCCCGACGAAACACAAGTCGCGTTGTCGAACGCGCTCGGCGACCTTAGGGACGCCGTGCACGAGCTGACCTCGCATGCACGCCAACCGGTCGACGTTAGCGGGCTGGAAAAGGTGATCCGCGACGTCTCGGAAGGTGAGATGTCGTTCATGGTCCGCGAGCTCAAGGACCTAAAGGGATCCGGTCCCGGTGGCGATTCGGTCGAAACGACTGAAAGGCTTCGGGATCTTTCGCAGGACGTGGACACCGTTCGAGAATCTGTCGGCGGCGTCGCTGCAGACATCGACGGCATCGCCCAAGCGCTGATCGACCTGAACTCCGGCCTGCGCGGATGGGCGGACGGAGTGGATTCCAACATCGCATCGCTGCGAGACGCCGTCGATCGGGTGCACGAGGTAACCGTCGAATCGCAGGAGCTGCTGGCACCCGACGGCGAGGACGGTGAAGGCAGATCCGAACGGGTAGGCGTGGCCGCCATGGGCGAGCGGATACAGGGGATTGAGACGGGGATCGCAGATGCGGCCGAACTCTCGTCGTACCTCACGGAGCAGGTCGAGTCACTGGACAGGCTGCTGAATCGTATCGGCGACCTTCCGATGAAGCTGGAGGGTGTCGTCGCCCAAGCATTGCGGCGGACGCTGGCCACGCGAGCCAAGCTCGACAAGGAAGCGGAGCGTGCGATCGACGATGTCTTGGGCTCGGTCGACCAGCAGCTCCAGCAATTCAATGCGTCGCTGCAGCGAGTCTCGACCAACGATGACCGTCTCGAGAAGATCGAGGCCGGACAGTCCGACCTGAGATCTCAGATCGAAGACTTGCAGAAGGGATTCGCCGGAAGGTTCGAGGGGCTTGCGCAAGCCATCGATCGCTCGGCGAAGGGGCTGACGCCGCGCGCGCTCGAGTCGATCAACAAGCCGGTTCGACGAACATCGAAATCCGTCTCGTCCAAAACATCTGCTAGACCGAAGCCCAAGGCCAAGGGGAAGCCCAAGCCCAACAAGCCAGTGCCCGAGCTAAGGCCGGTTCGTAAGGGCCGCGACACCTCTCGAAAGAGAAAGCCTTCCCGGCGCCGCATCTCCCCACCGATCATCGAACTAGACGACGAATCACTCGAATAATCGATGGCCGGACCATCGGTTCTCGCCGTTGTTGTTGCGCATGCGTCCCGGACCCGTGTTCGGGAAACGCTACGTTCGATAAACGAACAGACGTACCGAGACGTCGGTGTGGTTCTGGTTGCCATCGGCGACCTTGCGGTTCCCGATGACGTAGGCCTTGCACCGCACGTAGTTCGTGTCGACGAAGGTGCCGGATTCGCCGCAGCGGTTATGGCTGCGCTCGCAGAGATCGGTCCGACAGACGCGAAGTATCTGCTCCTGCTTCACGACGACGTCTCATTGGATCCTGATGCCATCCGCTCGCTCGTGGCCATCGCCGACGCCGATCCGAGTGTCGCGGCTGTGGGGGCCAAGCTCGTCGAATGGGACAACCCTCAGGTTTTGCAAGAAGTTGGAGCGGCGATAGACAGGTTTGCGATCCGCAGGTCGGCTCTCGACGCCGGCGAGGTCGATGCCGGGCAACGCGACGATACGACGGACGTGCTGTTCTCGTCCGACGCGTGCCTTTTGGTTCGATTCGATTCATTCGATTCCGTCGGCGGGCTCGACCCCAAAGCCTGGCCCTTCTATGAGGACGTAGACCTTTGCTGGCGACTGCGCGCGCACGGCGCGCGCGTTGTCGTCGCCCCGGACGCCCGCGTGCGCCACGCCGCCGATCTTTCTCGCGGTCGCCGTCTTTTGGAATCGACCGGACTTCAAGAGCACTCTGAGCGCGGTCGCCTGCGTTTCCTGTTCAAGCACTACTCCCGGCTCGGGTTGGCCGTGCTTCTTCCGCAGCTGGTCGTTGCTTCGGTCGCACGCTTGATCGCGGCCGTTGCGGGGCGCGAGCTTTGGCGCGCGCGGATCGTGATCGGTGCGTGGTGGAGCGTCCTGCGCGAGGTGCCGGCCATCCGCCACGAGCGGCGGAGGACCGGCACCGGACAGGTAGAAGCGCAGGAGCTTCTGGCACTCGCCGCGCGCGACGCCCTCGGCGACGCACGCGGCGAGCGCGCAGAGCTGGCGTCGAGGACCATGGCCGCGCTGGGACGTTTCGGCGACCGCGCGTTGGTTACGGCGCGGGAGCCGGTGACGTGGGCCGTGACGGCGGGTGTGATCGTCGTGGTCCTGGTTCTTCGAAACGTCCTGTTCGGGGACTCGTTCGTTCTCGGCGAACTACGCCCGCTGACGACTCTCGGTGATGCGATCTCGGATCACTTCTCGCGCGTCCGGATGGAGGGCCTCGATCCCTTCGGACCGCCTTCGCCGGCGCTGGTCGGACTTGGCCTGCTGCGCTCCTTCCTCACGCGAGCAGCTTTGGCCGAAAAGGTCGTCCTCCTTGCTTCGGTTTGGTTCGCTGGTGTAGCCGGCGCCCGTCTGTCGCGTGCACTCGGATTCGGCAGGACCGGACGGTTGTTCATCGCGGCCGCCGCTGCGGTCAATCCGGCGACGCTTTCCCTGTTAAGGGACGGATCTATCGGCGGGCTTGCGATGTGGACGGCCGCCCTGTGGTTCGCCGGACCGTTGCTTGCGCCGCCGCCGTTCCCCGAAAGCCGGCAGGAGCGGATCCGTTACGCGGCGCGCTGGGGATTCGGTTGGGCTCTCGTCGTCGCACTTCATCCGCCCTCGCTCGTTTGGCTTGCGTTGTTCGGAGCCGCCATCGCCGCGGCCCGCCGGGAAGACGGCCGCACACAGCAACGACTGCGGCTCATGGGTACAGGGATCGTCGGATCGTTCGTGCTGCTGCTCCCGTGGTCGCTCGAGTGGTTCACCGCACGAACCCCGCTGATCGGCCGGCCGGACTGGCTCGTCCAGGAGATCGGCGGGGGATTGGCACGCGCAGCACTCGGGGCGGGATGGCCGCTGCTCGGTTGGATCGCTCTGGCCATCGCGGCGGCGTACTTCGTCGGTCTAACGCGGACGACGGCGACGCTGAGTGCGCTGTCGGCCCTGAGCGTCGCCGTCGCCGCGGGAGGAATGATGCCGCGCGAAACGATGCTCGCCGGAGCGGGCGCGGCCTCTCTTGTCGTTCTGGTCATGGCGGCTAAGAGGATCACAGACGACCTTCCTTCTTACGAGCTCGGCTCCAGGCACGCGGCGGTCATCGCCGGCATGGTTGCGATCGGAGCCCTATGGCTCGGCGGCGTTGTGGCTACGGTTCCGCCGGCAGCGCGCGAAAGCACACTTCCCGTCATCGCCGGGGTTCGAGCGAGTGATACCGGTCGCGTTTTGTGGCTTGCCGAAACGACCGGCGGCGTTCGCGCTTGGACGACGCTGAGCTTCGGCGAACGGCTCGGTTCTTTCCCGGCTCCCGGTGGTCCGGCCGAACGTCTGGTCACTCGCGGACTGGAAGCTGCGCGCGAGGGACGGACGCATCGACTCGGCGGAATCCTCGCGCTGGCCGACGTTTCGCACATCATCACGCTCGATTCCGAGGCTCGGCGGGGTCTCGGCTCTCAAGCCGACATCGGTCCCCTAGAAGAGCAAGGGACATCGGTTGTCCATAAGAACGAAGCTTGGCGCGGACCTGCGCTTCTTCTCACCGCGCCACCGACCGATCCTTTCTCTCCAGGCGGACTTGCCGACGTCGTGCGCGAACCCAAGCGCGCGCCGGTTTCGAACTGGCCGTTCGGAAGCCCGTCCGTGGAAGTGCCGGAACCGGACGAAGACGAACCATTACCGGACGACGCGGTTCTGTACGTGTCCGGTGGACCGCGCGGTGGCTTGCGCTTCGAAGGTGCTCAAGGACGTCTGACCGCGGCCGGTTCCTACATCCCGGCCAGCGATGCCGAGGGTGACGTCCGTTTGTCTCCTCCCGGACGGTGGTGGCGGTGGCTCGTCCCGTTGAACTTCGCTTACGTCCTGTTGTTGCTTTTGGCGTGGCTCTTCTCCGCCTACTCCGGACGCCCGACCGTTACGTCTTCACAGGTTGCACCCGAGGCCGGATCGGTGACCTTCTCGCGGGTCGCGCTTGCGGCGACGCCGGCGCTCCTCGTTTTGGCCGCCGCGATCGGATGGACGGGAGTCGCGTGGGGTGTGAGTACTCCGTTCCTTTCGTCTGCGTGGTACTGCCCTCCGCCCGGCCCGGGGAACACCCAAACCATTGCCGTCGTGAATCCGAGCGACGACCGCACCGAGTTCCTTATCCGCGACGACCTGTCGTCGACGCCGGTGGAGTCGGGACGCATAGAAGGCCGTGCTCGACGCACCTTCCAGGTCTCCGCCACACAGGGTGCAGTGGTCGAGTCGTACGGGCGGCGCATCGCCGTGGCCAGCCAAGTGGCGCGCGCGCGCAATTTCGACTCGGCCATGTGCGCGCAAGCCTCGCGCGAGCAGAACGTTTTCCCCGAAGGCGGACGATTCGCAACCCGAGCCGTTCCTCGTTTGTTCGAACGCTACGTGTTGTTCAACCCGTTCCCCGACCTGGCCAGAGCGTCGGTGAGGTTCGTCTCTCCGGAAGAAACCATCTCTCCTCCCGATCTTCAGGACGTCCGCGTCGACCCCGGCAAGTTCGTGATCATCGATCCCGAGGATCAGTTCGAGCCGATGCTCGACCTGTCCACGACCATTCGGGTGTGGCAGGGACGTTCCATCGTCGCCCGCCAGTTCCGAACCATCGACCAGATCACTTGGACCTTGGCGAACGATCCGGTTACCGACGGCGTCCTTCCTCGGGCGATAACGGAGGATGCCGACACCGCGCTGATCGGTGTGAACTTGGGCGATGATCCGGCGCATGTTTCGGTTTCCGGCGCCGGACGGACGGGTTCATTGCCCGAGGAGCGCTTCGAGGTTGGGCCGGTCGCACGAAACGCGTTCGAGATCAACGCGATCGCACCCAGAGCCACCGAGCTCGTCGTTCGAGTGCGTTCCGATCTTCCCGTGTACATCGAGTCCTTGGTTGCGCCCAGCGATCGCAAGGCCGTCTCCTTGTTGCCTCCTCAGACCCCGGCCCGGCGCTGGGTGTTTCCGCTCGCCGAGCGCCGCAGCATCCAGCTGGTGAATCCGAACGCGACATCTGTTCGTGTCGACCTAACCCGGCTAGGAACTGGTCCGCCTCTGCGGTCGGTGACCATCGACCCCAATCGCTCGGTCAGCGTGGGATTGGGGGACGAGTCGACCTTCGGCCTATTGGTCCAGGTGCGAGGCGGTGGCGGGGGAGTGACGGCCGCGGTAGTCGGCGAACGGGGATCGCTACCCGGCGTCCCACTCGACTGACGCGTCTTACCTGCCGCTTGCGCTACATAAGAAATCTGAAGCAGGACGAAGCCGGGGTACACCGAATTCGCGATCGGTGACCGCGAAGTCTGCGCATTCCCCGCAAAACCCCAGGCAAAGGGGCTTAAATCACCTCTCCGCCTGAAGTTCTTCCTGGCCCGAAGTAACTTGGCCGAAAAAAGTATCTTGCCGCCAGGTTTCCCCGACGACAAGATCTAACCACTTTACTACGCCGCGCGCGTTTCGTCAATTTCACGGCGTAATAAGAGGACACTCGAGTACGCCAAAGATGTCTTTGTTTGAATTACTTGCCTGTTGTTCTCTCGGCTCCTAGCCTTAGATATGCGTTATTGCGACAAGGTCGGTTGCTCGCATCAGGCAGCGTCCACCTGCTCCTTCCACTACACCCACCGTCAGGTGTGGATCGCGCCTCTGACCTTCGACCCTCAGCCCGGCTCCTACGACCTGTGCGAGGAGCACGCCGACCGCTTCGTCGCCCCAGTTGGTTGGTCGCTCTCCGACCTCCGCTCGCAGAGTCCGTCGGCCGCCGCGGCGTCGGCCGAGCTGGCGTCCTAACCATTCGGCTCGAGGAACTCGTCAAGTAACTCGAGGTATCTTGGGTAACGGATTGTTCCCCAAGACTCACCCATTGGAATGACTATCTCGAGGCAGATCATCCGGGAGATCAGGTCGATGGACGCTTACGACCTGCGCCGGCTTCAGATGCTCATCCGCGGGCTGCTCCTCGAAGAACCCGAAGACCCGGACGAGCCCGGCAAAGTCACCTTCCGCCAGGAGATGGTTCGCTGCGGCAAACAGGGCTGCACGCGGTGCCCGCACGGTCCCTATTGGTATGCGTATTGGCGCGAGGGCGGCCGGACGCGCTCGCGTTACGTAGGCAAGGAGTTGGCCGGCGAGAAAGCTGACTAGTCATCTCGGCGCCCTTACCCCTGCCCGGCGGGTCATGCAGGTTTTCTCTAAAACGACGAATCTCTCTTCATGAACTGCACAAATTGTGGAAGCAGGGACTGCGCCGTCGTTAGCTTCAAGGCCGCCGGTGAGGCCACGTACCACTACTGCCGCTACTGCGAAAAGGGCTGGTGGGAGTCGCGTGGTTCGAAGCTGGCCGTAGCCGAGATCCTGGCCGTCGCTCCGTCCATCAAGCCCGAACGCGCACGCCGATAGATAGTTGCTGAAACCCGCCGCGGGTCACTGCGGCGGGTTTCGCTTCGACCGGAGGCGTTCGTTAGCATTCGCTTCGGCGCGCTTAACGCGCAGCCCCTATCTTTGGGGGGCGGTGCGGACATCCCTTAGGACATCCAAGGTTTACGAACGCTTGACGAAGTACGAGATCGTCAAGCAGTTCGTTAAGTACGGCTTGGTCGGCGTCCTCAACGTTGCACTTTTCTTCGGAATCTTCAACGGGCTCCGGCCCATCACGGAACTTCACACGATCGGGCGCTACGCCATCGGCTTTCTCACTACCAGTGTCCTTTCGTTCTTCCTGAACAAACACTGGTCCTTCCGGGATCCACGGCGTCATGCGGTGGTTAGGCAATACCTCCACTTCGTTTCGTTCACGCTCGTTGGCCTTGCACTCAACACGGGTGTGTTCTCGCTTCTGTTGATCCCGCTCGATCAGTACGGCGCGATCGGTGAGAACGCAGCGGCCTTCCTTGCGCTCCCGTTCTCGGTGTTGTGGAACTTCACCGGCTACCGGTACTGGGTCTTTAAGGACGCCCGCGCCCCAAGCTCTTCCTGAGTCGCCAGATCTCGCCCAGGGTGCGCGCGATGACTTTCGGCGTTGCACCCTTCGGACGGCCGGCCGTCCTCGGATAGTGCGGGACGGGAGCTTCGGCAACATCGAATCCCGAAAGCTTGGCCCGTATCACGAGCTCGGGCGATATGAAAGCCGATCGAGATTCGAGTTGCGGGACGATCTTCTCGAGCATCTCGCGGCTGAACAGCTTGTAGCCGCAATCGACGTCGTGTACCAGCACGCCGAATATCCGTTGCAGGACGAAGTGGTAGACGCGTGCGACAACCAGCCGGTGCCACGGATCGGCCCGCTTGATGCGCCGTCCGATCACCACTTGGGCCCCGTTCAGCTTCGCTAGCAGCGCCGAAGCGTCGGCGATCTTGAACTGCCGGTCGCCGTCGATGAAGACGGCTGCATCTCCGCGAACGTTGCTTAGCCCGCTGCGCACCGCGTGTCCGTAACCGAGGTTGGTTGGGTGGGCGATCAGGCGAACTTGTGGGTGCCGCTCTCCGTACTCGCGAACGATGTCGCCCGTGCGATCCCGGGAGCCGTCGTCCACGACGATGATCTCGAACGTCGCCGCGAACCCTCCAAGCGTCGCCAAGGCTTCGTCGAGGAGTGGGCCGATGTTCTCTTCCTCGTTGAAGGCTGGGAAGACGCACGTTAGTTGTTCGATCTGCGCGCTCATGGATGGGCTCTTACGGTACCTGTTGGAGTTGGACGAAACCTCTTCGCATAGACGTGTCTCGGGCAGGGTCGACGCGTATGCTCCACGGCGGTGATCGACCCCGCCTCCCTTAGAACCAGAGCGCACCGCTTAGCCGTTTGGCTTTCGCAGCCGACCGGTCTGGCTGCACTGTTCACCATCGGCTTTGCGATCCGCATCGTCCTCGCGCGCGGCGGAGCCTTCCCTTACGACTTGGATGCCTTTTCTGCGTGGGCGGGCCGCCTTCTCGAACGAGGTCCGTGGAATTTCTATCCACGCGGCGGCGAGATGTACCACATCGATCAGCCGCCGGGATACATGTACATCCTTTATTTCGTTGGCCGGCTGGCGCGAGCTTTCGGACAGCAAACCCCGGGCACATTCTTACTGAAGCTCCCACCGATCTTCGGTGACATGGCGCTCGCTTTCCTGGTGATGCGCTTGGCGGACCGGCTGGCGCCGGCCGGTGTGAAGCGAAGGATCCCGGTGGTCGGGCTCGCAGCCGCCGCGATACTTCTGAACCCCGCGATCTTTTTCATCTCGGGGATGTGGGTGCAGGGCGATGTTTTCCTCGCCGTACCCGTCGTCGGTGCATTCCTCTTGCTGGGGACGGGAACTCAGACCTTCCGGCGCGAGGCCGGCGGTGTTGCGTTACTGGCCATCGCCGTTGGGACGAAACCCCAAGCCGTATTCATCCTTCCAGTTGTCGGGATCGTTCTCGTTTGGAGGCACGTGCGCACCCGGCTCGCCTCCGACGACAACCGGGAAGCGGCCCGCCGCGCGGCGTGGCGCGGTATCGCGAGGGTCGGAGCGCTGGCGTGTGTGGGCGCCATAGCGGGACAACTTCTCCTTGCCCCTTTCCGTCTCGGACCGGCGCAAGCGCTCGAGTTCTATCAGCGTGCCGCTCGCGTCTACACCGTCACGAGTGCGTTCGCTTTCAACCTGTGGGGCTCTATTTCTTTCTGGCGGCCCGACAGCGGTAAGGACGCGTTCCGCATCCTCGGGATCCCTGCCCTCTACGTGGGAACGGGACTCTTCATACTCGGTGCGATCGGCGTCTGCGCCCTGGCGTGGCGGGCGTTGCAGAAAGGGGAGGACGAGGGCCGCGTATTAGTCGTTGGAGGCATCGCGCTGACGCTCGTCAGCTTCTCGCTGTTCACACGCATGCACGAGCGCTACTTCTTCCTTGCTCTCGCACTTGCAGCCACGCTCATCGGCTTCCGCTGGATGCGGCGTGCGTTGATCGCTTTGTCGATCGCGTACTTCGTCAACGTCCTGTTCTCGTACGTTTACTACGTCGACTTCGTGAATCGTCCCGTGCCTCTCGGTGGCCTGGCACGTGTTCTTTATGGCTTCGCGCCCAAAGCAACCGACACGAACGGTTTCCGATTACACCTGCTCTCCTTGCTCATCACCGCGGTTTGCCTTTACATCGCGTTGTTCGCATGGCGGGGTTTGAGGAATGCGTCCGAACACGTGGTCGGAGCGACAACCTCCGACACGCCCGATCACATCGCTTCAACACCGGTCGGCGCCGGCCGGGGTGCCGGCCCGTGGACGCTTCGACTGCATGCGGTCGATGGACGGGCCGCGCTCATAGCTCTGGCGATCTTCGCGGTCGCGTTGGTGAGTCGATTGCTCGGACTGGGGCATCCGCCCGGCATGTACTTCGACGAGGTCTATCACGCGCGAGCGGGAGCCGAGTACATCGCGCAGAAGGAGGTCTTCGAGTACACGCACCCACCGTTCGCGAAAGAGCTGCAGGCTCTGTCGATCAACTACTTGTCGGGGTTCGGCTCCAAGAGGGGCGAACGGCTGCCGTCTGGTTTCTCGGCAGCCGCTATCGCGCCGAGACCCGGTGGCGTGATCACTGCGGAAGCCGGCGGTCCCGGGTCTGCCGTTCGCAGCTCGCGGATAGACGGCGGCTGCGGTCTCGTCGCCGGCGAAGCGTTGGTCGAAACCGATATCCGAACCGATGTGGTCGCCGCCGACAACGCGATCGCCTACATGGCCGGCGTTGCGCCCGAAGGAAGCGTTGTTGCACGAGCCGAAGCTGGAGGAGAGATCTGGCGTTCGTCGCTACCGGGCCGGCCTCGTGAGATCGCTTTGGCGAAGGACCGCACCTTCCTCATCACCGCCGAAGACGAGCTCGTGACGGCATCGCCGACCGGCGATGTGGAAACGCTCGCGACCGGCGCCGGCCATCTCTCCGGAGGCGGGAAGTCCAAGGAGGGCAGCAGCGCGGTTGTTTGGGTCACATTCCCGAACGACGGCCGCATCGCGTCGTGGACGCAGGACGGCCAGCGCGAGTCCGTCGTCGAGATACCGGCTTCACCCGAGGCGATCGTCGCTCTCAACGCGACCGACAGGGTGTTCGTTTCAGCCGGTGGAGAGTTGCTTGCGATCGGGGCTAAGGACGGGCGGGTCCAGGCCAGGATCGAAGGCGATACCGATCTTCTGGCGACGGTCCCCGAGACCGGGCTCGTTTGGGCGGCATCGGGACGGCAGCTTCGCGCGATCGAACCCAACAGCGCTGCGGTGATCGGGCGCGTTACCTCACCGATCGATCCAGACGTTCTTAGCGCCGACCAAGGCGGTCACAGGCTGCTTGCGTTCGCCGGTGATCAGATGAGCTGCGCGCAAGGGCGACCGCAGTTCGCGTGGCGGCTGCCGAGTGCGATCGGTGGTGCCTTGATCGTTGCGTTCGTATTCCTGCTGTCCCTGCGTTTGATCGGGAGCCGGTGGGCGGCGCTGCTGGCGGCGCTGTTCATCGCAGTCGATGGACTGACGTTCGCGATAACACGCATCGGGACGATCGACGGCGTCGGAACCGCATTGCTGTTGGTCGCATGGTTCTGCGCCTTGTCTGCGCTGTACCACTGGGGACGCCGCGAGCAACCGGTTCTAAGTCGCGGTCGGGCCATCATGTGGTTGTCCGCCGGCGGAATCTTCGCCGGGTTGACGACGGCGACGAAGTGGACGGGCCTTTACGCGTGGGCCGGCATCGGTTTGCTGTTCATCGCCGACTGGATAGGTCGTCGTGAGCGAAGCATCTGGTTCGTACTCCCGAATGTTCTGGGACCCGCCCTGATAATTCTCTCGTTCGTCGCTCTGCCGATGGGCGTCTATGTTGCGAGCTTCGTCCCGTACTTCTCGCTGGGTCACACGTTCGGAGAGTTCCTGCGTTTGCAGAGCAACATCTTCAACTATCACTCCGACCTGAACGCAACGCACTCGTTCGGTTCTTCGTGGTATCAGTGGCCGTTCGGACGCAAGGCCGTCTACCTGTATGTGTCGCAGACCGGATCGGAGCGTCAGGAGCTCTGGACGATCCCGAACTTGGTTCTGTTCTGGGGTGGATTGGTAGCGATGGTGGCTGTGGTTCGTCGCGCCATCCGGACGCACTCGACGGCTTTGGGGCTCATCGCTTTCGCCGCGATCATCCAGTACGTCACGTGGATCCCGATCAGTCGCGTGACATTCCTCTATCACTACCTGCCCGTCGTTCCCTTCTTGGCGATCGCTCTGGGCTGGTGGCTGGTCGTCGGTTTGAGTGATCAGCGGCGGCAGCGCGAGATAACCATCGCTTTTGTGACTGGGGCGGTGGCCTTCTTCGGGCTGTTCTTGCCCATGCTCGAGGGATGGAACATGCCCTTCGGGTATCTGGACTGGGCGCGAAACTTTTTGCCCTGGGTTTTCAAATGACCGAATTCGCGCGCGAGCTGATCCCTGAGACGATTGAGAAGCGACGATGAACCTCGAAAAGATCTTCAAGGCGTACGACGTCCGGGGCGTGTATCCGGACGAATTCGGCGAAGAGGCCGCCGAATCTATCGGTGGCGCCTTCGCTGAATTCGCCGGAGCGGACGCCATGCTCGTGGGACGCGACATGCGTGTGTCATCCGAGCCGATGGCCAAGGCGTTTGTCGATGGCGTCAACGCCGCAGGCGTTGACGCCATCGACCTCGGTGAGGTGTCGACAGACTTGGTGTACTTCGCGTCCGGCAAGCTCGGCTTGCCGGGCGCGATGTTCACCGCCTCCCACAACCCGCCTCAGTACAACGGGATCAAGTTCTGCCTGAAGGGCGCGGCTCCCGTTGGTCAGGACACAGGACTTCAGGACGTGCGCCGGCTCGCCGAAGCGGGACCGAAGCCCGCTGCACAGCGCGGATCTGTCCGGAGCGAAGACATGCTCGATGCGTTCGCCGATCATGCCATCGGCTTGATCGACTCCAGTGTGTTGGAGCCGCTCACCGTGGTGATCGACGCCGCGAACGGGATGGCGGGAAAGATCGCGCCGGCGGTCTTCGACAGGTTGCCGATGCGGGTCGTCCCGCTGTTCTTCGAACTCGACGGAACGTTCCCCAACCACCCGGCCGATCCGATCCAGCCGGAGAACCTGAAGGACCTGCAACGAGCTCTTCTGGCCGAAAAGGCCGACATCGGGTTGGCGTTCGACGGGGACGCCGACCGTGTTTTCCTCGTGGACGAAAAGGCCGAACCCGTTTCGGGAAGCCTCACGACGGCACTCGTGGCCCAGCGCGTCCTCGCGCGAGACCCTGGAGCAACAATCGTCCACAACGTCATTTGTTCTCGCGTTGTACCCGAAGTGATCGCCGAGGGGGGCGGCAAAGCCGTTCGCTCTCGCGTCGGGCACTCCTTCATCAAGCAGCTCATGGCCGAGACGGACGCAGCCTTCGGTGGCGAGCATTCCGGTCACTACTACTTCCGGGACAACTTCCGGGCCGACTCCGGGATGCTGGCTGCACTGTTCGTCCTCGAGGCGATGTCGCGTGAGGGCAAGCCGCTGTCGGAGCTGCTGGCTCCGCTGCGCCGGTACGCGGCGTCCGGTGAGATCAACGTCGAGGTGGACGACCAGCAGTCCGTCATCGATCGCATCGCCGACGCGTATAAGGACGGAAGCGCCGACCGGCTCGATGGGCTTACCGTGTCCTACGAAGATTGGTGGTTCAACGTCCGGCCTTCGAACACCGAGCCGCTGCTTAGGCTGAACGCGGAAGCCATTGACGAAGAGCTGATGAAGACCAAGCGCGACGAGATCGTGGCGCTCATGAAAGGAAGCTGACGATGCCGGTAGATAAGGAACTGCTCGAGATACTGGCTTGCCCGAAGTGCAAGCAGCCGGTCGAGGAGAAGACGCGCGACGGCAACGAGTACTTGGTGTGCACGGCCCAGGACTGCCGCCTGGCTTATCCGGTGCGGGACGAGATCCCGGTCATGTTGATCGACGAAGCGGAGCGCTGGCGCGACTAGCCTCGCCGCCATCTCGCGGCTAGGGTCGCCGCCGACTAAGCCGGGGCTTGATGCGACTGACTCGTGGCCGGCAGCGAGGGGTCGCGCGCACCGCAGAGCGGTCCATTGGTTTCGAGTGTGGACCTCGGAGCCGACATGTTGGGTCCCTGGTTCCGATTTTCGAACCATCAATTGTTCTTGACGTCAGCGTCAAAACGCTTGATGGTTCGCGATCCGCAGTCCAATCGAAGCGGATGGCCGGCTTTGGAGGGGAGGTCGTGCGACGCGTCCCTAGCCGACGCGGCCGAAGTCGTCCTCGAGTCGCACGATGTCGTCCTCGTCGAATGACTCCCCGTGCTGCACTTCGATGAAGACGAGCAGATCCTCCCCGACGTTCGCGATGCGATGCGCGGCGCCCAGGGGAATGTCGATCGCCTTCCCGGCCTGAACCGCCACGTCGACGCCGTCCAGCGTCACCAGGCCCGATCCCTGAACCACGAACCAGTGTTCAGAGCGCTTGGTGTGCTTCTGGTAGCTGAGCCGCTTGCCCGGTAGCACCTCGATCCGCTTCACCTTGTGGTCGGCGGCATCCTCCAGCACCGTGTAGCTGCCCCAGGGCCTCTCATCGTGTTCGAGCACGACCGGATTATGTCTCCGGCCCGCCCGTCAAAGCACGGACCAGCGCCTTGACACATACGTACGCACGTGTCTAATATCAACGCCTATGGACCAGATCACCGACCGTGACTCACTCGGCCGCCGGCGGCGGCCGTCCCAGAACTCAGGTCTTCGGCCGCTACACCCGCCGCTACCGGCTGGGGAGCGCAGCCGCAGCATCCGCGTCGCCATGAGCGCGCGCGCGTGGGCCGCTCTCGACCGCGCGGTAAAGCTCTCGCGCGCCGTCACTCGCCCCCGGGCGATCGGCGAGCTGCTGGAGAGTGCGCTGGGGACGTCCGGCCCGGATTGGCAGGAATGGCAGATCCGCAAAGAGAAGCAGCTTCTGGAGCGAGCGTCCTAGCCGACGCCGCAGAGACGGTGGGGCGCTGGCAATTCCCACAAGGGAAGGGATAAGCAATGGCAATGGACAACCACATCGCAGACATCGGTCTGGCCGACGAGGGCCGACTGCGCGTCGAGTGGGCCGGCGGACAGATGCCGGTCATCGCCGCACTGAAGGAGCGCTTCGCCAAGGAGCAGCCCTTCAAAGACATCACCATCGCCGCGTGTCTTCACGTCACCACGGAAACGGCCAACCTCGTCCAGGCACTGAGGGCCGGAGGAGCAGAGGTCTACCTCTGCGCTTCCAACCCGTTGTCGACGCAGGACGACACCGCTGCCTATCTCGCTTCCGAAGGTGTCGGCGTCTACTCGGTCCGCGGTGAGGACCACGACACCTACTACGCACACATCCGCGAGGTCCTCGACCGCAAGCCTCACTTCACCGTCGACGACGGAGCCGACCTCGTTTCGACGATCCACCGTGAGCGTCCCGAGCAGGCCGAGTCGATGGTCGGTGGAACCGAAGAGACGACCACCGGTGTCATCCGCCTTCGCCAGATGGCGGTTGAAGGCGCGCTCAAGTACCCGATCGTCGCCATCAACGACACGCCGACCAAGCATCTGTTCGACAACCGCTTCGGAACCGGTCAGTCCGCACTCGACGGGATCATCCGTGCGACCAACGTCCTCATCGCCGGAAAGAACGTCGTCATCTCCGGCTTCGGTGACTGCGGACGCGGCGTCGCATCACGCTCTGAGGGCCTCGGCGCCAACGTGATCGTCACCGAAGTCGACGAGATCCGGGCGCTCGAGGCGGTAATGGAAGGCTATCGCGTCATGCCGATGTCCGAAGCCGCCAAGATCGGCGACATCTTCTGCAGCGTCACCGGTGACCGCGACATCATCCGGACCGAACACATCGAAGTGATGAAGGACGGCGCGATCATCAGCAACGCCGGACACTTCGACATCGAGATCGACGTTGCCGGGCTGCGCAAGATGGCAACGAGCGAGAAGACGGTGCGTCGCAACGTCGAGGAGTTCATCCTCGCCGACGGCCGTCGCATCCGGTTGCTGGCCGAAGGTCGCCTGGTCAACCTTGGAGCTGCCGAGGGACACCCGGCCGCGGTGATGGACATGTCGTTCGCCGGACAAGCTCTGACACTCCACTGGCTGACCGAACAGCACAAGGCAGGCAAGCGTTTGGAGCCGGCGGTGCACAACGTCCCGGGGGACCTCGATGCTCAGATCGCGAGCCTCAAGCTGCAAACGATGGGTGTTCAGATCGACACGCTGACGCCCGAGCAGAAGTCGTACCTCGAGAGCTGGCAGGAGGGGACATAGGCCGTCACGCACGGCTCAGCGAATACACCCTCGGCTTCGAGGGGCTGGCGCTGCTGCGCGGGCTCGTCGACGGGTCCGACGAACGGATGGCTGCGCGCGTCGAAGAGATAAAGAAGATCGTCGCGCGCATGGACGATCCGAGGTTCGCGGTTGGGCTCGATGCTGAAGAGCTCGACCCTCGGACCGGGTATGCAGCATCGGCTGCGGGTTACGACAGCACGGTCAATCCGCTGATCGAGGCCGAGCATCCGATCGTCGAGCGACTGGTCGGAGAGGTTCCGGCCGGTCGCGCACTGGACGCTGCATGCGGCACCGGGCGCCATGCCAAACATCTGTCGATCAAGCACAAGACCTTCGGTGTCGATGCGTCGCCGGAGATGCTCGCGGTCGCTCGTGAGACGGCACCGGATGCGACGTTTGAGACCGGCGATCTCGAGGCTCTTCCGTTCCCGGACGACCACTTCGACATCGTCGTGTGTGCATTGGCGCTTTGCCACCTCGCCGATCTGACGAAAGCCGTCGTCGAGATCGGTCGTGTTGCGCACACGGGAGCGAAGGTCGTGCTGACCGACCCGCATCCTTTGAACGTCGCGATCATCAGCCATCTCTTCGTGCCGACCACGGACGGCGGGATCGGCTTCGTTCGCAACTACAAGCGTCTGGTCGGCGACTACTTGCGCGCGTTCGATGCTGCGGGCTTAAGTGTCGTCCAGTGCATCGAGCCGCCCGTCCCGGAGAGTGGACTGACCGGGGGCATCGCCGGCAAGTTCCTGGACGAAGCAGCGCGTCAGGCGCTGGAAGGTATGCCGCAAGCGATCATCTGGGACCTGGAAAAGGCGTAGCGCGTTCTTTAGCGGCTGACTTTCGCGACGTCTAGGTGTTCTCGACGGGAACGGTCGCGATCTCGCTTCCGTCGTCGGCGATGAATTTCACTTCGAGGGCATCCGTTTCGCCTTCTTGTGTGACCAGATAGGAGTTCTCGGCGCGTTCGGCTGAGCTCGTTCCGCCGCTTGCCCACTTCACCTCGATCCGCTGGATTCGTGGATCTTCGAGCTGTCCCGCGGCAACGGACCACGACGGGGCACCTCCTCCTCCGGCCGACTTGGCCACAACCAGAGAGCCGACGACTATGTCGTTGGATTCGACGGCTTCTTCCGTGAAGGCACGTACGCGCCAGCCGCGCAATGCGTCCTGTATGTAGGCGATGCCCAGCCGGCGTTCGCCGTCGCGCTCGTATCCGATAAGGACGAGCTCGCCTCCGCCCCACTCGAATCGAGCCAGAGCGCGAGCCGAATCTTTATCGGCTCGCTCGGAAACACGATCGACGGCTGCTTCCTCGACCGATCCGGCGCCGCTTGGGAAAACAACGAACAACAGGACGCCGGCTACAGCGATCAATACGACTACGCCGAGGACTACGCGCCGTGTCCTCCTCCGCATGTTGGGCAGGATACCCAGATGGGGGCAAAGTGATTCGTCGGCGGCTCCCTTTACTGTCAAGCACATGCGGGCGTTGCTCGATCTCGCCGCACCCGTTCGCTGCGTTTCTTGCGGCGTCCACGCCGACGGCGACCTTTGTGCCTCCTGCGCCGAGCGGATCGTGGTCATCACTCCGCCGCTGTGCTCTCGGTGCGGTGCACCAACCGCTAGCCCGGCGAGGGAATGTGTCCAGTGCTTGCCATTGATCGGATTCCGGCGTGCCCGGAGCGTGGTTGTGTTCGCCGAACCAGCGCGCTCGCTGACGATTTCGTTGAAGCGACGCGGCGCGCGAGGTCTGGCCGAACCCATGGGCTCTCTGATGGCAGATGTGGGGGGTCGGGCCGGGTTATCCGGCGACATGGTCACATTCGTCCCCGCTGGACACCGCGCACGCCGCGCGGGTTTTGACCAGGCGGAGCTCTTGGCCCGCGGCGTCGCGCGAAACCTTCAACTTCCCTTAGGGAGATCTCTGTTTCGTGCGCACGAGGGCCCGCGCCAGGCCGATGTGTCGATGATCGAACGTCGGGACAACGTCCGCGATCGGTTCGCATCGCGGCCGCTGAAAGGTCGCGTCCTCTTGGTGGACGACGTCTACACCACTGGAGCCACGGCTGAAGCTTGCTCGAGTGTGCTTTTGCAAGCAGGTGCAGATTCGGTCGACGTGATCACTTGGGCGCGCACGCTTCGGATCCGAGCCGGCTGAGTCCTATACTCAGGGCGTGAACCTCATCCTCTCGGGGCGAGGTGTTGACCTCGACGATCGACTCCGGGAGTACGCGACGGAAAAGTTGTCGCGAGTCGAGAAGTTCTTCGATCGGATCATCAAGATGGAGATCGAGCTCCGTCACGAGCGCAACCCACGTGTCAGAGATCCTGACCGCGTCGAAGTCGTCGTCAAGACGCCGGGCGAAACGCTGAGGGTCCACGGAGAGGGCATCGATCACTTCGCCGCCATCGACGTTGCCGCCGACCGGCTCGAGCGCAGGGTCAAACGCTTCAAGAACCGACTCATCCAACGCGCGCGCAACGGCAAGGTCGGAAACGAAGTCCTGGCCACCGAGGACGACGACGACTCAGAGTCCGAGGTTCCGATCATGCGATTCAGTCAGCAAGTGGCCAAACCTCTGACACCGGACGAGGCGATCGTCGAGCTCGACGTCAGAGGTCTGGACTTCATGCTCTTCACAAACGCCCAAACGATGCGTGCATCTCTCATCTATCGCCGCGATGATGGCTTCGGAATCATCGACCACGAGGGATAACTAACAGACATGACCGAGGCGGGTGAGGGGATCCGGGTGCTGGTCGCCGACGACCACGCGCTTTTCCGTCAGGCCCTGCGCGGCATCCTTTCCACCGAGCCAGACCTCGAGCTCATCGGTGAAGCCGGCGATGGCGAGGAAGCCGTTCGCATGGCAGCGGAGCTGGTGCCGGATGTCGTCCTCATGGACGTGCGCATGCCGAAGCTCGCGGGGATCGACGCGGCGCGCAAGATATCGACCGAGCTGCCGTCGACGAGGATCGTGATGCTTACCGTGTCCGATGAGGACGGCGATCTTTTCGAAGCCATCAAGGCGGGAGCGTCCGGCTACTTGTTGAAGGAAGTCGATCCGACGGAGATAGCCGACGCTATTCGGCAGATCCACTCAGGACAATCACTCCTTTCTCCAGCCGTGGCCTCCAAGCTCGTGTCGGAGTTCGCAGCACTATCGAAACGGGCCGACGAGAAGGCGATGCGGCCGTCGTTAACGGATAGGGAGCTTCAGGTTCTTACGCTGGCCGCCGACGGCCTGACGAACAGGCAGATCGGTCGGCGACTGGAGATCTCCGAGAACACGGTGAAGAACCACATCCGCAACATCCTCGAGAAGCTCCACCTGCACTCCCGCATGGAAGCCGTCCTCTATGCCGTGCGGGAGGAGCTCATCGACCTGGAATCCAAACCGAAGTAGCCGAGTTTCCACGTGGCCCCCGATAGCATGGTGGGCACCCTTCACCCCTTTAGGAGGCAGGTTTGAGCGTTCTCAACAAAGTCCTCAACGCGGGACAGAAGCGAAAGGTCAAGAAGCTAAGCGGCGTGATCGAGGCCGTGAATTCTCTCGAGCAGTCCTTCGAGCCGCTTACCGATGCCGAGCTTCGGGCCAAGACCGACGAGTTCCGCAAGCGCCTGGCCGACGAAGAGGATGTCGACGACCTGCTTCCCGAGGCCTTCGCGGCCGTTCGCGAGGCTGCCAAGCGCACGATCGGCCAGCGCCACTTCGACGTTCAGCTGATCGGCGGGACCGTCCTGCACCAGGGACGCATCGCTGAGATGAGAACGGGTGAAGGAAAGACGCTCGTCGCGACGCTTCCGTCCTATCTGAATGCGCTTCCTGGAAACAACGTGCACGTCGTCACCGTCAACGACTACCTGGCCCGATTCCACTCCGAATGGATGGGCCAGATCTTCCGCTTCTTGGGGATGTCGGTCGGCGCCATCCAGAACCAGATGTCGCCTCAGGAGCGCCGTCCTATATATGGCGGTGACATCGTCTACGGCACCAACTCCGAGTTCGGTTTCGACTACCTGCGCGACAACATGGCCTGGACGTCCGACGACTTGGTCCAGCGCGGACATCACTTCGCCATCGTGGACGAGGTCGACTCGATCCTCATCGATGAAGCGCGCACTCCGCTGATCATCTCCGGCGCTGCCGAGGAATCGGCCAAGTGGTACTACCAGTTCGCGACCATCGCCAAGCGCATGATGCCGGAGCGCGATTACGAAGTGGACGAAGCCAAGCGAACGGTTGCCGTCACCGAAGAAGGCGTGCATCGCGTCGAGGAAGCTCTTGGGATCGAGAACCTCTACGACGTGCAGCAGGCGCCGCTGGTCCACTACATGCAAGCAGCGGTGAAAGCCAAGGAGCTCTTCAAGCGCGACAAGGAGTATGTCGTCGACGACGGCGAGATCATCATCGTCGACGAGTTCACGGGACGGAAGATGCCCGGCCGCCGGTGGTCAGATGGCATCCACCAATCGGTTGAGGCCAAAGAGGGCGTCCGCATCAAGGAAGAGCAGCAGACGCTCGCGACGATCACGATCCAGAACTACTTCCGCATGTACGACAAGCTCGGCGGCATGACCGGGACGGCCATGACGGAGTCCCAGGAATTCGACCACATCTACTCACTCGAGGTCGTTGAGATTCCGACGAACCAGCCGATGGTCCGGCTGGACAAGAACGACCTCATCTACAAGTCCGACGACGGCAAATACGCGGCCATCATCGATGACATAAAGGAGCGGCACACCAAGGGCCAGCCCGTCCTGATAGGCACGGTCTCGATCGAGAAGAACGAAAGACTTTCGCGTCTGCTCGAACGCCAGGGCATCCCGCATGAGCTTCTGAACGCAAAGTCCGCCAACGTGCACGAGCGCGAGGCGATGATCATCGCCCAGGCCGGCAAGCGTGGCGCCGTAACGGTTGCCACGAACATGGCCGGTCGTGGCGTCGACATCATCCTCGGCGGTAACCCGGAGTTCGAAGCAAAGCAGGAAGCGCTGGCTCAGGGACTCGAGCCGGAAACGCCGGAGTCCGAGACCTTCATCCGTGACTGGGTCAAGCGGAAACGCCCCGAGTGGGAGCCCGAGCACGCGAAGATCGTCGAGCTCGGTGGTCTTTACGTCGTCGGTACCGAGCGACACGAGTCACGCCGCATCGACAACCAGCTTCGTGGACGGTCCGGCCGCCAAGGCGACCCGGGTGAGACCCGTTTCTACCTCTCTTTGGACGACGATCTTTTGCGTCTTTTCGCCGGCGACCGCCTGCGAACGATCATGGAGCGCCTCAAGCTCCCAGAAGACATGCCCATCGAGGCAAAGATGGTTTCGAAATCCATCGAGCGCGCACAGTCCAACGTCGAGCAGCAGAACTTCGAGATCCGCAAGAACGTCCTCAAGTACGACGACGTTCTGAACACCCAGCGCCACGTCATCTACGACGAGCGCACGCAGCTGCTGGAGGGTGAAGAGTTCGCCGATAACGCGCGGCAAGCCGTCGAGGACGTTGTGATCTCCTCGGTCGATACCTACGCAAACTCGGAGATGCTTCCCGAAGAGTGGGACCTGGCCGGGCTCATTGTCGCCCTCGAGGAGATCTACCCGACCAAGGTCCACAAAGAAGACGTCGACGGAAAGTCCTACGACGAAGTACGCGAGATCGTCCTGCGCGACATGAATGAGGCCTACGCGGCCAAGGAAGCCGAGCTGGGTGTCGAAACCATAAGGCGCGCGGAGCGGCTCGTTTTCCTCAACGTGCTCGACGCCGCGTGGCGCGATCACCTCTACGAGATGGACTACCTGCGCGAGGGCATCGGGTTGCGCGCTATGGGTCAACGCGATCCGCTCGTCGAGTACCAGCGCGAAGGTTACGAGCTGTTCCAGAACGTGGTCGGACGTATCCGCGACGACTTCGCGCGCTACATCTTCCACGTTTCGACGGTCGCTGAGGATTCCGGCACGCAGCGCCGAGCGTCACCATTGCGCTACACGGCGCCGCAGAACACATCGCAAGAGAGCGGGCCGACGATCAAGCGTCCGCAGCAGCCGGCGGCGCCCGCCCCCGACCAGCAGCAACCGATGCCACCCGGTGCCATGCCGTCCGGCGCGATGCCGGAGAGCGACGAGGTCGGCTACGAGACGATCCGGCGCGAAGGCGACAAGGTCGGACGCAACGATCCGTGTCCATGCGGCTCGGGCAAGAAGTACAAGCGCTGTCACGGCCTCGCTACGTCGTAGCAAAGCGGAGATAAAAGAGATGGAAGATCGAGGTTCGACGCTAAGGGAGCTCTCCGAGCGGTTGCGCGAGCTCGGGGAGTTTCTTTGACGTTGCTTCCAAAACCAAAGAGCTCGAGGAGCTGAAGGTAGAGGCCGCCCGGCCCGGCCTGTGGGAGGACTCGGAAGCCGCGCAGAAAGTGACTCGTCGCCTCGCGCGACTCGAAGCCAGTGTCGGACGACAAACCGCTCTCGAACGAAGCGTGGCCGACTTGATCGCAGCGAACGAGCTCGCCGTGGAAGGATCGGACCAAGAGCTCTCTACTGAGGTTTCCGAGGGCATCGCTCGTCTGAACACCGAGCTGGGCAAGCTCGAGACCGAAGCACTCTTCTCCGGGGAGCTCGACGACCACGACGTCGTGATGTCTATCCATCCCGGAGCCGGAGGAACCGACGCTCAGGACTGGGCCGAAATGTTGTTCCGCATGTTTCTCAGATGGGCAGAACGTCATGGATTCGACGCAGTCGTGCGCGAGGCGCTCGCGGGTGACGAGGCAGGAACGAAGTCGGCAACCGCCGAGATTCGCGGGCCGAACGCGTACGGCTGGTTGCAGTCCGAGCACGGCGTCCATCGATTGGTTCGGTTGTCGCCCTTCGACTCGGCGCATCGCCGTCACACAAGTTTTGCTTCGGTGGATGTGATCCCCGATCTCGGGGACGAAGTCGAGGTGGAGATAGACGACGACGATCTTCGGATCGAGACTTTCCGCGCTCAGGGTGCCGGGGGCCAGCACGTCAACACAACGGACTCGGCCGTCCGCATAACGCACCTGCCGACCGGGATAGTTGCGACCTGCCAGTCCGAACGATCACAGATGCAGAACCGTGCCGTAGCGATGAAGATGCTCAAATCGCGGATCGCGGTGCGCCAACGGCTCGAGCGCGAGGAAGAGCTGGCGCAGCTTCGTGGTGAGCAACGCGCGATCGATTTCGGCTCCCAGATCCGTTCCTACGTCCAGCACCCGTATCAGATGGTGAAGGACCACCGCACCGGTCGGGAGACGTCGAGCGTCGACAAGGTTTTGGACGGAGACCTCGAAGATTTCATGACCGCTTACCTGCGCTGGTTGCGGTCCGGCGCCGAAGTCGTTGATTCCGAGTAACAGATGAACGTGGAGCTTGTTGCCGCCACCCGGGATGAACTCCCGATCCTGGAGAACCTCGCGCAGCTGTATCAGTACGACTTCAGCGAGTTCGCTTTCGATGACGTCGATGGCTACGGGCTGTTCGGGATCGTCGGTTTCGAGACGCTTTTCGACAAGGACGAACCACATGCGTTCTTGGTGAAGGTCGACGGCCGACTGGCCGGGTTCGCCACGGCATATCGCGGCGCGTCCTTCCGGGACCCCAAGCTCGAGCTGTGGTGGATGGACGAGTTCTTTGTGATGCGCAAGTACCGGCATAAGGGAGTGGGGGAGATCGTTGCGCGCGAGGTCTTCGATCGCCTTCCGGGGGCGTGGGAGGTCGGCCAGATCGCTTCGAACAAGAGTGCTCAGCAGTTCTGGCGACGCGTGATCGGCCGATACACCGACGGCGATTACGAAGAGATCACGATGGACGACCACCGATGGCGTGGCACAGTGCAGTACTTCACTTCGAAGAAGGGCTCGAGATGACCGGTGTCCTCGTCCGATGACGAAAGTCATCGTCCTCGTCGATGGAGAGCACCATCCGGCTGCCGTACGCGCGGCCCTCGAGGCGCTTCGTTCCGAAGGCAATGAGATCGCGGGAGCAGTGTTCTGCGGCGGCACGGAGAAGGTGGACGTCTCCAAGCTCGACGAGGTCTACGGCATCGAGGTCCTGCAAGACGGCGATCTGGTTCGGGTGCTCACCCAAGCTTTGGAGCGCTGGAGGCCTCACGTTGTCATCGACCTGACGGACGAACCGATCCTGTCTCCGGCGCAGCGCTTCGAGCTCGCCTCTCATTCGTTGGCTGCGGGCGTCTCCTACCGAGGTGCCGACTTCGAATTCTCCGCACGAACGTTCGAGCGCATCGTGACCAAGCCCTCCATACGCGTTTTCGCCAGCGGCAAGCGGACGGGCAAGACGGCGGTGGCGAGTGCTCTTGCGCGGCATGCTGCCGCGCAAGAGCACTCGCCCCTGATCGTTGCGGTGGGCCGGGGCGGTCCCAATCCTCCTCGGCTCATCGAGGCGGGAACGCGGCTGGACGCCGCGCTCCTCCTCGAATGGACAGGGGCGGGGCATCACGCCGGCAGCGACTACGTGGAGGACGCGATGACGTCCGGGGTGACGACGATCGGTTGCGTCCGAGTCGGCGGCGGTCTTGCAGGAGCGACGGTGTACTCGAACGCGCTCGACGCTGCTCGCATGGCGGAAGAGCGAAACGAGGATCTGGTGATCTTCGAAGGCTCCGGTGCGTCGTTCCCTGAAGTTGCGGTCGATGCCGGAGTGCTATGTCTTCCGGCATCACTTGCACCGGCCGACGTTAATTCCTACCTCGGTACCTACCGCCTATTGCTGGCCGATTTGGTCGTTGTTACGATGGCCGAAGAAGGCCCCGCTGCTGCCCAGCTCGAGGCCGAAATCCACAGGACGGTTCCCGATCTCGACGTCATTCGCGTTGCTTTCCGACCCGAACCTCTATCTGAAGTAAAGGGCAGGAAGGCTTTCTACTGCTGCACGGCACCAACAGATGCGGGTCCGATCCTGACGGATCATTTGGAAAGGGTTCACGGGTGCGAGATCGTAGGCATGACACACCGACTATCTGATCGGGCGGTCCTTCGACGAGAGCTAGACCATGCTCCGCCGCATGATGTCGTCCTCACCGAGCTGAAGGCGGGTGCGGTGGATGTTGTCGTTCGCGAATCTGTAGCGCGTGGGACGGACGTCGTGTTCGTCAACAACGTGCCCGTGGGTGGAGACATCGAAGAAGCCTTCGATCGCGTGATCGCGCTCGCCAACAAGCGAGCGGAAACGGATCCTGCCGCCTCGGGAAGTGGCGCATGACCAAGCGACAAACCCAGCACATCGTCGTTTCCGACCGAGCGGGCCTGCCGTTCTCCAAAGGTCTGATGGCGTCGTCGATCATGGCCACGGGCCTTGCGCCGTTCCGTGCTTACGAGGTGGCCGAGAAGATCGAGGAGGAACTCCTCGGCGCTAGCAAGTTCGAGGTCAGTCGCGAAGAGCTCCGGGAGCTTGCGACGAACACGATCTCTTCGATGGTCGGTACGCGGTACGCGGAGACCTATCGCAAATGGCAAGCCGTCGAGGACCTGGATCTTCCCTTCATCGTCCTCATAGGAGGCACAACCGGCGTTGGTAAATCGACCATTGCCACCCAGCTCGCCGCGCGCCTGGGAATCACTCGGATCATCTCCACAGACGCCGTCCGCGAGGTCATGAGATCGATGTTCAGCGAACGGTTGATGCCGACGTTGCACACGTCCTCCTTCGAAGCGGCCTCCGCCATCCGGGGACCGATCCAAAAGGGTGCAGATCCCGTGATCGTCGGCTTCGAGCAACAAGTTCGGGCCGTGTCCGTGGCCGTAGAAGCGCTGATCGAAAGGTCGGTCCTTGAAGGTACGGATCTCATCATCGAAGGCGCTCACTTGGTCCCGGGCTTCATAGCGAGCCCGCCGTGGGCGCCACCGTGGGAGGACAAGGCCGTTGTCGTCCCGATCGTCGTAACCGTCGACGACGAGGACGTCCATCGCTCGCACTTCTTCCTGCGCGCATCGGAAGCTGGACAGCGCAACGTCGAGCGCTATTTGACGGCTTTCGACAACATCCGCAAAGTACAGAAGTACATCCGGTCTGCCGCGCAAACGCACGGCGCGCCGGTGATCCCTTCCTACAGCCTCGATGCAACTCTTACCGCCGTCATCGACCACGTCGTCGAGCTAGCCGTCAACCGAACCGGTGTAAGCCAGGACAAAAGCGAAAAGAAGGAGATGCGATGAAACTTTTCTTGGACACCGCGAACTTCAAAGAGATCGAAGAGATCAATGCCTGGGGCGTCCTAGATGGTGTGACGACAAACCCAACTCTTCTGGCCAAAGAAGCCGACGGCAAGAAGGACTACAAGCAGATGCTCAAGGAGATCTGCGCGGAGGTCGAGGGTGCGGTGTCGGCCGAAGTCGTGTCGACCGACACCGAGGGGATGCTTGCAGAAGCTCGCGATCTCGTGCAGATCGCAGACAACATCTACATAAAGTTTCCGTGCATCCCGGCCGGGCTTGCTGCTACTAAGGTCGCTCGGGCGGAAGGCATACGAGTTAATATGACCTTGGTCTTTTCGCCGGCCCAAGCGCTTCTGGCGGCGAAAGCCGGAGCGAATTTCATCTCCCCTTTCCTCGGAAGGATCGACGACTCCGCATCGGGCGGTATGGAAATCCTCAGTCAATGCATAGAAGTCGTGAAGAACTATGCGTTTTCCTCGGAGATACTCGCGTCCTCGCTGCGGCATCCGATGCACATAGTTGAAGCAGCGCGGCTCGGTTCAGACATAGCGACGATGCCGCACGACGTGTTCACGAAGCTCGTGAAGCATCCTCTCACCGACATCGGTTTGAAGCGGTTCCTCGATGACTGGGAGAGCGCGAAGGAGGCATTGGGGGCGTGAGCGGGGGACAGCGGCGGCCGGGCGGCCGGTCGAACCGCCGAGGAGCGGACGGACGTGGGGGTCCAAGACCTCGCCCGCGTCCCGTTGATCTTGGTTTGCCAGACGACTCCGAGTTCGACGGCGAGCTTGACGGTCAGGTCGAGAGCGGGCAGCCGCGCACTGAGCTCGAAGAGATGGATCTCGGTGATCTCGTAAAGGCCGCTGAGGAAGCCCGGGTCGAGGAACCCGAAGAGATGACGAGGGAGCAGCTCGTCAACGCGATCCTCTCCCGGCGGGCAGAGGAAGAGGGCTTCTTCTACCGACGCGGGATCCTCGACGTCCTTCCCGACGGATACGGATTCCTGCGGACGCAGGGTTACCTGCCGTCCGAAGAAGACGTGTACGTCTCGATGTCCCAGATCCGGCGCTTCGGTCTACGTCGTGGAGATGAAGTGTCCGGTGTCATCCGTCCGCCGAAAGACTCCGAGAAGTATTTCGCTCTGCTTCGGATCGAGAACGTCAATGGCCTAGACCCGGATGCCGCGCGTCGACGTCCTGGATTCGACAAGCTCACCGCTCTTTTCCCCGATCAGCGGTTGCGACTGGAACACGATGCAAAGAGCTACACCGAACGCATCCTCGATCTGATCTGTCCGATCGGTAAGGGCCAGCGCGGGATGGTCGTCTCGCCACCGAAGGCGGGGAAGACCACGATCCTCAAGCAGCTCGCGAACTCGGTTATCGAAAACAACCCGGAAGTGCACGTCATCGTCCTGCTGGTCGACGAGCGTCCCGAAGAGGTAACGGACTGGCGGCGAACGGTTAAGGCTGCCGAGGTGGTCGCGTCGACCTTCGACCGTCCGGCCGACGACCACATCCAGGTGACCGAGCTAGTCCTCGAGAGGTCCAAGCGTCTCGTCGAAGGCGGTATGGACGTCATGATCCTGTGCGACTCGATCACTCGTATGGCCCGCGCTTACAACCTGGCCGCACCGGCGTCCGGAAAGATCCTCTCGGGTGGTGTCGACTCGACGGCGCTCTACCCGCCCAAGAGATTCTTCGGCGCCGCGCGCAACCTCGAGGAGGGGGGCTCGCTCACGATCATCGCTTCGTGCTTGGTCGAGACCGGAAGCCGGATGGACGAGGTCATCTTCGAGGAGTTCAAGGGCACCGGGAACATGGAAGTCCGGCTCGACCGGACCCTGTCAGAGAAGAGGTTGTTCCCCGCGATCAACGTGGAAGCTTCGGGAACCCGTAAGGAAGAGCTTCTGCTCGAAACCGAAGAGTTGGCGCTGGCCTGGAGGCTTAGGCGGGTGCTTCACGCACTCGATCCGGCTCAGGCGATCGAGCTGCTCATCGACAAGATGAAGCAGACGAGCTCGAACGCCGAATTCCTCAAGGAGATCGCCAAGGCCAACCCCAACGGCTAGTTGGGATACCCTGGGGCGCCATGAGAACCGGAATCCACCCCGAATACGTCGAGTGCAAGGTCCACTGCGCGTGCGGCGCGGAGTTCATCACCCGAGCGACCAAGCCGGAGATCCACGTAGAGATCTGCTCCCAGTGCCACCCGTTCTACACGGGCAAGCAGAAGTTCGTGGACACCGGAGGCCGCGTCGACCGCTTCCGCCGCCGGCAGGAGAAGACCGAGCAGCTCAAGCAGAAGTCGCCCAAGAAGCGCTAGGGCCCCCTTGGGATATCCGCTGGTAGAACCGGTGGATGAATAGACAGTTCAGATGGCTGCTCGTCCTTCTTGTACTGCTCCTCTCGATCGCCTGCGGGAGCGATGGCGACGGCGAAACATCGTCGGACGAAGCCCTGATCTCCGACGGACGCCAAGTGCTTCGCGACATCGTTGCCGGAAAGTTCTCGGAGCTGAGCGAACGCTTCGATGAGAGCCTGAAGGCGGCACTCTCGGCCGATCAGCTCGAGAAGGGTTGGAGCGATTTCGTCGAGCTGAAGGGCGCCTTCCGTTCTCAAGGGGAGGCGGATACCGCGATGCAAGCCGGGCTAAGCGTTGTCGATATCGCTTTGGACATGGCTAAGGAACCGGGGCTCTTTCGCGTGTCGTTCGCCGAGGACGGAAAGATCTCTGGGATCTACGTGCTGGACGAAGACATCCCGGTCAGCTAGCGGCGACGTCCGCCGCGCGACGGGCCGCGCGATTTCCTGAGCTTCGCGTAAGCGCCTGCGGACGCAGGCCTGTCTGGCATTGCGGGAGCAGGTTGATTGCCTTCCATCTCAGCAGTACCTACCTGTTGCAGGCGAGGATCAGTTGAAAAGATCTCGACGATGTGCGGCGTCAGTTTCAACAGACGCGCCATACGTTCGACGTCGGAGCGTTGTTCCCATGTCGCCAGCGTGACTGCCGTTCCGGTTCGACCCGCGCGCGCCGTTCGTCCAACACGGTGCACGTACGCCTTGTGGTCTTCGGGCGGGTCGTAGTTAACGACCAGGGTTATGCCTTCGATGTCCAGCCCGCGGGCTGCGACGTCGGTCGCCACGAGCACGTCGATCTTTCCGGTGTCGAATTTCTTCAGAGCCTTCTCCCTATCGGACTGAGAGAGGTCGCCGTGGATCGCTTCAGCGTTTACCCCGGCCTGTTTCAACCGTCCGGCCAGCCGGTCACACTCTCTCTTTGTCCGCGTGAAGACGAGCGTCGATCCGTGCGGCCCCGCAAGCAGAGAGACGAGAACATCTGTCTTGTCCATGCGGTGGACCTCGAACAGGTGATGCTCGAGACCCTCGACGGTCGGCTGGCTTTCCTCGATCTCGAAGCGCAATGGGTCCTGCGTCTGCGAGATCAGGCCCATGATCTGGTGGTCGAGGGTGGCCGAAAAGAGCATCGTCTGACGTTCGCGCGGCACGGTTCGAAGGATCTTCGCCACCTGCGGAAGAAATCCCATGTCTGCCATGCGGTCGGCCTCGTCGATCACCAGGATTTGAACCTTGCCGAGGTTGGCTGCCTTTCGTTCGATCAGGTCGATCAGGCGTCCCGGCGTTGCAACGATGATCTCTGCGCGAGGCGCTTCCTCGATGTGCCGGCCCAAACCCACACCGCCGTATGTCGCAAGGATCCGGGCCTTGGGATCGGCGATCGACTTGACGTCGTCGGTCACTTGCGATGCGAGCTCCCTGGTCGGTACGAGCACGAGTGCCTGCGTTCCTTTGACGTCCTTCTGCATCCGCTGAACGAGGGGTATGCCGAAAGCGAGGGTTTTCCCCGACCCGGTCTTTGCCTTACCGAGGATGTCGCGTCCGGCTATGGCGTCGGGGATGACCAGCGATTGGATCTCGAACGGCGATTCGATCCCGCGCGCGCGTAGGCGCTCGACGATCTGTGGGCTTACGCCTAGCTCGGCGAAGGTTAGTTCTGATGTCATACGTGCTTCGATCACGGAAGGGAGATTGATGATCAATGTTACCTGCGTAACCATCGATTGCGCTGATCCAGCGCTGGTTTCACGTTTTTGGGCCGAAACTCTCAGCTGGCGGCAACGAGGAAAGCATCGAGCCGAACCCCTGGACGGCGGCATCTACCTGGAGTTCGTTCAAGTACCGGAGTCCAAAACCGTGAAGAACCGAGTTCATCTGGGGCTCAACTCAAAGGACTTGGACGACGAGATCGAGCGACTGCTCGGCCTCGGCGCCACTGTCGCTTGGGAGGAAGTGTTCCCCGATGATTGGCCCTTCAGAAACGTCGTCCTTCGCGATCCTGAAGGCAACGAGTTCTGTCTGGGGAACGAAGATGTGGAGAAGGTCAGAGAGATGCTCCCTATCACGGACTGATCAGTCGAACGCGTCGCCGCAGCTTCCGAACGCGTCACCTATGCCATCGAAGACTCCGGAAAACGAGTCGCCGATCGAGTTGCCGACATCGACGAACAAAGCTTGGATCGCGAAGTAGACGAGGAATGCAAGCCCGATGGCGATGCCGATCGCTATCGCGGTCGCCAGAACGCTGCCGCCGAGGATCGCGAGCTTCTGTCGTCCGGTCGTGTTCCGAAGCATCAGCGACGCGACGAACACTCCGTAGGCCACAAGCGCGGCGAAGGGCAGAACCGTCCAGCGGTTTCCCATGAACAAAGTGATCCCGGCGAGCGGGAGGGCGCTGGTGAGCAAACCAATCCACAGACCTGCAACTGCCATTCCTCGTCCGGTGTGGTGTTCGGGGTCTTCACGTATGCGTTTGATCGCAAGGGCGCCGAGGATCGTGGCCACGAACCCGCCGACGACCGGAACGAAGGACAGACCGGCGAATGCGCTGACTATCGAAGCGACGGCAAGACCGTTGGACGCTGGAGCAGACGCCTTGGTTGGGGCAGGAGGTGAGGTTTCGACGGGCGTAACCACGGCCCTCGATGTTTGGGCGCGCGAGTTTGGTTTCGGTGACGGCTTCTTCTTCCTGGTCGCCGGCTTGCGCTTGGCAGCTGCCGGTTTACGCGCCGGGGACCGGCTCATTTCACCCTCCGCTGTGGGCCTAAGAAGGCTATCGGCCCGCGTCACCTAGCCCTTATAGACTCCGCGCGATGGACCCCGAGACACTCTTCGACCAACTAGACGGAGGGCGGGAAAACGGTTTCCCGGCCCTGCACAGCGAGGCCTTCCATACCGACGCGGGAACGCCCTATCTGAAGCATGCCGGCGTGATCCTGATCGCCAAACCCGATGTGTCGACGGCCGGGATGCGTCCGTTCCTCGAGGGATTCGGTACCGAGCTCGACTTCGCTCAGTACTTGGACGACCCAACCGAGCTTCCCCCGGCGTCGAAGCTCCTCAAGACCGCCGGGCAGACGTGTTACGCGAGCTTTGGTCCCAAGCGCACCTACAACGAGAACGCGAAGCGTTACTTCGGCAATCTCTCGTCATCCGGTCACGGATCGGTTTACGAGCACGCAACCTTTTCTGTGCTGGCCTACGGGATCTCGCGGTCGAACACTCACGAGATCGTCCGGCATCGTGCGGGAACGGCTTACTCGCAACTTAGTCAGCGCTTCGTGTCGGGAAAGGTTCTGCGTTTCGTCGAACGGCCCGAGTATCAGCAGCATCCGTCCTTGCACAAGCGGTTCGAGGAGCGCATCGACCGGGCGGCCAAGGATTACGAGGAAGTCGCCGACGAATTGCTGACGCTTCAGGAGGAAGGCGACGCGTTACTGGGAGCCGAGGTTCGCACCGACAAGCGCAAGAGGGTTCAGCAAACAGCACGGTCGGTTCTGCCCAATGAGTCGGAAACGATCTTGGTCATGAGCGCAAACGTCCGCGCTTGGCGTCACATGATCGAGATGCGCACCGATCAGCACGCCGAGTCGGAGATCCGAGATCTGTTCTTCCGGATCTTTCTTTGTCTTCGACAAGTCGAGCCGATCTTGTTCGAGGACTACGCCGTCGAGTCCTATTCCGACGGCACGCACGGAGCACGAACCGACTGGCGCAAGGTTTAACGGACCCTTCCGCCGTCGGCGGCCAAGCGTTGCCGGAAGGCGTTCTCGTCCGCACGCCGGACCGTTGGGCGGTTGCCATCAGGCGTCCGGACGGATCGATACACACCGAAGCTCATCCCGTTCAGGACGGATCAACGACGTTGAGCAGATCGATCATGCGTGGGCCGGCTGCGCTGGCTCAGGCCATCGGCATCGGTATCCGTGCCCTGCGTATCGCACTTAGGGAACAGTCAGGGTCCGAGCCTTCGGCAGGAGAAGTGGTCGGTAGCCTGATTCCCGTCGGCGCAACTGCATTGCTGGTCTTTGTTGTGGCGGCATCGCTTCTGGCTTCCGGTTGGGAAGGAGCAGCCGGAGATGTTGCCGAAGCTCTGCTGCGAGCTGCTGCGGTGCTCTTCTATCTACTCGCCATCGCGCGATCGGGCCAGTCCAAGCGATTGTTCGCGTATCACGGTGCCGAGCACATGGTCATCGCATCCTACGAACGGCTCCACGATGTTCCGACGACAGAGCAGACGCGGACGTCGAGCCCGATTCACATGCGGTGTGGCACGAACTTCGTCGCTCTTTATGTGATCGCTGCCGGTCTCATTCATTCCCTCTTTCCTCGGGAGCCATGGTGGGCCGGTGCGCTGTGGCGATTGCTGCTGTTTCCGATCGTCGTTGCCGTTGCATACGAGCTCATGCGCGCTGCAGCGCGATCGCCCGGCGCTCTTTGGGCGAGGGTAGTCACTCTGCCGGGCCGGCTGCTTCAGCGTGTGACCACGCGTCAACCGGACGATTCGCAGATCGAAGTGGCGCAGGCAGCGCTGCGGACGGCACTCACCGTCTAGCTCCCGGCGCCACGCCGATATCCTCAGCCCATGGAAGAGGGGCAGATCGCGCGTCTGGAGGAGATGACGGCCGAGCATCGCCGGCTGCTGGACGAGCTTGCCTCGCCCGAGGTCGCCTCTGATCACCAGCGCTATGCAGAGCTGGCCAAACAAGCCTCAGAGCACGAGGAGATGGTCCGGCTCTACGAGGAGTACAAGGCAGCCACCGAAGAGGCGGCGTCCGCCCGCGAGATGGGATCCGATGCCAGCAGCAAGGAAGACCAGGAATTCCTGCGGGCCACCGTCGAGGAATCCGAAACGAAGCTGGTGTCTGTCGAGGCGCGGCTCCAGGAGCTTCTCGTTCCGCGTGATCCGCGCGACGACCGCGCGATCATCGTCGAGATCCGATCCGGAGCCGGAGGTGACGAAGCGTCGCTGTTCGCCGGCGAGCTCATGCGCATGTACCAGCGGTACGCAGAGCGGCAGGGCTGGAAGACGGATGTTCTCGAAGCTTCCGAGGGCAGTGTCGGCGGCATCAAGGAGGCGATGTTCGAGGTCGACGGCAAGGGCGCATTCTCGGCACTCCGGCACGAGTCGGGCGTTCATCGTGTGCAACGCGTTCCGGAAACTGAATCGTCGGGGCGCATCCACACATCGACGGTGACTGTAGCCGTGCTGCCCGAAGCCGAGGAAGTGGAGGTCGACATGGATAAGTCGGATCTCCACATCGAGACCTACCGCGCCTCCGGACCCGGTGGGCAGCACGTGAACACGACTGACTCAGCCGTCCGCATCAGGCACGAGCCGACGGGCTTGATGGTCACCTGCCAATCGGAACGATCGCAACGGCAAAACATGGATCGCGCGATGCGAATCTTGTTGGCCAAGCTCAAGGATCTAGCCGAAGCGCAAGCGCACTCCGAGCTCGCGGCCGAGCGCAGGTCTCAGGTCGGAACCGGCGATCGCTCGGAGAAGGTTCGCACCTACAACTTTCCGCAGAACCGTGTCACCGATCATCGCATCGGATTAACGGCTCACGGCATCCAACAGATCATGGACGGAGACCTGGAAGAGATCGTCGAAGGTCTCAAACAGGCTGCAGGTAATGCTGGCTAACGCACGAACTCTCTCGTCGCTCGTTCGCGACGCAACAATGCAACTGACGGCTGCGGGCGTTGCGTCGGCCAGGTGGGAAGCCGAGCGACTTGCCGCTCATGCTTTGGGAGTCGAGTGGGGAGATATCTGGGTCCGGTTGCGCGAGGACGTGGGCGAAGAGACGGCCCAGCGTCTCGACGCTTTCGTTCACCGTCGTGCCGGGGGCGAACCACTCGCCTACATCCTGTGCTCGACGATCTTCTATGGACGCGAGATCGCCGTCGGACCGGGTGTGCTTGTGCCTCGTCCGGAGACCGAGACCCTGGTCGAGGCGGCGCTCGATCTCGTCGCGGATCTTCCGGACCCGAAGATCGTCGACGTGGGAACCGGCAGCGGCGCGATAGCGATCGCGCTGGCGGTCGAGCGCTCGGGAGCCGAGGTGTGGGGGACCGACATCTCGGAGCAAGCCTTGGAATGGGCCTCGCTCAACGAGAGATCCGCCGGTGTCGATGTACATCTGGTCCGCGGAGATCTCTTCGAAGGAGTGCCTTCGAACATGAGGTGCTCGTTCGACCTGGTCGTTTCCAATCCGCCCTACATCGCCGACGGCTCACAGCTCCCATCAGATGTAGAGGCTGAACCAAACCAGGCGCTTTTCGCGGGGGCCGATGGGACCGATGTGCTGCTCCGGCTCGTTGATCAAAGCGTGGAGTGGGTGAAGAGCACGGGTGCCTTGGCGCTGGAGGTGGGCACACCGGATCAAGCCCGGCTCGTGGCGGAAGGTCTCGAAGCCTGGGCAGAAGTAGCGATCCGAGAAGATCGCACCGGGCGGCCACGGGTTGTGACAGCTCGGAGATGACTATGCCGGCCGAGCCGAAGAGGCCGGGGGTTCGCGGTCCCGAATCGCTTGTCACCCGCGCGTCGCGTGCGATCAAACGCGGGCGCATCGTCGCGGTTCCCACCGAGACCGTGTACGGCCTGGCCGTCGATGCCCATAACCGGGACGCGGTAGACCGGATCTACGAATTGAAGGGGCGGGATTGGAACCGTCCTTTGCAGGTTCTGATTCCGAAGGATGAAAGGCTGAACCGGTGGTCGGGCCCGAACCGCGCGGCAAGCGTCCTCGCCGAGCGGTTCTGGCCCGGCCCCCTGACGCTCGTCGTTCGTGCCTGGATGGGCGTACCGAAGTTTTTGACGCGCGAGGGAACCATCGGGTTGCGCGTGCCGCGTCATCCCGTCGCTCTCGATCTGCTCGACCGCACCGGACCGCTCGCAGCGACAAGCGCCAACAAGTCGGGGGAGCAGCCTCTCGCCGATGTCTCACACATGGAGAAAGCATTCGGTGACTCGGTCGCCGTTTATCTCGACGGCGGCCACATCGTGGGCTTGGCGTCGACCGTGGTCGACGTGACTGGAGCCCGTCCGCGAGTTCTACGCGAGGGCGCGATCCCGTCCGACGAGATAACAACGGCGCTCAGCAGGGTTCAATTTGAACCACAGTGATACGCTTTCGCCGGTTCAAAACCTCTTATGGCGACCCCGCGATTCAAGCTCCTTTACGTGTGCAACGGGAACAACGCCCGTAGCCCTCTGGCTGCCGCTTGCACGTCGCAGATCCTGAGCGCCAAGCCCGACAGCGTTATCTGGGAGATCGAATCCGCCGGCACCCACACGCTGCCCGACGAGTTGATGCATCCGGATGCGGTCAAGGCTGCGAGTCATATCGACATCGACATCTCGGATCACCTTCCGTCGCCGCTGAGCGCCGACCAATGCAGCGACCCCGACCTGATCCTCGCGATGTCGTGGGATCAGGTCTCGCACATCTGGAGCTTCGTGCCTGAAGCATGGGATCGCGTGTTCACGATCAAGGAGTTCGTTCATTGGGCGCAGCGGGCGCCTGTGCGTCCGCCGATCCTGTTCTCAGACCGGCTCGAGGCGATGAGGGACACGATCATCCAGGCCCACTCCATCCGTAAGCGCGCTCGCGCCGATTTCGGCTTCTGGGGTGGCATCCGGCCTCAAGACCTGAACCTGATCGAGCCCAACGGCAAGGGTGAGGAGGCCTGGACGGCCTTGGCCAACGCGGTTCATGCCCTGGTCAGCGACGTGATCATGCTTCTGCAGGGCCCCGAGCATCAGGAAGCGCGCCCCTTACCTGTGAAAACAGTGAAGGCAGTGAAGGCCGTTAAGGCCGCAAAGACGACTGCTAAAACGCATAAGGTGGCCGCCCGGCGCGCGCCTGCGCGGGCCAAAGCTCGCCGGTAGAGTTTGGCTCCGTACTTCCTCGTCGCGGCCATCGCCGCTGCAGCAGCACTGTTCTTCACGCCCATCGTCCGCAGCGTCGGAACTCGGCTCATCGGCGTCGACATACCGAAGGAAGGAAAGGTCCACGACGTTCCTACTCCGACGTATGGCGGAGTGGCGATCTATCTCGGGTTCGTCGTCGCCGTGGGACTTGCTTCGACCTTCGACTCGTTGCGCGAAGTCTTCAAGTTCAGCGAAGTCGCCGGACTCCTGGTCGGTGGTTTCATCGTTCTCGTCATCGGGATCTTCGATGACCACCGCGATCTTTCGCGGATGCCTCGGCTCGCCGGGGAAGTGTTCGCAGCGGGCATCGTGTACTTCTCCGGTATCCAGCTGAGCTTCTTCTGGTTGCCCGGCGTCGGAGTGATGTCTTTGTCTCCGGACCTCTCCGCCATCCTCACCATCGTTTGGATCGTCTTGATGATGAACGCCGTGAACTACATAGACGGACTGGACGGACTGGCTGCGGGGCTCACTGCAATCTCCGCAGCCGGATTGTTCTTCTACTCGACGCGTCTTCCGCAAGAGTTCCTCGGACCCGACCCACTCGCGCCGCTGGTCGCCGCTGCTCTCGTCGGAGCGTGCATCGGCTTCTTGCCGTTCAACTTCCATCCGGCTCGCATATTCATGGGCGACACAGGCGCGTACCCGCTCGGATTGTTCCTCGCCGGTGCAACGATCTCGATGATCGGACGATTTACCGGACCGGGGAGTGCCGGCGGACGACTCGCACTGCCGTTGATATTCACGCCTGTCGTGTTCGCGGCTTTACCGGTTGGCAACTTCGTTTTCGTAACCCTGCGTCGTATGCGAAACCGGCAGCCGATCATGATCGGTGAGCGCGATGAGCACATCCACTACCGATTGCTTCGTCTGGGCCATTCACACCGTCGCGCCGTTCTGTTGATGTACGGATGGGCCTTGATCCTGGCTATCGGACTCGTGATCGCCGGGACCATCTCATGGGGACGGTTCGTGCTGGCTTTCGCCGCCGCGGGAGGGATCGTCGTGCTGCTGACATTGGCTCCCAGCCTGCGTAGGACTGTCGCCGAACCGGAGGAGCAGCAGGTCTCTCCGTCCTGATATACTTTGTGAGCGGATTCACAAAGTCCGTGGCACCGGATCAAGGTTCGGAGGGCGGACATGGCTCACGACTCGGCGGTTCGACACCCCTCTAAGCGCCCGCCTAGGATTCCGTTCGCCGTGGGCACCCAAACCGAAAGCTATGTTTCTCGCCGCTTCGAAGCCGAAGGCCGAAAGATGTGGTCGGGGCTCGGAGAAGGCTGGACGTACCTTTCGACGATCTTCGCCGGCATCGCTGTATGGGGAGGTGCCGGCTACGGGCTCGACTACTGGCTAGGGACGCGCCCCATCTTCTTCGTGATCGGCGCCTTGGTGGGCAATTTCGCCGGCATCTACCTCGTGTACATCAAGTCCTTCAGGGACGACGCGGCCGCCGAACGAAGCGGGGTGAAGCGCGATGCGCCATGAGCTCCACCTTGCCCGGATCGGATTTGCCGCGCTTTGCGTCGTCGCCGTGACCGGCGCCGTAGTCGGTCTGTTCGTCGACGGGCGCGCAGGAGCGCTATCCGCGCTCATCGGAGTCGGCATCATCGCCGCTAATCACGGTCTTGCCGTGTTGTCCACCGCTTGGGCCCGGGCGTTGACCGTCAAGGTGCTCGCAGTCGGCTATTCGATGTTCGTTGTGCGATTGGCGTTCGTGCTCGGCACGTTCGGGAGCCTCGCATCCGTGACGTGGATCAACGGCACATTGCTCGCGGTGTTCTTCTGCGCTGCTCTGGTTGCTTCGCTCACGGCCGAGTGCTTCAGCTACGCGCGCGGCTTCTACGTTCCCGTCTGGATGCGCCAGCCAGCATTGGCCAGCAAGGAGTCAAGATGAATCTCGCCGCCGCTCCCGGCTTCCACGTCCCCGAAGTCACCCATCTACTCGAGTTCGCGCCGCTCTTCAGCTTCAAGATCGGCGGCATGGAGTTCCACGTCACCTTCATCACCCTTGTGATGTTCGGACTAACGTTCCTGCTCGCGGGACTGTTCGTGGCCGGTTTCCGCCGGGCGACGGTGATCCCCGGGAAGCTGCAGAACGCGCTCGAAGCCGGCGTCGACGGCGTGCGCGAGCAGATTGTCGCGCCGATCCTCGGATCCGACACCGAACGATTCATGCCGCTGCTGACTTCGATGTTCTTCTTCGTGTTCGCGATGAACTTTATGGAGGTCGTGCCGCCCATCCAGTTCCCGCTGTCGAGCCGCATGGCCATCCCGGCATTCTTCGCAGGCCTGTCGTACGTGATTTTCAACTACCTGGGGATAAAGAACCAGGGCCCGATCAACTACTTCAAAGGGATCTTGTTCCCGCCGGGTGTTCCGAAGGCGATCTACGTGATCCTCACACCGATCGAGTTCATGTCCACGTTCATCTTCCGACCGCTGACGATGGCCGTCCGGCTCTTCGCGAACATGATGGCCGGTCACGTGATGCTCACGATCTTCTTCCTTGCTTCCGCGTACTTCCTCTATGGAGCCGACAGCATCATCTTGCGGGCGGCCTTCCCCTTCCCCTTTGTGCTCTCCGTTGTGTTAACAGGCTTCGAGATGTTCATAGGTCTGATCCAGGCGTTCATCATCACGATCCTGGCTGCGGTGTACATACAGGGCGCACTGCACCCGGAGCATTAGAGACAAAGGAGGCAGGACATGGAGATGTTGCTGGCACAAGCCGCAGAAACGACAATCAGTGTGGCCGCGATCGGTAAGGGTCTGGTCTACGGACTCGCGGCGATCGGTCCAGGAATCGGTGTCGGTCTGATCTTCGGCAACGCGATCCAAGCCATCGCTCGGCAGCCGGAGGCGGCCGGGCTGGTGCGCCCGATCATGTTCCTTGGGTTCGCACTGGCCGAAGCCCTCGCGCTGCTGGGATTCGTGCTCTTCTTCTTGATCACGTAAAGGGGGCGGCGATGATGCTGGGTACCCAATTGATGTTGCTGGCGCAGGAACACGCGCCCGAGGCAGCGGACCCCACGCGTGTCGTCCTGCCCGAGTGGAACGAGCTCATCTTCGGGGCGGTCGCCTTCTTCATCCTGTTCGGATTCCTTGCATGGAAGGCATTCCCCGCGCTTCGAAAGGGCCTGCAGGCTCGCGAGGACGCCATCCGCGGCGAGCTCGAGCGGGCGGAGCAGGCGCGCCTGGAGGCCGAGCAGAAGCGGGAGGAGTACGACCGAAGCATCGCTGACGCGCGAGGCGAAGCCGACCGGATCCTGAAGGAAGCATCGGACGCGGCTGAAGTGATCCGTCAAGACCGCATCTCCAAAGCAGAAGAAGAGGCGAGGGGAATCATCGACAAGGCCCGGCAGGACGCGAGCCAGGAGCGAGAGCGTGCTTTCGCCGAGCTTCAGGGGACGGTCGCGGACCTGACTCTTGAGGCGTCCCGTCGCGTTCTCGAGCAGGAGTTGTCGGATCCGGCCGCCCAGCGCCAGCTCATTGAGAGATTCATCTCATCGACGGGAGCAGGAGCGAACAATTGAGCGACCCTCGCGACCTGATCCGCGGTTACGCCCAGGCGATCCTCACGATCGCTGAGGCCGAGGGCCGTCTCGACCAGGTTTCCGAGGAGCTCTTTCACTTCGCAAAGGGCCTCGAGCGCAGCAACGAACTGCGAACGGCTCTGACCGACATCGCCATCCCGGACGACCGCAAGTCCGCAGTGATCGAAGAGCTCCTTGGTGATCGCGCATCCGAACTGACGAAACACGTCATCGAATTCGTGATCGCGCAGGGACGCACGCGCGAGCTCGACTCGATCGTCGAGGAGCTCGCATCGCTGGCCAGCGAACGTCGCGCGAAGGTGCTCGGTGAAGTTAGGAGCGCCATCCCGCTGGATGAAGAGCAGCGGAAGCGCCTGAACGATGCACTCTCCAAAGCCACGGGCAAGACCGTCGACGCGAAGGTCATCGTCGACCCGTCCGTTGTCGGCGGCATCTACGCGAAGGTCGGCGACCAAGTGATCGACGCGACGGTACGCAAGAGGCTGCAGGACCTCAAAGAAACCTTTACGGAATGAAAGAGGCGAAAACATGTCGGATCTGACCATTACGCCGGATGCCATTGCAGATGTCCTACGCAAGCACATCGACACGTGGAAGCCCGACGACAAGATCGAAGAGATCGGTCGTGTGCTCGAGACCGGAGACGGGATCGCGCGCGTATCCGGGCTCCCGAATTGCATGGCTAACGAGATTCTCGAGTTCCCGCACAACCTGCAGGGACTCGCCTTCAACCTCGAGGAGACTACGGTCGGGTCGATCATCCTTGGCGACGCGTCGAAGCTGCAGGAGGGCGACCCGGTAAGGCAGACCGGACGGATCCTCAACGTCGGCGTCGGCGATGCACTGCTGGGCCGCGTTGTCAACGCTCTCGGCGAGCCGATAGACGACAAGGGTCCCATCGCCGCCGAAACCACTCGACCCCTCGAAGTGCAAGCTGCATCCGTTGTCGAACGGCAACCGGTGTTCGAGCCGCTCCAGACCGGCATCAAGGCGATCGATGCGATGACGAACGTCGGCCGCGGTCAGCGCGAGCTGATCATCGGCGACCGCCAGACCGGAAAGACGGCTATCGGTATCGACGCGATCATCAATCAAAAGGGTGAGTGGGGCACGCCTACACAGGTCAAGTGCATCTACGTCGCCATCGGCCAGAAAGCCTCTTCCGTTCGCGAGATCCAAGCGCGCCTCGAAGAGACGGGCGCGATGGAGTACACGGTGATCGTTACCGCGGGGGCGTCCGATCCGGCGCCGTTCCGATACATCGCTCCCTACACCGGTGCAGCGATCGGCGCGCACTGGATGTACAAGGGCGAGCACGCGCTCATCGTGTACGACGACCTTTCCAAGCAAGCAGACGCCTACCGTCAGCTCTCGCTACTCCTGCGTCGACCGCCGGGTCGTGAGGCCTATCCCGGCGACGTCTTCTACCTTCACTCGCGTCTGCTCGAACGCGCAGCCAAGCTCTCGGACGAGCTCGGCGGGGGCTCGCTCACGGCGCTCCCTATCATCGAGACCAAGGGCGGCGACATCTCGGGTTACATCCCCACCAACGTCATCTCCATCACCGACGGGCAGATCTTCCTCGAGACCGACCTCTTCTATCAGGGCGTACTTCCGGCCGTGAACGTCGGGACATCGGTCAGTCGCGTTGGTGGCTCGGCCCAGATCAAGGCGATGAAGAAGATCGCCGGACGTCTGCGTCTGGACCTCGCTGCATTTCGTGAGCTCGAAGCATTCGCGCAGTTCGGTTCCGACCTCGACAAGTCGTCGCAGGATCTGCTGAACCGCGGGCGCCGGTTGGTCGAGATCATGAAGCAGGGACAGTACGCTCCCGTTCCAGTCGAGGAGGAGATCGTCCAGATCTTCGCAGGCACGGGTCTTCCGGACGCCGGCGTGAACGGCATGATCGACGACATCCCGATCGGCGACGTCCAGCGATTCATCGACGAGCTGATGGAGCACGTGCGCTCGCGCCACGCTTCGATCCTCGATTCGATCCGCTCAACCGGCGACCTTCCCGACGAGGCCGCGCGGGAGCTGTCGAAGGCGATCGAAGACTTCAAGTCGACTTTCAGAAAGTCGGAGGAGTAGGCGAGGGCGATGGCCGGACAACTTCGCGAGCTTCGGAGACGGATCAAAACCGTCGAATCGACGCAGAAGATCACGAAGTCGTTCGAGCTGATCGCTGCGTCTAGGATCGTCCGAGCCGAGCGCCGTGTCCGCGAGTCGAGACCTTTCGCCGAACGTCTGAATCAAGTGATCCGCGATCTGGCGGCTACCGCGGGAACCGTCGACCACCCGATCCTGCAAAGTCACGACGATCGCCCGGTGGCCTACATCGTCATGGCGGCCGACCGCGGGTTGGCCGGCGCCTACAACGCGAATGTCCTCCGGCTATTCGAGCGCACCCGCCGCGAGTCGCCGAACGCGCTCACGTATGCCATCGGACGCAAGGCTTTAGCCGCCTTCAGGTTCCGCAAGATCCCAACCGAGGCCGAATGGTCGGGGTTCTCCGATGCGCCGACTTATGAAGCAGCTCGCGAGATCGGGGAGCGCGTGGTGGCCGATTTCTCTGAGGGCAAGATCGGTAGCGTCCGGATCGTTTACACAGAGTTCAAATCGATAATGACGCAGACGGCATCGGTTACCGAACTACTTCCGCTCGCCGCCGAAGAGATCGAGGGCGGCAAGGAGCTCGGTGCGACGTTCGAGTTCGAGCCGAGCCCGGAAGGCATCCTCGACGAGCTGCTGCCGATGTACGTCGAGGTGAAGATCTTCCAGGCGCTGCTCGAAGCGGCCGCAAGTGAGCATGCCGCGCGCCGGCGCGCGATGTCTGCGGCCACAGACAACGCCGACGAGCTCATCAAGAACCTGACGCGCGTGGCCAACCAAGCCCGTCAGTCCGAGATCACTAGTGAGATCGCCGACATCGTCGGCGGTGCCGAGGCGCTGCGCAAGATGGCCGCCGGAGTTGGATAGGAGCCCGACATGACGACAACACAAACAGACGTCTGGTCGATCGAAGACCAGGAAAGCGCAGAGTGGAACGAAGTATCAGCGGCCGCCGAAAAGGACACGCAGCTAAAAGGCCGCGTTATATCCATCATCGGCCCGGTCGTCGACGTTGAGTTCGCACCTGGGTCGCTGCCGGAGATCAACCACGCTCTCAAGATCGACCGAGGGGATCGCCAGGGTCAGCGACGGATCGTGACCGCGGAAGTAGCGCAGCACATCGGGCTCAGTCGTGTGCGAGCGATCTGTATGCAACCCACCGACGGGTTGGTGCGCGGAGCCGTCGCGGTCAACACGACGAAGTCGATAACGATGCCCGTCGGCAAGGAGATCCTCGGCCGTGTGGTGAACGTCATCGGTGAGGTCATCGACAAGGGTCCGAAGGTCGAAGTCAAGGAGAGGTGGGAGATCCATCGAGAACCGCCGCTGTACACCGACCTCGAACCGAAGTCCGAGATCCTAGAAACGGGCATCAAGGTCATCGACCTGCTCGCTCCCTACGTCAAGGGCGGCAAGATCGGGATGTTCGGTGGCGCCGGCGTGGGCAAGACCATGGTCATCCAGGAGATGATCTCCCGCTTCGCGCAACAGCACGGTGGCGTTTCGATGTTCGCCGGCGTCGGCGAACGCACGCGTGAAGGCAACGACATCTGGATCGAGATGCGCGAGGCCGGTGTCCTCGACAAGATGGCTCTCGTATTCGGACAGATGGACGAGCCGCCGGGCGTCCGGCTGCGCGTCGCGCTGTCGGCCCTCACCGTGGCGGAGTACTTCCGGGATTCGGAACGGCAGGACGTCCTTCTCTTCATCGACAATGTGTTCCGCTTCTCGCAGGCGGGGTCTGAGGTTTCGACGCTGCTCGGTCGGATGCCCTCGGCGGTGGGCTACCAGCCGACCCTCACCGAAGAGATGGGCGAGCTCCAGGAGCGCATCACCTCGACTCGCGGCCGTTCGATCACGTCGTTGCAGGCCGTTTACGTGCCTGCCGACGACCTCACCGACCCGGCTCCCCATGCGACCTTCGCGCACCTCGACGCGCGGACCGTTCTTACGCGTCAGCTCGTCGAGATCGGCATCTACCCGGCCGTCGACCCGCTCGACTCGACGTCGCGGATCCTGCAGGCGCAGTACGTCGGTGAGCGTCACTACGGAGTCGCACGGCGCACGCAGGAGATCCTCCAGCGCTACAAGGACCTCCAGGACATCATCGCCATCCTCGGTATCGACGAGCTCTCCGAAGAGGACAAGGTCATCGTCGGGCGTGCGCGCAAGATCCAGCGGTTCCTGTCGCAACCGTTCTACGTCGGCGAGAAGTTCACGGGCATCCCGGGGAACTACACGCCGCTCGAGACGACGATCGACTCGTTCGAGCGCCTCAACGCCGGCGAGTTCGATCACCTCCCAGAAGAGGCGTTCCGTTACGTCGGCGGTATCGAAGATGCCGCCGCCAAAGCTAAGACGATGTCGGAGTAACGCACGATGCCCATGGACGTCGCGATCGTCGATCCGGAAAAGGAGCTGTGGTCGGGTGAGGCCGACTTCGTTGTTGCACGCTCCGAGGACGGCGAGATCGGCATCCTTCCCGGACATGCACCGTTCCTCGGCGTCCTCAGGCATGCGCGATTGAAGGTCGAAGCCGGCAGCGACGTGATGATCTTCGCTGTTCACGGAGGCTTCATAGAGGTCAAGGACAACCGCGTATCGGTGCTCGCGCGCTCTGCCGAAGTTTCATCGGATATCGATGTGGCTCGTGCGCGCAACCAGGCCGAGCGCGCGCGGGAAAAGCTGCAGCAGGAAGCCGATGACGAAGAAGCGCGTCTCGCGTTGTGGCGGGCGGAAGCCCGTATGCAAGCCGCCGATGAGGCCGGCCTGCTCTAGATTCCTAGATAACCGTCGGAGGAGACATTCGCCGGTAGCATCGGTCTCCTGGCATGCGTCGTGCCCTAACCCTCGTCCTCTTAGTTGCCGCGCTCGCGTTCCCCCGTGCGAGCGCTGTTGCGCAGACCGTCGGAGCCGTAGGTTCTCCAGTCGTCTTCCGGCCGGCGGACGGAACCACCTTGCGCGTCGAGGGACGCGGGCCGTTTCGCGGGACGGTTGAGGTGCGCCGCAGAGGCGGCGCTCTAGACGTCGTCAACGAGCTCGATCTCGACTCTTATGTGATGGGTGTGCGCGAAGTGCCTGGGCGGTGGCCGATGGAGGCGCTGAAAGCGCAAGCGGTGGCCGCTCGCACCTACGCGTTGTGGGAAGCGAACAAGGGCTACTGGAACCAATTCGGATTCGACGTTTGTGGAACGACGTCCTGTCAGGTCTATCAGGGTGCGGACGCCGAAGCCGACGAGCGCGGGGCACGGTGGGTGCAAGCTGTTCGCGAAACGGCGGGCCAAGTCTTGCTTCACGATGGCCAGCCTGCGCTGACGCGATATCACTCGACGTCGGGCGGACGAACCTTGGCCAACGAAGTCGTGTATCCATCCGACGGGCCGCGTCCTTATCTACAAGCGATCGATGACGAGCCCGACAGTGTCTCGCCGTTGCATCGATGGGAGCAGTCGTTCAAGCGCGAAGATCTGCAGAGGATCCTGCACGAGGCCATCGAGCTGAACGGCGAGCTAACCGAAATCGTCGTGGACGAGAACGCTCGCAACATGCTCATCAAGACCAAAGGCGGCGAGCTCGAGATGCCCACCGTTCGCTTTCGGCGGGTGATAAGCAACGTGGCGCCGAGCGTTTTCCCGGATCTCTATCCGGGAAAACGCTCGGATGGCGAACGAATGCCGTTCACGCTGCCGTCTTCTCGATTCACGATCTCCAAGACGCCCAACGGTTTCAAGGTGAACGGACGTGGTTACGGCCACGGTGTCGGCATGAGTCAGTACGGCGCGATGGGCCGGTCCGAGCGTGGCGATTCCTACGAGGAGATCCTGGCGGCGTATTACGGAGGTTTGCGTCCGCAGGAGTGGACGGGTCGCAAAACCATTCGCGTCGGTGTGCAGCGCGGCGTGGGTGCGGCACAGGTTTCCGGAGACGGCGTCTTCTCGGTTTCGTCCGGCGCGCAGGTGCTGAAGGACTCGACGCTGGGTGGCTGGTCGGCCGTTCCGGGCGGCACGGGTGCAGTGCAGGTAACGCCGCCCGATGGCTATCAGCTGCCAGTAGCCATCACCGGTGTGAACGTGCCTGGTGAGATCGTCATCGATCCGCCCGAGCACGAAGACTCGGTCGACATCGACTTCGTCGTGCCGAAGGCGACACAAGTGACGGCCGTACTGACCCTCGAGGGAGCCGAGGTGGCCCGCGAGAAGATCATCGTCGAGGCGGGGGAGCGTCAGCTCGGTGTACGGCTCGATCCGGACAAGCTCGCGAAGGGCCGTGCGACCTACGTGTTGCGTCTAGAAGGATTCGACGGCAACGACCAAGTCGATCACTCCGCGAACGTGGTACTCGTTCGTCCGGCCGGGCTCCCATGGGGCAAGATCGCGTTAGGACTGCTGTTGGCGGTAGGTGTTTACGTCCTGGTCTCCAGACGCCGCCTCGTGGTCCGCCGACGCTTGAGCAGACTCGCTAGTCGTTCTTGATCCCAGTGCGCGGACAGCTGTCGCCGGTGTGGCACGGATAAGCGGTCTGCACGCCGACCACGTCTCCGAGCGCCAGCGTTCGCTTGCTCGTTTCGCCGTGGTCGGCCTGACCGAACATCGTCTGCTTGCTGTCGGCGCCGCCGTAGATGTCCGCGAAGGACAGCCAGTGCCCGAGCTCGTGAGTGACGATCGATCTGATGTCGAAGCTGTGCCGGCTGTCCGGCTCACCTGACACGTCCTCCCAATGCTGGGTGACGTTCATCGCCAGATCGACATCGCGAACCACGCGTCCGGAGTCGTCGGTGCATACGGAAACGGCGGCGATGACGCTGGCGTCGAATCGGTGCCAGGTGACGACGTTGGTGCCGTCGTCGCAGCCGCCATCCGGGCCCTCGGCGGCGAACGTAGCCGTCGTCGTTCCCTGGTGGATGAAGTTCAGGTTGGAGTTCCAGCTCTTCCACTGCTGCGCACTGGAACGGAACGCCGATTCGAGCAGCCCCGCAGGAGCTCGTAGGTTGCGGCGTCCCTCGTCATTGAACCTGTAGGGGATGTCCACTCGGCCCGAGCTGGTTGACGGAAGCCGCGCGCGACGAAGCTGGTAACGCTCGCACGTGGTGGCTTTGGGGCACGGCTCTTCGGCCGTTGAAGCGTCCGTAGTTTTCGTCGTGGTCGTGCGCTCCTTGAACACCTCGACGGTGTGCGCCGACCCTTGTTCTTCGATCGTGACGTTGTCTTGTCGTTGGTCGTAAACGACGTCACCGGCGCGCGCCCGTGCGTTATCGGAGTTGTTTACGACGTTGATCTGCTTCCTTCCCGTGGAGCCAGCCTCCGAGGACGACGCCGACGACGCCGTTCCGACTTGCTGTGCGGTTCCGGAGTCCCCGGGCGTCGCTGATTGAGGCCGGACGACTCGGATCAGAACATCGGTGGACGGCACACCAGCCGTGTCCGGGGGTGCCCCGGACACAAGCTGCGGAACGATCGCGGCGATCGCAAGTATTCCGACCGCGGCGAGGATGCCTAGACGCCGGTGTGCCATTTCGGGTGAGGGTACAGCCCATCCATGCCTTCCGCAGGCATTGTTTGGCGGTTAGCCTGGGACGTTCATGAGCCACGCCTACGCGATCGAAGGCGGGCGCGCCCTGTCCGGCGAGGTGTCCTGCTCCGGCGCAACGAAGAACAGTGCGCTGAAGATCCTGGCTGCCGCATTGCTCGCGCCCGGCACCTCGGAGATCCGGCGCGTCGCCGACGTCGTCGACGTCCGGCTGTTCGCCGACGTCCTCAGAGAGCTCGGCGCAACGCTTACCTTCCGCGATGGCGTCGCCGAGATATCGGTTCCGCAGCGTCTGGGTGTCGAAGCTCCCTACGAGCTCGTGAGCAAGATGCGCGCATCCACGGCTGTGCTCGGCCCCCTTCTGGCGCGAGAAGGCAAGGCGAAGGTGGCGCTCCCCGGGGGTGACTTCCTTGGTCCACGTCCCATCGACATCCACTTGCGTGGACTTGAGCAGCTGGGCGCCGAGATCAAGGTTGCCCACGGGTTCGTCGAGGCGTCCTGCGATGGGTTGCGCGGCGCCGTCCTCAATCTCGAGTACCCGAGCCACGGCGCTACGGAGAACCTTCTTATGGCGAGCGTTTTGGCCAAGGGCCACACCATCATCGAGAACGCATCACGCGAACCCGAGATCGCCGACCTCGCCGACTTCCTCACGCAGATGGGAGCCAAGATCGACGGCGCAGGCTCGCACACCATCGAAGTGGACGGAGTCGAAGAACTCAAGCCGACAACCTTCGAAGTGATGCCGGACAGGCTCGAAGCAGCGACCTACTTGTTCGCAGCCGCTACGGCTGGTGGAGAGATCACGGTTCGCGACATGGTTCCCGCGCACCTCGAGATCGTGCTCGAAACATTGAGCGATGCAGGTATGACCATCGATGCATCGGAGGACCGTGTGCACCTGGTGGCGGAGAGGCGTCCACGAGCGGTCGACGTATCGACACTGCCCTATCCGGGGTTCCCTACCGACCTCCAGCCGATGGCGATGGCGATGCTCACTTTGGCCGACGGCATGTCGATCATCACCGAGAACATCTACGACGCTCGCTTCTTCCACGTCGACGAACTGTCGCGGATGGGAGCCGATGTCAGGGTCGAGCGCCATTACGCGGTTGTCCGCGGAGTTCAAGAGCTCACGGGAGCCGAGGTCAAGGCCGCCGACGTGAGCGCCGGCGCCGCACTTGTTATCGCGGGCCTCGCCGCCAAGGGGCGAACTCGTGTGGAGGAGATCATCCACATCGACCGGCGCTACGAGAATTTGGAGGGCAAGCTCTCCGGGCTGGGCGCTGCTATCGAGCGCGTACCTGGCTAGCATCACAGTTGTGTACAAGTTCGCCAGCGATGAATGGCTCGAGGCATTCAAGGACGCCATCAACTCCAGTTCCGAAGTCGCCGAAGCCGCCGGCGATTGGGAACGGGACATAACTCTCGTCGTCGAAGCCGAACCGGACAAGGGCCTGCACGTAGATCTTTGGGGACTGTTCGAGGTCGAGCACGGCAAGTGCAAGAGCGCAAAGGCTGTAGCCCCGGAAGTCGGCGATCGCGCCCAATTCGTTATTCGCGCCCCGTACTCCCGCTGGAAAGAGATCATCAAGGGAAAGCTCGATCCGACGCGCGCGCTTCTCCAAGGGAAGCTGCAGGTGAAGGGCGATCTGAAGGCCCTCACCCAGGAAGTTGAAGCGACGCAGGCGTTGGTCAAAGCGGCCGCGTCGATCCCGACGCAATTTCCGGACGAGTGAGCACCGTCACCGATCTGGTCTCGGGCTTGCGCTCAGGCGATCGACGCGCGGTCGCCCGGCTCATCTCACTGGTTGAGGACGGCGCCGCGGAAGCATCGGATGTGATCCGCGAGGTTTATCCGCTTACCGGGCACGCATCGACCGTCGGCATCACGGGTGCACCAGGCGCAGGGAAGTCGTCGTTGATCGACGGTCTCGTTCACCGCATGCGTTCGGCCGATCTCGCCGTCGGCGTCATCGCGATCGATCCCACTTCTCCCTTCTCCGGCGGCGCGCTTCTCGGCGACCGCGTGCGCATGCAGGCCCACTCTCTGGACGAGAAGGTCTTCATCAGATCCATGGCCACCCGTGGACATCTCGGAGGTTTATCGCTAGCTGCACCGGAAGCGATGCGCGTGCTCGAAGCTGCCGGATCGGATTTCGTAGTCGTCGAAACCGTCGGCGTCGGTCAGTCCGAAGTCGAAGTGGCCAAGCAAGCCGACACGACCATCGTCGTCCTGGCTCCCGGGATGGGCGATGCGATACAGGCGGCCAAGGCCGGGATCCTCGAGGTCGCCGACGTTTTCTGCGTGAACAAGTCGGACAAGGAAGGCGCCGGCGATACAGCCCGCGATCTTCGGTCGATGCTGGAGATGGGATCCGGACGTGACGCGGATTGGGAGATCCCCATCGTCATGACATCCGCCACCACCGACGACGGAGTCGATGAATTGTGGGACGCGATCCGCGCGCATGAGGCGCATCTGCGCAACGCAGGGAGATTGGAAGCGAGACGGCGGGCCCGTTTTTCCGCTGAGATCAGAGAGATCGTCGGCGAACGACTGAAGTCGGCTCTCGAAAAGGCGGCGGGCGCCGATGTGTTCGAGAAGCTCACCGACGACGTTCTCGAGCGGACGCTCGACCCATACTCAGCGGCGGACGAACTGATGAAACGTCTCGGGCTGGAGGAAGCATGAGACTCAAAGACAAAGTCGCGATCGTCGTGGGAGCGGGGCAGACCCCCGGCGAAACGATCGGAAACGGGCGAGCGACGGCGATCCTGTTTGCGCGCGAGGGAGCCAGGGTGATGCTCGTCGATCGACAGCTCGAGTCGGCGCAAGAGACCGAGAAGCTCATCCGGGACGAAGGCGGCGAAGCGACCTGCGTCGAAGCCGACGTCACGAACTCCGATCAGTGCGAGGCGATCGCCAGGGGATGTGTCGATCAGTTCGGGCGCATCGACGTGTTGCACAACAACGTTGGTATCGGCACGGCCGATGGGAGCGCGGTCCGTTTGTCCGAAAAGGCGTGGGACCTAATGGTCGACGTGAATCTGAAGTCGATGTTTCTGACGTGCAAGCACGTGCTTCCGGTGATGCGTGAGCAGAAGTCGGGAGCGATAGTGAACATCTCGTCGGTGGCGTCCATCGCTGCTGTGCCGATGCTTGCCTATAAAGTGACAAAAGCAGGGGTGAACGCACTCACGCAGCAAGTGGCCGCGGGGAACGCTCGCTACGGAATCAGGTGCAACGCGATCCTCCCCGGGTTGATGAACACGCCCATGGCGATCGATGCGTGGGTCCAGCAAACCGGGATCGAACGGGACGACATGGTGAAGATGCGCGACCAGCAAGTCCCTCTCGGCGGCAAGCAGGGAACAGCCTGGGACGTTGCCAACGCGGCCCTATTCCTGGCGTCCGACGACGCGAAGTTCATCACCGGCGTCTTGCTACCGGTCGACGGAGGGCAGAGCCTCAAGGTCGGTTAAGAGCGATGGCCCTGCCGTCATCCTGTAGCGGATACGCTACAATCGAAGGATGGCGGAAGCCACAGAGGCCGCGCGCTTGATCCGGAACGCCCGAGCTGCTTCCGGGCTGTCGGTCTCCGAGCTCGCCCGGCGCGCCGGCGTGCCTCACTCGGTTATCTCTGCCTACGAGCACGGCCATCGCGATCCAGGTAGCAGGGCGCTCTCTCGGCTGCTGGCGGCCGCGGGCTATCGACTGACAACCGCACGCTCGGGACCCGATCCCGAAAGGGCGGGGCGCATCCTTGCGGAACTCCTTCGGTTCACCGATGCGCTTCCGAAGCGGCGCCGACGGCGGGAGCTGGCGTTCCCGGGGCTCCCACGCGGGTGACCAGCCTTGCCGAGAAGCTCGTGCTCGTGCATGAGCAACTCAGAGCAGCAGAGATTCATCACGCCTTCGGCGGAGCAATAGCTTTCGGCTACTGCACTGACGAGCCGCGAGCGACCATTGATCTAGATGTAAACGTCTTCGTCTCTGTTTCGGCAGCAAAGGAGGTAATCGAAGCTCTTCCGGACGAGATCCAGGTTGAAGACGATTCTCCAGCTGAAGCATCGCAGCGAGGGCAGCTGCGACTGTGGTGGGACGAGACCGCCATCGACCTCTTCTTCAGCTACCACCCGTTCCATGAACAAGCAGCTTCGCGAATCCGGCTGGTCCCGTTCGAGAAAATCAAGATTCCGGTGCTTGATTGCACAGATCTCGTGGTGTTGAAAGCGATCTACGATCGGACGAAGGACTGGGCTGACATCGAGGCGGCAGCCGACAGCAACTCGATCGACGCTCGTGAAGCTGAACGATGGCTTGGTCAACTGATGGGTACCGAAAGTCCTCAGTTCCGCAGACTGATGGCCGTCCTCGCGGGTGCACGCGGGGCCGACGCGCTACGGCCCGTTCTCGGTGGGCCGGACGAATGAAAGCCGAGCGATTACGAGAAATCCCCGGCTTCGCGGCGCAGCTTCTCGATCGTCTTCGTGAGTTCGTCCAACTCTGACGCCCTTATCGGAGCCATGAAGAAAGCCGAGTCGTTCAACACTTTTGTTGCGCTCTGAGCGGCGCGCCGTCCCCCTGGTGTGATCACTGCAAGCATTGCGCGCCGATCCGACTCATGAGGCACCCGGCGCGCGTAGCCACTTGCTTCCAGGCCATCAACGGTGTTCGTCACGCTCGTTGCGTGGACCTGCAGACGCTCTCCGATCTTGCCCAGCGGGAGGGAACCGTTGCGACTGAACAAGAGCAGCATCAGCGCTTCGTACCGCGCGAAGGTCAGATCAAAGGGCTTCAACGCATCGTTTAGCTTCGCGAGCAGGAGCTGCTGGGCTCGCATGATCGAGGTCACGGCTGCCATGGACGGGCCCGGCTTGGCTCCCCAGCGCCGCTGCCATTGGCGCCGGGCTTCGGCGATGGGATCGAAGGTCAGCGGTTTCGTCACGGTTATATACTAGGACGTCCAATCATCGGAGTACCTAGGAAATGACAGAATCGGACGAGGTACAGGCGGAGCTCGAGTGGCAGAAGAAGTACGACGAAGCAGCCAAGCGTGACGTCGACTTCGAGACCCTTTCCGGCATCCCTCTCAAGGCCCTGTACACACCGAGCGACGACAAGGATCGCGATTACAACGAGTCGGTCGGGTTCCCCGGCGAGTATCCGTACACCAGAGGCGTCTACACCTCGGGACACAGGGGCCGCTTGTGGACCATGCGCCAGTTCGCGGGCTTCGGTTCGGCCGCGGACACCAACGAGCGCTATCACTTCCTACTCTCGCAGGGTCAAACCGGACTCTCGGTGGCCTTCGACATGCCGGCGTTGATGGGGCGTGACGCGGACGATCCACTTTCTCTGGGCGAGGTAGGACGGTGCGGTGCAGCCGTATCTTCCCTGCGCGACATGGAGGCACTCTTCAAGGGCATCCCGCTTAGCGACGTCTCCGTGTCGATGACGATCTCCGGTCCTGCCGCGACGTTCTTTTGCTTCTACCTCGCGGTGGCCGAGCAACAGGGTGTTCCTTTCGCACAGCTAGACGGCACGTGCCAGACCGACATCCTCAAGGAGTACATCGCTCAAAAGGAGTGGGTGTATCCGCCGCGTCCTCATCTTCGGCTCATCGGCGACATGATGGAGTACTGCGCCCAGCACCTTCCGCGATACCACCCGATCTCCGTGTCGGGCTACCACATCCGGGAAGCCGGCTCGACGGCCGCGCAGGAAGTCGCCTTTACGCTTGCCGACGGATTCGCTTACGTGGAACTCGGACTGCAACGCGGCCTGGACGTAAACGTTTTCGGACCGCAGTTGTCATTCTTCTTCAACTCACACATCGATTTTTTCGAAGAGATCGCGAAGTTCCGCGCAGCCCGGAGGATCTGGGCTCGCTGGATGAAGGACCGCTACGGAGCCACGGATCCGGCCGCCATGCAGTGCCGCTTCCACGTACAGACGGCCGGATGCTCGCTAACTCTTCAGCAGCCTGCAAACAACGTAGTGCGGACGGCACTCGAGGCGTTGGCCGGTGTGATCGGCGGCGCGCAATCGCTGCACACCAACTCATTGGACGAGGTTTACGCGCTTCCGTCCGCCGAAGCCGTCGAGATCGCACTCCGTACGCAGCAAGTGATTGCCTACGAGACCGGCGTCGCAAATGTCATCGATCCTCTCGGCGGATCCCACTTCATCGAATCGCTCACCGATCGCATCGAAGAAGAAGTTGAGGACTACTTCAAGCGGATAGAGAAGCTGGGGAACGGATCAATGCTGGAAGGGTGTCTGCGGGGCATCGAGGAAGGCTTCTTCCAGATGGAGATCGCCGAGGCTGCGTATCGCCAGCAGAAGCGGTTCGACTCCCAGCGACAGGTACAGGTTGGAGTGAACGCATTCACCGAGTCGGTGCAGTCCCAACCCGAGTTCCTTCGGATCGGGCAAGACGTCGAGGACCAGGCCGTCCGGGAGCTCAAGCAGCTGCGGGCCGATCGCGACCAAACCGCGACCGGGAAGGCGCTGGCTGCACTTACCGAAGCGAGCCGCGGTGATGACAACCTGATCCCGTACATCCTGGATGCGAGCCGCGCATACGCATCGGTCGGGGAGATCGCCGAGGCCATGGCCGAGGTGTACGGGCGATACCGCGAAGCTCCCCGTTTCTAGCGTGGATAGACCGGAGATCGAAGCAGCACTGGACCGCGCGGAACAAAGCGTTGGTGAAGGACGCGGGTTAAGGGGGACTGGCTTCTGGAAAGCCGTGTCCGTCCTGCGGGGTGATCGTGCGCTGGCCGAGATCTACGCCGATCGGGTCGCTTTGATCGACCGGCGCGCTTTCGAGAGCGGAGTGAAGCTGAGGTTCCCGTTGCTTTTCGGTTTGCTCGTTCTCATCGCGACGACGTTGTTCGGCATCGTCGCGATCGCGTCGGCCCGTTTGGTCGGACACGAACGGTTTTTCGGCGAGCAGTTGTTCGATGCCATCGACAATGGACGATGGTTCGTGTACATCGCGTTCCTGACAGGCACGATCGCGCTTCTGCTTGGAACACACTGCTTGGCGCATTACGTCGTGGGACGGATCGTGGGCATCCGGTTCACGCACACGTTTATTGGTGGACCACCACCACCGAGACCCGGTCTAAAGGTCGATTACGCGAGCTACCTGCGCTCGTCGCCGAGGCGCCGCGCTGTGATGCACGCATCCGGAGCCGTCCTGACGAAGCTGGTGCCCTTCGCGTTGCTGGTCGCGTCTGTGCCTTTGTACGACGAGTTCGGATGGCTGACTTGGATCCTGATCGGGATCGGCGTCCTTCAGATCGTCACTGACATCACGTTGTCGACGAAGGTGTCGGACTGGAAGAAGGTTCGGCGTGAGTTGAAGGCGGCGCGGGCTACGTAGCCGGAGCGCCGTCGGTACGAAGGATGGTCATGCTCATCGTGCCGGCCATCGAGAACTCACCGGGGGAGCCTTCCAGCGCGCTGGCCGGAACGCCCTCGATGTGCATGTCCAGATCCATCTCCGTGGTGCCCACCATCTTCGTGATGTCGCCGCCGCCGGGGAGCACCAGAGAATCCGTGATCATCTTCATCGACCCATTGATGACAAAACGTGCACCCTGAGCTTCGAGCGGGACGGGCGGCGCGCCGCCCTCGGTGATCTCGGCCATCGACTGGAACAGCTCGGCAAGCGTGAAGGAGAAGTTCATCGGCATCGTAACGACGTGATGCATCTGCGCAGCTTGGCCGTAAGTGGTTTGTTCGTAGCCTTCGAAGGTTCCGACGCTCGTGACCTTGATCGGGTCGTCACTGAAAGGGAGAGGCAGCACGGTTTCTTCCGTCCATGAATCTCCGGGACGGACACCCTCGTTCGGGAACTGCGGGAACAGGAACTGGGAGCTCGCGCTGTCCGTCGCGCCACCGCCGGGGATGTTGAGGAAGGAGCCCACATCGATGCCGGCCGCTCCGAAAGGACCGCCGACGCCTTCGACCTTGGTCACTCGTCCGTCCGGTGCTATGGACACACGCATCTTGCCGATGTCGCCTCCCGTCCCAAGGTTGGGCTGGACGCTGATGTTGGACATCTCGATCTCGATGATCGTTGAGCCGTCCTCGACCTTCGAGACGACGTCCAGTCCCATCGTTGCGTTCATCGTTCCTTGGAACGGAGCGGAGTCCGGGAGCCCGGACGGCTTCATGTCCATCTGCATGGTGATGTCGTAGGTGCGTTTGTCTCCGGCTTCGTACGCGTAGCGGAACGAGACGAGCTCGGCATCGGTCGACGACTTCGTGTAGGCGAAGTAGCCCGCAGCTCCAGATACGAGCAGTCCGGCGATCAGTGCCGGCAGCAGTCTTCCTCGACGGCGTCGTTTGAAACTCTTGCGAGGAGTTGGCGGCTGCGAATCGTCGAGGGTGTCCGTCAGATCGGCAACATCCGGGCGCGATGCCACACCGGTTGGGATCGCGAACGGCGACGGCGCTTCCGCCGTCCCGACCTGCGGTGTGGCCAGACGGATATTCGTGGGAACTTCCGTTAGAGGCGGAGGTGTGGCCACGAAAGGCTGAGAGGCAGTGACCTCCGCCGGCTCTTGCTGGGCTCCCGACATGGGTGTCGGCGCACCGGGACCGTCGTCGGGGACGAGCATCCCTCCGACCCTTTTCCACCGAGTCGCCGCCGGACCGACGGGAGGAGCGCTTCCCGGCGCGTTCACGTCAAAGCTGGGCACCGGAGTGGAAACCGCTGGCGGTAGCGGGGTCGGGGCTTCGAGATCCGATGCAGGCGCTGGGGGAGCCGAAACGGTAAGAGGCGCTGGGGGAGCCGAAACGGTAAGAGGCGCTGGGGGAGCCGAAACCGGAAGCGGGACCGGGGGAGGTTCGGCCGCCGGAAGGGGAGGTGCCACGACCGGAACGACTCGTTTGGGTCTTGGAGCAGCCGGTAGTGGGTCCACGGCTCTGACGGGGCGTTCTGCGACCCTGCCGCGCTCGACCCTGGTTTCGGCTGCGGGGAGTACCGGTACTGCTGCCTGCTCCTGAGCTTCTTGCTTGCGCGCCTTGCGTGACGGGAGCTTGATCTCGGTCGAAAGGATGCCCTTCTTGCGGCCTACGTTCTTGACCGCCTTGGTCTCGACGGCGATGGGGGAAACCGGCGCGGGCGCGTGCGCCACCGCGTCTTGCTTGCGAGCCTTGCGTGGAGAGCGCTTGACCTCGCTAGTGAGCAGGCCCTTCTTACCGCCCACTTCCCCTTCTGGGCCGTAAAAGAACTCATCGGACGACTGAGCATGCTGACGCACCGTCATGGGTATGGAATCGGCCCCGGGACGACCGTCCTGAAGTCGGGTTCAGGACGTGTTCAGGACCCGGAGCGCCTAGCTGATCGCCACCATCCGGTCGATGGCGCCCCGTGCGGCCTCGGCCACGTCGGGCGGCACGGTGATCTTGTGCTCCATGTGCTCGAGAGACCACAGGGCCTTGGGGAGGGTGATCCGCTTCATGAACTGACAAACCGCGCCCCGCGACGCCGGGATGAACTCCTTGGTCGGCACTTCTTTCTTGAGGCGGTGGAGGATGCCGGTCTCGGTTGCCACGACCATCGAGCGCTTTGGGCTCGCCTTGGCGTGTCGGATCATCCCCTCCGTCGAAAGGATGTGGGTCCCATTCGACGAGATGTCGCCTTCGCCCAGGCGATACATGGTTTGCGTAACGCACCCGCATTCGGGGTGGATCAGGAAGTCGGAGTCGGGGTTCTTTACGCGCATCTCGCCGATGTCGGCGGGGTCGATACCGGCATGCACGTGACACTCGCCCATCCAGATGTGCATCTTCCGTCCGGTCTTTCGCTCCAGATACGCCCCGAGGAACATGTCGGGGAGGAAGAGGATCTCCTTGTCGGCGGGGATGGAGTTGATGATCCCCTCGGCATTTCCCGATGTGCAGCAGTAGTCGGACAGTGCCTTCACTTCGGCCGTCGTATTCACGTAGGACACAACAACGGCGCCCGGGTATTCGGCCTTCCAGCGCCTCAGGTCGTCCGCGGTGATGGTGGCCGCCAGCGAGCATCCGGCTTCGAGATCTGGGAGCAGGACGGTTTTGTCGGGGGACAGGATCGCAGCGGTTTCGGCCATGAAGTGAACACCGCAGAACAAGATCACATCGGCTTTAGTTTCGGCCGCCTGCCTAGATAGACCGAGCGAGTCGCCGACGAAATCCGCGACGTCTTGGATCTCGGGGATCTGGTAGTTGTGCGCCAGGATGACGGCGCCCAGCTGCGAAGCGAGCGCGCGCAGACGCGCGGCCATCTCGTCGGGGCCGAGGCCCCGATAGTGCTCGGCGTAGCCGTTCTGACAGGCCACTTGCTCACCACCTCTTGTGCTTCGTCCTCCGGGACTTTGTGAAAGAAATCACGATGTCCCGTCGAAACGACTCACTTCGGGTTTATGTGGATTGGCTACGAGTCTAGCCCGTCCGACGTGAGCAAGGTGGCGCCGGAGCGTTCCATCTCGGCCAGTGCCCGCTCACCGTCACCGGCGTTTACATCGACGGCGCGGATCGCGTCGGCGAGAACGACGACATCGAAGCCGTGCTCGGTTGCTTCGATCGCCGTCGCTCGCACGCAATAGTCGGTGGCCAGACCGGTGACGAAGACGCGTCTGATTCCTCGGTCGCGCAAACGCTCTGCAAGGTCCGTGCCGGCGAAACCCGAGTACCCGTCCGTTGCCAGATCGGTTCCTTTTTGGACGATCTCGTCGAGGGAGCCTTCGTTCAGGTCGGGATGAAGGGCGGCGCCGGCCGTCCCTTGCACGCAGTGGACGGGCCATGGGCCGCCTTGTTCTTCGAAGGACGAATGTCCTGGCGGATGGAAATCCTGCGTGGCCAGGACGTGCTCGAAGCGCGGCATCAGGTTGTTGATGACGGGAACCACTTGGTCGCCGTCGGTGACGGCCAGAGCTCCACCAGGGCAGAAATCGTTCTGGACGTCGACGACGATCAACGCGTCCGTGTTCGTGACCTTCATGACGACCGAATCTATACACTCCCGTTCTTATGGGTGAGCTTGTTCGCGTTGAGCGCGACGGTGCGGTGTCGGTCATACGCATCGATCGTCCCAAGGTCAACGCGTTGAACGTGCAAGTGGTCGACGAGCTGAACGATGCTTGCGCGCAGATCGAAGAGGATGCTTCGGTGCGAGCCGCCGTTGTGTACGGCGGAGAGCGCACGTTCTCGGCCGGCGCGGATCTCAAAGAGATGGCGGAAGGCACTCCGGAGGACGTGAACAAGCGCGTCGGTGGATTGCAGCGAGTAGTCGACCGCATAGAGGCGCTGCCCGTCGTCACCATCGCCGCGGTCACCGGTTACGCGCTTGGCGGCGGATGTGAGATCGCGATGGGTTGCGACTTCCGTTTCGCCGATGCGAAGGCGCGGCTCGGACAGCCCGAGATCGTCGTGGGACTGATTCCCGGTGCCGGAGGAACGCAACGTTTGCCCCGACTCGTTGGACTCTCCCGAGCGAAGTGGATGATCTATACCGGCGAGTTCGTGGAGGCCGAGACGGCTTTCCAGTGGGGGCTGCTGGACGAGGTAGTCGAGGCGGGAGTCTTCGAGCGTTCGATGGAGGCCGCTGCTCGGATACGCGTCGGGTCCGACGCTTTCGCTCGCCGCCGCAAAACGTGCGATCCACGGTTCTTTCGGACCGCGACCCGAAGGTCTTTCTCGCGAATTGGAAGAGTTCACCAAGCTGTTCTCGACCGACGACACCAAGCACGGGCTCGAGAGTTTCGAGAAGGAAGGTCCGGGCAAAGCGAACTTCAAGGGCGCCTGATGTCGGACTGGGATCGAGATCCGGTAAAGGCTGCCAACGACTTCTTCGGTCCCTTGGTTCCGGGCATGCTCGGCTGCGAGTTCACTGAGGTCGGCAAGGACCTCGTCGTCGGGCGGATCAAGGTCACGAAGCAGCTGATCGCCGGTACGGGATATCTCTTCGCGCCGGCGATCATCGCGTTGGCGGACACGCTCTGTGCTTTGGGCACGCCGCCCAACGCACCCGAGAACACGACGTTCACGACCGTAGAGCTGAAGACCAACTTCCTGGGGTCGGCTCGAGAGGGAGAGACGGTCGAGGGCCGGGCTACTCCCCAGCACGTGGGCCGGACGACTCAGGTTTGGGACTGCGTCGTGCGCAATCTCGACACAGACCGCACCATCGCGCTGTTCCGCAACACGCAGATGATCCTGCCTCGGCGCGACTAGCTCAGTTCTCTTAGGTCCCGCGCCGTTTCAAGGGGATCGGCGGCGACGATCGCCAGCTCGGCCCCAATCTCGAGTCCGCCCCAAACTGCAGTGCGCGGCATCAGGTGCGCGTGCCAGTGAAACCGATTGACGCCCCTGGGGGCCGAGTGGACGACGAGGTTGAAGGGAACTCCCTTTCCGAGTCGTTGGAGTGTCCGTGTGATCGCGATGGCGAAAGCTTCTCCGGCCGCCGCGAGCTCTGTGTCTTCTAGCGTTTCCAGCGCCGGCGTACAGGGCGGCACGATCAATAGCTCGTCGGCAACGAACGGCACGGGATGAGCAACAACGCGACAGCCATCGACTTCGGCAACGAGCAACTTGTCGTCGTCCGCCAAGCCGTCCAGGACGCACGGACCCTCACCGAAGGCTTCGGCTTCTCTTTCGATCGTCGGTGGAACGTGCTCCAGTCCGAAGATCTGACCATGTGCGTGTGTGCGGGAGGCACCTGAGGACCGTCCGCGGTTCCAAACCACGACGTTGCTGATGCACGGACTGTCCCGGATCCGAGCGCGGTATGTGCGCATCACGTCCAATCGATGGTCCGAATCCTGATCTTCGAAATGCTCGTCGTGATCGGGTGTGTGCACGACGACCTCGTGGAACGGCGTAGCCGGATAGAGATTAGGCACCACGCGCACCGCCCAGCCGGGTGTGTCCGGCAAAGCGCTGTGGCTCTGCCGGATGGCGAAGGTTTCGGGTGGGGTCCGTTGTTCCTGTCCTCCACAGAAGTCACAAGGCGCGGGATCGGGCTCGTAGGCGGTGACGGGCGGGGCGCCCCGCTTGGCGCGCTCCGGCGCGAGGATCACTTCGCGGCGTCCGAGAGCATCGAAACGGAGTTCGGGCAAGGACTAGGCCGATCCATTCATAGGGCGCTCCTATCATTACCTGATGCATTACCTCGATTACGCCGCCACATCGCCCATGCTTCCCGAAGCCCGGGAAGCCATGTTGCCGTTCCTGACGGAGGCCTGGGGCAATCCTTCGAGCATCTATTCGCGCGGGCGCGAGGCACGCAAAGGCATCGACGAAGGGCGGGAGAAGCTTGCGCTCGCGATCGGCGCGTCGCCCGAAGAGATCGTCTTCACCGGCGGCGGCACCGAGGCCGACAACTTGGCGGTCAAGGGTGCGGCCTGGGCCCTCGCAGGTCAGGGCAAGCGCCACATCCTGCTCCCGAGGATCGAGCATCACGCCGTTCTCGACTCGGCGACGTGGCTCCGGGATCAAGGGTTCGAAGTCGAATTCCTACCCGTGGACGAAACCGGTCTCGTGGCTCCTTCCGACGTCGCCGAGCGATTGAGGGACGACACCGCGCTCGTTTGCCTGATGCTGGCCAACAACGAGATCGGCACGATCGAACCCGTAGCCGAGGTGGCTGCCCTTTGTCGGGACCGAGGCGTCTTGGTTTTCACCGATGCCGTGCAAGCTCTCGGAAAGATCAACGTCGATGTGCGAGGACTCGGCGTCGATGTCGCCGCGTTCTCCGCACATAAGATCGGTGGACCAAAGGGAACGGGAGCCCTGTTTGTACGTCGCGGCGTGAAGCTGATCCCCACGACGCATGGCGGCGGGCAGGAGCGCGGACGACGTTCGGGAACCGAGAATCCGGCCGGCGTTGTCGGTTTCGCCGCAGCGGCTGAGCTCGTTACCGGAGAGCTCGATTCGGAACCGGATCGCTGGCGAGGCTTGCGCGATCGCCTTTCGACGGAGTTGCAGCAGCGTATCGAAGACGTGCGCATTAACGGACACGAGACGGCACGGCTACCGCACAACCTCAACGTTAGTGTTCGTGGCGTTATCGGTGAGGACGTCCTGTTGATGCTGGACGCCAAGGAGATCTGCGCGTCGACCGGATCGGCGTGCCAGTCCGGGTCTGTCGAACCTTCATACGTGCTCGGCGCATGTGGCATCCCGGCGAATTGGGCGCAGGGTGCTTTGCGCTTCACTGTGGGACGCGGCACAACCGACGCCGACATCGATGCCGTGCTGGACGAGCTGCCGCCGATCGTCGAGCGAGTCCGCTCGTTTAGGCGATAGCCGTGTCCCGCTTGCTGGCCGCCATGTCCGGCGGCGTCGACTCCTCGGTGGCCGCCGCGCTGGCGGTACGTGAAGGCCACGAAGTCGTCGGCGCCACGCTGAAGCAGTGGGAGTTCCCGGACGAGGAAACGCGGCTGACGAAAGGATGCTGCACGCTCGATGCCGTCGCCGACGCGCGCCGAGCGGCCGACGTTATCGGAATCCCTCATTACACATTCGATTTTCGCGAGACCTTTGCTTCTCAGGTAGTCGGTCCCTTCGTTGACGATTACGCGAAGGGTCTGACACCCAATCCGTGTATCCGTTGCAACGAGCTGGTTCGCTTCGGGGCGTTGGCCGACAAGGCTCGGATGCTCGGCTTCGACGGCATCGTCACCGGCCACTACGCCCGGGTCGAAAGTGACGGTAGGCGCCGAAGGCTGCTCCGCGCGAGGAACATCGACAAGGACCAGAGCTATGTGCTGTACGCGCTGGGGCAGAGTGCCCTGGCGATGGCGCTCTTGCCGATCGGAGAGTTGTCGTCGAAGGACGAAGTCCGCGCGATCGCGCGCGACCTCGCTTTACCCAACGCCGATCGCGAAGACTCCCTCGAGGTGTGCTTCGTCGGAGAGGGACGGCGGCCCGGCGACGTGGTTGCGGAAACGGTCCCCGTCGCTGTGCGGCGAGGCCCGATCGTCGACGACGCCGGATCGGTCGTCGGCGAGCACAGAGGGCTCGCGTACTACACGGTCGGACAACGCCGTGGCCTCGGGGCCCTTGGGACTGACCCCCATTACGTGACCCGCATCGACGTCGATCGCAACGCGATCGTTGTTGGTACAGAACAGGCGCTCGCGCGTAGCGCGTTACGCGCACGGCGCCCCCGCTTCGTTAGGGGCGATCGGCCACACGACGGCGACAGATTCGACGCCGTCGTTCGATACCGGGGTGAGCCGGTGCCGGCAGCCTTCTTCCCGAATGAAGAAGGCTTCCGGCTCGAGTTCGAACGTCCGGTGCGCGCGATAGCGCCGGGCCAAGCCGTCGTCCTTTACAGAGGCGACGAGGTAATCGGTGGCGGAACGATCACCGAGCGCTAAGCGTCCGAGTTCGCTTTTCTCGCGGGGCCGGATGCTGGTCGGCTTGCTCCTGCTCGCTGCAATAGCAGCAGCTGTGGCGTACGCGTTCGGCGCCAACCAGGGTGGCCCGGATCCCGGACGCCTCGTCTACGCGGGCAAGGATGGAGTCTTCGTCCGCGAACTCGAAACCGGCAAGGTGCGCAGGGTCGGTCCTCTGCCCGATGACACAACACTAGGGATCGCGAGTCCCGATGGTCGCTGGTATTCCTACGTCGAGAGAAACGGCGCGCTCTGGATGCTCTCCTTAGATGAGAACAGACGGTTCGAGCTTTCGGGAGCTGGGGCTCTCCCTCTCGGATGGTCTCCTGACGGCAAACTCGTTGCCCGCGAGCTTCTCGACGACCGTGACATCGTCCTCATCGATCCCGAAGGTGGCAGTCGGGTGCTGTGGTCGCGCGGAGCAGTTAACGTTCGTTTCCCGGTCTGGCTTGATGCCGAGCGCTTCGTGATTCTCGACGACCAATCCCAGATGGAGCTCGCACTCGTGAAGTTGGCGGGATCGCGTTCCACGGTCACACACATAGGCACGGGAAACCCTGTGGCGGCTTCACCCGATGGGAAAGAGATCCTTATGCAAAGAAGCGAGAGCTTGGTCGTTGCAAAGCTGGACGGCGAGCGGCTCACAAATGATCGAAAGCTTTTCGACGGATCCATCGGATACGCGTCCGTGAGTGACCAGGGCTACGTCGCCTTCACGGCCGAAGACGACGAAGGACGAGCAGGTGTCTGGGTCCTGCGCGGCGGGAACGAAAGCGAAAAGGTGCTTTCCGAAGGCGTGACGTGGATGGACTGGAGCAGGGACGGCTCGACGATCCTTTACGCCAAGAAGGGGTCCGTCTACGCCTTGACGCTCCCGGACGGAAAACCAAAGAAAGTCAGCGGAGACGTTACGGTCTTCGAAGTCAACGGGTTCGCGGTAGTTCCCTGACGCGGTAGACACTGGGTAGCACCCGATAAGGAGGCAAGTTGACCGGCATCAAGGTCGCCGCTATTCAAGCTGCTCCCGTGTTCCTCGATCGCGAAGGAACCGTCGACAAGGTGGTTGCGTTCACCGAAAAGGCGGCAGCTGAGGGTGCGGGTCTGATCGTCTTCCCCGAGACATTCATACCCACGTATCCGGACTGGGTTTGGCGCACCACCGCGTTCTCCCGCCAGTCGGCCGATCTGTTCGCTCGCCTTTTGGACCAATCGGTGGTCGTCCCGAGCGCAACGACGCAGGCCATAGGAGAGGCGGCCACCCGCGCGAATGCCTACATCTCCATCGGTGTTAACGAACGCGAAGAGGTCGGATCGACGATCTACAACGCGCAGCTCTACTTCGATAACGAAGGAAACTTGATAGCCAAGCATCGAAAGTTGATGCCGACGGGCGGCGAACGGCTGGTTTGGGGGATGGGCGACGGCTCAACGTTGGACGTTCTCCAGACGCCCTTCGGACGACTCGGCGGCTTGACGTGCTGGGAGAACTACATGCCTCTGGCGAGAGCCGCTCTTTACGCCAAGGGGATCGAGGTCTACCTGGCTCCCACTTGGGACAACAGCGACGTGTGGGTGGCGTCGATGCAGCACATCGCCAAAGAGGGGCGGATGTTCGTTGTCGGCGTGAACTTCTGCATGCGTGGCAGCGACGTGCCGGCGGATGTTCCAGCTCGCGACGAGATTTACGGCGGCGAAGAGGACTGGCTGTCGAAGGGCAACTCGGTGATCGTTGCTCCTACCGGTCAGATCTTGGCCGGCCCCTTGATCGGCGAAGAAGGAATCATCTACGCCGATATCGATGTCGCCGATGCTCAGCGTGAACGACACCAGTTCGACCCCGTCGGTCACTACGCGCGGGCGGAAGTTCTGCAGCTGAGGGTTCGCACGGATGCCGCTCGTGCTGTCGTGTTCGAAGAGTCCGAGGAACCCGACAACAGTTAATCGTGGCCAAGGTCAGGCAATCGGACGAGGCCGTACAGTCCGACGCACGCGTCCGTGCCGAGGAGCTTCGCGCTCAGATCGAGTACCACAACTACCGCTATCACGTGCTCGACCAACCCGAGATGTCGGACGCGTCCTACGACAAGCTCATCCGCGAGCTAACCGACATCGAGGAGCGCTTCCCGGAACTGATCACTCCGGACTCGCCGACGCAGCGAGTAGGCGCGGTGCCCTCGGACCTTTTCGCTCCCGTCCGGCACTCCGATCGTCTCCTATCTCTCGACAATGCGTTCAGCGACGACGACCTCGACGCTTGGCTCGCGCGGGTGACGCGCGGGCTCGGGCACGACGCATCCTTCGTCTGCGAACCGAAGATCGACGGCGTGTCTGTCGCTGTCGTGTATGAGAACGGCAGCTACACACGCGGGGCAACGCGCGGCGACGGAAGTATGGGTGAGGACGTAACACCGAACATCCGAACTATCCGCGGCCTGCCTGCGCGGTTGCGAACAGACGACCCGCCGCCGTGGCTGGAGCTCCGCGGTGAGGTCTTCCTGAACCTGAAGGACTTCGAGCAGGTCAACGAGGAGCTGGGCGAAGCCGGGAAGACACTCTTTGCCAATCCACGCAACGCGGCGGCGGGCACCTTGCGTCAGAAGGATCCGTCTAAGACCGCCACAAGACCGTTGTCGATCTATTTCCACGGTGTCGTCCGCGCCGACGGCTTGCGCTTGGACACGCATTGGGAGTTGCTCGAGTACCTGAAGTCGATCGGACTCCGCGTTCATCCGGGCGCGAAGAGGACGCCTGGGGCAAAAGAGATCAAGGCCTACTGCGCGAAGACGCAAGAAAAGCGCCACGACATGGACCACGAGATCGACGGTGTCGTGATCAAGGTCGACGACCTCACGGAGCGTTCGGATCTGGGGAGCACCTCGAAAGCACCTCGCTGGGCTATCGCTTTCAAGTTCCCGCCAGAGGAACAGACGACCGTCCTCAATGACATCCACGTGAACGTCGGCCGAACTGGCGCCGTCACTCCGTTCGCGATCCTCGAGCCCGTGCACGTCGGTGGAGTTACCGTCTCTCAGGCCACCTTGCACAACATCGACGAGATCGAACGCAAAGGAGTGTTGATCGGCGATCAGGTCGTGGTTAGACGTGCCGGCGACGTCATCCCCGAAGTTGTCGCGCCGATACCGAGCATGCGCACGGGTGATGAGCGCAAGTTCAAGATGCCCACGAAATGTCCGGTCTGCGCCACGAAGCTCGAGCGGCCCGAAGGCGAGGTTGTCATCAGATGCCCGAACACCTCGTGTCCGGCGCAGCAGCTCGAAGGGATCATCCACTTCGCCGGCCGCGGCGCGATGGACATCGACCACCTCGGCTACAAGACGATCCAGGCGCTACTCGAGATGGAGCTCATCGCCGACGTGGGAGACATCTTTTATCTGTCGGATGAAGACATAGCGCGGCTCCCGGGCCACAAGGACAAGGCCGTCGAGAATCTCGCCAACTCGATCCTGCGCGCGAAGGACCGGCCGATCGACCGGCTGTTGTACGGACTTGGGATTCGTCATGTTGGCGCGACGACGGCCAGGGACATCGCCGACCACTCCGGGTCTATCGACGCGATCGCGAAAGCGAACCTGGATCAGCTGCTGGATGTGGAGGGGATCGGCCGGGTTGTCGCCGAATCCGTGGTCGAGTTCTTCGCTCGTCCTAAGACGAAGGACCTCCTCGGCAAGCTTGCGAAGGCCGGCGTCCGAATGAAGGAAGAAAGGAGAGCGGCCGCCGGGCCTCTTCAGGGCAAGACGTTCGTGATCACCGGCACACTCGAGGAGTGGAGCCGTGATGAAGCCACTCGGTTGCTCGTCGACAGGGGAGCCAAAGTGACGTCGAGTGTTTCGAAAAAGACCGATTACCTGGTCGCCGGCGACAGCGCTGGTTCCAAGCTCGACAAGGCCAACGAGCTGGGCGTAGAGGTGCTGGACGAAGCAGGATTGCGGAAGCTGCTCGGCTAAACTCGCTTCTTATGGCCATCTCCCGTGAAGAGGTCGAGCATGTAGCTCGTCTCGCCCGTCTCGAACTCTCGGAAGCCGAGATCGAGCTCTTTCGTGGCCAGCTGAGCGCGGTCCTCGAGCGTGCGCAGCGGATCCAAGCGCTCGACCTGGAGGATGTTCCTGAAACCGCCCACCCCATCGAGCAGTCCAACGTGTGGCGCGAGGACGTTGTCGTTCCGCCACCCGATTCCGAAGCGATACTGGCCAATGCTCCCGAACGGGACGGTCAATTCTTTCGGGTCCCGAAGATCCTCGAGGACTCCGACTAGGGGATGACTTACACCGAACTTTGGCGCCTGAGCGCCACCGAGCTTTCCGGCCTGCTCGAACGCCGCGAGATCAAAGCTGCGGAGCTGGCTGAGTCGGTCATCGGTCGCATCGAGCAGACCGAGCCCAAGCTGAACGCATTCATCTCGCGCACGGGTGAGGCCGCAGTCCGGCACGGCACGCGCATCGACGAAGAACGTGCTCGTGGCGTCGAGATGGGGGCGCTGGCGGGAGTAACAGTGGCCGTTAAGGACATCTTCTGCACCAAGGGCATAAGAACGACGGCCGGTTCGAAGATGCTCGACAACTACAAGCCGCCTTACGACTCAACCGTGTGGTCTCTCCTGCGTGACGCGCGAACGCTGATGGTGGGGAAGACCAATCTGGACGAGTTCGCGATGGGTTCGTCCACCGAGAACTCCGCGTTCGGGCCGACACGCAATCCGTGGGACACCTCGCGAGTGCCGGGAGGGTCGTCCGGAGGTTCTGCAGCCGCGGTTGCATCGGGGATGGCGACGATCTCCGTCGGCACCGACACGGGAGGCTCGATACGCCAGCCGGCGTGTCTGGCGGGCATCGTTGGTTTGAAACCGACCTACGGGCTGGTTTCGCGATTCGGCATGGTCGCGTTCGCCTCATCGCTGGACCAAGCCGGCCCGATGACCCGCACAGTGCGCGACGCGGCACTGGTGTTGCGAGAGATCGCTCGGCACGACCCGCGCGACGCGACGTCGATCCCTGGAGACCGTCCGGACTATGTCGCCGGACTCGGCCGTCCGATCACGGGTATGCGCTTCGGAGTGGTCAAGGAGCTGATGGGTGAAGGGATGCAGACGGGAGTTTCGGAACGAGTCCGGGAAGCCCTGACCGTCCTCGAGAAGCTCGGAGGGATAGTGGAGGAGGTATCTCTTCCTTCGTTCGGGTATGGCCTCGACGCCTACTACATCATCGCTCCGGCCGAAGCGTCGTCGAATCTCGCGCGTTACGACGGGACGCGATACGGCGCGCGCGTCGACGCGCCGGACGTACAGAAGATGAATCGCGCGACGCGCGAGTCGGCCTTCGGAGCCGAAGTGAAACGCAGGATCCTTCTTGGTACTTATGCGCTGTCCTCCGGCTATTACGACGCTTGGTATGGCCGCGCTCTGAAGCTTCGAACGCAGATCGTCCGCGATTTCGAGAGTGCATTCGACCGCTTCGACCTACTTGTATCGCCGACTTCACCGACAACGGCCTTCCGGATCGGCGAACGCATCGACGATCCGATGCAGATGTACCTCTCCGATGTGTGCACGATCCCGACTAACCTGGCCGGGACGACGGCCATCTCGATCCCTTGCGGTCTCGCGTCCGAAGATCAATTGCCGGTCGGGCTTCAGCTGATGGGTCCGGCTCTCGGCGAAGCAACGGTGCTTCGTGCGGCTTATGCGATCGAGGATGCGCTGAAGTTTTCGACAGCGCGCGCCATGGGGACGATCGGTTGAGCCTCTTCCGCCGGCGGCTTTGGGGCGACCGCATAACCTTGATCTTCGTAGCTATCGCCACAGCTGGTGTTGTGTACCTGTACCAAACGCGCGGCGGCGATCTTCGCCTCTACATCCTTACCGGCTGGTCGCTGTTCGTCGTTTGGCTCATCGGTTACTCGGAGCTTCGGATCGGCCGCAAACAATTACGCCGCGGTCGCGACGCTATGTTCCTGGGGCTCGCCGCGTTCGTTGGTGAGGAAACCGTCGGTCCGGACGGTGATCGCGAACGTGGATGGACGGGAGCCGCCGCCGGTGCACTCGCTTTCGAGCCGCATGGGATCCGATGGGTGCCGAAGCTGGAGGACGGGCCACAAGAGCTCTCCGTCGCGTGGCCGGAGATCTTTTCGTGGCGACTCGTCGGCGTGATCCCGTTCGTCTGGCGCGCATCCGGTTACCTGGTCCTTTCCATTTACGGGGGCCGGGAGTTGGTGTTCCACATCCACGGGATGCGGTCTTGGCGACATGCTGTGCGGGAAGCCGCCATCGTCGGGCCCACGCTGATCCCGCGTGGCCACACGACAACGGAGCCGCGGGAGCAACCTGCCGCGCTGGCATGGGTGCCGCCGCCACCACCAGAGCCCGAACCCGAACAGCCGGCGATCGACGTCGAACCCGCGAAGCCGAAAGGCCCGGCCTTCGAACCCGTCATCGGCTTGGAGTGTCACGTCGAGCTCGCAACGAACTCGAAGATGTTCTGCGGATGCCCGACGAAGTTCGGAATCGCACCCAACACTCAGGTCTGCGCAGTGTGTTCCGGTCAGCCGGGCTCGCTTCCAGTGCCCAACAGGCGCGCGATCGAACAGACGCTACGGATCGCGCTTGCACTCGGTTCGACCGTCGCTCCGCAGTCGATCTTCCACCGGAAGAACTACTTCTATCCCGACATGCCGAAGAACTATCAGATTTCCCAGTACGACATTCCTATGTCGAGCGGAGGCTCGCTCGAGTTCGATGTGGAGGGAGAGCAACACAGCACGCGGATCCATCGTGTGCATCTGGAAGAGGACACGGGCAAGACGATCCACGCTGGAGAAGGTGGCCGGATAGGCGCGGCCGACTTTGCCTCCATCGATTACAACCGCGCGGGGATCCCACTCGTCGAGATCGTGTCCGAGGCCGACATAAGAACTTCGGACGAAGCGCGCGCATATCTGGCCGAGTTGCGAACGCTGCTGCTGTCCCTCGGTGTTTCCGACGTTCGTATGGAGGAAGGCTCTCTGCGGTGCGACGCAAACATCTCGCTTCGTCCGACGGGCACCACGGAGTTCGGTGTGAAGGTCGAAGTCAAGAACATGAACTCACTTCGGTCTGTGCAAAGAGCACTCGAGTTCGAGATAGAGCGGCAGGCGTTCTTGCTGACGGCCGGCGAGGAGATCGTTCAGGAGACTCGTCACTTCGACGAAGAGTCGGGGAAAACGATCGGCGGGCGTTCGAAGGAGTACTCGGCCGATTACCGCTACTTTCCCGATCCGGATCTCGTGCCGATCGCGCCATCACTCGAATGGCTCTCGGAGATACGCGGAACGTTGCCCGAGCTTCCTTCACGCAGACGCAGGCGCTTCATTTCCGAGTTCGGCCTAGCGCAAGCCGACGCGCGATCGTTGGTTGCTAGTCCCGGACTGGCCGACGCGTTCCAGAAAGCCGTGCAGGCGTATGGGGGAAGCCCGCAAGCAGTGTCACGTTGGTACCTCGGTGAGTTGGCGCAGCTGGCCAACGAGCGTGGAGTCGAAGCCCAAGATGTCGGCGTGGAGCCCGAACGCGTTGCTGAGCTCCAGAAGCTCGTCGACGACGGGACGATCTCGATCTCCATGGCCAAGGGGGAGGTTCTCCGGAAGGTCGCGGAGACGGGCAAGTCCCCGCGGGACATCGTGGCCGAGGAGAGCCTGTCCCAGATTTCGGATACCGGCGAGCTGGGCGCGATCGTCGATGAGGTGATCCAGGCCAACGGAGCCCTCGTCACCCAGATCCGGGGAGGCAAGACCGGAGCGATAAATGCCCTGGTCGGAGACGTTATGCGCAGGACCAAGGGCCAGGCGAACGCCCAGGTGGTCCTGCAGCTCCTCGCCGAGCGTCTGGGCGCCTAGACCGGCCCCGCTGCAAGGTTCCGCGGCCTGGCGCGTATAAGGAGTGGTTCGCGGGCAGGCGTGGAATTGCAGGAACGGGGCCCTCCCCGCTTGATCCACAGGCCCCGACGACAGCGCCTCGGCATTTAGCCGAGGCGCTGTCTTTACGTCTTGTTGGGGATAGCGGGAATTGTTATCGGTCGTATACTTCCGGCGTGGGGAGGGCCGTCCGTCCACGCCTCAACCGGCCGGCAGGTAATGCGGCTGCTACTCATTTGTCCCCGCGCGCCCTAGACGAGACCACCCGACGCGTGGGGGCAAGCATCCGCCACGTTTCGGGACAGGACGCACCCGAAGACGTCCAAGAAGCGCTCACGCGAGCGGTAGCGAACGGCATCGCGCTCGATGCGGAGCCTTGGCTCAAGACCGTGGCTCGCCGCGTGGCGATCGACCGCGTGCGACGACGCCGCGAGTACGCGAGCGGACTTCCCGTCGAGCTGGAGAAATGGGTTTCCGATCACGACGGGAACCCGGAGGAAATGACTCTGCGCGCCGAGCGCTCCGCCGAGGTGCGTCGCGCATTGGAGGGGATGCCGAAGAGGTATCGGGACGTACTGCTCACCTACGCTGAAGAAGAGTCGCCGGCGCGTGTAGCTCGTAGGCTCGGATTGACACCGAAGGCGACCTGGACGCTTCTCAGTCGCGCGCGATCGCGACTTCGCGTCGACCTCGAACGTCTCGGTTTCGTCCCAGCGTTGCTCGCCGGCAAGGCGAAGTGGAAGTCGATCTTCGGTGCAACAGCAGCCGCGTCGGCGATAGCCGTGTCCGTCGCTCTCCTGCCGGCCGCACCGGAGAGTGTCGAAGAGCCGAGCACCCCGATCGTGAAGGCGCCGGAAGCTGCGTCTGCGGGCGCTGTAGAGACGGCGCAAGCGGGGTTGGGAGCACCGGTGCAAGACGTCGTCGATGTCGTTGCAGAGACCGTAGATAGGTTCGTACCGCGCCAGATAGGTAACGTCCAGGTCCGATCATGTGTGCGCACTGGACAGAAGGAATTGGAGCTCCTGCGTTTACCCGTCACTCTTACGCAGGATCAGGAAGATCCGGGATTGGTGATCGGTCTCGTGGACGCCTTGCCGGAACCGCTAAAGAAGCTGGATCTCGACAACTGCTCATGAAACGGTCACGGGGCTCTTTTCGCCGAGTGCTAGCTGTGGTGGTTTTGTTGACTATTGGCTCCGGGATAGCTCCAGCGGCTGCTTCAGTTCGCGCTAACCCAGCGTGTATCGGTCCGATTCACATCCTCACCTTGAAGGTCTTGGACCGGATCTGCCTGCCTACGTCCTAGGTCTTCATCCGCGTCCGGATATCCTGGCCGGACCGTGAGTACAGAAAAGACGAAAGCTGATCCTCGTCATCGTTCGGTCGAGGTCACCGAAGGATTTCAACGCGCGCCGGCGCGCGCGATGCTTCGCGCCGTTGGGCTAACCGACGAAGACTTCAACAAGCCTCAGGTTGGCGTCGCCTCATCTTGGAACAACGTAACTCCGTGCAACTCGAGCATCGATCGCGATGCCAAGTGGGCGTCCGAAGGCGTTCGGAATGCCGGCGGCGTCCCGCTCGAGTTCAACACCATCACCGTCTCCGACGGGATCTCGATGGGTCACGAGGGGATGCGCGCATCGCTGCCGAGCCGCGAGGTCATCGCCGACTCGGTGGAGCTCGTCGTCCATGCCGAGCGGTTCGATGGTGTGCTCGCGATCGCAGGGTGCGACAAGTCGCAGCCCGCGATGATGATGGCGATCGCCCGGCTCAATCTCCCGGCGGTGTATCAGTACGGCGGAACGATCATGCCCGGCTCGTACAACGGGCAAGACGTCACGTATGTGGACGTCATCGAAGGCGTCGGCGCGGTAGCGGCCGGCAAAATGTCCGAGGAGGACCTCTCCGCGCTCGAACGCGTTGCTTGTCCCGGGCCGGGGGCTTGTGCCGGGATGTTCACTGCTAACACGATGGCCTCGATCGGCGTCGCTCTCGGTATCGCATTGCCGTTGTCCGCTTCGATCCCCGCTATCGATCCGCGGCGCGAGGAATTGTCCAGGGCGTCGGGAGAAGCGGTGCTGAACATGCTCAATCTCGGCATCCGACCGCGCGACATCATGACGCGTGAAGCGTTCGAGAATGCCATCGCCGTGTGTTGCGCGGTGGGCGGATCCACCAATGCAGTGCTTCACATCCCGGCCATCGCTTACGACGCTCAGGTCGACGTCACGATCGACGACTTCGACCGCATATCGCGGCGCACGCCTCATATCGCCGATTTCAAGCCGAGCGGGAAGTACGTGATGGCCGATCTCGACAGGATCGGCGGCGTTCCCATAGTCATGAAGGAGCTTCTGGACGCCGGTCTCCTGCACGGCGACTGCATGACCGTTACCGGCAAGACCGTCGCGGAGAATCTCGCCGATGTGGTGGTTCCGTCCGGTCAAGACGTCGTGCATCGCATAACCGATCCGCTACACGGTGAAGGTGGCGTCGTGATCCTGTACGGGAGCCTGGCTCCCGAGGGGGCCGTCCTCAAAGTTGGTCAGACCACGTTCAGATCTTTCCGAGGTCCTGCGCGCGTGTTCGAGGGCGAAGAAGAATGCTTCAGGGCGATCGCCAAACGCGAGATCAAGGAAGGCGACGTCGTCGTCATCCGCAACGAGGGTCCGCGCGGCGGACCGGGCATGCGCGAGATGCTCGCCGTCACGGGCGCACTTGCCGGGCAGGGTCTCTACGACAAGGTTCTGTGCATAACCGACGGGAGGTTCTCCGGCGGCACCCGGGCCGGGAACATCGCGCATGTTTGTCCCGAGTCGGTGGATGGCGGACCGATCGCGGTCGTCAGCGACGGCGACTTCGTTTCTTGTGACGTGGAAGCGCGCAGCCTCGAGTTGGAAGTTCCTGCGGAGGAGATCGATCGGCGACTCAAGAAATGGACGCCACCGCCTCCGCGATACACAAGGGGCGCGCTCGCCAAGTACGCGCGGATCGTTGGCCCGGCGTCCAAGGGAGCCGTGACGTCCTGAGCTGGTGGCGCGATGCCGTCATCTATCAGATCTATCCGCGGTCGTTCTGCGATTCGAACGGTGACGGCGTTGGCGACCTCAACGGCATCACATCGAAGCTCGATCATCTGGAGTGGCTCGGTGTCGACGCGATCTGGCTGAACCCCGTGATGCCATCCCCGAACGCCGACTGGGGTTATGACGTCGCCGACTATTGCGGTATACATCCCGAGCTCGGCTCCCTTGAAGACTTCGATCGCCTGATCGCCGAAGCCCATCAGCGCAGGATCCGCGTGCTCAACGACCTCGTGCCGAACCACACGAGCAATCAGCACCCCTGGTTCGTCGATGCGCGTTCATCGCGGACGTCTCGCTTTCGCGACTGGTACGTCTGGGCCGACGGCAAGCCCGGAGGATCGCCGCCGAACAACTGGTTGTCGACCTTCGGTGGCGAAGCGTGGACGCTCGATGAAGGAACCCGACAGTACTTCCTTCACCTCTTCCTGAAGACGCAACCCGATCTGAATTGGTGGAACGAAGAGGTGGCCTTGGCCTTCGACGAGATATTGAAGTTCTGGTTCGATCGCGGCGTGGCCGGGTTCCGCATTGATGTTTGCCACGCGATCGTGAAGGACCGGGAGCTTCGCGACAATCCGCCCGCGACCGAGGACGATCCGGGTGCCGTTCGCGTGCGCGGACAACGCGAGGTCTATACGGCGAATCGTCCCGAGGTGCACGACGTCCTGAGGCGCTGGCGTGAGATCGCGCGGACCTACGAGCCCGAGTGCGTGTTGCTAGGTGAAACCTACGTCTGGCGCCTCGATCAGCTGAGCTCGTTCTACGGCGCGGCTGACGATGAGCTCCAGCTGTGCTTCAACATCCCCTTCGTGCACTCGCGCTTCGATTCCGCGCGTCTGAGTCGGATCGTAGATGACGTCGAGAAGGGCTTCCCCGCACATGCGTGGCCGGTATGGACGGGGTCCAATCACGACGCCGGACGATTCGCCACGAGATGGTGCGACAACGATGAACGCAAGGTGCGATGCGGGTTGCTCATGCTGCTGACTCTTAGAGGCACTCCGGTCCTGTACTACGGAGACGAGATCGGGCTTCCGTCCGTCGAGTTCACGGAAGACCAGTTGCTGGATCCCGTCGGGTTGCGCTTTTGGCCCGCTTACCCTGGGCGCGACCCCGGACGAACCCCGATGCATTGGACGGATGCGTCGGGTGCAGGCTTCACAACGAGCGAGGCTGCGTGGCTCCCACTCGGAGATCTTTCGTACAACGTTGCGAGCCAGACCTCCGACCCCGGATCGGTGCTAAACCTCTGCCGCGACCTGATCGCAGCTCGAAGATCGACACCGGATCTCAGCTCGGGCGCTTTCTCGCGACGCCGATCCCCGGAGGGCACCTGGGTCTATCAGCGCGGCGAAGAAACGGTCGTCGCGCTCAACATGTCAGACGAGCCGGCGAAGATCTCACGCCTGCGCGGAACGGTCCGGATCTCGACTCAGCGCGACCGAGACGGCGAGAAGTTTTCGGGCGGGATCGCTTTAGAGCCGTGGGAGGGCGTGCTCGTCGAGCGCGGTTAGTCCTGAATGGGAGGCGCCATGGGCTTGTCGGTTGCTTCTGAGGCTTCCGGCGGTTGCGTCCCATCGGAAGGCTCTTTCGACTCCATCCGGCCCTCTGCCTTCTTCACCTTCTCGCTCTTGCCGAGAAGGCTTCCCAATCCCATGAGGACGACGAGCAAGACGATCAGTCCGAGCCCAATGCGAAGCGCCCACGGTCCATAGACGTCGGTTATCCAGCCCTGGAGCCACGGCCAGCGTCGTTGCGCGACGCTTCCGATCCACAAGAACAGACCGGCGAATCCGACCGCGCCGATGGTGTGCGCGAGCAAGAAGCGACGCAGCCGCATCTCGCTCGCGCCGGCAACCAGTGTTACCGGCGCGATGAAGAACTCTGTGATCCGAGCGATCGCGATCACAGCGATACCCCATCGGTCCATCCAGCGCTCGGCGCGCGCGATCTGCTTCGGATTCCACACACCGTTCCACGGTGACGTTGGATTCGATGCCTTCTCGGCCAGCCTGTGGCCGAAGCGCCAGCCCGCCCAGTAGAGGATCAGCCCGGCGACGGTGCTCATGAAGATCGACGTCACCATCGCCAACGCGAACAGTCCTGGCCGTCCGCTCGTTCCGGTACCGGCAGTTATTAGCAAAAGAGACGAGTTGTTGAGCAGCGGGATGACCCACGGCGACGTCTTGACGAATCGAGGTCCCGCACCGAAACCGAGACGGTTTGCCACCGCGCGGAAGATGAACCACGCAGCAAGCAGGCCGAAGGCCAGCCGGTCGTTCAGCCGCTCCCGGCGCTCTACAGCCTCCGTTTGCGTGCCGGTGTTGACCTCCACATGGACCTCCATCCAGACCGCTACCGTGTACAGGCCTTGATTTCCAGACCCCGCTGGTCCTCGTGGATGGTACGCGCCGCGGCGCTGACGTGCGTGGCGCTGCTCTTGGGAGGGTGTGCCGATTCCGGAGACAACGACACTCCGCCGGTCGATCCGAGTTCTGGCGCGCTCTCCGGTGTCGATATCAAGTTCACCAAGATCGCTGACATGAGCGAACCCATCGCGCTAAGCCAGCGGCCGGACGATCCGACCCTTTACGTCGCCGAGAAGGAGGGAGTGATCAAGGAAGTCAAAGATGGAGAGGTCGGCTCGACCATTCTCGACATCAACACCGAAGTGGCCAGCAAAGGGGAGAAGGGGTTCCTCGGTTTCGACTTTGATCCACGCGGCGAGAAGTTTTACGTCTACTTCTCGAGTAACGAAGAGAAGCAGGTCGTGAGGGAGTACTCCTTCTCGGACGGCAAGGGCACAACGCCGCGCGACCTTCTCGTGATGGACGACCAGTTCCCCAACCACAATGGTGGAAACGTCATGTTCGGTCCGGACGGATATCTGTACGTCGGCACCGGAGACGGCGGAGGTGGCGGCGATCCACTGGAGAGCGGCCAGGATCTGGACAGCCTGCTCGGCAAGATCCTGCGCATCGATCCGAGCCCGTCCGACGGTCTGCCTTATTCGATCCCACCCGACAATCCCTTCGTCGGAAGGGCGGGACGCGATGAGGTATGGGCTTACGGCCTGCGTAATCCGTGGCGGTTTTCCTTCGACCGAGAAACCAAGGACCTATGGATCGGTGATGTTGGCCAAGATGAATGGGAGGAAGTGAATCGGCAACCGAGTGACTCCGATGGCGGGGAGAACTACGGCTGGAACGAACGAGAGGGCAACCACCGGTTCGAAGGCGACCCACCTCGCGGCCACGTTGGTCCCGTTTACGAATACAGCCACGAAGGCGGTAATTGTTCTGTTACGGGCGGATACGTTTACCGCGGCGGGCAGATTCCGGACCTCGTCGGCGCTTATGTATTCGCCGACTATTGCGGCGGACAGGTACGAGGCTTCGTTTTCGAGGACGCCAAAGCGCGCGGCCACCGTGTCCTTGCCAATCGCGAACAGATCCAGTCGTTCGGCGAAGACCACGATGGAAACCTCTACGCGATGTCGATCCTGGGCGGCCTCTACCTGCTAGAAGATGCCGCCGGCTGATCACCTGCGGGATCGGACTCGGGCCGCTAACGTGTACGAGCCTTGACCCCGAATCCCTTGAACACCCGAAGATCTTCGTTGCTGCGCCTGGCAGCGCTCTTTTGTGTGGCAGCACTTCTGGCGTCGTGTGGCGGGGACGGCGAGTCAGAAGATCAGGTCGTCTCGCCGGCTCGTGAGACGGGTTCTGCGGACTCGTCGGTCGACCTGAAGAGCCCGAGATCCTCACCGCGGCGGACGAGCGAATCCACACCGCGTCCAACAGCGCCGCCCAAGACGGCGACACCGGCCGATTTCGCGAAGGCCAACTTGAAGCTGACGAAGATCCTCGACATGAGCGAACCGATCGCTCTCAGTCAGAGGCCGGACGACTCGACCCTCTACGTGGGTGAAAAAGGCGGGCGCATCAGGGCGGTTAAGGGAGGAAAGGTCACCTCGACCGTCCTGGATATCTCGTCCCAAGTGACCAACGAAGGGGAGCAGGGCTTCCTCGGGTTCGACTTCAACAAGCAGGGCGACAAGTTCTACGTCTATTTCACGGACCGCGCGCAGCCGTTCCACCATCAGGTCGTTCGTGAGTACACCTTCTCGGGAAGCAAAGGAACCTCTCCGCGAGATGTTCTCGTCATGGACGACCAAGCCGGCAACCACAACGGCGGCAACATCCGGTTTGGACCTGACGGGTTCCTTTACATCGGAACGGGTGATGGCGGTGGAGCCGGAGACACCGGCAACAACGCGCAGAACATCAACTCGTTGCTGGGCAAGATGCTTCGCATCGATCCGAAGAAGACGGACGACGGTCCTTATCACAGCCCGTCGAGCAATCCGTTCATCGGAAAAGACGGCCGGGACGAGATCTGGGCATTCGGTCTGCGGAATCCGTGGCGCTGGTCATTCGACAAGCAGAATGGCGACCTTTGGATCGGCGACGTCGGTCAGTACATCTGGGAAGAGGTCGATCGGCAGCCGGGCAGCGCGAAGGGGACGAACTACGGATGGCGTCTGCGCGAAGGAAACCATGAGTTCCGCGGTGCCGCGCCGCCCGGGCACGTTGGTCCGGTGTTCGAGTACAACCACGACGACGGCAACTGCTCGGTAACAGGTGGCTACGTCTATCGCGGCAGCAGGATCGACAACCTCTACGGCGCATACCTGTTCGCCGATTTCTGCGTGGGACGCCTGAGAGGCTTCGTCTTCAAGGACGGCCGTGCGCAAGGCCACAGGTTCCTCGGGCCGGAAGTGCAGCAATTCGCATCGTTCGGTCAGGACAGCTCGGGCGAGCTGTACGTCATGTCGCTCGGCGGCGGTTTCTATCGGATAGACCCCGCTTGAGGTCGAGCTAGGCACCTTCCGAACAGCCGGTACGCTGCCGTTTACTCTCACAAGGTGTCGACATTCGCCGGTGATGCTCCCAGCGCCTTACCTCGTGGCCCGCATGGATTGTCTCGCGAAGAGGTCGAGCGGCGACAGCGTCAGCACCGGGCGGACCGCCTCCGCCACCGCCATCCAATCCCGTCGTCAACGGTGGTTTCGAAAGCGGATTAGCTCCGTGGGCCTGCACCGGCAACTGCGGCAGGGACGGCGGCGGCTTCGCCCGAACAGGTGTCGGCAACGGCTGGGTGCGCAATACGAGCGGTTGGAACGATTTGCATCAGACGATCTCAGTAGCGCCCAACCGCGTCTACGCGGTAACCGCGTGGATCCGGACGTCCGCCAACAACACCGCGGGATACTTCGGCCTTCGAACGCTCGGTGGCCAAGTGCTCGGCGAGACGCATTCGGTCGTCTGGATGGGTACACGCAGCGCACCGTCAACGTGAGTACGGGAGCGAACTCGAGCGTTGAGCTCTTCGGAGGACTCTGGGCCAACGGCGACACGTGGCTGCAGATCGACGATGTGAGCGCTGCGGCGACGTAATACTCCGACGTCCGGAAGTTGCAGTGGTTGACGATGCCGGAAGAGTCCGGGCATACTGGTCGTCCATGAAGCTGACCTGGACGTCGAACGTACTTATCACGTAGGCGAGCGCTCGCGGCGCTCGCCTACAGACGCCTCTCGTCCGAAAGGACGGGAGGTTTTTCTTATCACGAGAGAGTTTGAAGAGGAGGAGTCATGAGGGAGATCAAGAAGGGAACAAAGATCACTGGGGCGCAAAGCCTCATCCATTCGCTGGAGCACGAAGGGGTGAGGCATATCTTCGGCATCCCCGGGGGCACGATCCTGCCCGCCTACGACCCCCTGATCGACTCCGACATCCGGCACATCCTGTGCAGGCACGAGCAAGGGGCGTCCCACGCGGCGGACGGCTACGCGCAGGCCAGCGGGATCCCCGGCGTTTGTTTCGCCACGAGCGGGCCCGGCGCTACGAACTTGGTGACCGGTCTGGCGTCCGCTTGGATGGACTCGATTCCCATGGTCGCCATCACCGGTCAGGTGAACACCTTCGCCATCGGCGGTGACGCCTTCCAGGAAGCCGACGTGACAGGCATCACGATTCCGGTGACCAAGCACAACTGGCTGGTCATGGATGCCCACGACATCCCGCAGGTCATCAACGAGGCCTTCCACGTCGCCACGACGGGACGTCCCGGACCCGTGCTCGTCGACATCCCGAAGGACGTCCTACAGAACCAGACCGAGTGGTGGTACCCGGACTCCGTCGACATGCCCGGCTACCGCCCACGCACATTCGGCGACCCGCGCGAGGTTCGCGCTGCCGTCGAGCTGATCGCGCAGGCGAAGCAGCCGATCGTCTACGCCGGCGGCGGGATCATCAAGAGCTTCGCGTCCGAAGAGCTGCGTGAGTTCTGTGAGCTCACCGGGATCCCGGCCGTGACGACATTGATGGCACGTGGTGCGTTGCCGGACGGCCACGAGCTCTGCCTCGGCATGCCCGGCATGCACGGCAACTACACGGCCGTTACATCCATGCAGCACGCCGACCTCTTGATCGCGCTCGGCACTCGTTTCGACGACCGCGTTACCGGCAAGCTCGCGAGCTTCGCTCCGCACGCGAAGATCGTCCACGTCGACATCGACCCTTCCGAGATCGGTAAGAACCGGAAGGTCGACGTCGGCATCGTCGGTAACGCCAAGCACGTCATCCGTCAGCTGAATGAGGAATGGAAGCGTGCGAAGCCCGAGCAGCCCGACCTAACAAAGTGGAAGGCGCAGCTGCGCGACTGGCAGCAGCGCTTCCCGCTTCGCTATCCGGACGAATCGTCCAACGGACAGCTCTTGCCCCAGCACGTTGTCGACACGATCGGAAAAGTGACGGGCGGCGACGCGATCTTCGCGTCCGGCGTGGGCCAGCACCAGATGTTCGCGTCCCAATACATCAAGTTCAGCAAGCCCAACAGCTGGATCAACTCCGGCGGCGTCGGCGCGATGGGCTACGGAGTCCCTGCCGGAATGGGGGCCAAGGTCGCTCGTCCGGAAGAGGACGTGTGGGTCATCGACGGCGACGGCTGTTTCCAGATGACGTGCCAGGAGCTCGCAACGATGACCACCGAGAACATCCCGATCAAGATCGGGATCCTCAACAATGCCTACCTCGGCATGGTTCGCCAATGGCAGGAGCTCTTCTACGACGGACGGTTCAGCGGGATCTTCCTCGGGCAGGACTGCCCCGACTACGTGAAGCTCGCCGAGGCTTACGGAGCGATCGGCTTCCGCGTCGAGCATCCCGAAGAGGTCGAGCCCGTCGTCGAGAAGGCGCAGTCGATCAAGGACAGAACCGTCGTGATCGACTTCCGCTGCGACCCGGCCGAGAAGTGCTACCCGATGGTGCCGGCGGCCGCATCCAACGACGACATCATCATGGACCCGCGCTTCGCGGCTCCCGAATTCGAAAGGGACGACTGATGCAGCAGCCCAGAGACGCGCTATACGACGCGCCCGCACCACGCGGACGCAAAGGACTGCACACGCTTTCCGTGCTCGTCCAGAACAGGCCGGGTGTCCTGGCCCGGATCGCGGGTATGTTCGCGCGCCGCGGGTTCAACATCGAGTCGCTGGCCGTGGGTCCCACAGAGGACCCGGCGGTGTCACGCATGACGATCGTCGTCAAAGTCGAGGCCAAGCCGCTCGAGCAGGTGACCCGGCAGCTCGACAAGCTCATCAACGTGATCCACGTCGAGGAGCTGGCTCACGATGCCGTCGAGCGTGAGCTCGTCCTCATCAAGGTCAACGCCGATGCCGGAGTTCGTTCGCAGATCCTCGAGATCGCGGATATCTTCCGCGCGAAGATCGTCGACGTTCACCCCGAGGCTCTTTCACTTGAAGCAACTGGGACGCCGGAGAAGCTCGGAGCCCTGATTGAGATCCTGAGGCCCTACGGGATCCGCGAGCTTGCCCAGACCGGCATGGTCGCGATCGCGCGCGGGAAGCACACAATCGAGGACGCGTACCTTTCCGTGGTGCGCAGCGAAGCAGAGATCGAGGAAGCGGGGTAGAGGCGATGTTCACGTCCAGGCATTTCGAGGTCGAGACGTTCGAGCTGGTGGGCAAGAAGGAGGGTTACGTCCGTGGCGGGCGGAATCTCTTCAAGAAACTCCCTGAAGTGTTCGAGGGCATAACCCAGATCGGCGTAATCGGCTGGGGCTCCCAAGGCCCGGCGCAGGCGCAGAACCTCCGCGACTCCCTCGAGGGTTCCAACATCACGGTCAAGATCGGGCTCCGGCCGGGATCGTCCTCGGCGAAGGAAGCCGAAGCGGCGGGATTCACTCAAGTCCGCGGAACGCTCGGCGAGGTCTTCGACGTGATCGCAACCTCGGATCTCGTTCTGCTTTTGATCGCCGACGCCGCGCAGGCAGAGCTTTACCCTGAGGTCTTCAAGGCGATGAAGTCCGGAGCGACGCTTGGCCTCTCGCACGGGTTCCTCCTCGGCGTGATGGAGAACGACGGCGCGACCTTCCCCGCCAACATCAACGTCGTCGGTGTGTGTCCGAAGGGGATGGGCCCGTCGGTGCGCCGCCTATACGAACAGGGACGCGAGATCAACGGCGCCGGCATCAACTGCAGCTTCGCTGTGGAACAAGACATCGATGGGCGCGCGACGGACATCGCGCTCGCGTGGGCGATCGGTCTCGGCTCCCCTTACACGTTCCAGACCACGCTGCGATCGGAGTACAAGTCGGACATCTACGGCGAGCGCGGCATCCTGCTCGGCGCAGTGTGGGGGATCGTCGAGTCGCTCTACCGTCGCTACACGTCACAGGGCGCATCGCCCGAGGACGCGTTCGTCCGTGCGTGCGAGTCGATCACGGGTCCGATCGCGCGTGCGATCTCCTACGACGGGATCATCGGTGTTTATGACCGGCTGGACAATGCCGAACGGACCGAGTTTCAGAAGGCTTACGTCGCGGCCTACGAGGCGGCAGCGCCGGTGCTCGCAGAGATCTACGACGACGTCGCATCGGGAGCCGAGCTGCAATCGGTCGTCGACGCAGGCAAGCGACTGCAGACGATGCCGATGCCGCCGATCGAGGGTACGCGGATGTGGAGCGTGGGAGCCGACGTCCGGGCGACGCGCGATCAGCGCGAGACACCGCTTGACCCGTTCACCGCCGGCGTGTTCTGCGGGGTCGCGATCGCACAGATCGATCTCCTCGCGGCGAAGGGCCACCCGTGGTCAGAGATTGCGAACGAGTCGGTGATCGAAGCCGTCGACTCGCTACTCCCGTACATGCATGCACGCGGGGTGGCGTACATGGTCGACAACTGCTCGACCACGGCCAGGCTCGGCACCCGCAAGTGGGCGCCGCGCTTCGACTACGCGCTCGAGCAGCAGGCTTTCACGGCCGTCGATTCCGACGATGGGGGAGCAGGTTTGGGCCAGCGCTTCGCCGACTTCGAGTCGCATCCGATCCACGACGTCCTGAAAGCCGTCGGCAAGATGCGGCCCCCGGTCGATATCTCGGTCGTCTGAATGGAGGGCTCGAGGAGATGGAAGCCGTCCGTGTAATACTGATGGGGTGATGAAGCAAATGCAGCGATCGAATAAGCCGTAAGCGAGCCCCCGCTGTTTGGGGCTCGCAACAGCCTCTCGTCGTGTCAGCGACGAGGGGTTTTTTGTTGGGATAGAACTCGTGGAGGATGAGGACATGAGCGTCGAGAGACCGGAGTTTCTGGCTGCGCCGGGACCCACCGAGGTTCCGCCGGACGTACTGCAGGCGCAGGCGCGCGAGGTTCCCTATCACCGGGGGCCGCGCTTCGGCGCGATCCTTCAAGGCTGCATCGACGCGCTGCAGCGCCTGATGTTCACCCGCAACGACGTCCTCTTCTACACCGGGTCCGGATCTCTGGGGATGGAGAGTGCGGTCGTTAACCTTCTATCTCCGGGTGATCGCATCCTCGTTCTAAACACGGGTAACTTCGCCGACCGCTTCCAGAAGATCGCCGAGATCCACGGGATCGAAACGGTCGTAGTCGAATACGAGTGGGGGACGAACGCGAAGGCTGCCGACGTCGAGAAGGCGCTGGCGGACGACCCGTCCATCAAGGGTGTTTTCGTCCAGCATTCCGAGACCTCCACTGGAATCGTGAACGACGTCGAAGCGATCGGGCGCGCGGTGAAGGACAAGCCGCAGCTGTACATCGTCGACGCGATCTCGGCTGTCGGGGCTGCTCCCTTGCGCGTGGACGAGTGGGGGATCGACGTATGCATCGGCGGGTCTCAGAAGGCCTTGATGACTCCGCCGGGCATCGCGTTCCTCACGGTCTCTGCTGCCGCGTGGAAGGCCAACGAGACCGCCAAATGCCCGCGCTTCTACACGGACTGGGTGACGGCGCGGAAGTCTTTGGAGCTCGATCCGCCGGAAACGCCGTACACGCCGGCCGTCACGATCTTCGCCGCGTTCCGCAAGGCGCTCGAGATGCTCGAGGCTGAAGGCATCGAGAAGTCCTGGGAGCGTCATGCGTTGCTCGGCAAGGCCTGCCGTGAGGGCGCTAAGGCGATCGGCCTGGACATACAAGTGGTCGAGGCCGAGCGCGCATGCGTGCTCACGCCGATCATCGCGCCCGAAGGTCTCGACGGAGCCAAGATCGCCGCGCACCTGCGCGAGAAACACGGGATCGTCGTCGCCCCCGGGCAGGGCAAGCTCAAGGGCAAGATCTTCCGGATCGGGCACTGCGGCTACTACTCACCGCGCGACATCCTGATGGTGCTCGCCGCTCTCGAGGCGACTCTGCAGACTCTCGGCTACCCGGTGAAGGAAGGCGCAGCAACGAGCGCCGCGGCGACCGTGTTCCGGGAGGCCGGACTCGCATGACCGAGAAGGGCGACACGCCTCGAGTGCTGATCAGCGAGAAGATCGCTGAGGCGGGCGTCGCCCTGCTCGAAGAAGCCGGAATAGCCGTTGACGTCCGGACCGATCTGGACGACGCCGCGCTCCGGACTGCTATCGCCGACTACGACGGCTTGATCGTCCGTTCCGCGACAAAAGTCACAAAGGACGTGATCGACGCGGGCGAGCGCTTGAAGGTCGTCGGACGTGCCGGTATAGGTGTCGACAACGTCGATGTCGATGCCGCAACGCGCCGCGGGATCGTGGTGGTGAATACACCTCAGGGGAACATCGTTTCCACTGCGGAGCACACCGTTGCACTCATCCTGGCACTCGCGAAGCGTCTCCCTGCTGCCGATGCTTCCTTGAAGTCCGGCCGCTGGGAGAAATCGAAGTTCGTGGGCATCGAACTCCAGAACAAGACGCTCGGCATCATAGGGTTCGGCCGAGTCGGCACGCTGGTTGCTCAGCGCTGCCACGCGCTCGGCATGCGTGTGATCGCGCGCGACCAGTTCGTCTCCCCGCAGCGCTTCGCGCGTGCTGGAGTCGAACAGGTCGAGCTCGACGAGCTCTTCGAACGCGCCGACGTGATCTCGCTGCACGTGACGTTGACGCCCGAGACCAAGCACATGATCGACGACGCCACGCTTGAGAAATGCAAACCGGGCGTCCTCATCGTGAATGCTTCCCGCGGAGGTGTGATCGACGAGGATTCCCTCGCTCGTGCGATCAAGGGCGGGCGAGTCGGTGGCGCGGGTCTGGATGTCTTCGAGAACGAGCCGTTGACTGAGTCTCCGTTGCTCGATCTTTCCGAGGTCATCGTTACGCCGCACATCGCAGGTCAAACCGCAGATGCGCAGGACAAGGCCGGTGTGATCGCGGCCGAACAGGTTCTGCTCGCGCTGCGGGGGGAGTTCGTCCCCAACGCGGTGAATCTGGACGCGAGCGGTGAGTTGTCCGAGTTCCTTCGTCCGTATCTTTCGCTCGCATCCAAGCTAGGAAGATTGGCGGGAGCGCTGGCCGGTGAAAAGGTCAGCGAGCTCGAGGTCTCTTACCTCGGCCAGGTCGGGGAGGAGGACACGCGCGTACTGACACTCTCTGTGTTGCGTGGATTCTTGCAGCCGGCCCTGCACGAGCCGGTGACGTACGTGAACGCGCCTATCCTGGCCGCCGATCGCGGGATCGGTTATGCGGAGCGGAAGTCCAGCGCGCCCGAGGAGTATCTGAACCTCGTGCGCGTTACGGTCCGTCGAGAGGGCCAGCCGGTGACGGTCGGGGGCATCCTCACGCGAAAAGCGAACGTTCCGCATCTTGTCGAAGTCGATGGACGAACGCTGGGTATCGACTTCTCCCGATACATGGCGTTATTCCGTTACGAGGACGTGCCCGGCGTGGTCCACAAGATGTCCGGGCCTTTAGCCGACGCCGGTATCAGCATCAAGAACATGTACGTGGGGGAGCCTCCGAACAAGGGGGAAGACGCGATCCTCGTCCTGAGCGTGGACAAGCCGATCCCTCAGGACGTGTTCGACGTGATGATGAAGGCCGCCGGAATCGCGTCCGGACGCTTCGCCAGCCTCGACGACTAGCGGTTAGTCCTCATCGCGAATCGATCCCATCGCGCGGTCGAACTCCCAGAAGGCGCGCAATGAGTTGATCAGGCCGTCCGGACCTACGCGGTAGATGTAAATGCCGAACGTCTGAAGCTTCACGCCGCCGGGCAAGTGAGCCGTGATGTTGCCGACGTTGGCTACCTCGTTTCCGGCCACATAGGACTCGTTTATCTCGAAGTCGAGCTGTTCGGTCGTCGCGATGGTGGCATCCCAGAAAGCGGCCATCCTCGCGCGCCCTTGATATCCCTTCCCGGGAGGATCGAACGGTGAGGGTCCGACCGGATCCTCGATGAGCGCGTCGTCGCTGTAGAGGTCGAGCCACTCCTCTTTTGCCCGCCGGCTCACCGTCTCCATCGACTTGCGCGACGCGATGCGCGCGGGGTTTTGGTCCATCGGCGCGTTCCAAGTGAGTTTTCCCTCGGGCATGGGGACAAGTTACCCAACTGGGCGCGCTACTAGCCTTCGGTTCGAACCGACCCCATCGCTCGGTCGAACTCGAAATAGCTTCGAAGTGATTCGATCAGTCCGTCCGACCGGACCCTGTACACGAACACGCCGATCACGTACAGCTGCACGTCGCCGGCAAGATGAATAGTCATCTTGCCGACGTTGGCAACTTCGTTGCCGGCTACATAAGACTCGTTTATTTCGACGTCGATCCTCTCCGTCGTCGCTACTGTGCCGTCCCAATGCGCGGAGATGCGGTCGCGTCCTTTATGACCTAGACCCGCTGGGTCGAAAGGGTTCGGGCCGACGGGGTCCTGGATCACGGCATCCGGGGTGTAAAGATCGAGCCAGTCTTCCTTTGCCCGGCTGCTCGTCAACTCCATCGCCCTACGGGACGCCACCCGGGCGGGGTGGTTGTCGAATGGCGCGTTCCAGGTAACGCTTCCCTCGGTCACGAGCCAAACGTTACCTAAGTTGGCGAGAGAACTCAGCATGGACGACGTGAGTTAGTTCACACGGCGAGCAGGCATTACAACTGGCAATCGCCTCCGCAATCGGTCACGCTCGAAGAGTGACCGAGCAGCTGCTCGAGTTCGACGTGATGGCAATGAGCGCCGTCGATGATCCGTACCCGATCTATGCCGAGCTCCGCGCCGGCGGGCCGTTGGCCAAGGGCGCCATGCCCGGTTCTTGGGCGGTCACCAAGCACGCCGAGGTGTCCGCGCTGCTACGCGACCAGCGGCTGGGGCACCGGTTCCCGCGCGATTACATCGAGGTCATAACGGGGCCCGGAGCGGGTGCCGATCTCCAGCAGGACTTCCTACTCAACCACGACCCACCGGAACACACGCGGCTGCGAGGTCTTATGTCCCAAGCGTTCAAGGGACTCATCGTCCGGAAGCTGAGCGACCACATCACCGAGCTCGTGGACGACCTCCTCGATCGCGCTTTCGATCTCCGCACCTTCGACGTAATGGACGACATCGCCTTCGAGCTCCCGGTGCAGGTGATCTGTGAGCTCCTGAAAATCGACAGCGACGACCGGGACAGGGTCCGCGTCCATGCAGCGGGGATCGTCTCGCCGGACCAAAAGCACGCAAACCGAGTCGGCCGACTGGTTCCGCGAATACATGGCGAGCGTGCTGCGCGAGCGCGAAGCCGATCCGGATGGCGATCTCCTTCAACGCATGATGGCCGCCGAGGAAGGTGAGGACGCCTTCACGCACCACGAGATCGTCGCGAACGCGGTCCTGCTGTTCTTCGCCGGGTTCGAGACGACCACGAATCTCATCGGAAACGGTTGCGCTGCGTTGCTTGCCAACCCCGACCAGCAGCAGCGCCTGTGGGACGACCCGAGCCTTGCCCAACTCGCGGTCGAGGAGTTCTTGCGCTACGACCCGCCGGTCCCATTCGTCAACCGCCTGACGCTCGAGGAGATCGAGATCGCCGGACGCGCGATCAAGCCGATGCGGTGGGTGGTCTTGTTGCTGGCGTCGGCGAATCGGGACGAGACGGTCTTCGAGAAGCCGAACACGCTCGACATCACGCGCAAGCCGAACACTCACGTCGGGTTCGGCGGTGGGATACATCACTGCATCGGCGCCATGCTTGCCCGGCTCGAAGGAGAGATCGTCTTCCGGCGCCTCGCAGAGCGGGCTCCGACCTTCGAGGCCGCCGGGCCTTTGGAACGCCGGATCAGCGCCGTGCGCTCGCTCGCCAAGCTGCCCGTATCCATCAGCTGACGGCACGCATATCCGCGCTGCCTCGCGAGCCGTTATCTTGGTAGGAGATGAGTCACTTGGAGCTTCTCGTCCTTACTTGCCCCCGCCGGGGCTAAACCCGTGCGGGGGCCGACCCCTACTCATCCGTAGTTCCCTTAAGTAAGGAAAGGACAAAGCTCATGGACCAGGTCTTCATCTTCGATACGACTCTCCGCGACGGCGAGCAATCGCCCGGCATCGTCCTCAACGCCAAAGAAAAGCTCGAGATCGCCGAGCAGCTGGCCCGTCTGGAAGTCGACATCATCGAGGCCGGGTTCCCGATCACCTCGGTCGGCGACTTCGAAGCGGTAAAGCTCATCGCCGAGAACGTCAAGGGCCCGCAGATCGCGGCGCTGGCTCGCGCGATGGATGAGGACATCGATCGCGCGTGGGAATCGGTCGCCGACGCCCGTGACCCGCGTATCCACGTGTTCCTATCGACTTCGGATATCCATCGCAAGTACATGCTCGAAGCTACGGAAGAGGAGATCGTTGCTCAAGCAGTCAAAGGCGTCATTCGAGCGAAGGGCTACACGCCCAACGTCGAGTTCTCACCGCAGGACGCAACGCGAACGGACGCCGACTTCCTTTGTGAAGTCGTCCGCGCAACGATCGAAGCCGGAGCGACGACGATCAACATCCCCGACACCGTCGGTTACACGCTCCCGCATGAGTTCGAAGAGGTGCTGGCGTACTTGTACCAGCGCGTTCCCGCATTGAACGACGTGATCCTTTCCGTCCACTGCCACAACGATCTCGGACTGGCGGTGGCGAATTCGCTCGCGGCCGTGCGCGTCGGTGCACGTCAGGTCGAAGTAGCCGTGAACGGTATCGGTGAGCGCGCGGGTAACTGCTCGCTCGAAGAAGTGGTTATGGCACTGAAGACGCGGCGCGACCTTGTTTGGGTCGACGTCGGAGTCAACACGCGAGAGATCGCGCGCACATCAAGGATGGTCTCGTTGCTCACCGGTTATCCAGTGCAGCCGAACAAAGCCGTCGTCGGCGCGAACGCCTTCGCGCACGAGTCGGGCATCCATCAGCACGGTGTTCTTCAGGACCGGATGACCTACGAGATCATGAACGCCGAAGAGATCGGTTATGTGGGCGGACAGATCGTCCTCGGCAAGCACTCCGGACGCCATGCGTTCTCCGCCGAGCTGGAGAAGATGGGCTACGTCCTGACGAAAGAGGATCTCAATCGCGCGTTCGAGCGCTTCAAGGAGTTCGCCGACCGTAAGATGCAGATCACGGACAAGGACATCGAAGCCATCGTTGCCGATGAGATGCGCACCGTGGGTGATACCTGGGAACTCGAGTCTCTCGAGGTCAAGGGAGGCACCGGCATGGAGTCACGTGCGACGGTGAAGATCCGGATCCCCGGTGGTGAGATCGCTTCGGAATCGGCCACAGGAGACGGCATGATCGACGCCGCGTGCGGCGCCATAAGCCGCGCGACCGGAGTCGACGCTCGTCTCGCCAGCTTCGCCGTCGGTGCCGTAACGGATGGAACCGATGCCCTAGGCGATGTAACCGTTCAAGTCGACGTCGAAGGCGACAAGTACACGGGTCGTGGAGTGTCCACCGACGTGGTGGAGGCCTCGGCGCGCGCGTTTCTCAACGCGATCAACCGTGCGACCCGACTCGGCCGACGTGAGCGGGCAGCAGACGCTCCTGGTCCATGAGCGATCCGGAGGTGCGGATCGTTCGGGCTCGGGGAGCGAACGGCAGCCGATGAGACTTCGGGGATGCAGCGTGAGGTAGCTGTCGATGCCGACGGGGTATGGACGGGTGTCGTGACGATGAAACCGAAAGCAACATCCGGTTGGCACCACCACGGCGAGCACAAGACCGTGGCGTATGTGTTGTCCGGCATCCGCCGGCTCGAGTTCGGGCCCGGGGGTTCCGAGGTCGTAGACGCAGGTCCAGGCGACTTCGTGTTCGTGCCACCGGGAGTCGTTCATCGTGAGTCGAACCCGTCCGAGGAGGACGCCCGCGCGGTAGCGTTTCGCTCAGGGAGTGGTGCGCCCACGGTGAACGTGGACGGACCTCAAGGAGGCTAAGACATGGCGCGAGTTGAGGAATTCAGGGATCGGATACCACCGGAGGTTGAGCAGCGAGTAGAGCAGGCCGTCCAGACGTTTCGCGAGAACCACAAGAGCCCCGCGAATCTTGCGCTTCACGCCATTGGTTTCTATGCGATAGCGACCGGAATTCTTCGCTTTTTCGGTAAACACAAGATCCGTGGGCTTGCTCGCATCGGCTTCGGTGTGGGGATGCTGCTCACCGGTCACAACGTCGAGGGGACACCGCCCTTCTCGATGTTCAGCGGCAACGGCCAAAAGCGCTGACCAACCCGATCCGTCCAGGTTCCGGCGGCATACGTGCCGTCCTTATTCGCTCGTTGAAGGGTGCCCTCTACGGGTTCGTCCCTCTTCTTGCCTTTTACGTCGCCCAGCAGATCGGCGGCGTTGTTTGGGCGGTTGTGGTCGGCGGCGCCTTGTCCGTCGCCGTTATCCCACTGGAGCGGCGGGCAACGGGATCGATGCGGTGGTCGTGGGTGGGCCTGGTCGGTGTGGCATTTGGCGGCGGATTGGCACTCGCAACTCAAAACCCGAAGTTGTTCTTCTTGCGATCGGTTGTTGGTGACGCCGCGTTCGGTTTGGCCATGATCGGCTCCCTGCTGATCGGTAAGCCTCTGGTCGCGACCTTTGCGTCGTGGAGCGTGACGATCTCCGACGACTACAAAGCAACGAAGGCATATCGATTGTCGTTCGGCGTTCTTACGGCAGTTTGGGGCGCTGTCAACATCGCGCGAGCAGGAGGCCGCGGCTATCTGTTGGCCACCGGCACCCTCGGACAACTGATGATCGTCAACCTCGCGACGGGATGGCCCGTGTTCGCGTTGTTGGTCGCGTTCTCTGTTTGGTATCCGAGACGGTTGGCACTGCGTCACTTGGCGGAGACCGGTGGGGATCCAGGCGACATCGAAGCGATGCTCCTTGGGGGAGTCGAGGAGACCTTCGACGTCGAGCTCGCCCTGGGAGCCGAGGAGTAGTCCTCGGCTAACTGGCCTGCAGGAATCGCTGGATCAGCGAGACGAGTGTGTCCGGTTCGTCTTCCTGGCAGAAATGTCCGGCGTTGGGTAGCTCGACGATCGCGCCCTTGGGCCACAATGCTTTGAAGTCGGCGATGGCCGTCTCCGGTGGGATGGCGTGGTCCTTCATGCCTTCGGCGAGCATGGCCGGTTTGGATTTGAGCGCGTCCACGCCGGAGAAGCCTTCGACCATGTACTCGAGGATTCGTCCCTCGTGAACGTCGAGCGGGAACTCGAGAGCTCCCTTGCACTCCTCTGCAGTGGAGAAGGGGGCCGAGTATGCGCGGATCCAGGTGTCGTCGACGGCCGCGGTGTTCTCGAAACCGATGATCTTCATGACGGACAGAACGGTGCTCCCGAGATTGCTCAACACGGCTTTGGTTCGTCCGTTCTCGATCCCGCCGGCGATCCATTCGAACCATCTGGAGCTTTGGATCGGCGGAAGCTCGTCGCGTCCACCTATGCCATATCCGGTCAGCGTGTTCATTAGGAAGAGCCGCTTCACCCGTTCGGGATGACGGACGGTATATGCACCGGCGAAGACTCCGCCCCAATCCTGGCCTACGAGGGTGATGTCGGTGAGGTCGAGGTCGTCGAAGAAAGCTTCGAGGTTCTCGACGTGGGTCTTCGCCGTATAGATGCGGTCCTGTGGCGTCTCGCTCTTCCCGAAGCCCATGTGATCGGGGACGACCACGCGATGTGCCGTCGACAGAGGAGGGATGAAGTTCCGATATAGGTAGCCCCAAGTCGGTTCGCCGTGCAGGCACACGATCAGTTCACCTTCACCCTCGTCGACGTAATGCATCCGGAATCCGGGTGCAGTCGAGAAATGCGGTTCGAACGGAAAGGTTCCATCGAATGTCTCGTCCGCTTCGATCACGTCTGCCTCCTAGGCTTCGAACGTCTTTACGCGTTCACGGATCTCGTCTGCCGGGAAGTTCGGGAGCCGGGCTACCCAGATCGGCCTGCCCCATTCATAGTTGTCGACACCTTCGTCGTTGCGGACGGTGCCGACCCGGATTACGTCGTCATAGATCTCGCGCACCTTGAACCGGTCGAAGCCGATCACGATGGCCGTGTGCTGCCGGGGGATGTCGTCCGGCCACCAAAGGTAGGCGCTGTTGTGCCCGCTTACGGCGACTTCAGGCAATTCGTAATCGTCGGCGTAGTACTCGATGGCCGACGGCAGCGTGTAGTTCTCGCCGAGGAAGATCGTGCTTGCCCGCTCCGCGTCGCGGATCCTCGTTTCGTATATGCGGGACACATCACGGGCGATGTCGTCCCAGCCGAGACGTTCTCCGATCTCCGTCGCGTCCGCAAGGTCGGGTCGTCCGACGAGAACGGAAGTCGGAATGATCGGCACAACCAGAGGAAGCGACAACCCGAGACTCAGACCGATGCCGACCAGCACGGCCTTCGGATAGCGGTCACGACGGTTGACGATCCAGACGGCGCCGGCGCAGATCAACACTGCGATTCCGGGCGCGGCGTAATAGCCCTTCCCGGATGCCACGAGGAAAACGAGCATCGCAACCCCGTGTGTAATGCCGAGTGCCTGGTAGGTCTTGTCTCGTAGGAGATACATGAGGCCCGGCACGTAAAGGAAGGCCGCGATGATGCCGGGCAAGACGATCAGCGAGACGAGATAGCCGCCTCTTCCGCCCAGACCGAGGACCTTTCCGCCGCCGCCTTGGTTGCTGATGAACTCCAAGACGGGAAGGCTGTTTTGGAACTGCCAGATGACGCTCGGTGCGATCATCACGGACGCGACCGCGGCGCCGATCCAAAGCCATTTGGATCGCAGATCGCTTCTGATTGGCGTCGCGACGATCGCCACACCCAAGGCGACCAAGTAACCGACGACGGTGAACTTAACGAGGAGTGCCAGTCCGATCGCCGCACCTACGGCGACCCACCATCTCCTGTCGCCAGTTCGCAGCAAGCGCGCGAAGAACAATGAGATGAGCATCCACGCCGGAGTCTCGAGAGAGACCGTGTTAACGGCCGCGTCCATCCCGACGAACAACGGGACTATCAAGCCGGCAAGCGCGGCAAGGATCTGCGCTCGACGGTTGCCGCCCAGCTCGCGAGCGATCAGTGCGGCAAGCACGATGACTGCGGCTCCCGCAAGCGCCGGGATAAGCCTTAACCCCAGCAGTGAGTCGCCGAAAATCGCTTGATCCAGCCGGACGAGCAGCGGGGTAACCGGCTGGAAGTCGACGAAGGAAGCGGCGAGGCGCTTCGAAGCCGAGATGAAGTACAGCTCGTCCCGGTGGTGGCTCAGACGAGTAGTCGCCAGGTGGAAGGCGACCTTGCCCACGGCGAACAACCACACAGGCGTCGGGATCGAAGAAATCATCCGAAGCAGTATGTAGAAATGCGAGGGCCCGGCTGCGAAGCCGGGCCCTCGTGAGTTTCCGTATTCACCCTCGGGTCGTGATTCTCCCGGTCGACCAGCCCGGGCAACCCTATGGGTCGGTGGTCTGATGGAACTCCGCCGCGCTGCGACGAAGCTTCAGGAGGAGGCGGTCCCTAACGGACCCTGGCCCCCACCCTCGTTTGGCAGCGTCAGCAGTCAGCCACCTCGAGGATCGCGTTCCGTTTATGCAACGCTGGACCACCTCCTTTCTCTCGTGAACCGAGGATACAAAAGGCTCCAGCTCGGTGGTAGCGTTCCGACGTCCCTCGAGGAGGTTTGTCATGGGAAAGCAAAGCGTCGTCGACCTTCAGGTGATGGCCTACGAGGCGATCGACGAGCTCTGCTCGTCCCTCACCGATGAGGAGTGGGTCCTCCAGACCGACTGTCCGGGCTGGTCGGTCCAGGACAACCTCTCCCACCTCGTGGGAACCGAGGCCAACCTGCTCGGCCGCCCCGCTCCGGACCACGAGCCGGGAGACAAGCCCTGGATCAAGAACCCCATCGGGGCAGGTAACGAGGTCAACGTCGACTACCGCCGTGCGTGGCCTCCTCAGAAGGTGCTGGACGAGTTCCGAGAGGTAGCAGCCGAGCGCACCAAGACTTTGCGGGCACTATCCGAAGAGGAGCTGGCCGGCGAGTCCTGGACGCCCATCGGCCAAGGGACTGTGGCCGACCTGCTGGCCATCCGCACCATGGACTTCTGGGTCCACGAGCAGGACATGCGGCGGGCCGTCGGCAAGCCCGGGAACCTCGAGGGGCCCATCGCGCAGCACGCTTTCAACCGGCATGTGACGGCGCTGCCCTTCGTCGTTGGCAAGAAGGCAGAACTGCCGGAAGGCAAGACGGTCGTCTACGAGGTCACCGGACCGGCCGGCGGAAGAGTAGCCGTCGGCCGCGAAGGAAAGCGCGCGACGATCCTGGACGAGCTCCCGCTGGCGCCCGACGTCACGCTCACGATGGACCTGGAGACGTTCAACCGCCTGAGCACCGGCCGCGGCGATCCCGACGTCCTGTTAAAGGACGTTCAGATCTACGGCGACGACGAGCTGGGCAAGAAGATCCTCGCTGCTTCGAACTTCATGATCTGACGGGCTACTTCTTGCGCGAGCCGTAGTCCCCGAACGGATCGTCGCGCTCGCGCACGGCTTGTCTGAAGCCTGCGTCCTGAGCGCGCCTGACGAAGTCGAGACCTTCCTTCGTGTGCCGGGCGATGCCGTCGAACAGCGTTCCGACAAGTCGGGACGACGAGAACCCCATCTGCTCCGCGGTCTGGTTGCACAACAGCTTGAGCATCACAAGCTGCGACGTGGGTACCTGTGCCATCCGCTTCGCGAACGCCATCGCGTGATCTTGCAGCTGGTCGTCCGGAACGGTTTCGAGAATGAGACCTATGCGCGCCGCCTCGGGAGCCGGGATCTCATCGCCGGTCAGGAGGTAACGCTTCGCGTTCTCGAGTCCCATCCGGTACACCCACATCGCCGTTGTGGGAGTGCCCCAAACGCGAGATGGTGGATAGCCGAACGACGCACCTTCGCCGGCGATGATGATGTCGGCGCACAGAACCATGTCGGTCCCGCCGGCGATGCACCAACCCTGTACGGCGGCGATAGTCGGTTTGGATGCGTACCAGAGCTTCATATACACATCGACGAACGTCTTCATCATGCGCATGTCGCGCACGGAGTCCCAGTGCGACTCGCCGGACTGCGCCCGGGTCGACCAATCCAGTCCGTAGCCGGCACAGAAGGCCGGACCCTCGGCTCGCAGAAGGATCACGCGCACGTCCGGATCGGCATCCGCTTCATCGATGGCTTTTCCCAGCTCGTCGCGCAGCGCTGGTGTGATCGTGTTGTATTCGTCCGCGCGGGTCAGAACTATCGAGCGGACGCCTGCGTCGTCTTCCGTCCGAAGCGTGGTGGGCATCAGGCGGCCAGGCTATACTTGTCGGACATGTTGCTTTCACAGGTAGTCATCATTCGGTAGGCGGTCGCCCGAAGGGCGTCCGCCTCCTCAGCCTCTCGTTCGAAAGGACGGGGGGTTTTTTCTTAGCGGAGGCGCGAAGACGTGAGTGATTACAAGCTGGCGATCATCCCCGGTGACGGAACTGGACCCGAGATGATCCGTGAGGGGCTAAAGGTGCTCGACGCCGTCGAGCAGCGCTTCGGCCTGCGCACGCAGCGAGTCACGCACGACCTCGGAACAGGGCGGTACGCCAGGGACGGCGAAGTCCTTCCCGACGATGTCCTCACCGAGCTCCGCAAGGTGGACGCCATCTACAAGGGACCGATCGGCGCGCGACACCCCGGAGACGACGTTCCGCCCGGGATCCTCGAGCGCGGTCTCATCCTGAGGATCCGCTTCGAGCTCGATCAGTACATCAACCTGCGTCCGGTGAAGCTTTATCCCGGAGTGCCCACCCCTATTGTCGGCAAGACACCCGAGGACATCGATTTCGTCGTGGTGCGTGAGAACACCGAAGGGATGTATGCAGGCGCCGGTGGTTTCTTCAAACAAGGCACGCCGGACGAAGTCGCCTTGCAAACGGGCGTCAACACCCACAAGGGCATCGAGCGGTGCGTCCGTTATGCCTTCGAGCTCGCGCGCAAGCGACGCCGGAAGATCACGCTCGTGCACAAGACGAATGTCCTCACCTTCGCCGGCGATCTATGGCAGCGCGTTTTCAACGAAGTGGGGCAGGAGTACGCGGACGTCGAGCGCGACTACGCGCACGTCGATGCGTGGTGCGTGTGGGTCGTGCAGTCGCCGGAGCGCTTCGACGTCGTGGTCACCGACAACCTTTTCGGCGACATCATCACGGACCTGGCCGCCGCGGTTCAGGGAGGGATGGGTGTCGCCGCCAGTGGCAACATCAATCCAGAGGGTGTGTCCATGTTCGAGCAGATCGGCGGGACGGCCCCCGATTTCACGGGCCGCAATGAGATCAATCCGATGGCCGCGATCGGCGCGCTTCAGATGATGCTTGCTCACCTCGGAGAGGGTGATGCGGCGTCAGCTGTAGAAAGCGCAATGGCCGAGACGTTCTTGCAGCTCAAGGGGATGGGCGCAGGTGAGATGGGATACTCGACCTCAGAGGTCGGGGACCTGGTCGCCGGACGCCTCACTTAACCAGGAGGACATTCGATGCCGATCGACAAGACCGAAAAGATCTGGATGGACGGAAAGCTCGTCCCGTGGGACGAGGCGAACGTCCACATTCTGACCCACACGTTGCATTACGGCGCCGGCGTGTTCGAAGGGATCCGCGCGTACAAGGCGAAGAGCGGAACGGCTGTGTTCCGCTTGACCGACCACATGCGGCGCCTTATGCGCTCGGCCAAGATCCTGATGATGGACGTCCCGTTCTCCGTCGATCAGTTGGTTGAAGCGACGAAAGAAACGATCCGGGAGAACAAGCTTGAGGCCGGGTACATACGTCCGCTCGTTTACTTCGGTTACGGAGAGATGGGTCTCAACCCGCTGAACAACCCGGTGCAGGTGTCCATCGCGGTGTGGCCATGGGGGACCTACCTGGGTGACGAAGGTGTTGCGCACGGCATCCGCGTGAAAGTCTCCTCTTGGGACCGCATCGATGCCAACGCCTACCCGCCGCAGATGAAGTCGACCGGCGGCTACCTGAACTCGATCCTCGCCAAGCTCGAAGTGTTGAAGGCGGGCTACGAAGAGGCGCTGTTCCTTACCGCCAACGGCTACATCGCCGAGGGTCCTGGTGAAAGCTTCTTCATCGTCCGCGACGGTGTTCTGATCACGCCCCCGACGGTTTCGGCCGGCTTGGACAGCCTCACACGCGACTCCGTCATGACCATCGCACGCGATCTCGGCTATGAGGTTCGCGAGCAGGATCTCGTTCGCTCAGACGCTTACCTGGCCGACGAAGCCTTCTTCACCGGCACAGCAGCCGAGCTCACTCCGATCCGTGAGATCGACGACCGTGTGATCGGCGAGCCGGGCCCCGTGACCAAGAAGCTTCAGGAAACGTTCTTCGCGGCCACCAAGGGCGAGGTCGAAACCTACCGGGAGTGGAATGAGTACGTCTGAGCTAAAGCTCTTCGATACGACGCTCCGCGACGGTGCCCAGATGGAGGGCCTCACGCTGACCGTCGACGACAAGCTGCGCATCGCGGCCAAGATCGACGAGCTCGGCGTTCAGTACATCGAAGGCGGCTGGCCCGGCTCGAATCCGAAAGACGAGGAGTTCTTTGCCCGCGCCCCCAACGAGCTGAGACTCAAGCACGCGAAGCTGGTCACCTTCTCTTCAACGCGTCGCGCCGGCATCACGGCGGGCAAGGACCCGAACCTTCGCATCACGGTGGGCGCGAACACGCCAGCCGTTTGCGTCGTTGGGAAGTCCTGGGACCTGCACGTGAAAGAAGCTCTGCGCACAACGCTCGACGAAAATCTGAAGATGGTCGGCGACACGATGAAGTATCTGTCCCGCCACTTCGACGAAGTTTTCTTCGACGCGGAGCACTTCTTCGACGGGTTCAAGCGCAACCCTCGGTACGCGATGCAAGTGCTCGAGGCAGCGGCTGCCGGAGGCGCCGACGTTTTGGTTCTGTGCGACACGAACGGTGGGTGTTTGCCGGACGAGATCAGCAGGATCGTCGAACAGGTGAGGACCACACTTGACCATCCGCTCGGGATCCATTGTCACAACGACACCGACTGCGCCGTCGCCAACTCGATGGCCGGTGTGGATGCCGGAGCTGTGCAGGTGCAGGGCGTCGTCAACGGCTACGGTGAGAGATGCGGGAACGCGAACCTTCTGTCGATCGCGGCGAACCTCGTCCTGAAACGGGACATACCGGTCATCACCAAGGAGCAAGTAGGAGTTCTATCCGAAGTCGCTCACTACGTGGCAGAAGTAGCCAACGTCACGCCCAACCCGCAGGCACCTTATGTCGGAACCTCTGCCTTTGCCCATAAGGCGGGGCTGCACGCGTCGGCGGTTGTGCGGCGCCGCGATCTGTACGAGCACATCGACCCCGATCTCGTCGGAAACGTCCGGCATCTGTTGGTTAGCGAGCTCGCCGGCAAGGCGACGATCACCGTCAAAGCCGCTGAACTGGGGATCGATCTGGACGACAAGTCCAATGTCGGCGGGATCATCCGACAGGTAAAAGAGCTAGAGCACCTCGGTTATCACTTCGAGGCGGCCGATGGGTCCTTCGAGCTGCTGCTTCGCCGCGCGCTCGGCTGGGAGCAGGAGTTCTTCCAGATCGAGTCGTTCCGTGTGATCGTCGAGACGGATCCTCAGGGCGTGATCCAGAGCGAGGCGACGGTCAAGCTCCACGCCAACGACGAGCGCATCGTCTCGACCGCCGAGGGGAACGGCCCGGTGAGTGCCTTAGACGCCGCGTTGCGGAAGGCTTTGCAGGAATCGTTCCCCGAGCTCGATCGCATCCACCTCGCCGACTACAAGGTGCGCATCTTGAACGAGAGCAGCGGGACGAGCGCTACAACGCGAGTCCTCATCGAGTCGGCGGACGGACATAAGGAGTGGGGGACGATCGGGGTATCCGAGAACATCATCGAAGCTTCGTGGCAAGCCCTGCTGGACGGTTACGTATACGGCTTGCTTCACCCGTCGCCATCTGAAAGACCCGAATGAGGTTCGCCAGATTCGCAGTCGGGTCCACGATCGGTTACGGCGTCGTTGATGACGACGACTCCATCACGGCGATCACCACTACGCCGTTCCTTCCCTGGGAGTTGACGAAGGAACGCTTCGAGCCCGGCCAGTTGCGGCTGCTCTCGCCGGTCCTGCCGAGCAAGGTCGTTGCCGTCGGATTGAACTACCGCGCGCATGCGGAGGAGACCGGCGCAACGTTGCCCGAGGAACCGATGCTCTTCATGAAGCCGTCCACATCCGTTATCGGCCCCGGCGAAACCATCGTCATGCCTCCGCAGTCTGCGAGGGTCGACCATGAGGCCGAGCTCGCGATCGTCATCGGGAAGGCCGCACGTAACGTATCGGCGGGAGAGGCTCTCGACTCGGTTCTCGGTTATACGTGCGCCAACGACGTGACCGCGCGCGATCTGCAAGCCAAGGATGTGCAATTCACACGGGCCAAGGGGTTCGACACCTTCTGCCCCCTCGGTCCCCACATCGAAACCGAAGTCGATGCCGGCAAGCTCGCCATCACTTGCCGCGTGAACGGCGAGACACGTCAGGACTCCAACACTTCTGATCTGATCTTCGACTGCGCGACGCTTGTCTCGTTCATCTCCTCGGTGATGACGCTGTTGCCCGGCGACGTGATCGTCACGGGCACGCCGGCGGGGATCAGCCCGCTGGCCGACGGGGATTCCGTCGAAGTAGAGATCGACGGAATCGGCGTCCTGACGAATCCCGTCAGCAAAGCGTGAGCGACGTCCGCGTCAGATTCGCGCCGGCTCCAACGGGCGACCTCCATGTGGGCAATGTCCGAACCGCGCTTTTCAACTGGTTGTTCGCGCGTCACGAGGGCGGTTCCTTCATCTTGCGCATCGAGGACACGGATCCGGAGAAGGCCAAGCCCGAGCTGATCGAGCCGATCTTCGAAGCGCTTCGCTGGGTAGGACTCGACTGGGACGAAGGCCCCGACATCGGCGGTCCCCACGTCCCTTACCGGCAATCGGAGCGGCGCGACCAGCATCACGAGGTTCTAAGCCGGCTGGTCGATTCGGGTCACGTTTACCGTTGCTACTGCGCGCGCGAAGACATCGCGTCCCGCGGTACAAAGACCGGCTACGACAGGCACTGCCGGACCCTCAGTGACGAAGAGCGGCAACAAAACGAGAGCGATGGACGTCCCTTTGCATTGCGCTTCGCGGTGCCCGAGGGCGCGCCGGTGGTCGTCAACGACCTCATCCGCGGTGAGGTACGTCGCGAGTTCGAAGACATGCAGGACTTCATCGTCGCTCGATCGGATGGATCGCCGACATTCGTCGTAGCCAACGCCGCGGACGACATCGCGATGGAGATAACCCACGCGATCCGGGGAACCGACCTGCTGAACGTGGCCTTCGATTCGACTCTCGTTTTCGAAGCATTGGGAGCAGCGTCGCCGAAGTACGCGCATGTGCCGCTGGTGAACGGCCCAGACGGCGCACGACTCGGAGCCCGTCATGGTGCGGTCGGGATCCTTGCCTACCGTGAGGAAGGGTTCCTGGCAGAGACGATGTTGAACTTCCTCGCATTGTTGGGTTGGTCCTCTCCAACAGAGGACGAGATCCTCTCGAAGGAGCGGCTCATCAGTGAGTTCACCCTCGAGCGCGTCCATCCGGCACCCGGTGCTTTCGACCGCACGAAGCTCACCTGGATGAACCAGGAGTACATCAAGCAGCTGTCGAATGAAGAGCTAGAGAGACGCGTGCTGGAGCTATTCCCAGGGACTCCGCATGATGTGCTCCAGAAGGCGATCGAGCTAGAGCTCGTTCAAACACGCGTTGAAACGCTCGCGCAGATACCACGAGACATCAGATACCTCGATGAAAGACCGGACATCGACGCCTCGTCGGCCGAGAAGTTCCTGGGGACCGATGAAGCCAACAAGACACTTCGAGCCGCGGTCGACCGCCTCGAAGCGCTCGAGCCGTGGACGGTCGAAGCGATACACGATGCGCTCATGGGTCTCATCGAAGAGCTGGGACTTCACAAACGAAAAGGACCACAGCCGATCCGTGTGGCCATAAGTGGATCGCACGTGTCGTTACCGCTGTTCGAGTCGATCTGGATCATGGGACGGGACGAAGCAGTTGCCCGGCTACGCGCAGCTATTTCGGGATAGCGACACCCATCGCATCGAGCAGCTGCTGGCTGTAGTCGATGCGCCCGGTCATCTCTCTCGGCTCCCGTGAGCAAAGGAGTAGCGCAGCTTCGGCCATAACCTCGGGCGACTCGGCGATGTCTTCGCGGCCCGGCGGGATCAATCTGTGCACCATGACGCCCGGCGTCGCGACGACGCTTGACGGTGACAACGCGTTCACGGCGATGTTGTCCTCGTAGAGTTCGGACGCAAGTCCCGTCGAGAATCTTTCGAGCGCGGCCTTACACATCCCGTAGACCGTTCCGCCGCGTCCCCTGGCTTGGTCGGCTCGCGGATGCCGCGCGGCTCCAGATGAGATGTTGCAGATCCATCCGTGACCGCGAAGTCGCATGCCGGGGATGACCAGCTGTGCCAGCTCGAACGGCGCGCGGACTTGAACTTCGAACATCACGCGATATCTGTTCTCGGGAAACTCCGGCCCCTGTATGAACCAAGTGACGGCGGCGTTGTTGACGAGGATGTCCGGTGAACCGAGGTGCTGGATGGTGTCCTCGACGATGCGGTTGCGATCCTTCGATTGAGTTAGATCGGCGCGGATCGCCATGGCCGTTCCGCCGGCTTCGCGGATCGACATGACCGTTTCGTGGATGGTTCCAGGCAGCCGATCGTCGCTTTGCTCTTCGGTCCGTGCGGTCACCGCGACGGCAGCGCCTTCTGATGCGAAGCGTTGCGCGATGTATTGACCGATGCCGCGGCTGGCACCGGTGACGATGGCGACCTTGCCGTCCAGCAGACCCATCAATTATCCCCCTGAACTTAGATGTTTCTCCTGTTCAGGAGGTTTAGTCAAAGGCGGCGGGGTAGGAGATGCGCCCGCGCAGGGCGGGGTCATAGGCCGAAAGACGGACGACCATGACGACGTCGTCCGGCATCTCCGGGACGTGCGGCTCGATGCCGTGGGATCGCGAGGGCTCGAAGCCGAAGCGTGGGTAGTAGTTCGGATGTCCGAGGACGATGCAAGCGGGTTCGCCCATCCGGTCGGCCAAACGCAGCGCTTCGCGCGTCAGGGCGTCGCCGATCTTACGGTTCTGGTGGCTGGGACGAACCGATAGGGGAGCAAGAGATAAGACGGGCGCGTCGTCGATGTGTGCGTAGCTGAGCATGATGTGCCCGACGACCTCTTCGTCCTCGACCATCACAAGGGACAGCTCGGGGACATAGTTGTCTGTCTCTCTGATGGCTCGGACGAGTTCGACTTCTTCGTTGCGTCCCTCGAAAGCCGTTCTTACAACCTCGTCGATGGCGTCGAAGTCGACGGGTTTCTCCGCGCGAATGATCATCGGAGCAGAAGGGTAAGCGACTCCGATGCGGAAGGCGGCGGAGACGCTTGCCGCTCGCTTCGCTCACGGTAACCTCGTGTCGCGTGCACGAGACACCTGAGGATCTAAAAGCGCTCCAGGAACTGCTCGACGCCACCTATGCGAAGGCGGGTGAGCACACTTTGTCGATCCATACACCAAACTGGCGCCTGACTGCCGAGCAGGTCGTCGAGAAGCTGACGGGGATGTGTGTGCTCGTCCTAGCGACCGTTAATAGGGAAGGCCGGCCCTTCGTGTCGCCGGTCGATTCGTTCTTCTACCGCGGACGGTTCATCTTCGGGTCCTCACCCACATCGCTTCGGGCTCGCCACATCCGCAAACGGCGCGACGTGAGTGCGTCGCACGTCCGAGGCGAGGAGCTGGCGGTCACGGTTCACGGACTTGCCGAGGACCTTCAGAAGGAGACCGATTGGGCGCTGGGGTACAAGCAGGTGATCGCCGATAACTACGGTGAAGCCGGCGTTGACGAGTTCTGGAAGAGCGCCCCTTATTGGGTGATCGAGCCCCGGGTCATGTACGCACTGGCTCCGGATGTGGGAGCGTCCTAGCGCGCAGGCACTGCTACGGTGTTTGGCGTATCGATGGGCCGTAGTGCAATTGGCAGCACGCCAGGTTCTGGCCCTGGTAGTCCTGGTTCGAGTCCAGGCGGCCCAGCAGCTTGCCCGCTTCGACCCATCCTGTCTGGCGCTAGCGGCGTCCCAGGCAATAACGAGGATAGGCTCGCGCACGTGGATCGCATCATTCGGGGCTGATGCATGACGACTGCGCTTCGAATTCCGGATCGGTTGGCGCACATCGTCGTTTCGGCGTTCGGCGATGTCGGGCGCGACTGGCTGGCGCGACTGCCGAGTCTGGTCGCTGACGCGGCGAGTGCGTGGCAGCTGCATGTGGGCGCCCCGTTCGAGCCGGGCGGCAACGTCGGGTGGGTTGCTCCCGTACGTCGAGCGGACGGCAGCCACGCGGCGTTGAAGGTGGAGTGTCCGGGTCATCGCAATCCCTGGGCGGCAAAGGGCCTGCAACATTGGGCTGGTCGCGGAGCGGCGCGACTCTTCGACTCGGACGAGGCGAGTCAGGTCTTGCTCCTCGAGCGGTGCGTGCCCGGCACGAACGGTGGTGACCTCGACGTCGCGACCGGGAACGAGATCGTTGCGTCGGTACTCGCCGAGTTACACGCAGTCGAACCTCCTGCAGCCGACGAGTTCGAGCCACTCGCGATGTTGGTGGGGCGCTTCCGCGAGACGATGTGGGACTGGTTCGATCGGTTTGAGCGGCCGGTGAATCGAGGCGTCGTCGCGCAGGCGGACGAGCTGTTCACGTCCCTGACCTCGTCTTCTACGGACACGGTGTTGCTACACGGCGATCTTGGGCCGGGGAACGTGTTGCTCTCGGAGCGTGGATGGTTGGCGGTCGATCCGTATCCGGTGCTGGGTGATCGCGCGTTTGACGTGGGGCACTCTCTGTCGCGGTGTGACCTGCGTGACGCGCGGGAGCAGGTCGCCTTGTTTGCCGATCGTCTGGAGCTTGATGCGAGACGGATCGCGGGCTGGACGTTCGCGTGCTGTGTGCAGGTCGCGCTGGAGTGTAGGTCGGTCGACGACGCGATGGGATTCCACGAATACCTCGACCGTTCGAAACAGCTCTCATCACAGCGCCTGGTGTAGCGGTCACGCCGTGCCTCCCCGGGCACATCGCGGTCCGTCGACACCGTCGTGGCAACGCCAGCTGCGGAGGCGAGTTCCTCCGTAACGGAGTTGGGCCGGCGGGGACGAAAGTGGGACGATTGGCGAGGGGCCCTTGTACGCGTGCTGCTACGTTCAGTGCAAGCGGTTTTCGCCGGGGGCAATGGTCGAAGTCGAGAACGACGAGGGGGGCCTTGTGGGTAGCGCAACCGTTCAGGGGCAACTCTGGGGAAGTCATCCGCGGGATTTCGCGGAACGTTTGGAGCAGACAGGGTTACCACTCGCCGGCGCGGCGCTCGATGCGGCGCGCGTCACACCCGGGACGCACTTGCTCGACGCGGGGTGCGGCACCGGTCTCCTTGTGCTCCTGGCCAGTCTTCGCGGCGCGCAAGTAGCGGCATTCGACGCCTCGGCTCCCCTTCTCGAGATCGTTCGGGAGCGCGTTCCCGCAGCAGACGTGCGGGAGGGTGACCTAGAAGCTCTACCCTTCGAGGACGCGACTTTCGACGCGGTCACGGCGGTGAACAGCATCTTCTACGCGCAGGACATGAAGGCCGCCATGGGGGAGCTTGCACGCGTCGTGCGTCCCGGTGGGCGGGTCGTGGTAACTGCTTGGGGACCGTTGGACCGAAGCGAGTTTCTGACGGCGATAATGCCGCTCGCAGCGTCACTGATGCCTCCACCGCCTCCGGGCGCCCCGCCCTTCAAGCCGGGGATGGTCCTGCTGTCCGAGCCGGGTGCTCTCGCGGCACTGGTCGAGGGATCCGGGCTGCGCGTTGCTGACCAGGGCGAGGTCAGTTGTCCTTTCGTTTTCCCCAGCATCGAAGCGTCATGGCGTGCGAACGCATCGGCTGGCCCTAACCAGCCGATGATCGCCCACAGTGGCGAGACGGCCGTACGAGAAGCCTTTGCGAAGGCGGACCGCGCCCACACGCGACCGGACGGAAGCGTCCATTACGACAATGTCTTTGTATGGGTGGCGGGTGAACGTTCGTGATCGTTGTAGTGCCGCCGTTCGGATTTGCATGCGACGGGCGCGACTGCGTGTATCGCCGCAGTCCGCGTTGCCGATGCTCACGTTCTGTCGCTGGCAAAGCGGCCTAAGCACTCGAGGGCTTCCCGGAAGTCCTGGTTCGAAAGCGGTCCAACCAGGCCGGCTACCTCGAATCCGCGAATGACGTGCGGTTATGCATTCGCCGGATCTCGATGCCGCACCACATTCCGCACCATCTGCGCCGCCTGAGAAGCAGTTGCACGTAGTTGCACCCAGAATCCAGGCGGCCCGACTGGACGAACACATTCTCGTTCCGGTGACGCCCCATCACCTCGACCTCGGTGACGTAGCGATCGAATCGAGCCTGAACTACGAACCGAGCTCGCTATCGGCGTAAGTGTTCGTGCGAGGTTCGCCCGCCGCGTGTTCGGCGCCGTAATAGAGCACCAGACGGCTAATCCGGCCCGCTGCGTGCAGACGGACTTCCGTGTGCGTCGGCGGGCAGTGGTGCGGGTCGTTCGGCGGATTTCTATAGACGCCATCCAGGATGGTGACGTTCTCGCTCGCCACGATGTCGGTCATATGAAGACGGACACCCGCAGTGACGGATTCGATCACGTCCCGGCGGTACTCGTCCGGGCCGATCGATCGCCATCCGAGTGACGGCGCTTCGAGGATCGCGTCGGGCGCGCATCGCGCAAGGAAGTGCTCGGCCACTCCCTCCGCCTCGATCTGGTCGACGGCATCCGTCCACTCGCGCCATCGCTGACGAACGAGGGCCGCATGATCGTGATGCTCGGCGGCCGCTGCCTCGAGCAGCGAGTCGGCAAGCTTTCGCTTGCCATGGTTCAGGCGGCTCCGAACCGTCCCCACCGGCACGCCGAGGATGCTCGCTATCTCCGCGTAGGACGTTCGCCGCGTGAAATAGCGAAGCATCACCGTCACGCGTACGTCCTCCGAAAGGTCTTCGAGCGCCGTCCACACCCAGTCCCTCAGTGCGAGACGGTCCAATGACTCCTCGGCGTCGGACCCTGTGGTGCCATGCTCGGGAAGCACACCGAACGGGATCTCCCGGCTGGAGCGGATGCGCATCAAGCAGACGTTGCGCACGACGGCGTGCAGCCACCCTCCGACGGCTGCGGGCTCGCGCACGTCGCCGATCCGTTGCAGCGCGACGAGGAAGGTGTCCTGCACCGCATCCAGCGCCGCTGCTCGGTCACCCAAGACGGCCAGCGCCGACGCGTAGAGCGAAGCGCGATACCGCTCGAGCAGGCCGCCGAGAGCCGCAGCGTCGCCCGCCAGCGCCGAGTGGACGAGGTCGCCGTCGGTCGTCGTGGACATCTCTCGTAAGCATGCCACCGGGGGTGCGAAAGTTCGACCGAACTTTCATCCTCCGCCGTGCATCTCTTACGCGACGACCGTGAGGAGGACATATGTGCGCATCGATGCAAGACGAGCTGACTGCTCTGGACGGCATCGGTCAGGCCGAGCTCGTACGCCGCGGCAAGGTGACCTCGGTCGAGCTGGTCGAGGCCTCGATCGAGCGCATCGAGAGCCTCGATCCGACGCTAAATGCCGTCGTGATCCGCGAGTTCGAGCGCGGGATTGATGCAGCGAAGCAGGGGCCGAGCGGGCCCTTCGCCGGCGTACCGTTCCTGCTGAAGGACCTGGCCGTGGAGTGGGAGGGGGTCCGGTTCACCGAAGGGTCCCGGTTCCTGCGCGATAACGTCTCGATCCACGATCAGGAAATCACCAAGCGATACCGGCGAGCCGGGCTGATACTTCTCGGCAAGACGAACACGCCCGAGTTCGGTGCAATGCCGAACTGCGAGCCCGCGCTCTTCGGGCCAAGTCGCAATCCGTGGGACCCGGCCCGGACCCCAGGTGGCTCGAGCGGCGGCTCTGCGGCAGCCGTCGCGTCCGGAATGGTGCCGATGGCGTATGGCAATGACGCGGGCGGATCGATCCGATTCCCGGCGTCCTGCTGCGGGGTGTTCGGTCTCAAGCCGACACGTGCGCGCAACCCGATCGGCCCTGAGTACGGCGACGTGTTCAGCGGCCTCGCCGTCGAGCACGCACTCACGCGGTCCGTACGGGACAGTGCAGCGCTCTTGGATGCAACCGCAGGTCCGGCGCTGGGCGATCCCTACTGGGCGCCGCCCCCGGCGCGGCCCTTTCTCGACGAGGTCGGCGCGGATCCAGGACGGCTGCGAATCGCCTTTGCCGAACACACCCCAGACGGCTCGGCTCCGCAACCCGACTGCGCTGCCGCGGTTCGCGACGCCGCCGCGCTGTGCGAGAGCCTGGGCCACGAGGTCGTCGAACGCGACCTGCCCGGTCTCGACGAAGCGTTCGGGACGGCGATCGAAACCGTTCTCGGCGCCGCGGTTCCTTGGATCGTCGCGTACTGGATTCGAAAGCTCGGGCGCGAGCCCGAAGCCGACGAACTCGAGCCCGCCACTTGGATGATGTTGGAGAGTGGCCGAAGCATCCGAGCGGACAACTACTTGCTGGCGATCCGGGACCTCCAGACACTCGGCCGGACGGTCGCACTGTTCCTCACTGAGTTCGACGTCTGGCTCACGCCGACGCTGAGCGAGCCGCCATTGCTGATCGGCGAGCTCGATAGGACGGACCCAGAGAAGGCGATGGCGCGTGCGTCGTCGTTCATGGCTTTCCCCGCGGTGGTCGCGAACGCGATCGGAAGCCCAGCTATGTCAGTTCCCCTTCACTGGAACGAAGCCGGACTTCCGATCGGCGTCCACTTCCTCGGACGGTTCGGCGACGAGGCGACTCTGCTACGCCTGGCGTCGCAGCTTGAAGACGCGCGGCCGTGGTCCGGCCGGTACCCGGCGCTCGCGAGGTCCACCGCAGTCGTTCGGTGACGGTGCGGGCGTGGCGGAAACCTGAAGGCCCCGAATCGCGCCGTTCATTAGCAGGCGCAGCAGCATCGCCGCCGTGCCGAGTGCGTCGGGCACCGTGAAAGGCACCATGGGCACCCAATCTGTTTGCCCTGGCCAGGCTGCCGAACTCTCGCGACACTCAAACGACGTGCATCTATTGGCATCGCGTGACTAGCAGCGAGCGCTTCGAACCTCTTTCGAGTCCAGGCGGCCCAGCTTCATTTACACCGCCTCCCACCTGCAGCTTCGCATTCGCGATAGCCTCGGGAGGCACCATGGGAGGCACCATGGGAGGCACCATCTGCGCGTAGTTGCTACGCGTTGCAGCGATTGCGCGTACCGCACACCGGTAGCGATTGGCCTTGTCTACCTACGCCATCGGATGGCGACCGAGGAAGGAAGCGATGGCTTTCGCCGCGGGCGCTGGACGCTGCGTGAACATGTTGTGACCCTCATTCGGGATGACGACGCCCTCGGTCTGCGGCACCCATTCTGAGAACAACGCCTTCACGTTCTCGAGGAAAGGGGGGCTGTCACCACCCGTCATGAACAGGACGGGTTGCGAAATACGGGTCGCTTCCTCGGGCCCGAACCTCCAGTCGAGGACGCGCTGTAACTCGAAGTACATCCGCTTCGTATCCTTGATCCACTGCGCCGCTGCCCCCGGAAGTGTGTCAGCGAACGACCGCCAGTTCGGTCCCTCCACTCCCGCACAGAACAGCTCTGCCATTTCGTCCGGATCTCGCTCGAACCCCTTCATCAGAGGATCGGTTGATTTCATCGATGCGGCCTTCCAGCTGTCCTTCATCGAATAGATCGCCGGCTCCATCAGTACCAGCGAGTGGACGACGTCCGGAGCGTCGAGGGCGAGCTGCACACCGACCCAGCCACCTCCGGAATGCCCAATGACATGCACCTTGTCCACGCCGGCGGAATGAAGAACGGTCAAAGCGTCCTGGACCTGTATCGCCGCGTACGCCTGTCCTGGGAGCTTGTCTTCACTAGCGAGCTCGGCGCTGCCCGAGAAGCCGCGCCGGTGATAGCGGATCACTCTGTATTGCTCGGAGAGGCCCGGTTCGCGCATCAACGGCACGAAGGCTGTGGCGATCGCAGCGCCGTGGATCATCAAGAGCGGCTCGCCGTCGCCGTGTTCCTCGTACCCCAATCCATCAGCGTCGAGCATTGGAGTTCCTCCGTAGACCCGTGCCGGCGTGTTACGTGGCTGCATCCCGTGCGATCCGCGCGAAGATCTCGGCGACCTCGCGTGGCCGTCGCCAGTGAGGGAAGTGATCGCCTTCGATCTCAATAACCTGGGTCGCTCGGGCTGCAAACACGTCCTGGACGTGCGGTTTGTTCACGCTGTCCAAGGGACGGATGAACGTGGAGGGGATGGTGCGCCAGGCCGCGACCGTAAGTTTGTACGTGCCGGCGGCATGACGGTGCGGTACGCAACCAGACACGAACTCCTGAACATCTTCTGTCGGCCAGCCTCGACTGCTCAGATACGCGGACAGCTTGTCGATATCTAACTCGGTGACCCCCGGGCGCACTCGCCAGCACTTGCCGAATTCCTCGGCGACTCCGCCTTTGAAAACGAGGTCCCACGGTTCACCCACTTCCCAGAGCGGCCCATCGACGTAGATCAGATGCCTAACCGTGGCGTGACAGCCGACCTCCGTCATTGGGACGCAACCTGATGAGTGACCGGCAAGGACCAAATCTCCGCCGTGATCGTCGAGCACCGACCGAAGGAAGTCGACGTCGGTCACATCGGACTCGGGGAGTCCGCTGGGCAGATCGACGGCTGCGCTCGGGATTCCCAGCTCGTCGAGGATCGGGAGTACGCGGTTCCACACTGCGGCCGATCCGGCTGGAGGAGGAACAAGAATCACTGTTGCCGGTCCGGTCACCGAAGGCCCCCTGCTTTGTTGCCACAGTCTGCTACACGCAGTGAGCGACCTGCTCGTCGGGGTCCTCGCGAAGAGAATGGGCACCATGAAAGGCACCATGGGCACCCAAAACGTTTGCCCTGGCAAGGCTGCCGAAATCTCGCGACACTCGAACGACGTTCATCTATTGGCATTGATTGGCTGGCGAAGAACGGTCCGAACCCCTTTCGAGTCCAGGCGGCCCAGCTTCTGCGAGTGCGAGTCCGCACCGCCCCGGACTAGGCGAATCACCTCTTAGCTGACGTTGTCGGCCCCGCACGACATGGTGGTCTGCCTTACAGCGCGGTCTGAACTCTTCGGTTTCGTCATCTTCCGTAGACGGATATGCAGTTGCCCCGTGGGTCCGACGTGAAGGGCTCGCGTTTCCAGCCTCCCCAGCGCTCCTTGAGGCGAAGCCCGGCTAGTCGAGCCATGAGATCCATCTCGCTCGGCCACACATAGCGCGTGACAATCGGGAACAACATGACGCGATCACGCATCAAGATGACGTGGTTCTCCATGAGTGCTTGCCTCACGGGATCGTGCCGTGCGGTGTCGAGCGCGACATAGCCAGCGTCGATGGATTCCGTGCGCGCGTACTGATCGTCCGGTAACTGGTAAAGCCACGCCGGCGTGAACGTCTCGACGACGAAAACGCCGTCATCAGTCAGATGCGCGGCGGCGTTCTCGAAGCAGCGCACCTGGTTCTCCTGCGTCAAGAGGTTAGGCAGCGTGTTCTGGATGAAGAAGATCAAGCTGTACGTGCCGTCGACGGCGATGTCCGGAAGGCTGTCGAGCGTGACCGAGATCCGATCACCTCCAGGCTTCGAGCGAAGCTTGTCGACCTGCGCCGGCGAGTTCTCGATCCCGTCCACCCTGATCCCTGTGGCAGCAAGAGGGATGCCGATGCGACCGGCGCCGATCGCAAGTTCGAGCGCTGGTCCGTCACCCGCGAGATCCGCGAGGAACGCCACTGTCGCTGCGTTCTTCGCCTCCGCGCCCGGGCTCGGGCCGACAGCTTCCAGGAGGTCCACGACCTCCTTGGGCACAACCGGTGCGCGTCCCGTCCTCAACTGAGTTGCAAAGTCCATCGATGGTTCGTGATTCGTCACAAACGTCTCCTTTGAGTGTCCGGTTGGTGAAGCCGCGAAGAAGCAGCACATGCTGCAGTTCGCTCGGGAGACGGGTGCGAGGCCCGGATGGACGCCCGGTTAGGCGAACGAACGGAGGGGCACCCGGATAGTCGTTGTATTCATCGGGTCACCTCCTCCGTTGTGAGGAGCCCACTGTAGCCGCGACGACGGGACGGTTGCCAAAACGACCTGCAAAAGCTAGGTCTCATCAAACAGAGCGAGCTCGTCCGCGTCGGGAGCTTCGAACTGCTGAGTCCACTTATCGAGGTCTTCGCGTTTGATAGGTGCGGTTCCGGGCTTAGCTTCCTTGTTACGGATCTCTAGGCGTCGCCAAAGCTCATCGACAGGCACTTCCAGGTAGTGCAGTTCCACCGCCACGCCAAGGTTTCGCGCAGCGAGCCGGAGTTCGTCCCGTTCCTCGCGCGCCCAAAAGCCGTTCTCCAAGATGACGCTTTGGCCGAGCCCGAGTAACTCTTCGCCGAGCTGCCAGAGCCGCTTCTCCAGTCGTACGCGCCTGTCTTCGTCGTAGTAGTCGATGCCAAGATCGTGCTTCCACTCATCGGGGCACAAGCGCACTGCCGGTGCCTCCGGCGCAAGCTTCTTGGCGAGAGTCGTCTTGCCCGAACCCGGCAAACCGCAGATGAGAATCAATCGAGCTTCTGTCATGCGTATCCAAGTGTCTCAAGGGCGGGCTTCCCGCACTTGGAATGTCGGGAACCCGCTGGGCGTTGACGGTGAAGCGCTGCATGACTGGATCGTCCCCACGTGCTTCTTTCGACGGATGGGTGGAGAAGAGGGCGGAACGACCGGCGTCGATTGCGATTTCGCTGCGCGGGGTTTCGACGCGCCGACCGGAACCCTCGGCGGGTGACGGATACGCAGGACTCGCGAACTCACTGAGTCGTGCGGCAACCTCGCACAACGCCCGGCCTACGGGCGGAGGTCCCAAGTCATCTCGTCGAATCGGACGCCGTCCTGATCGAAGCGTTCGTCCGTAGACAAGTATTTGAAACCGGTCGAACGAGCGACCCCGATACTCGCTTCGTTCGCTGGATCACAGTTCAGGACGAACCGCCGGACGCCCGACCGGAACCCCGCATCCGTCACGGCTCGAACGGCCTCACTCGCATAGCCCTGACGAAGATGCTCGACGAGCACCCAGTACCCGATATTCAGTTCACCTTCGCCGACCCATCCCGTGCCGCAGTTACCGAGGAACGAGCCGTCCGACAGGAACATGCCGTACGCGAAGCGCTCACCGGTATCGAAGGCGCGCCGCGCGTCGGCCAAGAGGGCGGCGCGGTCGCCCAGCAGCTCGGCTCGCGCTTTCGGCATAAAGCGACCGATGTGTTCGATCGACTTGAGTGCATCGCCGTCCAACGCTGCGATGTCGGCCGGTTCGTAGCAGCGCAGGACGAGTCGTGGGGTCTCGAGCCGCGTGGGAAGCCGGATCACCGGGATGGTCTTATCCACTGAGCCCAGCTTCCCACTGTGGCGGTTCAGGCAATAAGCAGGCGAAGGCCAAGTTCTGCTGCGTCGAGATCTACAAGGTCGCGGTTGCGTTCAGTCCACCGACCGGATGCCAAGTCATGACGGAGGCTGTTTACTGCCCTCTGCTCGGCAACCGGCCCGACTCTGGCCCAGACCGATATTCCGCGACGGACATTCTCGTCCAGGTATGCCTCGGGCCGGCGCCAGTAGGCCTCGAAGAAGCCGTCCGCGCAGTCCCACGGGATGAGCACCGGTTCCATCCGGGCTCCGATCGCGTGGGCAAGCTCGTTCACCGAAGGCCGGCCGACGATGAGGTCCGCGACCTCAGGCAGGTAGTCGCGAGTTAGCCAGAACCGACGAAGCCATCCGCCGTCACTGGTGTCGTGTGTGAACACCACCACGCGGCGAGCAACGCGTCGCATCTCTCGCAGGCCGGCGATCGGGTCCGGCCAGTGATGAACGGTGGCGAAAGCCATCGCGGCGTCGAAGGACTGGTCCTCGAACGGAAGGCTCTCGGCGGTGGCAGCCACACACGGCGCGGCATCTTGGGGCCGCTGCGAACGCATGAGCGCTGACGGTTCCACCGCGAGGATGTGGCGGTCGGGGGGCTCGTAGGACCCGGTGCCCGCGCCGACGTTCAGTACCGTCCGGGCATCACCGAGCGCAGCCCAGAACTGCGCAGCGATGCGCGGTTCAGTGCGTCGCGTGACGGTGTAAGTGGCTCCGATGGTGTCATACAGCTGCGCGCCGTTGATCAGACTGCCTCTCTGGCTGTTAACACGTTGTCCCCCGTGCGGTTCGTATTCCCTGGGCGGCTCTCGTCGCAGACAACGATCTAATCGCCGCGAGTCAGGTCGCGCGGCGGCCGAGCAGCGCGAGGAGCCTGGTCTGCTCATCTGCGTCGTCGGCGACTTCAACCGGCGGCCCGAGCGCCCCGTACTTCCTCCACATCTCTGCGAGTGGTTCGAGCGTCTGACGGGCAAAGGTGACGAGGGCGGGGTCGAGCACGGGATCGGCTTCGATCGAGGTAGCGAGGTCCCAGGTGTGGATGATCTGATCGCTCAGCACTTCAGCGACATACTTCGCTCCGGTGGTGGGGCCCGAAGAGAGTTCGACCGTCCGGTCTAAGGTCCCGGGCTCCGCTATTGCCGCGAGCACGTCGCCGGCGGCGCGCCGCCATGAACCCAGCTGGTCATTTGAGATCAGGTCACCGTCGAAGCGATTGCCGACCTCGGCTATCGTCTCGCCCCGGAGCAAGGGTGTGACCCAAACAGTCTCATTCACTACGTGGTTGACGAGATCGTGGACCGTCCAGTCAGGACAGCATCGCGTGGTCCGTGTCCAGGCATCGGAGCCGACCAGCTCGAGCCGCGAGCTGAACGCGTCGATGCCGTGTCGGTAGTGCTCTTCGAGCGTCGTCATCGAGGCTTCCTTTCTGTCAATCGAGCCGTCCGTTCTCGAGCCAGTGTCGTAGATCGGGATCGAGCTTCGCCGCCACACGTTCATACAGTGCTAAGTCCTCGGTCGTAAGGACGTCTTTCCAGCGGCCGTTCGTCCCTTTGAAGAAGAAGCGGTCGGAACCGCCCTCGAAAATCATTCCCATCTGGTCGCTGAGTGGTTTTGCCTCAGCCTTCATTGACTCGAAGGTGGCGCCGTTGACGAGGTCCGGCCAAACCGACCCGTCGTGCTCGATGCGCAGGAACTCGGCGATGCGACGCATCTCACCCTCGAGGTCCTTCTTCATGTCCGCGTAGTGGACCATCAGCGCATTCGGCAGGTCGCGGTGCTTCCAGAACGACTCGACTTGGTAGTGGTGAGACCACATGGGCGAACCGTCGCTCTCCCATGGGAAGTTCGGTGTCGTGATCCATTCCTGCCAGAGCTCGCGAGGGTCCTCCGGGCAGCGGGGCATCGGTCCACCGACCGGATCGTTCCCGGCGAGCAACTGGTACGTGAGGTCGGTGTACGCGGAGTATGTGGTTGAACACCGACATGAATACGTCGCGCGTGTCTCGTCCGACGCAGATGTAGCTGACGTCCTCCCAGAACGGGATCGCGTCGAACGGGAGATGACTCTTCAGGAAGCGGCGGTGCTCCTGGGTCTCGAGTTGTTCGAGAACCGGCTCGATCGGTCCCGAAGAAACGTTGGTCGATCCAAGGCGATAGCTGCATCAGGTTCGTGCCCTCGGGCAGGGGGCCGGGACCGAAGATCAGCAAGCTCACGATGCGCTGCATCCAAGTGGTTCCCGTTTTGTAGGACGTTGCGATGACGATGTCACCGGGCCGGTGGACGAAGCCGTCCCACCTCGTCGAGTCGAGATGGTGGTTCTGGTAGGTGCGCGTGCGCTGCGGTGCGATGGTCATGGCGTGCTCCGTCAAACCCAGATGCAAAGAGGACGCAACTCGATGCTCGATCGGCTCGGATTGCCCAACTCGACTTCCTGGTCGCGGAAGGCGGAGTGCGGCGTCCAGTACGGCTCATCGGTTCCGACACGCTCGGTGTCGTACGTCCTAAAAGCAACGACCTCATCGATCGTCATCTCGGGGAATGCGTACCACTGATGAGCATCGGACGAGACGATCGCGAGTGCCTCGAAGTCGAAGCCGCTGCCCGCGTAGTTCTTTACGGAGAAGGGCACTATCTGGTCACGCGGCACCGTGCGTGCATCACAGAACGCGAGCGGAAGGTCCATCTTTGGGGCACCGAGGTTCCGCCAGAACTGAAGGATCATGAGCCGGCGCGCGTCGGCGATCGTCTCTCCAGAAACTCCCTCGCGTTCTGCAGCTTCGGCTCGGTCGCCGCTGCGGTACGTGTCGCGCAGCAGCTCGCCGTAGCTATCAGCGAAGTCGGAGTGCACGAGCGGGATGGGTGAGAGGTCGGAGTGGCGCTTGGCCTCCTCCGGACTGCGCCTGATGTGGCTCGATAGGACCGCGTGGTCGCAACCCGTGAGCTCCTTCACCAGTGCTGTGATCTCCGGATAGTGGACTCGCGCGATCTCGTCGTCGTCGCCCCAATCTTTTACCTCGGATGCTTGCGTTAGGAGCTCGAAGCCACACTGATCCCATCCGGGAAGGTCCGCGGTTCGTCCGTCGTGGATAGGAAGTTCTGATCCGGGCCCGCTTCCGTAGTTCAACGCGGTCCGACAGAACTCCTTCGCGGCTTGACCGGTCGTCATCGTCTTCCTCTCGCCATCGACCCTCCGAAGCTATCCCGTCGCCATCCCCCTGGACCACCCGGGCACGGAAATCAGTCGCTCATGCAAACGATCTAGGGTCACGTGACGGCGGGGGAGAACGCGAAGGAGGCAACGATGAAAGTTCGTCGCATCGTCACGGGTCATGACAATCAGGGACTTTCGGTTGTCGCTTCCGACGAAGAGGTAGAAGGCTTCGACGTCGGTGGTGGGAACGTTATGTGTCCAATCTGGGGAAGGAGCGACACTGCGCACTTTCCAGACGACGGCGGAGAACCTCCTACGACGTTCGTCTTTCCGACAGTGGGTGGCTGTTCAGTCGGCGTCTACCGGATGACGACTGGCGGTGCACGAGGGCTGGACGAGTTCATCACCGAAAGCCTCGGCCCGTGGGCCGATCCGAACAGAGCGGGCATGCATCGCACGCCAACGCTGGACTTCGTTTTGGTCGTATCGGGCGACATCTTCCTCGAGCTCGATGACGGTGAAGTGCTGCTGCACGCGGGCGATGTCGTTGTCCAGAACGGGACGAACCATCGATGGAATAACCGGGGCTCCGTGGATGCAGTGCTCGTCGGCGTCAATATCGGAGCCGAACATGCGATGGTCAGCTCGGGATGAACCGATCTGGCCAACCCCGTGCATCGTCGTCGTCAGAAACTGACAGTTCGGCGCTTCTTCCGTCACCATGACGGCATGTCGGAAAACCTGAAGCTACTCGGCGAGTACAGCAAGGCGATGGCGGGGGGCGATGAGAAGGCCGTCTTCGCGTTCTTCGCTCCCGAGTTCACCAGCCATGTGACAGCACGGGTTAACCCGGACGCAGTCGGCACTGACATCCGCGGCCATGAGCTGAAGTGGTGGACCGAAGTCCGGGCAGCGTTCCCCGACATGGTCTTCAGCGTCGACCTCCTCATCGAGTCTGATGATCTGGTCGTCTCCAATTGGACGGTCCGTGGGACGCACACCGGCATGCCTTTTAACGGAGTTACCGCTTCGGGCAACCCGGTAGAGATCAACGGCACCGCGATCCTTCGCATCCGGGACGGTAAAATCGTCGAGCATTGGGGCGGCCCTCATTGTCAGGACGGGGTCGGTCTTGCTCATTGAGCGTTAACGCTTCGTTCTTCTAGGGCTTTGTGGCCGTGACGAGCCAGCAACTGGATCCGAGCAGCACGCCGTCCGGAGTGGCATGCGAGGCGATCGCGTCGCGAAGGTTGTCGAGTCCTCTGGCTTTATCGGCATCTCTGAGATCCGCGAGCATGCCGCGAACCGGCCCAGCGCTCGAGACGAACGCGTAGGCATCGTCGACGTCGTCGCCGAACCACAGCGGCTCAGAGACGTCCTCGTTGGTGATGTTCTCGAAGCCGGCCTCGGAGAAGATGCGGTGGTTGTTGTCGGGGTCGGCGAAGCCGAATGGACCCGGAGCGCCGCGTGGGGGCATCGGGAGTTCGCGTCCCATCGCCAGCGTCTCGCGCATCAGGCGAAGCCACTCGTTGTCGGCGAGGCTCTGCCAGCCGAGGAACGCGATCCTTCCTCCGCTACGGAGGGCACGGCCGATGTTGGCGAAGGCGGCGACAGGATCGGCGAAGAACATCACACCTTGGCGGCTAATGGCCACATCGAAGGCGTCAGAGTCGAAGGGATGCACCTGGGCATCGGCTTGCTCGAAGCGGACGTTCGTGAGTCCCTCGTCGGACGCGCGTTTACGCGCGTAGGCGAGCATCTCGGAGGAAAGATCGATACCTACGACGTTGCGCGCAATGCCCGCGGCAGCGCGAGACGTTCCGCCGTTACCGCAACCGATATCCAACACGGTGTTGTCGGCGCTGATGTGGTTGATCAGGTGCGGGTTGTAGCGCGTGCCGGACTTGTCGTAGTGCTCGGCTTGGGCGGCCCAGGCTGCACCCTCCTCGCCGTCCCACGCGGCGGCCATGTCAACGTTGGCGATCGGCTGCTCGGTCATTACCGTTGAGCATAAAGAAGACCACCGAGGACATGAAGCAGAATCCGCCTGCAACGCATTAACGTGGCGGCGTGACCGACTACGCACAGGTCGTGGCCGACATCATCGAGGGTTTCGAGCGCGGCGAGTTCGACACGATGTGGGAACGCCACGCGGGCGATGTGAGGCGCAAGAGCTTGCGGGGTCTCAAGTCGTGGTGGCCGACGCTCGACGGCATGATCGGACGGACGCGACGCGTGACCGAATCGACAAACGTCGCGGACTCTCCTCCGGTCGCAAGAGCAGTCCTTAGCGGCGAGGCGGGTGAAGCTGCCGTCACGCTTCTCTTCGACGAAGCCGGAAAGTTCACGGACATCGGGGTGGCCGACTGGCCGCTCGTCCTCGGGATCGGAAACATCCAGATCGACTGCCCCGACGGGACCGTCCCGCAAGTCGCGAAGCTCTACGCGGCGTTGCTTGGCTGGGATCTCCCGCAGGAGCAATGGCCGAATTGGATAGTCCTTACCAAAGATCGCCTCACGAAACCTTCACTCCCTTTCGCCGGACAAGCACCTAATTGGAAAGCGGCTTCATGGGGAGACCCGGGTAGTCCCCAGCAAATGCATCTCGAGCTTTTCGTCCGCGACATTTCCGAGGCGGCCGCGATCGCCGAGAAGAACGGCGCCATCAACGTCGACGAGAACGTCTGGACGGACCAGGCCGGCCACGCGATCCGGCTTGTTGCTGGAGAGTCGGGTGACGCACCGGCGGTCATCGGACGAGTCGTTCTCGACTGCGAGAGCCCGACTTCGCTCGCTTCGTTCTACGAAGAGCTGCTCGGCATGAACAAGCGCATCGAGGACACGCCCGAACGCGTTGTGATCTCTTACGAAGACGCCGGACTACCCAAGCTGGCGTTCCGTCACGTTCCGGGGCACGCTCCACCTCGTTACCCCGACCCCGAGTACCCGCAACAGATGCACATGGACATCAAGTTCGACGACTACTACGGCTCTCAGCGCTTGGCGGAACGCCTGGGCGCGAGCCGGCTGGACAACCCGGGCGGGCACCCCACGGTGTACGCAGATCCGGCGGGCCATCCGTTCTGTCTCTGCTTCCCCGGTCAGTGACTACCGATCTCGTCGTCACCGCGCACGATGGGATCGGCCTCGCCGTCCGCGATCACGGTGGTGAAGGTCCGGATCTCCTATTCCTGCACGGAGCGCTGCGGACGCTCGAGGACTGGACTCCGGTGCTTGGTCACTTACCCGGCGTGCGCGCCGTGACGATGGACCTGCGTTCCCACGGACATTCGGACGTCCCGAACCCCGGCGGATGGGACGACTTCGTCCGCGACGTCGGCACCGTCATCGACCGGCTCGAGCTTTCTAACCCGGTCGTCATAGGACACTCCTTCGGCGGCGTGCTCGCGATGGCCTACGCCGCGGAGCACCCCGGCCCACGGGGCGTGATCAACATCGACGGCTTCGACTTCCGCGAGCGGGAGATCCTCGACGAGGTCGACCCTGCGGAGGTCGATCGTTTCATCGAGAACTTCCGGGCGCAGAACGCGAGCTTCCCTCCCGACGCCGGCGATAACGCGTGGCTCGACCGCGAACGAACGATGCTGAAACAGATGGGTGCCTCGTGGACGGTCCCGGCCGACTTCTTCGACGCCTCCTTCGACCGCGCGTATGTCCGCGCAGCGAACGGTTGGGAACGCCGCCCGCCGAACAGTTTTTTCGACGCCGTTAACTATGTGGACGGATGGGTGGATCCGCTCGCGATCTTGAGGAAGGTCGAGTGTCCGGTGGTGTTCGTTGTGAGCCGGCCGCCGGGCGAGTCGGGGATTTTCGCCGAAGCTCGTAGAGGCCTCGAGCGTCACATCGCTGCGATCTCTGAGGACCGGCCGGATGTCCGATTGGAGACGATCGCCGGTTCTCATTGGGTGATGTTGGAGAATCCGGACGAAATCGCCGAGATCATACGCACGCTTACCGGCGACTAGCCTGAAGCAATGAGTCGATCGGGACGAGCTTCACCACGTGAAAGGAAGGAACCCGTCGCGGGGCCTGCGGACCGCGCACTTAATGTCGCCGAAAACACCGTTTACGCCGCTACCGGACTATTCCTCGTCGCCGGCGCACTCATAGTGATGGGTTCAATCGCCTATCACTTGGTCACAGACTTCGGCGACGGAGTCGATCGCGCCGTTACCGCTGCACTCGACGGCCTCTTGCTCGTATTCATTCTCCTTGAGCTACTGAGCGCCGTACGGGCGACAATGACCGAGCGGAGACTCGTCGCAGAGCCGTTCTTAGTGGTCGGCATTATTGCTTCCCTCAAGGAAATCGTCGTCACGGCGTTGGACGCGAACGAGTTGAGCGGTGAGCGTTTCGACGACTCGATGATCACGATTGGAGTGCTGGCCGGCGCCATTCTCTTGCTGGCTGTGGCCACGTTCCTGATTCGGCGCAAGGAGCGCGAACCGCAGGAGCGCTAGTACCTCACGCGGTGGCCGCTTGTCGGATCGGTTGCGCTAGGGGCAGTTCGCACGCCTTCGAGAACCCTTGGGCTTCGATCCCCAGCGCCGTGTTGTTCCTCGTGCTCATGTTCGCGAATGCGACCACAGCTGTGAGCTTCACCATGGCGGGAGCACCGAGTTGCTCGAGCAGCCCGGCGAACAGCTCGTCCGTCACCAGCGTGGGTGTCTCGCTCATCGCCTCTGCGTACTCCATTACGTCGCGCTCGAGTGGCGTGAATACCGTCGACGCACGCCACCGGGGCACCTCACTGGCCTTGGCCTCGTCGAGTCCCTCGTTGTGCACGGCGAAGTAGTTGAGGTCGAGACACCATCTGATTCGCTTCAGGAAGTACCCGTAAAGGCCGGTGATCTCGGCCTTGGGAATCCGTAGTTTGCTGGCCATCGCGCTCCTCCTGTCGACGGGGTTGTCGCTTAGAAGACACCGGAGGAGGTCCGAATGTGACAATGCTTCGCTTGCGCAGCCAGGCACAGTCGAAAACCAAGGAGGAGAGATGCCGACGCAACGTGTGGATGGTGCTGACCTGCACTACGAGCGCCAGGGGTCCGGGCCGCCGCTCGTGTTAGTCCACGGGTCGTGGGTCGACGCTATGGCCTGGCTTTTCGTCGCACCGACGCTCGCCGAGCGGTTCGACGTTGTCACCTATGACCGCCGTGGGCATGGTCAGAGCACCGTGCCATCGGGCCAGGGCTACCGGTCTCAGGACGAGGACGATCTCGTCGCGCTCATAGACGCGCTCGATATGGCACCGGCGAACGTCGCCGGCAATTCTTTCGGCACGTCAACGGTGCTCGGCGCAGCCGCCCGGCGGCCGGAGGCGTTCACTCGCATCGCCGGACACGAACCGCCTCTATTGCGACTTGCCAGCGCGGCGGCGCCCGATCTCGTTGACGAACAACGCAGACTCCTCTCCAAGGTGTACTCGTATCTCGAGGACGGTCGCGATTCAGAAGGTGCTCAGTTTTTTGTCGACAACGTCGCTTTCGCGCCGGGTGCTTGGGAGCAGTTGCCGGAGCCGGTGAAGGAAACCTTCGTCAAGCACGCACAGACGTTCCTCGATGAAGAACTTGAACCCGGCTGGGACGACCTCGATCTCGATTCGCTCGCTGCATTCCCCGGTCGCATCCTGCTGTCGCAGGGAGATCAGAGTTTTCCGTGGTTCTGGAAGGTCATCGACAACATCGCCCAGCACGTACCGAAGGTCGAGCGATCAACAATGGCCGAAGCCGGTCATGTCCCGCACATGACGCACCCGGCAGAACTCTCAGCGATGCTGACCGCGTACTTCCTGGACTGACACGGCGGACTCGAGTCGGCTACGATTGTCGACAGTTCAACGAACGGGGAGGTCGACATGACAACGCGCTCTGGCCAGGCCCCCGTTCCGGCTGCTCACTTCTAGAGCACCCGCGCACCGGCGGCCTGCAGCACCATCCTTCGTCGTTGCTTAAGTGTTGCCCAAGGAGCGCCAAGTGCTATCGAAGCTCGACCGTGTATTGCTGTCGAAATATCTGCGCCCGCAGTGGCCTCGCGCCGTGTTGCTGGGCGCCGTGCTGTGCATCGCCATCGGCTCACAGCTCGCGAACCCGCAGGTCGCTAAGGTCTTCATCGACCGAGCGCGGGCCGGTGAGTCGTTTGACCAGCTCGTCCGCATCGGGCTGGTCTTCCTTGGCGTTGCCCTGCTTACGCAGATCACCACCGTCCTCGAGACGTACATAGCGGACGACCTCGGCTGGAGGACGACCAACGTCCTGCGTGCCGATCTCACCCGCCACGTGCTGTCGCTTGACGGTGCTTTCCACTCGGAGCACGGCGCCGGGGAGCTGATCGAACGGATCGACGGCGATGTGTCGGCGATCGCGAACTTCTTCTCCCGGTTCGTGGTCCACGTTCTAGGCAACGCCGTGTTCCTGATCGGCGTGCTGGTTGCTTTGTTCGTCGAGGATCCGCGCGTCGGTGCTGTTCTAGCGGTCTTCGTCCTCGGAGCATTGGTGTACATGACTCGCGGCGGAGGGTTCGTCGGCCGACGCGCGCGCGAGACGCGGCGCGCCGCGGCGCAGCTGTCCGGCTTCCTGGAGGAACGTCTCGGAGGTTTGCCGGATGTGAAATCGAGCGGTGCCGACGCCTATGTCATGCGCCGGCTGCACGAGCGCCTAGGGGAGCGCTACCGGCGCATCGCTTCGTCGGCGATGGCGGCGTCCCTTTTCAACGGGACGATCGGTCTCTTCTTCATCGTTGGAACGGGCGCTGTTCTGGTGTTGGCCGCCCTATTGCACGGATGGGACGCGATCTCGCTTGGTGGCGTCTACCTAGTGTTCCGCTACACGACGATGATGCGTCTGCCACTCGACCGCCTCCAGAGGCAGATGAACAGCTTCCAGCAGGCGACGGGAGGCATCGTCCGAGTGCGCGAGCTCCTCGAAACGCATCCACGGGTAGTCGACGGAGCGGGCGCGACGTTCGCCGATGGTGCGCTCTCGGTCGAGCTGGATAACGTTTCATTCGCTTATGCGGACGAGCCCGTTCTGCGGGGAGTGTCCTTTCGGATCGAGCCCGGTGAGGTGCTCGGCTTGCTCGGCCGGACGGGTTCGGGCAAGACGACGATCTCGCGTTTGCTCTTCCGTTTGCACGACCCGATCACAGGCGTAGTCCGGCTCGACGGGACAGACATCCGGGACGCCAAGCTCGACACGTTGCGGTCGCGCATCGCATTGGTGACACAAGATGTGCAGCTCTTCCAAAGCACGTTGCGGGACAACGTGACGTTGTTCGACGAAACCGTATCCGACGACAAGCTCCGGGAGGTGTTCGCGGAACTTGGCCTGGACGAGTGGTTGCGCTCGTTGCCGTCCGGCCTCGACACGGAGCTCGGCCCCCGTGCGCGTGGACTGTCGGCGGGTGAGGCGCAGCTCGTGGCGCTAGCGCGGGTGTTCCTGAAAGATCCCGGTTTGGTCGTTCTCGACGAAGCGTCGTCGCGGCTCGACCCTGCTACGGAACGGTTCCTCGAGCTTGCGATCTCGCGACTCCTCGAAGGTCGCACCGGCGTGGTTATCGCCCACCGTCTCGCAACGGTTGATCGCGCGAACCGGATCGTGATCCTCGAGGACGGAGCCGTCGATGAGATCGGGGGCCGAGCTGAGCTCGCTGCCGATCCCGATTCGCGATTCTCGCAACTGCTCGGAGCCGGGATGGCAGAGGTGCTGTCGTGAGGCCGTCCAAAGTGCTTTGGCGGCTTGTGCGTTCAAGCCCGGGCGACTTCATCGCCACAGTGGGTTTCGACGCGATCACGATGATCATCGTCCCGCTCCCACTCGGATTGGCGATACGAGCGTTCTTCGATGAGCTCGTGGATGGTGCCGGCGTGAATGTATGGGCCGCCGTGGCCGTGATCGTCGCGCTCCAAGTCCTCGACCTGTACTCGGGCCCGCTAACTCGTAATCCGTGGAACTCGATGCAGCAGAAAGCCCAGGTGCTGTTCGCACGGAACCTTTTCGCTGCGGTCCTTCGCGGCTACGGTCGCAACGGGCTTCGGGCGCCTGTGGGCGAGGCGATCACCCTGTTCCGGGATGACCCTCGTACCTCTGCTGACTCGCTGGATGCGTTCGCCGACCTCATCTGCCGGGTGATCTTCGCTGGTGCGGCCGGCTTCGTGATGTGGCGGATAGATCCGTTGATGACGATCGTCCTCCTCGTACCGATCGTGCTTAGCGCGTTCATCGCTCGGTTGTTCGGAGGCCGGAACATGACGTATCACGCGTCCGCACAACAATCGACAGCGCGGCTGACCGGTTTTCTCGGCGAGCTGATCGGCGCACAACTCGCTGTGAAGGTTTCCGGCGGGGTGGATCGCGCCATCGCACGTGTTGAGCGCATGGGCGAGGAACGCCGCCGGTTGGCTGTTCGCGACAGCGTCTTCGGTCAGTTGCTCGACTCGATCCACTTCCATCTCGTGCACGTCGCGACAGGTGTCGTGCTCCTGCTGGCTGCTCGCGGCATTCGCAACGGCACGTTCTCCGTAGGTGACTTCGCGCTTTTCGTCGTTTTCCTCGACCAGCTGATGTATCTGCCGACCGAAGTCGGACGGCTGGTCAACGATCTTCAACACATCGACGTGTCGATGAAGCGGATGAGTGCGCTCGTCCCGAGCGAACCACCGGCCAACCTCGTCGCGCCGCATCGGGTGTATCTAAGAGGCGCGTTGCCTGATCTTCCATCTGACCCACCGCGTGAAGCGTTGGAGCGCTTGGACGTCCGCGGGTTGACCTACGACCATCACGATGATGTCCGTGGCATCGCCGACGTTTCGTTCGTCCTCGATCGCGGATCGTTCACGGTCGTCACCGGACGCATCGGCTCGGGCAAGACGACGCTTCTCCGCGCCTTGCTGGGCTTAGTGCCGTCCGACGCCGGTGAGATCCGATGGAACGGGGCCGTCGTCGACGATCCGTCGGAGTTCTTCGTCCCTCCGCGTAGCGCCTACACGCCTCAGGTACCTCGTCTGTTCAGCGAGACGCTACGGGAGAACCTGTTGCTCGGAAGGGCGGACGATCCCGGTGTTCTCGAAGCGTCGATACACGCCGCTGTGATGGAGCAGGACCTCGCGGCGATGGAGAACGGGCTCGACACGATGATCGGTCCCCGGGGCGTGAAGTTGTCGGGAGGTCAGGTGCAGCGCGCCGCTGCCGCGCGGATGTTCGTCCGGGAGGCCGAGCTGCTGGTTTTCGACGACCTGTCTTCGGCGCTCGACGCCGAGACTGACGGCGAGCTGTGGTCGCGGCTGTTCTCGCGCGACCGCGATATCACATGCCTCGTCGTGTCGCACCGCCCGGCGGCGCTTCGTCGCGCAGATCAGATCTTGCTGATCGAAGAAGGCCGGCTTGCCGCGCGAGGAACACTACAGGAGTTGCTTACGTCATCCAGCGAGATGCGCGAGCTATGGCAGCACGAGGTTTCCGTCGACGAGCCGCGGTCCTAAGCCTTAACGGTGACAAACAACTCCGGACGATCGTTGTATGGCTCCTTCGGTTCGTCATGCCAGACCCACCACTGGTACGGAGGCGTCTGCGGATAGCCCTCCGGTGAGTCCTCCCACTCCTCTTGGCGGCCGAGCGCGGTTATATCGAGGTAGTCCCAAGTGTTCCCAAGCTGTGAGTCGCCGCGAGCGTCGATCAAATAGGTGCGGAACACGTTGTCGTTGTCGTCTCGGATGAACACGTTCGTTCCGTGCCACTCGTCCACGCCAAAGTCCTTGTCGAAGTCGTCCAAGATGGTGAACCACGGGATGAGCTCCCAGCCCATCCGCGCCTTGATGCGCTGGATGTCGGCCTGCGGCCCTCGCGACGCGAAAGCCAGCGTCGTGTCGCGGGTATGTAAATGGGCAGGATGGGCGACATTGTCGGCAACCATCGAGCAGCCGATGCAGCCATGCTCGGGCCAGCCTTCCACACCGGGATCGAGGAACGCGCGGTAGAGGATCAACTGACGGCGCCCCTCAAAGAGATCGACGAGGCTCGCCTTGCCGTTGGGTCCTTCGAATTCGTAATCCTTCTCGACGGCTTGCCATGGCATCCGTCGGCGCTGGGCAGCCAGCGCGTCCCGGGCCCGGGTCATCTCCTTCTCTTTTACGAGCAGTTTCTGGCGCGCAGCGTCCCACTCGTCCGGAGAAACGATCGGGGGTGTTTTCATTGTGGCCTCCTGGTCGACGCCTCATTCTTACCCGGCGCGGTGGCCCAGGAATCGGTCGAAGTGGCCGGGGCTAGGAGTCAGACAAGGTCGGTCGAGACCGAGTCGACCTAGGCTCGTAGTCCGTCAACGATCCGTTCGGCGAGGACCGCGGCATCTTCAGCAACTCCCATGAACGTCGCGGACTTGCGCTTGCGTTGGAAGTGGACGCCCATGAAGTGCAGCCCGGGCACGATAGTGCTGGAGCCGTCGGTTTGGATCGGGAATCCCATCTCGTCGAACGCCTCAGGGAAGCCGACCCAACGTGCGAAGTCCGGTCGGTATCCGGACGTGCAGATGACGGCACCGAAGCCGTCGAGTTTGAGCCTCTCCGGCGGTTTCGCCTCGAAAGGTGCAGGCGGCGGCATCTCGGGTGAATCGACACCGCGCTCCGTGCAACTCTTCCTGATCGCCCCGCAGATATCGCCGTAGCGTGCATCGCCGAACGCAACGGACTCTGCAAGATCGGGTGCGAAGTGGGCCGCACCGTCTTGGACGCCGATGAAATGCCCGAGCAGATTTACGCCCATGGCCTGCAGCGTTCGGTAATGCAGGTCGTGTCCACCTCCGCGGCCGCTGGCCAGGACATTGGCAATCAATCGCATGGCCGGACTCGGAAGATCGGACAACTTGGCGTCCGGGAATGCTGTCTCGTTGACCCACGAGACGAAGTCCCGTCCCTCGAACCTTCGATGTATCCAGGGCGCGCGACCGCAGGCCAGATATACGTCCCGTCCGTTCTCAGCGAGTTCCTCGGCCAGCTGGCAGCCGGTCTGTCCGCTACCGATCACCAATGCCTTCCCGTCCGGAAGAGCGCCCGGATTCGTGTAGTCCTCAGCGTCGATGACGTGAAGTGATGCCGGCAGCTGGTCGGCGCTCGCCGGTCGATGAGGCTTCTGGTAACCGCCCGAGGCGAGCACGACGTCTCGCGCTCGCATGCCGCCCGAGGACGTGTTCAACAGGAAGCCGCCTTCGTCATTCGGGTTCAATGCGCACACTTCGATGCCCTCGCGGACCGGCGCGTTGAATCCCTCGGCGTAGCCGACGAGGTGGTCCACTATGTCGTCTCGGGGCATGAATCCATCCGGATCGTCCCCTTTGTAGTGCCCGTCGGGCAGCAGCACGGTCCAGTTGGGAGTGACCAGGCAGAAACTGTCCCAACGCCCGCGCCAGCTCTCGCCCACCCGTCCGCGCTCGAGGATGACGTGTTCGACGTCCGCCTGAGAGAGCTCGTGGCTCAGAGAGAGCCCGGCCTGTCCGCCCCCGATCACTGCGATATCAACGGCTTCTGTCATGTCATCCCTCTCCCGACCTTGCTCGTGAACCTCAATGTGCTCCCTTCCCCAGCACCGGACAAGTACTAGAAGTGAACTTCACAGGTTCAGAAAGTGAACTGGCGTCGGGTATCCGCTGGTGACAAGCTGTGGTCATGCGGACGTACGGTCAGTACTGCCCGATCGCTAGAGCTTCTGAGCTCGTGGCCGAGCGCTGGTCGATCATCATCATGCGCAACATCGTCATCTTGGGCTGCCGCACCTTCAACGAGATCGCCGGTAGCTCGCCGGGTCTCTCACGAGGCTTGCTCTCGAGGCGTTTGCGGGATCTGGAGCGAGCCGGTGTGATCGAGATTCACCCCAAGGCCGAAGGCCCCGGTTCGGTCTATGAGCCCACCGAAGCCGGCCTCGAACTAACGAACGTGATGGTGGCGCTCGGGCAATGGGCTTCGAAGTGGGCGGATCTAACGCCCGAGCAGGCGCATCCCGGCGTGGTGTTGTGGATGTGGGCCATGTTTTTCCTCGATCGCGAGCGCCTCCCTCAGCGAAGGGTTCTCATCCGCTTCGATTTTCCGACACTCAAGCCCAACAGACCCGGGTGGCTATTGGTCGAGCGAGGCGACGCCGAGGTCTGCGAGAAGTATCCCGGCGGCGACGAGGAGCTGGTCGTCGTGATCAATGATCCGGTGATGTTTGCTCGATGGCATCTGGGTGACATCAAATGGGGCCAAGCCCTGCGTACCGGCGCGATCGAAGTAAGGGGTCTGCGGTCATTGGCCCGGGCGCTCCCCACCTGGCACCGCGATCACGAAAGCGGGCCGCAACCGTTGCACGTCGACGAAGCGGTCTTGAACTCGGTCGGCTAGATCAGCGGCTTCACAGCTGCGGCCTGCTCGCGAACGCGCGGCGCCACTTTCGATCCGAAGAGCTCGATGCTCCGCATCATCGCTTCGTGAGGCAGAGTGCCGGCACTGTACTTAAGGGTGAAGCGCGAGAGTCCCAGCCCGTCTACCGTCCGGATGATCTTTTCAGCAACAGTGTCGGGCGAGCCCACCATGAGCGCACCGTTCGGTCCGGCGGTTGCTTCATATTGCTCACGAGTCGTCGGTGGCCAGCCGCGTTCGCGTCCGATCCTGTTGATCATCACTTTGTAGTGCGGCCAGAGCTCGTCCAGCGCTTGTTCATCGCTGTCCGCCACATGGCCCGGTCCGTGCGCGGCGATGGGAAATGCCGGATGACCTAGCTCATCGAGCGCACGGCGGTACAAGTCGACAAGCGGCGCGAAGCGCAGAGGATCGCCCCCGATGATCGCCAGCGTTAAGGGGAAGCCGTAACGCGCAGCGCGTACGACCGACTCGGGATTTCCTCCGACACCAACCCAGGCGGTGAGTCGCTTGGCCGTCGTCGGGTAAACGCGCTGACCGGTTAGTGGCCCGCGCGTTGTGCCGGACCACGCCACCGGACCTCCTTGCAGGAGTTTCGCGAAGAGGTCGAGCTTCTCCTCGAACAGGATGTCGTAGTCCTTTAGGTCGTAACCGAACAGCGGGAAGGACTCGGTGAACGATCCGCGACCAAGGATCACTTCCGCGCGGCCGTTGGACACGGCGTCGAGGGTTGCGAAGCGCTCAAAGACGCGAACCGGATCGTCGGAACTGAGCACGGTGACAGAGGACCCAAGCCTGATCTGTTCTGTGCGGCCGGCGATGGTGGCGAGCATCACTTCTGGAGACGAGATGGAGAAGTCAGAACGATGATGCTCGCCCACTCCGAAGAAGTCGACACCGAATTGGTCTGCAGCCATCGCCTCGACGACGACATTGCGCAGCACTTCGGCATGGGTGATCGGCTGCCCATCGACGCCTTCTGTTAAGTCTCCGAAGGTGTCGAGCCCCAGTTGGACCGGTTGTTTCTGTTCCTGATCGCTCATCTGCGATTGGACACGGTTCGGCTGGAGATTATTCCCGTTCCGTTCGGTAATCGACGGGTGGCGAGGTCAGAAGCTCGTGCGCTCCGGGTCCTGGTCGCGGGCGTTGATGTCTTCCATCCAGTGATCGGCTCGATTCCCCGTCGTCGGTAGTCCGCCGGCGTCCTTGAGCCCACGAGCCGTATGCATCAGGTTCCACGACATGATCGTGCAGTTCTTGTACGTGAAGTCGTTGTCGTATCCGACTGGAACATCCTTGCCCTCGACGACGTCGCCGTAGCTGGCGCCCGGACCCGCTTCGCCGATCCATCCGCAGTCAGGCTGGGGAGGGATCGTGTAGCCGATGTGGGCCATCGCGTAAAGGATCTGCATCGCGCACGCCTTGACCCCGTCCTCGTTGCCGGTCACCACGCAACCGGCCGTCTTGCCGTAGTAGAGGTATTGGCCCTTCTCGTTGCGGTCTCCGCTATATGCGTACATCCGCTCGATGACGAGCATCGACACGCTGGACTTCATCCCGAGCCAGATAGGAGTGCCGACAACGAGGATGTCGGCGTCCATGATCTTGGCTTGAATCGCCGGCCAGTCGTCGCGCGGGCGCCCGCTCTCCTTGGTGGCGTCCTTGACCATCCCGAACGGGATCTCGTGCTCGAGGATGTGCAGTATCTCGACGTCGACCCCCTGTGAGTCCATGATCCCGGCGGATCGCGCCAGCAGCCTACGGGTGTGCGACTCAGCCGCGTCGTACTTGATTGTGCAGTTGAGGAACAGTGCCTTGAGGTCTTCGAATCCGTTAGTCATTGCAGGATTCTAAGGCGTCAACTACCTCCCGCGTCATTGGCTCTTGCTCGACTACCTTCTTTTAATGCCCGAGCAGGGTGAGCGAATCGCGATCGCTTCGTTTATAGGGAGCGCAGTTTTCGCCGGCGGGAACGCCGTCAGCATCCGTTTCAGCAATCGCGAGCTCGAGCCCTTCTGGGGAGCAACACTGCGGTTCGCGCTCGCGGGCACTCTGCTCGTCGTCGTTACGACCGTGTTGCGCATCGAGTGGCCTCGTGGACGCGCGCTAGCAGGCTCGGCTCTGTACGGACTATTCAACTTCGCCGGTGCGTTTGGGTTCGCCTATTACGCACTTGTCCGGTTGCACGCCGGGTTGGGACAAACCCTGCTCGCCTTAGTGCCACTCGCGACGCTATTACTGGCTGTGGCTCAGCGGCAGGAACGTATCCGTGCTCCGGGCGTCATCGGATGCGTGCTCGGCCTCGGTGGCGTAGCCGTCATATCGCGAGCGCCATTGCAGGACGCCGTCCCCATCGCATCGGTGCTGGCGATCTTGGGAGGAGTTCTGTGTTTCGCGGAGGCTTCTGTCCTTGTCCGACGGCTTCCGCCCGTCAATCCGATCGCGATGAACGCAGTGGGCATGATCGCTGGGGCGGTGGTCCTGTTCGTTGTCACTCTGATAGCCGGTGACTCGATAGAGCTCCCTGGGCGCCGCGCTACCTGGCTGGCTATCGCCTACCTGGTCGTCCTCGGTTCCGGTGTGGTCTTCGTGCTAGGGCTTGTCGTACTTCGCTACTGGGAGGCGTCTCGGTTCTCTTACATATTTGTCGTCATTCCGCCGATAGCCATCGCGTCGTCAGCCTGGCTGGACGAGGAACAGGTTGGTGCGGAACTGATCCTTGGTGGGCTTCTGATAATCGCGGGCGTATACGTCGGTGCTCTGCGAACCCAGGGTCGAGCTAGGTCTTGAATCCCGCAGCGAGCGCCAAGAGTTCTTGCAGGAATCGTTCCGGCTGCTCGTCGTGGAGCTGGTGGCTAGCGCCATCGAACAAGACGACGCGGGCATGACGGTTAGTCCGAAGGAATCGATCCTCGTCGTCGGCCGAGAAAGCGGGGCCGAAGGCTGGGTCGGCGCGCAAGATGACGGCCGGGCACTCGATCGGCTTGGAAAGGTCCGGCTCGCCAGAGATCGCCGTCCCGTCGATGGCTTGCGTGAAGATGTCGGGGTCGAGCCGCGAGAAGGCGTCGGCCATCGCGCGGGTGAACTCTGGGCCGAGCACTTCCCCCATGGTGCCGCGACCGTTGAGTGTGGGGACGTTACGGAGCATCGCCTCCCATTCCTCCACAGACGCTTCGCGTTCCTGCATCTCTTGGCTGAGCTTCTGCATCGCCGGGAACATCGAAGCGACAGCGCTAGCTTCACCGCGTTCTTGTCCCGCTTGCATCCTGTTCGCGACATAGAGCGGCGGATCCTCGAGCAGCACGCAGCGGACGAGATCCGGTCGCCTCTGCGCAACGCCATGAGCGATCACGCCACCGAGTGAATGTCCGACGAGCATGCTCGGCTCCCTCACGACTCCTTCGAGGAAGGCGATGGTGTCTGCTAGATAGGTGTCTAGAACGTACGTCCCCGGTGCGTGGGACGACTGGCCGTGCCCGCGTTGATCGAGCCGGACAATGCGGAATCGCTCCACCAGAAAGGGCAGAAAGCGGTCCCACGTCCTGCGCGACATGCTCAGACCGTGCAAGAGCACAATCGCCGGACCCGAACCATAGTCTTCGTGGCCCAGCCGTAGGCCGTCGTTCTCAAAGAAGGCCATTTACTATCCTTACTCTTTAGATTTTAGATATGGAGCGGGGGTATTCGTGCGTGAGATTGATACGGATTACTTAGTCGTCGGCGCAGGGGCAACCGGGATGGCCTTCGTCGACTCCTTGATCGCCTCGTCGCCGGACGCAGACGTAGTGATGGTTGACCGGAGACATCGTCCCGGAGGGCACTGGCTGGATGCATACCCCTTCGTTCGGCTGCATCAGCCGTCGGCCTATTACGGGGTCAACTCCCGAACGCTGGGTGCGGACCGGATCGATGAGTCTGGAATCAACGCGGGTTTCTACGAGAGGGCCAGCGCAGCCGAGATCTGCGACTACTACGGCCGAGTGCTCGAAGGCGATCTGTTGCCGTCCGGACGCGTCCGCTTCTTCGGCATGAGCGACTACAAACAGGAGAGCACTGATGGTCACCAGTTCGTCTCGCTGCTCACCGGCGAAGTGACCACCGTGAAAGTGCGTCGCAAGCTCGTCGACGCCACGTATGTCGAGTCAGATATCCCCTCGAAGCACACACCGGCCTTCGTCGTCGATGAAGGTGTCCGGCTATTGGCACCGAACGATCTGATCCATCTCCAGGAGCCGGCAACCGGTTACATCGTGATCGGAGCCGGCAAGACGGCGATGGATACATGCAGCTGGCTTCTCGATCAAGGCATCGCGCCGGACCGCATCCGGTGGATCCGGCCGCGAGATGGCTGGTTATTCAATCGCGCATATATGCAGCCGCTCGACCTCGTCGGCGCTTACATGCAGATGCAGGCTCGCTGGGTGCAGGCCGCCGCCGAGTCGAAGGACGGCGCGGATTTCGCGCACCGGTTGGAGGATTGCGAGGTGTTCGTCCGCCTCGACCCCCGCGTCGAACCCGAGGTCTTCCGTGGCGCGACCCTGAGCACAGCCGAGCGGGATTCGCTCGAAGAGATCGAGGATGTGGTCCGCCTTGGGAAGGTTCGGCGGATTGGGACACAACGCATAGAACTTGATCAGGGGTCGGTCGCCACCGACCCCGGCCAGGTGTTTGTGGACTGCACGGCGGTTGGGGTTCGACCTACCCAGCCGCGTCCGATCTTCGATTCGGACCGCATTACTTTGCAATACATAACGCCGGGCATCGTTCCTTGGGGTGCCGCGACTCTGGGGGCGGTTGAAGCACTGCGAGAGGACGATTCGGACAAGAACCGGTTGTGTCCGCCGGTCGTGTTTACCGGCCGAGCCTCGGATCTGCTCGGTTTCGCCTACGCGAGCATGAGCGGCCTTGCCGTCCGCGGCGCCGAACCCGACCTCGCGGCTTGGGACGGGGCTTCGCGCCTGAATCCCTCACGCGGCGCTTCGAAGCACATGGACGATCCGCGTGTGCCCGCGGCCTTCGAAGTGATCGTCGCCAATATCGGACTGGCACGGAAGAACCTCGCAAGTCTCGTCGGTGCGTCCACAGCGTCGGTCGCCTGACGATTAGATTCCTCGGATGCGCTTCAGCATCTGGCCGTCACCCATGCGTACCTGGGACGAGATCCTCGAGCTGACGCAGCACTGCGAGCAGACGGGATGGGACGGCGTTTACTTCGCCGACCACTTCATGCCCAACGCGCCGGACACAACACCGATGGACGGCGACACACTCGAGTGCTGGTCGGTGATCGCCGGTCTTGCTGCGGCGGTTCCTCGGCTGCGTCTTGCTCCACTCGTCACAAGCGTCACGTACCGCCACCCGGCCGTTCTAGCGAATATCGCCGCAGCGGTGGACAACATCTCGCACGGGCGACTGCTTCTGGGTGTGGGCGCCGGTTGGCAAGAGAACGAGCATGCCGCTTATGGAATCGAGCTCGGTTCCGTTAAGGAACGCCTCGATCGTTTCGAGGAAGCGGTGCAGGTGCTCATCCCGCTCCTGCGTGAGAAACGCACGACGTTTGATGGGAAGTACTTCCGAACATCTGATGCGCCTAATCAGCCGCCTCCCGTCCAGCAGCCGTTGCCCTTGTTGATCGGCGGTGGGGGAGAGAAACGGACTATGCGTATCGCTGCTCGTTATGCGGACGAGTGGAACTCATGGACGATGCCCGATGTGCTCGCGCACAAGGTTGGCGTCCTTCGAAACCACTGCGCGGACCTAGGGCGAGATCCCTCCGAGATAAAGGTTTCGACCCAGGCGCTGCTATTCCTCAGTAGCGATGAGACGTGGCTATCGGGGAAGCGTGATTCCGATGTCGGACGAGCTGCTGTAGTCGGGAATCCGGCTGAGGTGACCGAGATCATCGGACGCTACGCAGAAGCCGGCGCGGACGAGTTCATAATTCCGGACTTCACCCTGGGTCCGATGCCGCGCCGGAAGGACACCTGCGACCTGTTCATCGAGGAAGTCGCATCGTCTTTCAGGTAGTTCGTGCTGGGGTACATCCAGCGATTAGTTTCGCCCGCATCGGAGGTCTGACCTCCTGACAACTTACGAGGGGAGTGGAAGATGACCAAGAGCGGATACGTCGAGGCCAACGGAATCAACTACTACTACGAGATACATGGGCAAGGGGAGCCCGTCCTGGTGCTGCACGGGGGAATGGGATCTACCGACATGTTCACGCCGGATTTGCCTGAACTGTCGGCAAAGCGCCAAGTAATACTCGTGGACCTTCAAGGCCACGGCCGGACCGCGATCGGCGATCGACCATTCAGTCTTCAGGACATGGGTGATGACATGGCGCTCATCGTGAAGGAACTCGGCCATGATCAGGTCGACGCGTGGGGTTACTCCTTCGGTGGCGGAATCGCGTTCCGGCTGGCCATCCAGCATCCGGAGCTCATTCGTCGGCTCGTCGTCATGTCGGCCGGCTTCTCAACTGATGGCTTCCATCCCGAGATGCGGCCTATTCAGGCTCAGATGAGCAGCGCGGCTGTCGATCAGATGAAGGGCACACCGATGTACGACGGGTATGTGGCCGTCGCTCCGCACCCCGAGGACTTTCCGAAGCTTCTAGATCGAATGGGCGACTTCATGAGGCAGGACTACGACTTCTCGGGTGAAGTCAAGAAGCTGACGATGCCCGTGATGCTGGTCTGCGGAGACCACGACATGTTCACCACGCCACACATGGCCGAGTTCTTCAACTTGCTCGGCGGAAACCTTAAAGACGCCGGGTGGCAGCGGGAGAACATCTCGCAGCATCGGCTCGCGATTCTGCCGGGCCGCACGCATTACGACATCACTCTGGCACCCGAACTGGTACCGACCGTATTGCCGTTCCTCAATGGTGAAGGCTAGACCCCGTTTGCCTATGTCCTAATTCACACTGGATATCAATTCGGTTGTGCTAGGAATTGACGACATTGGCACAGCTCGAGATCGAACTGATCCTTTTTCGGCAAGTCGCCAGCTATCTGGCGACGCCGATCTTCCTTGTCGACCTCGAGTGGTCGGCCGCGACGTTGCGTGATCGCTTGCCGGTAGGCTCAAAAACGTCCGCGATCCGTTCGTAGGGGAGGCATGGTGGCGGGAGACGAGGCCGTCCGACTGCTCAAGCAGATCGAGTTTTTCCAAGGCTGCACCGACCGGCAGATCGCCGATATCGCCAAGCTCGTCGAAGACCGCCATCTCGAGGCCGGCGAAGTGCTGTGCCGTCAGGGCGATTATGAGTCGGAGGTTTTCGTCCTAGTTGAGGGCGAGGCTTCTGTAACCATCGACGGTTCGAAGCGAGCAAAAGTCGGCACGGGAGAGGTTGTCGGCGAGCTGTCGATGGAGACGGGCGGGCGGCGTACGGCAACGCTCACAGCGGTCACTCCGCTTCACGTGCTCGTCCTGGATCCAAGGGAAGTCGATTCAGTTCTGATGTCGGATCCGGGATCGGCGAAGAAGCTCGGTCCCCGGCACCCGGGCTAGCCCGATAAAGGAGAGATTTTCCTATTGATCGGCGCGCGGCTTGACATATGCCTATATAGGTATATGATTCCTCCATGGCACGAGCAGCGACCACGACGGATGCGTTCAACGCGGTGGCGGAGCCCCGGCGACGGCAGATCCTGGACGTCCTCGCCGGCGAGGGCCTTGCCGCAGCGAAGCGGAGGCGCGAATGGGCGGTTAACGACCTCGTGGGCCTGCTCGGTCTGGCCCAACCCCAGGTGTCGAAGCACCTGCGGGTCCTTCGCGAAGTTGGCCTGGTGGATGTACGAGAGGAAGGGCGGCAACGCATGTACCGGCTGAACGGCCAGCCGCTGAAGCCGATCCACGACTGGGTCTCGAATTACGAGCGGTTGTGGACGGAGCGGTTCGAAGCACTGGATGAGCTCCTAGAAGAGCTCACGGGGAAGGAGGAAGGAGATGGTGGCAGTGACGAGTAGTGGAACCGCGGTGCTGACACTCCCGACCGACACGCAGATCCTGATCACTCGGGAGTTCGACGCACCGAAGCACTTGGTCTACAAGGCCTACACGACACCGGAACTGATCTCGCGTTGGTGGACGTCCAAGCGCGGCGCGATGAGGGTCTGCGATGTCGATCTGCGCGTCGGTGGCAAGTGGCGCTACGTGATGGACGCGGACGGCGGCTTCGAAGTCGCCTTCCACGGCGAGTACAAGGAGATCGTTCCCAACGAACGCCTCGTCTCAACCGAGACGTTCGAAGGTGCGTTCCCAGAAGGCCACGAGTTCAGCGACGAGGACTACACACTGAACACACTTACGCTCACCGAAGTCGACGGGAGGACGCAGCTCACGATCGTCACCGAGTGCGCGACGAAGGAAGTGCGCGACATGATCATTGAGTCGGGCATGGAAGGTGGCATGCAGGACGGCTTCGACCTGCTCGAGGAGCTGGCGATCTCGCTCAAGTAGCACCAACCCACTCAGACAGGACCACCGGGCGGTCTTTCCCGGTGGTCCTCGGGTTTTCTTCGTTGGACCCGTGGATTAGTCTCTTCCTGTATACGACAGCGGTACTGTCAGATCAGACCGCATCCAGCGAGGGGATTCAAATGACCATCGAAGAACAGGCGCCCGCGGAGACCCAACAGGATCTGGGCTTCGATCCGGACGCTCTGCGAGAAAAATATCGCCAGGAGCGGGACAAGAGGCTTCGTCCGGAAGGCAACGCCCAGTACATCGAAGTGAAGGATCAATTCGCTCACTACGTCGAAGACCCCTACGTCGAACCGGGTTTCACTCGCGACTCGATCACCGACGAGATCGACGTCGTCGTCATCGGCGGCGGTTTCGGCGGACTTCTTGCCGGCGCCCGCCTCCGCGAGGCCGGCGTCAAAGGCATCCGGATCATCGAGCGCGGCGGTGACTTCGGCGGCACCTGGTACTGGAACCGTTATCCGGGCGCGATGTGCGACGTCGAGTCCTACATCTACATGCCTTTACTCGAAGAGCTCGACTACGTGCCGTCCGAGAAGTACGTGCATGCGCCCGAGATCCTCCAGCACTGCCGGGCGATCGGCGAGAAGTACGACCTCTATCGGGACGCCTGCTTCCAAACCGAAGTTTCCGAGATGCGTTGGGACGACGAAGACTCGCGCTGGGTCGTCTCAACCAATCGCGGCGATGAGATTCTTGCGCGATTCGTGTGCATGCCGACCGGCCCTCTCAATCGTCCGAAGCTCCCGGGCATCCCGGGGATCGAGACTTTCAAAGGCCACTCGTTCCACACGAGCAGGTGGGACTACGACTACACGGGTGGAACCTCCGACGGGAATCTGACCGGCTTGGCGGGCAAGCGCGTCGGCATCATCGGCACCGGAGCGACGGCCGTTCAGTGCATCCCGCATCTCGGTGAAACGGCCGAGCAACTCTTCGTCTTCCAGCGCACACCGTCGTCGATCGATGTGCGCGGTAATCGTCCGACGGACCCTGAGTGGGCTTCGAGCCTTCAGCCGGGCTGGCACAAGCACCGCATGGACAACTTCAACATCCTCGTTACCGGCGGATTCCAGGACGAAGACCTTGTCAGCGATGGCTGGACGGACATCATCCGCAACCTTCTGTTGCTGGTCCGCAGCGACACGGACGGCCCGATCGACGGACCCACGCTGATGAAAACGATGGAGATTGCTGATTTCCAGAAGATGGAGTCCATCCGCTCGCGCGTTGAATCCGTCGTCACCGACGACGAGACGGCGGAGTCGTTAAAGCCGTACTACCGGCAGTTCTGCAAGCGTCCCTGCTTCCACGACGAGTACCTAGATACCTACAACCGTCCGAACGTGACGCTTGTGGATACGGACGGTAAAGGCGTCGAGGCAATCACCGAGAAGGGTGTCGTTGCCGATGGCGTGGAGTACGAGCTCGACTGCATCGTCTATTCGACGGGATTCGAAGTTGGAACCGATTACACGCGCCGCGCGGGATTCGAGCTGTACGGACGAGAAGGCGCGACGCTCACCGAGAAATGGGCGGACGGCGTCCGGACTCTGCACGGGATGCACAGCCGTGGTTTTCCCAACTGCTTCATCATGGGCCCCCAGCAGAGCGGATTCACCGTGAATTTCCCGCACATGCTGGACGAGCAGGCCAAGCACATCGCTTACCTCGTGAAGCACGCGACGGAAAACGACATCGAGTCGATGGAAGTGACCGAAGAGGCCGAGCAGCACTGGGTCGACACGATCCTCGGCGTGGCAGGGTTCGGACGGCAGTTTCTCGAGGGCTGCACGCCGGGCTACTACAACAACGAAGGCATGGTCTCCGATCTCGCGGTCCAGAACGGGTTCTACGGCGGCGGCTCCATCGCGTTCTTCCAGATCCTCGACCAGTGGCGTGAAGAGAGTTCTCTGCGCGGGCTCGATCTGAGGCAGGCGAGCGAGTCCGTCCCGTCTTGAAAGGCTTTTAACTCCCGGGAGTACTGGACGATACTGTCCGCATGGTGGAACGGAACGTGCTCGGCGGCGAGCTCGAGGAGTGCAGCCAGGACCCTCTCACAGGCTTCTTCCGTGACGGCTGCTGCAACACGGGTCCAGAAGATGCGGGCAGCCATACGGTCTGCGCAGTTGTCTCGGCTGAGTTCCTAGAGCATCAACGGAGCATCGGGAACGATCTCAGCACACCGATGCCCGAGTACCGCTTCCCCGGACTGTCCCCGGGTGACCGGTGGTGCGTAACCGCTAGGAACTGGCTACGGGCTCACCACGACGGCGTTGCAGCCCCCGTGGTCCTCGCCTCGACCAACGAAAAAGCGCTCGAGCTGATTCCGATGGAAATCCTTCAAGAGCATGCCGTCGACGTCCCCAGTGATCTGAGCGGTCTCGAAACCGAGTCGTGACAGCGGCTCGTTCTTGAGGTGGAGCTTCGATGGATGTCATCGAGTGATGTCGACGACGTCGTAGCTGCGAGCCGTCTCTTCGATTACGCGGTACGGGCGGAATGGGCGAATACATTCCTCGACGATCCGCGTCACCACTTGTGCATCGCGTACATGGACGGCGAGCCGGCCGGGATGGTGACCGGCGTAGAGGTGACTCATCCCGACAAAGGGACGGAGATGTTCCTCTACGAACTCGGTGTGAATGACAGGTTCCGCCGCGCCGGTGTCGGGAGGGCGTTGGCGTCGGCGCTCGCCGAGCTGGCGCGTGAACGAGGTTGCTACGGGATGTGGGTGCTTACAAGTGGCGACAACGAAGCAGCCCTGCGGACCTATCGCGGAAGCGGAGCGACCGAGACCGACGAGTCCTTGATGCTGACCTGGGTGTTTGATCCCTCACACCCGTCCTTCACCAAGGCCACGCAGGACGAGTAGCCCGGCGGCTCGCGGGCAGAGACCGTCCTGGTCGCGACCGATGAGTTCTGTCGGGCCAGACCGTCTGCATAGTCGAGAAGGCCAAAAGGAAATGAAAGGGAGATCCGAGATGACCAGCCAGACCACTGATCAAGGAGCCAAGACGATGGAAGCCAAGACGCTGAAGGTGCGGGGCGCCACCCTGTATTACGAGGTCCGAGGGTCGGGTCCCGTTCTTCTTGCGATCCCGGGCGGCCCTACGGAAGCGGGCATCTTCACGGCGTTCGCCGAGCAGCTGGCCGATCGCTACACGGTCGTCACCTACGATCCGCGTGGCCACTCGCGAAGCACAGTTGAAAACAGGGACGAAGATGTTTCCGTTGCCCAGCACGCCGATGACGCCGCAGCTCTGATCGAAGAGGTTTCGCAGGCGGAGCCTGCGTACGTTCTTGGGAGTTCGGGTGGGGCAACGATCGGACTCGAGCTGGTCGTTCGGCACGGCGACAAGGTGAAGGCATTCGTGGGACACGAACCGCCCGTGATGGAGCTGCTCCCCGACGCCGACAGATGGCGGGCGATCTTCAATGACCTGCAAGAGACCTACCGCAAGGAAGGCGTGTTCGCGGCTTTCGGGAAGTTCGGCGCAGCCGTCGAGGAAGGTGGGCCGAGCTACAGCGGGCAAAGGGAGCCCACCGAGCCGACGCCCGAGATGGCCGAGATGATGGAGCGGATGTCCGCCAACGGCGAGTTTTTCTTCGAGCACGAACTCATGCCGATCGGCAGATACGTCCCCGACATCGATGCCCTCAAGGCCTCGCCCACCCGTATCCACATCGGGGTTGGCAAGGAATCGGGCGAACAGGGAGCGTTCCGCGCTGGTGTTGCGCTCGCTGAGAAGCTCGGTATCGAGCCCACGTTCTACGAGGGCGCGCACGGCGGCGCCGGAGCCGAGGAAGCTTTCGGCGAGAGTACGCACGAAACGCTTCAGGGGTCGTAAGAACCGATCTAGCTTCGCTTCTCCTGAAGGATCCAGGAATTGCCGTCGGGATCTTTGAAGTCTGCAAAAGAGTTGTAGTCACTGTGGTTGGGATCCGGACCCGGTTCCCATTCCCCCTTCTCGACGTTCATGTGGCGTATGTCGCTGACGTCGACACCGCGTCCGACGAGATCCTCGCGCGCCGCCTCGATATCGGTGACGACCAAATGGGTCCCGATCACCGATCCCGGTGTCGCTTCTGTGATCCCGATCCCGAAGGTGAATGAACACGCCGATCCCGGTGGAGTGATCTGTACCACGCGGAACTTGTCGTTCGGCTGATGATCGACGTCCAGATTGAAACCGCATTTCTCGACGTAGAACTCCTTGGCCCGGTCGACGTCCGTCACCGGCATCAGAACCAGCTCGAGCTTGTAGTCCATGTCTAATCCTCTAGTCGATCGGGCAGTCCGAACAAGGCAAAAAGCTTGGTGTCCAGGAAGTAGTTGGCGCGACAGATCCGTCCGTCGGAGAACTCCGGGACGTGAATGCTGAAGGCCTCATAGCCGCCATCCGGACTGGGCCGGTATTGGGCGAAGGCCGGAGCGCCGTTCGCGTCCAGAGGCACCAAGCGGGAGCCTTTGCATCCGATGCCGGCGCCGAACATCCATCGGGAGATCTCCTCCTGACCGACGAGCCACATCGGGTACGGCGGCATGGCTTGCGTTGCGTCCTCGTGCAGAAGGGATACGAACGAGTCGATGTCGTAGCGCTCGAAGGCGTCGACGTAGCGCGCGAGTAGCTTCTTCTCGTCCTTGCCGATCTGTTCGGTCGGCCGGCCGATCTGCTCTTCCTTCGTTTCGAGGGTCGCTCGCGCGCGCTGCAGAGCACTGTTGACCGAAGCCACCGACGTTTCCAAGAGTCCGGCCACCTCGATCGCACTCCACCGGAGTACTTCGCGAAGGATCAGAACCGTGCGCTGCTTGGGTGGCAGGTACTGCAGGGCCGTAACGAACGCGAGCCGTACCGTGTCCTTCAGCTCGACCTGCTCTGCGGGATCTCCGCCGATCGGTATGACCCGACCGTCCGGTATGGGCTCGACCCAAGTCGCTTCGGGCAGCGGCTCGGCCAGCGTGTCGTCAGCTTTCGAAGACGGACCCATATCGACGGGAAGAGCGCGGCGCTGCCGGCCCTTGAGCATGTCGATGCAGATGTTCGTGGCGATCTTGTAGAGCCACGTTCGGAGCGACGACCGTCCATCGAATTGTTCGAGACCGCGCCACGCGCGAAGCATCGTCTCCTGGACGGCGTCTTCGGCTTCGAAGCCGGAGCCGAGCATCCGGTAGCAATAGGCGGTCAGCTCGACCCGATATTGCTCGAGGTGGTCCTGATCGGCAGCCGCTTTGTGCGTACGGCCGGCGGCGATATCGGTCATCGAAAGAGCTCCCTTCAGAACTTAACGTCGTCGAAGTACGTCACACCGAACTCCTTGGCAAGCCGGTCCCGGAACTCGAGATCGAACTCTTTCTCACTTATCGCCATGGCTAGCTTTCTGAAAAGGCCCTCGAATCCGGCTGGCGAATGGATGATGATCATCCGGGCCTCTCCATTTGCGCGGAACCCATGCAAGGTCTCGCGAGGGACGAGCAGGAAAGACCCGGGTTGAGCCTCGACTTGCCCCTCACCGGCGAGGAACCTGACGCTCCCCTCTATGACGAAAAACGCCTCCTCGCGGTCGTGATGTATGTGCGGCGTGGCCGAACAAGGTCCCTCCGCCTCAACCAACGAGTAGGTGCCTTGGGTCTCTTCGCCACCTGCCTTGAGCACGAAGCGGACTGGACCGATGTCCATCCCTTCTCCTGCTCCGGGCTCGAGAGCGATGGGCGCGGTCATTGAAGCCTCCAGCTGGCCTGGGACGCCACGGATTCGACCATACCCGGGACGCCCCCTTGACGCGTCTCGAGGCCGCCGCGCGGCATGATGCATCCGATGAGCAATGAGCGCTGGGACGCAGTCGACAACTACATCGACGATCTCCTCGTCGGGCCCGACGATTCGCTGGCTTACGTTTTCGCATCGATCAAAGAAGCCGGCCTTCCGCAGATCAGTGTTTCTCCGAGCCAGGGAAAACTTCTGATGCTGCTTGCTAAAGCGATCGGAGCTCGTTCGATCCTAGAGATCGGCACCCTTGGTGGGTTCAGCACGATCTGGCTGGCCAGAAGTCTTCCCACCGACGGCCGCCTGATCACGTTGGAGATCGACGCGAAGGCGGCGGAGGTCGCACGCGGGAATCTCAAACGAGCCGGCGTTTCCGAACTCGTTGACATCCGCCTCGGGCCGGCGCACGACACGCTGCTGCAGTTGATCGAAGAGGGAGCCGGGCCGTTCGATCTCGTCTTCATCGACGCCGACAAGTTGAGCTATCCCGATTACCTGACGTTGACCATGCGTTTGGCGCGGCCGGGCACGTTGATCGTGGCCGACAATGTAGTTCGCAACGGGGAAGTGATTGATGCATCAACAGATGATCCAAACGTTCGAGGGGTTCGGCGCTTCAACGAGATGGTGGCTGCCGATGAACGTCTCGACGGGACGATCCTTCAAACGGTCGGTAGCAAGGGCTACGACGGTTTGGCCTTCGCTCTCGTAACGGAGTAAGGCCGGATAACGTTACGCAACACAAGCCCTGTGGCCAAACCAATCCGCAAGCACCCCGCGTCTGACGTCTGCATCGTGTGCGGACGTGGTCCCACGCGTCTGATCGCCGCCCGGCGTCAGATCGGCCTCGTCGTATTCAACGGGTTCCGCTCGTTCAAGGCGCCGTTGTGCCGGGACCACGGACTGGCTGTGACGCACGAGTTCCTTCGAAGGACGGTCACTGAGGGCTGGTGGAGCATCTTCGGGTTCCTAAACTGGGTCGCCGTGATCTCGGATCTCATCTCGATTCGGTGGCTGCGCCGTATCGACCCGCCTCGCGGCGCCGCTCGGGCCTCAGAAGTCGATCTGCCCGACGACGTAACCCCCGTGGTGGGAGAAAACGCATGGGAGAACGCGGCTCGGCGATCGGTGCTCGTCACGGTTTTCGCGGCGATCGGACTCGGTGTTCTTGTCCTCGTTCTGACGCTGGTTGTTCTTGCAAGCGCCGATTCAACGGATACGGACGACATCGGGCGGTTGATGACATTCGCGAACGGGCTGGTCTTGGCGCTTTACGGAGCGGTTGGTCTAATCGTCACACGACAACTCGAGCGTCGTGTCGTCGAACCGAAGGTGTTGGTGGGCTCACGCGCGCGCGCCATCGTCACGAGCGCGATCTGGGGGCTGGGTGCAGCGGCGATCGCCGTCGGTTTCAATTCACTGATCGAAGGGCGCCTTTCATCTGACCCGAGCGTTGGTGCGGCCATCTACGAAAGAGCGTGGCTAGCAACGGCGGTGCTGGTGATCGCCCTGGTCATCGCCGCTCCCTTTATCGAAGAGATGCTGTTCCGGGGACTGTTCGTCGAATCCCTTCGTTCGAAGGGACAGATGACCGCCGTACTCAGTGGAGCGGTCGCCTTCTCCTTCTGGCACCTCAACCCTCTCGCGCTGCGTTATTACGTGCTCGCTGGGTTCCTGCTCGGATATCTCTATTGGCGGTTCGGCCTCACCGGGTCGGTAACGGCACACGCCGTTTTCAACTCCTCGCTTGGGATTGCGGCCGTCGCGGCTTTATCGCTCGGCCCCTTGACCGTGGAAGACAGCGGGGTTCGACTTGATCTCCCGGCGGGTTGGCACCTGATCGACGAAGCGTCGGTTGACTCAGAATTCGCCGGATCTGACGAAACAGGATCGGTTGTAGTTCTGGCTGCAGAAACAGTCTCCGGTGCGGGACTGGCGCTCGAGTTCGTCCGGCTCGAGCGAGGATCGCCTTCAGGATTCGATCGGTTTGCGGTCCCCCCAAATGCTCGCGATGTCCGCGAGGTTCCGGCTGCAGACGGACTCGGCACGCGGTTCGCTCTCTCGGAGCCGGACGGAACCGACCTCGACATCGTCGTCATGCAAAGAGACGACGCGTTCTGGGTTGCGTCTCTCACGACCAATGCGAGCGACCGAGCCGTCGAGCAGTATCCGGAGATCTTGGAGAGTCTCCGACTTCCCGAGGAGCCGGTCGCCGAGGAAGACCCTTCTAGAACGTAGCCAGCGGGTTCGTCGGGCTCCCGGTCGCGCCCACCCATCGCAGCGGCGCAAGCGTGAAAAGAAAGTCCCACCGTCCGAGCTCTTCAGCCGTGCGAGAGAGTTGCTCGAGGTCGCAGTTGTCGATGAGCCACAGTCCCATGGCGACGATCCCGACGGCATGGATCGGGCTTCGGAAGGATTTGTATCCGGACGGTATGGCGTCCTGTGCTGTATCGCACGCGATCATCGCGACGCCCCGTTCCCGAAACCACGGCAGGCATGCTGCGTGCCAACCGGCGCGCCCAACACGCGCGACTTCGTCGGCTCCTTTGTCCCGCACCTTACGTCCGTAGCCCGTGCGCAGCATGATGACGTCGCCCTCTCCCACGAGAGCACCATGTTGCTGCTCGCACGCCTCGAGGTCTTCGGGAAACACGGCGTCGCCGGGCTCGAGCCAATCGACTCCTCTCGTACGCGCGACGTCGAGGAGAACACCGCGCGTAAGAACACCGTTGCGCAAGGCCGTGATCGCGTGATGGGTCGCGCCGAACGCCGACGTCACGTGCTCGGCCGGACGGCCGTTGTACATCTTTCCGTCCCAAAAGATGTGGGACAGACCGTCGACATGGGTCACCGTGTGTCCGTGGTAGACGAGCCCGATGTGCTCGAGCGCTCCTGAGGCTCGGTCACCCGCGCGCCCCCACGGCGCGATCCGGTGCTCGTCGTTTATCCCTTGGCCCGTTGCGATCATGTATCGCTGCGGGCCTCCGAACGGCTGATCGGCCGGCGGGTCGCCGCCGATGTCCCACGCGCACGACACCGTCACGCCGGTTCGCACCAGCTCGGCCGCCGCTATGCGCTTCGCAGCCGTAACCAGGTTCAGAGTTCCGAGTTCGTCCTCATCGCCCCAGCGACCCCAGTTCGAAAGCGAATCGAAGTAGCCGAGAACCTCGTCCTCCGAAGGGACGGAAGGCGTCACTTATTGGTAGAGCGGCGACGACGCTTTCATCCAGCGCAGCTGCATGCGCATCTCCGCTACCCGCTCTCCCTCCATCGAATCGGCGTAGCTGTCGAACCAGACGTACTCTGTCTTCGGGCTCTGTCCGACGGCCAGCACCTCGGCCCCCACCTTGTAGTTGCGGTCGAGGACCATCGGGCCATTCACGTGGCGCACCTCGATCGCACCGAACAGACCAACCGCCTCGGCCGCTTCGGCCCCGATGACGGCGGCCGGATGACCATAGAGGTAATGGACGATCGTCGCGGGCGACGCGATAGGTCCGCCCCAAGGTGAGTCCGTGTACCAGTCGAGTGGCTCGGTGATCACGTCGAGTCGCGCCGCCTGAAGCGATGCCTTCGCCTCGATCTCCGTGGCTTCCACGGTGTCGCCGGCCTTGACCTCCGCGAGGATCCGCAACTCACCCGGCTCGAAACGGTGGAGATCGAGCGCTCCAAGCGCCGTCGGTTCGGGTGGCGAACCGCAGGACACCGTCCCTTCGCCGACGAGCATCTCGTCTTCGCGTTCGATCACTGCATTTACCTGCGCTCCGCATTCGCGTGTTAGCGGTTGCTTGACGATCGCGCGCACGGCTTCGCGATCAGTCGTTGGATTGCGGAAGTTGATCGAGATCGTTCCGCGTTCGAACCAAGCGTCGCCGAATGCTTCCAAGAGGACGGGCGGGAACAGCTCGAGATGGATAGATCCGGCTACGGTTCCACCGCGGAATCCCAGCTTCGACGCGACGGCGTCGTTGTGGATGCTTCCTTCCATCTCCTGGGCTTGGTTCACCGACCTGCGCAGCGGACCAACAAACTTTCCGCCGGCGATGACGATCTTGTCCTCGGCGACTTGCGTCACGGCCACCCCCTAGGCTCGATTTCGCGGACTCTAAACCTTACGACTTCATGCGATCGAGGGCAGCCCGGGATGCCCCGGCCGCCATATCCACCGATCGCTTAAGTCCTTCCAAGTCAACGCCTGTTGTATCTAGTGCACCTCCGAGGTAGCGGGCGTACACACCCTCTACGATGCATGCGCTCTTCCAATGCGAGAAGGCGACGTAGAACTCGACCTGAGAAACGTCGCGTCCGGATCTGGAGGCGTAGCGATCGAGCAGCTCGTTGCGCGAAATGAATCCCGATGCGCTGGTAGGGGACACGCGATGTGCTGTCGCCGGTCCTTCGTCCGGCTGCGTCCATTGCGACAACACATATCCGAGGTCGGCCAGCGGGTCGCCCAGCGTTGCGATCTCCCAGTCCAGAACCGCGGCGATCGTTCCGTCTTGTCCGGTGATGCAGTTACCGAGCCGGTAATCGCCGTGCACGATCCGTGCCGGACCCTGTTCCGGGATCCTGTTCTGCAGCTCGTCGTGGATCTCGTCAACGCCGGGAAGCTCGCGTGTCTTGGAAGCGTTCCATTGGCCGTACCAACGCTTCAACTGACGGGCGATGTACCCCTCTTTCCTGGCGATGTCTCCAAGGCCTACCTCGTCCGGGTCGAGTTCGTGCAGATCGGCGAGTACGTCGGTGAAGCTTTCGCTTATCCCGCGACGCGCTGCATCGTCGAAGTGCTTGGCGGTAATCGAGGGATCGGTCAACACATGGCCTTCGACGAAGTCCATGACGTAGAAGGGCGCCCCGGTAACATCAGTTTCCTCACAGAACGCCAGCGGAGGTGGAGCCGGAACTCCCGTCGGATGAACGGCCGAGATGAAGCGCCATTCGCGGCTCATGTCGTGCGCGGTCGGAAGCAGATGGCCGAGCGGCGGCCGTCTCAGGACTAGTTTCCGACCGCCCGCATCGCGGACCTCGTAAGTGAGGTTGGAGTGCCCTCCTTTTATCCGGACGAACTCCAGCGGATCCTTGACGTTGGGGACGTGGGTGCAGACCCAATGCGTGACAGGTTCGACTTCGATGCCGGCCGGTGCGGTTCCCGTCGTACTCATCGAAGGATTAGCTAACCAGGAATCAGGGCTCTCACGTTCGGAGTATCGCGAGCTGGCGTGACTGGCCGGCCAGAGTGCCGTCCTGGTGCCAGAGCCAGCCGTCCTCTTCGATGAAACCGCCCCGAGACGTCGTCGTCCGAAAGACACCCAGATACCAATCCTGCGGACGAGCCTGGGGAAGGGGAAGTTCGGTTCGGAAGTAGTAGGACATCTCAACGGTCGGAACACCGGCGCCACCGCCGCCCAATCCGAGCTTCGCGAACACGGCCGGAGCGAAGGCGTCCATGAGCTGTGTCGCGACGAGGTGATCGGCCACCTGGTTGTCCCGCAGCCTCATCCACACGCCGAGCTCGGCTCGGTCGCTCCGCTCGCCTTCCATCGGTCCGAGAGCGCGGATGATGTCGAGCTGGCGGCCGAACGGAAAGTCGTCGCGGTCCTTGACGCGTTCGAGATTTTCCGGAAGCGCAACCTCCGGCATCTGGAGATCGGCGAACTCGGTTGCTTCGCGAGGCGTTGAGAAGGCGGCGATGCTCATCGCGATGAGCTTTCCTTCTTGCGTCATGCGCGCGGACAGATTGCTCATCGTGCGGCCTTCTCGTTCGACAACGGTGTTTATCTCGAACGGCTCCTCCTTGGGCGGACGAGCGAAGTGAACGTTGAGGACGCGAGGTGAGCGTTGCTTATCTCGAACGGTGAGGACCATCGCTCGCAGGAGCATGGCCGCGATGTGTCCGCCGTTGGCGCCGATGATGATCCGCCAGTCGGGCGAGACCGAGCCCGAGAATGTGCCGGGAGCGGTCTGGGTAAGAGCGGTGTCTTCGTCGAACTTCGTCACGTGCGGTGGAGGATAAGCTCCGGCTCGAAAGCCTCACCAACCGAACCGTCCTGGTGGAACACTAGGAATCTGTCGAAGTTCCGCATGAACCACCTGTCGTGCGTAACCGACAGGACCGTCCCCTCGAAGGTCTCGAGAGCATCCTCCAGTGCTTCGGCCGATGCGATGTCAAGGTTGTCGGTCGGTTCGTCCAGAAGAAGCATCGTCGAGCCCTCGAGCTCGAGGAAGAGGATCTGTAGCCGGGCCTGCTGTCCTCCGGACAAGGTCTCGTATTCCTGGCTCCATGCCGACGACAACTCGTAGCGTCGCAGCGTTCGCATCGAGCGCTCGCGATCCAATCCGTGCGAACGCAGGACGTCGATGACCTTGCGGCCGACCAGCTCGCGATGATCGTGAGTCTGCGCGAAGTGGCCGATGGACACCCGGGAGCCGAGAACGAATTCACCGATGTGGTTGAGGTCCTCGCCTGTGAGTAGTCGCAAGAAGTGACTCTTGCCCGTGCCGTTGGGGCCGACGATGCCGACACGTTCACCGAACCAGATCTCCGACTCGAATGCGTCGAATACGCCGGGCACGGCCAGATCGCGAACGGCAAGTGCTCGGCGCGCTGTTCGTCCTCCTTGCAGGCGCATGCGGATGTTCTGAGTCTTGAGGAAGTTCCGGCGGCGGTTTTTCAGCGTCGTAACGGCGAAGGCGAGACTCCGCGGCCTTCGCGCGCGAAGCGAATTTGTCGGATGTAGCTGCGCGTCGCTTGAACTCCTTCATGATCTCGACCAATCGCTCACGTTCCTGCCGCCATTGCTTGTGATTGCTGTCGAGTCGCGCGAGCCGTCCCTGGCGAGCTTCGTGATAGGACGCGAAGGAGTGGGGGTGCGTCCAAGCACCGTGACCTTCCAATGTCACGACGGCGTGCGCCGTCTCGGCGAGCATCTGTCGATCGTGGCTGACGTACAGGATCGTCTTATCGGTTTCGTTGATCGCACGCTCCAGCCAGCGCTTCCAGGCAACGTCGAGGAAGTTGTCCGGCTCGTCGAGCAGCAGCACATCTGCGTCGGATCGCAGGAGCGCCTCGAGCGCGACACGCTTCTGCTCGCCGCCGGAAAGCTCGCTCACCAGCCTTGTGCCGGCCACGCTCATCGGCTGACCGAGTGCTTGCCCGGTGCACATGTCCCACACGACTTCGATGTCGTACCCGCCGACTTCGTCCCACTCCGCCAGCGCATCGGCGTAACGCATGTCGGCCGACCGGCCGTGAGGCAGATGGACGGCGCGTTCAGCAGACTCAAGCTTTGCAGCGGCTTCTTGCACGTTGGTTGGCGCCAGGCTCAGCAATAGATGCCGCACGGTGGTCGTCCCGCCCATTGAACCGACGAGCTGACGCATGAAGAGCGCTCTTCCGTCGATCCGAACGGCCCCACGCGCTGGCGGTTCCTCTCCCGCGAGTATGCGAAGCAGCGTCGTCTTGCCGACGCCGTTGGCGCCAACGAGAGCGGCGTGCCGTGTGGAGTGCACCTTGAAGGACACGTTCTCGAAAAGGAAGCGTCCACCGGGCAGCTTGTAGGCGAGGTCTGCGACCTCTATGAATCCCATGCCCGCAAGCTTAAGTTCGCGCGAAGGTGGCTATATGGCCGAACGCAGGGCGTCCATCAGCCGATCCACATCATCGGCCGTGTTGTAGACGTGGGGCGCGACGCGCATCGCGTCCCCTCGCACGCTAACGAACACGTTGGCTCTTTCCATCGCCTCGGCGACCGCTTCCACATCCACGCCGTGCAAGTGCACGCCGAGCAGGTGTCCCGCTCTCAGATTCTCGGGCGCCACGCTTAGTCCGGCGCTTGCGGCTTCGGCCGCGATCTTCCCGGTCAGTTCGGCCGCGTAGGACTGGATCGAATCGATCCCCCATTCCAGGGTCTGCTCCAACGCCGCCTTGATCGCCGGCATCAGCGCGAAGTTCGAGGTTTGCCCGACGTCGTAGCGACGAGCTCCCGGCCGGAAGTCCGTGCGGTAGTCGACCAGGTTCGGGAAGTCGTCGCTCTGCTCTCGCGTGATCCAGCTGTATTCGAGCGGACGTCCCTCTCGATGTTCTGGTGCACACCACATGACGGCGGCACTGTACGGCCCGAGCAGCCACTTGTACATCGCCGTGATCACGAAATCCGGCTTAACGACAGCGACGTCAAACGGAACGGCGCCTATCGATTGCGTGCCGTCGATGATCAATGCAGCACCGACCTCACGGGTTCGTTCACCAATGCGAACAAGATCGAGGAGGCTGCCATCCGTCCAATGACAGTGGGATATCGCGACGATCGCGGTCCGCTCGCTTATAGATTCCAGTACAGCCGGAGTCCAATCGCCGTTTGAAGGACGCGCGACTGTAACAACCTCACCGTGTTCGCGATGGGCTAGCTCGCGCCATGCATAGAAGTTGGACGGGAACTCGGCTTCGAGAACAACTACCTGGTCACCGGCGGCGAAACGCAGATTTTGAGCTGCAATGGCAACGCCGTAACTTACCGCCGGCAGGATCGGCTACACCGTCCGCTATCTGCGTTTAGCAACGTCGCAACGAGGGAACGAACGGCCTCGACCTCATCGAAAAAGTCGACTGAGGAGATGGTCCACGGGTGGAGCTTTCTCTCGAGCCCGGCACGGCCTGCAGCTGTCACCTGTCTGCGAGAGCGGACCCATATAAGCGCAGTTCAGGTACGTGATTTCCTCTGGGATGTCGAAGCGATCGCGCTGACAGCGAAGCTTTCCGCTCATCGGTTCAGCCTTACATGTTTGCCATCGCTAACTGATTCGTTACACATCTGTGACGGGATTTCGCCGCGATGAAACACCGTGTCACTAGATTCGGAGAAATCGGCCGTAACCGATCCAGTGTTTCCGGTGTCTGTTTCGATCATTGGCGGCTCCCTATTCGAGGAGACACGTCCCTTTGACAATCGCCCTTTTCCCGGGTCAAGGCGTGCAAGCACCAGGTATGGACGGCGGACTGACCGATCTGTCCGCTGAAGTTTTCGCTACCGCGTCTCGTGTTTTTGACGTCGACATCGCCGAGCTGTGCCGTGATGGCAATTCAGGTGGCGCCACGCTCACCTCGACGCTGTGGGCTCAGCCGGCCGTTCTGACCTGCGGTGTTGCCGCGTTCCGCGCACTGAGTGAGCGCGGAGAGACCTTCACCGCCGTTGCCGGTCACAGCGTCGGTGAATACGCCGCTCTGGTCACAGGTGGCGCTCTTGATCTCGCTGACGCCCTGCGTTTGATCGCGCTCAGGGCCAAGGCCACAGAAGACGCAGCGCAGGTGAATCCCGGCGGGATGTTGGCCGTGATGCGTATCGAGCGTGATGTGGTCGAGGTGATCTGTGAGAGGACAGGGGCCTCACTCGCCGCCGACAACTCTTCCGGTCAGCTCGTGATCTCCGGCTCCAACGATTCCTTGCAGAAAGCGCACGAGGCCGCCGAAGAAGCCGGAGCGAAGTGCCGCACCCTGGAAGTTGCGGGAGCTTTCCACTCGCCCGCGATGCGCCCGGCCGCTGCTCCTTTGTCGGGTGCGCTGGACGAAGTGAAGTTCAGTGCACCCGAGATCGAGATCTGGTCGGCGACCACAGCAGCCCCGATTAGCGATCCGGCCGAGATGAAGCAGGTGTTGATCGATCAGCTCACCTCGCCCGTGAGGTTTCGGGAAACGCTCGAGGGCGCGCACTCCATCCACGGCAGCTCGTTCACCGATCTCGGTCCGGGAAGAGTCGTCGGCGCTCTTGCCAAACGCGTCGTGAAGGACGCAGATATCAAGTTCATCGCTGAGCTTCTTCCCGCGGGCGCTTCCTCGTGACGACGCAGATCGTCTCCGAAAGCGCGCTCACGGATCTTCCCGATCGCATCGTCGTTTCACCTGGATACGGAAGGTTCACACCGGCCGGCCCTCTTTTGTTCACGGCTGAAGGTGAACTCGTTAGATCCGGCACCGTCCTGGGTCGCGTTTTGTCCGCAGATGGCGGAAGTGATGTTTGCGCGCCTTGTGATGCGTGGGTCATGTCCTATCTCACAAGGGACGGCGAGCAGGTCGAGCCCGGCATTCCGCTGGTTCATCTGCGAGCGCTATGAGCGGCGCCGCGATCCTCGGTTACGGCATGGCCGTGCCGGACAAGGTTCTGGCCAACGCGGAGCTCGAAGGAATGTTCGACACAACCGACGAGTGGATACGCACACGCACCGGCATCCGTGAGCGCCGGATCGCGGAAAATGGAGAAGCGACTTCGACATTCGCCGCTGCCGCCGGCGCCGAGGCGATCAAGCGAGCCGGCCTTCTTCCAGACGATCTCGATTTGATCCTTGTCGCAACGTGCACACCCGACTATCCGGTACCCGGCACAGCGCCGCTTGTTCAGTCGACGCTTGGTGCAGGACGCGCGGGCGCTTTCGATCTGAACGCTGGTTGCACCGGATTCGTATCGGGTTTGGCGGTGGCGACGAGCTGGGTGGAATCCGGACTCGGCCGACATGTTCTGTTGTGCGGCGCCGACACTTTGAGCCGCTTTATCAATTACTCCGATCGCACAACGGCCGTCCTGTTCGGGGACGGTGCGGGCGCCGTCGTTGTCGGGCCGAGCGAATCTGGATCACGCATTGGTCCCTTTGTGCTGGGCTGCGACGGTTCCAAGGCCGAATGGCTGTGGATCCCGGCCGGAGGCTCGGCGCATCCGGCCGATAGCGAAACGATCGCGGAGAACGGTCACGCAGTCCACATGAATGGTCAGGACGTCTACAAGCACGCGTGCGACCGCATGACCGAAGCTGCACGTGAGGTTCTCGGTGACGAACCGCTCGATAGCGTCGACTTAGTCGTCGCGCATCAAGCCAACGCTCGCATCGTGCGCACCGTTGCCCAGCGACTCGGACTGAAAAACGAGCAAGTTGTAGACAACATCGCGAGTTACGGCAACAATTCCGCCGCTTCGATCCCGATCGCACTGACTGAAGCCTGCTCTTCGGGCCGATTGGCCGACGGGATGCGCGTCCTGATAGTTGCGTTCGGCGCCGGTTTCTCTTGGGGAGCAGGACTACTTACCTGGGGTGCGATGTGACGGCGCGCGGATCGGCGCTCGTGACCGGTGCGTCCCGCGGGATCGGACGCTCCATAGCGATCAGGTTGGCCAAGGACGGCTGGCCGGTAGCGGTCAACTACCGCTCAGACGAGGTCGGAGCGAAAGCAGTCGTTTCCGAGATCGAGGAAGCGGGGGGCGAAGCAGTACTCGCGTACGGCGATGTCTCGAAAGCTGCCGGCGTTGACGAGGCGTTCTCAGCCGCTGAGCAGATCGCTCCAGTTCTCGTGCTCGTGAACAACGCGGGGATCCGACGCGACGGGTTGGTGGCGATGATGACGAGCGAAGATTGGGACGACGTCATGGGGACGAACCTCGAGGGTCCGTTCCTGGCGTCCAAGCGCGCACTCAAAAGGATGCTGGCTTCGCGTTGGGGACGCATCGTCAACGTCGCATCTGTTGTCGGCGTCAAGGGAAACGCCGGACAGTCGAACTACGCGGCGGCGAAAGCCGGACTGATCGGTATGACGAAGTCGCTGGCTCTCGAAGTAGCAAGGCGCGGGGTCACGGTGAACGCCGTCGCGCCTGGCTTGGTGAAGACGTCTCTTACCGAAGAGCTCCCCAGTTTCGAAGAGCTCGCGAAGGCCACGCCGATCCGCCGTCCGGTCGAGGCGGATGAAGTAGCGGCCGCCGTTGCGTTCCTCGTCTCCGAGGAAGCAGCGGCAGTCACTGGACAAGTGCTGTGTGTCGACGGCGGCATGACCGCCTAAAGAAGGAAAGGAGAAGCACATGACTGAGAAGACTGCAGTATCGCGCGAACACGTCTTGGAGACGATCCGCGAAGAGTTGAAGGGGTTCGAAGTCGATCCCGAAAGCGTCAAGGTTGAGACGAGCTACGACGTGCTTGGTCTCGACTCCCTAGACCTCGTGGAGCTTTCGGTGAAGATCGAGGACGCTTACTCGATCGACCTCGAAGAAGAAGACCTCAAAGAGGTCACAACGATCGACAGCATCATCGACATCGTCCTCTCCAAGCTCGATAAGTCGTGAGCTCCTTACGGCGCGTCGCCGTTACAGGTGTCGGCGCCGTCTCGCCCCTCGGCGTAGGGGCCGAGGCGACGTGGAAGGGCCTGGTTTCGGGCCGTTCTGGAGTGGGACCTGTAACGCGATTCGACATAACCGACTACGGGACGAAGATCGCCGCGGAAGTCGACGACTTCGACCCAGTTGATTTCATGGAGCAGCGTGATGCGCGCCGCTCCGACCGCTTCACGCAGTTCGGCGTAGCCGCGGCACTGGAAGCAGTCGAGCGCGCCGGATGGGGAAGTTCGCTTCCTTACGCGAACGATCGCGTCGGGGTCGTTCTCGGTTCGGGCATCGGCGGTATCGCGACGCTCGAGGAGCAGCACCGCACACTTCTCGAACGGGGGCCGAGCAAGATGAGCCCTTTCACGGTGCCGTTGCTGATGATCAATGGTGCTGCCGGTGCGATCGCTATGCGCCTCAGCGCCCATGGACCGAACTACGCGCCTGTGTCCGCGTGCGCAACGGGGGCTCACGCCATCGGCGAGGCGGTGCACATGATCCGGACCGGACGGGCGGATGCGATCCTCGCCGGCGGATCGGAAGCTCCGATCACACCGCTCGCCTTCGGTGCCTTCGCGTGCATGGGTGCGCTCTCTCGTCGCAATGACGAACCCGAAAAGGCTTCGCGTCCGTTCGACGCTGATCGTGACGGTTTCGTTATCGCCGAAGGAGCCGCTGTTGTCGTGCTCGAGGATTGGGAATCGGCCGAAAAGCGTGAGGCTGAGATCCTGGCCGAGCTCGTCGGCTACGGAGCAACGTCGGACGCGTTCCACTTAACACAGCCAGACCCAGAAGGTGCTGGCGCTGTGGCCGCGATGACGTCGGCCATCGCCGATGCCGGTGTCGATTCTGCGGCCATTGGTTACATCAACGCCCACGGAACCTCAACTCCTTTCAACGATCGGGTGGAGTCGATGGCGATCCGAAAGGTTTTCGGAGCAGAAGCTCCGCCCGTGTCCTCGACGAAGTCTGCGACCGGTCATCTCACCGGAGCCGCTGGCGCGATCGAGGCCGTGTTCTCGGTGCTCGCACTGACCACCGGAACGCTCCCTCCGACCATCAATCAGGAGACCTCGGACCCCGAGTGTGATCTGGACTACATCCCGAATCGCGCACGTGATGAGCGTGTCGACTTCGCGTTGTCCAACTCGTTCGGGTTCGGCGGACACAACGCATGTCTGGTCTTCAAGCGGGCGTCGTGAGAACCGCATTCATAACAGGAGCGTCGCGCGGCATCGGCCGTGCCACCGCGCTTCGCTTCGCGTCCGAGGACACCTCGATAGCCGTCGGATTCTTCCGGAATCGCTCGAAGGCGGAAGCTGTTTGCACGGAGCTCGAGGGGCTCGGCGTGAAAGCGCTGCCGGTGAAGGTTCACACGGGTGATCTCGACTCCATCTCCAAGGCGTTCGACACCGTTGGTGAGGTGTTCGGCTCCCTGAACGTCTTCATTTCGAACGCGGCATCCGGAGTGCTTCGTCCATTGTCCGAAGTCGATGCCCGTGGATGGGACTGGACGATGAACGTCAACGCGCGCGGCTTCCTATTCGGCGCCCAGCGAGCTGCTCAGCTGATGCCGGACGGCGGCAGCATCGTCGCGCTCACGTCCGCAGGATCGACACATGTCTTGCCGGGATACGGAGCGGTCGGTGCATCCAAAGCCGCGCTGGAATCGCTCGTTCGCTACCTCGCCGTCGAGTTGGGCCCCAGGGTTCGCGTCAACGCGGTTTCGCCTGGCGTTGTCGACACGGACGCGCTGACGCACTTCCCCAATCGCGATGAGTTGCTCGGTGAGGCTGTGCAGCGCACGCCCGTCGGCCGATTGGTCACACCGGATGAGGTTGCCGAATCCGTTGCTTTCCTCTGTTCACCGGCCGCGGACATGATCCGCGGGCAGATCCTCGTCATCGACGGTGGCTCGTCGTTGCTGGCTTAGACGTGACCATCGCGCCGCCTGAGGCTGAAGTCCTCGAGCGTTTGCTCGACGCCGACAGCTTCGTCCCGATCCGTTCAAACGTGCGATCGCTGCGGATCTCCGATGGCCCGGATGGCGACGGCGTTGTCTGCGGTGAGGGCCGGATCGACGGACGCCGTGTTTTCTGTTTCGAACAGAACCCCGGCGTACTCGGTGGATCGCTCGGAGAAGCCCACGCGGACTCGATCTGCGCCGTCTTGGATCTCGCGGGACGTTTCGGCGCGCCGATCATCGGCATCCATCGATCGGGCGGTGCGCGCATACAAGAGGGCGTTGCCGCATTGGCGGGTTATGGGCGCATCTTCTCGCGTCACGTTCGGTTGCGCGACGTAGTGCCGCAGATCGCGCTCGTCTTCGGTCCGTGTGCCGGCGGTGCCGCTTACGGTCCGGCGTTGATGGATCTAGTGGTCATGCCGCGCCACGGTGCGTTCATGTTCCTAACCGGTCCCGATGTGGTTCGCGAAGTGACAGGTGAGGACGTGAGCGTCGAGCAGTTGGGCGGCGCGGGCGTTGCCGCACGGTCGGGATTGGCCAGTCTGGTCGGCCTCGATGAGGACCACGCGCTCGAGCAGACTCGCGCAGCGTTGTCGTTGTTGCCCGACCGGGTAGGAGATCAAGCTCCTCGCTGGCTCGAGTGGACGCCACCAACCGGCGATCCGTCCGAGGTCGTTCCCGACGATCCGCGCGTTGCCTACGACGTTCGGGCCGTGCTCGATCGAGTGGTGGACGACGGCACCTTCCTCGAGTTGAGGCGCGGTTCGGCCAAGAACATGGTCGTGGGCTGGGCTCGTTTGGAGGGATCGGTCATCGGCATCGTTGCCAACCAGCCGCACACGCTGGCCGGAGCCATCGACACGGAGGCGTCCCGAAAGGGCGCGTGGTTCGTCCAGCTGTGTGATCGGTTCGGTATTCCGCTTGCGGTGTTCGTCGACACGCCGGGGTTCCTTCCGGGAACCGCGCAGGAGCTCGGCGGCGTGATTCCGGCAGGTGCGTCCTTCTTGTCTGCATTCGTCAGTGCTCGCGTTCCCAAGGCAACGGTGGTGATGCGCAAGGCCTATGGCGGTGCGTACATCGTCATGAACGCGCGCGACCTTGGTGCCGACTATGCGTTCGCGTGGCCCCGCGCCGAGATCGCCGTGCTGGGTGCTCCGGGAGCCGTACGGATCTTGGAACGGCGACAGATCGCCGCGGCCGACGATCCGGATGCCGCGAAAGCCGAGCTCGAGCAGGATTACCGTGAGGAGTACTGCACGCCGTGGCCGGCTGCCCGTGACGGATTCATCGACGAAGTCATCGAGCCCGCGGCAACGCGGGCCAGACTCTCCTTGGCAATCGCTTCGCGGTAGGTGATGCTTAGCAGCTTCGCTGCGAAGCACCATCGATGCCCCTCGCTTCGCTTCGGGGTAGCCTGATGCCGGTTTGCTCCCGTCGTCTAGGGGCCTAGGACACCGCCCTCTCAAGGCGGAGACGCCAGTTCAAATCTGGTCGGGAGTACTTAGCGGTTTGCCTCGTTCGCCTGTATCGTTGGCGGCTGTTGTCCGCCGAAAGGAGCTACCGCATGAATAAGGGCGATCTGATCGCTCAGGTGTCAGCCGACGCCGATCTGTCCAAGCGCGTCGCGACCGAAGCAGTCGATGCGGTCATCGATGCCATCAAGCGTTCCGTGGCCAAGGGAGAGAAGGTTTCGCTTCCCGGTTTCGGCACGTTCGAGAAGCGTGCTCGTGCGCCGCGCACGGCACGCAACCCTCAGACGGGAGCGAAGATCAAGATCCCGGCCACTTCAGTGCCTGCTTTCAAGGCGGGGTCCGAGTTCAAGCAAGCCGTTTCAGGAAAGCGGAAGAAGAAGCGGTAAGGGCGCGTGGGTCGTCGACATCTCGGGCGAACCCCGGGATGTCGACGACGAGCGCCGATAATCCCAAGCCACGCGCGATCTGCGCGTGGCGCAAAGCCGACCCGGGCCCGTACGCGGGCGTAATGAGTTTGCGCATGAGCAATCCCGTGGTTCCGCCGTCCTTGGCGCGTGCGATGACGACATCGGCGTTGGTCTCGATGAGCGTGCGCACGTCGTGATCGGTTAGCCAAGGCAGGTCGGCATGGACCACCAAAGCGGGAGCGCCTAGCTTTCGCGAAGCCGCCGCCACGGCGCGATTCAAGCCGGGAGCCTCGTCCAGCCAAATGTCGATCTCCGGTGGCGCATCGATGGGCTCCGGTGTAAGGGCGATCACCCGGCATCCAGCCGATTGCAACGCAGCCGAGACGTGGTCGAAGCTTCGCCTGACGAAAGCCATGCGCTCCTGGGGGCCGATCACGTGTGCCAGACGGCGCTTGGCGGTCGGGGAGATGCGTACGGGAACGAGAGCGGCCGGGAACATGTCTCTATGCAAGAACCGGTGCCTTCGGGAACATGTCTGTAACGATAGACGCGATGCGAATCGTTCTCTCGGCCGCTGACGCAGAAGCAACCGAATGGCTGGCGGGTGTGCTCGGATCTGCGGGATTCTCAGTCGTAGTGCTTCCCGAGGCTGATCCCGCTGCTCCCGAGCTCCGTAGCGCCGACCTGTTGATCGCCGACGAGTCGTCGGCGACCTCCCTTGCCGATGCCGGACCAAAGCACCTGATCCTTCTGTCTCGACGCGGTGGCACCGTCGAGCTCGAAAACATCGGGCGGTTCGCCGACGTCATCGCCGTTCCTTCTCCGGCCGAGGAAGTCGTGGCGCGAGTCCGCCACGTGATCGAGCGATAGTGCGCGTCCTCGTCCTGTTCGGGGGCCGCTCCGGCGAGCACGAAGTGTCCGTGATCTCCGCTCGCGCCGTGGTCGATGCATTGAAGCGGCTGGACCACGACGTCGTCGGCGTCGGCATCTCGCGAGAAGGGAGATGGATACGCGCACTTCCCGACGACGGCGACCGCATCCCGGAGACGGGGGAGCCCTACCTTCTTGAACCCGACCCCCGAGAAAAGGACGTAGACGTTGCGTTCCCAGTTCTGCACGGACCGTACGGAGAGGACGGATCGGTGCAAGGGCTCTTCGAGCTCGCCGATCTGCCCTACGTCGGCGCCGGCGTCGAAGGCTCAGCCGTTGGCATGAACAAGATCACGCACAAGCGTTTGTTCTCCGAGGCCGGGCTCCCGGTCGTCGATTTCGTCGCGTTCGACCGTGATGAATGGTCGTCGTCGGCTAAGGAGATAACGCAGGCCGTGGACAAGCTTGGTTATCCGTGCTTCGCCAAGCCTGCTCGTCTCGGTTCCAGCGTCGGGATATCGAAGGTGACGGAACACGGCTCGTTGGTCGATGCCATCGAACGAGCGCTCACCCACGACGACGACGTGCTCGTCGAAGCGCAGGGTTACTCGCGGGAGCTCGAGGTAGGCGTGCTCGGCGAACCGCCACAAGTGTCCATGGTCGGAGAAGTCGTTCCGGACGGAGGTTTCTACGATTACCGTGCGAAATACCTGGGGGATTGGACGGAGCTTCGCATCCCGGCCGACGTTCCCGATGCCGTCGAGCGCGCGATCAACGACTACGCCGTACGTGCGTTCCGTGCTTCCCGTTGCGCAGGATTAGCTCGCGTCGACTTCTTTCTCGATCCGGCCACCGAGGCCTTGATCGTCAACGAGATCAACTCGGTTCCCGGCCTCACGCCAAAGAGCATGTTTCCCAGGGTTTGGGAAGCATCGGGGAAGCCCTTCGAGCAAGTCGTGGCGACGCTTTTGGATCATGCGCTCAAGCGCCACGAGAGGAAGACTCGATTGGAAGCCGCGCGCGCGGCTGCGCACGACCGTGAGATCTCGGGCAGCTAGACGCTTAAAGGTGGACGATCGGGCAGGTTAGCGTTCGTGTGATCCCGTGCACGCCCTGGATCGCCGAGACAACAAGCTTGCCGAGCTCGTCCACCGTCTCGGCCTTTGCCCGGACGATGCAATCGTAGGGACCCGTTACATCTTCGGCGGACAACACGCCGGCGATCTCGGAGCATGAGCTCGCAACTTCTGCAGCCTTCCCGACTTCGGCCTGGATGAGTACGTAGGCTTCGACCGCCACACCGGCTCCTTTCGCTCGCTAATCACAGGGGCCGCTTCGCGGCCCTCGCCAATCACAGGGAGCCGCTACGCGGCATCCACGCCGCGAGGCTACGCGCGGTGTAGTCAACTGGGCAACCGCCGCTATGCTCCAGGCCGTGAGCGGCCTGCCGTTCGCCGATCGCTTCGAAGCCGGGCTCGAGCTGGCCGAAGCGCTACGTCCCCTGGACCTCACACACCCTTTGATCCTTGGTGTGCCCCGGGGCGGTGTTCTCGTTGCCGAACCGGTCGCATCGAAGCTCCGTGGAGAAGTCGACGTGATCGTGGTTCGAAAGGTCGGCGCACCGCGTAATCCGGAACTCGGCCTGGGAGCCGTCGGTGCTTGGGGCGAACCCGCATTGGACGATCGGATCCTTCAGGCGCTGGATGTGTCACCTGCCTTCCTCGAAAAGGAGGTAGAAGCCCAACGGATGGAGGCGCGGCGGCGCATAGCCGCGTACCGAGGCGACGAGCCGCCCCCGAAGACCGAACACCGCGATGTCGTCGTCGTTGACGACGGCATCGCCACCGGCGGAACGGTGACGGCCGCGGCGAAGCTGCTCCGCGGACAGGGACCGGCACGGCTCGTCTTGGCCGTTCCGGTTGCGCCCGGCGAGGGCTTGGCGCGCGTAGCCGAGCATTACGACCAGGTCGTATGTCCCCACACTCCCGAGCCTTATTACGCGGTCGGCCAGTGGTACCGGGATTTCCACCAGGTCACCGACGACGAGGTGAGGGCCATCCTCGGGCAGGATCGGCGAGCTAGTGGGTAATCTGTCCGTCCCTAGGTCAACCGGGGCTCTTTCGTGCCCACTGAAGCATCGGCTTGGCCAAGGCCGCTTTGGGATGAAGGCAATTGGCGAGAAATAGGAGATCTTGCTTTGGCATCGACTACTTCGGCCTCGAGCTACGGACTCGATAAACACGGCCTCTCCGAGAGCAGCGGCACGACCAACTGGAATCAGTCGGCCCCCGCGCTGATCGAAGAGGCGATCCGCCGCGAGGAAGGTGTGCTGGCGGCAACTGGACCCTTCTGCGCAGTAACCGCTCCGTATACCGGACGTTCACCAAACGACAAGTTCGTCGTCGAAGAACCGGCCAGCAAGGACAAGATCTGGTGGGGGAAGGTCAACCAGCCGATCTCCGAAGAGGCATACGACAAGTTGCGGGCCAAGGTCGTCGAGCGGCTCTCGTCGGTTGACCGCTTCGTCCAGGACGTACACATCGGAGCCGACTCCCGTTATCGCGTTCCGCTCAGAGTCGTTACCGAGAAGTCGTGGGTTGCGTTGTTCGTCCGGAACATGTTCATCGTCCCGCCGGCATCGGAACAGAGCGCGCACGTTCCCGAGTTCACCGTCCTGCATGCACCCGAAGTGAAGGCCGATCCGGCCACGGACGGAACGAACTCTGAGGCCTTCGTGATCTTGAACTTCGGACGAAACGAAGCCATCGTCGGCGGCACGGGATACGCCGGCGAAGTGAAGAAGTCGATGTTCACGGTAATGAACTACATCCTTCCGCTCCGCGAAGTGTTCCCGATGCACTGCTCGGCAAACATGGCGAAGGACGGGACGACCGCCGTCTTCTTCGGACTTTCGGGAACGGGGAAGACGACGCTTTCATCCGACCCAACCCGCGCGCTCATCGGTGACGATGAGCACGGATGGTCCGACCACGGAGTGTTCAACTTCGAAGGCGGCTGCTACGCGAAGGTGATCAAGCTTTCGGCAGAAGGGGAGCCGGAGATCTACGCGACCACGCGCATGTTCGGAACCATCCTCGAGAATGTGGTCGTGGACCCGGTAACGCGAGTGATCGACCTCGATGACGACTCCATCACAGAGAACACTCGCGGTTCTTATCCCATCTCCTACATCCCGAATGCTTCTCCGGACGGAACCGGCAATCACCCGCGCGACGTCGTCTTCCTGACGGCCGACGCTTTCGGGGTGCTTCCTCCCATCGCACGGCTCACTCCGGAGCAGGCGCGCTTCTACTTCCTTTCCGGATACACGGCGAAGGTTGCGGGAACCGAGCGAGGTGTTACGGAGCCCGAGGCCACGTTCTCGGTTTGTTTCGGAGCTCCGTTCCTTCCGCTTCCTCCCGAAACGTACTCACGGATGCTTGGCGAAAAGATCACCAAACATGATTCGCGAGTTTGGCTCGTGAACACCGGCTGGACCGGTGGTCCGTACGGCACCGGTGAGCGCATGAAGCTCCGTCACACACGAGCGATGCTGAGAGCGGCCATCGAGGGGCATCTCGACGAGGTGCCGACCGAGAAGGATCCGATCTTCGGTCTCGAGATCCCGCTGGAGTGTCCGGACGTGCCCTCGGAGATCCTGCGTCCGCGCGACACATGGATGGATCAGTCGGCGTACGACGAACAGGCGCGCAAGCTGGCCGGCATGTTCAAGGAGAACTTCGAGAAATACGCGGACGGCGTCCCCGAAGAGGTTCGTGCAGCCGGTCCGGCCTGAGACTTATCCCCGGCCCAACCGCACGAAGGCCTTGGCCAGTGGAGGCGGCAGGCGGTCGCCAATGAAACGCACCAGGGGCACAAGGCCGAGCAGCACCGGATAGATCTCGAGTCTTCCGGCGAGCATCACAACCATCAGGACGCCGCGCACTCCGGCGTGCGCATCGAAGTACTGCCCGGACGACCCCAGGGAGCCGAGAGCCGGGCCCACGTTGCCGATCGACGTCGCAACGACGGATATGGACGTCCGGAGATCGAGCGTTCCGATCGCAGCAACGAGGAACGTCGCGGCAGCACCTATACCCATGAACAAGCCGAAGAAGCCGAGGATCCTCGAGATCACAAGATCGGAGACGACCTCGTTACCGAGCCGGACGACGGGCACCGCACGCGGATGCAGCTGGCGGAACAGATGGCGCCTGACGTGTCCGACGATGGCCATGAGACGGAAGACCTTGAACCCTCCGGCCGTCGAACCCGTCATCGCGCCGATCGCCATGAGGAAGAGAAGCAGCAGCTGAACCGCGCCGGGCCAGGTGTTGTAGTCGACGATCGCGTAGCCGGTAGTCGTGCCGATCGAAACGACGCCGAAGATCGTGCGCCGGATCCCGTCCGGTGACCATCCGTTCTCGCCGGCGCTCCATAGCTGTGCCGCAGCCGAAACCAGCGCGAGCAGAACCAGATAAACGCGGAACTCGACCGAGCGGAGGATTACGAGCGGTTTGCCTCTAAACGCCCGCCAATACAGTGCGAAGCTTCCTCCGGCCAGGACCATCGCGCCGATGACCGTCCACTCGAGGGCCGCGGAGTCGAAGAACGCTATCGACTGTCCGTGAGTCGAGAACCCGCCCGTCGACACCGTCGTGAACGAATGCGCGACGGCGTCGAAGATCGACATGCCGAACGCGAAGTAGAGAGCCGATACGACCAACGTGAATGTCACGTAGACGAGAACGAGCCTTTTGGCGGTTTCCCTTACGCGCGGCGCGAGCCGGTCCTCGGCGCGCGCTAGACCTCCGAGATGTTCGGTGCCGGCTGCCCGTATGAATGGAAGGACGGAGATCACGAAGACGATGACGCCGATCCCACCGAGCCACTGCGTCAGCGAACGCCACAACGCGATGCCTCGGGAAAGATCGCCCACATCGGTCACGACCGATGAGGCCGTCGTGGTGAAGCCTGATACTGCTTCGAACAACGCGAGATCGAAACGAGCAAGCGTGTCGCTCAGGAAATAAGGGACGGCGGCGGCCAGACAGAAAGCGATCCACGCAGACAGAACGGTCGCGTAGATGGTCGGAGTCGAAAGACGGGCCGGAACGGTGGTGCGTCGCCACAAAAGCAGGCCCGGTATGAGGAAACCCACTCCGGGCCCCAAGAGCGACGAGACATCCGGGCCGTCGTCGAGTCTGTCGACGACGCCTGCCACGATCATCCCGGCTCCCGCGATCACGAGAGTCAATCCGACAACGTTGCCTACGGCGGTCTCCGGCCGAGAGAAGATCGGACGCTCGGTGAAGCGCTGGAAACGCGGGGAACGGCGAGCCTGATGACGGGGAGAGACCCCCAGACGACCGGTCGTCATCTCAGCCGAAGACCCGCCGCATGACGGCAGAAGCCTGAGGCATGGCGAACGCGATGACGCGGTCCATGTCACGAAGCTTCGTCCGGCCACGAGCGATCTCAGCGTTTCCGTCGCGGACGACGGCGCCGATGAGGACGTCCTTCGGCAAGGGGAGCTCGGCCACCACCGATCCGTCGGCGACGCTTCCTTCCTTCACGACGAGCTCGAAGATCTCCGCTTCACCTTCCAGGAACGTAGTTATGGCTGAGATCTCACCGCCTCGAACCACGCGAAGCACCGCGTTGGCGATAGCCGTCCGGGGCGAGATGGCCACGTCGATACCGGCTTCGTGAACGAGTGGGAGCAGAGCGAGCCGGTGAACGACCGCGATGGTCTCCGACGCACCGGCGGCTTTGGCGAAAAGGCAGGCGAGGATGTTCGCGTCGTCTTCGCCCGTGAGCGCGATGACAACGTCCTGTCGTCCGATCTCTTCGTCGGTCAACAGGTCGGGGTCGGTGATCTCTCCTTCGAGGACGACGCAGTGCTCGAGTCTCTCGGCGAGCTCGCGTGCACGTTCGGTCTTGCGCTCGACGATCGTGATAAATGCGCCGCGATCTTGTAGACGCTGCGCGAGGGTGCGGGCCGTATGCCCTCCGCCCAGCAGCATCACGCGCCGCGGTGTTCGGGTTTCGAGTTTCAATTGCGACATGAGCTGGGACCGCCCACGGAGGTTGCAGATCATCCTGAGGTGATCGTCGGCTTCCAGGGTCATGTCCTGCCGCGCGATAACGGTCTTACCGGCCCGTGTTATCGACCCGATCAGGAAGTCCCAGTGCGGCTCAAACTTCTGAGCGACCTCGTTCAGGCTCTGGCCGACCAAAGGCGCGTCTGCCGGGAGCCGTGCACCGATGAGCAAGATCTCGCCGCCGACCATGGGAAAGATCTCCGTTGCGCCGGGGAACCGAAGAAGCTCGTAGATCTCCTGTGCCGTTTCCAGGTCGGGATCGATCACGTGGTCGACGCCCATGGCCTTGCGAAGGCGGCTGGATTCGGCGCCGCGAAGCGCGTCGGACTGCAGGCGAACGATAGTCGTGTCGACATCCGCCTGCTTTGCGATGAGAGCCGACACGAGATTGGCCTCGTCGTCGTTGGTCACGGCGACGAACAGATCTGCCCGCGCGATCCCGGCCTGCTCGAGGACGCTCGGCGAGGTTCCTCGTCCGACAACGGTCTGGACGTCGAGTCGCTCTTCGGCCTGCGCGATGCGCAATGAGTCCCGGTCGACCAAAGCCACGTCGTGACCTTCTCGACTCAGCCGGTCGCAGACGTGGACCCCGACCTCGCCGGCACCGCAAACGATTACGTGCATTTGTCCTCCATCACTACCACTACCGCGGGTAGCGTTGTGCTGTGAGCCTGTCAGAACACGGCGAGTTCGGCTTCATCGAACGGATGCGTTCGTGGCTCCCGGACGGGGCGGCCACGGTCGGGATCGGTGACGACTCGGCCGTTTTTGAGACAAGCGGCAACACGGTCGCTGCCGCGACCGACGCCCTTGTGGAGGGCGTTCACTTCAGGTCGGACTGGTCGTCGCCCTCCGATATCGGCTTCAAGGCAGTGTCCGTCAACGTCTCGGACCTCGCAGCGATGGGGGCGTGTCCCAAATGGCTCTTGCTCGCGTTGTGCGCTCCGCCGGAGACCAAAGAAGACTTTCTAAGTGGACTCTACGAAGGGATCGGGGATGCCTGTGCCACTTACGGGACGGAATTGGTCGGCGGCGACACAGTCCGTGCACCTCAGCTCACACTCGCCGTCACCGCTATCGGCGAGCTCGAGGGTGGTCAGCCGGTGACACGATCGGGAGCCGAGGTCGGCGACGTCCTAGCTGTTACCGGGCCGCTCGGGCGTGCCGCGGTCGGCGTGAACCTTCTGCTGTCGCAGGACGCCAAGAACGCGTCACCGGAGGACGCGATCGCCTGCATGGCTGCGCACCGGCGACCGCAAGCTCGAGTGGACGCAGGTGCGCAGCTGCATCAGGTCGCAGCCCACGCGGCGATCGATCTGTCCGATGGCCTGGGCGCCGATTTGCGACGCCTCGCGGAGGCATCGCAAGTCGGAGCAGAGATCGACTTCGCCCGCGTTCCCGTTGCGCCGGAGGCGCAACGGATCGCGGCCTCCCGCGGCTGGGACATCGAGCGACTGGTCCTCGGCGGGGGTGAGGACTTCGAGCTGCTCGTCGCGTTGCCGCACAAGCAGCTAGTAGGTACCGACTGGATCGAGATCGGAAGGGTCGTCGACGACGGATTGTGGCTTCTGCGCGATGGACAAAGTGTTCCGTTGCCCGACGATGGCTACGACCACTTCCGATCGTGAAAGCGTCGCGGGCCCTAACTATCGCCGGTTCGGACTCCGGAGGCGGGGCCGGGATTCAAGCCGACCTCAAGACGTTCTTCGCCCTCGGCGTGCACGGCATGTCGGCCCTGACGGCGCTCACTGCGCAAAACACGATAGGCGTCGATGGTGTGCACGAAGTTCCTCCGGAATTCGTCCGGTTGCAGATCGCGTCCGTGGCCGCCGACATCGGTGTCGACGCGGCAAAAACCGGGATGTTGGCCAGCGCTCCGCTTGTGGAGGCCGTTGCGGACGCCGTCACCGAGTTCCGGATCACCACACTTGTTTGTGATCCGGTCTTCGTCTCGAAGCACGGCGACGCGCTCTTGCAAGAAAGTGCAGTTGCCGCTCTTCGCGACAAGCTCCTGCCACTCGCAACCGTGATAACCCCGAACATCCCAGAAGCCGAAGGACTGCTCGGACGTCAGATCGATCCGTTCGACCCCGATGAGGATGCCGCGCGGGATCTTGTAAAGCTCGGCCCCCGTTGGGTGCTCCTGAAGGGCGGACACCTGAAGGCCGACGAGTCGATCGATCTCCTCACCGACGGCGAGCAGATGATCCGGCTCACGGCTTTGCGCATCCCGACCAAGCACACGCACGGAACGGGCTGCGTGCTATCGGCTGCTCTTACGGCGGGTCTGGCCACCGGCCTCGATGTTCCGGACGCCGCGCAACAAGCCAAGAAGTTCGTCACGCGCGCGATCGAGCGGCACCTGGAGATCGGCGAAGGCATCGGCCCGGTCAACCCGGCTTGGGGTTTCTGGTGATCAGTTGGCCAAAAGGAAAGGGACCCGCCGAAGCGGGTCCCTTTTGATTCCTAGCGAACGGCTAGATCAAGCAGAGGCTAGCCGGACGTTCGACGCCTGAGGTCCCTTGGGGCCCTGGGAGACGTCGTATTCGACCTTCTGACCCTCTTCGAGAGTCTTAAAGCCGTCCATCTGGATGGCGGAGAAGTGGACGAAAGCGTCCGTTCCGTCCTCACCTGTGATGAAGCCGTAACCCTTCTCAGCCTTGAACCACTTAACTGTTCCTGTGGTCATTGCGCGTTCCCTCCTTTCCTAAAAAGCTCGGCCAGGAGGCGTGAGCCACCTGAAACCGGGAGGGAACTGCGAAGCGGAGATCGTTACTTGCTGCGAAACCACTGCGAAGACCCTCGCTTGAGAGGATACCCCGTTGGGCGGACGAGTAACACTTTTGAGCGGGAATCCGCCCTAGACGACCTTTGTGACCTTGTTCGCCTTGAGGCAGGACGAGCAGACCTTCGCGCGCTTGACCCCGCCGTTGTGCTGCACCCTCATCGAGTGCAGGTTGGGGAGCCAGCGTCGCTTGGTCCGACGAACGGAGTGACTGACGTTGTTCCCGGACCCGGGCTTTTTGCCGCAGATGTCGCACTTAGCCGCCATAAGTTGTCAAAGGTAGCATGGGCGACGCTTTCCGGCGTTCTCCTCGAAGAGGGCGCTTTTTACATATTCGAGGGGAAATGACGAAGACGACGGTCCCCACGCAGACCTATAGCGAGGCGGTTTCCAGTTTCGGTCGCGCCCTCGATTCCTACGAGGAAGAGATCAACGGCCTCAACGTCTATCCGGTACCGGACGGAGACACCGGCACGAATCTGAAGCTCACTCTCGCGGCCGTCCAGCGAGAGCTCGAAGGGTCGGACGACCCCTGCGCATCGATAATCCGCGGATCACTCATGGGAGCCCGGGGCAACTCCGGCGTGATCTTGTCCCAGATCTTCCGCGGGATCTCGGAGGAGGTCGCATCGCAAGATGCGCTCGACCCCGGATCTCTGTCCCGCGGACTGAGACGCGCCACCGATCTTTCCTACGGTGCTGTCATGCAGCCGCAAGAGGGGACGATCCTCACCGTCACGCGCGAAGCGGCCGAGGAGGCAGAGGCGGCATTCGGCGATGGCGATGACCTAGTCGAGGCCGTCCGGCGTGTGGTGGGCAGAGCGCAGGACGCGCTGGACCGAACCCCCGAACAGCTGCCGATCCTCAAGCAAGCCGGCGTGGTCGACGCCGGCGGACGTGGCCTCTTGTTGTTCCTCGAATGCCTGCTCCACACGCTGGACGGCTCACCCCTTCCACCGCCACAGGTTCCGACAAAGTCTCCTGCGGAAGCGTTAGAGGGCGCCGCCCCGATAACGAACGCGGAGGGCGGGAGCCTTGAATACAAATTCGAGGTGCAATTCCTCTACGAGGTGACCGACGGCAAAGCAGACGAACTCCGCGACCTGTTGCCTCGCTACGGCGACTGCGTTCTGGTTGTGGGTGGTGCCGGTCTGTACAACGTGCACGTCCACACCAACCAGGTCGGTGAGGTGATCGAGGAGGCTTTCGAAAGAGGCCGGCCGCGGAAGATCGAAGTCACGCACCTCGAGGGCCAGGTCGCCGAGCTGCACGAAGCTGCCGTCCTGGCGCGGATACAGGGCGAACCCGCGGACGACGAGCCGCTCGATCGTCTCGGCCTGGTATCGGTGGCCGCCGGCAGCGGGATCCTCGAGATCTTCAAGTCGATGGGGGTCAAAGGCTTGGTCCCCGGCGGACAAACCTTCAATCCGTCCGCCGAAGAGATCATCGTCGGGATCCGGCAAGCGCATGCCGAAGAGGTGATCGTCCTCCCGAACAACAAGAACGTCGTGGCGTCGGCGAAGACGGCGGCGGAGATCGCCGTGGCCGAAGGCATCGTGAAGAGCGCGCAAGTCGTGCCGACGGAGTCACCACTCCAGGGATTCACCGCACTGGTTGCGTTCGACAGAGACGCATCGCTGGACGAGAACTCCGAGACGATGGCGGCAGAGGCCGTTGGCACGAAACACGGCGAGGTTGCCTATGCCGTGCGTTCGACGGAGACCCCGGTCGGTCACGTCGAAGAAGGTCAGTGCCTGGGTCTAGCCGGAGGCGGAGTGAAGATCGTGGCCGACGACGCAGAGGAAGCCGTCCTCGGCGTTCTCGAAGCGATGCTGGACGATTCTGACTCGTTGGTCACGCTCGTCTACGGAGCCGACATCGACGAGTGGACCGCGCATGGGATCGGCAAGCGCGTGGGCGAAAGATTCGGGCACGAGGTGGAAGTGCACTACGGCGGACAGCCGCACTACCCGTTCTTGATCGGGATCGAGTAGCCGCTTAGATTTCGTCGCTGGAGATCAGTGCTCGTCCATGGGCGGCTCTTCGTGCGGGTCCTCGTGCGGTGGGTTGTAACACCCGCCGTGAGGATCATTTTCATCACAGGGCGGCTCTTCGTGCGGCTCCGCGGTCACGTTGCTGTAGATGAATGGCGTGGGAGCCGGCTCGTGATCCTCGGGCGGGGTATTCGACTGAACTGATGGTTCGTCATCTCCCACCGTTCCCGTCACGGGCGGTCCCTCGGGCTCCGGTGTCGGCGTCTCGTCGTCGGTCAGTGCGCCGACCCCGGCCTCAACGGCGGTCGTCCCGAGTCCCTGGACGATTCCCACCGCGATGAACCCTGCCCCCGGGACGAGGAGGCTTACGCCGATACCGATTAGCACACTGACACCAAGTGAGCCGAAGAAGCCCATCTTCTTCTGGCCTCTTGCCAAGGTGGAGAGATTCTCGCCCGATTTCCGGCCGCTCACCGGGTCGTACCCCTTGTTGAGGAGGTCATTGACTGCGTCATCGGCTTTTTCGACACCAACCAGGGCTTGTTTGGTTGCTTGGTTCACGGCCACCTGCTTGGCCACCGTCCGGCCACCTTCACCGACGGCCCAACTAAGGAACTTGGTGCCGAGCCCTTTCAATGCGTTGAGCATCTCGTTGTCTCCTAGTTGCTAACTGACGAAGGTGGACCGTTGAGAGAAATCGAAACTGTTCACTCGAATGGTTACGGTTCGCGATCCGGCTGCATCCAAGAAGCGGAGCTGGCCGTTCGAGAAAACGAAGATCAACCCGCGTTGCGGTGGTGGAGGTGCAGGTAAAACGATCGTCACCGGACGCAAGAACCGCACGTCCACCGGACCGAAGAGATAGATGATCTGGGTCCCGGCCGGGACGATTATGGGCGAGCCGCCGAACGGAGACAGAGCCCGGATCCGGTCGCGGATCGGGGCTTGCCGAACGGTAAGGGTCTGCCTCTTGGCGAGCGCACCCTTGGGCACTCGTAGCTCACCTCGGCCCGCGAACTTCGCCTCCCCGCCTTCCGGGCCGACGGGCAAAGTGGCAAGGATCTCGCCCTCCTGCTGCGGTCCGGCCGTTAACGCCATGTATGCCACTCGGCCGATGTACGAGAGGACCAGGACCATGATGCTGAGGAGCACCATGCGGCGCGGATCGGCACGGAGACGCGCTGGGGGAGCCGTGTCGATCTCCTCCGTGTATTGCTGCTGCATCGGGATCGGGCCGGAGGGATCCGTTGGGGCCGCGGAGGGAGCCGGCGGATAGGACGGGGTTGCCGGGACGAATCCCTGGTGCGGTGGTGCGACCACGGCCTGAGCCTGGCCGGCCCCGCCGAGTTGATCCATCTGTCCGGTCGGCGCTCCAGACGGTGGGGCGGAGGGAGGAACGGACGGAGCGTCGGCGATCACGCGCGTGCCGCAGTTAACGCAGAAGACCTTTCCGGCCGCGACTGTGTTTCCGCACGACGGGCATGTCGTCGAGCTCATGCGAAATCTTCTCCCTGTCCCACAAGCAAACTACTCTGTCGGTCCAGGCCGTGTTCGAAATGTGTATCATCGACAGCTCGTTTCGGCAGCGGGGTCGAAACGAATCGGCGAGCGGGGAGCTTGTCTATGCCGGGGGATAGCCAAGGCCATAAACCCGGCCCGTTGGGCGCGCGGGAGACGCGCCCAACGGGGTCCCTTCGTCGTCTCCTCCCCCTAACGCGGTCATATCGATTCCGTTTCGCCGCGGCGGCACTTTGCTCTCTCGGGGTGCTGACGGCGCAGGTAGCCCAGCCGGAAGTGGTCAAGCGCTTCATCGACGAAGTGCTCGAAGCACGGATGCGCGAGCGCTTGCTTCCGTATGCCATCGCTTCGCTGGCGCTCGGCTTCATCTGGACCGGTCTCGCATTCACGCGACGTCACATTTCGGGTCGGATTGCTCTCGGCATCGAATACGACCTGCGCAACCGCGTGTACTCGCACCTGCAGAGCTTGTCGGTCGATTTCCACGACGGATGGCAGTCGGGTGAGCTCGTTTCGCGCGCGGTCAGCGATATATCGCGCATCCGTCGTTACGTCGGCTTCGGTTTGGTCTTCCTTTTCCAGATGGGGATGCAGATCGTGCTGGTCATCTTCCAGCTGATCCGCATCGATGCAGGTCTGACACTCGTCGCCGTCGCCTTCAGCTCGCCCGTGATCTTCGTTAGCTACCGCTTCTCGCGCCTGTATCACCAGATCTCCCGCCAGTCGCAGGACGAGCAAGGGGATCTAACGACGATCGTCGAAGAGTCGGCAACTGGTGTGCGCGTGATCAAGGCCTTCGGCCGAATGCCCGAACGCTCCGCTCTGTTCAAGAAGCACGCGGAGAAGCTCTATATGACGAACCTTCGCGGCGTCGACGCTCGCAAGAGGCTCTGGACGCTCGACATCCTGCTGCTGGGCTTGAGCGTCGTCGGCATCCTTCTCTTCGGCGGAATCCGTGTCGTGGACGGCGGTCTGACGATCGGTGCGCTGGCCGAGTTCGTCCTCTATCAGCAGATGCTCGTTTGGCCGATCCGGGAGACGGGCTGGATCATCGCCATGGGACAAGAAGCTTCAGCCGGATCCGACCGGGTGTTCGAGCTGCTCGACACTCCGCCGGACATCGCCGACGCGACGGGTGCTGTTTCGCTCGCGACGTGCCGGGGCGATATCAGATTCGAAGACGTCTGGTTCAAGTACCCCGGCTCGGACGCTTGGATCCTGCGCGGGGTCGACCTTGAGATCAATCCGGACGAGACGGTCGCGCTCGTCGGGATAACCGGCTGCGGCAAAACGACTATCGCGACGCTCTTGTCGCGGTTCTATGACCCGACCTCCGGCCGCGTAACTCTCGACGGCAAGGATCTTCAACAGATCACGGTCGACTCCTTGCGTTCGTACTCAACGGTTGCTTTCGAGGATCCGATCCTGTTCTCGGTTTCCATCCGCGAGAACATCCTCATGGGCAAGCCGGACGCAGCCGACGACGAGGTTTGGAAAGCCTTGACCGACGCTCAAGCAGAAGAGTTCGTCCGCGAACTTCCGTGGGGTCTGGACACAAGGGTCGGAGAGCAGGGCTATTCGCTTTCGGGCGGCCAGCGTCAGCGTGTAGCGCTCGCGCGCGCGATCATCGGAGAGCCCCGGATCCTGATCCTCGACAACCCGCTGTCCTCGGTCGACGTTCACACCGAGGCGAAGATCGAGGCTGCTCTGCACGAAACACTCGTGAGGAGCACGGTCCTTTTGATCGCGCACCGTCCGTCGACCCTGCTGCTGGCCGATCGCGTCGTGCTTCTGCATGAAGGAAGTGTGCGGGCTACGGGAACGCATCACGAGCTGCTCTCCAGCGATGCGTTGTACCGGCACGTGCTGGCGGCGGACAAGGAAGGACCAGAACGAGAGCTGGAGGAGGTGAGGACATGAGCGACCAGAGCCCGACCGACGTTTGGCGCGGTATAGCCGTCGACGAAGAGGAAGAGGACCTGACAGCGAAGCTGTCCGTTTTCCTCCGCCGGCGGAGTCTGCGCCTGCTCGGCGACCTCATCCGCCCCGAACGTGCTCGCCTCATCGCAGGTTCGATCCTGGTCGTCATCCACTCTTTGGCCGGTCTGGCGATGCCGATCATCATCGGCACCGCGATCGACGACGGGATCCGTCCAGCGCTGCGCGGGGATGCAGACCTAACGACTCTGTACGTGATCGTCGCGATCTTCGCGGTGGTGCAGGTCGTCGAGGCACTGACGCTTCGCGGGTTCCTCGCGTACATCGGCCTGGTCGGTGAACGGGTGCTCGTTGATCTGCGAACGCGCATCTACGACCACTTCCAGAAGCTGTCGGTCGCCTTCTACGAGAAGTACACAACGGGCCGCATCATGTCGCGCCTCGGCAACGACATCGACGCGATCTCAGAGCTGTTCCTGACCGGACTGATCGATCTTCCTTGGGCGGTTCTTCAGCTGTGCGGGATCGTCGTGATCCTTCTCATCCTCGATCTCCCGCTGGCTCTGGTGACGCTCGCCGTCTTCCCGGTCCTGTTCCTGATGACGCGGTGGTTCAGGAACCGATCGGAAGTCGTGTATCGCCGCGTGCGCGAAGCGATCGCGCTCGTCTACATCCAGTTCAGCGAAACGCTCGGAGGGATCCGCGCTGTGCACGCGTTCCGCCGGGAGCCGCGCAACCAGGCGATCTTCGAGGACATCGACGCGCGCTACCGCGACGCGAACATGGACGCCATCCGTGCGCAGGCGGTCTATGGTCCGGGCTCGGCCCTCGTTGGCGAGTTCGCGACGTTTGCCGTCCTCCTCTTCGGCGGATGGCGTGTAGCGAACGGAGACATGCAGCTGGGCGTGCTCATCTCCTTCATCCTGTTCGTAGGGCGCTTGTTCCACCCGATCCAGGAACTGAGCCAGGTCTACAACATCTTCCAGGCCGCCGGTGCCGCGCTCGAGAAGCTTTCGGGTTTGCTCGAAGAGAAGCCGTCGGTCCCAGAGCCTCTGCCCGACCGTGCGGTTACGCGTCCTGCTTGGGGCGGCCGTATCGACTTTGTCGACCTGACGTTCGGCTACCGCGACAAGAACATCCTCGACAGCATGACCCTGGAGGTTCCGGCCGGGCAGACGGTTGCGCTCGTCGGACCCACCGGCGCCGGAAAGTCGACGACGGCTCGTCTCGTCGCTCGGTTCTACGATCCGAACGCCGGACACGTGACGATCGATGGTGTCGACCTTCGCGACCTGTCTTCCGATGAGCTGCGCAAGGCGATAATCATGGTCACGCAGGAGAACTTCTTGTTCTCCGGCACGGTGGCCGAGAACATCGCCTTCGGAAAGCCGAGTGCCAGTCGCGAAGAGATCGAACGTGCGGCGAAAGTCGTCGGCGCACACACGTTCATCGACCGAATGCCAGACGGCTTTGACACCGACATACGCAAACGCGGCGGCCGCCTGTCTGCCGGTCAGCGTCAGCTCGTTGCGCTTGCGCGCGCGTTCTTGGCCGATCCGGCAGTGATCATCTTCGACGAGGCGACGTCGTCCATCGACATGCCTTCGGAACGTCTGGTTCAGCAGGCGCTCGAGGTCGTGCTGCGCGACCGGACTGCGTTCATCATCGCGCACCGTTTGGCGACGGTGGCGATCGCCGATCGCGTGCTCGTCATCGACGAGGGAACGATCGTCGAGGACGGATCACCAATCGAGCTCATGCGCGCAGGTGGGCGCTGGGCAAGGCTGCACGAAGCTTGGGAGGAAAGCCTCGCCTAATGCCCGTGCTCGCCGCCGTGCACATCCGGCGGAGGTGCGTCTTCAGGTGCCGGCGCAGTGTAGGCGTCAGGCGGCGGCGCGCCTCCAGTCAGATCGTTCGTCTCGTAGATGTAGGCGATCATGATTCCCATCACGTCGTCGGCTGCCGCCTTCATGTTGTAGTACGTGTCGAGCAGCAGATCCTGTCCCGCGCGGACTTCTCCGATTCGGTCATGTGTGCAGATGGACATCGACTCCACGGTGCCCATGTACTCGGGTTTAGTGCCGTAGCCTGCCATCGACGTGCACATACGTTGTCCCGTCGATGAGTTCAGCAACGAGATTGATATTCCTCCGTTGTGGACATGACCGCCTGTGCCAACGACTCGTCCGGTCAGGTCTGATGTCCACTTCCACTTCGTCCGGGACTCGCCCTTCGGAACACTGAACTGCGAGTCGGCACAGTTGTCGACATCGAGCCATACAGGGACAGCTTCCTTCGTGGACGGATCCGACATCGGAACGTGCGTGACGTCGATCTTGAAGAACACGAGCTTCGATGCCGGAGCGTGGTTCATGATCTCGAAGATCCCGATCCACACGGGGGATTGGTTTGAGAATCCGTATCCGGTCGGGAGCATGCCGGCCGTTCGTTCGTTACCGGCGGCGAACAGACGATGACCGGCGATCCCGACGCCGTCGTCTCGCGCACACGTCGGGTCCGGGCGGAGCGGGTCAGCCAGCACCGTGTGGTGAAGCATCGGCCCCGTGTCGAGGTTTGCCGAAGATCCATCCAGATAGACCAGGTCGGGTTTGATCGACGTGATCAAGCAATTCACGCAGGGAGCCAAGACGGGAAGGATGCGGTTGTAGTGCTTCATCCCTCCTTGATCTCGGGGGTCGAGCGCAAACGGCCCATAAAGCATCGTGGCCGCTTGACCCCGCGGGATCGGTTGCGGCGGGGGAGCGGCGACCGTTGGCGGAGCCGACTCGTGATCGGTGTGAGGAGTCTCGTGAGCCTCTTCGCTCGAGTGAGCATGAGTGTCGTCGTGTATGTGCGTCGTCGCGGCTTGAACGGTTCCGGCAACGTGCTCGTGGCCTTGTAACGAGTTCTTGTCCGCTTCTGCGTGCGCGGCCTCGGGATGGTCGTGGACCTTGTTCGCCACTTCGGCAGCGTCTTCGTGCGAGTGGGCTTCTTCTTCACGCGAGTGGCTGGCCGATGCGACATGAACCTCGTCGTCGCCGTGCGCATGCCCGTGACCTTCGGTCACGAACGCAGGAACTAGAAGGAGTAGCGCGAGCGCGCCGGCTCCGGCCATGAATCGCTGCCCACGTTGCCGAGGAACGAGAACAGCCCGGGCTGCAGTGGGAAGGACCAACAGTAGGCCGGCGCCGAGGACGGCGATGATCTCGAACATCGTCGCCGTTGCATCCGCGATCCCGACGGGCTCAACTGCTTTGATGGGCTCGTAGAAGGGGATCCCGGTTGTGCGGGAGAAACCCCAGACTCCAACTACCACCAAGTTGCCCAGGATTCCCAATGTCAGCAGCCGCGACGAACGCTGCCAGACGACCAACGCCGCCCAGGCGATCTGCGCCAGGGCAAGCAGAACGAAGGACGCGGCGACGAGCTTGTGTTCTAGATGGTCGCGGGACGCAAGCAGGTGAAGGACGCCGGCGGAGCCGGCGACGATGCCTATAAGGGTGGCGACGCCGTCGCCGAGCTTCAGGCCGTCCCCCGACATCCCACGAGGCTTCGTCGCTTTGGTGCGAACGGACATAGCTCTACCTTCCTGGGGCGCTGGCAGCAGGATAGCTCAGCGAAACGCGAGCTCGCCCGATTCGACGATCGCCTTGCTGAAGGGGCGCACCAGGGTGCGGAGCCGGGCGCATTCGTCCTCGTTCAGAGCTTCCCAGGCCGGCAGGGCGAGCCTGTCAGTCTCGTCCTCGATGGCCTGGCGGCGTTCTCGTCCGAGATCCGTGAACGTGCTTTCGTCTGTGACCCAGCCGCGCGCTCTCAGACGCTCGACCGCGGCGTCCCACTCGTCGTCCGGCCATTGACGGGACCCCTTTAGAGCGACCGGAGGTATGTCGCCGGACGCAGCGTGCGTCACGAGCGCTTCGCATCCGTCGAGCCCCTCGACGGTCATGGCCGCGATGTGTCCATCGCCCCGGTACTCACGTAGACAAGAGATCGCGTGCCAAAGAACGAGATGGGGTGCGTCCGGCCATGGAAGCGAGGCGTGTCCGGCGTAAAGCGGGCGACCTTCCGGTTTGCATGATTCGGCGGCGCGACGAGAGAGAGCCGCGGCTTCGCGTAGCTCGTCCGAATCGATCTGCTCGCCCAGCACGCGCCGCAGCATGGCATCTGCTCCACGCAGCCGAGCGTCGAGCAGGGTTTGCGGTGAAGCGATGTCCCAAACCGCAGGCACGCGATCCGATACGAGCTTGGGATGGAAGTTGAAGAACGTCGCGATCACAACTTCGGCCGGTACGGCCCCCATCGGCGCCGCACGAGAACCGAAGTAACCCATCATCCGATCGGAGATGCCGAGCTTGGAGAATTCCTCGCGGGGCTCGGGCGCGAAGTAGACGACGCCGTGATAGGGCTCGAGTGTCCGCCACGTCTTGCGAGCTACAACGGGATCCACGTCAGGCAGCTTACGGAAGGGCGGATGTCCGGTGCGTCACTAGGCTGGCTTGGTGAAGGAAGCCGTGGACGGCGAACGAGCTCTGGGCTCCCAGGACCGAGGGCTTCTGGGCGGCTTCGCATCCGCGATCCTGCGCAAGCTTCACGCCGATCCCAGAGCGCTGGGGAAGTCCCGTCAGTGGGCGATGGCGGCACTGACTTCCTACCGGCTGAAAACACGTGAAGAACGCGAGGAGGTGGGCCTGAGGCTTTTGCCCCATTTGCCTCCGGCTCCGCAACCGGTGTCCGGCGGTGCTCCCCTCGATACTCCGGTCTCCACTCTTCCGGGTGTGGGCGAGAAGATCTCCGAGCGGCTCGAGTCGCTCGGCTTACGGACGCTCGGCGATCTACTCGACCACCTTCCGCGCGCGTACATCGACCGGCGCGACATGCGATCGATCTCCGACATTCGGATGGGGCAGGAAGCGACGGTCATCGCCACGGTTCGAAACACGAAGACCGATCGCATCCGCGGGAGGAGAACGCGAATCACGGTCACCATCTCGGACGGCACCGGATACATCGATTGCATCTGGTGGAACCAGGACTGGCGCGCACGAACGCTCACCGAAGGAACAGAAGCTGCCTTCAGCGGGAAGGTAAAGGCTTTCCGAGGCAAGCCACAGATGGACGCTCCGGCATATGACCTGTTGCGTGCATCGAGTGAGTCGGTGCATACGGGACGCATAGTTCCCATCTATCCGGCGACGGAACGCGTCTCGGCAACGCAGCTGCGCCGATTGCTGCATACCGCGTTCGAGCGCTTGGGACCGATCCCCGATCCTCTTCCTGCGACGCTACGAGCCGAACGGAACCTTCTCGGCAAGGACGTGGCCACGAGGCTCGTCCACTTCCCCGAGGACCTCAAGCACATCGACGACGCACGCCGGCGTCTGGTCTTCGAAGAGCTTTTCACCATGCAGGTCGGGCTGGCGCTCAGAAAGCGTCACGTCGAGGCCGACGTGCGAGGCATCGCGCATGAAAAGCCGGGGGAGATGACAAAGAAGTTCATCGACTCCCTGCCTTTCCGTCCCACGCAGGCTCAGGAACGCGCGATGGGCGAGATCGCCGCCGACATGTCCCAGCCACGGCCCATGCACCGGTTGCTACAGGGAGAAGTCGGGAGTGGGAAGACACTTGTAGCGGTTCATGCCGCGATGATCGCCATCCAGTCGGGCACGCAGGCGGCGATCATGGCGCCGACCGAAGTGCTGGCCGAGCAGCACGCACGCAAGATCCGCGAACTGTGTGAGCCGGTCGGTGTCGGTGTAGAGCTGCTGACCAACGCAGTCCCGCAAGCTCGACGCCGGGACATCCTGATGCGCCTGGCTGCGGGCGACCTACCGCTTCTTTGCGGAACGCACGCACTGATCTCCGAGGACGTCGACTTCCATCGGCTCGGCTTGGCAATCGTCGACGAGCAGCACCGATTCGGTCTCGGACAACGGATGCTGCTGAGGGAGAAAGGCGAGGATCCCGACGTCTTGATCATGACCGCGACTCCGATCCCGCGGACCCTCGCGCTCACGCTTTATGGCGATCTCGACGTCTCGATCCTCGACGAGCTTCCGGCGGGACGGAAGCCGGTGAAGACGATGGTGGTCGGTGGGAACACGAATGATCGCAACAGCGCGTACAACATCGTCCGCAGCGAGGTCGCCGAAGGTCGCCGTGCGTTCGTCGTATGCGCGTTGGTCGACGAATCCAATGCCTTGGACGCCAAAGCCGCCGTAGAAGAGGCAGAACGCCTTCGCGCGCACGTCTTTCCAGACATCAAGGTCGGTCTTTTGCACGGTCAGATGCGCACCGCCGAGAAAGAGCAAGTGATGGACGAGTTCAGGCGGGGTGAAATCTCGATCCTCATCGCAACCACCGTCGTCGAGGTCGGAGTCGATATCCCCGAGGCGACCGTGATGCTGATCGAGAACGCAGAGAGGTTCGGCCTTTCGCAGCTCCACCAGCTTCGCGGCCGCATCGGCCGCGGCGAGCATGGAGGGATCTGCATCTTGTTCTCGGACGCGAAGACCGAGGAAGCAAGGCAAAGGCTGGAGGCGATCGCTTCGTCCAACGACGGGTTCGTCCTAGCTGAAGAGGACCTGCGCATCCGCGGCGAGGGGACGATCTTCGGCACGAGGCAGGCCGGAGTCACCGATCTGAAGGTCGCCAGGCTGATCGAAGACTTCCCTGTCGTGGTCGAGGCGAGAGAGGCGGCCTTCGCGCTCGTCGACGACGACCCGCGCCTGCTCCGCTTGGAGCACGTCTTGTTGCGCGACGAGGTGCACCGGCGATTCGGCGATTCGCTCGACTGGCTTTTTCACGGCTAGCGCACATCGAAAACGCTCACACTGGTGGTGTGCGCATATCAGGTGGTGACGCGCGGGGCTTGCGACTCGTCGTGCCGAAGGGTTCAAGGCCGGCGAGCGAGAAGGTAAGGCTGGCCGTTTTCGCTTCGATCGCTTCGCACATACCGGACGCACGCGTGCTCGACCTCTTCTGCGGATCCGGTGCTTACGGGTTGGAGGCGCTCTCACGAGGAGCGTCCGAAGCGGTCTTCGTCGACAAGGATCTCGCCGCGACGAAGGCGTGCAGGACGAATGTGTGCGCCATCGGCGTCCAAGACTCCTCGCGGATCCGGCGCACCGATGTCCTCCGCTACCTAGCCGGAAACGCAACAAAGGACGGTCCCTTCGACCTGATCTTCATCGATCCGCCGTACAACGAGCCCCTGGACCGCGTCTTGGCCGAAGTGGCCGCCGTTCTCGCGGACGAGGGGCGAATAGTGGCCGAGATGCGCTGGAAAGGGTCCGAAGCCCTGCGACATCCGGACCTGCGTGTGGAAGCCGACCGCAGATACGGGGATACTCGGATTCTGGTGTACACACCTGGGGAGACGGGATGAGTCCTGAGGTAGCGCCTTGACGAAAGCCGTATGTCCGGGGTCGTTCGATCCGATAACCAACGGACACTTCGACGTTATCGAGCGTGCCGTCAAGCTCTTCGACGAACTCGTCATCGCAGTTTCCGCCGACCCTTCGGATGCGGGCAAGCGGCCGCTCTTCAATCTCGAAGAGCGGACCGAGCTGATCAATGAGGTCGCGGGACACCTTCCAACGTTGAAGGTCATCTCGTTCAAGGGGCTGTTGGTTGACCTCTGCAGAGATGTGCAAGCCGACTGCGTCGTCAAAGGCATCCGTGCCGTGAGCGACTTCGATTACGAAATGAAGCAAGCACACATGAACGCGCGAATGGGTGTCGAGACGGTGTTTCTGCCGACTAGCCCGGAGTTCTCGTATCTCTCGTCCAGCCTCATCAAGGAAGTCGTGTCACTGGGTGGCGACGTGACCGGCTTGGTTCCTGAGGTAGTTGAAAAGCGACTCAAGGAGAAGTACGACCAGTGACCACTTATATGGAAGCTCTCGAGACCTTGCATCAGATGGTGGCCGAGGCTCGCGGCGTGCCGCTGTCGGCTTCGGCCGTCATCCCACGCGAGGAGGCCCTGAAGCTCATCCAGGCCATCCGCGAGTCGCTGCCACAGGAGCACCAGCAGGCTCGGGAGATCGTGGACGAGCGCGAACGCGTTCTCTCAGAGGCCCACGACAAGGCCGCGTTCATCATCGAGCAGGCCCGCGAGGAACGGTCACGGCTTCTTTCGAGAGCCGAGGTCGTGCAGGCGGCGGAGAAGGAAGCGGAACGTGTCGTGACCGAGGCGAACGCCGAGTCCGAAAACCTCAAGCACCAGGCGGACGACTACGTCGACGCCAAGCTCGCGAACTTCGAAATCATCATGAACAAGATGCTCCGCACGATCGGCCGCGGTCGCGAACAGCTCCGCCGGCGGCTGGATGCGGCGCAGGATGCCGTTGAGCCCCTGCAGCTGGACGACTCCGGCGAGATCTCCGGGCCCTTCGACATCGACAGCCCCTAGACGCAACGCTCCCCGGTAACAGCCCTAAGCTGTAAAAGCTGTGCGTGATCACTCTCCCTTCGTCTTTGACGTCCGTGAGTTGCTCGAAGCGCCGGGAACCCGCCGAACCATCACGGTGGACGCCCCTGTCCCCGAGCTACAAGTGGGCATCATCAGCGTGCCCGGAGACGTCCACACCGAGGCCGTGCTCGAGGCACTAGATGGAGGTTTGCTCGCGCGCGGGACGATGACCGGCGAGTCCCTGACCGAGTGCAGCCGGTGCGTGCGCGAATTGCGATCGCGATTCGAGTTCAAGGGCGACGAGGTCTACCGGCCGAAGAACGATATCTGGGAAGAGGGCTACGAGATAAAGGATTCCAAGGTGGATCTGGAGCTGATGGTCCGGGACGCCGTAGCGCTCAATCTCCCGCAGAAGCCCCTATGCAAACAGGACTGCGCCGGGCTCTGCTCCCGTTGCGGCGCGGATCTCAACGAGGGCCTTTGCGACTGTCCGGAGGAGATCGACCGGCGCTGGTCGGCCCTGGACGACCTGCGCCGCCTGAACGGATAGCTCGATGCTGCCGCCTAGCTTCGCTCCGCGGTAAGCTAGCCCTTCTTTCGCAACCTGGAGTTTTCAGATGCAAGCCCCCAAGCGACGTAAGACCAGTGCCCGGCGTGACGACCGCCGCGCCCACTGGCGCAAGATGGCAGCGACGCCGAACTCGTCGTGCCCCCAGTGCCACAAGCCCAAGCTGCCTCACCGCGTATGCCCTCACTGCGGGACGTACAAGGGCCGGGACATCCTCGAGCTCGACTAGCTCGCTCCAGCCGCCTACGCAGCTCCTGTCAGGCGGACGACAACGCCCGATATGCGGCAGTGGCATGCTTTCCAACGGGGACGGGTAAATCGGTCGACGTATGGGGGTGCCGGGGAAGATGAAGTGCCCGTCGTGCGAGCAGGACAACCGCGAAGGCGCAGCTTTCTGCGACCGGTGCGGCAGCGTGCTGGCTCCGAAGTGCCCCAACTGCGGCGCGCAGCTCCGGCCCGGCGCCCGGTTCTGTGACGCTTGTGGCGTTCCCGTATCGGAACCCCAACCGGCCGAAGCCAAGGCCGTGGAATCCGATCCTCGAGAGTTCACTCCCTCGCATCTAGTCAGCAAGATCCTCAAAGAGCGTGGACGGATCGAAGGCGAGAGGCGCAATGTCACCGTCCTCTTCGCCGACGCGAAGGGCTTCACGCCCATGTCCGAGAAGCTCGACGAGGAACAGGTCTACGGCTTCATTCAAGGCTCTTACGAGCAGATGCTCGACGCCGTCCACCGCCACGAGGGGACGGTCAACCAATTCACCGGCGACGGGATCATGGCGATCTTCGGTGCGCCTATCGCGCATGAGGACTCCGCTCGCCGCGCCGTGACCGCGGCGCTCGAGATGCAACGAGCTCTCACTGAATATGCCGAGACTTCGGGCGCACCGATCGCTTTCCGCATAGGGATCAATACAGGTCCGGTCGTTGTCGGAGAGATCGGCGACGACCTGAAGATGGACTACACGGCCATCGGCGACACGACCAATCTCGCGGCGCGAATGGAGCAGATGGCCGAACCGGGTTCGGTGTTCTTGACTGAGACGACTTACCGTGCCGTTTCCGAGTACTTCGACTTCGAGGATCTCGGCCCCCGAGATGTCAAGGGCAAGTCGGAGCCCGTGCGCGTCTACAAGGCCGTGATCGAGCGCGACGTTCGAACGCGAATGGACGCGGCTGTCGCTCGTGGTTTGAGTCCTTTCTGCGGGCGCGACCGCGAAGTCGAAACGCTAAAAGGGATGTGGCAGGAGGCCCTCGCCCACCGCGGCCAGATCGTTCTCATTTCGGGGGAGCCGGGCATCGGGAAATCTCGTTTGCTCCTCGAGTTCCGCAAAGCACTCGGCGACCACGTCGTTTGGCGTGAGGCGCACTGTGTGTCATACGGCGAGAGCATCCCCTACCTTCCGGTCGTTGAGCTCATCAAGAGCGGGTTCGGGATCGAAGACGGCGACGACGAAGGAACGATCATCGGAAAGGTCGACGTCGATACTGCCGAATGGACGCCCCAGGCACAGAAGATGGCGCCGTATCTCAAGTTCCTGCTTCAGGTCGATCCCGGCGACGCATCGGTCGAGCACATGGACCCGCAGGAAAAAAGGGCCGGAATCTTCGATGCCTTGCGAGCACTAGTTCTAGAGCGGTCGAAGACCGCTCCGCGTGTCATCGTCATCGAAGACCTGCACTGGGCCGATGCACAGAGCGAAGAAGTCATAAGAGCGATCGCCGACGTCGTGTCGGCTTCGCCCGTGCTGATGATCCTCACTTTCCGTCCCGGCTATCTTCATCCGTCGGGCGATCTTCCGCACGCTCACCGCATCGTCTTGAGCGATCTCGACTCGGCTGCGCGGCAGAAACTAGCTGGTGCCACGCTCGAAGCCGCCGACCTGCCCGACAGTTTGGTTGGACCGGTCACCTTGAAGGCCGAAGGCAATCCGCTTTTCATCGAAGAGGTCGCCAAGGCGATCGCCGCGGGCGCCGCGGATGCGGGAGCGGTTCCCAACAGCCTTCAGGACGTGATCCTCGCCCGTATCGACCGTTTGGAAGCTGCCGCGCGCGAGTCATTGCAGCTGGCGTCCGTGATCGGTCGCGAGTTCACGCTGCGACTCTTGAACAGGATCTCGGATATGCAATCGGGCCTCGAGGGAGTGCTTTCGGAGCTGAAGGGGCTCGAGCTCATCTACGAAAAGGCCTATTTCCCGGAACTTGCCTACATGTTCAAGCACGCCCTCACTCACGACGTTGCGTATTCGACGCTTCTCGTCGAGCGCAGGAAGGCACTGCATCGGGTCGTTGCGTCGGCGATCGAGGAGCTCTACGAAGATCGGATCGCCGAACACCTCGAAACGCTCGCCTACCACTACGAACAAGCCGAGGACTGGTCGAAGGCGCTCGACTACCTCGCACAGGCCACGACCAAGTCGGAGGCGGCGTTCGCCAACAGGGAGGCCTTCGATTTCGCGACTCGTGGGATCGCAGCAAGCGAGCGGCTGGGAGATCAAGAGTCGCTAGGCATAGCACTGGGTCTTGCGGAACAGAAGGGAACGATCGCATTCGCGATGGGTGATCTGGAGGCTGCGAAGGCCGCGTTCGATCTTCAGATATCCCTAGCGGAGCGAATGGAGGATCGCGTCCAAGAGGGATTGGGTCTTGCCTCGCGCGCGATGGTCGAGCTCTACCTTCACGAGCTGGAGCTGGCGGAAGAGACGGCGACCGCAGCCATCGAGCGGGCGTCGAGTGACATCAACGTTCGCCTCAGCGCACTGATGACTACTTCGATGGTCTGCATGTTTACCGGTCGCTACGACATGTACAGATTCACACGAGACGAGGTCGCGACCAACTTCAAGGGATGTACGCACCCTTGGACCCGGGTCATGGTCGGCCTACTTCAGCCCTTGAGTGCGCAGTGGGCCGGAAGGTACGAGCGGACGTTGGAGGTCTACACAGAGCTAAAAGACTCTCTGGGAGCGACCAACGACATGACCACCCACCTCTTCGGGCGCTGGGCCAAGGTTTTGGCGTGGACAAACATGGGCGAGCTGCAAATGGCGCTAGACACCGAGCTGGAAGACGTCGTGCTGGCCGAGCGAGTCCAGTCGTTCCTCGTCTGGTGTCGCCAGCTCAACACCATCGGTTGGATCTACAGCGAGATCCAGCATCACGAGAAGGCTTTGGAGTGGAATACCCGAGGCCTCGACGAAGCATTGGCTGCGGGTTTCCCCGATCCGGAGATCGAATGCAATGCGCGGCTGAATATCGGTGACACGCTGCTGGCGCTGGGCCGGCTCGATGCCGCCGAGGAGCATTTCAACCATGTAGAACTCATCTATAGGAATCCCAGCCCGGCCGACAGGTTCATGCTCTGGAGGTACTCGCAGCACATGCTCGCCAGTTACGGAGAGCTTTTCCTGGCGCGTGGCGATACCTCGAAGGCCATCAAGTACGCCGATGAATGCCAGAAGCTCGCCGAGCAAACAGAGTCCGCAAAGAACGTCGTGAAGGCTCGCCGCCTACGAGGCCAGGCGCTCCAAGCCGAGGGAAGGTTGGATGAAGCGGCAACGGAACTACTCAAGGCGCTGGAGCTCGCGCGATCGATGAACAACGCGGGGCAGTCTTGGAGGACGGCTGCGGCGCTTGGTCAACTCCGAAAGGATCAAGGCGATGTGGATGGGGCCTCAGCGGCTTACGGCGAGGCCCTGGAAGTATTAGATCGGATCGCTTCGAACTTTACCGACGAGGAACTGCGAAAGATCTTCCTCGAGTCGGCAGCGGTCACTCGCATCCGGGAGTCGGCCGGCACGAATTGAACACCGCTGAGGCTGCTGAACTTCTGGGACGCACCCGCCTGTTCGGCACCCTGCATCACAACGTGCACGCGTCGCTCGCGCGCCTAGCCGTCCCGCGCGATTACAGCAAGGGCCAGATGATCTTTTTCGAGGGTGACGCCGGCGACTCGATGTACGTCGTCGCCAAAGGTTCAGTGAAGCTCTTCTTGAACTCGATCGAAGGCGACGAGGTGGTGCTGGTCACCGTGCAGCCGACCGAGACCTTCGGCGAGTTGGCAGTGCTCGACGGCGCCCCACGTTCGGCTTCCGCGTCCGCGTTGGAGCCCGCGACTCTGTTGGCCATTTCTAGGACGACGCTGCTCGACGTCATGAGTGACCATCGCGAGCTCGGCGAACGCGTCTTGTCATCCGTCGGCGGGTTGTTGCGCCGACTCACCGAACAAACGGCCGATCTCGTTTTTCTCGATCTGCCCGGCCGCGTAGCGAAGCTCCTCGCGCGCATCGCTTCAGAGCGAGGGAAGGCCGACGACGACGGCGACATCGTTGTCGACATCGGAGTGACGCAATCGGACCTCGCGCGCATGGTCGGCGGCTCCCGTCAGAGCGTGAACCAAGTCCTCAAGGACCTGGAGCGCACCGGCGCCATCTCGCTGGACGGCCACTGCGTCCGGATCCATCACCTCGAGCGACTCCGCTAGCTCGATCGGTATCAGCTCCGCACTGATCCGATCGATGCTGCCGCCTCGCTTCGCTCCGCGGTAGCTTTCAAATGATGCCGCGCATAGCCGTCGACGCGATGGGGGGCGACAACGCTCCGGGTGAGATCGTTGCCGGCGCGGCCGCGGCGGCGAACGAGGACGGCGCCCACGTTCTTCTCGTCGGCAAAGCGGATGAGGTCGGCAAGGCCCTAGCCGGTGCCGGCGCCGCGCCGGGAGACAACATCGAAGTAATAGATGCAACTGAAGTCATCGCGATGGACGACCCCGATCCGGCGCGATCGGTGCGAACGAAGCGAGATTCGTCCGTCAGTGTCGCTTCCAGACTCGTAAAAGAAGGACGCGCGGACGCAGTCTTCTCTGCTGGGGCCACGGGTGCGGCTCTGGCCGGCGCAGTTCTGGAAACGGGACGCATCCGCGGCGTGGCTCGTCCCGCGATCGCCGTCGTCCTTCCGTTCACGGGAGCCGAGACCGTCCTGCTCGACGTCGGTGCGAATGCCGATGTGCGTCCCGAACAGCTCGTCGGATTCGGTGTCCTTGGTGACGTCTTCGCCAGGATCAGGCTCGGCCTCGAGTCACCACGCGTGGGTCTTCTCTCGGTGGGCGAGGAGCCGGGGAAGGGCAACGAGCTGGCCAAAAACGCCTACCCACTGCTCGAAGCAGCGGACCTTAACTTCATCGGGAACGTCGAGGGCCGCGATGTTGCTTCCGATCGTGTCGACGTCATCGTCACGGACGGATTTACCGGGAACGTGGTTCTCAAGCTGCTGGAAGGGTTCGGGAAGTTCCTGATGGGAGAGCTTTTCGGTGTTTTCAGCGCTACCGAGGAGGCCAAAGAGGCGGCGAAGGTCGTGATGCCGGGCCTGCTGGACCTCGCCTCGACCCTCAGCCCCGAAACCCATGGTGGGGCCCACCTTTTGGGGGTTAAGGGCGTCTGTATAATCGGCCACGGATCCTCGAACGCCGCGGCGGTCCGAGCCGCACTCCGAATCGCTTCCGATACGGTTGAGGCCGGGCTGGTGGACGAGGTGACCAGACGTCTAGGTAAAGAGAAAGCGAATACGTGACGCGAGAAGACATCTTCAAGCTCATCCAGGGCCGCCTGGCCGAGCTCATCGAGTGCGACCCCGAGTCCATCAAGCTGGAAACCAGGCTCGAGGAAGACCTCGAGGCCGACTCGTTGGACCTGGTCGAGCTCGCGATGTCGTTGGAAGAGGAGTTGTCCCTGGAGATCCCCGACGAGGAACTCGAGGGCATCCGTACCGTCAAGGATGCCGTCGACTTCGTCGCCGAACGGGTCCCTGCATAACCGACCCAAGGAGCTGTAACAGCGGTGACGGAACCTGCGGGTTCCCTGTCCTACGACGGGGCCCGCGTGATTTTGGAGTCGAAGCTTGGTGTGTCCTTCCGGGACCCGGGCTTGTTCGACGTTGCTCTGACACATCGCTCGTACGCCTACGAGCAGGACGAGTTGGAGACGAACGAGAGGCTGGAGTTCCTGGGCGACGCGATCCTCAATCTGTGTGTGACCGACCTGCTCTACAAGAGGTTCCCCGACCATCTGGAGGGCGATTTGGCAAAGCTGCGAGCGTCGCTTGTCTCAGAGCCGGCGCTGGCCGAAGTTGCTCTCGAGCTTGGTTTGGGCCCGGCGATACGTCTCGGCCGGGGCGAGCGCATGAGCGGCGGACAGTCGAAGCCGTCGATCATGTCCGACGCCCTGGAGGCCGTGATCGGAGCGGTCTATTTGGACGGGGGCATAGCCACCGTGCGCAAAGTAATCAAGGCACTTTTTGGCGGGCGGGTGGAGGCTGCGGCCAGTCGTGACATTCCCAAGGACCCGAAAACACGTCTTCAAGAGATCGTGACGCGACGTCACGCGATCCTTCCGCGTTATCGGGTCGTCGGTTCTGGTCCCGATCACGCGAAGCGATTCAAAGCTGAGGTCTATGTGAACGACGAACTGTGCGGCGATGGTGAAGGACGCTCGAAGAAAGAGGCCGAGCAGGCTGCGGCTGCGTCTGCACTCGTGACGCTCGACCAACCCGAAGTCGAGCCGATGCTCGAGCCGGAGCCTTCGGAGGTGGCAGGTGCCTGAGCTTCCCGAGGTCGAGGTTCTTCGGCGGCAACTCGAAAAGGAATACGTCGGCAAGCGAATCAGAACCGTCGACGTCAAGACGCGTCAATACGTAAAGGAAGCGAAGCCGAGCGCCAAGCGCGTTACCAAGCACCACATCACGCCGAAAGAGTTCGAGAAGCATTTGGTGGGCGGGAAGGTCAAGGCCGTCCATCGCAAAGGCAAGTACTTGGCCTTCGAGCTGGACAACCGCAATTACCTCGTCGTGCACCTCGGCATGTCGGGCCACCTCGTGAAGTCAACGGCCAAGCGGGCTGCTGATAAGCACACGCACGTCATCATCCACTTCACCCAGGGACCCGAGATCCGTTTCTTCGATGCCCGAAGGTTCGGCGAATGCTTCGTCGCCGACGCCGAGACCTTCAGCGAAGCGATGAACGATCTGGGTGTGGACGCCATCAACGATCAGATCCCGTGGCAGCTCTTCGGCGAGATGGTTTCTACGCGCAAGGCGAAGATGAAAGCGCTGCTGATGGATCAGGAATTCATGTCTGGGCTCGGCAACATCTACTCCGACGAGGTTCTCTTCCATGCCGGGCTCCCGTGGGACCGTTCCTCCGACTCTTTGACGTCCAACGAGACAAGACGTTTGTCCCGCGCGGTCGCTGAGGTTCTCCAGGATGCGATCCGTCATCGCGGGACGACACTCGGAGATGGTGAGTGGCGCGACCTGTACGACGAGCCCGGAGAGCATCAGGACGCGCTTTCGGTGCACGGCCGCGAAGGATTGCCGTGCCGGCGTTGTCGCACTCCCATCGTTCGGATCCGAGTGGGCCAGAGGTCGCACTACTACTGCCCGCAGTGCCAGTCGCTTGAGGCGGCCAAGGCCGGACGAGCTTGATATGACGCCGGTCTGTCCGGCGTGTCGCGCCTCGGTCCGGCTCGATTCGTTCGCTTGCGGACGTTGTGGTCTGGCGATGCGTCCGACATGTGGCCAGTGCTCGGAACCTCTCACGGTCGGCATGACTTCTTGCTGGCGTTGCAACGCCGAGATCAACGAGCCGTCGCTTCACCAGATGACGAAGCGGCAGGAGCCGATCAACGTTGCCGCCGCGGCTGCGGCCGCCGCCGTCGTGAGCCCGGCTCGCCCGCAAGCCGAGGTCCATCGCACGGAGCACTTCGCGCCCGAAGTACCGGCAGCGTTACCAGAAGTACGCGGAGTTCAGGCCGAGCCCGAATCGTCTTCCTTCGAGACCGCGGTTTTCGAACACGCTCCTGCGGCAAACGAGGGTCTGGGCTACATACGCGAGCTCGAGCAGCACGAGTTCGACCAAGAGGACGACCGAACGGCGACGCGGTCGATGGCTGTGAGCCGTGGACAAGTCGCACCCGCCACCGACTCCTACGCGCCGTCCCTGGACCTTCCCCGCCTGCGATTTCGGTTCGGCCGCGTCATCTTCGTAGGGCTCGTCTCCGGTCTGCTTGTGGCCGTCGGTCTCTTGGCGGCCGAAGGTATCTGGGCGCGGCACCGCTACCCCGATCCGTCGAGAGTCTCCCTGAGAGAGCTGCAATTCGCTCAGCTGAATTTCGCGGTGGAGGTTCCTTTGGCGTGGGACGTCGAAACGGCCGCCGAGAACGTGTCTTTCACTGACCCCGACCGTCCCGACGACCGCGGGCTACGCGTAGCGCGGCTGGCCGAATCACTCGAAGAGGTCCGATCCGATATCAACGGGACGAACCGCGCGCGGTTCTCGGGTCATCGAGAGCTTCGGTCTTCGGACGAGGAGAGAGTTGCGGGATTTCCGGCGATTATTCGCGAGTTCATCGGAAACGAGGTTCAGTATCGCCAGTGGACAGTCGACGACGGCAGAGGCGGATCGTTCGTTGTCGAGTCTTGGTTCCACCCTGCCGAAGCAGATGAAACGCAGGTCCTCGATCAGCGGATCATCGAGTCGTTCAACGTTCTGTGACGCGCTTGTTCCTGGTTCGTCACGCCGAGTCGGAATGGAACGCGCAGCGTCGCTGGCAGGGGCGCGGCGATCCGCCACTTTCCGAACACGGGCGCGAGCAGGCGAAAGTCGCGGCCCAAAGCCTGTCCGGCGAAATCGATGTGGTCGTTGCTTCACCTCAGCGACGGGCCATCGAGACGGCCGAGATCATCTCGCGAGCACTCGGCCTCGGTGAGGTTGCAACGGACGAAGGCCTGCGCGAGATCGACGTCGGCGAATGGACGGGGCTGAACATCGACGAAGTCGAGTCTCGGTGGGGAGATGAGCTGAAGGCTTGGCGTGCCGGCGAGCTCGATGCAACGCCGGGTGGTGAGGATCGCCATGCTTTTCTGGAGCGTGTTCTGGCAGCGCTGGGCCGTGCGCGCGACGCTCATGTGGGCAAACGCGTGCTCGTTCTTACCCACGGCGGTGCGATCGGCAGGGTCGAGCGTCACCTCGGCTGCCACCCCGGCCACGGTGCAGGGAATCTGACTGGTCGGTGGTTCGAACTCAATGGCGAGCTGCGCGTCTTGGGCGACAGGATCAAGCTGCTGCCCGAGCCGGAGGTGCCGGCTCCCGAAACGCGTTAGCCGAGCTGCGAAGCTAATTCTTCCGGGTCGGACGTGGGCGCCTGGCAAACGTAACGCTCGCAAACGTATGCCGTCGGCTTGTCGGTCGGAGGTTTGTCTGCGAGTAACGCGTTGCTGTTTTTGCTGTCGCCTCCGGCCATCACACGATTGGGCATGAACCGCGACGTGACGACGGATGTCAGCTCGCGCCCGAGGTCCGTGGAAAGGTTTCCGGTGAACGCCAGTTCTTTCGGGGTGGAGACGTAGAAGTCGAGCGCCGACAACCAGCTTGGGACGGCTTGCGCGGCGCGGTCCATGTACGGATGTACCAGGCGCAAGGAGTCGACCGCGGGTTTGGAGAATTCAGGACGGTCGAAAAGCAACGCGAGCTTCTGCAGACAGAGCGAAAGGATCGCTCCAGGTGCCGGAGTCGCGCTCTCGACGATCTCCTTTTGTCGGACGATCAGATCGTGGTCCGGGGGAGCGGTGAAGAAGCCACTTTGCCCCGGATCGCCGAAGCGTTCGAGCGCGGCTTCACATAGCTCGCGCGCTGCGTTGAGCCAGCGCTCCTCGAAAGTTGCCTCCCATAGTGCGAGAAGGCCGTCGGCCATGAACGCGTAGTCCTCGAGGAGTCCGTTTATATGTGCCCGGGCTCCTCGAGTGGGGTCATTGCGATATGTATGCAGGAGTTCGGTTGGCGATTCGGCGAGCTTTTGCAGCACGAAGTCGGCCGCTTCCCGAGCCGCATCGACGAAGTCGGCGCGGTCCAAGGCTGCACCGGCTTCGGCGAACGCCGCGATCGCCAGACCGTTCCAGGAAGTAAGCACCTTGTCGTCCTTGCCCGGTCGCACGCGCTTCGATCGATCTTCGAGCAATCGAGCGCGGGCCTCGACCGGTGGGTCCTCTCCGTCCTTCGCCGTGAGGATGTTCTGGTCTTCGAAGTTCCCGTCCGGAGTGATGCCGTAGTAGTCGGCTGCTTCGGGCGCGATCTTCATGAACTCGTCGTGGTCCCAGACGTAGAACTTGCCCTCGACACCCTCGGAGTCGGCGTCCTCCGATGAATGGAAGCCGGCTGCGTCATCTCTCATGTCGCGCAGTAGGTACTCGAGACACTCAACGGCGATGCGTTCGTACAGCGGATCTTTGTAGGCCTGCCATGCGTGCGTGTACACGCGGGCGAGCTGCGCATTGTCGTAGAGCATCTTTTCGAAGTGCGGGACGGTCCACGTCGCGTCGACGGCGTATCGCGCGAAGCCGCCACCGATCTGGTCGTAAATGCCGCCGAGCGCCATCTTGCGCAGGGTGTTCTCGATGGCATCGCGCAGACCGGGCGATCGTTGCGCGACACGTAGCATGAACTCGAGGTTGGGTGCCTGCGGGAACTTGGGAGCGCTGCCGAAGCCGCCGTTGACGGCGTCGTAGCTGCGCATGGTCTGCGTCGCCGCTGCGATCAGCAGTGAGACCTGCAGACGGTTCACGCGACGGCGGGGGAGTAGCGCGCTCGATGGCCTGTACCAACCGGGCTCCCTGCGCGACCAAGTCCTGGCGTCGGGTCGTCCAGAGTTCGTGTACCTGCTCGAGCACGCGACGGAACGAAGGCATGCCTTGCCTGTCCTCGGGCGGGAAGTACGTGCCGGCGAGGAACGGTGTGCCGTCCGGAATGCAGAAGACGGTCATCGGCCAGCCGCCGTGTCCGGTCAACGCTTGCGTTGCGGCCATGTAGATGGAGTCGACGTCCGGACGTTCCTCTCGGTCGACCTTCACGCACACGAAGTGCTCGTTCATGACCGCGGCGATGTCGGCGTCTTCGAACGATTCGCGCTCCATGACGTGGCACCAATGGCACGCGGCGTAGCCGATCGAAAGAAGAAGCGGCTTGTCTTCGTCCTGGGCGCGCTGTTGAGCTTGCGGGCCCCAGGGATACCAGTCGACGGGGTTGTCCTTGTGCTGAAGAAGGTAAGGAGAGGTCTCGTCCGCGAGCCGATTGGTCATCAACCCACCCTATCCGCGCGTTCTCGTGCTAGGCGCCGGCGGGTAGCGTGATCGAGAGCACTCCAGGATCGCGGGACGAGGAAGTTGGCGCGGCAGAACAAGTGATCGAAGCTACGACGTTCGAAGAGCAGATCTATGCGTCGGTGATCCGGACCGGCGATGTCTGTTTCGACATCGGTGCGAACAGGGGCGATGTCGCGCTCTTCCTCGCACAGCTGGTTGGAGCCTCTGGCAAGGTCATCGCATTCGAGCCCGTCGCTTCGATGTACGACAAGCTTTGTCGGAACATCGAAGAGTCGGGGGTGCCAATCACAGCCGTGCCTCTGGGCCTCTCGGACAGTGAGTTTGCAGGCACCGTCTACGTCCCAAACGGCGAGTTCGATATGGGGTCGATGGCAGCACCAGAAGAGTGGCGCGCCGCGCAACGAGGAGCCGAGTTGAGCGAGCACAAAGCTCAATTCGTCACGCTCGACGCCTTCGTGGCTGGGAACGCATTGCCCGACCCGCAATTCATGAAGGTGGACGTCGAAGGGGCTGAACTCCTCGTCTTGCGCGGAGCCGAGGGGCTGTTCGCGAGGGGTGCTCGTCCAACGATGCTCCTCGAGGTCTTCGCGCCCTGGGAGCGGGCCTTTGGCTATGGCCCTTGGGAGGTGCTCGAGTTGTTGCAGTTAAGGGGATACAGGTTCGAGTTCGGCTGCCCGGACGGACTCGTCTCACATATCCCGTCCCATGACGAACCGTTCCCCGCATGCTTCGAGTGGGGATACAACGTCCTTGCCTACCACCCGAGCGAGAGCGCGGAACGACTGTCAGGCCTCGATGATCTCCGCAAAAGCGTCCTATCCATGCCCCCGCCACCTCGCGCGAACGAGATCACGCCACGATCGACCGGGACCTGATTTAGCCTTCGCGCCCTCAGCGGGCCTACCCTGAGTCCGAGTTGACGTGACAGCCGCGGTGGCGAACCATAGGGTGCCACTTGACTGGCGAGTCAAGAGGCCTGGGCAGCGACCAAGGGAGATGGCTATGACCTTTGCTTTCACCGACGAGCAAAACGAACTCCGTTCGACCGCCGCCCGCTTCCTCGAGGAGAAGTCGTCCTCCGAGAAAGTCCGTGAGCTCATGGAGACCGAGAACGGCTTCGACGAAGCCACCTGGAAGCAGATCGCCGACCTCGGCTGGCTCGGTATGGCCATCCCTGAGGAATACGGCGGGGTCGGATTCGGCGTCGGTGGAGACCATGGTCCTCATGGAGGAGATGGGCAAGAAGCTCTTCTGCGGCGCCGTTCTTCTCGTCGGTCATCCTCGGCTGCGAACGCCATCCTCAACGCCGGCACCGAAGACCAGAAGAAGGAACTACTCCCCGGCATCTCCGAAGGAACGACGCGCGCTGCGCTCGCTTTCGTCGAGCCGAACGGCAAGTGGGAGCTCGAGGGCATCGAACTAGAAGCCTCCGAGTCCGGCGGCAACTGGACGCTCAACGGTTCCAAGTCCTACGTCGTGGACGGACACACCGCCAATCTCTTGATCGTCGCCGCAAAGGCCGGAGCCGACGTTTCGCTTTTCACCGTCGACCCGGACGCCGAAGGTGTCACGCGCACCGCACTTCAAACACTCGACATGACGCGCAAGCAGGCCAAGATCGACTTCGCCAATGCCCCGGCCAAGCTCCTCGGCGAGAAGGGCAAGGGAGCCGAGGCTCTTACGCGCACGCTCGACCAAGCCGCCGCGCTTTTGTCGGCGGAGATGGTCGGCGGCGCGCAAGCGTGTCTCGACGCTTCGACCACATACGCGAAGGAGCGGTACCAGTTCGGTCGTCCGATCGGTTCGTTCCAGGCGATCAAGCACAAGTGCGCGAACATGCTCATGGAAGTCGAGATGGCGCGTTCGGCTGCGTACTACGCAGGCTGGGCCGCCGCGGAAGACCCTGAAGAGCTTTCGCTCGCAGCGTCGCTCGCCAAGGCGTACTGCTCGGACGCGTTCTTCCACGCCGCCGCCGAGAACATCCAGATCCACGGCGGTATCGGTTTTACGTGGGAACACGACGCCCATTTGTATTTCCGGCGGGCCAAGTCGTCCGAGATCTACCTGGGTGACGCGACGTACCACCGCGAGCTCGTCGCCCAGAAGCTCGGGGTCTAAGGGTCAGACATGCGCTGGACCATCGAAGACACACCCGAGCGCGCTGGCGTTCCGCGAAGAAGTTCGCACCTGGCTGCGTGAGAAGCTGCCGTCCGGCTGGGCCGAAGCGATCGAAACGGGTAACGACGAGAAGCTCGCCAAGGCCCGCGAAGGCTGGGACTTCTTCGGCTGGTCGACGCATCATCGGCGAGTCCGGCTACGGCGCGCCGTTGTGGCCCAAAGAGTACGGCGGTCTGTCCGGCGAGCCTTGGCAGCAGCAAGTCGTCCGCGAGGAGCTCGCCCGTTACCGGCTTCCTACGGTTGGGATCAACATCCTCGGTGTCGGCCTTGCCGGTCCGACGCTTATCGCGCACGGCAACGAGGACCAGAAGAAGCGTTACCTCCAGAAGATCCTCACGTCCGAAGAGGTCTGGTGCCAGCTGTTCAGCGAGCCGGGCTCGGGTTCCGACCTGGCCTCGTGCCGGCTGCCGTGCCGTGCGCTCCAACGGCGAGTGGATCGTCAACGGCCAGAAGGTATGGACGTCGATCGCCCAGATGTCGCAGTTCGGCATGCTGCTCGCGCGCACCGACGCTGACGTTCCCAAGCACGACGGGTTGTCCTACTTCATCGTCGACATGAAGTCGCCCGGCGTGGACATCCGTCCGCTGAGGCAGATCACCGGATCGGCGGAGTTCAACGAGGTGTACTTCAACGACGTCCGGATCCCGGCCGAGAACATCGTCGGCGTCGAAGGCGACGGCTGGCGCGTAGCCCGCACGACGCTGATGAACGAGCGCGTCGCTCTGTCCGGGCTTTCGCTCGATGCAGCCGTCCTTCACCGGGGGCACGCGGAAAGACCCCTGGGGACAGTTCGTCGATTCGGTCCCGGACAGGAAGAGCCCGGTGAACCGCCAGTTCATCGCGCAGAGCTACATCGAGAAGGAAGTAAAGGAGATCACGCAATTCCGCGCCAACTCAGCGCGCATGCGCGGCGAGCAGCCCGGACCGGAAGGCGCGGTGACGAAGGTTTACAACGCAGAGTTCAACAAATGGCGCAGCAACGAGGTCATGAACGTCAACGGTCTGGCGGCCATCGCCTGGGAGAAGGGTGATGCGAACGCCGAGAACCGGATGCATTCGTTCATGCGGGCCCGCGCGAACTCGATCGAAGGCGGAACGTCCGAGGTGCTGCGCAACCAGCTTGGTGAGCGCATCCTCGGGCTCCCACGGGAGCCGGAAGTTGATAAAGGCGTCCCGTGGAAGGAGCTCAAGCGCAGCTGAAGCGGCTGCCTGAGGGCCCCTTTTCCCTTGGGTACCGATTAGGGGTCCGGGCCCGACCGGGTTCGGTAGGATGACTGGCTCATGGACATCACTGGCCTGACCTCGGCTGTTCTGCTTGCGGGCGGAAGCGGCGGCAGTAGGGGAGGCGGCGGTATCGCCGCGTTCCTCCCCCTCATCGTTCTTGTCGGAGTCTTTTGGTTCCTGATCATGCGTCCTCAGCAGCGCCGCATGAAGGAGCACCGGTCGCTGCTCGCCAACGTGAAGCAGGGTGATCGCGTGGTGGGCGCGGGTGGCATCCAAGGGACCGTCCGGCGGGTGGACGACGATTCGATCTCTCTGCAGATAGCCGACAACGTTGTGATCAAAGTCGACAAGGGATCGATCACAAAGATCCTGACGGACGCGTAACACGCGGGAGTACCCGTGACGCGAACGCGCAGATACGTCGTCTCCCTGGTCATCGTTGTCGTCCTGGCCGCCACAGCTCTGGTCGGCGTCATCTTCTTCGACGTTCGGCCAAAGCTCGGCCTTGACCTCCAAGGCGGCCTGTCCGTCGTCCTGACGGCTAGAGGTGAAGCCGACGCCGAGGTTCTGGATCAGACCGTCGAGATCATCCGCAACCGCGTCGACTCGTTGGGAGCTCAGGAGCCGGACATATCGACCTCGGGGACGGAGAACATCATCGTCCAGCTCCCCGGCATCCGGGACCAGCGGAGAGCTCTCGAGATCATCGGGCAAACGGCCCAGCTCCGCTTCCGCGAGGTGCTCGATGCGATCGACGTGAGCTCGGTCGAGGAAGAAGCGCTCGAAGGGGGAGAAAGACGGCGCGGAACCGATGATTTCAGAGATTTCGTCAACGATCGGCTGCGCGAAGGAGGCTGGGGGATCACTTCCGGCGATCCCGTGGACGATCCGGTCGTCTTCCAGGACGCGGTGACCAAGGTCCGCTATCGACTCGGGCCTGCGGAGGTCATCGGTAGCGATATCGACGACGCCATGGCCACCTTCGACCAGGCGAGAGGTTCGTGGACGGTCGACCTAACCATGACCGGTGAAGGCACCGACAAGTGGGCAGAGACAACGACTCGTCTTGCCGCCGAGCAGAAGCAGCTCGCGATCGTCCTCGACCGACGGGTCGAGTCTGCACCGGCCGTTCAGCAACCGATCACCGACGGGAAGGCTCAGATCAGCGGTCAGTTCAGCGAGCGTGAAGCCAAGGACCTCGCTCTCGTCCTGCGCACGGGTGCGCTGCCTATCGAGCTCGAGCGTTCACAGGTACAGCAGGTAAGTGCGACCCTGGGAACCGCTTCTCTTCGTTCGGGTCTTATCGCCGGTGCGATCGGAATCTCACTCGTTGCGATCTATATGTTCGCCTTCTACCGCGCGCTCGGCGTCATCAACTTGATCGGACTCGCGTTCTTCTCCTGCATCATCCTCGGCATCATCGGGCTCATCGGAGTGACGCAAGGGTTCGCTTTAACGCTGGCGGGTGTCGCCGGGTTGATCGTCTCCGTCGGTATCGCCGCCGACTCGTACATCATCTATTTCGAGCGCGTTAAGGACGAACTCAAAGAAGGGAAGACTTTCAGGAGTGCGGTTGACCGCGCGTTCCGAAGCGCTCTCCGAACGAACATCGCCGCCAACGGAGTGGCATTTCTCGCGGCAATCATCCTTTACCTCGTCGCCGTCGGGCCGGTCCGAGGGTTCGCTCTGACTCTGGGTATGTCGGTGATTGTCGACGTTGCGTTGCTCTACTTCTTCACGCACCCGGCCGTTGCATTGCTGGCCCGTAGTAAGCGGTTTGGAGTGATGCGCGGGATCGGTATCCAAAAGCAGACGAGGACCGGAGAGCCAGTGGCCGCCTCATGAGCAATCCTGCCGGAGTGACCCAAACCTTGTCCGAGCGGTCGCTGATCGACTTCGTTGGCCGCGCCCGCACTTGGTTCCTCTTATCCGGAGCCTTGTTGATCATCAGCATCGCGTCTCTTGGCTTCCGTCAGATCAACGCCGGGCTCGAATTTCGCGGCGGTACGTCGTTCCAAGTCGCCTCCGAGCGCAAGGCTTCCATCGACGACGTTCGTGAAGCCATGACGCGGGCCGGCGTGGAGCACTCGACGATCCAGGAGATCGGGGACCGCGGTTTCCTCGTGCAAACGGAGCACATCGAGACGAACGTTCAAGAGCAGGCAGTGAGCGAGATCGCTCGGGTCACAGGCGCCGACGAGGAGGACGTGAACGTAACGGACGTCGGACCGAAATGGGGAGCGCAGATCACCAAGAAGGCTCTACAAGCTCTCGTAGTCTTTCTCGTTCTTGTCAGTTTGGTTCTAGCCGTCCGGCTGGAGTGGAAGATGGCCGGCGCAGCGTTCGTTGCACTGGTGCACGACATCGTTGCCACAGCCGGCGTCTATTCGCTCACCGGATTCGAGGTGACACCGGCCACCGTGATCGCGATATTGACGATCCTCGGGTACTCGCTCTACGACACGGTCGTCATTTTTGACCGCGTGAAAGATCGAACAGCTTCGCTTTCGGCTTCCGGCCGTGTCACGTACTCGCAAGCGACAAACTCCGCCCTCAATGAGGTGCTTCTGCGCTCGATCAATACGACCGTTGTTTCACTTTTGCCGGTAGGGAGCTTGCTGTTCGTCGGCTCGTTCCTCCTGGGCGCCCAGACGCTTCGCGAGCTCGCTCTTGCGCTTTTCGTCGGTTTGGCGCTGGGCGCTTACTCGTCGGTGTTCGTTGCGACGCCTCTCCTAGCGCTCTGGAAGGAGCGCGAGGATCGCTGGTCTTCGCTTCGCGCTCGGATCGGAGCGCGGGAAGCGGCGGCCCCGTTGCCTCACTCGGCGCAGCAGGCAGGCGCTACGCCACCGCCCTCCGCGCCTGTTGCTCCCGAGTCGGTGAGCACTCCCGTTGCAACCGCGCCGCCCGCGCAGATGCCGGCTCAGCAAGGGAGTCAGAAGCCTCCGAGCAGCAGCGGGCGGCGTCGCGGCGGCAAGAAGAGGCGCAAGCACGGGCGGTAGGAGATTGACTTCCCAATCCAGCGGCGATCCCGGTTTGGACCGGCTGCGCCAGCTGATACGCGATATCCCGGACTTTCCCAAGCCCGGCATAGTTTTCAAAGACATCACGCCGCTCCTCGGCGATCAACAAGCCTTCGCCACCGCGGTCGACGTGATAGTCGATGGTTTCGTGGGTCGCAGCGTGAATCGCGTGCTCGGCATCGAGGCACGCGGGTTCATCGTGGCTGCTCCCGTTGCGTACCGACTCGGCGCCGGTTTCGTCCCGGCCCGAAAGGCCGGCAAGCTCCCGTGGGAACACGCGCGGTGTTGACTACGAGCTGGAGTACGGAACGGAGCGTCTCGAGATGCACGCCGACGCTGTGAAGGCGGGTGACCGCGTACTCGTTGTTGACGATGTCCTCGCCACCGGAGGAACGGCGCGCGCGGCGTGTGAGGTCGTGCGCGGATTGGGAGCCGAGGTCGTGGGTGTCGCGGTGATCATCGAGCTCGGATTCCTCGGAGGACGCCAGAAACTCCCTGACACCGAGGTGTTCTCGATCATCACCTATGACTGAGATGCGCGTCCTCGTCATGGGGACGGGAGCAGTCGGGGCGTACTACGGAGCTTGCTTGGTGCGGGGCGGCCGGGACGTAACGTTCGTAGCACGCGGCGCCAATCTCGTGGCCTTGCGATCAAAGGGTCTGCGAGTAACCGGTGCGATGGGGGAGTTCGGATTCGAGCACGTCAACGTGGTCGAAGCCTCGGAGGCCGGATCGGCGGATCTCGTCCTGCTGTGCGTGAAGAACTACGACTTGGAAGAAGCTGCCCGCGCGATACCCGGTGGAGGCGAGATCGTACTCACCCTGCAGAACGGAGTCGATGCGCCGTCCGTTGCGGGAAATGTGTTGGGCGACGTCGTCGTGGCCGGATCTACGGGCATCGTTGCCGACTATCCCGAGCCCGGACACGTGCATTGCGTCTCCGCCTACGCCTGGATGCGCTTCGGGGAGATGGACGGTGGTGGGATCACTGAACGCGTCGAGAGAGTCAACGAGTGCTTGAGTGTCGACGGCATCGAGGCGATCGCGGTTCCCGATGCGCGCGTCGCTCTGTGGGAAAAGATGTCGCTCATGTGCGGCATGGCCGGACTGACAACTCTCCTACAACGGCCGATGGGAGAGATCCTCGGGGACGCGGAATTGCGCGAAAGGTTCGAAAGTATCGTTCGGGAATGCGAAACCGTTGCGCGGGCGAAGGGAGCACCGTTGTCGAAAGACTTCGTAAGCGAGCGGATGGGTTACGCCGACCGCATCGATCCCGGGGCGATGTCGTCGATGAGTCGCGACCTCATGCGGGGCAAGCGCATCGAGCTCGAGACCTTCAACGGCGCCATCGTGCGCATGGGGGCCGAGCTCGGGATCGCCGTTCCGGCAAACGCGGCTGTCTACGAAGGGATCAGCGCGAAGAGCGCCTAGCCCCTACGGCCTAAGTTCGTAGTACGAGTTCAACGGATTCCCGAAGTCGTGGGCCTTGAACTGAGAGAAGCCCGCGGCGGCCGTCATTTCCCGAGCAACACCTTCGTGGAAGCCCAAGGTTCCAAGACCTTCACCGTCCGGTTCCGATGTGGCCGAGGACATGCACGAAAGGACCGAGAAGCCGTACATCAGTGAAGCCATCGGGTTTTCGGTCAAGTTCTCCTCGAACGTCGCCATACCGTTGACATCGGCGATCAAGCACACGCCGTCGTCCTTGATGGCCTTGCGGATGACTCCAAGCACCTGAGTCGGGTGAGTCATATCGTGGATGCAGTCGAAGGCCGTGATGAAGTCGAAGCTGCTGTCGGCCGGTAGTTGCTCGCCGGCAACATCGTGGAAGGTTGCATTCGTCACACCGGCCTCGGTTTTGTTCTTCTCTGCCAGAGCGAGCGCGTGCTTGGAGATGTCGTAGCCGTGGAAATCGGAGTCCGGGAACTCCTTAGCCATCGTGAGGAGGGCGATCCCCGCGCCGCAACCGACGTCGCCGACTTTGGCTCCCGCCTTGAGCTTGTCAACGACGCCGTCCAATGCCGGAAGGATGACCGGGACGAGCATGTGCTTGAACCAGGGCGCGAGCATGCGCGCAACGGCGTGGTTCCCTTCTTCTCCCTGAGCGTCGTAGGGGAGACCGATGCCTGTTCGGAAGGACTCTTTAAGGGAGTCCAGGAAGCCGGCGGGCGAGTTGACCGACGCGAATCCTCCTGCAGAGAACAGGATGGAATTCTCTTCGTCCGCCAGGACGGCAGCCTGCTCCGCGCTGAGCTCGAAGCGATCGTCTCCGCGGTATTCGATGAGGCCCGCAGCGCCCTGATTACGCAACCACTCGCGCAACCAGCGTTCGTTCAGACCCGTCTTCGACGCTAATTCTTCAGAGGTCAACGGTCCGGCGTCCTGCATGGCCTTGTACAACCCGAGCGAATCCCCGAGGTAGACGAGGGCCGAAACGACGTAGCCCTGCAAGTAGCCGAAGAGCTTCTCGGTGAACTCCATCGCGACGTCCATGTTCAAGTTCGTCATGTCACCTTCATCCTTGATCTTGCTGGCTGACTTCTAGGTGAATCGTTAGAACCCGGATCTTGCCGGTCGTTAGGCGAAGGCCCCATTTCTCGGGGCGGCATAGGGATGAAAGCGCTGGTCCGAGAGACGTAAATGGAGTAGTCGGGCCGGGTTCTCTTCATCCGCCGCTCCAGCAGGGCCACGCCTGAGACCCTAAGCAGCAGGACGGTCATCACGGCCGGTCCCACCAGGACCCACTGATGGTCGGGAACCGACAAGGCGATAACCCCAAGCCCCCACCAGAGCAAGGCGTCGCCGAAGTAGTTCGGGTGGCGCGTGTATCTCCAGAGCCCGTGGTCCATCACGGCCCCAGCATTGCTCGGGTCCGATTTGAAAGCTGTCAGCTGGGCGTCACCCATGGCCTCGAACCCGAAACCGATCAGCCAGATGGCCGCGCCGAGGATGTCCGTCCAGCGGAAGGTATCGGGGGTCGGTGAGTTGATGGCGACCTGCACGGGAAGGGAAATGACGAACAGCAGCGCGCCCTGTAGTCCGAAAACGGTGGCCAGGCTGACGAGCGGGAACCGATCTCCCCAGTGTCTGCGCATCGCTTGGTAGCGCGGGTCCTCGCCCTTCCCGGCGTTGCGTGCGAACAGATGGACCGCCAACCGCAGCCCCCAAACGGTTACCAGCGCCCGAACGAGTGCTTCGCGCGTTGTTGCTCCGACATTCGACGCGGACGACACCCACGCGACAAGGACGAACCCGAGCCCCCAGAAGATGTCGACGATGCTTGCATCCCGGAGGAGCAAGCTCACCAACCAAAGCAGGAGCATCGCGCCGCCGATCCATGCCAGTGGCGTCCAGCTGAAGGCGTCGAAGCTCAAATGGTGACGCCGTTGACGATGTCGCGTACGCGTTCGCCGTCGGCGAACCTCTTGAGGTTGTCGAGCGCGGCCATCATGATGCGACCCACGGATTCGCGCGTAGTTCCCGCAATGTGCGGAGTTAGGACGACGTTCTCCGCCGATCGGAGAGGGTGATCCTCTGCGGGAGGTTCGGTGTCGAAGACGTCGACGCCGGCGATGATGAGTCCTTCGTTCGCTGCTTCAGCTAGCGCAAGGTTGTCGACCACCGGTCCGCGCGAGGTGTTCACGATGATCGCTTCGCGCTTCAACTTGGCGATTTCGTCTTTTCCGATCAATCCACGAGTGGAGTCCATCAACGGCGTGTGAATCGTGACTACATCGGAGCGCTCGAGTAGATCGTTCAAGCCAGTGGGTTCGAGACGCAGCTCCAGCTCGACCTCTTCGTCTGCGCGGACGGGATCGAAATAGAGGAGCTTCATTCCGAACGCCCTGGCTCTCTTTGCGATCTCACGTCCGATGTGTCCGAGGCCGACGATGCCGAGGGTCTTTCCCTGCAACTCGACCGTCGACCCCGTGAGGGACGGCCAGTCACCAGATCGGATCCCGTTGTGCGCTTCGATCAGTCTTCTCGCACACGCCAGCATCAGGAGCATCGCGTGCTCGGCGACGGTGCCGGCTTCCGCTCCCGAAGTGCCGACGTTGCACACGGGGATGCTGCGCGCCGCGGCGGCCTCGACGTCTATGTGATCGAAGCCGTGACTGGGCGTCTGTATGAATTTGAGATTCGAAGCCTTCTCGATGACGGGAGCCGTTAAATCGGCGAGTGCCACGAGGATCGCATCCGATGATTCGAGTGCTTGTAGATCGTCCTCCGGGTCGGCCGCGCCTATGACTTCCCAACCGTCGCCCAGCGTTGCGCCGACGAACGAGGCGATCCCATCCGGGTTGAGCCGTTCCGGGAAAAGTGAAAGCAACTTCCGCACGCCCCGAGCCTATCGGAGCCCTTACGTCAGAGGACGAGCGCGAGGACGAGTACCACGACCACGACGATGACGACCGCGACGCGGAAAATGGTCCACCCCGGTGTGGGGGACCCGATCATGGGCATCGACAGCTCCACCCGGTCCTCGGAGTTCATGACCTCGAATGCCTCCTCGACGTAGCCCGGCGGCACCTCGACCCTGGCTCGGCCCGCCTCGAGTGCTTCGCCGAGATCGACTGGGATGTGCGCCTTCTCCAGCCGCCGCATCATCCTCTCGGCCTCGACGAAAGGTCCTTCCCATACGGGAACGAACATGTCGTCCCGCGGATCGCTCATGCGAACACCTAGGCCACGCTCCCGCCGAGGTAGCTGCGGATCAGGACGGGTGAGGCCTTCAGCTCTGAGGGTTCGCCTGCCCACACCACCCGTCCTCGTCCAAGGATGTAGACGATGTCGGCCAGGCCGAGCACGCGGGCGGCGTACTGCTCGACCCAGACGATCGTCCGTCCGCGGTCGGAGTGAAGATGGCGCAGAGTTCGCTCAACCATCGACACGAGCCGTGGTGCCAAGCCCAGTGACGGCTCGTCGACCAGCAAGAGTCTCTTGCGTTCATCGAAGGCCCGCGCGAACGCGAGCATCTGCTGCTCGCCGCCCGACAATGTGCCGGCGGCTTGGTCCAACCTCTCTCCGAGCACTGGAAAGCGTTCGAGCACGCTTTCCAAAGCTTCGGAAGGCACGGCGACCTTCAGGTTCTCGGAAACCGAGAGAGCCGGAAGGATTCCTCTCCCTTCGGGAATTAGACAAAGACCGCGCTGCGTGATCGCGCTGGCGGGTTGCCCGTCGATCCTGGACCGGTCGAAGACGATCGTTCCCGACGTGGGTTCGACGAGTCCTGCGACGGTTCGAAGGAGCGTCGACTTGCCTGCACCGTTGGGTCCGAGGACGCCGACCACCGATCCTTCCGGCACGGCGAAGTCGACGTTGCCCAAGGCGAACGACGGACCGTAGGAAACCGACAGATCCCTAACGTCTAGAAGAACGGCCAGCCGGCATCTCCTCTCCGAGATAAGCAGCCCGCACTACGGGGTCACGCCGGATCTTGGCAGGTGTGCCGTGCGCGATGAGCTTTCCGAAGTCGATCACATAGATCTCCTGCGATAGCCCAAGAACGAAGTCCATGTCGTGCTCCACCAGAAGGATGCTCAGATCCTGCGCGCGGTGAAGCTCGCGAAGGAGGTCCTCGAGATCGTCGGTTTCGTTTTCGTTCAGTCCGGATGACGGCTCGTCGAGCAATAAGAGCGTCGGCTCGGTCGCTAGTGCGCGCGCAAGCTCGAGGATGCGCGCGAGCCCCATCGGCAGGTCGGCGGCGCGCGCCTGTGCGTGCTCGGTGAGTCCAACCAGTTCCAGCAGCTCCTTGGCGCGATCCTGGGCACGCAAGCGCACGTCTATGGCGGACGGCCTGCGCAGCATCTCGTTCACGATGCTTCCCACACTGGACACCGACTCGAGGGCGACGATGATGTTGTCCTCGACCGATAGGGAGCCGAATAGCTCCAGTCGTTGAAAGGTTCGTCCGACCCCCATACGTGCACGGCGATGGAGTGGCCAATTTGTGACGTCCTCACCGAGGATCCTGACGCGACCGGTCGTAGGTCCGACGAGCCCAAGTGTTGCGTCGAACAATGTCGTCTTGCCGGCGCCGTTCGGGCCGATCAAGCCGACAATACGCCCCACCCCTACTTCGATCGAAACGTCGTCGAGAGCCCGGAGGCCGCCGTAATCGACGGTTAGACGATCAAGTGAAAGTGCAGCCGCCTTAGGCGGCTTTGCCACGAGCCACCTTGAGAGTGTCGGCCACGAAACCAGTATCGGGATACGTGCGATAGAAGTCCCGTTTGCCATTGCGATCGGCGACCTGAACGCCGACGGAATGGTTGAAGATGTGCTTCCAGTCGAACGTCGCACCGTCGAAGTTCACCTTCGTTTTCTTGAATGGTGTCGTCCCGCCGAGTAATCCGCTCGCTTTGAAGTCCTTCATCTGGCGTAAGGCATTCATGACGCATATCCGAGTGGGTGCTTCCGGGCAGGCTTGAAGGGCCTGAACTAGCATCGCGCCACTTGCGAAGCCGAGGACGGAGAACGTTGTCGGGACCGCGCCCGGCACGGTCTTAAGTGAGTCCAGGTAGAGCTTGATCGCGGGGTTGCCCGTTTCGTTGACCGGTATATGGGGCGCGAATGAGCTCACTCCGCGGGAACCGGCGCCGACGTCCCTGATGAATTTCGGATCGAGTGCTGACAAGGGGATGTAGGTGTAGCGGATGCACTGGCTGCCGCGGTCGCAGCTCGAGGGGGGCCAAACTCCGCGATTCACCATAGCCTTGACCAGGTTGATGCTGGAGACGAGGTCTGTGTAGGCGAAGATGCAATTCATACCTTCACCGACCATGCGGTCGACGAGTACTTCGTAAGCGGGCACGGGGTCGAGCAGCTGGGCCGAATAGAGCTGGGTGTTACCCGAGCCCAGCCCACCGCCCCATGACTGCTGGATCGACACCGCTCCGAGCTCCGCTTGCTGCCTGGAAGCGCCGGTCGGCTCGTCGAGGTGGACAACGCCGCCCTTGCGGCAAGGGGTGTTCTTTGCGCGCAGCTGGTCCAATGCGCGTTTGTACTGGCCGCCGCCGACGAGCACCGGGGAGATGCTTCCAACGACCCCGGCGTGCCACGAAGATTGCGACCTGCTCTGTGAAAAGGCGAGGCCACCGACGTCGGGCACCTCTTTGCCTCCGCCTCGCACCCTCGGTGCGTACGGCGGGTCGGTTTCATAGTCGAGGAACTCCAACAGCGACTCGTTCGCAACGAATGCAAACACGCGGTCGGCAAGCTGCTGCATGTCCTGCGGGTGCTGCGTGAGGCTCAGGTTGTCGTTGCGATATTCGATCTTCAGCTTGCGTTTGCAGACGCCGCCGCGCTTGTTGATGTAGTTAACGAACGCTCGCAAGCCTTCGTTCGCCGGACGAAGCTGTTGAGGCAGCTGGCTCGAATCGGTTACAACCTGCCCGATCGTGATCGTTGAATCGGTCACGCCGATCTCTCTGACCGAGCGGGGATTGCAAGGCTTTTCGATAGCGCCGGGCAGCCCCGGCAGCGGCGCCTCGGTGGTTGCCGCTGCGGGACCTGCTGTCGCGGTGGCGGATGCAGAAGCAGTCGCCCCGGGGCTGGGTGTTGCGTCGGTATTAGGCCCCGGCTCGGCTAACTCCTTGACCGTGTCTCCGTCGCCGTCGACGATTGCAAACGTCGTGGCGGTAACGATGATGGCAAGAGCGACTATCGCGGGAACGAGCGGATTGGATGCGATCTTCGCCATATTGGGGCGCTGTAACATGGCGGCCAGCCTTGCACAGGGGATGCGGCCCTTCAAGTTTCACTATCAGAATCGAATAGTGACGTGGCGGCGCTGTTAACCACGCTTTTCTTGGGCTCCGTAGTGGGGAGCATCTACTCCTTGTCCGCGTTCGGGCTCGTCCTCACTTATCGCGCTTCCGGGATCTTCAATTTCGCTCACGGCGCGCTCGCGATGGTGTTCGCGTTCGTTTTTTACCAACTCATTCAAGGTGGAGCGGTGCGTTTTCTCCGCTTCAGTTACTTCCAGGAATGGCACATGCCGACCGGGCTCGCTCTGGTCCTGGTGGTAGGCGTTCTCGCACCGGCCTTCGGAGTATTTCTCGAGCGGGTGATGTTCCGGCGGCTGCACGATGCCGGAGAAGTCGTGAAGATCGTCGTGACCATTGGACTGCTGGTCGCTCTCCTCGGAGTCGTCGGAGTCGTGTGGGGCGGGACGGCAACCACGTTGTCGCCGACGAGCATCTTCTCAACCTCTGTCTTCACGGCCGGCGAATTCCGAGCGAACTTCGAGCAGATCCTCAGTATCGCGATCAGCGTTGCGCTGGCTGTTGGCCTGTTGGCCCTGTTGCGCTATACGCCTCTCGGGATCCGGATGAGGGCGGTAGTGGACCGTCCCGACGTAGCCGAGCTCAGCGGGATCGATTCGCGACGCGTTTCGTCGATGTCCTGGGCCATCGGCGCGAGCTTCGCGGCACTCTCGGGGATCCTGCTGGCTCCGATGTTCGGAAGCTTGGATCCGACCAAGCTGATCTTCTTCGTTGTAGCGGCAAGCGCTGCGGCTATCGCCGGACGCTTGCAGAGTTTCCCTTTGGTCTTGGCCGGCGGATTTGGCATCGGGATCGCGCAGCTCATCATCCAGCGCTATGCGCCAGGGGAGGTCGCGCGGCAGCTTAGTCCGGCCGTTCCCTTCATGGTGTTGTTCGGTTTGCTCTTCCTTCCGCAATGGAAGCGCAGGCCCACCGACCGTTTGACGCCGCCGCCCCTGCCGCCGGTCGGCCGGGCTCTTTCGCCCAAGGACGCAGCAACTCGGGTCGGCATTGTGGCCGCCGTCGCGGTTATCGCTCCTTTCGTCGTGGGAGCCGAGTGGCACCTGCATCTCGCGCGGGTGCCACCGATGGCGATGATCTTCTTGTCATTGGTGGTTGTGTCCGGCTTCGGTGGCCAGGTGTCGTTGTGCCAAGGCGTCATCGCGGGCTTCGGCGCGCTGATCACTGCGCATCTGATCGCCGACGCGAGCTTCCCGTTCTTCATCGCCGTGCTGCTCGGCGGACTGGCGGCCGTTCCGATGGGCGTGTTCCTCGCCTTCCGCGCAGCGAACCTTTCTCCGCTGTTCCTGGGGTTCGCGACGCTGGCCTTCGGCGCAGTTATGGACGAAGTGATCTTCGGAAGCGGGTCGTTCTCGGGAGGACTGAGCGGGATCAGATTCACTCGTCCGACACTCCTCGCCAGTCCGCGTGCCTATTACTTCGCAGTCGCAGCGATCTTCGGCGTGACGGCGCTGCTTGTGCAGAACCTCCGTCGAAGTAAGACGGGTCTTGCACTCGGAGCCATGCGCGAATCCGAAGTGGGCTTGTCGGCGCTAGGTGTGGACGTGCCTCGTCTCAAGATCATCGCTTTCTCGCTGTCGGCACTGATCGGCGGACTGGGTGGGGGATTGCTCTCAGCGGCGGACAACCTCGCAACGCCTTTCTCCTATTCGAACTTCCAATCGTTCCTGTTCCTCACGCTGGCTGTAGTCGGCGGTATCGGGAACTGGATCGGAGCGCTTGCGGGAGCGGTGATCCTCCAGCTGCTTCCGGCGTTGATTCACGAACCTTTCGTGCGCGACAACGCGGTGACGACGTTCATCTTCCGCGACCAGCTCGAGGCGCTGCTTCCGGTCTTCTTCGGATTGGGGGCGATCGGATTGGCACGGAATCCGCACGGTCTGGTCGAGCAACTGCGCGTCCTGTTCACGCCTCGAGCCAAGCCGAAGCGTGTCGCCGCTGTGACTCCCGAGCCCGCACGAGCGAAGACGACAAGAGGTCTCGTATCGGTGCCGCGAGGGCATTACGTGCATCGTCCGGAATGCCGGCTGGCCGCAGGCAAGCAGACGCGAAAGGTCAGGACGATGGGACGCAAGGAGCCATGTCCAATCTGCGAACCTGCATAGATGAGGGACGTCGTCGGAGTGATCGAGCGCTGGCTCGACGGCTTACCGGACGAAGCAACCGTCGAGCGTGTACGCGAAGGCTTCTGGTATGTGCGCATTCGCGGTGTGTCGCGAAGCTGGATCCCGGTGGAGATCGAAGTAGGGGAGCGCTCCGTGAAGCTAACCAGCCACGTGATCACCGAACCCGAAGAGCGCGAGGCTGAGGTCTACAAACTCCTACTGCGTCACAACCACAAAGCCGGAGGTGTCAGCTATTCGCTTGACGGACGCGAAGGTGTCATCTGTCTCGTCGCGCGAATCCGACGCGACGAGATTAGTTGCGAAGAGTTAGATGCCGCGATTGGGCGCATTGTCGAAGAGACCGAAACAACATTCCGATCGATCCTTCAGATCGGCTTCGCAAAGCGCATGCGTAGGCCTAAGACGTGACCCCTACTGGCTTGGGCGGAGCCGCCGACACAAGACTCACAGGCCGGTTCGCGATCAAGGTTGAGGACGGGGCGGTCGTAGTTGGGTTTCTGTTGCTCGCGCTGCTGGTGTGCTCGAACCACCTGTTGCATCCAACTGAACTAACTTCTGGCCTGACACCGGACCATGTCTTCTACGAATGGCAGTTCGCCCACGGCGTTCGGTGGTTGCGTCATCTGGACAATCCCTTGTTCTCATTCAGTCAGAACATGCCCAGCGGCGCGAACCTTATGGCGAACCCGGCGATGGTCGGCATAGCCGTTGTGTTGTCGCCGATAACTTTGCTGCTGGGTCCGCAGCTCATGTACGCGATTTACCTCACCTTCGCCCTTGCAGCTACGGCGACGACCACCTATTGGGTCTTATCGAGGCATTTGGTCAGTTCGAGGCTCGCTGCTTTCGTTGGGGGTGCCTTCATTGGGTTCGCTCCGGGTGTCATCTACCACGCGAACGGTCAGCCCGTCTGGGTTTCGAACTTTCTGTTGCCGTTCATCCTCTTGTACGCACTGAAGCTTGGTGATCCCGGAAGGCGTTGGCGCAGGGGTGCGATCCTCGGTCTCCTCGTCGCGTGTCAGTTGTTCATCAATGCCGAGATGCTGCTGGTCGCGGCCGCCGCGTGTGCGGTGGTCGTCCTTGTGTACACCGTCGAGCGTTGGTCCGATGCGCGCGCGCGGGCTGTTCCCTTCTTGCAGTCGCTTGGTGTGTGCGGCGGAGTGGTAGCAGTCCTCGCCGGTTACCCCTTGTGGTTCCAGTTTTTCGGCCCCCAATCCTTCCGTGGTCTGCAGGGTGGCGTGTTCCAAAATTGGGGCGAGGACCTGACGGCATTTGTCGCGTTCGCCCGCGACTCGATCGCAGGTTCCTCGCCGACCGTCCAGACGATCGGTGTGACGGAACAGAACACGTTGTTCGGTTGGCCGCTGGTCATCGTCGTAGTTCTGGCCGCCTTTGTGTTGGGGCGTTCCTCGGTGGCGGCTCGTGCCTCGGCCACGGTGATGCTGATCTTTGCGTTCGCATCGCTCGGTCCGTACCTGCGTTTCGATGGTCGATTGACCATCGTGCCGGGCCCATGGCGTCTGATATCCCAAAACCTGCCGGTCGTCGAGTGGATGATCCCGTCCCGGCTCAACCTCGCGACCATCGGGGCGGTGGGAGTGTTGCTCGCGCTAACTCTTAATCAGGTTGCGGCCGCATCACCTTATGAACAACGCCCGGCAGGCTGGTTGCGATTCGCGGTCTATGCGGCGGTTGCAGCAGCGCTGCTGCCGATCATCCCCAAGCCGTTGGCAACTCATGCTGTGGACGATCCGCCGCGTTTCATTACCTCCGGGGAATGGCGGCGCTATGTGTCTGAAGGCCAGAGCATCGTGCCCATACCGATCCCGAGCAATCTGCACGGATTGGAGACACTGCGTTGGAGCGCCCTAACGGAGCATGATTTCGCCGTTCCCGGCGGCTACTTCATCGGACCGGATGCACAGGGAAAGGGCACCTTCGGAGTACCTCCTCGGCCGACGACGTCGCTCGTCGTACAGACGATCGATACGGGCCAACCACCGGTCGTCACGGTTGCAAACAAACTGCAAGCGATCGAGGACCTGCGGTACTGGCGCGCGTCGTTAGTTGTGCTCGGACCGCATCCACTGGAGCCTCAGCTCCGGACATTGATGACCGGCCTGCTCGGTTCCCCACAGCGAGTTGATGATGTGTGGCTTTGGGATGTGAGGCGTATTTCTTCCTCGCGACCGACAACCTAAGACGATGAAACGCCGTATCGCGTGGTCGGACGTCCTTGTCATCGGGCTCTTTTGCGTTGCTGCTTTGTTTGTGACGTTCCCGCTTTGGGTCAACCCTGCAACCAGAGCGCCGGTTTTGTTCGAGGGCGACCAAGCTCTTTTCCAGTGGTTCTTAGCTCGCAGCGCAAGGGTCGTGACTCATCTCGAAAACCCATTTGTGACGACACTGATGAACGCGCCGGACGGCGTCAACATGATGGCCAACACGGCCATCCTGGGTCTCGGCGTTCCGCTGATACCCGTGACTTTGGTTTTCGGACCCCACGTGTCACTTGTGATCCTGCTGACGTTGGCCTTGGCCGGTACGGCAGCGGCGTGGTACTTCGTGCTTTCGCGACACCTCGTGAGATCGACCTTCGCTGCGGCGGTTGGAGGCTGGTTCTGTGGGTTCTCGCCGGCCATGGTCTCCCACGCCGCCTGGCACCCGAACCTAACGTTCCAGGTATTGGTGCCCTTCATCGTGCTTCTGGTTCTGAAGCTTCGCGAGCCCGATCACGCGTTGAGGAACGGCCTCGTGCTCGGGCTCCTCGTCGTGTATCAGACCTTCATCTCCGAAGAAGTTCTGTTCTTGACCGCGTTCGGATGCGGGGTGTTCTTGATCGTTTACGCGTTACAAAGCCCGCAGGATTTAGCCAAGGCATGGCGACCGATGCTCGCGTCCCTTTCAGTTACCGCAGTAGTGGCCGGAGTGCTCTTGGCTTATCCGTTGTGGGTCCAATTCTTCGGGCCGCATCATTACCGGGGTCTCTTTCCTAGTCACAGCGCTTTGACCAACGATCTAGCGTCCATCACCTCGTTCGCTACCGAATCCTTAGCCGGAAGCGGTCATTTCGTCCTCCGTCCGATATTCGGTCAAGTGTCGGAAGAGAACACCAACTTCGGTTGGCCCCTGGTGTTGGTCATGGTGCCGACGCTGATCCTCGTGCGCAGGAATCTGACCGGTCGAGCGCTGCGTGTGACAGCAGTCGTGGCTTTGGTGTTCGGACTTGGGGCCGAGGTGACATACAGATCGATGCGGACGGGGATCTCCGGACCTTGGGGGGTTCTGGAAAAGCTGCCGGTCCTGGACTCAGCCCTTGCGACACGCTTCGGGATCGTTGGCACAGTAGCCATCGGTTTGCTCCTTGGGCTGGCGACGCAACAGGTTTGGGATTACGCGTCAGGGCGGCCTCACCCCGGCCGCTGGCGTGGGTTGTGGGTGTTGACGCTTGCCGTGGGCCTTTTGCCGGTGGCGCCGACTCCGTTGGACGTCAAAGATGAGCCTCCACTCCCTCGGTTTATCTCCGACGGGTCATGGCGCGCCTACGTCCAAGACGAAAAGACGATTGTTCCATTGCCGTTCCCAACGCAGCTCCAATCAAGCGGGATGAAGTGGGCTGCTGCTGCCAACCTGGATTTCGCTATTCCGGGCGGATACTTCCTGTTCCCGGAGGAGGGTCGGGAAGGTGCAACGGCGCGATTCGGCGCGCCGCGTCGTCCAACGGCTCAGCTGCTTTTTGAAGTTGCCACAACGGGTAGGGCGCGAGGGTTTTCGGAAGTCAATCGACGCGCGGCCCATGCGGACTTGAGATTCTGGCGGGCTGCGATAGTCGTGCTGGCGGTAAACGAGCCTAGGGCCGATGTCCTACGAGCCACGGTGGAGGCGCTCCTGGGGCCGGCCGAGCTCGTCGAGGATGTATGGCTCTGGGATGTCCGGGACGGCATCCTCACTAGCTGAACCGGAGTGACGCGATCATGACGGCACAGAATCCATTTGATTACGGCCGAATACCCGTCGGCTACTACGACAGGGTGCTCCGCGAAGGGCCGCCCGTCCGCAGACTTTGGCATCTTTCGAAGTTTGAAAGAGTCCTCGAGTGTCTTCCGAGCGCGCCGGGACAGTCTCTACTCGATATTGGTTGCTTCGCCGGAAGCTTTCTTTCCCTCGTGCCTGAAGACCGCTTCTCGCGTCAGCTTGGCGTCGACATACTGCCTGAGCAGATCGCGTTCGCGAATTCTCATTGGGCGCGACCGTTTCGGGAGTTTCGTGCTATCGCATCGCTTCGAGAGTTGTCGTCCATCGGGGAGACGTTCGACTGCATAACCGCGATCGAGGTGGTCGAACACTTGCAACCCGAGGAGATTCGCTCGCTTCTGTTAGGAGCATCAGAGCGTCTGCGCTCGGGCGGAAAGCTTGTTTTGACGACGCCCAACTATGCAAGTGCTTGGCCGCTAGTCGAACTCGTCCTAAGTCGCGTTTCCGACATGCGTTACGACGAACAACACATCACGAAGTTTTCCTATTGGAACTTCGAACGAAAGCTCGAGCAGATCTATCCGGGGCTTCTTCAAGATTTCTCGGCTGTTGACCTCAAAAGAACGACGCACGCATTAACCCCTTTCCTCGCCGCGTCGTCGTTCGGGCTCGCGCACCGACTCTCGCGCCTAGGCTCTCGCCGATCGTGGGGCTTCCCCTTCGGGAACCTTGTCCTGTTGGTGCTCACGCGCAACTAAGGAGCCCAACCCGGCGCGGGAAACACGCCGCACTGCGCTGATGTGAGTGGGAAGTGTTGAGTGCTGGCGTTATGATTTGAAGCACATTGATATAGCAGGGAGGGGTAGTGTTTTCTGTCGTTCGTTCCTACCTGGAACGAGGCGCCCAATATCGCACCGTTGGTCGCGTCGATCATGCAATCACTCAACGATGCCCGTTATCGCTCGTTCGAGATTCTTGTGATGGACGACGGATCCGCAGACGGAACCGGTCGTTGCGCCATTGAAGCTGGAGTCCCTGAAGTCCGTGTAGTGAATCGAAGCGATCGTCCGCGCGGGCTTGCCGCCGCCGTCATAGACGGTTTGCGTGAAGCTCGTGGCGACGTTATCGCCGTGTGTGATGCGGACTTCAGCCATCCTCCCGAGACTCTTCCCGCTCTTGATCCGAGCCATCGAAGACGGCGCACTGATGGCGATCGGAAGTCGCTACGTAGACGGAGGGGGCAGCGAAGGCTGGCCGGTGTTCAGAAGGCTCTTGTCGCGCGCAGCCTGTCTGCTGGCACGTCCCTTTACGTCTGTCCGTGACGCGACGTCCGGCTTCTTCGTCGTTCGCCGATCGGTTGTCGAGTCGTCGAAGCTTGATGCGCGAGGTTTCAAGATCGGGCTGGAGATCCTCCTAAAGGGCGACCACGAAGGAAGAGTCTGTGAGGTCCCCTTCGTATTCAGAAATCGATCTCACGGACTCAGCAAGCTACGCGCGCGGCACCTGTTCGCTTTTGGGATCCAGCTCGCGATGAGCATTACGAATCGTCGGGCAGTGCCGCCGCTGCTAGAGCCCGAAGCAGCTGCAACGCCTCGCCTCGCAACGTCTTACGACGAAAAATCGCCTGAGCTCGGCGACGTCTCCGCCGGCTAACCCTTACGCTTCTCCAGCTCTTCGATTAGCGCCGGCAGCACCTTCATCGTGTCGCCCACGATGCCCAGATCTGAGATCTGGAAGATCGGCGCTTCCGGGTCCTTGTTGATCGCGATGATCCGTTTGGACTCCTTCATGCCGACTTGGTGCTGCGAGGCGCCCGAGATCCCAGCCGCGATGTAAACGTCGGGCTTGACCGTCTTGCCGGTCTGTCCGACCTGCATCGCGTAGGGAACCCAGCCCGCGTCCACGACGGCGCGCGTCGCACCGACGGCGGAGTTGGGGATGGTCTTCGAAACCTTCTCGAGCAGCTCGAAGTTCGAAGCTTCGAGGAGACCGCGTCCGCCGGAGATGACGACCTTCGCGTCCTCCAACTTCACGCCGGCTGCTTCCTCTTCGTGACGCTCGACGCGCTTGGCCTTCTTCTCGTTATCGGGGATCTCGATGTTGACCTGTTCGGTCTCCGCCGATCCTCCGACCGCGCTGGCCTCGAAGGACTTGGGACGAGTGATGACGATCTTCGGGCTCGGGCCGCTCAAGGCGACGTCGACGATCTTCGTTCCTCCGAAGATCTGCGTCTGGGCCTTGTCCGCGCCGAGGATGTCGGTCACGTTGCCCATGACGGTCGAGTTGTTGGACGCTGCAACCCGCGCAGCGATATCACGCGAGTCGTAGTCCATTCCGAACACGATCATGTCCGGCTGGTTGGCTTCGGCCAGTTTCCACAATGCGTAGGCCGAAGGCTGTGCGACGAAATCGGTGAACACGGCATCGTCGCTGGCGTACACCTTCTTGGCGCCGTGCTCGCCGAGGGTCGTGGCGGCTTGGCTTGCGCCGGGCCCGAGAACGACAGCCTCGGCGTCTCCGAGCTCCCGCGCCTTCGCGAGATTCTCGAGCGCACTCGACGCGACCTTGCCGTCGGCGTCACACTCTGCAAACACCCAGATCTTGGCCACTTAGATCACCTTCGCTTGGGTTAGGAAGTCCGCGATCTTCTGCGCACCGGTGCCGTCGTCCTCGACGACTTCTCCGGCGCCGCGTAGCGGAGCATCGTTGATTCCGTCCACCGACTGTGAGGCGGCTCCGTCAAGGCTCACTCCGAGGTCGCCGACCGACAGCTGCTCGACCGGCTTCTTCTTGGCTTCGACGATCCCCTTGAAGGACGGGTATCGGGGCTCGTTCACACCGGCGGTGACGGTGATCACGCAAGGTGTCGGACACTCGACGACGTCGTAGCCCTTCTCCGTCTGACGGTTGATCTTGACGGTGCCGTCGTTGATCTCGATCGATTTGGCGAAGGTTGCCATCGGCACGTCGAGAAGTGCTGCAACCATCTGGGGGACGACGCCGGTGTATCCGTCTGTCGACTCGACGCCCGTGATGATGAGGTCGAATCCGTTCTTCTTGATCGCCGCGGCTAGGACCTTGGCGGTGGTGAGCGCATCGGCGCCCTGGAGGGAGTCGTCGGAGACGAGGATGCCCTTGGCTGCGCCCATCGAAAGGGCCTTGCGAACGGCTTCCATCGCCGTTGCCGGACCCATCGAAACGACGGTGACCTCGCCACCGTGTGCAGCTGCGATCTGGAGGCCGGCCTCGACGCCGAATTCGTCACCGGGGTCGAGAACACCGGCCACGCCGTCCCGCTTTAGCCGCTCGCCGTCGAGCGCTGGCGCGACGTTGGGATCGGGGACTTGCTTCACGGTTACCACGATGTTCATCAACGGCTCCTATCTGTGGGGACGCGCGGAGGCACGTCCCCTCCGTCGCTAATGTGCGGCGGCGATTGTCGCACATCTGAGGCTGCGCGGGTCTCCATCGCCGTTGTCACAAGAGTCTCCGTTCGGAGCATCCTGAAAACATGTTCGTGTTGTTGCCTGATGTTGCCGAACGCGAGGCGAGCCGTGCCGCTTCATGGATCTCGTCGCAAGGACTGCGTTCCGGCGACCGTCTTGGAGTGATCGCCGGCAATCATCCCGGCTACGTTCCGCTGACCCTCGGCGCTCTGCGGACGGGTGTCGTTCCGGTACCGATCAACGTGCATCTCTCATCGGAGGAACGCGGCCGGATCGTCGCGGATGCCGATTGCTCGCTGGTGGTGCAGGAGTCCTCGTGGCCCGACCTGAGCTCGTGGCATGCCGAGTCCGAGCTTGCGCAGCATCCGCTGGCCCGGCCGATGCACTACACATCGGGCACGACCGGACTCGCGAAGGGCGTGTGGTCGGGTGTTCTGTCGAAGGACGAAGCCGCTGCGTTGTCCGCCGATGAGCGCGAGCTGTGGGATCCGAGACCCGGGGATACCTATCTGATGTGCTCGCCGCTCTACCATTCGGCGCCCCATCGCATCACGATCTGCGCACTCGCAGCGGGAGCCAGAGTCTTGGTGTTCGAGCACTTCGATGCCGTCGAGGTCTCCAAAGCTTTCCGAGACGAAAAGGTCAGTGGTGCGTTCCTCGTGCCGACCCATCTCCGTCGCCTGCTTGACGAAGGTTTCAAAGCGCCGGCGGCCCGGCGAATCCTGCACGCTGGCGAAGCTTGTCCGGAGCCACTTAAAAGACGCGCGATCGACGCGTTCGGAGCCGAGAACCTTTGGGAGTTCTACGGCTCTACTGAAGGACAGTTCACGTTGTGCTCTTCCAACGAATGGCTCGAACGCCCGGGCGCAATCGGCCGCGCACGCACCGGCCGCCGGTTGTCGATCGATGATCCGGACGCAAGCGGCGTGGGAACCATTTGGATCGAGGCGCCTTCCTTTGCCCGATGGGAGTACTGGCGAGATCCGAAGAAGACTGCAGCCTCTTGGCGGGGGCCGAGCTTCACCGTCGGTGATCTTGGACGTCTCGACGACGACGGCTACCTGTTCCTGGAAGGGAGACGGGAGGACTTGATCATCTCCGGCGGCGTGAACGTCTACCCGGCCGAAGTGGAACGTGTTCTATCCGAGCACCCCGATGTGATCGAAGCCGCAGTGTTCGGAGTGCCCGACGACGAGTGGGGCCAACGGGTCTGTGCAGCGATCACCGGAAATGCGGCGCCGGACGCGGTCCGCGCGTTCGCGAAGGAAAGGTTGCCCGGCTCCCATGCGCCGAAGGAAGTCTTCGTCGTGGACGAGCTTCCGCGAACACAAACAGGAAAGGTGCGCAGATCCGAGTTGGTGAACCGGTCTAACTAACTGTGACCCGACCCTAGAACTTGTTCGGTGAGCCTTGTAGATTCGGGCTCTTGGAACCGGTACTCATCTATGTCGGATATCGGCCGGTATCCGATGCGCTGGTAGATCGAGTTGGACGTTGGGTTCGACAAGTCCGTGTAGAGGAAGCAGTACCGGCGCCTTTCCAGAAGCTTCTTCGTCAGCGCCGCTACGCAGGCACTCGCGTATCCACGACCGCGAAGTTCGGGCGGTGTATATACGGCATTGACCCGTATCCCATTGGGCGTGAGTCCCGAATATCCGGCCATCGACACGATCCGATCGACGTCCTCCCACAACCAGACGCCGGCGCGCGAGTCTTGAACCAAACGCAGGTCGACCCAGTCGTTGCCAGTAGACATTGCCGGGGCGCCGGTGTCGGCTGTGAAGCCTTCTAAGAAGCCGATCAGTGTCGTGCGGTCGTTCTCGTCGGCGGCGCGAAACGTCCCAGGCACATTCTCGGGAGCGCGTACCTGGGTTGCCTCGTAGATCCGTTGCTCCATCTTGAGTTCCGCTCGCTGACCGCTGAGTTGAGACCAGAGCTCCGCGAAGATCCCGGCTTCGACCCTGGGGCCGTGAAAGCCGGGCAGGGTGCCAAAGGATTCGTGCGCGTGCTCGGCGATCAAATCGACAGCGCCCGATGCATCGATCTGTGAGAGTCCGAGCGGAAACGGTGGCGTCCGGAACGCAGCGGCGACGATGCGTTCGCCATCTACAACGCTGACGAGGTAAGGGTCCGCGTAATGACCTGCGCGAATCTGGGAGCAGATCCCGAGGAAAAGGTTGTGTTCCGCTTCGCGTGCAGATAAGAAGTCCAGAGCGTGCGCTTCGAAGTCGTCGATGTCGTCGTGACGCGTGAGTCGTAAGCCGTCCATCGAAGAAACCGGTAGTTCCGGTGGCGTTTCGTTCGTAGTCCTGGCCAGCGCGCCGATGTAGACACCGGCTATCACCAGCACACCTCCGAACGCGAGCGACGCGGTCAGCGGTTCGTCGATCACGAGCCAGCCACCGAGGGCGGCAACGATGGGGATCAGAACGAATTGATAGGACGCCCCCGACGCCGTCCAATGCTGGATCACATATACGAAGAGGATGAACAGGCCGACGGAGCCGAGCGCAACGAGGAAGGCGATGGCAAGCCACGTCGTCGAACGCTCGGGCAGCACCCATTTCTCACCGGACACGAGGGATAGCACCAGGAGCAACGGCGCCCCGATCGCCATACCGACCGCATTCATCGCGACTGGGTGCACGGCCGGGAATCGTTTGATAACCACCGAGGTTTGAGCAGCGGCCAGGGCTGAAAGCAGAACGGCCGCCACGTAAAGCGGAGGGACGTCGCCGTTCGCCGGCGCTCCCGCCATCGCCCCGATCCCGGCGATGGCCACGAGTGCACCCAGGGCCGCGCGCCATGCGAAGTGCTCGAGTCGCTGTAATACGGCGAGCACGAAGGTGAAGAGCGGGACGGCTCCGAAGACAACGCCGGCCAGCGCGGCGGGTACACGCTGCAAACCCCAATAAAACAGTGCGTAACCGGCGAAGAAGTTCAGCGTGCCGAAGATGACGGCGCCCTGGAGAGACCGGCCGCGCGGCATCGCTATTCGCGCGACGGCGGCGATCAGGAAGAGCAGTGCGGTCGCCGCTGCGAAGCGAGCACCTGCTCCAAACAGTGGAGGAAGCTCGCGGTTGCTCAGCCGGACGGCGACGAAGTTCGACCCACCGATGATGACTGCGAGTGCAAACGCGACTAGGGTCCGGGGGCCGGGCAGCACGGAGTCGGACCTATCCGGACGTCACGTATCGGTTGGCTTTTCCGATCAGCTCCTCGGCTTCGTTGATCATCCGTCGCACGATCTCACCGGCCGGAAGAACTTCATGAACGAGAGCGGCCGATTGACCGGTGAAGGGGATGAGCTCGTGAAGTCTGCCTTCTCCTATCGCCTTCATGAGGTCGGATCTGAGTTGGTCGGCGTTGGCTTCAGCCTCTTTCGGACGGTCGTTCCACTCCTCGATGAAGGCATTGCGAAGAGAGCGGGGTGACATGTTGGTGTACGCACCTTCGGTGAATGGTGGCATCACGTAGTTGGCGAACGTCATTTTCACAGTGTCTTCGGGGCCCGCCCGAACGATCGCGTCTTTCCATTCCTGGGCGACCGACATCTCATTCGATGCGAGGAACCTCGTGCCGACATTTACTCCTTGTGCGCCGAGCGCCAAAGCCGCGGCCAGTCCGCGGCCATCAGCTATGCCCCCGGCTGCGACAACGGGAACGTTGCCGGCGACGTCGACGACCTGAGGCACGATTACCGACATCGCGACGTCGCCGGCGTTGCCGCCGGACTCACTGCCCTGCGCGATGAGCACATCCGCGCCGCCGTCGAGCGCTTTCTTTGCCTGATCGACGTTTCCCACCTGGTGGATCCACAGGATGCCCGCATCGTGAGCACGTGATGGCAGATCCAACGGATCACCGATGTGGAACGAGATGACGGCCGGGCGTTCTTCGAGTGTCGCCGCGAAGGCGGCCTCGTCGAAGGGCCTGCGCGTGTGGTTTATGGCGAACGGCTTATCCGTCAGCTCGCGGATGTAACGCCACTGCTCACGCTGCTTGTCGACAGGAGTCACCGCCGTTCCGAGACTGCCAAGCCCACCGGCTTCGCTCACTGCGACGGCCAGGTCGACCTGGTTCCAGGGGCCGAAAGGCGCACAGATGACTGGATGTTCGATCCCGAGCAGGTCACATAGCGGCGTCCGTATAGCCACAACTCCTCCCTTCGGTCGCGGTCCCGCATATACGTTACGACGCTGCGAAGCGGGCCCTGAGGCAAACTGAGTGGGATGGCTCAAACGAAACCAGCACCTCAGACGAAACAGGTATCGCGAAGTCCACTTCGGGCCATCCTCGGACGCCTGCGACGCACTCCGCCTGCACGCGAAGTGCCAGAGGATCTGCGACCAGTCACGGATGCGCTCCTCGCCGTCCACCCAAAGGCCGACCTGCAGGGCGTCATCCAGGCCTTCCAAGTTGCGGCTGAGGTTCACGCGGGCCAGAACCGCCTATCCGGAGACCCTTTCATCACGCACCCGCTCGAGGTGGCGCAGATCCTCGTCGATATGGGCATGGACCCAACTACCATCATCGGCGCTCTGCTTCACGACGCGGTCGAGGACACAGACGCGTCGCTGGCCGACCTTCGTGAGACCTTCGGGGACGAGGTCGCAGAGATCATCGACGGGCTCACGAAGATCGCCAAGATCTCGTTCCGGTCCACCGAGGCGGCCCAAGCCGAGAACTACAGAAAGATGATGGTCGCGATGGCGCGAGACGTTCGCGTGATCATCATCAAGCTCGCCGATCGTCTTCACAACATGCGGACGCTCCAAGCGCTCGCCCCCGAGAAGCGCGAGCTGAAAGCCCGGGAGACCATCGAGGTTTACGTGCCTTTGGCCAGCCGCTTGGGGATGTTCCAGATGCGCACTGATCTCGAGGACCTCGGCTTCCAATACCTCTACAACAAGCGCTACGACGAGATCGCGGAGCTGACCAACCGCAGACAGCCGGAACGCGACGCCTACCTCGCGAAGGTTCTCGAAGAGATCCGTTCACATCTAGATCAAGCGAAGATCAACGCGACCGTCTCGGGTCGAGCGAAGAACTTCTACTCGATCTATCAAAAGATGGTGGAACGCGGCGTCGAGTTCGACGACATCTTCGATCTCGTCGGCGTCCGCATCGTGGTGGAGGACCTGCGCGACTGCTACGCGGCGCTCGGAGTCATCCATGCGCTTTGGAAACCGCTGCCCGGGCGCTTCAAGGATTACGTCGCGATGCCCAAGTTCAACATGTACCAGTCGCTGCACACTTCGGTGATGGGTCCGGAGGGTAAACCCCTGGAGATCCAGATCCGAACCCGCACGATGCACGAGACCGCCGAGTGGGGGATCGCCGCTCACTGGAAGTACAAGGAAGCCGACGGTCAGCGCAAGCAGCGTGGTTCCGATTCGGACGTACCGTGGCTCGGCGAGCTCGTGGAAACGTTCCGGGAAGCGAAGGACCCGCGCGAGTTCATGGAGTCGCTTCGGCTCGACCTCTTCCATGACGAGGTCTTCTGCTTCACTCCGAAGGGCGAGGTCATCTGTCTGCCTCGCGGCGCAGGGCCGATCGACTTCGCTTACGCGATCCACACCGAAGTCGGGCATCGCACGATGGGCGCGCGGGTCAACGGGAGCCTCGTCCCACTCGACACGCGCTTGGATTCCGGCGATGTCGTGGAGATCCTCACGACTCGCGCGCAGGACGCCCGACCGAAGGAGGACTGGCTTGCGCTCGTCAAGACGTCGCGCGCGCGGGCGAGGATCAGACACTGGCTAACGGCACATCGTCGCGAGGCCGCGCGCGAAGAGGGACGCGACCTCTTCGTCAAGACGCTTCGCCGCGAGGGCATCGCCCAAACCGAGCTAACCCTCGAGGTCTGGCGAAAGCTCTTCTCGGATCTCCGGACTTCGGGTGAGGAGACCCTTTACGAATCGCTTGGAGAGGGACGGCTCCCCACTGGTGACTTCGTCGAGGTTCTGCGGCAGATCCTGCGTCCCGCGGAAGCGGAGCCGGCACCTCTCGAACCGGCCACACCTCCTCGACGCTCCGACGAAGCGCCGTCTGTCGTTGTGAAGGGTGAGCGCGATGTCGCCGCCAAACTGGCACGATGCTGCGCACCGGTGCCCGGCGATGAAGTGTTCGGTTTCATCACGAGGGGCCGTGGTGTTTCGGTGCATCGTGCGGACTGTCCGAACGCAAAGACTTTGATGCTTCAAGCCGAACGTGTCGTCGAGGTCGAGTGGGACTCGTCGCAGGGCGGACGATTCACTGTGGTCTTCCAGGTCTCGGCCCTAGACCGTTCCGGACTGTTGCGCGACCTCTCGGACACTCTCACGGAGTGTGGCGTGATGATCTTGTCGTCCTCTTCGTGGTCGAAGAGCGATGGCACTGCTCGCCTGAGGTTCGCGTTCGAGCTGGCCGACATCGCACACCTCGACCACATCCAGCGCACCGTGCGTCGCATCGAAGGCGTTTTCGACGCGTATCGCGTTCTGCCCCTTAAAGCTCGCCAAGGCAACTAGTGCGCGCCCTCGTCCAGCGTGTGTCGCGGGCTTGTGTGCGCGTGGAAGGCGCCGTCGTCGGAGAGATCGATCGCGGCTTGGTGGTTCTGGTCGGAGTTCACGGTGACGACGACGAAACGGATGCGGCGTACGTGGCCGAGAAGGTCGCGAACCTGAGGATCTTTCCGGACGAGGAAGGAAAGATGAACCGATCGATCCTCGACGAGGGCGCGTCGGTACTCGTGGTGAGCCAGTTCACCCTCTACGCCGACACGCGCAAGGGCCGCAGACCTTCATTCGTTGAGGCCGCCAGGCCGGAGCAAGCCGATCCGCTAGTCGATCGCGTATGCGAGCGCCTTGCCGACTTAGGAGTAAAGCTTCAGAGCGGTGTGTTCGGAGCTCACATGGAGGTCGATCTCACCAACGACGGTCCGGTCACTATCCTCATCGATACGAGGGACGTCTAAAGGAGAAAGAAGTGGCCGACAAGGTTATCTCGGTCGAGCGTGTGATCAAGGCGAAAGCGCAAGAGATCTTCGATCTGCTGGCGGATCCGAAGATGCACCCCGTGCTGGACGGGTCCGGCACGGTGAAAAAAGCAGGGTCGAACAACCCCGAACGCCTCTCACTCGGCGCAAAGTTCGGGATGGACATGCGTATCGGCGCTCCTTACAAGATCCGAAACAAGGTTGTGGAGTTCGAGGAGGACAAGCTCATCGCTTGGTGCCATCCCGCGCGAAACATCTGGCGCTACGAGCTCGAGCCGGTCGACGGCGGGACGCGGGTGCAAGAATCCTTCGATTGGTCGAAAGCACGCTCGCCGGGCCTTTTCCTAAAGGTCAGTGGGTTCCTCAAGCGAAATCGCGCGGGGATGGAGAAAACGCTCGAGAACCTCGAGCATCACTTCGAGTCGAAGTGATCCGACCACTCGACCACAAGAAGGACGCCGAAGCTTGCGACGGCGTCCTGGCAACGTTGCCGTATCACTTCGGGGATCCGACCGGGCAAGCCGACTGCGCCAAAGCCGTGCGATCGGAGCGCGGCTGGGTCGCCGTCGATGGGGACGAGATCGTCGGCTTCCTCACGGTCGCGCCCTCGAGTGATGAAGCTATAGAGATCACGTGGATGGCCGTCCGAATGGATCGCCGTCGTGGCGGGATCGGCGCTCAGCTTATGAAAGCGGCCGTCGACGCGGCGCACCAGGATGGATTTCGCCAGCTCGTTGTGATGACGCTGGGCCCTTCAGAGCCCGAAGACGCCGAGGACTCGTATGAGGGAACGCGTCGCTTCTACAAGCGAGAGGGCTTCGTCCCGCTGAAAGAGGTCGGCTTGCGCTCATGGACTAACGGCTACGCGTTGCTACTCGCTCGCCCCATCAGCTGATACACCCTCGCGAGCCTGTATAAGTACCAGATGGCCAAAGCCAAAGGGCCGCGGGGTGCGCCTGATCTATTGCCGCCGGAATCGGAGCTGTTGTCCGAGCTCGAGGATTCCGCGCGCACCCTCTTCGATCGCTACGGATATTCACGCATCGAGACGCCTCTGTTCGAGCACACCGAGGTCTTTCAGAGGGCGGCGGGTGAGACCTCGGAGGTCGTCCTCGAGAAGCAGATGTACACGTTCAACGACCGGCGCGATCGCTCCTTCAGCCTCAGGCCGGAGGCGACGGGCGGCGTTGCCCGGGCCGTTGTCGAGCACAACCTCGCCAAGCGCGAAGCCCTGCCGCTCCGCCTCTACTTGATGGGCTGGATGTTCAGGTACGAGCGTCCCCAGAAGGGCCGCACGCGCCAGTTCCACCAGATCGACGCCGAAGCGGTCGGATCGGCCGAGCCGACGATGGACGCCGAGCTGATCGCTCTTGCCTCTCAGTTCTTCGACGTCATCGGTTTGTCGCCCCGTCTGCACCTGAACACGATGGGGCACCCGCCTGATCGCGAGAAATACTTCCCGGTGTTGCGTGAAGCCATCGGCGACCGCGTGGACGAAATGTGCGACGACTGCCACGTGAGGCTGAAGAACAACCCTTTGCGCGTGTTCGACTGTAAGGTGCCGGGCTGCAAGAAGGTCTTGCGCAGTGGAGATATCCCGCCGATCACCGATTACTTGTGCGACGACTGCCGCACGCATTACGCAGGAGTCCAGGAGATCCTCGAAACCATAGGGATCTCGTGGACGGATGACCCTCAACTAGTCCGGGGCTTCGACTACTACACACGCACGGTGTTCGAGTTCGATCTGGAAGGGTTCGGCGCACGTTCGGTCGTAGGCGCCGGAGGACGATACGACGGACTCATCGAGCTGCTGGGTGGGCCGCCCACGCCGGCCGTCGGCTTCGCCGTGGGAACCGAGCCGGTGATGGTCGCTCTTCGCGAAGCACGTGAAGTGGAGCCACGCGTGCCCGACGTCTTCGTGGTTTGGATGGAAGGACTGGCCGCAGTGGCGACGGCCACCGCTCTCGATCTGCGCAAGGCAGGGCTGCGCGTGGTGGTCTCGGATGCGGCGAAGTCGATGCAAGCGCAGATGCGAAGCGCCAACCGGCTAGGTGCGCGCAACGTCGTGATCCTCGGTCCGGACGAAGTCAGCAAACAGGTGGCGAAGATGAAGAACATGACCTCGGGCGACGAGCGAGAGATCGCGTTCGCCGATCTGGTTAAAGAGCTTTCAACGTGATCAAGTCGCACGGATGCGGCGAGCTGCGGAGTTCGAACGTCGGCGACGATGTGACTCTCGCCGGATGGGTCAACGCCCATCGCGACCACGGCGGAGTCCTTTTCCTGGACCTGCGCGACTCGAGCGGCGTCATCCAGGTCGTCTGCGAAGCCGAGAGCGTGGCCGCCGTCGCTCATCGCGTGCGCGACGAATGGTGCCTGCTCATCAAAGGATCGGTGCGCGCTCGGCCCGAAGGAACTGTCAACGCCAAGCTTCCGACGGGCGAGATCGAGATCGTCGCCGGCGAGGTCGAGGTTCTGTCCGAATGTCCGCCGTTGCCGTTCCCAGTCGAAGACGAGGTCGAAGCCGAGGAAACGACCAGACTCCGTTATCGCTATATCGACCTTCGGCGCCAGCCCATGCAAGACAACATGGCGCTCCGGTCAAAAGCCCGTAAGGCCATACGTGACTACTTCGATGAGAACCGGTTCATCGAGATCGAGACGCCGATCATGACGCGCGCGACACCCGAGGGAGCTCGCGACTTCGTCGTCCCTTCCCGGCACAACCGCGGAAATGTGTTCGCACTGGCGCAATCACCTCAGCTGTACAAGCAGATGCTCATGGTTGGCGGGATAGAGAGGTACTACCAACTTGCTCCAAGCTTTCGCGACGAAGATCCGCGCGCCGATCGCCAGATCGAGTTCGTCCAGCTCGACTTCGAGATGTCGTTCGTTACGCGCGAAGACATCTTGCAGTTGATGGAAGGTCTGATTTCGAAGATGTGGAAGGACTGCCTTGGCGTCGACATCCCGGCGCCCTTCACGCGCATCACATACGAGGAATCGGTGGCGCGCTACGGATCCGATCGTCCGGATGTGCGCGAAGCTGCGGGGCCTACCGTCACGGAACTATCGCCGGTCTTCACGGGAACGAGCTTCAACGCATTTGGGGCTGTCCTTTCGGCCGGCGGCGCGGTGCGCGGGCTTCGTGTCCCGATAGCGGGAGCGGAAGCGTCCCGCGCCACCCTCGATGGCCTGATCGACCGCGCCAAGGAGCTCGGCGCGAAGGGCTTGGTGTGGATGGTCGTCGAACCCGAACAGCTGCGTGCGCCGATAACGAAATTCCTGTCGGAGCAAGAGATCGCCGGTATCCGGCGTGAGCTTGGAGCCGAAACTGGAGACCTCCTTCTTCTCGCTGCCGATGAAACGCCGCGACTGACGAGCGAAGTGCTTGGGGCCCTTCGAATCGACCTCGCGCGATCGCAGGGAAGGATCAAGTCCATCGCGGATCCCGAGGATTGGCGCTTCACGTGGGTACTGGAGATGCCGGCTTTCGAATGGAGCGAAGAGGAGAACGCGTGGATATCGATCGGGAACCCCTTCTATGCCCCGACTCCCGAAACGGTTGAGTTTCTTGAGTCGGACCCCGCATCTGTGCGGACACAGCAGTACGACCTCGTTATCAATGGCACCGAGCTGCTGAGCGGATCGATCCGGATGCATCGCGCGGAGATGCAACGCAGGGTGTTCGAGATCCTCGGGCTGAGTGCTCAGGAGATCGAGGAGCGATTCGGCTGGTTCATAACCGGCTTGTCTCACGGTGCTCCCCCCCATGGCGGAGTCGGGATGGGACTGGATCGAACCTTGATGGCCATGACCGGCGGCGGCTCCCTGCGCGACATCATCGCCTTTCCGAAGACGCAAACGGGAGCCGATCCTCTTACCGGTGCGCCGGCACCGGTCGATCCTCTCCAGCTCCGCGACCTGGGCTTGAGACTGATAGAGAAGGAACAGAAATGACGCCGCGCGACCGTGAGGAAGAAGAATCACTCTTCGCGGTCGCGCCGGACACCAGGGGAACCAGGGCACCTCTTGCTGCGCGCATGCGTCCGGCGAACCTGGACGAGATCGTCGGCCAGCAGTCGGTCATCGGTCCCGGTACCACGCTTCGCGCGCTTATAGAAAGGGACGAGCTCCGCTCGGCGATCCTTTGGGGCCCGGCCGGCACGGGCAAGACGACCATCGCGCATCTGGTCGCCGAGCGAACCAAGATCCCGGTCGAAAAGCTCTCTGCGATCTCGTCGGGAGTGGCCGACGTTCGGAAGGTGATCGCGAACGCGCGCAAGTTCGGGCGCACGCTCCTGTTTCTAGACGAGATCCACCGATTCAACAGGGCGCAGCAGGACGCGTTCCTCGGCGCCGTCGAGGAAGGACTGATCATCCTCATCGGTGCGACGACCGAGAACCCCTTCTTCGAAGTCAACTCACCGTTGCTCTCCCGGTCCCTGCTGTTCCGCTTGGACGCACTGGACCCCGAGCACATAAAGGAGATCCTGAAGCGCGCCCTAAACGACGAAGAGCGAGGGATCCCCGGGTTCGAGGCCGAGGATGAAGCGCTCGAATGGATCGCCGACAAGTCCGGAGGAGATGCGCGCACCGCATTGAACGCACTCGAGGCAAGTGCACAACTTGCGGGTGCTCGCGAGGCCAAACAGATAACTATCGAGGACGTCCAAGCCGCACTCGCACGCAGGGCTATCCGCTACGACAAGGCCCAGGACCGGCACTACGACGTCATCTCCGCCTTCATCAAGTCGATGCGCGGATCTGATCCCGACGCCGCGCTGTTCTGGCTGTTCGAGATGATCGAAGGCGGCGAAGATCCGAAGTTCATCGCGCGACGCATGGTCGTCCTGGCTTCAGAGGACATAGGGCTGGCCGACCCGAACGCACTGGCCGTTGCGGTTGCAGCGGCACAGGCCAACGAATACGTCGGCCTGCCGGAGTCGGCCTTCGCACTCGCGCAGGCGGCGATCTATCTGTCGCTTGCGCCGAAGTCGAATGCGGTCCTTCGGGCGATGGTCGCGGCGAAGGGCGACATCGCCGAGCGTTCACGCGACGTTCCCGCCCACCTTGGTGACTCCGACAAACAGATGGGGCGAAAGCTGGCCCGCGAGGGCAAGGGTTACAAGTACCCTCACAGCTTTCCCGAAGGAAAGGTCGAGCAGGATTACCGCCCGCCCGAGCTCGAAGGCAAGAAGTACTGGGACCCGGACGGCGGCGAGAACTTCTCGAAGTAGCTCGACCGGGTTCGGCTTCGCCGACCCGGGTCGATGCTGCCGCCTCGCTTCGCTCAGCGGTAGGACGTCAGTCGGCTTCGGACAGCAAAGCCTCGACGTCGAAGGGTGCGTTCTTCAGAGCCACGTTTCCTTCGGCGTCGCGTTCCCAGTCCTGCGGAGGGCGGTCGTAGTAGAGCTCGATCCCGTTCTCGTCCGGATCCCTCAGGTAGATGGAGTAGTTGGCGCCGTGATCGCTTGCGCCGTCGATCCTCCAGCCGAAGTCGAGTACTCGCTTGACCGCGTTGGCCAGGGCCTTTCTGTTCGGGTAGAGGACCGCGAAATGATAAAGGCCGGCGATCCGTGCTTCGACGGGGGCGGTGGGTGCGTCCTTCGAATGCCATGTGTTCAGCGCTAGGTGATGGTGGTAATCCCCGTAGGCCAAGAACGTCGCCTGGTCGCCGAGGCGTCCCTTCCGTTCCATCCCGAGGGCTTCGATGTAGAAACGCTCGGCGCGATCGAGGTCGGTGACCTTCAGGTGGACGTGTCCGATGCGTGTTTCGGACGGTGGTTTCCGCATGGTTGGAACTCCTTGTTCCGCGGTTTCCGGACCTCAACCGACGGGTACTGAAACTAACGCCTCAACACAGGGAGGTGGCACCCATGGCGCGAACAGCCCCCATAAGCGTGATCGCGGCATTCCGAACGGCCGAACGCGCGAAGGGCGCGCGCCAGAAGTTGCAGCGCGCTGGCGTCCGCAAGTCGGACGTCCGTGTTGTCGCCTTCCGCACCGAGGACGAACGCAATGGTGAAACACGTAGAGCGGCTTTGCGGTCCGAGATGAAGGACGAGGTCACTGAAGGCTGGGCCGGACCTTCGATCGGTTTCCTGACGCCGGCTCAAGCCAAGGGAGTGTTCGCCGGAGTCTTGGGTGGTGTGGTGATCGGTGCGCTCGTCGGAACGATCGGTGGGCTCGCGTGGGGTTTGTTTGCGGACGCTCCGATGTCCGATGCAGGCAGATTCCTGACCGTGTTCATCCCGTGCGTGATCGGATTTTCGGCTGCCGGATTCATCATCGGCGGTGCGATGAAGCCTCGGCTCGAAGGTAAGGAAAATCCGGGCAAGATGCTGGACGAGAAGAAGATGGCCGCAGAGCGCGACACCCTTGTCTCCGTCAGCGTCAAGGACGAGAGCACCGCGGTCAAAGCTCGCAAGGTGCTGGAGGAAGCGGGAGCCGAGCGCGTCGATGCCGTCGACGCGAGCGGGACACCGCTGCCGCCGGAAGCCGAGCCCAAGTAGGCGCAGACTGCTGACCTAGAATCGCGAGGGCAGGGCGTCTAGCTCAGTGGTAGAGCGCTACCCTTACAAGGTAGATGTGCGAGGTTCGATTCCTCGGACGCCCACAAACAGGACCAGTTAATAGAGTGTCCGGTCAACTACGTGTACACGTTACGTGTGTGACTCCGCTGGGCGAGGAGGCGACTTCTATCCCGTAGTGCTTCTCGAGGCTCTCCAGTCCGTCCCAGAGGCGTACGCCTCGGCCGAGCAGGATCGGAACGACCACGATGTGCGCGTGGTCGACCAGTCCGGCAGAAAGGAAGTCGCGGATCACGGTCGGGCCTCCGCCGAGACGTACGTCCTGGCCGTCGGCCGCCAGGCGGGCCGTCTCAAGCGCATCGGCCGGCGAAGCGTTGATGAAGTGGAACGTGGTGCCGCCCTCCATCTCGATCGAGGCACGCGGCTGGTGGGTGAGGACGAAGGTCGGTGTGTGGAACGGCGGGTTGGGCCCCCACCATCCCTTCCATTCCGGATCGGAGTGCCATCCCGGCGGGCCGAACTTCCCGGCACCCATGATCTCGGCACCGATCCCCGGACCGTGCTGCTGGGCGAAAGCGTCGTCGATCCCGCCACTGCCGCCGGGCCGGCCGACCATCCCACTCCAGAACCGGGTGGCGAACATCCACTCGTGCAGCCTCTCGCCCGCGTGACCAAAAGGTTCCTCGTGGCTCAGCCCGTCACCGGTGCCGAAGCCGTCCAGTGATATGGCGAAATTGTGGACCCTAAGTGACATGGCGACGCTCCTTTGCCGATGAGGATAAGTCGTTCGGAGTGGGTTCAAGTAGCCCTGCCTGGCCCACCGGTCGTGAGCCCATTCTCCGCCAATCGAGTTTGCGCCTTTCGATTGACGGACCCAGGCGACTGAATAGTCATGCTGGTGGCGGTGTTTGCGGACGCCCATGCGCACGGTGACGCGCTCGATGCCGTCCTCACGTCGGCGCTCGATTGCGGCGCGCAGCAGTTTTGGTCACTCGGAGACATGCTCGGCGGAGGACCAGACCCCGAAAGGGCGATCGCCGCGACACGCGAGTGGTGTTCCATCGCGCTCGCGGGCAACCACGACTATGGTGCCACCGGCTCGGTCGAGCCGTCGCGGCTGGGCCCGGCCGCGGAGCGCTCGATAGCCTTGGCGCGCGAGCGACTGAGCGACGACGACGTGACCTGGCTGCGCTCACGCAAGCCCGCCGCGCGGCGAGAGTCAGTGCAGTGCTGGCACGGCAGCCCAAGAAACCCAGTGTGGGAGTTCGTCGGAAACGGCAACGCCGGTGCTTGCCTGGCGTTACAGAAGGCTCCTCTCGGCCTCGTCGGCCATACGCATGTGTCCAACGCTTGGCAGGCGTTGCCCGGTGGAGGAGCTCGCCGCGTCAAAGTCGTCACCGATGTCGCCATCGACATCTCCAAGGGCAAGTGGCTACTGAATCCGGGCGCCGTCGGCGCACCTTCTCCATCGCCGCTCGGTTGGTGGGACGGACTCGACGCACAGGCAGCCATGGGAGCGCCGTGGCTGCTGCTCGACCTAGACGCGGCAACCGCGACGTGGCACCGCGCTCCGTTCGACCCGGCGCCGGCGAGGCGCCGTGCGCATTCTCGCGCCCTTGTCCGTCCCGCCAGTAAGGCTGGTGGGGTGTGAGCGAGCTGGGGCGTATCTTCGTCCCAGTCGCCCTAAGCAGAGGCCTTCGAAGTAGGAGGACGCGATCGTGACCAACGAACGACAAGACACCTATCCGGCCAGACTGAACATCGAATACCCGGACCGCGATCTGGACCGAGTGTCGACGCTGCTTCGTGTCTTCTATGTCATCCCGATATTGGTCGTCCTGATCCTTATCAGCGGGTCGACGTCTGTCGCTGACTATGGACGGGACGGAAGCGAGATGGTCGCCGTCGGTAGTGGCGGCATCCTGGTAGCGCCCGTCTTCTTGATGATTTTGTTCAGGCAGAAATATCCACGCTGGTGGTTCGACTTCAATCTTCAATTAGCTCGGTTTTCAACTCGAGTTTTCTCGTACATGGCCCTGATGTCCGATCGGTATCCATCCACGGACGAAGAGCAGTGGGTGCATCTAGAGGTGGAGTTCCCGGACGTTAAGCAAGACCTGAACCGTTGGCTGCCGCTGGTGAAGTGGTTGCTTGCGATCCCGCACTACGTCGTTTTGTTCTTCCTTATCGTCGCATCGATATTCGTTGTGATCGTCGCGTGGTTCGCCATCCTTTTCACCGGGCGGTACCCTCGGGGACTCTTTGCCTTCTTGGAGGGAGTGCAGCGCTGGGCCCTACGTGTCGAGGCTTATGCGCTGTTGCTAACTACTGATCGCTATCCGCCCTTCTCTTTGACCTAGAGGCCTGGAACTGTGGCGGCTCCTCGCACGCCCTCAACGCGCAAGGCGACGGCGACGCTCGCCGTATTGCGGCGTCGCGCCAAGAAGCTGGGCAAGATCTGCGAGGAATACCCGCAAACGACGGCGCTTGGCAGGTCGAGGAACGAGCACCTGTCGCTCGAGGTTGCGGGCAAGCGCTTCGGATACTTCTTGTACAAGCATTTCGGGGACGACGATCGAAGCGGTGCTGTGCTGAAAGCGGGTCACGGCATCCAAGAGTCATTGGTCGAATCCGATCCGGACCGGTTCTGGGTTCCCGCATTCGTCGGACGCCATGGCTGGATCGGGATCAGGTTCGATCTCGATGAGCCGGACTGGGACGAGGTGGCAGATTTCGTACACGACGCGTGGCGGCTAGCGGCGCCGAAGAAGCTATTGCGTGAATTCGATGCGAAAACGGAGTGATGAAAGTGAGCGAGCGTGTACGCCTTCGGCAAGTCGTCCTCACCGCATGGAAGAGAGACGCCGTCGCCGAGCAGCTCGAGGATCAGCTCGGATTCAAGGACGGCTACAACGATCCCAACGTCATCGCCTTCGGTCTCGAGAACGTCGTGTATTCAACCGGCGACACGTTCGTCGAGATCGTTTCACCTGTGCAGGAGAACACCGCTGCCGGTCGCACCCTCGACAAGCAGGGTGAAGGTGGATACATGGCGATCTTCCAGGTCCCCGACATCGAATCCGTCCGCCGGCGTGTCTCGGAGATGGACATCAGGGTCGTCTGGCATGCCGAGCTCGACGACATCGCCGCGATGCATCTGCATCCGAAGGACATCGGCGGCGCGATCGTGTCGATCGATCAGCCCGAACCGCCGCAATCGTGGAGGTGGGCCGGGCCGTCGTGGATCGGCGCCGACGTCCCGCAGCAGCGGGGCGGCGTCCGCGGAATTACAGTCCGTGATAGTGACCCCATCGCTCTTGCCGGCCGCTGGGGTCAGGTACTCGGCGTGCGAGCAAAACCGGAAGACGACGGTGCTGCACTGATCCTCGACGAAGGAAGACAGCGCGTTCAGTTCGTGCACCTAGGCGCGGGCGAGCGCGAAGGCATCTGTGAGTTCTTCATCGCATCACAAGGGGATATTCGAGACGCGTCGATCGGCGGTGTGACGTTCCGGTTGATCCCTGAAACCTCATAGGACGAGAGGCGAATCGGTTTCGATACGGCTGCTGCCACGATGGGTACAAAGAGATTGACCCGACGAATTAGGGAGGATTTGATGCCAGGGATCACCCCCCATCTGTGGTTCGACACCCAGGCCCAGGAAGCAGCGGAGCTCTACACGTCACTGTTCGACAGCTCCGGCGTCACCGACGTCACTACCTTGAGGGACACACCGTCGGGCGACTGTGACGTCGTGTCCTTCACGTTGGCCGGCCAGCCGTTCCAGGCGATCAGCGCCGGCCCCGAATTCAAGTTCACTCCCTCCATTTCCTTCAGGATCGATTGCGCAACTACGGAAGAGGTCGACGATCATTGGAACTTGCTGAACGAGGGCGGCGAAACCTTGATGCCCTTGGACAGTTATCCCTTCAGCGACCATTACGGTTGGACGAACGACCGCTTCGGGCTTTCCTGGCAGGTCATGCACGTCGGTTCCGGTGATATCCCGCAGAAGATAGTGCCCCAGCTGATGTTCGTCGGTGATGTGTACGGGAAGGCAGAGGAAGCGATCAAGCTCTACACATCTGACTTCCCGAACTCCAAGATCGGGGAACTCAGGCGACATGGTCCCGGCGCAGATCCGGATTCGGAGAACAGTGTGCAGTTCGCCGCCTTCACGCTCGACGGGTTCCACCTGGCGGCGATCGATAGCGCGCACGAGCACAATTTCTCGTTCAACGAGGCTGTTTCGCTGATAGTCAGCTGCGAAGGCCAGGACGAGATCGATTACTACTGGGAGCGCATGTCCGCCGTTCCCGAGGCCGAGCAGTGCGGGTGGTTGAAGGATCGATTCGGCGTCTCGTGGCAGATCGTCCCCAGAAAGATGGACGAGATGATTCGGACGGCAGATGACGAGACGGTCCGGCGCGTTACGCAGTCCTTCCTACCGATGAAGAAGCTAGATCTCGCGGCGCTGGAGACGGCCTACGCCGGAACCGTGCGTTCGTAATCAATCGCGAGACTGCTAGTACGCACTCCACGCGGGCCGACCCGCGGAGGAGTTCAACAACCTGTTCACCTTTATCCCATCGGGTGGCCGTCACTTCCTGGCGTGTCGGGAAGGCGCACTCGTTAGTCATGCAGTGGTCACGACTCGATGGCTGCAATTTGGCAAGGGGAACTGTTGAAGACGGCCTTCGTCGATGCCGTCGCGACGCTGCCTGCGTACGAAGGCGATGAGCGGGTAGTAGGTTTTTGCACTATGAGTGCAAGAACTGGTAAGCTCTCGAAGTGTTGCAAGAGAAGGAGCTGGGAACAGACGGACGCGCCGACAGGGCGGTCCGCACTCGACGCTCTGTTGTCGATGCGCAGCTCTCGTTGATCGAAGCTGGTGAGCTCAGGCCCACTGCGCGCCAGATCGCCGCGCAGGCGGGTGTGAGCCTGCGCTCGGTCTTCCAGCATTTCGAAGACCTCGACGCAATCGTCATGGCTGTTGCGCAGAGGCAGTTCGAGCGCTACGGCCACCTGGTCGAAACAACGCCGGCGAAAGGATCTCTCACGGATCGTCTGGGGTCATTCGTACTACGCAGGTCTAAGCTCCTCGAGAGCATCACGCCCGTGCGCCGATCGGCTCTGGTGAGCGAGCCGTTCTCGCCCCAGCTCGCGAGCAAGCTCGATTGGGCTCGCCGGGGCTTTCGCAACGACGTGGCTGCGGCATTCAATGCGGAGCTCGATCGCGTTCCTCGTGGAAAGCGCCGAGAGTTCCTGGCCGCTATGGACACGGCAACCTGCTGGGAGGCCTGGGAAAACCTCCGGCGACGAAACGGACTATCAGTCGACGCCGCCAGCCGCGCGATGAAGCGAACCCTGCAAGCCTTGATCGCTAACGTAGCGGTGAAGCCTTGAACCGGAACATCCTGTTCATCACGACCGACCAGCAGCGATACGACTCTCTGGGGTGCACAGGCGGAACGATCGCACGAACTCCCGTCGTCGACAAGCTTGCTGCCGAGGGCATCAACTACCACCGGACGCACAACCAGAACACGGTGTGCATGCCGTCCCGCTCGACGATGATCACCGGACAGTACGTGCGCACTCACGGTGTGATCGCCAACGGAGTGCCGCTCCCGGAGGACGCCCCAAGCATCGCCGGGTATCTCAATGAGAACGGCTACCGCACAGCCCTGCTGGGTAAGGCGCACTTCCAACCCGGCTTCGACCGGGAGCAGAAATGGATAGAGAACAGGATGGCTCGCGAGGGGCACAACGGTCCGTACCGCGGATTCGAGCACCTGGAGCTGGCTTTGCACACGCCCGGATTCGCCGGCTTCGCCGTGCAGCACTACGGTCAGTGGCTCAACGAGAACTATCCGGAAGAGATGAAGGGCTTCGCGCCCTTGCTGTCTGCCGAACCGGGAGGTGACACCGGCGCGCCGGAGACCGTCCACAATCCGGTTCCGCGCGAGCACTACCACACAGATTGGGTAGCCGACCGCACGATCGCATGGCTTAACTCAGTCGGGAACGACGAACCGTGGTTCTGCTGGATGAGCTTTCCCGATCCGCACCATCCCTGGGATCCGCCGTCCTCGGAGCTGCATCGAGTGAACTGGCGCGACCTCGATCTTCCGCCCGGTCATCCGGGTGATCACGAAAAGATCGTGGAGATCCTGTCGAACAAGCCCCGCCACTGGCTCGACTGGTACGAAGGCCGGTTCAGGAACTACGAAGGCGGACCGCGATCGTTCGTCCCGCACGAGATGACGCACGACCAGGTTCGCGAGATCAACGCGATGACGCACATCTCCAACGAGTTGATCGATGAGGCATGCGGACGCGTGCTCAGAAGTGTCGAAGAGCGCGGATGGCTCGCCGATACCGATGTCTTCTTCACGTCCGACCACGGAGAACTGCAGGGCGACTTCGGTCTGATGTTCAAGGGCCCTTATCACACGGACGCGTTGATGCGGGTTCCACTCGTGTGGCGTCCGGCGCCTTCGGCCGGTGTGGCGCACGCCGATGTCAACGATCCCGTCGGTTTGTTGGATCTCGCGCCGACGTTCTGCGAGATCGCCGAACTTCCCGTGCCCGAGTGGGTGCAGGGTCAGGTGCTCCCGACGATGCCGGGAACCGGCCGTGACTTCGTTATCACCGAATGGGACAGCCAGTTCCGCCAGTGCGGGATGCATTTCCGAACGATCTATCGCGACGGCTGGATCTGCACGGCTTACGAACCGACGTCCAACGAGGGATTGTTCGGACGGGCTGAGCGCGAGCCCGAGATCACCTACGACGGCACGGAGGGCGAGCTGTACAACGTCGCCGACGATCCCGTGCAGTGGGACAACAGATGGGATGATCCCGCTTGCGCATCCGTCCGCAGCGATCTCGTCGCGTCTCTGTACGACGAGCTACCGCCCGAGCGGGAGCCGAAGCTGTACCCCGAAGCCCCAACGTAGAAAGGCGCGCCATGGAGATCCTTCGAACGCCAGACGATCGCTTCGCGAACCTTCCCGATTTTTCTTTCGAGCCGCATTACGTGGAAGTTCCTGCGGACGAAGAGTCGACGTTGCGCGTGCACTATCTCGACGAAGGTGACGGCCCCGTCGTTGTGCTCCTGCACGGTGAGCCGTCCTGGGCGTTTCTGTATCGCAGGATGGTTCCGGTCCTAACGGATGCGGGGCTTCGTTGCGTAGTGCCCGACCTCGTGGGCTTCGGCCGCTCGGACAAGCCCGCGAGCCGCACCGATTACACCTACGCTCGGCACGTCGATTGGATGTCCAGCCTCGTGACGCAGCTCGATCTGAATGAAGCGACTTTCTTCGGACAGGATTGGGGTGGCCTCGTCGGGCTACGCGTGATCGCTTCGATGCCCGATCGGTTCGCGCGTGTGGTCGTCGGCAATACGGGGCTACCGACCGGCGACGGACGTATAAGCGAGGCTTTCCTGAATTGGCAGAAGTTCTCTCAGGAGTCGCCGAAGTTCCCGATCGGCGGGATCATCAACGGCGGCTGCACGTCCGAACTTTCGGCGGAGGTGGTCGCGGCTTACGACGCTCCGTTCCCGGACGAGTCGTTCAAGGAAGGCGCCCGTCAGTTCCCCGTTCTCGTGCCGACCAAGTCCGACGATCCAGCTTCTGATGACAACCGCGAGGCCTGGAAGGTCTTCGAAAGCTGGACGAAACCTTTCCTCACGGCGTTCAGCGATTCCGATCCCATCACGCGCGGCGGAGAGGGTGTTTTCCAAAGGCGCGTTCCAGGAGCGAAGGATCAAGACCACGTGGCCATCGAGGGTGCGGGCCATTTTCTCCAGGAAGACGCCGGCGAGCATCTCGCCGACGTGATCGCGAAGTTCGTGGCAACGAATTGATCGTCGACGAAGGAGTTCTTGCGCAACGACTCCGTTCACTCGACTTAGATGAGGTCGGGGTCCATCTGCCTGCGGGCGCCGAGCGCGACGCCGTTGCAGCGGCATGCAAACGGGCTCAGCTGAGGATCGTAGGCCTGGATGCTTCGCCGAGCGTGGTCGTGACGGCGGACGGGGTGGTGGCGGACGGGGTGGTTCGTCCGCTCAAGGATGAAGTCGACGCTGCGGTTCCGGACGCGACGACCGTGCTCGTGCTTCGGATCTTGGGCGACGTCCCGCTGGCTCCGACTCTTGATGCCTACCTGGAAACCAAGATGATCTCGGGACGCGATGTGTGGGTGGAGCGATGAATCGTGCGTCCGGGCGAGGTCTACCTTTTCTTGACGAGAGGTGGAGGCTTCACTTCTTCTTCGCGACGGCCACTATGTAGTCGAAGTCGATAACGGCCGTGCCGTCCTTGGCGATGTTCCTCTTCTCCGCGACCTCGATGTAATCGCTGCGCAACACCGAACGACCTTCCGCGGGCAGCGACTCGTAAGCCTTCAGCGTCGGGCCGTAGTTCTCGATGAAGAAGTCGGCGAAGTGCTCGGGCGACAGGAAATTCGCCCTGACCACTCCCGGTGTGATGTTTAGATCGACGCCGTCACCCAGGATCTCCTTCAGATAGTCCTCGGTTCCCCAGAGCCCGGGCGGCTTGGCTTCCGGCGGGGGAGGAACATGCTTCGCGATGGCTCTGAACATGTCGCCGACAATCCCGGCGGGCGTCCAGTTGACCATCCCCACCGTCCCACCGGGCTTGCACACCCGAACCAGTTCCGATGCCGCTTTTGGGTGGTCCGCTGTGAACATCACGCCGATAGCCGAGAGGACGAAGTCGAAAGACCCGTCGTCGAAGTGCAAAGCTTCTGCGTCCCCTTCCTCCCAGTTCACCGCGAGTCCCTCGGCGTCGGATCGTAGGCGTGCCTTGTCTAGGAGAGCGGGGACGTAGTCGATCCCTGTGGTTTCGCAGAAGCGCCGAGCGGCTGCCAGAGCGACGTGGCCGGTCCCCGTCGCGACATCCAAAACGTTTGCGCCCGGACGTATGTCCACCGCATCGCACAAAGTGTCGGCCAAGGGCACGGTGATCCACGCGACCTTGTCGTAGGCGCCACTGCTCCACGTGGCCTGCTGCTTCGCCTTGATCTCGGCGAGAGTTGGCATGGCTTCTCCTTTCCAGGGGTGAATCAGGAGCTTAGATGACACCATTCCCGTCGGCCTTTGAGACAATGCATTGCCGTGGCGGCTAAAAGTGAAGAGCTCCTAGAGATCGACGGACAAGAAGTACGCATCACCAGTCCGGACAAGGTCTTCTTCTCGGAGCACGGCGAGACCAAGCTCGACCTCGTAAAGCACTACGTCCATTTCTCCGAGCAGGTGATGCGCACCATGGGCGGACGTCCCCTGCTCATGCAGCGGTTCCCCAACGGTGCGGAAGGGTCGTCCTTCTTTCAGAAACGGGTGCCCGACTCGGCTCCCGATTGGCTCGAAACCACGATCGTCATGACGCCCAACGGCACAACGTCGCGCGCACTGGTAGCCGCCGATATTGCGCACATCGCATGGGCAGTGAACCTTGGGTGCCTTGGATTTCACGTCTGGCCTTACATGGCCGACGATCCCGACTACACGGATGAGCTGCGACTCGACCTCGATCCGCAACCGGGCACCGACTTCACCGATGTGCGCAAGGCCGCACGTGAGGTGAAGAACCTGCTCGACGAGCTCGGCGTCACCGGCTACCCGAAGACGACAGGGAACAGAGGCTTGCACGTGTACGTCCGGCTCGAGAAGAAATGGGATTCGTATCAGGTGCGTTCGGCGGCCGTGGCCGTCGCTCGCGAGCTGGCCCGCCGCCACCCGGACATCATCACCGACGAGTGGTGGAAGGAAGACCGAGGCGAGCGCATCTTCATCGACTTCAATCAGAACTGTCCGCACAAGACGGTGTTCGGCGCGTGGTGCGTGCGTGCGCGCCCGGGAGCCCAGGTCTCGACACCGATAACCTGGGAGGACGTCGACAAGGTCCACCCGGACGAGCTCTCGGTTTCGACTCTTCCCGCGCGGATCAAGAAGAGCGGCGACTGCCTGGGAGGGCATGAACGACGATCCGCAGTCCCTCGAACCGTTCCTCGAGATGCATGAAAAGGACCGGGCGAACGGCTTGATGGACGCGCCGTGGCCCCCGGTTTACCCCAAGCAACCGGACGAACCGCCGCGGGTTTCGCGAAGTCGCGCGAAGAAGGATTGACCGGCCGCCTTTCGGTTTTCGGGCCAATCCGATAGATAGGGAGCGTGGCCGAGATATCGATCAATCCCGCGCTTCCCGACGGGGTTGACGAGCAGGGCTACGCGCGCATCCGGGGTTTGATGCGTCTCAGCGTTCTAAGGGTCTGGAGAAGTGACCACGTGATCGCCGGGATGGACCCCTGGGGGGTGGTGGACGAAGCGTGGAGCTCGATGGCCTCCAGCGAGTTTCGCTCTGCGGGTCCCTTCCTTCCGTTCGCCCTCCGCGTCGCGAAGAACAAGGCGATGGACGCCCTCAACCGGGCGGAAGCCAGGCGTCATGACCGATCTCTCCAGGAGCCGATCGCAGGCAGTGATGAATCCGATGGACTCGAGCTCGGCGATGTTGCCGCCGCCGGCTCTGCGGGAGCAGAGGACGAATACTTCGCAGAGGTGGAGCACGCGAAGGTCGTCGAGAAGCTGTCTCTCGCACAAGAAGCGATCCAGGCCGTGCTTACCGACACCGAACGTGAGGCTTTTCTTTCCGTTCAGGTGGACGGCAAGAGCCGCGCCGCCGTCGGACGCGAGCTCGACCCGCCGGTCACCGGCCAGCGTGTGGGGCAGATCGTCGCTTTCGCTGTGAGCAAGATCCGGACGTACATAGAGGAACATGAAGATGGGAGCTCCACCGATGAGTGAATCCGAAGACCGCATACAGGAAGCGTTGGCCGCGCACATCGAGCATGCCGAGCTCGGAGGTCCGCAGCCCGACACCTCGCACCTGAATGCCGACGAGCTGGAGAAACTGCGCGAGCTCATCGATCTGCTCGACGAGACCGAGGGCGTCGGTTTCGGTCGGGGTCTGGATAGAGGTCGGCCCGAATCCGCCGCTTCGACTGAAGCCGGCGCCGCCTTGGTTGCAAAGCTCCACGAGGCTCTGCCGTCGGTGGCCCGCATCACCAGCGATCCGTCGGCTCCCACGATCGGGATCGACGGCTTGGACGTAACCGAAGGTTGGATCGTCGGAACCTTCGGCGGCCGCATCCGTGTCTGGCTGCTCGCCGCTGAAGGCGCACTCGAGTCGAGCAACGATTGGCTGAGAGATCTCGGACGCGTATTCCGCACCTATCCCGACACTGCGGCGATCGCTCTGGTCGAACCGGACGACTCGTGTCTTCTCGTCCAACCCGAGGATTGCTCCCCGAGGATCGAGGTGCCAAGAGGATCGCTGGTTGGACGGAGATACCGGCGTCCCATACATCCCGTCGAAGAGGCACTTTCGGTTTTCCTACGGGAGCTGATTCCGTATTGGGAGCCGATGCTCGAGATAAGCGAGTCGACGGCCGGAACGATCGCGGTGCTGCCGATCGCGCAAGAGCGCGCGACGAGCGCGATCGAGGAGCAAATAGCGGCCGGCGGACGCGCTCGCAAGACGAATCCCAAGCGCAAGGCACTGACCGAGCTGGGGGAAGGCGAGATCGAGGGCGTCGCCAACCTGTTGCAAGCGGTCAACGACGGACGAACAACACCCGACGAGATCGAGCAGGAACTCCGGAGGCTCGCCGAAAAGCGATGATCCAACGACTGCGGCTACAGAACTGGCGCGCTTACGACGGGCTCGACATCGAGCTCGGTCCAGGCGCCACGTTCGTCGTTGCCTCCAACGGGATCGGTAAGACCTCGCTGATCATGGCGGCCGCGTGGGGGATATTCGGTGACATCGCCGGCGTACGAGGCCAAGACGAGATCCGCGGCGATGCCGAGACGGCAACGGTAACGGTCGACCTTCGCCTTCCGACCTCGGGAGATCCGCTCGTGATAACCCGCACCGTCGACCAGCGCGGCCGTTCGGAGCTTGAGGCCACGACCGGAGATCGGACTATCACCGAGCAGGACGAGCTCGAAGGGTTCCTCGGTGAAGAGTTCGGAGCCGATGCGCATGTTCTCGCGCAGCTCACGTTCATGATCCACGGTGGGCTGCACGAAACACAGGGCGAGTTCGAGCTGCGTGATCACCTCGCCGGACTGTTCGGAGTTCGTCCGCTCTTCGAAGCGGCGACCCGCGCAGAAGCTGTGGCCGCAGAGACGGCGAGCACGCTCCGGAAGACGAAGGTCGTCGAACGCAAGGATCAGCGAGCGAGAGAAGAGCTCGTAACTGATCTCGCAACAGCGGAAGAAGAGCAAAAGGCAGCGCAGGAGGCGCGCGACAAAGCCGTCACGACTGTCAACGCGGCCGCGGAACGGCTAACCGCCGCCATCGAATGGAGTAACTATCAGAACGCCCTGACCGAGCGGAACGCGAAGTTGTCCGCCTACGCGGAGGTCGCCGGATCGTTGCTGGAGCGGGACATCGAGCCCGCAGGAGTTCTCGAAGCTCTCGCGCAAGTGGAGACCGAGGAAGAACGCGCCTTGTCGGAGCTCGATATGCAGGCAGCGACAGCGCGTGGAAGAGCCGACTTCATCCGTGAGTCGATCTCGCACCTCGAGACATCGGACGCGGTTTGTCCGACATGTCTTCGTCCTTTCGGTGAACACGACGCAGAAAGCGCTGCTCAGGAGCACGCTCAGCATCTGGAGAGACTCAACACGACCATCACCGAAGCCGAAGAGCAAGCAACGAACCGGCGCGGCGTGCTCGCCAGTCTCAAGAGCGTGCTCTCCGACATCCGATCCGTTCCTCTGCCGGTGCAGCCGTCCTCGGAAGATCTTTCGGGTGATGTCGACGAGATCCGCACGGCTCACGAAACTGCGAGGGACGAACTGCAGCGACTCGATCAGGACCTGGCCGTTAAGTCCAACACCCTGGCTGGAGTTCGCGAAGCGCTGGAAGAGATCGATCAGGGTCAGGAACAGACGCGCCAGCTCGAGGAGCTCTTCCGGTTGGAGGCGATCGCGCAAGCTTCAGCACAAGCCTTCAAAGAGACGGCCGACCGCATCATGGAGCAGCACATCGAACCGCTCGTTGCCGAGGTTGCGCGCCGATGGAAGCAAACGTTCGGCCGTGGGGGACTGCAGCTGAGTGCCGACGGACGGATAACCCGCAAGGTCGGGAGTAGGACGCTGCACTTCGGTGCCCTCAGCGGCGGCGAACGCGTTTGGGCGCTGCTCGTTGCGCGACTGCTCGTCGCGGGCGCGTCTACCCGTTCGCCGTTCGTGTGGCTCGACGAACCTCTCGAACACCTCGATCCGCGTCTGCGAAGGATCGTCGCAGGAACGCTTGCGATGGCTTCATCGAGTGCCGGCCTGCGGCAGGTGATCGTGACGACCTACGAAGCACCGATCGCTCAGCAGCTGATGGAGGACGTGCCCTCGGCGTCGCTGGTCTACGTTTCGAGCTCGGACTATAACGGTTCAGTCCGGGAGCAAAGGCATGCTGATGCCCTCGTCTCGGTTCATCAGTACGCCGCGGGTTACGGCTTTCGAACCGAAACGTTCTCGCACGCGGTCCATCGCAACATCAAGAGAGCTCCCGTCGGCTCTGCTGAACGGCAGCGGTGGCTGAAAGACCGAATCGTCGTCCAAGTTTCCGACGGCCAGACCGACGAGCGTCGTGCCTTCTCTCGCCATCCTCGGCCAGGCCACCGCGAGCAAGCCGCGAGCCGTGGCCAGGATCGTAGCGGTGTGCGCGGTCGGTCGCTCGAGGGTGTGCGAGAGCGTGGCGCGAGTCGCATCGTTGAAACGAAGCCGAAGGGTAACGGTTCGTCCGACTCTTCCGCCGCTGCGCATCCGGCGTGTCACTCGATCGACGATGGCAACGAGCGTCGCTTCGATCTCGTCCAGGGACTTTTTGCGCCAACCGATGGCGCGCTGAGATCCGATCGATCCACGCCGCCGCCCGGTGACGACGGGACGAAGGTCGTAATTGTGAGCAAGCGCATGCAAGTGACGGCCGCTGGCCTGGCCAAGCATCGAAACCAGCGAGCCTTGGTGCATCTTCGCCACCTGGCCGACGGTGAAGATCCCGCGATCGCGAAGCTTGGCGGCCGTGATGACACCGACACCCCAAAGCCGCTCGACCGGAAGCGGGTGAAGGAAGTCGAGTTCGCCGTCGGGCGGCACGACGAGCAGTCCGTCCGGCTTGGCTACGCCGCTGGCGACCTTCGCGAGGAACTTCGTGCGAGCTACGCCGACAGTTATGGGCAGACCGACGCGCGCGAGTACCTCGCGGCGCAAGCGGGCGGCGATGTCGGCGGGGGAGCCGCGCAAACGCCGGAGCCCTCCGACCTGAAGGAAGGCTTCGTCGATCGATAGGGCCTCGACGATCGGCGTCGTGTCGTTGAAGACCTTGAAAACTTGCTTGCTCGCCTCGGAGTACTCCGACATGCGGGGATCGACGACCACCGCATGGGGGCAGAGCTTCCGGGCCGTTCGTCCGCCCATCGCCGTGTGGATGCCGTAAGCCTTGGCCTCGTACGAGGCCGCAAGAACGACGCCGCCACCGACGATCACGGGGCGCCCACGGAGCTTGGGGTCGTCCCGTTGCTCGACCGATGCGTAGAAGGAGTCGAGGTCGGCGTGGAGGATGGTCGCGTCCACGAACACATGTTCGCACACATCGACGGCGCGGGGAAGGAGGCGGGTAAGCGCCGTGGCAACTGTGAGTCAAGCGGCCAGGCCGAGCGAGTCCCGCGGGTTATCCGTAAGCGCCGTGCGCGGCTCGCTCTATCGGGCACTGACCCTCGGGTCGCCCACACGCGCCGAGATCGCACATGCGGCAGATCCATTTAGTCGCGCCGGGTTCGCGCATTAGTCCGACGAGGAGGCGCCCAATCAGGTCGGCGAAGTTCTTCCGCTCCTTCTCTGACAGCCGCTCGATAACTTCGACGAGGACCTGCATGCGAGCTTCCTCGACTCGCTCAGCCGCACGGCGTCCCACACTAGTGAGGGCCACGCTCGTCGTGCGGCCATCCTCGCCGGGACCTCGACGAACAAACCCGCCGTGCACTAGGCGGTCCACCAGGCGGACTGTGCCCGATTGACTAAGTCCGACAACTTGACCCAGTCGATCTACGGTCGACCGATCGAGGAACTGATGCAGCGCAGAGAGCGCGGCTGCGCCCGTCTGCGAATGGCCCGTTCTATCGACCACTTGATCCGCCATCCGATCAGAGACTGCCAACGCCAAAGCACCGACCAGATTCGCCACGTGACGTGGGGACGCATTCACCTCACAACTCGTAGTCGAGTGTGAAGGTCCCCGTGGTGCCGAGAGGCGCTGTCGCTACCCCAGTCCCACGAAGGCCAGTGAGGTCACCAGTCGCAGAGTTTGGGACAACCTCGATGCTGGTTCGCGCTTCCTTGCCGTCGAAGTTGCCTGTGGCGCGAAAAACGAAAGCGCCGACCTTGTCTCCGATCCCACCCTGAACACGTTGGTAGCCGAGGAACTCTGCGGTTCCGTCTTCTCGATACGTCATGACGGTGTCGGAGATTGTCTCGGCTTGGATGCCGCCGGTGAACCGCTGCTCGATCCTCGCGATCGTCACCTTCGCGGCGCCCTCAAGCCCTGGTGCTTGCTCCTCTGACCAGCCGGTTACCTCGAACGCCCCTTCGATGTGCTTCTGCATGCCACCTCCCAAGATCACTAATGCATGACGCATGCATTATTCCTCCTCGGGAGGTCAAGAGTCAAGTCCGTATCAGCCGCCGCGATTCCTTTCGACGAACGCGTCGTGGATCTGCGTACGAGGGTCAGGAAAGGTCGGAAATTCTCCTCACCGATGAGTCGCTTTCGGTTCGGGAGTCAGACCGATAGCAGTCGTATCAGAGAGCTAGGAGGCACTTGTGGCTGACATGATTCGAACCGCAGGACTCGTAAAGCGTTTCGGGGACGTGACCGCGCTGGACGGGCTCGACCTCGTCGTTCCCAAGGGCACCGTGCTTGGTTTGCTCGGCCCGAACGGCGCCGGCAAGACGACGGCCGTCCGCATCCTGACCACACTGCTTACGCCCGACGAGGGCACGGCGCAGGTGGCCGGGGTGGATCTGCTCTCCGACCCCGGCAAGGTGCGCAAGCGCATCGGGTTGTCCGGACAGAACGCAGCAGTCGACGAGCACCTGACAGGGCCGGAGAACCTCGAGATGGTCGGGCGGCTCTACGGCCTCGGACGCAAAGAGTCCAAAGTGCGGGCGCGATTGCTCATCGAGCGCTTCGGACTCGTCGACGCCGGTGACCGTATGACGAAGACGTACTCGGGCGGCATGCAGCGGCGGCTCGATCTTGCCGCCGCGCTGGTCGCCTCTCCGCCGGTGGTCTTCCTCGACGAACCGACCACCGGCCTCGACCCGGCCAGCCGTGTCGGCCTGTGGGAAACGATCCGAGAGCTCGTCCGCGGCGGGAGCACCTTGCTGCTCACTACGCAGTACATGGAAGAAGCCGATCAGCTTGCGGACAACATCGTCGTGATCGATCACGGAAAGGTGATCGCCGAAGGAACCGCCGACCAGCTCAAGGCAGAGCTAGGCGGTGAGCGTGTCGAGATCATCGTCGAGCGCCAGACCGACATGCGTCGCGCGCAGACGGTTCTCGATGCTGTAGCCGTCGGGACCGTTCAGATCGACAAAGCCAACCGCCGGCTCACTGCAGCAGTCGACAAGGGAACCGATTCGCTGCGGTTGGCCTTGCAGAAGCTGCATCGCAACCAGGTCGGCGTTGTCGACGTAGGACTGCGTCGTCCGACTCTGGACGACGTCTTCCTGACCTTGACCGGCCACGCGGCCGGTAACGGATTTGGTGACGAACACAAAGAATCCAAAGAGAAGGAGCTGGCACGATGACCGCACTAGCCTTGGCTCTCGCGGACGGAGCCGTCATTGCGAAGCGCAACCTGATCAAGACAAGACGGATGCCGGACGTCCTGGTGTGGACGACGATGTCGCCGATCATGTTCGTGCTGCTGTTCGGATACATCTTCGGCGGATCGATCGACATCCCCGGCAGCAACTACCGCGAATTCCTGATCGCCGGGATCTTCGCTCAGAACATCCTCTTCGGTGCGTCCTATACCGGAGTAGGACTAGCCGACGACATGCAGAAGGGGATCATCGACCGATTCCGGTCGCTTCCCATGGCGCGATCGGCGGTTCTCGTCGGCCGAACGGCCAGCGACGTCGTGAACAATGCGATCGCTCTGACAGTCATGGCCCTCACCGGCTTGATCATCGGTTGGCGGGTTCGCACCTCGATCCCGGAAGCGATTGGAGGTTTCCTACTTCTGCTGCTCTTCGCCTACGCGATCTCATGGGTGATGGCGTGGGTCGGGCTCAAGGTTCGCAGCGTAGAGGTCGTCAACAACGCGTCGTTCATCTTCATCTTCCCGTTCACGTTCATCGCCAACACGTTCGTGCCGAGTCAGAACCTGCCTACCGTTCTGCGGACCATGGCCGAGTGGAACCCGGTTTCCGCGGTGGCACAAGCGGCGCGGGAAGCTTTCGGCAACGCTGTGCCTTACGTGTCGAACTCGGAAGCCTGGTCGTTGAACCATCCAGTTCTGTATGCGCTGATCTGGGTTGCCGCGATCCTCGCCGTCTTCGTTCCGCTCGCAACCCGTCAGTACGCACGTTCGACCAGCGAGTAAGCGCATCCGGGGTGCTGCATCGGGCCGTAGCCCCGAGGGGAGGGCTACCGGTGCCGCTGTTTGGCGAAGCTCGTTTAGGGCATAAAGTGCCGTATGCGTCGATTTCTAGTCCTGCTCGTCGCCGTTCTGGTGGTAGTCGTTGCTCGTCCGGTTTCGGCGCAGACGTCAGATCAACACGGGCAACGAGGTGACGGCGGACTCCATGTTTCCAACGGCGGCATGGTCGGCTACGTGGGTGGCTCCGGCTCGATCTCGGGAAACGTTGTAGGGCCTGGTGGTGGAGGCGGAGGTTCGGCTTCTGCGAAGGAGGCCCGGGATGCAGCCCCTAATTCGTTGACCGGGGGCAACGTTGGGCCCGCCATCGACGCGGGTGGTTCGCCGGACGACACCACCGCGGCGTCGACCTCGACGCCGATTCCGTGGCTGCCGGTGGCCGCCGGTACGGGACTCGGCCTGGTGTTACTGGTGTTCCTGACCCGAAGACTGCGAACGGCCACGCACTAGCAGGCCCGGCCGATCAGAAGTCGATTCCGTAATAGGTTGGGTGTCGTTGTGACCTCGATCCGGGACAAACAATGAGCAAGCCAGCGCGAGCCCGACGGCCGGTTGCTGAGGAACCGGAACTTGCGGCCGTTCCGTCGCCTCCGGCTGTCGACGAGCAAGCCGCCGAGAAGGCGATCCGAGACCTGCTGCTGGCTTTCGGTGTCGACGTCGACAGCGAGAACCTGAAGGACACTCCGAGGCGAGTTGCGCAGGCCTATTCCGAGTTTCTCGAGCACCGTCCCTTCCGTCCAACGACCTTTCCCAATGACGAGGGATACGACGAGCTGATCATCGCTCGCAATATCCGATTCCACTCGCTGTGTGAGCACCACCTGTTGCCTTTCGTTGGCGTTGCGCACGTCGCTTACCTACCACGCGATCGGATCCTCGGGCTGTCGAAGCTCGCGCGTCTCGTCGAGATGTTCTCGCGAGACCTTCAGGTGCAAGAGCGATTGACGCAGCAGATAGCGAACTGGCTTCAGGACAATCTCGATCCAAAAGGTGTGGGCGTAATCCTCGAGGCCGAACACATGTGCATGGCCTTACGAGGCGTCGAGAAACCTGGCTCAACCACAGTTACTTCCGCGCTGCTGGGAGCCGTGCGTAACGACTCGCGGACGCGGGAAGAGTTCCTGGCGCTGTCTCGCGGAACCGAACGGCACTGACTTGCCGGTTTTCGTGACGCGCCGCGAGGTGTTCAGCGCGGGCCACACGCTGTTCAACCCGGAGTTCTCCGAAGAAAAGAACAGGGAGATCTTCGGAAAGTGCAGCAATCCGTCAGGGCATGGACACAATTACGTGCTGGAAGTGACCCTGCAGAGCGAACCGAATCCAGAAACGGGATTCGTATTCGACCTGTCGGAGCTCGCCTTGGTGATGCGCAAGCAGATCATCGACGATGTCGATCATCGAAATCTCAACGTCGATGTCGACTGGTTGCGCGGAGTCATACCAACCACGGAGAACCTGGCGTCCGCGTTCTGGTCCAGGCTCGACGCGAACCTTCCGGACGGACTCTTGTACTCGGTTCGGATCGGCGAGACGGAGAAGAACTGGGCCGAACGCCGACGTGACTGAGGCGGCTGCCCCGGACACTCTCATCGCGCGCTACTCACCGGAGGATCTCCACCTATTCGACGACGACGAACGCACGCGGTTCCTTAAGCCTTTCGGGGAAACGGCCGATGCCGCGCTTGCCGGGGACGAGGACGCGTGGCGTGCCGTGGCGTCGCAGGTTGCCTGGGAGCTTGTATACCGGAAGGAGCCGGATCTGTGGGAGCGGCTCATACGGGGCGAGCACATCCATCCGGATGTTTTAGCGTGGTTGCCGGCGGCGACTTCTGCCGTAGAGGTCGCGGCCGGAAGCGGCCGGCTCACGGTACCTATCGCAGAGCGATGCGAGCGGCTGATCGCAGTAGAGCCGTGCTTTGCGCTGCGTCGACTACTGGGAGCAAAGGTTGCGCACCTTGGCGTGGAGATCCGTCGCGGATTCTTCGACGCGATCCCCGCCCAGGACGCCAGTGCGGACCTCGTCGTGTCCTGCTCGTCGTTCACCTCCGATCCTGCTCACGGCGGTGAGCCCGGATTGCGGGAGATGACTCGGGTAGCAGCTCCGGGCGGTCTCATCGCGATCGTGTGGCCGTCGGACGTTGACTGGCTGCGCGAGCGTGGATTCGAATATTTGGCGTTCGATGGAGATATGTGCATCGACTTCGGCACCCTCGATGAAGCGATCGACCTGGCGAGCATCGTCTATCCCTGGGCCGTCGACGCGATCGCCGAGCGCAGGCAGGCGTGCGTTCCTTACGAAGTGATCGGTATGAACCCCCCTCGAGACATTGCGTGGAAGCGCGTCGATTGAGGATCGCGTTCGTAGCTCCGCTGGTGACTCCTATACGGGAACCGCAGCTCGGTGGCTCACAAGCGCTGCTCGCGGACATCGCGGAGGGCCTCACGAAGCGCGGACACGAGGTGAGTGTTTACGCGTCGACCGGGTCGTCGATCAACGGTGTGCACGTCGTGGACACCGAAGTGGACTCCTCCGAACTCGCAGATACGTTCTTTCGGGCGGGTGAGGACCAAGCGAAGACCAGTTCAGCAGCAGATGATGCCTTCGGGCGCGTTTACGAGCTCGTGGCGGACGGTGGACACGACATAGTCCACAACCACGCATTCGACGTTCCCGCTATCACATTTGCGAGGAACATCACCGCACCCGTTGTTCACACCGTGCACCTCCCGCCGGACGAATCCATCGCGGACGCATTGAACGAGAGCCGGAGTTCGGGAACGATCGCTGTCGCGTGCGTTTCAGGCCCGCACGCACAGGCATGGCAAGCGGCTCAGACGAAGGTGGACCTCGTTCTGCTCAATGGCGTACCGGTGGATCGCATCCCGTGGTCTGCCGAAGCAGGCGAGTGCGTGCTTTTCGCCGGACGCTTCAGTCCTGAAAAGGGTGCGGCCGAAGCCATTGAGATCGCGAAGCGCGCCGGTACCCAATTGATCCTCGTCGGAAGCGCATACGACGAGGAATACGCGGCAAGTCACATCGAGCCTCATCGCGGGGATCCAGGAATCGACGTTTGCGACGCGCTTCCGCGCGCCGAACTTTGGAATGTGATGGCTGGTTCGCGCGCGGTGCTTTGTCCGGTTTCGTGGGACGAGCCCTACGGGCTCGTAGCGGCCGAGGCTCAGGCCGCAGGAACTCCGGTCATCGCGTACCGGCGTGGAGGTTTGGTCGAAGTCGTGAATGACGGAGTTACGGGAGCGCTGGTCGATGATGTCGATGCCGCAGCTCGAGAGCTGAAGAATGCCGACCGATTCGAGCGACACTCCTGTAGGCAGCACGCAGAGAAGAATCTGTCTCTGGAGAGCACGCTGGACGCGCACGAGGCCCTCTACGTTCGCCTAACGAACAGTCAACAAGCGAGTATCGGCTGATGGGAACCGGCTGGATCGAGGGTCGCGTAGCTGTTGTTACCGGTGCGAGCCGCGGCATCGGTCTGGGCACGGCCGAGCAACTGGCTCGGGCCGGTGCCCATGTCGTGCTGGCCGCGCGCACTCAGAACCTGATCGATGAAGCAGCGGAACGACTGCGCGCCGAAGGTATGCGCGCCTCGTCCGTGGTTTGCGATGTCTCAGACCCGCGCGATGTCGACGGCCTGTTCGCCTCTGCTCTCGAGATCGGTCCGCCAACCGTCTTGGTGTGCGCCGCAGGTGTGCTCGAACCTTCATTGATAGAGGCGACATCCGACGAATCCTGGTCCCAGACGATCGCGGTGAACTTGACGGGCACGTTCTTCTGCTGCCGCCGTGCCTTCACCCTTATGCGTGAGGCCGGCGGCGGCCGCATCGTGACTATCGCGTCGCTTTCTGGTGTTTACGCCACCGAAAAGTTTCCAGGACTGTCGGCCTACAACGTTTCCAAGTACGGAGTCGTCGGACTCACAGAGGCTCTTGCCGTAGAAGGACGGGATTTCGGCATCAGCACGGTTTGCATCAGTCCTGGCGCCGTTGACACCGAAATGTTGCGTCGCGCGGCACCGCACCTCAAGGCCGGACTTACAACCGAAGACGCCGGGCGCCTCATCGTCGCGTTGCTGGACGATGCGCTCGCGCCCTTGAGCGGCGCGAACATCCCGATCTTCTCGAACCGCTGAAGCGTGGCTTCTCGAACCGCTGAAGCGTGGCTTCTCGAACCGCTGAAGCGTGGCTTCTCGAACCGTTAGAGTTACGCCCCTATGACCGAAGCCAAACTTAAGGCAGGAGTCGAGGGTTTCTGCGACGACAGGTTCGCCTCCGTCGCCGATCTTCTGGGTGACCAGCTTGAGCGAGGCGAGCATCACGGCGTCGCTTTCTCCGCCTATTTCCGTGGCGAACCCGTCATCGATATCTGGGGAGGCGTTCGCAGTACTCCGGAGGGCGATGCGCCGTGGCAGCGGGACACGATGGCCGTTTGCTTCTCGACCACCAAAGGTGTTGGTGCGACCGCGCTGCACATGGCTATGGAGCGATCGGGGACGTCCTATGACACTCCTATAGGAGAGGTTTGGCCCGAGTTCGCGACCGATGGCAAGGAAGCGATAACGATCCGGCACGCTCTGTGCCACGAAGGCGGGATACCGCAGATCCGGGACCAGATCGACAGCGTTTGGGATCTGTCGGACTGGGACGCGATGGTCCACATGATCGAAGGCCTCGAACCTTTATGGGAGCCGGGAACAGCGAACGGTTACCACGCCATCAACTACGCATGGCTCGTTGGAGAACTGATCCGACGCATCGATGGACGAGACGTGCCGACCTTCCTCGCCGAAGAGGTCGCGGGACCGCTTGCCCTCGACGGCTTGTTCATAGGTGCGCCGGAATCCGAGCACGGACGGATCGCTCCGCTTGTGCCCGCGGACGACATACCCGCCGAAGCTCCCGACGATCAGCTCGAGGCCGTCCTGGGTAAGGACTCCATCGTCCTCCGCGCGCTTACCCCAAGAGGAAGCATGCTCGAGTTCCTCAACTCCCCTCAGGGGATGTCGTCCTGCATTCCGTCGGTCTCCGGTTCTTTCACGGCCCGTTCTCTTGCCAAGCTTTATTCCGCCCTCGAGCGCGGTGGAGAAGTCGACGGGACCCGGATCCTCACGCCTGAGACGATCGCTACGGCCACGGCCCAGCAGAACGACCGTCAAGACCTCGTTATCTTCATCGCTCCCAGATGGCGCTTGGGATACATGACCGGGGGGTCGGCTGTGCCCGTCCTGGGGCCAAACGACGAGGCATACGGTCATGTGGGTGCCGGCGGCACCTACGGCGGTGCGGACCCCAAGTCCGAGGTCTCCTTCGGGCTCGTCTACGACCGCTTCGCCGCTTTGGACATGCTCGGTGCTGCGCGAGGAGCCCTCCTCGCCGATGCGACCGTACGCGCGGCCGAAGCAGCTCAGTAATCAGCACTTCGCGCATCGTTTCGAGTCGGTCAGTAAACTCGTCCGCGCTCGCATGAACAAGGAAGGTTCCGTGAACGAGTCGGTCACAGCGCTTCTTGATCTTCAGGCGATCGATCGCGCGCGCGACCGGCTTCACGATCGAAAGGTACATCTCGAGCTTCGCGGTGAGCTCGCAGACGCGGAAGCTCGCATAGGCGAGGTCAAAGCTGCGGTCGCGCGTGTCCAGAACGAGGCCGACCACCTCGAGCGCGAGGAGAGAGTGGTCGAAGAAGAGGTGCGCCTCATCGAGGAGAAGATCAGCACGGAAGAGAACAAGATGTACTCCGGGCAGGTCATCAACCCCAAAGAGCTCTCAGCGCTTCAGGACGAGGTTGAGATGCTCAAGCGCCGCAAGGCACCCCTCGAGGAAAAAGGCCTGGAGGAGCTCGAAGCGCGCGACCAACTGCTCACCGAGCGCGGGCGGCTCGAGGAGGAGCTGAGCGATCTGGAGCAGGAGGCCGCCGCGATCCGGACGAGGATCGCCGAAGCCGAAGGTGAGATCGACGCGGAGCTCGCCGTCGAAGACACCAAGCGCGGCGAGGTCGTTCCACGCATCCCGGCCGACACACTCGAACTCTACGAGGAGATCCGCGGCTCCAAGCGCGGAGTCGGGGTCGGCGCCCTCGAGAACGGGATATGCACGGCCTGCCGTGAGGCGCTGTCAGCAGTAGAGGTCGACAAGATCAAGCGCCGCGCTCGGGAAGGGGAATGGCTCTTCCGTTGCGAGCACTGCCGCCGGCTTCTGGTCGTGAGGTGACGAAGGATGATTCGGTTGTTTTGTACGTCGACGGCGCTTCGTTTGGGAACCCGGGTCCTTCGGGGATCGGTCTAGTTCTGGCGCAGGGCGATCAGGTTCTCGTTGATCTTTCGCAAGACATCGGCTGGGGAACGAACAACCAAGCCGAATACCGGGCTCTCATCGCCGGACTGAACGAAGCGATCGAGCGCGGTATCCGGTCCCTTTTCGTACGAAGTGACTCCCAGCTCCTCGTCCGCCAAGTAACCGGCGAGTACAAGGTCAAGGACCGGAAGCTCAAGGTTTTGATGTCCGAGATAGAGGGCCTGCTCAGAAAGTTCGAACAGGTTCGCTTCGAGCACGTGCGCCGCGAGCTCAACGAACGCGCGGACGAGCTGGCCAAAACCGGCGCAGAGGCGGCTCAGGCACGTGGTGTCACCCCGCCCCAGCAAGAGATCTTCGAATAATGATCCTTTGGCACGCCGGGGTGACGATGCTGATCGTGTGGTTCGTCATGCGCGGCAATACGCGTGTCGACTACCGCATCGTCGCCGTCGCTTCGCTACTGCCCGATCTGATCGACAAACCGATCGGACGTCTCATCTTCCGCGAAAGGTTCGAGAGCGGCCGCATCTTCGCTCACTCGCTCCTGCTGAACCTTCTGGTTTTCTGCGTCCTGTTCTTCATGAGGGGACGCATCAAGCGTCAACTCGCCCTCATCCCTATCTCTTCGCTTCTACATCTGGCAGAAGACGGCGTGTGGTCGGAGCCGACGATCTTCTGGTGGCCTCTGTTCGGCACGGAGTTTCCGAAGGACCCGGTTTCCGGAGGACTGCTGAGCTTCTTGAACCCGGCGAATATCTCGGGAGTCGCCTGGCAGGAAGCGGTCGGCCTCGTGGCCATTGGTTGGTTGCTGGCTTCACACGGCATGCTCAATGGACGGGGTGTGCGATCGTTCTTGAAGACCGGTCGCCTCGAGCTAGCGGAGTCAGCGGCATGACGACAAGGTTCATCTTCGTCCGGCACGGAGAAACGGACTCTTCCCGTGAGCGCCGGTTCGCCGGTGCCACCGACGTCGACCTCTCAGATCTCGGCCGTGAACAAGCACGCGATCTCGCGAAACGCATGCGTGCCGTCCGCATCGATGTCATGCACGTATCGCCGTTAGTCCGATGCCGCCAAACCGCAGAGCCCATCACGGAAGTCACGGGACGCAAAGGCACGATCGTCGACGAGATCCGCGAGTGTCACTTCGGCGATTGGGAGAACCTCACCATCGCCGACGTTGCCGAGAAATGGCCCGAAGACCTGCAGAGCTGGGTTGGCGACGACACTGTGCCGCCGCCCGGTGGGGAGTGCTGGGCCGATCTCGGCGAACGCATGCAGACGTGGTGGGACGGCGCCATAGAGCGCTACGACGGAAGAACCGTGCTGGCCGTGACTCACGGCGGGCCGATCATGGCGCTGACGAGACGACTGATGGGGATCCCGCGCGAGGCGATGGACGCGTTCCTCGTCGACACCGGCTCGGTTTCAGTGATCACCGTCGACCACGGCCGAAAGCGCATCCGCGGCTGGAACGATACGACCCACCTCGGCGAGCCCCTCCTTGACGCCACGGGACACGGTTACGGTTCCCGCCAGCACGCGTAAGCTATTTCTCTGAGGAGCCGTCCGGGTGACCGCGCCACCGTTTCTCAGGATCGGCCGTAGGCCGCCCCTGTGATCGGTGCCGAGGAAGGTCGGGACTCCAAAGGGCAGGACGCTGGGTAGGTCCCAGGCGGGGAAACCCGCGGGCAACGCCACAGAAAACAGACCGCCGGGGGGATACCTCCGGTAAGGGTGAAAAGGTGGGGTAAGAGCCCACCAGCGGGCCGGGTGACCGGTCCGGCTGGCGACCTCGTCCGGAGCAAGGCCAAGCAGGGAGCGAGCTGCCCGCTCGATGCTCCCGGGTAGGCCGCTAGAGCGGCCGGGTAACCGGTCGCCGAGAGGGATGGTCGCCGCCGCCGTGGCCGTGAGGACGCGGCGGGACAGGATCCCGCCTATAGGACGGATACCTCCGAGAGGCCCCGCGCAGCTGACGGGGCCTCTCGCTTTATCTCTTTATTCTGTTGAGGACATGGCGGGGGCAAGCGACGGCGGGCGGCGTACGCCCGCAGGTGCCAAACGGCGCGCCGAGCTGATGCAGACCGCGGTCCTGCTGGCCGCGGAGCACGGCTTCGGCCGAACACGCGTGTCCGACATCGTCGGGCGCGTCGGCGTCGGCCAAGGTGTCTTCTACTGGTACTTCGAATCCAAGGACGCGCTGTTCCGGGAGATCCTCGAGGACACGACCAAGCGCATCAGGTTGTTCCAGGGCGCGTTCATCGCCGATGAGTCCGACCCGATCCGGCGGATCGCCAAGGGCATCGTTGCCTCGTTCGACTTCATCGTGCGCAACGCGCACTTGTTCGCCGTTCTGGACCACGAAGGTGCGCGGGTACGTCGTACACGCCGGACGGGTGGCGGCAACGTGGTCATCGACACGGCGCGCCATGTGACCGAGGCAATGGAGATGGGTATCGTCCGGCGAACGGACCCGACCTACGTTGCCCGCGCGATATCCGGTGTCGTCGATCACCTTTCGCGCGCGTACTTCGTGACTCCCGAAGCCGATCTCGACAGGTTCATCCAGGAGTCGATCGACTTCTGCTTGGGCGGGCTTCTCGGCGCCCAGACGATAAGGGTCGATGAGTTGCGCGCTGACGTCGACGTGACGCCGCACCTCGAACAGCTGCGAGACAAGGTCGGCGCTGCCGGCAACGGCACACCGCGCTCGCGCGACGGCTAACTTGCCCGACGCGGGCGACGCTGCGCTGCTCGCGCGGATCGGTTTCAGAACTCCCGAACGCGCGCTTCAGTCGTTGCCTGAGGGTTGGCGCAACGACTCTCGTTGGATCGCCCTTCTCGAAGTTGCAGGGGGGGTAGCCGATCCCGACGGCGCAATGGTTCGCTTGGGAAGGCTCGAGGCCGACGACGTCGAAGCCGCACTGAAAGACCCCTCGCGTTCCGCGCCGCTGTTGCACGTTCTCGGCTTCAGCGATTACCTGACGGATCTTCTAATCAGGACGCCCGGTCTTGCCCGCGAGCTCGTCGTCGCAAGTTCGACGAAGGCGACGCGATCTGATCTGAGATCGATGCGCGACGCGCGGTTCGTCCACATCGCCGCAACCGATCTCGTGCGCCCAGCCGACCGTGACTCACTGAAGGAAACGACTCGCGCACTCAGCGATCTCGCCGACGATTGCGTCGCTACCGCGCTGAGAGAGTGTGCAGAAGGACTACCCCTAGTAGTAATGGCGATGGGCAAATACGGCGCGCAGGAGCTGAATTACGCATCGGACATCGACGTGCTATTCGTCTTGGGCGACGGCGATGTCGAGGAAGGCGAGCGCGCCGCGCGCCGCCTGATGGAACTGATGAACGGTCCACCGATGATCTTTCGCGTGGATGCCGACCTGCGTCCCGAGGGTCGGAATGGTCCACTCGTGCGAACACTGGGCGCGTATCGCGAGTACTACCAGCGCTGGGCACACGTCTGGGAGTTCCAGGCTCTGATCAAGTGCCGGTTCGCCATCGGCGATACCAGCATCGGAACTGAGTTCATGCAAACGGTCGAGCCGTTGGTGTGGCCCGAAACGCTTGCACCGGAAGCCATCGAAGAGGTTCGAGCGCTCAAGTCGAGGGCTGAGCAGGAGATCGATCGGCGCGGACTGTCCGAGCGGCAGGTGAAGCTCGGCTCTGGTGGCATCCGTGACGCCGAGTTTGCCGTCCAGTTATTGCAGTTCGTGCACGGCCGCCATAACCCGGCGCTCCGGCTCCGCGGAACGCTGGAAGCCTTGGACGTCCTAAGCGCTGAAGGCTACGTCGCCGAGGAGGACGCCAAAGAGCTGGAGGACGCGTACGTCTTCTTGCGCCATACGGAACACAGGCTTCAATTGGAAGCCGGCCGGCAGACCCACACACTGCCCACCTCCGAGAGCAAGCGCGAGCACGTGGCTCGCGGCCTTGGATTCAGAGACTCGTCAGACGGTTCCGCGCTCCAAGCGTTCGAGCGCGCGTGGAGCAGGACGACATCCGTCGTTCGCTCCATCCACGAACGGCTCTTCTACCGGCCTCTCATGGAGTCCTTCACTGCCGCACCATCGGCGATGCGGCCGACCTTGTCCGAAGAAGAGGTCGACGTGCGGTTAGCCGCTCTCGGTTTCGATCGACCGCCCAGGATCCGTGAAGCCATCGCGAGCCTTACGAGCGGAGGCACACGGCGAGCGAAGCTGATGCGAGCGATCCTTCCGGGCTTGCTCGCGTGGCTGGCGGAGACGCCGGAACCCGACGCCGGGATGCTTCGCCTCGTCGATCTGGCGAAGGAGCTGGACTCACTTCCGCATCTGCTGGCGATGCTCCGCGATGAGCCTCCGGTTGCCGAGCTGCTTTGTCGCGCGCTCGGCACCGGCCCCGTGCTAGCCGGTCTCCTTCAACGTGACCCGAGTTTGTTGTCCGACGTGAGCGGCGACCGCGGCCCCAGCGAAGTCGATCGTCGCTCGCACGCGCAGACGTTGGTGAAGCGAGCTCCGTCCTTCGATGCCGCCGTCGGAGCGTTGCGCCGTTTCAAAGAGAGCGAGCTGCTTCGATTGGCGAGGCACGACTTGGCCTCCGGTGAAGACCCCGGCGTCTTCGTCGATGTGTCCGCGGGTTTGTCCAATGTCGGAGACGCGTGTCTGGAAGGAGCGTTGGCACTGGCAACGGCCGCGCAGTCGGAGAAGACCGGCGGGCCGCCCCCAGGAGATTTCGCGATCGTCGGCATGGGCAGGCTTGGTGGTGCCGAGATGAACTACGCCAGCGACCTCGATGTGATGTTCGTCTACGAGCGAGAAGGGAAGTGTCCGGACGGAACCGAAGCTCGTCTTTTCCACTCAGCGGTCGCAGAGCAAGTCATCAAGATCCTCGGGGTCACTCCTCCGATCTTCAAGGTCGACGCGGAACTCAGGCCTGAGGGACGGAGCGGTCCGATCGTTCGATCGCTGGAGAGCTACTTGCTGTATTACCAACGTTGGGCATCCCTTTGGGAATTTCAGGCGCTCATCCGGGCGCGGCACAGTGCGGGCGACAGGGGATTGACGAGCACATTGTTGGACGCCTTGGCACCGCGCATCTGGCGGCCGAAGCTTACAGACGACGACATCGCCGAGATCCGCCGGATGAAAGCGCGCATAGAACGCGAGCGCGTTTCCAAGCGCGACGATCCCCGCTATCAGGTCAAGCTCGGAGTCGGTGGGCTCGCCGATGTCGAGTTCACGGTTCAGTTGCTGCTGATGCAACACGGCCACCGCATAACCAACCTGAGGACGCCTAACACGTTGCAGGGCATCAACGCGCTAGAGGAAGCCACCCTTCTGGACCCTCAGGACGCGATCTGGCTTCGCGATGCATATCTGCTCCTTAACCGCGTCCGCAATCACCTCTTCCTTCTTCGTGGTCTGGCCACCGACGTGCTTCCCACGCGGGACGAAGAAGTGGAGCGTTTGGCGCGAAGCCTGGGTCATGGACGGCTGTCGCGCTCGAGGTTCCTCGAGCGCTACAGGCGGGTGACACGGCGCGCGCGCCGTGTCACCGACCGCGTCTTCTACGGAGAGGACGCGTGAAACAGATCGGCCGGGTTGCAGCTCTCTACGACATACACGGGAACCTTCCCGCTCTTGAGGCCGTGATGGCCGATGTCGATCGCGTCGCACCCGACCTTGTCGTCGTCGGTGGTGATGTCGTTTGGGGGCCTTGGCCTCAGGAGACGATGGACGTCCTCCGGAAGCTTCCATGTGTCGAGTTCTTGATGGGCAATGCGGACCGAGATGTCTTCGACCGAGTAGATGGCGCATTTAAGGCGTCGAACGAGTGGTGCGCCGATCAGCTGAGCGAGGATCACCAAGCGTTCCTGCGAGGTCAGCCCCCAAGTGTCGCTGTTGACATCACCGGCATAGGTCCCGTCTTCTTCTGCCACGGGTCGCCACGGAGCGACGAAGAACCCATCACCACCGCAACCACGCACGAACGGATCGAAGAGATGTGCTCGTCCCGGAACGAACCGGTGATCGTTTTCGGCCATACACATGCGCAGTTCGAACGCACGGTGGGGAGGTGGCGCCTCGTTAACCCGGGCAGTGTTGGGAATCCTTTTGGAAACGCCGGCGCATACTGGGCCGTCTTCGGTCCCGACGTCGACGTGCGCTTCACGAGCTACGACGTTGAGGGAACAGCGCGGGAAGTTCTTGCCAGCGGATTTCCTTACGCCGATGTGCTGGCGCCGCAGTTAGTAGATCCTGGACCCGCAAGCACGGCCGCGGAACTCTTCACGCGGTAGGGTCACGCAACACTCGGGTCGTATGCCACGAGCTCGACCGTGTTGCCTTCAGGGTCGTAGAAGAACAGCGATCTCCAATGGAAGTGAGGGAATTCCTTCGGAAACACAGCTACACCCAAAGCTTCTAGCCGCGATCGTTCGGATTCGTAGTCGGCGAGATCGAAAAGAAATGCGAAGTGATCCAAAGTTGTGTGGTCTTGCCCGACGTGGACGGAACGATCGAACAGCGCGAAGAGCTGCGGGTGTCCCTCAACGGCTTCCGCGATCGTGAAAAATACGATCCCCTCAATATCCTGGTCGAAGACGGGGAGGCCTACGACGTCGCGATAGAAGGCGGTCATTGTCTCGAGGTCGTTGCAGCGCAGCGCCAGCTCACCGAAACGCTTCGGGGCCGGGAGACTCCCGCTCATGGGAACCAGGATGGCACTTACTTCCTCAGAAACGCAGAAGGGGCGGCCGCGGAAGCCACCCCTTCGTGCGAGTGCGGTTCTTTTAACTTCTAGATGTCGTAGTACATCGCGAACTCGTGCGGGTGAGGACGCAGTCTCACAGCGTCGACCTCGTTCTCCCACTTGTAACTGAGCCACGACTGGACGACGTCTTCGGTGAAGACATCGCCGCGAAGCAGGTAGTCGTGATCGTCCTCGAGCGCGCGCAATGACTCTTCGAGAGACGACGGCACCGTCGGTATGCCGGCGGCTTCTTCGGGCGGAAGGTCGTAGATGTTCTTGTCGACGGCCTCGCCCGGGTCGATCTTGTTCATGATCCCGTCGAGGCCGGCCATGAGCATCGCTGCGAAGGCCATGTATGGGTTGGCCGACGGGTCCGGCGGACGGAACTCGAGCCGCTTCGCCTTCTCCGACTTCGAGTAAACCGGGATCCGCACGCAAGCCGAGCGGTTCCTCTGTGAGTACACGAGGTTCACCGGAGCCTCGTAGCCCGGCACCAAGCGGCGATAGGAGTTCGTCGTCGGCGCGGCGATCGCGAGGATCGAGGCGGCGTGCTGCAGCAGACCGCCGGCGTAGTAACGGGCGGTGTCCGATAGCCCGGCGTAGCCGGTCTCGGAGAACATCTGGTTCTTCCCGTCCTTCCAGATCGACTGGTGGACGTGCATCCCCGATCCGTTGTCCATGAAGATCGGCTTCGGCATGAACGTCACCGTCTTGCCGCGCGCCCAAGCAACGTTCTTCACGATGTACTTGAGCAGCATCACTCGGTCGGCCTGTTGCAAGAGCGGGCCGAAACCCATGTCGATCTCGGCTTGTCCGGCTGTGCCGACCTCGTGGTGTTGGATCTCGACGTTAACGCCGGCCTCGATGAGGCGCAGCATCATCTCGGAGCGGATGTCCTGGTAGTGGTCCATCGGTGGCACCGGGAAGTAGCCCTCTTTGTAGCGAGGCTTGTAGCCCTTGTTGCCGCCCGGTTCCTCGCGGCCGGTGTTCCATGCTCCTTCGACTTCATCTATGTGGTAGTAGCCCTCGTGCTGGTTCTGGTCGAACCGGATCGAGTCGAAGATGTAGAACTCCGGCTCGGGACCCCAGTACGAGACGTCCGCAACTCCGGACTCCTTGAGGTAAGCCTCTGCCTTCCGCGCGATGCCGCGCGGGTCCCGCGTGTACCACTCGCCGGTAACGGGGTCCTTCACGAAACAGTTGATGTTGACCGTCGGGTGCTCACGGAACGGGTCGACATACGCACTGTCCGGGTCGGGGATCAGGAGCATGTCCGACTCCTGGATCTCTTGGAACCCGCGGATCGAAGATCCGTCGAATCCTGAGCCTTCGGTGAACACATCTTCGGTCAGCTCGTGCGCAGGCATCGAGAAGTGCTGCATAAGCCCGGGCAGGTCGCAGAAACGAAGGTCGACAACAGCAGCGCCCGAGTCTTTGACGAGCTTCAGGGCGTCGGCAGCAGTAGCCATCGGAATTCCTCCTTGCGGTCTATAAACGCGGTGGAGCATAGGCCACGGGGGTTGCGGAACGGTAACTGGATGTTACGGAGGGGTAAACCCGCAGGTCCCAAGCCAGATTCGGCGACCCATCGTGCCCGGCGACTTAGGTAGCGTCTACTGGCGATGGCGGATCTCGAACCAGAATTCCTCGATCCACTCCTGGATCTGCTCCGGATCCCGTCGGTTTCCACCGGGGACGGAAACACCGCGGGCATCCAGGATGCCGCCGAATGGTTGAGGGACTACGTCAAGGGTGCCGGCGGGGAGTGTGAGCTCGTCAGCACCAAGCTCAACCCACTAGTCGTAGGGCGATTCAGTTCGAGCTTGCCGGGAGCACGCAACGTGATGATCTACGGCCACTACGACGTGCAAGGTCCCGAGCCAATCGACGAATGGGAAACAGATCCGTTCGAACCGACCATCAAAGACGGACGTATCTACGCGCGCGGAGCGTCGGACGACAAGGGCAACTTCTGGCCCCTTCTGTACGAGACGTGCGCGATGGCCAAAGAAGGAACGCTTCCGGTCAACGTCTGCGCGGTGATCGAAGGAGAAGAAGAGCGCGGAAGCTACAACCTGTGGCCGTGGCTCGAGGCTTACAACGATCCCACCGACGCCTGCATCATCTACGACTCAGGCGGTATCGGGTCACGACCGACGATCACGGTGGGTGCGCGAGGAATCATCAACGGCTACGTCCGCGTGCGTACGGCCGACATCGATCTGCACTCCGGTGTGTACGGCGGTGTCGCGCTCAACGCACTTCACGCCCTGATGGACGTCCTTCGTCCCCTTCATGTCGACGAGAACGGACGACTGCCGTCATCGCTGCGCGCCGGGATTGAGCCGACACCGGACGCCGAACGCGAAACCTGGCAGCACATGCCCCCAGGTGATCTCGCCATTTCCTTCGTCGGCGCCCGGCCCATCTCGCCGACGTCTGGTGAGCGGTACTACGAGATGACCGGCTGGGAGCCGTCCCTCGATGTGAACGAGATCAAGGCCGGCGATCCGCGCACCGTTATTCCGTCGAAGGCCTCCGCATACATTTCGATGCGTTTGGCTCAGGGACAGGATCACGTGGCGATGCGGAAGGAGGTCGAGCGTTTGGTGCTAGATGCTGCCCATCCGAACGCCGAGGTCTCGTTCGAATGGCAAGGGGGTGTCGACGCCGCCGGGTTCGATCCCGAAGGTGTGGTTCTTTCCGCTGCCCGGCGTGCCTACACCAAGGCTTTCGGTGAAGAGCCGGCCTTGTGGAGGCTGGGCGGGACTCTTCCACTCCTCGATCTTCTCGCCAAAAAAGGGATCGACACGATCCTCACCGGCTTCGCCGGCGCGCTCGACAAGATCCACGCTCCTAACGAGAGCTACGCGCTCGAGTCATTGAGGCAGGGCCGCATCGCCGCGCGCGCGTTGTACGAGGAGCTTTCTGCGCTTTAGCGCTCTAACCGTCGCGGAAGCGATTGGTGATCGGAAGGCGCCGGTCGCGACCGAACGCTTTGGATGTGACCTTCGGCCCCGGTGGTGACTGTCGACGCTTGTACTCGTTGGTGTCGACCATCCGGATGACGCGTGCGACGACCTCCCGGTCGAAGCCCTCGGCGACGATCTCCTCGAGTGACCGGTCTTCCTCGACGTAAGACTCCAGGATCGCGTCGAGGATCTCGTAAGGGGGAAGCGAGTCTTGATCGAGCTGATCCGGCTTCAGCTCCGCCGACGGAGGCTTGTCGATGATGTTCTGCGGGATGACTTCTCCGTCCCTGTTCCGCCAGCGCGACAAGCGATACACCATCGTCTTTGGAACGTCCTTGAGGACAGCGAACCCTCCGGCCATGTCCCCGTACAGCGTTGCGTAGCCGGTCGCGAGCTCGGATTTGTTGCCGGTCGTGAGAGCGATCGATCCGGGACGTGCGTTGGTCATACCCATGATGAAGATGCCGCGGATCCGCGCTTGGATGTTCTGCCAAGCGACGTCCTCACCCGGCTGGCCTTGGACGTAGTGCTGCAGCGCTCTGAATATCGAGTTGTGCGGATCACGGATAGAGATGTCGAGAGTCTTTATGCCCAAACGGCGACCGAGCTCGAATGCGTCGGTACGTGAATGCTCAGATGAGAAACGCGATGACATCACGACTCCGGTGACCGATTCGGGTCCGATCGCGTCCACGGCGATCGCGGCAGTTAGAGATGAATCGATCCCTCCGGAAAGTTGGATGAAGACTTGTTCGAATCCGTTCTTACGGACGTAGTCCCGCGTACCGAGTACGAGCGCTCGGTAGACCTCTTCGTCCTCTGTTAGGTCCGGAGCGACGCTCGACGCTCTGATTTCGGTGTGAGGCGCACGCTCACCCGATACAAAGATCTCAGGGGTGGAAATCGCCTCGGGCGCCGTTGAGACCTTTCGCATGCGCGGATCGTGCAGACGCTCCCGCGCCACGGCGTCGACGTCGATGTCGACGACGAGGAGGTCCTCCTCGAAACCGGGAGATGACGCAACGAGTTTGCCGTCGGCATCAAATACCAGTGAGGCGCCGTCGAATACGAGCTCGTCCTGGCCCCCGAGCATGTTCACGTAGCCGAGCGCCACAACGTAGTCGGCTGCTCGCGTTGCCAGCATCCGCTGACGGAAGTCGTCGATACCCGTGCGATAGGGCGACCCATTGATGTTGACGATGACTTCTGCTCCTGCTTTCGACTCCCATTCGGCCGGACCTGAGGGGTACCAGATGTCCTCGCAGATGCAGATGCCGACATTCACACCGGCGACGACGAAGACGGGAGCGGCTGTTCCTTTCTTGAAATAACGGTCCTCGTCGAACACCCCGTAGGTCGGCAGGAAATGTTTCTGATAGATCCCCTTGACCCCACCATCCGCGCAAACGGCTGCGGCGTTGTAGAGATCGCCGTCCAGATGCGCGAATCCGACGACGGCGGTTATGCCCTGAACCTGTCCGGCGACCTTTTCTAGAGCCTGCTCGTTCGCCCTGATGAAGGACGGCTTGAGCAGAAGGTCTTCCGGCGGATAGCCGGGAAGGAACAGCTCGGGGAATGCGACGAGATCGGCTTTTTGCTCGCGTGCCTGCTCGACCCCGTCGAGAACCTTTGCGACGTTGCCTTCGAAGTCACCGACGGTGGCGTTGACCTGCGCGAGCGCTAGGCGCAGCGTTCTCATGCACCAATCGTACTTTGGTGTTCGGAAAGGTCAGATTTGGCCCGCTTTTCAAACGCGGCGCCAATTGACTCCGAAAACGATGTGGGGGCCGAGTCCCTTCAAGTGCGCGATTCGCCCACCGTCGAAACGGTCGTCGTGAGGGCCTAGAGCGTCGACGACATCCGACGATGCCAGGATCTCGCTCGGACCTGCTTCCCGGGTGATACGCGAAGCGAGCACCACGTCCTTCCCGACATATTCCTCGCCGTCAGAAGTGGCGAGTCCGGAGTGGATCCCGATTCGAACTCGGAAGCCTTCCGGCGAAGGATCGCGATCGAGAACCCGCTGGATGACCACCGCGGAGTCCATAGCGTCACGCGGAGAAGCGAATGTGACCATCCAACCGTCGCCCAGGAACTTGAGCGTGTTCCCGCCGAAGGTATCCACCGCTTCGGTCACGACTTCGTTGTGATCGCGAAGCGCTCGGAGCCACGTCTGCTCTCCGAGCATCGTGAGGATCTCTGTCGACCCCACGATGTCGGTGAACAAGAAGGTCGTGTGCCTTTGGAGCTTGAACACGTTGGCATTGCGCGCGGGGGCGAAAGCAACAGATGTCATCGATCCTCCTCTTTCCGAGTAAGGGAGCCGATCAACAAACCAAGGCCGAGCACGACGAGCACTCCTACTCCGAGCCAGCGCAATCCAGGTCCGTAAAGGTCCAAATCCTCACGAATCACGAGCGCGCCGGTGGTTACCAGAAAAACCGTTCCGAATACAAACGACAGCACATCGAAGGGATGACTTCTCAAGGCCTGCCCCTTTCGTCGAGGAATGGCGGAGCGTCGAACGTGTCTTCGCTTGAAGAGTCGGTATCCACGCGAACGTTTACGCGACGGCTGTTGCGTCCGGTTTCGAAGTCGTCACTAGCGCGGACGCGGCGAACCACGACCTCTCCGAAGACGACCTCACTGTCGATGGAAAGAGTGCCGAGCTCGTCGTTGCCCGAACGTTCGACACGATCATCGAGTTCCCATCCATCCTTGCTAACGCCGAAGAGGTTCATCTCGCCGCCCTGCACCTTGGACTCCAGCTCGACCGGTTGGTCTTCGCCGACAACGATCAGAAGCTGGCCGAAAGTGACATCTACTTCGACCGAACGATCTTCCTCGAACTCGACCTTCGATAGGTCGAGGACGGCTTCGCCGGCGAAGAGCTCGTAGCTGGGTGCGACGTTGGAGCGAGACTCTGGACTCCAGACGACTTGTCCGAAGCCACCGCGGAAGTGCAAGGGGATAAAGGTTGTGATCGCCAAAGCGATCGTGAGAAGGATGCCGGGGATGATCAGCCAGCGGGCCTGTCCCCACCACGCTCCGATGAACAATCCGAGTCCAACGATCGCCAGTAAGACGGCGAACATCGTTCGCGGCGTGAGACTTATCGCATCGATATTGTCGAGCAGAAGCGCACCGCCGATGGCCAACGCGCTAGCGCCGATGACCAAGCGGCCGAGTACCGACGGGGGTTCCCGTCGGGCTCGCTCGGCCGTGGCAACGGCTGCGGGCTGCGGCCGTGGCGCGGATGCAGCGGCCGAGTAGCGCGGCGGAGGTGTTGGCGGTGGCGGTGTCCTGGGTGGCGTTATCGGAGCAGTGGGTGACGTTCCCGTCGGGTTGCTCGAAGGTCGCGGAGACATCGGCGTCGATGTCGGTCGCGAAGGCGGCACCGGTGGACGACCGTCCGGTCGCTGGTGGCGTGGGCCCATGAGGTCTCGTCCCCAAACCGCGACTCCGATTCCGAGGAGCAGCAATCCCCAGAAAACGCCACCGCGGAAATGCCAGAAGCCGTTGAAAAGGATGAGGGCTCCGACGGCCAGCAACCCGATGCCGACCAAGCGCCCGACCTGCGAAGCGTCCGGACCCAAGGCCGGTTCGGGCAGGGGTTCGCCGGGACGAGCCATCGGCATGACCAGCCAAGCGACGATGTAGGCGAGGATCCCGGCCCCGCCGCCGAAAACAAGAACGACGAAGCCGATCCGCCAGATGACGGGGTCCACACCGGTGTAGGCGCCGAGCCCGGAGCAGACACCAGCGATGATCTTGCCCTCCTGCCGCCGCAAGAGCCGGCGCTGCGGGACGTAGGCGGGCGGCGTGGCGTGCGCAGCCGGCTCTTGCGGCGGGGCGGGCGGGACCTCGGCGCCCTCCTCGGGGGCAGTGGGCGAGGGAGGGGAAGAGGGCGCCGGGGGTTCCTGCGGGATCGTTTCCGAGGACGTCTCGTCCTTCGAGTTGGTCTCGATCGGCTTGTCTTGCGGGGCGTTGTCGGACGCCTCAGCGTCCGGTTCGTTGCTCTTCTGGTTCTTCGTTTCGTCGGTCATGGGCGCATCGTGGGGGAAAAGCCTCCGGCCGACAATCGGGAACAGCCCTGCCGGAACCCTGAGTGCCCGCGGCAGCATCAGGGGGTTCCCCGATATGGCTGAGAGCCTGAGCGTGGGAACATCGAGCCATGAAGGATTCGCCTCCGCGCACGCGTCGGCGCGAACGTCGGCCCCGCGATCGTCGCTCTAGCGAGCGAGAGAAGGAACCGAGGGCCGGCTGGGTGCGACGTCCGTCCATGGACCGGCCACTGTCGAAACTGCGCTTCGCGCGCAACGCCGACGATGCGCTCATCTCTGGTGTCGCCGGCGGGCTCGGGGCGCGCTGGGGCGTAGAACCTGTTCTGGTCCGCATCGCGCTCGTCCTTTTGTCCTTCGCGGGTGCGGTCGGCGTCGTCGTTTACCTGTCGGCGTGGTGGTTGTCGCTCGATCCAGGAGACCCGCGGGCACCACGTCCGCGTGAACCATCCGTCGCGCAAGCGCTGGCGTTCGGAGCGATCATCCTCGGTCTCGTTTTCCTTTTGCGCGACGCCGGGCTTTGGTTGGGAGACGCATTGGGTGTCCCGCTGATCATCGCTGCGGGTGGTGCAGCGATCGTCTACGTCGGCACCGGGCCGAAGCGTCGCGCGAGATGGACGCGAGCGTCTTTGGCTCGCGATACGTCCGGACGACCCCCTCTCATCCATCTGCTGTTCGGCGGGGCGCTCGTCGTCGGCGGCGCGGTGTGGTTCCTCACCCTCAATCGCTCACTCGAAGGGGTGCTGACGGTAGTTATGGCTGTTGCGGTCACCACGATGGGGCTGGCCGTTGTCTTCGGCCCGTGGGTTTATCGCATGACCAACCAACTCTCAGAGGAACGCAGGGACCGCATCAGGTCGGAAGAGCGTTCGGAACTGGCAGCACACCTTCACGACTCGGTGTTGCAAACGCTGGCTCTTATCCAGCGCAACGCATCGAGTCCTCGGAAGATGGCGAGCCTTGCGCGACGCCAAGAACGTGAGCTTCGTTCGTGGCTTTATGGACAGCCCGAATCAGCAGATACCAGTCTCGAAGCTGCCGTCCATCAGATGGCCGACGGTATCGAGGAGTCCTACGAAGTGGCGATTGAGACCGTTGTCGTCGGCGACCGCGTTTTGGACGAACGCACCAACGCCGTCGTTCACGCGGCGCGAGAGGCCGTGGCCAATGCGGCCCAGCACTCCGGATCCGAAGAGGTGTCGGTGTATATCGAATGCGAGCCGGAGACATTAACCGCGTACATCCGAGATCGCGGCAAGGGGTTCGACCCGATGCATATCCCCAATGGCCGACGAGGGATCACCGATTCGATCAAGGGACGCATCGAACGCCACGGCGGATCTGTTGTCTTCACGTCCTCCGAAGGAGAGGGAACCGAAGTCCAGATCGTCATGCCGGTTTGGCGTGAAGGGGCGATGTCCTCATGACGCGCGTTTTTCTCGTCGACGATCATCGCTTGTTCCTCTCGGGAGTGAAGGCCGAGCTTGAGGGGAAAGTCGAAATCGTTGGAGAAGCCAGCGATGTCGATACGGCTATCCAAGGCATTCGTGCTCATAAGCCCGAGGTCGTTCTCCTCGACGTCCACATGCCCGGCGGGGGCGGTAAGGCGATCATCGAGGCCATCACCGAAACCCATCCGGACATCAAATTCCTGGCTCTGTCTGTCTCCGACGCCGCCGAGGACGTGATCTCACTGATCCGTGCCGGCGCCCGTGGTTATGTCACCAAGACCATCTCGGGTGAAGAGCTCGTCACAGCGATCAACAGCATCCAGGATGGCGACGCGGTGTTCTCCCCGCGGCTCGCCGGGTTCGTCCTTGATGCTTTCTCCGGTGAGATCGAAGTGCCGGCAGATCCGGAAGTCGACCAGTTGACCGTCCGGGAGAAGGAAGTGCTGCGACTGATCGCTCGCGGTTATACGTACAAAGAGGTGGCTAAGCGGTTGTCGATCTCGGTCAAAACCGTCGAGACGCATGTTTCGGCAGTTCTCCGAAAGCTCCAGCTGTCCAACCGTCACGAGCTAACCGCCTGGGCCAGCGACCGCCGTCTTGTCTGAGCGGCACTTCGGCTGCGTCGCCGTTCAGCACGTCCCTATAGAAAACCTAGTAACTGCTTGGCGGCGGATAGAAGACGCCGGCTTCGACAGCCTCTGGGTTTACGACCACCTTCTGAACTTCCCGAAGATGGGCACGTTGCTCGAAGCGTGGATGACGCTGTCGGCGGCTGCTTCCCGCACATCGCGAGTTCGGTTGGGAACTCTGGTGAGCAGCCTCACTTTCCGGCACCCAGTGCTCCTGGCCAAACAGGCCATAACACTGAACGAGCTTTCGGGTGGCCGTCTCGATCTCGGCATCGGGGCCGGAGGTGATTTCGATGCCAAGATCGCCGGTGTCGATCAATGGACGGCCTCCGAACGCGCGGATCGCTTCGCCGAGTTCGTCGAGATGCTTGATGGGTTGGTCAGTGGTCGCATTAACGACTTCGCCGGGAAGTACTACAGAACCCAAGGCTTCGAGCGCGGCCAGTGGTCTGTTCAACCGAACTCGCGGCCAACACTCGTGATCGCGGCAAACGGCCCGAGAACTCTTCGCGTTGCCGCCCGCTTCGCTGATGTGTGGAACGGTATGGCGGGGTGGTCGAACCGTGGCCCGAAGATGTGGGCGCATCTCAAGGAATGCAGCGATCGCCTGGACGACTACGCGACAGAGGTCGGCCGGAGACCGAGCGAGATCCGTAGATCCGTCCTGGTGGGTCATCCGGGTGTCGAGTGGTGGAATTCGCGGAACGCTTTGGAAGAACTCGTCGGTCACCTGGCGGAAATGGGTTTTGAAGAGTTCATTTTTCATTACCCGACGGGACCAGGCGTAGCCGACGGATCGACCATTCCCGAGTCATTCGACCTCCTGGCCGAGGCGCTCCCCGCCCTACGAAGCGCCTGAGTAACACCTCTGTAACGTTTGTATGCCAGGCTCGATCAACGAGGTGAACCCATGGATGACAAACAAAAGGCCTACGTCCTAAGGACGGTCGAGGAGCGCGACGTGCGCTTTGTCCGGTTGTGGTTCACGGACGTCCTCGGCTTCCTGAAGTCCTTCGCCATCCCCTCCGAAGAACTGGAGAACGCCTTCGAAGAGGGCGTCGGCTTCGACGGATCGGCGATCGAGGGCTTCGCGCGTGTGCAGGAAGCCGACATGATCGCCCATCCGGACGCCACCACCTTCCAGATCTTGCCGTGGCGCCCCGAATCCCAGGGCGTGGCGCGCATGTTCTGCGACATCGCCAACCCCGATGGAACGCCCTTCGAAGGGGATCCGCGTTGGGTGCTTCGACGCCAACTCCAGAAGGCACAGGAGCTCGGCTTCACGTTCTACGCCAACGCGGAGATCGAGTTTTTCCTCTTCGCTTCGGCGGACAACCCTGAGCCGCTCGACCAAGGTTCGTACTTCGACCTGACGCCGCAAGACGTCGGCTCGGAGTTTCGCCGGCACACCATCCATTACCTAGAGCAGATGGGGATCTCGGTTCACTCGTCTCACCACGAGGTCGCTCCGTCTCAACACGAGATCGATCTGCGCTTCGCCGACGCTCTGACGATGGCCGACAACATCCTCACGTTCCGCCTGGCCGTGAAAGAGGTCGCGCAGGAGCACGGCGTTTACGCGACGTTCATGCCCAAGCCGATCCAGGGTCAGTGGGGTTCGGGCATGCACACGCACATGTCGCTGTTCGAAGGAGATCGCAACGCCTTCTTCGACGCGGCGGACGAATACCACTTGTCCAAGATCGGACGATCGTTCATCGCCGGCATCCTTTCGCGTGCACGAGAGATGACGGCCATCACCAACCAATGGGTGAACTCCTACAAGCGGTTGATCCCCGGTTACGAGGCTCCCGTTTTCACCGTTTGGGGGCGCCGCAACCGCTCCGCTCTTGTTCGTCTTCCGAGTGCCAAGCCGGACAAGGAACAGTCGACGCGCATCGAGTACCGCGCGCCCGACGCCGCATGTAACCCATACCTGTTCCTCGCCGTTGCGCTCGCCGCCGGACTGGACGGCATCGAGCGTGAGCTCGAACTGCCACCGGAAGCACAGGACGACATCTACGCGATGTCCATGGAGGAACGGCGTGCGCTCGGCGTCGGGTCGCTTCCCGACACGCTCGAGGATGCGCTCGAGTTGATGGAAGGTTCGGAGCTGCTGGCGGAAGCGCTGGGGGAGCACGTCTTCGAATGGTTCCTGCGCAATAAGCGTGAGGAGTGGGAGGAATACAAGGCGTACGTCACGCCGTTCGAACTCGACCGATATCTCCCGATGCTGTGAGAGCTCGATGAAGATCTGCCACATGTACGCCGGTGACCCAGAGGAGATCGCGGGTGTCGTGCGCGACCTCGGGCTGCTCGGTCTCAATGCCGATTCCTTCAGCTTCTCCGCAGGCACATCCGAGGATCGTCCCGATCTCGTTCTCGTCTCGGCCGGCGACGACGCGCCGGAAGCGCTCCAGTTCTGCCAGGTGCTCGGCAAGGAAGAGGCGATGTCCGGAGTGCCGCTGCTCGTCCTCGTGAGGGTCGAGCAACTGCGGGAACTGTTCCTGCGCGAGGGAGTCTTCGACGACTTCCTCGTCATGCCGTACCAATTGGCCGAGCTCGACGCACGGCTGCGTTACCTGCTGTGGCGAGCGAAGCAGGGTGAGCAGTCCGACATCCTCAACCTCGGGCCCCTGATCATCAACTTCGCCACTTATCAGGTGCACGTCGATTCCGAGCCGATCGACCTCACGTACATGGAGTACGAGCTCCTGAAGTTCCTGGCGACGCACCGAGGCCGAGTTTTCACACGTCAAACCTTGCTTTCGCGCGTCTGGGGCTACGACTACTTCGGCGGCACGCGCACGGTCGACGTCCACGTGCGGCGTTTGCGCGCGAAGATGGGCGAGCACGCGAACGTGATCCAGACCGTTCGCAACGTCGGCTACAAGTTCGCGTAGCGGCGAGCATGCCCGACCGCGAACGAGTTCAGTCCGGGTCCCCCTTACGAGCCCAAGATCGGATTCAGCCGCGCCGTCCGCGTCGGCGACCGCATCCTGGTTTCGGGGACGGCCCCTATCTGGCCCGACGGCTCGTGCGATCCCGATCCGGAGTCTCAGGCGATGAGATGCCTGAGCATCATCGTCGAAGCGCTCGAGCAGCTGGGGGCCGGGCCCGAGCACGTCGTGCGGACGCGAACGTACCTAACCAACGCCGGCGATTGGGAGGCCGTGGGCACGAGCGCATGGCGCGGTCTTCAGCGAGCTAAGGCCGGCGTCGACGATGGTCGTCGTGAGCGGATTCCTCGACCCGCGCTGGAAGGTCGAGATCGAAGCCGAAGCGCAACTGTAAAGCACGTCCTCTGTGTGCACTTCTAACTACTCGACCTGTTGTCCGCCGCTTAGGCTTCTTCAGGGCTAGAGAGAGGGAGATTGGCGTGCGAAAAACAACTGCTTTGATTGCGACGGCCGTTTTGCTCTTCGTCGCGAGTGCATGTGGGGACGATTCGGATCTGGCGAGTGAGTTAGCCTCGCCTTCGCCGACTACGAGCGCTAGCGCTCCGCCCACGACCGCGCCGACAACGGCCGCTCAGCCCGCGGCGCCAGCGCCCGCGCAGCCGGCCGCTCCGAATCCCGACGTAACGAACGGCGGGTTCGAGGAACCCGTCGCGCCAACTGGGCGCTACACCTTGATCGACCAGGGCAAAACCATTCCCGGATGGAAGGTAGTCGGCGCCCCCGGCAACATCGGCCCCGTCAGCGGGACGTACACATACGACGGATTCGCTTTCCCACCGCACGGCGGCAAGCAGTCGCTCGATCTCACGGGCCGGAGCAACACAGCGACGGGCGTGGAGCAGGCTTTCAGTACGAGGCCGGGCGTGAGCTACGTGCTGAACTTCTGGGTGGGAAACATCAATGATCCGCAGCCACAAAGACAGTTCTACTTCGGTAAAACGAGCAACGTCGGCGTTTTCATCGATGGCTCGAAGGTAATGACGGCCTCCAACTCAGATGGCGCGGGCGCGCAGAAGCTCGTATGGAAGGAGTTCTCGAAGACCTTCACGGCGACTTCCCAAACGACTACCGTCCGCTTCATGAATGAGGATCCGTCAAACGACAACAACAACGGCTTGGACGACGTGGCGCTGAGGGTGAGCTGACAGCTCCACGGTCAAGAACAAAGGGGATTCGCGTGCGAAGAACAACGGCTCTGATGGCGTCGGCCATCCTGCTGCTGGTTGCGAGCGCATGCGGCGACGACGCGGATCCGGCAGCTGCGTCCGCTTCGCCGTCGGCAAGCCCAACAGTCGCACCGACCGCAGCGCCAACAGCGACGGCACCGCCGCCGGTTGCAACAGCTGCCCCCACGGCGAAACCAGCAGCGCCCTCCGCGAAATCGGCCGAAGGTCACTGGACTGGTTCTTACGGCGGGATGCTGTTCCGCGAGTCCAACAACGGCCTACTTCGTGGCTTTTAAACAGCGGATATACCGTGTCGCTTCGGCTGGCGGCCGACGGCGTCCTGCGCGGCTTCTGGTGCCATACCGGATGCGACGACAACGGCGAGGTCGAGTTCCGCTTGCCCGGCGGAGTTACTGGGAACGAAATGAAAGGTCGCTGGCGACGTGGGACTGGAGGCTGGACCGATTGGAACCTGACACGCTCAAGTAGTCCCCCGCCGGCGGGGTACGAAGCAGCGTTTAACACGTCAGAGTTCCGCGATCCGTAGAACTTCGCGAACCGGCGCTTAAGCGCCCTTGCGGATCAGGTATGTGTAAACGCCGTCGTCTTCGTTCGACTCGAGTAGTTCGTGACCGGACATCTTCGTCCAGTTATCGAAGTCGGAAACCGATCCGGGATCGGTCGCGATGACCTGCAGGACGTCACCGGTGCCCAGCTTCTCGATCTCCAGCCGCGCCTTCACGACCGGCATTGGGCAGGCAAGACCTTTGGCATCGAGGGTTGCGTTTGGTGCGGTCATATGTCCTCCATTCTTACGGACAACACACCTAGGTGCGTGGGGCTTCCCGAGCGTTAATCGCCCAGGAACTTCACGAAGGCGAACGCGTAGGCCCGCGCCGCTTGCACGAGCAGCTCGGTGTCGACGTGCTCACCGGTGGTGTGAGCCTGATACAGATCTCCCGGCCCGAAGATGACCGATGGGATCTTCGCCTGATTGATCAGGAAACGGGCGTCCGTCGCGCCTGCGTATCCAACTTCTGATCCCTCGATCCCAAGAGCGTCGCGCGCATCCGATAGAAGGCCGACCAGTGAAGTACCTTCCGGCGTTTCTGACGCTTCGGCCCAGTCGTCCACCTCGACGTTCGCGCGGAGGTCCGGTACATCCTCTTTCACCTTGTCGATGACTTGCTGTATCTCGCCGACGACTTCTTCGAGCGATTCGCCGGGCAGGGTGCGCCGGTCAACTTCGATCACGCACTGAGCGGGGACCATGTTCACTTTCGATCCGCCGTGGATCGTTCCCACATTCACCGTCGGCGCGCCGAGCATCTCGTGCAGCTTCTTGAAACGCATACTGCTGATCTCTCGAACGATGCGGCTCATATGGTCGACGGCGTTGACGCCGAGTTGAGGGGCCGACCCGTGGGCCGACACGCCTTGGGTGGTGATGCGCAGCCAGACCGCACCTCGTTCCGATGTGACCAGGTGCATGCCGGTTGGTTCGCCGACGAGCGATTCGGTAGCGCCGTCGCAATAGCCGTTCGCGACGAGGAATTTGGTTCCGTGTGTGCCCAGCGCCTCTTCATCGGCGACGAAATGCATCACAAGCTTGCCGGACGGTTCGAAGCCGGCACGCCGTAGCGCAGCGACGGCCCCCAAGCACGACGCGATGCCCGACTTCATATCGCTCGATCCCCGGCCGTAGAGCTTCCCGTTGTCGACGTGTCCCGAGTAAGGATGGTGCGGCCAGGCGTCCGGATCGGGCACTGGAACGACGTCGTAGTGGCCGTTGAACAACAGCGTCCGTCCGCTGCCTTCACCCCAGGTCGAGATCGTGCTCACGCGACCGGGCTGGGGCTCGACGAACTCAGCCTCCAAACCGAGATTCGCCAAGAGCCGCTGCGAGGTGGCCGCGATCTCACGCTCGTCCCCAGGGGGGTTCTCCGACGGCGTACTAACGAGATCGCGGCAGATCTCGATGACCTCGTCCGGATCGACGTGTTGGCGTACTAGAGCTGCTAGATCCTCACCCGGCTGTGACATGCGGTCAACAGTAGCTGTGGGGCAGCATGTCCGTCATGGATCAACTCCCCGCAGCCGTTGCCGACTGGAAAGACTCCGGACGCTTCATCGAGGTCGAGGGGAACCGGATCTTCGTCCTCGATACGAACTCTCACCCGGGCAGGACGATCTTCATCCTCCACGGATTCCCGAGCTCATCCTTCGACTGGCACACGATCGTGCCCGAGCTGGCGAAGAAAGCTCGAGTCGTAACCTTCGATTTCCTGGGCTTCGGTCTTTCCGACAAGCCGGACAAGCGCAACTCGCTCTTCGAGCAAGCCGATATCGCGGAAGCCGTCGCTGCCGATTGCGGGATCGATGAGTGCGTGCTCGTTTCCCACGACATGGGCGACACCGTGAACGCCGAGCTGTTGAAGAGATCGACGGAGGGCAAGCTCAATTTCGAGATAGGCAAGTCGATCCTCACCAACGGATCGATATTCATGCATCTCGTGCAATTGTCCGCCGGGCAGCTGTTCCTGCTCGAGCTTCCTGATGAGCGGCTGACGGAACCTCTGGGCATCGACGGGATGGCGCCCGGGTTACAAGCGACTTTCTCGACCGAGCACCCTGCACCCGAGGACGAGCTGGCCGCGATGCTCGCGCTGATCAAACACAACGGCGGCGACCAACTGTTGCCGCGCACCGTTCGTTACATCGAAGAGCGACGAGAGAACCAAGAGCGGTGGACGGCCGGCCTCGTCGATTACCCCGGACCGATGACCGCTTTGTGGGGCGAACAGGATCCGATCGCGGTCATCGCGATGCCTCACCATCTCAAGGAGATCAGGCCGGAGACGGAGGTCGTCACTTGGCCGGACGTGTCGCACTGGCCGTCGATCGAAGTCCCTGAGCGAGTGACCGAAGCCATCTTGGAACGCGTGTGAGAGAGCGCTTCGTCGATTCGTCCGGCGTGAAGATCCATGTCGTAGAGGACGGACCCGAGGACGGAGACCCCGTTGTCTTCCTCCACGGCTTCCCGGAGTCCTGGTGGTGCTGGCGCCATCAGGTTAAGGCAGTGGCCGAGGCCGGCTATCGCGCGGTCGCGATGGACCTTCGCGGGTTCGGAGAGTCGGACGCACCCGAGGATGTCGCTGCCTATGCGATTGCCAATTCCTTTGGTGACGTGACGGCCGTTATCGACAGTGTTGGGGGCCGGGCGACTTTGGTGTCCCACGATTGGGGCGGAACTCTTGGCTGGGTATTTGCGGCGTTGATGCCTGACAAGGTCGAGCGGACGATCGTTTGCAACTCGCCCCATCCCAGCGCAATGGCGGACCTCACGAAGAACCTTGCGCAGCTCCAAGCGTCCTTCTACATGTACGTCTACCAATTCGAAGGCATCGCGGAAGAGCTGATGTCGCGTAACGACTACGAGTTGATGCGTGTGTGGTGGTGGGGGACGGCTTCGGTGAAGCTGCCGGACGAAGAAGTCGACCGGTTCGTTGAGATGATCTCGCGGCCGGGGCGTCTGACGGCCGGAATCAACTGGTACCGGGCCAACGTTCACCCGAGCACCTATCTATCCGGCCAACGTTTGCCGCTGCCGCCGATCAGCTCGCCGGTGATGTTGATCTGGGGTTTGGACGACCCGTACCTGACATGGGAGCTCGGCCGCAGGGCCGGAGAATTTGTCGAAGGGCCATTCGTTCTTCAGTCCCTACCGGATACAGGGCATTGGGTTCAACAAGAGCGTCCAAATGAGGTGAGCAAACTGATCCTGGAGTTCCTAGCGGCAAACGCTTGAGAAGGTGTAGTTTGCCCGGCGGGTCCCTAGCGAAAGGAATCGGCGTGCGACGCTTCATCGTTCTGGCTGCGGCATTACTGATGGTTACTGCTTTCGCAGCGTGCGATAGCGAAGGTGAAGGTGAACAGGCGGGCGAGACGGTTCAGCCTAGGTCCCTTGGCATCGTTGCCACCGACTACAAGCTAGAAGGACCGACCAGCGTGGGCGCGGGTGCCGTGTCCATGTCGATCGCGAACAACGGCGCCGAGCCTCATCAGGCGCTCCTTTACAAACTCAATGAGGGGCAAGACGCAGCCAAGATGATCGCTGCGGAGAAAGCCCAGAAGCTTAGTTGGCGCAGTTTCGGTGAGTTCGCCGGCGGCCCGGTCGCAGGGCCCGGTGGGACCGGCAATGTAATCGTCGATCTTGCGCCCGGCACTTACGCATTGTTCTGCGAGATTCCCGATGGGGAGGGAACGTCTCACCTCGCGCTGGGGATGGCCTCGGACTTCGAAGTGACCGAGTCAGCCGCCGATGAGCAGCCCGCGCCGCCGGAAGCTGACTACGAATCAACCGGCACAGAGATGAGTTTCACGCTGCCCACAGTTTGGGACGGAACGGTCAAGTTCTCGAACGTCGGACAACAGCCGCACGAGCTCGTCGTCATCGGCGCTATGGAAGGCAAGACGATCGACGAGGCGTTGGCTGCGATCACCGCGCCGCCTGGAACGGAACGTCCTGCCGGGCCTCCGCCTTTCACAATCCCGGTTTCCACCAGCCCGATCGGTCCGGGTCAAAGCGCATGGGTTAACCCTGACTTGCCGCCGGGACAATACTCCGCGATGTGCTTCGTGTCCGATCTAACCAAGGACGGCGCACCGCACTTCTCGCTAGGCATGCAACAGAAGTTTGAGGTGAAATAGCGCGCATCTGCGCAGGTAAGAACGCTCGTTTGAGCGCCTCCGCCGACGGGTAGCTGAGGTATATCCCGTTGGAAAAGAGGAGGTTCTCATGCTGCGCACAAACGATGTTCGCGAGTTCGCTCGTGGTTTTGGTGAAAAGGCAGCCGGGCTGGCGCTTGAGTTCGCCGGCACATTGGCTTCCAATGAGCGGCTGAAAGACCGAGGACGCAGCCTCGAGAAGGCCGGAGATGAGCGCCTACGTTCGGTCGAGGAAGAGATCAAGGCTGCTGCTCGGCAGGCTGAGGCCCGGGCCCACGAGAGCAAACAGCGTGTTCACCAGGGCAAGACGTCGGGCGCCAAGCGCAACGCCCCCGGCGACGACCCTTCGGCCACCCGCGCCGCTGCAGAGACGGTGAAGGGTGCTGCGAAGGAATTCGCGGGCAAGGTGGGGCGCTCCGAAGAGAAGGAAGCCGAAGGGCGCGAACAGAAGGAACGCGGCAAGGACGAGGGCGCGGCCGCCAGGCACGAAGCGAAGGCCGAGGCTCACGAGAAGAAGGCGGACACCCATCGCAAGGTTGCGGACCGTCAGTAGAAGCGTCCGACCAAACGTCGTTTCGGACCGACGAGAAGGAGGACAACAGTGGCGAGGAGCAAGGGCAACGGTAACGGTGATCGGAAGATCGGCGACGTCATGACTCCGGATCCGATCATCGTCGACCGGGAGACGCGAGTGGATGAGGTTGCACGTCTCATGCGCGACCGAGACATCGGTGACGTATTGGTGACCGACGGCCAGCGGCTCTGCGGGATCGCCACTGATCGTGACCTGGTTGTTCGCTACTTGGCCGAGCCGAGGTCCGAGCTGAGTTCGATAAGTGAGTTCTGCTCGAACGATCTCGTCACGGTAACCCCGTCAACGACCGAGACCGAAGCTGCGCAGATCATGCGGGACCGCGCGTTGCGTCGTCTCCCCGTTGTGGAGAGGGGCGGCGCACCTGTGGGGATCGTCACGATCGGCGATCTGGCCGTGGATATGGCGCCGAAGTCGGTCCTCGCGGGGATCAGCCAGGCACCGCCAAACGGGTAGGACGCGTCGCGTTAAGCGCGACGCGCGAGGCTGGCCATGGTGACGTAGTGCTCGGTGACATGGCCGTTGAACTCAGCGTCTATGAGTTCTGCGATACCTGCGAATAGGCGTGCCCGCGTTTCCGGGTCTAAAGCCGCCTTTCCCGAGTGAGTTGCGCACAGGCCGAGGTAATCCTCGGTGTTCAGCGTCCAATGCCATGGATGGCCGATCTGTTCGAGATCGACAAACAGATCGGATCCCGCGAGTGGGTGTTCCGGGCGTTCGTCCGGCTTCCTAAACGGGCCCTGATGTTCCATGCCGGGCGTGTGCTTGATGTAGACGTCCTGCACTTGTTCCCAGAAGGCGCGGTTGTCGTCGGGAACTACCTGAACGTTGCCGATCAAGGCCGCGGCTCCATGTGCGTAGAGTGCGTCGGCAACGCGTTCGACTCGCGTCTTCGGATCCAGCCAGTGCCAGGCCTGAGCGCACGCGATTAATCCGAACGCGCCGCTCTGAACGCCGTCCTCGAAGCGTGCGGTTCTGACTTCGGCGTTCTGAAATGAGTCGACCTGCGCACGAGCTATGTCGGCCATGGCCGGGGCCGGCTCGATGGCGAGCAGAGGGTTGCCCCAGGACGCCAACGGAACCGTTGCTCGGCCCGTGCCGCACCCGATCTCGAGGATTCGGTCGTCGGGAGCGAGATCGGCGAAGGTACGGATGTCGCCGAAGAGTTCGAGTGGATATCCGGGGCGGTAACGGTCGTAAGCCTCGGCAACGTCCTCGAAGGATCTGCGCTGTCGCTCGTAGGCGTCACTGCCGACGGCCCCAGGAAAATCCCAATGGCCCGGGGGGTCCATCGACGTCACCATGGCCCGGGATACCAATCGTCCCGTGCCCGTCCCCGGATCAGATCACGGATCAAGCCGATCTCAGCTCCGTGGTGCGTGTGCTCGATCGCGATGTCCCAAACGAGGTCGCCGGCCGTGCGCTTCTTGCCGTAGTGCGTGGGACGTGGATCATCGACGTCCTTCTCGTTCATCGCGTGAACGTTCTTCGCGAAGGCTGCTTGTGCGCGCTCCAACCAGGCAACCGCATCGGCCGCGCCGCCCGGATAGTCGAATTCCTCTGCTCTGGGACGACGGACTCCGAACGTCCACTCGCGGTAGATATCCGTCCAGACAGCCATATGCAGTAGACGCCACCCGATCGTGGGAACCAATGGTTTGTCCGGACCGTGTTCGTCGACGACGAAGTCACCGGTGCCGAGAACGTGCTTCCGCGGAGCCGCACCGAACCGCCAAACACCCCAGCACTCCTCGGCCGGTTCGTAGAAGAACTCATCGTCGGTCAGGCCCTGCACGTGCCAGCGACTGGCAGTGAAGGCGTGATCGATCAGCTTCTGAAGTCGCACGACCTCGGACATAAGTCGCGAGTTTAGCGAGCCAGTTGCTTGAGTCGCTGATGCGAGCAAGGCTGGCTCATGATTCGTTACTCCAAGACCACAGACGGGTTCGGCATCGCCTACGAGATCCTTGGTGAGGGCGACCTGGTACATCTCTTCCTCCCGGAGTTCGGCTCCTCTCTCGAGGGTCTGTGGGACCATCCTGCGCACACGAGATTCAAGCGCTTCCTACTGTCGCTGGGGCGGTCCATTTGTCTTGATCGGAGAGGCCTGGGCTCATCGGACCCCGTCCCACATGAACGACTGTCGCGCCTCGAAGATTACGTGACCGACATGCTCGCAGTGTTGGACGAAGCCGGTGCTGAACGTGTGGTGATAACAGGAGAGGGATCATCGGGCGGGGCGGCCATGCTGTTCGCCGCCACGCATCCCGAACGCACACTAAGGCTCACTCTCGCCAACAGTTCCGCACGCGGTACACGTGCCGATGACTATCCGATGGGATTCACCGCTGAAGAGATGGACGGACTGGCCACCCACATCGGCGAGAACTGGGGGACCGGAGCGATAACTGCGCAGCTTGCTCCGGCTCTGGGCGGAGATGCGACTTTGATCGAGATCTGTGCGCGCCGCGAGCGGCTGGCAGCTAGTCCCGCGACCGCGGAAGCGATGGTACGCGCAATGGCCGCGGCTGACGTCCGCCAGGTTCTTCCGAAGATCAACGTGCCGACGCTTGTGTATTTCACCGGGGACCTCATGCATACACCGGTCGAGCACAGCCGCTACTTGGCTGAGCACATCCCGAACGCGATTCTCGTCGAAGCGCCTGGACGTACGTTTTACGTTCCGGACGAAGCCGGCGGCCTCGACGAGTGGGCGACATTCGTTGTCGGTGGAGTTGCCCCCGTGACCGGCGATCGGAAGCTTGCGACCGTGCTCTTTACCGACATCGTTTCCTCCACGGATCGGGCAGCTGCTCTTGGGGACGAGAGCTGGGCTCAGTTACTGGAGGATGTCGATTCGTTCGTCGCGCGTGAAGTGGAGAAGAGCGACGGACGCATCGTGAAGCAGACGGGCGATGGTCACCTCGCCATCTTCGACGGGCCGAGTCAAGCCGTCCGGGCCGCAGTCGCCATCGCGCGGGGAGGGCCGGCGCTCGGCGTCGATATGCGCTGCGGACTGCATGTCGGAGAGCTGGAACTCAGACCCAACGGAGATGTCGGCGGAATCGCCGTGCACACGGCAGCCCGGGTGATGGACCGGGCCGGTCCTCGCGAAGTGTTCTTGTCGAGAACCGTTGCCGATCTTGCAGCGGGAGCGGGGTTTCGGTTCGAGGAGCGTGGCTCCCACGAACTCAAGGGCGTTCCGGGGACCTGGCAGCTCTACGAAGTCGTTTCGTAGCGGCGTTGGAACTCGGCCTCCAAGGGAGTCCGGAGGCAAACGCGAATCGCCACGGGCGAGTTTCCCGTGGCGACTAGCGACTTCTATTCCCCCTGACCAGTACCGACGGCAGCATCGCAGCGAGCGGAAACAGCGGCTATGACGGGCGTCACGAAGACCTGTGAACCAGGTCTCAGTTGGCTAGGCGTATTCCTTGAGCTTCGCCGGTGCGCTGGGGTGGCGCAGCTTCGCGAGCGCCTTCGCTTCGATCTGGCGGATGCGCTCGCGCGTGAGGTTGAACTCCTTGCCTATCTCCTCCAGCGTTCGCGGACGGCCGTCCGCCAAGCCGAAACGCAGCTCGAGCACCCGGCGCTCGCGCTCGGACAGCGTGTCCAGAACGCTGCGCAGGTCCTCCTGGAGCATCGAGGCCAAGGCGCTGTCGGCCGGTGCCTCGGCGGTGGCGTCCTCGATGAAGTGGAGGAGCTCGGTCTCTTCGTCCTCACCGACCGGGGTCTCGAGCGATACCGGCTCGGGCATGATCCGGAAGATCTCCTGGACCTTGTCGGCCGGAAAGCCGGCTTCCTTGGCGATCTCGTCGACCGTCGGCTCGCGTCCGAGCTTGTCGAGGAGCTCTTCCTGGATCTTCCGCACCTTCTGAACCGCCTCCACCATGTGGACGGGGATACGGATCGTGCGTGCTGTGTCGGCGATCGCGCGGGTGATGGCCTGACGGATCCACCACGTGGCGTAGGTCGAGAACTTGAATCCCTTGCGCCAGTCGAACTTCTCGACGGCGCGCATCAAGCCGAGGTTGCCTTCCTGGATGAGGTCGAGGAGGGGGAGTCCCATGCCCTGGTAACGGCGGGCGATGGATACGACCAGACGGAGGTTGGACTGGATGAAACGCCGGCGGCCGGCGCGCCCGTGATCGAGATCGACCTCGAGGCGCTCGACCGACCGTGTCGAGAGCTTGGCCGCTTCCTTCTCGAGGCGCTTCTTCGCGCGCTCGCCGCCCTCGATGGCCTGAGCGAGCTCGACCTCCTGCTTGTCGGTCAGTAGCGGGTACTGGCCGATCTCCCGGAGATACATCCGGACGAGGTCGGCTTCTCCCTGCTCGAAGACGTTGTCGCTGCGTCCGCGGGGAGCCCCGCGGGCCGGAGTGACCTTGGGAGCCGGGCCCTTGCCCTTCTTGGGGGCTTCGGCCTTTGAATCCGCGGCTTTGGGGGCGGCTACCGCTTTGACGGCTTTCGGAGCTGCTTTAGCCTTGGGAGCGGCCTTGGCCGCAGTCTTTGCTGCCGGTTTGCGGGTTGGGGTCTTGCGGGCCACCGGAGACGGTGTCTTTCGGCCTGTGGCGGCGCTGGGCCGCTTGGCCGCCTTGGATGCCCCAGCCGATGTCCGAGAGCTGCCCGAACGCTTGGTGGAAGTGGTGGAGGTGTTGCGCTTGACGCTGGTTGTGGCTCGCTTTGGCTTTCGGCTTGCAGCCATACTCAAAACCGGTTCCTTGCTCGGGGGCCCGTGTGAGGCGGCCCGTAATTGTACTCTGCGAAATCCCGTTTGTTGAGGGCTCTCCGAGGGGTTTTCGGCAGTTGTTGCCCCTCTCGTGAGCGCCGAGAGCGATCTTTAGTGAATCTCGATCGTCTCCAAAGGCTCGGGACGAGGCCACGGGAAGGCCAGCGGCTGGTCGGAATCGACCAGTCGGATGTCGTCGGCACGCTCGAGCCAGGCGGCGATGGCCTGCCGCTCACCAAGCCCCGCCGTCGACAGAGCGAGGGCGAGATCCAAGACCCGGACGTCGGAGACGGCGGGTTTTGGATCTCGGCGGTCGATAAGTCCGTCGTTGATGGCGACGGGGCCGCCGGGCGTGTCTATGAGGACACGCCCGGCCGCCCTTATAGCGGTTAGGCGTCCAGCACGATCAACGGTTCGCACAAGGTCATCGAAGGCGTCCCGGTGGGCGCCGGCTTCCTCGAAGCGCTGAGCCGAAGCTAGGGCTTCGAGCTTGCCGGCCATCCGTTCGCGCGCATCTCGGAGCCCGTCGCCGAGATCGTCGCGCAGTTTCTCGGCTGCAGCGTCGTGCGCGGCGACGTCCTCCTCTTGCGCCGTGCACGGCCCATGACAAGTCCCGAGGTCGTAAAGGGCGCACGGCTGCATCGCCTGACCGTTGAGCTTGAGCGTGCATGTTCGAAGTCCGAACAATCCGGACAAAGTCGAGGCCGTGGCGCGAGCGCGCCCCATTGACGGAAACGGTCCGATCGATACGGATCCGTCCTCCTTTGGTTCCTTGCTCGTCGCGAAACGGGGATGGCGCTCGTTGGTGAGCTTCAGGTACACGGGCGGCCGTCGGCGAACTCCGGCTCGGTTGTAACGCGGCTTGTACCGCTCGATGAGCCGAGCCTCCAACGCGGACGCTTCGACGTCCGTTTCGCACAGCAGGACGCGCACCGACGCGACCTCGGCTCTCAGATCGCCCATGCGTTTGCGTTCGTCCGACGAGAAGTAGGAACGGACGCGCGCGCGAAGATCCGCAGCTTTGCCGACGTAGATGATCTCCCTGCGGATGTTCTCGAACATGTAAACGCCTCGTTCGCGAGGCAGAGTTCGCGCGAGCTTTACCTTTTCGAAGTGCGGGTTGGATCTGACGCTTTGGATCTGAAGCAGATCGGCCAAGGTTGTAACGCCGTAAGCCGATGCACGTTCCAGCAACGACCAGAGAACTTCGAGACAAGCAGCCGCGTCCGGGAAGGCGCGGTGGTTCGGCTTGTGCGGCGTGTGGAAGTGTGCGGCCAGCGTTTGCAGCCGGCAGTTGCGCACCTCGTCACGAAGCAGGCGTCGCGCCAAACGTGCGGTGTCGACGATGGCAAAGGTGTCGTCCTCGTAATCGAGCTTGCGACACGCTGCATCGAGGAAAGACTTGTCGAAGCGCGCGTTGTGTGCGACGAAAACCGTCCGGGCCGAGAACTCGACAAAGGCCGGAAGCACGGCCGGTAGTGGGAGAGCGTCGACGAGATGTGTAGGAGTGATGCCGGTCAGCAACTGGATCTCAACCGGAAGATCGACGGAAGGCTTTACGAAGGTTTGGAACGTCCCGAGGACCTCACCTCCGCGCGCCTTGAGTGCGCCGATCTCGACGATCTCGCCGGTCTTGCTCGAGACCGATGTCGTCTCGAGGTCGACGGCGCAGAAGGTCACTTCATGGAGCGGGATCTCCATCTCGTCGCCGATGCCGGCGATCGGTCTCTGCCTCGGCGCCGCCAGCGGCCTGTTCTCTTTTGCGCCGGAGAAGAGGGAGCGCTGAGGCATCCGACCAAGATAGCGAACATATGTTCTAGGTCAAGCCTCGTTCGGACATGGGGGAAGTGGCTGCCCGGTGCTACGGTTCCTAGTGAGTAGGTCCACGTCGATCCGGGGGTGAGTGGTGGCGAAAGAATCGTTGAAGGTCTGGTACGACTTCCTTTGTCCGTGGGCGAGGATCGGCGTCTTCTGGATCCGCAACGTTCAGGAGGCCGGTGGTCTGGACCTCGACATCGAGTGGAAGTCCTTCTCGCTCGAGAACATCAACCTTCCTGAAGACGCCTCCGCAGACGAACTGTGGGCCGGCGCTCCCGAGAAGCGCGGCCTCATCCCGGCCGCCGCGGCCAAGTGGGCCGAGACTCAAGGGGCCGACGTGTTCCTCGCTTATCAGAAGGCGATGTTCGATGCGAGGCACGTCGACCGCCAGAAGATCGGCAAGCCGGAAGTGACGGCCGAGATCCTCAACGGTGTTGGCGTCGACGGTGAGGCGGTCGTCGGCGAGCTCGTCGAGAACCCGAAGTGGCTCGAAGCCGCACGCTCCGACCACGAAGAAGCGGCGGAGCTTGGGATCTTCGGCGTCCCGACCTTCATCTTCCCGGACTCGGCTCCCGTTTTCACCCGGCTCATGGAAGTCACCGAAGGGGACAGAGCGGTCGAGATCTTCAAGAACGTGCGGGCATCTGCCACAGATCCCACGATCCACGAGTTGAAGAGGCCGTCGCTTCTGCGATAGCGAATGACGGAAGCATCCGATCAGCCCATCCGTTATCGCTGCACGCTGTGCGGCAATCTCACTCGCTTCGACGTCGTCGAGCGCAAGAGATCTCGCTCCTTCTATCACTACACGCTCGGCGGACTGCTGACCGTCGACGAGGAAGAGGTCCTCGAGCGATCGGTTGAGGAAGTCAGATGCCGGTGGTGCAACACCTCCGAGAACGTGGAGGAAGTTCCGGCCCTCGAGGTGGAGGCCGAATCCTAGCTACTCGCCGATCGACTGCACTACGACCGTCCGGTCGCGAGGACGATCGTCGAAATCCACCAAGATCACCTGCTGCCACGTCCCTAGCGTGAGCTTGCCGTTCACGAACGGGACGGTCAGATGGGGGCCGAGCAGGGATGCCCGCATGTGCGAGTGCCCGTTGTGGTCTCCCCAGCGCTCGTGGTGAAGGTAGTCCGCATCTCGCGGAGCTATGCGTTCGAACATCTCCTGCAGGTCGTGCACGCACCCAGGCTCGAACTCGATCGTCGTTATGCCTGCGGTAGAGCCGACGACGAATAGGTGAGTGACCCCGGCCTTCAGCCCCGAGGAGTCGACTGCGTCCGCCACCTGATCGGTGATGTCCAGGACGTGGCCGTCACCTTTCGTCGATAAGTGGATCTCGGCCGTCGCGACCCCCATGGCGGCGCGAATCCTATATGTCACCAGGCTGCCGTATCATACGAACATGTGTTCGGAGAGGCACAGAATCGGCCGATCATGCTGATCGAGTGCGACACGTGCGTGATGCAGCACAGCGACCACTGCAAGGACTGCGTGGTCTCTGCGCTTTTGGATCCGAAGCCTCGAAGCGGCGCTCTTGTCGTCGATGCCGACGAAGAACGTGCTCTTCGAGAGCTGGCCAGTGCCGGATTGATCCCCGAGATCAAGATGCGGCGCGGCTTCCGGTCGCGTAGCCGAAGGACCGCTTAGCCTCGTCGGACGTCTTTGTGAGGTTCCGTGAGCCGAAGTTATGCTTTCGGCGCCTTGAACCGACTTTTTCTCCTGGGCTTCACCAACGATCTGAAGGGCGTCGTGTTTTCCCAGCGACGCGGATCGAAGCAGGCCAAGTTCTGGCTGCCAGTCGACGAGAAGTTCGCGGCAGCACTCAAGAAGCTGGACCAAGCGCGCACTCAACAGGAAGCTACGCGCAAGCGATCCAAAACGTCGCAACAAACCGCGGCCGCCGCCGAGCGCTTCCGGGCCGATCCGCCTGGTCGCCCGCTCCCCGCCGTCGGTAGATCGCAGGCCACGACCGGCATGCCGGCCAGCGAGATCCAGCAACTTCTTCGCGAAGGACGAAGCGTTCGATCGGTTTCGGAGGCGGCCAAAGCTTCACCGGGCTGGGTCGAGAGGCTCGCCGAACCCGTCCTCGCAGAACGCGGCGGGGTCGTCCGGATGGCTCAGCGAGCCGTGATGCCCAGGCCGCGGCTGGGAAACTCGGGCCTGCCTCTGGGTGAAGCCGTCGTCCGGAACCTGGAGGAGCGGAAGGCCACGCCCGAGACCATCGAGGAGCTGGAGGATGCGTGGGACGCCAAGGCCTCGCGAGCCGGCGGTTGGAGGGTGTCCCTTCGCTTCAACCACCGGGGCAAGCGGATGGTGGCCGAGTGGACCTTCCACAAGGGCAAGCACGAGATTCACCCCAGGAACCGCCTGGCGACGCAGCTCGGGTGGTGGGAGCCCGAGCCCGAGGACGAGGTGCCCCTCGTCGAAGGAGAGGGCGAACTCGAAGAGCCGGAGGCCGTGGTCGAACCGGCTCCTCAGCGCAGGCGTGCCGGAGCCGCCAAGCCTCCTGCGAAGCGTCCGCCAGCGAGGCGCCCGGCCAGAAGGAGCGCGCCGAAGCGAGCTCGTGCAGTGGGAGCGAAGAAGAAACCGTCGCGCAGCCGCAAAGCTCCCATGAAGAAGCGAAAGCCCCGATCTGCCGCGCGAACGCGGCGCCGTTAGCCCTCGGGTAGCCTGAACTCCACGGGAATGCGCGCCCGGATCTTTAGGTTCCTCTCTCCCCCGAGATCTGATCCAGATGCTTGTGTGTCCAAGGAGATGAGATGTCGGTAGCGGAATCGATCGGCCCAGTAGTTCAGCGCCGGGAAGAGCTCGACCTCGATGAGGTCCGGCGTTACTCGCGGCACCTGATCATGCCCGAGGTCGCGATGGAAGGACAGACGCGACTCAAGGCCGCGAAGGTCCTGTGCATCGGTGCAGGCGGACTCGGTTCTCCCGTGATCATGTATCTGGCGGCTGCCGGTGTCGGCACGATCGGGATCGTCGAGTTCGACGTGGTGGACGAGACGAACCTTCAGCGTCAGATCATCCACGGCCAGTCCGATGTCGGACGTTCGAAGGCCGAGTCCGCTCGCGAGACCGTTGCCGAGATCAATCCGAACGTGAACGTCGTCCTGCACGAGACCCGTTTGGACTCCGAGAACGCGCTCGACATCATCAAGGACTACGACCTAATCGTCGACGGCACCGACAACTTCCCGACCCGTTACCTCGTGAACGATGCATGCGTGTTGCTGCACAAGCCATACGTCTGGGGCTCGATCTTCCGTTTCGAGGGCCAGGTATCGGTGTTCTGGGCGGACAAGGGCCCGTGCTACCGCTGCCTATACCCGGAGCCACCGCCGCCGGGCATGGTTCCGTCCTGCGCCGAAGGCGGAGTGCTCGGCGTGCTGTGCGCAACCATCGGGTCGATCCAAGCTACCGAGGCCGTGAAGCTTCTGACCGGAACCGGCAACCCGCTCATCGGCAAGCTCAAGATCTACGACGCGCTCGAGATGGACTTGAAGTCAATCAAGGTGCGCAAGGATCCGTCGTGCCCGATCTGCGGTGAGAACCCGACGATCACCGAGTTGATCGACTATGTCGAATTCTGCGGCCTCACCCGCGGCGAGGAGGACGACGCGCTGCAGGGCCAAGTTCCGTCGATAACTCCGCTCGAACTTGCGGCCGAGATGAAGTCGGAGGAGCCGCCGGTTCTCGTCGATGTCAGGGAGCCATTCGAGCTCGACATCTCGAAGTTCGAATGGCCTCACAAGCTGATGCCGATGAACGAGGTCGCTGCACGTCTGCACGAGCTGTCCACCGCCGACAACCTGGTGATCACTTGCCGAACGGGCGCACGCAGTGCGCAGGCGACGCAGTTCCTACAGAGCATCGGCTACACAAAGGTGCGTAACCTGCTCGGGGGCATCAACGCCTTTGCGCAGGAAGTCGACCCGTCGATACCTGTCTATTGATTTGGACGGCGAACCCGCCGTCTATCTGATCACCGGCATCTCCGCGGCCGGAAAGTCGTCGATCGCTCAAGAGCTGGCCGAGCGTTTCGATCGTGGTGTCCATGTGAAGGGCGATGTTTATCGCCGGATGGTCGTGACCGGTGGTGCCCAAATGCGACCTGGTGCGTCGCCAGAGGCCGAACGTCAGCTAGATCTCAGGTACGGCTTGGGCGCTTCGACGGCGAATACTTATTTCGATGCGGGCTTCACAGTAGTAGTGCAGGACATAGTGATGGGTCCGAATCTCGCAACGTATGTGGAGCGGATAAAGGCGCGGCCGCTACACGTTGTCGTGCTCGTGCCTCGCGTGGAGGTCGTCGCCGAACGTGAGAAGGCTCGTCCGAAAACCGCGTATCAACCGGATGGCCCGACCATCGAGGATCTCGATCGATACATCCACTCCGAAACACCACGCATCGGCTTGTGGCTGGACAGTTCTGACCAGACGCCAGGGGAAACGGTGGACGAGATCCTGGCGCGCCGTAGCGAAGCTCTCGTCTAACTGGACTTCTGGCCACGCACCATCAGTAGACCCAACCCGATGAGTGCCAAACCGCCCGCCGCTGCGACATAAGAGGCCCAAACGTCTTCGTCTTCCCGATCAGTGACGAACCTCCCGCGGTCGCGTCTGACGCGGTCGCGGATATCGTTCAGCCGTCTTCGCGCATCATCGGGCAGCCTCCTGTTCCCGTCCTCGATCCGGATGGAAGGGGCAGTAGGAGGCGGTTGATCCTGTGCGGATGCACTGGTGGAAAGCATGAGTGTGAGGCATAGACCGAGTGCAGCAAGTCCACATCTTGCTGCTCGTTTGCGTACCGAGATCTGCTTAATCACGATTGCGTCGCCTCCAGCCGTCGGTCTCGTCCTTGCGGGATCTTCTTGAAGTCCCACGACACGGTTTTGTCCGGGCGAAGAACCAGCCATCGGTGCGACTTGACCACCGGGATCTCGAAGCCGTTGAAGTATTTATCCCCGAACATCTTTCGCACCTCGGGAACATCGCCGGCCTCTTCGAGCTTTCCGTAGAGAACCGCACCGTGCAGCTCGGCGTACTCGTGACCTGCATCTACGCAGACAGATACGCGTGATCCGTGCTCGAGGTCGCTCGACCGTCGCGAACGTTTGAGAGAGTTGAACCACATCGCTCCGTCGTGCCAAACGAACCACAAGGGAGCTACGTGCGGTTCACCATCGGGCGAGACCGTACCGATGCGACACGTCCGTTCGGTTTGGAGGACCTTTTCCAACTCTTCATCGGTCAAACGCAACGCCGAACGTGGAACGGCCATGTGGTCTCCTTGTGACTATCGAGCGCCCATGGTAGCCGCATCGCGTGCTTCGTTACTCTCTAGGTTCAACACGCGAAGGGGAGCTCTTGCCGCACGCTCGTAAGTTCCATTTTGGCGTTCAGATCGGCTCGGCAACGTCCCGAAAGGACTGGCTTCAGAAGGTCAAAAAGGCCGAGGACATCGGGTTTACGACTATCGCGATGCCCGATCACTTTTCCGAGCAGCTCGGTCCGATCCCGGCGCTGATGACCGTCGCAGAGAACTCGAACCTGCGCCTAGGAACGCTGGTTCTCGACAACGATTACAAGCATCCGGTCGTACTCGCGAAGGAAGCCGCGACTATCGACCTGCTAAGCGAGGGCCGGGTCGAACTTGGGATCGGTGCCGGATGGATGCGTACCGATTACGAGATGTCCGGCATTCCTTATGACGCTCCCTCGGTTCGCGTAGATCGTTTCGAAGAGGGTCTGAAGGTTCTGAAAGGAGCCTTTGCCGAAGGGCCGTTCTCCTTTGAGGGCAAGCACTACACGATCACCAACTACGACGGTCAGCCGAAGCCCGTCCAGAAGCCGCACCCGCCGTTCCTGATCGGAGCCGGCGGAAAACGGATGCTGACGATCGCTGCTCGGGAAGCCGACATCATCGGGATCAATCCGAATCTTCGTGCCGGAGAGGTCAGCGTCGAAGCCGGGCGAGACGGTGCACCTGAAAGGGCCGACCTGAAGCTCGCCTGGGTCCGGGAGGCAGCAGGTAATCGGTTCGACGAGATCGAATTCCAATCGCTCGTCTACATTGGGGTCGTCACCGACGACCGCAAGGGACAGGCAGAAAACTTCGCGCCCGCCTTTGGACTGACGACCGAGGAGGCTCTGGAGGCGCCGAACGCATTGGTCGGAACGGTTGAGCAGATCTGTGAGGATCTGCGAGCTCGGCGTGAGCGCTGGGGTTTGTCCTACTACACGCTTGGCGAGTGGGTCATGGACGATCTGGCGCCGGTCGTCGAGCAACTAACAGGGACATAGGAAGGAACCATGCCTGAGGGAACAACGAAACTGATCGGCGAGTGGGCTTCGTCTTTGCGTTACGAAGACATCCCGGAGCGGGTGCACGTTCGATCGAAGGCGCAGATCCTTTCGGTTCTCGGAGCGAGTTATGCGGGACGTCATTCGGAACCAGCGGTGTCGGCTCTCGAAGTCGCCAAATCGTGGGGGAGCGGTGAAGAGAGCGTCACTTTCCTAGGCAGTGACCGCTTGCCTCATCTGAACGCGATCTTCGCCAACGCGTGCGCATCGGTGTCGTTCGACTTCGACGATTACTTGTTCGCCGGCCACACCGGACATTCCGCAGTGTGCGCAGCGCTCGCGTATGGCGAGCTCGAGGGCGCGTCCGGTCGTGACGTTCTCTCTGCCGTCGCCGTTGGCAACGAAGTCGGTGGACGACTGGGAGCCTCGTTCTTGCTCGGTCCCCACAACGGACAGATGTGGTCGTACATCCACGTCTTGGAGGGTGCGTGCGTAGCCAGCCGTTTCCTTGGTCTTGATGCCGGACGAACCACCAACGCTATCGGCATCGCATTCACCCAACCACCGCACCCGCTGATGCCGGCGTTCATGGGCCCGGACTCGAAGCTCTTGATCCCGGCATCGACGACGGTGGACGGCTGCCGCGCAGCTGAGCTGGCGGCGCGCGGCTGGACGGGAGCACAGACGATCCTTGAAGACCACCAGGGCTTCCTGCGTCGCTTCAACGAGGACAACTTCGGTTGGATCCTGTCCGGATTCGGCGATGCCTGGCTGTCCGACTCGCTGACCTACAAGATCGTCCCGGGCTGCGCGTACGTGGACACGGCCGTCGATTCCTTGACCGAGATAATGCGCACCTTCGAAGCATCCAACGGCCGGCCGATGACGGCTGCCGATGTCGATTCCATCTCTGTGAAGTGCGGGATGTTCACGTCCGGGATGGAAGGCTTCTCTCACATGTACCGATCGGCCGAACGGCTCGAGCCCATCACGATCAACTTCTCCGTTGCGCTGTCCTTTGGTCTCATGCTCACGGCCGGTGCACTCAAGCCGGAATACCTGGCGCACAAGTACCTCGACGAGCACCGGGAATCGATAGAGGCGGCTGCTTCGAAGGTCACTATCGCTCATGACCCCGAGATCGACCGCCGCTCTTCCGCGGCTGCCGAACGCGACGGCTTCGCACTCGCGTCCGTGCTCTCCGGTAAATCGCTCGACGGTGTTTCGTTCGAGAACTACGTGATGGCATTCCCGGCCGATGTGACGGTTCGCACGACCTCGGGGGCCGAGCTGACCGCTTCTCAGGATGTTCCGCTGGGCGGCGCCGGCCGTCCTTGGGACGAAACCAGTGCCTTGGTCGAAACCAAGTTCCGCCAGAACCATCCCGGCCCGGCCGATCGTGCTGACGAAGTGATCTCGCTCGTCACGAAGCTTGAAGAGCTCTCCGATGTAAAGGCCCTGGCCGAGCTTTTGTAGCACCCAACGGTCCACCGTTTGACGCAACCGTGCGACTGGAACAGCCTTGAGCAGTGGATCAGCTGTTCGCACGGGACTCCGTAGCTCGGGAGATTGCACGTCGACCCACCGTGATGGCGGTCGCGGGCAGCCGCGCGATCTTGATGCAGCTTGCCCATCCTAAGGTCGCAGCCGGCATCGACGACCACAGTGATTTTCGAACAGATCCCGTCGGTCGAATCCTTCGAACGGCGCTAGCTTTCCGGTCTTTCATCTTCCATTCGAAGAAGGAGGCGTCGAAAGCAGCAGATCGGGTTAGTCGCATACACGATCGCGTTCGAGGAAACGACTACGTCGCTAACGATCCGAGATTACTGCTTTGGGTCCATGCAACGACGGTGACGTCGATGATCGGCGCCTATTGCCAGCTTGTGCGTGAGCTCGACCGTGATGAGCAGGAGCGCTTCTATGAAGAAGCCAAGGTCCTAGCCGAGCTTCTCGGCTGTCCGCGCGAGTACCAGCCGGCAGATCTGAGCGCGATGGAGGAGTACATCGAGTCGATGGTTGCGACGCTTGAGCCGACCGAAACCGGGCGAGATCTCGTTCGCGAATTGCTTTTCGTCCCGTTGCGTGTTTGGGGTAAGCCGATGATGTGGATGTACCGGCTGTACATCGTCGGCTCCCTGCCCATCCGGCTACGAGACGAGCTTCACATCTCTTGGCCGTGGTGGAGCGCGACACTTTGGAGGATCCGCAAGCTCGTCAGAGCGCCGCTAATCGGAAGCCGGACACTCGCCCGTGCGACTTTACGGCGTCCGTCACCGGCTAAGGGGCGTTGCCGTGACTGCCGTAAGTGGTCCCCGAAGCTGACGATCCAAGGTCGATGCCCGTCCTGCGGTTACTCACACGGCGATGCCGTTCTCGAGCGCGTCGCGAAGTTCAGCCGGCTGATCGGGCTCCAGGCCCGCGACGACGGAGCTCGCGTGGCCTAGTTAACCGATCAGCTTCGCCTGCAAAGAGATCTCGGCATTCAGCAATCGTGAGATCGGACAGCCTTTCTTGGCCGTATCCGCGGCTTCCTGAAACGCGGCATCCTCGATACCGGGAACCACCGCTTCGCAAACCAGATCGCTGTTTGTAACGGTCCACGCATCGTCGACCTTGTCGAGCTTGACCTTGGCCGTGGTCTCGACCTTCGTCGGCGTGAAGCCAGCTTTGGCCAGCACTCCGGAGATGAACATCGAGAAACAGCCGGCGTGAGCCGCAGCGATCAGCTCTTCCGGATTAGTTCCAGAGCCTTCCTCGAACCGCGAGGAGAACGAGTACTGACCCTCGAAGGCGCCTCCACCGAAACGCATAGTTCCCTTGCCGCTCGGTACGTCCCCTTCCCATACGGCGTCTGCGCTACGAACCGGCATTTGTACCTCCTTGTTGATCGGCTGGATGTTGATCGGTTGGAGTTGTTCTACTCCATCGACGCAACAGTACGGTGAGCACGACCGCTCCACCGGCGATCAGCACCAGTGGGCCAAGCCAGATGATCAGTCCGATCCCAGACGTCTCTGGCTCGGCCAGGGCTTCTTCTCCGTAGTTCTCGCGAACCCAAGCCAAGACCTCGTCGTCTGAGTCGCCATCGTCAACGCGCTTCCGGATGTCCGCGCGGAGCTCCCGCGCTTGATGAGTGGTGCAGTCGATAAGGAGCCGCCCGGGACAGTAGGGCGACCAGACCTGGGCTTCGATGCTTTGAGCCCTTTTCGCTGAAGAGACGGTTTGAGGACCGCACGCTACCAAGAGCGCAAGGATGATCGCGCACAAGGCGCTCAAGCGACGCATCGCGGCCAGGATATGCGCTGGTACCATCCCGTCGATGCTGATCAAGGTCATCGCGGACGTTCACGGGGATCTGAAGACTGTGCGAAGCGAGGCGGCTTCGTGCGACATCCTGCTGCTGCTTGGCGATCTCATCAACGTCATCGACTACGAGAACGCCGGCGGAATCCTTGGCGAGGTGTACGGGAGCGAAGCAGTTCGAGAATGGTCGACCCTCAGAGCCCAGGGAAAGTTCGACGAATCACGCGAGGTGCTCCGCAAGGCGTCCGAGGGCCGCGAGCAAGAGCTTCGGGGGCTCTTCTTCTCGAAGATCGACGAGGAAACGAAGGCCTTTTGCGGCGACGTTCCCTCCAACGTCGTCGTTACGTACGGGAACGTCGATGTCCCCGACCTCATCAAGCAATATCTACCGGACGGCGTTCGCTTCGTCGATGCCGAGGTGCTCGAGCTGGACGGCGTTCGCTTCGGCTTCGTCGGTGGTGGACTGCCGAAGGTCGGGATCCCCGGCGAGGTGCCGTTGGAAAAATACGCAGAGAAGGTCGACGCGCTGGGGCCCGTCGACGTCCTCTGTGCGCATGTGCCGCCGGCGATCGACGACCTCACCTACGACACCGTTGCCGACTTCAACGAACCCGGCAGCACGGCATTGCTCGACTACATGCAGGAGCACGAGCCGGCGTTCATGTACTACGGTCACGTTCACCAGCCGCGAGAGGGGTCGAGGCAAGTCGGGTCCACGCTCGCGGTGAACGTCGGATCCTTTTACCGCTCGACGGGCCGAGCCTGGGAGCACGGGGCGTGACGGAAACAGTTAGCTCGAACATAGAGGTCGACGCTCCGCCCACTCGGGTGATGAACGTGCTGCTCGACTTCGAGTCTTATCCGCAATGGGCACGTTCCATCAAGGAAGCAACCATCCTCGACCGCGACGAATCCGGTCGCGCGTCAACCGTGGAGTTCCACGTTGCCCCTGGTTTGTTGCCGCAGGTGCGTTACATCCTGCGCTATGACTACTCAGACAACAGCCTGGCGTGGGATTACGTCGAAGGCGATCTGAAGGACATCCGCGGCTCGTACACGGTCGAGCCTCAAGGTGACAAGACCGAAGTGACTTACCACCTGGCCATCGACCCGGGGAAACTTCCGCTCCCCGGTTTCGTCAAGGCTCGGGCGGCTCGAGAGATCACGCGTGTCGCGCTCAAAGAGCTGAAGCGCCGCGTCGAGGCCGCTAGCTAAGAAGCGCGCTCGTCATCGGCGGCGTGCGCCTCGATGACCTTCTGGAGCACTTTGCGATGCAGCAGGTCCACCAGCCTATGGAAGATCTGAGCCATCGAATTGAATCCTGTAGTCAGCCGCTCCTGAGCCTGCTCGGCAGGCAGGGACTCCTGAGCCAGAGGCATGACGACCGAACGCCGGAAAGCATCGACCTGCATCTCCGAGATCTTCTCGATGCTCTCCCGATAGAGCTTGCCGAGATCGCGGGGGATGTCGAGATCCAGCCACTGCTGCGCAACGCCGACCATGTCCAGATCGTCCGCGGTGTAGCGAAGCTTGGTTCCCCGCTTGATCGGGAACAAGAAGCCCATCTCTTCGGCTGCATCCACCACCGAAACCGGAACGTTTGCTTCGCGAGCTAGTTCCGTCTTTGAGAACTCGCGGCGATCGGCGGCGTCCCAGCGTGGCTGAAACACAAAGTCCAACGGAGTCAGCATCGTTTCGAGGTCGAAGCCGGTTTCGGACGCGCGGATCAGCTGCTTAATGACGGACAGCGGTAGGTAACGTTTCTCCTGAAGCTCCTTGATGAGACGGAGCCGTTCGAGGTGGCGATCGTCGTAGTAGCCGACGCGGCCGCGCAATGTCGGCGAGTGGAGCAGGCCCTGTTGCGTGTAGTACCTGATCGTGCGTGTTGGGACGCCTGCGCGTTCGGCAAGGTCGTCTATCCGCATCTCCAAAGTGGCCTCTCGCGCTTGAGTTCTATGTGACACCGGGAGTGTAGCATCGGGCCCAGCCTCCACCATTGATGGCTTTTGGGCCGGTCGCGCCTACGTATACTTCTGACTCGCATCGACTCGCACAGGCGGCGCTAAGCGCCAATCTTCAGGAGTTCACCTCTGCGCATCATCGTTTTCACCGGAAAAGGCGGCGTCGGCAAGACATCGGTGGCTGCCGCAACTGCGCTCGGCGTTTCCAAACAGGGAGCACGGACGCTGGTGATGTCGACCGATCCGGCACACAGCCTGGCCGATGCCTTTGAGTGTGAGATCGGATCAGAGCTCACGGAGATCGCGCCGAACCTCTTTGGGCAGCAGATCGACGCGCAAGAACGCCTCGAGCTGGAATGGCGTGAGATCCAAGAGGTAACGACCGAGTTCCTGTCCTGGGCCGGTGCCGATCCCGTTGCAGCCGAAGAGATCATGGCGCTGCCGGGGATCGAAGAGGTCTTCAGTTTGATCGACCTGCGGCGCCATGCAGACGAAGGGAAGTTCGACTGCATCGTCGTCGACTGCGCACCTACAGCCGAGACTCTGCGCTTACTATCGCTGCCGGAGATAGCTCGCTGGTACATAGAGCGCATCTTTCCGATCCAGAGGCGAGTCGTTCGCGTGGTGCGTCCCGTGCTCGAGCGAGTTACCTCAATGCCGATCCCTCACGACCGCTTCTACACGGCTATAGAGCGTCTCTACGAGAACCTCGATCAGGTTGGAAAGATCCTGACGGACGGCACGAGATCGTCGATAAGGATCGTCGTCAACCCGGAGAAGATGGTCATCGCGGAGGCTCGCCGTCTGTTCACCTACCTGGCCCTGTTCGGATACCGGGTAGACGCCGTGATCGCCAATCGTCTGCTCCCGGATGTGGTGGAGGACCCGTATTTCGAGAAGTGGAAGAAGATCCAGGCGCTGCACCTCGATACGATCCGTGAGTCATTCGCGCCCGTCCCAGTACTGACCTCGCACCTACATGACGAGGAGCTGGTCGGTTCGAGGCTTCTGACCGACTTTTGCGGTGAGGTCTATGGCGATCTCGACCCCTTCGCCGTGTTGCACGACGATGAACCGATGAAGGTTTCGAGCGTGAAGGACAAGATGGTGCTCGAGATAAATCTGCCTCACGCGGACGGCCGGCTCGATCTGAGCCGCAAGGACGATGATCTTATCGTTACGGTAGGTGCATATCGTCGGTCGATCATGCTGCCGCAATCTCTGCGGCGGAGGCAGGTTGTGGATGCACAATTCGATGGGCCCGCGCTGAAGATCACGTTTGGAGGCGATGAGAAATGAGTGATGAAACCGCAGAGCGTCAGTACGCGCCCGAGTGTTACGCGTGCCCGATAGGAACGGTCTCGATGGCGATGCAAGGGGCTGCTCCCGACGCAACGGAGCATGTGGTCCGCGCAGGTCGCGAAATGCTCGCCGCGTTCAAAAGCGTGCTCGAGGGGCTGGACGGATTCCTCAACATCATGGAGGAGAGGAGTAGTTCGGCCCGGAAACAGACGCCGATAGAAGCCATCCCGATCAGGCGCGGCACGACCGCCAAACGCGCCCCGAGGAAGAAAACCACTTGAGAACAGCGGTAGGCGTCGATCTCGGCGGTACGAAGATCGCCGCCGGGATCGTCGATCTGGAAGGAAAGATCCTCGATCGCGCCGAGCTTCCGTCGAGCATCGACGATCCGAACGCCGTACGCGATCAGATCGCCGAGCTGGTGAAGAAGCTTTCTCCCGACAGCCACACTCTCGGCCTCGGCATCGGCGCGGCCGGCATCGTCAACTTCGCCACCGGCTACTACCTCTACGGACCCAACACCGGCCTTCGCGAAATCGAGCTAGCGCGGATCGTCGAGGAGGAAGTGGACCTTCCGGTGCGTCTTGACAACGACGCAAACTGCGCGGCTTGGGCCGAGCATCGCTTCGGTATCGGCAAAGGAACACGACACTTCGTTTGCATCACGCTCGGTACCGGGATCGGCGGTGGGTTCGTCCTCGACGGCCGGCCATATCGGGGTGCGCACGGTGGCGCAGCCGAGATAGGCCACATGATCGTCGACCCCGAGGGTCCTGTTTGCGGTTGCGGGCGCAGGGGTTGTTGGGAACAGTTCGCGTCCGGCCTTGCACTGGAGGCCAGCGCCCTCGAGGGCCTGACCGACAATCCTGAAAGCGCCCTCAAGGAACACCTGGTGGACGGACGGATCCCGGGTCGGGCGATAACCGACGCGGCCCGCGCAGGTGATGCGCTGGCTGTGAAAGTCGTCGAACGGATGGCGCGATGGATCGGTTGGGGTTTCGGCTCCCTCGTGAACATCATCGAACCGGAGCGCATCGCGATCGCCGGAGGGATCGTCCGCGAATGGGATCTGCTCGGCCCCCTTGCGCTCGAGGCTATGCGCGATCGGATCGAAGCGTCGGAGCGTCGTCCCGAGCCCGATGTTCTTCCCGCAACGCTCGGGCCCGACGCCGGGATAGTCGGCGCGGCGTGGTTGATCCTGGGAGGTCTCGACTAAGGGGAGATCGATTCGCCCGGCGCGGCGAGCTGATCGCGCAAACGTCGCGGCGGCACCCGGAAGATCGAAGCGCGTACCCCAAGCGCTACAAGCGCTATGTCGTCCCGAGGATTTCCATCTTGAAGGTCGAGCACGGTTCGCACGATCAGTTCGGCCGAGGCCTCGGTTCCGCGTTTCCCACACTGGTCGAGTAGCTCGCGCAGAGTGGGTGTTTCCTGCGTGCGGTCCTTCCGACGGATGTCGGTAACCCCATCGGTGTACAGGAACAGCTTGTCACCGAAATCGAGCTCGACGGTGACATCTTCGAACGTGATTCCGTCCGAGAATCCGAGCAGGGTGCCCTTACATTGCACCTGTTCAACGGCTCCGTTGGAACGCACGATGTAAGGGAGCGGATGCCCGGCACCGGACAGCGTCACGCGCATGCGCGCGAACCGAGTTTCCACGCGTGCGTATTGAGCGGTGCAGAAGCGCTCGATCTTGGGGTCCTCCAGCAGCGCCCGGTTGAGGATGTTCAGGATCTCGGACGGACGATCTGTGGTCATGGCCGCCGTACGAAGCGTATGCCGGGCGAACGCTGTTATAGCCGCTGCTTCGACCCCCTTTCCGGTCACATCGCCGACGACGATGCCCCAGCTCCGTCGTCCAGTCTGGAAAACGTCGTAGAAATCGCCGCCTACATCAAGGCCCTCACCAGCGGGGATGTACCTGGCTGTGAGCTCGGCGCCCGGGATGCGAGGAAGGTCGGGCGGCAGCAAGCTGTTCTGAAGCGTGCGCGCGACGATCGCGCTCTTCTCGTAAAGGCGCGCGTTGTCGATCGGGAAGGCGGCACGCGAAGCGAGCTCTTCCGCGCGCTGAAGGTCCTCCTTCGTGTACCGTCGCCGGCTGTTCGTCGACACCAATGTCATCGATCCGAGGGCGCGGCCGCGGCACACGATGGGGACGAACATCGCGGACTCGAGACCAAGTCGCCGAAGTAGACCGAGGTGCTGTTCGTCCTGAGCAACCAGCTCCAGTTGCGCATCGGTTATCTCTTCGTAGAGTTCCGATTCGTGCTTCCGGATAACTGCCGGCACACCCGTCGGCGAGTTCGGATCGGTTTGATATTTCTCGGAAAGGCGCGTCACTTCCTCGCGCGCAGCAACGTCGGGGTGAGCAAGCGCGATCGGAACGATGGTGCCGTCGGGTTCGACGACATGGATGATGCACCAGTCTCCGAGCCTCGGAACCGCGATCTCAGCGAAACGACTCAGCGTTGTGCGGTAGTCGAGAGACTCCGAGAGTAGCGAGGTCGCCTCACTAAGAAAGGACAACCACTCTTCGTTCTTGCGGTGATGTTCCTCGGTGTGTTTGCGCTCGGTTACGTCCCGGCAATAGAGGACCCGTCCGTACAACGATCCTTCAGGGCTTCGGACGGGCGCCGTCCAGGCGTCGATGGTGCGACCGTCCGACATGGTCGCTTCGAGGTGGGCTTCTGCGTCCCAGTCGGTAAGTAGGTTCTCGGCCATCGTGCTCCAGCTAGACGGGTCGGCGGTCTGCTCGATCATCCGTGTGATCAGCGTCATCGCGTTTCCCGTCTCTACTTCGTCTTCGGTGAGGGAGAACATCTCGAGCAGCCGCTGGTTCCAATACGCGATCTGGAAATCGGGAGCGAGCACGCCGATGCCGTCAAGCGATGCTTCCGCTTGGTACTCGAGGATCGTGCGCTGGAAGGCGATCTCTCGATTCCGGTGCTCGCGCTTGATGAACTCGCCGAACTGGAAGCCGAGCGCAGCAATCATCTCCAGAAAGTCGTCGTCCGGCTCTTGAACGGCCGCGCTGAAGAACTCGATTACCCCGAAGACTTGCCCGTCGATCAAGATCGGAAAGCCGAAACCTCCGCGTAATCCTGCTTCGCTCGCGGCCTGAGCTTTGGGGAAGTTGGGCCTAGCGGTGACGTCGGGGATCCACACGGGTTGTCTTGAACTCCAAACTCGGCCGGCCAGACCTTCGTCTTCGTGCAGACGGATCTGGCGAGACAGATCCTCCAGTGGAGCTAGTTCCGGGGTGTCCCTGCGCCAGAACTCGGTCACCCTCAGAGATTGGTGATCTCGATCAACCGTCCAAAGCGCTCCGACCTGCCAGTCAAGGGCTCGACAGACTTGTTCGAGGATCTTGGGTGCTGCGACCGACAGCGAATCGGTTTCGGCAAGGACGCGCAACGCGGCGTGCTCGACGTCGCGCAGGCGTTGGGCGGTTTGGGGGGTCCCCGAGATCCCCATCGACGCGATTATCCGTCGGCCTGCTCTAGGAGGCAATCCTCCGTGTGCTTGTCGGGCCGCATAGCCCGAAAGGAGGGCGCACGTAGCCTCCCCGAGCGTGTCATCTCCAGGTAGGTCACCTCTGCTACCAGCACCGGTATGACCCAATGGGCTCCCCGGACTGCGGCCAGTTCCGGATCGTCCACAGGCGGGTTGGGGACCTCGATCGCCTCGAGCTGGGCCTGGATATCGGCCAGAAGCTTTCCACTGAATCCGCCTCCCACCTGTCCGATCCAGCGAAGCTTGTTGCCTTCGTAAGCGCCAAGAAGCAATGCCCCGAAAGTGTCGGACCGGGAGCCGGCGCCGGGCGTCCAGCCCAGGACGACGGCATCGATGACCTTAGTCGCCTTGATCTTTCGCCAGTAGCGTGAGCGCTTTCCCGGCTCGTAGACGCTGTCGAGCTTCTTGGCGACAATGCCCTCGATTCCGAGCTGCTTGGCAGCGCCGAAGAAGGACATCCCCTCGCCCTCGACGGAAAGGGTCTTACCGACCGGTCCGTCCTCCGTGACTAACTCGCTGAGGATCTCGCGCCTTTCGTTCAAAGGCAGCTCAGTCAGATCACGGTCGTCCAGCCACAGGATGTCGAAGACGTAGATCGACACGGGATTGCTTTCCCGTGCCCGATCGATCTCGGCGGCCGACGAGAGATTGATGCGCTGCTGCAATTTTCCGAACGACGGCTGTCCGGATTCGTCGAGCGCGACGATCTCTCCGTCCAGAACTGCGTGCAACGCGTTGACGTACTTGGCGAGTGAACCGAGCTCTGGGTACTGCGCGCTCTGATCCCGTCCGGTTCTAGACACGAGTCGTGTGACGTCGGGCGAAACGTAGGCGAGTGTGCGCACGCCATCGAGCTTCGGTTCGAACGTCCACTCGGGATCGTCGAAAGGTTTGTGTCCGCCTTCGGCCAGCATCGGTTTCATATCCGGGGGTGGAGGTATCGGCGTCGAGCGCTTGGACAGGAAGATCAGCCACCCCTGCTTGGTGCGGACCAGGTGGTACTCGCCGCGGATGCGCTCCCCGTGAAGCTTGATCGTGAGCTTGCCGTCTTCCCACTCCGGCGCTTCGTAGGTGCCTTTGTCGAAGATGCGCATCTCGCCGCCGCCGTAGGAGCCCTTCGGTATCCACGCCTCGAAGTCGAGGTACTCGATCGGATGGTCCTCGGTCTTCGCTGCGAAATGCTTCTCGCCGGCAACGATCGGAAGTCCGCGCCGCACAGCCCACGAAACGAGCGTGCCGTTGCGTTCGAGTCTCAGATCGTAGTGAAGTCCGGCGCGCTCAGCGGCGTGCTTCTGGATGACGAAACGGTTCCCCGGCAGTTCGACATCTCCGCCCGCGGGTTCGGGTGTGGCTTCGAAGTCGCGCTTCTCGCCGTAGGTCTGAAGGCGCGACCGAACGGCTTCCAGGTTGGGGGACTCCTCAACTTCCTCGGGCGCCGGAAGACCCAAGGCCTGAAGCGTTGATCGGAGATCGATACCGCCGTCGAGCATCCCGGCGAAAAGGTCACCCGTCTTCGCGAAACGATCGTGGACTGTCGCCATCGTGAAGTGCTCGGGCCGCGCATCACCGGCGGCAATCTCCTCACGGGTCAGCGGGGTAGATGCCGTCGCTTCGGCACGAGGGCGAAGCGAGTAGACGCCGGCGATGTTCGCCCCCATCCGGTTCATGTTGTGGTCGATGAATACTTTGCCGCTCCTGCGCGGTTTCTGGTGCTCCATCGTCACGCGCTCCGGATCGGCGTCCCGGATCGCTCGTCCGATCGAGGCGACGAAGGCTCGGACCTGCTCGTAGGTCGGCCCGAGCATCAAGGGGACGTAGATCTGCATCCCGTTTCGTCCTGACGTCTTCGCGTACCACGGAAGCTCCATCGCATCCAAGGCGCTGACGACGTGATGAGCGACGGCGATCGTGTCGCTGAAGTCGATCGGCGGATGAGGGTCTAGATCGAAGAACAGGTAGTCGGGCAAGTCGATGCGGCTGCAGCGGGAGTGCAGCGGATGGAACTCGATGCACCCGAGATTCACGACGTAGAGGAGAGCGGCGACGTCGTCGACCATCAAGAAGTCGATCTTTCCGCTCTCGCTCTCCCCGCTGGGAACTGCGCACCTGGGAACCCATTCTGGAGTGTGGGAAGGAGCGTTTTTCTCGTAGAACTCGTGTCCCGTAACCCCGTCGGGCATCCGCTTCATCGTTAAAGGCCGGTTCATCAGATGCGGAAGGATCAGATCGGCGACGTTGTAGTAGTAGGCGAGCAGGTCGCCCTTCGTGTAACCGAGGTCGGGCCAGAAGATCTTGTCGAGGTTGCTAAGGCGGACGACGCGGTCGCCGTACTCGAACCACCAGTGCTCGCCCTTCTTGGTTACCGGCAGTTCGTGCGGTGTCGGAATGGTGAAGATCGGCTTGCTCACTACACGAGGTTAGTGCGGAGAGGCTAGCGACCTTTGAAGTCAGGTGCCCGCCGCTCGCGGATCGCCCGCAGACCTTCTTGGACGTCCTCGGTGGCCATCGTCACCGGTTGGGCGAAGCCTTCCCAGGCCGATGCCTTCTCCGTCATTTCACGGAAAGCGAGTCGCAGTCCCTGCTTTACGTACCGGAGTGCCAGCGGTCCGTTCGACGCGACCTGCTCGGCAAGAGCGCGGGCCTCGATGATCAGCCGGTCGGCCGGGACGGCCCTGTTCACCAATCCCATGTGGAGCGCCTCGGCCCCAGTAACGATGCGGCCGGTGTAGAGGAGCTCGGCGGCCCAAGTGTGCGAGACGGCGCGGCTCAGCAGTGCGGTGGCGACCATTCCCGGATGCAGGCCGATGCGTACGAAGGTCATACCGAGTGGCGCCTCGACGGCGGCAACGCGCATGTCGCACATCAAAGCCAGGCAAAGCCCGGCACCGATCGCCGGTCCGTTGATGGCAGCGATGGTCGGTATGTCGAGATCGAGCAAAGAGAGGAATCGCGGGTAGAAGGAAGTCATCTTTTCGCGCAGGAAGGGGACATCGGTCTCGCCCGTATGCAGGAAGTCGAGGTCGCCGCCGGCGCAGAAGGCCGAACCGGAACCGGTGACGATCACAGCCCTGATATCTCCCATGGATTTCAATTCCTCAATGGCATGGGGGAAGGCCTCCGTCATCTCTTCGGACATCGCGTTGCGCTTGTCGGGGACGTTCAATGTGAGCGTTGCGATATGGCCGTCGGCGCCGACTAGAACGGGTTTCTGATTCGGATTCGTCATGCGCCGAAGGCTAACTACGATGACACCTCATGCGCGAACTCATCGCCGGAGAGGGCGGGAGCGTCCTGGTCACTGCCGCGTCTTCGGATGCCGTTGCTCTGGCCTGCGAGGGGCTGGCCGGACCGGCCGAGACGCCCTCCGGTCTTCGCGTGTTTCCGGCTGATCGGATCCCAGCCGACCTCGACGTCGATCGCGTCCGTCTCCAGCCGTGTGAGTCGGCGACGGCAGCTGCGATCGAGTCCTGGGCAGAATCTCGCGGCGTTCCACTTGCTCGTGAGGCGGCTCCCGTTCTTTCTCCGCCGGACGGCATTCGTGTCGTTGCGGTTTCGAGCGCGACTACGGGTTCGGGGAAGACGGCGCTGACGCGCCGCGTTGCTAGAGCGCTTTTGCGCTCGAGCGTGCGCGTCGCGTGCGCCCGTCACCCGATCGCGAACCTCCTTTTGTGGGATCGCTTCGAGGCGAGCGTCATCAGTAGTCCGGATGCGTTGTCGCATTCGGCGCGCCCACTCGAGGAGCGCGAGGAACTCGCGCCCCTCGTTGGCGCCGGCATCTCCATCGCATCCGGCCTGGACCCGGAAGGTGTTCTTCGCGCGGCCGCAAGGGAAGCCGGGGACGGAGGTGTCGTGGTGTGGGACGGCGGCGGTGCGGCGAGACCGTGGATCGAACCCGACCTTCATCTGGTTGCTGTCGACCTTTTGCGTACTCCGCCCGCGGGAGCCGAGGAGCACATCGCCACTGCGGATGTCGTCGTCCTCACCAAGGCGGACTCCGCAACGGCCAGTCGAACGCAAGCAACAGAGCAGTGGGTGCGCGAGACCAATCCCGATGCCCGGGTGATCCTGGCCGATCTCGCGGTCGGTGTATCCGCCGGCAACGAACTGATGGATAAGGGCGTCGTGATCGTCGAAGATGCGCCGAGCCTCGTGTTGGGAGGCTTGGCTGCCGGCGCCGGTGCCGTTGCCGCAAAAAGATTCCGGTGCGGCGTTGTAGATCCGCGTCCGTTCGCTGTGGGCGCGATCGCCGCGACGCTGAGTCAACAGCCGCACATCGGAGCGGTGATCCCGTCCCTTGGCCGCACACCCGAAGAGATCGAGGACTTTGTAGCCAGCGTCATCGCCACGCCGGGCGATGCCATCTTGTGGGCGTCGAACGCAGATCCGTCCACGATCCTCACAGGCGAAACGCGGCCGGTTGTTCGCGCCTACGGTGAGCTCACCGAGGTCGCCGGCCCCGCTTTGCAGGAGGTGCTCGCCCCTTTCTTACCCGGTCATCAATTATCGGGGGACCCTCCGCTTTAACGGCTTGACCAGTTGGGCACCACCGAAGCAGCGGACACACATCGTGATCGGGCCGTCGTGCGTCGCATGGGCCTCGTCCGAGCAGGATCATCTGATGCGGGACGTCGACCCACGCGCTCTCGGGCAGCAGCTCCATCAGATCGCGCTCGATCTTGACCGGGTCTTCGTGCGGGGTTAGTCCCAAACGCTGGCTTACGCGGCGGATGTGGGTGTCGACGAATATCCCGTGATCAGATTCCGGACGAGGCCATACATTTGCAAGCACTACGTTCGCCGTCTTGCGCGCAACCCCGGGCAGCGTGATCAACTCTTCGATCGTCCGGGGCACCTCGCCCCCGAAATCCTCCACGATCTTTCTCGCGCACCCGATGATCGACTTCGTCTTGTTCCTGTAGAAACCGGTGGGCTTGATGATCGCCTCGACGTCTGCCGGGTTAGCCGCCGCTAACACTTCCGGCGTCGGGTACCGCTCGAAGAGCACGGGTGTGACCTTGTTGACCATGTCGTCGGTGGTCTGGGCCGACATGATCGTGGCGATCAAGAGTTCGTAAGGATTCTTGTAGTCGAGCCATGTGCGTATAGACCCATACGTCCTGGCCAGAGCCCGGAGGATGGAACGAATTCGTTTCTTGGCGTTCACAGCGCTGTAACCACCGGGGGCAAGAAATCTCGGAGACTGGGGCATACTCAATATTGGGGAGTTTGTGAGGTGCCCAGTATCGGGTACCGGGCCAGGCGTTCAGCGGGCTCCGTTTCTGCGAGGGGTGTAGTCATGAAAGAACCGGTCGATCAGTTGTTCCCGCGTTATAGCCGTGCTGCCTATCCGGTACTGAAGTTCATCATCGGCGGTTCCGTCAAGCGCATGTACCGCCTGCGCGTGGAAGGCCTCGAGAACGTTCCAGAAAGCGGTAATGCCATCGTTGCGGCTAACCACATCTCGTTCCTCGACTCGTTCATCATCCCGACCGTCGTCGCACGCCGAATGACTTATCTCGCGAAAGCCGAGTACTGGGACAAGTGGCGCACTCGCTGGCTGTTCGAGCTCGGCGGCCAGATCCCCGTCCGTCGAGAGGACTCGGCCAAGGCAAGCAATGCTCTCGAGGCCGGCATGCGTGTGCTCAATCGTGGCGGTTTGCTCGGCATCTACCCGGAAGGAACTCGGTCTCCGGACGGAGTCTGCTACCGAGGAAAGACCGGTGTTGCACGGATGGCTGCCGAAGCCAACGCGCCGGTGATCCCCGCCGGCCTGATCGGCACCAGAGAGATCATGCCGAAAGAGAAGAAGATCCCCAATCTGCGCGGCGACGTCATCGTCCGGTTCGGAAAATCGATCTCGATCGATCGCGACCGCATCGGCGACGATCCCTTGGCGCTGCGAGCCTTCGTCGACGAGCTGATGTTCCGGATCTGCGAGCTATCGGGACAGGAGTACCGCGACCAATACGCGGGCAAAGCAGCCAAACCCAAAGAGCGAGAGCTGCAGCCGGTTTCGGCCGCTTAGCTCTCCCAAGCCCGCGATCGATCGACAGCACGAAGCCAACGCTTGCGTTCCGTGGAGCGGCGATCTGCGTCCATCGATGGTTCGAACCGGCGGTCAAGACCCCAAGCTCTTTCGAGTGCCTCGAAACCGTCCCAAACACCTTCCGCCAAGCCGGCTAGGAAGGCTGCTCCCAACGCCGTTGTCTCGCGCACGACGGGACGAAGCACAGGGATCTGAGAGATGTCCGCTTGCAAGCGGCACAGCAGATCCATCCGCACAGCACCGCCGTCAACGCGCAACTCTGTCGGCGAACTCCCGGTGGCCTTGGCCATCGCTTCGAGGACGTCTTGCGACTGATGAGCCATCGCTTCGATCGCCGCGCGCACGATGTGTTCTTTTTGCGTCCCTCGCGTGAGACCGACGATCGTCCCGCGCGCGTACGGATCCCAGTATGGGGAGCCGAGCCCGGTAAGGGCGGGGACGAAAACGACGCCGTCCGTATCCTCAACCGAAGAAGCAAGGGGTTCGGCTTCTGCGAAGTCGTCGATGATTCCCAAGCCGTCGCGCAGCCAGTTCAGTGCGGCACCGGTGACGAAGATCGCTCCCTCGAGTGCGTAGCTGGTTCGTCCGTCGATCGTCCACGCCACCGTTGAAAGCAGACCTTCTTCAACGGGCGGCGGTGTCTGACCGGAGTTGAAAAGAAGGAACGAACCGGTTCCGTACGTGTTCTTAGATCGTCCGGCTTCGTAACACCCCTGGCCGAACAAAGCAGCCTGTTGGTCGCCGGCTATGCCGGAAACGGGAAGTTCCGCGCCGAGGAACGCATCCGGATCGGTCACGCCGAACCTTCCGCTAGAGGGCTTGACTTCCGGCAGAACGCTCATCGGGACGCGTAACAAGTTGCAGAGCTCGTTGGACCACTCAAGGCGATGTATGTCGTAGAGCATCGTTCGCGATGCATTGGACGGATCCGTCGCGTGGACGGCTCCGCCGGTGAGCTTCCAGACCAGCCAGCTGTCGATCGTCCCGAAGGCCAGTTCGTCCGATCGCTCGGCTCGCGTTCGCGCACCCTCGACGCTGTCGAGGAGCCACTCGACCTTGGTGCCGGAGAAGTACGCGTCGGAGACCAGGCCGGTCAGCTCGCGGATGCGAGGCTCGTGTCCAGCTGCTCGTAGTTCGTCGCACCGGGCCGCGGTCCGCCGACACTGCCACACGATCGCGTTGGCGATGGGCTTCGACGTGGCGCGGTCCCACACGACGGCGGTCTCGCGTTGATTCGTGATCCCGATGGCGGCGATGTGTTCGGCTCGCATGCGTGCGGACTCGAGGCATTCCTCGACCGCAGCCAATGTTGCGTCCCAGATCTCCTCGGCGTCGTGTTCAACCCATCCGGGTTTTGGAAAGTGCTGTCCGAACTCGCGGTATCCGGTGGCGTGGATACGTGCATCGTCGCCGACGATCAGCGCCGTGACCCCGGTCGTCCCTGCATCGATCGCGAGAACGGACGGCAACGGCTAGAACTCGGCTCCCCGAGAGTCGGGTTCGTCATCCAGAAGGCCCTCGGCGCCGTCCTTCATCGCCTGGTACCAGGCACGCTTGTCATCGAAAGTCCGGACGTTCACCAGTGCAGCCTCCGCAACGCGGACAACCTCGGCGTGCATATTCCGTGCCCGGTAGATCCCGATCAGACGGTCGTACGGGCCGGCAGCGTCGAACTTTGCGGCGAGCGCTTCCTCGTAAAGAGCGATGGCTTCGTCGAATCGGTGCATCTGCTCCAGGTTCTGAGCGTGCAGATACAGCCGGACGAGCTCTTCCGGCTCCCGTCCCGGTGGAGCAGGAGCTTCTTCTGCGCGTTTGGGTCGGCGCGGCACGGGCAACACCTTACCCATCAACGCTTCGGCAAAGAGCGCCTCACCGGTGGCAGCGGCTTTGGAACAATGACTGAGTCATGCGCGTAGGCGTACTTACCGGCGGAGGTGACGCCCCTGGACTAAACGCGGTCATCCGCGGGATCGTCCGCCGGGGGATCGACGACTACGGCCACGCCATCCTCGGTTTCAAGGACGGCTGGCGAGGACCGCTCGAGGACGACGTCGAGGCACTCACTATCGAGTCGACGCGCGGCATCCTTCCTCGCGGCGGAACGATCCTCGGCACGTCGCGCACCAATCCCTTCAAAGAGGAGGGGGGATCGACGCGTGTGGTCGAGAACCTGCGCGCGCACAAGGTCGATGCTCTGATCCCCATCGGCGGCGAGGACACGCTTGGTGCGGCCGCCAAGCTCGCGACCGAAGGCGTGAACGATCGTCGGCGTTCCGAAGACGATCGACAACGATCTGTCCGGCACCGACTACACGTTCGGCTTCGACACCGCGGTGCAGATCGCCACTGAAGCGATCGACCGGCTTGCACACGACGGCCGAATCGCACCACCGAGTGATGGTCGTCGAGGTGATGGGACGTCACGCCGGGTGGATCGCGACGTACTCGGGCCTCGCCGGAGGCGCGGACGTGATCCTGATCCCCGAGCGGCCCTTCGACATCGATGAGGTCGCCAAGACGATCAAGAAGACGGAAGGCGAAAGGACGCTACTTCTCGATCGTCGTCGTCGCCGAAGGCGCGACACCCGAAGAGGGAACGCTGGAAACTCAAACGGGGGAGAAGGACGAGTTCGGCCACGAGCGTCTCGGCGGTGTCGGCAACCTCGTCGCGCAAGAGTTCGAGCAGCGCACGGGCTACGAGACCAGAGTGACCAGTCTCGGTCACGTCCAGCGCGGCGGTACGCCGACGGCTTTCGATCGTGTGCTCGCGACGCGTTTCGGTGTCGCAGCGATCGATGCGGTGAATCGCGGCGAATTCGGCGTGATGGTGGCGCTCAGAGGAGTGGACATCGTTACGGTGCCCCTTGAAGAGGCGACGGCCGAGTTGAAGACCGTCGACCCGAAGATCTACGAGGTTGCTGAAGTCTTCTTTGGTTGATCGTTCGACGCGTTTGGCCTTCCGTTGGATGTCGGGCCTGTTCGCCGCCGTGACGTTGTTCATCCTCTTTCTCTTCATTCGCGCGCTGACCGAGAAAGAGATCCGGACAGGACTGTTCACGTTCGCGATCTTCACTGCGGCTACGACCATAGGTATGTGGCGTATCCGGCGTTGGGGTCGCTCGCTCGCGCTGGTAGTTGCTGTCGGCAACGTCGGGTTGGGTGCGCTCGCGCTGGTCGCCGTCCTGACGTCCAACGAAGGCGGATGGATCGGGCCCGCTATTCTGCTCGTCGCGAGCCTCGGACTCGGCTACATGCTCGGACGTCCGATCTTCAATCTCGACGACGACTACCGATGACGGCCAACGGATTCGTCGACCTCCGTTCCGACACCGTCACCACGCCGACGAACGAGATGCGCCACGCGATGGCACGAGCCGAGGTAGGCGACGACTGCTACGGCGAGGACCCCACGGTCAATCGGCTGCAGGAGCTCGCATGCGAGGTCTTGGGAGCCGAAGCTGCGTTGTTCGTCCCGACCGGCTCCATGGCCAACCAGATCGCGGTGAAGGTGCTCTCGGCCCCGGGTGGGGAAGTGATCTGCGAGCAAGATTGCCACCTGATCCATCACGAAGCCGGAGCTATCGCGATGCTGTCGCAGGTGCAGCTGCGTGGACTGGCCAGCAATCACGGAGTCCTGCAAGCCGGCGAAGTCGAAGCTGCTCTTCGTCCAGCCGACCCGTACCAGCCGCGGAGCGTACTGGTCGCGGTCGAGAACACGCACAACGCCGGTGGCGGAACGATCACGTCCCTCAAGGACGCGGAAGCTGTCGCCGACGTCGCCCATGACGCCGGCCTTCCCGTGTTCTGCGACGGCGCACGGCTGTTCAACGCATCGGTCGCAACTGGTACATCGATGCGCGATTACGCGGCGCCCTTCGACCTGGTGACTCTCTCGCTCTACAAAGGTCTAGCCGCTCCGATGGGATCTCTCGTGTGCGGACGCGAAGATGCCGTGAAGGAAGGCTGGCGCTTCCGGCGGATCTTCGGGGGCGCCATGCGGCAGGCTGGGATCGTCGCTGCGGCGGGGATCATCGGCATCGAGAAAATGGTCGATCGGCTCGCTGAAGACCACGCCAACGCGCGCACGTTGGCGGAAGGCATCGCCGGCACCGCGCCGACCGCGGTCATCCTCGACCTGGTTCAAACGAACATGGTGATGGTCGATGCCGCGGCGATGAACACCGATTCGCGAACGCTCATAAAGGCATTGAGGGGCGAAGGGATCCTCGCCGGCCCGAACTCACCAACCGTTGTGCGCTTCGTTACTCACAAGGACGTCGATACAGAAGGTGTGAGTAGTGCTATCGACGCCTTCGCCCGAGTTGCTAAAGCGATCGCTTAGGCGGGACGTACCTCGGCCCCCTCGGCGGCCAGAGCGTCCCACGCCTTGTTGAGCTGTGACTGGTAGTAAGGGACGGCGAAGACACTTACAACGACGAAGAGAAGTAGTCCGAGCACTGGAGCGATTCGCTCGCCGGCGCCGGCCTGTTCCTGAGCCTTGAGGATGCGGTCTGCGGTCTTGTAGTAGGAGACGAACGGCGGGACGATGATGAACCCGCCTAGAGAGACCGCCAGAGTTGCGACGGCCGGATCATTTTGGATACCGAAGTTCTTGAGTTCGTTGTTGATCTTGTACCACCAGACCAAGTAGTAGACCCCGATCGTGACGATCGATAGCAGGAACACGCCCCACGGATTGCGACGCTTGTAGCCGATTTCGTCGACGACTACGAGATCCGCCATTACCCACCCTCCTAGCTCGTTAGCCCGACCGCCTTCTTGACGCGATTGAGCGTAGCGCCCGCAACAGCGTTTACGCGCGCAGATCCGTCGGCGAGGACGGAATCGAGCTTGGAGCGGTCGGCCATGAGTTCCTCGTATCGGGCTCTGGGTCCCGAGAACGTCTCTTCCAGGACGCCGGCCAGGTCTTCCTTCACCTCGCCGTAGCCGACGCCACCTTCGAGATACCTCTTCCGCATGGTCTCGACCTTGTCACGGGGAGCGAAGTGCTCGTAGATCCGGAAAAGGTTGTCGGTCGAAGGGTCCTTGGGATCTTCGGGAGGACGCGAGTCGGTGATGATCTTCATCACGAGCTTCCGCTGCTCGGCCGCCGGTGCGAAGATCGGAATGATGTTGCCGTAGCTCTTCGACATCTTTCGTCCGTCCAAGCCCGCGATAGTGGCCACGCCCTCCTGGATCAGAGCTTCGGGGAGCACGAGCACATCTCCGTACTGACGGTTGAAAGCTTCGGCGATGTCGCGAGCCATCTCGACGTGCTGCTTCTGATCGGCGCCAACGGGTACGACGTTACCGTCCACGATGAGGATGTCGGCGGCCATCAGCACCGGGTAGCTGTATAGACCCATGGAAACTCCGTCGTCGGGCGGACGACCCGCCGTCTCGTTCTCGTCAACGGCGGACTTGTACGCATGCGCGCGATTCAAAAGACCTTTGGGTGTGACGCATGAAAGTATCCAGGACAGTTCGAAAACGGCTGGCAGATCCGATTGCCGGTACATCACGATTTTTTCGGCATCGAGCCCGAGGGCGAGGAGAGTCGCGGCCATCTCGTAAGTGAAGTCCAGCAGCGCCTTCGGTTCACGCACTGAAGTGAGCGCGTGCTCGTCCGCGAGAAAGTAGTAAGCGTCATACTCGCGCACCAGGTCCAGGGCAGGACGGATCATCCCCAGGTAATTGCCGATGTGAGCCGTACCCGAGGGCTGGATGCCTGTGAGCGCGATCTTCTTGACCGCCATCAACTACCCGGCGCTCGCGTGATGTGCGGGTTTCTTGCCGACGGCCTCGGCGATGGCGAACAGCTCCTGCGAAAGTTCTGCCACGTCGTCTCTAGTGAGGGCTTGGGGTCCGTCGCAGAGTGCCGCGCTCGGGTTGGGATGGATGTCGATCATCACCGCATCCGCACCAGCTGCTACGGCGGCACGCGCCAATGGCGCGACGAGCTCGCGCCGTCCGCCTGAGTGGGACGGGTCGACGATAACCGGCAAGTGCGTGAGCGCTTTCGTCGCCGGTACTGCCGCCACGTCCAAGGTGTTGCGATACGCATTCTCATATGTCCTGATGCCGCGCTCGCAGAGAATGATGTCGCTGGTTCCCTCCCGGGCCACGTATTCGGCCGCCATCAGCCATTCCTCGATGGTCGCGGCCATACCGCGCTTTAGCATCACGGCCTTGCCGGACTTTCCGCACTCGCGGAGTAGGGGGAAGTTCTGCATGTTGCGTGTTCCAACGCGAAGGATGTCGGCGAAACCTGCGACCAACGGAACGTCGGCCGGCTCGAGGACTTCCGTAACCGTCGGCATGCCGGTCTCCTGCGACATAAGGCGCAGGATCTCGAGTCCTCGTTTCGCCAAGCCTTGGAACGCGTAGGGAGAGGTTCTGTGCTTGTACGCGTCGCCGCGAAGGATGTGCGCCCCCATGTCCTTCGCCATTTGCGCAGCCTCGAGCGCTTGTGCCTCCGTCTCGATGGCGCACGGCCCCGCGATGATCGTGAACGTTCCTTCGCCGATGGGGACGCCGGCTACGTTGACTATCGTCGCGTCCTGATGCAGCTCGCGCGCAACTAGCTTGTACGGCTTGCCGACGCGGATGACCTGCTCCACATGGGGCAGCGTCGCCAGCGGCAGCTCCATGAAGCGCGCCGTGTCCCCGACCAGGCCGATAACAGTGCGCAGTTTTCCGGCCGAGACGAAAGCTTGCCCGCCTACGTTCTCGACTTCTTTAACGACACGATCTATGTCGGCCTCACCGGCCTTGGTGTCCATGACCACAACCATCTCGATGTCACCCTTTCTTGCCATCTGGCGCTCCCACTCAAACAAAAAACCCCGGGCTCTGCGCCCGGGGCCTCGTCCTCTTTCTTCTTCTGCGGTCTAACGAAGACGCACGCCGGCCGGGCGCGTAAAAGCGCCGAAGAAGAAATACCAGCCGTTGTTCGTCTTCATAGTCATTACATCGAGAGTACGGGGGTTGAACTTTAGCGTCAAGACGCAGCGAATCCACCGGGCGCGCCGAGGTGGTTCGACATTAGGAAAGCGTCGGTCATATAGAAGCCTTCGCGGACCATCGCGCGCGTCTCGCGGTGTCGCACACAGGACAACTCGCGGCGTCCGTCCTCGTAGTGCAAATAGACCTTGATCGCGATGTCGTTGACCTCTATCTCGCTCCACGAAGGCGGAGTGAGACCTCGCAGTCGCTTCGTGGTTGCCGTCCCCGAGTTGCAGATCAACAGGCCGCTGATGCCCCAGAAATACGGGACGTGCTTGTGTCCCGACATCACGATGTCGACGTTCAGCTGTGCGAGCTCGGACAGCACGTCGCCGGCGTCATTGATCGTGTTGCGCTCGCGTCCCGTACCGGGGATGGCAACGAGGTGATGGTGGATAACGAAGATGTTGATGTCGTCCGGATTGGTGAAGCGCTCGCGGATCCAGGGGTAGCGTTCGCGGCCGATCTGTCCCTCGTTGAGGTCCGGCTCGGAGGAGTCGACGGCTACGACGGTGAACCCGGTAGCTCCGAGGTGTTCGGCGCGCTCCTCATCGAACTCCCGGTGGTAGCGCGAGAAGCGGTCTCCGAAGTAGCGCTCGAAGTGGAGGTAACCAACGTTGCGCGCGTCGTGGTTGCCGGGGACGACAACCTTGGGAGCCTCGATTCCCGAGAGCCAGTCGGCGGCCTCGGCGAACTCCCACTCGTAGCCTGCGGCCGTCAGGTCGCCCGCCACGACGACGAGGTCGGGGTACATGCCGTTGACGTCCTGGACGAAGGCTTCCATCTTCTTGGCGTCGAAGGTCAGCTCTCCGCAATGGATGTCGGAGACCTGGACGATTCGCAGGGGTTTTGCTTCCACTCCAGTACCTTTCGCCGCCGTTACCAGGGTAAACGGCACTCGGGGGCATCGTGGCGCGCTTACGTGGCGACCGAATCGGCAGTCGGGCAGGTAAGAACGTGATGACATACGCTCGTATGTGATAACGTACAGAGATGCCTTCGCCGACGGTCGTTGGAGAGCGGGTCAAGAGCCTGCGCGAGGCCATGGGCCTATCGCTTCGCGACCTTTCGCGCACGTCCGGCGTGAGTGCCCCGATGCTGTCCCAGGTTGAACGCGGCGGGACCAGCCCCACCCTCGAAGTGGCCAACCGGATCGCATCCGGCCTCGAGCTATCCCTTTCTCAGCTGCTACGTCTGGACGAGGAGCCACACGTTGCCGTCGTACGTAACAAGGACCGAAACGTCACCCGACGCGACGGACACGGATTCGCCGAGCTGACGCCTCCGCTACCCGGACAGCGACACGCCGTGACGGTGCACACGCTCCGGCCGGGATCGGTGACGGGCGGACCCGATGATCCTCCTATACACGAGCCGGGCAGCCGCGAAACGGCGGTCGTTCAGGAAGGTTCGCTGGTGCTCGTCCTGGGAGCCGAGCGACACGAGCTTTCCGCCGGCGACTCGATCACCTTCGACGCCGATCTGCCCCATCATTTCGAGAATCCGGGTAAGACGAAGACGAGCTTCATGGCCGTTGTGACGGCCGGACTGCGAAGGAGTTGAGATGGCCAAGACACTGGTCGACAAGATCTGGGAAGGACACGAGGTCCGCGAGGGCTTGCTGTACGTCGACCTCCATCTCGTGCACGAAGTCACGTCACCTCAAGCGTTTGAAGGTCTTCGCCTTACCGGACGAAACGTGCGACGGCCGGACAAGACGCTCGCTACAGCCGATCACAACGTCCCTACGGAATGGATCCCTACATCCGAGCTCATCAAAGACGCACTTTCGAGGCAGCAGGTCGAAACGCTCGAGAAGAACTGCGCGGAGTTCGAGATCCCCGTGTACTCGGTCGGCTCCGACCGGCGGGGGATCGTCCATGTGATAGGACCCGAGCTCGGCGTTACTCAGCCGGGCATGACGATTGTTTGCGGCGACAGCCATACGGCGACGCACGGCGCCTTCGGCGCGCTCGCCTTCGGTATCGGTACCTCGGAGGTCGAGCATGTTCTGGCCACGCAGTGCCTGGTTCAGAACCGGCCCAAGCAATATCGGATCACGTACTCCGGCGAGCTTGGGTTCGGTGTAACAGCGAAGGACCTGATCCTCGCAACCATCGGACGGCTGGGAACCGACGGCTTCGTAGGTCACGTCGTGGAGTACGCGGGCCCGGCTATAGAAAGTCTTTCGATGGAAGGTCGCATGACTATCTGCAACATGACCATCGAGGGTGGAGGCCGAGCGGGGCTTATTGCACCGGACGAAACGACGTATTCGTACATGGAAGGGCGCCCGGCAGTGCCGGCCGGCAAGGAATGGGACGAAGCCGTCGCGCGCTGGCGCAAGCTTCCAACGGAGGACGGCGCGTCCTTCGATCGAGAAGTAGATATCGACGCTTCTTCGCTCGCGCCGATGGTCACGTGGGGAACGACGCCGGGATTGGTCGTCGAAGTCACCGATCGCGTTCCCGATCCGGACGCGATGGCCGAAGCTCAGCAAGAGACCGCTCAAAGATCACTCGCTTACATGGGTCTGGAACCCGGAATTCAGATCACAGATCTTCCACTCGACCGTGTATTCATCGGTTCTTGCACGAACTCGCGCATCGAGGACCTTCGTGCCGCAGCGAAGATCGCTGACGGTCGCAAAGTCGCATCGACACTGCGCGCCATGGTCGTCCCCGGCTCTCAGCAAGTGAAGATGCAGGCGGAAGCTGAAGGACTGGACAAGATCTTCTCGGCGGCCGGCTTCGAGTGGCGCGAGTCGGGCTGCTCGATGTGTCTGGGAATGAACCCGGACATCCTGGCGCCGCAGGAACGCTGCGCATCGACGTCGAACAGGAACTTCGAAGGACGACAGGGACGCGGTGGACGCACGCACCTCTGCAGCCCACAGATGGCTGCGGCAGCTGCGATCGAAGGCCACTTCGTCGACATCAGGGATTGGAGCTAATCGTGGAACCGATCAGGACGGTGGAAGGCGGCATCTGCGTCATCGACCGTGCGGACATCGACACGGACCAGATCATCCCGAAGCAGTTCCTGAAGAGGATCGAACGGACAGGATTCGGCGAGTTTCTGTTCTACGACTGGGTGAACGACGGCGAGGTAAAGCTGACTAAGGCACCTGTGCTCGTGGCGAACCGGAACTTCGGTTGCGGTTCCTCGCGAGAGCACGCCGTGTGGGCGATCCAACAAGCCGGCTACAGAGCGGTGATCGCCCCGTCATTCGGCGACATCTTCTACAACAACGCAACCAAGAACGGTCTGTTGGCGATCGCGATGCCGGAAGAGGACGTCCGGGTACTCATGAACGCAGAAGGTTGCCAGGTCGATCTCGAGGGTCAGCTCGTGACGTTCTCGGGCCGAGTGGTGCACTTCGACATCGATCCGGAGATCAAACGCCGAATGCTCGGCGGTCTGGACGACATCGCGATAACGCTGGACGACGTGGGTGACATCGACACCTACGAATCGTCGAAGGCGTGGCCCGCTCCGTCGACTACCAGCATCTAGTCGATCGCGCTACGAACGGCGTCGGCGAACGCTTTCGTTCCGACTTTGTGTTCCAGGCCTAGGTCTGGTGTGCCCGAGCCGGACCCGATGACCCTTCTGACTGCAGATCGAACGAGATCTCCGGACGACCGCCAGCCCATGAAGTCGAACAGCATCGCTCCGGAGAGCATCATCGCCACTGGGTTCGCGAGGTCCTTCCCCGCAATGGTAGGCGCCGTCCCGTGTGCCGGTTCGAAGATCGCCCGTTCGGCTTCCTCGTTGATGTTCCCGCCCGGCGCGACTCCGATCCCACCGACTTGAGCTGCTAACGCCTCGGACATGTAGTCGCCGTTCAGATTCGTCGTGGCGACGACGTCGATCCGCTCCGGGTGCACGAGGATCTCTTGGAGAAACGCATCGGCGAGGAGATCGCGGACGATGATCCGTCCGTCGTCGGTGTCGTCGACACCTTCGATCCGGCATTCGTCCGCGAACTCCTCGACGGCGACTTCGTAGCCCCAGGTGCGGAATCGTCCTTCCGTGAACTTCTGGATGTTGCCCTTGTGGACGAGCGTCACCGACTTTCGTTTCTCCCGGACGGCGAAGCGAAGAGCAGCACGCACCAAGCGCTTGGAGGCCGACTCCGATATGGGCTTCAGTCCAACTCCTGCATCGGCCGGGATCGGCCAACGGAAGCGTTCTCGAACGAAAGCCGCGAGCGCCAGCAGCTCGGGTGTCCCGGGCTCGAGCTCGAAGCCCGAGTAGACGTCCTCGGTGTTCTCGCGAAACAAGACGGCGTCGACCAGCTCCGGATGGCGCACCGGCGTCGCCACGCCCGGCAACCAGTGGATCGGGCGAACGTTCGCGTAAAGATCGAAGTGCAGCCGCAGTTGAACGTTCAGCGATCGGAAACCCGAACCGACCGGAGTGGTAAGCGGTCCCTTGAGAGCGATCCGGTGGCGGCCGATGGCCTCGAGCGTCGTCCGGGGGAGAGGATCACCCGACTCTTCCATCCCGGCTTCGCCCGCCGGCCATTCCTCCCACACCGCCGTCCCCTCCTTGGTGCGTTCGAGGGCGGCGACCAGAACCTTGTGTGTTGCGGCCCAGATCTCGGGGCCGATCCCGTCTCCCGGGATCACGACGACGGTGCGGGCGGTCACCTGCTAGAGCGAGAAATCGGCGGTTTGCTCTCCCTCGCCCGAGACGCTCTTGGGAGCAGGATCCGAACCGGATGCGCGGCACATGACGGTCCAGTCGCCGGGGGTCGTATGGAACTCGTACACGCCGTCGGGTCCCGTCCGGCGCTCGGCGATGAACTCCTCGCCTTTGTTGAGCGTCAGATAGGCCCCCTCGACGGGCTCACCGTTGCGAGTCACCGTCCCGCGGATGCGTAGTTTGCCAAGAGTCGTCACGGCAGCCAGCGTAATCGAGACCGCAGCTCCGCAGCGGTCTCGCTTGCCAGACGCCTCGATCGTGGTGCCGGTATGCAAGAGCGACTACACATAGCGCTTCATCCGTCAGGCTAGGGCGTCATGGAAACCGGAAGTCTTCGACGAACCGCCCAGCTCATCCTCGCCGCCGTTGCCGTGGCCGCCGCGCTGGGCGCCGGCTATCAGTACCTGAACCGTGAGGGAGGCATCCTCGGCCCCCACGTGAACGCTGTGCCTTCATCCGGCCCGGTGGGCATGAGGCCGTTCTTCGAGATCCACGGTTATCCAGACGACCAAGAGGTGAGCGTCCGCCTTTGCACCGGAACGAGCGAGATCGGCGATTGCGCCGAGCTGGCGAAGGGCAAGGCCGGCGATCGGCTGCGTTCGGCGCCGATCCCCGCAACGCTTCCGGACTCCAGCGACGTGATCGCGCAGAAGTACGAATTGCGTGTCGGTCCAGACGAGCAGGGCGGCTTCCCGCAGAGGGGAACCTTCGAAGTGATTCCGTTCACCGTCGGTGAGCGGTTGGAAGGCCGGTCGTTCGCCGGTGTCGATCCTTCGGCGGTGCGCGCCGGCGACGCGAAGGAGATCGCACGCGGTGCGCCGTGCCGGCCGCCGTCCTATCTCGGTGACGGACGACTGGCTGTCGGCTCCACCGTCGTCGATCCCGAAACGGGCGCCACCGTCGTGTTCAATTTCCAAGCGCTGGAACTCGCTTGGTCGCCCGATGGAACCAAGCTCGCGATGGTCACACCCGACCGTAAAGAGATCCGTCTCGCCAAGGCGGACGGTACCGAAGCCACAGCCAAAGTTAGAGAAGCTCGAGGTTTCCTATCGAGCATCTCGTGGGCGCCGGACAGCAAACGCTTGGCCTTCATCTCCGAGAACGATCCGGCGGCACCGCGACTCGGGCCCGGACCACCGACGGTCAAGATCCTCAACGTCGACAGCGGCGAGCAGGCCGCAGCCGGACCGGGGCTCTCGGTGGCTTGGTCTTCGCGCGACATCTTGGCCGTCGAGCGCGCCGGAGCGGTCATCGAAGCTTCGACGATCCAGGGAGCGCGTCGGCCGCTTACCAACGGACGCCGTCCATCCTGGTCGTCCGACGGAGGCTTCCTTGCCGTGACCCGCAGCAACGAGTCGGACGTCGCGCAAGGCTGGGTCGTTTCGTCGGACGGTTCACGGTCCGCACCGGTAGCAGGCGACGGAGTTTGCGGCCTCTCGTTTGCTCCGGATGGCGACGAGATCGCCGCTGTGCGTGCGGAGGGCGGCGTCCTGCTCGTACGACCTATCGAAGCGCCGGGTGAGCGTTAGCGCTTAGAAGCCGACCCAGCCGCGTTCGGCGAAGTTGTTGATGTCGCTGGCCATCAGGCCGGCCGCCGAAAGAGTGAACAGCGTGTCGCCGATCACCAGTGAACGCTGGATCGACGCATATCCGCTGTTCGGGTCTACGTGGTTAGCGTGTGAAGCGCGGCCTAGCTCTCGCAGGGAATTGCCGTCGACGCGGTAACCAACGGCCGCCGAACGCTGCTGAACGGATTCCCTGTTCGACGTGACCTCGCCGTAGCTTTCCATCGGCACAACAGCCAGCGATGAGCGCTCCCAGTACAGGAACGCATGATGGTCGTATTCGACGGGCGAGCTCGCGTTTTCTTCGCGGATCTTCGCCAGCTGCTTCGGGTCGTTGGGGTTGCTGACGTCGAACAGTGAAACCTGGGCTCCCAGTCGCATCCCTTCCGGTGATGCGTCCTGTCCGACACCGAGCAGCTTTCCGTCATCGACGGGGTGCAGGTACGCGGAGTAGCCGGGGATCACGAGCTCGCCGAGAACGCGAGGCCGCGTCGGCTCCGACAGATCGATGACGTGGAGCGGATCGACTTGCCGGAAAGTGACGACGTACCCGGTGTCGCCGATGAAGCGGACGCCGAAGATGCGCTCGCCCTTACCGATGCCGCCGACCGATCCGACGCGTGCGAGGTTCGTCCCGCGCGTCGTGAGCACGTTGACCGTGCTGGACGAAGCCGCGGCGCCTTCCGGTGAGAACTGATCGGTCGTTGTTGCGACTCGCAGAAACCCTTCGTGCTCGGACATCGACCATTGATTAAGGACGGTTCCATCGACCTGTCCCGAGGCCGAGTAGATGGCGCGAACCCTGTCCGAGATGTCGAAGCGGTGGATCTCGGTTCGCGGTGCGGCCGGGATTGGTTCGGGAGCAACGATCGGACCGTCTTCGATCGCGAGCGGACGCGGCTCGGGCCAGCGCTGCGTCGCAACGTAAAGGCTTGTCGGCGACGCGTAGACGATTCCGGCGTCACCGAGCACGGTCGAGCTGCGCTGCGGGTTGGGGTTCGCCGGATCGATCGTTACGACGGATACCGTTCCGAATCCCGAGAAACTTTGCGGTGTATATGTGGAGTCGCACTTCGTCAGAGGGCCCTCGTCGATCTTCTTACCGCCGGCGTCGATGTGGACGAAGTGGGGGAGCCAAGAATTGATAGGTGCATCCGCGATCTTCCTGCGGTTGCTCTCGAGCGCTGCACGAGCTGCTTCTGGTGTGCCCTGCGTCGGCATGTCGAAAGCAAGACGCGAAGTCTGAGAGTTCAGGACGAGCCGGGCAACACCTCCGACCATCCGCGCAGACACGTAGTTTCCGTCGAGGCGGAGCGTGTCGGTCACCTTCATCGATCCGGGGTTGGAGATGTCGATCACCGTCGCGACGGTTTCGACCTTCTGTTGTTGCGGCGCGATCCGGTCTTCAGCGACGGCTCTGCTGTCGGCAGGTCCGGGGCCGAACGGGATCGCGTAGCCACCGAACCCGAGAACCATCGCTCGGTTGCCGGCGATGAGCAGCTCGTTTCCGGCTTCGACCGGCAGATCCAAGCGGCCGGCGATGCTCGCTTTGCCACCCGCGACCGTCAGATAGACGAGCCGGGGACGTCCGTCCGATTCGTTCCGGTCGACGACGAGGATCCGATCGCCGTCGTTCTTTACGATGTCGGGCTCGTCCACGGTTTCTTCTTGGACGTTAGTGGTCGAGAAATCCGAGGTCGCCGCCGGGGCCGCAGCAGATTCTTGCGCGGCCGGTGCGCCGGCCGCGGAATCGGCAGCCGCTCGGTTCGTGAACGCGAGGTCGCTTCCTCCGGCCGCCCCGGGCAAACCGTAGGGACTCACGCGCTCACGACCGGCGGCTCGAAGGTGTCCGAGGAGGGCCGAGCAATCTTCGAATCGCTCTAGAGCTACTGCGCTGCGGACGACCGGTGCGCCCTGTTCTTCCGCTTTGAGGTCGACGCCCACACTGGACGAGCCCGCCTGGCGTGCGTGATCGGGACCGCCTTCCCGTCCGCAAGCGCTGAAGACCAGCACGGCGAGGACGATCAGGGGCGCGGTTCGTCGGATGCCTGGGGTCATGGTCTCGACGAGATAACGCCGTAGGTCCTCTCCAGGTTCGATGCCAAGCCTCGGAGCTATCCTTGGCGTCCGTTACCAGGGAGGAAATCATGTCCGATGTCGTCCGCGTAGACGTGGCCGATGGGGTGGCCACCGTCAGCCTGAACCGTCCCGACAAGCTCAACGCCGTGTCGCCCGCCGTCTTCCAGGCTCTCTACGAGGCCGGCCATGCCGTCGAAGCCGACGAATCGGTGCGCGCCGTGCTGCTGCGTGGTGAGGGACGCGCTTTCTGCTCGGGGCTCGACCTCGCCTCGTTGCAGGCTTTCGGTTCGGGCAACGTCGGCAACAGCCAGGCGTCGGGTGACGGAAACGTCAATCCGAATTTCGCTCAGGGGGGTTTTGCGATCTGGGCAACGATGAACAAGCCGGTGGTTGCTGCCGTTCAGGGTTATGCGCTGGGAGCCGGTTTCCAGCTCGCGCTGGCTGCCGACATCCGCATCGCCGCCGAGGGCGCAACGATGTCGGTCTTCGAGATCACCTACGGATTGGTCCCCGATCTCGGCGGCACGCAGATCCTTCCTCAGATCGTAGGTCCCGCCCGTGCGAAGGAATTGATCTGGACTGCCCAACGGATCTCGACGGACGAAGCGCTGCAGTGGGGGATAGTGAATCGCGTCGTTTCCGCGGAGAACCTCGAGAAGGAAGCCCGCGATCTCGCTCAGGACCTCGCGTCGCGTCCTCCGATGCCGATCCGGTTCACGAAAGCTCTTGTTGCCAAGGCCGGGCGCGTCTCGCTCGAAGAGGGCATGCGCGGCGAGCTCGAGGCTCAGACGAAATGCATCACGTCCAATGACATGCGCGAAGCGGTGGCGGCAGCGTTCGAGAAGCGTCCGGGGACGTATACAGGCACATAGTTGCGACGTCGATCACTTCTGCTGGTTCTGGTAGTGCTCGGTGCGTCGTGCGGTGGTGACGGAGATGAAGCAACTTCAACACCATCACCTGCGCCCTTACGTTCCGACCTTAGGTGGACCCAAGGCGCGGACATGCCAACTCCGCGAACCGAAGTCGCCGTTGCGGCGCTGGACGGAAAGATCTATGCGGCCGGGGGATTCGTTGGTGACGGCTCGGCTACCGATGTCGTCGAGGTCTACGATCCACAAGCCGACGGATGGAGCTCGTCTGTTCCTCTGCCGGCCGCGCGACATCACCTTGGGCTCGCTACCGCGTCCGGAAGGCTTTTCGCCGTTGCGGGTTACGACGAAGGCGGCCGATCCGCGTCGACGGTTTGGTCGTGGGCGCCTGCGGATGAGGAATGGAAAGAGGAGGCGGAGCTCCCGACGGCCCGAGGCGCACTGGCCGTCGCGGCAAGCGACCAACAGATCTTCGCGGTTGGTGGTGCGACGAGCTTCGGGGATCGATCGCAACTTAGCGATGCGCTCGAGGCCTACGACATCGGAGCCGGTGAGTGGACCGCGCTGGGTAACTTCCCCGCGCCGCGCGATCATCTGGCGGCCGCGGCAACTAACGAAGCGGTCTATGTCGTCGGTGGCCGGGAGCTTTCGCTTACGACGAACCAGAGCCGCCTGGATGTCTTCGACATCGCTGCCGGTGAGTGGTCGCGCGGGCCTGACATGCCGACGGCCCGAGGAGGGCTCGCGGCGTGTGCGTCCGGGGGACAGGTGTTCGTCTTTGGCGGCGAGGAACCGCCCGGAACCTTTCCGGAAGCCGAGATCTACGACCCCCGTTTACAGAACTGGTCGCGCGCGCCCGATCTGCCTACTCCGAGACACGGCTTAGGTGCTGCGGTGATCGAAGATCGCGTGTACGTTGTCGGGGGCGGAGCGGAGCCGGGTCTTACCGTGTCCGGGGCAAACGAGATCTTGCACGTCGGGGGTTAGGGATAGGTCGATGCGCCGCACAGTTCTTCTAGCTCTGTTCTTGCTTGTCTCGTGTTCGCCGCCGTCGACGCCTCAGTCGCAGCGCGTCATCACTGGGCCGCACCGGACCGGAAGTGCGGACGTGTCCGTCGAACTCGAGCCGCTGCCGACACCTAGCCCGACGAAGATCCCTGCGAAGAAAGTTCCGGCGGCCGGTGGTTCGGCACAAGCCGCTGCGATCCCACCGGGTGCGCGAGTCCTTTCAGCGCTGCCGCCCGTAGTGGCCGGAGTCGCTTCCTTCCGATCGCTCGGAGCGTGGATCGATGTCTTCGATCACAACGACGATCCGAACTCGATACTTCCCCTCGTTCGTGGCGTCGCGAAGCAGGGCGTGCGTACGCTTTATCTCGAATCCGCTCGCTACACGAGCGTGACCGACATCCAATTCCCGCGAGCCGTCGGCGCGGCGTTGGACGAAGCCAAGAAGCTCGGGATGAGAGTCGTCGCCTGGTATCCGCCGGGCTTCGCCGATCTCACCAAGGACGTGAACCGCAGCCTCGCCGCCATACGTTTCCGATCGCCGGCAGGTAATCGCTTCGACGCCTTCGGCGCCGACATCGAGTACACAGCGGCCCTTCCGGACCACAACGAGCGGACCAAGCGCGCCATCGAGTACAGCAACCGTGTGCGAAGGGAAGTGCCGTCCGGCTATCCGCTGGCGGCGATCGTGATCCCGCCGACGTCTCTGGAGGTCAATCCCGGGCGGTGGCCCGACTTTCCGTGGCAGGCTCTGGCGCCGTTCTACGACGTCTTCATGCCGATGAACTACTGGACGGCCCGGGAGAAATCACCGAAAGCCGCATCTGATCTCACCGCTCAGAACGTGAACAAGACCAGGGACCTCACCGGACGCCCCGTGCACATCATCGGCGGTCTCGGCGAATACGCCGACGAAGCGCAGGTATCGGCGTATGTGCGAGCGGCGAGGGACACCGGCTCGATCGGTGGGAGCCTTTACGACTACACGACGACGCGCGCCGAGGTGTGGGACGAGCTGAAAGCGCTGCTTTGACCTCCGACGTTCGCGACGCGCTGGTCGGCGCCGTTCGCGAGTTCGTCGACCGTGAGGTGATCCCGGCAGCACCGGCTCTCGAACGCGACGACGTCTATCCCTCCGAGCTCGTCGAGAGTCTCGGACAGATGGGCTTCTTCGGCGCAACCATCCCCGAGTCGTACGGCGGGATGGAGCTCGACTTCGTTACGTACGCGATGTGCGTCGAGGAGCTGTGTCGCGGCTTCATGTCTTTGTCCGGCGTTTTCAACACGCACAACATCTGCGCGCATCTCATCAAGACGAACGGCACGGACGATCAAAAACAGCGATGGCTGCCCAAGTTGGCGTCCGGTGAGCACCGAGCCGGCCTTGCCTTGACCGAGCCTGAATGCGGTAGCGACCTTCAGGCGATCCGCACTGTGGCCAAACGCTCCAACGGCGAGTTCATCGTCAACGGACGAAAGATGTTCATCACCAACGGCGAGCACGGCACAGTGTTCGCCACGATCGTCAAGACCAATCCCGACATCGAGCCTTCGCACCGCGGTATGTCATGTCTTCTTGTCCAGAAGGGCGAAGGATTCGACATCAGCAAACACATCGACAAGCTCGGGTATCGGGCCGTGGACACCGTGGAGCTGATCCTGGATGACGTCCGAGTTCCGGCGAACGATCTCATCGGTGAAGAAGAAGGGCACGGCTTCGGGCACGTGATGGACGGGCTCGAGACCGGACGCATCAACATCGCCGCCCGCGCCGTCGGAGTAGCGCAGGCGGCATTCGAGGCCGCCATCCGTTACGCGCAGCAGCGCGAGACTTTCGGGCGTCCCATCGCGCACCACCAGGCCATCCAGTTCCTGCTGGCCGATATGGCGACGAAGATCGAGGCTGGACGCCTTTTGTATCTGAGAGCCGCCGAGCTGAAGGACCGGGGGGAACGCGCCGATCTGGAAGCCGGGATGGCGAAGCTGTACGCCTCGGAGATGTGCCGTGAGGTAGCTGTCGACGCTATCCGTGTGCACGGCGGCTACGGGTATTCCACCGAGTTTCCCGTCGAGCGTTACTACCGAGACGCGCCGCTGATGATCATCGGTGAGGGCACAAACGAGATCCAGCGACTTGTGATTGCGCGCCGCCTGTTGGAACGCTACTCGGTGTGACGGATCGCCAGAGGGTCGTAAAGCACTTCTACAACGCGCTGCGGACCCGTGATTGGCCGTCCATGCGTCTGTGCTTCCGATCCAACAGCACGCTCGAGATCAGCGGTCGGAGCTCTTACGCCGGAACCTATCAGGGGGCCGAGGAGATCATCAGTCTCTTCGAGCGAATGGTCGACGACTCGGCCGACACTTTTCGTCCCGTCCAGCCGCGCACCGGCGACATCTGCACGAGTGATGATCACGTCGTTCTTTTCGACTGGTTCGCAGCTCAACGAATAGGCAAAGAACTACAGGCGTACGTGTATTTCGTCTGCGCAGTTGAGCACGGTGTGATCCAGCGCATGTTCCTGCACTCGAGCGAGCAGTACGAGTTCGACGAGTTCTGGGACTAGCGCGGGCGGCCGCGCGTGCGAGTTCGGCCTCGCTTCGAACCGGTACCCGATCGCTGTATCGCCTCTTGCCGTGTGCCGAGGTAGCTCTCCACAACCGCCGGGTGGTTGAGGACATCCTTCGGCGTTCCGGTTGCGATTACACCGCCGAGCTCGAGCGCGATCATCTCGTCGCAGATCGCGCTCATAAGCGGCATGTCGTGCTCGATAACCATCATCGAACAACCGGTCAATTGCTGTATGCGTTGTAGCAGCGGTCCCAATGCTTCGGTCTCACGTTGCGCAACGCCGCCGGACGGCTCGTCCAACAACATGATCGACGGATCCTGGGCGAGAGTGCACGCCAACTCGACGATGCGGCGGCTGCCGGTTGAAAGCTCACCTACGAGCTTCTCTCGGAAAGCCGTTAGGCCCATGAGCTCGATCAGCTCCTCGACGCGTTCGGCCGCTTGCAGCTCCGACTCGTAGGACGCCGGCAGAGACATCGCCGCTGCCAATATGTCGCGAGATGCGAGGTGGCGCTCCAACGCCACTGCGATCGTCTCAGCCACGGTGAGCGTTGGGTACAGACGTGCTTCCTGGAAGGACCGACCGAGCCCGAGCTTGGCCCGTTCGTGCGGCGGCTGTTCGCTTACGTCCTCACCGCTCACATCGATGCGCCCGGAGTCGATCGGAATGAAGCCGGAGATGCAGTCGAAGAGCGTGGTCTTGCCGGCTCCGTTGGCGCCGATGAGGCCAAGGATCTGACCTTGCTTGAGCTCGAGATTCACGCCGTTCACCGCGGTGATGCCACCGAAGCGCTTCATGACTTCACGGCATTCCAAAACGACGGGCGCATTCGGCGGCGGGGCCACACGCTTCATGGGGGCCGTGGTCACGGCTTTCTGATTCGCTTTGGATCGCGCTCCGGTGCCGCTGGGCTTCTTCTTCGCGCCTTGCGCACTTGCTCCGGCGATGAAGACCGAACGAAGGATGTCGGGGCGATCGAGCAGCTCGCGCGCCTTGCCGGAGAAGCGAACCTCTCCCTTCTCCAGGAAGATGGCGCGCTCGGCCAGCGTGAGCGCCACGTTCACTGATTGCTCGACCACGATGATCGTCACTCCGGTCTTGTGGATCTGCTGCACGACGTCGATCAGTCGTCCGACGATGGTCGGCGCAAGACCGAGCGAAAGCTCGTCGATCATTAGCAGCTTCGGCTTGTTCATGAACGCTCCGGCAAGGCTGAGCATCTGCTGCTCCCCACCGGAGAGACTTCCGGCAAGCTCGTTCTTCCGGTCCTTGAGGATCGGGAACATCTCCTCTGCGTTCTTCAGCTCTTCTTCGAACCGGTCGTCGTCGCCGCGGAAGAGCCACGCCGCCAACCGCAGGTTCTCTTTAACCGTCATGGTGGGGAAGACCGCTCGGCCCCCGGGCATCTGAACGATGCCAAGCTGCGCTGTCTTAGTCGCGTCGGCGTGGGTTATGTCTCGTCCGTCATAGAAGATCGCGCCGCCGATCGGATCGACGAGTCCTGATATCGCTTTGAGAAGCGTCGATTTCCCGGCGCCGTTGGTGCCGAGAAGCGCGAGTATCTCGTTTTCCTTCACCTCTAGATCGACGCCGAAAAGAACCTGCACTTGGTCATAGGCAACTTCGACACCGCGGCACACGACGAGCGACTGTTGGGAGCCGAGCTCCTTGAGCTCGTCCTTGAGCCGGATGGCCGTCTCCATAGTGCGAGTGGCTTGCTCGATGTCGCGGCGGACGAAACGGAACGCCGTTACGCCGATCATGCCGGCGAGGGCGATGATGCCGGACAACACACCAACAGCGAGACGGTAGCCCTCGTTGTCGGCGAATTCGATCAATACGATCGCACCAAGGCCTCCCAAACCCACGTACAGGACGGCCCAGGAGAAGGCCTGCGATCTGATGCGCGGGGGAGCGACGAGCCCGACCAGGGAGAAGTAAGCGGGCTGGAACCCGCCGATCCCAACCGAACCGAGAGTGGCAAAGGCCACGGATGCCGGTGCATTGCGAACTACAGCCATCAGCAGTAGTCCGACGGCGAAGAGTACGAACGAAAGACCCGTAATCGTTGCCAGATGCTGCGTCGCATCTCGCTTGACGACCCTGGTTGCGAACCAGCCACCGACTACAAGGCCGATGGCGACACCTGCGTTCTCGAAGAACACGACGAGACCACGACCGCGCGCGTTGTAGTCGTACACGTTCTCGAAGAACAGCGACAAGATCGCGCCGATCGGCACCCATCCGACGCCGAGGAACAGCGCGCCTGTCCACAGCCTGCGCAGAGTGCGCACGTTATACAGCTGGCGCCGCGCCTCGCCGAATGGGACGGTCCCTTCCGTGGAGTGGATCTTCTCGGCCAGCTCCATGTCGATCGACTGGCCGCGGATGGGTTCTTTGAGCGCGGCCGCCGCGAGGATGAACAGGAAGGTTGGGATCGAAAGAAGGATGAACGCCCACTCCCACCCGAGAGAGTCGGCGATCACTCCCGCGATGATTCCGGCGACGCCGGCGATGGGATTCGCGAAGCGATGGATGCGAAAAACGCTTGGGTGCGCGCTGGGGGGGTAGTAGTCGGCCAAAAGCGACGGGTGTATCGACTCGTTGGACAAACGTCCGATGCCGCCGATCAAACGAACGACGAACAGCGCCCACACGGCCGGTACAAGTCCGGTAGCGATCGACATAACGCCCCAGATGGCGGCCGAGATCATCGCCATGCGGACCCGGCTGATGCGATCGCCGAGCCAACCGATCGGCAACGCAGCGAAGAGGACGAGGAGTCCGCTGAACGTGCCGACCGCGGTGATTCCGGCGTCCGAAAGGTTGAACGCGTTGCGCAACTCAGGAGTTAGTGCAGCGAACGCCAAGCGGTCGAACTCGTCCACGAAGTTGAGCCCGAACAAGACGGCCAGCGGAACGATGGACCCGCCCCCGGTTAACGCTGCGACGCGACCGAGTTTCCGCGTGTCGTCGCGCTCGGTGATGAGCTTGCCGGGCTTAGGTTCGGTTGGCCCTACGCCGGCGGCAACTTTGCGCCGTCGAGGGCTCGGCTTGGGTTTTGCGGTTTTCATCGATCACCAGCTCCCGCATGTGTGCGACCGAGAACCTCGGCGAACTTATCGCCCTCTTCTACGCCCTCGGCGAACTCTTCGACCACTTCCGCCTCCTCACCCGGCGTCACGCCCTGTTTATCCGCGAGCAGCGACGGCACGATGATGCCTCGACGGTCGGCGATCCAACGCAAGAGGTTGTCGCGCGCAGCGAAGATCGCCTGCCCGATTCCACCGGGCACGATCATCAAGACCAGAAGCAGGAAGACGCCCGTCACCGCATTCCGCAGATCTCCGTCCAGCACACGCGAAAGCCAGCGGAAGAGACCGATGCTCATCAACGTTCCGATAATCGAACCGAGGCCGCCGATGACGGAGATGGAGAAGACGTCTATGGACATAGCGGGGAGGAATGTGCCCGCATTCGTTCCCTGCAGCACCAGGATGTAAAGACCGCCGGCAACACCGGCGATTGCTCCCGAAAGAACGAACCCAGAAAGCTTCGACGCGGTCGTCGGTACCGCCGCAGCCCCCGACGCGCGGTAGTTGTCGCGCGTTGAGATCAGCACCCGACCGCTGCGCGCGCGGCGTACGCCGCGCGCTAGAACGATGGCCAACGCCAGGACGGACAAGATGAGGTAGTACAGCACCCACTCGCTTGTGAGGTCCCAGCGCTCGAACAGGACCATGCGATCGATGCTCCCCGGTATGTAGTCGGGGAAGTTCACCGGGTTGAGGAAGAAGGTGTCGAGAGCGACTGCGAACGACAAGGTCGTCGCAGCGAGGAAGAGACCCTGGATCCTCAGTGCAGGGAGACCGATGAGTAGCGCGACGAAAGCTCCGGCTACGCCGGCGATCAACAGAAGGATGAAGAGATCGATGTTCCAACGTGTTGCGACGTTCCCGAAGGCAATGGCGCCGCAACCAACGATTGCGAAGTGTCCCAGCGAGATGTTCCCGCCCCAGCCGGTGAGGATCACGAGCGACACACCTACGATGCCCCAGATCAACGCAACTGAGATGAGGTTCACATCGCTCGCGTTTATCTGCAAGGGCAACCAGATGGCGACGAAAGCGAGCGCGGCACCCAGTCCCCACTTCGCATAGCGGATCTCCGGGAGCTTCTTTAGGTCGCGTGGGATCTCTTTTATGACCCCGGTCATGCTCCACGTGCCCGCACCTTCCGCGGCTCGGGAGATGCGCTTCCTCTGCGCAAGCAAGCCAAGAAGGATGATGACAAGGAACGAAACGTCGACGGCGGACGCTTTACGCGTGTTCCAGAACACGATCTGCGCAACGATCTCCAAGCCGATGCCGGCAAGGAATGCTGTGGGTAGTGACTCCATCCTTGCGATCACGGCAGCGGCCAGTGCCGGCAATAACAAGAACGCGATGCTCCCGAACGCGGTCGACACGGCTCCGGCGAATGGAGCCTTCAGGATGAATGTGAGCGATGCGAGCCCACCAGCCACCACCCAGACGATCGTCTGAAGTCGCCTGATCGGGATGCCGTAAAGCAGGGCGCGCTCGGCATTGTCGGCTGCGGCACGGACCGCGATTCCCACATCGGTGCGCAAGAGGAACCAAGCAAGAGCGATCAAGATCGGCGCTACACAAAAGATGATCAGCAAGTGGTCGCCGGTGATTCGGATTGGCGAGATCTCGAAACTGAAGGAGACCGGCGTCTTGAATCCGCCGACGAGTCCGGGACTGTCCCAGATGGTTGGGATCAGCGCTGATACGCCGCCGAGGAGCTGGGCGAGCCCGATCGTCGCCACCGTGAGGATGAGCCTCGACGCGTTGGCGAAGCGACGCACGACCGTGAACTCGATAAGTCCACCGAGTAACAGTCCGGTCGCTACGCCGATGGCCAACGTCAGGTAGTACGGCCATTTTTGCTCGAGGTAGAGATTCACCATGAGCACGCCGCCAACGGCGCCCATGGCGGCGTAGGAGAAATTGATGATCGTGTTCGCCCTGTAGATGAGCACGAGGCCGATGGCCAGTAGTCCGGTGGCCGTACCGAAGATCACTCCGAGGATGATGACGCCCACCGGCGCCGACTCCGGCCAGATCTTTGCTGTTAGCGCCCACAGGCCCAGGACGACCACGACCGCGACCACGATCGAAGCGATCCGGCGCGTGCGTGGCTCCCAGTTACGAACGAAGCCCAGGCGTTCGATCACTTGTTGAATGCCTGCGGGTCACCTGCCGGGATACTGCCCGGAGCGAAGCGCTGTCCGCCGTAAGACTCCACGTACGCGCCCTTCTTCCCGTTGAAGATCGATACCTTCTCCGCATCCCACCAGATGTACCTGGTGTCGTAGGGCGGTGTGTAGTCATTCGGTCCGAATGTCCATGTGCCGAACGGACCGGTTTGCGGCGGATAAGTGAACATTCCTTTTTCGAAGGTCTCCGGAGTGAGGTTCGGCCCGGCGAGCTGTAGACCGAGCGCGATCATGTACATATTCGAGTAGATGATCTCGTTGGCGAACGCCGGCTCGTCCTGCCTGACCGTTTTGTAGGCGGCGTAGCCCAATCCCGCGCGCTGCGGTAGCTGTTCTCCTAGGTGGCTCACGCCGAACGCCCGGGACCACTGCGTCTGGTTATAGAGCTGTCCGACGATGTCGAGATCGGTGCCGGCCGTGCCGAGGTTGATCCACTCGGGGTTGTAGTCCTGTTCGGCAGCCTTCGACGTCAGGAAGACCGGGAATACCGGGTCGCAACCACAGAGGATCGTCGTGATGCCGTCGTTCTTGAGTCGAGCGACGACGTTGGCCGCCTGGTTGGAGAAGCTCGGGATGTCGAGCCGGTAGTTGATCTTGATGCCGGGGTCGTGTCCGCCGGCCTTGATCAAGCGGATGGCCGAGTCGTGGCACACCTGGTACCAGGGGTTCTCCGGTGAGAGTCCGGCGACCTTCCGCATCTTGCCTTCGAGGCCCGGGCCGGCCAGGTTGGCCGGCTTGCCGGCCATCTGCTTGACGTAGATCTCCGCTGCTGCTTCGGCCACCGTGTCGCAATCGGGCGCGATACCCCAGTTCCACGGCCGGTGGGACAAGTGCCATGCGCGAGACAGATACGGGGTGCCGAAGGCGAGCACCTTCTGGCGGGACAGCGCTTCTTGGAAGGGAGCCGATCCGGCATTCATCTCCACGAAGGCCTTGATGTTCTGCGAGACGTGGATGGCGTCGGCTTGCGCCTCGGCCTGGCCTCCGCCCAAGAGCTCCGTAGTGCCTGAGCCTTTGCCCTTGTAGAAGACGATTTTCATCTTGCGTCCGTAGAACTGGAATCGCTTGTTGAGGTACTCCTGGTAAGCCGTGATGGTGCGCTGGATATCGGGTGGCGCGTCGACGATCTCGGCCCCCGCCAGCGCGGCCAGGGTCTGCTGGAATCCTTTCTCGTTCAGGATCCGGGCCGCGATGATGATTTCTTTATCTGTAACCCCGCGGCTCGTTGCGCCGCCGTTGCTCCCCGAGAAAACGATACAGGGAGGGCTGTAAGGGTCGCCGGGGATTTGCCTGTCGCGATCGGGGCAGCCCTCGGTCTTCGTGGGCAGCGTGCGCGTCGTCGCTCCCGATCCTTGCGTTCCTTGCGTGCCTTCGGTTCCTGCTTTCCCCTCGCCCCCGAGTCCTAGATCTTCCGCAGACTTCTGCGTATTGCCACCGGTAGTCGCTGCTTCATCCGGTCCGACAACGCTCGGAAGCAAAGCGGCCATGAGCACGAACACGACGAGGAACGCAACAAGAGGACCGTAGCCGTAAACAGCGCGGTTCGAAAGGAGACGTCGACGGGGCGGCGCTCCGTCGGCGTCGGGTCCTTCGTCGCCACCGCGCCGAACGTGAGTCTCGATCGCCATCGTGGCTCCTTGAGTCGATTGCCGCTACGGACTAACGGTTTTATCCAGCGTGGGAACCAGTAGGGCCATCACCAAGAAGAGCGTGGCCAGCAATATGACGGGCCCGTAAGCGCGCATGAGGCGCTTGGTCGTTGGGGAACGCAAGAACTCCAGTCCGGGCATGCGAGCCATCATGCCTGAGGCGGTCCATTCGGTAGCAGGCCCCGTGCACGGCCGCGCCGGATCAAGTACCAGTCGGTGCCGCCGATCGTGGCAGCAAGGACGAGGCCGGCGAGTCCGATCCAGATAGCTACGCCGCCCTTAGAGCCCGGAACGGTGCGGCCGGCTTCTTCTGCTGCGGGAAGCGCTTGCGGAAGATCACCCGGGGTGCCCGGGGTGCCCGGCGTTCCCGGCGCGCCGGGGATCGTTTCGATCTGCGGCAATGGCGGGATCTTCAGTCCGCCGTCGCCGAACGCGCTGTCGAAGGACTCTCCCTCGGTGAACGCTTGGGCTCCGCCGAGAACAACGTTCACGTTCGAAACGCCGGTCAGTCCTCCCAGGGTGATGTCGGTGAGCAGGACACCGGTGGCGGCGTATTCGCGAGCACTAGGCGTGGTCGATGTTCCTTCGGCCGGCGGCTGGCGGTCGCCCGAGCAGCCGACGAAAGCTACTTCGCGGTCGCCCTCGGTTGTGGTGGTGGTGCCTCCACCTGTCACTGTGTCTATCTCCTCGCCGAGTCCGAGGAGCTCGTCTATGAGCGGCTGTCGCACCGGCTGGATGCTTCCGAACAGTGGGCCGAGAAGCAACTGGCGTTGCGGGGACTCGAAGATGGTGATGCCCAGCGGGGTGATGCGGGCGACGCCACCCTGCTTGTCGACCTTCGGCATTTGAATCGCGAACCCGAGAGGTGCGAGAGCCGTGTTGATCGGATCCGCCAGAGAGCCGAGTCCGCCTTCGGGCAGAGGTATCGGAACGCCTGCGATCTTCAACGCTTCGACGGAGAACGAGCCATGGACGATGCCGTCGGCGCCGGTGCGCTGGATTGCCTCCCAGTGCAGCCCGGTGATCTTGACCGCGCCTCCGGCCAGCGACAACTCCGAGATGTCGGTGACGGCTTTGGCTTCGCGCGTTTTCCCGTCGATGATCTGAGCTGTCGAGTGCGCCACCGCCCCCGCTACTTCGAACGCACTGGGGACACCGAAGTTGTTGAGCTTGAAGAAGGATTCGCCGAAGGGACCCTTCGACGCAGCCCGTGCGCGCTGCTCCATCGCGCCGACGGGCGATCCTGAGGGAGTGACCTTGACGCGATCGCGACACTCTGCCGGGCCGGTCGACTCGGCACGGAGTGGGGGAGTGAGATCGAGAACCTGAGCGGGGACCGAAGATTCGAGGCCGACCCAGTCGGCGATGAGGGACTCCCCGCGGCCCAAGGTGTTCAAGTAATCCGCGAGGGCAACGCCGATGGTTGGCGCGAGGCTGAGCTTCGCGGCCTTAGGACCGATGTTGATGATGCGCGCATCGGCCTTTCCGCTTCCGGGGATGAACTCCTCTTCGGCTCCGCCCGCGAAGCCGGTGGCAAAGCTCGAAACGATGAGACCTATGGACGCAGCCGCGACGAGCTGGACCGCTCGACGCCGTCTACGGGAACTGCGCGTTCCTCTGGGCTCGCTCACGTTCTCCCCGCGTCGGCCCTAGCAGCGGACCGTCCGCCTCCCTTGTTTCTTGGTTCCGTACTTCTACAACGACTGGCCCCTCCGCGGCGTTCCATTCTAGTGGTGAGTTTCCGGCATGCTGGCAAGATGGGCCCAACGAAGAAAAGCCCGAAACGGGGCTCCGCGTCAAACAGAACGGGTAAGTCGGGAGCCCGTTCGGGCGGTTCGGGCACCCGAAGCCGCGCTCCTTCTTCGCCGACCTCTTCCGCCGGCGAGGAGCCGTCGTTTCCCCAAGCCTTCGCAAAGCTGCTTCGCAACCGCGGGTTATCCGTACCCAAAGGCCTAAAGGACGCACCATCCGAGGCGTATGCCGGACAGCCGGCCGCCTTCGTCGAGCAGCTGTCCGGACTTTCCGACAGCGAGCTGAAGCGATACGCGGAGCAGGTCGGCGGCTACGTCCGCCGTCAGGAGCAGCGGGCCAAACGGGAATGGGACACGTCGGCGCTGATCGCCGAGCTCCGCAAGCGCAAGCTCAAGGAGCCGCCTCCACCGGCCAGAGCCGTCGGCGTGAGCGTCTCGCTCGCCAAGCCGCTCTCCGATTGGTCCAATGCCGAGATCCTTCGTGCGGCGGACGAGTGGTCGCGCATGGGCCGTTGAACGCGACCGAGCGCTGGGAGCAGTTGGATCCCGAGGGACCACCGCTCGTCGATTGGTTGCTGCCGGTTAATGGGAGCCGAATCGTTGTCCTGCTCGGCGCTTTCGATCCGCCGACGAACGCCCACCTGGCCATCGCCAAGGCTGCGTCCCCAAGAGAGGATGCCGTCGCCGTTCTCGGGATGACGAAAGTTCTGCTCGATCGTCCCGGTGATTTGTTGCTGAGCATTCCCGCACGACTCACGTTGATCGCCGCCATCGCGAAAGAGGAAGGTTTCGGATTCTTCCTCGCGAACCGCGGAACGTATCTCGATGTCGCGCGGGCACTGGCCGCGGACGACCGAGACCCGACCTTTGTTGTGGGGTCCGACAAGCTCGAACAGCTGGAGGATCCGAAGTTCTATGCCACCGGCGACGCCGGAGTATCGGCAACCTTCTCCGAGGTGAGGTTCCTGGTGGTGCCGAGGGCGGGCGGTGTCGTGTCTCGTGCAGATGTGCAAGTGATGGACCCGACGGAAGCATTTGCCGGAGCCGATGAAGGTGAGGTTTCCGGGACGGAGGTGCGCAGACGGTTGCGCATCGGTGAGGCGGTGGACGAGCTCGTCCCACCGGCGGTTGCGCTGGCCCTGCAGGGATATACTGCTGCCAGATGAGCAAGGACGAACCCTTCCTCTCGGATCACGAACAGCGGATCCTTGCCGAGATCGAGAAGAACCTGGCGGCCGAGGATCCCGATTTCGTTCGAAACGTCTCCGAAGCCAAGCCGCGCAAGCGTGCAAACCTTTTCCTGCGGCTCGGTGTCCTTGGCCTGATCCCCGGCCTCGGACTGCTCCTTCTGAACTCATCGAACGTCGCGTTCGGAGCTCTCGGGTTCATCGTCCTGCTCGTGTCTGTCGTTGCCATCGTCACATCGGCTAGGGATCTCGCGTCCGTCGGTCGATCACCGTCCACGGTGTTCCGGGATGCATGGCGCCGGGCCGAAGAGCGGATGCGTTCGCGTCGGCGCGACCAGTAACCGTCGGTCGTGCCCTACGTTCCGAGCTCAGACGAGTCGAAACGACTGCGCGCAGCCATCGATCGCGCTTCCTTCTCCGAGGTCGAGCGGATCATGTGGATGTTCGCCTTCGCAGGGCTGCTCGTCTTGGACGCGATCCTCATCGCCGGCGGCGCGACATGGGGAGGCGTACTCGGTGCTCTTGGAGGATTCGCCGTCCTTTATTGGCGGATCCGGGGCGGACATCTGGTGCAAACCGACCGGCAGCTGCACGGGATCGGATTGCGCACGCAGGCTCAGCGCGCGTTCACAGCGTTGATGGTGCGGCAAGTCTTCACGGGACGAAACCCGTTGCGGACCAAACCCGAGCACGACCCGTTTGCTGCCTGGGGAGCCCGCGTCGAGCGGGCGCAGGTTACCGAAGAAGAGGCAGCAGGCTAGCGCATCGCTCCGACTAGCGGTGATTCGGGTTGGCGATGTCCAACTTCTCGACAACAGTTTCGTAAAGCGTGTCGGCGATCTGACCCAGCGAGTCGTCCATCGCTCCCGATCGGATCTGCTGAGCGAGAGATCGATTGGCCTCGCTCACATTCTCCGAAAGCTCCTTGAAGCTCGGCGGAATCTCTTGATCGGTCGATAGCAGCGTTTGAAGTCGTTCCCATTCGGCGCGGACTGCATGTTCCTCCAATTCCCATTCGCGTTCGAGGATGCCGAGAACGTTTTGCAGCACGCGCGTGTGGAAGCGAAGGCGACCGGTCAGCTGGGGGCCGAGGTCTTTCTCGCAGAACTCTTGGGCAGCTTTTAGCAACTCGACGGCTGTCGGCCTGTCCTGCATCACTCGACCTCCTTGATGAGTCGTAAGACGTCGTATTCCGTTTCGACCGTTCTGCGGCCGATAGCGGCCAGTTCAAGTGACCGGACGTGGCCCCAAAGATGCGTGAACGCCTGGCCGATCGTCATCACGCCCCACTTCACGTTGGACATGACCTCCCACCACTTCACGGCGTTGCGATCGACGGGAAGACCAGAAGTCTTTTCGTAAGCCGTGTAGAAGTCTTCGCGTTCGCCGAAACCGCCGACTTCTCCCGGCGCACCGAAACGCCAAGACCTCATGCACACCCACGCCAGGTCTTCCCACGGATCGCCGATATGGGCCAGCTCCCAATCGAGCACGGCCCGGATCCCGTCTGGACCGACGATGAAGTTCCCGTTTCGGAAGTCTCCGTGCACGAGGGTTGTGCGATCCGATCCGGGCATGCGCTTGCTCAGCCAGCGCATGGCGAGCTCGAACACCGGATGCGGCTCGCCCATGGACTCCAAGAGCGTCGAGTACTGATCGAGAACGGTCTGGGCCGGACTTCCGTCCGGTGGTTCCATGCCGTCGAGATCCCCCGTGGGGATCGAGTGGATCTTGGCCGCGATCTCACCGCACTGCGCTGCCATCACCGGACGGGCCGCGGCGTACTCATCGTCGCGAAGGATGCGCCGGGCGATCGTTTCGCCCTCGACGTGCTCCATGATGAAACCGGGGGAGCCGAGCTCCTCGCCTTCCGAGTTCCAAAGAACCGTCGGTACCGGGACGCCGGCCTTGGTCGCCCGCTCGAGCAAACCAACCTCGTCTCTTTTGTCTCCGCGGGGCGGTGCACCAAGCGGGTCTCGCCTGAGGATGAGCTTGCGCGTTTGGTTCCCGTCCGACATCGCGAACGACCACGTCTCGCGAGATGCGCCCCCGGAGAGACGTACCAGTTCGTCGATCTCGACACCGGAGCCCGAGCGGGACGAACAGAACGAGATCAGTTGCTCGCGCAACTCGTCGGCTTTAGCCATCGGCGTATCGTTGCATCCGGCCGGCTTAGGAACCAACCCGGGAGAGGGAGTTCAAATGAGGATCCGTCTAGAGCCGCAGGACGAGTACATGCACGAGCTCGAGTCCGCACAGACGTTCAACGAGTCGATGTACTTCAACGTGTACGACCCCAAGGTGGACGTCGGCGCGTGGTTCCGGCTCGGGAACCGAGCCAACGAGGGATACGCCGAGATGACCAACTGCATCTACATGCCGGGGGGAGTTTGGGGGCCTACCCCGATAAGAAGCCGGTCGCCTTCATGTACTCGCGACCGCACATCGACAACAACGACGCCTTCGATGCCGGCGGGATGAAGTTCGAGGTGACCGAGCCGTTCAAGGAGCAGCGAGTCACATACGACGGAAAGGTCGCGCTGCTTACCGAACCCAACGCGATGAAGGACCCGCGCAAGGCTTTCACCGAAGCGGAGCACGTTGACTGCACCGTCGAACTCACCTATCGCGGGCTGTCACCGATGATGGGAGGCGAGCCCGAGGTCGAAGAAGGCGACATCGTCCCCGAGTCGATGCAATTCGCCAAGGGCCACTACGAGCAGCACGTCGGCGCTCGCGGACGGATCACCGTCGGAGCGGACTCTTGGGAGATCGACGGCTTCGGTCTGCGCGATCACTCCTGGGGGCCGCGCTCGTGGCAGGCGCCCTATTGGTACCGATGGCTGACGTGCAATGCCGGCGAAGACGCGGGGTTCATGGTCTCGATCATCGCCGGCCGAGACGGGAATGTCCGTCGCGGTGGCGTCGTGTTCGAGAACGGCAACTACACGCCGATCCTCGATGCTTCACTCGATACGCAGTGGACCGAGGAGAAGGACCAAGAGACCTTCCGTTGTGTTGCGCGCACGCCGGATCGTGAGATCGAGATAACCGGACGGGTCATGTCCTTCATCCCATTGCGCAACCGGCGCGAAGGAAAGGTCACGCGCATCGGTGAAGGCCTGACGGAATACAGCTGGGAAGGCAAGACGGGCTACGGATTGTCCGAGTACCTCGATCAGATCGAGGACGGCCAGCCCGTCGGGGCTTAGGAGCTCGAACCCGCAGGCCGCAGGCGACGTGGAACGCGTCCCCGCAGACGTCTTGACCACCCTGATGGCAGGAAGGTGCGCGGATCGAACACGGCAACGATGCGCCTTATGCGTGAGGCCTTTTTAGTTAATGCGGCCTGTGCCACTGCGAGAGCAGCCCAAGCAGACGCCGCTTCCTCTGAGGAGACCGGCCCGGGTCCGTAAACCGCGCGGGTGGCAAGGCGGGCGAGCTCCCCGCTGGCGTCCGCGCCAGCGGCGACCCGCGCGCCGAACTCGCGGTAAGTCTCCGCCGCCGATTGCGTCCATCCGAGATCGCGCGCGCGGTCGACGAGTTCGGCATAAGCACCGAGCACAACGGCATCTTTGCTCCCGCGCGTGCGCCGGCGCCGCCGACGAACGAACTTCGCCGTTGGCACAGCACCTATGACGGCGAGACCAACGGCGCTCCACAGGGCGGTCTTGAGAAGAGCCGACGGGATGGCACCGGGTGTCACGTCCGCTGGAAGGTCTTCGGTTTGTGGAGTCGGTTCGGGAACCGCCGTCAGCTCGGGAACCGGCTCCGCCTCTTCGGGCTCGTTGAGCTCCGGGGCTGCCGATGCGGCGCCTCGTCCCGGAGTTGGGTCGAACGTCGTCCATCCCGCTCCCGGGATGTTGGCCTCGACCCACGCATGCGCATCGCGTGTGGAGACGACGAACTCGTTGGCGGCTTGGGAGCCTGGGAGGAATCCAACACCGACGCGCGCGTCGACACCAAGGCCGCGCAGCATGAGCGTCATCGTCGCCGCGAACTGCTCGCAGTACCCGCGGCGTGCGGCGAGGAATTGCTGAAGACGTTCGACCGTGTGTCCGGCGGGCACATCCTCGCTGTATGTGAATGCGCGGAAGTGCTCTTCGAGCTTGCGCGCGATATCCAACGGCGTGCGCGCGCCGGTGATGATCGGGCGGCCGATTTCGCCAAACAGACGCTCACGGTCGTCGGAAACGGCACGAGGCGGTCCGGAGGTGTTGACCTGCACACGCGGAAGCTGCGAACGGACCGTGTACTGAAGCCCCGGCGAAGTATCGCCTCGCAGCAGCAAGGTCTGTGAACTTTCGTCGAGATCGATCTGTGCTTTCGAGTCGAGCGATCGAGCGGCGTAGGCCGCCGGCACCCACGGGGATAGAAGCGACGTCAGCCTGACCGACTGTTCAAGAGTTTCGCCTGTCGCCGGCGGATCGGGTTGTGGGATGACTCCGTCCCGGATGGGTTCGGGTCGTGCTTCGAGCGACCACTCTCTCCCGTCGAACGAATCCAAACCGGTTAGACGCCAATAAGTGGGCTGGGCAGCCGTGACACGCATGACCTCTATGGGTGGATCAACCTTGAGCTGCCGCTTTATATCTGAGAGCGGCTTGATGATCACCACTCGCGGACGAAGCGCCGATCGAAGCTGCACGATCGGCTGATCTCCGAAAACGATAGGAGATGCCAACGCGAACGCCGTCGCGACAGCGAGCGTGGGAAGGCCGAACCAGATCGGGATGCGCAATCGCCCACCGGCCCAGCGCCCGATTCGATGCCGACCTTCGGCGAGGAAGAAACCGATCGTCGCCGCAACGGCAACAACGGCGTAGACATCGCGGCCGGGGCCACCGCCGATCGCGCCGGTGAACGTCACGATGCCGAGCGCCGAGATGACGGCCCCCACCGGCCTGCGAACGACCACCCACGACGCACCGAGGAACCCGAGCAGAAGCAAACCGATCCAAACGAGTACCAGAAACTGTGGGTCGGCATCTACGGGAGGCGTTTGCTTGGGAGCCGCCGACAGACCCGACGAGATCAGCTTCCTCACGGCAGTGACGGCATCCGGTGTTGGGAAAAGTGCTGCGGTCTCTCCGCGCGCAAAAAGCGCGGGCAGTGTTAGGAACCCGCCGACGACGAGCAGTCCGAATCCGACACCGAGTGATCGGTGTCCGAAGAAGAGTGCGAAGCCGGCACCGATAGCGACGGCGGGAAGCGCCCATACGAGAAAGTCCGGCGATTCGATCAGACGACCGATACTGAAAACCGAAACTAGGGCGAGCGCAACGAGCGACGCCAGCGTCGCTCGAGAAGCGCGGAGCTCATCTCGCCAGAGCGACATCTCTTTGTGGCGGACCGCCGAACGGCCCGTCCTTGATCGTCGTGTGCCAAGCGGCGCGGAAAGAATCGCCGGCCTGCAGATGGACTACTGGCACGCCGGGAAAATCGAACGACGACGAACTTCGGCGCGATCGCTTCGCTTCGTAGCTTGCCGCGTCGATCTCGACGATCGCTCCGGGAACTGAACCACGCATACGGAGAGCTACGGCGCGAAGGTCGTCCTTGCGCAGACCCGGCGATATGACCACGACGAGCCCGGGCCGTCCCGCGCGTGGACGATCCGCGTGTCTCAGCGCGTGAGCGAGGCCGACCTTCTTGCTTGCCTTGAGGAGCGCCAGGTCCTCCAGGAGTTGTTCCTTGGATGGACGCCGTGTCTGGAGCAATGGTCCATCCGGAGTGATCACCTCTATGCGCATTCGTCGGTTGAGCGCATGTACTCCAATGGCTGCGCAGGCCGAGATCGCAGCTTCCAGCGAAGACCCGGGGCCCGTTCCTTTGTGCTTCGCCTCCGACGTATCGAGGACGATGAGCGCACGCGGTTCGGCCAGTAGTTCCTCCTGCCTTATGACGAGCTCGCCGGTCTTGGCCGACGTCGGCCAGTGCACTTTTCTGAGGTCGTCGCCTTCTTCGTAGTTGCGAAGCGCGTAGAACTCGTCGCCGGTTCCGACGAGAGGAGAGTGACGAACCACACCCATGCGTTGTGCTCCGGACGGAAGGATCGAGATGTCCTCGTAGCTCGGCACAACGAGCAGGCTCGACGTTCCCGAGACCTTGACTCGGCGACGTACGGAACCGAACGGATCGGTATTCGTTATCTCCAGCGGACCGATCGTGAAGCGGCCACGCATCCTCGGCGCAAGTGTGTACGCGACGGCACGCTGGCGATTTCTTCGTCCACCGGGTAGCGCGAGACGGGGTGTTGGCCCCAGAACGCTCGGGAGCCTGTCCGACAAGAGCACCGGCCCCATCCCGATCCGTCCCGTTGCTTCGATGGCGAGCTCGATCCGAGCCTTGCCGCCAACACTCGTCCTGGCCGGGAAGATCCGGCGCTTGACCTTGGCCCGGCCGCCACGCATCCAGACCAGTACGAAACCGGTGAGCAATGTAAGGGCGAGCGCGCTGCCGGCCATCAGTAGTTCGCGCATCCCGCCGAGCCGTCCGAAGACGACCATCACGAAGGCGAGTGCTGCGATCGTGCGACCGCGTGTCGTCACGCGCGTGCCCGCTTTGGAACGGGCGTCGATTCCAATCCGTCCACAACGATGGCTTCTTGAGAGACGCCACCGAGTTGGGCCTCGGGCGTGATGATGATGCGGTGGGCTAGAACGGGAACGGCGAGCTCTTTGATGTCGTCGGGCTCCACAAATTCCCGGCCGTCGGCAGCCGCGAGTACGCGCGCAGCGCGAAGGAGCATGAGGCCCGCTCGTGGAGACGCACCGAGGTACGCGTACTCGTGCTCCCTGGTGCGGCCGAGCATTTCGACGATGTATTCCTTGATGTTGTCCGACACGTGAACGGTGTGGCCGAGATCGATGAGCTTCTTGACGTTGGCCGCGCTGATCACGGGCTCGACCTCGTCGAGGCGCCCAGGTTGCGCGTGAACAGATAGAACGTCCATCTCCGCCGAGGGGTCCGGGTAACCGATGCGCACGCGCATCAGGAATCTGTCGAGCTCGGCTTCGGGAAGCGGGTAGGTTCCCTCGTGCTCGATCGGATTCTGCGTAGCCACGACCATGAAAGGACGCTCGAGCGGGTAGGAGTGGCCGTCCAGGGTGACTTGCTGCTCCTCCATTGATTCGAGCAGGGCCGCCTGTGTCTTCGGGCTTGCCCGGTTGATCTCGTCTCCCAGGACGATCTGCGCGAAGATCGGTCCCGGTCGGAACTCGTCGCGGCTGCTTCCGCGCCCCCAGATACGAACCCCGGTTATGTCCGTCGGCAACAGATCGGGAGTGAACTGGATGCGGCGGAAGGAGCAGCCGAGCGAGCGAGCCAGGGTCTTCGCGAGCATGGTCTTGCCAACACCGGGGACGTCCTCGATCAGAAGGTGGCCTTCTGCGAAGAGGGCGACGACGCAAAGCCGTACGACGTCCGGCTTGCCTTGGATCACGTATTCGACGGCTTCGATGACGCGATCGAAATAGGTGGCGAACGCCTCAAAGCTCTTGTTGGATGTGCGGGCCATGCGGAGCCGAAGATACTACGGACCCTTGCCGCATTCGGTCCCTACCAGCCCCAGTAGGCTGGTCGCGTGGCCGTCGAACAGATACTGCTAGCCGCCCCCCGGGGCTGGTGCGCCGGCGTCGACCGAGCGGTGGACATCGTTGAACGAGCACTGGACCGGTACGGCGCACCTATATATGTCCGTAAGCAGATCGTTCACAACCGGCACGTTGTCGAAGGCCTCGAGCGGCGAGGCGCGATCTTCGTCGACGAGGTCGACGAGGTCCCGCCCGGCTCCCATTGCGTTCTCTCGGCGCACGGGTCGGCTCCCGAGGTCTACGAGACCGCGCAAAAGCGGGAGCTGCGCCTGATCGATGCAACGTGTCCGCTGGTAACGAAGGTGCACGTCGAGGCCATCAGGTTCGCCAAGCGGGAGCGGACGATCGTCCTCATCGGCCACGCCGGACACGAGGAGGTCGAAGGGACGATGGGACAGGCCCCGGCGCGAACGGTTCTCGTTCAAGACGTGGAGGAGGCGGAGAACCTCGAAGTTCCCGATCCGGACAACCTCTCCTACATCATGCAAACCACGTTGTCGGTTGACGACACGAGGGAGATCGTCGAAACGCTGCGCCAGCGTTTCCCGAACATCACGGGGCCAACCAAGTCCGACATCTGCTACGCAACGACGAATCGCCAAGCGGCGATCAAGGTACTCGCGTCCAGGGCCCCGCTCATCCTCGTCATCGGTGCGCCGAACTCGTCGAACTCACTCCGGATGGTCGAAGTCGCCAAGCAACACGGTGCGCAGTCCTATCTCATCGAAGACGAATCCCAGATCGATCCTGAGTGGCTCGAGGGCGTTGACGTCGTGGGTCTTTCGTCCTCGGCTTCGGCGCCCGAATGGCTCGTTGAGAGCGTCCTGGACTTCCTCCGCAAGTTCGGCCCCGCCGAGGTCGAAGAAGTGAGGGTCATCGACGAGGACGTTCGCTTCCCGCTGCCCAAGGAAGTTGCAGCGTCGCGCTGACCTCGATCGATGACCCGGGATAATCGATAGATGAACGGCGCCGATCTGCGCGCTTTGGTCGCTTCCGAGCCGTTGCTCGCCGACGGCGGTCTAGGCACGTCGCTCATCGAACGCGGTCTGGTCGACATCGACGGCTGCCTCGAGGTGCTGAACATCGAACGACCGAGCGTCGTACTCGAGGCCCACCGGCTCTTCGTCGAAGCGGGGGCCAAGCTCATCGAGACGAATACTTTCGGTGCCAATCGATTCAGTCTGGCCAAGCACGGACTCGAAGACCGAGTCGAAGAGCTGAATCGTACAGGCGTCGAGATCGCTAAGCAGACCGGCGCCATCGTCGCCGGTTCCGTCGGTCCGCTGAGAGTGCGTCTCGCGCCCTACGGCCGCGTCAGTCGCAAGCGTGCTCGGGAGGCCTATGCCGAGCAGATCTCCGTTCTCTCGGATGCCGGCGCCGACTTCATCGTCATCGAGACGCAATCTGACATAAACGAGATGGACGAAGCCCTCAAGGCCGCGCGTTCCGTTTGCGATCTTGCCGTGGTCGTCCTCGCGACATTCACGCGTGATGACCGCACGCTTCTCGGTTCGACGCCGGAAGAAGTTGGAACCAAGCTCGTGGAGCTCGGCGCCGATGGGGTCGGCGTCAACTGTTCAGAGGGCCCCGCTCAAGTTCTACGCATCGTGCACTTGATGCAGCCCTTGGTCGGTGACAAGCCGCTCGTTGCATTACCGAACGCCGGAGGACCGGCCCGAGCGGGGCAGCGCATCGTGTACCCCGCGACACCGGAGTACCTGGCCGACTACGCAAGAGCATTCGTTGCTGCGGGCGCTTCGATCGTCGGCGGCTGCTGCGGAACGCATCCGGAGCACATCAAAGCCATGGCCGAAGCTCTCAAAGGCGCGCCCGACCAGCTTCATCTCGAGATCCTTCCGCGCGCGGCGCAGACCGAAGTCGTGAGCGACCTATCAACACCACCGACTCCGTTCGAGACCAAGCTTCGCGAGGGCCGGTTCGTGATCAGCGTTGAGATGGATCCACCCCGATCGACAAATACCGCCAAGCTCGTAACTGCCGCCGAGACCTTGGCCGAGGCGGGGGCCGATGCGATCAACGTCGCCGACAGTCCGATGGCCAAGATGCGGATGAGCCCGTGGGCGCCCGCACTTCTGATCCAAGAGCGCGCAGGGATCGAGACGATCCTTCACTTCCCGACGCGCGGTCGAAACCTTCTCCGAATACAAGGAGATCTCCTTGCTGCGCATGCGCTTGGCATAAGGAATCTGTTCGTCGTTCTCGGCGACCCCGCTCGCATCGGCGATTACCCGGCCGCAACCGACAACGTCGACGTTGTTCCGACCGGCTTGATCACGTTGGTCACGGAATCATTGAACAAAGGAAGGGATCGTGTCGGTGCTTCTATTGGGGAGCCGACCAACTTCCTCGTTGGCTGTGCGGTCAACCTCGCCGCTTCCGACCTCGACCGCGAGGCGCGCCTGCTGAAGAAGAAGATCGACTCGGGCGCGCATTTCGCTCTATCGATGCCCGCGTATTCGGTTGATCCGCTGCGGCGATTCCGCAAGGCATACGAGGAGAGTCACGGCCCGCTCGAGCTACCGATCCTCGTTGGCGTCCTGCCGCTCGTCACCTCACGGCACGCCGAGTTCCTTCACAACGAGCTTCCAGGGGTTTCGATCCCCGATGAGGTTCGCGACCGGATGAGCAAGGCTGGCGACAAGGGGAGCGCCGAAGGTCGGCGCATAGCGGTCGATGTTGCCGGGGAGCTTCGCTCCGAGGCCGCCGGCATCTACTTGATGGCGCCGTTCTCCCGATACGACATAGCGGCCGAAGTCGTTGAGGCTGTGAAGGCGTGACCAGCAGTTAGAATTCGCTCAGACATTTAGGCGGTGGTGGCTTGGGAAGATCGCTGATATTGAACGCGACTTTCGAACCGCTGGGAGTGGTGGCGCACCGGCGGGCGATAGTGCTCGTCCTGGGTGAGAAGGCCGAGATCGTTGAGCGCAACGGCGCCCTCTACCACTCGGAGCACCTGTCGATCGAAGCGCCGTCGGTGATCCGCCTCCGTTATTACGTGCGCGTCCCGCGCCGCTTGCACGTGGCGCCCTCGCGCAAGGCGGTGTTCCTTCGGGACGGGCATTCCTGCCAGTACTGCGGCCGTCCGGCGGAGAACGTCGACCACGTGATGCCGCGCAGCCGCGGCGGCGGGCACACGTGGGACAACGTCGTTGCATCCTGCAGGCGATGCAACGGCAAGAAGGAGAATCGCCTCCCCGGCGACGTGGGCCTCAAGCTCCGGCACCCGCCGAAGACTCCCCACGACGGCTTCTGGCTCCGTCTGCTCGTCGGGCAGGCCGAGCCCGAGTGGCTTCCATACCTCTCGGTACGCGCTAGCTAGCGTCCGCTAGCGAACACGCGTTCTACCTGCGGTTTTAGTGCTGCGTGCCATTGACCGATGGAGGGTAGTGGAGTAAAGTGGCGCAACTTGGAGCGTTTGGGTGTCCGGGTGGGCGTCCGGGGAGGCCGCTGCGGCGGCGGGTCCGGAGCGCGTGGAGTGGCGTGGAGGCGACGGGTTGTTCCTCGGAGAACATCGGCATGGACTGGACGACAAGGGACGAGTGATCTTCCCCGCGCGCATGCGCGACGCCCTGGGGGGCCAGGTCGTCCTCCAGAAAGGCATCGATCCGTGTGTCTACGTCTTTCCTCCCGAGGAGTGGGAACGCCAGGTCGCCAACGTCGCTTCGCTTCCTACTACGAAACCAGAAGCTCGCCGATATGCACGTTTCTTCTTCTCTCAGGCCCAGAGCGAGCGCGTCGACAAGCAGGGCCGGCTGACCGTCCCGCAGTCCTTCAGGTCATACGCCGGACTGGACCGAGAGGTAGTGATCGTGGGCGCCGGCCCGCGCGTGGAGATATGGGACGCCGGCCGTTGGGAGTCCCAGCGCGCAGAAGCGGAATCGAACGTCGAAGAGTTCTCGTCCGAGCTAGGCATCTAAGGGGGCAGGCGTGTCCAGGATGCTCGATAGAAGGTCGCCGATCCGAGTCATGCCGCGCGATCGCCAGCGCCGTCCCGACGGACGGCCGCTCGGGGATCTGTGTCTTCGTCCGGGAGAACGTCCCTTCGAGCGGAGGCCGATCGTGACCGACGACCACCAGCCGGTGATGGTCGAAGAGGTACTTCATTTCCTCGCGCCGCGACCCGAAGGTGTGTATGTCGACGCGACAGTCGGGGCCGGTGGTCACGCCGAGGCCATCCTTCGTCACGTTGGTGGCCGCAGCACTCTGATCGGCGTCGATCGCGATTCAGAGGCGCTCGCACGAGCGCGCTACAACCTCAGGTCATTCGGCGGCGCCGTGAAGCTGGTTCGTACGGATTTCGCGGATCTGGAGTGGATCTTGCAGAGCCAAGAGATCGAACGTGTCGACGGGATCCTGTTCGACCTCGGCATGTCCTCGATGCAGGTCGACAACGCCGAGCGCGGGTTTTCGCTGCGCCAGACAGGTCCGCTGGACATGCGGATGGACACGTCGCAAGCGCTCACCGCAGCCGACGTGGTGAACTCCTATTCCGAAGCCGATCTCGAGCGCATCCTTCGTACATACGGCGAGGAGCGTCTTGCGTCCCGCATAGCGCGCGCGATCACAAATGCACGGCGTCGGGCACCGTTGCGTACGACGACCGAACTGGCCGAGCTCGTTGAGTCGGCTTACCCGCAGCAGTCGCGTCGTCGGCACCCAGCCCGCCGCACGTTCCAGGCTCTTCGCGTTGAGGTCAACAGTGAGCTTGAGGTTTTGGAGCGCGCGCTCGGCTCCCTTCCCGATGTCCTCGCCCCCGGGGGCCGGGTCGTCGTCATCTCTTATCAATCGCTCGAAGACCGTTTGGTCAAGCGCATGTTCCAGCGCTTCACCGGACGTGGTCGTCCGCTGCCCGGTCTAGGTGCGCCTCCGGCGACCGGGCCGCTGCAAACCCTGACACCCAACGCCATCCTTCCCTCGTCGGCCGAAGTCGAGCGCAATCCGCGAGCGTCTTCTGCTCGTCTGCGCGCAGCCACCCGCACTTTGAATGGATCGGCCGGCGACTGATGGCCGTACGCGCGCTCCCACGTTATGCGCCAAGGACGCGCGTTCCGACCCGACCCGACTTGCGCGTCGTCCGCGGAGCGAAAGCTGCGCGCCGACGGCCGGTGCTGCTCGTCGTGCTGGCCGTGGTCACCGTGTTCGGTGTCACCGGGATGCATGCGTCCATAGGGCAGGACGGTCTTCGCGCGGCGACATTGGAAAAACAGGTGCAAAAGGAAACTGAACGTCTTTCTCTTCTTCGTGCGCAAGTCGCGCAACTCTCGACGGCCAAGCGCATAGCTGATGAGGCGAGCAAGCAGGGTCTTGTCGCCGATCCCGATCCCAGTTTCGTAGGCAGTGGCTCCGCTTCGCCGCAGGAGCAAGCCGCCGGGCGTGTTGCCGAAGACCGCGACCAGAGTCAGCAACGACAAGCCTTAGACATCCCATGAGCCGCGTGGCTCTGCGCCGCGCCGGCACGATGGGTGCGGTGCTGTTGCTCTGCCTTGCCGCGATCGGCGTGCGGCTGGGATACGTCCAGGCCATTCGTTCCGAGGCTTACTCGGCAGAGGCTCGCAAACAGCGTGTCCGCAACATCACGCTGCCCGCGCGTCGCGGTGCGATCTACGACCGGTACGGAGGAGAGCTGGCCGTCTCCATCCCTTCGCGCACTGTCTACGGCAACCCGAAGCTCATCAGAGATCCGGCCGCAACGGCGCGCGTTTTGGCTCCTCATCTTCAGCTCGACGCCGTACCAGTCGAAGCCGACCTTCGTAAGGACACGTCCTTCGTTTATCTAGCTCGCCGCATCGGGTTGGTAACCGCCAAGAAGATCGAAGAGCTGAAGCTCCCAGGCATCGGTGTCGTCGACGAGCCTCGGCGCTTGTATCCCAACGAAAATCTGGCGTCCGCCGTCGTCGGTCTCATCGGAACCGACCAGAAGGGTCTGGCCGGTATCGAGTTCGGCTACGACAAGCTTCTGGGTGGACGCCCCGGCTGGCGTGTGCTCGAGCAGGATCCGCGCGGGCGCCGCATCCCGCAAGGTGTTTTCACGGAGCAGCCACCGGTTCCGGGATCGGACGTGATGCTCACGATCGACCCCGACCTCCAACTGTCGACTGAAGCTGCATTGCAACGAGCCGTTGAGAAGACGCGTGCGAACGGGGGAATGGCCGTGGCGTTGGATCCTCGAACGGGCGAGATCTTCGCGATGGCGAACAACCCCACCTTCGATCCCAACGTCATCGAAAACCTCGATCCACAGGTGATCAAGAACCGCGCGGTAACGGACGCATATGAACCCGGATCGGTCAACAAGATCGTCACGGTTTCAGCAGCTCTGGCCGAGGGTGCGATCAAACCCGACGAGCAGATGTGGGTGCCTTACAGCATCAAGATCGCGGACCGAACGTTTATCGAGCACAAACACGGAGCCCGATCGCTCGATCTGCGCGGCATCCTCGCGCAGTCTTCCAACCTGGGGACGATCAGGCTGGCGCAGGAACTCGGAGCTGAAAAGCTCGACGAATACTTCAAGTTGTTTGGCTACGGAAAGACAACCGGTTTGGGCTTCCCGGGCGAAAGCGCCGGGATGCTTCCGTCCGCGACAAGATGGCAAACGTCGCTTCCAACCATGGCTATCGGACAAGGGTTGTCGGTAACGCCGTTGCAGATCGTTCAGGCCTTCGCCACCATCGCCAACGACGGCGTCGTAGTGGAACCGAGATTGGTGTCGGGCTGGGTCGACCCTCAGGGCGACATCCACCGCACACCGCAGGCCCGCCGGCATCGAGTCATCCCCAATAAGGTCTCGAGCACTGTGCGGGACATGCTGCGGACGGTCGTGGCCGAAGGAACCGGCACGCTGGCGCAGATCCCCGGCTACGACGTGGCCGGCAAGACTGGTACTGCCCGCAGACTCAAGGAGGGTGTCGGCTACTCGGGCCACATCGCGTCGTTCGTCGGGATGTTCCCGGCCTCCGCGCCCCGCCTGGTGATCGCCATCGTTCTGGACAACGCCGTCCCAATAGAGGGAGGGCTGGCCGCCGCCCCGGCGTTCGCCGAGATCGGCAAGGAAGCCGTCAGGATCCTGCGCATCCCGCCGGGAGCCTGAGGGAGACTGGCGACATGGGTGGGGCCGAGCAGGTCCAACGGACCCTCGTCACGCTGCTGCGGAGCGCCGGAATCGAAGCCGAAGTCCGGGGAGACGGCGCCGTGACGGGCATCGAAGACGACTCCCGGCGTGTATCTGGCGGGGACCTGTTCTGCTGCGTCCCCGGTGAGCACGTAGATGGCCACGACTTTGCGCCGGTCGCGAAGCAGGCCGGTGCCGCAGCCCTATTGGTTGAGAGATTCGTCGAAGTGGATCTGCCTCAGGCTCGAGTCGGCAGCGTCAGGCCCGCGCTCGGCCCCCTGGCCGCCGAGGTCTACAACCACCCCTCGCACGACCTTTGTGTCGCCGCGGTCACAGGCACGAATGGAAAGACCACGACTACGTATCTGTTGGAGTCAATCGCTACTGCGGCTGGAGCTCACGCCGGAGTCATCGGTACCGTCTCGCGCAGGTTCATGGAGGTGGACGAGCCAGCGCCCATGAACACGCCCGAGGCTGTTGACCTGCAACGCCTGTTGCGCCGCATGCGAGACGCCGGAGTCACCTTCGTTGCATTAGAAGCGAGCTCCGACGGGTTGGCCCGGGATAGGCTTCGAGCGACCCGGGTTTCCTCCGCTGGGTTCACAAATCTCACACAGGACCATCTCAACACGCACGGGTCCATGGAGGCGTACTTCGAGGCGAAAGCGATGCTCTTCGACACTGCATACACGAAACAAGCCGTCATCAACATCGGTGACGGATACGGCCGCGCGCTGCACGAAAGCGTTGGGCAAGCTCTCGATGTCTGGACTTTCGGCTCCGCCGACGCCGACATCGTGGCTACCGACGCCGATCTTGGTCCGCGAGGTTCTTTTGCATTGCTGCAGACACCCGTCGGAAGCGTTGACATCAGGACGTCGCTGGTCGGGAGTTACAACCTCAGCAACTGCATGCTTGCCGCCGGGATGGCGCTGCAATGTGGGTTCACGTTGTCAGAAGCCGCCCTGGGTATCGAACGATTGCGAACTGCGCCCGGCAGACTCGAGTCGATCGACGAGGGACAGGGATTCCTTGCGCTCGTCGACTACGCGCACACTCCGGATGCTCTCGAGAAAGCGGTTCGCGCGTGCCGTGAGCTCGCGGGCGAGATGCGAGTCATCGTTGTCTTCGGTTGCGGCGGCGACAGGGATCGCGCCAAGCGTCCGCTGATGGGCGAAGCTGCGACGAGTGCGGCCGATCTAACGATCGTTACTTCGGACAACCCGCGATCTGAAGAACCGGGCGCGATCATCGCCGACATCCGACCGGGAGCTGAATCCGGCGGCGGAGAATTCGTCGAGGTACCCGACCGCCGTGAAGCGATCGAGAAAGCGATCACAACGGCCGGTCCCGGTGACGTTGTTCTTGTCGCCGGCAAGGGTCACGAACAGGGTCAGAAGTTCGCGGACCGCACGATCCCGTTCGACGACCGCGATGTCGTCCGCGAAGTGCTGCGAGGTGTCGGATGCCGGTCCTGACGGCCGCCGAGGTCGCCCAGATATGCAAGGGCCGCCTGCTTGGCGATGGGTCGATACAAGCCATTTCGGTGGTCGCCGACTCACGCGATGTGAACCGAACCGCAGCTTTCATGGCTGTTCGCGGGGGTCACGATTTCATCGATGCAGCGTTTGAATCCGGTGCTCCGTTCGTCGTTGTCGAACGGGAAGCGAGTCTTCCAGCGGACGCGGCGACGGCCGTCCTCGTCGAAAGCACGGTCAAAGCTCTTTCAGATCTGGCGATGCACGTCCGGTCCCAGCTAGCGGTGCGTTCCGTGGGCATCACTGGAAGTACCGGCAAGACCCTCACAAAGGATCTAGTGACTGCCGCGCTTCGCGTTCGCTACCGAGTGCACTCGGCGCCACGAAGCTACAACACCGACGTGACGGTTCCCACCGTCGTTATCGGCTGTCCGGACGATGCCGAGATTTTGGTGACCGAGCTCGGAGCCCGGCGCGGTGGCGAGATCGCCGAGCTCTGCGCTTTCGTGCAACCGCGCATCGGTGTGATCACAGGGGTTGGTTCAACGCATTTGGAGATCTTCGGCTCGCGCAGAGTCATCGCCCAAACGAAGTCGGAGCTTCTCGCCGCGTTGCCGGCCGATGGGCTCGGGATCGTTCCGTCCAACGACGACTTCCTGGACGTCTTCTCCGAAACGACGACCGCGAAGCTTCAAACCGTTGGGCCAGGCGGGGCCATCCGCTACCGCGCTCTCGGGATCGACGGCGAAGGACGAACACACGGCGTAGTAGCCGTAGACGGTGAGGAACTGCCCGTGCGATTGGCCGTTCCGAACCGAGCCCTGATGCGCAACGCCGCGATGGCGATAGCCGTGGCGATCGAATTGGGAATAGACCCCAACGAAGCGTCGGCAGCTTTGGTGGACGCGCCGTTGAGCGCGGCACGCATGCAGATCCAGGGCGTCGGCGACTGGACAATCGCCAACGATGCCTACAACGCCAATCCGACATCAACTGCTGCCGCCCTCAGGTCGGTGCGGGAGCTGGCGGGCGACCGTGAAGCGTGGGCGATCCTCGGCCCGATGGCGGAGCTCGGTCCGGGCTCCGTCGACGCGCATAAGAGGATCGGACGGCTGGTTCGATCCCTTGGCTTCCGCGGTGTCATCACCGTTGGATCCGAAGCAGTCGCCATCGCTGACGCCGCCGGCGACATCTCGCACATAGTGGAATCGATGGATGATGCGGCCGGCGCAGCGATCGGTCTCATCGCGCCGGGGTCCGTCGTATTGATCAAAGCGTCGCGGGTCGCAGGGCTCGATCTGTTGCCGGATGAGCTGACGCGCCGGCTCGAGAGCGTTCAGCGGGAGGCGTAGAAGGTGCAAAGCATCCTGCTGGCCACGGTCATCGCATTGATAGTCGGTTTGCTGCTGACCCCGCGTGTCATCGACCTGTTCCGGGCGCGTGGGATCGGTGAGCTGATCCGCGAGGACGGACCCGCAACACACTTCGTCAAACACGGGACGCCGACCATGGGCGGCCTCGTCCTGATAGCCGCGGCGACGCTCGGCTATCTCGGCGCGCATCTTCGAATCGCCGACGGAGGCATCCGCTTCCAATCGCTTGCTCCGTCCGGGATGTTGGTCCTCGGTGTCGCCTGGGCGCTGGGCGTGATCGGCGCCATCGACGATCTCGCGAAGATCCGGCGAACAAGGTCGCTCGGACTGAGCAAACGCGCGAAGTTCATCGGACAAGCCATCGTCGGTTTTGCTTTGGCCTACGCAGCCCTCGAATGGACGGGTCTGACCTCGCGCATCTCTTGGACCGGCACCGACCTCGGATTCCTACCGACGCTCCCAAAGATCGTCTTCGCGCTGTTCGTAATCCTCTTGATCGCAGGGACGTCCAACGGCGTGAACTTCGCCGATGGTGTCGACGGGCTCGCGTCGGGGTCGGCCGCGATGTGCTTCTTCGTTTTCACCATCATTGGCTTCTGGGAATTCAGGAATCCCGAGTTCTATCCGCAGCTGTCGCCCGTAGCGCCGTCCGGAATGCTAGACGCAGCCGTAGCCTCGGCAGCACTTCTCGGCGCGTGCATCGGTTTCCTCTGGTGGAATGCGGCGCCCGCTCGAATAGTTATGGGCGACACCGGCGCCCTCGCTCTTGGCGGCGCCCTCGGAGCGCTTGCATTGTTCACGAGGACGCAGCTGCTCTTGATGGTGATCGGCGGCCTCTTCGTGATCGAAGGATTGAGCGTGATCCTCCAGATCTTCACCTACAGGGTGTTTGACGGACGACGCATCTTCGCCATGGCGCCGCTGCACCATCACTTCGAGCTTCGAGGGTGGGCCGAGTTCACTGTGATAGTGCGGTTCTGGCTCGTCGCCGCCCTTACCGCCGGGCTCGGTCTCGCGTTGTTCTACATGGACTTCCTTGCGTCCGGAGGCGCCGGTTGACCGATGGGCCGTTTCGGGGCCGGCGAGTGCTGGTCCTCGGTCTCGGCATCACCGGCCAGGACGTAGCCTCCGTTCTCGCTCAACTGGGAAACAGCGTGCTGGCTTCCGATGTCGGCGTTGTTGACGAACAGTCGGTTCGACGTCTGGAGGCACTGGGGGTCGACGTCGAGCTGGGATCGCACGACCGCGCCCGGCGTGAGCTGAAGTCGGTCGATTACATAGTTCCGTCGCCGGGCATCTCGCCGATGGTCGGCTTCCTCGCCGAAGCGATCGCCGGCGGAGCGAACGTGGTGTCCGAGCTCGATATCGCAGGTGCACTGGCAACGGCTCCGGTGATAGCCGTCACCGGCACCAATGGAAAGACAACCGTTTGCCGGCTCACAGCTGCGATGGCGCAAGCTGATGGACTAACGGCTCTGGCGTGCGGCAACGTCGAGTTGAAGTTCCTCACCGCTGTTCACGAACAACCCCGTGCGGATCTGTACGTGGTCGAAGCGTCGAGCTTCGCACTGGCCTTCTGCACGAAGTTCAAGCCGTCGGTTTCGATCATCACGAACCTCGCGCCCGATCACTTCGACTGGCATAAGACGTTCGAGCACTACCGCGACAGCAAGGCGAAGATCGCGGCGAATCAATTGCCGGACGATCTTTTCCTTTACCCGGTCGCACAGCCGGAGCTGGCGGAGCTTGCCCCCGATCACGGTCCACGCCGGCAGGCATTCGCGGCGACGGATCGATTCCCCGCGTTCTCCGAGCGGGCGCAGCATTTCGCCGATGACGCCGATGCTGCCGCGCGCGCTGCGGCCTTCGTCGGTGTCGGCGACGAGGCGATGACGAGCGCGGCAGCATCCTTCAAGTTCGAGGACCACCGGCTCGCCTACGTGGGAAAAAAGGACGGTGTCAGCGTGTACGACGACGCCGTTTCGGCCAATCCGCACGCGACGATCGCTGCGCTTCATGCATTCAACGATCCGGTCGTCCTCATCGCCGGCGGTCGGAGCAAGGTCGATCTTGCCCCGCTCGTCGGCGAAGCTTCGAGGTTGCGTGCCCTGGTGGCCATCGGGGAAGCAGCGGAGGAGCTCAAGAGCCTTTTCGAGAGTGCCGGTGTAATCGTTTCCATTGCTCCTTCTATGCCTGAGGCTGTACGCATGGCTTTCGAATCCGCGCGGCCGGGCGATGCCGTTCTGCTTTCGCCGGCATGCGCATCGTGGGACATGTTCGGCGGCTATGCGGAACGCGGCCGCGCGTTCCTCGATGCGTGCCGGGCATCCGGGGTGGCCGCTTAGTGGCGACAACAACCGCTGAGGCGCGCCGGGAGAGCAAGAAGTCGCGGGACCGCACCGACGCGTCCATCGTTCTGACGGCCGGAGCTCTGCTCGTCATCGGGCTCGTGATGAGCCTGTCCGCTTCCAGCATCAAGTCCGCCGAGTCGACGGGTTCCGCCTTCACGCTTTTCGCCCGTCAGTTCGCCTGGGCCGCGCTTGGCTGCGGAGCCCTCATCTTCTGCTGGCGCTTCGATTATCGAAGGCTTAAGGGCCTGTCTTACGTGATACTGCCGGCCGTGTGGTTCCTGCTGATCCTCACGCTGCTTCCCGGGATCGGCGTCAAACGAGGTGGTGCAACACGGTGGATCGAGGTCGGTTCCTTCTCCATACAGCCATCTGAGATCGCGAAGATCGCCTTGATCCTGTTTGGCGCCGACGTTTTGTCACGAAAGATCGGCAGGCTCGACGACTGGCGTCACATCGCGGTGCCGTTCTTCGTTGCGGCGGGCATCACCTGCGGGCTCGTGATGCTGCAGCCGGACTTCGGTACGACGGTCATCACTGCTACCGCTGCCTTGTCCGTGGCTTATCTCGCCGGCTCGAGCCTACGTGCTCTCGGTGGGATGACGGCACTGGCAGTCATGCTCGCGATCCCGGTCATGCTCGGCGCCGGTTACCGGCGGACCAGGCTCTTTGCGTTCCTTTCCGGGGGAGAGGACTGCCTGAACACCGCGTACCAAACCTGTCAGGGTCTCGTTGCGCTCGGGAGCGGGAATCTGTTCGGGCTCGGACTCGGCTCGAGCCGGCAGAAGTACCTCTTCCTGCCGAACGCCGACACCGATTTCATCTTCGCGATCCTCGGCGAGGAGACGGGTCTGGTGGGCACGCTCACCGTTCTGCTCCTCTTCGGCCTGTTGCTGTGGCTCGGGATCCGCGCGGCGCGGCGCGCAGTCGATCCTTTCGGGTTCCTGATTGCTGCCGGCGTGATCACGTGGATCACGTTGCAAGTGCTGATCAACGTCGGCGCGGTGACCGGAGTGCTTCCGATCACGGGCGTCCCGTTGCCTTTGATCAGCTTCGGCGGCACGTCACTTCTCTTCTCGCTCGTAGGTCTGGGTCTCGTTGCTAGCGTCGCGCGTAGGGGCTCGCGCCGGCGACGAGCAACGGCGAGCTAGCTAGCTCAAGGCTCTTGGCAAAGATCGTCGTCGCCGCCGGCGCGAGCGGCGGCCACGTTTACCCGGGACTGGCTACGGCCGAGGTGTTGCGCGACCGTGGCCATGACGTGATGTTCATCGGCGGCGATCGCCTCGAATCGCGCATCGTGCCGGACGCGGGCTTCGATTTCGAAGCGCTGCCGGTGAAACGTCCGCCCTCAGTGCGCATCGAACTGCTGACTCCCCGCGGTCTGTCGTCGCTCGGCTCGATCGCGTGGGCGATACGGCGAGCGCGCGGGCTGCTGGGCCGCATCGGTCCCGATGCGGTGCTCGGGATGGGAGGCTTCGCGGCTCTTCCCGTCTCCATCGCCGCCGGTACGAAGAGAGTGCCTCTCGTCCTTCATGAGCAGAACGCGAATCTTTCCCTCGCTCAACGAGTGCCGCTTCGGTGGGCGCAGATCCTCGCTCTCGGTTTGCCTCTCACCCAACAACTAAAGGTCAGGACGATCGAAGTCGGTAATCCCGTGCGCAGAAGCATCACAGTGCTGGCCGAGGTCATCGGAGAGCAACGCACGAGCGCGCAGCACGCATCCAGAGCGCGGTTGCAGCTGGACACCGACCGACCAACTCTTCTTGTGCTCGGAGGCAGTCTCGGATCGGGTCCGCTGAACGAGACGTTGCCATCGCTGAGCATGGACCCTGAGATCCAGATCTTTCACATCGCCGGACCGGACCGTGAAGGACCGGTAACGGATGCTTACGCGAAAAGCGGACGCAGCGCTCGCGTCGTCGGATTCCTCGACAACATCGAGGACGCATACCTGGCAGCGGACGTCGCCGTTTCGAGGTCCGGCGCGTCGGTCGTGGCCGAGCTCGCTTTGGCCGGACTTCCTTCGGTGCTCGTTCCGTTGCCCACGTTGACGCGAGGCGATCAAGAAGCGAATGCGCGAACTCTCGAACGTGCAGGCGGCGCGTCGGTGATCCTCCAGAGCGATCCAGACTTCACAGACAAGATGCGCTTGCGCATCGATGAGCTGTTCGCCGATCCGAAGCAGCGCGACTCGATGACGGTCGCAGTTCGCACTCGAGCTCGGCCGGATGCTGCTCAGAGACTGGCGGAAGTCGTCGAGTCCGTGATCTAGGTAGAAGCTTCCGCTTCGCGGCGTCGTGGGACCCGTACGCTAGCTCTCGTGAGATCTAAGTTGAAGAAGCCTCTTAGCGGCCGCCGTGTGCACTTCGTCGGCATCGGCGGAGTGGGCATGGCCGCTCTCGCCGAATTACTTCACGCGCTCGACTACGAGGTGTCGGGTTCGGACCTGAAGTCATCGCGCACCGTCGAACGCTTGCTGAACCTCGACATCACCGTCTCCGTTGGCCGTCACAAGTCAGAGAACGTTCGCGGCGCGGATCACGTGGTCGTCTCAAACGCGGTTCACGAGGACAACCCGGAGATCTTGGCCGCGCAACACATGGGAGCCGAGGTGTTGCCCCGAGCGCGGCTTCTTGGGCGCGTCTTCGATGCGGGACGAGGTGTCGCCGTGAGCGGGACTCACGGAAAGACGACGACGTCGTCCATGCTCGCGCGTGCGTTGGAAGCTGCGGGCCTCAACCCCTCCTTTCTGATAGGAGGCGACCTGAACGACGTGGGCTCGGGCGCAGCGCTCGGCACCAGCGACCTCGTCGTCGCCGAAGCCGACGAAGCTTTCGGATCCTTCCTCGAGCTGAGTCCGGAGCTGGCGCTGGTTACCAACGTGGACAGCGACCATCTCGATCACTACGGCGATCAGGATGCGATCGACGATGCCTTCGTCACCTTCTTCGACCGGCGGCGTGAAGGCGGCTGGGCTGTTGTATGTGCGGACGATCCCGGCATCCAGCGGATCCTCAAGAGAGTTGCCGCGCCCATCGCAACGTACGGCTTCGGTCCGGCCGATCTGGTCGTCGATCCGGAATCTGGGTCCCTTACCTGGCACGGGCGACTCGTTGGAAAGCTCCGGCTTTCGCTTCCCGGACGACACAACATGCTCAACGCGGCCGGCGCTACGACCGCAGCTCTCGTTCTTGGCGCCCCGCCGGAAGCTGTGTTGGAGGGCTTGCGGTCGTTCCAGGGGGTGGAGAGAAGGTTCTCCGTGCGCGGGGAGCGCGACGGGGTAGTGGTCGTGGATGACTATGCCCACAACCCGCAGAAGGTGCGGGCGGCTCTCAGCGCTGCGCGAGAGGCCTATCCCGGGCGGCGGGTGGTCGTGCTGTTCCAGCCGCAGCGCTACACGCGCACGCTTCACCTCATAGACGGTTTCGGGACGGCATTCGACGAGGGCGACGTGATCGTCATCACGGACGTCTACGGGGCCGGGGAGGATCCGTTGCCCGGCGTGAGCGGCCGACTCGTCTCGGACAAGATCCGCGAGCACAAACCTGCGTTGAATCCGATCTACATCCCTCGCCTGAACGAAGCCGCGGGATTTGTCGCCGGGGTCGCCGAGCCAGGAGACGTCGTCCTGACCCTCGGAGCGGGCGACGTCACGACCGCGGCTCCCCGCATCCTCGAGCTCTTGGCCACCAAGGACTTCCCGATCGCGTGAGCATCGCCGACATCGCGCAAGCCCTGCGCAAAAGGATCACCGGACGCGTCACTCAAGACGCGTCGCTAGCACCGTTCACCACGTTTCGCGTGGGCGGTCCGGCCCAGATCTTGGTGGAGGCGGAGTCCATAGATGACCTTCGTGTGGTCGCAGATGTCCGAGGAGACCTGCCGCTGGCGATCGTCGGACGAGGATCGAACCTTCTGGTCTCAGACGATGGTTTCCGCGGCATAGCCATCCGGCTCGGCCGGGGCTTTCGTTCCCACGAACTGGAATCGGACGACGTCCTTCGGCTCGGCGGGGCAGTGCAACTTCCCGCCGCTGCCAGGCTTACGGCGAGACTCGGCTTAACCGGCTTCGAGTTCGCAGCTGAGATACCCGCAACCTTCGGCGGTGCCGTCCGCATGAACGCCGGCGCACACAACAGGTCGATGGCCGACGTCTTGCTGAGCGCCGAAGTAATCGATCTCTCTTCTGGTCGGTCCCGAATCGTTGACGTTGACGGTTTGAGCTATGGGTACCGTTCGTCGAGTTTGAGCGCTGACGAGATCGTCACCGGCGGGACCATCCGTCTCGAGCCAGAAGACTCATCGGTGGTCGGCGAACGTATCTCAGGGTATCTGCGCTGGCGTCGCGAGAATCAACCGCCGGGACGTAGCGCGGGCAGCATCTTCAAGAATCCGGCACAAGATTCCGCTGGACGGCTCATCGATGAGGCCGGAGCCAAAGGGATGCGCATCGGCGGAGCCGTGGTTTCCGAGGTGCACGCGAATTTCATCGTGGCCGACCCGACGGCCACTGCGGACGATGTTTGGCGACTCATCTGGTCTGTGCACTCACTCGTCAAGGACCGGTCGGACGTCGACCTGGAACTCGAGGTCCGATTCTTGGGTGAGTTCGCTCGAACATGAGGCTCCGGGCCGTTCTCGTCCTTGCGCCGCTCCTGCTCGTCGGAGTAGTTGTGGCCGCTGTTTACTCCTTGCGTATCGATCAGATCCGCGTCACCGGACTGCGCAATCTTTCTCCGCGAACTGTGATCGAAGCGTCGGGGCTGAAGCCCGGCGATCGCATCTTGTGGATACGGCTGAGCAGTGCGGCTCGCAAGATCGAGTCCATCCCGGCTGTCGCCGAGGCGGTTACGGAAAGGTCGCTGCCTCAAACCGTTGTGATCAACGTAAGAGAGCGCGTCGCGCTCGCTGCGTTGGACCGGGCACGTGAACTCGCTGTCGATGTCGAAGGCCGGATGTTCGCCCGGAACCCGACTGTTGAGGTTCCGACCATCGAAGGGTGGCGCGGACGAACGCGTGCCGGCTCTTCGGTCGATCGCGTTTCAAAGTTCGTTCTCGAAGCGTTCAACACGTTTCCGGCGGCTCTGCGCACGAACACCGCAGTCATCGTTGTCGGTCCTCCTCTCGTTCTTCGGCTTCGCGACGGGACGGAAGTGAGGTTCGGCCGCCTCTCCGACCTCGACGAAAAAGCCGCCGCGGCCGTGGCCGTTCTGGAAGCGGAGCGCGGCACGAGCTTGGAGTACGTCGACGTCCGCTCACCGTCGGTCCCGGTGGTGAGGTCGAGGCCACCACCGACACCCGTGCCCACGCCGGGACGCACACGCGCACCGATCGCTCCTGCTGCGTCAACGGCCCGGCCGGCTGCTCAACCCACCCCTCAGGCTTCTCCTTCACCCTGAAGCTAGTCACCCGTTGGAGTGACATAACCTCGATCGGCCCTCTCACCAGCGATAACGACGCGTTGACGCTGGCCAAGGCCTGCTGTATGTTTCTTCAACTGCGACTTAAGACTTAAGCTGTATCAAGATGTGGTCGATGTTGAATTCTGTGTCGAGGACCCAGGCGGGCCCGAGAGAAGACCACAAACACCCCCCAACGACGATTGAGGATCAAGGAGGTCGGGGTGGCCAGTACCGCAACGAAAGTTAGGGCACGGGGGCAAACTCTAAAGGGAGGCGCCGTGGCGACACCCCAGAGCTATCTGGCAGTCATAAAGGTCGTCGGAACCGGCGGCGGCGGAGTCAATGCCGTCAACCGGATGATCGAAGCCGGACTTCGGGGCGTCGAGTTCATCGCGATCAACACCGACGCGCAGGCGCTCCTTATGTCCGACGCCGACGTGAAGCTGGACATCGGCCGCACGCTTACGCGCGGTCTCGGCGCTGGCTCCGATCCGGAGCTCGGCCGCCAAGCCGCCGACGATCACCGCGACGAGTTGGAAGAAGTTCTCAAGGGCGCCGACATGGTCTTCATCGCAACCGGTGAAGGTGGGGGTACGGGAACCGGAGCATCGCCCGTCGTTGCCGAAGTTGCGCGGTCACTCGGTGCGTTGACGATCGGTGTTGCAACGCGGCCCTTCACCTTCGAAGGAAAGAAGCGCGGTCTTCAGGCTGAAGCCGGCATCGCCGAGCTCAAGGACCGAGTCGACACACTGATAATCATTCCGAACGATCGACTCATTCAGATCTCCGATGAAGACACTCCACTACAGGAAGCGTTCCGGCTTGCGGACGAAGTTCTCCTCCAGGGAGTGCAGGGGATCACGGACCTCATCACGACGCCCGGGCTCATCAACCTCGACTTCGCCGACGTGCGCACGATCATGACGGACGCCGGCTCGGCCTTGATGGGCATCGGTGAAGCGTCCGGCGACGGACGTGCGACCGAAGCTTCGCGTCTTGCCGTTTCGTCGCCTCTGCTCGAGGCGTCGATCGAAGGCGCGCGTGGATTGATCATCAACATCTCTGGGGGGCCCGACCTGCGACTGCTCGAAGTGAGCGAGGCAACAGACGCGATCACTTCGGCGGCGCACCCCGATGCGAACATCATCTTCGGGGCGGCCATTGAGGAGGCGCTCGGCGGAAAGATCCGCGTAACGGTTATCGCGGCAGGTTTCGAAGGCCGCGAGTGGGGAGCCGAGCCGGTGCGAACCGAACGTCCGGCGCCCGCACCGGACTCCATCTTTGGAGACACAGACGAATCCGAAGAGCGTTTCGAGGACGACGATCTGGAGATACCGGACTTCCTTCGCTCATAAGCTTTGAGTCGTGACCCAAGAAGATCGAGGGGTGGTGAACCGGCTCCCGGACCCGGGGGCCGGTTTTATTTGGAGGACGGTTCGCGACGGTTCGAAGGAATCTCCGTTACTTGTTCCACAGGCAGTTGGGGTGGCCTCTGCCTATACCACCAGGCGCGGGGGCACATCTGAAGGTGTTCTTTCCTCCCTGAACATCTCATTCAAAGCAGAGAAGGAACTCGGCGGCGCCGACTTCGAAGAGCGCGTCATGGCCAATCGCAGGATCGCGGGGAGTTTGATCGGCTCCGATGAACACTGGTCCACGATCAGACAGGTTCACGAGGCCGAAGTCGTCCGGGCTCCCCGACCGGGAAACCGTCTGCCCGCCGACGGCCAATGGACGGACGATGTGAGCGAAACCTTGGCCGTCGTTTCCGCCGATTGCGTCCTATGCCTCTTCATAGGAGGAAGGAAGGGTGACTGGAAGGTCGCCGTCGCACACGCCGGCTGGAGGGGGGTGGTGGCCGGTGTGGTTGAGAATGCTGCCCGTGCTATAGGGGCGCACACTGCCTACTTCGGCCCGGCGATCGGTCCGTGCTGCTTCGAGGTCGGACCGGAGGTCGTCGAGGCCTTCCGCGAGAACTTCGAATCATCGATTTCGAGCGACGAGCGTCACGTGGACCTTTGGTCGGCGGCCGCATTCGCGGCAAGAAGGGCCGGCGTTCGCGAGGTGTTCAGCGCCCGGCTCTGCACCTCATGTCACGAGGACTTGTTCTTCTCCCACCGGCGAGACAGAGGAAAGACGGGGCGTCAGGCGCTTGTGGCTAGGCTCGCCTGATGGGCGACAACATCGCCGGCCGGGTCGCTCGGATCGTGGAACGGGTTGGCCGGGCCGCGCAAAGATCGGGGCGTGATCCCGCCTCCGTCCGACTGGTGGCGGTGACCAAGGGCGTCCCCCTCGACGCCGTCGAGCAGGCCATCGATGCCGGTGTCACGGACCTCGGTGAGAACAGGGCCGAAGAGCTCTCAGAGCGGGCAGCTCGGCTCCCCGGATCCGTCCGCTGGCATTTCGTTGGATCGCTGCAGAACAGGAAGATCCGCTACCTGACGCCCGTCCTGCTGGTTCACAGCCTGGATCGAGAAAGCGAGGCGAAGGCTCTCCACAAGCACGGCGAAGGCAGCGATCGATCCTTCGATGTGCTGATCCAGGTAAACATCGCACGAGAGTCGCAAAAGCAGGGCATCATGCCCGGTGAGATCGAAGGCATGCTCGGGAAGCTTTCGCTGTATCCGCAGGTGAAACCCCGTGGTTTCATGTTCATGGCGCCAATGGCAGAAAACCCCGAAGATGTGAGGTGGGTATTCGCCGAGGGTAAGCAGCTCGCTGAGCAGTACTCGAGCTACGGACTCGACGAAATATCCATGGGTATGAGCGACGACTACGAAGTAGCCGTCGAAGAAGGCGCAACGATCGTTCGGATCGGCCGGGCGATTTTCGCGTCTGAGGAGAGCTGATGCCAGGGTTCTGGAAGAAGGCCCTCATATACCTGGGGCTGGTCGAGGAAGAGGACGAGCTCGAGCCTCTACCGACCGAGACCGAGCAGCCCACGACTTTCGAGACCGTGCGTCCGATCAGGCCGGACGTTCCTGCATCCACGAGCGTTCGACGGATCGGCGGCGAGGAACCGATGATGTCGGCCGCGCCTTCCGCAGTTGCCCCGCGGGCGAGCATGCACGTTGTCGAGCCAAGAGCTTTCAACGACGCGAAGGAGATCGGGGACAAACTCCGCGTGAACTCGGCGGTGATCATGAACCTGACCCAAGCGAACGCGGATCTCGCCAAACGCCTCGTCGACTTCGCGAGCGGGCTTACGTACATGGCTCAGGGCACGATCAAGAAGGTGGGGGACAGGATCTTCCTGCTCACACCGCCCAACGTCGAGGTCTCTGCGGACGAAGCGCGAGAGTTGATGTCCGACCGCGGGTTCTTCAATCAGTTCTAGCGTGAGCCCGCGGCATCAATGACCGGAATCGACTACGACATCCGGCTGATCATCCTGTTCGCGGTACGCGCTTACCGCAGCATCCTTTTCGTCTACATAATCCTCACGTTCCTGCAGTCCCTTGCCGACTTGCGATTGCCCGACGCGATAAGGCCGGCGGCGAGCTTCGTTTACGACGTGTGTGAGCCGTTCCTGAGGATCTTCCGCGGGCTGATCCCCGGAGTAAGGCTCGGCGGCATGGGCCTCGACCTCTCGCCGCTGCTGGCTTTCCTCGTCCTGTTCATAGCGGAGTCGATTCTCCAACGCGTCCTGTTCTGAGGCGATGGACGGCCGGGAGCTCCTGCCATTCCTTCAGATGCTCTATGAACGGTACGAACGCGCGTCCGAAGCCCGCGACGACCTCATCGCACGCCTCGAAGTCCTCAATCGCCGGAGCCGCGATACGAGGGCGGTGACCGAAGGCAGCTTGGCCGTCGGTTCACCAGCTCACGAAGCCGAAGACATACTCGGTGCTCGTGCCGTGCTCTATAGCTCATCGCGCGAGTGGTTGGATCGCACACAAGCGATGGAAGCGGTCATAGGTTCGCTCGTATCGCAGATCCACGAAGAGTCACGTTTCCGGTGGCCGTCGACCTACGACGCTGGTCCCTTGCCCAAGCCGGTCCCCGAGACGGGCGGATCGACGACGGAAAACCCGACCTCGGAGCCGTCGTTGTACGAAACCGCTCCGCTACCCGGCGATACCACGATCAGGTACGGTCCACCCGAACCAACGCGGGGTGGGTGGTCGGCTCCGAGCGCCTATTGAGGCGATAAAGGGTAATTTCCGGGGCCGGTTGCGACGGTCGCGGTCATTCGACAACATAGGGCGAGCTTCTTTCGCCTCAAAGCCATGACAGGAGGAACCATCGTGCTTGTTCGCATCACGTGGGGATTGCTACTTGCCGGTTTGGCTTTTCTGATCGTTGGGTTCCTCACGGACGACTCGAACGTCTTCCTGATCATCTCGATCGTCATCGAGTTGGCCGTCATCGTTCTCGTGCTCGGAGCTTGGGCGCGAAGGGCGCGCGAAGCGTCTGCCGAAGGCTTCACGGAAGTGCCGGCACTTTCCGCTGAACCCGAAGAAGACGAGCTGTACGCGTCGCTTTCCGACGACGAGGAGTTCGCCGTTGGTGGCCGTCGCACTTCACGCACCGCGCGACGTCCGGCGCGACGTCCGGCTCCGAGAAAGAGGGGAGCCAAACCGGCGGCGAAGCCAAAGGTCAAGCCGGCGGCGGAGCGTACGGCGAAGCTGAAACCGGCGAAGGCGAAAGCGAAAGCATCGAAACCCAAAGCGGCGGCGCGCAAGGCGAAGCCCAAAGCCAAGGCTGCCGGCACTGCTCGTCCCAAGGCCAAACCCGCTCGACGCCGCCCGCCCGCGCGCTAGTGCGCGACGCGGTCATGCGAAACGCGGCGGCCGGGCGAGACGTCGCGGCCTGATGTCGTGGCGCGGGTAACGTACGCAGCACTCGGCTTAGCTTTCGCGGCGCTCGTCGGCGGCTTCTTCGTTCGCAACTCGAGCATCCCGCTTATCGCGTCGATCGCGCTTTCGGCTCTCGTCTCCGTTCTCATCCTCTTCGGTTGGACGCGAAAGATGCGCAGGGAAGGAATCGGCTTCGAGATGGAAAACGCCGACGTCGGCGAGATCGAAGAGATCGCGTTAGTCGAGTTCGACGAGGAAGCCGAGATTGAAGTCGAAGAAGTTGCCGTTGAGAAGAAGAGGCGACGGCGTATGGGGAAGGTGCTGGCCGGCATCTCCAGACAACCGGCACCGGACGACACGATCGTCGAGCCTCTTGCGGTCGAGTCTGTAGCAAGCGGGACTCCGAGGCCGAATGTTGCTGCCAAACCGGTTTCACCAAGGCCGAAAGCCCTCGCAAAGCAGAAGCCTCCCGTTCGACCCAGGGCCGGGGCTGCGGCCGGCAGCCGTGCCCGGAAGAAGGTTTTCGTCATCCCCGGCCGAGAGAGGTACCACTCCTCAGATTGCCGCTACGCACAGGGCGACGATCTGCGTGAAGTTTCGGAAGACCTCGCTCGGCGCCGAGGGTACACAGCTTGTGGTCTCTGCTTGAAGAAGTAGCGATGCTGCCGCCTCGCTTCGCTCCGCGGTAGCTCGTCAGACCTTCCTTATCGAGATCGAGACTTCGGATCCCTCGACGTCGATAGTGCGTGAGGCTTCGGGTGGCGAGTCCGGAAGATCCACGTCGGTAGCGAGGAGTTCCTCGGCGACGTAATCGTTGTGCTCGCGTAGAGCCTGCTTGATCTCGTCCGGTGCGACGACGGCGAGACGGATGCGATCCGTAACCTCCAATCCCTGATCTCGCCTGACCGTTTGCGCCTGATGAACGAATTCGCGGACCAAACCTTCGCGTCGCAAGTCGGGTGTGATCGTAAGATCCAAAGACACGCCGAACGGCGGCTCGTAGGCGAAGATTGTCCCTTCGGCGGGTTCGCGTCTGATCTCGATGTGCTCGGGAGAAGCGCGCATCTTCTCCCCGTCACCCAGCTCGATCTCGATCTCCTTGCCGTCGTCTAGTTGCGCTGTCAGGTTCGCGCAGGCCTCGTCGTTGAGCCCTTCAAGCGCCTTTGCGAGGTCGCGCACACGGGCGCCGAGATCGGGACCTGCAGTGCGGTAGTTGGGACGCAGCGTCGGACGAACGACCTCGCCCTCGTCTTCTGCAAACGAGAACTGGGAGACGTTCAGTTCTTCAACCAGTAGCTCGGCAACATCTTCGACCGCGTCGCGCAGATCCTCGGGGACCAGAAGCACCGCGTGTCCGAGTGGCTGTCTAACCTTCACGCCGGCATCTCCCCGGGCCGAGTGACCCAAAGATGCGAGCTCGCGAGCGGCGGCCATTCCGGCCGAGAGCCGGGGGTCGACGAGCTCGGGGTCGCCGGCGGGGAAGTCGGATAGATGAACGCTGTCCGGTGCGGTTGGATTCACTTCGCTTACGAGGTTCCGATACATGGCCTCGGAAAGGAACGGAGCGAAGGGCGCGAGCAGAGTCGACAGCTCGACCAGGCATGTCCAAAGCGTCCAGTAAGCAGCGCTCTTGTCGACTTCTTCTTCGTCGGTCTCTGCCGCCCGCCAGAAGCGGCGGCGGGAACGGCGCACGTACCAGTTGGAGAGGTCGTCGATGAACTCCGCGATCCGGCGCGCGGCCGTCAGGGAGTCGAATGACTCGAGCGCACTCTCGACCTCGAAGATCAAGCCGTGGAGTTCCGACAAGATCCAGCGATCGATCTCGGGCCTTACACCGGGTGCGATCAACTCCCAGGTGTTGGGATCGAACTCGTCGATGTTCGCGTACAGGACGTAGAGGCGGTAGACGTTCCACAGCGTAAGGAACGGGCCGCGGATGACTTGCTGTAGGGCATCATCCGACAAGCGGCGGTTGTCGGCCAGGTTGCCTGCAGACAAGTAGTAGAAACGCAAAGCGTCTGAACCGAAACGCGCAAAGATGTCGGAGGGCTCGACGCTGTTCCCCAGGGACTTGGACATCTTGCGGCCTTCGACATCTACGACGAGCCCGTGGCAGATGACGTTGCGGTACGCGTTTTGGTCGAACAGCAAGACCGACTCGGCCATAAGCGAGTAGAACCATCCGCGCGTTTGATCGAGGCCCTCGCAGATGAAATCCGCTGGGAAGCGGCGTTCGAACACCTCGGCATTGCGATGCGGATAACCGTACTGCGCAAACGGCATCGCCCCGGAGTCGTACCAAACGTCGATCACGTCCAATACGCGAGCGGCCTCTTCGGCGCACGACGAGCACTTGATCTTCACGTCATCGACGTAGGGACGGTGCAGATCGATCTCCGACAGATCGCGTCCGGCAAGCTCCGATAGCTGGGCAACCGAACCGATGGCCGTGTCGTGCTTATTCGGGCAGCGCCAGATCGGGAGCGGCGTGCCCCAGAAGCGGAATCGCGACAACGACCAGTCGACGTTGTTCTCGAGCCATCTTCCGTAACGCCCGTTCTTGATGTGCTCCGGGATCCAGTTGACGTTTGCGTTCTCTTCGAGGAGGCGATCGCGTTTCTCGGTGGTTCGCACGTACCACGAGTTGAGCGCATAGCCTCCACCGAGCAAGGCGTGCTTGCACCTCCAGCAGTGCGGGATCGAGTGCGTGTGTCGTTCCTCGCGCACAAGAACGCCATCAGCGCGCAAGCGCTGAATGATGGCGGGGTCGGCGTCCTTCACGAAGGTTCCCTGGAATTCGGGAACGGTCGAATCGAAGTTCCCGCTCGCGTCGACTGGATTGAATACCGGGATCCCGGCTTCGCGCGTTGCTTCGAGGTCGTCCGCGCCGAACGCTCCTGCGAGGTGGACGATCCCCGTGCCTTCATCAATGTTGACGAACTCGGCTCCCAGGACGCTCCCCGCTTTCTCTCGGCCCTCGGCGACCCTGGCCTGGAGACCTTGCTGTGCGTATGGAAAGGGCGCCTTGTAACGAAGACCCAGCAGATCGCTCCCCTTGAATTGTGCGAGGGCCGGTGGTGACACCTCGAGCCCCAGTGCCGATCCGGCCAATGATTGAGCGAGGACCAGACGGCGGCCTTCGAACTCCACGAGGACGTAGTCGATGGATGGGTTGATTGCGGCGGCAACGTTGGCCAGCAACGTCCACGGTGTTGTCGTCCAGACGGCCAGAGATGCGCCGTCGAGCCGGCTGTCGGAAGCTTCAATGATCGGGAGCGCTACCGTTACAGCCGGGTCGGTTACCTCTTGGTAGACGTCCTCCATGCCCAACTCGTGGTCGGACAACGGTGTCTCACAGCGCGGGCAGTACGGCCCTACGCGGTCGGCCTCGAAAAGGAGCCCCTTGCCGTGAAGTTCGGCCAGCGACCACCAAACTGACTCGATGTATTCGTTGGAATAGGTCTGGTAAGCGTCCTCGTAATCGAGCCAGAAGGCGATTCGGTCGCTGAATCGAACGTAGCCGTCGATGTACTCGCTGACGGAAGTTCGGCAGAGGTGATTGAACTTCTCCACCCCGTATTCGACGATCTGGCGCTTGGAGGTGAACCCGAGCTTCTTCTCGATCTCCACCTCAGCCGGCAGCCCGTGGCAGTCCCATCCGCCTTTTCGCGGGACGAATCGTCCCTTCATCGTTTGAAAGCGGTTGAAGATGTCCTTGATGACCCGGGGAAGCACGCTGTGCACGCCGGGCGGAGCATTCACGTACGGGGGGCCTTCGTAGAAGACGAACTCGTCGGCCCCCTCGCGGTACGTGAGGGCCTTCTTTTGGATGCCGTTCGCGTTCCACCACTCGAGGACCTCCTCCTCGAGTGCGGCGAAGTCGGGTGAGCTTGTTACGGGTTTGTGCATCTTGACGGTCTTTTGACGAGGTCGAACGCCCATGCTAGCGTCAGGCGCCCTTCGGCAGGAGGCGCTCGAGCGACTCCTAACCTCTCGGCAGGAATCGATGGCGAAAACGCAGAAGCGTCCCAAGGATTACGCGGCCGTGGAATCCAAACTCGCGTCCGAACGTGTGGAACTCCAACGGCAGATCGCCGAGATCGAAACGCGCTACTCGGGCGAAGAGAAGACCGATAAGCGCGACGACGAAGGCGAGCCGGAAACCATTACTTACGAGCGGGAACGGGACATGTCGCTCCTCGACAACTCGCGAGACCTTCTGGATCAGGTCGATCGCGCGCTCGAGAAGATCCAAGAGGGGACGTACGGCGTCTGTGGGAACTGTGGGAAGTCCATCGAAGCCGCCCGGCTGAAGGCGCTCCCGCACGCGAGCCTGTGCATCTCGTGCAAGCGGGAGGAAGAACGTCACTAGTCAGGTGACGAGCCGTTCGCGGCTGGTCGCGCTCGGTCTGGCTGTCGTTGGGCTAGATCAACTGACCAAGTATTTGATCGCATCGTCCTTGCACGAAGGGGAGTCGAGACAACTCATCGGCGATTTCCTTCGACTGAGTCATATACGCAATTCCGGAGCAGCCTTCGGGACGCTGAGAGGCTTCTCCGGACTGATAGCGCTGGGTGCACTGGTCGGCGTCGTCGTGTTCGTTGCGATGGTCGTGAAGGAGCCCGGGTTATGGACCGGACTCGGTGCGACGCTGGTTGCCGCCGGTGCGAGCGGGAACTTGGTCGACAGGCTCTTTCGAGGCCCGATCGGACGGGGTTCGGTTGTCGACTTCGTCGATTTCCGCTTTTGGCCGGCGTTCAATGTTGCCGATTCGGCGATAACCATCGGCGCCCTAGTGATTATTTGGGTAGGCCTAACTGATCGTCGTACAACCGCGCCTGAGGGTTCGAGAGAATTCCCCCGCGCGGGATGACCGATCCGATCGTCGTGCCGCCGGAACTCGCAGGCGAACGGCTCGATGTGTTCGTAGCGAGAGATCAAGGCATCTCACGTGCGAAAGCAGGTGCGTTGATCGAAGCCGGCGCCGTCGCCGTCAACGGAGTAACGGCTCGAAAAGCCCTGCGTTTGGCGACCGACGACCAAGTCACTGTTGGAACCGTGCTCGCCCGCGAGCCCGCGCCGGCTCCTGAAGGAGTTGTGGTCGTCCACGAGGACGATCATTTGATGATCGTCTTCAAACCGGCCGGCGTGGTCGTTCATGCCGCAGCCGGAGTTCGTGACGGCACTCTCGTGGACGCACTGAGGGCGCAGGGAAAGGATCTGGCTCCGCGCGCCGGAGACGATCGGCCCGGCATCGTGCACCGGCTCGACCGTGACGTGTCCGGGCTTCTGATCGTCGCCAAGACCAACGAAGCGCACGAGGCGCTCGTGAACTCGATGTCGCAAAGGGCGATCGACCGACGATATAAGGCACTGGTTCACGGAGTTCCGTCGGTCGATCGAGGCAAGATCGATGCACCCGTTGGGCGCCATCCGCGTCATCGCACGCGCATGGCCGTCGTGCCCGAAGGGCGACCGGCAGTAACTTGGTTCGATGTCACCAGACGCTTCTCCGACTTGAGCTTGCTCGAGGTCCGCTTGGAAACAGGACGCACGCATCAGATCCGGACGCATCTCGCTTCGATCGGCCATCCGGTTGTCGGTGACGAGGTCTATGGACGTGACCCAGCTCGAGCACGTGCGCTTAGACTCGATCGTCCCTTCCTTCATGCGTACAGGCTGGCCTTCGAGCACCCCGTCACTGGCGATGCGCTGATGTTTGAACGTGAGCTCCCCAACGAACTCACTGCTGCGTTGTCTCGTCTTGATGACGAGACATGAAGACTCTGATCAGGTACCGATTCGTGGCGTTGGCCGTCCTGGCCGCGGGGCTGGTCGTCGCCACGGTGCTCGTGATGATGCCCGGAGACGAGCGCGGCGTGGCCGGCAGGCTCGGTCCTACACCGGGCCCGAACTCCGACGGGCATGTCGCAGCCAGGAAGAGTTACTTGGAACGGCTCGCGCGCGAGAACCCGACCGGCGAAGCGTCCGCACTCGTGTCCCTCAATGCGATGACGTCTGCCTCCGATGTCGAGTCGATGCTCGGTGACGCCGAAGGCAAGGTTGTGTTCGTTCAGTTCCCCGGGAACCAGGGAGAGCCCCTGGCCGTAGAGACGAGCCTCGAGGAGGCCGTGTCCCTTCGGGCAAAGGAGATCGGCGACACTCTTCGGGCCGAGATCGACGCAACGGCCGACGAAGCGGCCAAGCAGCAGCGCCGCGATGCGCTGGCGGCCATCGGACCCCAGTGCAAGTGCATCTTCGCGTTCGCGTTGGAAGGATCGACCCTGCGCGACCTGGACATATTGCAGAAGGACGGACGGGTAAGGCTCGTCGACGTTCCGGAACCAGCTGCTTCCAGCCTCGAAGGCTTCCAGCTGTACCCCATCTTCCCTGGTGGGACGCCCACTCCACCGCCCGCCGGCTGAGGTCCCTGGACCTGTCGGAGACCGGCGATACGATGCCGGAGTGCCGACCCAAGTACGTGCTCCCGCGCGCCCCGAGCGCATCGTGAGCGGGGCGTCCGGCACTCCTCTTAGAGGACGGCGATGACGGGCAAATTCGTACACCTGCATGTCCATTCTGAATATTCGATGCTCGACGGCGCCGCGCGAGTTCGTCCCCTGGTCCAAGAGGCGGCGCGCCTTGGGATGCCGGCGCTCGCGATAACCGACCACGGAAACCTCTACGGGCTCGTCGACTTCTACGATGTGTGCCACGCCGAGGGCGTGAAACCGATCCTCGGGTGCGAGCTTTATCTCGCCCGCGGTTCGATGACCTCGAAGCTGGCCGGGGACGACAACCCGAAGACGATCCAGCACCTGACCGTCCTCGCTCAGAACGAGACCGGTTACAGGAATCTCCTGAAGCTTGCGACGGAAGCATCGCTGACGGGCTACTACTACAAGCCGCGCGTCGACATGGAGTTGCTGGCGCAGCACTCCGAGGGTCTCATCGGGACCACCGGATGTTTGAACGGACAGGTGCCCCGCCTGATCCTCGAGGAGCGGATCACGGAAGCGCGGGAAGCCGCCGGCCGTTGGCGCGAGATCTTCGGCCCGGACAACTTCTTCATCGAGTTGCAGAACCACGGGATCAACGAGCAGGACATCGTCAACTCCCAGCTCGTCGACTTCTCGAGCTCACTGGGCATCCCACTGGTCGCCACCAACGACCTCCACTACACACGGCAGGAGGACGCCGAAGCCCACGACGTCCTTTTGTGCATCCAGACGGGATCGACGGTGGACGAGCCCGGACGACTGCGCTTCGACGGCGACGCCTTCTATCTCAAGTCGCGCGAAGAGATGGAAGCTGCACTCGGGGACTATCCGGAAGCGATGGACAAGACGCTCGACATCGCCGAGATGTGCGACGTGAAGATCTCCTTCGGGGAGCTGAAGCTTCCGGACTTCGTTCCACCAGATGGGTCGTCACTGGATTCGTATCTGCGTCGGTTGGTGACAGAGGGCGCACGCCAGCGATACGGCGACCCGATCCCCAGCGAGGTCCAGTCCAGGATCGACTACGAGCTCGATGTCATCGGACGCATGGGGTTCGCCGGCTTCTTCCTGATCGTCGGCGATGTCGTCAATTGGGCGAAGGGCAAGGGCATCAGGGTCGGTCCCGGCCGTGGTTCGGCGGCGGGAACGATCACGACGTACTGCTTGGGTGTGACCACCCTCGACCCCATCCGATACGGGCTGGTCTTCGAGCGCTTCCTCAACCCTGAGCGCCGAGAGATGCCCGACTTCGACATCGACTTCGACGAGCGTTATCGCGGGGAGGTCATCCGCTACCTGAGGCAGAAGTACGGCGAGGATCGCGTCGCTCAGATCGTCACCTTCTCTACGATCAAGGGCAAGAGCGCGATCCGTGATTCGGCCCGAGTTCTCGGTTATCCGTACGGGGTCGGCGACCGTTTGGCGAAGATGTTCCCGCGTCCGCTCCTGGGCAAGGATCCCTCGCTCGAAGATTGCTTCGAGCGATCGAAAGACTCGAAGTGGACGTACGCATACACGGAGGCCGGCGAGCTCCGTAAGGCATACGAAGAAGAGAGCGATTCACGCCGCGTGCTGGAATCAGCGCGCAAGCTCGAGGGTCTGCGGCGCCAGACGGGTGTGCACGCGGCCGCCGTCGTGGTCGGCAACGAACCGCTGGTCAACTACACGGCGTTGCAGCGAACCGACAACGACGACGTCGTCACGCAATACGAGATGCACGCCATCGAGAAGCTCGGCCTGCTCAAGGTCGACATCCTGGGCCTTGGAAACCTCACCGTAATAGAGCTCACCGTCGAGATCTTGCGGCAGCAGGGGATCGAGCTGGACGTCGACAACGTCCCGCTCGACGATCCCGAGGTTTTCAAGCTCCTCGAACGCGGCGATGTCGCTGGTGTGTTCCAGCTCGAATCCGAAGGCATGCGGCGCGTGATGAAGTCGCTTCGTCCGGACCGTTTCGAAGAGATCTGTGCGCTCATCGCGCTTTATCGCCCCGGACCGATGCAAGAGATCGATAAATACATCGCGGGCAAGCACAACCCGCAAACGGTCGAGTACCCGCACCCGTTGCTCGAGGACGTGCTCGGCGACACCTACGGCGTGATCGTCTACCAGGAGCAGGTGCTGCAGCTCCTCCAGCGCATCGCCGGTTACACGGCCGGCGAAGCCGACCTGGTTCGCAAGGCCGTCGGCAAGAAGGTTGAGTCGTTGATGAAGGCCGAGGAGCCGAAGTTCCTTTCGGGAGCCGAAGCTCAAGGCTTGTCGCCCGAACTGGCTCGGCACTTGTGGAACCTCCTGCAGCCTTTCGCCGGGTACTCGTTCAACCGCGCGCACTCGGCGTGTTACGGGCTGATCGCTTATCAAACGGCGTACCTGAAGGCGCACTACCCGGTCGAGTATCTGTCCGCGCTCCTCACGTCGGTGAGCGACTCGAAAGACGAGAAGACCAAGTACTTGGCCGCTGCGCGAAAGATGGGCGTTGAAGTCCTTGCGCCGGACGTGAACCTCTCACAGTCGGCGTTCGCTCCCGACCCGCAAGCCAAAGATCACGTCCGCTTCGGACTGGCCGGGATCCGCAACGTGGGTGAAGGAGTGGTCGAGCACATCCTTCATGCGCGGCGCGATGGAGGTCCGTTCAAAGACTTCTTCGACTTCTGTTGGCGCGTAGACGTGACGGCGCTTAACAAGCGGACGGTCGAGTCGATGATCAAGGCCGGCGCGTTCGATTCGATGGATCATCGGCGCGGCGGATTGCTCGAAGTCTTCGAACAGGTCGTGGAGCAGATCGCGTCGGCCCGGCGCAAGGAGAGCGAGGGGTACGTTTCTCTCTTCGACGACGGTGGGACCAACGGGGATCGCACGCTGGTCGGTTCGCACCTTCGTGTTCCGTCAACCGAGCTGCCCAAGGCCATCACGATGGCGTTCGAGAAAGAGATGCTCGGCAACTACGTGACCGACCATCCCTTGGCCGGGCTCGAGGACGTGCTCGCCTGCCAGACCGACTCTTCGATCGCGTCACTGCCCGAGGTGCTTGACGGCGGAACCGTCACCGTTGCCGGGATCGTCCATCGCGTCGGAAAGAAGTTCACGCGCAAGGGCGAGCTGATGTTCATCCTCGAAGTCGAAGACCTCGAAGCGAGCTGCGAGGTCATCGTGTTCCCGGCCGTTGCCGAGAAGGCGGGTGACCTCGTCGCCATCGACCGGGTCCTTTGCGTTCGTGCCCGGGTCGACCACAAGGAGGACGTCCCCAAGCTCGTTGCGATGGAACTCGCCGAGCCCGACTACAGCGTTCTCGACTCGCCGGTGCGTATCAAGCTGCCCGCGCCGGACTGCACACCGAAGCTCGTGACCGAGCTCAAGGCTGTGCTGTTGGAGTATCCGGGGACTCGTCCGGTTTTCCTCCATCTGCAGTCGGGCGAGAAGGAGACCGTATTGCGACTGGGAGCCGAGTTCCGTGTCGATCCGGGGAACGGCTGCGTCGACCGGCTCAAGTTGCTGCTCGGCATTACGGCCGTTTCCGTCTGAGGGATTGTCCGACCAGTAAACGGCGACGGCAAGCTTCACCCTCGTTATCGAGGTGAAGCTTGCCGTCGTGTGAACGCTGCTATTCGCTGTCGCCGGCTTCGTCGGCTTCCGAGCCCACGACGTTGAATTTCTCGTCGAGTTGCACGTCGACGGCGCTGCCGTCGTCCTTCGTTACCTCGACCTCGTACTTCGACTCTTCGTCGCCGACCTCGGTCTCCGTCACGCGGCCTTCGCCAACGTGATCGAGCGCCGCGGCCTTGGCCCGGTCGAGTGCGCTGCCCGTGATCGGCGCCTCGCGCTCTTCAGTGTCCGGCTCATCGGACTCACCACCGCCGGCGATGGCCACCGCACCTCCGGCCAGCCCGGCGACGAGCACGGCGGATGCGAGTCCCAGCTTGATGCGGGTGGATCGCTGCATGTTGACCTCCTTGTCTCGAGCTTTTGTCTCCCGCACCGTAGCCACCTGCTCCTGATGCCCCGCTGAAGTCGGTTGAATCAGCGCGCGTTCAGCCGGGGTTCAGGTCTTGCGGTCAGGATGTGTCGGTGAAGATCCTCGTCGTCGAAGACGAGAAGCGCCTGGCGGGGTCGATCAAGCGCGGTCTGGAGGCCGAAGGTTTTGCCGTGGACGTGGCGTTCGACGGCACCGACGGCCTATGGATGGCGCAGGAGAACACTTACGACGCGATCGTTCTCGACATCATGCTGCCCGGCGCAAGCGGACACGCCATCTGCTCGAACCTGCGCGAAGCCGGTGACTGGACACCCATCGTGATGCTCACAGCGAAGGACGGAGAGCTCGATGAGGCGCACGCGCTCGACACCGGCGCCGACGACTTTCTGTCGAAGCCCTTCTCTTTCGTCGTGCTGCTCGCGCGACTGCGCGCGCAGGTCCGCCGCGGACGGGGTAAGCGGCCGTCCGTCATCGAAGCGGGCGACCTAAAGCTCGATCCCGCATCGCACAGGGTCTGGCGGGGCGACGCCGAAGTTGTGTTGACGCCGCGTCAGTTCTCAGTCCTCGAATTCCTCATGCGCCACGCAGGAGAGGCTGTTTCGAAGCACGACATCCTGTCGAACGTTTGGGACTTCGCCTTCGACGGCGACCCGAACATCGTGGAGGTCTACATTCGACATTTGCGGAAGCGCATCGACGAACCGTTCGGGCGGGCGGCCATCCAGACCGTGCGACTCGTGGGCTACAGGCTGGAGCTCGATGGCGGCTGACACCTCGGCATCGATGCCACGCGATCTGCGCCGTGTTCGTGTGCGCACGACGCTGCTCGCTTCGCTGGTAGTCGGGGCGGCACTTGCAGCCGGATCACTCGGACTCTTGGCTGTGATGCGCAATCAGCTCGTGGAGAGCATCGACGAGGTTGCCGAGGTGCGAGCCGAAGACGTAGCAGCACTTGTGCGTCGTGGAGATCTGCCGCAGACGCTCGCTAACACCGACGAGGAGGAGGCCGGGGTCCAAGTCGTCGAGGACGGGACGGTGATCGCCTCGACGGCGAACCTGCGCGGAGAGCCCGTCGCGAACTTCGATCCCGAACCTGATGACGTGGTCGTGGAGACGAGGTCCGGCTCGACCCGCGTGCTCGGATACGAGCCGCTGGAGGTTCCGGGGCCGGTCGTGGTCTACGTGACGACGAGTCTTGAACCCATGGAGGAGATCCTCGCCGTCGTTCGCGGGCTCCTTGTGATCGGTGTGCCCGTCTTGTTCTTGGTGATGACGCTGCTGTGCTGGTTCGTCGTCGGCCGCACGCTGCATCCGGTGCGGGTTGCCTCCGAACGCCAGCGGCAGTTCGTGAGCGATGCGTCGCACGAGCTGCAGAGTCCGCTCGCGACGATGCGCACTGAGCTCGAAGTGGCGCTGACGTATCCGGACCGGTTCGACGCACCCGCTGCACTCGGCGAGGTCCTGGAAGAGAACCGGCGCATGGAGATTCTCGTGCAAGATCTGCTGTTCCTCGCTCGCGGCGACGAGGGCGCGGCGCGTCCGGCCTTCGTGCCTATCGATCTCGAGGACGTCGTCCTGGTCGAGGTCAGGCGCTTCCGGGACGGCTCTGCCGTGCCGATCGACACGTCGGCGGTGTCCGCGGCGCCGGTGAAAGGTCGTCACGGTGATCTCGCCCGGATGGTGCGTAATCTGCTCGATAACGCGAAGCGCTACACAGCAAGTAGCGTGCGCGTCGGACTCCGCGACGAGAACGGCACCGTCTTGCTGACGATAAGCGACGACGGTCCAGGCGTTCCGCGATCCGAACGCGAACGCATCTTCGAACGATTCGGCCGTCCAGATACCGCCCGAAGTGCGGTGCAGGGAGGCAGCGGTCTCGGTCTGGCGATCACTCGGGACATCGTCGAACAGCACGGCGGCTCGATCGAGATCAGTGATGGCGAACCGACAGGTGCGGTGTTCACCGTGCGCTTGCCTTCAGCTTGAGTTCAGCCGCTGCTCAGTAGGGTGCGGCATCCGATCAAGGAGATGACCATGCGGATCGTGTTGATGACAGTGCTGGCCACGCTCGCGTTCGCGTCGGCTTGTAGCGACAACGGCGCGACTTCTGCGTTGACGTCGCCGACGGCGAGGCAGTCCGCGTCCGAGTATGCACCCGAGATCGACCCGGCGGACTTCACCGCCAAAGTCGACAACGCGTACTTCCCTCTTGTTGTCGGCACCAGATGGGTGTACGAGGCGAAGACGGAGGACGGGCTCGAACGGATCGTTGTCCAGGTCACCGACAAGAAGAAGAAGGTTGCGCTCGGTATCGACACCACGGTCGTGCGAGATACCGTCAGCCTCGATGGCGAGGTCATCGAAGACACGTATGACTGGTACGCGCAGGACGCCGACGGCAATGTCTGGTACATGGGTGAAGACACCATCGCCTTCGAGGACGGGAAGTCGAAGAAGGACGGATCGTGGGAGGCCGGTGTCGACGGAGCCTTGCCCGGGATCCAGATGCCGGCCGATCCGAAGGTCGATGGGAAGGTCTACCAGCAGGAGTTCTACAAGGGCGAGGCCGAGGACACCGGAGAAGTGATCGGGCGTAACAAGACGGCAGTCACACCGTTCCGTCGGTTCGAGGACACGATCGTGACAGAAGACATCAATCCCTTCGAGCCCGACGTCGTTGAGAACAAGTACTACGCGCGGGACGTCGGCCTCGTCCTCGAATTGCACGTGAAGGGCGGCGCCGAACGGGTGGAGCTCGTCGAGTACAGCACCTCGTAACGCCAGTCCCGGCCACCGTTCTATAGGTAGGCTTTCCCTTCTTATGCCTCTCGAGGTCATCGACGTTCGTACCGAAGGCGACGCTCTGCCGTCGCTGCGTAAGCGTGCCCTGTGGGAGGGCCCGGAATTTGCGAAACACGTTGCCCAGGTGCGGCGCGTTGTCGAGGAGGTGCGCGAGCAGGGCGACGAGGCGCTGTGCCGGTATTCGAAACAGGTATACGGAGCCGACCTGACCCCTAGCCGCATCGCGGTCACGGTCGAGGAAAGGGACGCCGGCGCCGCCAAGGTCGACCCAAAAGTGATCGCTGCGCTCCGGGGATCTGCAGAGCGCGTCCTTGAGTACCACGAAACGCAGAAACCGGCCGACTGGTCGATGGAGCGTGATGGGGCGGTGCTGGGTCAGGTTTTCCGTCCCATCAAACGCGTCGGTCTGCACGCTCCGGCCGGCGGTTATCCGCTTCCCTCCTCGTTCCTTATGACCGTGGTGCCCGCGCAGGCCGCTGGTTGCGACGAGATCGCCGTCTGTTGCCCGGCTGGACCGGATGGTGAGTGCCCGGACGTAATGCTCGCCGCCGCGCAGGTCGCCGGTGTCGAGGAGCTGTACCGCATCGGCGGTGCGCACGCGATCGCGGCGCTCGCGATCGGAACGCAAACGGTCAAGGCGGTCGACAAGGTCGCCGGCCCCGGCGGCCTCTACACGGCATTGGCAAAGCGCGAGGTATTGGGAACGGTAGGGATCGACGGCTTCTACGGACCGTCGGAAGCGATCGTTGTCGCCGATGCGCAAGCGAACCCGGCGTACTCCGCCGCCGAGCTGCTCAAGGAAGCCGAACACGGCCCGGATTCGGCCGTGACGCTGGTGACGACTTCCGCCGACGTGCTTCGCGCATGCCTGGAAGAGATCGAAGTGCAGCTGCGAAAGCTCAAAGAAGCTCCGCGCATAAAGGACACACTCGCAACCCACGGACTCGCCGTTGTTGTCAGAGACCTCGAGCAAGCAGCCGACGTCGTCAACGAGATGGCACCAGAGCACCTGTGCATCCACGTCGAAGATCCGACGGCTTTCCTCGGCCTCGTTCGTGCTGCGGGTACGGCGTTGCTCGGTGGCGATACACCGGCGACGTTGTCCGATTACTGCGCGGGTCCAAGCGCCGTTCTTCCCACGGCGGGAGCCGCGCGTCACACATCGGGCCTGAGCGTTCTCGACTTCCTCGTTGCGATTAACACCGTGTCGTACGAACGCGCGGCACTGTTCCGCGATGCTCCGATCGCCGACGCGCTGTCCGAAGCGGAAGGGATGTCGGCGCACCGCTCGGCTCTTCACCTCCGACTGGAGGGGCTGTGACCGGCGGCAGCCGGCCGGAAGGAAAGCTCCCAACTCCCCGGCCGGACCTGGACAAGCTCGAGCCCTACCGTTCTTCTGAAATACGCGGAGGACGGATCTTCCTTCACGCGAATGAGAATCCGTATCCACCGCCGGACGAGGTGATCGAAGAGATCTTCGAGGCAGCTTCGAAGATCGAGCTCAATCGCTACCCGGATCCTCTAGCAAGCGAGCTAGTCGCTGAGATTAGCGACTACGCGGACGTCGCTCCCGAGTGGGTGTGGGTCGGTGACGGCTCGAACGAAGTGTTGCTTCAGGCATGTCTGGCCTACGGTGGGCCGGGACGAACAGCGATGCTCTTCGACCCGACGTACGTGATGCACCAACGCCAAGCACGCATGGCGGGAATGGAAGTCGTGAGCGTCCGGCGGTCGGACGACTTCACGATCGACATCGACAGAGCGATCTCGGAGATCGCTTCGGTTCGTCCCGCCATCGTCTTCGTGTGCACTCCGAACAATCCGACGGGAACAGTGACGGCGACAAACGATGTCCGTCGGATCGCTGAAGCCTCGGACGGTCTGGTCGTCGTCGACGAGGCTTACTACGAATTCGTAGGACAGACCATCGCTGGTGAGCTCGGCGACCTGCCCAACGTACTCGTGGCAAGGACTCTTTCCAAAGCTTTCCGGCTGGCGTCCGTGCGGTTGGGGTACGGCATCGGTACACCCGAGCTGTTGGAGCAGCTTCGGCGCGTCCGGATGCCGTATGCGCAATCGGCCTTCACCCTTCTGGCTGCAACGATCGCGATGCGTCGCCGCGACAAGATGCTCCCGATCGTCGATCAGATCGTTGCCGAAAGGGACAGGCTGGCCGCCGAGCTGGCGAAAGTGCCCGGCGTGAAAGTGTTTCCGAGCGGAGCCAACTTCGTCCTTTTCCGGCACCCGGAAGCGGCTGGGCTCATAGATGAGCTGGCGGAGCGGGGGATCGTGATCCGGGACTTCACGCACCTGCCGGGGTGCGAGAACTGCCTGCGCGTCACCGCCGGGCTGCCCGAGGAGAATGACTCCTTCTTAGAGGTCGTGACTACCAGCGCCGGAAGGTCCTAACTTCCCGCTCCGCACGGCCCTTATCCTTGAAGTCCCCTGATGCGACGTGCACGCGTCGACCGACGCACCGGCGAGACGCAGGTCACGGTCGATCTCACCCTCGATGGGACGGGTGAGACTTCGGCCAACACCGGCGTGCCCTTCTTCGACCACATGCTGTCCCAGCTCGGACGTCACGCCGGGTTCGATCTCACCATCGAGGCCACGGGTGATCTCGAGATCGACGCACACCACACGGTGGAGGACGTCGGCCTCGCGCTGGGCGACGCGCTGAAGCAAGCGCTGGGCGATAAAGCCGGCATCAACCGCTACGGGTCGGTGACGGTGCCGATGGAGGAGTCGCTCGTCCAGGTCGCCCTCGATCTATCGGGCCGACCATTCCTGTCTCACGACGTTCCGGTTCCTGTAGCCCGTGTGGGCGAGTACGACCCGGCGCTCACCAACGAGTTCCTGCGTGCGCTCACCAACCGCGCGGGCATCACATTGCACGTGAAGCTTCTGGACGGAAGCGACCCACACCACATCGTCGAAGCCGAATTCAAGGCGCTCGCTCGCGCCCTCGGTCAAGCATGTGCGTTATCCGGTCGGGATGGGACTCCGTCCACGAAGGGTGTTCTCGAATGAAAGCTGCCGTCGTCGACTACGACCTCGGCAACCTTCCGAGCGTCACGAAAGCCATTGAGCGCATCGGTGTAACCGCTCAGATCGTCGACTCACCGAAAGGCTTAAATGACGGATTCGATGCCGTGGTCCTTCCCGGTGTCGGCCATTTCGGCGCCGGCGCGCGGAATCTCGCCGAGCGAAAGCTCGAAGAACCCTTGCGCGAATGGGCGCAAGCAGGGAAGCCGTTGCTCGGTATCTGCGTTGGCCTTCAACTCTTCATGGAAACGTCGGACGAAGACCCGGACGCTCGCGGTTTGGGGATCGTGCCGGGAACGTGCAAGCGCCTGGAAGGCGGCCCCGATCTGAAGGTTCCGCACATGGGTTGGAACTCGCTCGAGGTCTCCAAAGACGCAGAGGTGCTGAGCGCGATCGAGCCCGGCGACAGGGCGTACTTCGTCCACTCCTATTACGTCGATCCCGACCCCGGATGCGTGGTTGCTACGACCACATATGCGCAGCAGTTCTGCAGCGCGATCGAACGTGACAACGTCGTCGGCGTTCAGTTCCACCCGGAGAAGTCGGCCGAAGTCGGACGCCGCGTTCTGGAGCGCTTCTTCAAACGGATCGGGCAATGACCTTTCAGGTCATCCCGGCGATCGATCTGATCGAGGGAAAGGTCGTCCGGGTCGAACGCGGTGAGCTCGAAACGAAAACCGTGTACTCGGACGACCCGGTCGCGACCGCGAAGGATTGGGAGGCACAGGGTGCTCCCCGTTTGCACGTTGTCGATCTCGAAGGAGCCGTTGCCGGCGAACCACGCAACCACGAGGTGGTGGAAGCGATCGTGAAGTCTGTGTCGATCCCAGTGCAGGTGGCGGGCGGAATCAGGTCGCTGGATCTAGCTGTGAGATGGACGGAAACCGGCGCGGACCGCGTTGTGCTTGGAACCAAAGCACTCACAGACGAGTCTTTCCTTCTTCGGGCCGTCGAAGCCCTCGGCGCACGCCTCGTCGTTGCGCCGGACACCCAAGGACGAGAAGTTCGTGTCTCGGGATGGACCGAAGGAACGGGAGAGGACATCGCCGTTGCCGCGAAGCGCCTGGCCGCTGCGGGCGTCCCACGTTTATTGGTTACCGACGTTTCGCGGGACGGAATGCTTGCGGGCCCCAACACCGAGATTCTGGGCGAAGTTGCGTTAGCTGCGCAGGTACCTGTTGTTGCATCAGGCGGTGTGGCGAGCATCGATGACATCCGCGCGCTCATTGGGGTGCACGGGGTAGAGGGTGTTGTTGTTGGAAAGGCTCTTTACGCCGGAGCGATCGACCTTCCTGAAGCTTTGAAGGCTGTGGCATGACTCTTGCGAAGCGAGTTATCCCGTGCCTCGATCTCGACGGCGGCAGAGTGGTCAAGAGCGTTCAGTTCGTCGACACCCGAGATGCCGGCGATCCGGTCGAGCTTGCGCTCCGGTACGACGAACAGGGTGCCGACGAATTGTGCTTCCTCGACATAACGGCCACACCCGAAGGACGCGAGACGACCTATTCGGTGTTGCGCAGCGCCGCCGAGCAGGTTTTCATCCCGCTGACCATCGGCGGGGGAGTGCGCACCGTCGACGACGTGAAGAAACGACTTCGGGCCGGTGCCGACAAGGTCTCGATGAACACAGCCGCCGTGCGCGATCCGGATCTGGTTCGAGCTGCATCGGACGAGTTCGGCGCCCAGTGCATCGTGGTCGCGATCGACGCCCGCCGGGTCGAAGACGGGTGGGAAGTGGTTCTCGAAGGTGGCCGCGGCGCGCGCGGTGAGGAACCGATCCGTAGTGGCATCGACGCCGTCGGCTGGGCCGTCGAAGCCGAGAAGCTCGGCGCCGGCGAAATCTTGCTGACCTCTTTCGATCGCGACGGAACCAAAGAGGGGTACGACGTTGCGCTCACTCGCGCCGTATCCGATGCCGTCGGTATTCCCGTGATCGCTTCGGGTGGGGCGGGTACTCCCGAGCACCTTGCCGAGGCCGTTCTGGAAGGACACGCCGATGCCGTGCTCGTTGCGTCGATCGTCCACTACGGCCAGCACACGGTGTCCGACCTTAAGGACCACATGGCGTCGCGTGGGGTAGAGGTCCGCCGCGTATGAAGATCTCGGACCTGCGCTTCGACGAAAAGGGTTTGATCCCGGTGATCGTCCAAGAGGCCGAGAAGGGCGACGTCCTGATGCTCGGCTGGGCCAACGAGGAAGCGATCCGGACGACCTTTGACAAAGGCTTGGCTACCTTCTGGTCGCGGTCGCGCAATGAACTGTGGACCAAGGGCGACACATCCGGTGACCGATTGCACCTCGTCGAGATTCGTTTCGATTGCGATGAGGACGTCGTCCTTTATCGCGTGCATCTCGAGGGGAAGGGCGCCTGTCACACTGGCGAGTACTCGTGTTTCTACCGGACGCTCGAGGCTCCCGGTGAATAGCGAGCTCTATCGTCCCTCGCTCGAGGAATTCCGAGTGCTCGCGAAGGAGTACACGGTCGTCCCTGTGTGGCGTGAAGTTCTGGGCGATCACCAGACGCCGGTTTCCGCGTTCAAGCGCGTTGCGCGTGGCGACCACTACTTCCTGCTCGAGTCGGCCGAACACGGTGAGAGATGGAGCCGTTACTCGTTCATCGGCGTCGACCCTTTCCTGGTCGTGCGCGGCAAGCGCGATGAGCTGGAATGGGATGGAACGCCGCCGCCTTGGGCCAAGGGTGACGGCCCGCTCGACGTGGTCCAGAGCACGATCGAGGGCTTTCGCGCTCCGCGTCTCGATGGCCTGCCACCGTTGCACGGGGGAGCCGTCGGTTACCTCGGTTACGACATCGTCCGGCACCTGGAGCGCTTGCCGGAAACGACGACAGACGATCTGGGCCTGCCCGATCTGCAGCTGCAGTTCACGAACCGCGTCGTCGCGTTCGATCACTTCCGGCAGGTGATGAGCGTGATCGCGAACGTCATACCGGGCGAAGACATCGATGCGTCCTACGAGGAGGCGATCCAAAGCTGCGAGGAGCTCGTTGCTCGGCTGCGCGAGCCCTTCTCCGAGGAGCCGGTATCTCCGCCCGATGTCGTCCGGCAGGAAGCGCCGCCGTCGAACACCACGCGCGAAGAGTGGCGCCAGATGATCGCGGACGCCAAGGAGTACATCTACGCCGGGGACATCTTCCAGGTTGTCTTGTCTCAGCGCTTCGAGCTCGAAGGCCTAACCGCCGATCCCGTCGATATGTACCGAATGCTGAGACTTGTCAATCCGTCGCCGTACATGTTCCTCATCCGCTTCGGGGATATGTGGGTCATCGGATCGTCGCCTGAAGCCCTTGTCCGAGTAGAAGATGGAACCGCCATATCGCATCCCATCGCCGGGACGCGGTGGCGTGGGCTAACACCGGAGAAGGATCGCGAGCTCGCCGAAGAACTGGCCGCGAACCCAAAGGAACGAGCCGAGCACATCATGCTCGTGGATCTCGCGCGCAACGACCTCGGTCGCGTTTGTGACTACGGCACGGTCCGTCCGACCCGCTTTCTTGAGGTAGACAGATATTCACACCTCATGCATCTGGTTTCGGAGGTCACGGGGAAAGTTCGCGAGGGCGTCACCGCATTCGACGTCTTGCGGGCGACGTTCCCTGCCGGCACCGTGTCCGGCGCGCCCAAGGTCCGGGCGATGGAGATCATCGACGAGCTGGAGAAGACTCGGCGGGGCGTGTACGCCGGGGTAGCCGGATACATCGACTTCTCCGGGAACCTCGACATGGCGATCGCACTTCGGACCTCCGTGGTCAAGGACGGGACGGCTTACATCCAAGCCGGCGGCGGGATCGTGGCCGACGCGGATGCCGATGATGAGTACCAGGAGTGCATCAACAAGGCCTCGGCGCTGATCAATGCGTTCCGAGCCGCCGAGTCGCTCGGCTAGCCGCCCTTACGAACCTCTTACATTCCCCAGACATCCTGTAGCCCTGAAGGGCCGACCCTTCTTTGAAGCAAAGGAGGCAGGGATGGGATTCCTACGCAGGAACCTTGGGGCTTTGATCGTCGGTGCTCTCGTGGTTGGAGCGATTTCCTATGCGGGCGCGGGTGCATTGACCAGCTCGAGCGAAAGCGCACTTCTCACGCAGTCCGACGAAGGCACCGAGGGCGATTCCAGCGGCGAACCAAAAGCACGGGTCGGCCGTCAGGGCCCCCGAGGCCGAGCCATGAAGCGTGCCATCCGCAGCGAGGCCGTGGTGCCGCAACGCGACGGCCAGGGCTTCAGCACCGTGACGTTCGATCGCGGCGTGCTCGAGCGTGTCGACGGAACGACACTCGTCATAAAGGAAGCCGACGGCGCAACCGCTGAAGTGCCGACGTCGGACGAAACGAAGATCTATCGCGACGGAGAGGCGGCCGAGCTGGGCGACCTGAAGACCGGAGACCACGTGTCCGCGAGCCAGGTCGATGAGGGCGAAGGGTTCGTTACGAAGTTCGTGCGGGCCGTCTCGGCGGAACGCTTCGCAGAGCTCGAGCAGAAGCGGGAGGAATGCAAGGAGAACCCGATGGAGTGCCGGCGCGAGCGGATGGAGAAGCGGCGCGACAGGCGGATGGATAGAGCCGCGTAGCGCTGGCTCTAGGCTGAACACATGCCCGGCACCGTGCTCGTCGTCGAGGACGAGCAGCCCATCGCCGATATCGTCGAGATGTACCTCAAGCAGGGCGGGTTTCGCGCACGCATTGCGGCCACGGGAGCCGAAGCCAAGAAGCAGCTGGACGATCCCGGAATCGATGTCGTCCTCCTCGACCTCACTTTGCCCGACGCCGACGGCGTCGACTTGTTGCGCGAGATCCGAGCCCGACGGCCAATACCGGTGATCATGGTTACGGCACGAGGCTCCGAGGCTGATCGAATCCTCGGACTCGAGCTCGGAGCCGATGACTACGTCACAAAGCCGTTCAGTCCGCGCGAGCTTGTTGCGCGCGTGCGGGCCGTGCTCCGGCGCCACGGTCGGGATGAGGGATCGGATGCGGGACCCATAGCGAGTGGCGATCTGCGACTCGACCCGGTTTCTCGTGAGGTGACTCTGGCTGGTGAGTCAATGGATCTAACGCGCAGGGAGTTCGATCTGCTTGCATATCTGGTGGGACGTCCGGGACGTGTGCTCACCCGCGCGCAGCTATTGGAAGCGGTGTGGGGATATCCAGGCGACGTCGACTCCCGAACGGTAGACGTGCACGTCGCGCAGCTCAGGCGAAAGCTAGGTGCCGCCTGTCCCGTCCAGACCGTTCGCGGAGTCGGATACAAGACGAGCTCTAAGCAGGATGGCGCGTAGCGCCGCTAGGGCCCCGCTCGGCCGCGTTCTCATCCTGGCGATCGGAGGCGTCGCCGTCGGAGCGGTGATCGTTACCGCGTTGATCGTTGTCGGACTGACACGGTTGGGTGCGCCTCAACGACTTCAATCTCAGTTGCGGTCGGAAATCTCGCGAGTGGCGCAGCTCGCTTCGGAGATCCCCTGCGCCGAAGGATCCCGTCCTGGGTTGGCTGCGCGCCAGCTCGGACCACAAGCGCGCTTCATCCCAGACCAAGTGCGTGCCGGTCGACCGCGAGAGTTCGGCGCGGGACCAGAGGGCCGCGCCGTCGTGGCCGGCCGCGAAGTCGTGTATGCATCGCAACCGACGACTCTGTGCGGACGTTCCGGCACCTTGTATGTCTTTCGTCCGTCCGCGGAAGCCGAACCCTTGCCGGAGGGGTTCGGTTCGAGGCTCGCGATCGCAGCCCTGGCAGCGCTGCTCGTCTCGGCCCTCGTCGCGTACGCGATCGCGCGGAGAGTCGCTCGCCCACTTCGTGAGCTTGCGAGCTCGGCGAGGTCGCTCGCGCGGGGTGATGTGGACGGGCCGGGTCCACGACGGGCTTCTGACCCGGCCGAGATCGCCGAATTAAGAGAAGCCTTCGACGGCATGGTTGTCGATCTCCAAGCAGCGAGGGATCGGGAGAAGGCCTTCTTCCTTTCTGTTTCTCACGAGCTGCGAACGCCGTTGACGGCGATCCGCGGATACGCCGAAGCGCTTGCCGACGGAACGACTCGTCGGACGAAGCATGCAGGGACAGTGATGCTCGGAGAGTCACAGCGGTTGGAGAGGCTTGTGCAAGATCTCCTCGACCTGGGGCGTCTCGAAGCTGGCGAGTTCTCGATCGATCCGCGAGACGCCGACTTGGCCGAGGTCGGTCTTGCCGTCGTCGATGCGTTGCAGCCCGCTGCCAAACAGGCCGGAGTCAATCTCGATCTCTCCACCGACGGCCCGTCCGTTGTTCATACGGATCCGGACAGGGTTCATCAGATGGTGGCGAACTTGGTAGAGAACGCTCTCAGGGTGACTCCCGAGAACAAACAAGTCCGGGTAGAGATAAACAACGGATGGCTTGCGGTAACGGACTCAGGTCCGGGGCTGGACCCCGAAGACTTCGACCACGCCTTCGAGCGGTTCTATCTCTGGCGGAAGTACAGAGGAGAACGTCCGGTCGGGAGCGGGCTTGGACTCGCGATCGTCGGTGAGCTCGCGCAGCGGATGGGTGTCGGCCTCGAGGTGTCGAGCGACGGACAAGGGAGCCGTTTCGAGCTAACTTTCCCGGATGCGTAAGGCGCTCTTTGCGCTGCTGCTCCTTGCCGTTGCTTGTTCGTCGCCGCCGGACGAGGCATCTACGCGTTCGGCGACCCCCAGGCTGCCGACGGCTACGCCTGAGCCGACACCGGATCTGGGTCTGCTGCAACTCGATCGCGCGATGGAGCACGTCCGTGCGCTGGGTGTAGAGATCGGCAACCGACAGGCGGGCACGGACGGCGACAGATCATCCGCCAGGTACATCAGAAACAAGATCGATGAACTCGGCTGGCAGTCCGTAGAGCAGAAGTTCCCTCTTCCGCAGGGAGGTGAGTCTTCGAATGTGACCGGACGACCTCCAGGCTTCGACGAGTCCGCTCCCTTCTTGATCGTCGGCGGCCATCGAGACTCTCTTCGGGGGCCGGGTGTAAATGACAATGCGACCGGAGTGGCTTTGGCTCTCGAGATCGCGCGCGCGGTGGACGCGCGTCCGGCGCCTCTTCCCGTCATGTTCGTAGCGTTTGGGGCCGAGGAGTACCAGCCGGGCAGCGATCGTCGGCACCACGTCGGTTCCGTCCACTTCGTTTCGCGGATGTCCGAAGAGGCTCGAAGAAACCTGGTATCCGTGGTCAACATCGACATGGTCGGACGAGGCGACACGATCTTCTGCAGTCATATGTCCGTGGGGCCCTCTGAAGGAACCGAGCGATGTGTACGCCTGGCCGGCGAACTTGGCATTGCCGCGCGCGAACGAGTTACGCCGGACTGGTCCGACAACGGCTCCTTCTTGACTCAAGGGATGAACGCCGCCTGGTTGTGGACGGGAGACGACGATTGCTGCATCCACTCACCACGCGACACCATCGACCGCGTTCGCCAAGCAGACGTCGAGCGTTCGGGCCGGCTTGCGCTGGCCATTGTTCGGTCGTACTCCTAAGGCGCAATTCCTGCTCTAGGGGAGCGGTTAGCCTGGGGTCGATGGCACTCCGTGAAGCGCTCGACAAGGTGCTGGCACGCCACGATCTCAGCCGGGACGAGGCGAGCAAAGCGTTGGAAGAGATCGTTACCGGTGATGTGGCACCTGCTTTGATCGCCGCTTTTCTCATAGCTCTGCGCATGAAGGGTGAGAGTGCCGAGGAGATCGCCGGACTCGCCGGCACCATGCGGGACAACGCCGTGCCCGTTCGACCGAAAGCAACAGGCCTCGTCGATACTTGCGGCACCGGGGGCGACGGTAAGGGAACGGCCAACATCTCTACGGCCGCGGCCTTCGTTGTCGCCGGCGGCGGGCTCCCGGTCGCGAAGCACGGTAATCGCGCGCTTTCGTCCAAGTCCGGGTCGGCCGACGTGCTAGAGGTGCTTGGCGTTCGCCTCGACCTCGATGCCGATCAAGTGGCCCGCTGCATAGATGAAGCCGGCATCGGTTTCATGTTCGCTGCTGCCTTCCATCCGGCCATGGCGAAGGTCATGCCGGTGCGCCGGGAATTGGGGGTCAGGACGGCCTTCAATATCCTCGGCCCTCTCACCAACCCTGCCCGTCCCTCGTATCAGCTCGTCGGTGTCGGCGCTCCCGAACTAGCCGATCTCGTCGCCGGCGCGCTCGCCGAGCTCGGTGTCGAACGCGCACTGGTCGTGGCCGGAGCCGGTGGTCCCGATGAACTGACGTGCGCGGGCGAGAACATCGTTCTAACCGTGTCCGACGGAAAGTTCTCGAGAAGCACGTTGTCGGCGGGCGAAGTGGATCTCGACGCGAACCCCGTCGAGGCGATCCGTGGCGGCACACCCGAAGAGAACGCCGAGACGCTGCGCGCAGTGCTCGAAGGGAAACCGGGACCGGTCGCAGATTGCGTCTTGTTCAACGCCGGTGCGGCCTTCGTTGCCGCTGGGCGCACCAATTCGATCGGCGACGGCGTGGAGCTCGCTCGATCGGTCATCGGCTCGGGCGAAGCTATCGCCGCGCTCGATCGCCTCGTCGCTCTCTGCGCAACCTTCTGAATGAGCTCGTTCCTCGAGCGAATCCTCCCGGGGAGAACACGCGTTGTTGAAGCACTGCGTCCCAGGCTTGGCGAATTGGAAGAACGAGCTCGCAGTTTGCCGCCGTCTCGCGATTTCGCCGGTGCTCTCCGCAAGCCCGGTATGTCGATCATCGCGGAGATCAAAAGAAAGTCGCCCTCGAAAGGTGAGCTCGATTCCGGGTTGGATCCGGCCGATCTTGCGCGAACCTACGAACGCGGGGGAGCGAACGCGATCTCTGTGCTGACGGAGCCGGAATTCTTCGCCGGCTCGGCCGAAGATCTCGTGAGTGCGCGCGATGCCACACAACTCCCAGTGCTGTGGAAAGACTTCATCCTCGATCGCGCGCAAATCGTCGAAGCGTGTGCAACCGGTGCGGACGGCGTGCTCGTCATAGTGCGGATCGCCGAGCACAACCTCGACGAACTAATGGACGAAGTTCGGCGCTGGGGCTTGACCGCCCTCGTCGAGGTGTTCGATGAGAACGACGTCGGGCGTGCTCTCGACGCCGGGGCGGAAGTCATCGGCGTCAACCACCGCGACTTGCAGACCTTCGATGAAGATCCGTCGGCGACGGCACGTCTGCGTCCGATGATCCCTGAAGGGGTTGTGGTGGTCGGTGAGAGCGCGATCTCGACACGAGACGACGTGCAAGCCCTGGAGGACATCGGCGTCGACGCGATCCTCGTGGGGGAAGCCTTAGTTCGTTCCGACGATCCTGCGGCCAAGATCCGCGAGTTGCTGGGCCGATGACGATCTCCGACCCGCGGGGGATCTGGATCAAGGTGGACGGCATCACGCGCCCCGAAGACGCGATCGCCGCCGTCGAAGCCGGAGTGTCGGCCGTCGGGATGATCTTTGCGCCTTCATCGCGTCGAGTGACTCTCGAGGCGGCCAAGGAAATAAGGGATGCGATCCCCGAAGGAGTCATGGCTTTCGGTGTCTTCGACGACTCGGCTCCTCGTGAGGTGGGCGAAGTGGCCGAGCTCCTGAATCTCGATGGCGTTCAGTTCCCAGCCCCACTCGTCGCCGGACGATTCCTTCCGAGCGGTGTAGCCGTGCTGCGGACGGTTCGCGTGCGCACCGCTGAGGATCTGGCAGAGGTTGAGCGGCTGGAATGCGATGCCCTTCATCTCGATAGCTACGTCGAAGGAAAGCTCGGTGGCACGGGCCAAGTCGCTCCGTGGGACGTCATCGAGGCGAACCGTCCCGCGATCGATTTCGTGCTGTCCGGCGGACTGAAACCGGGCAACGTGACGGACGCCGTTCAACGTCTGAAACCATCAGGGGTAGACGTGTCGTCCGGCGTCGAATTAGAGCCCGGTTTAAAGGATCCAGAAGCGATGAAAGAGTTCGTCGAGAAAGCCAGGTCGGCAGATGGCTAGTCCGAATCCGATCGAGATCCTTCCGGACGAGCACGGGCGCTACGGCGAGTACGGCGGCCGGTACGCGCCCGAAGTACTGATGCCGGCACTCCTCGAGCTCGAAAGCGCGTGGAGGGCGGCGCGAGAAGATGCGTCGTTCATCGCCGAGCTCGACGACTACCGGCGCAACTATGCGGGGCGGCCGACGCCCATGTACAAGGCCGAGAGGTTGAGCGAACGCGTCGGTGCAACCGTGTGGGTCAAGCGCGAGGACCTGGCGCACACCGGCTCGCACAAGGTGAACAACGTATTGGGCCAATGTCTGCTCACAAAACGACTCGGCAAGTCCCGAGTGATCGCCGAAACGGGAGCAGGGCAGCACGGAGTCGCAACCGCAACAGGGGCGGCGTTGTTCGGGCTGGACTGCGTCGTGTACATGGGCGCAGAGGACATGGAGCGCCAGGCGTTGAACGTCTACCGCATGGGTGTGTTGGGCGCAGAGGTCGTCCCTGTCGAGTCCGGAAGTCGCACGCTGAAGGACGCGGTGAACGAGGCCTTCCGGGACTGGGTGACCAACGTCGAGTCGACTCACTACGTCATAGGCTCGGTGGTAGGACCACATCCCTTCCCGTGGATCGTCAAAGAGCTGCAAAAGGTCATCGGTGAAGAAGCGCGCGCCCAGATCTTCGACAGGATCGGACGCATGCCCGACCTCGTCACCGCGTGTGTCGGTGGTGGCTCGAACGCCATAGGCGTCTTCTCCGGTTTCGTGGGGATCGACGGAGTGCGGCTCGTCGGCGTCGAACCGGGCGGACACGGCGTCGATACCGAGGAGCACGGCGCATCGATCTCGGCCGGCACCGACGGCGTGCTGCATGGGGCGCGGACACGGATCCTTCAAGAGCCGGACGGGTTGATCCGTCCGGCGCATTCGATATCTGCCGGACTCGACTATCCGGGGTCGGGACCCGAACACGCATACCTCGCGGCGGAAGGTCTTGCTTCTTACGTATCGGTCACCGACGACGAAGCATTGGCTGCATTCCACGAGTTTTCGAAGCTCGAGGGAATCGTGCCGGCTCTCGAGGCGGCGCACGCGATCGCCTACCTGCTACGCGAAGGCGACGAAGGAAAGTTGTCCGGAGACGTTCTGCTGCTGCTGTCGGGACGCGGCGACAAGGACGTCGAGACCGTCAGGAAGTTGTCCCAATGAGGATCTTCTCCTTCGACCCAAACAGCGGCCGTCCGCTGACGCAGTGGACCGATGCACAGGGCAAAAGTCACCGTGTCGATCCCAAGGCGTCGAAGACGGTCATCAGTCCGATCTTCTTGACCGAGGTCGGATCCCGTTTCGCGTGCTTCCACATCGGCGCCGGCGGATTCATCCCGCGCCATCCCGCGACTGGGCCACAACTGTTCGTGGTCGTGGAGGGAAGCGGTTGGGTGTCGGGTGACGACGAGAAGAAGGTTCCGATCCAGTCCGGGCGCGCTGCGTTCTGGGAGCCCGGCGAGAGTCACGAATCGGGAACCGACAAGGGGATGAAGGCCATAGTCGTCGAGTGCGAGTCCTACGATCCGGCCGCATTCATGCGCGAGGTGAAGTTCTGATAAGCCTAGAAACGCATCTGCGTTCTCTGCGGAATTCCGGACGAAAGATCCTGGCTCCTTATCTAACGTGCGGCTTTCCGAGCCCCGAAGAGTTCCCGGACATGTTGCGTGGTGTCGTGGGTGCCGGAGCCGATCTGTTGGAGATAGGCATCCCCTTCTCAGACCCGATTATGGACGGGCCGGTTGTTCAGCACGCATCGGACATTGCGCTCAAGGCTGAAGTGCGGCCGCCATCTGTCTTGCGAACACTCGCAGGACTCGATGTCGGGGTCCCGTTCGTGTTCATGACGTACGTCAACCCGATCCTGGCCATGGGCGAAGAGAAGTTCGCGTCGGAAGCAGTCGCGAGCGGCGCGTCCGGAGTGATCATTCCCGACCTGCCGGTCGAAGAAGCGGGCAGTTGGTTGGTGGCTGCGAGGAAGTACGAGCTGGAGACGGCCTTTCTGGCCGCGCCAACGACGCCCAAAGAGCGGATCGAAGCGATCGTTCGCGAAGGAAGCGGTTTCGTCTACTGCGTGTCGTTGCTAGGCGTCACCGGTGTGCGCGGATCGCTTTCGGAGCGAGCCAAGGGCGTGGTCGATGCCGTGCGTGCGGTTACGGATCGGCCGGCTCTCGTCGGTCTCGGTATTTCAACGCCGGACCAAGCGGCAGAAGCGTGCCGGTTCTCCGATGGCGTGATTGTCGGCAGTGCCGTCCTGAAGGCAGCCCAAGAGGACGGAGTAGAGGCCGCTATCGGCTTGGTGAAGGACATGCGCGGGGCTATCGATGGGTAGATGGACGGACGTCCAGCTGGGCGAATCGATCGGTCCTATGGAGGTTCGCCTGTCCGAGAAGCTGCATCGACGCTACATCGACAGTGCCAAGAACGAACTAAGCGAGCACGCGGACCTGATAGATCCGTCCGTCGCCGGGAACTTCGCGATCTTCGTTCTCGGATCGAAGTACCCGGGGCCGATCATCCACTCCCACCAGGAGCTGCGTTACTTCGCTCCGGTGAAGGTAGGAGAGACGCTGAACGCGACCGGCACCGTCTCGCTCAAGGAGATGCGCCGGGACAAGGCCTACGTCGCCATCGATTGCGACTTCCTTCGCGGTGACGAGCGAGTGTGGTGGGCTCGGATGACGTGCATCTGGCCCGAAGTCCATCTGCGTGGGGAGGTCTGATGGAGCTGACCAAGCACGTCACGCAGGACGACATGACGTTGTACTCCGGGGCGGGCAACATCCATTCCGATATCGAAGTCGCCAAGAGAACGGGTCTGGACGCACCGATCGCGCAGGGGATGATGACGCTGGCGTTCGCGTCCGAGTTGATGACGCGGTTACACGGTCGGGTGTGGCTGGAACGAGGCGAGATCTCGGTGAAGTTCACAAAGCCGGTATTCGCCGAAGACACTGTGACTCTTGCTGCAATTGACATCGAGAGCGGACACGAGATCACGGCGGTCAACCAGCGCGGTGAAACCCTGATGGTCGGCACGGCGACTCTCGCCTGAGTCGTCCTTATAGTTGTTGAGATACGCCGGCGTGGTGGAATGGTAGACACGATGGATTCAAAATCCATTGGGCCAAAAGCCCGTGGGGGTTCGAGTCCCTCCGCCGGTACTAGAACTCCTTCTTCGCGGGTAGCCTCTCCTCAATGGAACTCCGGATCGAGCACCACATAAACGCATCGGTTGCCGACGCCGTGCGGGCGAGCATGGAAGAAGCTTTCGACGTCCGACTCACCGAGCTGCCGAACGTGGCCGAGCGAACGGTGACGACCTTCGATCGCAAGCCGGACGGCTCCATCCATCGCATCGTTCGGTATCGCTTCGCCGGTCCGCTTCCCGGCACCGTCCTCAAGGCCATCGGCGGGTCAACCGTCTCGTGGGACGAAGAAGGCATTTTCGATCCCGCGCGTAACGAGTGGCGTTACGAGATCCATCCACACGTCATGAAGGGCCGCTTCAAGTGCAACGGCCGGTATGTCTTCGTTGCCGAGGGCGAGACGACCAAGCGCGTCGTGGAAGCCGACGTACGTGTGAGCATCCCGCTCATCGGGGGTCGGGTGGCGAAGTTCATCGGCGACGGAATGAAGGACACCTTTGACGCTGAGGCCAAGCTCTTGAACGAGTACGTCGGAACTCGGTCATGACCGGGGCAACGAACGACGACATGCCTCGCGTCGTGATCGCCGAGGACGAAGCCATCATCCGTATGGACCTCTGCGAGATGCTTCAAGAGGAGGGTTTCGACGTCGTCGGTGAAGCAGCCGACGGCCGCCAAGCCGTTGATCTTGCTCGCGAGCATCGTCCGGACCTCGTGATCCTCGACATCAAGATGCCCGGCATGAACGGGATCCGTGCCGCCGAGATGATCACCCAAGAGCGCATCGCGCCCGTGCTCATCCTCACCGCTTTCAGCCAGCGCGACCTCGCAGCGCAAGCGGCACAGGCCGGAGCCATGGCTTACCTCGTCAAGCCCTTCCAGAAGAGCGATCTGCTTCCGGCTATCGAGGTGGCTTTAGAGCGCTACAAGGAGGTCGCAGGCCTCGAAGGTGAGGTTTCAGAGCTCAGCGAACGATTGGAGGCGCGCAAGCTGGTCGAACGGGCTAAAGGGATCCTCGTTAGCGAAGGCCTGGGAGAAGCCGAGGCCTACCGCTTCATGCAGCGCGCCGCGATGGATCGTGGTCTGAAGATAGGCGAGGTCGCGAAGCTCGTCATAGAGGGCGGACTCGGCGACCTTCCAGCGACCCACTGAGAAGCCGTTTCTGTAGGGCGCTCATGGACTCCCCGATACGGGGAATGGTATTAACCACAAGTTGAATGGTCGTAACGGCTAGCGAGGGAGGCTCGTGTGCGTAGGAAGCGGATGATCCTGGCGGCAACGCTCTTCTCGGCGCTGGCGCTTGTTCTTGGCGCATGCGCTGAAGAAGGCGGTGGTGGCGGCACTCAGGCAGCGGACTGCAGCGCCGAGGGTCTGCAGGCTTTGGGAACGACCAAGCTCCTGCGCAACGACTTCAAGTTGGCGAGCGCGAAACAGGATCTGGCGCAGGCCAAGCCAACCGTGAAGCTCGGGTGGATCGGCGACCTCACGGGTGGGAACGCGAGCCTGCTGATCTCGGCAAAGGACACATTCCTCCTTGCGGTGAAGCAGAGAAATGAGGCGGGCGATCTACCCTTCAACATCGAAACCGTTGTCATCGACAACAAGGACGCCGGCACTGACCCCGCTCCCACAAGGGGCCTCGTTCAGCGCTTCATAGACGACCCGGCCGTCCTTGCCGTCAACGGTCCGAGCTTCTCGGGTGAGACGGACGTCGGCGGCGGGCCGCTCAACGATGCCGGGCTTACGTTCATAACGGCATCGGCGACGCGTCCAGATCTCACGGGGAAGGGCTGGGAAGGGTTCTTCCGCGGGCTTGGCAACGACTTCGTTCAGGGCGGACAGACCGGCCAGCTGCTCGAGGCGCTCGGGTGCGAGAAGGTCGCTGTCGTGAATGACAAGTCCCCTTACGGGGCGGGTCTCGGTGAAGCAGTTCCAAAGAGCGTCCGAGACGCCGGGCTTGAGGTTGTTCTCGAAGAAGGCATCGAGCCCACGACCAATTACAGGTCCGTCGTCGATTCGGTGATCGCTGAAGACCACGACGTCCTGTATTACGCGGGCTACGAGTCGGAAGCTCCACTCCTCCTCAAGGAGTATCGGGCACAAGGTGGCGAGGGTCTGTTCATCGGCGGCGACGGCCTCAAGGGAGATAACTTCCTGAAGGAAGGGGGAGAAGACGCAGAGGGTGCCATCGTGACGTGCCCGTGCACCGACGCCAACATCCTGGAATCTCCTGAGGGGGAGGAGTTCGTTTCCGACTATCAAGAGGAGTACGGAAAGGCGCCCGGTCTCTACACAGCCGAGTCTTGGGACGTGACCAACATCCTTATCGACGCCATCAAGGACGGTGGAGCGAACGCGACGCGCGCGTCGGTTCGCGAGTACGTCACGAATCTCAAGGACTACGAGGGTGTGTCGAAGGTCTTCAACTGGACGGAGAATCGCGAGCCGACGGATACGACCACCTGGACATACGTTGTCCGGGACGGTAAGTACGAGTTCGTTGGCACGATCGCCGACATCACTGAAGCCGACTAAGACGAAGATCGACCGATCTGGAGAGGGGGCCACGAAAGTGGCCCCCTCTTTTCGGTTCGCATGACCGAGTGCCTGACCACCGAGCTGCCTTTCCGTATCGCGGGCGGTCTGTCGATCGGCGGTGTCTATGCGCTCATAGCCATCGGCTACACGCTGGTGTACGGCGTTATGCAGCTCATCAATTTCGCCCACTCCGAGGTGTTCATGTCGGGCGTGCTGGCCGGCGCTTTGGTTCTTGGTGTGATCGCACCGGATGGGGCAACGTCACAAGGTCAAGGAGCAATGCTGCTCGTCGCGACATTGCTGCCGGCGATGCTCGCCTCGGGGTTGGTCGCGGTCGGGATCGAACGTGTGGCGTACCGTCCGCTGCGTCGCCGCAGTGCACCGCGCCTCGCGTACTTGATCAGTGCGATCGGAGCGTCGTTTTTCCTGTCGTATGCCGTGCAGGTCTGGCGAGGCGTGAGCCCCGAGACCTACCCGCGCACTCTGCGCGCCCAAGCCGTTTTCGAGATCGGACGACTGCGGATCTTCAACCGGGACTTGATCGTGATCATCGTTGCCCTAGCGATGGTGGTCGTCCTCGAACTCTTCCTCCAGAGGACGCGAACGGGTCGAGCTTTGCGTGCCACGTCGCAGGACGCCGAGGCTGCCGCCCTCATGGGAGTCAACATCGACCGCATCGTCACGACGACCTTCTTCATAGGCGGGCTCCTGGCCGGTGTGGCGGGTCTGCTTTTCGGCATGTCTTTCGGTCGCACTCAGTGGAACATCGGTTTTCTGCCCGGGATCAAGGCATTCACGGCTGCCGTCCTCGGAGGCATCGGTTCCGTGCGTGGCGCGCTGGTCGGGGGTCTTACTCTCGGCCTGTTGGAGAGCATCTCGGCGGGCTGTTTCGGCGCGCAATGGCGTGACTTGGTTGCGTTCGTTGTCCTCGTGGGTGTTCTCATGTTCCGGCCAAGCGGCCTGCTGGGTGAGAAAACATGAACTTCCTCAGGGGACGAGCCGAAGCTGCGGGAGGCGTCGCGGCGGCCATCGTGGTTGTCGTTCTGCCGGCTTTCGTTGGCGCGTACTGGGAGGACGTGCTCGTTCAAGCAGTTTCCTTCGCGCTGCTCGCGGTGGGGTTGAACGTCGTCGTCGGACTGGCCGGACTCCTCGACATGGGATACGTCGCCTTTTGGGCGATCGGTGCCTACACGATGGCCATCCTCTCCGGGTCCGGGCCTCCACAGTTCGCGCATCTGAATGCCTGGGAGATCCTGCCCTTCGGCATCGCGTTCGCGATGATCGCGGGTGTGTTGCTCGGACTGCCGGTCTTGCGTCTGCGTGGCGACTATCTGGCGATCGTGACACTCGGATTCGGAGAGATCATCCGCATCACTCTTTCGAACTTGGACGTGGTCAACGGTTCGCGCGGTGTAACGGGTATCCCGGCTCCGACGTTCCTCGGTGTCGATTTCAACCGTGGTGCACTTCCGTTCCTGTATCTGTCCCTTTCCCTGCTCGTCGTTGCCGTGTTGTTGATACGGAATCTCAACGAATCACGGATCGGACGTGCATGGGTTGCGATACGTGAGGACGAGGTCGCGGCCGAAGCGATGGGCATCAACGTGTTCCGCATGAAGTTGTGGGCTTTCGCGTTCGGAGCGTCGACGGCGGGAATAGCCGGCGTCGTCTACGCAAGCCGGACGAACTTCGTCAGCCCAAGCTCCTTCCAGATAATCACGTCGATCCTCGTTCTCAGCATGGTCGTGCTGGGTGGTATGGGATCGATGATCGGACCGATCTTCGGTGCCGCGGCGATCGTGATCATCCCCGAGATGCTTCGAGATGTCGTTCATCCCAGCGTCCGATTCATGGTGTTCGGAGCGATCCTCGTGGTCATGATGATCTTCCGGCCCGAGGGTCTGATCCCGTCACGTCGTGTTGCTGCGGAGCAACGGGGCATCGGTGTAGCCGGCGAAGAGAAGACCGGTGTCGAGATCGCAGAGGACGCGCCGTGAGCCTGCTGTCGGTCCAGGGTCTGACGAAGCGATTCGAAGGACTGGTCGCGGTCGTAGACGTCGACCTGACCGTCGAGGCGGGACAGATCCGTGCAGTGATCGGGCCCAACGGCGCCGGGAAGACGACGCTCTTCAACTGCATAACCGGCATCTACAGCCCGGAGGACGGAGAGATCCGATTCGACGGGACGAAGATCGTCGGTCGGAGTCCGCACGCGATCACCCGCGGGGGCATCGCTCGCACCTTTCAGAACATCCGTCTTTTCGGGAACATGACTGCTCTCGAAAACGTGATCGTCGGCCTGGATGCACATCACAAGTCGAGCGTTCTGGGCTCCCTCATTCATACCCCGTCGCAGCGCCGTGAGGAACGCGAGGCGGACACCAAAGCGAACGAGTTGCTGCGCTTCGTAGGGATCGACATGCACGCTGGGGACCTCGCCCGCAATCTTGCCTACGGCGACCAGAGACGACTCGAGATCGCTCGGGCTCTGGCCACGGCCCCCAAGCTTCTTCTCTTGGACGAACCGGCAGCCGGCATGAACCCCGCCGAGAAGCAGTCGCTCATGGACCTGATCCGGCGGATCCGCGACGAGGGCACGACGATCCTTCTAATCGATCACGACATGCGATTCGTCATGGGTATCTCGCATCGGATCCTCGTTCTCGATCACGGCGAGGTCATCAGCGAGGGGGAGCCGGCCGAGGTACGCAGCGATCCGAAAGTTATCGAGGCGTACCTAGGCCGGACGGACTCCGCATGACGGCCCTCCTCGAGCTCGAAGGTGTCCACGTCTTCTACGGTGTGATCGAGGCGCTCAAGGGCGTGTCGATAAGAGTCGAGCTCGGAGAAGTCGTCACGCTGATCGGGTCGAACGGGGCAGGGAAGACGACCACGCTCCGAGCGATCGCGGGTCTCCATCGTGCGCGACGTGGACGCATCACCTTTGAGGGCGAACGCATCGATGGCAAACCCGCCCACTCCATCGTTGCGCTGGGCGTGTGTCAAGCGCCGGAAGGGCGACACATATTTCCTCGCATGTCCGTGCGCGAAAACCTCGAGATGGGCGCGTACAGTCGGCGCTCGGCCGATCTGGGGTCCGATTTCGATCGGGTGTTCTCGCTCTTTCCGATCCTCAAAGAAAGATCGAAGCAGGCCGGCGGGACTCTGTCCGGTGGAGAACAGCAGATGCTTGCGATCGGGCGAGCTTTGATGGCCAGTCCGAAGTTGCTGCTGCTCGATGAACCGTCCCTCGGAGTCGCTCCCGTTCTCGTGGAAAAGATCTACGAAACGCTGCGCGAGATCAACGAACAGGGGACGACGATCCTCTTGGTCGAGCAGAACGCGAACATGGCTTTGCAGCTGGCGCATCGGGGATATGTCCTGGAGACGGGAGAGATCGTGCTCGAGGACACAACGGATGCGCTGCGCACGTCGCCTGATGTAAGGAGGGCATACCTGGGCGAGGAGTAGCGGTCCTCGTCCTGTGGAAGGATGTCCTTCGTGACCGAAGCGCTTCGTTCACCTCTGCACGCCGCCCATACAGAAGCCGGCGGTCGTTTCGTCACGTTCGCCGGATGGCGACTGCCCGTCCATTACGGATCGATACTGGACGAGGCGAAGGCCGTCCGGACCAAAGCCGGGATGTTCGACGTTTCACACATGGGCCGGACAAGGATGCGCGGGTCGGATGCACTGGCCGTCCTGCAGTGCCTCGGGACGAACGACCTCGAAAAGGTCGCGCCGGGCAAAGCGCAGTACACGCTGTGGTGCACGCCCGACGGCGGCACAATCGACGACCTGATCGTCTTCTGGCTCGGTCCGGAGGAGTTCGTCGTCGTCATGAACGCATCGCGACGCGCAGACGACTCCGATCATTTGGAGGAGCACGCCTCCGGACGTGACGTCACTATCGTGGAAGAGACCGAAGGTTCGGCGCTCATCGCCGTGCAGGGTCCCGAAGCCCGCGCGATCGCAGGTTCGCTCGGTGCCTCCGAGCTCGCCGACATGCCGCGGTTCGGTGTGACACGCGCGACGGTTGCCGGTGTTGGTGCGATCGTCTCGCGCACCGGATATACCGGCGAAGACGGCGTGGAGATCATGTGCGAAGCGGGAGCCGGCCCTCGCGTGTGGGAAGCGCTGCGAGATTCCGGAATTGTTCCCTGCGGGCTGGGAGCCCGGGACGCTCTTCGCATGGAGATGGGGTATCCGTTGTACGGGCACGAACTCTCCCTTGACACCTCGCCGCTCGAAGCCGGCCTTGCCTTTGCCGTATCGATCACCGATCGCGAATTCGTCGGACGAGATGCACTCGCCAAGCAGGCCGAGCACTCAGCGGCTCGCAAGCTCGTCGGATTCGTGTGCTCCAAGCCCTGCGTTCCCCAGCAAGGCGACGAGATCGGACCGGGCGTGGTGACCAGCGGCGGAACGTCCGTCGTCCTCGATGCCCCTATCGGTCTTGCTTTCGTTCCGGGCGATGCAAAGCTGGGTCCTACGGCACTCAGGACCAGGAACAAAGAGATCCCCTCCGATTTACGAGCGTTGCCTCTCATCGAACGCTCCCGGCCCAAGAAGAAGAAGGCATGAGCAACGCCGGAGACTTCGTACCTCACACACCCGCCGACATCGCCGAGATGCTCGGCGTCATCGGTGTCGGCTCCGTCGACGAGCTTTTTGAAACCGTGCCACGCGAGTTCCGAGATCCTTCGATAGAGCTTCCGCCGGCGTTGTCGGAGCCGGAGCTCGCCCGTCACGTCGGCGAGCTCGCCGCGCGGAACGTTCCCGTTGCCGGCGGTCTCAACTTCCTCGGCGGTGGGATCTACGACCACTACGTTCCGGCTGCGGTGCGGGCGCTAACCAGCCGCGGCGAGTTCGCCACTGCTTACACCCCGTATCAGGCCGAGGCGTCGCAAGGGACGCTGCAAGCACTGTTCGAGTTCCAGACCATGGTCGCCGAGCTGTTCGGCATGACGGTGTCGAACGCATCCCTCTACGACGGCGGCACTTCGCTCGTCGAAGCTGTCAATCTCGCGGCGATGCGCCGTCCGGCCCGCCGAGTTCTTTTTGCGGCCGGTGTGAACCCCCGGTACCGCCGCGTGCTCGAGACGTATTCCGACGGACTGGGCATCCAGGTCGAAGTGTTGCCGGAAGCCGATCTTGGGACGGAAGCCGGCGCGGTGGCCGAAGCAGCTCGGGACGAACCGATCCTCGCCGTGGTCGTGCAGCAACCGAACACCTATGGGTTCCTCGAGGAGGCAGCAGAACTGGCCGCCGCCGGAAGGGACGCCGAAGCGATCGTCATCGGCATCGCCGATCCCATGACGCTCGGCTTGATCGCTCCGCCCGGCGAATGGGGCGCACATATCGCGCTTTCCGAAGGGCAAGCTCTCGGGAATCCGATGGCCTTCGCCGGACAATGCGTTGGCTTGTTCGCATGCGGGGACGAATTCGCACGTTATATCCCCGGACGTCTGGTCGGGGAGACACTCGATGCCGACGGGCGCCGCGGTTACGTGCTCACGTTGCAGGCGCGCGAGCAACACATCAAACGCGAGAAGGCCGGATCCAACATCTGCACGAACCAGACTTTGTTCGCACTGGGCGTTGCGGTGCACCTCGCTTGGTTGGGCCCGGAAGGGTTGCGTAACGCCGGTGAGTACGCGTCGGCGGTCGCACACGATGCGGCGAACCGCATCGTGCGCGACACACCGTTCAAGCTGGCGTCGTCCCGGCCCTTCGTACGCGAGTTCGCGCTCGAAGGCCCGATGCCGGCCGACGAAGTCGTGGGGGAGCTGCGTAACCGAGGGATCTGGGCAGGTCCGGTATCGAGTCAGCACGAAGATGTGTTCAGCGTTGCCTTCACCGAGCGAAGAACTACCGCAGAGATCGACGCTCTCGTCGAAGCCTTACGTGAGGTTGGGAAGTCGTGAGCGTCAACCAGGGCCCGGTGCGGGGCCGGGAACTCAAGACGGTGTTCGAGCGTTCTCGTCCAGGACGCCGCGGTTGGTCTCTTCCCGAGGTGCCAGAAGGCGGCGTCGAGCTTCCAGAACGCTTCCGGCGCGGGAACGCTCCGCGATTGCCCGAGGTCGACGAGCCGACGCTCGTTCGCCACTACACGCAGCTTTCGGAGCGCAACTTCGCGATCGACAACGCGTTCTACCCACTTGGGTCGTGCACGATGAAGTACAACCCCAAAGTCAACGACGAGATGGCGGCACTGGCCGGTTTCCGCGATATCCACCCCGACCAGCCGGCGGCCGACGTTCAGGGCGCGTTGGCGCTCGTGCACACGTTCGAGCGTGAGCTCTGCGACATCGTAGGTATGGACGCCGGCACGTTCTGTCCTGCTGCCGGTGCGCACGGAGAGATCACGGCCCTGCTCATCTGGCGGAAGTACTTCAAGGATCGCGGTGACGACACCCGCGACACGGTGATCATCCCGGACTCGGCCCACGGAACCAATCCGGCGTCCGTACGTTTGGCCGGATTCAAGGTGGCCGAGGTTCCGTCCGATTCGAAGGGACGCGTCGACGTCGAGGCATTAAAGGGATTGCTTGGTCCACATGTCGTCGGTTTGATGATCACCAACCCCAACACGCTCGGGGTGTTCGAGACGAACATCAAAGAGATCACCAGGCTTGTGCACGAAGCCGGTGGCTTCGCTTACTGCGACGGCGCCAACCTGAACGCACTCGTTGGTCGAGCTCGTCCCGGCGACATGGGCTTCGATGTCGTCCACATCAACCTTCACAAGACGTTCTCGACACCGCACGGCGGCGGGGGACCGGGAGCCGGGCCACTTTGTGTGAAGGAAGTGTTGGCTCCGTACCTTCCTGTGCCGCGCGTGCTGCGATCGAAGGAAGGCACCTACGACTGGTCCAACGACGAGCCAAACTCGATCGGACCAGTGCACTCCTTTGCGGGAAACTTTGCAGTAGTTGTGCGGGCCTACACCTATCTGCACCGTCTCGGCCTCGACGGCCTTCGGAACGTGAGCGCAATGGCCGTCCTCAATGCGAATTATGTGAAGGCCAAGGTGCAGGACGTCTACCCGGTTCCTTACAGCGAAGGAACGATGCACGAGTTCGTGGCGTCCGGCGACTTCTTGAGGAAGTTCGGCGGCGTTCGGACCTTCGACGTGGCAAAGGCCCTTCTCGATTACGGATTCCACGCTCCGACCGTGTACTTCCCGTTAACGGTGCGCGAAGCGCTCATGGTTGAGCCGACGGAGACAGAATCGAAGGAAACGCTGGACGAATTCAGCGATGCACTCTTGGAGATCGCCGCGGCAGCAAAGGCGGGCGACGACGAACGCCTTCGAACTGCTCCGCACAATTTGCCGGTCTCGCGCCTCGACGAGGCACGCGCCGCGCGCCAGCTGAAGCTCAAGGCCTAGATAGGCCGAATGATCCGGACCGCATTCACGGATCTCGTTGGATGTGATCGTCCTCTTCAGCTCGCGGGTATGGGTGGAGGGCTCGCGGACGCCTCGCTCGCTGTTGCCGTTACGAACGCCGGAGGGCTCGGGATGCTCGGCGCAGCGGGGGTGCCTCCGGACGGTTTGCGTCCGATGCTCGAGACGATGTCCGCCACAACGGACGGACCCTTCGGGGTGAACTTCCTGATGCCGTTCGTCGACGCCGACGCCGTTCGTGTGGCTGCGAAAGGGAGTCGGGTCTGCGACTTTCACATCGGTGTTCCGGATGCCGAGTACGTCGACATCGTCCACGAGGGCGGTGCCCTGGCCGGCTGGCAGGTCGGTTCAGTTGATGAGGCTTTTGGCGCAGTTGCTGCGGGGTGCGACTTCGTCATCGCCCAAGGCGTTGAAGGTGGGGGCCACGTCCGCGGGACGATCACGCTCGATGAGCTTCTTCCGCAGATACTCAGTAGCGTTGATGTTCCTGTGGTCGCGGCAGGTGGCATCGGCACCGCCGAACGGGTTCGCGATGTCATCGATTCGGGCGCAAGCGCAGTCCGGATCGGCACCCGGTTCCTCGCTGCCGAAGAGTCAGCAGCTCATGAGGAGTACGTGAAGGCCTTGATCTCTGCCTCGGCGTCGGACACGGAAGTCACCGAAGCTTTCGGTGCAGATTGGCCGGACGCTCCACATCGTGTTCTGAGTTCGAGTATCGAGGCCGCAAGAGCAGCAACGGAGGATGTGGTTGCAACGCTGGGTGAAGCCGAAGACGCCTGGCCGATACAGCGTTTCTCTAGTGTGCCTCCATCGAAGGCCGTGAAGGGAAACATCGCAGCTATGGCTCTATATGCAGGCACTTCGGTGGGGGATGTTGAGAGCCGGCAGTCTGCTTCGGAGATCGTGGCTGAGCTGACTGGGCTGTTGTAGTTGCTTTGACTGGAACCATCCACGAACACCTTTGCGCCCAGTCTCCGGCTAATGCAGGCTCTTGAGGATTGAACCCGGAGGAACTTGATGCGACCCCATGACCCCTTGAAGCTTGTCCTGGCTTGTCTGATCGCCCTTTTGCTGACTGTTGCGGCGCCTGCATCACTTTTAGGCACGGCCGTGGCCGGCAGTGTCAATCAGGAAAACAACGCCGAAATCGTTTCTGGTGGGGGCGGAAACTCCCAATCTGGGGACGACATCTCCGACACCGACCAAAGCGGCGGTTCCGCGTCCGGTGACGCGATAGCCGGCCAGGTGTTCGGCAGCGTATCCGCCGGTGACGTGAGTGGCGACGCGATCAATAGATCGTCGGACGTCGATGTGGAGTCGGGAGAAGCGATCGGGTCCAACGATTCGGGCAGCTTCGTCGGCCAGCTTTCCGTAGACAACGGGGGAGGGGCGGCCAACTTTCAAACTGGGGACAACGATCTCGAGCTCGCGCAACGAGCCGTTGCCGTCTCCGGAGATGCTGTTGGCGGACAGGTCATCGGCGTCGTTACGGCGGCCGGAGGATCAGCCGACATCGTTGCAGCCAACATTTCAGATGGCGTCGATGTCTCCACTGGGCAAGCCCTGTCGAGCAACGATTCGACGGTCTTCGTTGGTCTCCTGAGCGTCGGCGAGGCGGGCGGTGAGATTGTCGTCAGTCAGGCGAACGATTCGGAAATCGACGTCGCCGCCTCCGGTAACGATGTCTCCCAGTCAAACGTGGCCTCGATCATCAGCTTAGGAGCGGCTAATTCGCAGGACGGTGACAACGAAGCCGACTTATCCCAGGCCGCTACTGCGGCATCCGGCGACGGCGTCGCCGGTCAAGTTATCGGTGTTGTCTCGGCAGGAGATTCATCAGTCGATGCAACGAACAGCTCGTCCGATGTCGACGTCGACACTGGCGACTCCGAGTCGGCCAACGACTCCGGGGCCTTCGTGGGTCTCCTGTCTGACGGAGAAGCGGGCGACGTGACACTTACCCAGGTAAACGACTTAGATCTCATTGGCGACAGCGACGACAACACGATTACCCAGTCCAACGTAGCGGCGATCGCAATGATCGGTGCCGGCAACGATCAGGTGGGCGACAACGTGTTTGACCACTCTCAGGCCGCCGATTCAGCATCCGGAGACGGTGTAGGTGGCCAAGTGATCGGCGCAGTTACTTCGTCGGGTGGGTCCGCCGACATCGTTGCCGCTAACACCTCGGACGACATCGATGCCTCGACGGGCAGCGCAGAATCGTCCAACGGGTCCGGCTTCTTCGTTGGCTTGCTCGCCGAGGGCACAGGCGGTGAATTAACCGTCAACCAGTTGAATGATGTCGAGCTCACGGACAGTTCCGACAACACCATTGACCAATCGCACTTGCTTGTGTTGGAGGCGTTCGGTGCCTCCAACAGACAGGAGGGCGACAACGAATTCGATGGGAGCCAAAGCGCCAACGCCGCTTCCGGAGACGGCGTCGGTGGGCAAGTCATAGGCGTCGTCTCGTCTGGGGATGCTTCGATCGATGCCACCAACAGCTCGTCCGACGTCGATGTCGGATCAGGTGACGTTGAGTCGGACAACGACGCCGCCGCCTTCGTCGGGCTCCTCGCCGAAGGTTCGGGCGGAGTCATCGTCATTAGTCCAATCAACGGCGTCACCGAAACTGGGATTACTGGGGAAAACTTCGATTTCGCGACCAGCTTGATTGCATCCGTCGCCACCGGCGGCGCCAACATCCAGGGCGGTGACAACTCGCACGACATCGCACAGTCCTCAACCGCGGCCTCTGGTGACGGAGTCGGTGGTCAGGTCATCGGCGTTGGGACGTCGGCCGGCGGTACGGCGGACATCGTGGTGGCAAACGAGTCGGCCGACATCGACCTGGAAAGCGGGGAGAGCGCTCAGTCCAACGATGAGGAATCTTTCGTCGGATTACGGATAGAGAGCGACACCGCCGCGCCCGTCTAGACTCCACGGATTCGATCCCCGAATAGGCGCCGGATCCGATGTCGTTGGGACTAGTAGGTGCTTTGCGCCGAAAGCCGTACTCGTGCAAGCTCTGTTGGACTCGACGGAGGACATTGATGCAACCAACTAACTCCTGGAAGCTCGGCCTGGCCTGTCTAATCGCCGTCTTATTGACCGTTGCAGGGCCTGCATCTCTTATGCGCTCGGCTGCGGCCCAGAACTCTCAGGAAGGTGACACCACCTCCGATACGGATCAGGGCGGGGAGTCGGATTCCGGCGACGCGATAGCCGGACAAGTGTTCGGCAGCGTGTCGGCCGGCGACGTGAGGGGTGACGCGACCAACCGTTCGTCGGACGTCGATGTCGAGTCGGGCGAGGCGGAGGGGTCAAACGATTCGGGTAGCTTCGTCGGCCAGTTTTTCTCAGGTGACTCCTCGGAGGAAATTTCCGCCAACGACCAGACCGGCGACAACGATCTGGAACTAACGCAGCGAGCAGACGCAACTTCGGGAGACGCGGTGGGCGGTCAGGTCATCGGTGTCGTCACGTCGGCGGGTGGGACGGCCGACATCGTGGCCGCCAACGACTCTGAGGACGTAGACGTATCTACCGGTGACGCGGAATCAACGAACGATTCCGGGATCTTCGTTGGTCTCCTGAGCGTCAGCGAAGTGGACGCTGGCACCGTTGTCATCATTCAAGGGAGCTCCATAACTCTTAGTGACACCACCGACAACGACGTCAGCCAGATCAACGACGCAACAATCCTCTTTCTTGGAGCGGCCAATTTGCAGGATGGCGACAACGAAGCTGGCTTGACGCAAACCGCTGATGCAGCATCCGGCGACGGAGTTGGGGGTCAGGTCATCGGTGTCGTCTCCGCCGGCGAGACATCGGTCGATGCAACAAACAGCTCGTCCGACGTAGATGTCGAAACCGGCGATTCCGAGTCGGACAACGATTCCTCGGCTTTTATTGGTCTTCTCGCGGACGGCGAGGCACTAGGCGACATCTCGGTGACGCAAGACAACGACGTGGATATAACCGGAGGAAGCGGCAACGTGGTGGATGTAAGCAACATCGCAGCCATCACCGTGGTAGGCGCCGCAAACGATCAGACCGGTGACAACGGATTCGATCACTCGCAGGCGGCCGACGCGACCTCGGGGGACGGAGTCGGCGGCCAGGTGATCGGGGCGGTTACTTCATCGGGTGGATCGGCGGACGTCGTTGCTGCCAACACATCGGAAGACGTCGATGTCTCCTCAGGTGACGCAGAGTCGACCAACGATTCGAACGTTTTCACCGGCCTGCTCGCCGAGGGAACCTTCGAAGGCGATGTAGCCGTGACTCAGACGAACATTGCGACGATCACCGACGGAGTCGACAACACGGTGGACCAATCGAATCTGGCGGTGATCCTGGCCGCCGGTGCCATCAATACGCAGGAAGGCGATAACGAATTCAACGGAGGTCAGGTCGCAACCGCAGCGTCGGGAGACGGCGTAGCCGGCCAGGTCATCGGCGTGGTGTCGTCGGGAGACACATCGGTCGACGCCACCAACCTCTCGTCGGATGTCGACGTCGACTCGGGCGACGCGGAGTCGGACAACGACGCCGGCGCGTTCGTTGGGCTGCTCGCCGAAGCCACGACTGACCTTGAGTTCGCTCTTACTCAGAACAACACGACGACACTCACCGGCGAAACAGGCCTCATCGTAGTGAGCTCGAACGACTTCGTCGAGACGATCGCAGGCGCAGCCAACAACCAGGATGGGGATAACGAGCACGACATCGCACAGTTGTCCACGGCCGCATCGGGGGATGGAGTCGGTGGTCAAGTGATCGGCGTCGTAACCAGCGCCGGCGGCACGGCCGACGTCGTCGTCGCCAATGAGTCAGATGATGTCGATCTGGAAACCGGTCAGAGCGAGCAGACCAACGCCGACTTCGAGTTCGTAGGGCTACAGGTAGAGGTAGAAGAAGAAGGGTAGGCGCGGGCGGTTGAGCTAAGTAGCGCTTGCGATCCGCTCAGCAGTCTTCGTGGCGAAGGCCATGATCGAGACCTGCGGGTTGACGGCTACGCACGTCGGGAAGATCGAGCCGTCGGCGACGTAGAGGCCGCGAACATCGTGGTGTTCGCCCCATGAGTCGACCACGCTGCGGCCCTTGCGACCCATCCGTGCGGTTCCCATCGGGTGGAAGGCCGTCGGACGCAGATCGGTTGCCTTCCAGTTCCCGTTGGTGATCTTGTCGAGCTCGTCGCGGGATGACACGCCCGGCAATCCTGGCAGACCGACCAGCGCCATCATCGCGCCGGCGGCGAGATGAACCTCGGCTGCTAGCCGTAATCCAACCAGCAGTTTGCGCAGATCCGTCTCGTTCAGCTGGTAGGTGATGATCGGCTCCCGTGAGCGCGGCAGCAGGCGCACGCGGCCGCTCGACGTATCGGAAACGTAGAGGCCGATCGACGCTATGTGGCGCATGCCGGGGATCATGTTCGTGGCCGCGGTCCCGATACCGGGAAGCGCTGCTGCAGCCATCGCCGGAACGGGAGCCGTCGTTTCCAGCATCACGTCATGGGAGTCGAAGATCTCGTCGATGAAGTACGGCTGCAACGTTCCCTTCCACGCGTCGACCTGTTCCGCATAAGCGCCGCCCACCCCGACGGCGGGGTGGATACGAAGGTTTCGGCCGAGTTGTCGCGACCGTCCCGCAAGTCCCGAGCGTTTCAGAACAACCGGAGTGTGGATCGTTCCCGCGGCCACCACGACGATTGGAGCGTGCACAGTCAGTCGTGCACGGACGTGTTCGTCCTCATCGAGTAGGGAAGCGACGACACCGGCGGCACGACCGCGGCGAACCAAGATCGTCTCGGCTCTCGTCCGCGCGAAGATCTGAGTACCTGTTCGTTGCGCCAAGGGGAGGTAGCTGATGTGCATCGCCTGCTTCGCGTTGGTAGCGCAACCCATCGCGCACGTTCCGCATCCATGGCAGTCAGTGATGTTGCGCAGGATCGCGCCACTCGATACGCCAAGCTTCGTTGCTCCGGCATGGGTCAACTCGGCGTTCCTCCCCCATACCTCCTCCGGGGTCGGTCGGATGTTGAGGATGCGCTCGACCCGTTCGAAGTACGGCTTCATCGCTTCCGGATCCGCGCCTTCCACTCCGTGCTTGGACCCCCACTCGCGCAGCACCTTGTCCGGCGCGCGCCAGCACGTACCGGAATTGATGACCGTTGATCCACCGACCGCTTTGCCAAGCGGCAAGGGGATCGGCCGTCTACTGAAGGTCTGAGTCGTGCCTGCGTCGCGCGCAACCTTTTGGAAACGCGACATCGGAGCGCCTATGAAGTCGTCTTTAGTGAAATACGCACCCTCTTCGATGACGATCACCGACCGCCCGGCTTCGGCAAGCTCCTTGGCGACGACCGCACCACCGGCTCCCGAGCCGATAACGACAACGTCGCAATGCTCGATGTGGTCTTTGTCGATATCTGGAAACTTGATGACGTCGAGGCGCGGATCGGGTCCTAGTTCGCGGCCCGCACTTCCTTCTCCGAAGGTGTCCCGCTTGTTCCAGAGCTCGACGGGGTAGGCACCGCCGCGTGTCGCAGGCCCGACCTTGGTTCCCCAGGGGGTTACGTCCTCAATGCCCGACGTAGGCCCTTCAGTGATGGACACGTTCGCCTTCCGTCGGAATCACGTCCGGCCGGGGGAGCAGGCACTCGTAGCGATAGGCGACGACGTCCTCAACCTTCGGGTGCGAGATGTACGCGGAGTAAACGACCTGCTTCGACAACGAGACGATCAGTCGCCTCAGAGGCGATCTTTTGTGACGACTGTTCCGCTCGAGAACGGAGAACTTCTTGTCCGGAGACAGCTTCCTGAATCGGCGTACGTGTCCGCTGACGAGTGGCAGATATTCGGTCGCCATTAGCAGCCACCAGATCCGCCGCCGTGCGCGCTTGGGATACCCGTTCACTTCGGCGATCAGATCGTCGACGAGGCCCAGCTCGTCGGCGCCCTCTGCAATCGATGCACCGGGGGGTACGAGCGTTCGGGTTATGGCGGCGAGGGTCTCTCGTTCGCGCCGGTTCAGGCCCACGGTTGATGAGAGTACCTGGGGCTACACTCGCGGCGTGAGCACCAGAACCCCCAAGAAGGCGGCTGAGAAGGGATCGATCTCGGCGCCGGTGAGCCGTCGGAAACTCATGCTCCTGGACGGGCACTCGCTGGCGTACCGGGCCTTCTTCGCCTTGCCCGACACCTTGGTGACTTCGTCAGGTCAGATCACCAACGCCGCCTACGGATTCACCGCGATGCTCATAAAGCTCATGACGGACGAAAAGCCGGACGGCGTTGCCGTCTGCTTCGACCGAGGTCGCCCCGCTTACCGTCACGACCGATACTCGGAGTACAAGGCCAACCGGCGCGAGACCCCCGATCAGTTCAGTCAGCAGCTGCCGCTGATCCGGGAGGTGCTCGACACCATGCGCATCCCGGTCGTCGAGCTCGAGGGTTACGAAGCCGACGACCTGCTGGCGACCCTGGCCAAGCAAGCACAGTCGGAAGGCGACGAGGTGCTGATCGTCTCTGGTGACCGCGATGTGCTTCAGCTCGTGCGTGATGGCGTCGGCGTGATGATGACTCGGCGCGGTATCACCGACATGGCCCGGTTCGACGCCGACGCTGTGATGGAGAAGTACGGAGTCACGCCCGAGCAGTGGACCGATTTCGTCGCCCTCAAAGGCGAGACGTCCGACAATCTCCCGGGCGTGCCGGGCATAGGCGACAAGACGGCCTCCAGGCTCATCCAGACCTACGGCGACATCGATGGCGTTATCGCTCACGCCGACGAGCTGACCCCAAAGATCCGCGCCGGTGTTACCGAGATGGCCGCGCAAGTGCGCATCAACAAGGAGCTTGGTTTCCTGTTGCCGGACGTCGTCCTCGACATCGGTCTCGAAGACATAAGGCTCGAGGGATGGGACGACGACAAGGTGCGCACGCTATTCAACTCACTCGAGTTCAAAACGCTGTACGAGAGGCTTAAAGATGTCGATGTCGAGCCCGACCGCGGCCCGGCCGCCCTGATCGAGCTATCCAAGACCTCTCAGCTGTCAAAGGGCGAGGAGCCTACGGACACGGCAGGGATCTCATGGGACGGACCGTGGTTCGCGTTCTCCACCGATCAAGACTCGGCAACGGTTTCGCGCCTGAGCGAAGCGATCCCTGCGCTGAAGAAATGGCTGGGCGATCCGAAACGAGGGAAGTATGCGCACGACGCGAAGTTCCTTCATCGCCGTGCTCTCGAAGTGGGAGTCGAGGTTGAAGGCGTTGAGTGCGACACGTTCCTCGCCGCTTATTTGATCGAGCCCGGGCTCCCAGGTGGGTATGCGCTCCACGACGTTGCTCAGCGTTTCGCCGGCATCGCACTCGAGGAGATAACGGAGGGCAAGAAGTCGAAGCAGGCAACTCTCGACTTGGACGACGACAACGGCGACCGGGCCGCGCGGGGGGCGTCTGCCGTCCTCACGCTCGCGCCCGTGCTGACGACCAAGCTTCGCGAGCGCGGCATGTGGGACCTGGCGGTCGAGCTCGAGTTCCCGCTCACTACAGTTCTGGCTCGGATGGAGCATGCGGGCGTCCTGGTCGACCGCGACTACCTCGAAGAACTGAACGAGGAACTCGGCTCGAGCATGCGCTCCTACGAGAAACAGATACACAAACACGCCGGCGAAGAGTTCAACGTGAACTCCACACCTCAGCTCCAGAGGATCCTGTTCGAGCAGCTCGGTGTACCGAAGACGAAGAAGATCAAGACCGGTTACTCGACGGATCAAGCGGAGCTTGCGAAGGTCCGCGAGTCGCACCCGATCGTCGACAACCTCCTCGAGTACAGGGAGGTCGCCAAGCTCAAGACCGGGTTCACCGATGCGCTGCTTCCTCTCATCGACCCCAAGACCGGACGCATCCACACGACCTACCTGCAAGCATCGGCGTCGACCGGGCGGCTGGCTTCGACGAACCCGAACATGCAGAACATCCCGATCCGGGGCGAGCTCGGCCGGCAGATACGCCGGGCTTTCATCGCGCCCCAGGGACACGTCCTCATGTCGGCCGACTACTCACAGATCGAGCTCCGCGTGCTCGCGCACCTGTCCGGGGACGAGGGTTTCCTCGAAGCCTTCGAGTCCGAGCACGACTTCCACGCCGCCATCGCGGCGAAGGTCTACGGAGTCGATGTGTCGGATGTGGAAAGCCGCATGCGCGACTACGCCAAGCAGTTCTCGTACGGCATCGCCTACGGGATGACGGCCTTCGGCGTCTCGCAGCGGCTCGGCATCGAGTCCGAGGAGGCGCAGGAGTTCATCGATACCTATTACGCGCAGTTCCCGAAGGTGAAGGACTACCTGGACGAGCAGGTGAAGAAGGCCAGGGTCGACGGCTTCACTACGACGATGTTCGGCCGGCGCCGCTACATCGCCGAGCTCGACTCGTCCAACTACCGGATGAGGGCGATGGGGGAGCGGATGGCATTGAACGCTCCGATCCAGGGCAGCGCCGCGGACATCATCAAGCGCGCGATGATCGACGTTGATGCTCGTCTAAACGACGAGCCCGGGCTGGCCCGGATGCTCCTCTCGGTTCACGACGAGCTCGTGTTCGAGGTTCCGGTAGACAAGGTGGACGAAGCCTCGACCGTCGTGAAAGCGGTGATGGAAGGCGCCGCCGACCTTCGATGCAAGCTCATCGTCGATCCGCATACCGGGAAGAACTGGTCAGAGGCTCACGCCTGAATCAAGCTCCGGGCGGTGGAGTCAGGTTGTAGCGAGCGATGACGTCGGGCAGCCAGTCCGGTTGCGCGAAGGGCAACCCATAGCGTCCTGCTAGCTCTACGATGGCTTCCATCTCCGGCGGTCCGCTGGCCGTCATCTCGGTCATCTCCTTGAAGCAGTTCTCGAAACCGGCCGGTGAGATGACCTCGATCATGCGAGCGGGAACAGATCCTGCGTTCCACATCGCGTGCACTTCGCCGCGCGGCTTCACGATGTAGCCGCCGCGGCCGAGCACTACTTCCTGATCTTCCGATCTGAAGCCGATCTCGCCTTCGAGGACGATCGAGAATTCATCCTCGAGGCTGTGAACATGGGGCGGAACTAGAGCACCGACCTCGAAGGGGTGCTCGACGATCGATATCGCGCCACCCGAGTCCGCACCGTCGATCTTGAAGACAACGCCGATCCCCGGAGCGAGCCCGCCGGCCTGACCTTCGCCCGGTTGAACGACCTTCACCTTCGAAGCGATGCCCGTCGTTTCCGCCATTTTGGTTCTCCTTATTCGGTGAACGGGACTGTATACTCAATACATGCGAGGTGTCAACCCGTGAGCCCGGGACGTGCGGAGGGGTCTCGTCCCTACCGCATGAGTAAGCGTGCCGAAGACGTTGGTGAAACACGGCAGCGCATAGTCGAAGCAACTCTGCACCTGCACACGACGATCGGCCCCGCCAGGACGACGATCAGCGCCATTGCCGAACAAGCCGGAGTAACGCGGCTCACGGTGTACAGGCATTTCCCGACCGCCGACGAACTGTTTGCGGCGTGCACCTCACACTGGATGAGCCAGCATCCACGTCCCGATCTGGCGACGTGGGCGAAGATCAAGTCGCCCGAGCAGCGCGCGCGCAAAGCTCTAACCGAACTCTTTGGCTGGTACCGCGAGAACGCCGACGATCAATTTGCCGTGAGGCGTGACGTCGACACGATGCCGGTATGGGTGGCTGCCGCGATGCGCAGCGTGGACGCCCAGATCGCAGACGCGCTGGTTGCCGGATCGACCATCCGTGGTGCGGCTCGACGACGTCTGCGAGCTGCAGCCGGACACGCCGTCAGCTACGACACATGGCGTTCACTCGCGATCGACCAAGGACTCGACGACGACGAGGCCGCTGAGCTGATGACGAAGCTGCTATTCCGCTAGAAGCCAGTCTTCAGCAGCAGGCCGATCAGCGAAATGAAGCGTGCCTGCGCGCTTCTTTGCGTAGCGAATGGCGGTGGTCCTCGCTGCTTGGATGTCAGGTGGAAGAAACGGACGGACCGCCTTTGCAAAGAAATCGGCGGCGTCCTTCGACGATTCCCAGATCTCGAAAACCCGCCAACCACCTTCGATCGGGTGAGAAAAGTGAGAGATGAAGCCCGGCGCTCCTTTTAGCGGCTCTTCGAGCGCTGCGAGCGTGGCTTCGTAGCCTTCCTGCTCTGGCCTGGTACGTCGGCTGTAACGACGACTGCCATGTGGACCCCCTGTTCGCCTCGGGCTTCAAGATGCACGATTTCTGTCTAGCGCGGTCGCAGAATGCCCGGTCCCCGCTTGGGGTAGGCTTGGAGCGCCTCGGCGGGCCCTAGCGGCCTCCGGGAGCTTCTATAGGAGGTCTTTCCCAACCGAATGTCTGACGAAAATTCGAATGGCGCTGCCCCGGAAGACGATCTTTCGGGCGAGGAACTAGCAAGGGCTTACGAAGAGACACTCAAGGAATTCGACGACGGCGACGTCGTCACCGGGCACGTTCTTCGGATCGACAAGGACGAAGTCCTCGTAGACATCGGCTACAAGTCCGAGGGCGTCATCCCCCTCAAAGAGCTCTCGATCCGCCACGACACGAACCCGGACGAAGAGGTAAAGGTCGGGCAGGAGATCGACGCCCTGGTTCTCCAGAAGGAGGACAAGGACGGCCGGCTCATCCTGTCCAAGAAGAGAGCTCAGTACGAGAAGTCCTGGGGACGCATCGAAGAGCTGCGCGTCAAGGGCGAATCGGTGATGGGCACCGTCATCGAGGTCGTCAAGGGCGGACTCATCCTCGACATCGGCCTCAGGGGATTCCTTCCTGCTTCGTTGGTCGATATAAGGCGGGTCGGCGACCTCCATCCCTTCGTGGGACAGCAGCTCGAGTGCAAGGTCATCGAGCTCGATCGCAACCGCAACAACGTCGTCCTGTCACGGCGCGCGTTCCTCGAAGAAACACAAGCCGAATCACGCAAGGAGCTCCTCGACGGTCTGAAGAAAGGTGAGATCCGGCGCGGCAAGGTTTCGTCCATCGTGAAGTTCGGCGCCTTCGTGGATCTCGGTGGCATCGACGGGCTCGTGCATGTTTCCGAGCTTTCTTGGAAGCACGTCGAGGACCCGGCCGAGGTCGTAGAGGTCGGCAAAGAGGTGGACGTCGAGATCCTCGACGTGGACCTCGACCGCGAACGCATCTCGTTGTCGCTCAAGTCGACGCAAGAAGATCCATGGGAGGCCTTCGGCCGCCAGCATGTTCCGGGTGACGCGATCGACGGCAAGGTAACCAAGCTCGTTTCCTTCGGCGCATTCGTCGAGGTTGGTGAAGGCCTTGAAGGTCTGGTCCACATCTCAGAGCTCGCCCATCGTCATGTCGAAGCGCCGGCTGAAGTAGTTGCGGTGGGAGATCCGGTGCAGGTGAAGATCCTCGATATAGAGCCGAAGCGCCGCCGCATCTCGCTTTCGGTCAAGCAGACGACCGAGCCCCCGGAGGGATACGAGCCGGCGCCGCTCAGCCAGGAAGAGTTCCTCGGCCAACCCGAACAGGCGTCCGAGCAACCGGAGATCGAGCCGGAACCGGAGATCACGCCGGAGCCCGAGGCCGCCGCCGAGGAAGAGAAGTCGGCGGAGACGGACACCGAAGGCGAAGACACCGACGATGGTCCCAAGGCTCCGGCCGACACGCTCGAAGCCTTCGTCGAAGAGATGAAGCGCGGGTCCTAGCCCGCTCGATACCGTGGCCTACATCGTCGGTCTCACCGGCGGCATCGGTTCGGGGAAGAGCACCGTTCTTGCGATGCTCGCCGAACGCGGTGCGATCGTTGTCGACGCCGATGCCATCGTGCACGAGCTTCAGGAACCGGGAACCGAGGTCTTCAACAAGATGGTGGAAGCCTTCGGCGACGAGATCGTCGGTCCCGACGGCCGGCTCGACCGTCCAAAGGTTGCGTCTCTCGTCTTCTCGGACGAGGAGAAGCGAAGAGCGCTCAACGGGATCGTTCATCCGGCGGTCGGCGTGGTTGTTGCGGAACGTTTGGCGAACGCCGGTGACTCGATTGTCGTCATCGATGTGCCTCTGATGGCGGAATCGCCTCCACGTCCCGAGCGCACCTACGGAAAAGTGATCGTGGTCGATGCGAGCCCAAAGGTTCAGCTGGAGCGGCTCATCGCGCGCGGTATGGACGAAGCCGACGCCAAAGCGCGTATGGCTGCCCAGGCAACCCGCGAGGAGCGCCGGAAGCTCGCCGACTACGTGATCGACAACAACGGCGATATGGAAAGCCTTGAACGACAGATCGATGAGCTCTGGGCCAAACTCCAGGCCGCCGCGAATGAGACAGCGTGATCGAAGCCGTCTTCTTCGACGCGGGTGAGACCTTGCTCAGCCCGCAGCCTTCGTGGTCCGAGATCTGCGTCGAGATCCTCAAAGAGCGGGGGCACGAGGTAGGTGTCGACGCGATGCGCGGTGCCTGGGTGAAGGGTGGTCAGCGCTTCGTTCGTGCAGCCGATGAGGGCACGACGTTCTCGCTATCGAAAGGCGAGTCGAGGAAATTCTGGATCGGGCTCTACGAGGAGTTGCTGGACGTAGTCGGGATCAAGGACGACGAAGCCGCAGAGCTCATGTACCAGACGTTCTCGGACCCGAAGACGTATGGGTTGTTCCCGGACGCTGTACCGACCTTGGACGAATTGTCCACGCGAGGTTTGCGGCTGGGACTGATATCGAACTTCGAGAGCTGGCTCCGTGACCTCCTCGATCATCTGGACATCTCCAAACGGTTCGAGGTGATCGCCGTGTCCGGCGACCTGGGTTGGGAGAAGCCGGACCCGCGGATCTTCAAGTGGGCGCTGGAAGAGATGGACGTCCTTCCCGAGCAAAGCCTCTACATAGGTGACAGCCCGCATTTCGATCCCGGACCCGCCATCGCCGTGGGGATGCACGGAGTTCTCCTAGACCGGCACGGCCGATGGGTAGATCTTGAAGCTGACTATCCGAAGGTGTCTACGCTCACAGAGCTCGTGCCGCTGCTCTCGGCCTTGGCTTAGTCCGCTTTAGTCCTCGATCGTCGCCATGGCCAGCGCTTGCTGCCGAGTGAGCTCGACGTTGTGTTCGATTCGGCAATGGACCGTGGCGTCCTCGACGAACTCGTCTTCAGACGTTCCCTTAACCGTGTAGCCGCACTCGCAGCTGTACGTGAGTTTCATTGATCGTCCTCGACCTGCTCCGCTATCGAAAGTGCCTGCTGTCGAGTGATTTCGAATTTGTGGGCATCTTTGGAGTGCGCCAGCGCGTTGGCGACGAACTCGTCTTCCGTCTTCCCCCGAACCACGAATCCGCACTCGCAGTTGATCACTAGGGCCAATTCCTCCCTCCCTTCGGCTAAATCTAATCTTGATCCAACGGACAAGGCTGTCGCACACCTGACAGACGGCAGGGGCTCTTCCCGCCAAGCTCGGCTTAGTTGTTTTCCGAAAGCTAAGCAGAAGGAGGCAGGGATGACGGTGCAAACGGTCGACGAGACCAAGGTTGAGGAGTTCGTCGGAAAGGTGCTGACCGACGTGGCCGCGGCGGGAACGGTGATCATGGCCGCGATCGGTGACGAGCTTGGTCTGTACAAGGATCTGGCTGCCAACGGTCCGGCCACGAGCTCGGCCTTGGCCACGCGCACGGGTATCAACGAGCGCTACGCTCGTGAGTGGCTCAATGCCATGCAGGCGGCCGGCTATCTGACGTACGACCCCGTGTCGGAGTGCTACACGCTGCCAGCCGAGCATGTGCCGGTGCTGGCGCAGGAGCTCGGACCGGTGTTCTTCGGCGGCACGCTCGGGATGTTCACGGCTATGGGGTCGATCTACGACAAGCTCGTGGACTCGTTCCGCAACGGCGGCGGAGTTCCTCAAGCTGCCTATCCGGACAGCACGTACGACAACATGGATCGCTTCACGGCGGGGTGGCACGAGAACCTCCTGCTGCAGGAGTGGATCCCGGCCGAGCCGCAAGTTCAGGCGGCGCTGGAGGCCGGTATCGACGTGGCCGACGTTGGTTGTGGGCGCGGACGGGCCCTCGTGAAACTCGCGACTGCGTTCCCGAATTCGCGTTTCGTCGGCTACGACGTCTTTCCGCCGAACGTCGAGTTCGCGCAGAAACTCGCGGCTGAAGCCGGAGTCACAGACCGGGTGCGGTTCGAGACCTGCGATGTCTCGACCGGTCTGCCCGAGTCCTACGACCTGATCACGACCTTCGACGTGATCCACGACGCCGCCGACCCGCTTGGCCTGCTGCGGACGATCCGCGAGTCTCTGAAGCCGGGCGGTACGTACCTATGTCTGGACATCAACTGCTCGGACAAGCCCGAGGAGAACGTCGGTCCGCTGGGCACGCTCTTTTACAACGTCAGCATCCTTTACTGCATGACGACGTCGCTCTCGCAGGACGGTGAAGGGCTCGGGACAGTCGGCCTTCACGAGCACAAGTTGCAGGAGCTGTCGGACGAGGCCGGCTTCGCAAGTTGCCGCAAGCTGCCCTTGGAGAACCCCTTCAACAACCTGTACGAGCTGAAGGTCTGACCGGCAGGCTGTCGGCGTTCCCGACAAGGAGTTGTCGGGAACGCCGGTAGGCTTGCCTCCAATGGCCGACCATTTCTCTTTCAAGCCCGACTTCGAGCTGGCCGGGGACCAGCCCGCCGCCGTCGAGGGCCTCGCAGAGACTCTCGACGCCGGAGACCGGTTCACCACGCTGCTCGGAGCAACCGGTACCGGCAAGACGGCCACCATGGCTGCAGTCATCGAGAAGCTCGGCCGTCCGGCGCTCGTGATGGCGCCGAACAAGACGCTGGGAGCCCAGCTGGCCGCCGAGTTCAGGGAGTACTTCCCCGACAACGCGGTCGAGTATTTCGTCAGCTACTACGACTACTACCAGCCCGAAGCCTATGTCCCTTCCTCAGACACATACATAGAGAAGGACTCGTCGATAAATGACGAGATCGATCGTCTGCGACACGCGGCAACCGCAGCACTGCTGACGCGTCGCGACACGATCATCGTCGCGTCTGTTTCCTGCATCTACGGCATCGGTTCTCCCGAGCTGTACGCGGAGCAGATGCTCTATCTGCACAAGGGGAGCGAGATCCCGCGCGACCACATCGTCCGGCGCCTGGTCGACCTTTCGTACCAGCGCAACGACTCGGCCGTCACTCGGGGCCGCTTCCGTGTACGCGGCGACACGCTGGAGGTCCATCCCGCGTATGAAGAGCAGATCCTGCGCATCGAGATGTTCGGGGACGAGATCGAACGGCTGCAATGGGTCAACCCGGTTACCGGTGAAGTCATCGGTCAACCGGATGGTCTGCGCATCTATCCCGCGAGTCATTACGTAGCCGGCGACGAGACGATGCGCCGAGCGATCGGAACGATCGAAGAAGAACTCGCGGAGCGGCTGGCCGAGCTGGAGAGCCAGAACAAGCTCCTTGAAGCGCAGCGCCTGCGCATGCGCACGAACTACGACCTCGAGATGATGCGGGAGATCGGGTCGTGTTCGGGGATCGAGAACTATTCACGGCATATCGACGGACGCAAGACCGGCGAGCCGCCGTACACACTGCTCGACTACTTCCCGAAGGACTGGCTGCTCTTCATGGACGAGTCGCACATCAGCGTGCCGCAGGTGCACGGGATGTTCGAAGGGGACAAATCCCGCAAGGAGACCTTGGTCGAGCACGGCTTCCGGCTCCCTTCCGCGCTCGACAACCGTCCTCTGCGCTTCGAGGAGTTCATGGAGCGCATCAACCAGGTCGTGTTCGTGTCGGCCACGCCGTCCGAGTTCGAGACGAAGCGTTCGAAGAAGATCGTCCAGCAGATCGTTCGGCCGACGGGCTTGGTCGACCCCGAGGTGATCGTGCGACCCACGCGCGGACAGATCGACAATCTGATCGCTGATATCAGAACAAGGGTCGAGAAGGAGCAACGCATCCTCGTCACGACCCTCACGAAGAAGATGGCCGAGGATCTCACCGACTATCTGCTCGAGATGGGCCTGCGCGTGCGCTATCTGCACTCGGAGATCGACACGGTTCAGCGGATCGAGATCCTCCGCGACCTGCGGACCGGTGAGTTCGACGTCCTGGTCGGGATCAACCTCTTGCGAGAGGGGCTGGACCTTCCCGAGGTCACACTGGTGGCCATCCTCGACGCCGACAAGGAGGGGTTCCTGCGTTCGGCGACGTCGCTGATCCAGATCATCGGGCGCACGGCGCGAAACGTGGAAGGTCAGGTCGTGATGTACGCAGACAGACTCACGGATTCAATGCGCGAAGCCATCGACGAGACGAACAGGCGTCGCGAGATCCAGGTGGCCTATAACGAGAAACACGGCATCAAGCCGGAGACGGTGCGTAAGAACGTCACGGACTTCATCCTTCAGACACGATCGGGCGGTTCGGGTCCGGTTCCCACAAAGCCCCAACGCAGGAAGAGGCGCAGCGAGGATGCCATCGAGCTTCCACTGGACGAACTCAAGCGGCTGATCATGGTGCTCGAGGAAGAGATGAAGGACGCGGCGCGCGATCTGCGCTTCGAATATGCTGCGCGGCTGCGCGATGAGGTTCAAGACCTCAAACGCGAGCTGAAGGAAGTCCACAAGCAGCCCGTCTGACCCGGCAAGCGCCGCGACCCGCGCGCTAGGCATAGTGGGGTCATGAGCGATATCGAGCTAGTCGTCCAATGCGACGACTTCGGGATGTGTCACGCAGGCAACGAAGGAGCTGTACAAGCCTTCCGCGAAGGGATACTCACTCAGGCGTCGGTGATGGTTCCGTGTCCTTGGTTCAGGGAAGCCGCGGCACTGGCGAAGGAACACTCGATCCCTGTCGGCGTGCACCTGACGCTGACGGCCGAATGGGACTACCTGCGATGGGGACCATTGACTCCAGGCAGGTCGCTCGTCGGTGACGATGGCCGGCTGCCGCGGACTGTTAAAGAGGCGCAGGACAACGCCAAAGAAGACGAGATCCTCGAGGAGTTCATCGCGCAGACCGAGCTCTTCAGGTCCGAGGGGCTCGAGCCCGAGTACTTCGACTGTCACATGGGCGTCATCACGCCCGAGCCGTACGCCGCCGTGTGCGAGCACTACGGGAAACCCTTCGACTATCCGATCGGCGACGTCGCCGTCGGCTTTGACTCGATCCACATGCTGAGCGGCCGTCCCAGCGAGGAGAAGGTTCCCTATCTGGTCGATCGCATATCCAAGATGGAGCCCGGCAAGCACCTCATCGTGAGCCACTGCGCCGTCGATTCCCCGGAGCTTCGCTCCATGACCAGTGAAGAAGCGGAGAACGCGGAGTGGGCGCTTCAGTACCGAGTGTCCGATCTTGCCGCACTCACGTCAGGTGAAGTGAAGAAGGTTGTAGACGAAAAAGGCGTTCGACTGGTCAGCGTCGGCAGCTTGAGCTAGTCCTCGTCGGTCTCAATTGGCGGATTCACCTCGTACAGCCGGACGCGTTCGGTGAATCCCTTCAACGCGGCTCGGCCCGCGTCGGTGAAGTCGAATCGCTGACCCGCAACCAACTGCCGGACTGCATCCGTTACCAGGATCGCGCCGGGCTGCGCGCGGCTGCATACCCTTGTTGCCAGCTGGTAGGCGGTGTTCATCTGTTCCGATGGACCAGAGATCTCACCTGCGCTGATCCCGATCCGTACGCGCAGCTGCTGGTCCTTGTATGTCTCGTTCCACTCGCCGAAGGACCGCTGAACAGCGATCGCACACTCGATCGCTGCGGATGAAGACGCGAACGAGATCATGATCCCGTCGCCGGTGTGCTTTAGCTCGCGCCCTCCGTAAGCAGCTGTGCCTCGCCGCACGATGTCATCGTGCGCTCGCTGCACCTTCTGGGCTCCCGCATCACCGAGCCGTTGCGTCAATGCGGTCGATCCTTCGATGTCGGTCAACAGGATGGTCACCGGCGCCGGCGATGCGTCGACCGGCGGGGGAGTCTCGAGGAAGTCGGCTAAGCCGCGCAGGACGGACGTGGGGTTGCCGATGTATGGAAGGTTGGACTTGCCCTCCAGCGGGACGAACCGAGCACCGGTGATCTGCGAAGCGAGGGCACGGCCGAGCTCGAACGGGGCCGTCTTGTCGCCGCGACGATGCAGGACAAGGGTGTCGGTCTTTATCCGCGCCAGATCGTTTCGCACGTCGACCGTCCAGGCGAGCTCGTAGAGCCGCGCCGCCACCTCCGGTTCGCAGGAGTCCCGAAGAAGGTTTGCGCACGAGCGCGCCGTCTCCGCGTCGACATCGGGGACGATCATGTCGGCGAAGGTCTTCGCAGCGACGCTCCAGTTAGCCCTGATAAGGGAAAGCATCGCTTCGAGAATCTCGGGTCGACCCACGGCGGGTCCGTATGCGAACGAGCCGTAAAGGACCAGCTTGTCGACGAGCTGAGGACGATTGGCGGCGAGCGATACGGCCGTCGGACCGCCCGTAGCGTCGCCGATGAGGTCGAACTTCTCCAGTCCGACGTGGTCGATCATCGCCTCGAGATCGGCGACGTTGTCGCTCAGCTCGAAGGAAGACCATGCGCGGTCGGAGAGTCCGGTGCCGTGGGTGTCCCAGCGGAAGACCGTGTGATGACGAGCAAGACTCAGGAAGTAAGAACGGATCTCGGCCCGTTCCCACTCGAGCTCGAGGTGACCCCAGATGGGTCGTGCATAGACCAAAGGTGGCCCCTGTCCCACGATCGAGTACGCGATCTGGGCCCCGTCGCCTTTGGTGCAGAAATGGATCTCTTGCTCCATGCCTCTACGATGTCTGTGCGCAGTGACGGTGACAAGCTGAGGAGTGTGCAATTAGACATAGACGCGAGATGATCCTGGACGCATTGTCCGCTGCAACAAAGTCGATACGTACGCCCTGAACCAGGAGGAAACAGATGTACAAGAACATCGTCGTTGGAACTGACTTCTCGGAGACCGCAAATCAGGCGCTTCATCATGCAGCCGAGTTGGCTAAGACGTGTGGTGCGGCCGTCCACGTGGTGACCGCTTTCAAGCCCGTAATGACCGGCAACGTCGCCGCTTCGAGCTTGGAGGCGATGGCCTTCGGCGGAGTTACTTCACTTCAGGACGCGCAGAGCAAGATCGCCGACGAGGTGGAGACTCGGCTGGGCAGGATCGCCGCTGATATGAGCTCGAAGGGTCTAACGGTTAAGACCTACAGCGCCGCCGGCGACCCGGCCGACGCGTTGCTCGATGTGGCCGAGAGCACGAAGGCCGACGTGATCGTGGTCGGGAATCGTGGGATGGGCGGAGCGAAGCGGTTGATCCTCGGCAGCGTTCCAAACAAGATCTCACACCACTCACCGTGCTCGGTGCTGATCGTGCACACCACTTAACTCCGGTAGTTGTTGCGTGCAATTTGGCATAGACGCGGAATCCAGCGCCTTCTAGGCTTCCCCCGAAGCAATCGGGCAGTACAACCAATGGGGAGCAAATTCATGCGCTCACGCCTTGCGCTTGTTGCACTGTTGTTGGTCTTTGCGTCGATCGCTTGCGGTGAGGACGAACCGGAAGCAACTCCGACGCCTTCCGCTACGGCGACGGCAGCCGCAACAATCGCGCCGACTGCTGCCCCAACGACAGCACCAACCGCCGCGCCTAGGGCAGCGCCTGCTGCGACTCCCAATGTCGTCGCCGTTTCGGGGATGACCGGGAACCCCTGGGGATGGAATGCGGTCAAGTACCGCGGGCAGAACGGACTGCGTGTCCGCTACTCGTGTCCCGCCCCGTACCAGGCGACTGGCTCGAACGTCTACGGAACCGACACCTACAGCGATGACTCGTCCGTTTGTCTTGCCGGCGTGCATGTCGGGCGCATCACGAAGGAATCGGGCGGCGACGTGGTGATCGAGATAGCACCGGCCTTTGATTACCGTTCGTGTAAGGGCACAACACGCAACGGGGTGACCTCTGTTGGCTGCAACACCACCGTTAAAGGGAGCTATCGCTTCGTCTGAAGGTCAACCGAACAGCGTTGGCCGCCTCGAATCAACGTCCAGTGAAGTGCGCTTCCCGTTTCTCGAGGAATGCGGCAACGCCTTCCTTGTGATCCTCGGAGCGGAAGCAGGCTTGTAACGCCTCGACGTGGCTGCGCATGTGCTCGCCGAGGTCGCGCTCCAGACCTCGATAGACGAGCTCCTTCATCAGCCGGTGGGAGAAGGGTGAGGCCACCAGAAAACGCTCGGCTTCCTGTCGAGCGGTATCCGCAAGCTCTTCGGCCTGGACGACGCGCGCGACGTAGCCGATGGCGAGGGCTTCGTTCGCCGTGAGGAACTCACCCGAGTACAGCAACCGCAGGGCTATAGGCAGCCCGACTATGCGTGGCAACAGCCACGTTCCGGCGCCGGTGTCGGGTACGAGCCCGCGGTGCGCGAAGTTCCAAGCGAAGCGCGCGTTGGTCGAAGCGATGCGGACGTCGCATTGAGAGGTGAACTCGGCCCCCATGCCGACGGCTGGCCCGTCGATCGCTCCGATCACGGGCTTGGGACAAGACACGAGCGGCCACCAGACATCGGATTCCTCGGCATCGCCGCGTACGGGCCGGGTTTCCCCGGGGATCGTGTTCAAGTCGGCCAGGTCCGTTCCTGCGCAGAACGACCCGCCCGATCCGGTGACGATGACAACGCGTGCCTCGTCGTCTGCTCCAGCGCGCCGGATGGTCTCGATGAACTCGGCCAGCATCGCGAACGTCATCGCGTTGCGTTTCTCCGGACGATTGATGGTTACGGTGGCGATGCCGCCGTCCACCTCGTAGAGGATCAGATCGGACAAGGCTTAAACCGGCGGCGCCGGCTCGTACTGGATCATGCGCTTCACTTCGCGCGCACGATCCTCCGACTTCAACCGAACGATCAGATGCAAAGCCATGTCGATACCGGCCGAAACTCCAGCCGAGGTGATCACGTTGCCGGCGTCTACGAACCGGTCGTCCGGCCGCACTTCGATGTTCTGGCCCAGCTGCCCTAGCTGTTCCAGGGCGAGCCAATGGGTGGTCGCCGGTTTGCCGTCCAGAAGTCCTGCATCGGCGTAGACCGTTGCACCGGTACATACGCTCGTCATCAAGGTTCCGGCGTCGGCGGCCTTGCGAACCCAGGCACGGATCGACTCATCACCCAGGTGCGAGTTCGTCACCACACCGCCCGGATAGACGAGCACGTCGAAGTCCGGAGCGCTGTCCCAGGTGTGGTCCGGGATCACGCGTGTGCCGAGCGCGCACGAGACGGTGCCCGCCTCCTGGGCAACGGTGAAGACCTCGATCTCGTCGTCGGGGAAATAGAGAGCCCACATCCCGAGGACCTCGAGGGGTCCGGCGAAGTCGAGCTCCTCGACCTGATCGAAGAGGAAGATCGCGATGCGCGTCGTCATGGATGGAGCGTAGCGACTCCCACGAAGGGCCTAACGGCCTTCGCGCTTCTCGCGCTTCTCCTTGCGCTTTTCTTTGATCGACTTCCCCTTCTTCTTCTGGTCTGCGCCCTTCTTCTTGGGCTCGCCGCGACCTCGCATTTTTCCTCCTTGAGCCAATACCAACGGAATAGATGTTAGGCCCCTGGGTGTGACCACTCGTTATTTCCCGGCGCCGGTTTGTCGGGAATAGCGCCATACACTGTCGGCCCCACCGCTAAGATTGGGCCTGGCAGGGGCGAACGGGCGTTCGTGCCGGGCTGGAGGGCAGCTTGTCGAGCGAGAAGATCCATATCAGGGGAGCGCGGGAGCACAACCTGCGTAACGTCACGCTCGACCTTCCCCGGGACGCGCTGATCGTCTTCACCGGGATCTCGGGATCGGGGAAGTCATCACTGGCTTTCGACACGATCTACGCGGAGGGCCAGAGGCGGTACGTGGAATCGCTCTCGGCCTACGCGCGCCAGTTCCTGGGGCAGATGGAAAAGCCGGACGTCGACATAATCGAAGGGCTGTCACCGGCGATCTCGATCGATCAGAAGTCCGCCTCGCGCAACCCACGGTCGACGGTAGGCACGATCACGGAGGTCTACGACTACCTCCGGCTCCTCTACGCCAGGATCGGGAAGCCCCACTGCCATCAATGCGGGCGTCCCATCCAGCGGCAGACCGTAGAGCAGATCACCGACTCGATCCTTGGATGGGAAGAAGGGACGAAGCTCCTCGTCCTTGCTCCGATCGTCCAAGGCCGCAAGGGGGAGTACGAGTCGATGCTCGGCGACCTCGCGCGCAAGGGATTCTCCCGAGCTCGTATCGACGGCGAGATGAAGGACCTGTCGGAGAAGATCCGGCTCGCCCGCTACAAGCAGCACACGATCGAAGTGGTCGTCGACCGGATCGTCCTCCGTGAGGACATAAGGTCCCGGCTGGCCGACTCACTCGAAACGGCGATGGGTCTAACCACCGGAGTGGTTGACGTCGAGATAGGAACAGGTGACGACCCCTCGCCGAACGGCTCAGAGAGCGAGAGACATTCGTTCTCACAGAACTTCGCTTGCTTGAATTGCGGAATCAGTTTCGAGGAGCTGGCACCTCGACAGTTCTCCTTCAACACTCCATACGGAGCTTGCACGCATTGCGCGGGCCTGGGATCGAAGCTCGAGGTCGATCACGAGCTCGTCGTCCCCGATCCGGATCTCTCGGTGTCGGAGGGTGCGTTGAGTCCGTGGTCGGGTGCGCGTCTGGAGTACTTCGATCGGATGCTCGAAGCCGTGTGTGAGAACTTCGGGATCGACGACACGAAGCCTTGGAAGAAGCTGGCGAAGACCCATCGCGACATCCTCCTTTACGGGTCGGACGACGAGCAGATCTACATCCGCTACAAGTCGAGATACGGTCGCAAGCGCTCGTACTACACGTACTACGAAGGCGCTATCCCGTGGCTCCAGCGGCGATACGAGGAAACGGAATCCGAACACGCACGCGAGCGCGTCGAGCAGTACATGCGGCAGATCCCATGTCCGGCATGTAAGGGAGCGCGCCTAAAACCGGAGTCTCTCGCCGTGACCGTCGGAGACATCAACATCGCCGAGCTCACGGCGATGTCGGTCGCCGACGCTGTCGAGTTCGTGCACGAACTGCGCCTGTCCGATCGGGATACGCAGATCGGGGAGCGAGTCCTCAAGGAGATACGAGAGCGGCTCGGGTTCCTCGTCGATGTCGGGCTCGATTACCTCACTGTCGATCGTGCAGCGGCCACGCTGGCCGGCGGCGAAGCCCAACGCATCCGCTTGGCTACCCAAATCGGTTCGGGGCTCGTCGGTGTCCTCTACATCCTCGACGAACCTTCGATCGGACTGCATCAGCGGGACAACCAGCGATTGATCCGCACCCTTGTCCGACTGCGCGATCTCGGCAACACCCTGATCGTAGTCGAGCACGACGAGGAAACCGTTCGCGCCGCGGATCATGTAGTCGATATCGGACCGGGTGCCGGAGTTCGCGGTGGCGAGATCGTGTACTCGGGCCAGCTGGCCGGTCTCCTTAAGCACAAGACATCCTTGACGGGTGAATACCTGTCGGGACGGCGGGAGATACCGATCCCGTCCAGCAGGCGGTCGACCGAGAAGGGGCGTTTGGTCGTTCAAGGTCCGCGCCAACACAACCTCAAAGGCGAGGACGCGAGCTTCGCGCTTGGTTGCTTCAACGTAGTGACCGGAGTGTCCGGTTCGGGGAAGTCGACGCTGGTCCACGACATCCTGTATGAGGCCCTGATGCGGGCGGTCTACAGCTCGAGAACCGTGCCGGGGAAGCACAAGAAGATCACGGGAATCGAGAAGCTGGACAAAGTCATCTCTATCGATCAATCACCGATCGGCCGGACGCCGCGGTCGAACCCGGCCACATATACCGGCGTCTTCGATCATGTCCGCAAGCTCTTCTCTCAAACAAATGAGGCGAAGATGCGCGGATACAACCAGGGACGATTCTCATTCAACGTTCGCGGCGGCCGCTGTGAAGCCTGCGCCGGGGACGGAACGATCAAGATCGAGATGCATTTCCTGCCCGACGTTTACGTTCCCTGCGAGGTGTGCAAAGGGAAGCGTTATAACCGGGAGACGCTGGAGGTTCGTTGGAAGGGCCGGAACATATCCGAGATCCTCGAGCTGACCGTCGAAGAAGCGTGTGAACTCTTCGAAGCCATACCTCCTATCCACAGACACATGCAGACGTTGGTCGATGTCGGTCTCGGTTACATCCACTTGGGTCAGCCGGCTACGACACTCTCCGGCGGTGAGGCTCAACGCGTGAAGCTCGCAAGCGAGCTGGCCAAGAAGGCGACGGGCCGAACGCTGTACATGCTCGACGAGCCGACGACTGGGCTCCACTTCGAAGACATCCGGAAGCTCCTCGAAGTGCTCCACCGGCTCGTGGATCAGGGCAACACGGTGATCGTCATCGAACACAACCTCGATGTGATCAAGACCGGCGATCACGTAATCGATCTGGGGCCGGAGGGCGGAGGCCTCGGCGGTCACGTGGTTGTCACCGGAACTCCCGAAGAAGTTGCGAAATGCGAGGCCAGTTACACCGGACGCTACCTCGCGCCACTTCTGCTCGACGCTCAGCGCAACGCAGCCAGCGCTTAAGCTCTTCGCGTGGAAACCCGGCCGATAACAGTCGATGAGCTTGCGTCTTTCCAGGTGCATTTTCGCCGGATCCTTGGGTTTGGCGCCGCACCCACGGAGGCCGAGCTCGAGCGCGACGCCAAGTCGTGGGACCTATCGCGTTCTCTCGCGACAATCGACAACGGCCAGATAGTCGGTTCGGCTCACTCTTATCTATTCGACTTCGCGCTCCCCGGGGGAGCCAGCGTTGAAGCCGCGGGTGTCACAGCGGTCGCCGTGCAGACCACTCATCGGCGGCGGGGCATCGTGTCCGAACTGATGCGACGCCAGCTCGGGGAAGCTGCAGATCGGGGCGAGCCGGTCGCGATCCTCGTCGCCTCAGAGGGTGCTATTTACCGGCGCTTCGGGTACGGCATCGGAACCTGGGCGATCGATGTGGAGGTGGATACCAGGGAAACACGTGGATTTACAGGACCGAATCCGCCCGGGATCGTGAAGGTAGTCGACGAAGCAACGGCCGACGATCTCTTCCCTGCTATCCACGAGCGGTCTCGGGTAATGGCGCCGGGGGGCATCACTCGTCCAAAGAGCTGGTGGGAATCGATCGCCGCCGACCGTAAGACCGGTACTGAGACGCACGTGATCTTTGAAAGCGAGTCCGGCTCGCAGGACGGCTTTGCCCGTTACAAGATCGGCTCGAACTGGGAAGCCGGGATCCCACAACACAAACTGGCGGTGCAAGAGATGACGTCATGCACGCCAGAAGCTGCGTCGGCCTTGTGGAGACACATACTCAGCGCCGACCTCGTGCGCACCGTCGACGCTTGGAACAGACCGGTCGATGAGCCGCTCAAGTGGTGGTTGGCCAATCCGCGAGCTGTTCGCGTCAAGGGGGTACGCGACCACATTTGGGTGCGTCCTCTCGACGTCGCCGCGTTGCTGAGCGCTCGGAGGTACAGGGAAGATTTGGATCTGGTGCTCGAGGTCGTCGACGATTTCGGCGGTCAGGCTTCCGGGCGGTATGGCCTTGCCGCATCAGGTGGCGCCGCCGAATGTTCTCGTACAGACAGACCTGCGGATCTGGTCATGCACGTCTCAGATCTGGGTTCGATCCTTCTGGGAGGCGTGTCGTTGGTCGAACTTCATGCTGCCGGTCGGATCGACGAGGCGAAGACGGGTTCCGTGAAGCGAGCGGACGACGCTTTCCGTTGGTCGCCGCAGCCGTGGAGCAACCAGTACTTCTAGAGGCACGCTTCAGTCGGCGATTGTCCTGAACGACCCGGAGAGCGACGGGGGGCGCGATGACCGAGCAACATGACCGTGATGAGCTCGTGGAGCTCATGAGCCGCTACGCCAACGTGCCGGACACTCAGGATTGGGACGAGCTGCCACGGTCGGTTTTCTGCGACGAGTTCACCTGCGACTTCAGCTCACTCGGCGTACCGGTCACGACGTTCAGCCGTGATGCCTGGTGTCAGCGAACGAAGGAGGCATTCGCGGGTTGGACGGCGACCCGCCATGCGATCACCAACCATCGGATCGCTATCGACGGGGATCGTGCGACCCTCCGGGCCCACGTGCGCGCCGAGCACTGGGCTCCCACCGAGGTCGCGGCCGGCGGACCGAATTGCTGGCTGGTAGTCGGCTTCTACGAGAACGTCGCCGTGCGGACTCCAAAGGGTTGGCGGCTGAGTTCGGTCAAGCTGACCCTGACCCACCAGGAGAACGAGGCGCTGCTCGCGGCCTCGATGGCGGCCGTGAAGGGCTGACTAGACCCTCCTAGGCAGTACGTTCTGCGCCCACACCGATCCACTCTTCGGCCCACTTGGCGACCGCGTCGATGACCGGAGCCAGGGCATTCCCCTTATCGGTCAAGGAGTACTCGATCCGGACTGGTGTCGACGGCGTTACGGTCCGCGAGATCACTCCTTCCAGCTCGAGTTCCTTCAGGCGCTCCGACAGAAGGCGGTCGGACAGGCCGGGAACGGTCGAGCTGAGTTCGTTGAAGCGAGTACGGCCGGCCAGAAGGGCGCGCAGGATGGCTCCCGTCCAACGCCGGCCGATGATCTCCAGCGCCTCCGTGTACTGCGCGCAGTAGGGGGAGAGTTGCTCCATAACCTGCATTCTTCTCCTTCGTAAGCCACTTGACAAGGAATAGCTACGTATCTATAGTTACTTATATAGTATAAGCCAATAGGAGGTGGTAAGTATGGATACAGGTCTTCTGATCTTGAGAGTGGCAGCCGGGCTGTTCTTCGCCGGTCACGGGGCACAAAAGCTCTTCGGCTGGTTCAAGGGACCCGGGCTGGACGCGGCCGGCGGCTTCTTCGAGACGATCGGGTACAGGCCGGGCCGCCGAATGGTGGCGGTGGCCAGCCTCACGGAGATCGGTGCTGGTCTGCTGCTCGCGGCTGGTTTCGCAACGCCATTGGCGGCGGCAGCAATCGTCGGCGTGATGATCAACGCGATCTGGACGGTCAAGCGATCGATCGGGCTATACAACGGCGGGTACGAGGTCGACGTGCTTTATGCAGCGATCGCGGCTGCCGTCGCGTTCGCCGGGCCGGGCGCGTACTCATTAGACGCAGCGCTCGATTGGGCACTTGCCGGAAGTGACTGGGCGCTCGGCGCTATCGGGCTTGGGCTGGTCACCGCGATCGGCGTACTGGCCTCGCGTCGTGTTCCGCACCCGGTAGAGGTGCACTCTGTGCCGGCGAGCGAAGAACCGAAAGCGGCCTGATCCACCTCAGCCGCTAGAGAACGAGGGAGCCGTCCGGCTTCCTCGTTTCTTCTATTCCTTGGGTTCGTCGAGTCCCTGCTCTCGTCTCCTGAGTTTGTCTTCGAGGCGACGGAGCTCTGCTTCGCGAGCCTTGAGTTCTTCCTCGCGTTCTTCCTGATGCTTGCGGATGGCCTCTTCGCGACGCCGTTGATAGTCGGGGTCGGGAGCCGGCCGCTCGGTGAAGCTGGGTGGTACGGCCGGTGGCGCCGGTGACTCGGTCCGCTGCTCGCTGGCGCCGACCTTGAAGCTTGCTCCGCGCGGACGTCCCAGCAACAGCCACGCGATGGGGCCGATCGGCGGAATGAGAACGACGATCAGCAGCCATACGAGCTTCGGAAGGTTCTGGATCCGCGATTGCTCGGTGCTGATCACATCGAAGATGCAGTAGACCCACAGCGCGAGGATGACGAGCCCAAAGAACCCCTGCCCGAATATCACGCTCGAATGCCTCTTCTCACCCTCCTAAGCTACTGCTACCTCCACCGCTGCACAGCGCAACCCCGAAGTCGCCGGCAGCGTCCGTCCACCAGCGTTCGGGGAGGAACCCCGCCTCCTGGAGCTCCGTGGATATCCGATCGGGGCGGAACTTCGCGCTGATCTCGGTCCGCATCTCTTCGCCGGACGAGAACGCTACTTCCAGACCGAGGGAGCGTAGTTGCACTCGTTGCTCCGTTGCCGAACGCAGCCCCATCTCGATCCATTCGTTCCGCGCGTCCCATCGGGCGATGTGATCGAAGCTGGAGACGTCGAAGTCGGCCTCCAGCTCCCGGTTCAGCACGTGCAGGACGTTGCGATTGAAGTCTGCGGTCACGCCGGCGGAGTCGTTGTAAGCCTCCTCGAGACGCGGCGGATCTTTGACAAGATCGAAGCCGAGCAATACGAAGTCCTGGTCGTGAGTGGCGTCCCTCAACGACTTCAGAAATCGCACGCGCGCCGCCGGTGGAAAGTTGCCGATGGTGCTCCCGAGAAAAGCGATGATGCGGCGTCCCGAGTCGGGGATCGAGCTGAGATGGTGCTCGAAGTCACCGACCACGGCATGCACCTCGAGAGATGGGTACTCCTCGTTGATGCTGTCTGCCGACGATCGCAGCACCTCTTCGCTGACGTCGAAGGGTATGAACCGGCGGAGGCATCCTTCTTTGTGCAGAGCGGACAGCAGCAGACGAGTTTTCTCCGATGTTCCGGAGCCGAGCTCGACGAGCGTGTCGGCCTGCGTGAGAGCGGCGATCGTCGATGCTTTGGCCTCGAGGATCTCCCGTTCCCTGCGTGTCGGGTAGTACTCGGGCAACCTGGTGATCTCGTCGAACAGCAGCGAACCTGCCTCGTCATAGAACCACTTCGGTGGGAGCTCCTTCGGTATCGATGTCAGTCCACGCTCGGCGTCGGCGCGAAGAGCGCTCTCGAGATGTTCGGGTTGCAGGTGGACGTCCACACGGGCCGTTGTGGTTGGACTCATTGATTACGTGTCCCTTCGGAAGGGCGGCTCACGCCGCATCCTGCGCGCAGCGGAAACCGCAGAAGATCTGCCGGCGTATCGGGTAATCCCAATTGCGGAACGTGTTGCGCACCGAGCTGATGTGTGTCGCCCACGATCCACCGCGAAGGACCTTGTAGTCGGTGCCGTAGAAGACCTCGGAGTACTCCCGGTATGGGAACCATTCGTATCCGGGGTAGGGCTGGAAGTCTGACGATGTCCACTCCCAAACATCGCCGAGCATCTGATGACACCCGTATGCGCTGGCGCCCTGGGGATACGCGCCGACCTGAGCCGGTCCGAAAGCTGTTTGTCCGAGGTTGGCGTAGTTGTCGGAGGCTTCGGCGTTCCCCCACGGGAAGCGACTCTTGTTCCCTTCTGGCCACGAAGACGCCGCCTTCTCCCATTCCTCTTCTGTCGGAAGCCGCTTTCCGGCCCAGCGTGCGAAGGCGTCGGCCTCGTACCAGCTGACGTGCTGGACGGGTTCGTCGGGGTCGACTTCGACCAGCGTTCCGAAGCGGGATACGGTCCACGCGCCCGCGTTGTCCGACCAGAAGCCCGGCTTGGTCTTGGCTGTTTCTTGTCGCCACTTCCAACCGGTTTCAGTCCAGTGACGCGGGTCGTCGTAGCCGCCGGCTTCTATGAACTCGATGTATCGGGCGTTGGTCACCGGTGTGCGGTCGATCCAGAAGGGCGCAACGTCGACTGGATGTTCCGGCCTCTCGTTGTCGAAGGCCCACGGTTCGAGGCTCGTTCCCATGTCGAAGGCTCCGCCGGGAACGAAAACCATGTCCTGCGAGACCTGCGCTTGCGCCCGCGGTGCGGTCTTGGCCGGGTCGTAAGGACGGTCGCGCATTAGCTGGATCGTGGCGAGCATCGTCTCGTCGTGCATGTGCTCGTGCTGCACGACCATGCCGTAGACGTAGCCCCGGTCGAGTAAGCGCGTTAGCGGATCGAACTCGACATCTTCGAGCACATCGAGCGACCTCGATCTGACGTCGCTCATGTACGCGCGGGCCTGGAGGGGGCCGAGCAACGGCAGAGACGGACGTTCCCAACGCGGATGCTCGAAGGCGTTGTAGATGTCGTCCAGCTTTGGATCGATCGGCCGGTGTCCCGCGATGTTGCGCAGGAGCCACAGCTCCTCGTAGTTCGCGCAATGACCGAGGTCCCAGACCAGCGGCGACATCAATTTCGAAGGCGCTCGCCATAGCTCTTCTTCGCTGAAGGGCTCGACTATGCCGAGCGTTCTTGTGCGGCCGGATTCGAGCTCGGTGGCGATCGATTCCTTTAGGTCGTGATCGGTTCGCAGGGTAGTCATGAAACCTTTCTGGTCGTCGGACTGTTGTTCGTCTTGCTCATGGACTCGAGCTGATCGTCGGCCGGGCAGCGACCTCGGCTCACGTAACGCTCGAAGTAGTCGCCGGCTGCCGACGATGACGTTTGATCGCTGCCGATATCGTCCAGTACGTCGATCGCTGCGGCGAAACACTTCTTGGCGGAAGTGTGCAGAAGCGGATGGCGTACGCCGTATCTGGCCGCTTCGTACCACAGGTCCGCCGTGTCTTTCGTCGCTTCTTCCGCGATCAAGGCGGCTTGGTCGTGGCAAACGAGCGCCGTCGTAACCACGGCAGCTACCCGCCACCACGGGTCGGGCACCATGTCGATCATCCGGAGCTCTAGCCAACCTCTCGGCCGCACCGGCGGGAACAAAGTTGTGAGGTGGTAGTTCAAGTCCTCGGCGGTGGGATGCCCGAGCTCGTGTCCGTCATTGATCCAAGCTTCGAAGGTCAGCGGCTCTCTCAACGCTTGATACCTGGGCCGGGTCCGAAGGAACATGACGTTCGCGCGCAGTGCGTAGGACGCCCAAGCGTCCCTGGGATCGGCTCCATTGAGCGCCGGCTTCGCGCGCGTGCTGTCGATAGCGAGCCAGGCTCCCATCCGGGACGAAAGCCAGCCACTCGGCCGTCCCTGAACGATGGGGGAGTTTGCGAAGACAGCGACGAGCATCGGGCCGATCTGGTGCGCGAGCTTCCACCTTCGCAGTCCAATTGCATCCGATCCGGCGTCGACGTTGACGTGGACGGCCGCCGTCGTGCACATCATGTGAGCGCCGGCGTTGTTAGCGCCGTCGAAGTACTCCTTCATGCTCACGTAGCGCTGTTCATCCGTGGACAGCCGGAGCGGGCGATGAGGATCTATGCCGCTGGCCGTCAGTTCGATCCCATGGGGCTTCAAGGCAGCGCGAACCGCACTCGTGTCGCGCGCAACTGCGTTGACGGCTGCACCACAGTTGGGCATAACTCGAGACGAAAGCTCGAGCTGGCCGCCGGGTTCGAAAGTGATCTCGGATCCCAGAGGAAGAGGCAAGTGAGGCTCCAGGAGTACTCGGAGATCGGCGACGGATCTGGGGGATCGGGATGGCGAAGTGAACCACTCGATCTCTAAGCCGACGCTACTCCCGGTGGTCCCAGGGAAAGCCGCCTCGCGGATCAGATCGCGGGCGGCCGTCGTCGTGAGGGAAGGCGTCGGTGACGGCATCGCCTAGGTATTCACCAGCCGGATGGCCATCCATCCGACGCATTGAGGCTTCTCGTAACGCGAGCCGTTGCTCATATCAGCGCTCTGAACCTAGCAAGGCTTACCGTCATTGCTATGTCGGGTTCCCTGAAGTTCATGACCTTTAACATCCGCCACGGCCGAGCCCTCGACGGTCCTAATCGGTGGTACATGCGGCGGGACATGGTCTTCGAAGTCATCAGGAAGTGGTCCCCCCACGTGCTCGGCCTTCAAGAGGCTCATCACTTCCAACTCGAAGAGCTGACGGGAGAATTCCCCGGGATGGCTCTGTTGTCCGGTCGGCGCTACGGCGGGCCGCGGGGCACGCACGCGGCAATCATGTTCGACGCGGAACGACTCGAAGCCTGTCAAAGCGGTGACTTTTGGCTTTCTACCGAGCCGGACGGTGAGCGAGTGCGCTCGTGGGACGCCGCCATGCCACGCGTTTGCAACTGGGCGGTTTTCGCCGACAAGGCGATGGACCGCGCCCGATTCGCCGTCTACAACACGCACTTCGATCACGTGGGAGCCGAGGCCCGGCTCGAGAGCGCCCGCCTGGTCGTGTCGAGGATCGCCGACCACAGCCACATGCCGTGTCTCGTAATGGGTGACTTGAACGTGAGCGAGCGCCGAGACCCGCTCCGCGTGTTCTTCGATTCAGGGTTCCGGGACTCGTTCCGCGTCTTGTATCCGGACGAGGAGGCCTTCACCTTTCATGGATTCCGTGGGAAGGGCATCAAACGCCTCGGAAAGATCGACTACATCCTCTGCGACGACCGATGGAAGGTAGTCACTGCGTCGGTGATAAGGGATGGAACGCAGGGCCGTTTCCCCTCCGATCACTTCCCTGTGACTGCAGAACTGGCGTTTGGCTCCCAGGCTCGCCGGTAGCCTGGAAGGGTGCGGACGACCGATCTGGACCTACAACGCCTCGACTTCGCTGCGGGTGAAAGGCCGAAGCTCGGCGAGGTGCCCGATCGTCCGGGTGCCTATCTCTTCCGAGACGCCGATGGCCGGGTGCTATACGTAGGCAAGGCACGAAGCATCCGAAAACGGTTGTCCAACTACTTCGGAGCGCCGTCTTCGTTGTTGGCCCGGACGCAAGCGTTAATGACAGCTTCCCGTGCCGTCGAGTGGGTCGTGGTCTCTGGTGAGGTCCAAGCGCTGCTGCTCGAGTACTCGCTCATCCAGGAACACAAGCCGCGCTACAACGTCCGTTACCGCGACGACAAGTCCTATCCGTACCTCGCCGTAACGCTGAACGAGAAGTGGCCGAAAGCCACTGTCATGCGCGGACGCAAGCGCCGTGGAACCAAGTACTACGGACCATACGGCCACGCGTACGCGATCCGTGAGACGGTCGATCTCCTCACACGCGTGTTCCCGATGCGCACTTGTTCCGAGGCCCTGTTCAACGAGTCCAAAAGGCTCGATCGCCCTTGCCTCTACTTCCACATTGCGCGGTGCCCGGGACCGTGCGTCGGAGAGGTAACGGAGGAGGACTATCGCGCGAACGTGGACGCGTTCTGTCGCTTCCTCGATGGCGACGCCGAGAAAACTCTCACGCGACTGGATGATGAGATGCGTGAGTCTGCCGACCGTCGTGAGTACGAGAATGCAGCCCGGCGCCGTGACCAGTTGTTCGCAGCACGCAAGGCCTTGGAACGTCAAGAGGTCGTTACCAAGACGAAGTTGGATGCCGACGTCATAGGTGTGGCCGAAGGCGAGCTCGATGTAAGCACGCAGGTGTTTTTCGTCCGCAAGGGCCGCATCGCAGGTCGCAAGGGCTACCACGCCGAAGTAGTGGAGGACCAGACTTCCGCTCAGCGTCTGACGTTGTTCCTTCAGTCCCTTTATTCCGATCATGACGATGTGCCGGGTGATGTTCTCGTCCCCTACGACCCGGATGAACGCGAAGTCCTCGAAGCCTGGCTCGAACAGAAGCGTGGTCGCCGCGTGCGCATCCGCACGCCACGTTCTGGAGAACGCGCCGGTGTTCTCTCGATGGTCAAGGAGAATGCAGACCACTCACTTCGCGAGCTTTCATCGAAACGTCGTACGGATCTGGCGGCACGTTCGCGCGCGCTGGCCGAGCTTCAGGCCGAGCTCGGGCTGCCGGAAGCACCCTTGCGGATCGAATGCTTCGACGTGTCGACGCTGCAAGGCGACGAGACTGTCGGTTCCATGGTCGTTTTCGAGGACGGCGCACCGCGCGGAAGCGACTACCGCAAGTTCCGTGTGAAGCGGCAGGAAGGCATGGATGATTTCAAGGCCATGCACGAGATTGTTTTCCGCCGCTTCCGCCGCTATGTCCAAGAACGCGAGAAGGAGCCCGAGGCCGGAAAACGTCCAAGGAAATTCGCATACCGACCACAGTTGGTTCTGATCGATGGGGGACGCGGACAGCTGAACGCTGCGCTTCACGCGATCGAAGATGCAGGAGTAGAAGGGATCCCGGTAGCTGCCTTGGCCAAGCGACTGGAAGAGGTTTACGTGCCCGGCCGGCCGGACCCCATCGTCATCCCCCGAACGTCAGAAGCCCTCTACGTCCTGCAGCACGTACGCGACGAAGCTCATCGCTTCGCGATCGGATACCACCGCAAGCGGCGAGAGGCCGCCGTGCGCCGCTCCGTGCTAGACGAGATTCCCGGCGTTGGCAGCGGGCGCAAGACCGCGCTGATGAAATGGTTTGGCTCGGTTGAAGCATTGCAACGTGCAACGGTGGACGAGATCCGTGCCGTACCGGGCATCCCCCGTCATCTAGCCGAAGCGATACACCAGAAGTTCCAGAAGGAGAGCGCTTGACCAACGTCGAGGAGCCTCTCGAGCTCGTCGTCATCACAGGATTGTCGGGCTCCGGGATGTCGGAGGCATCCAAGTCCTTCGAGGACATGGGCTACCTCGTGCTCGACAATCTGCCACCCTCCGTTATCGAGCAAGTAACCGATCTCGTTGGACGAACCGGCGTTCGCAGGACGGCCGTTGTCGTCAGACCGAGCGGACGCGAGTTCTTCCAGGAGTTCTTTACCGACCTCGGCCAAGCCTTTCAGAGCCTTCGCGACAGAGGAGTCGACTTCAAGATCATTTTCTTGGAGGCATCGGATGAAGCCTTAGTCCGCCGCTACGAAGAGAAGCGCCGTCCGCACCCGCTGGCGCACAGTGAGCGCGTCCAAGACGGGATCTCGCGCGAGCGTCAGCTCCTCGAAGTTCTCAAGGACGATGCGGACGTCGTAATCGACACCTCCGGACTAACTCCCCACGAGCTGCGAGACCGGATCAGATCGATATTCCACGGCGGAAACGTAACGGACGCAGCGATCCAAGTGTCGATAGTGACGTTTGGATTCAAATACGGGCTCCCCATCGACGCCGATCTCGTTTTCGACACGAGATTCCTTCCCAATCCGCACTGGGTGGCCGACCTTCGGCCGCTGCCCGGGACCGATGAGCGCATACGCGATTACGTTCTGCTGCAGGACGAATCGAAGGGTTATCTCAGCCGGATCGAAGACATGCTCGAGTTCACCTTCCCGGCCTTCATCAGAGAGGGCAAGCATTACCTGACGGTGGGCGTCGGTTGCACCGGAGGCCGACACCGTTCGGTCGTATTCGGTGAGGAGATCGGGCGATTCCTGCGCGATCTGGGCTACGCCGCCACCGTTCACCATCGCGATCTAGAGCGCGAATAAGCTGCTCCCGGTGCGGGGATACAATCCGCACAAGACCTTAATAAGGAGGACAACTCATGACGGTTCGCGTCGGGATCAACGGTTTTGGTCGCATCGGCCGCAGCTTCTTCCGGGCGATCCTGGCTCAAGGCGAAGGCGACGTCGAGCTTGTCGCCGTTAACGACCCCTTCGGCGACACCGGCGTGATGGCACACCTCCTGAAGTACGACTCGGTGAGCGGCGTGCTACCTCACGATGTGAAGACGACCGACGATGGCTTCGCCGTAGACGGACAGTCCGTCCGAAAGCTGGAGAACAAGGATCCGGCGGAAACACCTTGGGCGGACTTGGGTGTACAGGTTGTGATCGAGTCCACCGGGCTCTTCACCTCGAGGGAAGCCGCCGCCGCACACCTAGCCGGCGGAGCGAAGAAAGTAATCATCTCGGCGCCATCCGGAGATGCCGACGCGATGATCGTCTTGGGCGTTAACGACGACAGCTATGACCCGGCGTCGCATCACGTTCTATCGAACGCGTCGTGCACGACCAACTGCCTTGCGCCGATGGCGCGCGTACTCCACGACACGCTTGGCATCGAGCGCGGGTTCATGCTGACCGTTCACGCCTACACGAGCGATCAGGCGCTTGTCGATGTGGCTCAACCAACGCGGTCGGGAAAACCAGATCTACGCCGGATGCGTGCGGCGGCGCTGAACGTCATTCCCAACACGACGGGCGCTGCAAAGGCCATCGGCAAGGTCATCCCGGAGCTCGACGGGAAGCTCGACGGGATGGCTCTTCGTGTGCCCGTCCCGGATGGCTCGATCACCGACCTAACGGCCGTGGTGTCGAAGGAAGCATCTAAGGACGACATCAATGCAGCTTTCCGCGACGCGGCGGGTTCGTCCCGTTATCAGCGGATACTCGAGTACACGGACAAGCCCCTCGTTTCGCAGGACATCGTCGGGAACTCGCACTCCAGCATCTTCAGCGCGCTCGAAACGATGACGAACGGCAACATCGTGAAGATCTTGAGCTGGTATGACAACGAGTGGGGTTACTCGAACAGGCTCGTTGACCTGTGCCGGTTCCTCGAGAAATCCGGGCTATAGCTTCCGAACGGCTTCCGTCGCTCGGCGATCTAGACGTTAGAGGCCGGCGCGTACTCGTCCGGGCCGATCTCAACGTCCCGATCGACGATGGTCGGATAACCGACGACTTTCGGATAAGAGCATTCCTGCCGACACTGGAACGCATCCTCGAAGCCGGTGGACGCGCGGTCGTGTGCTCTCATCTCGGGCGACCAAAGGGCCCGGAAGCCAAGTTCACATTGGCACCGGTTGCTGCAGCTTTGTCGGCTGCAATGGCCGGCGACGTTCCGTTGGTGACCGATTACGACTCCGTTCCAGAGGTGCGAGTCGCTTTGCTGGAGAACCTTCGATTCAACGAAGGCGAGACCAAGAACGATCCGGGCTTTTCCGAGCGGCTTTGCTCGATGGCGGACGCCTATGTGAACGATGCCTTCGGCGCATGCCATCGTGCGCACGCGTCGATCGTCGGCCCGCCGGCGAAGTTGCCCTCGGCTCCGGGGTTGCTGCTCGTGCGCGAGGTGGAGAATCTTTCGAAATTGCTGAGCTCACCCGATCGCCCTTACGTCGTGGTGCTGGGAGGAGCCAAGGTGTCGGACAAGATCGGGATCGTGAAGAACCTGCTGAATACTGCCGACAAGATCCTGATCGGCGGAGGCATGTGCTTCACCTTCCTGAAGGCGCGCGGGATGGAGGTCGGGAAATCGCTCGTCGACACGGATGCCTTCATCGACGTTTCATCGATCGTCTGGGACGACAAACTCGTGTTGCCAACGGATGTGGTCGTGGCCGATTCATTCGATGCCGACGAGGCTCGGGCGACAGCGCCCGTGCACTCGATACCGGCGGATGCCCTCGGCCTCGACATCGGTCCGGAGTCGTCCGCAGCCTTTGCCCGAGAGATAGAAGGAGCAAAGACGGTCTTCTGGAACGGCCCGATGGGTGTGTTCGAACGCGAGCCATTCGCCGCCGGAAGCAGAGTCGTCGCCGAGGCTGTGGCCGATTGTGCGGGCTATACGGTCACGGGCGGAGGGGACACTGCCGCAGCTCTTGCAGCCGTCGATCTTGCCGACGCAGTTGACTTCGCATCGACGGGCGGGGGAGCCTCGCTCGAGTTTCTCGAAGGCAAGACGTTACCGGGCATCGCCGCCCTCATAAAGGAGCGTTGATGGCAGACCGCAAGCCGATCATTGCGGGCAACTGGAAGATGAACCAAACGCACACGGACTCGATCTCTTTGGTGCGAACGCTGTCCTACGACCTTCGGGAGCAGGACTACGAGCGCGTCGACGTCGTGGTCTGTCCGCCGTTCACGGCGCTGCGGTCCGTTCAGCTCGTCCTCGAGGACGAATACATCCCGATCGCACTGGGTGCGCAGAACCTTCATTGGGAGGACGAAGGTGCCTACACCGGAGAGGTCTCGGGTGTCTTCTTGAAAGCGTTGCACTGCACATACGTGATCATCGGTCACTCCGAGCGCCGCAAGTACTTCGGCGAAACCGACGAAACGGTGAACAAGAGGATCCAAGCCGCGCTCCGGAACGGCCTCATACCCATTCTTTGTGTCGGCGAGACGTTGGAAGAGCGAGAGAGCGGTCAGACCGAGAACGTGATCGGCTCCCAGATCCGCGAAGGGCTCGCCGGGTTCACTCCCGAACAGATCGGATCGTTCGTAGTCGCATACGAGCCCGTATGGGCGATCGGTACCGGCCGGGCCGCTTCACCCGAGGATGCGAACGCGACGATCTCCTATGTCCGGGCGACTCTTGGTCAGGTCACGAGCGACGCCGTCGCGCAGAGTGTGCGGATCCAGTACGGCGGAAGTGTCAGCGCCGGCAACATCGCGCAGCTGATGGCGCAACCCGAGATCGACGGCGCATTGGTGGGTGGAGCATCGCTTGACCCGAAATCCTTCGCGATGATCGTGAAGTTCTAGCGATGAAGAAGGTTCTCTACGTCATCCTCGATGGGCTCGGCGACGATCCGTGTCCCGAGCTCGGTGATCTGACTCCGCTTCAAGCCGCGAAGACGCCGAACCTTGACTCTCTGGCTCAACGCGGGCGCTCGGGGTTGGTAACCACGGTCGGCGAAGGGATCGCTCCTGAATCGGATATCGCCGTCTTCGCGATCCTCGGTTACGACCCGCACACACAGCACGCCGGTCGCGGACCGCTCGAAGCTCTGGGAACCGGCCTTGAGATGCGCGCTGGTGATCTTTCATGGCGTGCCAACTTCGCAACAGTCGACGAGAACGGAACGATCGTTGATCGCCGAGCCGGCCGTGATCTTTCGACGGACGAGGCCAAAGCTCTTGCCGATGCCGTTAACGCAGCAGTGTCTCTGGAGGGCGCGAGGGCCACTCTGATCGCGACATCGGAACACCGCGGAGTCCTGCACATAAGCGGCGACCAGCCACTGCATGCGGAGATTTCGAATTCCGACCCGGCTTACGAGCGAAGAGGTTCTCTCGGGATCGCCCTCGAGACCTTCGATCCACACGCGAAGCCGTGCGTCGCGGTTGCCGATTCGGATGGAGCGCGTCTTGGTGCGGAGCTGACGAATGAATGGAGCCGCATATCTCACGACGTACTCGTGGGTCACGAGGTCAACGTGGCGCGCGAACGACGCGGGCGGCCGCCGGCGAACATCGTTCTTCTCCGTGATGCAGGCGATCACATCCCCGAGGTGGAGTCGTTGATGGATCGGTTCGGGATGAGATTCGCGTGCTTCGCAGAGATGCCTGTCGAGATCGGGATATCGAAAGTGACGGGAATGGAACCGATCCTTGTGACGTCACCACAGGATGCGGAGGGTTACTCACGCCTTGCCGAGCAGACGGTTGAGGCGCTAGACGGTTACGACGCGTTGTATGTGCACTTGAAAGGTCCGGATGTGCCCGCGCACGACGGACGCGCCGCCGACAAGCGAGATGTGATCGCCGACATCGACGAGGGCTACTTCGGGACGCTGCTGCCGGAGCTCGGCGAAAGTGTTGTACTAGCCGTTACGGCGGATCACTCGACGTCGTGCGTACGCAAGGCGCACACCGCAGATCCCGTGCCGCTTGTGATCTGGACGAAGAGGCTGACGTCTGACGGCAGGCAGGCTTACTCGGAAATCGAGGCCGGATCCGGCGCGCTCGGTCATCTTATGGGCGTCGAGGTTCTGCCCATGCTGGTCGAATTGAGCAGGTAGACTCTCGTCGGAATGATCAACATCGCGCTCCTTGCCGTGCACGTCGTTGTGTCCCTGCTTCTGGTGCTATTCATCCTTCTACACTCGGGTCGCGGGACGGGCCTTTCCGACGTCTTCGGCGGTGGCGGGGGCTCGATGGGCGCTACCGGAGCCGTCGAGCGCAATCTCGACCGCATCACGATCGCGGCGGCTTCGGTCTTCGCGATTACGACCATCCTTCTCGGCCTCCGCTTGCGCTGAAGCACCGGCGACGCCGCGGCACCCGAATACTCGTAGTGACCTCCCTGGTCTTCGCGTGCGCGTGCGGATCGGAAACGAACCCAGACCTTACGCCTGCACCATCGAACGCAGTCTTGAGGTTCGGTTATCCGGCCGAACCGCCGACCCTCGACCCTCTGGCGGCCGGCGGCGCGTCGGCGGCGACGCGGGACATCCTTCGTCCCGTTCTCCCGGCCCTCTTCAAGCTCGACGGAAAACTCACGCCCAAGCCTGATCTCGCCGCCCGCTGGCCCTCGGAGACCGACATCGATTTCGATCCGTTCTCGGTAGCCGTTCAGTTGCGCGAGGCCAAGTGGAGCGACGGCAAGCAGATCTCCGCGGAGGACGTGCGCTTCAGTCTCGAGAGGCTGCGTACTGGCCCAACGGGATACCGATACAGACACCTGCGTGCGGTCGATGTGCTGGATGCACGAAGTTTCCGACTGCGTTTCGACCGCGTCGTCCGGCGCTGGTGGTCTTTGTTCTCTCTGGACGACATGATCCTTCCGGCGCATGCCTACTCGAAACAATGGGGGCGTGGTCCCACCGTGTCGGGTGGTCCGTTCTCGTTCGGAGAGTGGACGGATGGACTCCAGGTCACACTTCGGCGCAACGAAAGCTATTGGGGTGCGAAGCCGATCCTGCGGGGTATCGACGTCGTTTTCGTCCCCGACGAAGAGACGCGCTTCCAGCTGATGCGACTCGGAGAGATCGACGCCTTCTTCGCTTCGGGAGAAGTGAACATCGGACGACGCGCGAAGGCTCGGGGCCTGGAGCCGACGAACGATGCGCTGCAAGGACGCGGCGAGGCATCCAATCGTTGGTCTGGGGCTTGGTGGGAGCTGGACATAGATGCCGGGAAGATCGGGACGAACGTTGCACGAGCGGTGATCGAAGCCGTTGATCCGATCCTGGCCGACGAGATCTTCGAGGACTCCGGCCGGCCGATGAACTCCATCCCGAGCTCATTCGTGAACGAACCTGAGCAACCGGAGCAGCCGTGGGCTGCGCGAGGAGATCTCGCCGAGGCAAAAAGTCTTCTCGGAAGCGGCGGACAGCGCAGCTTCCAGCTTGCCTTCCCTCGCGTGTCCGGCGCCGGTGCGATAGCAAGGTTCATACATTTCCGGCTTCGGGAGCTGGGCATCACGGCCGAGCTTGTTTCTCTGGAGCCCGAGTCCTTCGAAAAGACGTGGCTTCCCGGGCGGCGCACGGCCGCAGTCGTACGGTTGCGTCGGGCCGCCGACGCGGTCGATGCAACCGCTTATTCAAGTGTCGCCGCGCAACTGGGAGCCGCACCGATCGACGAAGCTGCGACTTCCGCCGAATCCACTGTTGCTAGGGAAGCGATCGAACGCGGACCCGTTACCGGTCTGGACGACGCATCGTGGCTGAGAGCACAGCAAGGTCTGGTCGGCGCCGCGACTGTGGCGCCGTTGGTCAGAACCAGGACCTGGATCGTTGGAGATGAAGGTGTGATCGGTCCCGTCCCGGGCGACGCCTTGTCCGGGCCGTTCTGGAACGCTGCAACGTGGCGCTTGGAACGAGCGAACTGATAGATCGCCTCGCGAATTTGCCCTGCTAGTCTGAGCGCTGCCATTTCGGCTTGGTACGCAACGTGGGGGGGTTCGATGGTCAGTAGAAGCACGTCACGCGGTTCACCCAAACGCGCGCCGCGTTCTCGTTCCCCGCGAGCGAAGGGCTACTCCGTCGGGAACATGACGGCCAAAAGCTTCTCGCGGGCCTTCGGCGAGATCGTCTCGAACGTCGAAACCGTCATCAAGGGGAAGAACGACGTCATCCGCCTGGCGTTAACGGCGATGCTCTGCGAAGGCCACATCCTCTTCGAGGACGTTCCCGGCACGGGCAAGACGATGCTTGCCCGCGCGTTGGCACAGTCGATGAACGCTTCTAACGCTCGCGTTCAGTGCACGCCGGACATGCTCCCCGCCGACATCACGGGGTCGTCCATCTACGACCAGCGCAAAATGAAGTTTGAGTTCTTGCCGGGGCCTGTGTTTGTGAACGTCCTTCTGGCGGATGAAGTGAACCGGGCGACGCCGAAGACGCAGTCCGCGCTCCTGGAGGCGATGGGGGAGCGGAAGGTGAGTGCCGACGGCGTGACACATTCGCTTCCGCGTCCGTTCTTCGTCTTGGCTACGCAGAACCCAGTTGAGCTGGCGGGCACGTTCCCGTTGCCGGAGGCACAGTTGGACCGCTTCCTATTCAAGCTCTCGATGGGATACATGGACCGTGATTCCGAGTACGAGGTTATGTTCGACAACCAGGTCCAGTTGGCCATCGAGGATCTGAAGGCCGTCATCAGCACAGCAACGATCTCGCAGATGATCGCGTACACGACGACGGTGAACCTGTCGCCGGAGGTGGCGTATTACATCATCGATCTCATCCAAGCGACGCGAGAAGACCCGGCGCTGTCACTGGGTGCGAGTCCGCGGGCGTCGATCGCGCTCCTGCGCGCTTCGCGCGCACTCGCCGCGAGCGACGGCCGCACAGATGTCTACCCGGACGACGTTCGCATGGTGTTGACGCCGATCTTGGCCCACAGGATCATGCTCAGCCCGGACTCGATGCTGCGCGGAGACACCGTCGATGCTGTCATCGAAAGGGTTGTCTCGCGCGTCAAGCCGCCGGCAACGGGTGGACCGTCGCGCTCGCGGAGCTCGAGTGCATCGGATGACGGCGAGACGACTGCGCCGTCTCGAGCCGTGCGCCGCCGTCGTTCTAAAGCAAAAACCGGAGCCCGGCGCTAGCCGGGTTGCGGGCCTAATCGGCCCGACTTGAGATCGGCGAGGTCGGCAAGATCGTCGGTATCGAAGGCGTTCGGTGGGGCCCCGTTGAACACGTCGACGATCACGTTGCCGCCCTCCACCGCGTAATACATGACCGAGGCCTTGTTCTTCGAGTGGCCCAGGTGTTGCGGGTCTTCGTGATCTCGAGGTGATCGGTAGCCCTTGTTGACCATCCGAAGAAGATGCCCGATCTCGTGCACGAGCACGGCTCCCTCGATCTGCGCGCGAGAAACCACGGCAGTGGCGCCGTTCGAGATGAGCTCGGACATGATGGCGACGGATGACGCGCTGTAGGCGAGACCCGCGAAGCCCTCGGCCTGACCGTTCAAGAACAGCATATGGATCACAGCTGTGCCGCCTTCCTTGTCTGAGAAACGTTGGCGATGGCGGGCTTCGAGAGCAGAGATATCGTTGTTGGTGTATTTGTTCTTGCTCGGCGTGAACGTGCGGGCCGGCAGGAACTCGATGCCGACGGGCTTGTCGAGCACGCTTTGGATCCTGGCCTTGAGAATGTTCAGGGAGCCTGGATCGGGCTGCCAGCCACTTGCAGCCGTGATCTCGAAGACGAGCTTCTTGTAGCGGGTTCCCCTGAGATAGACGTAGGCGTTGCGACCGACGCCTGCTTTGTCGGCGGCCAGGTTGTAGTCCGAGGGAGGGCGGATGTTGCCAGGAGCAGCGGTCGCCGCCGGTGCTGCCGGAGCCTGAGCGTTTCCTGCACCAGCGGCTCTCGTTGGTTGTGGCGTCCGGTCTCCTTCGAGCGCGTCCAGATCGACGCCGGACCCGTAACGACCTCCGGTCTCCTCGGGCGTCACCTGTGACTTGCTAGAGCTGCAGGCCGCCGAAGCGACGGCCAACAGAACGAAGATCAGCGTGTGCGCCCGCATCCGATTCCCCAACCCCAGATCCCCCCTACGTTGCGGCGTCTCTCTGCCTTGATCGTACGATCAGCAGCCAGATCGAGCCCGCGAGCACCAAACCTCCCGCGATCCCGGCCGTTATCCACGGCGATAGTCCACTATCCGACGAGGATTCAACTCGATTCCCGGCTGCGTAGAAAGGGAGCTCGATATCCCTCAGCTCGCCGTCCGGCCCCGGCACGAGGATCGTTCGCGGAGTGGCGCTCGGGTTATCACCCGACGATGACTCGGTCACTTCGAAGTCGAAGGGCCCGGTGACGATCGGGTCCTGGGTGCTGGTCTGGATGTCCGGCCGCTCGAACTTGGGCTGGGGAGGAAGCTCGAACGTGTACCACTTCACCCTGATCTTGTAGCCGGTGTTTAGGCCTGCTTCGCTTACTACAGTGAACCGAAGAGGTTCGACTTCGTCCGAAGACGTATTGTCCGGCTCGCTTACAGCGATCGTTTCCGATGTGAGGTTGTCGCAATTGTCTTCCCCGGGCGATTGGCAATCGCTCGCAGGCGCTCCTGTAGCCGGATCGTCGATTCCGACGAACAGAAAGAGGTCGAGGTCGTTTCCGGTGATGTTCTCTGCGGTCCGTGGGTTGTCCCACGTCAGGGTCACCGATACGGCGAAGAGCTCACGACGAAAGCTGCTCGGATAGTCGACATCGAGCTCGAACGCATCGCAGTAGGTGAACGTTCGACAAGCGGTTGGGCGGAAGATGGCAAAAGGCTCCGCCGGCAGGAGCGCCCCGGGATAGATGCCCGCCATGGGCAGAAACTCACGCTCGATCACGTCGTTGTTCGGACCAACCGTCCCAATGCTTCCTTGATCTAAGGCAAGACTCGGCGCGCCTGGCAGCGCCACCATCAACCCGATGGACGCGATGACCAACGCTGTGCGAATGCGTGCCCTCACGCTAGCCGGCCGGACCATACGGGTTGATGTTCGAGGTGTTGTCTGTGGGCGCGTTACAGGGAACGTTCGGCCCCTGTTTGAAAGCGGTTTCGGCCTGAACGAAGTTTCCTGCTAAGCGACGCTGGCCGCCATCGGACATACGCCAACAGCCTCGTTCGCCGACGTTGTTGTTCGGGTCCGGTGCCGTGGAATCCCACCACGACTCCTGAGCGTCCTTGACACATGTGTAGTCACCAGGATCGAAGAAGCAGGAAGCGATGTAGGGGTTGGTGGTTTCTCGCCGCGGGATGGCGTGGTTGCCTTGATCCACGGCGTCGGGCGTCAGGAACGGTCCGGCTACTTGGATCCCACGGAAGAGCATGAAGAAGCTCCGGTACACGCCGCAGGACGAGACTTCGTCCGTGGGCGAACCGGTCGGGCTTCCTTCGCGGAAGGCTTGCCTGCAGGGAACATCGGCTCTCTTATCTTCGCGGAGGTGGTTGCTCATGACCCGCGCGTGCGACCAAGCCGTCGGGTCCTGCTCGCCGCCTTCCTCGGTCTGATCGTTGCCGACGTCGCCGGCGACGATCCACTCCGGGAACCACGCCGCTGTGTTTGCAGCCTTGCTGTGCGCCGTTTCGTATCCGGACAGCCAAACGATCGTCGTAACTCCGTCGGCCTGCATGCGCTGGATGTTCTCCTGAGCCTTCGCGGCGGTGTCGGGATGCGTGTCGGTCGAGAAGTTGTTTCGGGGGTAGGTGTATTCGCCGACGACATCGACCTCACCGCCGTTCGGACATCCCCGCCGGAAGCGCTCCTTGGCCAATTTGGCGAAGGCCTGTTGACCCTTGAACAAAGGGTCGGTTGTTGAGAGAAATCCGTACTTCCGTTCCGTTCCTCGATGGGCGTCCACTCCGGTGTGGCTCACCTTGAAGGGTGCGACGCGCTTGCAGAAGTAGTCGTGGAACAAGGACACCTGGTGCTCGACGTCGGGCCAAAAGGACCAGAGGTAGGGCGCGTTATCACGGAAGATCCGGTTGGGGATCAACGCGTAGCTGCCGTACACGCTGACCTCTCGTTTGACCAGTGCTTCGATGAAGGCGTCGGCGTCACCGAAGCTCGAGTTGTCGATAACAGCGAAGGGCTTCAGTTGTTCGAATAGGTTCTGCGCATCCGACCGGCGGGCCGTCGGACCACTGCCCGGCGTGCCCCAGTACACGTAGAAGTGTGCGCGGCGGTTGTATGTCTGGAAGCGATCGTTGAAGTACTTGGCCAACGCTCTCACGATGGCCACGTCGAAGTGATCTTCCGTGCCTTCGCCGTTGATGCAGCCGGGGTTATCAGGGTCGTTGGGAGGGGAGTCGATATCGCAGACCTCGCCGGCTGCCGGCGTGGTTTCGACGCCGCCATCCCCACCGATCGACTGCCGGTTGCCGTCGACGTAGACGACGAGAGTGATCTCGTCCTTGGTTACACCGCGCCAGGTGGTGCCGCCGTTCTCGCCTTGGAAGAACGGCACGCAGGGCGGAGAGTTCGGGTCCTCGGTTTGCCTCGCTGGATCGCCGACGCAGTGTTTCACTATCGGCGCCTCGCCCGAACCGGGCAGAGGCAGATCGCCTTCCAACCCGCCGGCTTCCGTCGTTACCGTGTCGGAGGAACCGAGCCCCAGCGACGACAACGACCCCTCGGATTGCGGCGGCGGGTCTTGGTCCTCAGGTGGGACGGGCGCATATTCCAACACCGTCGTGGGGTTCGCCTGCGGCAGATTCAAGGCCGAGGGCATGATCACGAGCATGATCAGAATCGCTGCGATGAAGGTCGCGAGCGGGGGATAGCGTCGTATCCACGCTCTGACCGAGGATCTCTCGGACGGGCGCGGCGTTTCAGCCATGTGTCAGCGGTTTAAGGCCCAATGCGATTGAAGCGAATGATATCCGAACCCCTTCGCCTTTCCCTGCGTCTGTACTGGTCAACGGTAGAAAAGCTGCAAACACCCAACGCGTGAACGCCGGAATTTTCGCTAGGGTTCCAGACCGTTGGGAGACGCGGGGAGGGTCCGTAAGCTGATTCGCAAATGAGGGTCATTGAACGTCGCCGGCCAGGTCGAGCTGATACTCGCCAGCAGGGGACACGGCGAAGAGCGCTCATCGCGCGGGACCGCGTAGTTGATGCTCTGACGGCAGCCAGCGTGCGCGAGCGCTGGAGATCGCTCCAGCGGAAGATCCACCTCACGCGCACGGGCCAGATCGCCGTGCTCGCCGCCGTTGCTCCCTGGGTGGCGGCGTACCTCGTTGCCGGAAAAGCGTTGTACATCTTCGCGTACGGCACCCTTCTGTTGATCGCCGCGAGCTACCTGCTCGCGCCGCGTGGCCTGAAGCTCGATGCTACGCGCACGGGCCTGATGCCCCGCGCCCAGCAAGGTGATCGTCTCGACGTCGAAGTGCGCCTTCAGGCGCAGCGCGGCGTATCGACCTTCGTCCTAGAAGAACGTGTGCCCGAGCGGTTGGGTTCGACGGTAAAAGTGCCGGTGCCGAGGCTCGGCCGGGGCAACACGGTGACTCACAGATACGGATTGCGTTGCCAACGTCGCGGTGTTTACACGATCGGTCCTCTGGTCGCGGTAACGAGCGACCCGCTCGGGCTGACGGAGCGCGAGACCCTCTTGGCACCGGAGTTCGAGCTGTTGGTGCATCCGCGCATCGAGCACGTTTCCGACCGGCCGCTCACGAGAAGATATGAGGATCCGCCGATCCGTCCGCCGGTTTCGAAACCTTGGCCGTCGGGTCTCGAGTTCTACGGCATGCGTGAGTACCGCCCGGGCGACGAACTACGCCGAATCGTCTGGCGTGCGTCGGCGAAAGCCGGAAAGCTCATGGTCCGCGAGGCGGAAGAGGGCATAACCGACGCCATCACGATCATCCTCGATACCGATCGCGGTTCTCACAGCTGGGAAAGCGATCATTCCGAATCCTTCGAGACCGGTGTTCGCGCGGCGGCGTCACTGGCCGTCAGGCATCTCCGCGAGGGATACGAGGTTCGTTCGGAGTCCAACGCCGGTTCGCTAACGCGCACATTGCGCGGGGGAAACACACAGCTGGAGATGCTCGATGCCTTCGCGCGTGTAGATCTCACACGAGAGCCATTGCGCGAGACCGTTCGGCGATTGCTGACGGACCCCAGGCGGGACACGCACGACATCCTGATCACACCGCACCTCGACGAGCAGACGGCCGCTCAGTTGAAGTTCCTTCTCAACAAGGGTGTTTCCCTGCTGGTCGTTGCGCTGTTGTGGGATGAGCGCGGTCACGAATCGCTCGCGCGCGCTGCGGCGCTCGGCTGTCAGGTCGCCGGCGTCGAGCCCGGTCACGATCTGGCCAGCGCTCTCCTTCACGACATTGGGCAAGGGAGCCGCTGATGTCCGTTCGTGAGGACGTGCAGACGGCGGAGCTCGAAGCAGTCGAGCTTCCGAAAGAAAGCGAATCCAGCGGCCCGCCCCCGATCGGACAGCAGACCGATGCTCCGGTCGGCGACCTCCCGGTCCTTCGCCTCGCTTTAGCGGCAGCCTTCGCGACTATCGCCGCCGCGATCATGGTCGGCGGCGTGTTCACCGGGGTCTCTCCACGCATATGGGGAACTGTTGCCGGGATACTTGGCATTGTCGCGGCTACGCGCATCCGCTCGATACGTAACCCGTACGTGATGAACGCCGCCATCGTGATCGCGACCTTCTTTATCGGCGTCATCTTGATGATCCCCGCCGGATCGGCCAGCGACATCGTCAACCTAGGTCTGTTCCTGCGCGAGGCCGTCACATCAGGAGATGTGCAGCGTCCTCCAGTCGAGTTCACTTTGGGATGGCGCGCGATCCTCGGTTGGCTAATGGGTGGGCTCGGGTTCGCGTCGGCATGGATCGCAACCGAGGTAAGGCGCCCGGCTCTGGGGCTACTACTTCCCCTGCCGATCGTCGCCGTCGCCGCGGTCAGCGTCCCGGACGAAGCGCGTGTCGCAACCGGAATAGGAAGCCTGGTTCTTTTCGCCATCGGGCTCGGGCTTCTCTCGGGGGTCGATCTAGAAGGAAGCCGCGAGCAGCGGTCGATGGCCTTCGAGCTCCGGAGGGCGGCCAGGGCCTTGCCCATGTTGGGTGCTCTCACCGTCGCGCTCGTGTTCCTTGCCCAAGCCGACTTCCTCTTTCCGCAGCCCGTCTACGATCCGACGCAGTCTGCTCAGAAGCCGAAAGCGATCCCGCTGAGTGATGTACCCGACCGCGTTCTGTTCAGCGTCCAGAGCTCCGTCAGCGGTCCCTGGCGGATGGGCAGTCTCGATGTCTACGACGGAGAAGACTGGCGTTTGCCGCCTTTCGCCGACAACCGCATCAGAGAAGTGCCGTCGGACGGCATCCTCGACACCGAGCTCGAGGCCGGCGTCAAAGCCACCTTCTCAGTCGCTGGTCTGGACGGTGCGGTGCTACCCGGGCTGCCGAACCTGGTCGGATTGATCGCGGAGGGGCCGCGGCTTGCGCACGACAGCCGTACCGGTGTAATCAGGCTGGCGTCTGGCGCGATCCAGCCTGGTCTCGAGTACACGGTTACCGCGGCGCGCATTCCCACCGTTCAAGAACTTCAACGGATCAGCCAGGGGCCAGCGGAAGAGATCGAAGGCCTGTCCACCGAACGATTCCTGGACGTTCCACCACCACCAGCAGCCGTGCAGCAGCTTCTCAATCAAGCACCGAAGACCTCGGCCTGGGACGCGCTCGATTTCTTGAGGAATCGTTTGCTCGACACCGTTGCCGCCAGCGGCTCGGGCGCGCCGGCCAGCGTGCCGCCGGAGAAGGTCGAGGACATGCTCTTCGGCTCTAAGGAAGGGTCGCCGTTCGAGATCGTTGCCGGGCAGGCGCTGCTGGCTCGCTGGGCCGGTATCCCGGCACGCATCGGATACGGGTTCGATGGTGGAGAGCAAAGGGACGGCGGCTTCGAAGTGCGGCCGCGGCATGGCGCTTCGTTCCTCGAGGTCTATTTCCCCGGCCACAAGTGGCTGCCGCTGATCGGTACGCCGCGTCAGGCCAAAACATCCTTCGGCGAAGAGCCGACTCAGACGGATGCCTCAATCCTCGCCAGCGACGATTTCGCCGTTCAGCTGTACGTGCCTTTCGAACGAGAAGGGCGAAATTTCCTTTTCGAGCAGGTCCGAGCGATCCTCATCGTCGTTCTACCGATAATCGGCGGAGTACTTCTCGTCTACCTCTTGTGGCCGATCGTCCGTAAGTCGTTCCTCCGTGCGAGACGTCGAAGTTGGGTCCGTGACCAGGACCCTTGGGCACGTGTCGCTCTGGCCTACGCCGAGTTTCGCGATCTGGCGACGGACTTCGGTTACCGGCACCACTCGGACACGCCGCTGATGTTCCTGGACCGAGTCGTTCCGGACGAGGAGCACTCGCAGCTTGCATGGCTCGTTACGCGCACTCTTTGGGGCGACCTGCGAGACGACACGTCCGACGAAGACGCATTAGCTGCGGAGGAACTGTCACGTGCGCTTCGAAAGCGCATGAGCCAGGCGCATACGTGGACACTTCGAGCGATCGCGGGCGCTTCGCGATTGTCCCTGAGGCATCCGTACGCTCCGATGCTTGATCATCCCGATACCCGAGCCATGTCCGGCAGGTCCGGGGAGGTGGATCGTGCGTCGGCGATCTAACCCTTTGCTTGTCACGGCCATCCTTCTGCTCTGTCTGTTGGCTGCGGCCTGCGGCGGCGGAACTTCCGAGTCAACAGTGAACGTGAAGACCGTTGCTACCGATCTCACTTACGGCATACCGGAACCCGTTTCTCCTGCCGCTCCGGCGAACGTGAATCCCGTACCCGCCAACCCGCTGCCGGTCGAAAGGATCCCGACCCCGGAACAGCCCGTCGAAACACCTAGCCCTCCGGCCAGTCCGTGTCCGGCCGCGCCGTTGACCGCATTTCCTCCTGCCGCGACTACGGATATCACGAGCAAACCGAAAGCCGGTGACTACAAGTGGAAGGTGGACGGTAAGCAGGAAGTGCCGACCGTTGGCGAAGTAGCGCTTCCGCAATTCACCACGCGCACGGTCTCGGACGTCAAGGACACGGCTCAGGGATTCAGCTTTGCGGTTACCGAACGGGAAATCGTTTTCGGCTCGGCTTTCGCGGTCAAGTCCACCTTTGAAGTGCGTCGTCGCCCGGTTCCACTTTCGACCGATCAGACCGGTCTCTATCTCACGCGTATCGAACGCACGCATGCGACCGACTCGGGCTCGAACTCGGTGTTTACGCCGAGCCCACCCGTTCTATTGCTCCCGACGCCGGTGATATTGGGCACGTCGATCGAATCGACCGGGGTCGACGGTACGTCGCTCGAAGTGCTTCGAAATCACGGGCTCGTCACCGGCCGCAAGCGGGTTAACGCTTGCGGTGAGCCGGTCGACACGTTCTTCGTCTATGCAATTCAGGAGTTCGTCGGCGGAGACGGCGCATTCACGCGCCGTGAGTTTAGGTACGGAATCGCCACGGCACGCGGAGGGCTTCCGGTTATCGAACACATCGAGTCGCCCTGTCTCGACGTCGACACGCCGGGCAATTGTCAGTCTGATCTGGTCACGTTCTTGATGGACGCCCATATCGGGCAGTTGGAGCCCGACGAGCGATGAGCACTATCCGCGCAATGCTCCTCGGTTCTGGTCCCACGAGCGGCGTAGAGGCGCAGGTTCGCACGACCATCTTGAACGCAGCGGCGATAGGCGCCTCGCTGCTCGTGACGCAGCTTGCGTTGCCCGGAACCGACGGTGGTGGAACTCCGACGGCGATCCTTTTCCAGGGGCTGGTGTTCGGCGTCCTCAACGCACTAACGGCCGTTGGCGTCGTCCTGATCTATAGAAGCCATCGCATCATCAACTTCGCTCAGGCCGCAATGGGTGTCGGCGGCGGTGTGTTCACAGCGAATCTCATCCTTCTTCTGGACTGGAACTACTTCCTAGCGCTCGCGGCCGGGATCGTAGTCGCCGCGGCACTTGGCCTCATCTTCCAGCTGGCTTTCGTCATCCGCTTCTACAACGCGCCGAGGCTGACGCTGACGATCTTGACGATTGCCGTTGTCCCGGCGATTGGGTTCGCCGTCGGCTTCGTTACGGCCTTGCCGATATTTCCACCTGCTCAAGACCGAACACAGGAGGAGTTGTTCGGTCAGCTCGTCAAGGTCCCCTTCGACGATTTCGGCTTCACGCTCGGCTCATTCGAGCTGGAGTTCGGTTTCGCTCATCTCCTGGCGCTGGGACTTTCGGTGCTCGCGCTTGCCGGGCTGTATGCGTTTTTCCGCTTCACGCGCATCGGAGTCGCCATACGGGCGGCGGCTGAGAACAACGAGCGGGCACGGATCCTCGGAATAAGTGTGATCACGCTTTCGATGGTGGCGTGGACGATTTCCGGAGCATTATCCGGACTGGGCATCGTTCTTCAGGGCTCGATCCAGCGCCAGTTCTCACCGGGCGTTTTCCCTCCGCAGCTGATAATCATTCCCCTGGCAGCCGCCGCGATCGCGAGATTCGAGCGGTATCCGACAGCCGTATTGGCAGCGGTTCTGCTAACCGGACTGCGCGAGGCTTTTCGCTTCAGCTACGAGGCCCACACGGCACTTATCGACCTGGGGTTGTTCGTCGTGATTCTGGGTGCGTTCCTACTGATACGTCAACGAGGGCAACGAGCCGAGGAAGCGGAAGCCACGGCTTTCGAATCCGCGGGGGAGCAGCGCCCGATCCCGCGAGAGATGCTGGCGTTGACGTCCGTAGCGTTCGCCCGCCGCGCCTTCGTCGCCGTCCTCGCGATCGGCTTGATCGTCTTTCCTCTCGCAGCGAACCCCGGCCAGACGAACGAAGCCGGCTATCTGATCCTCGTGACGATCTCCTTTCTTTCACTCGTTGTACTGACGGGGTGGGCCGGCCAGGCCAGCCTCGGACAATTCGGGTTCGTTGCGGTTGCCGCAGTAGTCGGTGGCTCGCTGACCGCACGAGCCGGAATCACGTTCTGGGTCGCCTTGATCCTCGTGCCGTTCTTTACAGCGTTGTTCTCATCCCTGATGGGTTTTCCGGCGTTGAGGATCCGCGGCCTCTTCCTGGCCGTGGCCACGTTCGCCTTCGCGGTCTCCGTCGAGTCGGCCTTGTTCGAGGAGCGCTACTTCGGTTGGCTGCTTCCCGGCGGGATCGAACGTCCGCAGCTCTTCTTCATAGACCTGGAAGACACGAGAAGCATGTACTACTTCAATCTCGTTTTCCTAGCATTCGCGGTGTTCATCGTCGTGGTGCTTCGCCGGAGCCGGACGGGTCGCGTGCTGATCGCTCTCCGGGAAAACGAGAACAACCTCCGTTCATTCGGTGTGAATCCCATGAGGATGCGACTGGCCGCTTTCGCGATCTCCGGCTTCCTTTGTGGTTTGGCCGGTGTCCTTCTGGCCCATCAGCAGCGTGCTGCTACTGCCGCGGATTTCCCGGCGAGTCTGAGCCTGGACATCTTCCTGTTCGCCGTCGTCGGCGGTGTTGGATCTGTGACGGGGGCACTTCTTGGCGCGTTGTATTTCTCGCTTCAGCGGTTGCTCACGAATCCGTTCTGGCAGTTCGTGGTCGGACCGTTCGGCGTTTTGATTGTTCTGTACATAGCGCCCGGTGGACTCGCATCGATCGTCACATCGCTTCGTGATGGAGTCCTGAAGATCATCGCTCAACGACGTCAGATGGTCGTCCCGGCGCTCTTCTCGGATGTTGACGCAGCGGCTGTCGAGAATCAGCTCATCCCGCTCGCGGAAGCGATACCAGAAGAAGGGCTAGGTGCGCTGCCGCACGACAGCCGGTACCGCGCCGGTTCCGATCTTTACGGCGAACGAGGGCGTCAGGTTCGGGACGGCGACCGCAAGCGCGGCGAGGAGGCCGTGGCTCTTGGTGCGGCGGTCGATGCACTGGGTGGAGAGGACCAGACATCGTGAGCGCCCCGAACAAGAAGGCGTTGGAGGACGCTCGCCGCCGACGCGAGATGTCGTTTATCCAGCGTGGTTGGGCGGACTTCAAGTCAACGATGCGCGAGGCTGCGCGCTACCGGGAAATCTCGAAATCACCGTACGGGCTCAAACCGGTCCTCGTGTTCATGTCGATCGGAGTGGTGGCCTCTCTCGAGCTGAGCATCTTCAGTCTCGCTTTTCCCGACATCGTTAGAGATCTGGATGTTGACCTGATACCTCTCATAGGGATCTTCACCATCGTCAACTTCTTCATGATCTTCATCACGCTCGGCTTGGCATGGCTCGCTGACCGAGTTCGAAGAACACCGTTCGTCGCCATCGGCTCGGTCGTTTACGGCGCGGCCGCAATGGCCACAGCCGGGGTACAACAAGACAGAACGCTTGGAGTTGCCCAGGGAATCGCGAACGTCGGCGATGCCATTGTCGACGTCCCGAACGCGTCGCTTGCGGCCGACTACTACCCCGTCGACGTCAGGGGAAAGGTGTTTGCGCTCTCCGGTGTGACCAGACGTGTATTCCGCGTGGCGGCGCCGATCATCATCGCCTATCTCGCCACGGCAACGTCGTTGTCCTGGCGCCTTCCTTACCTGATCACCGGGCCACTCCTGATCATCGTCGGGATAGTGGCGTTGTTTGTCCTCAAGGAGCCGGTCCGCGGATACATGGAGCGCAAAGCTCTCGGTTTGTCGGAGGAAGAGGCGCGTCAGCCGGAAGATCCGGTGAGTTTCGGCGAAGCCTGGCGCACCCTTTGGTCGATCCGCACTCTGAGAAGACTATTCATCTCAACGATTCCGTCGAGCATGGGCGACTACATCTTCGGAATCTTCTTTGCGCTCCTCCTCTTTGACAAGTACGGATTATCTCTTCGTGGACGAGCCTTCCTCTTCGCCGGCGCATCCGCTGCAGCGTTGCCCTTCGGTTTCCTCGCCGGCGGCGTCATCGACGTCCTTCTGCGACGGAGACCGGAGAGGGTGCTCGTCTTCACCGGACTGTTGGGTGTCGTAAGCAGCTTCTTTTACCTGTTCGTAGCAACTGCCCCGCCTCTATGGGCGGTGGCTATCGGGTTTGGCGCCGTTGCTTGTGCTGGCGCCTTGCTCGGTCCGGCTCGAAAGGTGCTGTTCATCCAGATCGTGCCCGCTCACATCAGAACGATGGGCTCGTGGATCACCCTTCTTGCGGAAATTCCCGGTACCGTCTTCCGGTTTTTCATCATCGCCTACGTCCTATCGCGCTGGGGTGTTCAAGGGGCTCTGTACGCTGCGTCCCCGTTGATCATCCTGTCTGCGCTGATCGAGCTGAGTGCAGCCGGCCTCTTCCCTCGTGATGTGCGGTCAGCGCAAGCGTCGCAAGCAGCCGCCGCCGCATGGCGGCGGGCTCGGGAGGCCGGCCGGGGCAAACTCCTGGTTTGCCGTGACGTCGACGTTGGCTACGACGGAGTTCAGGTGCTCTTCGGCGTCGACTTCGATGTCGAAGAAGGCGACATCGTGGCCCTTCTGGGCACGAACGGTGCCGGAAAGTCGACGCTGCTTCGCGCGATCAACGGAACTCACGAAGCGTCGTCCGGAGCCATCGTGTTCAACGGACGAGACATCACGCATATGCCGGCACACGAGGTGGCCGCCCGCGGAGTTGTCTCCATGCCCGGCGGCCGCGGCGTGTTCCCGGATCTATCCGTCCGGGAGAATCTGATGCTCGGCAGCTGGCTCGCTGACGAGAAAGAAGCGGACGAGCGCCTGAGCGAAGTGCACCAACTCTTCCCAATCCTTGCAGAGCGTGCAAATGAGCGGGCGCAGCTGCTGTCCGGTGGTGAACAGCAGATGTTGTCGCTGGCGATGGCGTTCCTGAACAAGCCCCAGCTTCTGATCATCGACGAGCTTTCACTTGGGTTGTCACCGGCCGTCGTAGGTCAGCTCATCGAGTTAGTGCGGCGCATCCACGCTCAGGGAACGACCGTGATAGTCGTCGAACAGTCGGTGAACGTCGCGCTGACTCTGGCCGAGCGCGCGATCTTCATGGAAAAGGGCGAGGTTCGGTTCGTTGGACGCACCGAAGAACTCCTTCGCAGACCAGACCTTCTTCGAGCCGTTTATGTGAAGGGCACGGGTGCTTTGACGACGCCCCGACGTTCGGCCGTGAAGAGCGAACGTGAGCGCCGACGCTATTCGATAGAGCAAGCCCGTCCGATCCTCGACGTGCAAGAGATTTTTAAGTCCTTCGGCGGCGTGACGGCCGTGTCCGATGTGTCGTTCGCACTGAGGGAAGGGGAGTCACTCGGGCTCATCGGTCCGAACGGCGCTGGAAAGACCACCGTTTTCGATCTTGTCTCGGGCTATCAGATACCCGATGCTGGTCGAATCTGGTACGAAGGCGTCGACGTAACGCAACTCCCTGCTGAAGAGCGCGCGAAGCTTGGCTTGGTGCGCCGCTTCCAAGATGCCCGTCTGTTCCCGTCCTTGTCCGTTTACGAGAACATCCTCATCGCGCTCGAGCGGCACGCTGAAGTGCGCTCGATAATTCTGACCGCGATCCAGGTGCCTCAGGCAAGACAAGCCGAGGGCCGCCAGCGACGTCGCGCCGACGCACTCATCGATCTACTCGACCTCGGCGTGTACCGGGATAAGTTCGTGAAGGAGCTATCCACCGGTTTGCGTCGCATCACGGACATTGCCTGCGTGCTGGCTACTGAGCCGAAGCTGCTGCTTCTCGACGAGCCATCGACCGGCATCGCTCAAGCCGAAGCCGAAAACCTTGCTCCGCTCCTGAGAAGGGTTCGGCACGAGACGGGCTGCAGCATGCTGGTGATCGAGCACGACATGACCCTCATCTCAGAAGTGGCCGACGAGCTTGTGGCGATGGATCAAGGCTCGGCGATCAAGCGCGGATCACCGGAGGATGTACTCAATGACGAGCTGGTGATCGCGTCCTACCTGGGAACGTCGGAGAACGTGATCGAGCGCAGCGGCCCACGGTCCAAACGCAAAGCAGTGAGGTCTCGATGACTAAGCTCCGGCGCGTTTCACAAACCCTGTTGATCGCTTTAGCTTGTGCGCTAATCGCGTCGTGCGGCGAAGGACAGAAGGTCGGCTCGGAGCAGCTGCTCGAGTTCAATGAACAACAGAATGGGGGACGGCTGGGCGAGAGGACGGCCGCACCTTCCGGAACGCCGTCCTCGCTGACGGTTGGTGAGCGAACTCCGGTGCCAACACCTAAGCCAGAGCCCAAGGCTTCGTTCCTCGATATCGCATTGGTAAAGGACAGCCCGTATTACGACCCGATCGAACCGGGCGGGAAGCTAACGATCCGGGTTGGGATGACGCTGCGCATCACCAACAAGGACATGACTCCGGAACGATCGAAGGGTCGAAGCTTTACCGAGAAGAACGGGCTTTTCCACTCCGGGCTCCTCAAGGCCGGTCAGCAGTGGACTTGGGTATTCCGGCAACCGGCGAACGTCGAAGTCATCGATCTCGGCTTGAACTTTGCCACCGCGACCCTGGAAGTCGTTCCGTGAGACGGGCAGTGATCGTTGTGGTTGCCGCGTGCCTAGTCGCGGCCGGGGCCTGTTCGGATGAGATCGATCAAGGCACCGGGAGTACGGATCCCGCACGGTTGCGTTTGCCCCAGCAGATCGCTGGTCTTGAAGTGGTGCGCGAGGACATCAAGTCGAATCTGAAGGGCATCGATCGTCCGTACGTGGACACGGTGGCGGTGTTCAGTCTCCGAGAAGAAAAGCTGCTGCGCGCGAGCCTCCAGGTGAGTCGCTTCAACGCTGCCGCCCGCCCAGAGGATCGAAAGTTCACCGACTCGATCGTGGCTACGATCGGCGGCTCATCCCCCGAGAAGTTCCGCGTATCTGAAAAGGACGTATTCGCGACCGCTGCTTCGGACCAAGTTGTTTTCACATGGTTCGACGGTGAAGGGATGTTCGTTCTGGCTGTTCAACAGGATTTCGAGTTTCCCAGAACACTTCTCCGTCGGGTCCTGAGTAGCGAGCTGATGAAGGCTTGAAACACGTGGCCAGGTTCGCTGCCGGAGCCGTCGTGTTGCTGATGGCCGCTTCATGCGGAGCCAGTGCCGGTGAGGAGACGCGCGATGTGCTCGATGCGCTGACGCGGACCGGGAGCCGATCTAGGTCCTTTTCGTACATCGACGCGACTCTCGATGACAGTCAGCGGATCTCAGTTGTCGGCCGAGTGCAAGACGACTTCCTGTACACCGGCACGGTGAAGATGGGCGACCGGGACCTCTTCGAGATGGTGGTGAGCGACGACGCCGTAGCGCTGCGCTTGATCGATCTCGAGGCAACGTCCAGCGTCATCGAACTTGCGCGCACGGTCGACCCGACGACGGGAACAGCTTTGGCTCAAGGACGCTGGGTCATCGATCACACGGCAGCCCCCGCGCTGCGTGCCGGACAACGACAAGAACCTGCCGAAGATGAAGGATCGGATTCGGCTGTCGGAACGCTTGCTCAGATCAATCCCATAGGCGACGACCCGTTCTTCGATTCAGCCTCCGCGCTCCAGTACGCGCAGCGGAGCTTTCGGGCGACAACAGCGACGCGTTTCAACCCGGAAGACCTCGAGTACAACCCGGCCGACGACCCTTGGCGCAGCGATGCCGAGCGGGACTTGGAGGACCAGGGCATCCGGCGCTTCGACATAAGTCCACCCCTTTTGCCGTTGCGTGCCGAACGCGGACAGCAGCAACGACTGCCGAGCCTCGCTCATTTCCGAAAGATGGTCGTGTACCTCAAGGGTGCCGACGCACTCGAGATCCAGGAGCAGGTCTCGCTGACGGACCGTAAGGAGTTCCGGCGAGCCGAAGTCGGTCGGACGGCTCAGTACTACCTCGGTATCCGTGACAACGCCATTCGCGGTGCGATCGCTGAGCCGTTGCGTGAAAGACGCATGATCTATCGAGTCGAAAGGTTCGAGGACGTTGCTGTTTCCCTGCCTCAAGAAGCCGAAGGCGGCTTGCTAACGGAAGTGCTCGGCGAGCGTGGATTGAAATCGTTGTTCGCATTCAAGACTGTCGGCGGCACGCCTGCGGCTCTGGACGGCGCAAGTCCGACTCCCGGAGGTTCGCCTACTCCCTCAGCCACGGCGAGTGCACCGACTAGTTCGCCTGCTGCTTCCGGATCACCGTCGGCCACGCCCTCGGCGGCGCCGGGCTTACCAACGGCCGGCCCGTGATGAGTCGGTTAGGACGAGCACTTCTCGCATTCTTCGTGCTGGGCCTCTTCGCGTGCTCGTCGAACGGAAGCGTGCTCGAAAGTGATGAGCCCCGGCTCCCGGACGATGTCGGCATCGTTTCCGACTCAACCCTCGAACGGATCGAGCTGGACGATGAACGGACGTATCAGCTCAGAGACGACGTGGAGAGCTTCAAGACGCGAAGCCACGCGATCACTGCTCTTTTGTCCTGGGAGGGGAAGTACGTACACCTCGGGCTCGATGATGACAAAAACGTTCGCTGGATCGCTGGGATCGGAACCGTCAGCGGTGACCCGAAGATCGTCTACTACTCGGGGGTCTTCGAACGCTTCGATGGCAGCTCCCGTCGCGCGTTCTTCGAGGACGGCACCGTACTCACCTTCGACGAAGGCTTGGCGGCTCCCCGCGGCACCCGGGAGATCGTCTGCGAGCTGGACCCTCTCCGGGATGTCGTGACCAAGCTGACGTAGAGTTTTCCTTCCACCATCTTTAGGGAGGCACTTATGTCCTGGGACTTTTCGACCGAGACAGATTTCGAGGAAAAGCTCGAGTGGATGAGGGGTTTCGTCCGAGAGGAGATCATCCCTCTCGAGGTCCTCGATCTAACGCCCGAGCAGGTTCGGCGCGTGACCGACCCTTTGAAAGAAGAGGTCAAGTCGCAAGGACTTTGGGCGGCCCACCTCGACCCCGAGCTCGGCGGACAGGGTTTCGGCCAGGTGAAGCTCGGCCTCATGCACGAGATCCTCGGGGAGTGCTTCTACGCGCCGTCCGTCTTCGGTAATAACGCTCCCGACTCCGGCAACGCCGAGCTGATAGCGATCGCCGCCACCGACGAACAGAAGGACAGATGGCTATGGCCGCTGCTGAACGGTGATATCCGTTCGGCCTTCTCGATGACCGAGCCCGGCGCGGGCGCCGACCCCACGATGATAAAAACGCGCGCCGAGCGCGTCGGTGACGAGTGGGTAATCAACGGCCACAAGTGGTTCACGTCCAACGGAGCCACGTCCGACATCCTCATAGTCATGGCCGTTACGAATCCCGACGTTCATCCGTATCAGGGCATGTCGATGATCGTCGTCCCTACAAAGACCGCAGGCGTCAACATCAAACGAAACATCGGCACGATGGCCGAGCCCGAGCATCCCTTCGATATGCCCGGGGGTCATGCGGAGATCCTTTATGAGGATGTCCGCGTTCCATACGACTACATCCTTGGCGACGAAGGGCAGGCTTTCGTCCTCGCGCAGAAACGCTTGGGCCCCGGACGTATCCATCACGTCATGCGTTGGATCGGCCAGTCGAACCGCGCGTTCCGGATGCTGTGTGAGCGCGCGGTTTCGCGCGTCGTCTTCGGCGAACCTCTCGCCCGCAAGCAGACGATCCAGAACTGGATCGCAGATTCTTCCACTGAGATCCACGCTCTTCGGCTAATGACGCTGCACGCGGCGTGGAAGATGGACCACGAAGGATCGTCCGCAGCGCGTAAGGAAATCGCTCAGATCAAGTTCTGGGGCGGCAAGGTTCTGCACGATGCGATCGACCGTGCGATCCAGATCCACGGGAGCCTGGGCTTCACGACAGACCTTCCTCTCGAAGCCATGTACAAGGCCGCACGCGCGGGACGGATCTACGACGGTCCGGACGAAGTTCACCGCCAAACTGTTGCCAGACAGATCCTCAAGGGGTACGAGGCGCGTGAGTTCCCGAGCGAGCACGTGCCCACCAGGCGCGAAGAAGCGCAACGTAAGTTCGCATGGCTGCTGGAGGAAGCCACGGCGAATCTCTGACAACGCTTGCCTTCGGTCCTACCCTGGCATAGCTAGGACTTACGCAGTTCGGCCAAAGTCCGGATCGGAACTCAGGTTGGGCTCCGGAGTGCCGATTTACAGGCAAGCGAGAAAGTCGGGGACTTCATGAAGCGCTTTGGACTTCCGTTGCTGGCTTTGATCGTCGGCGCGAGCATCCTCGTGCCGAGGGCAGCTGCGACGCCTCAGACGGACGGTGTAGAAGTCCGGCTGTTGCAGCTCATCAACGCCGGGCGCGCGACTCAGTCGAAGGCCGCCGAGAAGATGCACGCGGGCTTGCGTTCCAAGACCCAGGGCCACTCCGCTTATCAGTCCTCGATCAACGGCCTGACGCACAACGGATTCTCCACCCGCGTCACCACGGCAACCCCCGATCCGGCGGAGGCCAACGGCGCTCCCGACGACGGCTTCCCAGCCGGCCAAGCCTGCGAGAACGTCGCCTACTACTACCCGGGTTCGGCCGGAGCGACCGATGAGCAGGTCGCGCAGTGGTTCTATAACGCTTGGTACAACTCCACCGGCCACCGCAACTGCCTCTTCGACGTGTGGAACATCGGAATGAACGCGGCCGGCGTCGGCATCTACAAGGACTCGCGTGGCTACTGGTGGGCCACCTTCATCGCCACTCGAGACAACTCTCCGCCCACCGGGACAACCCCGCCCCCTCCTCCACCGCCGACACCAACACCACCGCCGGTCGGTACGTGGACCAGGGTTCAGCAGAACGGGTCCGGAGTTGTGAACTCCGGATCAGGATGGGTCACATTCAACTCGGCCAGCGCAAGCGGCGGCTCGTATCAGGCTTCGGTAACGGCCGGTAACAAGTCGACCTACAGCTTTACGGGAACCGGCGTCCGTTGGATCTCTCTGTATTGGACGGGTGGTGGCATCGCTCAAGTCCGCCTCGATGGTGCTTTGGTTGCAACCGTCGACGGGTACGCAACATCGACTTCTTGGCAGAGGGTCTTCTTCGAACGCACCGGCCTGGTGAACAAGGCCCACACCTTGGAGATCTACGTCACTGGAACCAAACGCGCTGCTTCCTCGGGTAACAACGTCTACGTAGACGCGCTCGAATACCGGCGGTAGCTATCGCCAGCGGGACTTGGCGCGTCTCGGTGCCTCGCCGCGGGCCCAAACGCGGCGCCACCGCGCAGCGTCCGGACCGTAAGGATCTCCGTCCGGCGCGCGTAGCGCCTGCCACCAGTCGGTCGTGGCTTCGGTCGCCAGTCTCTTGAGGGCTTCTTCGAAGCGCGCGTGCAACTCGCGCGCATCCTCGCCGTCGCGAGGAATGAGCGGATCGCCAATCAGAACGTCGACGCGCCCGCGCCTCGGTCGCTTCGAGCCGCGTGGAAGCAGATGCTCGGTTCCCGTGATCCACATAGGGACGAGCGGGCGCTTCGCCCGAGCGGCCACAAACGCCGCGCCGGGTTTTAACTCTTGCAGCCACGCGTCGTCGGACCGGCCGCCTTCGGGAAAGAGGATCAGGTTCCAGCCTTCCTGAACGAGTCGGACCGCTAGTCGCGCAGAAGCGGCGCTTGCTCTCTTGCGCTCAACGGGAAAAGCACCGATAGCCAGCGCAGCGAGGTTCCCGCGAACTTTGCCGGTGAAGAAGTAGTCGGCAGCCGCTCCGACGAGCAGGCGATGACGGAAGCGAAGCGGCAGAGCCTCCAGCAAGATCGCCGTGTCGAGATGGGAGACGTGGTTCGAAGCGACAACGATGGGCTCGCTCAGTCCACGCAGCCGTTCGCGTCCACGGATAGTTGGTGAGGCCAGGTAGCGAAAGGCCGGAAGGAGCGCGAGCTCCTGGAAGACGTCCCTCACGGTGTTTGCCCACGGCTTCCTTGCCCAATCGGTTTCGAAAGAGCCTTCCGTACGCAGAGGAGGAACCGGCGCGCTCTTCGGCATCGGCGAAGGCCGGAACCATCTCCATCCGCGTGGCGACCTTCATCAATTCCGTTCTCACGGCGTGACCTCCGGCAGAAAGAGTGGCGGGCAGTGCAAGTGCGTGATCGAAGGACGCCGGCCCACCGTCTCGGACGCCATTTCCAGCGCGTCACGCATCGTGGTTGCCGTTCGGAATCCAAGTCGCGACACCACCTCTGGATCGGCTCCCAGAAAGATCACGTCGCCGAGATGGTCCATCGCGTGTGCTGCCCAGTACCACATGTAGAACGGATGAACGCCGTGATACGCGTATGAGGTGCGGTACAGATGCCGGTACCACTCGTCCTCAGCGAACTGCTTCTCGAACTTCTCCTCGATGATCTTGGGCTCCGTGGAGTCGGCCAGCACGACGTCGAAGAAGTCGATGTAGCTCGGGTGATGAACCGGATGGAACTCCCGCCGCGTCGGGTGCGCGACGATCATGACTCCACCTTTCCTCACGAGCGGAGCATTGCGGTAGAGGTTGAAGAAGTACCCGAGTCCCATGCACACGACGAGGATCGGGTTCATGATCGAGTTCACGTTGTACGGGCCGACGAAGGGGACGCCGCACCGTCAGGACGTCGGCCTGTCCCTCGACCGGCACGACCTGCTGCTTGTGGAGATGGTCGAGCGTCGATGCGTGGACAGCTTCGGTTTCACCGGCCTGGACGCTGGCGATCGCGTGTGGAGCCTCGATCGATCGGAACAGGCGCTGGCGGAGGCCTCTCCGGCATGCGCTTGAGTCCTTCGCTGACGGCGAGGTACGAAGCCTGATCGCGGAACGACCACTCGAACTCGCGTTTCTGGAGGAAGTCGTATGGAGACGGGAACGCGTCGTTGTTGAGTGTTGTCTCGACCGTGAAGATGTCGAGCTTGTCCGCGAGGAATTTGCCCATCCGGTTCGCCGACTGATGCAGGGCCGACTTCTCAGGATGCATGTAGGACTTGGATTCGAGCAGCGTTCCAACGTTGTGGTGATGACGAAGTGAGCGGTAGGTGCCCAAGCCGACGGGCACCGACTTATGGCCGCCGTCCATCGCCACGAGGTTGATGTTGGAGTAAACGAGCAGATCGGACTCCATAGCGCGCTTGCAGAGTTCGACCTCTTCGCCTTGGTCCGTGGTTCCGACGAAGACAACGTCGTCCGGATCTTCTGCGTCGAAGTTCCGGAGCCGGTCGGGCCAGAAAGCGCGGAAGACCCGTTCGCCCACCATGTGGCGGATCTCGCTCTCGGTCATGCGCCGGTGCAATGAGTTCGCGGCCACGATCTCGACGTCGTCCACCCCGGCTTCGGCGGCCAGGGTTAGAACGCGCTCCAGCACCAGCTGCCGCGCGTCGGGGGCCTGCATCGGCGGCAAGGGGAGTGAGATGTCGTCGAATGCGATGGTCAGGCGCATCCCCGGTTTGAGCTTCGCTCGCAACGGATCGGCGTTGTGCGGCTCATCGAGCGCTTTCGCTATCTCAGCCTCCGGCTGCTCGATCGGCTCGACGGGCTCAGGCGGATAGACGATCCGGCTTCCAGACGGGAGCCGCTCCAGGCGGAAGCCTTCGCCGTAGTGGAAGAGAACCGGCGGTGTCCGACGATCGACTTCGAGGACCAGTCCCGGGCGGCTACTTTTGACCAAGATCGAACACCACCTTTGTAGAGCCGAGTCTCCCGGCGTCCATCGCGTGATCGATAGCTTCCTCGTACCGCGTTAACGGGTACGCCGCAGAAACGAGTGGCGATAGATCGACCTTGCGCGCGATCTGGATCGCATGATCGAACGTGTGGCGGCCGTCACCTTCGCGCCCGTAGGTGTAGGCACCGAGAAGCTCTAGCTCGCGATGCCATACGGGAGCGAGGTCGATCCGCGACGGCGTCGGGAGACCGACCAACACCACGCGCCCTCGAGGACGCGTCGAGCGAAGGCACGTATCGAGCGATGCGGCATTCCCTGCGCATTCGAAGGACGTGTCGACGCCGCCGGTGATCCATGGCGCGCCCTGCTCTGGTTCGTTCATATGCGATCCGGTTAGAAGGCGCACGGTTCTCTGGACGGCGTCCGGGCGTGCGATCTGATCGGCTCCCAGCAGTTCGGCTGCCATGCGCTGCCGGTCATGTTTGGCGGCAGCGACTATCTGAACTTCGGGGAACAGCGCACGAAGTGCGGCGATCGTCAGCAGGCCCATCGTTCCGGCGCCGGCCACGAGAGCGGTCGACCCAGGATCGGTCACGCGTAAGACGGAGTGAACTGCGCAAGCCAAGGGTTCGATGAGGACGGCGGCCTCGTCGGAAAGATCGTCCGGAACAGCGTGCAGCTGCGAGGCGTGTGCGATAAGCATCGTGCCCCAGCCGCCGCCCGTGTCTTCACAGAAGCCGGTTTGAAGACCGGGCTCGATATGACCGTGCGCAGTCCGTTCGCACAATCCGACCTCTCCTCGCGCGCAAGCTCCGCACGTCGGTTCGATGCCGCGAGCTGCGCATGCGAGCACGGGCTCGATCACCACGCGCGTACCTTCCGGAAGCGACGGTGTTGCGTCGAGAAGCGTTCCGACGATCTCATGACCGGGGACGAAAGGCGTAGAAACGATGGGGGAGAAGTAGAACGAAGCGTCGCCGGAGAGCATCGCAAGATCCGAACCACAGATGCCGGAAAGCCTCGGCGCCACGCGAACCCAGCCGTCGCCGGGAGGTTTCGGATCGTCGTAGTGAGCGAGCCGAAGAGGAGCGACCTTGGACACAAATCCCGGAACGGCGCGGCCGGCGACACGAGAAGCGGCGTACTTGGGGACCGAACGCGAGAACCGAAGCGCGATCATCGTCCGACTCCCACAAGCTTTCGCGGCGGTGTGAATCGAGGATTGCCGGAGGCCGGCCGCCAGCGTTCCATGGCCCACCGGCGTTCGCGCGCGATGCGGCGCAAACGCGGATCGGGATTCACGGCGACGGGATGTCCCACCGACTCCAGCATCGGAAGGTCGGAGATCGCGTCGCCATAGGCGTAGCTGGCGGATAGGTCGGCTCCCACTTCCTTCACCAGACGTCGCATGAACGCAGCTCTTGCGTCTCCGGCGTAGGGAACCTCTTCGAGCTCGCCGGTGTAGTGATCGCCGTCGATCCGCAAGCGCGCAGCCGCGACGATGTCGGCCAGCGGCGCCATCGGCGCGATCGTGAAGTCGAGTGCACCCGTGAGGAAGACGACTCGATGTCCGGCTGCCCGATGCTCGCGGATGCGTCGCAGACCTTCGGGGAAAGCGCGCGGCAGCACGGTCTCGTTGAATCCTTCGTAAGCCAACCGGTTTATCTCCTCGACGGGTGCGCCGTTGTACCGTCGGTAGAAGCGGCGCAAGAACTCGCCGCGATCTCGTCGCTCGGTAGCGAGCATCTCGGGCACGCTGCGAGCGAGATCCATCACTCGCCTGGCCCATTCATTTCGCGGGGAAGCGGCCAGCCTGATCCACAGATAGGTGTCGACCACGTTGGTGCCCAGCACGGTGCCCTCGAGATCGAAAACGGCGAGGACCTCCGAGCCTCCCCTTTCTCGACCGACGAGCGCGGGTTCAATCGCGAGCGACGGCGGACGGTGCCACGCCTGCGCGTTATCTCCGGCAGATGCAGATCGTGCAGGTAGCTCCGCCAATTGATCTCGTCGGGATCGAAACCGAAAACGGATCGTTCCTCGGCCCCCAAGGAGTCGTGCAGGGTTGATGCGCGCTCGTCGTCGAACACCGCTTCGGACTCCGCGTATCCGCTGTAGAGCTTGACGTAGCGATCGGCTTGCTTGAGCTCGTCGAGTTGTTCATCTATGCGCTCGGCGCGATCGGCGAACCTTTCGCCCTTCAAGTGATCGAACACGCGTGAGGCGGCTTCGAGCCCTTTCAGCGCAATGCGCAACTTTCGTTCGACGGATCGTCGGCCAGGGAAGGTCCAAAGCTCGGGAAGGATCGCCTGGCCGTCCTCGTCGGTGTACGGGTGGACGTGGAAGTAGTCGTGCACGTGCTGCACAAGATCGCGGTAAAGCATCGGGTTGCGAGAACCCGTCGTCGCGTGGACGACGCGCTCTGGCGGATCGGCCGCCGCGCAGGCAAGGATCGTGTTGACGACTATGTCGACGGGGACAACATCCACGATGGCGTCGGGGATACCCGGGAACTCGTCCAGAGCGCCTCGGCCGTACGCGAGGATGATCGGATCGGTCATCCGGAAGCCGCGGATCCAGCCAGGTGCCGGCTCGCGCAACGCGGACTCGATGATCGACGGACGAACGATCGTTACCGGCAAGTCGGCCCGTTCGAGAACCGCCGTCTCGGAGAGTGCTTTGGTGAAGGAGTACGCATCGGGCCACCCGAGGGCTTGTGCGCGACCGCGACCCATCTCCACCAAGCGTTCCGACACCCAGTCGCGCCGAAGCTGCTCGCCCTGCGCGGCGATGGCCGGCGTTCCTGCGGGACCCGTATAACGCCGGGCTTTCTTGGCGAACTCCCGAGCGCGCTCGGGAGTTCGCGATTCCGCTTCCACCGATGCCCTGGATTGGCGGGCCGAGGCAAGCTCGGCCCGCCAATCCAGCCTCGGCCGACCCGGAGTGTCGGTCCACGGCGACTCCGTCACGTGACCTTTGACGAGTCCGGCGACATACGCCGTGGAGACGTGGATGATCCGTTTGACCGTCGCGTTCGCGGCGTCCAGTGCATCGAATAGCCGTTGGGGGCCGAGGAGGTTGGTCTCGAAGGCTTCATCGACCGGCGCGTCGAACGCGACTGTTGCCGCACAGTGGATGACGATGTCGACGCCGGTAACCACATCGAGGTCGGCTTGGGAGAGTCCGAGCGCATCCTCCCGGAGGTCGCCGTCGATCGTGCGAACCTTCGACACCAACGTTTCCCAGTCGCCGCGTGTGCGGAGGTGATCGAATGCGTTGGAACCCAGGACGCGTCGGTTCACCCGTTCGGCCGCCGGCGCGCCCGGCTTGGAGCGGACGAGAAGCACTAGCTGGGCAACATCGGGGAGTGAATTCAAGATCTTGGCAACCAGGGCGGTGCCGAGGAAGCCGCTGGCTCCGGTCACGAGCACCCGAGTGCCGCGGAACGCGTCGCGGACGCGCACCGTGGGCGATATCGAGCCGCTACCCCCGTTATCTACCAATTGGTAGATTATGAAGGTCGAATCAGGGAGTGTCCAATGGCACGCACGAGCGGGGCGCGGACCAAGGCGAAGATCCTCGCGTCGAGCGTCCGCCTCTTCGGCTCCCAGGGCTACGAGGCCACGAGCCTCGACGAAGTGGCCGCCGATGTCGGTGTTCGCAAGCAGACGCTCCTTTATTACTTCCCGACGAAAGCTGACCTGTTCACCGCGGCGTCGGCCGACGCGGCCCAGGCCGTTTACGAAGGCCTTGACGGCGCCCTTCAGGACAACGATCCGGGCGGGCTCGACCGGCTGCCGGTGTTCGTTGACGCCATGACCTACCTGGCGGCGCAGCGACCGGAGGTGTTCGGACTAATAAGGGAAGTAGCGCGTGCCGGACCGCCGGTCTCCGATCGAGTGGCCAAAGCGCTGCGTCCCTTGGTCGACTCGGCCGCGGCTTGGTTCGAACGTGGGATAGAGGAAGGCGTCCTGCGCGATCAGAACCCGCGGGTGGCGATCCTCACCATCTACAACGCGGTTATGGGACACCTGACCGAGTCGTCGGTGCAACGAGCTTTCCTCGACACGAAGGCGCGCAAAGCAGCATCCAAAGAGTTGGTTGCCTTCTTAAGTGCCGCGCTCGCGCCTTAAAGGCCGAGCGAAACAACCAGTCCGGCCTGCCCGAGGTGGTAGGTAACCATGATCACCACGGGAGCCCAGTGAAGCGGCTGCACGAATCGGTTCCAAGCGATCAGCGTGTCCGACGCCATGAAGACGATGGCTCCCGTGGCTGCGAAAGGTTCGCCGCTGGCAAGCGCTGCGGCGACCATCACACCGATGCAGGCGATGTAAGCGGAAACGGGCGTGCGCAGTTGTGGTGCCATCTCCTGAACCCCGGCGAGGATCCTTCGGCCCAGGAAGGCAGCTACGACGAAGACCAGCGCGGCTCCGATCAACAGGGGAACGAACTCGGTCTGCCCCATACGCAGACCGACGATGTACGCGAGGTGTGCGAGGAAGAAAGCTCCGACGCCGCCGACGAACAGATCACGAGGAACCATTAGAAGGACGTCTCCCAGCAGTGAGAAGCACAACGCGACGACGAAGGCCCACCTGCGTGCATTTAGATCTGGTTCAAGCGTGATCGCCACACCGATCAGCGCGATCATCGTCGCCGGTTTGAGGAAGTACTCGAGGGACTTCGACCGCGTGCCGACGGCGATCCAATTGCCGATCGCGAGAAGCCCGGCCGCGACGAGGAGCTGCCAGGAGAGATCGGTCACACGGGTTTCAGTCGGACGGCTTGGGCCGCGGGAATTGCATCGACATCATTGCGTCCCAAACACGATCGGGGACGAGCTTTCGCGAAGCGAGCGAAATGCGGGCTCCAGTGGTTACCCGGTAGCGCGTGCGCGGCCGATTCGACGCGATGGCACGTTCTATGACTCGAGCGACGGCTTCGGGTCCTACGGCGAGACGTCCCATCATTCCTTCATATGCGCCCGCCACTCTTTTGGCTACGGCTTGATTGAACTCTGCGTAGGGCCCCGCGCCTTGCGTGTCGATTGGGGCCGTCGCGGTATCGCCGAACGCGGTCTTGATCAACCCGGGTTCGACAATGACAACGCGTACGCCGAACATCGCGACCTCGAATCGCAGCACGTCGCTGAAGCCCTCGACCGCGTGCTTCGTCGCGTGGTAGTAGGCACCGCCGGGAAACGCTAGCTTCCCGCCGACCGAGCTGATGTTCACGATGCGTCCCCAATGCTGCCGGCGCATCCCGGGAAGCACGAGCTGGCACATCCGGACGAGTCCGAAGACGTTCGTTTCGAACTGCCGGCGGATCGAATCCATGGACGTCGGCTCTGCTGCACCCTCAATCGCGTAACCGGCGTTGTTTACCAGTGCTCCGAGGGTCCCCGCTTCGGCTTCGACGCGCGCGACTGCCGCCGTCATTGATTCCTCATCGGTTACGTCAAGCGCGAGAGTTCTGCAGCCCTTGTCGGCGAGATCGGCGATCGATTCGGGTTTCCTCGCCGTCGCATAGACCGTCCATCCCTTGGCGGCCATGTGTTCGGCCGTTGCTCGTCCGATTCCGGTAGAGCAGCCGGTGATGAGGACGGCCTTAGAAGCATCCGCCGTCATGCGACCCCCTCTCGATTTGAGGAGCGAGCTTATGCGGCATCATGCGTCGTACGCGAGATGGAACCAATAGAACTGACAACGACGCTCTTCGACAGGGCGCTTCACCTCGTCATGTTTTCCGTCGGTGGACTGGCCGTGGGTCTGGCCGCTTTGGCCTTGATAGAGCGACTGGCCGAGGGCGCTCGCCGAACAATCAGACCTCGGTTCATCGCGATCGCGGCAATCGTCTTCATCTTGTTGCTCATAACCGAGCGGACTTATCACGCCCTGAGCTAGGCTCCCCGTCGATGGGGATAGAGGCCAAGCCAAGTCTCCGAGAACGCATCACAGGCATCGGGGGCGGCGCACCACTTTTACCGCTCGTCATCCTCTTCGGCCTCAATTCGGTTGACGAGCTCGACCGTTCCGCGTTCGGGCTCCTGCTGCCGGAGATCCGCGATCACTTCAATCTCGACCTACAGGGAGTAACGGCACTCTCAGCCGCGGTGATCCCAGCCAGTCTCCTCTTCGCCCTCCCGATCGCGCGGCTCGCTGATCGAAGCCGTCGAGTACCGATCGCAATTGTCGGTGCCGCGACGTGGGCGATCTTCTGCTTCTTCACCGGATTGGCGCCGACCGTCTTCTTGCTGGGCGCCACCCGCATCGGTGCGGGACTTGGTCGCGCCGTCAACGGACCGACACACGCACCGTTGCTGGCCGACTACTACGGGCCAAACGTGAGAGCGAAAGTGTTCAGTGCTCATAGGGTCGCGAATCCGGTCGGACAGTTCTTCGCGCCTCTCATCGCCGGCTTCATAGCGGGTGCGGTGGGGTGGCGGTGGCCCTTCTTGGTCTTCGCTGCGCCCACGGCGATCTTTGTCCTTCTCGCCATAACCAAACTGCGCGAGCCTGAACGCACCGGACAAAGACTCATCGAAGGCGAAGTAAAACTGGTCGCCTCATTCAAATCACTCTGGGGCGTCCGGACCCTGCGTCGGCTCTACCTCGCCATACCATTCATCGCCTTCATGTCCATTGGCCTTGGGCCACTGATGTCGCTGTACTACACGGATGTTTTCGATGTCCCAGTTCAAACTCGCGGCATCATCCAGGCCTTTGATGCCCCCTTCTCCGTAGTTGGACTCATCATCGGCGCCACTTTGATGGACCGAGGGATTCTCCGAGATGCGGGACGTGCTCTCCGCACGATCGGAGTCGCGGCTCTCTTCATCGGGATTTGCATCCTCGGTGTCGCGTGGGCGCCCGCACTTTGGGTGGGCGTCGGGTTCAACTACATCATCAATGTTCTGGGGCCGATCCTCTTCACCGGAGGCATTGTCATCGTCTCTCTTACTGCGCCTCCCGAGTCTCGAGCGAGCTCCTTCGCCATCTTCGAGATCTTTTCGTTGATCGGCGTTGTCGCCCTTCCGATAGTCGGAACCGTCGGTGATGCCTACGGGATCCGAACGGGGATCACGATCCTCACGCCGTTCTTGTTGATCGGCAGCATGATCGTGATGAGCGCCGGACAATTTGTGCGCGACGACATCAAACGCATCTACCCGGACTTCGGAACGAAGGAAGTACCGCCCGATATCGCATCGCTGGATACACTCTGACGGTCCTCTAAATCGAAGGAGACGCGATGGCCCGCGCGATCGAAGACATCGTCCGCGAAGTAGATGAGGCGGATGTCAAAGGCCTCGAGAAGATCGAGATCGAAGACGTTTACAAGCAGATGGATCACTTGCTGCAGGCGCGACCTTCACCACTCGATCTCTACAACCGGTGGGAGAAGCAGCAGTGGGCCGTGGCCGACCTCGACTTCACCCAGGACAAGGAGCATTGGTCCAACCTCAAGGACTTCCCTGGCATCGGCGATCAGCTCCAGCAGACCTGGACACTCTTCTTCATCGGTGAGCAAGCCGTTACCGACACGCTTGGCCCGATCCTGCACGCAGCTCCGACAGAAGAAGACCGCATCTTCCTATCGACACAGGTTGTGGACGAAGCGCGACACACCGTCTTCTTCATGCGCTTCTTCGACGAGGTGCTCGGGATCTCCGGCGGACTCGGCGCGGCGCTCGAAGCGGTTCGTCCGGACGCCGTCAAAGGTTTCCAGAAGATCTTCCAGACGCATCTGGCCGATGCGGTCGACAAGGTCCGGAAGGATCCGACCGACTACGCGACCTGGCTGCAGGGGATCACGATCTATCACTTCGTCGTCGAAGGGATGCTCGCACTCACAGGACAGAAGTTCATCCTCCGGACGATCCGTCAGTTCGGGATCATGCCGGGGTTCTATGCAGGATTCACGGCCGTTACGCGCGACGAGTCACGCCACGTGAACTACGGCGTCGGCGCCCTGCGGGACGGGATCGCGAAGGGTTTCAACGCTCCGGTCGAATCGATGATCGAGGACACCCTCGAGGCCGCGTGCTGGACGATCCTTGCTCCCGATCGTGAGGTTCCGATCGAAGACCCGTCGATGATCCCGCCCGATCTGCAGATCTCACCGATCGAGATCCGGGAGTTCTCACTCCAGTCTCTGACCAAGCGCTTGCGCGTCGCGGGTGTCTCGAAAGACTTCTGCGACAAGGTGATCGTGGACGGGACTCGCTTTTACGAGAACGGGATCAAGGAGTACGAGGAGCGTTTCGGCAAGGAGCACCCGATCCGCTACTACGAGAAGCTGGCCAGCTAGTAGCGATCAGTCGCGCCCGGTTCCTCTAGCGAGTTCGCGATCTTCAGCAATTCTTCTTCATCAACGTCCCGAGATATGACGGCGAACTGATGTGAGCCGCATTCTTCCTGCTCCAACCAATCCACGACCAGGTAGTCGGACCCATCGAGGGGAATCGGTCCAACCTGTCCGTCGAAATCGCGCACCTTTGTCGAGTCTGCGTCCGGGTCGTCGCCGCGATCCGCGGAGATACCCGCGACGAGCTGAACGAAGATGTTTCGTGCTTCCCAAGTCTTCGTGTACGCGGGCTGACCTACCAGCGGCTCGCGATCAACCTCGGTCAGTCCCGATGGGAGATAACCGGGCCGCAGATCCGGCGCCGGGCAAGTCGAAGCCGTAGCCGATGGTGTTGAAGATCCCGTCAGGTCGGACTCCGCATCCGTGCCGCACGCGAATCCCACGCAAGCGATCGTCAGGCCGGCGATGAAGGCTTTGATCGAGGTGGCGTTCATCAGACCCAATTCTTGCGGGCGAGCCGGCGGTAGTTCCAGCTGATGAGCGTAGAGATCGAGCGGGTGTTTATCACTACTCCGTAGGCGCTCCCACGAGCCTCGTACGTGCTCCAAGTTCCGTTGCTGTTCCGCGTGCCGAAGAGGCCCATGTGATCGCTTGGACCGCCCTGCGAATCACGGTACACCCAGACGGTGGCGAACCAACCGACGTTGCGGTCCCTGAGTACCCCGTACGGGAATCCGAAGTAGAAGCTGGAAGTGCTGTACGGGTGGTACACCGTCATATGTGCGGTCTCGTGCTCGACGGCCCACGCCTTGGCGGCAAAGCCGGAACAGTCGATGCCTTCGTCCGAGTCCCACCTGTTGTTGTCCCGGAACTTCGAGCCGCCGTAGACGTATCGCTCGTGTATCCCCCGGTAGGCGTAGTAGTGGGCGTCGTCGTGGCTCCATGTACTGGAGTAAGCCTCCGCCGGCGAGCCGCCCACCAGGAACATGGGAAGGAGGACCGCCAAGATCATCGCTAGTCGTACCAGTCTCATCGACTCCGACCTCCGATCAGATTGTTTGGAAGCGAACGAAGCTGAGCGTGTCCCCGTCGCCCTCCATCAAGGCGACACCTTGTCCGGCGCTCACGAGACGCCGCGTGACGTCGCCGGGGACCGAAACACCGACGGGGGCCATGCGTGAATTGCCGGTTGCCGGGTTGATCGCCACGAGATACATCGACGCACCATCCGACGCCGCGTCGTAAGTGCCAACGAGGCTCCAGATGAAGCCATCTCCATCGACAACGGTTTCGGCCGCGTCGAGGACTTGGTCGGCGAATGACAAGCTGTAACCGGCCGCCATGTCGTCCGAAAGCGCGTATGTGACGGACCGTCCTGCGACTTCGACGGCCAGATCTCCGTCGGGCGTCGGTACACCGGCGCGAGCGTCGGCCGTTCGCTCGCTACGAGACACTTCACGTCCGTTCTTCAAGATGGGTAAGAAACGCCCTTGCGTCGCCTCGCGGACGTACGTTGTGCCCGACTCGCTCAAGTGAGCCAGGAGCGCCCCCAGCGGTTGCGAACGCACACCCAAGCCGCCCTTGTAGGAGCGCGCACCGTTGTAGGCGATCGTTTCGATCGCATCCTTGGTTTGGTCGAGGACGAAGGTCGTTCCGTCGTTGGCGACAAAGATGTCGGAAGCAGTTCTGGTGAGTCCAGCGAGGTCGAACTTCGAAAGTGCCGCTCCGGACCGATCGAAGGTCACAACGCGACTCTTGATCGCGTCCAGCACATGAATTCGCTCTTCACCGTCCACGGCGAAGGACGGCGGCAACTCGCGAGCACTTTCGTTACCTCCACGAGCGCCGAGCTCGTTCGGTCCGTTTCCGAGCGCCTTGGTCAGAACCGTTTCCCCGGTGTTTGCGACCAGTTCCGGGGTCGACTTCCGAAGGTTGTCCAGGACGACGAGCTCCGCTGCGGGACTCGACTTCGAGACGGCATCGAGCTCCGCATCCACCCGGTAGATCAGGTTCGCTTCGTCGACGAGGTTGGACGGTATGGAGCCCGTCCAGATGTCATCACCCTGCTGATCCATCGGGACGACCGAGCTGTGGCCGGTTTCTGTGTCGGTGACGACGAGGTCGACGGTGTCGACGGCACCGGTTACAAACGCGGACACCGACTCTTGTACTCCTGTCGAACCGATGAGCGGCGCCGCATTGAGTTGTGGAACACCAAATATCGACGGCGGAGGCGAGGAACTTGCGTTGACCCAGGCCGCTCCGCCGACAAGAGCGATCCCCAGGCTCACTGCGAGAGGTACGGCGATGCGCAGCTTCGAACCAGGCACGGGCGCACTCCTTCTTTACGGGACCCGGCCGGGGGAAGGAGCGGCTTTGGTCCTTCCGGTGGGAAGGTAGGGAAGACCAACTACCCCAAGTTAGCTGCAACCGCCGACAACTCCGCGTCGCTACGCTGTTCGTTCCCGTCCGACAAGAGGAAAGGAAACGCGTGCCGAAAAGCACGCCAACAACTGGCGACGAAACGGCTCCCGTCGTTACCAGCGTTCTCGAGGTCGTCGGCAACACCGTCATGGTTTCTCTGGGAGCCGAGCCGGGCTGTGCCGAGATTCGCTTGAAGGTCGAAGGGGACAATCCGTCCGGTTCGATAAAGGACAGATCCGTCCTGGCCATGATCGAGGACGCCGAACGGCGAGGCACCCTCACCAAGGACAAGCCGATAGTCGAGGCTTCGTCCGGAAACACTTCAACGGCGCTGGCCGTGATCGCGCCCGCCAAGGGTTATCGCGTTGTCGTCGTTGCGCCGTCCGACATGCCGGAGATCCGGCGAGCCAACCTCGAAATCCTGGGTGTCGAGATCGTTTTCACGGATCCGACCGAGCGGATGTCCGGCGCAATCGACCATGCCGACCGGCTGGCCCGGGATGGCGCGGTTGTCCTTAGACAGTTCTCGAATGCGAGCGCGGTCGCCGCGCATCACGCAACGGCCGAGGAGATCTGGAAGCAGTGCGACGGTGCGGTCGACGCATTCGTCGCCGGTGTCGGGACTGGAGCGACGATCTCCGGTTGCGCCGAAGTCCTGCGCGAGCGCAATCCGGAATGCCACATCGTTGCCGTCGAGCCGGCGGAGTCGCCGGTTCTGTCCGGAGGCAAACCCGGCCCCCACCGGATCCCCGGGATCGGGCCGGGGTTCGTCCCGGCGTTGTTACGACGTGAACTGATCGACGAGGTCTATCCCGTGCCGTGGTGGGAGGCACACGAGGCCATCCGCGAGCTCGGCCGAGGATTCGGGCTCTTCTTCGGTCCCTCGACGGGAGCGGTTCTGATCGCTGCGCGCGCTCAGGCCCGGAAACTCGGTGAAGGGAAGCGCGTCGTCGGCATCGCAGCGGATTGGGGCGAGCGAAACGTCGGCGTTCTCATCGAGCCTACGTAGCGCGCTTAAGCTGGTCCGACGATGACGTTGCGCCTACCCAAGGAGTTCGCCGACTCGATCATCACTCAGGCGCGATCGGAGCATCCGAACGAAGCGTGCGGCTTGATCGCCGGGACCAACGGTGAGGCCACGAAGCTCTTCCGTATGACCAACGCCGAACGTTCCCCGGTGATCTACCGGATGGAGCCCAAGGAGCAGCTTCGGGTCTTCAACCAGATAGATGAAGAAGGTCTCGAACTCGTGGGGATCTATCACTCGCACACCCGTTCACCGGCCTACCCCTCGGCTACAGATGTTGTCCAGGCGTATTACTCCGATGCCATCTACCTCATCGTTTCTCTTCGGGACGAAGATGCACCCGACCTCCGAGGGTTTCGCATCACTGACGGAAAGGTCACGGAGATCGACCTGGAGTTCACGGGCTCATGAGCGACTTCACCGACGAGCAGGTCCATCGGTACGCGCGGCACATCATCCTTCCCGAGGTCGGCGGGGAAGGGCAGCGAAAGCTCCTCGACTCGAAGGTTCTCGTCGTCGGAGCCGGCGGACTCGGCTCCCCGGCCGCGCTCTACCTCGCTGCGGCCGGAGTCGGAACCATCGGTCTCGTCGACCACGACCACGTCGACATCACGAATCTCCAGCGTCAGATCCTTCACGGATCGAATGACGTGGGACGTCCAAAGACCGAATCGGGGGCCGAGGCGATCGCGGACATCAATCCGGACGTGAACGTCGTAAGGATCGACACGAAGCTCGATTCGTCCAACGCCCTAGATCTGATCGAGTCCTACGACCTGGTCCTCGACGGCAGCGACAACTTTCCGACCCGATACCTCGTCAACGACGCCTGCTACTTGACCAAGCGTCCGCTTGCGCACGGCGCGATCTTCCAGTTCGAGGGCCAGGTCTCGACCTTCGACGCGCGCCGCGACGACTCACCGTGCTACCGGTGCCTCTTCCCGCAGCCTCCGCCGCCCGACTCGGTTCCCAATTGCGCCCAGGCCGGCGTGTTCGGCGTGCTGGCCGGGACCATCGGCACCATCCAGGCCACGGAGGCCATAAAGCTCATCTGCGGCATAGGGATGCCGCTGGTGGGGTTCCTGCTTCTGTACGATGCGATGGACGTGCGATTCACCCGTGTGCGTGTCACGCGGGATGCGTCGTGCCCGCTCTGCGGGTCATCCCCCGAGATCAAGACGTTGATCGACTACGAGGAGTTCTGCGGAGTGACGAGCTAGATGGCGGTACAGGTGAAGATCCCAACGGTGCTGCGCAAGCACACCGACGGCCAGGCGGCGATCGACGCCAGCGGCTCGACCATCCGCGAGCTCATCGAGGACATAGCCGGCCGCTACCCCGAGTTCCGCCAGAAGGTCATCTCCGAAGACGGCGCGCTCCACCGCTTCATTAACGTCTACGCAAACGACGAGGACGTCCGTTATCTGGAAGGTCTCGACACGAAGGTGTCGGACGGCGACGTCGTAAGCATCCTTCCCGCCGTCGCGGGGGGTTAGCGACCTTGCGTTTCGAGGACGCCATCGCCGCGATAGGCGAAACGCCGCTCGTTGGTCTCCCGAATCTTTCGCCTGAAGGGTGCCGCCTCTACGCGAAGCTCGAGGGACAGAACCCCACGGGCTCGGTAAAGGACCGCATCGCGAAGCAGATGATCGCCGACGCCGAGCGCCGCGGTCCGCTGGCCGACGATCGCATCCTGCTCGAGCCGTCGTCCGGAAACACGGGGATCTCGATGGCGATGATCTGCCGGCTCAAAGGGATATCGCTGGAGATCGTCATGCCGGAATCGGTTTCGATCGAGCGACGTCGAATGCTCGAGATGTATGGAGCGACCGTGCATCTGTCGCCGGGCGACCAAGGTACGAACGGTGCCATCCGTGTCGCCACCGAGATGGCGGACACCAACCCGAAGTACTTGATGCTCAATCAGTACGAGAACCTCGCGAATCCGGCCGCGCACGAGTTCGGAACCGCACAGGAGATCATCCGTGACCTCCCCGAGGTCGACATGTTCGTTGCCGGCCTCGGTACGGGTGGAACGCTTACCGGTGTCGGTCACCGGCTGAAGAAGCACAACCCGGACGTCAAGGTCGTAGCTGCCGAGCCGCCGGCGGGAGATCTCGTCCAAGGTTTGCGATCTCTCGAGGAGGGTTACATCCCGCCCGTCCTGGATCCGAGCGTCATCGACAGGAAGTTCATAGTCAGCTCCAAGGACGCCTTCGCCGCGACACGCGCACTGTTCGAGCAAGAAGGAGTGTTCGCCGGCATCTCATCGGGAGCCGCGTTGCACGTGGCGATCCGAGCGATCAAGTCGGTTGGTTCCAAGGTGTGCGTCGTCCTGCTCGCCGACGGCGGGTGGAAGTATCTGTCCACCGGGGTACATACGGAGGATCCTGAAAAGGTAGAGAAGGACATGGAAGGTCAGATCTGGTGGTGAACGTGCTGCCGCTCCGAAGCTGAAGCTTCGTCGCGGGCCACGGCTGCCTGAACAGGAGGGAGAGTTATGCCGGCCAAGAAGTTCATTACCCAGTTGAACGCACAGATCGGACGTGAGTTCGCCGCTTCTCAGCAATACGTTGCGGCGGCCATCTACTACGACGGTGACACGCTACCCAGGCTTGCCGCCTTCTTCTACGAGCAGGCAAAGGAAGAACGCGTCCACGCGATGATGATGATCCAGTACCTGCTCGACACCAACGTTCAGCCGGTTATCCCGGGAGTGGAAGCTCCGAAGACGTCGTTCAAGAGCTTCATCGAGCCGATCGAGGTCGCTCTGAAGCAGGAGCAAGAAGTCGGCAGGCAGATCTCGGACCTCGTCGGTGTTGCGCGCGACGAGAAGGACTATCTGAGCGAGCAGTTCGTCCAGTGGTTCCTCAAAGAGCAGATCGAGGAGGTCGCGCTAATGCAGTCCTTGCTCGATGTCGCAAAGCGGGCAGGGGACCAGCCACTCTTCGTCGAGGAGTACCTCGTGCGTGAGTCCGTGCGCGGTGCGGAAGACCCCACGGCGCCGGCAGCTGCGGGCGAATCCGGGGGCTGAGAGCCCTTTGAGTGATCGACCGATCGGGGTCTTCGACTCCGGACTTGGAGGACTAACGGTCACGCGCGCCGTTATCGATGTTCTTCCGCACGAGTCGGTCGTCTACTTCGGCGACACGGCACGAACCCCGTACGGACCCAAACCTCTCGAGGAGGTCCACAAGTACTCGAAGGAGATCATCGACTTCCTCGTCGATCAGGACGTCAAGCTCATCGTCGTCGGATGCAACTCCGCGTCGTCCGCGCTTGCGAGTTTGGGTCGGCCCAAACTCGATGTGCCGCTCGTGACGGTGATCGATCCGCCTGCACAAACTGCGGCGCGCCTCACGCGCAATAAGAAGGTCGGGATCATCGGAACGCAGGCCACGATCAGTTCTCGCCAGTACGAGGAAGCGCTGATTCGCACACGGCAGCCGGTCGAGGTCTTTGCAAAGGCTTGCCCCGAGTTCGTCAAGCTAGCCGAGCGCGGCGAGACGACCGGTCGTCGGGCGCTCGAGGTAGCCGAGGGTTATCTGAACGAGCTGAAGCAGTCGGAGGTCGATACTCTAATTCTCGGCTGCACGCACTACCCGCTCCTCGCGGGGATTATCCAGTACGTCATGGGGCCGAACGTTCTGCTGGTTTCATCCGCCGAAGAAACCGCGAAGGACGTGTACACGGTACTTATTGCAAACGGGTTATTGACCGACGAGTCAAGAACTCCGACGTATGAGTTCTATGCGTCGGGCGACGAGGAAGAGTTCAGCCGATTTGCTCCGCGTTTCCTTGGTCCGGTCGTCGCAGGTGTGAAAAAACACCCACTTGGCTAGCCGGCCCTCGGTTAGGCTCGGCTTACATGGACATCACGGTCCTCGGATGCGGAGCAGCGTACCCACGGCCGGGCGGAGCGTGTTCGGGTTTCCTGGTTCAGAGCGGAGGCACGAGCGTATGGCTCGACGCCGGCAACGGAACATTCTCGCGTCTTCAACAGCACATCGAAGGAAAACAGGTCGACGCTGTCGTTTTGTCACATGTTCACGCCGACCACATCGCCGACATCCTTCCGTTCATGTATTACCTAGGCTTCAACCCCGATCCGCCGGCGTCGCCGATACCCGTCTACACAACCGACGAAGTGCGCAAGGCTGCCACCATGTCCGTCGGTAGAGGATCGCTCAAAACCTTCAATCGTGTGATGGAGTTCAGGCCGATCGCCGACGCGTTCGAAGTCGGAGCGATACGTTTCGATGCCTTCCGGACGAAACACCCTCCGGAAACGTACGGCGTGCGCATCACCGCCAATGGGAGTAAAGCCGTGTACACCGCCGATTCCGCTGCATTTCCAGAATTGGCCGGCCATTGTGCCGACGCCGACCTGTTGATCACCGAAGCGACTTATGTGGCGCGAGTCGAAGCGGATCCCGACATCCACATGTGGGCCGCCGAAACCGGGGCCATGGCACAAGAGGCCGGCGCGAAGCGCGTGCTGCTCACGCACATCTGGCCGACGATCGAACCAGAGGAAGCCGTAAGCGAAGCCGCGACCAAATACCCCGGGGACTTGTCGGCCGCCGTCGAAGGCAAGCGGTACACCGTCTAGCCTCCACAAATGAGCAAACGAGCCGACGGTCGCGGTCTTGATGATCTTCGTCCCGTGCTGATAGAGCGCGGATACCTCGAATTTCCAGCTGGGTCTTGCCTGATCTCCTTTGGAAAGACTCGCGTCGTGTGTGCGGCAACAGTGGAGGAAGGTGTGCCTCCGTTCCTCGAAGGCCGGGGACGGGGCTGGGTCACCGCTGAGTACTCGATGCTGCCCAGCTCGACGGCCGAGCGTTCACCTCGTGAAGCTGCGCGAGGACGACTATCGGGGCGGACCCAGGAGATCCAGCGGCTGATCGGACGATCCTTGCGTTCGGTGATCGATATGAAGGGCCTGGGCCCCTTCACGTTCACGGTCGATTGCGATTGTTTGGTGGCCGACGGCGGGACGCGGACGGCGTCGATAACCGGTGGGTTCGTCGCGCTCGTCGATGCGATTCGAGCGCAGCAGGAAAAGGGACTTATCAAGAAGGACCCGGTTCTCGATCACGTCGCGGCCGTGAGCGTCGGGATGATCGGTGACGATGTGTGTCTCGACCTCGACTACCCCGAGGATTCGCGAGCGGAAGTGGATATGAACGTCGTAATGACGGGAGCCGGTCGCTTCGTCGAGGTCCAGGGAACGGCTGAGGGCGATGCATTCGAACGGGAAACGCTGGACGGGATGCTTGACGTAGCCAGCGCCGGCATCTCGCAGCTCGTCGCCGCACAGCGCCAAGCGTTGAACGGCTGACGTGCGCGTCGTTCTCGCCACGTCCAACCCCGGGAAGGTTCGCGAGGCCGAAGCGATCCTGAGCGCGAGCGGCGTGGAGATCGTCACGATGCCGGTATGGCTCGGCGAAGTAGAGAACGGAGTCACGTATCTGGAGAACGCGCGACTGAAGGCCACGGCGACGCTTCGGATGGTTCATGCACCCGTTCTCGCCGAGGACGCCGGTCTCGAGGTCGACGCCTTGAACGGATTGCCCGGGTTGCGTTCGGCACGCTTTGCGCGGGCCGGCGCGTCGGGAGCCGAGAACAACGAGAAGCTCCTGCGGCTCATGAAAGACGTCCCGGAAGGCAAGCGAACCGCGCGGTTCCGAGCAGTCGCCGTACTTATCTACACCTCTGGGGCCGAGATCGTCGGCGAAGGGGTTCTCGAAGGATCTATCGCCGACGGTCCGCGAGGCGACAACGGATTCGGTTATGACCCGGTGTTCATCCCCGAAGGTGAAGTCAGGACCGCTGCCGAGATGCCGGATGCAGAGAAGAACCGGATCTCACACAGGTCTCGGGCGCTGCACGAGTTACTGAAGAAGCTCTAGCTACTCGCGTTTCAGCGCTATTCGTATTGCAAGGCGTTCACGACGTGCAGGCGAGCAGCGCGACGCCCGGGCGCGATGGCCGCGACTATCGCGATCACCACACCGAACAGGAAGACAAATGGGATCCAGATCCACGGGTAGATGGTCTGGATTTCCGAGCCGAAGCCTTCGCCGGCGACATTCGTGATGAGGTAGGTCAGTAGCCAGCCCAGCGGCAATGCAAGGACGAATGCAGTAAGTCCCATCGTCGCCGACTCCACCAAGACCATCCGCCAGGTCTGCGAGCGCGTGACACCGATCGCTCGCAGGATGCCGATCTCGCGGAACCGATGCAGCACGGACATCGCCAGCGTGTTCGCCAGCCCAAGCAACCCAACGATGGCGGCGATGAGAAGAATGGCGTAGATGATCTGGAAGAACGTGGCGACCTCGTTGCTTGCCTCGGTCTTCAGTTGAGCTTGGGTCTCGGTACGCAACTCCTGGTTGGGAAGCGTCTCCAGCCGGTTTCCGACCTCGATTGGATCCTCGCCCTCCGCGACGTTCACGAGGTAGCCCATCGGGCGCCCGATGGTCAGATGCTCTTGGGCATCCTTGATCCCCATCGTGATCTCCGGCGGACCGAATGAGGAGCTGTAGGTAGCTGCGATCTCGAAGGGCACAACTCCCTTCGCCGTCTCGAGCTCGAACGTGTCGCCGCGTTCGAGCTCGAACTGACGTCCGACCTCGTTCGACATCAGGATCGCGCCGCCGCGTTCGAGTGCCTCGCGTGCTGACTCGTCGTCACCGTCTTTCCAGTAAAAGCTGGAGACGGCGAAGTACGATTCGGTCTCGATGGTGTTTACGAAGACCTCTTCCTTCTCGCCTTCGGGATCGGTTGCAGTGGCGATGCCGAAACGACCTGGGGATGCAATGTCTATATCGTCCCGGGCCTCCAGCTGTTCCTTCAGCGAGCCGTCATCTGGAGTCCTGGACTCGACCAAGAGATCGGCCCCGAACTGCTGCTCTACGAGATCGTGAATGCTCGCGCGCACGGACAGGAACATGCCGCCCGTTGCAAAGAGCATCGCCATCACGACCATGACCAGGGCGAGTGTGTAAGCGGATCGGCTGCGTTCCTTAGCGAGATGTAGGACGGCTATATCGCCCACCCCGCGTGCCATGCGGTTCGTGATCCGGCCGAGCAGCGAAGCCAGCGGTCGAAGCAGAAGGGGTACGAGCAACACGGCGCCGAAGAGCAAGCCGATGACCGCTATCGATCCACTGGCATCGGGCAGCACGAACATCAGTCCGATGGAGACGACCATCAGGCCCGCGCCGACTATCCAAGCGCGTCCCAAGCGAGTGTCGCGTGCGTAGTCGCCCTTCATCGCCTCTACCGGTGCGAGCCGGCTCGCGCGTCGTGCAGGGATGAGCGCCGACAGAGTAGTGACGATCAGTCCGACGAGAACCGCAGCGATGGCCGCCGCCGGCTGCACGACGAGGCCTGGGAGATCGAGCTCGAACAGGCCGCCGATCAGTTGGAGAAGTCCGAGGGCCAACAGGAGTCCGAGAGCGAGCCCGATGATCGACGAAACGAAGCCGAGCGCGATCGCTTCGGTGAGAACGACACGCCTTACCTGTTTTCGAGTGGCGCCGAGCGCGCGCAACGTCCCGTACATACGGGTGCGCTCGATCACGGCCATCGACAACGTCAGGTAGATGAGGAACGCTCCCACAAAGAGCGTGATCGCGGCGAAGAACGTTAGGAAGGTGCCGAAGACGGTCAGGAATTCACGAAAGCCTTGAGCGAGTGTCTCGGCGTTCTGGAAGCGGACGCCGGGAGACGACTCGCTGTGGTCGTCGATCCACTGATCGATATCGGTTCCGCCAGTGAGGATCGCTGAGGCTCCGTTGTATGCATCAGGGCTTTCGCCGTCCATCGTGCGGACAATGTCGGGGGAAGCGAACATCCCGTGCCCATCGCCGGCTCGTCCGGCACCCTTCTTCTCGAGGATTCCGACAACGCGAAGGCTTTTCTCCTGAGCGCGACCCTTCAAACGGATCGGGTCGCCTAGTCCGACGTCGATCTCGTCGGCCAGCGTTTGAGTGATCACTACTTCGTCGGCGCCGACTCGCGCGAACGTTCCTTCCGCGAACTGGAAGGTCTGGATCTTCTGTGCCTCCGAAGGAACGATGCCCGACACGAACACATCGGCGAAGTCTCCGGAGAAGCCTCCGCCCCCAACGGCGCTTCCTTCGTCCTTCTTGTCCTCAGGGATCAGCTCATCGGGAAGGACGGTGCTGAAGCCGAACTCTCCGACTACATCCTTTACGTCGGGCAGACTTCGGATCTCATCGACGGTTCCCGGCGGCATCTTCGCGTCGAACGCTCCGATGGGCATCGCTACGACATCGGCCTTGCCCGTGAAGTCTTCGATGAGGTTGTCGACGCCCTTCTGCGTCGTCGCATTGGAGACGAGGACACCGAAGAGGATCGCTACGCCGAGGACGATGCCGAGACCGGTTAGAAGTGATCGGCCCTTCCTATGCGCCAAGCTTTTGGAGCCAAGAGAGGACAGCGCGCGCACGAGCCTCACCTCCCCGGGTGCCGTCACGAGAAGGAGAACCCGCGCGCGTTGTCGTGCCTCGGGTCTTGCTCAGATCTATCCGGCTCCGGATGCGTCCGTCCTCGAGGTAGATCACTTCGTCGCCGTAAGCGGCGGCCCGAGGATCGTGCGTGACGATAACGATGGTTTGGCCGAGCTCGACTTGCAGTCGCTTCAGGAGCTCGAGGATCTGGCGTCCCGTTCGGGTGTCGAGGTTCCCGGTCGGTTCGTCGGCCAGGATGACAGCTGGTGAGGGAAAGATCGCGCGCGCGATCGCCGTGCGCTGCTGCTGTCCGCCGGAGATCTGGGACGGGAGCTTCGTTGTGACGTCCTCGAGCCCGACCTGCGCGATGACCTCGTCCAGCCGCGCTTTGTAGGCGTCCGGCCTGTCGCCGGCGATCACGCGGGGAAGCGCGACGTTCTCCTCGACGGTCAGGACGGGCACGAGGTTGAAGAACTGGAACACGAAGCCCACGGAGCCTCGCCGGGCGAGCGTTACGTCCTTGTCTTCGAGCCCCGAGAGCGGTTTGCCTTCGAGGAGAACATCGCCGGAGGTCGGCCCGTCCAGGCCTCCGAGGAGGTGGAGGAGGGTCGACTTTCCCGGAACCGGACGGTCCCATCACCGAGATGAAACGGCCGGAAGGAACATCGAGGCTGACGCCGTCCAGAGCCCGGGTGGCGGTTCCGTTGGTCCGGTAGTCCTTTACCAGGTCGCGGGCTGCCAAAACGGCGGACGGAGCTGCCGCCTTACGCCGTGCTCGCTTAGGTGCTGGTTTCTTCCGGGGACTTGGCTTGCTCACGTACCGCATCGTCGCGGTTGGCCCGCCCGGGCGCAATCGGTGAGCGCCCCGTTACGACCCTGATGCCGCCTGACGTACTCAGGGATGTCCCTGAGTGTTGAAGAAACCGTTAGCGCCGAGCGATCGCGACTTGTTCGAGCGTGCCTGATGCGTATTGCTCGCGACATGCTCCGCGTTGGCGCTTGCCGGATGAAGTCTTCGGCAGGGTCCCAGGAGAGATCAGGACGACTTCCTCAGGACCGCGGGGAAGCATGCGACGCAGCTCTTCCAGTGCCAAACGGGCGACACTTTCGGCTTCTTCCGCCGGCGCCGTCGTTTCGGCAACCACGACCATGCGCTCGAGGTCGGGGATCGAGAAAGCGATTACGTTGCCGCGACGAACCCCCGGTACCCGTTCGGTGTGCAGCTCGTAGTCCTCCGGGTAAAGATTTCGGCCGCCGAGGATGATCATGTCCTTCTTGCGTCCGCAAACCACGAGTCCGTGCTCGCTCCAGTAACCGAGGTCGCCGGTGTGCAGCCACCCGTCCTTCAGGACTTCAGCTGTGGCTTCTTCGTTCTGCCAGTAGCCGTTCATGACGCTCGGCCCCCGGAAGCAGATCTCGCCGACACGCCCAGGAGCCAAGTCGTCGCCGTTCTCGTCCTTTATGACGACCTCGTGCCCGGGTATCGCGTAACCGCAAGCGACGAGCGCGCGCGATTGAGCGGTACCGGCTTCTACGGAGACCGCTTCGCCGTTCTTGTCCAAGGATTCGCGATCGACCCACTCGACGTGCACCGGATCTTCTGTGCTCGACAAGGTGACGGCCAGCGTCCCTTCGGCGAGACCGAACATCGGGGCCATCGCGTTCGGCTGGAATCCGTAGTCGGACGCCGCCTTGCAGAACCGCTCGCAGGTCTCGATGTCGATCGCTTCCGCGCCGTTGGCTGCTATGCGCCAAGAGCTCAGGTCGAGTGCGCGAGGCTTCGACGTGAGATCACGGGCTGCGAGTCCGTAACCGAAGTTAGGCGATGCGGTGATCGTCCCGCGGTATCGCGACATTGAGTCGATCCAGACACCGGGTCGTCCCAGGAATTCTTCAGTGGGGATGAGGACGAGGTCCGTCGCGTAGATGAGGGAGCCGAGGAGCATCCCGATGAGCCCCATGTCGTGAAAGAGCGGGAGCCACGAAACGAAAACATCGCGCTTTGGATCTATGCCGACCATTTCGCCGGCGGCTTCGAGGTTGGCGATGAGGTTGCGATGGGTCAGCGCAACAGCGCGCGAGCGAGCGGTCGTTCCGGAAGTGAACTGAAGGTAGGCAAGGTCACCGGCGTTTCCCAACAGAGTTTCTTGAGGAATGTCTTCGGCGGAAGCCAGCTCTTCCAAGGACACGACGCGCGCGGTGGTCTGGATCGGTGGTGCTTGTTCGAGAAGAAGGTTGGAGACGGCAAGGACCTTGGCTTCCGCCTTCTCGCATCGTCCGACCACGTCGGCAACGAAGGCATCGATCTCTGAGATACGGCGGGGGAGCGACAGCACGACGGGCACGGCTCCGGCCTCCCAGGTGCCGAAGAGGACGACCAACAGTTGGGAAGTCGTCGGGCCGAGGATGCCGACCCTGTCGCCGGGCTGTATCCCCTGAGAGCGCAGCTCGCCGGCCACGCGAGAGGCCGCGGTCTGCAGATCGCTCCAAAGAACGCGCTGTTCCGCAAGCTCACGATCGACGATCGTGACGCCGCGATCGGTTGTGGCTGCTCGTTTGAGGGCCTCGGGGATCGTGGAAAGTCGCTGGTAGGTCTGGGTCACGGGACGGCCCTCCAGGCACGGGGAAGTGGCTTTGAAGACAGACAGACCCGGCCGGGGGGAAAAGGGTTACGGAATCGGTTGAAACGGGTGGCCAAAAGTCGCTGATCACGGGTAATCTGGGCGTGGGTCAGGGGTAACTAGTTCGCGGAGACTAGTCGGCTCCTATTGGGTCACTGACGAAGGAGGCTCCGTGCAGGCTACGCGTACCCGGCAGGACGAGAAGTTCTACTCGATCGTCAAAGATCTCCACTGGAGGCTTGACGACGGAAGCGGGGGTACACCCCCACCCGCAGAACCCGAGTTCGATCACGGCGGAGGAGGCGGGGTCTGGCCGCGCTGGGCAACCCATGTCATCGCCTTTCTGCTCGGCGGACTCACATGGGGATCGCTGCTCCTGGCGCCACCGCTCCTTCCTGTAGTTGCGCTGATCGGTGTCGTCGGGCTCGTGGGCCTCGCCGCCCGAAAGCGCTGGCGCTAGCGGCACAACCGCATAGACACTGCTGTTCTACGCTTGCTTCCGCATGCCGGGCCGACCGAATGAGGCCTTTGCGGGCGTGGCGGAACTGGTAGACGCGCGAGATTTAGGATCTCGTGGGGTAACCCGTGGGGGTTCGAGTCCCTCCGCCCGCACTCAAGGTGCAGTGGCAACGATCTCAACGATCGTGCCCTCGTCGACCGTCCGGCCTTTGGGTGGATCAGTGCGAAGCACGCGATCGGGCTCCCGGGACGACTCGTCGCGGTAAACGATGTCGCCCGGCGTTACACCGGCCTGACGAAGGGCTTGCCGTGCCTGGTCGACGGGCATCCCGGTGGTGTCCGGGATCGTCTTCTGATCGGCACCTTCGGTCACGAAGATCGTGATCGTGCCGCCAAGCTCGAGAGCTTCGCCCGGGACGGGATCCTGCGCGACCACCGTGCCCGGTACGCCGCCTTGGGGGCGGGTTTCGATCTTTGCCGTGAAGCCATCGCCGGTCGCCCTTTCCTGAGCCGCGCCGGATTGGAGGCCGACGAGTTCCGGGGCGAACGAAGTAGCGGTGACGCTGCGGCTCATCGAGAACACGATCAGGACGAACCCGATCGCGATCACCGGGCCGACGGGGATCTTCTTGAGGTATTCGAGAACGATCATCGGCGGCAACGCTAACCCAGCAGCTCCTGTCAGCATGTGCGCGTGTCGGTTATCTGGCTAAACGGTGAGCTCATAGCTGCCGACGAGGCGCGTATCCCCGCGCTCGATCGCGGCGTCCTCAACGGCGCCGGTCTGTTCGAGACGCTCCGCGCTTATGGCGGGAAGCCGTGGGCTCTGGACGACCACCACGCAAGGCTGACAGCAGGAGCCGAGCTGATCGACTTAAACGTGCCGTCCAGCAATGAATTGGGCGCTGCCATCGACGCCACTCTCAGAGCTAACGGGCTGAGCGACGCCGGCGTTCGGTTCACGATCACCGGTGGGTCGGGGCCGGTGGATCCCCAAGCGGACGCCGACTCGCCACCGAGCGTGATCGTCACGGCCTGGCCGCTGCGGGACTACACCGAGCTCTACGAGAGGGGCGCATCGTTCGTGACGATCAGTGAAGGCGGCCGTCCTCTCGCCGGCGTAAAGACCACCTCTTACGCGGTAAGCGTCGCCGGACGCGTTGCTGCGAAGCGCGCCGGCGCCGACGACGCACTGTTTCTCGGCGGACACAAGCGAGTGTTGGAAGCGACCGGCTCGAACCTCTTCGTGGTTCGGGGGAGCGAGCTGCTGACGGCGACTATCGAGGATGCGATCCTGCCCGGAGTTACCAGGCGCTATGTGATCGAAGTGGCCCGGGAGGAAGGCCTTGAAGTGTCCGAAACGACGATCTATCTGGACGATCTGCTCTCGGCCGACGAAGTCGTCCTTACATCTTCGTTGCGGGAGGTTTACCCGGCCGCTTCTGTCGACGGCTCACCGCTGCGGATCGCCGGCCATGCAACGCGGTTGCGCGAGGCATATCACGCGTTCGTCCTGAGGTCGCTCGGCCTTTAGTGCTTTGAGGGGATAAATATCCCCTCCTGCCACGAAACGCGTCCCTCGCCGGGGAGCTCCTCCAATGAGGACGGGTGGACGAACCCGACGGCTCGCCGGGCTCCCGAGATGGCATTGAGCAAGCGCATCAACTGCATCGTCGTGATGTGACCGTCGGCAAGGGCTCGCTCGATCGATCCGTCCTTTAAAAGAGCCTCGCGGATCTGTCGAGCGACGACGATCAGATGTTCTTCTAGATCGGCGTCGTCGGCTGGGAGGCGAGCTCCGGCGTCGTCAGTCATGGTTTTCTCCGCTGAGTCTAGTGGGCCGCCCGGGACTCGAACCCGGAACCCCCTGATTAAGAGTCAGGTGCTCTAGCCAGTTGAGCTAGCGGCCCGCAGAGAGTTTAGCGATGACGCACTGCGCGCTTGTGCAACAATCGCAGCGCTATGGCTCGGCTCCCAAAGGACGCTAACGAGGCCGTCGAAGCTCTTGGATTTAGCGACGGCGCTACGGTCATTGCCGTTGGGCCAGACCACGGATTCGTCGAGGCGCTGGCCGAAGCAATCGGAGACGGGAAGTTGATCGTGCAGGCGCCTCCGCCCGATCTCGAAGCGCCGAAGTCCGTGGAGATCGTCGAATCCGTCCCGGACGACGCGATGGCGGATGCGGTGCTGGCCTGGGTCGGCGTCGTTCCCGTTCACGCCGCCCGGGAGCTCGGCCGTCACGTGGGAGAGAACGGATCGCTATGGCTCGTTCTTCCCAAGGCCGACCGGGACTCTCGCGCTCCCGTGACCGAAGGGGACGTCAAGCGGGCGATGCTCTCTGCAGGATGGCGTGAGCAGCGGGTCGTGCCCTTGTCGACTGAATCGTTCGCCGTCAGCTTCCGCCGTCGCCGCTGACCTTCGGACGCCGACGATCTAAACGTCGTCCAGTGGAATGAAGTTGCGCGGCTGACGGGCGGGTTTCTTCGCAGCCTTTCGCACGACCTTCTTGGACTTCGGTTTAGCGGCAGATTTGGCTTTTGGCTTGGTCTTCGCTTTGGCCTTGGGTTTCGGTTTTGCGTTTGATTTTGCCGGTATTGGTTTGCGAGCAGAAGCCTTCGACTTAACAGGTGCCGGACGAGTTCGGGCCGGCGGCAAGTACTCCTCGTCTTCCTCTTCGTCCTCGTCCTCTTCCCCGAAGGCCTCGTCGGACACATCGTCGACCTCAACGAGCATGCCGTCGTCGAGCATCGGACGGTCGTCCACAACGTCTTCGGCAGCAGAGACGGGTTGGCCGCTTACGACGGGAACCTCGCTGGTTTTCGTGCTAGGTCTCGATTCGTCCGGACGTTCGCCCAAACGCCGGATGACTGGTCTCGACGCCTCTTGCACGTCATCGGCTTCCTCTTCCTCGCGGTCGTCGATCTCACCGGCGGGAACTACGACATCCTTCGTGCGCCGACGCGCTCGACGGGTACCGATCACGATCACCACGAGAGCAAGAAGCAGACCGACGATCGCGACGATGATCCACGGGGACTGAAGAAGGAGAGGTCGAACTCGCAGCGAGGTTGTCGGGCTGTTGGGCGGTGCGGTGCGAACCACCAAGCTCAATCGATCGCTGGCGTCTTCGGCTAAGCCCCTTCCCGTTTGCTCTACAACGATCGCGCCGAGGTCGGGCGAAGGATCGGACGACTTCACTTCAACTCTGAATGTGATTGTCGTTTCACCGCGGCCGGGCAGGTTGAGTTCGCTTTCAGAAAGATCGATCCAGTCACCAACACCCTTTGGTTGAGAGTCGCGCGGTCCAACGGTGACGGCGGTGTCGACATCTGCTTGCGCGTCCGCCGCAAAAACGACGAGGTCGATCGGCTGGTCTGTCCTGTTGTAAACGCGGATCGAGTCTTCGAACGTGGCGCCCTGCTCCAAAGGAATGGAGAACGAACTTCGGTCGGTTCCGTCCACTCGCTCGGGCTGCGGTGTGAGACCGAAGGACTCGTTCTCAACCGCGTTGGCCGTTGGAGCGAACGAACTGAACGCGATCGTGGCCAGGATCGCGGACGCACCGATACGCACAAGTCGCTTCATATGAGTACTTAGGGTACTTGTCCCACAACGAAGCGTCGTTACGCGCCGCCCTCCACACGTGACGACACGAGTTTCGCGAGCACCTCGAGGTCGCGGCGGAAGACGCGAGCCATCAGCGGCCGGAAGAGCTTCATCCCGAGCGCCCCCAGTAAGCCGAGCGGCGGGCGCAGCTCTTCGCGCCAATCGACACGCGTGGTGTCACCCATCGGAGTGAGACGAAGATCTCCACGACCTCCGACCCATCCAAGGTGGACGATCCCCAGATGACGTTCGGGCTCCCACGCGTCAACGCGGATCCGATCGCGCGTACTGATGCCGCCGATCCGGACCGTGGCTTCTGCTTCCACTCCGATGCCGGTGCGATGAGGCGTGACAACTTCGAAGTCGCTGGCTTCGAGCATCCAGTCACCTTGGTGTTCCCAGTCGGTGAGCAGTTCCCACACAACGCCGGAAGGTCCGGGCAGTTCGGTCGAATACTCGATGACGACGGGTGAAGTCATGACAGCAGGCTGAACAGGACGCGCCGGATCTTGTTGTCGGCGTTCCTGTCGACGAGAACGACGTGCTGCCAAGTGCCGAGTCGGGGCTTGCCGTCTGTAACCGGAACAACGAGGGACGGAGCGAACACCGTCGGGAGCAGATGATCCGCTCCGTGTCCGGGAGACCCATGGTGGTGGTTGTAGGAACGATCCTTGGGGAGCAACTTCTCGAGCATCTCGGCGAAGTCGGGCTCGCTTCCGTCTCCGAGTTCGATCACCGCTAAGCCGGCAGTTGCATGAGGGACGAATATGTTGGCGAGTCCGTCGCCCTGACCTGTGCAGAAGTTCCGCAGCTCATCGGTGAGATCGATGAGCTCCCGTCCGGCGGTGTCGATCTCGATCTCGTGCGTTCGCATGCTCGCCGCGCCTCCAAGAAAAGGGGACCAGCCTAGCCATCGGGATGGTTTTCGGCTGTTCCGGGCTTTTTGTTGCCGAGGTTGTCACTATGGTGGTCGGACGTAGTCGGGGACGATCGGGAACCACAACAACCACTGGACATGGCCGAATCTCGCAGATGGACTAGACGGCGCCAATCGGCACCCAACGGGAAGGGCGCCGCTGTGGCGTCTGGGCCGCCTCACGACCCCCCTTCCTCGCAGGGCGATGAGAAGCGCATAGCGCTCGAGCAACGGCTTCAAGTGCTCGAAGCCGAGCTGAAGAAGTCGCGGGCGGAATTCGATGCGCGCGTAGACGTCGTCAGGGAGCTCGCACGTCGTGAGCTGCACGAACGCGAGGTCGAGCTTCGCAAGCAAGCTCGGGGAGATCGAGAGGGTGTCGAAGACACCCTTCGGCAGCAGCTCAGTACCGAGCTCGAGGAGCGTGAGTCTCGCGTCCTGGAGCAGGCGTACCGCGACCACGAGCAGATCCTCGAGCGAGCTCATGAAGAGTTTGCAGTGAAGGAGGCCGAGCTCTCCGAACAGCTGGCGTCCCTGAAGAAAACCGCCGAGCAAGCCTCAGCGCGTGAGCAGGCAGCGCTGAGCCGCGCCCAACGTGCGGACGAGGGCGCGCAGGAGGCTCGGGCCGCGCAGTGGGAGCTCGCGGAGCAGCTGCGAGAGGAAGCGGAAGCCTCGCGCGAGTCGATCGAGCGCGCCGCGCGCGACCGGATCCGTCAGGAGACCGAGAAACACCAGCAGGTCATGCTCGAGCAGCTGCAGGTGCAGAGATCGGCGCACGAGCGCGAGCTCGAGGAAAGGGCACGTCGCGCGCAGCTCGTTCACGAACAAGAACTGAAGGAAGCAGAGCTGCGCGAAGTGAAGCTGATCGAGGAATTGCGCGAGCGCGATCTACGGGTTCAGGAGCTTTCAGCACTTGCCGAAGAGCACCGCGACACGATCAGTCAGGAGCGCTCGCGCGCGGAGCAAGCCATCGCTCAGGCGCGCGCGGACAACGCGGCGCGGCTCGAAGCACTTCGCGAGCAGAGCGCTAGCGAGCTTGCCGCACGTGAAGAGACATTGCGCACCGAGACTCGGCTTGCACACGAGGAGCTAGAAGCGCGCCTGCGTGAAGATGCAAGGCAGTCACTCGAGGCGCGAGAGCGCGAGCTTCACGAAGAATCGCACCTCGGGCTGCAATCGCGACTACACGAGGCCAGAGAGGCTTTCGAGCGACGCGAATCTGAACTCATCGGACAAGCGAATGACATCCGCGCCTCACTACAAGAGGCACTGACCGAAGCGGAGCGCGAGCGCGGTGCGCGCGAGCAGGTTGAACGCCAGGTAACCGAGGCACATCAGGCACTGACCGAATCGCGTGCACGTGAGCAATCACTGATCGAGAAGGGACGCGAAGGCCAGGAGGTCGTCGCCGAAGCAGTGGCTCGTGCGGAGCGTGATCGCGGTGCGTTACAGCAGGCCGAACGGCAGGCCGAAGAACTCCGGCAAACGGTCGCGACGCAACTCGCACGCGAACGTGAACTGACCGAGCAACTGGATACGGAGCATCAAGCGCTAACCGAAGCCATCGCGCACGCCGAGCGCGAACTGGGCGCCCGCATGCAGGCCGAAGAACAGGTCCGCCAATCAAGCGAAAGGTTTGAGGCTCAGAAGCTTCACGAAGAGCAGATCCTGACGAGGGCCCTGCAGGCGCAAACAGCGTTGGAGTCGACGCTGCGCGAACAAGCTCAGTTTGCGCTTGAAAGCAGAGAACGCGAACTCACCGACCTCTCGCACAGGGAGCTACTCGACCAGCGAGAGCTCCACCAGAACCGGTTGCTCGAGGAACGCCGGTCGCACGAGGAAGCAGCGGCCCAAGTCCGTCTCGAGCGCGAGGACGCGGCGACGGCGGCACGCCTTAAGAAGGAAGATCTTGAAAACTCACTTCGAGAGATCGAGTCCCGCGAGTCCGAACTCCGTGAGGAGCTGGCCGCAGAGCGTGAAGCTCTGCAGCGCACAAACGCGCGAGCCGACGACGCGCTCGAGCGTTTCGATCGGGAAACCACTGGACGTGCGGCTGCCGAAGCACTCGCAGAGCAGTTGGCCGCCGAGAAACAACAAGAGATCGAATACCTGACCACCGCGCAGCAGCAAGCGATCGCCGAGAAACAACAAGAGATCGAATACCTGACCACCGCGAATCAACAAGTGATCGACGCGCTAAGCGCCGAGAAACAACAGATAGTCGAAGAGTTGGACCGCGCGATCCTCGAGCATCAATCACAGATGAACGCGCTCCATGCTGAGTCCCAGACACGCGCCGAGGAGGTCCAAGCCGAAGCCCGTGAGTCTGCGAAGCGATTGGCCGAGCAAGCCGCCGAAGCCAAGCTCCTCGCGCAGCAAACGCTGGACCAAGCTCGTCGCGATCACCAGATCAGCGAACAAGCCGTGCGGGACGAAGCGATGGCCGAGCTGGAAGCACAAGCAGCCGGTTTGCGTCGCGCGCATATGGATATCCAGGAGCTGCAAGGAGCGCTGAGTACGCAAGAAGAGGCCAACCAGGACTTGAGGGACCAGATCCAGCGCGAGCGCGGCGTCCTGGAGGAAGCGCAGCGCCGCGCCTTCAACGCGCTGGAAGAGACTCGGCGCGCCCAAGAGGTGCTGGGGCAAGTTTTCACTCCCGAGCCTCCACCTCCGAGAGACGAGCGCACGCCCGCCCCACCCTTAGGACGCACAGCGCCCGCCATCGATGAGATGTCGGGAGCAACCGGGGAAGAGACACCTGAGACCGAAGTCGTGGCACCAAGCGAACCCGTCCGGCTAGATCCGCCTCCCGAGCCAAGCGAGCCTGAGCAGCGGCCGATCTTTGAGGTCGAAGAGCTCGGAGATGGAGATGAGCCGAAGGACGAGAAGCCGAAACCGAGAAGGAATGTAAGGGGCGGGGCGGGCCGTCGGACGAAGAGGATCACGGACGTCCTGAAGAAGATCGCCGATGGGGTGGCCGAGGGGACTTGAACCCCCGACCTCCTGAGCCACAGTCAGGCGCTCTAACCAAGCTGAGCTACGGCCACCACGTTCCGAAGCTGTTCGAGCTGCTGGCCTAAAGACTACGGAATCAGCGGCCTCGTGGCGGCCCTCTTGTGCCGTTCGGCGTTGTCACCCGCGAGCGTCTTCGTAGACTGAACCCCGTTTGCGATTTGGGGACGGATCGCTCCTTCGAGACTGGGTGGGACGGTGCCGGGCGAACTGATCCTCGTAGTCGAGGACAACGAGAAGAACCGCAAGCTCGTTTCCGACGTGCTCGGCTATGCGGGATACAACGTGCTCGAGGCCGCGACGGCGGTCGAAGGCATCGCTATGGCCCGCGGACGCGGTCCGGATCTGATACTCATGGACATCGGGCTTCCCGACCAGGACGGTCTCCACACGCTTCGCGAGCTGCGCCAGGACTCACTGACCGCCGGCATCCCCGTGGTCGCCGTGACCGCTCTTGCAATGACCGGCGATCGCGACCGGCTGCTGCGAGCGGGCTTCGACGGATACCTGTCCAAACCGATCGACGTGAAAGAGTTCGCCAATCAGGTGTCCCTCTACCTCGGCACACGGATGGTCGAATCGACCAACTCCGATCAGCGCCCGAAGCTTCTCGTTGTGGACGACACCCCGGCCAACGTCCGGCTGCTTGAGGCGATCCTCGTCCCTAGTGGTTATGCGGTTATACCGGCGTCTTCGGGGGCCGAAGCACTGGAGCTCGTGGCCAAGGAGCGTCCGCATCTGGTGCTGCTCGATATCGAGATGCCGGGGATGAACGGCTACGAGGTGTGTCGCACATTGCGAGCCGATCCCGAGACCGCAACTCTCCCCGTGATCATGGTGACTTCGTCGGTTGGAGCCGAACGGCTTCGTGCACTCGAGAATGGAGCCGACGATTTCGTTTTCAAGCCTTTCAACAAAGCTGAGCTGCTCGCTCGCGTTCGTTCCTTGGTAAAGGTCAAGGAGTTCCAGAACCAGCTCGAGGCGCAAGCCAAGGAGTTGGCAGAGCTGAATCGCACGCTCCAAGCGCGTGTTGCCTCACAGGTCGAAGAGGTCGAACACCTGCGACGGCTCCAGCGATTCCTTTCACCTCAGGTCGCGGACGTGATCCTCAATGAAGGACACAGCGGCGCGTTGGCGATCCATCGTCGCGAGATCGCGATCATGTTCTGCGACCTTCGCGGGTTCACGGCATTTGCCGGCAGCGTCGAGCCCGAAGAGGCCGTTGTTGCGTTGCGCGAGTATCACGAAGAGATCGGACGCCTCGTCCGCGAGTTCGACGCCACCGTCGGACACTTCGCGGGCGACGGGGTAATGGTGTTCTTCAACGATCCGATCCCTTGTCCCGACCCGGCGACGCGGGCCGTCCGTATGGCACTTGCCGTCCGCGAATCGATGGCAACGGTAACCGACAGATGGCGGCGGCAAGGACATGTTCTCGGCTTCGGTATGGGTATCTCGTACGGGTTCGCAACGCTCGGCGAGATGGGATTCGAGGGCCGTCGTGACTACGCCGCCGTAGGAAGCGCGGTCAACCTTGCGTCGCGTCTGTGCGACGAAGCCGCCGACGGACAGATCCTCATCGGGCAGCGTGCTTACGCCGAAGTCGAGGATCTGATCGAAGCCGAACCGATGTCCGATCTGACGTTGAAGGGCTTCGCAACACCTGTCCAAGCCTGGAGTGTCGTCGGTTTGAAGTCTTGACCAACGGGCAAGGGAGACGAAGTCTCCTTCAGTTTCTCGAGGCCGAAGCCTGGGGAGTTCGCAACCTCGAGGGCATCGGCGGAGCCAACGATCCGGAGAACCGGGCGCGGATCATGCGACTTGCCGGAAGCGTTGGTATCGCACTCGGGATGGTGGCTGTTGTCGCCTCCGTCGCCAACTTCGCGCTTGGCATCGAGATCCCCGGCTATGAGGTCGGTCGTGTTGCCCTAATAGCCGGCGGCGGCGCTCTTCTCGCGCTCTTGATCTTCCCCTTCGCGACGCGCTTGCCCCTTTGGTTCGTTCACGTCGGCGCGATTCTGGTAAACACCGCGTTGTTTCTGGCGGCCTATGAAGCCGGGGACGTTTTCGTCTTTGCGCTCTTGAGCTACATCGGCGTCGGGACCGTCCTGGCGATGATGTTCCGGATCGTTCCGCTCTTGCTCCATCTGGTCTACATCGGTACGGCTATCGCTCTGGTGATGGAGCGCAACAGTCAGCTTGGAAACGCGAACGTCTCGGGCTGGATAGTTCTCATGGGTGTGATGACCATCAGCGCCGGCGCTGCTGCTTGGCTCGTGGAACGAGTTCGCGTCCTGGCGCGCCTCGAACACGAGGCGCGCCAGGACGCCGAACGCGCACGCGTTGAGCTCGAGATCGTTAGCGGTCACAAGTCCGCTTTCCTAGCCAACATGTCGCATGAGCTGCGCACACCGCTGAACGCGATCATCGGTTTCTCTGACGTACTCGAGGAGGGCATGGCCGGCGACTTGAGCGATAGGCAGCGTGAGTATGTGGCCGACATTCGAACATCGGGCAGGCACCTTCTCGCTTTGATCAACGATGTCTTGGACATCGCAAGGGTTGAAGCCGGTCATTACGAGCTGGAGCTATCGAGATTCGCTATGAGTGAAGTGCTGAGTTCCTGGATCCGCGTAGTCACCGAGCGGGCCGAGTCTGCCGGCGTCGAGCTCGTCCTGTCGGTTGCTCCGGATGTCGGCTGGATCGACGCGGACGAACGGAAGATAAGGCAGGTCGTTTTCAATCTCCTTTCCAATGCAGTGAAGTTCACACCGCCGGGCGGGCGTATCGAGCTGTCGGCAAGGTCCGCCGAAGACGAGATCGAGGTGACGGTCAGCGACACCGGCGCCGGGATCAGCCCCGAGGACCAAGTGCGGATCTTCGAGGAGTTCACCCGAGCCAAGACGCCCGCGGTGGGCGAGCAGGAGGGGACGGGGCTCGGCCTCCCGTTGGCCAAGAGGTTCGTCGAGCTCCACGGAGGATCCATCTGGGTGCAGAGCGCTCTTGGGAAGGGGAGCACCTTCGGCTTCCGGATCCCCAAGCGCTTCGCTGGGACGCCTGCTGCCCCGTAGCCCCCCGGCGACCCAGCGTGCCGTCGAATAGTTCCCCAGGGCCTTGCAGCCTCGTTTAGTTGCTGAAAGGTTTCGAGGCTCTATTCGTATATCTAATGAGGCCGGGCCGTCGGGGACCGGCCGCGGACCAAGGGGACGTAATGAAGACCCTGCGAGAACGCCCCTCCGTGGGGAGTAGAACGCGCTTTGTGGCCGCGATGGCCATGGCCGTAGCGGCTTTGCTGTTTGCATCGACGGTTCCGGCGCGGGCCCAGGTGCCCGCCCTTCCGGAGGTTCCTCCGGAGGTCACGGACGCGTTACACACCATCCAGGACACCGTTGTCCCGATCCTGATACAGGCCGCCAATGAAGGCCGCCCGACCGTCAACGGCATCGGCTGGGCGCTTCGGCCGGCCTGCTCCACGAGCGGTTCGGTATTCCTCGTCGTCGCAGTGGCGGGAGGGACCCTGCCCGTAAGCCCGGGTTTCGCCGCTACGCCTCTCTTCATTCTCTGCGCGGCCGCACAGAGCCGAGGCCCGGCCGACCGCGGATTCGATGACCTCGACAAGCAATATGGCAAGCAGATCTACGACACGATCAACCCGATCCTCAAGCAGGCTGCCGCTCAGCTGGCTCCAGTACGCCCGAGTCTTGCGGATGCTTGCGGTGTGCTAGCGCTGATCGGTTCCGCTCCGCGGCAGGTACCCAAGCCGCTGAACCGTTTCGACTTAGTGAAGCTGATCTGCAGGGGGTAGGGCCCAAGTAATAGCTGTTCGGTAGACCGAGGGTCGAAGAGGGGCGCTTCGGCCCTCGGTCTGCTCTTTTGGCCCAAGTGCAACGATGACCCGGCCCGGGCAGTCGTGTACCGTAAAACGCCACAAGGGGAGCAGCTGGGGGTACAGGGGCCGATGGGCGCGATAACCACTAAGGAGCTAGAGGACCTCATCCTCTTCGTCACGCTCCGGTACATCCAGAGCGGCAAACCGTCGGACGTCGTTGGTGCACTGAACGAGCACAACTTCCGGGTCCTCGCTCACGTCGACGCGATCGCCAAGGGCGAGGAGCTCAGCGAGGACGAATACATGTTGATCAAAACGATCGCGATACTTCACGACGTTGCCAAGGCCGATGCGCATCTCATGAAACATGCTGAGGAAGGCGCGGAGATCGCATCTAACAAGCTTCGCGAGATGGGAAAGGAACAAGACTTCATTGCCGCGGTCGAGCGAGGCATCCTCTGCCACATGGGTCCGCCGCCTTTCATCGAAGAGGAGACGAAGAAGTACACGGAGAAAACGGGGGAACACATCCACCACCCGCCTCCTGAAGGCAAGATCGAGCAGCTCTTCTACGACGCGGACATGCTCGCGCTGATCGACGTCGAGGGAGTCCGGAAGGTCGTCGTTCTTCGAACGAACACACCGCAGTTCATCGAAGAGGACAAGGCGACCGCGGCGGCAAATGGTGGATCGCCCCGCGCCGCGGCATTTCGCTCCGCGTTCCAAAGCGTGCAACGCGCGGCGGATTCGCTGTTTAGCAAGACGGCGCGAGAGATTGCAGCCGAGCTCCTTCAAGAGGCACGGTTGTATGTCGACGAGTCGCTCGCGATGGAAGCCGCTCGAACCGGCTGAAGCACTCCTACGAAAGAGCTGCGCGCTCGCCGGGACTCGAACCCGGAACCTGCGGGTTAGAAGCCCGCTGCTCTATCCGGTTGAGCTACGAGCGCAAATAGCTCGACAAGTATTACCGGCGGCTGAGTCTCAAGCTCACACGCCCGAGAAGCGCGATCACGGCGATCGCGATACCTGGGACGAGCGCGCCGCCACCGGTATGAGGAGTTGAGCCTCGAGAGTTGTCGGTTGGGCCGGGAGTCACCGCCGCTACTGCAGCAGAAGGAGTGGGCGTTGGTGGTGGCTTTGGCGTAACCGTTGCGGTTGGAGCCGGCGCCGGCGTAGCCGTTCGGGTCGTTGAGGGCAGAGCCTCTGTTTGCGTCGGCTCCGAGGTTGATTCAGCGGTCTGTGAAGAGGCGGGGCGAACCGTCGCGCTCGGCGCTGCGCTAACGGTCGGTGGAGGCGATTCGCGCCGGGTCGGTGAAGGGATGGGGGTCGGGACGGCCAAGGGTGCTTCGTCCGCACGCTGGTCGATCTCGAACACCGCCAGACCCACAGCGCCTACGGCCAAAAGCAGAGCGATCCACGGCAATACGCGTTCCATCAGTAACCCCTTGGCGAGAACTACAGCCCTGTCATTCTAGGGCCGCAGGGCCTGATGCCCAAGGAGGCTGTTGTTAATTAGTGAGCGGAGACTTGGGCGCCGGAAAGGGCCTTCAGAGAGCGGGAGACGGGAATCGAACCCGCATGGCCAGCTTGGAAGGCTGGAGCTTTACCATTAAGCCACTCCCGCGATGGTCTTGAGTTTAGCGACCGCGTCAGTTGCTGACCGCGAAGAGCCGCCAGGTGTCGGGGATCCCCTTGAGCTCGTGGGTTCCACGGTCCTCGAAGACGATCCCGGAGCCGGCCACGATGCCCTTCACGGTCTCGGAGACCAGTACCTCCGAGGCTTCGGCCAAACTCCCAACGCGAGAGGCGATGTGGACGGCGATACCGCCTACGTCTTCACCCATAACCTCGACCTCTCCCGAGTGAAGACCGACCCGAACCTCGATCCCCAAAGGACGAACTCCGTCGACTATGGCTTGGGCGCACCGCACGCCGCGAGCGGGCCCGTCGAATGTTGCCAGGAACCCATCGCCCATAGTCTTGATCTCGCGTCCTCGGTGTCGTTCCAGCTCCTTGCGCACGACCTGTTGCTGAGACTCGAGCAGCTCTCGCCATTTGGCGTCGCCCAGGTCGGTCGCTTTGTCCGTGGATCCGACCACGTCGGTGAACATCACCGTGGCAAGTACACGGTCGGGTTCCACAACCCGTCGAGCGCCGGTCAGGAACTCCTCGACCTCGTCCAAGATCGCGTCCGGGTTGCTCACGAGGGAGTGATCCATGCCCGGGAACTCCACGTACTTAGCGTTTGGGATCTGCTCGGCCAACCAACGCGCGCCCCGAACGTTAACGACGGGGTCACCCCGGCGATGGAGCACAAGCGTTGGCACGTGGATCGACGGAAGGACGTGGCGGACGTCGATATCGAGGTACATCTCATACAGCTTGTCGCGCATCGCCGGACTTGCGCCCATAAGCTCCATTCGCGACCACCAACTCTTCGAAACGGGGTCGTCAACCAAGCTGGGGGCGAAAACTTCTGCGGTCGTACCCTGTCCCCAGTACGGATTTAGGAATTCCCTCGACGCTTCCAGCATCGCCTCCGCCGGTGGAGCCCAGGGGTAATCGGGTGCCTCAGACGTTCGCGCAGCGGCGCCGTAAAGAACAAGCGCGACGACGCGCTCAGGGTGCGCAGCGGCGAAGAGCATCGCTGTTGCCGACCCTTCGGAGAACCCGAACAGCGCGGCGCGCTCCGACCCGACGGCGTCCATCACCGCGCGAACTTGGTCCATCCGGTCGTCGAGAGTGGGAGCGGTGGTAACGGGGTCGGATAACCCGGTCCCAGGCTTGTCGTAGGCGATGACTCGTGCGAAGGCCGATAACCGTTCGCCGATCCGATTAGCCGGAGGTTCCGCCAACATCATGAGGTGCGAGATGAAACCGGGAACCACCACTAAGTCGATGTCGCCGGACCCGACCACCGCATAAGCGATGTTGATCCCGCCTGAATCGGCGTAACCGAGCGTAGGTTCGAGCGTCACGTCGGGGCGGCGGGATTTGAACCCGCGACCCCCGGCTCCCAAAGCCGGTGCGCTACCGGTCTGCGCTACGCCCCGAAAGCCGATTGTCTCAGATAACCTTGCTCAACCCATGCAGACCTCGCCCTCTTCATGAATACCTCTGTCGAAGATGTTGGCAAGAACAAGGTCCGACTCACGGTCGAGGTCCCCAAAGAGGACGTCGAGAAGGTTCTCGGTCGGACCTACCGCCGGCTTGCCGGAGAAGTGAAGGTTCCGGGCTTTCGTCCCGGAAAGGCGCCTCGCTCGGTCATCGATCAGCGTCTGGGACGTGATTTCGTCCGGAACGAAGCCCTGCGCGAGATGCTTCCTGATCTCTACGCCGAGGCCGTTCGTGACTCGGATATCGACGTCGTCGCGCCGCCGTCTATCGACATCAAGAACTTCGAGGACGACCAGGACCTGACCTTCGAGGCGACGGTTGAAACCAGGCCCACACCCGAGCTGAAGGACTACTCAGGACTCGAGGTGACCAAGCCCAAGGTCGAAGTGACGGATGCCGATATGGACGAGCAGCTCGAACGGTTGCGTGTACGGTTCGCCACGCTCGAGGTCACGGGCCGACCTATGCAGAAGGGCGACTTCGCTCTCGTCGATCTCAATACCTATAGGCACGACGAGACGATCGATGAGCTGACCGCCAAGGATCTGCTCATAGAGGTGGGAGCCGAGATGGTGGTGCCCGAGCTCGACGCCGAGCTCGAAGGCAAGACCAAGGGCGACATCCTCAAGATCACAGCCACGCTCGCCGAGCGCTTCGGAGAGCGCGCCGGATGGCAGGTCGGGATGCAGGTGCTGGTCAAGGAAACGAAGGCTAGGAAGCTCCCAGCTCTTGACGACGAGTTCTCCAAGACCGTGTCCGAGTTCGACACGCTTGACGATCTCAAAGCCGATATCCGCACCCGGTTAACAGAACTGGCTGAGGCGCAAGCTGAGGCGAAATTAAGGGAAAACGTCCTCGATGCCTTCAAGGAGAAGGGTGTAGAGGTCGATTTACCTGAAGGGATGGTCGATCTGGAGATCGACAGTCTCGTCACGAGCCTCGCGCAGCTACTGGCTGCGCAGGGTCTGAGTATCGACCGTTACATGGAGGCAAACAATCTCGACGTGGATGCTCTACGCCATCAGTTCCGGGAGCAGGCCGAGCGCAACCTGATCGTCCGTCTCGGACTCGACGCTGTGGCTGTCAAGGAAGGTCTTGAAGCAACCGAAGAAGACCGGAAGCAGGAGGTCGAACGTCTGGCATCACGAGCCGGGCGGGAAGCCGATGAAGTGCAGGAAATGATCGACGATCGTAACGATTGGGAATCCGTTGACGGTGATATCCTCAGGGCCAAAGCCCTCGATATCCTCGTCGAACGGGCTGAAATCACGGAGCAAGACTCCGCCAAGGAGACGACATGAGCGAACGCACACCTCAATTGGGAATCGTCCCGATGGTTATCGAGAACACGGGCCGCTACGAGCGCGCCTTCGACATCTACTCTCGACTACTCAAGGACGGAATCATCTTCCTCGGGACGCCGATCGACGATCAGATCGCGAACCTTGTCATGGCGCAGATGCTTTTCCTCGAGTCCGAGGACCCTGAGCGCGACATCCGTCTGTACATCAACTCGCCCGGAGGCGACATCTACGCGTTGCTTTCCATTTACGACACGATGCAATACGTCCGCAACGACGTCTCGACAACGGTGATGGGCATGGCGGCCAGCGCGGCAGCTGTGATCCTCGCGGCCGGCACCCCAGGCAAGCGTTTCGCGCTCCCGAACTCGCGCGTTCTCATTCACCAGCCACGGGGTCAGGCCGGAGGGCAAGCGGCCGACATCGAGATATGGGCCCGGGAAGTCCTCGGCCTGCGTTTGCGGCTGGACGAGATCCTTGCGGCACACACCGGTCAGACGATCGAGAAGATCAAGCACGACACCGACCGCGACTTCATCATGACCGGTGACGAGGCCAAGGCTTACGGCATGGTCGACGAAGTCATCACGGCAAGGAAGACGGTCGAGTTGGCTGCAGCTCAAGCTCGTGTTGGTAACGGCAAGTCTGAAAAGAAGTAATAACTCCACACCGGACCGGGGGGCGTGAGGTGGCGAAGTTTCAGGACGAACTTCTGAAGTGTTCCTTCTGCGGTAAGTCGCAGAAGCAGGTCAAGAAGCTCATCGCCGGCCCCGGCGTATACATCTGCGACGAGTGCATCGACCTTTGCAACGAGATCATCGAAGAAGAGTTGTCCGAGTCCGCCGAGCCGCGGCTGGAGGAACTTCCCAAGCCGGTGGAGATCTACGAGTTCCTGAACCAGTACGTCGTCGGACAGGAAAAGGCAAAGAAGATCCTGTCGGTAGCCGTCTACAACCACTACAAGCGCATCTCGATGGGACAGACGCGCAGCGACGGAGAAGTTGAGCTTTCGAAGTCCAACGTCTTGATCATCGGTCCGACGGGCTGCGGCAAGACGCACCTCGCGCAGACGCTGGCGAAGATGTTGAACGTCCCGTTCGCGATAGCCGACGCCACCGCTTTGACGGAAGCCGGCTACGTCGGAGAGGACGTAGAGAACATCCTCCTGAAGCTCATCCAGGCCGCCGACTACGACGTGAAGCGTGCCGAGACGGGAATCATCTACATCGACGAAGTCGACAAGATCGCGCGGAAGTCCGAGAACCCGTCCATCACGCGTGACGTTTCTGGTGAAGGTGTGCAGCAGGCGCTGCTGAAGATCCTGGAGGGAACGGTTGCCTCTGTTCCCCCGCAGGGTGGACGCAAGCACCCGCACCAGGAGTTCATACAGATCGACACGACGAACATCCTGTTCATCTGCGGCGGAGCGTTCGCCGGTCTTGAGAAGATCATCGAGGGTCGCATCGGCCGCAAGGGCATCGGCTTCGGCGCCGACGTCCGCAAGCTCGAAGAGAAGGACATCGGCGAGATCCTGGCGCAGGTGATGCCCGAGGACCTTCTCAAATACGGATTGATCCCCGAGTTCGTCGGACGCTTGCCCATCGAGACTTTCGTGCACAACCTCGACGAAGAGGCGTTGGTCGAGATCCTCACGCGTCCGCGTAACGCAATCGTGAAGCAGTACTCGAGGTTCCTCGAATTCGACGACGTCGAGCTGACCATCACCGACGACGCGCTGCGCGAGATCGCCAAAGAGGCGCTCAAACGGGGGACCGGGTGCCGGGCTTTGCGCGCGATCGTCGAGGACGTCCTGCTGGACGTGATGTATGACATCCCGTCGTCGCCCGACATCGAGAAGTGCGTCGTGACCAAGGAGACGGTGCTGAAGGAAGCGCCGCCGACCCTGGTTACTCGTGGCTCCGGTGGGCGGTCGACGAGGACGCGCGACAAACGCGAACGCTCGGCCTAGCTGTCCTCGCAGCGCTCTAATCTGCACGTCCCATGGCGACCTGGGAAGACTTCGCAGCCTCAGACCCGGATATGGCCGCGTTCGGCTACGAGAGAATGCATACCGGCGGCCAGGCCATTGGGTTCCTCGCCACCACCCGTCACGACGATGATGGACCCCGAGTACACCCTGTATGCCCAATCATCGGTAGTGGCCGAGTGTTCGTTTCAATACCGAGGCGCTCACCAAAGACTCGCGATCTGAAGAAGAACGGTCGCTTCATGCTCCACGCTTTTCCCGCAGAAGAGGATGCTGAGTTCTCCATCCGTGGGACGGCCCGCCTGGTGACGGGAGCCGATCGTGAGGTCGCCAAGGCTGCGGCGACGTTCGCGACGGGCGTTCGAGACAGTGAGGACGTGTTCGAGCTCGACATCGAACGCGCCGATTCGACCACTTGGGAGAACTGGAACACAGCTAACACTCGCCCCATGCGCAAGAAGTGGATCGAGAGCGAATCCTCGCCCTCCCGAGCGTAAGTGCCTACGCTGAAACGTGGCCGAAAACCGGAGTCGCAAGGCCCGCGCCGCGCGTAAGCGCAAGCGGCGGATGGATCGTGTCGATCACGATCTCAGTGAAGAGCAATGGTCCGAGCTCAAGGAGGCCTGGGGTGGCTGCGCGTACTGCGGCGCGATCGACAAGCCACTACAGCGCGACTGTGTTCAGGCGATATCCAGAGGTGGCCGCTATACGCTCGGCAACATCGTGCCTGCCTGCCGATCTTGTAACGCCAGCAAGAGCAGCTTCGAAGTGACGGGTTGGCTGCGAAGAAAGCGACTCGACGAGCGAGCCTTCTTGTTGCGTCACGTCGAGGTCAGGAAGGAGCTCGAAGCTCGGTTCCCCGGCCTCGTCGATGTGGTTCTAAGGCCGAGCGAGTCTTCGGCTCCACGGACGCCACGCCTCCGCTATCCAGTCCGCAAGAAGCGGCGTCAAAGACAATTGGTAAAGTGATTTCGACATGAGACCGACATTGCTGCGCTGTCGCTGGGACGCCCGTCCCGCAATCGCACACCTCTTCGCCTAAACGGCGGGAGGTTTGATTGGTCGTTTCTAAAGCACCTCCCGCCGAACTATTCCGTTCGGCTTGTTCGAGGAGGTGTGTTGTGGCTAATGATTCGCAATTCAAATTTCCGTCCCGCGTGGTTGCAACCCGTGGAGTGGCTGAGTACCGCGCGAGCATCGACTCCGTTGTTCAGGCATCGGATGTGGTGCTCGAGCTCGGTTGCGAGTGGGGCACGACGACGGTTCTGCTTGCGCAGCGTTGCTCGTTGGTCGTAGGTACGGACGTCAGCCCGGTCTGTATCGAGCGCGCGCGTCTGAGCCATCCGGAGCTTCGCTTCGAGGTCCTGGATGCGTTCGATGCTCGCGCCGCTCTCGACCTTGGCGTCGAGTTCTCCAAGGTCTATATCGATCTGTCCGGTATCTCCGGCTATCGGTCGCTGCTCGACGTCATCGCGCTGCTGACTATGTACGCGACGGTGCTGCGCCCCGAGACGATTGTTGTCAAGAGCGGCGCACTGAAGCACTTCGCTTCTCGTTGCGTTCCTTGGAGGTCAGCGTGACTAACGATCGGCTAGGAGGCCGCGAAGGTACTCGCTGGCGCGAGGCAAGGCGATATCCGGGTCTTCGAGCTCCGGGTGCCAGAGCTTCTCCCACTCGAAGGAGAGCCAACCGCTGTAGCCGATCTCGCGCAGAGCCGTAATGGCGTCACTCGTCGGAACTTCGCCGTCCCCGAGGTGGACCAGCTGCTCTCCGCGCGCGTCCTTCACATGGACAAGTCCGGGCGTGCCTATGTGATGAAGCGTCTCTCGGGGTGACTCACCGGCTCGATAAGTGTGCGCGACGTCCCATACGACACCGACTTCGCCGGTGGTGATCGACGCTATGTCCGATCCGCGCGACCAGCTGTCGTGGGTCTCGACGAGCAAGGAGACACCGAAGGGCATGTTAGCTGCTGCTTCCGATAGAGCTTTGGCGGTCGTCTCGATGATGTCTTCGCGAGAGCGGCCAGCTGGGAGCGCGCCTCCGAACACGCGGATGGCCGGCGCGCCGATGGCTGCTGCCTTCTGACCCATCGCGAGGGCGTACTCGATCGCTTTGCGCCGGCCTCGATCGTCTTCCTGAACGAAAACGCAAGAAGTATCGAGGCAAACCGGCTGCACGCCGCAGGTTTTGATTACTTCCCAGATCGCGTCATCGGTCTTGGGGCCGAGAAGAGCGCCGTCGGCCAGTCGCCACTCGATCCCCTGATAGCCGTAACGATCGGCGGCTCGAACAATCTCCTCGACTGTCCAACCAGGACACGCGAGGGACGAGAAGGCGATACGCATGTTGCTAGTTTGAACGCCGATGACGATCCGGGTCGGAGTGGCCGGAGTTGCCGGGATGGGCTTGATGCACGTGTTCACCGTCCCGAAGATCGAGGGCTACGAACTGACGGCCATCTGCGACGTCGTGCCCGAGTCGCTGGATCGAGCGGGTGGAGGCGCTCCGGACACCAAGCGGTTCACCGACTTCAACGAGCTTTGCGGTTCCGGCGCGATTGATGCCGTTGTCATCGCAACGCCGAACGACATGCACTCGGACAACGTAATTCGGGCACTGGATGCCGGGCTCCACGTCTACTGCGAGAAGCCGCTCGGCGTGACGGTCGGTGAGTGCCGCGCCATCGCCGAACGGGCGCGTTCAGCGGGGCGACGTGTGCAGATCGGTTTCCAGCATCGTTTCCAACACGGGTACGCCACCGCCAAGCGCATCGTTGAAGGCGGCGATATTGGACCCCTGAGACGCGCAGACTTGCGTGCAACGGATTGGTTCCGTCCGAATAACTACTTCGCTTTGCGGCCGTGGCGAGCACGCTGGCAGCAAGCCGGTGGAGGAGTCTTGATGCTCCAAGCGATACATCAACTCGACTCTTTCCTTTGGATCGCGGGGATGCCTACGCGGGTTACGGCGAAAGCTTGGCGCGGGCGTCCGGACGTCGAGGTCGAGGACGACGTGTCCGCCATCCTCGAGTTCGCCAACGGTGCCCGGGGCATACTTACCGCATCGACCCTCGACCCCGGCGGTACCAATCGGATCGAGTTGACCGGAGACAAGGGCTCGATCCGTGCGGAAGGAGAGAGGCTCCGAACCGGCCGATGGGACGAAGCAACCTCGACCATGCTCCGCGAGCGCATGAACCCGTTCGAAGCCGTGACAGTCGCGTGGGAGAACGTCGACCCCACCGGTGATGCCCTGACCTTCGATGAGTGCGTAGCGTCATGCCACCGCGACTTAGTGGACGCGATCGAGTCTGGTCGAGAGCCGTTGAACAACGCGGACGAGGCAACGAAATCGGTGGAGGTCGCCAACGCGATCTATCTGTCCGCCCTGGTCGGCGAGCCGATCGACCTGCCTCTTGATGCCGGGCGTTACGAAGCAGCCTTCAAGCAGCTGTGCGCGGGCGAACTGAGTCTGCCCGCCGTCGGTTCCGCTTGATGCTGTCCTTCCTCGACCCCGACGGTCTCGAGCTCGTTGTCGACGACCGACGGTTCTTGGTGCAGAGGGACAACATGATCGCGTTCCTGTATGCCTACCGCGGTTACGCGAACAAGCCATACATCCCAGTGCTGCTCGGTCCTTCGGGACGCAACGTGCTCGAAGACTCGCCGGTCGATCACGTGCATCACCACGGCATCTGGTGGGGGCACGGTGATGTGAACGGTGTCGATTTCTACTTGGAAGTCCCGGCCGAGGGACGCCGACTGGGCCGGATCGAGCACGTGGAGTTCACCGAGACGACGGATGCTCTACCGCGTTTCGGGTTCGTCGAGAAGCTTCGCTGGCTGGACGACAAAGACGAAGCGATGATCGATGAGTCCCGGTCGGTGCTCCTCGACTTTCGCGACAAGTCCCACAGCACGCTCGATCTCGACAGTACCTACACCGCGGTCAGCGACCTTTCGTTCGGAACGACCAAGGAGTCGGTCCTTCCGGGTATCCGTATGGCCGAGGTTCTGACCTGCGTTAACGGCGGACATCTGCGCGCATCGACCGGAGAGAAAGGCGAAAGCCGGATCTTCGGACGGCCCGCGGAATGGTTCGACTACTGGGGTGAGCGAAAGGCGATGTACGGACTAGGAGACGTTGTCGAAGGCGTTGCGGTCTTCGACCACCCGTCGAATCCGAACCACCCCAACCCTGTGTTCGTGCGGGCGTACGGCCCGAACTCTCCCTTCCAAGGTCATCACTTCACGGGTGAGACGAGCCTGGCAGCCGGAGAATCGTGGCGGTATCGGCATCGCGTCGTGGTCCACTACGGTGACACGGAGGAAACCGACGTTGCAGGCAAGTACAAAGCGTGGGTCAAGGAGGAGTCATGACACTAAAGCCGTCCGGGGGCCCAAATGTTTCTCCCGCTCCAGTGAACATCGGCGCACAGCTGTCTCGGGCAACCGTTCGCCGGCTAGGGGAGCAGGACGAATTCCGCTCGGTTTGCGGGATGCGCCGGGATCTCGTCGGTCCGGCAGAGGACGAGCCCGTCCTCTTCCACTACATGCGCATCCACGATTCGCGCAAGCACTACCACCGCAAGACGATCGAGTACTACTACGTCACCTCGGGTGTCGGTGAGATGGAGCTGGACGGTGAGACGGTGCCGATACAGCAGGGCGACATGATCGTTGTTCCTACCGGCGTTTGGCACACGTCGCGTCCGACGAGTGACGAAGAGCTTCACATCTTGATCTGTGCGGTTCCACAAGGTCTCGAGGACGGCGAGGTCGACTCGCACTACGAGTGAAGATCGGCGTCTTCCTCCCGTCGTTCCTCCAGGCGGGGAATCCGGATCCCGGCGGAAAGCGCCTTCGTGACTTCGCTCGGAGAGCCGAGGACCTGGGCTTCGACTCGCTGTGGATCACCGATCACGTCGTAACCGCCAAGCGCTTCTACTCAGTCTCCTGGCTCGACTCGATCACTACGCTCGCGCATGTCGCGGCCATCACCGAAAGCGTTTCGCTCGGCACTTCGATCCTCATCCTTCCCTTGCGCCAGCCGGCCGTGCTTGCGAAGGAGATAGCCACACTTCATCACCTTTCAGGTGAGCGATACATCTTCGGGATCGGCACGGGTTGGTTCGGTCCGGAGTTCGAGGCATGCGGCACACGAAAGAGCGAGCGCGGTCGCCGAACGGACGAGGTCCTGGAAGCGACGCTGGCTTTGTTGAAGGGCCCCGATGTCACTTTCGGCGGACGCCATTACTCGCTGAACGACGTGACCGTCGAGCCACACCCGGTGAGCATCCCGCCGGTATGGGTCGGCGGTGGGCGCCAGCTGGTCCACGACACCTCACCCGAGCACGGTCTCATGCACCCCAACGTCCTGAAGCGGATAGTCGCGGCGGACGGCTGGATAGCTCGGCCGACTTGTCCGCCGGAAGGGATCGCGTTGGATCTCACAGACATCCGCGCTGCTCGCAGCTCCGAAGCGACGCCGTTAACGGTGGCCCACGAGAACTTCACTTGGATCGAGGAATCCGGCACACCGGACGAGATCAAGGACGAGCAACAGCGCAGGTTTGCCGCTGTCATGTCGGACGAGCGTCCGTGGGACTACATCGACTCCGTCTACATGCCGGGAACCATCGACGCGATCCAGCAGAAGATCCAGGCTCGGATCGATGTTGGTGTTGATTACCTGATGCTTCACACGCTCAGTGCCGACATCTCACAACTCGAGGCCATCGCCTGTCACGTTGTCGAGCCGTTCAGCAGCGCGTGACAACGCCACCGATCAAGCCGTACCGACGGATCCATGGCATCGCTGCGATGTTCTTGCCGTTCGACGTTGAGGGGAGTCCCGATCTCGGCGCCCTGGCCGTTCTGGTCGGGAAAGCGCACGAGGCAGGCCTCGAAGTGGCAGTGAACATGGACACGGGCTTCGGGCCCGAGCTAAGTCCCGAGCAGCGGATCGACGTCCTTCGCACGACTCGCGATGCAGTAGGTGAAGGCACTCGGTTCGTTGCCGGCGCCATGCCTTTCGGACACGTTGGTGAGGCAGAGAACGCTTATCGGGACGAGATCCATTCGATCGTGGATGTTGGTGCCGTTCCCGTCGTGTTCCCATCCGAGGCGATATCCGCTATTGGACAGGTGGAGGTTGTTGACTTCTTCACCCGCGTAACTTCGGACGCACCAAAAGTGATCGCTTTCGAGCTCGGACCGATGTTCGCGCCCTTCGGCAGATTGTTCGGCGCTGATTTGGTTCGGCGCCTGATGGAAATGCCAAACATCGTGGGACTAAAACACTCGTCACTCGACCGCGAGCTCGAGTGGGAGCTGTTGCGCATTCGCGATGAGGAGCGTCCGGACTTTCAGATCTTCACCGGAAACGATCTCGCCATCGACATGGTGTGTTATGGAAGCGACTACTTGCTCGGGCTGGCGGCGTTCGATGTCCAGGCCTTCGCCCAGCGCGACAGGTGGTGGGCAGAAGGGGACCAGCGGTTCCGAGGTTTGAACGAAGCCTTGCAAGCCGTCGGCGACTTTGCGTTCCGAGATCCGGTTCCGGCGTACAAGCACGACGCCGCGCTGTACTTGAAGGTCACCGGGCAACTGGAGGATCCAAGGCCGCATCCTTCCTGCGCGCGGCGCCCGGATGATGAAGAGCAGCTTCTACGTCCATTGGCGGAACGAGTGCTGGTCGCGCTAAACGCTTGAGGCGACCGGCGCAGCCTGTAAGTGCCAATCGGTTGCTCGCTGGTACTCGCTGACGATTCCGCACAGCAGCTCCTCAGCCCACTGAGCGCCGATGAGCTGGGCTCCCACGGGCAAGCCGTCGGAGAAGCCGATGGGGAACGCGATCGAGGGGAGACCGGCTGCGTTTACCGGCAGCGTGAACACCGTCGACCGCACGGCTTCCGTGAGGTTGTCGACCTCATCGATCCGCGGAGCGGGAAACGGCGCTCCCGGCGCGAGCAGAGCGTCGACGCCGTTGAGGGTGGTGAGCATCTCCAGATGCACCTTCAATGCGGCCTCGCGACCGCCCACGTAGTCGGTAGCCAGGACCTGCCGGCCTGCAGTCATGAGTCCACGGATCGTGTTGTCCACGCGTTCGTCCTCCCATAGATCGCGAAAGTGCTGGGCGAACTCGCCGACGAGGACGGGGAACGCGACATCGCGGATCACAGAAGGGTCGACCCCTTCGATGTCGACTAGCGTGCATCCGGCTCGATGGAGTTCGTCCGCGACGACTTCGACGGCGGCTGAAACCGCTGGTTCCGCGAGCGATATCCAATTGCTCAGCACACCGATGCGGACTTCGCTGATTTCCTTGACCGGAAGGGAAGTACCGGCTCTCGAGTACAGTATCCGGGATCGAAGCCGGCGATGATGCGATGAACGAGTAGGCAGTCTTCTGCCGAAACGGCCAGCGGGCCTCCGGTGTCGAAGGACGCCGTCATCGGAAGTGCGCCACGAAGGCTCACCGCGCCGTGAGTCGGCTTTAGTCCGGTCACGCCGCACATGGCAGCGGGCAATCGGATCGATCCACCCGTGTCCGAACCCATGGCCATCATCACCGCTCGTCCCGCGACCGCTGCCCCCGACCCGCCGGACGAGCCCGCGGGTATCCGTTTGGTGTCCCAGGGGTTCCTGACTCCGCCGTAGGACGACACCTGGGTTGTAGCCCCGAACGCCAGCTCGTGCATGTTGGTTTTGGCGACGATCACCGCGCCTGCTTCTCTGAGTCGCGACACCACGACCGAGTCGTCGTATGCGATGCGATCGTTGTACGCGGCGCAGCAGCCGCTTGTCGGTGTACCGGCAACGTCATAGAGATCCTTCACGGCCACCGGTACGCCATGTAGTGGACCTCGAGGGCCCAGACCCTCGAGGTTGCGCGCGCGCATGGTGGCGTCGTCCGGGATCACGACGGTGAAGGCGTTGGTAAGGTCTTCGACTCGCTCGATGGCCGCCAGCGATGCTTCGACGAGTTCGACCGGCGAGACCTTCTTCTCCGCCACGGCGGCGACCTGTTCTGTGAGTGTTCGCACGGCCAAAACCCTAGCCCCTCTTCAATCAGAAGGGTTAAAGTGACCACGTGAACTCCGTAGCGCGCACCGTCCTGGTAGATCGAGTACCCGGCTGACATAGCCGGTCGTTCAAAAGCGCGCAAAGACCGAAACGATCCGACCGAGGATTCAGCCATGACGGAGCTCGCAAAGGCATACGACCCAAAGGGCGTAGAGGAACGCTGGTACGCCTTCTGGGAGGAGCAGGGGTACTTCACCGGGCCCACGGGGGCCGACGGTGATCCCTTCTGCATGGTAATCCCGCCTCCAAACGTCACCGGTGCTCTTCACGTCGGACACGCGCTCAACAACTCGATCCAGGACACCCTCATCCGGCGCTCTCGTATGCAAGGACGCCCAACGCTTTGGGTTCCGGGAACGGACCACGCTGCTATCGCAACGCAGAACGTTCTCGAACGCCGTCTGACCGATGAAGGCAAGACTCGGTTCGACCTAGGACGTGAAGCCTTCGAAGCCCTTTTCTGGGAATGGAAGGACGAATACGAAGCACGGATCATCGGCCAGCTGAAGAGGCTCGGTTGCTCGTGCGACTGGACGCGAACGAGATTCACGATGGACGAAGGGCTATCCAACGCCGTGCGAACGGTATTCGTCCAGCTATACGAAGAGGGTCACATCTACCGCGGCGCGCGGATCATCAACTGGTGTCCGCGCTGCACGTCGGCGATCTCCGATATCGAGGTCAACCATGAGATGACCGAAGGCGAGCTCGTCACCCTTCGTTATCCGCTCAAGGACGGCTCGGGATCGATCAGCGTTGCAACCACTCGTGTCGAGACCATGCTCGGAGACACCGGCGTTGCCGTGAATCCGTCGGACGATCGCTACAAAGCACTGATCGGCAAAACTGTGATCCTTCCCTTGATGGGCCGCGAGATACCGATCGTGGCCGACGATGCCGTCGAGATGGACTTCGGAACCGGCGCAGTGAAGGTCACGCCGGCCCACGACCCCACCGACTTCGAGATCGGCGAACGCCACGGCCTTCCTGCCGTGAACATCTTCGACAAGGAGGCAGTAGTAAATGAAAACGGTGGCCGGTTCGCCGGACTCGACCGCTACGCAGCTCGCAAGGCGGTCCGCGAAGCGCTGATCGAAGAAGGGGTCGTCGAGAAAGAAGAACGCCCGTACATGCACTCCGTCGGACATTGCGACCGCTGCGGCACCGAGGTCGAGCCTTGGCTGTCTGAGCAATGGTTCTTGGCGATGAAGGAGCTCGCGAAGCCGGCCATCGAGGTTGTGAAGGACGGCCGAATCACGTTCGTTCCGGAGCGGCCGTACACGGGTGTGTACCTCGACTGGATGGAGAACATCCGCGATTGGTGCATCTCACGTCAGCTCTGGCTCGGTCACAAGATCCCTGCCTGGTACTGCCCTGACGGCCACATAACCGTTGGTATGAAGGATCCCGACGCGTGCTCGACCTGCGGCTCGAAAGACGTCGAACAGGACGCCGACACGCTGGATACGTGGTTCTCGTCCGGCCTTTGGCCCTTCTCAACCCTGGGTTGGCCGGAAGAAACCGAAGATCTGAAGTACTGGTATCCAACCGATGTGCTCTCGACGGCGCAGGAGATCATCTACCTCTGGGTTGCGCGGATGACCTTTCTGGGCCTCCACTTCGTCGGCGACATCCCGTTCTCTCAAGTGCTGATCCATCCAACGGTCCGTGACGCAGAGGGACGAAAGATGTCCAAATCGCTCGGTAACGTTACCGACCCGCTTGAGGTCATGGACGAGTACGGGACCGATGCTCTGCGCTTCGCGTTCCTCGGTGGATGCACGCTCGGACAGGACATGAGTTTCGCGATCGACCGCGTCGAAAGTGCTCGCCGGTTCTGCAACAAGCTGTGGAACGCGGCGCGCTTCGCCATGCAGAGCTTCTCCACCGATGTTCCGGAGATACCGTCCGATCTCGGTCTTCCGGAAAGATGGATCCTGTCGCGTCTCGCGCGTACACAAGCCGAGGTCGATAAGGCCCTGGACGATTTCGAGTTCGGCCACGCAGCCCAAGCGACCTATCACTTCATCTGGTCCGAGTTCTGCGATTGGTACTTGGAAACGACGAAGCTGGCGACGGGGGAGCGAGAAAAGGCAGCCAGGGGGACGCTGTACCACGTTCTCGAGGCGAGCCTGCGCCTGGCCCACCCGATGATTCCGTTCCTGACGGAGGAGATCTGGCAGCGCCTGCCCAAGGACGCGAGCGCGCCGGACTCGATCATGGTCGCTGCATGGCCAAAGGCCGACCTGTCTCGCATCGACGAGGACGCGGAAAGCCAGATGGCTTTCCTTCAGGCGATCGTCGGCGAGATTAGGCGCTTCCGTCACGATCACCAGATCCCTCCGCGAGAACGGATCGAGGCGGTGGTGAAGACCGATGCGAAGGGAGCCGAGATCTTGGAACGACTCGGCGAGGAGATCAAGGCCCTCGGACTGCTCAGTGACATCAAGGCAGGGGATCAGCCATCCGGATGGTCTCGCGCGCTGGCCGGAACCACCGAGATCTACCTCCCGCTTTCCGAATATGTCGACGTGGGGGCCGAGCGAGATCGGCTCGACCGCGGTATCGCCGAGGCCAACAAGCAGGCCTCACGGGCTCGGGCGAAGCTCGACAACCCGAAGTTCGCGTCGGGAGCGCCGGCCGACGTCGTCGCGAAGGTGCGCGATCAGCTGGTTGAGCACGAAGCGAAGGCCGACCTACTCCGGACACAACTGGAAGAATTGGGCGCGTGAACTACGAGGAAGCGATCGACTTCCTCAACTCGCGGATCAAGTTCGGGATCCGTCCGGGGACCGAGCGTGTCGCTGCGCTCGTTGACGCGCTTGCGCATCCGCAACATTCCTATCCCGTTCTGCACATCTCCGGCACGAACGGCAAGTTCTCGGTCGCGACGATCTGCACTTCGATCCTAAGCTCCCTTGGAATGTCGGTCGGCACCTATACCTCTCCCGACCTCGGAGTCGTCCGTGAACGCATCGCTTTGGGTGGAGAGACCATCGACGAGGAATTGTTCGCCTCCGTCTTGACCTATCTCCTGCCGTACATCGAATTCGTCGAAGCCAACCGCGACGAGGAAGACCTCCTCACTTACTTCGAGCTGCTGACAGCGATGGCTTTTGAAACCTTCTTCGATCACGCAGTGCACGCCGCCGTGATCGAGACAGGGCTCGGAGGTGAGTACGACGCGACCAACGTCGCCGATGCTCGAGTGGCCGTCGTCACGAACGTTACTCTCGATCACATCAGGCAGTTCGGCGGAGATCTGCACAAAGCTGCTTGGGAGAAGGCCGGGATAGCCAAGCAGGACACCGTCTTTATCACCGGCGTCGATCAAGACGATCTCTACGAATTGATCGCCAAGCGCGCCGAGGAAAAGGGCGCATCGAAAGTCATACGCCTTGGACGCGAGATAGCCGTGTTAGATCGCCAGGTCGCGGTCGGCGGACAACTCATAAGCGTTCGCGGACTGCACGGCGAATACAACGAGGTCTTTCTGAATCTCTTCGGGAAGCAGCAGGCGCGTAATGCCACCCTTGCCATTTCATCCTGCGAAGCGTTCATCGGCGAAAGACTCGAAGACGAGGCGTTGAACGAAGCCCTGCGATCGGTTCGCGCTCCCGGCCGGATCGAAGTGATCGGACACAAACCGTTGATCGTTTGCGACGGCGGACACAACCCGGCAGCCGCCGAAGTCGTGAAGGAATCGGTTCGTGAAGCGTTCGCTTACGAGAAGCTGATCCTCGTCATCGGGATGCTTTCGGAGAAGCTCATCGACGAGGTCCTCGAGCTATGGGCGCCGGCCGTGGACAGCTGGGTCCTGACCGCGCCGGAATCGACTCGTGCGGCCGAACCCGAACGACTCGAGGCCTCACTGAAGGAATTGGGCGTTGGTGAAGAGAAGATCTCTGTGGTTCCCGGAGTCGGTGCGGCTCTAGAGCATGCGATCCAGCACGCGACCGATGAGGACCTGGTTCTGGTGTTCGGCAGCTTCCATACGGTCGGAGAAGCACGAGCCTGGTTGCGGTCGGAGGGGGTGCTTGCGCAAGCTTGAGCGTCATGGAACGAACCCTGGTACTCGTTAAGCCCGACGGTGTCGAGCGCGGACTGGTCGGCGAGATCGTTTCGCGTATCGAAGCGAAGGGTCTTCGCCTGGTCGAAGGCCGGTTCTTCACTATCTCCAAGGACCTCGCGGAAAAGCACTACGCCGAGCACCTCGAGAAGCCGTTCTTTCCCGACCTACTGGCGTTCATCACTTCGGGCCGGTACTCGCTCTGTGTGTCGAAGGTCCCGAGGCCGTGAAGGTGGTTAGAACCCTGATGGGGCCGACGAACCCGATCGACGCCCCGCCCGGGACGATCCGCGGCGACTTCGGCATCGAGCTGACGAAGAACCTCGTGCACGGCTCGGACTCTCCCGAGTCGGCCAAGCGAGAGCTCGACCTCTTCTTCGTTAGCTAAATAGAAGAGGGGCCCCGAAGGGCCCCTCTTCGTTGAATCGTTTCTAGCGGCTAGACGAACCGCCTCCGGATCATGATCGCGGCCAATGCGATGCCGAGACCGCCGAAGATCGAGACCGCCATCCCCGCACCCGTGCGCGGCAGCGTCGGGTTCGGGGAGTCCGGCGTGCTCGTGGACTCAGTACCAACCTGAGCGGCCACGGCCGTCTGGACTGTCGGGTCTATCACCAAGCGGAACAGGTTCAGCGGCGCCAGCTCGACGCGGAGTGCCGACACCGACTGCGATGCCGAGCGACCGTCCGCAGCGGCGCTAACGTCCGCCGTCTCGCAGAGGCCAACGTCGACGCCGAGAGCGGTGAGCAGCTGGTCGACTAGACCCTTGAGCTGACCGACGACATCGCCGACCACGGGCACCTCGGTGCCATTGATCTTGATGCTCGTCCCGTCAAGGGAGATCGCCAGTGCGCCGTTACCGATGTTCACGTCGGCGATGCTGCAGTCCGACTCGTTACCGGCCGTACCTGCTACACCACCGGCGAATGACTTGCCTCTGAGGTTCAGCAAGTCGACATCGACGAGTCCGCCGAGAAGCTCGAGGCTCTGCAGTGAAGAAGCAGAGGCTGCTTCGGCGAGGGTGCCGGTGGACGACTTGTCCGCCGACGTGGTGTTGATCAAGCCCGCAAGATTCGCCAGATCACCGTTCAGGAGGTTGCCCTCGAGCAGACCGGTGATCATGTCGAGCAAGCTTTGGACGTCGAGTAGCGCGGCCAGTCCCTCTTCAACGAGTGCTTCGTTGCCGAGTTGACCGACGTTGTCGAGCCCGAGCGGCCCAAGGAGGTTGCCGAGCCCGGCCTGTGTAGTTAGGCCGTTGATCGTTCCAGTGAGCTGACCGACGAGGTCGCCGCCCAGCCCAGCCTGACCGAGAACCTGGTCAAGCAACCCGGTAACGACTCCCTCTTCGCCGACCAGTTGGTCCAGTGTCGAATCGAGGAGCTCGGTAAGGGCGTCGAGGTCGAGTGCTGCACAGACCTCAGCGGGCAATCCGAGCGTTTCGCAAACCTCGCCCAAATCGTCCAACGGAAGGCCGACGGCTAGCTCGTCGAGCCGGCCATGACCGGCCACAGTCGGGCCTCCGAGCACCTTCGCAAGGAGATTTCCGATGGTTGCGGAGATGATCGGCAGGTCTTCGCTCGGAAGAGCGATGGTCTGGACCACCTTCTCGACGGTTTGGCCGATGTTTGTGGCCTCAACGACGTCGAGGTCGAGCAAGCCCTCGGCCAGTGCAGACCGCGCCTTGGTGTTTGACGCATCCGCCTCGGACGAGGTCTTGATGAAGTACTGGTCGATCACGCCCGTGAAGGGCTTGCCGGAGACGGCCTCGACGACCGGAGCAAGTACCGGCGTCAGGATGTCCTCCAACAGTGTGTCTTTAAGGTCCAGAGTTACGCGGAGGGCGTACCCCGTTCCCGTTCCTGCGAACTGATTCAGCTCCGCAGCGGACGCGGGACCCGCGATTGGACCCGCTGCGATAGCCACGGCTAGGGCCGTCGCGCCGAAAAGCCGGCGTACGACCTTCGCCCTTGTGGACTTCAACATGCCTACCCCCTTCGGGTGATGGAACTGCCACTGCCCCTACTAACGATGAGCCCTCCGGGGGGGTAACGGGGGGAACTAGACCCTTTTGACCACCCCATCTGCCCCGGCCGTCCCCAAACGGCCGACCCTTTGCGCCTGTCGGGGGCCTGGGTGACAATGAGCACCCACTCCCTACGTAGGACTCTAGATGGTGCTCGAAGGCGCTTTCCAATACCTGGGTCGCGACATGGCCGTCGACCTGGGCACGGCTAACACCCTCGTTTACGTACGGGGGCGCGGCGTCGTGCTCAACGAGCCCTCCGTGGTTGCCATCAACCAGAACACGGGCCACATCCTGGCCGTGGGCAACGAGGCCAAGCGGATGATCGGCCGGACGCCCGGTCACATCAAGGCAGTCCGTCCTTTGAAGGACGGCGTCATCGCCGATTTCGACGTGACCGAGAAGATGATCCGGTACTTCATCCATCGCGTGCATCGGCGTCGGTGGGCCAAGCCCCGGCTCGTGATCGCCGTTCCGTCGGGGATCACTGGTGTTGAGCAGCGCGCCGTCGAGGAAGCGGGTTATCAAGCAGGTGCTCGTCGCGTTCACATCATCGAAGAGCCGATGGCGGCCGCGATCGGATCCGGGCTCCCGATCCACGAGCCGACAGGGAACATGGTTGTCGACATCGGCGGTGGCACGAGTGAAGTCGCCGTTATCTCACTTGGGGGAATCGTTACGTCTATCTCGCTTCGCGTCGGTGGCGACGAATTGGACGAAGCGATCATCACCTACATGAAGAAGGAATACTCGCTGATGCTCGGAGAGCGAACATCGGAAGAGATCAAGGTTGCTGTTGGGTCTGCGTTCCCACTTCCCGGTGAACCACAAGCCGAGATCCGCGGTCGCGATCTAGTTACTGGATTGCCCAAGACGATCATCATCTCCGCCGAGGAGGTGCGGCGAGCGATCGAAGAGCCTGTAGCGCAGATCGTCGATGCAGTGAAGAACACTTTGGACCGCACGCCCCCAGAGCTCGCCGCCGACATCATGGACCGAGGGCTCGTCCTGACCGGTGGTGGCGCACTTCTGCGCGGTATCGATGAACGTCTGAAGCACGAAACCGGAATGCCCGTACACATTTCAGAAAGCCCGCTGCATTCAGTGGTGCTCGGCGCCGGCCGCTGCCTCGAGGAGATCGAGTCCCTCCGGAACGTGCTCATAACCTCGACGCGTCCGTAGGCGAGGTTCGTTGTGTGGCGGCGCACTGCGCGCGACCGCGTGTTCATCGCGTTGCTAGTCCTATCGACCGTTACGGTTCTCACTCTCGATTTCCGAACGGGGATCCTCGACGGCATCGCAGGAAGCGCACAGCAGATCTTCGACACCATGTCGTCGGGGTTGCGCGGGTTCGTCCGGCCGTTCGAGTCGGTTGTGCAGAGCATCGGAGACCTCGGAACTCTGAGAGACCGCAACCGGGAGCTGGAGGCGGAGAACGCGGAGCTTCGCCGGCAGGCCGAGACGTTCAGCGATAACGAACGGGAGCTCGCCCGGATCCGCAGCCTCCTTCAGCTCGAGGGGAACGTCGGATTACGCGCGGTCCAAGGCCGAGTGATCGGAGCTTCGCTTTCCGGTCTCGAGCGAACCGTGACGATCAACAAAGGACGCAACAACGGCATCGTTCCCGACAGGGCCGTTCTTGCGCCGGAAGGCCTCGTCGGCCGTGTTTCGTGGGCCAGCGCCAACAGCGCGAAGATCGAGCTTCTGACCGACGCCAAATCGGCCGTCGGTGTGCGCATCGGGGAATCGGGTGAGACCGGCCTGGCCCGAGGTACGGGCGGTCGCAACCTCGAGCTGGAGCTCGTTTCGCGTGCCGCTTTGGATCAGGGCGCCGTGAAGGTTGGTGACATGGTGCTCACGTCGGGCTACCAGGGAGGGATCTATCCTTCTGGGCTCCCGGTAGGAAAGGTCGAGCGCGTGACCCTCGCCGCGCGCGGCACGACCTACACGATCAGCGTCCGACCTTTCGTGCGTTTCTCGCAGCTCGACATCCTCTCGGTTGCGGTATCAGAGCAAGAAGTGATCGAGGCGCCGCCAAGCCCAACTCCCGAGGCCGACGAGTGAGGCGCTGGGTCCTTTTCGGATTCGCGGCCCTACTCGCGATGCTGCTGTCCAACGAGCTCGCTCTCAGCCTTCCCATGTTTGGGATCGGCCCGGACCTACTGGTAGTAGTTGTCGTCGCCTTCTCGATCGGTGAGCGTCCAAGGTCTGCGGCCATGGCCGGTTTCGCAGCCGGGCTGGCCCGCGATCTGTTGCTGACGACGCCGGCCGGTTTGTCGGCCTTCGCCTACGCCGTGACCGGATACGGCGTGGCGCTGGTCGGTGTTCCCCGAGGGGTTGGTCCCGTGGTGGGTCTTTTCGCAGGCGGGACCTTCGCGGCTCAGCTCATCTACGGCCTGGGTGCCGTCTTTCTCGGCCCCCAAGTGGATCCGTCGCCTCTTCCGCGCATGCTTTTGGTGACCACTGCATACAATGCGCTGATCTCTCCGCTGCTCATGCCGCTACTTAGTCGTGTCGTAAGACCCGAGGCACGAGCCCAAGCTGGTGAATAACGCGTGAGTCCAAACATCTCGCCGATACGTCTAGCCGTAATCAACATCCTCATCCTCACTTTGCTGGCGACCCTGGTCGGCCGGCTCTGGTACCTGCAGGTTTTGACCGGCGGCGAAGCTCAAGCGCTCGCCGAGCGCACTTCGATCCGTTTCGTCTACGAACAGGCACCGCGCGGCTTCGTCTTCGACCGACACGGGCGAACGCTCGCCCAGAACCGCACGGCGCTCACGGTCGCGCTGGACGTGTCCCGAGTACCTTCCGACCGCAAGGATCAGGTCATCAAGGATCTGGCGAGCACTCTCGAGATGCCCGAGAACGACGTTCGCGAGATCGTAGACGACAAGCGTGTTGGACCGCATACACCTCGTCCCGTCGCGCTCGACGTCGACAAGAACGTCGTTATCTACCTTCGTGAGCACGCCGATCGTTTTCCCGGCGTGACCAACATCGAGATCCCTGTGCGCGAGTACCCGTTCAAAGCACTCGCGTCTCACGCTATCGGTCATATCGGCGAGATCAACGAAGCCGAGCTCAAGGAGCACGAGGAACGACAAGCCGAAGCCGAGGACACGGGCAAATCGCTGCGCGAATACCGCCCCGGAGATCTTGTGGGCAAGGTCGGCATCGAAAAGGTGTACGAGGACTGGCTCAGCGGTAAGGAGGGTGTGCGCCGGATATCCGTAAACGTGAGGGGTGAGGCCGTCGAGGAGCGGCGTGGAGATCCGCCGCAGCGCGGCTGGGACGCGATCCTGACTCTCGATGCCGCGGTACAGAACACTGCGGAGCACGCACTCGAGCAAGGCATCGGCTTGGCCAAGAACCTGAAGGATGACGACGGCAAGCCGTTCAAGGCACCGGCGGGAGCCGTTGTTGCTCTCGATCCGCGCAGCGGTGAGGTGCTCGCGCTTGCTTCGAACCCCGACTTCGACCCGAACCTGTTCGTCGGCTCGGCCGATCGCAGTCAGCTGGCGGCGCTGAACTCTCCGGACGCGAACATGCCTTTCCTCAACCGGGCGATCGCCGAGGCCGTTCCGCCGGGGTCCACTTTCAAGCCCATCACAGCGCTGGCGGCCATCGAGGTCGACGAAGAAGTACCGGATCGAACATTCAGCTGCCCGGGCTTCCTCAAGATCGGAAGGCAGGTCTTCCGCGACTGGAAGCCCGGTGGACACGGCACGGTCGGCTTGTCGCGTTCGCTGGCTGAGTCGTGCGACATCGTCTATTACAACCTTGCTAAGGATCTCGATGCGCGGCGAGAAGACGATGGCGACGAACAGCTCCAGTCAACGACCCGGGAGTTTGGGTTCGATCGCAAGACCGGGATCGACTTACGTGGCGAGGAAGACGGACTGGTCGCCGATGCCGAATGGAAGTGGCAAAGGTTCTCGTACGCGCAGACCTTCGACCGCAGGTGGTTCACAGGTGACACGGTGAACATGTCGATCGGTCAAGGTTTCCTTCAAGCGACACCGCTCCAGCTCGCGGTTGCCTATTCGGCTATCGCCAACGGCGGCACGATCTACCGCCCTCATGTCCTGAAATGCCTGGCGCAGCTGGACGTATCGAAGACGACAAACGTCGACCGCGCGTGCCGCAACGGATCGGTGCCGAAGTCGGCCGAGCCGAAGGTCGTCGATCGGGTTGAGATGCCACCTGGGTTGTTCACGTTGATCGAAGAGGCGATGACCGGAACCGTCGTCGGCGAAGGAACGGCGGCCGCCGCCTTCTCGGGTTTCCCGCTCGATCAGGTTCGGGTTGCCGGCAAGTCCGGTACGGCCCAGATGGCGCCGCGTCAGCCCTTTTCGTGGTTCTCGGCGATCGCTAAGAGCGGAGAGAAGCAGATTGTGGTCGTTGCACTTGTGGAAGAAGCGGGATCGGGATCTCAGATCGCGGCGCCCATCGTTCGTCAAGTGATCGCCGAGCACTTCGGTGTCGGCAAGGGTGACGTCGAGCTCGGAGAAAGGGCTGACTGATGTCCACAACAGCTGGATCCATCGGTCTGCCGATGCCGCAACGACGCGGCGTGGGTGGTCTGCTTCGTGAACTCGATCTCGTAACCATCGGCGCCGTTGCGGGGCTCATCGCGCTCGGGTTGCTTTCCATTTTCACGGCAACTGTGGACCCCGAAGAGGGAACCCTTCTCGGCTTCCAGGCCTCGAGCGCGCTGTTCAACCGGCAGTTGGTATTCCTGGTTATAGGAGCGGCGACGATGGTTGCCGCCGTTTTCTTCGACTACCGGCATTTCAAGGTCTACGCCGTCGTGATGTACCTCCTCACGGTCTTCTTGTTGCTCGTCGTTCTCAGTCCGATCGGCGATGCAACGCGAGGCTCTCAGAGGTGGATCTCACTAGGTCTGTTCAAGCTCCAGCCGGCCGAGCTGGCCAAGCCTGTCCTCGTTTCGGCCCTCGCCGCGTATATCGCCGATAGAAGGGGCTACCTCGGTTTCCCCGAGATATTCCGTTGCTTGTTGCTCACCGCGCCCATGGCGCTGGCGGTGTTCGTCCAGCCCGACTTCGGGACGATGCTCGTCCTCATCTGGATCCTGCTGTCGATGTTGATCATCGGCGGCGCCGACTGGCGCAGTCTGCTGATCTTGATCGTGGTCGGCGTCGTGGGAGTGGTCGGGCTGTTCCAGCTCGGTGTGGTCCGCGACTATCAGGCCCGAAGATTCGAGGCTTTCATCAACCCGGGAGAGGACCCATTCGGGGAGGGGTACAACTACCTGTCGACGCGCCTTGCAGTAGGCAACGGGGGGTTATTCGGTACCGGTCTGTTCTCCAAACAGGATCCCGTGAACCTGACGGCCAACGACTTCGTCCGGGAGCAGCCGACCGACTTCGTTTTTACGGCCGTGGCGGAGCAGATGGGCTTCGTCGGGGGAGCCACGCTGCTTCTGCTGTTCGCCGTCTTATTCGTGCGAGGACTGAGAGCGGGGGCCATGGGCCGTGATGCCTTCGGCACGCTGCTGGCCACCGGAATCGTGTCCTATATGGCGTTCCAGGTCTTCGTGAATATCGGAATGACCGTGGGGCTCGTGCCCATCACCGGTATCCCCTTACCTTTCGTGTCCTACGGGGGGTCGTCCCTGGTCGTATCGATGCTCGGGATCGGCCTGCTGCTGTCCGTTCGCATGCGGCGGTTCGCCCGAGCCTTGCCTTAGGGGACCTAAAGGCCTGCTCGAGGTCGCCCGGGGTAGCTCGATCGGGCGCCAGCTTCGCTGGCCCGATCGATGCTGCCGCCTCGCTGCCCTCGGCGGTACAATAGAGGCAAGTTTGAATCACAGGATGGGCCCTCAAACCCGTCCCCATTCAAGAGACTCGATTCGAGGGCCCCAGAGATTTAGCGCGTCCGACGGTACTTCCGGGACGCGGGTTAGGAGTAGTTTGTCGCAGAGTCAGTCCAAGGGACGCCCACGGCGTCCCGGGCGGCGCCAACGCGCTCGCCGCATCCCACAGAGAAACGACAACATCGAGCGCGTAATGCTTATCGGCGGATCAGCCGACCGAGCTCAAGTTGCGATCGTCGAGGATTCCGTCCTCGTTGAGAACTACATCGGACGAAAAACCCGCCGATCGCTGGTAGGGAACATCTACCTCGGCAAGGTGCAGAACGTCCTGCGCGGGATGGAGGCGGCCTTCGTCGACATCGGTCAGTCGCGCAACGCCGTGCTTTACGTCGGCGAAGTTATGAACGAAGCCGATGAGGACGTCGAGGGGACACCGACGGGGCAGCGCATAGACGAGGTTCTGTCCGTTGGCCAAACGCTTTTGGTTCAGGTCACCAAGGACCCGATGGGTTCAAAGGGAGCGCGCCTCACCACCGAAGTCTCCCTGGCCGGCCGTTACTTGGTTCTGGTCCCCAAAGGCTCGGGTCACGGCATCTCTCGCCGCCTCGACGACCGGGAGAGATCGAGGCTGCGGGACGTAGCCAAGCGGGTTCGTCCCGAAGGGTTCGGTTTGATCGTCCGCACGGCCGCCGAAGGCGTCGAGGAGGACGAGCTTCGAAGGGACCTCGATCGCCTCACACGGCTGTGGCAGGAGATCGAGGGGCGCGCCGGCAAAGGCTCGGCCCCCTTGGAGATCTACGTCGAGCCGGATCTTGTGATCCGAGTCGTGCGCGATCTGTTCTCCAAGGACTACGACCGGCTCGTCGTCGAGGATCGCGAGACCTACAACCGGATCACCAGCTATCTGAACGCTGTCGCTCCCGAGCTCACGGCCAAGGTGGAGCATCACCAGGGGCCGGAGTCCCTGCTCGACGCCGAGAACGTCACCGATCAGATCCGGAAGTCACTGGAGCGGAAAGTGTGGATTCCTTCCGGCGGTTACATCGTCATCGATCGCGCTGAAGCCTTGACCGTCATCGACGTGAACACGGGACGCTTCGTCGGGAAGACTTCGCTCGAGGACACCGTCGTCAAGACCAATCTCGAAGCGGCGGCCGAGGTCGTTCGACAGCTGCGGCTGCGCGACATCGGCGGGATCATCATCATCGATTTCATCGACATGCTTTTGGCCCGCAACCGCGAGCTAGTCCTTAAGGAGTTCCGTCAGGAGCTCGACCGGGACAAGACCAAGACCCAAGTGATCGGGATCTCTCCGCTCGGACTCGTCGAGATGACGCGCAAGAACGTTTCCGAAGGTCTGCTCGAGGTGCTGAGCACACCGTGCCCGACCTGTGGGGGCCGGGGGATCGTTATTGAGGGCGGTGAGGTCGTGGAACACACGCACGACGAATCCGGCGCACCCGAAGGCCCGCCCCGGCGCGCGCGCCCTCCTCGTCGACGTCGCGGAAGTGGTGGTGGCGGTGGCGGCGGTGGCCGCCAAGGTGGCCCGAGACAGGAAGGTGCCGCTGCCCCTCAGACCGACAGCGCGGCATCACCGGCTTCCGACGGGTAGAATCGCCTCTCCCCATGTACGCAGTCATCCGAGCAGGTGGACGCCAGTACAAGGTCGCCTCGGGCGACGTCATCGAGGTCAATCGCCTCGAAGCGACGGACGGCCAGGAGGTGGCCTTCGACGCCGTGCTCGTGGTCGACGGTGACTCGGTCCGCAGCAAGCCCGACGAGCTGAGCGGCGTAAGCGTCAAGGGGAAGGTTGTCGGACACAAGCGCGGCATCAAGCTCCGCGTCTTCAACTACCACCGCAAGACCGGCTGGAAGCGAACGAGGGGCCACCGTCAGGAGCTGACGGCGGTCGAGATAACAGGGATCGCCGCGCCGGAGCGAAGCGGAGGCGGTAAATAGATGGCTCATAAAAAGGGTGGCGGTTCTTCGCGCAACGGCCGCGACAGTAATCCCAAGTTCCTCGGCGTGAAGGTCTTCGGCGGCGAGTCGGTGCAGGCCGGGTCGATCATCATCCGGCAGAGGGGGACGAAGATCCACCCGGGACCATTCGTCGGCCGCGGCGGAGACGACACGCTCTTCGCCAAAGCCGAGGGCGCCATCAGGTTCTACAAGTCCGGTGGACGTACCTACGTCACCGTCGACAAGAGCTAGACCTTCTCAACGCTCGTTCCTCGCTTCGGCAAAGAGCGCCTCAGCGATGGCCCGCGTAAGGTAGTCACCACATGGCTTCCTCTTTCGTTGACGAGATCAGCATCCGCGTGCGCGCGGGCGGCGGAGGTGACGGTTCCGCTTCCTTCCAGCGCAGTAAGGACATGCCCCGGGGGCGTCCGCACGGCGGCGACGGCGGACGCGGCGGTTCAGTCGTCCTCGTAGCAGAGCGTTCGCTCGGGAGCCTGTCGCCGTACGTCCGTCGGCGCATGCACAAAGCCGATGCCGGCGGTGACGGAGGTCCGAACAATCGACAAGGCGCGGACGGTGCGGACGTAAAGCTGCCGGTTCCCGTCGGAACGTTGGTCCGCGATCGATCCACCGGCGAGCTGCTGGCCGACCTTGCGCGTCCTGAAGCGTCCTTCGGTGTCGCTCGTGGCGGACGAGGCGGACGGGGTAACGCCGCGCTCAAGAGCCGGACGGACCGCGTACCGAACTATGCAGAGCGGGGGGAGCCGGGCGAAGAGCGCGAGATCGTTCTCGAGCTTCACCTTGTAGCCGATGTAGGTCTGCTCGGACCCCCGAACGCGGGGAAATCGACCTTGCTCGCCGCGATCTCTCGTGCGCAGCCCAAGATCGCCGATTACCCGTTCACGACCATCGACCCCAACCTCGGTGTTGTCGAAGTGGAGGAAGAGCGTTTTGTAGTTGCCGATCTCCCCGGCCTGATAGAGGGAGCCTCGGAGGGGAAGGGTCTGGGACTGCGTTTCCTTCGACATGCCGAGCGTTGTGCGGTTCTCGCGCTCGTTGTCGACGTCGCATCGGAAGATCCGGTTGCGGACCTAGAAGGCGTCCTCGACGAAGTTCTGGCGTACGACGAGGCGCTGGCGGATCGTGCGCGCGTGGTCGTTGCCAACAAGACCGACCTGAGCACGGACGGTGTCGGAGCCGTTGAGTCTTGGGCTCTGGCAAAGGGTGCCCGATGCATAGCGGTCTCCGCAGCGGAGGGGAACAACGTTGACGAGCTGCAGCGTGTTCTCGCCGAAGAAGTCGCGCGCTCGCGGAGCGAGCTCGGGGAGCCGCAGACGTTCGCTGTGTTCCGTCCCGTGGTCGAAGATCGCGTTCTGGTTACCCGTGAGGGCGACTCCTACCGCGTGCGTAGCGAAAGGGTGGAACGACTCGTCAACCAGACACCGATGAACAACCCGCAAGCTGTCCGCCGCTTGCAACGGCGGCTTCGCTCGATGGGAGTCGAGAAGGCCTTGGTGCGCGAGGGAGCCAAGGAAGGCGACGAGGTCCGGATCGGCGAGTTCACTTTCGAGTTCATCCCGGAGTCCGTCGATGCGTGAGGAACTTCGTTCCGCGCGTCGCGTTGTTGTGAAGGTGGGGACATCGTCCCTAACTCGCGAAGATGGGCGCCTCGCACCGGAGCAGGTCGATGCGCTCGTGGCGGAGCTGTGCGAGTTGCTGGAGGCCGGGCGTGAAGTGGTTTGCGTGACTTCGGGCGCCATCGCGGCAGGTCTCGGCCCTCTGGGTCTCGATAAACGTCCGAAGGACATGCCTTCGCTCCAGGCAGCTGCTGCCGTCGGTCAGTCGCACCTCATGGATGCGTACGCCACGGCTTTCGAGAGCCGGGGTCGTGCGTGCGGTCAGGTGCTTGTAACGCGATCGGACTTCCTTCACCGCCAGCAGTACGTGAACGCGCAGAACACGTTCCAGCGACTGCTTGCCCTCGGTGCAGTGCCTGTTGTGAACGAGAACGACACGGTCTCAACCGACGAGATCAAGTTCGGCGAGAACGATCTTCTGGCGGCGCTCGTCGCGAATCTGGTTAGGGGCGATGTGCTGGTGATGCTCTCCGACGTGGACGGACTTCACGACGGAAGGGACGGCCCGATCATCAACGAAGTGGACGACATCACACCGGAGATAGAAGCACTGGCCGGCGGCTCGGTTTCCTCTTTCGGCTCAGGTGGCATGCGATCCAAGCTCGACGCAGCGCGCATCGCAAGCGCTTCGGGTGTACCGGTTGTGATCGCCGGCTTCGGGGAGGGGACGTTGAAGAAAGTGTTCGACGGCGAAGCCGTCGGCACTCTCTTCCACGCCCAGCCTTCGAAGCTCACCTCACGCAAGGCCTGGATCGGGTATGCGACGACGCCGCGCGGCCGCGTCGTCGTAGACGACGGCGCCCGCGCGGCCGTCGTTGAACACAACCGTTCTCTTCTCGCCGCAGGCGTGAAGAGTGTCGAGGGGTCTTTCCAGCCGGGAGATGCCGTCGACATCGTGGACGACATGGGCCGCACGATTGCCCGCGGTCTCGTGGGTTTCTCGTCCGACGAGCTGCAAAAGATCGCTGGACTCGGATCCGAAGCCGTCTCCAAAGAGATCGGGGATGCGCGAGAGGTCGTCCATCGCGACGAACTGGTGGTCCTGTAGCCTGTTGCGACTCCAATGAAGAACGGGCACGGGTTTACTTCTGTCGAAGAGGTTCTCAAGCGCCTTCGCGCCGTCGACTACATAGCCGACACGCGTGTAGCGACAGCCGTTTATTTGGCCGACCGGCTCGGCAAGCCTCTTCTCATCGAAGGTCCCGCCGGTGTAGGCAAGACCGAGCTCGCGAAAGCCGTTTCCGCGGCGACCAAGCTCGACCTGATCCGCCTTCAGTGCTACGAGGGCCTGGACGAATCACGGGCCCTATACGAATGGAACTATCGCAAACAGCTTCTACGTATCCAAGCCGACGAAGCGCGGGAGCACCACTGGGAGGAGATCGAAGAGAGCATCTTCGACGAACCCTTCCTTTTGGAGCGCCCTCTTCTCAAGGCGATCAGATCGGAGACGCCCATCGTTCTGCTCATCGACGAGATCGACAGAACGGAGTTCGAGTTCGAGGCCTTCCTGCTTGAGCTGCTGTCCGATTTCCAGGTGACGATCCCCGAGATGGGGACGATGGTGGCGCGTAGTCAGCCAATGGTGTTCCTGACGTCAAACGCGACGCGGGAGCTCTCTGAGGCGCTGAAGCGACGCTGCCTCTACTTATTCCTCGACTATCCCGAATCGGAGCGTGAGCGCGAGATCGTTCTTACGCGCGTTCCGGAGCTCCCCGAGGCGCTCGCCGATCAGCTGGTTCGTCTCATCCGCTCGATCCGTCAGCTCGAGTTGAAGAAGCAGCCTTCGATCTCCGAATCGATCGACTGGGCCCGCACTCTCGTCGAGCTCGGGGTCGAGACTCTGGACGAGAACATCACGCAGGAAACGTTGAATGTGATCCTGAAGTACCGGCAGGACATGGAGCGCGTGTCTCAGCAGCTCAAGCTTCCGCCGCCCAACCTCAACTGAATGCTCGAGCGTCTTCAAGCCTTCGCGTCGAAGCTGCGGGACGCCGGGGTCCCGGTATCGAATCACGAGATACTCGTGGCGTCGCAAGCGTTGGGCCACCTCGACTGGGCCGACCGCGAATCGTTCAAGTGGGGCCTGGCCTCGAGCATGTGCCGGGCGCCCGGGCACCTCGAGGTGTTCTCCACGCTCTTCGACCTGTTCTTTGCGCCGGAGTTCGCGGACATCGATGTCGATATGGACACGGTGCCACCCGACCTCAGCGAGCTCGAGGAGGCCGAGCTTCTCGAAGCGGTGATCAAGGCGTTGCGGGAAGGTCGCGATGGTGAGCTCCGTCGCTTGGCTCGGGCCGTGTTGGATCGCTTGTCAAACGAAGCGTCGGGCGGCTTCCTGCTTTACCGCGCATTGCGATTCCTCGATCTCGACCGTCTGCTGCAACGCCTGGCCGAACGCGAAGGCGTTGACGAGTGGGAGCAGGCGATCTGGAAAATGGAGGTGCAGTCCAGGCTCGAGCGATTGCGCCGGATACTCGAACAAGAAGTTCGACGTCGGATGGTCAATGAAAGGGGAGCCGACGACGTCGCCGACCGCATCCTTCGTGTTCCTTTGGAGGAACGCGATTTCGCAACGATCACTTCGGACGAAGTCTCCGATGTGCGCCGCTCCGTCATTTCGCTTGCGCGCCGTCTTGCCACCCGGCTGGCCAAGCTCCGGAAGATGGGCGCCCGGGGGCGCTTGGATATGCGCAAGACCTTCCGGAAGTCCCTTTCGACCGGTGGGGCGATGGTCGATCCTCAGTTCAAGGTGAAGTCGAGGTCGCGTCCGGACATCGTCTTACTGTGCGACGTTTCCGGATCTGTGGCTGCCTTCACGAGGTTCACACTCCTGCTCGTCGCTTCGCTGCAGGTCCAATTCCCACGCATCCGGTCGTTCTTGTTCATCGACACCGTCGACGAGGTAACCGAGACGCTGAAATCGACCGACCCGGCCGACGCGATCCCCAAGGCGCTACAGATCGCGAACGTGATCTGGCTGGACGGGCACTCCGATTACGGGCATTCCTTCAAGCAGTTCCACGAGAACTACCTGGAAGCGGTAAACGACCGCAGCCACGTCCTGATCTTGGGCGACGCACGATCGAACTACCGCAACCCGGAAGCGTGGGTGCTCAAGGATGTGCGCGAGCGCGCCAAGCGCGTTTGGTGGCTCAACCCCGAAGCTCCGCAGCACTGGGACACGGGCGATTCGGTCATGTCCGCTTACGCCGAGCACTGCGACGCCGTTCACGAGTGCCGGAATCTGAAGCAGCTGGCCGGGTTTATAGAGCGCCTGGCTTAGGGCGGCGCGTTAGCGGCTCCCGTTAGTGGGTAAGGGTTGCTAAAGCGGCCGGCCGATGGGCCGAAGTTATCTCCAAGAAGCGTTAGTCCCACGGAGGGGATCATGCGCACTGAATCTGAACTCGAAGCGATGGCCGGACACCCGGCCGGCAAGGCTCAAGAGAAGCCGTCCTCAGACGTCGTCGAGATCTCTGTATCCGAAGACACCGCTCATGGAGCGTTCTTCCACGCACTGGAAGACCTAGAGAGCGACAAGCTGCTCTACGGCGCGGGCTCGATCGAAGCCGCTATGGCCCGGGCGCGCGTCCAGCAGTCCCGTGAGCGCGTGATCGAGGAGTGGCGGCGCTCTAAAGAAGCGGCCTGAACCGGCACTAACGCTACGATTCGCGCATGGGCGCGCGGATCGGCCAACGGATCGGATTGATGGGTGGCACCTTCGATCCCATCCACCACGGCCACTTGGTTGCGGCCGAGGAAGCCCGCGTCGCGCAATCCCTGGAACGCGTTCTATTCATCCCGGCCGGACGTCCCTGGCAGAAGGAGCGCCCGGGCGTCAGTTCGGCAGACCACCGATTGGCGATGACGGAGCTGGCGACGGCCGACAACGCCGAGTTCGAAGTGTCGGACATCGAAATCGAACGAGAAGGACCTACGTACACGATCGACACGTTGCGAGCTGTCGGTATCGAGCACCCGGGAGCCGAGCTTCACTTCATCACCGGTGCGGACGCAACCCTCGAGATCCTCACGTGGAAGGACCCGGAGGAAGCGCTCGAGCTCGCCACCTTCGTTGCGGTCACTCGACCCGGCCACGACCTGGGAAAACTCGCCTCGCTCGGCTATCGCGATCGCATGGTGGTGCTCGAGATCCCGGCCCTTGCGATCTCGTCCACGGACATCCGCCGGAGAGTGGCGGAGGGGCGTCCGATCAAGTATCTGGTCCCAGAGTCGGTACGCAAGTACATCGATGAGCATGATCTCTACAGCACCTAGATCCGCGGACAGCGCGGTTATGATGCTGTCGTGAGTTTCGTCATGGCCGCTGCCAACCGGCGCGGCCCTCGTCCGTCCGAAACCCTCGTTTCCGTATCGGCGACCTGACCATTCTCGACTGGGTCGGACGGGCCGTAACTGCGGCGGCCGACAAGAAGGCGGGCAAGCTCGTCATTCTCGAAGTTGGTCCGTACTTGGCGATCACCGATTACTTCCTCATCTGCTCTGCTCAGTCCGACCGTCAGGTCAAAACCATCTCCGACGAGGTTCAGGTGAAACTCAAGGCGGACGGCCGAGCACCGATCCGCACCGAGGGGAGTCCAAGCACCGGTTGGATGCTCATCGATTACGGCGAGTTCGTCGTGCACGTGTTCAGCGACGAGATGCGCGAGTTCTACGATCTCGAGCGACTTTGGAAGGACGCCCCGCGGCCCGAGATCCCCGAGCTTGCGGAGGCACGTGAGGCTCTTGCTTGAAAGTCACGGAGAACAGGCGGCGCGGAGGTAGCGTCGAGATCGTTTGGGAGGAGGACATCCTCCTCGCCCGTCCTCGGGGGTACATCGGACGAGGACTACTTAAGAAGGATCTACTCGACGCAACTACTTTCGGTCGTGATCATCCGAACGGCTGGTGGTACGTGACGGACACGACTCGGGTGCGATTCGTGAATCCGCTCAATACGGTGAGTCTCAGAAAGATCAAGCGACTTCCCAACATCCGCGGCTACGTCGTGATAGCACCGTCCCGGTTCGTCCGCTTCGGCATGCGTCTCATGCACTGGCTGTTGCGTCAAGATGCGGTCCTAGGGACGGAACCGGATGCGCGAGCTTGGATAGCGCGTAACCGGCCCGCTTAAGACGTCTCCGGATCAGAGATCCAACTGCTTCGCTGGACGGACGACTATCTCCGGGATGTTGAGCCGAAGCGGCAAGCTGACCGTATAGAGAACGGCGTCGGCGATGTCTTCCGGTTTTCCGATCAAGTTTTCGAGAGCCGCTTGAGCGTTCGCGAGTGCTTCGTCCGGAATCTTCTCGCCAGGCTTCAGGTCGAGCTCCATCCCGACTAGAGCGCCGATGCCCTTGATGACTTCGGGATCGTAGTTTCGCGCGAAATTGGTGGCGATTACACCGGGCATCAACGACGTGATGCGGATGTTGTCGTCCTCGAGCTCGCCGCGGAGCGTCTCCGTTATCACGTTGACGGCATGCTTCGTGGCCCCGTAGACACCTGAATCCCTGCGCAAAGCAGCGCCCGAGGAGATGTTGATGATGTGCCCGCCGTTGCCGCAGCGGCGCATGGCTTTGACGGCGGCCTGACTTCCGACGAGCAGGGCGATGATGTTGACGTCGAGCATCTCGCGCCACTTTTCGATCTCGCCTTCGATGATCGAGCCCGGATGTCCGAGGCCTGCGTTGTTGATCATGATGTCGAGCCGGCCGGTGTCTTCGGCAGCCCGATCGATCAGGCCACGCAAGGCGTCGGCATCGCGAACGTCCATCGCAACAACCTCAGCCTTGCCGCCCGATTCTTCGATGCGAATGCGGGACTCATCCATGGGCTGTGCGGTGCGCCCCGTTAGATAAACAACCGCGCCGGCCCGGCCTAGGCGCTCCGCGACTGACTGTCCGATGCCACTCGATGCGCCGGTGACGAGTGCGGTCTTGCCCTGCAGGTTTACGTCAAGAGTCATGATCTCCTCTTTCTGGAGCGCTACGCGTAGGTGCGGATGAGTCCAAGCACCTCAATTGTGCGTTCCCCGGTCGTGACGATGCTCCGAGCATCGGCTGGAAGCAGTCGCCGGGCAGCGATACGGCAGAAGTCCGAGGCGCTTCCTTCGACGAAACACTCGGCGCCTTCCGGCCCGAATTCCCAGCGTTCTCCACTGGGCGACGTGAGCTCGACGCGTACGGGTGGAGGGTCGTTGCGTCCTGCGCGTGCGTATGCGTACGGGGTCGTTCGGTGTGCGAGCCGCGCGATATGCCAAAGGCGATCGGTATCGGGGTAGGGGAGCCCGAGCGGATTTGCGATGTCGTTGGCATGGATCCAGTGCTCGGACAGTCTGGTCGTGGCAAGCGTGCGCGGTTTGAGTGGATTGGTCGCCCAAGGGATCCTCGAGTCGGGCTCGGCTTCGCGGAGCAACGTCAGTGCGCGCCGGCTGGCTGCTTTCCATCGATCCAGGTGTTCCTGCGGCGGCCGATCGCGCTCGGATGCAACCCAATCCTCGACTACATCGTCGATGGTCGCCTCGGACCTTCGGACGCCGACGGCGACCTCAGCCGGTGTGACTTCACGCACTCCCGTGCCCACGGCGATGGATTCCTCGCTCTGAGCAAGGTGAAGGACGACATCGGCGACCGTCCATCCTTCGCATAGCGATGGCTTCGACCAATCCTCGTCGTCCAGCGAATAGAGCATCGACCCCAGAGCTTCATACTCCTGCTCGAGCGCATCGAATGTGTCGGTCGTCACTCAGGGCTCTGGATGACCGAATCAGCCGATTGCCTGGAGACGCGGGGGTCCGCGTGTCGATGCACCAGCTTCCAGCCGTCGTCTTCATGCCTGTAGACGCAGGTGACACGAAAAGCCAGTTCCGTGACTTCGGAGCTTCCGCCTACCTTCGCGCGGAGGCGCTCAATCTCAACCGTGTACGCAACCTCCGAGCCGACATGTTGCATCACCATCTCGAAACCGACGATTTCACCGTCCCGGTAATGCGAAGCCGCGCGTTCCAATTGCTCGGTGACTTCCTCCCAACCACGCCCGAAACCGCCGAAGGGATTCCCGAGCGTTATGTCTTCGCCGCGCGAAAGGAGCGCCTTGTATGGATCAGGGTTGCCCTTGGCGATTTCGCCGAGTGCCGACCGCGACTGCTCGATCGTCCGGTCGAAGTCGGCGGTTGTCGATGTCACTTTGTGGAGCCGAGGGGATTCGAACCCCTGGCCTCCTGGATGCCATCCAGGCGCTCTACCAACTGAGCTACGGCCCCAGAGGGCGGAAGTATAGCGCGGGTATCGTTGATACCCATGAGTGAGGAATTGCGTGTTCTCGTCGTAACAGCACATCCGGACGATATCGAATTCAGCTGCGCCGGCAGTGTCGCCGTGTGGGTCGAAGAGGGCGCGACCGTCACCTATGTCATCGTCACCGACGGTTCGACGGGCACGGCCGACGCCGAGCTTTTCGGCGAGAAGCTTGCCGCGATCAGACGAGAAGAGACGTTAAAGGCTGCCCAAGTGGTTGGCGTCACCGATGTGCGATTCCTCGGCTATCCGGACGGTTATGTCGAGCCAACGCTCGATCTGCGACGTGACATCGCTCGCGAATTTCGTCGCGCTCGTCCTCACCGGTTCATCGTGACGGACCCGCAGCCCATACCCGGCGGGTTCTTCGTGAACCACCCCGATCACCGCGCGGTCGGTCAGGCCTCGCTGGACATAACCGTTACGGCGGGAACAACGCCGGGCCACTTTCCCGAGCTCTTGCAGGAGGGTCTGGAACCCTGGCGCGGGTGCCGAGAGATCTACGTCTCCGGGCCCGGCGGAGGTGCGACGGCCGTCGACATCACGACGACGATAGACAAGAAGATCGAAGCTCTAAAGGCGCACGCCTCGCAGATCGATTGGGACGTCGATCCTATGATTCGCGGCTGGATGAAGGTCAACGGCGAGAAGCATGGCTTCGAGCACGCAGAACTATTCCACGTGATCCGTCCGCTGCGTCCGGAGGAGTAGCTCCTACTTGTATTCGTGCTCGGGGGCCGGGTAGATCCCCTCGCTAACTTCCTTCGCGAACATCTGCACGGCCTGCGACACCTGTGACGCAAGATCGGCGTAACGCTTCACGAAGCGTGCCGACGGACCGGGTGTCAATCCGAGCAGATCGTGCAGCACCAGCACCTGAGCATCGGTGTCCGGACCGGCTCCGATCCCGATGGTCGGGATCTCGAGCTCCTCGGTAACGCGCTTGCCGAGCTTCGACGGAACGCACTCGAGCACCAGCGAGAAGAGCCCGGCTTCCTGAAGCTGGATGGCTCCCTCGAGCAACTTGTCGCCAGCTTCGCCTCGTCCCTGCACCTTGAATCCACCAAAGGCATTGACGAACTGAGGAGTGAGTCCGAGGTGTCCCATGACCGGGATGCCACGCTCGGTCAGGGCCTGGACGATCTCGACGTTCGGCCCGGCTCCCTCGAGCTTCACGGCGTGCATCCCTACGCGTAGGAAGTCCGCGGCGTTGCGCAAGGCATCTTCCTTGGTGGAGTAGCTGCCGAAGGGCAGATCGCCGATGAGCAAGGCGTTGTTTGCGCCGCGGGCAACGGCGCTTGCGTGGTGCAACATCTCGTCCATCGATACCTGAATCGTGGTCGGGTAACCGAGCTGCACGTTGGCGAGCGAATCACCCACGAGCAGAACGGGAATGCCCGCCTCGTCCAAGATGCGTGCAGTCAACGCCTCGTACGCGGTGATCATCACGAACTTCTCCCCACGCGTGCGCCACTCGCGCAGGGAATGAACGGTGACGTTCATGTAGAACCTCCTGGCCTCGAGGCCGGGACAGTCCCGGTCCCCTGGACGCGTTCATGATGCCACGGAAAGGCCCTGATAGGTAGGGTGAACGGCCATGACCAGGCGCGTAGCGATAGTCGGCTCGTTCTCGACGGGGAAGACCACCCTGGCCGAGGCCGCGGCCCCCAAGCTGGACCTCCCGCTGCTCCCCGAAGTGGCCCGGGAAATCGTCGAACTCGGTTTCAAGCTCGACAAGGACGCCACCGTCGAGACGGAGACCCTGATCTTCCTGCGGCAGTACTACAACGAGATGATCCACCAGTCCTTCGTGGGCGACCGCTCGCTTATCGATGTCATGGCCTATGCGAGCTGGGTTCTGGAGAACCAAGAGCGGCGCAAGGAGTTCGCGTTATGGGACACCTGCATGTCCATCGCCAAACACAACCTGCGTTCGCAGTACACGGACGTCTTCTACCTGCCGATCGAATTCGGCATCGTGCCCGACGGGCTTCGTCCGATGGATGAGGATTTCCAAGCCGACATCGACCGCCGCATGGTGCACTTCCTCGAGCTATACGACGTGCAGTACCAAACTCTGACGGGATCGGTCGAAGACCGGATGCAAGGACTGCTGCAAGCGCTCGACTAAGCGGTCTTAGACCGCGCGCTCTACGAGCGGAGGGGAGCCAGTGAGCGGCGAAGTAACCAGCACCATCGAGTCCTATCTCGAGGCCGTCTTCGAATTGCAGGAGATCGGCGAACGCGTTTCGCAAGCCCGTCTGGCCCGGTGGTTCGGCGTGTCGCCACCGGCGACCTCCGAAGTGGTGCACCGGATGGAGCGGATGGGGTTGATCAGCTTCGCGGACGACCGTTCGATCCAGTTCACGGACGACGGGCACAAGAGGGCCGCTGAAGAAGCCGTCAGGCACAGAACCATCGAGCGCTACTTGGTCGACGTGCTCGGCGTGCCGTGGCATCTGTCCGACGAAGAGGTTCGTCACATGGAACCAGGTGTGTCCGACGTCGTGTTCGAGAAGATGCGAGCAGCGTTGGGCGGAGTCGATCGGTGTCCGCATGGGAATCCGATCCCCGGAACAGCCGCGGCGGCGATGCCGATCGACGATCTGACCCCGCTCGAGGATTGCGAGCCGGGCTCCCGGGTGCGCATCGATCGCATCCTCGAAGACTTGGAGCTGAACCGCGAGACGCTGCTGTATCTCGAGGAGCACAAGTTGCTGCCGGGGGCCGTGCTCGACGTTGCCGATCGGGATCCCGAAGGCGCCGTGACCGTGCTGCGCAACGGTGAGTCGGTAGCCGTCGGGCGTACTCTCGCGTCGCACGTGCTCTGCATCCCGGCCTGACATGCCGACTGAACGCTTGTTGATGGGCCCGGGCCCGTCCAACGTTGCACCCGAAGTGCTGCAAGCTCTGGGCCGTCCGCTCGTCGGTCACCTGGATCCTTCGTTCCTAACGTTGCTCGATGAAGTGTCGGAACGCTTGAGGCAGGTGTTCTCGACGTCGAACCGCATGACCTTCGCCGTTTCGGGGACGGGGAGCGCAGGGATGGAAGCGGCGCTCGTCAATGTTCTCGAACCGGGCGACAAGGCGATCGTCTGCGTCAACGGTGTCTTCGGCGGACGGATGACCGAGGTCGCCTCGCGCGCGGGAGCCGAGGTCGTACGCGTGGAGACCGATTGGGGAGAAATCATCCGCGCGCAGGACGTGAGGGCCGCTCTCGAAACCACTCCGAACGCGAAGGTGCTGGCTTTGGTTCATGCCGAGACTTCGACCGGAGTTGCCCAGCCCGTCGAGGAGATCGCATCGCTCGTCGCAGAGCACCAAGCGTTGTTCCTTCTCGACACGGTTACGTCGCTGGCCGGAATGCCGGTGGACGTTGACGGTTGGGGAGTCGACGTTTGCTATTCGGGGACACAGAAGTGTTTGTCGGTTCCGCCCGGACTGTCACCGATCACTTTCTCCGAGCGTGCGATCGAGGCCGTTCGTGCGCGAGGCACGCCGGTGCAGAGTTGGTACCTCGACGTCACGCTGCTCGAGGGGTATTGGGGCACCGATCGCGTGTATCACCACACAGCGCCGATATCGATGCTCACCGCGCTTCATACCGGGCTCGGCTCCGTCCTGTCGGAAGGTCTGATCCAGCGATGGGAGCGTCATGAGCGCGTTGCGTCACTATTGGCGAAGGGTTTGGTCGACCGTGGCTTCGCCTATGTGGCGCCGGATGGCTACCGGCTACCGATGCTCCACTGTGTTCGCGTTCCGGAAGGAACCGACGAAGCCCGCGCGCGATCGCTGCTTTTGAACGAATACGGGATCGAGGTTGGAGCGGGCCTCGGTCCATTCAAAGGCGAGTGCTGGCGCATCGGGCTCATGGGCTACACGTGCTCCGAACGAAACGTGCTCACGTTGCTCGCTGCGCTTGAGGACGTCCTTCGGCGTTAGCTCTTGGCGCCGAGAAGTCTTCTGAGGATCTCAGCCAGCCTCACGAGGTCGTCGGTCGCGACCCATTCGTGGTCGGAGTGTGCCGGTGCAAGCTCGCCGGCGCCGAACACGACGCACGGCAGGTCGTGTAAGAGAAGAAGGTTCGCTGCATCTGTCCAGGACGGAACTCCGGCAGGTTCGAATGGCTCACCGGTGGCCGCAGCGAGTCGCTCGATGATCGGAAGGTCGGGCCGAACTTCGATCCCTGGACTCGACGAGAAGATTTCATATAGGAACGACGTTCCGCGAGCACCCCAGCGTCGAGATACATCGTCGAGCCGGCGTCGAACCTCGCCTTCGGCTTTCTTGAGGTCGGTCCCCGGCACGAGTCCCATCGTCACCTCGAGGTCCGCTCGAGCCGGAGTACGCCATGCGTGCTCGCCTCCGCTTATCAGTCCGATGTTGGAGCGGGGTCGTCCGACGAGCACATGCTCGTCTTTCAGGAAACTGAGGGTGTCGAGTTCCTCCAGTGTTGCCAGGACGGCTTTGACCGGCGATCCGCTCTCTTCCGGTGCGTAAGCGTGCGCAGGAGTTCCGGAGACTCCGACCCGGACGTCGATCTGTCCGGCTTGTGCCGTGCAGATCTTGAAGTCGGTCGGCTCCAGGACGATGCCTCCGTCTACGAACCACGGACCGTCCGGGATCTCGATCTTCTCAGAGCCGGTGCCTGCGAACTCTTCGTCGCAGCAGATCGCGATGAGCGCATGGCTGTCGCGTTCGGCTTCGACGGCCGCAACGAGAGCGGCTATCTGCCCCTTCGCGTCGAGGACGCCGCGGCCGACGAGTAGCGATCCCTGTTGATGAGCGTGGAAGGGGTCGGGATGGCCGTGCGGCGGATGGACATCGATGTGTGAGCACAGGAACGGTCCGCCGTGCCCGCGCCGCGCGATGAGGTTCGGCCGATCCGGGAGAACTTCCTGCAGCTCGCACTCGAACCCGCATGCCGTTAAGACGCCGGCCAGATGCTCTTGGGCTTGTGCTTCCTGCTCGTGCGTCGGGATCGCCACGAGCTGAGAAGTCAGCTCGATGATGCGTTTCTCCATCGCGTCACCGTATACTCATGCGCAGATGAGAAATATGGGTTTGCTGCTCGGCCTTACCTAGCCGGGCGCCACGATCAGGCGCTCGGCTAACCTCTCGCTCGACTTGTGCGGGAGGTTTTTCTTTAGGAGAGATCTTTAGGAGAACCGACGGCGAGATGGCGGAACCCTACGACTTCAAAGCGCTCGAGGATAAGTGGCTCCCGCGATGGGAGTCCGAAAAGGCCTGGGCTGCGCCGCGCGTACCGTCGGCTGAGAAGAAGTACGTCCTCGAGATGTACCCCTATCCATCCGGCGACATGCACATGGGCCACGTCGAGAACTTCGCCGGCATCGGAGACGCGATTGCGCGGTACTGGCGGATGAAGGGCCACGACGTACTGCATCCGTTCGGTTACGACGCCCTGGGATTGCCGGCCGAGAACGCCGCGATCACGCGCGGGATCCATCCGAAGACGTGGACGTACGAAAACATCGCCCAATTCACGAAATCGTGCAAGCGCCTCGCCATCTCCTACGACTGGGATCGCAGCTTCGCTTCCAGTGATGTCGAGCAGTACAAGTGGAACCAGTGGCTCTTCCTGCGTCTATTCGAGCGTGGTTTGGCATACCGCAAGCCGGCGAAGGTCAATTGGTGTCCCAAGTGCCACACAGTTCTGGCGAACGAGCAGATCTCGTCCGGGTTCTGCTGGCGGCACGAGGACACGGTGCCCGAGGTCAGAGATCTCGAGCAGTGGTTCTTCAAGATCACCGACTACGCGGACCGGCTACTGGAAGACATGAACGAGCTCGAGTGGCCCGAAGCCGTTCTGGTTCAGCAGCGCAACTGGATAGGAAAGTCGCAAGGCGCCGTCGTGACCTTCACGATCGACGAGACGGAGGACGAGATCCCGATCTTCACTACGCGCCCGGACACGCTCTGGGGCGTGACGTTCTTCGTCTTTGCCGCTGAGCACCCGACGGCGGCGAAGCTCGCCGAACGATCCGGTAGGTCGAAAGAGTTCGCTGCATTTCTGGACGAAGTGCGACGAACGACCGAGATCGAGCGCATGGCCGTCGAGCGCGAACGGAAGGCTTTCGATCTGGGTGCCTACGCGGTCAATCCCGTCAACGGCGAGAAGATTCCGGTCTACGCGTCCGACTATGTGCTGATGGAGTACGGGACGGGCGCGATCATGGCCGTGCCCGCGCACGATCAACGCGACTTCGAGTTCGCGCGGCAGCTCGGGTTGCCGGTGCGTGTCGTAATCGCGCCCGAGGACGAATCGATCGACGGCGACTCGATGGCCGAGTCCTATGTGGGCGACGGCGTGATGGTGAACTCCGGCGCCTTCGACGGTACGCCGTCGCGCGTCGGCGAGTCCGATTCCGATGTGCGCGAAGCGATCGCACGTGTGAACGAATGGCTGGAGGAGAAGGGGATCGGGCGAGCCGAGACGCACTATCGGATGCGCGACTGGCTTATCTCGCGCCAAAGGTACTGGGGGACGCCGTTCCCGATCGTCTATTGCGAGAAGGACGGCCTCGTCGCGCTGTCGGACGAAGACCTTCCCTTGGAGATCCCGCTGGACGTCGAGTACCAACCCACCGAAGACCAGGTTCCGACGCTGGCGAGCGCAGGCGATTGGGTCAACACGACGTGTCCGAAGTGCGGGGGCCCGGCGCGGCGCGAGACGGACACGATGGACGGTTTCATGGATTCGTCCTGGTACTTCTTGCGCTTCACCGACCCCAGAAACGAAGAGGCGATCTTCGACCCGGCGATCGCAAATGCCTGGATGCCGGTCGATCAATACATCGGCGGCATCGAGCACGCGGTGATGCACCTGATCTACGCGCGTTTCATAACGAAGTTCCTGTACGACCTGGGCCTGACCGAGCACCACGAGCCCTTCCGCCGGCTGATGAATCAGGGGACGATCCGCAAGGGCGGGAAGATGATGTCGAAGTCCCTCGGCAACGTGGTTGCGCCCGAGGAGGTCCTCGACAAGTACGGCGCCGACGCACTACGTGTCTTCATCCTGTTCATCGGGCCGCCCGAGGACGACTACGACTGGCCGCCCGAGGGTGCCGACGCGGTAGTTGGGGCGTATCGCTTCTGCGAGCGCGTGTGGAAGTTCGTCGACAACAACGCCGACTCGATGAGGGGCGCAGGTCCGGCTTCTGGGGACAGCGAGTTACGCAAGACCGTCCATCGGTCGTTGGCCGCGATCACGGAGCGTTACGAGAGGTTCGCGTTCAACACGGCGATCTCCGAGATGATGACGCTGCAACGGACACTGGCATCGTCCAAGTCGGCACCGGCCGAGGAGTTGCGCGAGGGAGCCGAGGTCCTGTTGCACACGTTGGCTCCCATCGCTCCCTACCTGACCGAAGAGCTATGGGAAAGGATCGGCGGCGAGGGATCGATCCACGCACGCAAGTGGCCGGCGGCCGATCCGGCGCTGGCGGCCGTGGATCGCGTAACGATGGTCGTGCAGGTCGACGGCAAGGTGCGGGATCGCATCGAGGTCGAAGCAAACATTTCGGAACAGGACGCCGAAGCTACTGCTCTTGCCTCCGATCAGGTGCAGCGCTACCTCGACGGTGGCAAGCCGACGAAGGTCATCGTCAAGCCGCCGCGCTTGGTCAACGTCCTTACGCGCTAAACCGGCCACCGTCGGTGCCGGAATCTAAGATGCGCTGCGTCTAGAAGTCCGTCCTTCCCCCCGTCCCTAGGAGTCTCTTGGCGGAGGAAGGTCTTCCTTCAAACCTCCCGATGCGGAGGATTGTCGTCGGTGTTGCCGTTCTCGCTGCCGTCGGCTTGGCCGGTGGCTACGGAGTGGCGATGCGTGCGAAGCCAAAACCCCAATCGGTGAGTTTGTCCTCGCCGAAGCCGGACACGAAGAAGGCACCGCGCGGCATCTTCGTCCACGTTGCCGGAGCCGTCGTCCGGCCCGGGCTTTACGAGTTGCCCAACGGCGCGCGCGTGGACGAAGCCGTGCGCAAGGCCGGTGGCGCTAAGTCCGACGCGAATCTGGACGCCCTCAACCTTGCCGCCAAGGTCAAGGACGGCGACAAAGTCCTGGTTCCCGGCCCACCCACCGAAGGCGGTGGTCCGGAGGGCGCGACTGATGGGTCCGGACTGATCAACCTCAACACAGCGTCGTTGGCCGAGCTCGACGGGCTGCCGGGCATCGGTCCGGCTCTGGCACAGCGGATCATCGATCACCGGGCGAAGAACGGTGGGTTCCAAAGGCTGGAGGACCTTCTCGACGTGCCCGGTATCGGCCCGGCCAAGTTCGAAGAGATCCGCTCCCAAGCAACGGTCTGATGAATGCGGCGATCTTCGCTGCGGTCGCGGTCGCTGCCGGCACGGCGGCCGGTTGGAGCCGCGGTGCATTAGCGCGACCCTTTTCGTACGTGTGTCTAGCAGCCGTGATCGCGGCGCTGATGCTCTCGCGCCGCAGAAGTGTCGCGGTAGCTGCAGCTCTTGTCGCTCTCGGCGCAGCAGCCGGTGCGTCGGCCTCCTGGCGATCGTCGGCAGTCGAAGGCGCGCTACTTCCGCGATTGGCTCGCGAGCACGCGGTTGTTCGCGCGTGCGGAACCACGCAACTGCTGCGCCATCGATCGGTCGAGATCCGCGCCGGGACCGTCGAACGGATCTCGTCTTCACGGGAGCCGGACGTTGAGCGTTGGAAAACGAGCGAGCAGCTCCGGATCGCGGGTGACGACGTCAAGAAGGTGCGCGTCGGTCAGCGCGTCTGCGCAACGGGAGCACTGCTCGAGCCGAGAGAAGGGCGAGACGAGGCGCCGCTATTACTCGCCGACCGTCTGGATCGAGGCGGCGCGGGGTCGATGATCAGGCTCGCCGCGGGCGCCGTTAGGGCTCGTTTCTCAGAGGTCGCTCAGCATGCATTGCCTCGAACGCAAGCCGGCCTTCTGCTGGGCATGACCGAGGGCGACGTCCGGTTGCTAGACGAAGGAACGATCGAGGACTTCCGCACGACGGGACTGGCCCACCTCGTCGCCGTTTCCGGTTCGAACGTCGCGGTCGTACTCGTCATCGTGATGTTGCTCGCTCGAGCGTTGATCCCCCGCAGCCGCTGGCTTCGCGGCGTCGTCGCCGTTCCGCCCCTGATCTTCTTCGCGTTCCTGACCGGTCTCGAGCCCTCGGTGCTGCGAGCAGTCGTGACGGCAGGTGTCGCCCTCGCGGTAACGGCCGGCGGGCGCTTGCCGGATGCGATCCGGCTGGCTTCCGTCGCGTTCGTTCTGCTCGTTCTGGCGACACCGGAGTTGATGTTCCATCCGGGGTTCCAACTCTCCTTCGCCGCAACGCTCGGACTGATCCTTTGGGCTCGTCCGTTGTCGGAGCGTTTGGAGCGAGCTCTTCCGGGAGGCCCTCTGTGGACGCTGCTCGCCGTTGCCGTCGGCACCACTGTCGCCGCCCAGCTGGCGGCCGCGCCCTTGCTGGCCTGGCACTTCGGACGGATACCCGCCGTCGGCGGGATCGCGAATCTGCTCGTTGCTCCGCTCGCCCCGGTCGTGATGATCGGCGGGCTGGTGACGCTTGGACTGGCATCGGTCGTCTCCGCGCTCGACTGGTTGCCGGCGACTTTGCGTTTGGTGCTCGACGCGATCCTGCTGAGCGCGCAGTGGTTCGCGCGCGCGCCCGCGGCCAGCCTCGGCATGAGCGTGGTCGCCGCCTTCGCAGTGACGTCCGCACTTGCTCTACTCGCAGCTCGCTCGGCCCGCGCACGCGGAGCTGCTGCGGCGTGTGCGGTTCTGTTCGGTGCGGCTTCGGCGGGCCAGATGATCGGGGGCCCCGCGTGTGCGGGCTCGTCGATCGTCGCACTGGACGTCGAGCAAGGAACGGCGATCCTCTTGCGCAGCGGCGGCAGTGCGGTGCTCGTCGATGGAGGGCCGGACGAAGGCGGTGTCGTCTATGACCTCGAGGAGTTCGGCGTTAACAAACTGGACGCCGCATTCGTGTCCCATCCGCATGCCGACCACACAGAAGGAGTGGCACGGGCATTGGAGCGTCTCGATGTCGGCCGAGTCATCGGGCCGGTGACGCTGCCCTGGCGAAAGGGCGGTGAAGTGATCGCCGCGGCCCGCCGTGCCGGTGTTCCGGTGTCGGACACGGCGGCGGGCGACGTGTTCTCTTTTGGAGACATGCGGATGGAAGTTGTGTTCCCCCCTCCTGGTCCGCTGCCGGCTTATGCCGAAGATGAGGTACACGCGCACAGCCTCGTGTTGCGCGCCGAAGTTGGCGGCGTGACGGCGTTGCTTCCCGGGGATATCGGTGTCCGGGAAGAAGAAGAGATGATGGGCGAGGACGTCACAGCTGAGGTCTTCGTTGCGCCGCACCACGGCTCCAAGGACCTTTCCCCGGAGTTCGTCGATCTTGTCGATCCGAAGCTGACCCTTGTGTCCGTCGGAGCGGACAATCGCTACGGGCATCCGGCGCCGGAAGCCCTGGCCGCGTACGCTCGCCACGGAAACGTCTTCCGCACCGATAAAGATGGTTCGGTGATGGTGTGCCTGAACGACACGAGCGCTGAGGTGACGACGACGCGGTGATGAAGCTGATCTGGTCCCAGGACGAGTTGCTGGCTTCCGAAGCAGCGGACGAGGCTGCTGCGGCGGCTGCAGGCAGCGATGCCGAAGTCGTTACCCTCGACGCGGACGCCGGTCTCGACGGATTAGAAGAGGCACTCTTTGCGGGTTCGCTGTTCGCAACCAAGCGTTTGGTCGTCCTGCGCAATGCCGAGTCGTTGAACAAAAGCGCTGTCGAGCGGCTCACAACGGCTCTGACGAGTGAGGGCGAGCCGGCCGATCTATTGGTCCTGAGCGTGGCCGAACGTCCACCAACTCAGCTCATGAACGGATTGAAGGGTCTAGCCGAGGTGGTGAGGCTGTCACGCCCTCGGCGCGGCGAGCTGATCGCGTGGGTGACAAAGAGGATGAAGCGCGCAGGCCTTCAACCGGGGCACGATGCGGCGGCGGCTTTAGTCGACTCCGTTGGTGAGACACTTCGTGATCTCGACCAAGCCATCGAGCAGCTGGCCGTCCGCGGCGTCGGAAAGCAGGTGGAGAGGTCGGATGTGACCGACCATTTCTCGTCCAGCGCTGAGCAACCCATCTGGATCCTGTTCGACGCGATCGTCAAACACGAGGGAGGAAAAGCCTTCGAGGCTCTGCGGCGGCTTCTAGATCACGGCGATGCACCGTTGCCCGTCCTCGGTGCCTTGGCTTCTCAGATCCGCGGAGTCATCCGGGTGAAGTCTTTGTTGGAGAGGACGCCTTCCATCACCGATCGTGACGTCGCTTCGGCCACGGGGATGTCCGAGGGCCGAGCTGCTGTCATCCGACGCCAGTCACCGCGCTTGTCCTGGGAGTGGCTGCTAGGGATGCACCGATTGCTTGCGCAGGCCGATTTTGAGGTAAAGGGTGGCGAGGACGGCGCTGTTCTTCCCGCTGAGATAGTTCTGGAGCGTGTTGTGGCTGGCGCGCTCGATACCCGTTAGGTCGGGAGACCCCGAACCGCGCTAGTTCTTCTTCAGGTCTTCTATGAACTCGTCGACCTGTATCGCCGGCAACGTTTGGATCCGCACCGTTCCGCGTGCTCCCATGTAGACCGAGATCTTGGACACGGTTGCGTTGTCGGGAGCCTCGAGGATGGTCACGAAGTCGAACGGGCCGAGGACCGCGAACTGCTCCTTGATCGTCGCGCCCATGCGCTCGATCTCCTGATTCACTTCTTTGAGACGGTCGGGGCGCTCCTTGAGCGTTTCGAGACCGCCCGGGTTGAGCGACGAGAGCAGGATGTACGTGGCCACGGCTTCCCCCTTTGTAGCGCCGACCTACGTGCCCTTTTTCGAAACCAGCTTGGCCAGGCGTGACTTCTTGCGCGCCGCCTTGTTGGAATGGATCGCGCCCTTGGCCGCGGCCTGATCGAGGCTCTTCTGGAGAGCCTTCAGTTCCGCCTTGGCCTCGTCTCCGCTAGCCGCGCGGGTCTTTCTTTCGAGCGTCTTGAGCTCGGAGCGCACGCCCTTGCGCCGAGCGAGCCGGCGCTCGGTTTGGCGCTGCCGCTTCAGAACTGTTCTTGATCTTGGCATGTGAACCTCAGGTGGCCGTGTAGTCTCGCCCGTTGTACGTGGATTAAGCCCGGCGAGTCTACCATTGGACCGCCCGACCCCTTATTCAAATGACCGACGTATCCAACATCCGGAACATCTGCACCGTGGCGCACATCGACCACGGGAAGTCGACGCTGGCCGACCGCATGCTCGAGGTCACCGGTGTGCTGGCAGCCGGGCGCCATGAGGCTCAGTACCTCGATCGCATGGACCTCGAGCGTGAGCGAGGGATCACGATCAAAGCCGCTGCCGTTCGCATGCCTTACCAGCGGCCATCGGGAGAATCCTTCGTCTTCAACCTCATCGACACCCCTGGTCACGTGGATTTCTCCTACGAGGTGTCACGGGCCTTGTCGGCATGTGAAGGAGCGATCCTTCTCGTGGACGCCGCGCAAGGCGTCGAAGCGCAAACAGTGGCGAACCTTTATCACGCGATCGAATCAGGACTCGACATCGTCCCGGTGATCAACAAAGTGGATCTTCCGGCCGCCGACCCCGAGCGGGCCGAGGCAGAGATCAGACACATGCTCGGAGACGCCGACGAGATATTGCGTCTGTCTGCAAAGACCGGCGAAGGAGTAGCGGAGCTGCTGGAGGCGATCGTGACGCGTGTGCGGCCCCCCGCTCTCGATGAGAGCGATCCGTCCTTGCGTGCGCTGATCTTCGACTCGGTGTTCGATCCCTATCGCGGCGTGATCACCTACGTGCGCGTCGAATCCGGCGAAGTGTTCGACCGTGCACAGATCAGATTGATGAGCACGGGTCACACGACGTCGATAACCGAGCTGGGCGTCCTTGCTCCGGATCCGACGCCCGTCGATCGGCTCGGGCCCGGCGAGGTCGGTTACTTGATAACCGGGATCAAAGAGGTTCGTCACGCGCGCGTCGGTGACACCGTGACACTCGCGTCCGCTCCGGCGCGCAACGCCGTCCCCGGGTTCCGGGAGCCGAAGCCGATGGTGTGGACGGGCCTATACCCCGAAGAAGGCGAGTACGAGGAGCTTCGCGACGCACTCGACAAGCTCGGTTTGAACGACGCCGGCTTCGTCTACGAACCTGAGGCCTCCAAAGCTTTGGGCTTCGGGTTCAGGTGTGGCTTCCTCGGGATGCTCCACATGGAGATCACGACGGAACGGTTACTGCGCGAGTTCAACCTCGATCTTGTAGTGACTGCGCCCACGGCGGAATACAAGGTTCGGTTGACCAACGGCGATGAGCTGACGGTTCACTCGCCGGCCGACTTTCCGGATCCATCGTTGATCGAGACGATCGAGGAACCGATCGTCGAAGCGATGCTCATCACGCCCACCGACTACGTAGGCGTCGTGATGGAGATCTGCCGTGACAAGCGCGGGATCCAGAAGAAGCTCGAGTACCTGTCGCCTGAGCGGGTGGAGTTGACGTATCAGCTTCCTTTGGCCGAGATCATCTTCGACTTCTTCGATCAGCTGAAGTCGCGAACCCGCGGGTATGCGTCGCTCGACTACGACCCGATTGGTTTCCAGGTCTCGGACATGGTCCGTGTCGACATGCTCGTGCATAGTCAGCCGGTAGATGCCTTCAGCACCATCGTCCATAGCGATCGCGCTTACAACTGGGGACGGGCAATGGCTGAACGACTGAAGGAGCTCATACCCAGACAGATGTTCGACGTAGCGATACAGGCCGCTATCGGAGCGAAGATCATCGCCCGCGAAACCGTCAAAGCGAAAAGGAAGGACGTTACGGCGAAGTGCTACGGCGGTGACGTTACGCGTAAGCGAAAGTTGCTCGAAAAGCAGAAGAAGGGCAAAGCCAAGATGCGTCAGCTCGGCGAGGTCGAGGTGCCGCCGGACGTCTTCATCAAGGCGTTGCGGGTGGAGGAGAAATGACGAACTCGACTGTGACCCGGCTGCCGCGTCCGCGCGACGTCCTTCGAGAGTTCGGTTTGTACATTCACGTGCCCTTCTGTTCGCACCGGTGCTGGTACTGCGACTTCAACGCGTACGCCGGGCTTGATGACGTCATCGATGACTACATGAAGGCGGTCGTTGCCGACATCCGACACACGAGATCGGCGCCGAACGGCTCGGATCTCGAGATCAGACCGAGCGTCACCTCGGTGTTCATCGGCGGCGGAACGCCTTCATTGGTTCCGGCTGCGTCCATCGCTTCTGTTGTTGAAGCCATTAATGACTCGTGGCCGGTGGACGCGGACGTTGAGATCACCATCGAGTGCAATCCGGAGTCGACCAGCGATGAGAAGCTGCACGCCTACCTCGAAGCAGGTATCAATCGCATCAGCTTCGGGGTGCAATCACTGGACAACTCATTGCTCGCGTCGCTCGGTCGGACCCACGACGCAGACTCAGCTCTGGGTGCCCTCGAACGCGCACACCGCGCCGGCTTCTCCAACGTCAGTGCCGACCTGGTCTTTGGAATCCCGGGCGAGAACGACGAAACGTGGATGGCTTCAGTGCACGGTCTGCTCAACGCTGGTGTGTCGCATGTGTCTGCTTACGCGCTGATCTACGAGGAGGGCACTCCACTCGAGGCATGGAAGCGGCTGGGCAAGATCGTCCCCGTTTCGGACGACGCCGTTGCGCATCGGTGGGAAATGGCCGACGACCTCCTGAGTGAGCGCGGCTATGAAAGGTACGAATTCTCCAACTGGTCCCGTTCGGGACTGCGGTCTGCGCACAACTCCCTCTATTGGAAATGTGGTGAGTACCTGGGTGTCGGCGCCGGTGCGCACTCGCATCTGTCCACGGACGCCGGAGCGCGTCGCTCGTGGACGTTGCGCAGCCCCGAGCGGTATGCGAAGGCGGCGTTGTCCGGTTCTTCGGCCGTGGCCGGCACGGAAGACATAACAACCCGAACTCGCGCATCCGAGGTCATGCTGCTCGGATTGCGATGCACCGAAGGTGTAAATGCTGAAGTGTTCCGAGAGCTCGTTGGTAATTCCCTGATCGATCTGTATTCGGTGGAATTGGAACGCGGTATAGAGGCCGGACTCCTGGATTGGGACGGCGAACGAGTGCGGGTCGCCAGGCCGCTGCTGGGCAACGAGGCCGCCCTGTTATTCGTCGATTAGCTGGCACTCCAAGCTGTAGAGTGCTAACACCATGGACCGCCAACCTGAGACGGCCAGCCAGCCGCTGGACGACCGCAAGGAGCGCATCCTCCGCGAGATCGTCGAGGGCTACATCCACGGCGGTGAGCCGGTGGGATCCAAAGCCGTCGCCGAAGGGGCGGACCTCGGCGTCAGTTCGGCCACGATCCGCAACGAGATGGCGATCCTCGAACGCGAGGGCTACATCAGCCATCCGCACACTTCTGCCGGACGGATCCCGACAGACAAGGCGTACCGGTATTACGTAGACATACTTGCTCCGAAGGTTTCGCCTAAACCCAAGCAGAGCCGTGAGATCGAACGATTCATGGCCGGTGCTTTCTCCGCCCTGGACGAACTCCTAGAGCGTGCATCGCAACTGTTGGCCGAGTTGACCGATTACACGTCCTTGGCCGCTGCGCCGTCCGTTCGTGAATCGCGGCTTCAGCGGATAGAGCTCGTGAGACTGAGTGGAACGAGATTGCTCTTGATCTGCATCGGCGATGACGGTTGGCACGACGACCGTTTGGTCGAGCTGAGCGCCGAGCCGAACGAAGATGTGCTGGCCCAGGCCGTTCGCGTTGCCAACACGGTTGTAGAACATGCGACTCCCAACGAAGCAGCACGATCCTTGCTCGAGGTCGCCGCGGCACCTGAGCTCGATCCTGTGTTGCGGGCGGTAGCCGAAGCTCTCCGTCTTGTCGCGCAAAGTTCTGGACGTCTTTACACCGGTGGTACCTCGAAACTGATCATTTGGGAGCCGGTCGACACAGCGCAGCGCGTGATGGAGTTTCTCGAGGCGGGCGACGTCGAACCGTTGCTTCCTGTTTCAGCCTCGCCCAACGCGTTGACCGTCCGGATAGGGCGTGAGCTGCCCCTGGCCGATCTGCGGGACCTGAGTCTCATCGCGACCGGGTATCAGTTCGGCAAGCGCGCGGGGACGGTCGGGATCCTGGGACCGACGCGCATGGATTATCCGATGGTCATGTCGACGGTGGCCGAGGTGGCGTCGACGCTCTCCAGAGTTCTGCGCCAGCTCGGTCCTTGACCGAGATCGGCTAGTGATGGCTCGCGATTACTACGAAGTCCTCGGTCTTTCACCAGAGGCATCGGCCGAGGAGATCCGTTCGGCCTTTCGCAGTCTCGCGCGAGAACACCATCCGGACGCGACCGGCGGCGATCTGGAATCGGAGCAACGCTACAAAGAGATATCTGAGGCTTATGCCGTCCTCTCCGACCCGCGCAAGCGTCAAGAATACGAAGCAGCGCGGCACGGTGTTGGGACGTGGTCTTCACCCTGGGGCTCACCCTTCGCCTCCACCATCGAAGACATCTTCGAAACGTTCTTCGGAGGTGGTGGCACACGTACCCGAACCCGAACTCGTGCTCGGCAAGGCGAGTCGATCGAGGTGGCGCTCGAATTGTCGATCGAAGAGGTCGTATTCGGAGCGAACAGAACGCTTCGCTTTGAGCGATTCGAACCGTGCGAACGGTGCGAGGGCCAAGGAACGGAGCCGGGCACCCATCCCGAAAGGTGCACGACGTGTGAGGGAACAGGTCAGGTGCAGCAAGCCCGGCGGACCATCCTCGGCTCGATCATGACCGCCCACGCGTGCCGCACTTGCAGTGCCACGGGATGGGTCGTTCCCGATCCATGCAAGGAATGTCGCGGTTCCGGCCGGATCTCTAAGGAAGCAGAAGTCCCTCTGGAAGTTCCAGGAGGCCTCGACAACGGCGACAGGATGCGGCTGAGTGGAGAAGGCGAAGCCGGAGAGGCCGGCGGGAGCCGGGGGGATCTTTACGTTCGTTTTGGCGTAGCCCCCGACGATCGCTTCGAGAGGCTGGGGGACGATCTGATCGCCTGGGCCGAGGTGGATATGGCGAAGGCCGCTCTGGGCGGCAGGGTTGTCGTTGAGACACTCGACGGCGAAGAAACGCTTGACGTCCGCGGCGGGACACAGTCGAACGAAACGATCCGATTGCGTGGAAAAGGCGTTCCGCGTCGCAGCGGCCGCGGGCGCGGGGACCTCGTGGTCCGCGTGCACGTGCGCACTCCGACCAAGCTCGGCCGCAAAGAGAAGGATCTTCTGAAAGAGCTGGCTGAGCTGCGCAAGAACGACTCCACGTCGGAGCGTTCCGAGTTGCGCCGGGTCATCGGCCGGCGTGACTGAACATCACTTCTTCGTTACGCCCGAGCATTTGCACGATGGGATCGTTGACCTGACGGGCGATGAGGCTCATCACGCGGGCCGCGTCTTGCGTCTACGCGAAGGTGAGCTGATCACGGTGGCCGACGGAACGGGACGTGTTGTCGAAGCCGTCGTCCGACGTGTCGGGAGAACGGTCGAAGGCGAGGTCACTTCCGAGCGGATCGTCGCACTGTCGCCGCCGAGCATCACGTTGGTCCAAGCCGTGATGAAGGGCGACAAGATGGACGGCCTTATAGAGAAGGCCGTTGAGGTTGGTGTTCTGCGCATCGTTCCGTTCATGGCCGAGCGAACCATCGTCCGTTGGGAGGACTCCAAAGCCCGCAAGGCAGGGGATAGGTGGTCGTCTATCGCGCGGAGCGCATCGAAACAGTGCCGGGCTCCGCTTCTCAGCGAGGTCGGTCAGGTTGTCGCTTCGACCGATGAGCTGAAGACGACGGCCAGCCTCGGAGTGGTTCTACATGAAGGCGCCGAACAACGTCTGCGCGATGTGCTTCCCAACATTCCACCTGATGAGATTGAGCTCGTTGTCGGGCCCGAAGGCGGGCTTTCCGCCCACGAAGCGGAAGGTCTGACGTCACGGGGGTTCGTGCCGGCCGGTCTTGGCCCCCGGATCCTTCGGTCCGAAAATGCAGGCATAGTCGGCGCGGCGATCGTGCTCCACATCTATGGGAGCCTGGGCTGATGGCGAAAGACGATCCTGGCCGCGACGACGAGCCTCTGAGCGAGCGTCTCGGCGACCACTTGCGGCGCTTGCGGAAGCAGCGCGGCCTGTCACTTCTGGACGTTCAAGCGCAGTCGTCGGATGAGTTCAAGGCTTCGGTACTAGGTGCGTACGAACGAGGGGAGCGAGCTATCTCAGCGCTGCGATTGGCCCGGCTGGCCGATCTCTACAAGCTGCCCGTGCAAGCGATGCTTCCGCCGGACGGTGTCGCCGAGAGCAGCTCCGGCATGGCTCTAGCCATCGATACGGAGCGTCTAGATCAGATCTCGAATGCCGAGGGTGCGGTCGTTTCGCGATTTGTGAAGCGCCTCCAAGCGCGACGCCGCGATTGGACCGGAACCGTGTTCACCATGCGCTCCGACGACGTGGTTGCCCTCGCGAGCGCGGTCGATCGCACGCCGGTTGAACTCATCAATCTCTTGGACGAGCTCGGATTGAGAGCACACGCATGAACGATTGTCTCTTTTGCAAGCTCGTTGCCGGCGACATACCAAGCGACATCGTTCATGAAGGGGCGAACACCATCGCCTTTCGAGACATCAACCCTCAGGCACCTACCCACATCCAGATCATCCCGAGAGAGCACGTCGCGAAGATGGGCGACTTCGAGGCCGCTCGTGACTCCACGTGGTTAGTGGAGCTGTTCGAGGTTGCTGCGAAATTGGCCAAAGACGAGGGCCTTGATCGTGGGTACCGTTTGGTCTTCAACAACGGCGCGCTCGCCGGCCAGAGCGTCCTGCACGTGCATCTGCACCTGATAGGCGGACGCCAGCTCGGTTGGCCCCCTGGATAACGTTCTTGAACGCGCTATCTCGCAGGTATACTCGCCCCAAACCTAAAGGCCTATAAGGATTGCCACGTCAGTTAAAGATCCTGGTCCCCGGCGAGACGCACACCGTCGACCTGGTGGGCCAGCGCGATGAACTCCTTCGGCGCATCGAAGGCGAATTTTCGTCGGACATCCTCGTCCGCGGCAACGAGATCACCATCACCGGCGCCGACGATGACGCTCAGCGCGCGGCCACCGTTTTCGAAGAGTTGCTCACCCTGCTGCGTCAGGGTCACGTCCTTACAGCCGAATCGGTCGACAGAGCTGTCGAGATGGTGAAAGCCGAAAACGGTCCGAAGCCTTCCGAAGTCATGGGTGACACGATCGCCACTACGCGCGGACGTCCGATACGCCCCAAGACGGCGGGGCAGAAGCGTTATGTCGACGCGACGCGCAAGAGCACGCTGGTTTTCGCCATCGGTCCGGCCGGGACGGGCAAGACGTATCTCGCCGTCGCGATGGCGGTGAAGGCTCTTAGGGACAAGGAAGTCTCGCGCATCATCCTCACGAGACCGGCAGTGGAGGCGGGGGAGCGCCTTGGGTTCCTGCCCGGCGATGTTGCACAGAAGGTCGATCCGTACCTGAAACCTCTTTACGACGCGCTGTACGAGATGCTCGAACCGGGGCACTTTGGACGTCTCGCCGAGCGCGGAACGATCGAGATCGCACCACTTGCTTTCATGCGCGGTCGCACGCTCAATGACTCGTTCATCATCCTGGACGAAGCCCAGAACACGACTCCCGAGCAGATGAAGATGTTCCTCACGCGTATGGGGATGCGTTCCAAGGCCGTTGTCACCGGTGACATAACGCAGATCGACTTACCCGAAGGACAGCAGAGCGGGCTCGTGGCCGTGCAGGAGATCCTGCGAGATATCGGCGGTCTCGAGTTCGTATACCTGGACGCCGTAGACGTAGTACGGCACAAGATCGTTCAGGAGATCGTCGAGGCCTACCGCCTACACGACGAAGCAAACCCGAAGGTCCGATGAACGACGACCTCCCGCGAACTTCGTGGACGTCGGTGTGATGGCCTTGGGCATCGACGTGTTCGTCGCAAACGAGCAGAGTGACGTTCCGTTAGACGAGCACCGCCTCGTAACGCTGACTCGGCTTGCGGCATCCGAGGAAGGCGTTGATCCGCGAGCCGAAGTGACCGTGCTGCTCGTTGAGCGATCCGCCATGGCCTCACTCAAGGAGAAGTGGTTGGGCGAGTCTGGACCCACAGACGTGCTCGCGTTCCCGATGGACACCGAGATGCCAGAGGACGAGCCGTTCATCCTCGGCGATATCGTCATCTGTCCGGACGTGGCACGTGAGCAAGCAGCCTCGGCCGGCGACAAACCGGTTACCGAGGAGGTCGACCTTCTTCTCGTCCACGGATTTCTGCATCTGGTCGGCTACGACCATGTGCGGCCGCAGGACGCACGTTCCATGAGGCATCGCGAACGGAAGATCCTCGGCGAGTTCCACAGAAAGCAGACTCCGTGACCTGGCTGATTGCCGCCGTCGTGATCTTGACGCTCCTTGGATCTGTTCTGGCGGTCGCCGAGGCGTCGATCACGCGGATGAGCGAGGTGCGGGCGATCACTCTCAAGGAGGAGGGCCGCCGAAACGCTGCTCTGCTCGAGCGTATCCAGCACGAGCCGGCTCGTTATCTCAACTCCGTCTATCTCACCGTCATGTTCGCGCAGAACGGCTCCGCGATCCTCGTGGCGATAATCGCCGATCGAACACTCGGAAACTTAGGAGTCACCCTTCTGTCCATCGGGTTCACTCTCATCTACTTCGTCGTTGTCGAAGCGATGTCGAAAACCTTCGGTGTGCTCCACAGCGACCGGGCAGCGTTGTCCGTAGCACCGATCGTGTACATCCTGGCCCGGATCTTCTCGCTTCCCGTCCGCGGGTTGATCGGCCTAGCGAACATCTTGTTGCCTGGGAAGGGATTGAAGGCAGGTCCCTTCGTATCCGAAGCCGAGATTCGCCAGATGGCTGAAGCAGGACACGAAGCGGGCACGATCGAGGAAGACGAAAAGGAACTGATCCACTCCATCTTCGAGTTCGGAGACACACTGGTCCGCGAAGTCATGACGCCTCGCCCCGACATGATCGTCGTGGAGGCGAATGCCACCCTCGAGGAAGCAACGGAGCTCGCCGTAAAGCATGGGTATTCGCGCATACCCGTTCACGAAAACGAGCCGGACAACATCATTGGAGTCCTATACACGAAGGACCTTTTCCGTCCCATCAGCGGACACGACCAAGGGGTTCGTTCATTGAAGGACGTCGTCCGGGAGGCGTACTTCGTACCGGAGACGATGAAGGTGTCCGACCTGCTGCGAGAGATGCAGAAACGCCACGTGCACATGGCCATCGTCGCCGACGAGTACGGCGATGTTGCCGGACTGGTGACTTTGGAGGACGTTCTCGAAGAGATCGTCGGTGAGATCACCGACGAGTACGACGTCGTCGAGTCACACATCCAGCCGGTCGGTCACAACGGCTGGCGCGTGCAGGCGAAGACGCCCGTTTGGGAGTTCAATGAGATCGTAAAGGCTTCCCTGCCTGAGGATGAAGCGTTCGACACGATCGGCGGTTTGGTCGCTTCGACTCTCGCGAAGATCCCTGAGCCCGGCGACGAGGTCGGCTACGACGGCTTCAAGTTCCGTGTCGAACGAGTGAATCGCCGCAGGATCGGAACAGTGCTCGTTCGGCGATCAGGTGAGCCCGGTGAGGCGAGTGCGCCCAAGCGTGCCGGATATCCCTAACCCTTCGGGTCTGGAACTCGGAAGCACTCCGGAGGGGTACCGGTCCGGATTCGTTTCCCTCGTCGGTCGGCCCAACGTCGGTAAGTCGACGCTGCTGAACCAGATGCTCAAGAGCAAGGTCGCCATCACATCCGAGCGGCCACAGACGACCAGGACGGCGATCAGAGGGATCCTCACAACACCCAAGGCCCAAGTTGTGTTCGTAGATACGCCGGGGCTCCACAAGCCTCGTACGGCCTTGGGGGAACGGTTGAACCGGGTCGTTCACAACACGATCGACGAAGTCGACCTCGTCGTTTTCCTATTGGACGCCGTCGCCGGTGTCGGTTCGGGCGATGAGTTTCTCGCGTCGGAATTACGAAATGTGAATGCGCCTGTTCTCGTCGTGCTGAACAAGATCGACACTGCCTCCCCACGACAACTCGAGGCGGCGCGCGTTCGGGCGATCGCTTTGAGTTCCGAATGGCCGACGCTCGGCATCTCGGCGCGCACCGGCCAAGGCGTCGCAGATCTGATCGGCTCGCTGGTGGAGCTACTTCCCGGCGGTCCGCTTCTGTATCCGCCGGACGCCGTTACCGACCAGGCCGATACTCAGATGCTTGCCGAGCTCGTACGTGAGAAGGTTCTGCGTGCGACCAGGGAAGAGGTCCCGCACTCGGTTGCCGTCGTCGTCGATGAGATCCGGCCCGGCGAAGACGATTCCGTCGAGGTCGACGCCATCATCTATGTCGAGCGCGACTCGCAGAAGGGAATCGTCATAGGCAAGGGCGGAAAGATGCTCAAAGAGATCGGAACGAGCGCGCGACGCGACATCGAAAGCTTTCTGGGCGGCAAGCACGTCTTCCTTCATCTGCGCGTGAAGGTCGAACACGATTGGCAGCGCCGGGCTGCGATGGTGCAGCGATTCGGGTATGGCGAATGACACTTTCGCGCTTGTTGGTTGCCGCTCTGCTCTCAGTTGCGGCGGTCGGTGCGCTCGCTCGTTCGATAAACGGCAGTGATGTCGCGCGCGTGGCCGGGATCCTCGCCGCACTCGCCTTGGGAGCGATCGCTTTCGGCGTCATCAAGCAGCGGTTATGGGCGTACGGTTCCGCTTTCTTTATCGGGCTTTGCTGGTTATGGGCGACCATAGCGTTACGGGTGCAAGGCGTGCTCGGAGGGGTTGAGATCGCGCTTTGGATCGCGTGGTCGGTGATAGTTATGGCGATGAGCGTGCGGATGAGGCCGGGCTGATGGCGGACAAGGTCTATACGCGCAAAGGCGACGACGGTTCTACCCAACTGCTCTTCGCCGGCAAAGACCGTGTAGCCAAGTCGAGCCTGCGCGTCGAGGCATACGGTTCGAGCGACGAGGCGGTTTCCGCCCTGGGTCTCGCACGTGCGTATGCGAACGAAGCGGGCCAGGACGACGTAGCCGAGCTGCTGTTGAAGCTCCAGCGCGAACTGTTCGTCCTCAACGCCGAGCTGGCCACCGATCCCAAGGATCAGGACCGGCTCCAGCCGGGCGTCTCGCTCGTGACTCAAGAGATGGTCGACGCCCTCGAGGTATCGATCGACGAGCTCGAGGCCCGGTACGAGCAACCTAAGGACTTCATCGTCCCGGGCAATAGCATCCTTGGGGCCCATCTCGACCAGGCCGCTCGAGTCATCCGACGCGCCGAGCGGGTTATCGACGCTTTGGCTCGTGGCGAATCGGTGAGGTCGCAGGCTCGGGCCTACGTAAACAGGCTGGCCGACCTGGCCTGGGTTATGGCCCGCTACGCCGAACGCGACAATCGCCAACCACGTCCTCGCTCGGACTGACAATAGGGCCGTGGGAAATGGCGGCCACGGAGTAGGGCTCTACAAAGCGCAGGGGATCGTCCTGCGCTCCATGCGGCTGGGCGAAGCCGACCGGATCGTCACCTTCTATACCCAGTCGCACGGCCGGGTGAGAGCGGTGGCCAAGGGGATCCGGAAATCGAAGTCGCGCTTCGGTGCTCGACTCGACGGATTCACCCACGTCGATCTGATGCTCTACAAGGGACGAAGCGATCTGGACACGGTTACGGGCGCCGACATCATCCAGCGTCCGCGGAAGCTCCGAGAGGACTATGCGTCCTTCTGTGCTGCTTCCGCCATGGCCGACGCCGTAGATCGCACCACACCGGAACGCGAAAAAAACGTGAGGCTCTTCCTGCTCTTCAAGTCTGCGATTCAGTCGCTCGAAGATGGCGCCGACGATCCTGTACTCATGGCCTACGCGTTCCTGGCGAAGTTGGCGTCGATCGCGGGTCTGCACCCAACGCTGGGACTATGCGTTGAATGTGGAGGGAATCCAATCGTTGCCTTCTCTTACGACAAGGGAGGCGCAGTGTGTGGGTCCTGCATCGAACGGGGCGACCCAAAGGTATCCGGCGAACTCCTCGACGCCTGGTCCTCGTTGCTCGAGCAAGAGTGGGAACAGCTCCGCGTCCGGACGATAGACAAGATCATTAAGCGCGATCTCGGGGCGATCCTTCCCGGCTTTGTTCAATGGCACACGGAAAGCAAGTTCAGAGCGTTCGCGATGCTCCCGGCGCTCGCACGCTAAGGCCTCAGGCGACCCGCGTCCGTACACTGACGCCGTGGGCACCGGTCCAAGAGACGAGATAGATCTGAAGAAGCTCCCGAAGCACGTCGCTTTGATCATGGACGGCAACGGACGGTGGGCCAAGGCGCGCGGTCTGCCCCGAACAGAAGGGCACCGGGTAGGCATCGGTGAGTCCGTCGTAGATGTCGTGGACGGATCCCTCGAGATCGGACTCAAGTACCTCACTCTTTATGCGTTCTCAACGGAGAACTGGAAAAGACCACCAGGCGAAGTCAAGTTCCTCATGAATTTCAACCGTGAATGGCTGTTGCAGCAGCGTGAGCGTTTCTACGAGCAGGGTGTGCGTGTCAGATATGTTGGCCGTCGTTCCGACCGTCGCGTACCGCGCAAGCTTCTAGCGCTGGCGGAAGAGACCGAACAGATGACGCAGGACTGCAAGAACCTCACACTGACGATCGCGCTCAACTACGGCGGCTGGGCAGAAGTCGTCGACTCGGTTAAGCACCTGGCGAAGCTCGTCGAGAAGGGCGAGCTTGACCCGGACAAGATCTCCGAGAAGCACATCCGCCAGAACCTTTACGCGCCAGATCTGCCCGATCCCGATCTGATCGTCCGAACATCGGGGGAGAAACGGATCTCGAACTTCCTTCTGTGGCAGGGCGCTTACGCTGAGCTGCTCTTCATGGACACGCTGTGGCCCGACTTCCGTCGCGAGCACCTGTTCGAAGCGGTGCTCGAGTTCCAGCGTCGGTCGCGACGCTTCGGAGGCGTCGAGTAGTTAGACCGGACGAAGCTGTTCGGTCAGGTAGGACACCAAGTCGGCGATCGGCAGCCGTTCCTGCGTCATCGTGTCGCGCTCTCTGACCGTCACCTGCTTGTCTTCGAGGCTGTCGAAGTCGACCGTCACACAGAAAGGCGTCCCGACTTCGTCCTGACGTCGGTATCGGCGCCCGATAGACCCTGCGTCGTCGAAGTCGATCGTCCAGTGCGGTCGTAGAGATGCAGCGACTTCCTTGGCCAGCGGGGTGAGTTTTTCGTTGCGCGACAACGGCAAGACCGCGGCCTTTAGCGGTGCAAGATCGCGATGGAGCTTCAGGTATGCGCGCTTCTCGACCTTGCCCGAAGCGGTTGGCGCTTCCTCTTCTCGATAGGCGTCGATAAGGAAAGCCAGTGTCGCGCGGTTGGACCCACCGGCTGGCTCGATGACGTAGGGGATGTACCGCTCTTCGGTGTCGTCCTCGAAGTACGTGAGATCGACACCGGATGCCTCTTGGTGCGCCTTCAAGTCGTAGTCGGTGCGGTTGGCTATCCCTTCGAGCTCGCCCCAATCGGTGAACGGGAAGGCGTACTCGATGTCCACCGTTCGTTTCGAGTAGTGGGACAGCTCGTCGGCATCGTGCTCACGAACCCGAAGATGTTCCTCCGCGACGCCGTAGCGCTTCCACCAGGCCAGGCGTTCGTCTATCCAATGCTGATGCCATTTTTCGTCAGTGCCTGGCTTGCAGAAGAACTCCATCTCCATCTGCTCGAACTCGCGCGTGCGGAAGATGAAGTTCCCGGGAGTGATCTCGTTTCTGAATGAGGTGCCGATCTGGGCAATGCCGAAGGGGATCTTGCGACGTGTGGAAGATTGGACGGACTTGAAGTTCAGGAATATGCCCTGCGCCGTTTCGGGGCGAAGCCATACGACGTTGGTGTCGTCCTCTACCGGGCCGGCGTGGGTCTTGAACATGAGGTTGAAGTTTCTAGGGTCGGTGAACTTGTCCTGCCCGCAGTTGGGGCACTTCGGTGACGAGGTCACATCGACGGAGCTGTTGTCGTCGTCACCGGCGTGGACGCCGGGCAGGTGATCGGCCCGGAAGCGCTGGTGACAGTTGAGGCATTCGACCAGCGGGTCGGTGAAGACCTCGACGTGACCGGAGACCTCCCAGACGCGAGGCGACAGGATGATCGCGGAGTCGAGTCCGACGACGTCCTCGCGAAGCTGGACCATCCAGCGCCACCAAGCGCGCTTCACGTTGTTCTTCAGCTCCACACCCAGCGGGCCGTAGTCCCACGTCGAGCGGATCCCGCCGTAGATCTCGGAGTTGGGCAGCACGATGCCCCTGCGCTTGCACAGGTTGACGATCGTGTCCATCGAGACGTTGGCCATTGGAGGGGAATGATACCGGCGCTGGGAGGCGGCAACGCTCCTCGCAGGTAATGGCAAGATGGAGGCTCGCCCGATTCGCCGGAGAGGATGTTGCACGTGGCCAAGCGCAAGACTTCACGCTCAAAACCAAGAGCCGGACGACGACCCAAACCCAAGTCTGCCGCGACCCGTCGTAAGCCGGCCCGCCGCGTGGCCTCGACCCGTCCTTCGAATCGAGCCAAGAAGCTCGTCTACGACTTCGAAGAAGGCAACAAGGACCTGAAGTACCTCCTGGGGGGCAAGGGCGCCAACCTCGCCGAAATGACCAATCTCGGGCTACCCGTCCCGCCCGGCTTCACGATCTCGACCGACGCGTGCCGCGACTACATGGCCACGGGCAAGATTCCGGCCGGATTGGACGCAGAGGTCGACAAGCAACTGGCCAAGCTCGAGCGCAAGATGAAGCGTTCGCTCGGCGACGCGGCCGACCCGCTGCTCGTCTCGGTGCGGTCGGGATCGATGTTCTCGATGCCCGGGATGATGGACACGGTTCTCAACCTCGGGATGAACGACGAGTCCGTCGAGGGCCTCACAAAGCAGACCGACGACGAGCGCTACGCATGGGACTGCTACCGCCGCTTCATCCAGATGTTCGGCAAGACGGTCATGGGCCTTGAAGGCGACTTGTTCGAAAGCGCCCTCAGCGACGCAAAGGCTGCCAAGAGAAAGTCCGCGAAGAAGAAGGTTGAGGTCAAGGACACCGATCTCGACGCCGGCGACCTCCGCAAGCTTGTCAACGTCTTCAAGGACATCGTGAAGCGCGAGGCCAAGACGTCGTTCCCGCAGGACCCTCGCAAGCAGCTGCGAATGGCGATCGAGGCCGTCTTCAACTCATGGAACAACAAGAGGGCCCAGGACTACCGGAAGGCCGAGAAGATCGACGACGCGCTGGGAACCGCGGTCAACGTTCAGACGATGGTTTTCGGCAACAAGGGATTCGACTCCGGCACCGGTGTTGCGTTCACACGCGATCCGGCTACCGGGAAGGCCGGCGTCTACGGCGACTTCCTTCTGAACGCTCAGGGTGAGGACGTTGTGGCCGGTATTCGAACCCCGGAGCCTCTATCTGCACTACGCAAGATCAATCGCAAGGTGCACGAAGAGCTGATGAAGATCATGACCCAGCTCGAGCGTCATTACCGGGACATGTGTGACATCGAGTTCACGATCGAGCAGGACGTGTTGTGGATGCTCCAAACACGCGTCGGCAAGCGGACGCCACCGGCCGCCGTTCGGCTAGCCGTGGAGATGGCAGGAGAGAAGCTCATCTCGCGTACCGAAGCCTTGCGGCGCGTGAGCGCCGACCAGCTCGATGCGCTGCTGCACCCGCAGTTCGATCCCAACGCGAAGATGGACAAGATCGCAAAGGGGATCAACGCGTCACCAGGAGCGGCAGTCGGCAAGGTCGTGCTCGATGCGGACACCGCAGTCGAGTGGGCCGAGCGCGGCGACAAGGTGATCCTCGTCCGAGACGAGACCAATCCGGACGACGTGCACGGCATGTACGCGGCCGAAGGCATCCTTACGGCGCGCGGCGGAAAGACATCGCACGCCGCAGTGGTGGCTCGCGGAGCAGGCAAGCCCTGCGTCGTGGGAGCCGAGGCCGTTCGCATCAACATGTCGAGCCGGTCCTTCGAAGCAGAAGGCAGAACCGTCAAGGAAGGCGATGTCATCTCCTTGGACGGATCCAGCGGCGTGATCGCAATGGGAGCGGTGACGCTCGTCGAGCCCAAGCCCTCGAAAGAGTTCGTCACGCTCCTTGAGTGGGCCGACTCGGTCCGCAAGCTCGGTATCCGCGCGAATGCCGACACACCCGAAGACGCGAAGCGCGCGCGCGAGTTCGGTGCCGAAGGTATAGGGCTGGCGCGCACCGAGCACATGTTCCTCGGAGACCGGCTCCCGATCGTCCGACGGGCGATCCTTGCGGACAGGGACGACGAAGAGCGCGATGCCGCGTTGAAGGACCTGCTCGAGCTTCAGCGCGGAGATTTCGTCGGCATCTTCCAGGCGATGAGCGGCCTCCCGGTGACGATCCGCTTGCTCGACCCACCGCTTCACGAGTTCCTTCCGAACTCCAAGGAGCTCGCCCTGGAGATAGAGCGGTTCCGCATTGCCGAGCAGGTCACGGGCCTCGAAGCCATCGGCGAAGTGGCTGCCGAGCGTCGCCACATGCTCGCGGCTGTCGAGCGCATGGAGGAGTCGAACCCGATGCTCGGCCTCCGCGGGTGTCGGCTCGGATTGGTGATCCCCGGCATGTACGAGATGCAGGTACGGGCGATCATGGAAGCTGCCGTCGAGGTGAAGCGAAAGGGCGGCAAGCCCGGCGTCGAGATCATGATCCCGCTCGTGGGTATGGCATCCGAGCTGGAGATCCTCCGCGAGCGATGCGACCGCGTTGCCAAGGAAGTGCTCAAAGCGGCCGGCACTCGGGTGCCGTATCTGATCGGGACGATGATCGAGGTGCCTAGGGCAGCGCTCACCGCCGGCGAGATCGCGGGATCAGCCGACTTCTTCTCCTTCGGAACCAACGACCTGACGCAGATGACGTACGCGTTCTCCCGCGATGATGCCGAGGGGAAGTTCCTGCCGAACTATCTCGAGCAGAAGGTTCTTCCGGTGAACCCTTTCGAGACTCTCGATCGCGTCGGCGTCGGTCGGCTGGTCGACATCGCAACCCGCGAGGGCAGAGCTGTGAACTCGAAGCTCAAGGTCGGAGTGTGCGGTGAGCACGGAGGTGACCCCGACTCCGTCGAGTTCTTCGCAGAAGTCGGTCTGGATTACGTTTCCTGCTCGCCGTTCCGGGTGCCCATCGCGAGACTGGCGGCGGCGCACGCCGCTATCGGAGCCGGGGACACAGCCAGCAAGTAGCGGCTGACCTGCGTGTCTGTGCCGCCCCATACAGTGGGACGCGGGCCACGTCGAAGGCGGAAGCCGGAGACGTAGAGGACTAAGGGGAAGGCTATGGGTGTAGCCCCGCGCGTCGTCACCGAGGAGATCGAGGCGGCGACACTGGCGTCCTGGGCGACTCTATCGGCGTCGTCCAAGGGACGAGAACGTCACGAGGAACCGTCTCCGTTAAGAGCCGCTTTCCAGCGCGACCGCGACCGCATTCTTCACACCAAATCCTTCCGCCGCCTGAAGCACAAGACACAGGTATTCCTTTCGCCCGAAGGCGATCACTACCGAACACGGCTGACCCACACGCTCGAGGTCGCGCAGGTCGGACGGACGATCGGTCGCGCACTTCGCCTTAACGAGGACCTCGTTGAAGCCATCTGTCTCGGTCACGACCTTGGTCACACGCCGTTCGGTCACGTCGGTGAAGAGGCGCTCGGCGAGGCGATGGGCCGTCCTTTCGAGCACAACCGTCAGTCGTTGCGCGTTGTCGACGTCCTTGAAGAGGACGGAGACGGACTGAACCTGTCGTGGGAAGTCCGAGACGGGATCCTCAACCACACCTGGCGGATGCCGGAGCCGTCGACGCCCGAAGCGCTCGTTACCAGGTGGGCCGACCGCATCGCCTACATCAGCCACGACGTCGACGACTCGATCCGGGCCGGCGTCCTCAGCGAAGACGACATCCCGGCCATTACCCGGCATGTCCTAGGGCGCACATACCGTGACCGCCTCGACGCGATGGTGAAAGCGCTGGTGGCTCACAGCGCCGAGGTCGAGGCCGTAGCGATGCCGGACGACGTTGCGGAGGCGATGGGCGAGTTGAGGGCTTTTCTCTTCGAGCGCGTTTACCTCGGTGCCGCTCGTCCCGAGGCCGAAAAAGCAGCAGATGTTTTGGGACGACTCTGCCAGCACTTCCGTTCGCATCCGCACGAGCTCCCTGACGTACGATCAGACAACCTGGCGGACGACGATATCGATCAACGTGTGGTCGACTACGTGTCCGGCATGACAGACCGTTTCGCGATGCGCGCATACGAAGAGCGCTTCCTTCCCCGGGGGATCGCGTGAGTCCGCGATACGTCAACGACGACGTCGACGAGGTCCGCGAGCGAGCGAACATCGTCGAGGTGATCGGTGAGCATGTGCGGCTGCGCAAGGCAGGCCGGGTTTACCGGGGTCTTTGTCCTTTCCACCAGGAGAAGACCCCATCGTTCAGCGTCGATCCAGACAAGGGCCTCTACTACTGCTTCGGGTGTAACCAGGGCGGAAGTGTGTTCACCTTCCTGGAGCAGGTCGAAGGACTTTCGTTCCCGGAAGCCGTTGAGTCATTGGCGCAGCGTTACGGCGTGGAGCTCCGACAGTTCGCGACGAGCCGCAAAGGACCGTCGCCTCGCGCCCGATTGTTTGCGCTCCAAGAGGCCGCCGTAGAGAAGTACCAAGAGCGTCTCGCATCCAAGGATGCCGAAACGGTGCGCGCGTACCTGGAGTCGCGCGGGATCACGTCGGAGCTAACCGAGAAGTACAAGATCGGGTTCGGAGGATGGAAGCGGGATGGATTCATCCGAGTGATGTTGCGCGCCGGTTACAAGTTGGAGGAGCTCACGACGGCGGGGCTGGCTACCCGGGACGCTCAGGGCCAATGCGACACCTTTTACGGTCGCGTCCTTTTTCCGATCTTCGATCCAGCCGGACGTGCTGTCGGTATCGGCGGCCGCGTCCTTCCCGCGGAGCACCGGATGGAAGGTGCGCCCGAAGGACCGAAGTACATGAACAGCCGTGAGTCGCCGATCTTCAAGAAGTCCCGGATCCTCTACGGCACGAACTGGGCTCGGACCGAGGTCATGTCGAGCAAGCGCTTGGTCCTCGTCGAGGGCTACACCGACGTCATCGCGCTGCACGCAGCCGGCATCGGCGAGGCGGTGGCCACCTGCGGCACTTCCCTCACCGAAGACCACATGAAGGAGATATCGACGAGGTTCGGCGATGTGCGCGTCGTGCTGTGCCTCGATTCCGATATCGCCGGGCAGGCGGCGATGTCCCGGGACCGAACCGAGGAGCTCGCTTCCAGCTACTCAGAGGGTGGTGCCTACAAGAAGAGCGCCACCGGCTGGCTTCCGATCGGACGTGGTTGGCTGCCCGAAGTACACGTCGCCCATCTTCCGCAGGGCAAAGACCCGGCCGATTTCGTCCGGGCGGAAGGGGCCGACGGAGTCCTCAGCGTGATCGAGAAGGCCGTACCACTCGTGGAGTTCCTCCTGAAGCGATCGATCGAAGGCGAGGATCTTCGCGAGCCGGACGGACGGGCGCGCGCGGTTCGTCGAGGTGTTGCGGTACTCCGTGAGGTCGGTGATTCCCTCATGCGTCATGAGTACGCGTTGTGGCTTTCGGATCGTACGGGACTGGACGCCAACGAGATAACGCGTGAGTTGAAGGTGTCGGAACCGGCGACCAAACGCCGTGGGCCTGCAACCTCTGTTCAAGCGCCAGTGGTGTTGTCCGGCGGACATCGCATCGAAAGGGAAGCACTGCGCGGGTTGCTCACTTATCCGGAATTGTTCAACGACGACGAGCTTTCTCCGTCCGAAGACGACTTTTCGTTGCCCATCCACAGGTCGCTGTTCAGACTTGCAACTTCTGAGATGGCTGAGCACGGTTCTGTCGACGCCGGTCGCATCTTGTCGCGAGTGGATGATTCGGATCTGCAGCGAATAGTCGGCGAGCTGTCGGTGGGAGATACACCGGAAGGCCGGGTTGCGCGCGACACGTTGTCCAGGCTGCGTAGCTCCACGCTGGACCGGCATATAGTGGAGCGCAAGAGCCGTCTGCGGGCGCTTGATCCCAACAGGGAGGCGGCGGCCTACGACGCTTTATTCGAAGAGTTGTTGGGTTTGGAGAAACAAAAGCGAGCACTCACTTCACTGGGGTAGTTATGGCGGATGCCGAGGCAGTTGAGGGCAAGGCCGATCTTCTAGAACGCATCCAGCAACTCGACGGCGACGAGCTGGAAACGCGTCGCGCTGCGCTGGAAGCGATCGACGAACCCGACCAAGCCGAGCTCGATGCAGAAGAGGCGCCGGACGAGAACGAACTTCTCGAGGCCGGCACGATCAAGAAGTCCGTCCTCAAGATCCTCAAGGAAGAGGACGCAGAGACTGCCGACTCGATACGTCTCTACTTGCGCGAGATCGGCCGGGTCCCGCTTCTGACCGCGGCGGACGAGGTGTCGCTGGCTCAGCGACTCGAAGGCGGTATCGAGGCTGAGGCCAACCTCGCGAAAACGAACGGAAAGGTCAGCGAGTCCGAACGCTCCAAGCTCGAGCCGGCGATCCGCGACGGACACCTTGCCAAGGACCATTTGATCGAAGCGAACCTTCGGCTGGTCGTATCGATAGCCAAGCGCTATGTGGGACGGGGACTGGCCTTCCTAGACCTGATCCAGGAAGGAAACCTCGGTCTGATCAGGGCGGTCGAGAAGTTCGACTGGCGGCGGGGCTTCAAGTTCTCGACCTACGCGACGTGGTGGATCCGTCAGGCGATTACCCGGGCGCTGGCCGACCAGTCCCGGACGATACGGATCCCTGTCCACATGGTGGAGACCATGACAAGGGTCGGGAAGGTGCAGAGGGAGCTGGCGCAACAGCTCGGACGGGAGCCGAAGTTCTCCGAGCTCGCTAGCGAGCTAGACCTTCCCGCGGATCGGGTAGCTGAGATATTGCGGATGGGACTCGATCCCGTTTCGCTCTCGGCTCCGGTCGGTGAGGAAGAGGACTCGAGGCTCGGCGATTTCATCGAGGACGTCGACGTCGACCAGCCCATGCAGGCCGCCGTCCGTTCTCTTTTGAATTCGTACATCGGTGAGCTGCTGGACGAGCTCGGCCCCCGTGAGCGCGAAGTCATCGAGATGCGCTATGGACTAAAGGACGGACAACCCAAAACGCTCGAAGAAGTCGGGAAGACGTTCAAGGTCACACGCGAGCGCATCCGTCAGATCGAGACGCGCACGCTGGCACGACTTCGGCACCCGACCAAGATCAGGAAACTCGAAGACCTGATCGAGTAGAACGTGTTCTAGTCGAGGAGTCCGGTCGGTAAGCTAGAAGACATTCCCGAGGGTACTTGTACCATCGGGCGTGCCCTTTCCGGGGTGGCGCAATTGGCAGCGCGGCGGACTGTTAATCCGTAGGTTGTGGGTTCGAGTCCCACCCCCGGAGCTTCTCGTTAACGAAGTGTCACCATGCCCATCTTGCCGAAGCGGTCGCTTCGAACCCGCACGCTGTCTTCGATGCGTAGTGGCAGCCGCTTGTGGTTTGGACTTCGCTCGTGCGCACCCTGCCTATCGTGGAGCCTTTCGATTACGCAAGCACCTGAACGTGCATATCGAGGACGCACAAGGTGTCGGCGTCGTCTCTAATCGAAGGACTGCGATTAGTGCAGCTGCGCCATCCGACCAGTCAATGTTCGCAGCATCCAGCCGCCGCGCATCGAGGAATGCCCCATGGCCTCGACTATACAATCCGTTCCCGGTGACAGACTCAGCAGGCGGACAGGTTTGGGACTGCTTCTATTTCAACAACGAGCTCGACTTGCTCGAGTTTCGACTGACGGAGCTGGATCCAGTGGTCGATCGATTCGTCATTGTCGAGGGAGATCGAACGTACGACGGGACTGAGCGTGTGCTGGAATTCGCGAGGAACCGCGATCGTTTCGCCCGGTTCGAGTCCAAGATCGTCAATATTGTGGCGAAGTTGCCTGAGCACGGGATGACACGACCGGAGCGGGAAAGTGTGCAGCACGCGGCCCTGAGGCCTGTCGTCGAAAGTGCTGGTCCTCGCGATCTCCTACTCATCGGGGATGTTGACGAGATCCCCTTTTGCGAAGTCGTCCCCAAGCTGCTGGACAACGTTAGAGCACCCCTGCGTCTTGAACTGTCATGGTCTCTCTACAAAGCGAACTGGATTCTCCCGCGAAGATTCCTCGAGGGTCCTTTTGCTTGCCGTCTCGAGCACCTAAGTGACCGTGGTGTCCGCTCGCTTTTGGGAGAGTCGATGGGGTACGAGGCGAACTACCGGGAGCTCGTCCTCCCCAACGCAGGGCGTCATATCTCATACCTGGGTGATCCACAAAAAATCAGGACCAAGTTCGACTCCTCCGCAGAGTATGCCTACGACAACGTTCGAGGCAGAACGATCGACCACTTAGAGAATCTCACCAACTATGGCGTCCACTACGAAGGCCGATGGCTAGCCAACACTCTCAGGGAACATGAGCTGGACCCTATGCTGCAAAGGATGCGTGCGATGCGACCCAAATGGTTCAACTTCCGCCAGCCGTCCCGTTCGAAAGCAAAGGCATACCGCGGATATACATGGCTTTTGCGGCACGGCGTGATTCCCGACGCCGCAAGAAAGCTCGTTTCCCGCTCGCCGGGGATCGTCACGGGTTACGGCGCTCCGGTGTTTCTCGCTGCCGACTTGGTATTGGAACTTCGGCGAAAGATCAGGCCGGCTCCAGAGCATTGGAAGATGTGGCGGCATGCTGACTACGAAGGCAATCCGATCGGTGAATTCCATACGTCATGACATCAGCCGACTTCGACCGCGGCCTTGTGTATGACATCGGCATGCACCGAGGTGAGGACACTGCGCATTACCTGAGCCGCGGGTACCGGGTGGTGGGGGTGGAGGCTAATCCGGTGTTGGTCGGCCGCCTGCGCGAGCGATTTGCGGAGCAGTTGGGAACAGGCCAACTCGTCATTATCGACAAGGCCTTGGCGAGCGAGCGTGGCCGCATGGAGTTTGTTGTCAATGAAGACGTGGACGAGTGGGGTACGTTGAGCACCGATTTCAGCACCCGTTACGCAGGCCTAGGCACCCGTCAGCGCCGAGTTGCTGTCGATGCAATTCGGCTGGACGACGTCCTGAACACACATGGGGTGCCGTACTACATGAAGCTAGATATCGAGGGCCTTGATCTTACGTGCTTAGCCTGCCTCCAAGCATGCTCGAATCGCCCGGCCTTCGTGTCAGTGGAATCAGTAGTTGGTTATCCAGCACCGCGCTTGCGCGATGTGGCTCGAGAAATTGGCTTGCTGTGGCGCCTCGGCTATCGGCGCTTTCTCTTTGTCGATCAAACGAGCCTCGATCGCCTCGACGGTCGTGAGCTCCGGCGGGAGGGAACCACAGTGCGATATCGATACGAGTCTGGGGCGAGCGGACCATTCGGGCGCGACATCGACCGTCGGTGGCGAACCGTTCTCGGCGTTGTGCCGGCGGCGGTCGGGAGACTTTTCCTCCAGCTGTTTTTCTTCAGCGGCCTTCGTACACGTCTCAACCAGTGGCGGAAGCACCAGATCGGATTCGGTGCGGTAGTTATTGCGGCGGCCGGTGTTCTAGCGCGCCAAGCGTTCAGGCGTAGAGGGGGACGTTTGATCCGCCACCGCTGGTGGGACCTACACGCTGCGCTCCCGGGAGCTACACGCTGAAAGTGCGACGACCAGGCGACTAGATCGAAGCGAAGTTCCGGATCGGGGCGCGCGGGGCGTGGCGCGGAGGAGCACCTGATCCGAATTTCAACAAGCGCGCCGCGCGTCCTCTGTGAGGGCGGAACGGCTCCAACAGTTCGAGCATCGCGTCGTCGTCCCCGCCGCGTTTTCCTGTTAGTCCGTATACGACGATCGACGGCAGGTGGTAGTCACCGACGGCAACCGCATCGGCATCGGCCCAGCAGATTTGCGCGACTTTGGCCGATGTCCACACACCGATGCCCGGGAAGGCCTCCAGACGGGCGCGGCCCAGAGTGCAGGCTTCTTCCAACCGAACCACGCGATCGGCGAGCCTGCGCACGATGTCGACGCGCTTGCTCTCGAGACCGAAGCGATGGAAACGGTAGTAGGGCTCGCCGGCGAGCTTGGCCGGTGATGGTCCGAGGCGAACCTCCCCCGGTCCTGGTGCTTCTTCCCCCCACGCCCAAGCCAGACGTCTCCAGGATTCGTGCGCTTCTGCTGAAGTGACCTTTTGCTCGAGAACCGTAGGAACGATGACCTCGAAGACCTTCCACGTAGCCGTCATGCGTAGCCCCGACATCCGCCGATCCAGGTCTTTCACCAACCGGTGATGCGTCGGGTTCCATCCGTCGAGTGAATCGCGAGCTCCGAGAACATCCGGCGCTCCCGCCAGCGCGTGATCGGCTCCTGGTCCCCACGCCGACACTAGAACTTCGGCTCCGCGCGGCTCATAGCAAACCGTTGCAACGCCGTCGGGAGTGCGCGTGGCGCGCCAAACGACTCCGTCGCGAGTGCGAACGGTTGGATCTCTCGGTCCATGACGCATGGCGGAAAGCGACATCCGCACATCGATCTCGAGCCTGGGCCGCACAACGGTCTGCTTGGGCGCGTCCATCGGCCGCACCCTAGCACTGGGCCCGGACGGCTCCGATGTAAGCGAAGATGTCGGGGTGAACCAACTGCAGGGCCCCCTGAAGATCGGTAGCACACTCGTCCGCAACCGGTTGTACCGGGCTCCCGTTCTTGAGGGTGCAGGGTCCGGTCCAGAGGCGACGAAGGTCTACGTCGAGGCTTTCGAGGCCAACTCGAAAGCCGGCGTCGGGCTCATCATCCAAGGCAACTCGTGCATCTCTGAGGACGGACGCTCATCACCCGGCATGACGTTGGTGAACACGCGCGAGCGGATGCTCGCGTTGTCCCCGGTAGCCGATGCCGTGCACAAGTGGGGCGGTCGGATCTTCATCCAGATCGGAAATGCCGGCATCTACGCGATGGAGGGCTGGAACTCGGAGTACGCCGCAACTCGGACGCGCCCGCTGACGGCCGTTTCGAAGCCGCGTGTTCATGTCCGTCCAGCGTTGATCGGCACGCCGGTACGACCTATGACGACGGCCGAGGTCTACGAATCAGCAGAGCTTTTCGGACGAACCGCCGGCTGGGCCCGCGAAGCCGAATACGACGGGGTGCAGCTCGCGTCGGGCAACGCCAAGCTCATCCATCAGTTCCTATCGCCGTACTACAACCGCAGGACGGACGAGTTCGGCGGCAGTGTCCGCAATCGGGCGCGCATCCTCGAGGTGATCGCCGACGCGATCCGGCGCCACGCCGGCGAGGACTACACGCTCACTGTGAAGATCACCGTCCAGGAAGAGGCGCCACCCTTCGCGCCACGCACCGGCTTCGACGACGGCATCGAGATGTGCCGGCTTGCGGAGAGCTTCGGCTACCACGCGATAACGCCGGTCGGGCTCTCGATCTTCCCGCACGCGTCCCTGTGTCGTGGATCCGATCCATCCGCGATCCTCGAGGTGGATTCCATCCGTCGCAGGTTCGAGACGGCACTCGGCGGTTCCCGTTTGAAGATGGCCGTGCTGCGTTGGGGATATAAGCGAGGCGCCCGACAGTATCCGTTCAAGTCGGTTTGGAACCGGAAGTACTTCTCGGCAGCGAAGCGCGCAGTTTCGATCCCCGTGTTCGCCGTCGGCGGCATCCGCCGACTGGATGAGATAACCAGCATCCTCGAGCGTAGCGACGCCGACATGATCGGCATCGGGCGTCCCTTTTATGCGGAACCCGATCTGCCGCAACGCCTGCTGGCCGGCGATTTCACCGAGACTCTTTGCGAGAACTCGAACAGATGCGTGCCGCCGCAACAGCTCGGCCTCAAGGCGCGCTGCTACAACCCAAACGTCGCGAAGAAGCGAGCCGCCCGGGCCAAAGCCGTCTGATGCGACGCGTTGTCATGGCGTTCCTTCTCGCCGCGTTGATGCTCGTTCCGGCCGCGCCCGTGCCGGCGCAAACGGTTGAAGCGACACAGATCGAGGTCGTCCCCGAGGGCATCAGACAGGCACTGACGAATTACAGCCGGGCCTTCGCGCGCCTCGACGAGGATCTGCTTCGCCGAAGCGTTGCCCAACAACTGCTACCGGCAGAACTCGCGGCTCTGAAGAACGTTGCGGACCTGACCTTCGATGAGTTCGCGATCACCACGTCGACCCAGTACTCGGGCGATCTCGCCGTCAAGCGGATCCGAAATCTATACCCGGGGCGCGAGGTTGCCACGTATCACGTGGTCGAACGAACGAGGATCGCAGGAGAGTCGTTCACTTTCGAAGAGGACGGTATCTATACGTTCACGAGAGAGCGTTCCTCCGATGATTGGAGGCTCGCCTCCAAGAAGGACCTGGACATCCTCAGCGCGTTCTCGCCGGTGCATCTGTGGGACGGCGGCCCGGTGGCAAAGCTGGTTAGCACCCACTTCACTTTGCTCACTCATCCCGAGGCGCTCGACGAGATGAGGCCGGTCATCGACATAGCCGAACGTGCGTTCTCCAAGTTGGAAGAGTTCTGGCCGCGGCCGTTGGCCAACAATTTCGTGATCATCGCGCCATCAACCACCGATGAACTCCGAAACATCCTTCACGAGACGGTCGACATTGAAAACTTCGTTGCGTTCGTCGTGTCGGGTGTGAATCGTGAGCGTGGATGGGCGCCGACCGGGCCCCGCGTGATGATCCACCTCAGCCACCTACGCAGATACGGAGCCGACGCCCAACTCGAGATCCTCGCCCACGAGCTGGTTCACGCCGTGACGCGATCTATCTCCGGACCGAAGATCCCGCTTTTCGTTGAAGAGGGCCTGGCCAACGCCGGTGGCGGTGAGGGCGGCCGGCCGCCGAGTTCCTTCCGTGGTCCGGCTCCCGACGATTTTCCAAGCGACGAGGGTTTCTCCATCGGCCCTGTTGCACAGATACAGAGCGTGTACGACCGATCCCAGCTGGCCGTCGAAGCGCTCATCGACGAGTTCGGTGTCGAGGCGGCCGCCCGGTTCTACGAGACCTTGGGACGGAAAAGGGTGGTGCCCGGCGTCGATCAGTACCACGTTCGCGTGGCGATCGACGAGGCGACGGACTGGTCGTACGAGGAGTGGCTCGACGCCTGGCGTAAGACGCTTTAGGGCGGCAGATACACTTCCACGACCATGAGCGATCAACGTCCGCAGGCCGACGACCCTGACGTCCTTCATGTCATGCGGCACTCGGCTGCACACGTCATGGCGCAGGCCGTACTGCGTCTCTTTCCCGATGCGAAATACGCCATCGGCCCGGCCATCACCGACGGCTTCTACTACGACTTCGACCTTCCTCGCCCTTTAACGGAGGACGATCTAGCCGCCGTCGAAAAGGAGATGGCCAAGATCGCTTCGGCCGATCAGCCGTTTCTGCGCGAGGAAGTCTCGCGGGAAGAGGCCATCAGGATCTTCACCGAAGAGATACCTCAACCCTTCAAGGTCGAGATCCTGCAAGGCGGGGACGAGGAAGGGCAGGTCAAAGTCGGCGAGCAAGTGACGCTTTATCGCAACGATGGTTCATTCACCGACCTCTGTCTCGGCCCCCACGTCCCTTCGACCTCACACATCGGCCATGTGAAGCTCCTGCGCTTCTCGGGTGCCTATTGGCGAGGGGACGAGAAACGTCCTCAGCTGCAGCGCGTCTACGGGACGACGTGGCCGACCAAGGACGCACTCGAGGATTACCTCCATCGCCTCGAGGAGGCCGAGAAGAGGGACCACCGCATCCTCGGCCGCGACCTCGACCTGTTCTCCTTTCCTTCCGAGCTTGGAGCCGGCCTCGTGGTCTGGCATCCAAAGGGCGGCATGGTTCGAAAGGTCCTGGAGGACTTCTCACGCGATATCCACATCGAGCGCGGCTACGACATCGTCGCTTCGCCGCACATCGGCAAGTCGGTGCTGTGGGAGACCTCCGGGCACTTGGCGAAGTTCGCGGACAGCATGTACCCGCCGGTGGCCGCTGAAGAAGGTGACTACTACCTCAAGCCGATGAACTGTCCGTTCCACGTCCTGATCTACAAGGCAAGGACGCGTTCATATCGCGATCTTCCCTTGCGACTCTCGGAACTCGGCACCGTGTACCGCCACGAACGGTCGGGGGTCCTTCACGGGATCTTCCGTCCACGGGGATTCACACAGGACGACTCGCACATCTTCTGCCGACCGGATCAGCTCATCGATGAGATCCGTGGAGTGATGGATTTCGTCGTCGACTTCTACGGGGTGTTCGGACTGACGGACGCCGTCGTCCATCTATCGACTGTTGATCCCAAGGCGGCTATCGGTAGCTCAGACATGTGGCGCCAAGCTGAGGACTCGCTGCGATCGGCTCTCGACGGTTCACCGTTCACTTACGACGTCCAGGAGGGCGAAGGTGCTTTCTACGGTCCGAAGATCGACTTCGATTACCGCGATGCGATCGGGCGCCTGCATCAACTGACGACTATCCAGTGCGACTTTGCGTTGCCCGAGCAGTTCCAGCTCGAGTACATCGGTGAGGACAACACCGCGCACCGTCCTGTGATGGTGCATCGAGCCTTGTACGGATCGGTGGAACGCTTCCTCGGCGTGTATCTCGAGCACACGGCCGGCGCCTTCCCGCCATGGCTTGCTCCCATCCAGGCACGTGTCATCCAGATGCGCGATGCACCGGTCGCCGATCTCGTCGCGCGGCTCAAGTCCGAAGGGCTTCGCGTGGACATTGATGACGCGAACGAGACGATGAACTACAAGATCCGCCGCGGTGCTATGGAGAAGATCCCCTGGCTGCTCGTGGTCGGTCCCAAGGAGATCGAGTCGGGGACGGTGTCGGTTCGTCCGCGCGGCGGGACGGAGAAACGCGGCGTTCCTGTGGATGAGTTCGTTGCCGCGGCGAAGGAAGCTGTGTCGTCGCGAGCCATCGCCATCGAATGACGTGAAGCGTCTTTGGCGGCCCTGGCGCATGAAGTACATCAAGGGAGCCGAGCGTCACGAGACGTGCTTTCTCTGCGACGCATCGTCCGACCCCGCGAAGGACGAAGAGAACTTCGTTGTCGGGCGGGGCGAGAACGCGTTCGTGATCCTCAACCTCTACCCGTACAACACCGGGCATTTGATGATCGCGCCACACCGTCACGTAGCCGAGATCGAAGATCTAGAGCATCCGGAGTACGACGAGATATGGGCCTGGTTGAGAAAGACGATCGCGGCGCATCGAGAAGCCAACCAGCCGGAAGGGTTCAACATCGGGATCAATTTGGGAATGGCTGCGGGCGCCGGAGTGCCCGGACACTTCCACCTGCATGTCGTCCCGCGCTGGGGCGGTGACACGAACTTCATGCCGGTGATCTCGGAAACGAAGGTCCTCCCCGAGATGCTGTCGGAAACCTTCAATCGCCTCCGGCCGCTGCTCAAGTAGCCGTCAGTGCTTGGCGGCGTCGGCCTTCTGTTTCTCGGCGTCGTCGATGACGTGCTGCTGCAGGTGCTGCGGAACCTCTTCGTAGTGCGACGGTGAAAGCGAGTACGTCGCCCGGCCCCCGGTCATCGAGCGCAGATCGATCGCATAACGAGCCATCTCTGCTTGCGGAGCCTGTGCGCGCACCAACATGTAACCCCGGCGGTCCGGCTCGGTGCCGAGCACTCGTCCCCGTTTGCCGTTGATGTCGCCCATGATGTCGCCGAGCATCGCTTCCGGCACCTTGATCTCAGCATCGACCCAAGGTTCGAGCAGAGTGGGCTGAGCAAGCTTGCAAGCTTCTTTGAATCCGATGGACGCGCAGATCTGGAAGGCCATGTCCGATGAATCGACCGTGTGGAACTTTCCGTCGTAGAGGGTGACCTTGACGTCGACTACTGAATATCCGGCCAGGACTCCTTCCTGCAGAGCTCCCTGCACGCCTTTGTCCACGGACGGGATGAAGTTCTGGGGCACTGCGCCGCCGGAGATCTTGTTGACGAATTCGTAGCCGGCACCTTCGGGCTGCGCGTCGACTTGGAGTGAGGCGACCGCATACTGTCCGCGTCCGCCGGATTGCTTGATGTACCGCGACTCGTACTGCGCAGACCCTTTGATGGTCTCCCGGTAGGGGATGCGCAACTGCAGCTGTACCACCTCGACGCCGAACTTCCGCTTCATCCGCTCCATCACGACGCCCAGGTGTGCCTCTCCCAAGCCCGACGCAACCGTTTGGTGCGTTTCCGCCCGCCGTTCGACGCGCAGAACCGGATCCTCTTCGACCAGACGAGCGATCGCCGACATGAGCTTGTCCTCGTCACCGTGTGCTTTCGGTGCGATGGCGACGGAGAGCACGGGCTCGGGGAATTCGATCTGCGGATACACGATCTGTTTCTTCGGATCGCTCAGGGTGTCGCCCGTGTGAGTGTGTGCAAGTTTCGCTACTGCACCTATGTCACCGCACACGATCTCTGGTGCGTTTAGATGTTCCTTGCCGGACATGTAGAAGACCTGACCGATTCGCTCATCGTCGTTCCGTGTATTGAGGGCGTGCTGGTCGGGACGCATGCTTCCCGAGAAAACACGGAACAGCGAGACCTTGCCGACATACGGGTCCGAGATCGATTTGAATACGTAAGCCGAGAGTGGTTCGTTCGGCAATGGCTTACGCGTTATCTCTTCCTCCGCACCCAACTTCGGTGAGCCCACGGCTTCTGGACGCTCGAGAGGTGAAGGAACGAGCGCACAGATCTCCTCGGCGATCAGATCGATACCGATTAGATGTGTTGCCGAACTTACAAGCACGGGGGCTGTCGCACCGGAGGCCACGGCCCCGGAAAGTCCGGTTGCGATCTCCTTCTCGTCGAGATCGCCTTCTTCGAGATACTTCTCGAGGAGCGCGTCGTCGCCTTCGGCGGCCGCCTCGACAACTTGCCCGCGAAGATCGTCCACCTGGGCTTGGATCTCCGCGGGTATCTCGCCGGACGAGCCCTTTGGCGTCTTCTGGTCGTAGTTCAAGCTCTGCATCTTCAGCAGATCGACGACGCCCTTGAAGTCGTGCTCCTCGCCGATGGGGACGTGAAGAGGGAATGGCTTCGTCCCGAATGCGTTTTGCAATTGCGTGAGTGTGTTCTGGAAGGACGCGCGCTCGCGGTCCATCTTGTTGATCACGATCAGGCGTGGGATCCCGAGGTCCTCGACCATGTCCCAGATCAGCTCGTGCTGGACCTCGACGCCGTCAACCGCGGACAGGACGAACACCACGGCGTCGGCTACACGCAGGGCCGAAACAACATCCCCGACGAAGTCCGGCTGCCCCGGGCAGTCGATGATGTTGATCTTGAAGCCGTTCCACTCGATGGGCGCCATGCCCAGCGAGACCGAGATCTGGTGCTGATGCTCCTCGGGCTCGTAGTCGGTCGCGGCCGTGCCGTCCTCGATCTTGCCCATCCGTGTCGTGGCTCCCGAGGCATATAGGAGCGCCTCGGCCAGCATCGTTTTGCCGGCACCACCGTGCCCGACCAAGGCGATATTGCGGATGTTGGCAGGCTCGTATTGCTTCAAGGAGCGGTCATTATAGGCAGGACGGTAGGCCCTGCTCTAAGGAGAATCACTTGCTCGATGCCAAGGCACGCGAAGCCCTCCAAGGCCTAGCGTCGTTCGCCGGACGTACCTTCACCCGTCTCGGATTCACCGCCAACTCTCTTACGATCCTCGGTATCGCATTGTCTGCCGTGGCTACGTGGCGGATCGCTTATGGAGCGTTCCTGGCCGGCGGCATCATCCTCATGATCGGCGGCGTCCTCGACTTTTGCGACGGTGCCGTCGCGCGCGTGCAAGGCACCGCATCCGAAGCCGGTGCCTTTTTCGATTCCGTTACCGATCGCGTGTCCGACTCGATGGTCTTCTCGGCCCTCACGTGGTACTTCCTCACCCGCGGCGACGAATGGACGGCCGTCGCTTCTCTTGCGGCTTACGGGATGGCGCAGATGACCTCATACATAAGGGCGAGAGCCGAATCGGTCGGTTACGACTGCAAGGTCGGACTTTTAGAGCGCGCCGAGCGCCTGATCATCCTGTGCGCCGGACTGATGCTGTGGTTCGTGAAGATCTCCCTCTGGGCGATCGCTGCGCTCGGCGCGGTCACGGTTGTCCAGCGTCTGGTTCACGTCACTCGGCAGGCGCGGGCCCGAGCCTGACCTTCGCGTGACCATTCACTGATGCCTTCCACCGATCCTGCTTATCTGCTCTACCGCTTCGGCCGTGCGGCGGCTTCTGCGATACCGGGGTTTGCTTCTTTGCGTCTGGCCGCTCTGGCTGGAACGGGTGTCGCACACGCGAACGCGAAGCGGCGGGAGGTCGTCAAGCGAAATTTGCGACGTGTAGTCGGGGACGAAGACCTCGATCGATACGTGGACGAAGCATTCCGTTCGTACGCGCGGTATTGGGTGGAGGCGTTACGACTACCGAAGCCCGGGTTGGAGGAGATCCGTCGACGGACCACTTCGGAAGGGCTCGAAGGGATGGCACGTCATCTCGACTCCGGGCGTGGCGTTCTGTTCGTCACTCCGCATCTTGGTTCTTACGACGTCGCAGGTGCGTGGCTCGCGTCACACGGCTGGCGTGTGATCGCCATCGCCGAGGAACTGGAGCCGCCCGAGTTGTTCGACATGTTCACGTCGTTGCGGGCTGATGCCGGTGTCGAAGTGTTGCCGGTGGGGAAGGGCTCGTCCGCTCGCGCATTGCTTACCGGACTGCGCGAGGGTGCGGCGATCGGTTTGATCGCCGACCGCGACATCTCCGGATCGGGGATCGACATCGAGTTCTTCGGAGAGAAGACGAAGATTCCAAACGGTCCGGCTGTGTTGGCTCTTCGGACCGGCGCTCCGATCGCGGTCGGCGCACTGTTCCAAAGGCCGGGTGGTTGCTACCACGGCGTCGTCCTAGATCCGATCGAAGTCGAAGCCGGCAAAGCGGATGCCGATCGTGTGCGCGAGCTAACCGAGCGCGTCGTTCGCGATATGGAAACTCTGATCAAACGGGAGCCGGGCCAGTGGCACCTTTTCCAGCCGAATTGGCCCACCGATCCCGGCTATCGACATTCGACTTAGGTGAGTCTGCTTGGGAGGGTCCGACGTTTGGCGATTGCACCTCACGGGGCATGACTAAAGGCGTATGCGTGTTCGCCTGTCGGTAGCCGCGTTGCTCGCTGTGGGGGCCTTATTTGCTTGGGGCCCGGGCGCGTCCACGCAGGTGACATCGTCGTCCGGCGGCGCAACGCCAAGCAACGAGACCTCGGTTGATGTGCCGCGCGCGGTCGTGGAGCAAGCGCAGATCCAGCAAGCGAAGTTGGTTGAGCACCACCAGATGCTGGTCGATCAAAACGCACGGATACAGCGGTCGCTGAACGACCACGAAGCGCGGATGGCCCGCCAGCTCGGCGATCGAGCTCCTAAGGAAACCATCTCTCCGATGGAAACCATCGCGCCTTTGGAGACCGCGTCGCCATTCGACGACTGAACTAGCGACATTCGTCCAGGCGGAACCGGCGGTCCGATCCCGGATACCGTTGGTTCCACATGAACGTCGCCATCATCAGTCCGTATTCGATGTCCAAGCCCGGCGGGGTGCAGGACCACACTCGCGAGCTCGCCCGTGCCCTTCATAAGAAAGGACACGACGTAACGCTCTTCGGGCCCGAGCTTCGCGGAAAGCAAGACGGCTTGGACGGGATCGGCACAGTCTCGCTGGGACGAGCGATCAACATCCCGGCCAACGGATCCATCGCGCCTCTCGGTATCTCGCCGAGCATGCTCGTCCGCTTCGACTTGGCTCTCGATCCCGCCGACGTCATTCACGTCCACGAACCGTTCCTGCCGCCCGGTCTCGCCGCGTTGCTTCGACGTCCCAAGAACACTGCAGTGGTAGGCACCTTCCACGCAGCTGCCGAAACCTTCTGGCCGTATGCGGTCTTCTCGCCATTGGTTCGTCTTGCTTCGCGACGTTTGGACGCGACGACCGCTTCGTCTCCCGAATCGCGACGGCTTGTTCGCCGCTACGTGAATCTCGATCCCGCCATCGTCCCCAACGGTGTCGATGTCGAAGCTTTCGAGAAGACAGACCCGGATGAGTGGGCCCTTGGACTCGGCCGCGTCGTCCTCTTTGTAGGACGGGCCGAACCACGGAAAGGATTCGAGACGGTTCTGCAAGCCTTCTCCGAGGTAGCGACGGCTCGTTCCGACGTCCATCTTGTTTGGGTCCCGGAAACAGAAGAGTCGATACCGGCCGGCATCGATCGAGAACGCATCCACTGCCTCGGCTACGTTTCCCGAGACCGGCTCATGGCGCTTCATCGAGCGGCCGATGTGGTCTGCTGCTCGTCCCTTGGGCAGGAATCCTTCGGGATCGTCGTCCTCGAAGGTCTTGCCGGCGGGTCGGCTGTTATCTCGTCGGACATCCCGGGCTACCGGTTTGCCGGTGGAGATGCTCCCTTGTACGTCGCTCCGGGCGACAGCGCGGCGTGGGCCGAGGCCATGGGGCGACTTCTGGACGATCCGGACGAACGCGAACGTGTCGCCGCGAGGGGCGCGGCTCGCGCCCGAGAGTTCGATTGGTCGGTCGTGGCCGACGAAACGATCCGCGTGTATGAAAAGGCGTTGTCTGCCTGATGGATCTGATGCTCGAGGTCGCCCGGGCCGTGCGCAGCGCCGTGCTCCCGCATCTGGGCCGCCCGGAGACGCGCGGCACCGACGGCGTCGGCGTGGGCGGCGACCCGACGTTTGGCATCGATCACATAGCCGAAGATGTGGCGAATGAAGTTCTCGAAGCCGCAGCCGGTGACGGGTTGGCCTGGTACACGGAAGATCGCGGCTTGACCGAACGGGGAAATCCACAGCGGTTGCTGGTGGTCGATCCCATCGACGGGACGCGGCCGGCCGGAGCCGGGCTGGAAGCCGGATGCATATCGATCGCAGCGGCGCCCTTCAGCCGCGACGCGACCTTATCTGACGTGGACGAAGGTCTTGTGATGGAGATAAAGACGGGAACGTTGTTCAGGGCACGACGCGGTGAAGGAACCCGCATCATTCGCGACGGCGGATCGATCGCTCCAGGTCCTTCTCCGAAGAAGTCGTTGGATGGTGCCTTCTGGGTCTACGGGCTTCGTGGGCGTCCGACTATGCCATCGGCGATCGTTCTCGAGGAGCTGATCGACAACAGCGGTGTGTCGGGCGGAACGTTCGACATCGGGTCGGCCACCTTCGGTATGACCGGAGTTGTGACCGGACGTTTCGACGCCTACGTAGACCACGGACAACGGATGATCGATGACGTCCCTTCAACGCGCGCGCTTTTCGAGGAGATCGGCGGCGGCGCGGTTCTCAACAACAACCCATACGACGTTGCTGCAGCAGCGTTGATCTGCACGGAAGCCGGGTGCATCGTGACCGATGCCGCGGGGAATTCGCTCGACAGTCGTCCCTTGGTTGGTTCCGGAGCCGACTACTGCGTATCGACCCTGGCTGTGTGCACACCGGAGCTCCATTCCGAGATCGTCGGCGCGCTCGACCGTGGTATCGACCGATTGCGTGAGAAGGTTGGGGTGTGATGGCTCAGCAATTCAGGAAGCGACGATGGCGGCGTCCCGAGCGGCTCACTCTGGAGCATCCTCCCGTCGTTCGCAGGAAAGATCTCGGTGCATCCGAGCCGGTGGTGATCGAGCCCGACCTCGCGCGGAAGGCGAGCCGTCGGCGCATCGAGATCCTTCTCGTTGTTTTCGTCGTCCTCTGCGCCGTTGAGGGTTTCGCGATCGGATTGCTTTTTGACGCGCCTCTTGCCGGACCGGCGATAGGCGCCGGCTATGCCGTCTTCTACTTCTTCTTGGGACGCGAGTTGGGGGACGGTTGGCTCGTCCGTGTATGTAAAGCCAAACCGCTGGATTCGTCCCGAATCGCCCGACTCGTTGCCGGGGAGGCGCGCGGTGCGCGGATCCCGGCGCCACGATTACTCGTAGCCCCCGGATCCATAGCCAACGCTTTTTCCTTTGCGTTGCGACGACGCTGGCTCGTCGTTACCGAAGCCACCGATGCCGGCGACGAACTCGTCCTGGAAGGGATGTTTGCGCACGAGGTGATTCACTTACGCGACGGCGATGCATCCGTTGCCGGTCTGTACGTCATGCTCGCCGGAGCACCGGAGCTGGTCATGCGCGGTGCGGGGGCTTTGGCTCTGCTTTCGATACCAATCTGGCCGGTGTCGTTGGCGATGCGATTGACCGCCGGAGTTGTAATGCCGGAGGACAGAGAAGTCCGGGCGGATGTCGCAGGAGCGCTGCTGACCAGGTATCCCCCTGGTGTAGCGGAAGCACTGCGTGAAGCGGGCGGCGGTCCGTCGCCGCTTCGTATCTCGGATCCTTTCTGGTTCGTTCCCCGCGGAAGCAGCATCCGAGGGCCGGACTCGAATCGGCGCGCAGAGCTACTCGAAGAGATGTAAAGACGCCACGCCGTAGCTCAAGCGCGGGCGGGGATACGATAAAGGCTCGATACACGGACTCAGGAGGTTCGATGGAGCACGGAACGGTTCGGGTCAAGCGCGGTCTCGCAGAGATGCTCAAGGGCGGCGTCATCATGGACGTCACGACGGCCGAGCAGGCGAAGATCGCGGAGGACGCCGGCGCCGTTTCCGTCATGGCTCTCGAGCGCGTGCCGGCCGACATACGGGCCGAGGGCGGCGTGGCTCGCATGGCCGACCTCCGCAAGATCGAAGAGATCATGGAGGTCGTCACGATCCCGGTGATGGCCAAAGTCCGCATCGGCCACTTCGTCGAAGCCCAGGTCCTCGAGGCTCTAGGCGTCGACTTCATCGACGAGTCGGAAGTTCTTACACCTGCCGACGAATCCCACCACGTGGACAAATGGGCGTTCAAGATTCCCTTCGTTTGCGGAGCGACCGACCTCGGCGAAGCGCTGCGTCGTATCTCCGAAGGCGCCGCGATGATCCGGACCAAGGGCGAAGCCGGTACGGGCAACGTCGTCGAAGCGGTCCGTCACATGCGGTCGGTGTCGAGCGAGATCCGCCGGCTAACGACTCTGCGCCCCGATGAGCTTCCGTCCGCGGCCAAAGAGCTGCGCGCTCCCATCGAGCTCGTGCAAGAGATCGCAGGAACGGGCAAGCTCCCCGTCGTGAACTTCGCCGCCGGTGGTTTGGCGACTCCGGCCGACGCCGCGTTGATGATGCAGCTCGGTTGCGAAGGCGTCTTCGTCGGGTCGGGGATCTTCAAGAGCGAAGATCCCGCCGCTCGTGCGCGAGCGATCGTCGAAGCGACGACGTACTTCGAAGACCCGGACGCCGTGGTCCGCGCAACACGCGGGCTTGCAGGAGCCATGCCGGGTCAGGAGATAGCGGGCCTCGAGACGCGGCTTTCTGAACGCGGCTGGTAGTGGTGTCGTCGGTCGGCGTCCTTGCACTTCAGGGGGACGTCCGTGAGCACATCCACCTACTGAAGGACATCGGCGCGAGTCCGGCTCCCGTTCGCACTCTCGAGGAGCTCGAGCGCGTCGACGCATTGGTGATCCCGGGCGGGGAGTCGACGACCATCGGCTTCATGCTCGCCGAGCACGAGCTGATCGAACCGCTGAGGAAACGCATCGAAGACGGACTCCCTGTGCTCGGCACGTGTGCGGGCGCCATCCTTCTTGCTAAGGAAGTGCTCGGCGGACCCGCAGACAAGGAGTGGCCGAAGATCGGAGTTCTCGACGTCTCTATCCATCGCAACGCCTACGGCCGCCAGGTCGATAGCTTCGAACAGGAGGTCGAGATCTCCGGTGTTGGTCCGATGCATGCGGTGTTCATCAGGGCTCCAGTCATCGAGGCGGTTGGTGACGATGTTGAGGTGCTCGCGGAGCTTCGCGGCGGACCCGTCGTCGTCCGGGAGGGAAACATCATCGCCGCAACTTTCCATCCGGAATTGGCCGGCGAGAGTGGACTGCACAGGTTGCTACTCGCGTGAAGTTGAACCGTATGACGCCGATGCTTCTGGCGCGCGATCTCCAAGAAACCATCAGCTTCTACACAGAGGTACTTGGGTTTGAAGTAATCGAGACGATGGGGGACCCGCCGGGCTTTTGCTCGCTCGAGCGGGACGGAGTCGGCTTGATGTACGTATGGGACGCCCCGCACGAACACGCACCGGGCGAAGAGCATGAACACCCCGAACCTCAGCTAACCGGCGTCCTCTATTTCTATCCGGACAACGTTGTTGAACTTCACGACGAGGTTGCGAAGCGCTGGGTCATCTGCGAGGAGCTAGGCGTGCGACCGCACGGAATGCGCGAGTTCGCAGTACTGGACCCAAACGGCTATCGGTTGCGGTTTGGAGAGGATGCTTCTTGAGCGAGATCCGCGAGACATGGGGCAAGTACGCTCCCGCATTCGCCAGCGAAGGGGGAGCAGAGGATCGAGATTCGATCAAGCGACTCGTGCAATTGTGCGACCTGCCGCAAGGCGCGCTCGCACTCGACGTGGCCACGGGAGCCGGGTACACATCTTTTGCCTTCGCCCGGACCGGCGTGCGCGTGATCCCGAGTGATCCAACACACGAGATGCTCCTCGCGACGCGACAGGGTTGGCGCGAGCGTGAGTTGGGTGGCGAGGCTCGAGCCGTTGAGACCTGGGCGGAGGTGCTTCCGTTCAAAGACGCAAGCCTCGACGCCGTTCTTGCCCATCGCGCGCCTCATCAATTCGCCGACGCGGAAGCTTGGGCCGCCGAGGCTCGCCGCGTTTTGAAGACCGGCGGAGTGTTCGCGCTGGCAGATCAGTCGCCGCCAGACGGGTACGAGGAATGGCACAACGAGCTCGAGCGCTGGCGTGATCCGACGCACGAACGAGCACGAAGTCCGAGCGAGTGGAAGGCCGTAGCCGACGGAGCTGGTTTCACGGTGCGCGATACCGACGTTGTCTTCCAAACCCACGAGGTCGAGGACTGGATGAACCGAGTTGATTGTCCGTCCGATCGCCGAGAGCACGTTCTTCGCATGCTTCGCGACATCCCCGGCGAGATTCGCGGGGTCTACAAGCCCGAGACAACTAACGGGCGGTTGTACATGCGAACTCCGCAGTGCGTGATGGTGGCTACGACATAACATCGAGGCGTTATGGCCGGACACTCCAAATGGGCAGGGATCAAGCACAAGAAGGCCGTCGTTGACGCCCGTCGCGGAAAGCTGTGGGCGAAGCTGATCCGCCAGATCGAGGTGGCGGCTCGCGAAGGCGGCACGTCCAACCCCGAAAACGACATGACGCTCGGCGCCGCCATCGACAGAGCCAAGTCCTATCGAGTGCCCGCAGAAACGATCGAGCGTGCGGCCAAGCGCGGAGCGGGCGAACTCGGTGACAACATCCATTACGAACGAGTCCTCTACGAGGGCTACGCGCCCGGCGGTGTAGCGGTTCTGGTCGAGGCGCTCACCGAGAATCGCAACCGAACCGGTTCGGATATCCGCACGACGTTTACGCGAGCCGATGCCAACCTGGGCGAGCCCGGTTCCGTGGCTTGGATGTTCGATCGCCGCGGGCTCATCCTCATCGGTCCGGGAGTAACAGAGGACGACGTTCTTGCAGCAGCGGCGGACGCCGGTGCCGACGACATACGACCCTCGGACGATCGCTGGGAAGTCGTCACAGACGCCAAGGATTTCGCGCGAGTGCGAGACGCATTGACGGCTGCGGGCTTGTCAATCGAAAACGCGGAGCTAACCATGCTTCCGCAGTCGACCGTGCCGCTCGACGCCGATGGGGCTCGTCCCGTCTTGAAGTTGATGGACGCTCTCGAGGAGTTGGACGACGTACAAGGCGTCTACACCAACTTCGATATCCCGGACGAGGTACTGGCCGAGGTCTCATAATCCAAGCCGTATGAGCGAACCTGCCGTTTCAGAGCAGTCGGCCACGGGGCGGTCCGGAGCGGATGGCCGAGTGGCCGGTGCATTCCGGCGCTTCTGGAACGACGAAACGAAACGGACAACCCTCTTCGCGGGGCTGATCGCCTTTGCGATCTACGAGATCTCGAAGGAGCCCGGTCATCAGGTTTACGACCAGTACGTCCGGCTAGCCGACGCGATGATCCACGGACGCCTCGACATCGCGCCGGCTCCCTGGCTCGAGTCGGTGGTGTTCCAAGGACGCACCTGGTCGCACCAAGGAGTGCTGCCGGGCATCATGCTGATTCCCTTCGTCTTTGTGTTCGGCGAGGAGTTCAACCTCCGCCATTTCGCCGCGTTGCTCGGAGGTGGCGTATCCATGGCTGCTTGGAGCCTGGCCACGCGGCTCGGTCTGGACGGCCGGCGTCGAATCCTCGGCTGGGCCTTTCCGGTGATCGGGACAACTATCTGGTTCGAATCGAAGACCGGTGGGACGTGGGCGGTCGCTGCGCTGGCGAGCGTGCTCTTCCTGTTCCTATCTCTGAACGAGTACTTCGGAAAGCGCCGGCTGTGGCTGATCGGTCTCTTCGTCGGACTCGCCGGTTTGAGCAGGCCGCCCGCTTATCTCGCGTTGGCTGGTTACGCCGCTCTCTTCTGGCGGCAGCCGAGGAAGCTCGTGAACCTTGCGATCGGCGCAGCAGGGCCGGTCCTAGTGATGTTCGCCTATAACTTCGCGCGCTTCGGAACGATCGCGGAGAAGGCACAGGAGATTCATTACGCCAACGACGGGTATCGCCACCAGCGACCGCCGGGGATGATCTCGATCCGGCACGTGCCTTTCAATCTGTATTCGTGGTTCCTTCTGGGCCCTCAATTCCAAGAACAGTTTCCGTATCTGAAGCTGACGATCCTGGGCACAGCGCTCCCGTTGACGAGTCCCGCTTTCGTCACGGCCTTCGGTGCTCGGCGCGAGAGATGGATGTGGCTCTGCGCACTGTTCGTCGTCACTCCGGCTGCCATCTGGTATGCGAATGGATTCGCTCAATTCGGCATGCGTTATCTGCTCGATGCCATTCCCTTTATCTCTGCGTTGGTGTTTCTTGCATTGAAGGACGACCGCGCGCCCGGCTATTACGTCCTTCTAGCCTTCTCCATCGCGATGAATGCATACGGCGTTGCCTACACGACGGTCTTCGGCTGGACGAGCTGAGGGTAGGGGCCTGGACGCGCCCGTAGTCCCGTCGCGGAAGGACGAAGCGACTCTCGCAGAGAGACCGGCACTGCTCAGCGGAATCTTCCTTCTCACCTCTGTAGCCACCGTTGCGGGCGTCGTGATGCTGAGAGACACCACGATCGGCGGCTCGATTGCCGGTGCAGTTCGCGGCATCGGTTCGCAACTATCGACCACAGCTCCTGCCGCTTTGTTGGTCAGCGCGTCGCTGGTCGCCAACATCCTCGCGGGAGCCGTGCTGATGCGGCTGCTTCGCGGCCGACCGTACAGATCCGCGATAGATATAACGATCTTCGGATTCTCGGGAGCCGTTCTCCTTGATGTCCTGTTTCTAGGTGGTCTTGGAAGCATCGGGCTGTTCAGCGGCCCTGTCCTGGCGGGTGCGCACGTCGTTCTTGGAGTGCTCGGCTGGTTTCGTTGCCGTCCGTTCGTGCTCCCAAGATCGAGCCCTTGTCGGAAGCGAGTTCCGATCGGCTTCTGGGTGTTCTTGGCCGTGGCGTGGACGGCACCTATCATCCTCGCTCTCGCTTCGCCCGTCGTGCCCTTCCGTGACCTCTTGCACAACCACGTTGCACCCGTTGAGTTCGTTCGAACCTACGAATGGTTCCCCAGCCTGTTCACTAGTCCGGCGGCGGAGACCGGACCAACTCGGCAACTACTCGGCTTCGTCGGTCTGCTTGCAGCTATCACGAAGCTGACCGGGTTGCGAGCTGTGCTTGCCAACGCGGCTTTCGCGATACCCCTTACGGTTCTCTTTGCTATCACCGCCTACCGTGTCGCCGATCGGATGTTCCGATCCGGTGCCGGCATCTGGGCTGTGGCCGTAGTGCCCCTCACCTACGGCTTTCTCCGTCTTCCCGATTCACGCGGGAACGTCGTGGCGGGAGTACTCGGTCTGATCTCTTTCCTTCCGTTGAGGGAGCTGACAACGCGCAGGCGTGTTCTCGTCCGGTCTGCGCTGATTGCCTCGGTTCTGTACATGCATCCATTGCTTGGCGGAGTCGCTCTTGTCTCTCACGGAGCAATCTCGGTATGGGAAAGCTTTGGGAGCGAGAACTCGGACTATCCGGTTTGGTCCTTGCTCGGTGCGGTCACCTTCGCGATTCCACAGCTCCTCGTCGTGGCCGGGGTAGATGCTCCCAGCTGGATCATCTTGTTCGCGGTTCCCGCCGGTGTCGTGGTTGCTTCAGCCACCGCGAACATCGGGCTCCCGCTTCGTCTCGTGTCGAGCATCCTTCTGGCGGCCCTCGGCGCAGTCTGCTTGCTGCGAATCGGCGTCGTCGGCCCGCGAGCATGGAGGACGGTGACCCAGGATGCGGCCCTGTTCTCTCTGCTCGCGGCGGGATTCACCGGCTTTCTAATTGTCGGTCGGGAGTCGAACCGGCGGATCCACATCTGCGCGCCTGTTCTTGCGGGTGTCGTCGTGCAAGTGGGTACCACGTTCCTGCCGTCGGATTCCGTGTTCTGGTCTAGCACGCAGGGCGAGATCATCGGTAAGTCGGGCCAGAACTGGATCCCCGTTTTCCTTGCCCTGGGTGCAGCCGGTGCGTTGCATTGGGCGTGGTCTAGAAGACAACCGGTGCTGCGAACTGGTCTCGTCCTTGCGTTCTTGATGTTCGCCGCTCTCCCGCTCAGAAAGGGAACGGTTGATATCGAGGATGGGAGGCAGAGGGCCTTTTCGGAGTCCTTGTCCATCTCCGTGCATAAGGCGGAGAAAGGCGCATGGAGTGGCTGGCCCGATAGCCGGGAGCTGGTTGGCGAATCGGAGAAAGAGATCATTGCGGCGCTTCGTGCCGAACAATCAGCCGGCCGCATGACTCGCAATACGAAGACGATCCAGATCGCGAAGTCGCAACAGACATGGGAGTCGACGCCAATCGCGGCATTTGCCGGCGCTTACGTGACGCATCTCTCGCCGGTGCCGGAGGTGAGTGGACACACGATGGGTGGCAGGCTTCGTCCTTTGTCCGAAGTGAGCAGCCTTCTCGGACCCGAATACGACTACGTGTTGTTCGAACCCGCTGACATCCCCTCAGGGCTGCGCGATGAGATCGTCGCTGCTGGTTACGCTCCGTTCTTCCAAAACGGCAAGGGCGAGATCTTCCGCTTCGATCGTTAGAACGTCCAGTGCCCGGCCGCCCAGTGCCAGAAGTAGTAGCTCTGCAGCGCGGCAGACACCGCGAGCATCGGCCATAGGACGCGCTTCGACATCGTGTGGTGCGCGAGGACGATGAAGAGGGGAAAGATTCCGATCAGGTAGCGGGGCATGCTGATCAGCCACGACGAGGAAAGAATGAGGACGAGTGCGGTCCAGCCGAAGACCGACTCGGACAGGGAAAGCCTGCGTCGCCCCGCTAACAAAAGAGTCACGGCCAACAAAGTGGCGCCCAAACGTCCCCAATAGATGAGGACGAAGTCACCTTCCAAGCCCCCGTTTGCGACTGCCCGCCACGCGTCGATCAGCGGCACCCACGGCCATGCACCTCGGTTGGCCCAGTGGTCGGCCTGGACCTCGAAGAACTTGAACGGGTGATCGCGCGCGATCCAATTGATCGCCAGATAGATCGCGATCCCGGTGCCGGCCACAGCGGACCACGCAAGCGCCGAGATCCGCGCACGCACCTCCTTCCGGCGAAAGGCTTCAATAGCCAAAGCCGGCACGAGTGGCAAAGCTTGTAGCCGTGTAACTGTCGCCAAGATCCCTCCGGCAGCAGCGGGGGCCCAGCGGTTCGTCCGCGCGGCGTACAACGCAGCGACAGAACCGAAGAGGTAGAGCGACTCGCTGTAGGGAAGGGTGAGGAAGTACGCGGTCGGAAAAGCGAACAGCCACAACACCGATCGCCACGCTTCGTCGTGGTCACGCTCCAGGCGGACCAGCTTGTACAAGAACCAAGCGGCTCCCACCGAGGCAGCAAAAGAAACGACAAGTCCCGACAGGATCAGGTTTCGAAGGACGTACTCGACGGCCCGAACCGCGAACGGATAGCCGGGAAGGTAGACGATGAAGAAGGAGTCATCGCCAGTTCGGGGATATCCGACTTCAGCGACTCTCAACAGATTGTTTGCGTCCCAGTTCGACCAGAAGGCAAGCCCGTGCCTTCCGCCGCCGGATCTTGCAACTGAGATCGATCCGATGACATGGAACGCGCTACGTACGGCGACGGCCAAGAGGACGATCCGATAGAAGACTTGTCGCGGTTTGGTCACGGTCTGGACTCTAGCCTTGGCTATCTTCTGTCGGTGACTCCGCCACGGGTTTCTATCGTGTTGCCCGCGAAGAACGAAGCAGAGCGTCTCCCGGCGGCGGTCGAACGCTTAGGTCCGTGGCTGGATGACCTGGGCGCCGAGCTGGTCATAGCCGTTGACGTTGGCTCGACCGACAAGACGGCTGAGATCGCGAAAGACTTGGCGCGAAAAGACGAACGGCTGCGAACGTTCATCAGCGACTTCTCAGGCAAAGGCGCGGCCGTCAAGGCCGGCATGAAGCATGCTCGGGGCGCCGTCGTCGTGACGGCCGACGCCGACCTTGCCGTCGATCCGTCCAATTTCGGTGCCTTGGTAGAACGCGCGCGCGACGGAGTCGTCGCCATGGCCAGCCGCAGCGTTGCGGGGTCGAAACGGGTGGGCGAGCCGTTCTCCAGATTTATCGCCGGTCGTGGGTTCAACTTCGTGGTCAGGGCTCTGGTGCTCCCAACGATCAAGGACAGTCAGTGCGGGTTCAAGGCTTTCGGACGGGAAGCGGGATTGGAACTGCTGAGCCGGACACGCAGCACCGGATGGGCTTTCGACGTCGAGTTCCTCGCGCACGCTCGGAAGGCCGGGCTCGAACTCGTCGAGGTCCCCGTGACCTGGCAATACGGACACGGAAGCACGGTCCGGATGCTGCAGGATGCACCGAGTGTGGTACGAGAGCTTTTGGACATCCGACGCCGTGTGGGACGAGTAGGGCGAAGTTCCCAACGATAAGCCTTAGTTCCTCGCTCATGTCACCTGTGAGCCATAGCCTCGTCGGATGAGCGGAGCTCATGCGAAGCGCGGGGGTCCGGGGGGCGCAGCCCCCCGGTTGTAATGCGAGTGCTGGGGCTCGACCCCGGCCTGACCTGTGCCGGGTTCGGCCTGCTCGAGCGAAGGGACGGGAAGATCCGGGCCATCGACTACGGAGCGATACGAACACCCGCCGGACCGGTGCCCGGCCGCTTGGCGATGCTCTACGACGAGATCACTTCCTTGATCACGCGGCACGAGCCGGACGCGATCGCCGTCGAACGCGTGCTGTTCAACTCGAATGTCCGGACGGCGATGTCGGTGGGACAGGCCGCCGGCATTGCCTTGTTGGCCGCCGCCCAGGCGGGTTGCGAGGTAGCCGAGTATTCGCCCAACGAAGTGAAGCTTCAGGTGACGGGTTCAGGATCGGCCGACAAGCGACAGATGCAGCAGATGATCGCGCGTCTGCTCGATCTCCCCAAACCGCCAACCCCTGCGGACGCAGCCGACGCATTGGGCCTTGCGCTCATTCATCTGAGTGCCGGAAAGCTGAGGAGGCTGGCCGCCGGTGCTTGAGTTCATCCGAGGTGAGGTCGTATCCGTCGCCGAAGATGCTGCGGTCATCTCGCTCGGCGGCGTCGGGGTACGTGTGGAGATGCCTGTTCCCGACTTGGCGAAGCTCAAGGGTGAGGTGACCGTCCACACGGTCTTGCAGATAAAGGAAGAGGTGGTGCACCTCTACGGTTTCGCCACCGAGCGCAGCCGCGAGCTGTTCGCCGCACTTACGTCTGTTTCGGGAGTCGGGCCGAAGTTGGCGCTGGCCATTCTTTCCTTCCACCAGCCCGACGCTTTGGAGCGAGCGATCGCTTCCGGCGATGCAGATGCTCTCTCGCTCGTATCGGGCGTGGGCAAGAAGACCGCGCAACGGCTCGTGCTCGAGCTCCGAGACAAGTTCGGAATGGTTGCCGAGGTTGTGAGTGCCAACGGCAAGACGAACACGGCCATCGCGGAAGTGCGCGAAGGTTTGAAAGGCCTCGGTTACTCGACACAAGAGATCCAGGAAGCCTTGGCCAACCTGCCGGCCGATGGAGACGCGCCGACCTTGCTGCGTCATGCGTTGCGCGCGCTCGGACGTAAAGAGCCGGCGGGAGCTGAACGGTGAGCCCCCAGCGACGCAACGAAGAAGAGGAGGCTCGCGTTCTGGAGCCGAACCTCACTCCGGACGATGCCGAGTTCGACAAATCCCTTCGTCCGCGCACGCTCGATGAGTTCGTAGGACAGGGCGACGTAAAAGAGCACCTTGCGATCGTGCTCGAAGCTGCGCGTAAGCGCGGCGAGACTTGTCCGCATCTCTTGTTCACCGGGCCCCCTGGGCTCGGTAAGACATCGCTTGCGCACATCGTTGCCGCAGAGATGGGGGCCCAGATCCGAGTGACGTCGGGGCCGGCTTTGGAGCGTCCGGGTGATCTCGTCGCGATCCTGTCGAACCTCGAGCCCGGCGACGTGTTGTTCGTCGACGAGATACACAGGCTGAACAGGACGGTCGAGGAGGTTCTCTATCCGGCGATGGAGGACTCGGCCGTGGACATAGTCCTCGGCAAAGGGCCGGCCGCTCGCACGCTGCATTACAGGCTGGAACCATTCGCCCTCATAGGAGCGACCACTCGCACCGGCATGATCACGGGCCCTCTTCGCGACCGATTCGGTTTTGTGTCCCGGCTCGACTACTACTCGACGGACGAGCTCACGCAGGTCGTGGAACGATCGGCGAACCTGCTTGGCGTCGAGATCGAACACGAGGGCGCTGTTGAGATCGCGAAACGTTCTCGCGGAACACCACGAATCGGCAACCGGCTGCTACATCGTGTGCGCGACTTCGCCCAGGTGCGCGCTGATGGCCGCGTCTCCACTTCAGTTGCTCACGAAGGCCTTGCCGTCTTCCATATCGATCCGCTCGGTTTGGACCGTGTCGATCTAGCGATCCTTCGATCGATCTGTCAGACGCACGCCGGCGGGCCGGTCGGCGTCGGCACGATTGCGATGGCCGTCGGCGAAGAGCCGGAAACGATCGAGGATGTGCACGAGCCTTACTTGGTCCAAGCAGGTTTTCTGGCGCGTACCCCGCGAGGTCGAATGGCCACGGATGCAGCATGGCGGCACCTCGGTTTGGAGCCGCCGAACGATGCCCGGCTCGCAGTCGGGCAGGCGGCCGACGGCCACCGCTTGTTCTAGGCGCCGAACCTCTTTGCCGATGAAATACGACCGTTGTCTATCCGGTTGATATCCTTGAGGAGTCATGGCGCGCAGATCACTGCAGGTCACGGAGCACGACCAGGTATTTAGCCTGACCACGGCCGCAGCCACGAAGGTGAGGGAGCTGCTGGCCCAGGAGGGCACACCAGATGCCGCTCTTCGCCTCGAGGTTCAGCCCGGCGGATGCGCGGGTTTCAAGTACGGGCTCTTCTTCGACGACGAGCTGGTGGAAACCGACATCGTCGAGGAAATAGGGGGCGTCAAGGTCGTCTGCGACCCGATGTCCGCTCCGTATCTGAAAGGCGTCGTGGTCGACTGGGCGGAGACGCTCGAGAAGTCCGGTTTCATCATCGAGAACCCGAACGCGCAGAGCTCCTGCGCCTGCGGCGACTCGTTCCAGTAACTCTCTAGATGATCCCGGAGGGCACGAAGGCCCCCGATTTCGAGAGCGCGTCCACCGGAGGCACGTTCCGCCTAAGTGATGCGATCGAGGCCGGGCCGCTCGTCCTCTTCTTCTATCCGCAGGCTTCAACCCCCGGCTGCACTAACGAAGCCGTCGAATTCGAAGCTTGGTACGACCGCTTCGAGGAGATCGGCGTCCACGTGGCCGGCTGTTCCGTTGACACTCTCGAGGACCAGAAGGCGTTCTCGGCCAAGCACGGAGGCTTCCGCTACCCGCTGATCGCCGACAGCAGCGCCGACGTCGGCAAGGCCTACGGCGTCTACAGGGAAGACTGGAAGCTCACCGGCCGTGCCACCGCCGTCATCGGCGAGGACGGAATCGTGATCAAGACCTACCCGAAGGCGCCTCTGCACGGGAAAGGTCACGCGGAGGAGGTCTTCACCGACGTCCAGAGGCTGAGCTCCTGATCGAGCAGCGCGAACTTCCTGCATACGACGCGGACTGCGAGCTCTGCTTGGCCCACAAGCTCACGCCCTGGCTCTACGAGGACGAGGAATGCTGGATCGCCGAGTGCATGATCTGCTCGACGCCGATGATCGTGTGGCGACCGCACGGCCTTCCCGATGCTGAGACCGAGGAGCGCCTGCTGGCGCGGATGGCCGACGTCGCCAACGGCCACTACGGGGACAAGGGATGGTGGGCAGACCCGCATCGCCGGAACATTCCGGATCACTGGCACTGTCACGCCCGTCCGGCCGGCGGGTTTTTCGGTCAGCGCTAGACCGCGCACGCAACGCGCGAGCAGCTGTATGCTCATCAGCCGTCCGGAAGTCTTCGATCGCGGCTTGCGACCTGGGCTTTCGGCGGTAAACTGTTGAGTTGCTGTCTTACAAGAAGCACTTGGCGGCACCGTTGACCTGCGGTTTTGCGCTGGTCAGCGAGTTTGGTTGCTCCTTGAAAACCGCATAGTGCGGGTGTCATTGAGGGCAACTGTCATATTCCTGACTTAAGACGCCGCCATCCGGCATAGAGCGACTCCGCTTGCTCTTCACGGTCGGATGGGGTGTCGTCCTTTCATCTGGATGAGCTTTCGGGTGTTGTTTCGCCCGATCGTTTTCCTATGGAGGGTTTGATCCTGGCTCAGGGCGAACGCTGGCGGCACGCCTCATACATGCAAGTCGAGCGATCGGTAGCGGGAAGCTTGCTTCCTGCTATACGGAGCGGCGAACGGGTGAGTAACACGTGGGCAACCTGCCTGGAAGACGGGGATAACTCCGGGAAACTGGGGCTAATACCCGATGTGCTTTCTGGATCGCATGATCCGGTAAGCAAACGGTCCTTCCGCTTCCAGAGGGGCTCGCGGCCTATCAGCTTGTTGGTGGGGTAACGGCCTACCAAGGCTTTGACGGGTAGCCGGCCTGAGAGGGTGTTCGGCCACACCGGGACTGAGACACGGCCCGGACTCCTACGGGAGGCAGCAGTAGGGAATCTTGCACAATGGGCGAAAGCCTGATGCAGCGATGCCGCGTGAGGGATGAAGGCCTTCGGGTTGTAAACCTCTTTCAGTAGGGAAGAAGCCACGGGTCACCGTGGTGACGGTACCTGCAGAAGAAGCCCCGGCTAACTACGTGCCAGCAGCCGCGGTAAAACGTAGGGGGCAAGCGTTGCCCGGATTCACTGGGCGTAAAGCGGGTGTAGGCGGTTCCTTAAGTCGAATGTGAAATCCTGCGGCCCAACCGCGGAACTGCATCCGATACTGGGGAACTTGAGGACGGTAGAGGTCGGTGGAATTCCAGGTGTACCGGTGAAATGGGCAGATATCTGGAGGAACACCAGTGGCGAAGGCGGCCGACTGGGCCGATCCTGACGCTGAGACCCGAAAGCTAGGGTAGCGAACCGGATTAGATACCCGGGTAGTCCTAGCCGTAAACGGTGCGAACTAGGTGTGGGGGCTGTCATGGCCTCCGTGCCGAAGCTAACGCATTAAGTTCGCCGCCTGGGGAGTACGGCCGCAAGGCTAAAACTCAAAGGAATTGACGGGGGCCCGCACAAGCGGCGGAGCGCGTTGCTTAATTCGATGCAAAGCGAAGAACCTTACCCAGACTTGACATTCTGGAAGTAGGCGCCCGAAAAGGTTGCCCATCCGTAAAGTCGGAAACCAGGACAGGTGTTGCATGGCTGTCGTCAGCTCGTGCCGTGAGGTGTTGGGTTAAGTCCCGCAACGAGCGCAACCCTCGCCCTATGTTGCTACCGGGTTATGCCGGGCACTCATAGGGGACTGCCGGGGAAACCCCGGAGGAAGGAGAGGATGACGTCAAGTCCGCATGGCCCTTAAGTCTGGGGCTGCAAACGCGCTACAATGCGCGGTACAGCGGGTCGCAAAACCGCAAGGTTGAGCCAATCCCGAAAAGCCGCGCCCAGTTCGGATCGGGGTCTGCAACCCGACCCCGTGAAGTTGGAGTCGCTAGTAATGGCAGATCAGCATGCTGCCGTGAATGCGTTCTCGGGCCTTGTACACACCGCCCGTCACACCCCGAAAGTGGGGAACAGATGAAGCCGGTGGCCCAACCGTAAGGAGGGAGCCGTCGAGTCTGGGCTTCATGATTGGGGTGAAGTCGTAACAAGGTAGCCGTACCGGAAGGTGCGGCTGGATCACCTCCTTTCTAAGGAGACTTAGAAGCTCTGTTCGTCCAACGGGTCTTTCAGGATCGGCCGCAAGGCCGCCCCTGCAACGAAAGATCCGAGCGCGCAGAGCACAAACGGGTCAGGTGTATGGCGAGTCAGCTCTCGGACACCCGCACGTGCGGTTCTCAAGGAGCGATTTTTTGTGTCCGGCTCTTTGACAACCACATAGCGAGCGTAGGCATCTTCATTCATGGCCAAGCTAGAAAGGGCACACGGTGGATGCCTTGGCGTCAGTAGGCGAGGAAGGACGTGGCTGGCTGCGATAAGCCTCGGGGAGCTGCCGAGCAAGCTTTGATCCGAGGATCTCCGAATGGGGAAACCCGACGGGAGTCATGTCCCGTCATCTGCGGGTGAATACATAGCCCGTAGAAGTCAACCCAGCGAAGTGAAACATCTCAGTAGCTGGAGGAAGAGAAAGAAATCTCGATTCCCTTAGTAGCGGCGAGCGAAAGGGGAAGAGCCTAAACCGGCACGGTGTCAAGCCCGTGGGCGTTGCCGTGCCGGGGTTGTGGGACATCGCAGGGAGTGCTACGGAACTCCCAGGGAGTCAACAAGTTCACGTTTAGCAGAAGCGGCCTGGAACGGCCCGCCAGAGTGGGTAACAGCCCCGTAAGCGAAAGATGTGGACCTCCCGCGTTGCACCCGAGTAGCACCGCACACGTGAAACGTGGTGTGAATCCGCAGGGACCACCCTGCAAGGCTAAATACTCACTGACGACCGATAGTGCACCAGTACCGTGAGGGAACGGTGAAAAGAACCCCGGGAGGGGAGTGAAATAGAACCTGAAACCGTGTGCCTACAAGCAGTTCGAGCAAGGGCCAAGTCCTTTGGACTTGGTCTGAGTGAGAGCGTGCTTATTGAAGAATGAGCCGGGGAGTTATGGTCGGTCGCAAGGTTAAGTCGTTGAGACGTAGCCGTAGCGAAAGCGAGTCTGAATAGGGCGACTCAGTGGCCGGCTGTAGACCCGAAGCCTGGTGATCTACCCATGGGCAGGTTGAAGCGGGCGTAAGAACCCGTGGAGGACCGAACCGGTGTCCGTTGAAAAGGGCTCGGATGACCTGTGGGTAGGGGTGAAAGGCCAATCAAACCAGGTGATAGCTGGTTCTCCTCGAAATGTCTCTAGGGACAGCCTCGGGAGTTTTGCAACGGAGGTAGAGCACTGTTTGGGTTATGGGGCCTAAAAGCTTACAGACCCCAGACAAACTCCGAATGCCGTTGCTTTAGATCCCGGGAGTGAGACGGTGGGGGAAAAGCTTCATCGTCAAAAGGGAAACAGCCCAGACCACCAGCTAAGGCCCCCAAGTGTGTGCTAAGTGGGAAAGGATGTGGAGTCGCGAAAACAGCCAGGAGGTTGGCTTAGAAGCAGCCACCCTTGAAAGAGTGCGTAACAGCTCACTGGTCGAGGGACTCCGCGCCGACAATGTAGCGGGGCTCAAGCACACCGCCGAAGCTGTGGATGTGCACGCGTTCGCGCGTGTACGTGGTAGAGGAGCGTTCTGCGTGGATTGAAGCTCAACGGTAACGGTGGGTGGACTGCGCAGAAGTGAGAATCCGCGGCATGAGTATGCGAAAAGGAGGGTGAGAATCCCTCCCGCCGAAAGCCCAAGGTTTCCTGGGGAAGGTTCGTCCGCCCAGGGTTAGTCGGGACCTAAGGCGAGGTCGAAAGACGTAGCCGATGGACAACAGGTTGATATTCCTGTACCAGCTGGATCGCGCCAGCGCCCGATCCGGGAAATCGTCGTTGGGGGTCAAACCTCGGCGACGGTGGAACGGTAAGGGCGACCGATGGGGCGACGCAGGAGGCTAAGGGATCCCAGGCGTTGGTTGTCCTGGGGTAAGCACGTAGGGAGTCCTGGTAGGCAAATCCGCCGGGGCAATCCTGAGGTGCGACGCCGAACCGCAAACAGGTGAAGTCCCTGAAGCCATGCTGCCTAGAAAAACCTCTAGGGAGTGGTCCGGCTGCCCGTACCGCAAACCGACACAGGTGGGCGCGTAGAGAATACGAAGGCGCGCGGACGAACTCTGGCTAAGGAACTCGGCAATCTAGCCCCGTAACTTCGGGAGAAGGGGCGCCCCATTAGCGTGTAGACCCTGCGGTCGAAGCGCGAAGGGGTCGCAGTGACCAGGCTCAAGCGACTGTTTACTAAAAACACAGGTGCATGCGAAGGCGCAAGCCGCTGTATATGCACTGACGCCTGCCCGGTGCCGGAAGGTTAAGAGGAGGGGTTAGCTCTTCGGAGCGAAGCCTTGAATCTAAGCCCCGGTAAACGGCGGCGGTAACTATAACCGTCCTAAGGTAGCGAAATTCCTTGTCAGGTAAGTTCTGACCTGCACGAATGGCGTAACGACTTGAGCGCTGTCTCGGCCAGAGGTCCGGCGAAATTGCATTGGCGGTGAAGATGCCGTCTACCCGCAGTAGGACGGAAAGACCCCGGAACCTTTACTGCAGCTAGATGTTGAATTTTGGCTCGTACTGTGCAGGATAGGCGGGAGACTTTGAAGCACCGGCGTCAGCCGGTGTGGAGTCAACCTTGAGATACCGCCCTTTATGTGCTGGGGTTCTAACCAAGATCCGTTATCCGGATCTGGAACCACGTCTGGTGGGCAGTTTGACTGGGGCGGTCGCCTCCCAAAAGGTAACGGAGGCGCCCCAAGGTCTCCTCAGCGCGGTTGGCCATCGCGCGTCGAGTGCAAGGGCACAAGGAGGCTTGACTGCAAGACCGACGGGTCGAGCAGGGACGAAAGTCGGGCCTAGTGATCCTCTGGTGGCAGGTGGGAGCGCCAGGGCTAAACGGCTAAAAGGTACTCCGGGGATAACAGGCTTATTCTGCCCGAGCGTCCACAGCGACGGCAGAGCTTGGCACCTCGATGTCGGCTCGTCGCATCCTGGGGCCGTAGAAGGTCCCAAGGGTTGGGCTGTTCGCCCATTAAAGCGGCACGCGAGCTGGGTTTAGAACGTCGTGAGACAGTTCGGTCCCTATCCACTGCGGGCGGAGGAGACTTGAGAGGACCTGTCCCTAGTACGAGAGGACCGGGACGGACGCACCTCTGGTGTGCCAGTTGTCGCGCCAGCGGCACGGCTGGTTAGCTATGTGCGGAACGGATAAGCGCTGAAAGCATCTAAGTGCGAAGCCGACCTCAAGATGAGGTCTCCCACTGGGTTAACCAGGTAAGGCCCCCAGCCAGAACACTGGGTTGATAGGCCGGAGGTGGAAGCGCAGTAATGCGTTCAGCCGACCGGTACTAATAGGCCGAGGGCTTGGTTTTGGAGGTGCCTGCGCTCGCTAAAGGGTTGTCTACCGGTCTCGATCGGTAGGGAGCTCGGACACAAGAGTTTCCCGGTGCCCATGGCGGAGGGGTCACACCCGGTCCCATTCCGAACCCGGAAGTTAAGCCCTCCAGCGCCGATGGTACTGCCTTCCAACGGGGGTGGGAGAGTAGGTCGGTGCCGGGATTGATTTGAAAGAAGGACGGCCTGACCAGGCCGTCCTTCTTCATTTCGGGAACGCTATGAGGACGACCGGCCGGTAGCGATGCCGACGTGCTTGCTCAGAAGGCCGATACGGGCAATCCTAAGGACCATGTCATCTCAGTCCGCGAGGACTTGTCCGAACTGCGGACGCCTGGTCGAGCCCGGCTTCAAGTTCTGCGACGGGTGCGGGACGAGGCTGGACGGCGCGCTGCCGCCTCTGGCGCCCTCGGCTGTTGATTCGCCGCCCAAGGCGCCGCCGCCACCGACACCTGCTCGACCGTCTGCGCCTGAGCCTGCGCCGGAAGAGACGACGAGCGAGCGTAAGCCTTCGCTCTTGGAGCGCCGGAAACAGCGCAAGGATGAAGAGGAAAAGATCCGGGCGCGAGCTGCATCCCTTCCGCCGCCACCACCACCTCTCGCTCGGCGGGAGGAATCTCCGGAGACCGCCGAACGCAAACCGCCGTTGCTGGAACGTCTCCGTCGGCGACCAGACGATGCCGCGGACGCAACGGCGGCAAAGGACGTACCTCTATCGCCTCCACCGCCGCCGTCTGTCGAAGCGCCCAAGGAAGAAGCTCCTAAGGAAAGAAAGCCATCCCTTCTAGAACGGCGGCGCCAGCGGAAAGCCGAGCAAGCCTCCGATGAAATGCAGGCTCCGAGGGCGGCCACTCCGTCCGCGCCTCCGCCGTTAGACATCACTCCTGAGTCCGCGAGCCGTCCAGCCGCGGCGACCAGCAAGCCCGTAACTGCAGAAGAGCTGCGCGGTGCGCGGCCGGCTATCGGCGGCCGACTCCGCTGGTCGGACGAAGAAACGAGCGTGATCGAGCGGCCGGCTGATGCACCCACGAGCGGCGACATCAAAGTTGTCAGACCCGTCGACCAAGAAGGCGGGGGTGGTCTTGGTGGGCGATGGATAGCGATCTTCGTGTTTCATCTGCTCCTCGCGATGATCGCGGGCGCCGTGCTCGTCGGTGCAACGGCGGCCATTGCGTCTCTGGTCAGTAGCGGCGACGTTGCGTTGCTCGAGATCCGTGGGCTGCCGATATTCATCGGCGGTGCAACAGCCGTAATGCTTTTCACCTTGTTGCGCACCGGTAAGCGTGCACCGGAGGCCGAAAGGCGCAGCGTGATCGTAAGCGTTGTGATCGGTTTCGTGATCCTCGTCGCCGCTTCAACCCTCTTGCTGCAGCCTCGCGTGATCGAGAACGTCCAGGGCGATCTGGAGAAGGCGCTTCGCGTTTACGGCCCGGACGAAACCGAAGCAGTCAACAACTTCATCGCGGACATCAATGTTTGGAACACCGAGACCACGAGCTATCGCGATGACGTTGTCAGTCCGTTGTTACGCGGTCAGTCGAACATCGACGAGTTCCGCTTCAATGCCGCCGGCACAGAGGAAACGCTCAAGGGAACGGTCAACAGCATGCGCACCCACGCCGATGGCGCGGACAACAAGCGCTTGCGCGACGCTCTGGGCGATCAAGCCGCGGTTTACGAGGAGAGGCTCTCGGCGATCCTTTTGATCACCAGGGGTCTGGTCAACAACGATCAGGCGTTGGTCAACTCCGGTGAGACGCGCCGCGACGCGTCCAAGGCACGTGCGGTCGACTTCTTCGATCAACGCTTGAAGCCTTTGCTCGAACGTGCGGACATCGATGTGGCCACGTTCGCTACGGCCGTCGCCGGCGGCTACTAAGCGCGAGCCGGCTTCCGTACGCGGCGTCGCGCAGACATGACGTTCAGCGCGAGCGCAATCAATGTGAGGACTATGGCGATCGTCATCAGCCAGCCGCTGCGGGAAGTCTCCTCAACGGGGTCCGGCCATGCGGACGTGAGTTTGCGCGTGTAGGTCCAGTCCGACCTGAGCCGCAAAGACTTGCCGGACAGTGGCGCGGCTTCTCCGGCAAGGGTGGGAAGCGGGCCGGAAAGATCGGCGTAGCCCGACCCCGTGGTACCGAGTACGCGCCCGTCGTGGCGCCAGACGTCGCTCGTCGACTTCAATTCGACGGGTCCGGACAAGATTACGACCGGAGTTTCGGGCTTTGAGGGTGCGGAGGAACGACCACCGCCGAAGAGTCCGGCGAACCCTTCAAGGAGCGCGATGAAAGGTGCGACGATTGCGAACGGGATCGCCGCGAACGCAGCAACCGTCGCTGAGACCGGGTCGTCGATATCGGTGAAGAGCTGCTCGAACAACTGATTGATGATGAAGCCACGGCCGTCGGCGGTCGCTCCGCCCTGCTGCTGGGCTTGCTCGGGCGGCACCTCTCGAACGAGCTCGATTCGAAACGACACATTGGAAAGAGCCGTCGATTCAACGGTTGCCGTTTGTAGTCCTCGAAGCTCGCGATCGCCAGTGATCTTGTGGTTGATCGTGAACTGAGCGCCCGACTGTGACCACGCGACGGGAACGGTGCTCGCCGCCCGCCACTCGTCGCCCACTCCGCTATCCCCGCGGGGAAGGAACGGTGCCAGCAGGACGATGATCATCCCGATGTCGGAGGCGGCAACATCTTCGGTCCCCGAGAACATCTCGGTAGACGCGCGCACAACGCGACGGTCCAGATCGATCTCGAGCTTCCGTCCCTTCAATCGGAGTGCGCTTTGGATCTGAGATTCCTCGCCGGTCCCGATTGCATCGCGCACAAGGACGGAGAACCGGTTCTCGTCCAGAGCTTCTTCTTCGAGCTTGAGGACGACCTGAGATGTGAACTCGTTGCTCGAGTCGGGGCCGTCCGCTTTCCGGTTCTGGTTGATCTCGACGTCGTAAGTCTGAACGTCGCCAAGCTCCAAGACACGGTGTCCGTCTGTCGGCTGCCTGAGGTCGCTGGTTTGCCCGTTGGTCTCTCCGGCGGCGTCATCCGACGGCTCGAGCTCGAGAGAGCATGCCGAAGCCGAAAGGACCAAGACGGCGACGAGCAAGGCGACAAGGCGCATCCCGATTAACTATCGGCCGTTGCGCTCTTCGGTGCAGGCGTTAGCCGGAAGTGCGGTTGTGAGCCAGCCATGCTTGGAAGCCGCCGTCGAGGTCTGTCGCATCGAGACCCAATTCGCGCAACGTGGCCGCGGCGAGGCTGGTCGCGTAGCCCTCGTTGCAAACCAGGATGATGCGACGGTAGCCGGCTTCTGGAACCTTGTGGCTGCTCGCCGGATCGAGCCGCCACTCAAGGACATTCCGATCGATGACCAGAGCGCCAGGCAGGGCTCCGTCTGCTTCGCGTTGTTCAACGGGTCTTATGTCGACGACGAGCGCCCCGGCCATCACCTCGGCATCGAGGTCGGCGACGGAAACTCGGTCGAGCTTGCCGCGGGCCGCCGCTAGGAGTTCGTCGATCGTCTGCTTCATAGCGTTTCTGTTCTTCCTCGTGGGCCCGCCAGGACTTGAACCTGGGACCAACCGATTATGAGTCGGCTGCTCTGACCAAGCTGAGCTACGGGCCCGAGCCGACAGTCTTGCAATGTTCGGCGGCATCTGTGCCGGGTGTCAGCGAGCCGCCCTCGCGGGTAGCTGGTCTTGCCGGCCCACGTATAGGAAACTGCTTCGATGACCCGGCGCGTAATCGTGATGCTCATGATCACTTCAATGGTCGCGGTGGGCGGCTTGTCGTCGGGGGCCGCCGCCGACATCGAAGGACCCGTAGACGCTGATGCAGCCCAGTCCGGAGACAACGACCTCTCCGGCGGTCAGGCCGGCGACCTCGGCGGCGGAGATGCCGTTGCCGGCGGGAATGTGGTCGGTTCGGCAGGCTCGGGCGACGTCGAGATCGACGCGACTAACAATTCAACCGATGCCGACGCGGAGTCGGGCGATATCGAAGCCGAGAACAGAGTCGGATCGGTTCACGTCGGTGAGCAGACCGAGAATCCTGTTGGTCCCGCGGGAGCACAGGGTCCGATCGGAACAACGGGACCGCAAGGCCCGATCGGTCCCGTGGGTCCAACCGGAGACGCAGGTCTGTCGGGACCAACCGGTCCTCCCGCAGTTGGGCCAACCGGACCTGTCGGTCCAACCGGCCCCACTGGTGCGGGGGAGACAGGGCCGACAGGACCCAGTCCAACCGGTCCTACCGGAGCGTCGGGGCCAACTGGGGCTACGGGACCAACCGGTCCTAGCGGTCCGACCGGAGTGGGACCGACCGGCGACATAGGGCCGACCGGCGATACGGGGCCCACGGGCGAGACGGGCCCAACCGGCTTCCTCCCCGACGACATAGACGGTGACGGCATTTTTAACGATGCCGATAACTGCCCAACCACACCAAACCCCGAGGACTCTGATCCCAACACGCCGGGCACCCAGCAGCCCGACTCCGATGGCGATGGGTTTGGCGACGCTTGCGACTTCGACGCCGCAGCAGTTCTCGCACCGTCCTCCTCTGAAGCGAACGCTTCGGACGTCAGTGGTCCGGTATCGGCCTTCATCGTTCACGACGGTGACAACGAACTAGATCTGGAGCAGGAGATCGTGGCCGCCGGCGGAGATGCGATCGCCGGCTCGAATGTGCTCGGTTCCGCTCAGCAAGGCGACGTTTCCTTGAGCGCGTCGAACTCGTCCACGGATTCGAGCGCGGATTCGGGCGACATCGACGCAGCCAATCTCGCGTTCGGTCTGAGAGTCGGCAACCAGGTCGTAGTTGGACCGACCGGTCCCACCGGACCCCAGGGAGACCAGGGGCCGATCGGCATCCCCGGAGGAGAAGGTCCACAAGGTCCACAAGGTCCACAGGGGCCGACTGGGCCAACGGGAGCGGCGCCGACCGGTCCCACCGGCGATGCAGGCCCGACGGGCCCGACCGGACTGGGACCCACGGGAGCCGCGGGACCGACTGGTCCCACGGGCGATACCGGTCCGACGGGGCCGACCGGACAGGGACCCACCGGACCGACCGGCGATTCGGGACCGACGGGGGACGCAGGACCGACCGGTGACACCGGCCCCACCGGCGACACCGGCCCGCCGGGTCAAGGACTGCCCGACGATGTCGACGGTGACGGCACGCCAAATGCCCTGGACAATTGCGTCTTCGCACCGAATCCGGGGCAGGGAGACGAAGACCAAGACGCAATCGGTGACGCGTGCGACGCGGACTTTGACGGAGACGGAGCACCGAACAGCACCGACAATTGCCCGTTCGTTTTCAACGATCAAACCGACGCAGATGGCGACGGCGTTGGCGCTGCGTGCGACGGAGACGACACCGATCCCAACAGTGCCGCTTTCGGCGGAGCAATCGATGGCGCTCTGGATGTTGCCGACATATCTGGGCCGGCTTCAGGGGTGATAGTTCAATCCGGCGATAACGAGTTCAGCTGGAACCAGGCGGCGCAACTCGGCGCGGGTGACGCGGTCGCCGGAGCGAACGTGGTTGGGTTGGCCGGCACGGGTGATGCCGACGTTTCCGTAACGAATGCTTCGGAGAACGCCGATGCTGAAAGCGGTGACATCGACTACATCGTGCAGATCGACGATGTTCGCGTCGGCACGCTGAGCGAGGGACCAGTCGGACCTACGGGGGCGCAAGGCCCGCTCGGCCCGCAGGGCACCCAAGGTGAGATCGGGCCGAGCGGCCCAACTGGAGCGATCGGCCCTACAGGGCCTACCGGAGATTCCTCCGCCGGGCCCACTGGTGACGTTGGGCCGCCCGGACCCACAGGCGAGGGTGCAACTGGACCAACCGGTCTTACCGGCCCGTCCGGTGATACGGGACCCATCGGACCTTCCGGTCCGGATGGTCCGAGTGGCCCGACCGGCCCGAGCGGGACTTCCGGCCCGACGGGGCCGTCCGGTGCCACCGGACCGAGCGGTCCGACCGGCCCGACCGGTCCGACTGGGCCCGGAACCGACGACTTCGATGGGGACATCGTGCTCGACGTAGAAGACAACTGCCCGTTCACACCCAATAGCCAAGACTTCGACCCCAACACGCCGGGCATCCAGCAGTTGGACACGGATGGGGACGGACTTGGAGACGTGTGTGACCCGTTTCCCGATTTCCCCGGCTTCCCGTAGCCGCGCCATCTTTCGCTTCCGTTAGCGGGAGTTAACATCCTGTGGTGAGCGATCCGTCGATCCGCATCGACCGAAACGTCGAGATGAAGACGCGGGACGGCATCACTTTGCGCGCCGACGTCGTCCGTCCCGACGTCACTGGGAAGATTCCGGCGATCCTCGCGCGCACTCCGTACAACAAGTCGATGCAGTTCAACATGATGCGCGGCCTTTCTCCGGTCGACGCCGCCATCGCCGGATACGCGTTCGTGGTTCAGGACATCCGCGGACGCTACGCATCCGAAGGCGAGTGGGACTTCGTCAATCTGAAGCACGCGAACGAGGACGACGGGTACGACGTCGTCGAGTGGGTCGCTTCGCAGGACTGGTGTGACGGCAACGTGGGAATGGCCGGCGGCTCCTACGTAGCAGTCACGCAGTGGTCGGCGGCTCTTGCCGACCCACCGCACCTTCGAGCGATCTCACCAGCACTCATGGGCATGAGTCCAAGCGCTGCCCTCGCGCACATGCTTCCGCTGGAATCGATGACCATCGGCTGGATGGCGGGACTGGCCGTCGATCGGCTCGTCCGGCTCATGTCCGAAGGTCAGGCCAATCCCGCGGACTTCATGAAGGTCCTCGAAGCGATGACTCAGCCGGAGAAAGCCTCCGCGGTGCTGCCGCTGAACGACCTCATGGTGCTGGAGAGCATCGGAATGCCGCAGTACGGCGAGGTCGACGACCTCGTGACGAACGTTGCCGCCGGTGCGAGTGAAGAGCGATTCAAAGTCCCGGCTCTGTGGTCGGCCGGCTGGTACGACAACGCCGGCGGCGGCTCGATGTTCCAGGTGATGCGCGAGAAGGGTGCAACCGAGATCGCTCGATCGGATTCGCGACTCATCATGGGCGGCTGGACGCACAACTACGCGCTGAACTTCGTCGGCAGTTTCGGTCTCGGTGGTCTCGGTTCGGCGGACGGTGCCGGCCTCGGGATCCTGCATCGAACGTTCTACGACCGCCATTTGAAGGGCATGGATGTCGACCTTCCTCCCGTGCGCTACTTCGTCATGGGGGAGAGGGTGTGGCGTGATGCAGAGGATTGGCCGATCCCCGGTACCGACTTCAGGCGCATGTACCTGCATTCGAAAGGAAAGGCCAACTCCAACCGCGGAGACGGATCCTTGAGTCTCGAAGCTCCGGCTGTCTCGGAATCGCCGGACCGGATCACGTCCGATCCGATGGATCCGGTTCCGTCGTGGGGTTTCCGCGTCATGTACACCGGCGGAACGACCGTCGCCGGGCCGTTCGAGCAGATGCGAGTCGAGCAGCGAGACGACGTCTTGGTCTACACGTCGGAACCACTACAGGAAGCTTGGGAAGTGGTGGGGGACATCGACATGCATCTGTTCGTGTCTTCGACCGCCTCCGACGCGGATGTCATCGCGAAGCTCTGCGTCGTTTGGGAGGACGGTTCGTCCTTCAATCTCGCCGACGGAGCATTGAGGCTGCGCCGCCGAGAGGGTCCGCTGAACCAGAGTCTGATCGAGCCGGGCCAGGTTTATCCGATAACGATCGAACTCGGGCCGACCGGATACAAGTTCGAGACCGGGATGCGTATCCGGGTTCAGATCGCATCTACCGCATTCCCTCATCTGGCGCGGAACACGCAAACGGGTGGAGTCATCGAAGAGGACCCGGTCGGGAAGGTCGCTGAGAACACGATCTTCCACGACGCCGAGCATGCGTCCTATGTGGTGATCCCCGTCCAGCCCGACCCGCCGCCGGCCGCGGTCATGACACACTTGCTGGGCTGACACTTCGGATCGGATTGGAGCGCATGGAAGCCAACGGCGGACACCTGGTTGCCGAAGCGCTGAAGCGCAACGGCGTAGATGTCATCTACACGCTCTCGGGCGGTCACATCTTCCCGATCTACGACGGATGTGTAGCGCGCGACATCCGCATCGTCGACGTCCGGCACGAACAGACCGCGACCTTCGCGGCCGAGGCCCATGGAAAGCTAACCGGTGAGGTCGGTGTTGCAGTTCTTACCGCCGGTCCGGGCGTAACCAACGGCGTGAGCGCGATTACGTCCGCTCACTTCAACGGTTCACCTGTTTTGGTCCTCGGTGGTCGCGCACCTCAAGGACGGTGGGGAGCCGGCTCCCTTCAGGAGATGGACCACGTTCCCGTCGTGCAGAGCATCACTAAATCCGCGGGTACGGTCTTCGATACAGCTCAGTGTGCGATCGCAGTTAACGAGGCACTGCACCAAGCCCGTTCGCCGCACAGAGGGCCGGTGTTCCTCGACTTCCCGATGGACGTTCTCTTCCACACCGTGGATGGAGATGTTCCCGACCGGACCCCGCCACTCAAGATCGAGCCAGATGGAGATGCATTGGCGAAAGCGATCGATCTCCTCGGAAGTTCACAACGCCCCGTGGTCGTCGCCAGCACCGACATCTGGCTCGGCGGAGCACAGGACGACCTTCGACGCTTCGCGGAGACGCAACGGGTGCCGGTCGTCCTGAACGGCATGGGTCGCGGATTGCTGCCTGCAGATCACGAGCTGGTCTTCGCTCGCGCACGGTCGACGGCCTTCAAGGGAGCCGACCTTGTGATCGTCATCGGTACGCCGATGGACTTCCGCCTTGGCTTCGGGAAGTTCGGCGAGGCGCAGGTCATCCACATCCAGGACCACCCGGACCAGATCAGCGCGCACGCGAGTCCCGCCGTCGGGCTAGGTGGTGACATCACGACCACGCTTTCGGCGCTTGCCGAAGCGCCCGCCAAGCTTGCCGCCGAGCGTGGAGAGTGGATCCGGACATTGAGGGACGACGAAACGGCTCGCAGGGAAAAGGAGCGTCCCGAGCTTGAGGAAGACGCCCATCCCATTCATCCCGCGCGGGTCTACGGGATCTTGCGCGAGAAGCTGGACCGCGACGCGGTCGTCATCGGCGACGGCGGCGACTTCGTTTCATACGCAGGCAAACTCGTCGACGTCTACGAGCCGGGGTGCTGGCTCGACCCGGGTCCGTTCGGCTGCTTGGGCACCGGACTCGGCTACGCGATCGCGGCTCGAGTCGTTCACCCCGACCGTCAGGTCGTGCTGATGGCGGGCGACGGAGCGCTCGGTTTCAGCGGTATGGATATGGACACGCTCGTTCGGCTGAAGCTCCCGGTCGTGATCGTGGTCGGCAACAACGGTATCTGGGGGCTCGAGAAACACCCGATGCAGGCGATCTATGGCTATGACGTAGCGGCCGACCTGAATCAAGACGCGCGTTACGAAGACGTGCTCAAGGCTTTCGGTGGTGCGGGGGAGACGGTGGAGAAGGCTTCGGAACTCGGTGCGGCCCTCGATCGAGGTTTCGATTCGGACGTGCCATATCTGGTGAACGTGCACACCGATCCCGCCAACGCGTACCCGCGGTCGTCGAACCTCGCGTAATTCTTAGCGCACCAAGCCTCGTCCGGTGATCAGCGGTAGGTCGAGTGCGGTCAAAAGACCCGCTGGCGCATTCACCACTGCGGGTACTGCGTTGACCAATCGCATCGCCGTCGTCTTGAGACCGGCGGTGTTGTGGTCGCCGTCCGTTCCGAGCATCTGCAGGTCGAGAGTGAAATTCGGTTCTCCGGTGACGACGATCCGGTAGCAGCCGTGGCCGGACGGCTGCGGCCAGTCCGGCCCAAGATCGTCGTGCAGCCGCGTTACGTGCTCGAGGATCACCAAGGGCCGCCCGTTCCACATCCCGCGAACCTCGAAGCGCATCGCTGCCGTCGTCCCTTTTTCGATGGTTCCGGCCGAGACCTTTATGTCCTCGGGAGCCGGCAGCCGTTCGTGGTGTTCCTCGACTCCGTCGAGCTCGACGCCCAAACCGGCAGCGATCTGTCGGACGACGCTGCCCCAAGCCGTCGTCAGGACGCCGGGGGTAAGAAGGAACGGAGTCTCGTCGAGCGATCCTCCGAAGCCCATGATGTCGAACAGGACCATCGCTTGGTCGTAGGTGGCGTAGTTCAAGATCTCCATGCACCGAACCTCTTCGATGCGCTCGGAGATGCTGGTCAGCACCAACGGCAGCCAGTCGTTCGCGAACCCGGGATCGATGCCGTTCACCCAAAGCGATGCGTTGCCCTCGGCGGCCGAGGCCCGAATCGGCGCGATTACTTCGTCGGGCATGACGCCGTCCGGATATTGAAGGAAGACCGGTCCGCTGGAAACGACGTTGATCCCTGCACGCAGGAAGCCGCATAGGTCATCGATGGCTTCGAACAGCCGGTGGTCGGCCATGGCCGTGTGGACGATGCAGTCGGGTTTGGATGCGAGAAGAGCGGACGCGTCGGTTGTCGCGTTGACTCCAAGTTTCTTTCCGAGGCCGGCCAGCTCTCCAGCGTCGATGCCATCCTTGGCCGCGCTCGACACCCAGACGCCCGTGAGCTCCAGCTCGGGATGTGCATCGATGCCCGCTATCGCGTGCCGCCCGACGTTGCCGGTGCTCCATGCGACGACCTTCAGCATCCGTTCTCCTTTGTTGGCAAGCCAGTTCTACCAGCCGAGCTCGTCGAGACGTTCGTCGGATATCCCGAAGTGGTGTGCGATCTCGTGGACGACGGTGACCGCCACCTCTTCCCGGACGTCGTTCCGCGTCTTGCACGCGCGGGTGATCGGTCCTCGGAAGATCGTGATCTTGTCCGGCATCACCCACGTGTAGTTGCCGGTGCGCTCGGTTTGCGGGATGCCCTGATACAAACCGAAGAGCGTTCCGTGCGCGTCGATGTCGGCTTGGTCCAGATCTTCGGCCGTCGGCTCGTCCTCAACGATCACATCGACGTTGCTCAGATGTGAGGCGAAGGGTTCGGGTAGCTCGTCCAAGGCGCCGGCGACCAAGCGCTGGAACTCTTCGAGTGAGACTTCGACCATCAGCGGGCTTCGGCGGACTTCATAAAGTGTTCGCGACCGACGACGACGCGCGTGTGCGTTCCACGAGCGATCTCGCCGGATCCGTCGCTGGCGCGGATGGTGAAAGTGAGCGAGCGACCGTCGACACCCTCCAGGACGGACGATGCCGTCACCTTCCCACCGATCGGGGTCGGCGCAAGATGATCGAGCGCGATCCGCGTGCCGACGGTGGTCTGTCCGTCTGCGAGGTGTGGCTTCACCGCTAGTACCGACGCTTCTTCGCACGCAGCTACGACGGCGGGTGTGCCGAACACGTCGACATCTCCTGACCCCAGTGCGCGGGCGGTGTCGGCCTCGGTGACGATCCGCTCGACCGAGGCTTGTAGTCCGGGCTCGAGGCTCATAGATCGGGCAGGCCGAGGTCGGCGTTCGGCTGCTCTATCCCACCGTCCACCTCGAGGATCTTGCCGGTGATGTACGCGCCCGCCGGCGAGCAAAGGTATAGAACGGCTGCCGCGATGTCCTCGGGCTCACCGATGCGACCGAGCGGCGTCGCCGATTCCATCGCCGTCTTGAGGCCTTCGTCGTTCACGATGATGTCCAGGGCCGAAGTCGCCACCGCGCCCACGGCGATGGCGTTGACTCGGATGCGAGGGGCGAGATCTGTGGCGGCCAGCCGCGTGTAATGAGATAGCGCACCCTTGGCGGTTCCGTAGCCGATGTAACCGCGGCCGACCAGCCGGCCCATAGCCGATGAGATGTTGACGACCGAACCGCCGGACCCCTCGAGCATCAACGGAACGGCTGAGCGCGTCAGCGCGTGTGCCGTGACGACGTTGAAGTGGAAAGCGCGCTCCATGAATCCCGGCGATGTGTCCAGGAAGGCCCGGGGCATTGTCCCGCCGACGTTGTTGATCACGATGTCTAGTCGTCCAAAACTTTGATGCGCCGTCTCGGCGAGAGAGGCAACGGCCTCGAGGTCGTTGAGATCGGCCGGGACGACGACGGCATGCCGTCCTGTCTTCTCGATGCGTTCGGCGACTTCCTTCAGCTGTTCTTCCGTGCGCGCCGAGATGAGGACGTCCGCTCCGGCCTCAGCCAACGCGATCGCCGATGCCGCGCCGATGCCGCGGCCTGCGCCGGTGATAACCGCTGCCTGACCTTCGATTCGGAACCGGTCCAGGATCATCGCCATAGGCTAAGGGTCATGCGCCGGGAACTTCCTGTTGACGGCCCGATCCTCGTTTCGGCGTGTCTGGCCGGACGCGCTTGCGCATACGACGGAGGCGACCGCGCACACGAAGCGATCATGAAACTCGTCGCCGAGGGCCGGGCTGTTCTGGTCTGTCCGGAGGACGAGGGAGGCCTTGGGACGCCCCGTCCGGCGTCGGAGATCGTCGGTGGCGACGGAGCCGATGTTCTTGCAGGACGCGCAGAAGTCCGCACCAAGGAAGGACGTGATGTGACCGGTTCCTACCTCGCCGGCGCGCGTCTCGCCGTCAAGCGGGCGGCTGAGGAGGGGTGTCGGGCCGCCATCCTCAAGGCTCGATCGCCGGCCTGTGGCTGCGGCGCCATCTACGACGGAAACTTCTCCCACTCGATCTTCGAAGGTGACGGGGTGGCTGCGTCCGCATTGAAGCAGGCGGGTATAGAGGTCTGGACGGACGAAGAGTTGTGACGTAGTCCGTCATGTCTGGTACAGCTAGGCAGGCGGCACGACTTCTACAGGAGGCTTAGCGTGGATAAGAGCTTGCGTTCGTGGTCAGCAGAGCTCGTCGGAACATTCGTGTTCGTAACGATCGCCTCGGGCGCCGTGATCTTGTCCCCGCTCGTAAGCACGATTGGTGTGGCACTTGCGCAAGCTTTCGGATTGGCGGCAATGGTGACGTGCTTCGCGGCCATTTCCGGAGGCCACTTCAACCCGGTCGTGACCTTGTCTGCATGGGTCGGTGGAAAGATAAAAACACCGGACGCGCTTGGTTACGTGGGCGCTCAGATCCTCGGCGCCCTGGGCGCGGGCCTCGTTCTGCGGATTATGTACACCGAGCTTCAATGGCGCTCGACGAGCCTCGGCTCTCCGCGACTCAGCGTTTCCGATGGGCGTGGTCTTTTCGTTGAGGCTGTTATCACCTTCTTCCTAGTCCTGGTGATCTGGGGAACCGGGATCGACGAACGCGGTTCGAAAGTCGCCGGTCTGCCGATCGGCTTCACCCTAGGCGCGATTATCTTGGCCGCCGGTCCGCTGACTGGTGCGGGCCTCAACCCGGCTAGGTACCTCGGTCCGGCTGCCGTCGCCGGCGAGCTCGGAGACTGGTGGGTCTACTTCCTCGGGCCGGCTATCGGAGCCGTAGCCGCGGTGCTGGTTTATCAGGGCATATTCGGAGAGGGGTTTGCCTGGGGCCAGCTCACGGGACGCCGGACGGCAGCGGCGTTACCGGTTGAGCCCGCGGCAGTCCCGCCGCCGACACGGCCGATAGCGCGGCGGAAGCCGGCCTCGCGTAAAAAGCCAGCGACTCGGCGCAAGGCCTGACCTAAACGACCCGGACGTAGCAAGAATCGCTCCACTGCTGAGTCGGCACCGGTCGTACAATCTGGGCCGAGTTCACATTCAGGTTCTGGCGTCTTCCAAGGGAGGCTGACGGTGTCCGAGAGCGAAAGCCCGGTTATCCCATCCCCGACTCCCAAGGCGGCGGTGCCGAGGTCGAACAAGGACTGGTGGCCGAATCAGCTGGACCTGAGCATCCTTCGCCAGCACTCGCCACTGCCCGACCCGATGGGTGAGGGCTACGACTACAAAGAGGAATTCAAGACTCTCGATCTTGACGCGCTGAAGCGGGACGTCATCGACGTCATGACGACGTCGCAAGACTGGTGGCCGGCCGACTACGGCCACTACGGCCCACTCCTTATTCGGATGACGTGGCACGCCGCCGGCACGTACCGCATCGAGGACGGCCGGGGCGGTGGCGGCACCGGGGCGCAGCGCTTTGCCCCGACCAACAGCTGGCCCGACAATGCGAACCTCGACAAGGCGCGCAGGTTGCTCTGGCCGATCAAGAAAAAGTACGGCAGGAAGATCTCGTGGGCCGACCTGATCGTCTTCGCCGGCAACGTTGCCTACGAGTCGATGGGGTTCAAGACGTTTGGCTTCGGCTTCGGGCGACTCGACACCTGGGAGCCGGACGAGACTCTCTGGGGCAACGAGGACACGTGGCTCGGAGCTGATCGTTATAGCGGGCCTGGGGAATTCGCCCGTCCTTTCGGCGCCGTGCAGATGGGCCTCATCTACGTGAACCCGGAGGGCCCGGCCGGCAACCCGGATCCGCTCGCCGCCGCCAGAGACATTCGAGAGACTTTCAAACGCATGGCCATGAACGACGAAGAGACGGTTGCGCTAATCATCGGCGGTCACACCGTCGGCAAGACACACGGTGCCGCCTCCGCCGACTACGTTGGGCCTGAACCCGAGGGTGCGTCCCTCGAGGAGCAAGGCTTCGGCTGGACGAGCACCTTCGCCACCGGCAAGGGCGCCGACACGGTGACCAGCGGGCTCGAGGGGGCATGGACCAACGAGCCGACCAAGTGGGATAACGGGTTCCTCGACAACCTGTTCTCCTACGACTACGAACTGACCTCGAGCCCCGCCGGAGCGAAGCAGTGGGCACCAAAGAACCCTGAGGCTCAGGGCACCGTGCCGGATGCGCATGATCCATCGAAGCGGCACGCTCCGATGATGCTGACGACGGACCTTTCGCTGAAGCTGGATCCGATCTACGGGCCGATCGCGAAACGCTTTCACGAGAACCCCGACCAGCTCGAGGAAGCGTTCGCCAAAGCTTGGTACAAGCTGTTGCACCGCGACATGGGTCCGGTCTCGCGCTACCTCGGTCCGTGGGTTCCCGAAGCGCAGCTGTGGCAGGACCCGGTCCCCGAGGTCGACCACAAGTTGATCGAGAAGGAAGACGTCGCTGCACTCAAGGACAGAATCCTCGCGTCCGGACTCTCGATCTCCCAGTTGGTCTCAACCGCATGGGCATCGGCGGCCAGCTTTCGGGGCACGGACAAGCGAGGCGGTGCCAATGGTGCGCGGATCCGTCTTGCACCGCAGAAGGATTGGGAATCCAACCACGAGTTGGCAAAAGTGATCCAGAAGTTCAAGCGGATCCAGGAGGACTTCAACAAAGCGTTGCCCAAGGGCACGAAGGTCTCGCTGGCCGATCTGATCGTCCTTGGTGGATGCGCCGCCGTGGAGAAGGCCGCGACGAAGGCCGGGCATGAGGTGAAGGTTCCCTTCGCTCCCGGACGCACTGATGCGTCGCAGAAGCAGACCGATGTCGAGGCGTTCGCCGTCCTCGAACCGGCGGCAGATGGGTTCCGCAACTACCTGCGAGCAGGAGAGAAGGTGCCGGCGGAGGTCCTTCTGCTCGACCGGGCCGATCTTTTAACGTTGACGGCTCCCGAGATGACGGTCCTCATCGGCGGCATGCGTGCGTTGAACGCCAACTTCCGGGCGTCCGACCACGGCGTTCTCACTGACCGGCGTGAGACCTTGACAAACGACTTCTTCGTGAACCTGCTCGACATGGGCACGGAATGGAAGGCCTCGACGTCGGACGAGAATGTGTATGAGGGTCGCGATCGAGAATCGGGTCAGGTCAAGTGGACGGCAACCTCGGTTGACCTTGTATTCGGTGCGAACTCCCAGCTTCGGGCGCTCTCTGAGATCTACGCCAGCGACGACGGGAACAAGATGTTCGTCCGTGACTTCGTGGCAGCGTGGGGCAAGGTCATGAACCTCGATCGCTTTGACATAACCCGGCCCGTCAGCTGATCAGAGACCACTAAAAGGCAGCATCGACTGCCGGTCGCTTCGCTGCCGGTAACCTTCTTTCATGCTGGCCCGTGAAATAAGGCGTACTTTCCTGTCCTTTTACGAGGAACGGGGACACCGCGTGGTCCCGTCCGCGCCGTTGATCCCGAACGACCCCACCCTCATGTTCACGGTCGCCGGAATGGTGCCGTTCAAGCGTTACCTGCTTGGCGAAGAACCGGCACCGTTCCCACGGGCGACGAGCGTCCAGAAGTGTTTCCGCACCGAGAACATCGATGACGTCGGGACCAACGCGAAGGACTGCACGCTCTTCGAGATGCTCGGCAACTTCTCCTTCGGTGACTACTGGAAGGCCGAGGCCTGTACGTGGGCGTGGGAACTCATGACGCAGGTGCTCAAGATCGACGCGAATCGACTCTGGGTGACCGTCCTCGACTCGGATGACGAGACCGTCGACGTATGGACGAAAGTAGTGGGCATCGCACCGGATCGCGTCGTGCCCTTCGGAGAAGAGGACAACTTCTGGCAGATGGGCGTGGCCGGTCCTTGCGGTCCGTCAACGGAGATCTTCGTCGACCGTGGCCCCGCTTATGGACCTGAGGCCGCTAACGGGCCGGCCGGAAGCCCCGAGCGCTACCAGGAGATCTACAACCTCGTGCTCATGCAATGGGTACAGGACGTCCCTTTCCACGTTGTCGGCGATCTGCCACAGACCGGCATCGACACGGGTATGGGTCTGGAGCGCATCTCACAGATCCTTCAAGACGTCCCGACGGTTTGGGACACGGACGAGATCGCGCCCCTCGTTGCAAAAGCATCCGAGATCACGGGAGCCACCTACCTTGGCTCACCTGCTGAAGATCGGCTCCTGCAGATCGTCACGGACCACGCCCGTTCGGCGACGTTCCTCATCGCAGATGGAGTCGCGCCTTCTAATGAAGGGCGCGGATACATCCTCAGGCGCGTTCTCCGGCGAGCATTGACGGAAGCGCGGCTCAGCGGACACACAGGTGAGCTTCTCCCTCCGATGGCGCAGACGACGATCGACGTGTTCGGGAGCACGTACCCCGAGCTCGAGCGAAACCGTGATGGAGTACTCGAAACCCTTCGGCGTGAGGAGCAACGTTTTTCGCAGACGCTCGACGCCGGCCTGGGCATGCTCGAGGAAGCGGTCAAAGAATCCAAGAAGGACGGGAAGATCCCGGGCGAGGTCGCTTTCCGCCTTCATGACACTTACGGATTTCCGCTTGACATCACACGCGACGTCGCTCGTCGTGAGGGTCTCGAGGTCGATGAAGAGGCCTTCGAGCGCTTGATGGAGAAACAGAAAACCAGGTCCCGCGCAGTTACTGAGGGCGAGAAAGCTCGCGCCGTAAGTCAGGTTCGGCTCGATGTAGCGCCGACGATCTTTCAGGGCTACGACCAATTGGAAGCAACTGGAAGGGTCCTTGCAGTAGTGAAAGGCAACGAACCCATTGCCTCTGCGCACGCAGGAGAAGAAGTTGGTGTTGTCTTCGATTCGACGCCGTTCTACCCCGAGGGCGGCGGACAGATAGGCGACCGGGGACTGGTCACCAGCGGCGACGCACGCGGCGAGGTGATAGATACGCAGACGTTAGGGGCCGCCGTACTGCACGCGGTTCGCGTGACTGATGGAGAGATCCATCTCGATCAAGAGATGGAGTTGCGTGTCGACCCTTCTAGCCGCGTGGGGGCCGAGCAGGCTCACACCGCAACGCACATGCTCCACCACACTTTGCGCAATGTTCTCGGTGAGCATGTCCGCCAGATGGGCTCTCTGGTCGAGCCCGGCCGCTTGCGCTTCGACTTCTCGCACTTCTCGGCCGTCGATCCGGACTCCTTGGAGGAGATCGAAGAGACGGTCAACTCGCGCGTGGCTTCCGACGATGCCGTCCGCGCGTTCGAGACCAGCTACAAGGAAGCGATCGATCGATACAACGCGATGGCGTTCTTCGAGGAGAAGTACGGGGACGAAGTGCGCGTTGTAGAGATCGGCGACTACTCATATGAGCTATGCGGCGGTACGCACGTACCGCATACCGGCCGCGTCGGATTCGTGAAGCTGCTGGGGGAGGGGAGCATCGGATCCAACATCCGCCGCGTCGAGGCGTTGACCGGTGTCGAGGGACTGAAGTGGGTCAACGCGCGACTCCGGGAAGCCGAGCGGGCCGCGGAGCTGGTGAAGGTGGGTTCGGACGATCTCGTATCCGGAATCGAGCGGTTGCTCAAGACGCAGAAGGAATTGGAGAAAAGGCTCGAAGCTCAGCAGCGATCCGGTGTGTCGGCGGCCGTCGACGAGCTCGCGCCGAAGGCTCGCGATGCTGGGAAAGCGAAGCTTCTCGTCGCTCGTCGGGACGATGCGTTGAATGTCTTGCGCGATCTAGCGGCGTCGGTGAGGGACAAGATCGGGCCGAGCATCGTGATCCTCGGCGCGGCGGCCGACGGCAAGGTGAACCTCGCTGCGGCCGCCACCAAGAGTCTCGGCGTCGATGCGAAGGAGATCCTTCGGGCTGCAGCGCAGCGTATAGGCGGCGGTGCCGGAGGCAAGCCCGATCTCGCCATGGCCGGTGGACGGCAACCGGAGGGGCTGGACGAGGCGCTTGCCGTTGCTGAGCGCGAAGCGGAGAACGCGCTGTCCTGATGCCGCGAATCCTAGGAGTGGATGTCGGAAGCGTCCGCATCGGGCTGGCGCTTTCCGACCCGTTGGGAATAACTGCACAGGGACTCGAAGTGGTTGATGTCTCTCACTCCTCGCCGATCGAAGCCGTGGTTGAAAGAGTTCGGGAACACGAAGTGGAGGAGATAGTGGTCGGCATCCCTTTCCGAATGGATGGATCCAAAGGACCCGAAGCTGACAACGCGGAAGCCTTCGCCCGTGATCTGGAGGTGGCGACAGGTCTCACGGTCACGCGTTGGGACGAGCGCTTGTCCACGAAGGAAGCTGCGAGAGCCATGCGAGCCGCAGGGACTGATTCCCGCAAGCAGCGCGGAGTGATCGACAAAGTCGCCGCAGCCGTGTTCCTTCAGGCCTACTTGGAGTCCCGCCGGGCATGAAACGAAAGCTGCTAACTGCCGGCGCCGTCCTTCTGGCTGTGGTTTTGGCCTTAGCGGCTGTCGCTTACCTCTACAGGCCCAGTCCGGGCGATCCCGTTCAGATCGAAGTGGCGTCCGGCGCAACGACGAGCCAGGTCGCCGCTCAGCTGGAGACCACTGACGTGATCAGTTCAACGATCTTCTTCCGCGTGATGGCCCGCGTGCGCGGGCTCGAAGGGGAACTTCAAGCCGGGCGCTATGACATGGCAGAAGGAATGGGAGTTCAAGCGGCGCTGGACGTGTTGTCCAAAGCTCCCATCGAGAAGGGTGTCACGGTTCCGATCCCTGAAGGTTTCAGCTTGAAGCAGATCGCCGAGCGTTTGCAAGCGCGCACGCAGATCGTCGGCGCCGACTTCATCGCGGCTGCCAATAGCGCGGTTGCCAGGGCTTCGATCCAACCACCGGAAGTCAATCTGTTGGAAGGTTTGCTGTTCCCCGAGTCGTATTTCGTTGGTGAGCGAGAGAACGCGCAAGGCGTCGTCCGGAGGATGGTGGAGCAATTCGAGCAGCGCACCGTCTCGCTCGACTGGTCGCTGCCCGAGAGCCGGGGCCTGTCCAGATACCAAGCGGTAGTCATAGCTTCGCTTGTGGAGAGAGAAGCGAGGGTTGCCGAAGACCGACCGAAGGTGGCAGCAGTTATCTACAACCGCCTGGCAAGGGGGATGCGACTGCAGATCGACATCACTGCGCTCTACGGGCTCGACGAGCACAAAGTGCCGACCCGCGCAGATCTTCAGCGTCAGTCGCCGTACAACACGTACCTGATCGACGGCCTGCCGCCGACGCCGATCGCGAGTCCAGGCTTGGACTCGCTGAATGCTGCATTGCATCCGGCCAACGGTGACTGGATCTACTACGTAGTCATCGATCCGTCCGGACGGCATGGGTTCACGAACTCACCCGAAGAGTTCGAGCGCCTCAAGCAGCAGCGCCCCGAAGAGGTGCACTGATGGAGATCGACGCCGCGACGGCCTTACTCGGCGTGGTCGGACATCCCGTCGGTCACTCGCTTTCGCCGGCCATCCAGAACGCCGCACTGCGACACGACAAAAGGAACGCTGTCTACGTCGCGTTCGATGTCGCCCCCGAGAACTTCGATGCCTTCGTCGAGGGCATGCGCGCGGGCGGCGTCCGCGGGCTGAACGTCACACTCCCACACAAGCGTGCGGCGTTCGATCTTTGCGGAACCGTCACCGAAGAAGCGCAGTGGACGGAGGCTGTGAACACGCTGACCTTCGAAGGGGACGAAATCGTCGGCGACAACAGCGACGTCGAGGGCGTTCGTGCGTCCCTTGTCGAGCTGGGGGCCGAGCTCGACGGATCCAAGGCTTTGCTGATCGGAGCAGGCGGCGCAGGCCGGGCGGCGGCTCGGGCCCTGGTGGACAGCGGCGGCGAGATCTGGATCGCCAATCGCACACCCGCCCGGGCCGAGAAGCTCCGGGGCGCGATCGGACGCAGCGCGCAAGTCATCCCCTGGAAGGACCTGACCGGTGCCGCGAAGGAAGCCGACTTGATCGTGCACGCGACTTCGGTCGGTCTGGACGGATCCGAGTCCGTTCTGAAGACGAGCGACTTAAAGGGATCGCCCTGCCGGGCCCTGCTCGACTTGGTCTACGGACCGAACGAAACGATGCTCGTGCACGAGGCCCGGCGTGCCGGTGTTGAAGCGGCCGACGGACTGAACATGCTCGTGCTCCAAGGAGCGGGCGCCTATACGACCTTCTGGGGCGAAGAAGCGCCGGTCGAGGTCATGCGCAAAGCCGCATTCGCAGCCGTTGGTCGCGGCTAGCGCTCCATCCTCATCCGCGCAGGTCAGGGGCCGACACCAGGGAAGCTACCTGCGGAGGTCGCATGCCCGACGTTGTCATGCAACGAGAAGGTTCCAAGTCCAATGAGAATGACCTCAGCCCCCAAGAGGTCACGCGCAAGCTTGCCGCGCTGGCCAAACGGCTCGGCTATCGGTTCGAAGAAAACCTCAACGACTACCCGATAGACACCGACGCTTGGGAGCTCGTTTCTCATAACTTGATCCGGCGTCACCGAGCGGTTCCCGTCGGCTTCAAGGGAAAGAACCTCATCATCGCGATCGCCGACCCGGCGAACGTCATCGCTCTGGACGACATCCGAACATTCACAGGACGCGAGATCGACGTCCTCGTTGCGCCCCCGGACGACATCGACGCCGTCCTTCGGCGTATCGATCGCCTCGACCGTACGGCCGAGTCGCTTCTCGAGGAAGCGGCTTCTAAAGGCGAGGAAGAAGAAGAGGACGAAGCCGAATTCGGCGCTGCCGACGCACCGATCGTCAAGGCGATCAACCGAATCATCTCGACGGCCATCCAGCAACGCGCTTCAGACATCCACATCGAGCCCCAGGAACGCGATATCCGCATCCGTTTCCGCGTAGACGGCGTGCTCAGCGAAGCGATGCACACGAAGAAGTCCCTGCATGCCGGGATGATCTCGCGCTTGAAGGTTATGTCCGATCTAGACATCTCTGAGAAGCGCCTTCCGCAGGACGGACGTATCACGGTGACCATGGATCGCCGTCCTGTCGACCTTCGTGTTGCGACACTCCCCACGAGCTGGGGGGAGAAGGTCGTCCTTCGTATCCTCGACCGCCATTCGGGAGGTGTCCCTCGGCTCGAGGATCTGGGCTTCGGAGAACACGCTCTGGGCCTCTACCGCGAGGTGATCGCGCGCCCGCACGGAGCAGTCCTCTTGACGGGGCCGACAGGGTCGGGGAAGACGACGACGCTGTACGCGACTCTCGAGGAGATCAACGAGCCCGAGCTCAACATCGTCACCGTCGAAGACCCGGTCGAAGCGCGCCTGAGAGGCTTGAACCAGATCCAGGTGCATCCCAAGGCCGGACTGTCTTTCGCGACGGCGCTTCGTTCGATCCTGAGGACCGACCCCGACGTCTTGATGGTCGGCGAGGTGCGCGACCACGAGACAGCCACGATCGGCATACAGGCGGCACTCACCGGACACTTGGTGTTCGCGACCCTGCACACCAACGACGCAGCGTCGGCTCTAACCCGCCTCGTCGAGATGGGGGTCGAGCCGTTCCTTGTGGCGTCTGCGCTCGAATGCGTGGTTGCGCAGCGCCTCTGCCGGCGGTTGTGCGCCAAGTGCGCCGAGGCCTACCAGCCCGAAGCGGAAATGCTGAAGCAGCTGGAAGGTTGGCCGTCCACGCCCGGAAGAGGCGTGCCGACCCTGTACAGGGCCACCGGATGCAACGCCTGCTCAGGGACGGGATTCCTCGGGCGGATCGCGATCGTCGAGATTCTTCGCCTATCAGATGAGCTTCGAAGGCTCACGGTAGAGAGGTATCCGGCCGAAGACATCAAGAAGCACGCAGTTGCTGAGGGGATGCGCACGCTGCGCGAAGACGGACTTCGCAAAGCACTCGAAGGTGTGACGAGCATCGAGGAGGTACTCCGTGTCGTCGTATGAAGGTCCAGGGATACCGGGGATAAACCCGTTCGAAATGACTACGCCGGGGCCGCGCAAGATCGACCTGAATGCCGATCGCCCCGACCAGGTGGCAGCCGCAGCTTTGGACGCGGCCGTTGCCCGCCGTCTCGAGGTCATTCCCGTCAGGTATGAGGGCGATCGCCTCGTCGTGGCCATGGCCGATCCGTCCAATGCCGAAGTCCTGAACGAGATCGCCGCTCAAACCGGCATCTCCGTGGACGCGGCGCAAGCTTCCGCAACGGCCATACGAGCGGCCATCGAGCAGGTCTACGGACCGGCTCCCGACTCGCCCGGAGCGGCGCCGAAGCGCGCCCGATCCACGCGTGTCGGCATGGACGCCTCCGACAGACCGCTTCTCGACCTGCACCAGGTGCTGGAAGTCGTCCTCAACGCCGGCGCTTCCGATCTTCATCTCACCGATGGACTCCCGCCCATGGTTCGCCTGGACGGCGACCTTCTTCCGATCCAGGGCTATCCGGTCCTCGACCCCGACACATTGCAACGAGTCGTCTACGGGATGCTTTCCCAGAAGCAACGCGAGAAGTTCGAAGAGGAACTGGAGCTCGACCTCTCCTACGCGCTTCCGGGCAAGGCTCGGTTCCGCGTCAACGTCTACATCCAGCGCGGTTCGGTTGGGGCGGCCTTCCGGCTCGTTCCCTTCGTCATCCGCTCCCTCGAAGAGCTGGGCATGCCGACGGTAGTCGAGAGCTTCGCCTACGTTCCGCGCGGTCTGGTTGTCGTGACTGGGCCTACCGGCTCCGGTAAGTCGACGACCCTCGCTTCTTTGGTCGACGTCGTTAACCGCGAGCGTCCCGTCCACATCATGACGGTGGAGGATCCGATCGAGTTCCTTCACGCTCACCGGCGCGCGATCGTGAACCAGCGCGAGGTCGGCGCCGACACCCACGGATTCGCACCAGCACTCAAGCACGTACTGCGTCAAGACCCCGACGTGATCCTCGTAGGTGAGATGCGCGACTTGGAAACGATCCAGATGGCGATCACCGCGGCCGAAACGGGCCACTTGGTGTTCGCGACACTCCACACGCAGGACGCGGCCCAGACGGTCGACCGAATGGTCGACGTGTTCCCGCCGCACCAGCAGCAGCAGATCCGTGTGCAGCTGGCCGGATCGCTGATGGGTGTCGTCGCTCAGCAACTGCTTCCGGCGGCTGAGGGAGCCGGCCGAAACGTGGCTTCCGAGATCCTCATGGTCACGCCTGCCGTTCGCAACTTGGTGCGTGAGGGGAAGGCGCACCAGCTGTACTCGGTGATGCAGTCCGGCGGCCAGTTCGGGATGCAGACGATGGACGCCTCTCTGGCGGAGCTAGTTCGCGCCGGCGCCGTGTCCTACGAAGTGGCCAAGGAACGCTGCCACCACCTGGACGAGTTCGCCCGGCTGGTCGGCGGTGAATGGACGAAGGACGGAAAGATCAGGAGCGTGAACGTTGGCTGAGTACTCTTACCGCGCGCTCGACGACCGGGGTCAGGCCAGGACCGGCGTACTCGAGGCCGAGACCGAAGCGCTAGTCGTAAACCGGCTGCGCGAGCAGGGCTGGGTGCCGCTGAAGGTCGATGCGCAGGGCATTTCGCACAAGTTCAAGGCAGACCTCCGCATCCCCGGTCTTACCGACCGCATCAATCTCAAAGAGATCGCAGTCAGCTCACGTCAGCTGGCGACGATGATCGACGCCGGCCTGCCACTGATGCGCGCACTGTCGGTCCTGGCCGAACAGACCGAGAACAAGGCTCTGTCGGAGATTTGGGAAGCCGTTCGAAGCGACGTCCAGGCCGGTATGTCCTTCTCGGGAGCGCTGGCCAAGCACCCCAAGGCTTTCAACACCCTCTACGTAGCAGTCATTCGCGCCGGAGAAACAGGCGGATCGCTCGACCTCGTACTGCTGCGCTTGGCCGACACCCTCGAGAAGCAGGTCGACCTTCGCAACAAGATCCGATCGGCCATGACCTACCCGGTGATGGTCGCGATCATGGTCGTGCTGATCCTGTCGGCGATCCTGCTGTTCATCATCCCGACATTCAAGTCGCTGTACGCCGACCTCGGTGGGACGTTGCCGGTGCCGACCAGATTCCTTCTGGCTTGCAGCGACATCATGCGCCGCTTCCTTCCGTTCATCCTGCCCGCGGCCGGCGTCGGCCTCTTCTTCTTCAAGCGATACATCGATACCGACAAGGGACGGCACCAGTGGGACGCGTTCAAGCTGAAGATCCCGATCTTCGGCGAGCTGTTCCGCAAGACCGCGATGTCGCGGATGTCGCGCACACTCGGAACCCTTTTGAAGTCGGGCGTTCCCGTTCTGCAGAGCCTCCAGATCACGAAGGAGACGACCGGGAACCGGATCGTTGCCGACGCGATCGAAGACGTTGAGAACTCGGTGCGCCAGGGGGAGAGCCTCGCTCGGCCCTCTGGGGCGCCACAAGGTCGTCCCGCCGATGGTCACGCAGATGCTGGCCGTTGGTGAGGAGACAGGTGCGGTCGACACCATGCTCGAGAAGGTGGCCGACTTCTACGACTCGGAGGTCGACGCGACCGTCGACGCCCTTACGTCGCTCATCGAACCGCTTCTGATCGTTTTCCTTGGTGCGGTTGTCGGCGGGATCCTGATCTCGCTGTACCTGCCGATGTTCAAGATCGTCGACCTGATCCAATAGCTTCCGCTTCGCAGCTGGAAAAGATTCCGCCGCGGACCCTTCGGGGCCGCGGCGGTTTCATTTGTAGGGCGTTGACCTGCGGAAACGCCGGATTCAAGGTCTGGCCGTGAACCTCCGATAACCCCTACCGAGGCCAGTCACGCGGGCAGCGGGGCAATGGGGTCTCGAGAGGGGGTGCAACGAATGATTCAGCGGATCGCAGACCGTCTTCGCAAAGAAGACAAGGGATTCACGTTGATCGAGCTCATGGTCGTCGTTCTTATCATTGGCATCCTGATCGCGATCGCGATTCCCACGTTCCTCGGCGCGCGCGAACGCGCCCAGGACCGTGCGGCGCAGTCGTCGGCGCGTAATGCCCTCACGTCCGGAAAGGTGATCTTCACGGACGCCGAGGACTACACGCAGGCCGACTGTCGCGGCATTGGCAGCGGCTGAGCCAGCCCTGCAGTTCCAGGGCGACGTCGCTCTGGTGGCGGCTGATGGACCGACTAAAGTGTCGGTTCACACGCCGAATGCAACGACGTTCATCGCAACGGCTCGTTCGAAGTCGGGAACTTGCTTCACGATCAAGGACGTAGCGGCTGCCGGAGGTGGCACGACCTACTCGAAGGGCACAGGTGTCGAGTGTCGTCCTAGCACTGCGGTGGCCTACGCGGGTTGGTAAGTCGAAATTGCTGTAAGTCAGTGACCCTGGGAAACGGGGGGTGGGTGACCACCCCCCGTTTTCTATTTGCGATTTCGCACACCATCCCTTCGGACTAGTCACCTCTCCCGACCTGCACAAAGGGCGATACCCCCCTGAGGCACGCGGAGCAATGCGTTCCGCAAAGAGCCTCAAAGGGAGGTGCTAACGAATGCTTAAGCGGATCGCAGATCGTCTGCACCGGGAGGACAAGGGGTTCACGCTCATCGAGCTGATGGTGGTGGTTCTCATCATTGGAATCCTTATCGCAATCGCCATCCCTACCTTCCTAGGTGCACGCTCACGCGCTCAGGACCGCGCCGCGCAGTCTTCGCTGCGTAACACGGTTACTGGCGCAAAGGTGCTCTACACGGACGCCGAGGACTACACCGACGCGACCGTGGCGGACCTTGGTCTCGCCGAGCCCAGCTTGTCCTTCGTGGCAACGGGCGTAGCGAGCACAGAGCCCGACATGGTCTCCGTGTCGCCCACCAGCGCCACTGAGTTCCACGCTGCAGTGCTGAGCAAGAGCGGAACGTGCTGGTACGTCCGTGACGCTGTTGACCCTTCGGCCGTCCCGGGAACGGGTTGGGCCAAGGACACAACGTCGCCGACTTGCACCGGCACCGCTGCTGCGGCTATCGCCGACGCCGTTTACGGCGCAGCCAACTCGCCCAGCGACGCTGTCTAGCAGTTAGCACGGTTTACGGGGACCGGGGGGTGGTGACACCCCCCGGTTCTCTATTTCTGGCGATACTCCGACGGATGGACGGATCCTTCACCGCTTTCTGGGCCGTGACAGCCGGCCTCCTAGGCGCCGCCTTCGGATCGTTCGGGAACGTCGTCGTGCACCGCGTTCCCCGCGGGCAGTCGTTGGCCCGGCCCCCATCGTCCTGTCCCGCGTGCGGGACCAAGATCCGCTCGATGGACAACATCCCGATCGTTTCCTACCTTCTGCTGCGCGGACGTTGCCGCAACTGTGGTGTTTCCATCTCGCCCCGCTACGCGATCCTCGAGGCCGCAGCTGCTGGATTAGCCGTTGCCTCCGTCCTCCGGTTCGACGCGGGGGAGCGAGCAGCGTTCGCTGCATCGGTCTCGATCCTTCTGCTGATCCTGGCCGCGATCGACCTCGAGCATCGGCGCCTTCCGAACGCGATCGTGCTGCCGGCCACGGCAGTAGCCGCTTTGTGGGTGGTGCTACGGGCTGCGTTCCAGGGGGATTGGGGGATGGCGTCGGAAGCGTTCCTATGCGGCGCAGCAGCCTTCACCCTGCTGTTCCTGATCGCTGTGGTCTCGCGGGGGATGGGTTTCGGCGACGTGAAGGTCGCGGGATTCATCGGTCTCGCCACGGGGAGCTTCGGCTGGAGGGTCGCGGTTCTGGCCATATTCGCGTCCTTCTTCCTCGGCGGCATCGCCGCGGTCGCGCTCCTGGTCTTCGGGAAGAAGGGCCGGAAGGCGGCGATCCCGTTCGGCCCGGCCCTGGCTGCCGGCGCCGTGGTGGCCATCTTCGCTGGTGAGGGGCCTGTTCGGACCTGGCTGGGCGGCTGAGCGCCGCCCCAGCGCTCGTAGCTCGTGGAGCTTCTGCTCACGTTGACAGCGAAAGATGCCGATAGTTACAGTTAGTAGCCCAGGTGGCGTGTGAGGTTCATGTTGCTTTGTGGGCCGAGAGCTAGCTGGGAAATGGGGGCCCGGGCAGGGCCAAGGGGAAGACTAATGACCGAAGAGAATCCCGTTCTGAGTGAGCGTCTGCTCACGGTGTCCGAGGTGGCTTCGGCCATGCGCGTTTCGAACATGACCGTGTACCGCCTGATCAAGGCCGGTCAGATCGGCGCCATCCGAGTGGGCAAGAACTACCGCATTCGCGCTTCGGAGGTTGACCGTTACCTCCGCGAGCGAGTCGTCGGCGCCTAGCTAAAAGCTGGGACCGACCGACCTGAACCGGGCCGCATTCGCGGTCCGGAGTTTCCGTATCTGACCAGGCCTTTTGTGATTTTCGGTCTGCGCAAAATTGATCTCCATTTCGGCGTAAATGCTTGGCGATATCGGCCGAAGAACCTATGGAGAGGTCACTTGTGTGCGTGACCACGAAAAAAGGTGAGGGATGGGCCGCAGTTCGATCGGACTCGATATCGGAACCCGCGCCGTGCGCCTGGCCGAAGTCAACCTCGGCGGCCAGCCGAACGTGACGCGCTTTGGTCGCATGCTCCTACCCACCGGCGCGGTCGAGCACGGCGAGGTCATGGACCCGCGCGCTGTCGGCAAGGTGACGGCTGAGCTTTGGAAGCGCCTCGGCATGAACGGCAATCGTTCGGTTCACATCGGTGTGGCAAACCGCCGCGTGGTGGTCCGCATCATCGAGCTCCCGGCGATGTCTCGCGAAGATCTTCACGGAGCCATCCGCTTCCAGGCGCAGGATCAGATGCCGGTCGCGCTCGACGAAGCCGTAATGGACTACGACGTTCTCGAGGAAGTCGACGGACCCAACGGACGCATACAGCGCGTGCTCGTGGTTGCCGCCGAGCAAGGCACGATCGCGCCGCTGCTCGAAGCGGTCAAAGCCGCGAACCTCGAGGTCGGTTCTTTGGAATTCAACGCCTATCCGTTGGTCCGCTGTTTTGCGAACGGAGCCGGACCTCAAGCCGTTGTCGATGTAGGCGCCGGCGTCACCAACATCGTCGTTCACCAAGGCGGGAAGATCAGGTTTACGCGCACGCTTCCCAACCTCGGCGGCGACGACTTCACCCAGGCGATCGTCGAGCAGCTTCGAGTATCACGCGACGACGCAGAGCACATGAAGCGCGAAACCTCGATGAATTCGCATCCAACTGCACAGGCGGTCGCCGGTGTTTCCCGCTCGAGGAAGCGTGCAGCCAAGACTGTTCAACCGGTCGCTGTTGATTCGGAAGCTCCCGCGTGGGGGCCGATGATCGGCGGCGGCCCGGCCGACGAGCAAGCACTCGCGAGCGCTCCGGTGGCCGTCGCAGTCGACGAGACGCAAAGCGAACCGGTTGTCATGCCGCAAGGCGACGAAGCGGCGCGGGCTCTCGAACCCTTGCTCGACCGCCTCGTAGCAGAGATTCGCGGTTCGATCGACTTCTTCAATGCTCAGAATCAGGGGACAAATCTCGAGCGCATCGTACTGACGGGAGGCGGCTCTCTGATAAGCGGCCTGACCGATCGGATCCAGTCGTCGCTCGGGCTTCACACCGAACCGGGCCATCCGTTCGAAAGGGCACCGGTCGGAAAGATCAAGGTCTCTAAACAAGAAGTCACGGTGGCCGAACCCTTCATGGGGGTCGCCGTAGGCCTCGCACTCGCCGGATCAGGAGCGTAAGACATGGCAGTCATCGCACCGAATCGCCTAGATGTACCGGTCAACCTTCTTCCACAGGAGGTCAAGTCCGAACAGCGTGTGCGACGTGCATTCGGCATCGCCGTCGCAGGAGCGCTGGCACTCGTCGTGATTCTCGGAACCGTAACAGTGGTTCAGCGCTTCCAGATCTCAAGCGCGAACGACACACTCGCGTCCGAGCAGGCGAAGGCCGCCCAGCTGCGCACGCAGGTCAACAACCTGCGCGAGTTTGAGCTTTTGCAGACAGCTATCACGCAGAACCGTCAGCTGCTCGGGAACGCTCTCGACGGCGACATCGCGTGGTCGAGATTCCTCGACGATCTGGACACCAACATGCCTGTCGATGCCTGGCTGTCCGGAATTACCGTTTCCGGCAAGCCCGGTGTGACCGCACTTGGTCAGCCGTCGCTTGGAACAGTCCAATACACGGGCTTTGTGACTTCGATGCCGGCTCTGGCCGGATGGCTGGACAAGATGTCTGAGATCAAGGGTCTGCGTTTCGTCTACCTCTCGAACGGAGCCAAGGACGACACCGGACGAGTCGGCTTCACAGCTACCGCACACCTGACCGAGCAGATGGAGTCGGGTCGCTGCCAAGGGGAGGGTTCGTCGTGTCCATGAGGAAGAGGTTTACGGCACTCATACTTGCGTGCGTCGTTGTCGCCGCTGGGTGGTTCATGTTCGTCTTCCGTCCGGCACAGGCCGATCTGGGCGATGTGAACGATCAGGTCCAACAAACCGTTGATCAGGTCGCAGCTCTCCAGACGAAGCTGGCCGAGTTGCAGGCGCTGAAGGCCAACGAGGCAGAGGTTCGGGCGCAAGGCCAAAAGATGCAGGCCGCGCTTCCGACCGATCCGAAACTCGGCGACTTCATCCGCCTCGTCCAGAACGCAGCGAACGAGGCGGGGATCGACTTCGTCACAGTGACACCGAGCCTGCCGGCGGCGCCTGCGAGTCAGGCCGCTCCGAGCTCGGCAAACACGAGCGCAACTCCGCCGCCGGCCGCGAGCTCGGGTGATGAGTCCCAAGCCGTCGCCCCAGCGCCGGTCTCGCCCGTCCAGGCGATAGCGGTTCAGGTGAACGCTAAGGGCCGCTTCTTCGAGATGGAGAGCTTCATCCTCAAGATGGAGCACCTGGCTCGCGCGATGCGCATCGACGACTTCAGCGTTACAAGCGAGGACGCCAGCGGTGGCGGATCGCCGGTGCTGGCGACGTCGATGAAGATGCAGATCTTCATGGTCAACCCGCAGGCGGCAGCGCCCGCGGCTACCACAACCGGATCGACAGCCCAGGAGACGAACTGATCATGGCCAAGCAATCCAAAGACCAGCCCGCCGTCCGGAAGTCGTTCCTCGTCTTCGGTGGGATAGTCGTCGGCGTCGCCGCAGTGGTCTTCGCCCTCATGACCTTCCTCGGCGGAGGCGGGTCCGGCGAGGCGTCCAACCCTCCGGCAGGTACCCCGGCTCCAGCTCAGTCTCAGTCCCAGGACTCTGACGACAGCGGCGGGCCGAGCGCGCCCGGTGAGGGTCTCAGGTCCGGCGGACGCAACCCCTTCGTTCGGGGCTAGAGCCCGAAAGAGGGCTCAAGGCCGGCCCACAACCGGTCGATCTTCTAGGTGAAGCGTTGTCCCCCTAACGGTGGACGGCGCAGCCACAGAGGAGACGACGGTTCATGGCTCGTAGCAGATCGACCGAAGCGCAACCCGCGATCAGGAAGTCCTTTCTGGTCGTCGGTGGGGTAGCCGTAGGCGTCGCCGTCCTGGCTTTTGTGGCCACGAACCTCCTCGGTGGTAGCGGCGGGGAGCCCCCGAGCGACCAGGCATCGACCATCTCCGACACCGTCGGATCTCCGGCTCCCACATCGGCTCCCGAGTCGGCCGAGATCACCGACGCTCCAGGCGACACTACCGAAGGCATCCAGCCCGGCGGACGCGATCCCTTCACACCCGCCGTCGTTCAGTCGGGACCAGTGCAGGTGGCGGGTTCGGTCGTTGAAAACGGAGCGGTCACGGTGACCGTGTTCAGCGTTTACGGCGGGAGCGCCGACCTTCAGATCGGGGAAGACATCTTCGAGGGTGCGAAGCCGGGCGATCGCTTATCGAGCGGAGTGGTGATGAAGGGCGTCGACAACCAGTGCGCGTCCTTCGATCGTGAAGGTAAGACCTTCACCGTCTGCAAGGGCCAGCGCGCGACTCACTAGGGCATAACCAAAACCCGCAGGTCCGGCCCAACTCGCATCGTAGAATCCAGTCATGGGAACCCTGCGTTATCTCACCGCGGGGGAGTCCCACGGGCCTGCTCTGACCGTCATCGTTGAGGGTCTGCCGTCGGGTCTGGAGGTGACTCCCGAAGCGATTTCGGCCGAGCTGGCCAGGCGCCGGCAAGGCTACGGTCGCGGCGCCCGCATGAAGCTCGAGGCCGACAAGCTCGAGATCCTCGGCGGGGTCCGCCACGGTCACACGCTCGGGAGCCCTGTGTCGGTCGTAGTTCACAACACGGAATGGGAGAAGTGGAGCGACGTGATGTCGCCCTCCGCTACTTCATCTGAACCCAAACCCCTCACACGGCCGCGGCCCGGCCACGCCGATCTCGTCGGGATGCTGAAGTACGGACATCGCGACGCACGCAATGTTTTGGAGCGCGCTTCTGCGCGCGAAACCGCCGCCCGGACGGTCGCCGGGACATTGGCCAAGGGACTGCTCGAGCAGATCGGTGTCCGATTCGTCAGCCACGTAGTAGCTGTCGGCGGAGTCTGGTCCCGCAAAGAGGAGCTCCCGACTCCTGACGATATTGGAACGATCGAAAGTTCACCGGTCCGCTGCTTCGATGCGGCCGCACAGGAGGAAATGATCGCGGCCATCGAAGCCGCCAAGGCGGACGGTGACACGCTCGGCGGTGCTTTCGAAGTCGTCGTGCATGGCCTGCCTCCGGGTCTCGGTTCATACGTTCATTGGGACAGGAAGATCGACGGTCGCCTGGCACAAGCGATGCTGTCCATCAACGCCATGAAGGCCGTCGCGGTAGGGGACGGTTTCGAGGCCGGCAACGTGCGCGGCTCCGATGCGCACGACGAGATCTTTTGGGACGAAGAGCGCGGCTACCACCGCGGGACGAACCGCGCGGGAGGCATCGAGGGTGGCGTTACGACCGGAGATCCCTTGCGCGTGCGAGTTGTGATGAAGCCGCTCTCCACTTTGCGCAAGGCCCTTCGGACGGTCGACATCGAGACGAAGGAAGAAGCCATCGCGATCGTCGAAAGAACGGATACATGCGCCGTTCCCTCGGCGTGCGTGATCGGCGAGTCGGTCGCTGCCTTCGTATTGGCGGATGCCGCGATGGAGAAGTTCGGCGGGGACTCGGTTGAAGAGTTCGTCGGCGCGCACAAGAGCTGGCTCGAAGCGCTGCAGAAGGCCTGACCATGGCCACGGAAACAGGGCGAAACATCGTCCTGATCGGCTTCATGGGCGCGGGGAAGACCGAGGTAGGCCGCATGCTGGCCGCAGATATCGGCCGAGAGTTCATCGACACCGATCACATCGTCGTGCCGAATGGGACATCGATCGAAGACATCTTCGCGACCGAAGGGCTCAAAGGCTTCCGGAAGCGCGAACGCACCGTTGTTCGGGACGCCGCGCGAGCTCGCGGCGCTGTGATCGCTACCGGTGGTGGCTCCGTGCTCGATCCCGCGAACGTCCGCGATCTCAAGCGTTCGGGCGTCCTGTTCTATCTGAAGGCGAGTGCACCCGAGCTTTCGCGTCGCCTGGATGGTCAGAGCGATCGTCCTCTTCTAAAGAACGACGGCAAAACGAGCCGGGGAGCCGAGCTGGGCAAGAAGGTCGCGAGCCTACTCGCGGAGCGGGAGCTGGTCTACGAGTCCGTGGCCGATCACATCGTCTCCTCAGATGGACGTACCGTTCGTGACGTGGCCGGTGAAGTGCGACGAACGATGAAGGCGAAAGCGAAACCAGGATCGCGATCGGTCAAACGTGTGCGCGTCGCTGTCGAGCCTTCGTATCAAGTACTTATCGGACGGGGGCTCCTGGACGACGTTTCCGATCTTGTGAAGTTTCCCTCCGGCGCCAAGAACGCCGGCATCGTCTCTCATCCGAAGGTCAAGCGGTTGTGGGGCGAGCCATTGGAGAAGTCCCTGCGTGCTCGAGGGCTCAACGTCAGCTGGCACACCTTCTCTGAAGGCGAGGAAAGCAAGACGATGGAAACGGCCGCGCGATTGTGCGAACGCCTGGCTGCCTCCGGATTCCATCGAGGCGATCTTCTGTTCGGCCTCGGCGGCGGCGTTGTCGGCGACGTAACGGGATACGTGGCGTCGACATTCGCCCGTGGCATCTCGGTGGTTCAGGTCCCGACAACCCTGCTCGCCATGGTGGATGCTGCGATCGGCGGCAAGACCGGCGTCAACCTGCCCCAGGGAAAGAATCTCGTCGGAACCTTTCACCAACCTCTATCGGTCGTTTCCGATCTCCGGGTTCTCGAGACGCTTCCCGTCCGTGAGCTCAAAGGTGGCTTGGCGGAGGTCGTTAAATACGGATTCATCGCGGATCCGGCCCTTGTCCGCACGGTGGCCCGCGAACGGGACGACATCCTCAGTTGCGGACCTGCGCTCGGCCCGCTGGTCGCTCGCTGCTCGAAGATCAAGGCCGAGGTCGTAGCCGCCGACGAGCGCGAGGAGGGGCTTCGCGCGATCCTCAACTACGGACATACCTTGGGTCACGCGATCGAGAGCGTGTCCGTTGAACGCGGTGGCCGTGCGAAGCTTCACCATGGAGAGGCCATAGCGATCGGCATGATTTACGCAGCAAGGGTTTCCTCCTTGCTTGGCCTCTCGGATCTTGTGGACGAGCACCGTCGCGTGTTGGAAGCGGTTGGGTTGCCGACACGGGTCGGCGGACTTGGATGGAATCAGGTGAGCAAGCGGATGCAAACGGACAAGAAGTTCAGCGGAGGCGCCCGGTTGGTGCTGCTCGAGGGCCGAGGCTCGCCTGTGGTGCGCAAGGTCGATTCTGAAATCCTGCGTGAAGCATTCACGGAGGTGAGTGCGTGAAGTTCCTCGTCCTGCATGGACCTAATCTGAACCTGCTCGGCTCCCGGGAGCCCGATGTCTATGGGTCGACATCGCTTGCGGAGATCGACGAAGCGCTCGGCAAGGCGGCAGCCGAGGGCGGACACAGCGTCGATACCTTCCAGTCCAATCACGAGGGCGAGCTGATCGACAAGCTGCAGACGGGTCCGAGCTACGACGGCGTGCTCATCAACCCCGGAGGCTTCACTCACACCTCGGTGGCTCTGCGCGATGCCGTGCAGGCAGTCGACGTCCCGGTCGTCGAGGTGCACCTATCGAACATCTATGCGCGCGAAGAGTTCCGACACCACTCGCTGATATCAGCTGCATGTCTAGGTGTGGTGTCCGGATTCGGCGCGCAGTCCTATCTGCTGGGGCTCGAGGCCCTGATCGCCTATAAGGGAAAGTCATGAACGCGTTCAGCGACCGGCGCGCCAAGGTGAGCGAGAAGCTTTCGTCGGACCTGACCGTGTTGCTTGTTACTGAACCGACCAACGTCCGGTACCTAACTGGTTTCACGGGCTCGAACGGCCAGCTTCTCCTTGACGCTGAGTCGTGCTTCTTCACCGACGGCAGATACCAGGAGCAGTCGGAGTCTCAGGTTCCCGATCTGGACAGGCAGATCTATTCGGGTTCGACGAAGCTCAGCGATCTTCTCGCGAAACGACTGGCCGATAGCGGCGTCACGAGGATCGGTGTCGAGGCATCGCACATGACCCTGGCTGCCATGGACCGGATGCGCAAAGGCCTGAACGGGATCGAGCTCGTCCCCACTACCGATGTCGTCGAGGAAGTGAGGGAGCGTAAGGACGCGACCGAGGTCGCGTCGATCCGTCGCGCGCAAGATGTAGCGGAACGCGCGTTGGTCGGTGCGCTTCGCGAGTGGAAGGGTGGGACGGAGCTGGATCTTGCGCTCGACCTCGAGTGGCGCATCCGCAAAGAAGTCGAGGGTGTGTCGTTCGAGATCATCGTGGCCGGCGGCGCTCACTCGGCCCTTCCTCACGCCGAACCCAGGCGCGAGCCGATAGACATCGAAGGCGTTCTGCTGATCGATATGGGCGCGAAAGCCGACGGTTACTGCTCGGACATGACGCGAACCTTCCTCGGCCCCCAAGCACCCGAAGAGTTGCGCAAGGCCCACAAAGCTGTGCTCGCCGCCGCTGGAGGCCGGTTGTGCTGCGGTTCGTCCCGGTGTTGCTTGCGCCGACGTCGACCGCGCCGCGCGGGAGGTGCTCGAGAAGGAAGGACTCGGTGATCTCTTCATCCACTCGACCGGACACGGTGTTGGGCTGGAGATCCACGAAGGCCCGACGCTGACGACCACGGCCGAAGGCAATCTCGAGCCGGGCATGGTCGTAACGGTCGAGCCCGGCGTCTACATCCCCGGCGTCGGTGGTATCCGCATCGAGGACTTCCTCGTCGTAACCGATGACGGTGCGGATAACCTCACAACGCTGCGACCGCGGCCCCGATCTTCCTTAAAGGGACCGATAGGAGAGAGATGGCTGAAACCACCAACACCAATGACCTGCGCAGGGGCATGGTTGTCGAGCTGCCGGAAGGCCTCTTCGAAGTGATCGAGTTCGCGCACCACAAGCCGGGCAAAGGCCAGGCGATAGTAAGGACCAAGATCCGAAATCTAAAAAGCGGCGCTGTGATCGACAAGACGTTCAACTCCGACACCAAGGTCGATGTCGCCCGGCTGGACCGCCGTGAGATGCAGTACCTATACCGAGAAGGCGACGGTTACGTCTTCATGGACAACGAGACCTACGACCAGACAACGCTGGGCTCGGCGCACGTCGACGACAAGATCGCACGCTTCATCGTCGAAGGACTCAACGTGGTGGTTGCGTTCCATGGTTCGGCGCCCGTGTCTCTCGATCTGCCTACAACTGTGGACTTGAAGATCACGAAGACCGATCCGGGACTAAAGGGCGATCGTCAGTCCGCGGGCACAAAACCTGCGACCGTCGAGACCGGTGCACTTATTCAGGTGCCGCTGTTCGTCGGCGAAGGCGAAACCGTGCGCGTCGACACGCGTACCGGCGATTACGTAACACGAGTTCAGGGCTGATCCATGTCGCGCCGCGCCGCCCGCGTGGCGGCCGTCGAGATCCTGTACGGCGCCGGCGTGCGACAGACAGGCGTCGAGGACATGCTCGCGGAGCGGGACGGCGTCGATCCTTATTCCGAAATATTGGTTCGTCAGGTGATCTCTAGACGCGACGAGCTTGACGGTCTCATCCGCAAGCACGCGATCGACTGGGAGCCGGAACGCATGTCTCCGGTCGATCTGAACGTCCTGCGCGTCGGAGCTCTCGAGTTGCTCGTGGGTGAGGTCCCGCCGGCCGCCGTCATCGACGAAGCGATCGAGATCGCCAAACATTTCTCAGGCGACGAAGCCGGAAAGTTCGTCAACGGGGTGCTGGAAGCAGTAAGGAACGATCTTCAGTCAGTAGATGGCGGTAGTGGCTCCGGAGGTTTGGGTGAGGAGTCCTCAGGCTCTTCGGGAGCTTCCGCGTCCGGCGCATGAGGCGAGGGTGGCTCGGGCTGCGGCACCGTTGACTCGGGTGGCCCACTTGGCGTCGTGATCGGTGGCTGGGCGATCGCTGTGGTGGGCGGCGCCTCAGGCTCGGCCGGCAGAGGATCGGCAGCGTCCGTGATCGTCCTCGCAGGCTGCGGCGGTGGAATGGGAACGGGCACCGGTTCTGGTGCGGGTTCGGTGGATGGCGCGCCGGCTCGTCTCCTTATGCGGATCAAGGCAATGAGTCCGCCCAAGGCGAAGCCAAGTCCGGCCCACTGGCTTCCCGAAAGTCCGAAGAAGAACGATTCGATCAGCTCACGGTTTCGGGTGAAGTCGATAAGGATCCGCTGTATGCCGTACCAGACGGAGAACGCGGCGAAGAGGGTTCCCGTGGCCGGTTTCCGACGATCGAGCAAGTAGAGGAAGCCGAGCAGGATGAGCGCGCCGGCCAAGTCGTAGAGCGCCGTGTGGTGAACGACGGCGCCCGGCACGTAAGTAGGCGGGCCATAACCCGGTGCAATCTCCGCGTTCGGTATGCGATAGCCGAGGAAGAAGTCTGTGACCCGTCCGAGGTGGTCGGCGATGATCAGGTCGCCGATCCGACCGAAGATGACGCCGACAGCGAAACCGGGAGCCGCAGCGTCGAGTGCAGGCGGGATGGCGAATCCGTGGCGGCGCAGATAGCCAAGGCCGAGCACGAGTCCACCGATGAAACCTCCGAACATGGTGAGCCCGCCCTCCCAAACCGCGAGCATGTCGCCGATCGAATCGAACTGGCTCAGATGACCCAGGACGTAAAACCCGCGGGCGCCGATGATGGCGCCGATCGCGCCCCAGGTGACCGCGTTGTACACCTCGGTGCGGGGGATGCCGCGCGGTTCGGCGCGACGCGCCATCAGCCAGGCACCCGCGAAGAATCCGACTGCGGTTCCAACGCCGTGAGGTGACACCGGGCCCCACCGTTGCATGGGTGTGTAGGTGAAGGAGGCTAGGAGCTCGTCCATCGGGTCAGATTAGTTGGCTAGTCGGGTAGCTGTTCTTCGATGGCCGACACCATGTAGGGAGCATCGGGCTTGGCGTTGGTGCGGAACCGCGCAACGACTTCGCCTTCCGGGGAGATGAGGAACTTCTCGAAGTTCCATCCCACGTCGCCCGCGTTGCCTTTGTGGTCGGAGTGCTTCGTGAGCTCCGCGTATAGAGGGTGCTGGTCATCGCCGTTCACATCGACCTTGTCGAACATCGGGAACGTGACACCCCAATTGAGCGAGCAGAACTCCTTGATCTCTTCGTTCGTCCCCGGTTCTTGGCCGCCGAACTGGTTGCACGGGAAGCCAAGGATCTCGAACCCACGATCCTGGAAGTCCGTGTAGAGCTTCTGAAGTGCTTCGTACTGCGGGGTGAAGCCGCATTTCGAGGCGACGTTGACGACCATCACCGCTTTCCCCTTGTACTCGGCAAGGGTCGTCTCCTCGCCGTCGATGGTGCGGACCGGCACGTCGTAGAGGCTCATACCGTCGAGCCTAGCTCGCCGGTTTGTTTACGCGGGCTTTCGGGCAGCAGCGCTTCGATCGCCGCGACCAGCTCCGGAGCTTCCGGCGTGACGCGGCTGCGGAAACGATCAGCCACCTCTCCGTCGGGAGCTACGAGGAACTTCTCAAAGTTCCATTTGACACGTCCTGCCTTGCCGCCCCTGTCCTCCTGCTTGGTGAGCTCCGCGTAGAGAAGATGACGCGATCGGCCGTTCACCTTGATCTTGGAGAACATCGGAAAGGTCACGTTGTAGTTGAGCGAGCAGAACTCTTTGATGCTCTCGTCGCTTCCGCGTTCCTCGAACGCGAATTGATTGCACGGAAAGCCGAGGATCTCGAGGCCGCGGTCGCGGTAGGAGGTGTAGAGCTTCTGTAGCCCTTCGTACTGGGGAGTGAAGCCACACTTGGACGCGACGTTGACCACGAGCAGTGCCTTACCCGCGTAGTCCCCAAGAGTCCTGGTCTGGCCGTCGATGGTGCGAACCTCGATGTCGTGGATGCCCATTTCGTCCATAACTTTAGCGATGTCGAGCGCAAAAGCGCCCGGCGAGCCGTCGGTGTCTCGGAGGGGTGATAACGTTTACAGCGACAGCGAACCTTTAACGCTCGTCCCGAGAGGCGAGGAAGGAGCGCAGCCGTGCGAACGAACATGCCTGCTCGAGAGCGCCCCACAGGGCGACCGGGTAGGCATTTCTCATTTTGGGTGGCCCGGTGAGTGAGCCGACACTCAAGGCCCGGGTCATGGAGCCCGCCGACCTCCGCCGCGCCACCACTCGCGTCGCCCACGAGATCGTCGAGCGCAACCGTGGTGCGGACGACGTAGTGCTGGTGGGGATCCGAACCGGCGGGGCCATCTGGGCCCGCAGGCTGGCCGCCGAGATCGCGCAGCGTCGAAGGCGTCGCACCCCGCTACGGGCGAGCTCGACATAACCCTTTATCGAGACGATCTGGCTCAGCGCGGACCTCGTCCGCTTGAACGCACCGACGTTCCGGACGTGAGCGGAAAGGTCGTCGTTCTCGTCGACGACGTCTTCTACACCGGACGAACCATTAGAGCCGCCCTGGATGCGATCACCGATCTCGGGCGGCCTCAGGCGATCCAGCTGGCCGTCCTCGTCGACCGGGGACACCGCGAGCTGCCGATGCGTGCCGACTATGTGGGTAAGAACCTGCCGACGTCGGCCAAGGAGGATGTGCGCGTGCTTTTCGAGGAGGCCGACGGAGCCGACGGAGTGGAGATCCATGAGCGCTGAGCATCCAAGGCACCTGCTGTCGATCGCCGACCTCGGTCGCGACGAGATCGCGTCGATCATCAACTCCGCGGCGTCCTTCGAGGCGATCGGCGAGCGCGAGATAAAGAAGGTCCCGACGCTTCGTGGACGAACGGTCGTGAATCTTTTCTACGAGAGCTCGACGCGCACGCGTGTGTCCTTCGAGATCGCTGCGAAGAGATTGTCGGCCGATGTGATCAATGTCTCCGCGGACGCTTCGAGCGTTCGCAAAGGGGAGAGTCTGCGGGACACCGCTCGAACCCTGCGGGCGTTGGGTGCGGACGCCATCGTGCTGCGACATCCGGCTGCCGGGGCTCCCGCGATGCTTGCACGGCTCACGGATGCCCATGTCATCAACGCCGGAGACGGCGCGCACGAGCATCCAACGCAAGCCCTCCTCGACATGTACACGGTGCAAAAAAGACTTGGGCGCCTCGAGGGCGTTCGTATCGGAATCGTGGGGGACATCGTCCACTCTCGTGTTGCGCGATCCAACGCCCTGGGGTTCAACCGCATGGGAGCCGACGTCGTACTGATCGCTCCGCCGACGCTTCTCCCGCGCGGTGTTGCTGCGCTCGACTGCCGATGGTCTCACGATCTCGATGCGGAACTTGGTTCGCTGGACGTCGTCTACCTGCTTCGCATGCAGAGAGAACGGCATCGGGAAGCGCTGATCCCATCGGAGCGAGAGTTCACGACCGGCTTCGGGCTGACGCGCGAGCGGTTGGCGCGCATGGCTCCCGGAGCGGTGGTCATGCACCCCGGACCGATGAACCGAGGGGTAGAGATCGACTGGGAAGCCGCCGAGTCAGAGGTTGCGCTGATCGAGGCGCAGGTGTCGGCCGGTGTGGCCGTCCGGATGGCGCTCATGTATGTCTTGCTCGGTGGACAGCCGATCGAGATCGCGTCATGAGGCTCCTTAGAGGCGGCCGCGTTGTAGATCCGGCTTCGGGTGTCGACCGGGTCCTGGACGTTCGCGTCGACGGCGATTCGATCGTCGAAGTTGGAGAGAACCTCGCGAGCGATGGCGATGTTCTGGACTGCCGAGGCGCGATCGTTGCGCCGGGTTTCGTCGACCTTCATGTGCACTTCAGGGAGCCGGGCGGTGAGGAGTCCGAGACCATCGAGACCGGATCGCGTGCCGCTGCGGCCGGCGGCTATGTCGCGGTTTGTCCGATGCCGAACACCGACCCGGCGCAGGACAACGCATCGAGTGTGGAATACGTGTGGAACCGCGGCCGGGAGGTGGGGCTGGTCGATGTCCTTCCGATCGGAGCGGTCACCATCGGGCGAGCAGGTTCCGAACTCGCTCCGATGGTCGAGATGCACCGTTCCTCGGCGGGCGTTCGGATGTTCTCCGACGATGGCGATCCCGTTCCGACGGCGCAACTGATGCGCAGAGCGCTGGAATACGCAAGCGCTCTGGATGCTGTGATCGTCGAACATGCAGAAGACCCGTCGATGCGTGACGGACACATGCACGAGGGCGATGTGTCGGCGGTGCTCGGCCTCCGAGCGATTCCCGCCGAGGCCGAAGAGATTTGCGTCCTCCGTGACCTTGCCCTGGCGAAGATGACGGGAGCACGGCTCCACATCGCGCACATCTCAACGGCCGGAGCCGTCGACGCCGTGCGTCGCGCGAAGGCGGCGGGTATCGCCGTCACCTGCGAAGTAACTCCTCACCATCTGTCTCTTACCGACGAGGTTGTGCGCTCCTTTGACCCGAGCTTCAAGGTCGCGCCACCGTTGCGGTCGGAAGAACACGTGCGTGCGCTGAAGGAGGCGGTAGCCGACGGCACCATAGACGCGATCGCCACCGATCACGCGCCGCACGCAGCCCATACGAAGGACCGTGAGTTCGAATACGCACCGTGCGGGATGCTCGGGCTCGAGACCGCGCTCGGTGTCGTCCTCGCGGAACTCGTCGAATCGGGAGTCTGCTGGTCTGGAGCGTGTGATCGAACTGATGAGCACGGGACCGGCACACATCCTCGGAAAGTCGGAGGAATACGGCGGCCCGATCGCTTCCGGGCGCCCGGCGAACCTCGTCGTCTTCGATCCAGAAGCAAGTTGGACGGTTGAACCCACGGCTCTTCACTCACGCAGCCGCAACACCCCGTTCGCCGGACGGAAGCTGAGCGGCCGCGTGGTTCACACCATGTTGCGCGGAGAGCTCACGGTTCGCGACGGCCAGGTGCAGCCCACCGAGCGAAATGGAGGCGCGAAGCGATGACCGATGCGCTGCTCGCACTCGCCGACGGCACCGTGTTCCGCGGACGCAGCATCGGTGCCAGCGGAGAGACCTTCGGTGAGGTCGTTTTCAACACAGGAATTACCGGCTACCAGGAGGTCCTTACCGATCCCTCGTATCACGGACAGATCGTCGCGATGACCTATCCGCACCAAGGCAATTACGGGCTCAACGATCTGGACGAAGAAGCACCACATCCGTGGGTCAAGGGATTCATCGTGCGCGAAGCGACGGAGCGTCCGTCCTCGTGGCGATCAAAGGAGAGCCTTCCCGAGTACTTGCGACGACACGGTGTCGTCGCTATCGAAGGGATCGATACCCGGCGCCTGACACGCAGACTGCGTGAGGAAGGCGCGATGACCGGAGGCATCACTACCGAGGACACCGATGAAGTGTCGTTCCTCGAAAGGATCCGTTCGGCTCCCGGGATCGTCGGACGCGATCTCGTCCGCGAAGTGACACCGTCGGGCGCCTACGACCTCGACCCGGCCGAACTTTGGCGCACCGGTGAGCTGTCTGCAGTAGCCGACGATCCCGATCCACGAGTCGCCGGCGCGAAGGTCGCCGCCATCGATTTGGGGATGAAACGCAACATCTTGCGCTGTCTGGCCGGCATGGGTTTCACCACGCGAGTGTTCGGCGCAGATGCGCCGGCCGACGAGATCATGGCCTGGGCTCCCGACGGTGTTTTCGTCTCGAACGGCCCGGGTGATCCGGCCGCTATCCCGCACGTGGCCGGCACTCTGCGCGAGCTGATCGACTCCAAACGTCCGACGTTCGGTATCTGCCTCGGACATCAAGTGTTGGGAACTTCACTGGGCGGAACGACCTACAAGCTCAAGTTCGGGCACCGAGGTGCCAACCATCCGGTCAAGTCGATGGACACCGGACGCGTCGAGATAACGACGCAGAACCATGGGTTCGCGGTTAGCGCCGGCCTCGACCCCAATGCAGAAGGCGAGGCCTGGCGTGCATTGTCGACGACGACGGGCGAAGACTGGATGTGGACCTCGGAGATGGGAGACGTCGCTCTGTCGCACTTCGATCTGAACGACGGAACCCTGGAGGGCCTTCGGTGCCTTGATGTCCCGGCATACTCCGTCCAGTACCACCCGGAGGCCGCGCCCGGCCCCCACGATTCGCGATACCTCTTTAAGGCCTTCGCGGATCTGATCGCGGCGAACAGATGAGGAGGACATATGCGAGTCGGTGAGCGAGCCAAGGTGATCAAGCTGGATCGCCCCGTCCCGTCCAAGGAGGACAGAAGCGGCTGGGAGGGAAAGGAAGGTCTGCTGGTCCGGAGGCTGAACGTGCCGTGGAGTCCGGATACCGGCGAGCTCTGGGAGCTTCGCTTCGATTCGGGTGATGTCGTCGTGTTCTCGGAGAGCGAGGTGGTCACCGTCCGCGAGGGCCGGGAGATCCCGAACGACCTGGCGGCACTAAAGGAGAGCTGGGGAGATGCTCCGCGCACCGCATCGTTTCCCTTCCGTCGTTTCGGTGCAAGCGTCGGCTCCGGACCGGCCATCTTGGCCCTGCTCCTGTTTTCCCTCGCCGGGGTTCTGCTCGTGTGGGCCGGTATCTCGTCCGACAACTGGTTGCTGGGAGCGGCGGGGGCGGTACTCGTGCTCATCGGAGTCGGTGCGGCGGGGGTGCTGATCAGCTAGATGCCGAGACGAAACGACCTCTCTTCGATCCTGATCATCGGGTCCGGCCCGATCGTCATCGGGCAAGCGTGCGAGTTCGATTACTCGGGCACGCAGGCCTGCAAGGTCTTGCGCGAAGACGGATTTCGCGTCGTCCTCGTGAATTCCAACCCGGCGACGATCATGACGGACCCGGAATTCGCCGATCGTACCTACGTCGAGCCCATCACACCGGAAGTGGTCGCGGAGGTTATCGAGGCCGAGCGTCCCGACGCGTTGCTTCCGACCCTCGGTGGTCAGACCGCTCTCAACACCGCCGTCGCGTTGCACGAGAACGGTGTGCTTGACCGCTTCGGCGTCGAGCTCATCGGCGCGAAGATCGAAGCGATACGAAAAGCTGAGGATCGTCTGCAGTTCAAGGACGCGATGCAGTCGATCGGTATCGAGGTGGCGCGTTCCGGCTACGCCTACACGCTTGCCGAAGCTCGCAACATCGCCGGCGCCATCGGTTACCCGGTGGTTATCAGGCCGAGCTACATACTCGGCGGCGCCGGATCGGGCGTGGCGCACAACCCGGAAGAGCTCGAGACGCTAGCCGGACTCGGCCTCGAGTACTCACCGGTCCACGAAGTCCTCGTCGAGGAATCGCTCATTGGCTGGAAAGAGTTCGAGCTCGAGGTCATGCGCGACCTCGCCGACAACGTCGTCATCATCTGCTCGATCGAGAACTTCGACCCGATGGGTGTGCACACCGGTGACTCCATCACCGTCGCTCCCGCGCAAACACTCACCGACCGCGAGTACCAGATCATGCGAAACGCGTCGATAGCTTGCATCCGCGAGGTCGGTGTCGAGACCGGGGGAAGCAACATCCAGTTCGCCGTCGATCCGAACACGGGCCGTCAGGTCATCATCGAGATGAATCCGCGAGTGTCGCGTTCTAGTGCTTTGGCTTCCAAGGCCACAGGGTTCCCGATCGCGAAGATCGCCGCGAAGCTCGCCGCCGGATATCTCCTCGAGGAGATCCCCAACGACATCACGCGTAAGACGCCGGCGAGCTTCGAGCCGACCATCGACTACGTGGTGGTGAAGGTTCCGCGCTTCGCTTTCGAGAAGTTCCCGGGAGTTGTGCCGGTTTTGGGAACGAAGATGCAGTCCATCGGCGAGGCGATGGCCATCGGCCGGACGTTCCCGGAAGCGCTTCAGAAGGGGATCCGCTCTCTCGAGGCCGGACGCTCCGGGCTCAACGGCGACCTTGCCGAGAAGAGCCTTCCGACGGATACGGCAGAGCTTATGGAGATGGTCAAGACGCCTAGCGACGAGAGGATCTACGCCGTCGAGGCGGCTCTCCGCAACGGTGTATCGGTCGAGGATGTGTACGAAACCAGCGGGATCGACCCTTGGTTCTTGGACCGCATCGTGGAGATCATCGAGATGCGGGACAAGATCGCTGCCGGTGCGGCGACGACCTCCGAAAGCAAGAGACTCGGATTCTCGGACGCGCAGATCGCATACCTGACAGGTCGAACGGAACAAGAGGTGCGATCCGAGCGTGACGTGAAGCCTGTCTACAAAGGTGTCGACACCTGCGCCGCTGAGTTCGAGGCGTACACGCCTTACTACTACTCGACCTACGAAGAAGAGGACGAATCCAAGCCGAACCCGGGTAACTCGGTGATGATCCTCGGCTCGGGTCCGAATCGCATAGGACAAGGCATCGAATTCGACTACTGCTGCGTACACGCGGCCTTCGCGCTACAAGACGTGGGCCTGGACGCGGTGATGGTCAACTGCAACCCCGAAACCGTTTCAACCGACTACGACACGTCGACCCGGTTGTACTTCGAACCGCTAACGCTCGAAGACGTCCTGCACATCGTCGACACCGAAAAGCCGAAGGGCGTGATCGTGCAGCTCGGGGGGCAGACACCGCTGCGGCTAGCGCTGGACCTCGAAGCGGCCGGCGTACACATCCTCGGAACGTCGCCGGACGCCATCGACATCGCCGAGGACCGGGTCGCTTCGGCGCCCTCATAGAAAAGCTTGCGATACCCCATCCGCCGTACGGAACGGCAACATCTTTGGACGAAGCCCTGGAGTCGAGCCGGCGCATCGGCTACCCGGTGCTGCTTCGTCCGAGTTACGTGTTGGGCGGACGCGCGATGGAGATCGTGTACTCCGACGAGATGGTCGAGCGCTACATCGAGAGTGCAACCATCGCGAGTCCCGATCGTCCGATCCTGGTGGACAAGTTCCTCGAGGACGCCGTCGAGGTGGACGTCGACGCGATCTTCGACGGCTCTGAGCTTTTGCTTGGTGGAATCCTCGAACACATCGAAGAGGCCGGAGTGCACTCCGGTGATTCAGCTTGCGTGATGCCGCCGCACACGTTGAGTGACGACATCATCTCCACGATCGTCGACTACACGAAGCGTTTGGCCGAAGCGCTGGATGTGCGCGGGTTGATGAACGTGCAGTACGCCGTGCGAGACGGCGAGGTCTTTGTGATCGAAGCCAACCCTCGCGCATCACGCACCGTTCCGTTCTGTTCCAAGGTCCTCGGAGTTCCTCTCGCCAAGGTTGCGACATGGGTGATGGTCGGACACACGCTGGAAGAGCTTCGCGGGCGCGGACTCCTGCGCGAACCTCCCCATATCCAGGACATACCGTTCACTGCTGTAAAGGAAGCCGTCCTTCCCTGGGGCCGTTTCCCCGGCGTCGACACCATCCTGGGACCAGAGATGCGTTCGACAGGCGAGGTGATGGGAATCGCTGCCGACTTCGGCGGTGCCTTCGCTAAAGCGCAGGATGCCGCAGGTACGAAGCTGCCGTCGTCCGGAGCGATCTTCATCTCGTTACGGGATCGTGACAAGGCTGCGATCGTCCCCGGCGCCAAGCGTTTGGCCGAAATGGGCTTCGACATCTACTCGACGGTTGGAACCGCGAAAGTGCTCAAGGACAACGGTGTTGCCGCAACCGCGGTAGCCAAGATCGACGAAGGCAAGCCCGACGTCGTCGATCTCGTGTCGGAAGGGAAGGTCGATCTCGTCTTCAACACGCCGGCCGAACGTGATCGCTACCGCGCAGACGGGTACCAGATCCGCACGGCGACTGTCCGTCACGGCATCCCGTGCATTACTACCGTCTCGGGTGCTGTTGCCGCCGTCGAGGGCATAGACGCTTCGAGCAACGGAGGCCTGGGCGTCAGAGCGCTGCAGGACTATCACTCGGATATCGAGAAGGCGAGGGGAAAATGAGCGCCGCCAAAGCTCAAAAGGCTTGGTCGGGCCCGGCCGAGGTGTTCGCTTACAAGCGTCTGGGCGATCCCTACCACTCGCTGACGCTGGTCGCGCCCGAGGTGTGTTCACGGGCGGCGCCCGGACAGTTCGTCGCGCTGCGTATGCCCGACGATCGGAGCCTTCTTCTGCGGCGCCCGTTCTCCATCCACCGCGTCGACCGCCGTCCGGGCTGGGCGGGAACGGTTGAGGTTGTATTCGACATCCGAGGACGCGGAACGGAGATGTTGTCCCGTTTACGTCAGCACGCAACGCTGGACATCCTCGGCCCCCTGGGCCGTCCCTTCCGGTTTCCGAAGGAACCAACGAACTGTCTGCTCGTCGGGGGAGGCATCGGTGCAGCACCGCTGCTGTTCCTGGCCGAGGAGCTACGCGGGCACGGCCACCGCGTCGACTACATACTGGGAGGAAGAACCCAGGACCATTTGCTTCGTCAGATCGAGGCGAAGCGTGCATCGCTGACCGTCACCTTCACCACCGACGACGGCTCCACCGGGTACCGGGGCATGGTCACCGACGTTCTGGCCGAGCGAGTGCGAGCTACCAACGCGAAGGTCGTCTACACGTGTGGCCCGGTGGCGATGCTTCGCGCCGTCGCACAAGTTTGCGCGCAGATGAAGCTTTCCTGCGAGGTCGCGTGGGAAGAAGTGATGGCGTGCGGCTTCGGCGCGTGCCTGGTGTGCGCCGTGCCGGTGCGTCTCAACAGCGGGGGAGAGGATGACTGGGCGTGGGCCCGATGCTGCACCGAAGGGCCCGTCTTCTCTGCATCGCGTGTGCACTGGGAGCGAGTAGAGGAAGCCGGAGCACCGTCGGCGACGGGAGCAGCAGGATGACGGCTTCGCAGAAGCCCGACCGTCGAAACCTGAAGCTTGCCGTCGATCTCGGCGGCGTGAAGTTTCCCAATCCGATCCTGACTGCGTCGGGAACCTTCCATTACGGAAGGGAGTTCGCTCCGTACACCGATCTGCGCAAGCTCGGCGGTGTGATCGTGAAGAGTCTTTCCTTCAAACCGTGGCCCGGTCATCCGCCACCCAGAGGAGCCGAAACACCTTCCGGGATGCTGAACGCGATCGGTCTGCAAAATCCGGGTGTTTCAGCTTTCTGCGATCACGAGCTGCCGTGGCTGGTCAAGCAGAAGGTCCCCGTAGTTGCGTCGATCGTCGGCCACAGTCCCGAGGAGTACATGAAGGTCGCCGACCGGCTTCGCGGCGCGCCGGGGATCGTGGCCATGGAAGTGAACATCTCGTGCCCGAATCTCGAGGATCCGACAAAGATGTTCTCGTCAGACCCAGATGCGACCGGCAAAGTCATACGCGGCGTAACACGCGTCGCTTCGCAGCCGGTGTTCACCAAGCTTTCTCCTGATGTCACCAACATCGTCGACATCGCAAAAGCGGCCGTACGCGCAGGAACACACGGTCTGTCGGTGATGAACACGGCGCTCGGTATGGCCGTGGACACCGAGACCTTCCGTCCGAAGTTGTCGACCTTCACCGGTGGGCTGTCCGGACCGGCGATTAAACCGATCGCGATCCGTTGCGTGTACCAGGTTTCCCGGGCTTTCCCCGATGTGCCGATCATCGGTCAGGGCGGGATCTGGACAGGACAGGACGTCGCCGAGTTCCTTCTGGCCGGCGCGTCGGCCGTCGCGGTCGGTACGGCAAACTTCATCGAGCCGAACGCGTCACTTCGTGTCCTGGACGAGTTCATCGAGTACTTGAACCGGAAGAAGATCCGGGACGTGTCTCAGCTACGACTGATGATGAAAGACGGATGACGAGAAAAATCGATCCACCGGTATGCATCGCCCTGGACGTTTCGACTATCGACGAGGCCAAGCGCCTGGTGGACGAACTGGCCGCACTCGTCCCCGTCTTCAAGGTCGGGCTTCAGCTGTTCACGGCGGTAGGACCCGCGGCCGTTGAGGCGGTCCATGCCGCGGGCCGCGAAGTGTTTCTCGACCTGAAGGTCGGTGACATCCCGCAGACCGCGATCGGCGCAGTCCGATCGGCAGCCGGGCTCGGTGTTCGCTTCTTGACGATCCACAGCAGTGGCGGGCGGGAGATGGTGAAGGCGGCGGTTGGGGCCGCCGATGGCGGCAAGCCCGACATCTTGGTCGTCACCGCACTGACGAGCTTGAACGACGACTCCGTCCGGGAGATCGGTATCGGACGTGCCGTATCCGATCAAGTCGACGCGATGGCGGCGCTGGCCGCGGATGAAGGTGCGCCGGGGATCGTGCTCGGCGCCGGCGAGGTCGCCCGTGTGCGCGCCGCCCATCCTGACCTGTTCTTGCTGGTGCCGGGCATCCGGCCGGCCGGCACCGACCTGGGCGATCAAAAGAGGGTTGGAACACCCGCGGCCGTCGCCGCGGACGGGGCCGACCTCATGGTGCTCGGACGAGCCGTCACGCAGGCTCTTGAGCCAGCCCGCGCCCTGGAGGGCGTGCTTGCCGAGATCGAGCAAGCAAAAAACGGGGTAGGCACGAAGGCATGAACTCCGCCGAGGTTCATTCCCTATTGGAGGAGCACGGAGCGGTCCAGACCGGGCACTTCCTTCTTTCCGGAGGACTGCACTCCGATACGTTCGTCCAAACGGCTTTGGTTACGCAGCATCCCGGTGTCGCCGAACGTCTCGGCCACGGGCTCGGTGAGAAGTTTGCTTCAGCTGATCCGACGATCGTGCTCGCTCCGGCCGTCGCCGGCTTGGTGATCGGACACGAAGTCGCTCGCTATCTCGGGATACCGATGGTTTTCTCCGAACGCGTCGATGGTGCGATGACATTGCGGCGGGGATTCGCGATCAATGCCGAAGACCGCGTTTTGATCGCCGACAACGCGATGACCGATGGCGCATCGAAACGTGAAGTCGTCGACCTAGTGCAGTCGTTCGGGGCAGAAGTATTGGGTGTTGCGATCATCGTCGACCGATCCGACAACGTCTCTCTCGGCGTTCGACTCGAGTCGCTGCTTCATCTCGAAACGCAAGAGTGGAAACCTGAGGATTGTCCGCTGTGCAGGCAAGGTTCGGCTCCCGTTTCACCGGGAAGCCGTCACCTTAGGTAAAACCTTCTGTTTGCGCAGGTCCGGACGTTGGCGCCTCTGAGCCCGACCGCTATACTCCTTCCTTTGTGGGGGGTAATCGTCCAACAAGGAGGCTTAGATGCCGCTTCCCCAGCTCTCCGAGGAACAGCGCCGGGACGCCTTAGCCAAAGCAGCCGAGGCACGACGCCAACGAGCTGACGTCAAAGCCAAGCTCAAAAACGGAGCGCTTGGGTTGAGCGAGTGCCTCGATCGTTCGGAGTCGAACGAGATCCTCGGCAAGATGAAGGTGTCAGCGATGCTCGAAGCATTGCCGGGAGTCGGCAAGGTCCGCGCACAAAAGGTGATGGAAGAGTTGAACATCTCTACCAGTCGCCGGCTGCGCGGACTGGGGGACAAGCAGAAGCAGTCCCTCAAGGAACGATTCGGCCGGCGCTAATCGCCGAAGGTCGCCTCGTCCTCATCTGCGGCCCCTCCGGGGTCGGCAAAGGCACCGTTATCTCGGAGCTTCGGCGACGGCACCCCACTCTTGGGTTGTCGGTGTCATGGACAACGCGCCCGAGGCGTGCCGGTGAGGTCGACGGGGAGCACTACCACTTCGTGGACGAATCCACGTTCCGGGCCGCAGTGGACCGCGGCGAGTTCTTCGAGCACGAGGAGTATCGAGGCCATCTGTACGGAACTCCGTGGAGCGAGATCCGCCGCGCTATTGACGAAGGCCAGGACCTTCTCCTCGAGCCCGATGTACGAGGTGCGCGTTCGGTAAAGGACCGCTTCGGCGACGCGATCGCGATCTTCCTGTATCCGCCTTCGGACGACGAGCTGGCCCGCCGGCTTCGAGGGCGGGGGACCGATTCACCCGAGCAGATCCAGGAGCGGCTGGAGGCCGCACGAGGCGAGATGGCGGCCAAAGGCGACTTCGATCACGCAGTCCTGAACGACGACGTAGGGCGGGCGGTAGAAGAGATCGAAGCTATACTGGGCCTCTCACCTGCAAAAGGAGCCCCCCGTTGATAGAGCCTGCTGCTGAAATCTTGCTCAAGAAGGTCGACAACCAGTATTCGCTGGTCGTGCTGGCGGCGCGTCGTGCGCGCCAGATCAGTGGATTACTACACCAAGCTCGGTGCCGGCCTCGAAGAGAAGCCGCTGCCGCCGCTGCTGACCACCGTCCACGGGATGAAGCCGCTCGACGATCTCCCTTCGAGAGATCGAGGAGGACAAGATCGGCCATGGAGCGACCGCCCGAGGTGGAGGAGTCGGTCAAGTAAGCAGTACGGCTTTACGCCTGACCGGCCGATACTAGGGGAGAGATGCTTCTTCAAGGTCGGCGTGTAGTTGTCGGCGTTTCAGGGTCGATCGCCGCTTACAAAGCCGCTGAGGTCGTCCGCGGATTGATCAAACAGGGTGCGCGTGGTCCGTGTCGTCATGACGCGAATCGGCCACCAAGTTCATCGGCCCGGCCACCTTCGCCGGGTTGACCGGCGAGCGCGTTCACACCGACGTCTTCGATGAGCCGGAACGCGTGATTCACGTCGAGCTCGGCCGATGGGCAGAGGCGTTCTTGATCTGCGGAGCAACGGCAACGACTTTGGAACGTCTGGTGCACGGCTCCGGTGCCGACATCCTCAGCGCTACATATCTGATGACGCGGGGGCCGGTTTTGATTGCGCCGGCGATGCACACCGAGATGTGGGAGCACGCGGCCGTGCAGCGCAACGTGAGCGCGGTTATCGCCGACGGCGCGCGAGCTGATTCCTCCGGAGGAAGGAGATCTCGCTTCCGGTGACTACGGCGTTGGACGGCTGGCCGATCCGGCGGCCATCGTCGAGTCGGTCGTCGCCGCACTTACGCCGAAGGATCTGGACGGTGTACGCATCCTCATAACCGTCGGTCCAACTACGGGAAGCCTTCGACCCCGTTCGCTTCATATCGAACCGCTCGACCGGCCGCATGGGATTCGCACTTGCGGCAGAAGCGATGCGCCGAGGAGCAGCCGTGACGGCCGTTGCCGGTCCCACAACGACGACGGCTCCGGCCGGAGTGCATGTCGTTCGTGTCGAGACGCGCCGAAGAGATGTTCGTGGAGTGCATAGAGCGGATCGAAACGACCGATGTCGCGATCCTCAGCGCCGCCGTGGCCGACTGGCGGCCCGTCGATGTCGCGGATGAAAAGGTGAAGAAGGAGCTCGCATCCAACACGCTCGAGCTGGAAGCAACCCGGGACATAGCCGCCGAGCTCGGCCGCAAGAAGGGGAAGCAAACCCTGGTGCTCTTCGCGGCGGAGACAAACGACGTGATCGAGAACGCGCGCGCAAAGCTCGAGTCCAAGCATGCGGACCTGATCGTTGCCAATCAGGTCGGAAAGCCTGGTACCGGGTTCGACTCCGAAACGAACGACGCTTCCTGGTGTCACGCGAGAGCGTTGAGAGCCTGGAGCGGATGTCCAAGGATGAATTGGCGCGGGTGATCTTGGACCGGGTAGCCGCGATGGTGAGGCCAGCGGACGCTAGGTAGACTTCGATCCTTCCCCGGGGGCATGGATCGGCTGCTGCGCAGCTGAATCTGAATAGGAAAGGGATGGCTGATGGCTCATAGGTGGCTGTTCACATCGGAATCGGTGACGGAAGGTCACCCCGACAAGCTCGCGGACCAGATCTCTGACGCGATCCTCGACGATATCCTCCGCAACGACCCCTTCGGCCGCGTTGCGTGCGAAACGCTGGTTACTACCGGTTTGGCGACGGTCGCCGGCGAGATCTCCACCTCGACCTATGTAGACATCCCGAAGATCGTGCGCCAGACGATCGTCGACGTCGGATACGACAGGGCGAAGTACGGATTCGACGGTCACACGTGTGGCGTGAGCGTTGCCGTCCAGGAGCAGTCGCCGGACATCGCACAGGGCGTGGACGAGTCACTTGAGGCGCGTACCGAGAACAAAGAGGACGAGCTCGACCTGCTGGGAGCGGGCGACCAGGGAATGATGTTCGGCTACGCGTGCGACGAAGGTGTGCACACGGAGCTCATGCCTACTCCGATCTGGCTTGCACACCGCATGGCGCAGCGGCTGGCCGAGGTGCGCAAGGCCGGTGTTCTTCCCTATCTACGCCCCGACGGCAAGACGCAGGTCACGATCGAGTACGAGGGATGGCGCCCCATCAGGGTTCGACACCGTCCTCATATCGACCCAGCACGCCGACGGGATCGACTTCGACACTCTTCTACGACCAGACCTCGTCGAGCACGTGATCAAGCCCATCGTCCCGGCCGAGCTTTGGAACGAGGACGTACGTGTTTACGTGAACCCGACCGGACGATTCGTTATCGGCGGTCCGCAGGGTGATACCGGTCTCACCGGACGAAAGATCGTCGTCGATACCTACGGAGGCATGGGCCGTGTCGGTGGTGGCTGCTTCTCGGGCAAGGACCCGACGAAGGTCGACCGCAGTGGTGCGTACGGCGCGCGGAGCGTTGCCAAGCATCTGGTGGCCGCCGGCGCCGCCGAACGTGTTGAGGTGGGATTGGCTTACGCCATCGGAACGGCCCACCCGATCTCGATCATGGTCGACACCTTCGGGACGGAGAAGGTCGATCCCGGGAAAATCTCGACGCTGGCGCAGGATTTCTTCGACCTGCGGCCGGCCGCGATCATCCGCGACCTGGATCTGCGGCGTCCGATCTACAGGGACACCGCCAGCTACGGCCACTTCGGCCGGACCGAGAAGAGTTTCACCTGGGAGCAGCTCACCCGGGTGGATGAGCTCAAAGCAGGCATCGAGTCTCTGTAGACGTTCACAATCGCGACGTGACGAAGTTCTGTCGCGTCGCTATCGATTCTGCGGTCCAGGCCCTGGACCGCCCCTTCGACTACGAGGTCCCCGAGCGCTTGCTCGGACGCGTCGACGTCGGTTCCGTTGTTCGCGTGATCCTGCACGGCCGCAACATGCGAGGCTTCGTTACTCAGCTGCTGAACGAACCGGCGGTGCCGAACACTCGCCCGCTTCGTTCGCTCGTTTCGCCACAGCCGCTGTTTGGCCGCGCCGAGATCGAGCTGGCCGTCTGGATCGCGCGCCGCTATGTCGTACCCGTCGGGCTCGTGCTCCACGACGCAGTTCCTGGACGGTTCTCATCTACGGCCTCACATGTTCCAAACGTAACCACACGACCTAAACCGAACCGACCTGAGTGGTTGACCACCCAAGGTGAAGATGTTGGTGTCGACTCTCTTCTTGGTTCCGCATCCAAGCTCTGCGTGTTTCCGCCGACGCTGCGAGACGAGCCCGAACTCATCGCCTGGCTGACTGCAGAGGTGTCGGCGCGAGACGGTCAAACTCTGGTTGTCTGTCCACGCGTCGACGTTGGCGACGAGATAGCCGCTCTAATCCCCGACTCGGTGACGTTGCACGGAGGAGAGCGGCCGTCGGATAGGGCAGCGGGCTGGTCGGCCTTGAGCTCAGGAGACTCGAACGTAGCGGTTGTGGGGCGTGCCGGACTTCTCGTTCCCTTGCCGCGGCTGGCCATGGTGATCGTCGCGAGTGCTCATGATCATTCCCTAAAGTCGGAACGCGCACCTCGTTTGCACGCTCTCGTCGTTGCGAAGGAGCGTGCTCGGCGAGCCGGGGTCCCCTTCGTCGCTTCCGGCCCTGCGCCACCCTTGGAGGTTGCCCATGGGCCCGGTGTGAAGTGGGTCGCCAGCAAGCGCAAAGCGAATCGCCCGGAAACGTCTCGTCCGCGCAAAGGACCCGTCACGCCGCGGCTCCTCGAGGTTGTCTCGTGGGCGATCTCGCAAGGACAAGACGCATTGGTGTTCACCGGGCGGAAGGGCGATACGCTTCGGTTGCGATGTGCGGACTGCGGGTGGATCCCTGCTTGTCCGACATGCGGCCGAGGGATGTTACCTCCGTCCGGAGGTGCTACCCGACTGCGCTGCAGAGTGTGCGGAACGGAAGCGCCCGTTCCGGATGAATGCGCTTCCTGCAACGGCGCGCTCTCCGGGCGCGGCTGGGGTCACGAGAGAGTGGCGCGGGAGCTCGAGCGAGCCGGTATCGCCGCACCCGTGGTTCGCCTAGTAGCCGGTGACACGGAGTCTGTTGAGGAACGTCCTCATCCCGCGGTCGTCATCGGCACGCTGGCGGCGGCAAACACAACGCGCAACGCGGGTTGTGTTTGCGTGGCCGATCTCGATCAGCTCCTCGCTCGACCGGATTTCCGGGCGAGCGAATACGCCTTCCAGGTGCTGCACCAGCTCGCCAGGTCTCTGGCCCCGGGCGGGCGGTTCCTTATACAGACGCGGGAGCCCGAGCATCCCGCGGTGCAGGGATTTGTCCGGAATTCGTATCGGTACTTCTACGATCGCGAGCTGCCCTTCCGCGAAGAGACACGCTATCCACCGTTCGGGTCGATCATTCGCGTGGAGATCGATCCGGCATCGCAGGAAGATTTGCGTGATGTGGCTAGAACCGCCGGCGGCGAGCTCATCGGCGCCTTGCCTCGAGGCCGCAAGCTGAACGGCCTGGTGCGCTGCCGCGATCTCGAAGCGCTGCTCGGTCCGTTGCGAACCTTTGCCGGTTCCCACTCCGGAACCAAGGTCGACGTTGATCCGGTGGACGTTCTATGAGCCGCTAATCTGAATCAGATGGCCATCCTTCCTATCCGTATGTATCCAGATCCGGTGCTGCGCGAAGCCGCGCCGCCGGTGATTGACGTCGACGACTCGGTTCGCAAGCTCATCGCCGATATGGCCGAAACGATGCATGTTGCGCCGGGCGTGGGTCTGGCCGCACCACAGGTGGGTGTGCAGCGGAGGGTCTTCGTGTTCCGTCCAAGCTTGGAGGAGGAGGTCGGCGCGTTCGTAAATCCGGAGATCGTTGAGCGAAGCGGAGAAGCGGTAGATGAAGAAGGTTGCCTTTCGATACCGGGACTCGCATATCCCGTCGTACGGTCGGAGCACATCTTGGTGCGCGGCCTGGACGGCGATGGCGAGGCGATCGAACTGGAGGCCGACGACTACATAGCGCGCATCCTTCAGCACGAGATAGACCACCTCGACGGCGTCCTGTTCATCGACCGCATCGATCCCGATCTGCGGCGTGAGGCGCTGCGCATGATCCGCGAGCGCGCAGTAAACGGAACTCCGACACCGATCCCAAGAACGCCGAGCGGCAGGCTGTAAGACATGCGTGTTTTATTCATGGGGACGCCTCCGGCGGCCGTCCCATCCCTGCGAGCGCTCGCCGATGCCTTCGATGTGGTGGCCGTCTACACAAGACCGGATCGTCCGAAGGGGCGAGGGCAGAGGGTAGCTAAGTCGGCTGTCAAGGAAGCCGCAGAAGAGATCGGCCTCGAGATCGTTCAACCGAAGCGACTGCGCGATGAAACACAAACGATTGGTTCATACGATCCGGATGCAGTCGTTGTCGTTGCATACGGCGTGATATTGCCGGCCGACATCTTGGAAATTCCGAAGCTCGGCCCCCTCAACGTTCACTTCTCTCTTCTTCCGCGGTGGCGCGGTGCGGCTCCCGTCGAGCGTGCGATCCTCGCAGGCGACGAACAAACCGGCGTCACGACGATGCTCATGGACGAAGGGCTCGACACCGGTCCGATCCTTCTTAGCGAGTCGATACCGATCGGCCATCAAGATTCGTCGGGATCGATCAGGGATGCTCTTGCCAACCTAGGCGCCGGTCTCATCGTGCGCTCACTGCGCGAGCTTGAGAGCGGGTCCCTGGAGCCTCAGCCGCAGCCACAAGAAGGAGTGACCATCGCGGCCAAGATCGATGCCGACGAAGCCGAACTCGATCCCGCTCGACCAGCCGTGGAGCTCGACCGGCGCGTCAGAGCGATGGATCCTGCCCCCGGTGCGTTCCTATGGTTCCGAGGCAAGCGATTGAAGGTGTGGAAGGCGGAGGTAGTAGCGGGCGAAGACGAGCCGGGAACTTTGCACGGCGCGGACGTTCAAACGTCGTCGCAACGACTACGTCTCGCAGAGGTGCAACCGGAGGGAAAGAAACGGATGACGGCCGGCGCGTTCGCCAATGGTTATCGTCCGCAGCCCGGTGAGCAGATCGGCCCGGGCGCACGTATAGGCTCGCCTAGTGGCTGAGCTGACTCCGTCGATCATCGCCGCGGATTTCACGCAACTTGGTGCCGAGCTCGACCGGGTCGCGCCGTTCTCCGCGCGCTGGCACACCGATGTGATGGACGGCCATTACGTTCCGAACCTCACCATCGGACCGATGATCGTCGAAGCGATCGCGCGTTGTTCGAACCTTCCGCAGGACGTCCACTTGATGATCACCAACCCCGACGAATCCTGGGAGTGGTACGCGAAGGCGGGAGCGACCAGGATCGCCTTTCACCCAGAAACGTCTTCCGACGCCGGCAAGCTGCTCAGAACGCTGGCGGAGAACGGGCTGGGTGCCGGTCTCGCCGTGAACCCGGACGTTGAGCCCGAGGCGATCAAGTCCTACCTGGATGCGGTCGATCACTTAGTGGTGATGAGCGTTTATCCGGGCTTCTCCGGACAGGCGTTCATCCCGGAGGCCCTGCCCAAGCTGGAGGTGTTCCGGCGATGGGTCGACGAACGGGGAGGCGGGGTGGATCTGATCATCGACGGGGGAGTAAGTCCGGCGAACGCGAAAGACTGCGTGCGCGCCGGCGCGGACTTCATCGTTTCGGCTTCGGCCGTGTTCGGGTCGGGTGATCCCGCAGGCGTTGCATCTGAGATGGCGAAGATCGCCAGAGCGGACGCGTGACACCTCACGAGCGTCCGCGTCGCGTGCTTGTCTCGGGACCGGACGCCGCCGTTCGCCACGCGATCGCCAACGCCATCACCGACGTTGACGTTCGCGAAGCAACCGATGCCGTAACGACGGCGGCGATGGCTGTTGCAACCCATCCCGACGTGGTTGTAATGGATGCGAAGCATGGGGAAGCTGCTGCCGCCACGGTCGACCGCCTTCGAAAGGACTTTCGGACGTCTTTCGTCCCGATAATCTTTGTTGTTGATCAGGCACCAACGGTGCCGCCGCTTCGGGATCTCATCACTGGCGGTGATGATTACGTGTTGCACCCATTCGAGCCCGAGGAGATGCGCGCTCGCGTCGTTGTCACGCTTAGGCGCGCAGCGACAATGCGAGGACTGAATCCGCTGACCGGGCTCCCGGGCAACGTCGCGATCGAGGAGGAGATAACGGATCGGCTAGGCGAGGCGACGAAGTTCGCGTTCCTCTACGCCGACCTCGACAACTTCAAGGCATACAACGATCGCTATGGATTCACGCGGGGCGATGAAGTGATTAAGTTGCTGGCGGACTCGATCGTCATCTCGCTCGAGGCGCAGACGCCGGGGGAGTGCTTCGCCGGACATGTCGGCGGTGACGACTTCGTCGTGTTTACATCTCCTGACATCGCTCAGTCCGTTGCGGAGAGGATCTGCCGCCGCTTCGACGAACGCGTGCCCGATCTCTATGACTCCGGGGATCGTGAGCGCGGGTGGGTTGAAGTTGTTGATCGCCAAGGCAACACCGCAACCGTTCCCATCTGCTCGGTGTCCATCGGCATCGTCGAAGCCCGGCGTTCATTCGAGAGTGCGGCGCAGATGGCCGAGCTCGCCGCGGAAGTAAAGGGCGTAGCCAAACGAGAGCCGCGATCGAGCTGGGCGCGGGACCGCCGGTCCTAACTGTTTGCAGTGCGGAACAGTCTTCTGCTTGGCGTAACACCGATGCGGTGATATCTTGACAGTCAAACTGTAGAGATAGACGCCTTCGGGGCGAGGTGAAAATCCTCACCGGCGGTAAAGCCCGCGAAGCCGGCCCATGCGGGGTCGGCCCGACTCGGTGAAACTCCGAGGCCGACAGTGAAAGTCTGGACGGGAGAAGGCGGCTGGTTTGCTCACCGCTACGCGCGGTGGGCCTGCCCGTCGTCCCCCCCAAGAAGCTCCGAGGGGGGAGAAGACAATGAGCGACGACGGGAAGTTCATGAAGCGGGCGATCTCACTCGCCGTGCGCGCCGAAGGCTCGGTGTCGCCCCGTCCACCTGTGGGCGCCGTTGTCGTTCGCGACACAAACATCGTCGGCGAGGGATGGACGAAACCTCGTCCCGGTCTCCACGCCGAAACCGATGCCCTTTCTCACGCCGGAGACGACGCGCGCGACGCGACCGTCTACGTCACCCTCGAGCCGTGCTCGCACACAGGTGATACCGCACCGTGTGCCGATGCGTTGATCACCGCCGGTGTTGCCCGTGTTGTAGTCGGCGCAACCGACCCCAATCCGAAAGTAAATGGACAAGGGATCGCCAAGCTGCGGGCGGCCGGCATCGAAGTCACGGAGAACGTCGAGCCGGACGCTTGTGTTGTGTTGATCGAACCGTTCAGCAAGTGGGTCGACACGGGTACACCCTTCGTCTCGTTGAAGATGGCCGCTTCCCTCGACGGCAAGACGGCCGCACCGGACGGCACATCGATGTGGATAACAGGCGAAGCCGCGCGAGCCGAAGTTCACGATCTGCGGCGTCGAGCCGATGCCGTGATCGTCGGCTCCATGACCGTGTTGCGCGATGACCCGTTGCTCACGTGTCGTTTGGAAGGCGCCGACGTGCATGCTCAACCGCTCCGCGTGGTCATAGACGGAAGCGGCCGAACTCCGGAGACATCGCGGGTCTTCAATAACGATGCTTCGGCGCTTGTGATCACGAATGAAGACTTGGCCGAATCACACGTCGAACGCTGGCGCGGTGCGGGCGCGGATGTGGCCAGGGTTCCCGCTGGGGAGAGCGGTGTGGATATGCAGGCCGCGCTTCGTTATCTAGGAGAGCAAGGAATCTGTAGTGCGCTGGTTGAGGGGGGACCAACGATCGCGGCGTCGCTCGTCGGTTCCAACCTGGTCGACCGCTTCGTCCTCTATCTGGCTCCCAAGCTCATAGGTGGTGACGCTCCGGGCTTACTCAACGACGGAGTGAAGACCCTTACCGACGCCTGGGAGCTGGAGATCGAGAACATACGAACCGTTGGTGAGGACTTGCGCATCGACGCCCGGCCCAAACCCATTGGAGCAGCGTGATGTTCACAGGGATCATCACCGACCTCGGCGAAGTGATCGACACCACAAGACTCGTTGGAGAGTCACTGAAGATCTCCGTCCGGACTCCGCTGATTGCTGACTGCGAGATCGGGGCCTCGGTTGCTTTGAACGGTGTCTGCCTCACCGTCGTCGCCCTTGACGGCGAGACTGCAACTTTCGATCTGTCAACCGAAACGCAAGAGCGGACGACACTTGGTGACCTTGTAACAGGGCGCAAGGTGAACGTCGAGCGTCCGATGCGCGCCGGCGAGGAGTTCGGCGGGCACATCGTGCAGGGACACGTCGACGGAGTAGGCGTGATCGAGTCGATCGTTCCCGAGGCGGACGGCCGCAGGATGCGCATCGCGCTGCCCGAGGAGCTGTCCCGGTACGTGGTCGAGAAGGGAAGTGTCTGCGTGGACGGCGTGAGCCTCACGGCCACATCGGTCAACGGACGCGCTTTCGAGGTCGCGCTGGTGCCGCACACGCTGGCCGTAACGACGCTCGGTGAAGGTGGCCCGGGAACCAAAGTGAACATCGAAGTCGATGTGCTTGCGAAATACGTCGAAAAGCTCACATCTGTCGAGGCATCCTAGAAGGAGGACCAATGTCCCTAACGACGGTCGACGACGCGATAGAGCGGATCCGCCGCGGCGAGATGCTGATCGTGGTCGATGACGAAGACCGCGAGAACGAGGGCGATCTGACGATGGCGGCGGCCCGAGTGACGCCGGAAGCCATCAACTTCATGATCCGTTTCGGACGGGGACTCGTCTGTATGCCGAGCGACGCCAAGCGTCTCGAGGACCTCCACCTGGAGCCGATGGTCGCTCAGAACACCTCATCGCACGAGACGGCCTTCACCGTGTCCATCGACCACCGCACCGTAACTACGGGTATCTCGGCGCACGAACGAGCGATAACGATAAAGAAGATCCTCGACCCGGATGCTCGTTCGAGCGACTTCATCCGACCCGGCCATGTATTTCCGCTACGCGCCCGCGAAGGAGGCGTGCTGCGGCGCGCGGGTCACACGGAAGCCGCGGTCGACCTGGCAAGGCTGGCCGGCCTTCCGCCGGTCGCCGTGATCTGCGAGATCTTGAACGAAGACGGATCTACGGCACGCCTCGACGATCTCGAAAAAGTCGCCGAGGGTCATGGGCTGGCCGTGATCTCGATCGCGCAACTGATCGAGTATCGCCGCCGTCGCGAGAGGTTGATTCGCCGGACGGCTGAAGCAACGATCCCAACTCCGTATGGGACGTTCCGCGCATTCGAATACGAATCTCTGATCGACGGCCGATCGCACGTCGCCTTTATCATGGGCGAGCCGGCCGGCAAACCAAACGTTTTGGTGCGTGTCCACTCAGAATGCTTCACGGGTGACGTGCTCGGCTCCCTGCGCTGTGATTGCGGATCCCAGATGCGCCTGGCTATGGAGAAGATCGGCGAAGCCGGTGAAGGCATCCTCGTCTACATCCGGGGCCACGAAGGCCGCGGGATAGGACTGCGCCACAAGCTGAAGGCCTACGAGTTGCAGGAGCGTGGTCTGGACACGGTGGAGGCAAACGAGGCACTCGGTTTCCCTCCGGATCTTCGCGACTACGGGATCGGCGCCCAGATCCTCGTCGACCTTGGCGTCCACACCATGCGATTCATGAGCAACAACCCGATGAAGGTCGCCGGCATCGAGGGCTATGAGCTGCGCATCGTCGAGTGGGTGCCTCTCCAGACGGCGCCAACAGAAGAGAACATCGCGTACCTGCGGACCAAGCGGGACAAGCTCGGGCACCGATTGGATCACCTCGATGACTGACTCCAACAAACCGACAGGCGACCGGTTCGCCGGGAAGTTCGACGGCTCCGGCCTGCGCGTCGCGGTCGTAACCGCGCGATTCAACGACGTGATCACATCCCGTCTGTCCGAGGCATGCCTGGACGCCCTCGTGCGCCATGGTGTTCGTAATGAGGACATACACTGCGCGGAAGTCCCCGGCTCCCGTGAGCTTCCGGTTGCGTGCAAGCAGCTGGCCGTAACTGGCCGGTACGACGTGGTGATCGCGCTGGGCTGCATCATCCGAGGAGAAACCGTTCACTTCGAACTCGTTGCCCACGAGTCGTCACGCGGTCTCGGACAAGCAGCGGTTGAGACGGGTGTGCCGATCATCTTCGGCGTGCTCGCAACCGAGAACATGGAGCAAGCTCTCGACCGTGCAGGCGGGAAGATGGGGAACGCCGGCTGGAACGCGGCCATCTCCGCGATCGAAACCGCGAGCCTTCTCGAGCAGATCGAAAAGGGCTGATAGCGTTTTCGATGTCATGCTGAGGCTCGTTCTCCCCAAGGGATCACTCGAGAAGGCGACGTTCGACCTGTTCGATGCCGCCGATCTCTCATTTCGGCGCGATTCGGTGCGCGAATACCGCGGATACATCGATGACCCTCGGGTTGAGTCCGTCGCGGTTATGCGTCCGCAAGAGATCCCTCGCTACATCGAGGACGGACACTTCGATCTGGGAATCACGGGTCAAGATCTGGTTGCCGAAGCCGGCGCCGAAGTCGTGGAGATCATGACGCTGCCCATGGCAAAGGCGACCCCACGTCCGGTGAAGATCGTGCTGGCCATGCACCAGGACGCAGGAGTCAAGACTCCGGACGATCTGCCCGGCGACCTCGTCGTATCGACCGAGTACGTCGATCTCACAACGCGGTACTTCAAGGAGCGTGGGCTCCCGGTGAAGATCGTCCGCTCCTACGGATCGAACGAAGCGAAAGTGCCCGACATCGTGGATGCCATCGTCCACAACACCGAGACGGGTGAGACGTTCGCGCGAAACGGCCTGGTCATCGTCGACACGCTGATGGAGTCCTGGACGGTCCTAGTCGCAAACCGGAAAACGATGGAGGACGAAGCGAAGTCTCGAGCCATCGACGAGCTTCGCATCCTGCTCGATGGAGCGGTACGAGCTCAGGGCCGCGTACTGGTGAAGCTCAATGTTCCGGCCGACAAGCTCGAAGCAGTGTGCGAGATCCTCCCCTCGATGAAGGCACCGACGGTCTCCAAGCTCGCGACCGGCGACTACTTCGCGGTGGAGACGGTTGTGGCCAAGGACACCATCAACACGCTTATACCCGAGCTGAAAGCTCGGGGAGCCGAAGACATCATCGAGCTCCCGTTGTCGAAGATCGTTCCTTAAGCGCGTCACCGATCACTGGAGATACATCCATGGGGGAGTTCTGCCTAACCGAGCGTGACGGCCACGTCCTGACTGTCACGATCAACCGACCGGAAGTGATGAACGCGCTACACCCGCTGGCCAACGCCGAGCTCGCCGGAGTGTGGGACGAGTTCGCCGCCAACCCCGAACTGTGGGTCGGCATCATCACGGGAGCCGGCGACCGTGCATTCAGTGCGGGCAACGACCTCAAGCACCAGGCGTCGGGCGGAGACATGAGCGGTATGCCCGCCAGCGGGTTCGCGGGTCTTACGTCGCGCTTCGACCTGGACAAGCCGGTCATCGCCGCGGTCAACGGAGTGGCCATGGGCGGCGGGTTCGAGATAGCTCTTTCGTGCGACATCATCGTGGCTTCGGACAAGGCAACGTTTGCGCTTCCTGAACCTCGAGTGGGCCTCGCTGCCTTGGCCGGAGGTCTTCAGCGGCTTCCGCGGATGATCCCGTTGAAACACGCGATGGGGATGATCCTGACCGGACGCCGGGTCGATGCCACGGAGGGTCAGAACCTCGGCTTCGTCACAGCGGTTGCATCACACGATCAGCTCATGGACACTGCGAAGCGGTGGGCCGCCATGATCCTTGAGTGCTCGCCGGTCTCCGTGCGCGCCAGCAAGCAGACCGTCATGCGCAGTCTCGACATCACCGGCCTCGAGGAGTCGATGAAACTCGGACAGTACCCGGCGATCGGCGACCTTCTGCGAAGCGAGGACTTCATCGAGGGCCCGATGGCGTTCGCCCAGAAGCGTCCGCCGGAGTGGAAAGGGAAGTAGGCACTTCGAGTTCCAAGATTTGGGAACCGAGCATGGCGGCGGCCAGACGGCTTTGCTACCTTTGCGGGGTTGTTAGTGCAGGTCCGAAGGAGGAAAGAAGTGGCTGAAGGTGTGGTGAAGTGGTTCTCCAATGAGAAGGGCTACGGATTCATCGCGCAGCCCGACTCAGAAGATGTGTTCGTGCACTTCTCCGCCATCCAGGCGGATGGGTACAAGTCGCTGACCGAAGGCCAGCGAGTCGAGTTCGACATCACCGAGGGGCCGAAGGGGAAGCAGGCGGCGAACGTCAAAATCGTCGGTTGATCGACGGAGTTTCCTACCCCTCGACACCCAATTACGGCCTGGGTAGACTTGGTCGTGCTTAAGTTGTCGCTGAGGTATTGATTGCCGAGGCGAGAAGTATGCAAGAAGGGGCCCGCAGCCCCTCACCCCCAGTGCCTTTGACTTGTTCGAAGGTACGCAAGGGTTACGAGGACGTAACAGCGGGTAGGCCGTATCGCACGGTCTGCCCTGTGAGTTGCGAAGCGGACCCCAGTGGTCCGCTTTCTTTCGTTTAGAGGAGGGATTTCGAATAGCGCAAGCGGGACGAGCTTCTAAGGCACCGGAGAGTCGCATCAACGATCGGATCCGGGCTCCGAAGGTTCGGTTGATCGGAGCCGACGGGTCGCAGGTGGGGATAGTGACCCTCCAGCAGGCTCTCCAAATGGCCGAGGACGCCGATCTCGATCTGGTCGAAGTGGCGCCTTCGGCCGACCCTCCCGTCTGCAAGGTCATGGATTACGGGAAGTTCAAGTACCAGGAGTCGATCCGAGCCAAAGAAGCGAGGAAGAAGCAGGGACATCAGACCGTCAAGGAGATCCGGTTCGGGCCGAAGATCGGTATTCACGATTACGAGACGAAGAAGAGTCGCGTCACCGAGTTCCTCACCGACGGTCACCGCGTGAAAGTGTCTGTGAGGTTCAAGGGGAGAGAGATGCACCACACGGAGCTTGGCGTGAATCTCTTGAAGAGGCTGGGCGAAGACTTGGAAGGGATAGGAACGACGGAGGTTGCGTCGAAGCTCGACGGGCGCATCTTGTCGATGATGTTCGCGCCGGTGAAGAAGAAAGCAGGGTAGAGATGCCGAAGGCGAAATCAAACAGAGCAGCACGCAAGCGGTTCCGGGTCACGGGAACGGGCAAGATCGTTCACCGCAAGGCATGGGGTTCGCATTTGTTCAAGTCGAAGACGCGGTCGCGCCAGATCCGGCTTAAGGGCAACGCGGTCGTCTCCGACAGCGATCAGGCGCGGGCGCGCCGGTTGCTCGAGGGATAGGGAGGAACTCCGATGACTCGCGCCAGATCAGGTGCCGCGCACCGCAACAAGGTGCGGCAGGTCCTTGGGAGAGCTAAGGGGTACTCGGCCGCGCGTGGCCACAGGTACAAGGCCGCCAAGGAGCAGGTCGCACACTCGCTCGCCTACGCCTATCGGGACCGTCGCAATCGCAAGCGCGACTTCCGCAGACTTTGGATCACCCGGATCAACGCCGCAACGCGCAGCCACGGACTGTCCTACAACAAGTTCATCGCCGGCTTGAAGGCGGTCGAGGTGGACGTCGACCGCAAGATCCTTGCCGACGTAGCCGTTCGGGATCCGGCCGCATTCGGCAAGCTCGTAGAAGTTGCCCGCTCTGGGCTCGACTCCGCGGCCGAGCCGGGCGGAGACTGACCTCGGGCGGCACACACCCAATCGGGGGTCCGGGGCGTTTCTAGTCTGTGATGAAGTGGCGCAGGGGCAAGCAGGACGAGGAGCGGACGGTCGAGCTGATCGCTACCGTCTCGCATGAGATCCGGTCGCCCCTGACCACGATCAAGGGGTTCACGAAGACCCTCCTCGACCGTTGGGACCGGCTCGGCGACGAGACCAAGATCGACATGCTCCGCGCCATCGATGCGGACGCGGATCGAGTGACCCGGATCCTCACCGAGCTGTTGGACGTCTCGAGACTCGAGGCGGGAACCCTCACGCTCCACCGGCGGCCGATGGACGTCTGCGCCCTCGCCTCAGAGGTCGTGAGCCTGCTCGAGGCGCGGAGTGAAAAGCACCAGGTGGGGCTTTCGTCCAATGGTGCAGTCGAGGTGCTGGGAGACCCCGATAAGCTTCGTCAGGTGCTGACCAATTTCATCGAGAACGCCCAGAAGTACACCGACGGGGGTGCGATCACCGTCGCCTGCCGTTCCAACAACGGCTGGGGAGAGATCCGCGTCTCCGACGAAGGGGAAGGCGTAGCGGGCGGGCTCGCACCCGACATCTTCGAGAAGTTCAGTCGTCGCGAGATCCCCGGATCGCCTTCGGGAACCGGACTCGGCCTCTATATCTGCAAGGGCCTGGTCGAGGCCCATGGTGGTGAGATCGGAGCAGAGGAGAACACTTCCGGGACCGGATCGACGTTCTGGTTCCGTATCCCCACGCCGGCCGCGCCCTCCTCCACCACCGGCAGCGAATGAGCGATCTGTCCACCGAGCTCGAGGCGCTTGGCGCCGAAGCGAAGGCTGCCATCGATTCAGCTGCGTCCGCTGACGGCCTCGAAGAGCTAAAGATCCGTTACCTCGGGCGCAAGAGCAGGCTCAACGAGATCCTGCGCGACTTGCGCAACCTGCCGGATGATCAGAAACGGATCATCGGTCCGTCCGGAAATCGCCTTCGTCAGGAGCTCGAAGAGCTGACGACGCGCCGCGCGTCGGAGCTCCAGCGCGCGGACGAAGAAAAACTGCTGGCCACCGATCGCGTCGATCTCACGATGCCTGGGAGAGTTCCGCGTCGGGGTGCACCCAACCCACTGCGCGAGGCCATGCGAAGGGTCGAGGACGCGTTCATCGGGATCGGCTACCGGATCGCGGAGGGACCCGAGGTCGAGACCGACTGGCACAACTTCGAGGCGTTGAATCAGCCGCCCGACCATCCCGCACGCTCCCTGATGGATACCTACTACGTGGACGGACCCAAAGGTCCGGAGTCGGCCGTCCTACGCACGCACACATCACCTGTGCAGATCCGGGTGATGGAATCTCAGAAGCCGCCGATCTATGTGATCTGCCCGGGACGTGTTTACCGCCGCGAAGACCTCACGGCAACGAATGCCGCAATCTTCCATCAGATCGAAGGCTTGGCCGTCGACGAAGGACTTACGTTCTCGCATCTGAGGGCGACGGTGCAGGTGTTCGCAGAAGCAGCCTTCGGACCGGACACAAAGATCCGGTTGGTTCCGTCCTTTTATCCGTTCACCGAACCCTCCGCCGAGCTGCAAGTCACATGTCCGGTGTGCGGAGGTGTCGGCTGTAGCCACTGCGCCGAAGGCTGGCATGGAGTGGGTGGTTGCGGAATGGTCGATCCGAACGTGTTCGGGTTCGTCGGCATCGATCCCGAACGCTATACGGGCTTCGCATTCGGGATGGGTGTCGAGAAGGTTCCCATGAGCCGGTTCGGCATCAACGACATCCGCCTCTTCCTGGACGGGGATCAGCGTTTCCTCGACCAGTTCCGTGGTCTCCCGGTGTCCTAGATGCGCGTTCCGCTCAAGTGGCTCAAGGAGCTCGTCGACATCGATGTGGACGTTCAGGAACTGGCCAACACGCTTTCGCGAACGGGAAGCGCCGTTGACAAGATCGAGCGCTTCGGTGAAGGGGTGTCCGGTGTCGTCGTCGGATCGGTGCTCGACGTGCGAGATGTGCCCGAGTCGGACAAGCTCGTCATCGCACAGATCGATACGGGTACGGAACACGTCCAGGTACTGGCCGGCGCAAAAAACTTTCGCAAAGGGGACAGGATTCCGGTCGCGGTACCCGGTGCGCGCGTCACCACCCTGGACGAACCAGTCGGCCGCCGGAAGATGGTCGGCGGTGCCTACGAGTCACAAGGGATGTTGTGCTCGGCGCACGAGCTCGGCGTGGCTGAGGACCACTCGGGGATCTTGGTGCTCCCTGCCGACACCCCGATCGGGTCAGACGTTACGGACCTGCTGGGGCTCGATGATCACGTTCTCGAGTTCGAGGTCTATCCGAACCGACCCGATCAGATGTCTGTTCTCGGCATCGCCCGCGAGGTTTCAGTTGTGTACGGGAAACCCTTGCGGATCCCTTCGTCCGAAGTAGTCGAAGGCGATCAAGAGACTAAGAAGCTTACGTCGGTGCAGATCGAGGCGAAGGAGAAGTGTCCGCGCTATCTCGCGCGCGTGATCGAAGGCGTCACGTTCGGCCCCAGTCCGGCGCTGGTGATGGCACGGCTGAGCGCGTGCGGTTTCCGTCCTCTCGGGAACCTGGTTGATGCAACCAACTATGTGCTGCTTCTAACCGGGCAGCCCTTGCACGCCTTCGACATGGATCGATTGGCCGAAGAGCGGATCGTAGTCCGACTAGCGCATCCAGATGAGCGGCTGGCCACACTAGATGGCGAGAAACGGGAACTCGAGGGTGACGATCTTGTGATCGCCGATGCTTTCGACGCGCAGGCATTGGCCGGCGTGATGGGCGGTGCGGCGAGCGAAGTCGGCGCCGACACGAAACGAGTACTGCTCGAATCTGCGCATTTTGAGCCAATCGGCATCTCGCGAACAGCGCGACGACGACATATGCACACCGAGGCTTCCGCGCGTTTCGAGCGCGGGGCCGATCCCGAGATGGTGCCGAAGGCGGCAGCGATGGCCGCAGAGCTGATGCGCTTGTGGGCAGGCGGTACGGTCGCGAAGGGCGAAGTCGATGCCGGCAGCGTGCCGAAGCGGTCAAAGCTGGTTCTTCGTCCGGAGAGAGTAGAGACGATCCTCGGCATCGAGGTTCCGGTTAAGGAAACGGAGCGCTATCTGAGCGGACTTGGTTGTGACGTCACGGTTCGAAAGGGAACCGTTGAGGTCACGCCCCCGTCCTGGCGTCCGGACCTAGTGCGCGAGATCGACCTCATAGAGGAGCTTGGTCGCCTTCACGGCTACGAGGAGATCCCATCGGTGCCGCGTCCGGGGTATCGCGGCGGGCGTAGTGCGGCGCAGCAGCTGCGCAACCGCGTTCGGGAAACATTGCTCGGTTCCGGGTTTAGCGAGGCCACGCTGTCGTCCTTCATCTCCGAGGAGGATTTGCAGGCCGTGGGTTACGAAGGTGAGTTCGTAACCGTCTCCAATCCGATGACGGAAGACCAGAGGCGATTGCGTCCGACGCTGTTCGCCGGACTTCTTCGCGCAGCGCAGCGCAATGTTGCGAGAGGAATGCACAGAGTCAACCTGTTCGAGATCGGAAAGATATTCCGCGATTGGCCAAGTGACGCGGACCTCCCAAACGAGACTGAGCATGTTGGGGTCGTCCTAGTTGGCCCTCCGATGGTCCACTGGTCGCGAGAAGAGCATCCGGCGGACGTTTTTGATGTGAAAGGCGTTTTGGAAATCGTACTTTCCGAGCTAGGTGTTAAAGATTGGTCGTTGGAGACCGGTCTTGGTATGCCATTCCACCCGGGGCGCAGTGCGAACATTCTCTTGAACGGAACTTTGGTGGGGCGTTTCGGAGAAGTGCGTCCTTCAGTGGCGAAGGCTTTTGATCTTGAGGGAGCAGTCATAGGAGGACTCTCCTTAGAGCCCTTGTTCGATGCTGCCCCCATGGAACTGGGGGTTCACGAGCTTCCGATTCATCCACCGGTTCTTCGTCACATCTCATTCACAATTCCGGACGATGTTTCTCTTGAGTTCGTTACGTCAACAATCGACGAGGTCGGGGGAGACCTGTTGGAGTCATGGCAAGTGCTTGACGAGTACCGGGGCCCGCAGGTGGGGTCGGGTAAGAGGTCGCTTGCTATCGGGCTGACGTTTCGAGCGAAGGACCGGACTCTTCGAGCTGAGGAAGTAGATGTCGTCCGGGAACAAATAGCGGAAGCGCTGAGGGAGCGTCACGGAGCGGAGATCCGCTGAGATGGAAGACAACAAGGCTAGAAACCGCTTCGAGCTCGAAGTCGATGGGCACATGGCCTTCTTGACCTACGACCGTGGCGCCGAGCGTCTGGAGCTGATCCACACCGATGTCCCCGACGAGCTGGAGGGGAAGGGCGTCGGCTCGCGGCTGGTGAAGGAAGTGCTGGCCTTCGCGCGGGAACAGGGGATCAAGGTGATACCTACCTGCGCATTCGTTCGCTCTTACCTGGAGAGGCACCCCGAAGAGCAGGACGTCCTGGCCGAACCGCTGTCCTAGCGGGTTCGTTGCAGCGCCGGCCTGCTGCATGTATATTCATAAATCCGTATGAACACGCATAAGGCCGCCGTCCTAGGGGCCTCCGGCTACGCCGGGGGCGAGCTGCTGCGCTATATCGGCATGCACCCGGCTCTCGACCTCGCCTGGGCGACGGCCGACCAGAACGCCGGAAAGCTCGTGGGGGAGATGTTCGGCCACCTGCCGGGTCTGGCCGGCTTAAAGCTAGAGAGGACAGATCCTTCAACGGTTCCCGACGTCGACATCGCCTTCCTCGCGCTGCCGCACGGCGCTGCGGCCGATATCGGACGCACGCTGGCTTCACGGGGGCTACGCATCGTGGACCTCTCCGCCGACTGGCGTTTGAACGACGCTGCTGCCTACCAGGAGTGGTACGACTTCGAACATCCGCACCCCGGAGAGCTTTCGTCCTGGATCTACGGCTTGCCGGAGATGCACAGGGAAGAGCTCGCCGATGCGAAAACCGTCGCTAGTCCGGGTTGCTATCCGACGGCGGCCGTCCTTCCGTTGGCCCCGCTTCTCAAAGAGCAAGTGATCGAAGCGGACGGGATCGTCGTTGACGCCGTTTCAGGTGTCAGCGGCGCTGGACGCAGAATCGACGCCGACTACCTTTTCTCGGAACTCGATTCGTCTTTCAAGGCTTACGGCGTCGGCAAGCACCGTCACACACCGGAGATCGAGCAGGAACTATCGATCGCTGCCGGCTCCGAGGTCGTCGTCACATTCACTCCGCATCTGGCTCCAATGGCCCGCGGTTTGCTGACCACTTGCTACGCGCGCTCGAAGAGCAGCACGAAGGACATCCACGATGTCCTGACGACCGCCTACAAGGGCGAGCCTTTCGTGCGCGTGCTTCCCCTAGGCTCGCAGCCGGCAACCAAGCATGTCTCCGGCACCAACGACGCGGTGTTAGGCGTCGGTGGCGATGCACGCACGGGAACCATCGTCGTGACCTGCGCCATAGACAACCTAGGCAAGGGTGCGTCCGGTCAGATGATCCAGAACGCCAACCTCATGCTGGGCTTGGACGAAACGACCGGCCTTCAAGCGGGCGGTCTTTACCCATGAGCGTCACATCCGCATCCGGTTGGCACGCGTCGGGAGTACGGGCAGGCACTAAGCCGTCCGGCGACCTGGATCTCGCATTGGTTTGGTCGGAACATCCCGCGACCGTTGCCGGCGCGTTCACCACGAGCAAGGTTCCGTCCGCCCACGTGACGCTTTGCCGCGCGCGCGTTTCTTCCGGCGTCGCCCGTGGGGTGCTCGTCTCATCTGGTATCGCCAACGCGTTCACGGGAACGGACGGCGTGAAGGATGCCGAGGAGCTGGCAGCGGCCGCTGCCGACGCAACCGAGATTCCGGCGGAAGAGATGTTGATGTGCGCAACGGGAACGATCGGCCCACGACTCCCGATGCCGGACGTGCTGAGGGGCGTGGAGCAAGCTGCTGAGGCTTTGGCGCCCGACGGGGGAGCGGAGGCGTCCTTGGCGATCCTCACGACGGACACAAGACCCAAGACGGCCGAGCGCTCCGCCGAGATCGACGGCCGCGTCGTAACCGTCGGAGGTATGGCCAAGGGCGCGGGCATGATCTATCCGCGGATGGAACCTCAGGGCACGCTGTTGGTGTTCCTCACTACCGACGCTGCGGCCGATGCCGAGACGCTGAAGTTCGCGATCCGCCGTTCGGTACCGACAACTTTCAACGCCATTTCGATCGACGGCTGCATGTCGACCAGCGACACGGTCCTGCTCTTTGCAAACGGCGCCTCTGGCATCGACGTGGCCGGTTCGGAGACCTTCCTGCAACTGGTGGATGAAGTCATGGCAGATCTGGCTTACGCCGTCGTTTCCGACGGCGAGGGTGCAACGCGTGTGATCCGCGTACAGGTCAAGGGCGCCGTTTCCGACGAGGACGCGTTCCTCGCGGCCCGCGAGGTCGCATTGTCGGATCTGCTGCGTTCTGCCGTCTACGGGAACGACCCTAACCTCGGACGCGTCGTGCAGGCGGTTGGGCAGGCGCCGGTCGAGGTCAAGCCTGCGCTGATAAACGTCTCTATGGCCGGCATCGAGCTCTCTCGAGGCGGAAACGAGACAGGGCGTCGCAACGAAGCAGCCAAAGCTATGGCCGATGGCGGAGATGTTGTTCTGGAGGTCGACCTCGGTCTTGGGGCAGGAAACTTCGAGTACCTCACCTGCGACCTGACGCCCGAATACGTGAACTTCAACGCGGAGTACACGACGTGAGCATGCGAGATACCACGGCCCTTATCGATAAGGCACGCACCCTGACCGAGGCGTTGCCGTACATAACGCGGTTCTTCAACAAGGTTGTGCTCGTGAAGTACGGCGGTAACGCCATGACCAATCCGGAGCTGGCCGCGTCGTTCGCACGTGATGTCGTCCTGATGAGATTCGTCGGCATGCGTCCAGTTGTTGTGCACGGCGGCGGTCCCCAGATCTCCGAGCTGATGAGCCGCCTCGAGTACAAGCCGGAGTTCGTCGATGGCTATCGCGTGACGGGTGCGGATGAGCTCGACGTCGTTCGGATGGTGCTCCAGAAAACGAACAAGGAGCTCGTATCGATGATGAACCACCACGGCGATCTTGCTGTGGGTATATCGGGGGAGGATGCGGGCCTGATCAAGGCGAAACGCATGACCGGATCCGGCGGCGCCGACCTTGGCTTCGTCGGGACGATAGACCGCATCGACCCTCGCGTAATCAACGGGCTTATCGACTCGGGGTTCATCCCGGTGGTTGCACCTATCGGTGTTGGAACCGACGGCCAGGCCTACAACATCAACGCAGACCACGTCGCGGGATCGCTCGCCGCAGCGCTACACGCGGCCAAGCTCGTGTTCCTCACGGACGTGGAAGGCCTCTACGAAGACTTCGGGGACAAAGGCAGCTTGCTGTCGCGCGTAGGTGTTTCGGAGCTGCGCGCAATGCTCGACGGCGGCAAGTTGTCGGAAGGCATGATCCCGAAGGTCCGTGGCTGCGTTGAAGCGATGCGCAAAGGTGTCGAGACCGCTCACATCCTGGACGGCCGCGTGGAGCACGCGCTTCTTCTCGAGATCTTCACCGACTCCGGTGTCGGAACGATGGTGACGGCATGACCTCTCTACTCGGGAACATCAATCGCTACGACGTCACCTTCGATCACGGCGAGGGAGTGTGGCTGTACGACACCAGCGGTGAGGCCTATCTCGACATGCTGGGCGGTGTTGCAGTGTGTGCGCTTGGGCATGCGCATCCGACGCTGACTGCCGCTATCCAGAAGCAAGCGGCGCGGCTCCTTCACGTGAGCAATCTCTTCTATACGCCGGAGATCGTGGAAGCAGCCGATGCGATCGTTGCGAAGCTCGGTCCGGGCCGGGTCTATTTCTCCAACTCGGGAACCGAAGCCAACGAGGCAGCCATCAAAGCCGTTCGAAAGCTTGCGTGGCGCGCGGGAGAAGCCGACCGCATCGAGATCGTTGCGATCGATGGGTCGTTCCACGGACGCACCATGGGTTCACTCGCCGCGACAATGCAAGCCGGTAAGCGCGAGGGTTTCGGACCACTTCTCGAAGGCTTCCTTTCGGTCCCGATCAACGACGTCACTGCTCTCGAAGCAGCCGTGTCGAATGATACGGCCGCGATCTTGATGGAGCCGATCCAAGGTGAGTCAGGTATCAACCCGCTAACAACGGAGTTCGCGCAAGCTGCGCGCCGCCTGGCCACTGACAACGGAGCGCTTCTAGTCGTGGACGAGATCCAGACGGGCATCGCACGCACCGGGAAGTGGTGGGGCTACGAGCATCTCGGCATCACGCCGGACGTTGTAACCATGGCGAAGGCGCTTGGTGGTGGATTCCCGATCGGCGCGACCTGGCTGGCCGAGCATGTCGCTACGGCGTTGCAACCGGGGGACCACTCAACGACACAGGGCGGAGGGCCGCTCGCATGTGCCGCAGCCCTCGCGACGTTGCGCACGATCGAAGAGGAGGGTCTTGTCGAACGCAGTGCCGCTTTGGGCAAAGTCCTCGCGGATGCCGTGCGCCCGCTGGGAACCGAAGTGCGCGGCGCCGGCTTGCTCGTAGGGCTGGAGCTAACAGATCCGATCGCCAATGCCGTTGTGAAGGCCGCGCTCAACGAGAAGCTGATCGTTAACGACGTGAACCCGAGCACCATCCGTATCGCTCCGTCCTTGCTTGTATCCGAAGAAGAGATCGAGCAATGCTCGGAGCGACTTGGAAAAGCCATCGCATCGGTGAAGTCGTGAACCATCTCCTGCGTATCTCCGACTTAGAAGCCGGCGGGATGGTCGAGTTGCTCGAGCTTGCCATCGCAACGAAACGAGACCCTGCGTCAATCAAAGGCGCGGCCGACGGCAAGGTTGCGGCCATCCTCTTCGAGAAGCCCTCTCTTAGAACGAGGTTCTCGGTCGAAGCTGCTTTGGCGCGCCTAGGCGCTCATCCCATCGGCGCTTACGACCGTGAAGTCGGCCTCGGCTCGCGTGAGCCACTGAATGACGCCGCTCATGTCCTCGAGCGTTACGTCGACGCGATCGTTGTCCGAACCTTCGGGCATGATCGCGTCGAAGCGATCGCACAAGCCGCGGAGATACCGGTGATCAATGCGCTCTCGGACGCGCACCACCCACTTCAAGCCCTGGCCGACCTCCAGACGGTCGCCGAGGAGGTTTGCGGGGGCGATGTGCGTGGGCTCAAGTCCGTGCAGATCGCTTGGGTGGGAGATGGGAACAACGTCGCCCATTCGCTTATCGAGGCGTCGGCGCTAGCCGGTGCTTCCGTCTCGCTCGCGTGTCCCAAGGATCATGAACCGGACGAGGGCATCGTCGAATGGGCGCGTGGCCAAGGCGTGACCGTGACCGTCACGAACGATCCGTCCGAAGCCGTGAACGGCGCCGACGTCGTGTGCACCGACGTCTGGGCGTCGATGGGGCAGGAGGCGGAATCGGAGCAGAGAAGGAAGACCTTCGCTGCCTTCCGCGTCACCTCAAAACTGATGTCCCAAGCGTCGAAGGACGCGATCTTCCTGCATTGCTTGCCGGCGCATCGTGACGAAGAAGTAGCCGCCGAAGTCATTGACGGGCCTGCCTCGCGTGTCTTCGATCAAGCCGAGAATCGCTTACACACGGCTGTGGCCGTGTTTCTCAAAGCATGGGGGATGCCGCTGATGCCTCGTACGACGACCAGCGATCGCGCGAAACGCCGCAAACTGTTACTAGACCTTCTCGACGCCGGTGTCGAGGCAACTCAGGATGAGATCGTTGCGCGCCTGGCACACAAGGGCATCAAGGCCACGCAGGCGACGATCTCCCGGGACCTCGACGACCTCGGCGCAGTTCGTCGCCACGAGAATGGACACATCGTCTACGGCCTGCGCGAACGCAACGGACCTCCGGCCGGTTTCGGTAAGCGAGTATTCGCCGAACTCGTGAAAGACGTAGCCACGTCGTCCAACCTCATCGTCGTCCGGACGTTCCCCGGCATGGCGCCGACCGTAGCCGCCGTGATCGATCAATCAGAAGTTGCCGGCGTGCTCGGGACTGTGGCGGGCGACGACACGGTCCTCGTTGTCGCGGACGAGAAATCCGGTGGCAAGACGGTTGCCAAACGCATCGCCGCACTTGGAGACGAGCGATGAGTAAGGTCTGCGTCCTTGCTTTCTCGGGCGGCCTGGATACCTCCGTGTGCGCGGCGTGGCTGCGCGCCGAGCACGGATTCGACGTCATAGCGGTAACCGTCGACGTGGGGCAGGGACGTGAGCTCGACGGCTTGAAGGTGCGAGCCGAAGCCGCCGGCGTTACCGATCTCGAGATCGTCGACGCCCGCGAAGAGTTCGTCACCGAGTTCTGCTGGCCCGTGCTTGCGCGCGAACGCGCTTTACGAAGGCCGTTATCCGCTCGTGTCTGCGCTGTCGCGTCCGCTTATCGCGCGCCATCTCGTCCGGATCGCGCGCGAGAAGGGTGCGAGCGCCGTCGGACACGGCTGCACAGGAAAGGGGAACGACCAGGTGCGGTTCGAGTCCTCGATCGCCGCTTTGGCTCCCGATCTGGAGATCCACGCGCCGATCCGTGAGACCGCGCATGCAGCGCGACCAGGCGATCGCGTACGCAGAGGAACACGGGATCCCGGTGACCGTCACTGCGGACAAGCCGTTCTCCATCGACGAGAACCTCTGGGGTCGCGCGATCGAGTCCGGCGTTCTCGAGGATCCGTGGAACGAGCCACCGGCCAAGGACGTCTACGAGATGACCGCACAGTCCGACGAATGGCCAGACGACCCCGACGACATCGTGATCGGCTTCGAGAAAGGAACGCCGGTATCACTCGACGGCGAAGGGCTGAAGCCGCTAGATCTCGTCCAGCAGGCACATGTTCTCGCCGGCAGACATGGCGTCGGACGGATCGACATGATCGAGAACCGCTTGGTGGGCATCAAGTCGCGCGAGGTATACGAAGTCCCGGCAGCGACGGCGCTCATGACCGCGCACACCGACCTCGAAGGGTTGACGCTCGAGCGCGACGTTGCACGCTTCAAGCGCTCCATCGAGGATCGTTACGCAGATCTCGTCTACAACGGTTTGTGGTTCGCGCCCCTGCGCACTGCGCTGGACGCGTTCGTGGATGCCACCCAAGAGCACGTCACGGGCGAGGTGAAGGTGCGACTGCACAAGGGAAGCGCTCAACCCGTCGCTCGCCGCTCCGAGCATGGCCTGTACGACACGGGCCTAGCGACCTACGGCTCGGCCGAAGACGCGTTCCGTCACGAAGACGCCGCCGGCTTCATAAGACTGTGGTCCTTGCCGCTGCGCGTGTGGGCCGAGAGGCAGGGTCCCGGGGGTTCGGGGGCGTAGCCCCTGATGAGATGAGCAACCCGAAAGCTAAGAAGGCCAAACCGAAACCCACCTGGGCCGGACGCTTACCCGGCGGTCTGGCGCCGCAAGCGTGGTCGTTCCTTCACTCGCTCCCGCACGACCGCTTCCTTTGGCCCTACGACATCGACGGCACGTCGGGCCCATGTCTCGGCTCTGGTCGACGCGAAGGTCCTGACGGCTACGGAAGGCAAGAAGCTCCGGAAGGAGCTCCTGGGTATGAAAGACCATCCGGAGCTGATCGAGGATACGGACGAGGACGTCCACTCGGCGATAGAGCGTGTTCTGACCGAACGCTTGGGAGATCTGGGAGCGAAGGTCCACGCCGGCCGGTCCCGCAACGATCAGGTGGCCACGGCTATGCGCTTATGGACGCGCGATCGCCTGTCGGAGCTCGAGACCGCTTTGTCCGGGCTGATCAAGACGCTGGCCGACCGAGCCGATCAGACGGCGGGCGTTCTTGCGCCGGGCTACACGCATCTTCAGAAAGCGCAGCCGATAACCATCGGTCACTGGCTCTGTGCGCACGCTTGGTCCCTAAGCCGCGACCTGGAGCGCGTCCGCGCTGCTCAACGAACGACCGACGTCTCTCCCTTGGGTGCGGGAGCCCTTGCCGGAACGACTCTCGGAGTCGATCCGACCGTCGCGCAGAAGGAGCTGAAGTTCGCGCGCGTATTCGACAACTCGATCGATGCCGTATCGGACCGTGACTTCTTGGTGGACGGCGCATACGCCTCCGCGATGATCCTTACGCACCTTTCCCGCTTGGCCGAGGAGATTGTTCTTTGGTCGAGCGCCGAGTTCGGCTTCGTCGCGCTGCCGGACAAGTGGGCGACCGGATCGAGCATGATGCCGCAGAAGAAGAACCCGGACGTAGCCGAGCTCGCTCGTGGCACGACCGGTCTCGCCGTCGGAGCGCTAACCGGATTGCTTGTGACGCTCAAGTCTCTGCCGCTGGCCTACGACCGAGACCTTCAAACTGATAAGCAACACGTGCACGGGCTTTTCGAGACTGTGACGGGTGCGTTGACGGCCATGACCGGGTTGGTCAAGGACGTGAAGTTCAACACCAAAGCCCTGTCCAATGCGGTTTCGAGCGAGCTGTTGGCCACAGACCGAGCCGAGTCATTGGTTCAGAGCGGCGTTCCATTCCGTCATGCGCATGAACAGGTAGCGAAAGAACTCCAGGCCAAGAGTGGGCCGAGTGGGACGGCCGATGTCAAGAGATCGCTGTCGGCGCGCGGTTCAGGTGGACCTGGGACCACAAGCGTGAAGAAACAAGCCGCCGCGCTGCGAGGCATCGTCCGTCGACAAACCTCGGTGGTTGATTGAGCGTTCCTACGCTTCAGACGTAGCCGCGGAGCTTGACAGCGTGAGCGACGCGTTCGACACCTAAGGCAAAGGATGCTTCGCGGAAGGTCTCCTTCTCGTGCTGCGCTTTGTGCGCGACGACGTCCGCGAACATCTTCGTCATGATCTTGCGCAGCTCGGTGTTCACCCGTTCCTCTTCCCACCTGTACTGCTGGATGTTCTGCGTCCACTCGAAGTAGGAAACGGTCACTCCGCCGGAGTTGGCCATGATGTCCGGCAGGAGGAAAACGCCGCGGTCGTTGAGGATCTCATCGGCGTCCGGCGTTACCGGGTGGTTCGCCGCCTCGACGACAGCTTTGGCCTTGATCTTGTCGGCGTTGCGCGCGTTGATAACTCCGCCGAGCGCTGCCGGAATCAGCCAATCGACGTCGAGCAACAGCAACTCGTCATTTGAGATCGGATCGGTTCCTGGGCAATTGACCACCGACCCGCTCTCTTTCAGGTGAGTGAAAACGGCCGGGAGGTCGAGGCCGACGGCTTTGTAGATCCCGCCGCTGACGTCAGAAACCGCAACGACCTTGCAGCCGAGCTCGGCGATGAGTCGCGCGGTCCAGGAACCGACGTTCCCGAATCCCTGGATCGCGACGGTGGCGCCCTCGAGTGAGCGTCCGAGATGCTTCGCAGCCTCCTCTGTGACGATGACCACACCGCGGCCCGTTGCGGCATCGCGCCCGAGTGATCCGCCGAGCTCGACCGGCTTTCCGGTGACGATGGCCGGGGTGTAGCCGTAGCGCTGGCCGTAGGCGTCCATCATCCAGGCCATCGTCTGTGCGTTGGTGTTCAGGTCGGGAGCGGGTATGTCGCGGTTCACGCCGAGGACGTAGGAGATCGCGCCCGTGAACCGCCGCGTCATCCTTTGGATCTCGGCTTCGCTCATGAGGTGCGGCTCGCATTGGATCCCGCCCTTGGCGCCGCCGAAGGGAACGTCGACGAGAGCGGTCTTCCACGTCATGAGGGCGGCCAGAGCACGGACCTCATCTAGGTTCGGCCGATGAGTGGTATCGGATCCCGCCCTTGTACGGACCACGCGCTCCGTTGTGCTGGACGCGATAGCCCATGAAGACGACGCTGTCGCCGTCGTCCATCCGGACGGGCACCTGCACGCTGATCTCGCGATAGGAGCTGCGCAGGATCTCACGCATGTCTTCGGCGAGTCCGATGTGGTCGGCTGCTCTCTCGAAGAAGCCGACGACGGCTATGAACGGATTGGTTTCGTGAGCCGGAGTGCGCTGACCCGTATCCGTCATCGAACCCCTATCATCGGCCGTCGTGTCCGGCGAACCAGACTTCGACTCACCACTCCCACGTTCGTTCTACGAACGACCCGTACGCGTCGTTGCACGTGAACTGCTCGGATGCTATCTGGTCCACCGCGTACGCAGTCGTTTCATAGGCGGCCGCATCGTCGAGGCAGAGGCCTACGGCGGCCCGGGAGACCCCGGCTCCCACGCCGACCGGGCACCGTCCGGCCGCGCAAGGATCATGTTCGGTCCCGCCGGTGTCGCTTACGTGTATTTCACGTACGGCATGCATCACTGCATGAACGCTGTAACCGACAGGGAAGGCAAGGCGAGCGCCGTTCTCATTCGGGCACTGGAGCCGATGTGGGGGATCCGTTGGATGCGCACTGGTGCGCCTGACTCCTTGCCCGACCACCGATTGACGTCCGGTCCGGGTCGCTTGTGCCGGGCCCTCGGAGTGGACAAGAAGCACTACGGATCCGATCTCGCATCGAGCAGCTTGAGGATCCTTCCAGGCGCGGGACGAACAAAGATTCAGTCCGGTGTTCGTGTGGGCTTGACCCTGGACGATCAACGCGAGTGGCGCTACTGGCTGGAGAGCAACGCCGTTAGCCGGCGCTAGTCGCAGCCACCGCCTTCGTACTGGATCGTTACCGTCGAGCCGGTCGGTGCTTCCGTTCCTCCTCCGGGGCTCTGCGCAAAAACCTCGTGAAGGTCTGCCTCGCCCGAAGGATCGCAACCTCGATTCCGGTTCGCGTTGAAACCGGCAGCTTCCAACCTGTCGTCCGCGCCGCCGAAGGACATACCGACCACCGAGGGAACCGTGCCGGGGGCGCCTTGTTCGTCCTCCTCGTCCAAGCCTGACGGCGAAGGAGATGGGCTCGAATCTGGAAGCGCTCCACCACGGAACATGGCAACCGGTGGATTCTTGAAGTCCTGGACGGGAACTCCTTCGAGCGCTCGCGACATGAACGCTTTCCAGATCTGCGCGGGATAGCTGCCCCCGACGATCCTTCGCGGATAACCGTTGGACGGAACCATCGATTCGTTGCCGACACCCGGGATCGGGATCGGATTGCCAACCCAGACGACGGCGGCGAGCTGAGGAACGAATCCGGCGAACCACGCATCGCGCCAGGCCTGGGATGTTCCGGTCTTGCCGGCAGCCGGGCGATCGATGGCCGCGGCCGTCCCCGTCCCGCCTTGTATGACCCGACGCATCGCGTGCGTTGCTCCTCGGGCGACGCCGGAAGGGAGCACACGGCCTTCAGTGGGATCGGCTCTGTAAAGGACGCGGCCGCTCGCGTCCTCGATGCGGGCAATGACCGTCGGCTCAGCACGCACGCCGTCGTTGGCGAACGTCCCGTACGCGGACGCCATGTCCAATGGCGATACTTCCTTGGCTCCCAGAGCAACGGCGGGAGTTCGTCGGCGGCCAGGCACCTGTCCTCTTGGCCGTATCTCCCGCGGCAGAGCGCGCGCGACTCGAGTTGCTCGCGCGTTGGGAAGCTGATCCCCATGCGTCTGGCTGTTTCCGCCACGAACGCGGATCCGCGTAGCGCGTCGCCTTCGCCCACACCGTCGATCTCGAGGCGGGCAAACACGGCGTTCACCGAACGCGCGGTGCCTTCGACGAGAGTCATGGGTCCGGCGCCGGACCCGTCGTAGTTCGCCACCTTCCATGTGCCTCCCGGGTATCGGTGCTCGAAGGCGGTCCCGTCGAAGTACTGGTGAAGGGAGATGCCTCGCTGCAGAGCAGCCGCGAGCACGAACGGCTTGAAGGACGACCCCGGCTGACGTCCGCTGCCGCCACCGGTGTTGCCCAGCGCGAGGTTGACCTTGGCGAGTTCACAGACCGGTGGTTGCTCGTCGGTGGGGACGTCCTCGCAATCCGGGTAGTAGTCGCGGCCGCCGACTAAGGCTCGCACGAACCCGTTGCCCGGCTCGATCGCAGCCATCGCGACCGACAAGCGCTCAAGGTCGGTCGGAAGCACCTTCACGGCTTCTTCCGCGGCAGCTTGAGCGACAGGATCCAAAGTTGTGAAGATCCGCAAACCTTTCACGTAGACGTTGCCCGCACGTTCTCCGGGCGTGGTTCCGAGGAAGTCGAAGCGAGGATCGAGGCGGTTGCTGCCAAGGACACCGAGCTGACGCAGAACGTGGTCTACGAAGTACGGATGCTTCCACTCCTCTTCGCTGGCCGGCTCGACCTCGACGGCCACATCCTTCGCGGCCGCCGCTTGACTGGTTGAAAGCATGTTCAGTCTGACCATGCGGTCGATCACGTGATTGCGTCGGGCTTTCGCGTCGGCGATCTGTTCTCCGCGTCGGTCGGGTGGATCGCTGGGCGTCCATTCGTAGCGAGCCGGTTCGTGGATCAGCCCGGCGAGGAAGGCCCCTTCAGCGACGCTCAGCTCGGATGCGGACTTTCCGAAGTAGGACTTGGCTGCAGTCTCGATGCCGTAAAGACCTCGCCCGAGATAGATGGTGTTGAGGTACATCGCGAGGATCTCGGACTTCGTGTACTGACGTTCTATCTGCCAGGTGACGCGTGCCTCTGCGACCTTGCGGGAAAGGGTTCGGTCGGGCCGTTCGAAAGTAGATGTTCTTCGCCAGCTGTTGGGAGATCGTGGATCCGCCCTGGACGGAACCTCCGTTCTCCTCGGACTTGAGTTGGATACAGCAGCACGAGTTATCGACCGCAGATCGAGTCCCTGGTGGTGCCAGAAGCGCTCGTCCTCGATCGCGATAACCGCGTTGCGGACTGCTGCGGGATCTGATCGAGCTTGACGATGTCGCGGTTGATCTCGCCGTGAAGGTTCGCGATGACGTTGCCTTCGGCATCGAACACACTGCGATGTCGCGATCGCGAGACGATCGAGCGCCTGCTCGGTGGACAACGGCTCCAGGCGTCCGCATCCCGCGGCAAGCAGGGCCACGGTTAGCAAAAGGACGGGAAGTGTGGGCCGGCTGGGCGTCATCGGTGATCGCTCAAGCGATTCCTATACTTCTACTACGCAAGAGCTGGATTCGAGGGAGTTTCGTGACGCCCAAGCCTGACGAGCAGCTGGAGATCCTCACGCGTGATGCAGCTGAGGTCGTCCCGCTGGACGAGCTGAAGTCCAAGCTCGCCGGCGGTCGCCCGCTGCGCGTGAAGCTCGGCCTGGACCCCGGAGCCGATCACGTCACGCTGGGCTGGGCGGTTGTTCTGCGCAAACTGCGTGCCTTCCAGGATCTGGGGCATACGGCGGTGCTGATCGTCGGTGACTACACGGCCCGGATAGGAGACCCGTCGGAGCGGAAGATACCCGGCCGATGCTGACCAAGGACGAGGTCGACGCGCATGCGGATCACGTACTCAAACAGTTTTCGCTCGTGCTGTCCGATGAGAATCTCGAGATCCGGCGGAACTCGGAGTGGCTCGACGGACTCGGCACGACCGGCCTGCTGGAACTCGCGACGAACTACACAGTGGCTCGGATGCTCGAGCGAGACGACTTCGCGAAGCGATTCGCCGCAGAACAGCCGATCTCGATCCGCGAGTTCCTCTACCCGTTGCTCCAAGGTTACGACTCCGTTGCGGTTGAGGCCGATGTCGAGCTCGGAGGCACCGACCAACACTTCAACCTCATGGTCGGTCGCCACATACAGAGCGTCATACGGTCAAGAACCTCAGGTGGTCCTGACCATGCCGTTGATCGAAGGAACCGACGGCGTGAAGAAGATGTCCCAGAGCTTGGGCAACTACGTGGGGATAACCGAACCTCCGGACGAGATCTTCGGCAAGCTCATGCGGTTGCCCGATGAGCTCATGGGCAAATACTTCCGACTGACGACCGGCGTGGCACCGGACGAGATCGACGTGATTGAGGCTGAGCTGAAGTCGGGTGAACTACGGCCGGAGATGGTGAAGCGAACACTCGCGGAGGAAGTCGTGTCGCTGTATCACGGCGCTGAAGCGGCCGAGGCCGCGCGAGCGCATTTCGATCGCGTCTTCAAAGACCGCGAGCTTCCCGAAGAGGTGCAGGAAGTCGCTCTGCCCGAGGACTGCGTCATCGACGGACAGGTAGATGTTCCGCGGCTGCTCAAGAGCATCGGGTTGGTTACTTCCCTGAGCGATGCACGACGTACGCAGGCACAGCGTGGAGTCAACATCGACGGCGAGACTGTGTTGGACGAACAGGTCGATGTCGAGCGCGTGCGCGGCCATGTGATCGGTGTAGGGAAGCGCAAGCTTCGGCGGTTGGTCTAGCCGTGACGGACGGTGCCGAAGGATCGCCCGAGCATCGTGATCTCCTACCGGAGATCGCTCGCGAGATACGTCAAGTAGCGCACTTCGGCAGTGCGACCAGGGTCAAAGACCTCGTGGCCGCGGCCGGAGCTGCGATCGATACCGAAAGCTTCGAAGATGCGCTCGCGTCACTATTGGAGGCGAAGACGAAGGCGCCGCGATCCGTTCACATCCGTGAGCTCCTCGGGCTTGTCTATTACCAGCTCGGGCAGTTCCGGGAAGCTGCACGTGAGCTCGCTGCCTACCGGCGGTTGTCGGACAAACGTGATCGCGACCCGGAGTTCGCCGATTGCGAGCGAGCGCTTGGCCGACCGGAGAAGGCGGTGGAGGTTCTCAGCGATTTCCCGCGAGCCGAAGTGCGGGAGGAGGTCTTGGTTGAAGCGCTGGTCGTCCAGGCCGGCGCGCTGAACGACCTGGAACGTCATGACGAAGCCGTGAGCGTCCTCGAGTCGGGACCGACGAGGCCGTCGAACATCGAGCCACACCATCTGAGGCTCTGGTACGCACTCGCCGATGCGCTGGAACGGGCCGGCCGGCGGCGAGATTCGCGGCCGTGGTGGGACCTGATCTTTGCCGAGGATCCGGAGTTCTTCGACGTCGAGCGGCGGCGTTTGGGGATCGGCGCTAAGTAGCGCGCCCTTCGGCAGCCGCCTCGGCCTGCTTCCGGTAGTAACGGAGGAAACCGAGCATGCTGTTCTTCGTCGACGACAGCTCGGACGCTGCGCCGGCGAAATGATCGTCACCCGGTGGGCCGCCGACGGCCGGCTCGAGCGCGGCCAGGAGCTCGTCCTCGTCGGCTTCCTTTAGAACCAAGGGCCGAAGGATCTCGTCCCATTTGCGCAGATCGGCCGCCGCTTGCTCGAGCGCGGACTCACGGGCCGTTCCGAAGTGGGTGAAACAGATCGTCTGGGGTTTGAGCTTCTGCACGCGAGCCAGCGAGTCGAGCGCGGCGGCGAGGTCGAACTCCGGCGGGGGAGTGGCGGGCTTCTGCCAGTCGTCGCCGTAGCAGATCCCGGCGGTGTCACCGACGAAGGCCGTCCCCGTGTCGGGCTCGTAGACCGTTACTTCATGCCTCGCGTGCCCTGGTGTGTAGAGGACGGTTAGCTCGCGGTCACCGAGCGATATCACTGTCCCTTCGTCCATCAAACGAACCCGTCCCTCGGCCACCGGGATCGGTTCGCCGTACATGGTGTCCAGAGCATCTCCGAATAGTCGGCGTGCACTTGCTACCAAACGAGTGGGATCCACGACGTGAGGCGCGCCGACATCGTGAACCCAGATCGTCGCGTCGGGGAAAAGATCGGCGACGTGGCCGGCGCCGCCTCCGTGATCGAGATGTATGTGCGTCAGAACGATGTGCTTGGGATCGACTCTGCGGCGGGCGAGCTCATCGCGGACGGTTTCGAAGACAGTCGCCGGGCCGGTTTCGATCAGCGCGGGTTCGGCAGCGTGCACGAGGTAGCTGCAAGAAAGCTCTTTGGCGCCGAAGAGGTTGACGTCGATGACGTCTACACCGGGCGGCGAAGGCAGGCGCAGATCGGACATCGCGACATGTTATGCCGCACCCGCGAACTTAGGCCGGAGCCGGCCCCGGAACAACTTCGCGCCACAGCGTTGGCACGACATTGAAGCTGAAGGCCGACGATCCGGTGAAGGTGAAGCCCGCGGGAGGGTTGGTCATCAGTGAAGGCGCGTGCGTGACCGTGAAGGTGTTCTTCGCATCGATGTAGTCGGCGTAGATAGCTCCGGCGAATGAGACGCCGTTCTTCATGTCGACGCCGCCGTTGCTGTAGAGCAACATCTCGATTCCTGAGGCCGCGGTGAGGCTCTTCACTATGTCTACGGAATCGGCAGCCGTGCTCTGACCGACGACGACGACCTGCCATGGCCCTCCGGAAACGAGCATGGTGCGACCCATATCCACCTTGCCAGCGGCGATGACGTTCAGTGGGCCGGACACAGTCAGCGAGTCTGGGAAGACGACCGTGCCTGCGTCGGTGGCACGGAAGGTGCCTTGCAGGTTGTTCTTGGAGTTGTTGAGGGCTGTTGTGATCTGGGCCGCAGTCCCCGTTACCGGAGTCGGTGTGTAATTAGAAGCGCTGTAGGTGAATGCAGGCTTAGTCAATACCGGCGGCTTGGGCACGTTGGGGTTGTTCGGCGATGTAGACCCTTGCACTACCGCGCCGCCGTTCAGCGTGATCGTCGACTTGGCCACGGCATCTCCGGCAACGACCGAATTGTTCTGGAGTGTGATGGTCCCTTGTGTTCCCGCGGCGGTCCCGGCCGCGATCACGGACTTACCGATCGATCCATTCGCACCGACCGATATGTTTCCGCCTGCCCACAGCGTGCCCGAATAGGTCGCGTTGTTCTTCGTGATGATGGAGCCGGGCGTAACGATGTTGTCGGCCGTGACGTTGTTCTGGGACTGATCGAGGATCTCGCTATAGACATCTCCTTGAATGGTCCCGTTGTTCTTGACATAGACGGTGCCGGTTGACCCTTCGGCAAATAGCGTGAAGGGGAAGCCCGCTTGCGGGACGAGCTCCACCGTGACCTCGAGGTGGCGCAGCGCTCTCGTGCCCCCCGTCGCCGCGTATCCCCAACCGTGGATGACCCTTGTCAGAGTTTGTCCGCACGTCGTCCCTGCTTCGGGCTGGATCTGCGCGCGGTAGCGACCGACGATCCGATCGCGATCGTAGAGGTTCTCAAATGGGGTGGGCGACACGTCGCAGCCGGCTCCCTCTTCCAATCGGCGGATCGAGTCGTTCACGCCGGCTTCGGCGGATTCGACCGTTTGGAGTCGTTCGCGATCCACCGTGGTTGCGTCATTGGAGTGCTGGGCGACTTGGATCGAAGCTCCTGCGATCGCGATGACGACCAGTGAAATCATCACCACCGCTGCAACCGAGGACCCGTCATCGCGTCGGAGTGCGCTGAAGGTTCGAGTCAACCGCGTCATGTGCAGTTGGCTACGGACGCAAAGTTGCGCGGCCTGATCGAGGTCTGAATGTGGAAGTTGGGATTAGAAGCCGGCGTCGGCTCGATGTGCAGGTCCACGGTCAACCGGAGCAATGTGACTTGCGTATCGCATGTGAAAACCGGTTGTGCGCCGCTGTTGACGACTCGCGCGATAATGGTCCGCAGCGGCCGCCACGTCGACGTACCGGAGTCGAATTCCTCACGGCGAAGTTCGGTGGCGGCGTGCGTGTACCGAACCGTCTTGAATACCCCGCTGGGGGATTGAGCGCCGACCGTTACGCAGCGGCCGGCGGCATAGCCGGAGCATGCTCCCGAGGGAGCCCATGCCAATGAGTCGGCGCCGCGAACCTCTTTTTCGATCTGTTGCACGGCGTTACGGACGTTATTGATCGTTTCTGACTGTCCATGTGTGAAGGCGCCCGTCCTCAGCGAATTGACCAGAAATATCCCCAGGATCAAGACCAGGATCGAACCGAGAGCGGCACCGATGGTTAACTCGGCCAACGAGAAGCCCCGATCGTCTCGAAGCGAGATGCGCTGCACGGCGGTAGAGGACGTCAGCATGTCGCTCCAGAGCACGCCTTGGCGCTGACCGTTCCGAGGTTCAGGTCGACGTCGGCATCGATGAGCGAAGTGCCGAGGAGCGTGGCGTCGAGCGAGGTCGATACCGACGCCGGTGTGTACTCAGCCGACCAGCGCTTCTCGCCGTTGGGTCCCGTCACGCCGGCGATCGGGCTCTTGGCCGGGGGAAGGATGTCGAGCTTGACGCTGTAGGTGAGGTTGACCACCGGCAGGAGGAGACCAAGGTTCTGCAGGAAACTCGAGTTGAGATCGATAGAGAGTCCGGTGAAGCCGGCCGCCGAGGGATTCACGGCCAGCACGCAGTAGGTGCCGCTCCTGGACGCGGTTACACCGGGGACTAGCGCCGCGGCACAGCCGGCCCCGAGCTGATTGCCGGCGTCGAAGACGCGGAGATTGAAGGTTGGCGAAGTGATGGCGGGTCCTGCCGAGGGCGTGCCCTCGGCACCCCTCACCGACGCGCCGTATGTGATGGCATCGAGCTTGAAAAGTCCGTCGGGGATGATGCCGGCGATCTTGAGGAGGTTGACCGCTCCTGTCGACCCGCTCGCCGAAGCCGCGATTTCTCGTTGGCCGGAAACAAGCTCGTGGTTGATCTCTTGACTGACGGGCAGAGCCTGGACGTTTGCCAGATTAAGAACCCAAGGCAACAGCGGGAGTCCGAGCAGCGGCACATTCGCGCTTGCGTTGAGAGCACTTAGGGCGGAGGCCGTTCCTTCTTCATGGCCCAGGGGGTCAGTGGTGGCTTCGCATGCGACGGGTGAGTTCACCGCTGCTCCCAGGAGATTGGCAACCGGGCCCAGCGGGATGGTCAATATGCCCGAGTTGGTTGCCGGTGCGGGGTTGGGCGGCGTGGCCGTACGAGCGTCGTCGTCTGCTGTTGTCGTCACCGAATACCCAGGTAGGTCCACCAGATTCAGGGCGGCAAGGCTTGCCGACTTGGTCGTGCAGTTGGTCGTGGACACTGCGCGGAACGTCGAATCGCCGGTGCTGCTCGGAAGCTTTACGTCAAGGGGTGCGGACAATCCCAGAAGAGTGGAGTTGATCTTCAAGGATCCGCCTGTCGCGAACGTCTCCGCTGTGAGCGGACCTCCGCCGTCGAGGATGAGCCCGTTTTCGTTGATCAGTGTTTGGGCTCGTACTGAGTTCTCCGGTCCGGCCGTACCGCCCCCCGTCCAAGAGACCTGTACGGTGACGCGTTTTAGTTCGAAAGTAGTCGGCTCGCTGTCTGTGTTGACTCCGGTCACGTAGATGTGGCGAATCAATCCCGTCGATCCGCGAGCGAGGCTTTGTATATGGGGATTGAATGGGTGGCCCGACGGATTCGTCGACCAAACCAAGGGCTCCCATGTCGAGTTCGCTAGGTAACTGAGTTTTCCCGAGTGAGCCTCGATCGCAGAGTCGGAAGCTATCGTCGGGTCCGTCTGGATAAGCCCGATGGCGTTGTATGACAGGCTGCGCGTGATCTCGAGCATTCGGTTGGCTTCTTGAGTAGCGATCTCGCGCCGTTTGCCCAGCAGCACCCCGCGCATGCCGACGGCCAGAGTTTGAGCCATGAACGACGCGATGACGGCGAAGATCCCGATGGCGACCAGCACCTCGATGATCGAGAAGCCTTGATCACCCGAACGGACTAGTCCGCGGATCCTCCCGTGCTTTCCGGCGCCGTTTCGACGCCGCAACTGTGGCAGGACCAAACGATAAGCGGGCATCCCTACCAGGGCTTCGGCCCCGGTGAGTGCCGGTGAAGGGTCTCCTAGAGGTGACTAGGCGGTGACTATGCTTCTTTCAGGCGGCGGCCGACCTCGTCCCAGTTCACGACGTTCCACCACGCGCCGATGTAATCCGGCCGACGGTTCTGGTACTTCAGGTAATACGCGTGCTCCCAGACGTCGAGTCCGAGGACCGGCGTGAGGCCGTCCATCAAGGGGGAGTCCTGATTCGGACGGTCGACGACCTCGAGCTTGCCACCGTTCACAACGAGCCACGCCCAGCCGCTGCCGAAGCGATTGGCGGCGGCTGCGCTGAACTTCTCCTTGAAGGACTCGAACGAGCCGAAGGCCTCGTCGATGGCCGCTCCCACGTCACCCGAGGGTTCGCCGCCGCCATCGGGAGCCATAATCGTCCAGAAGAGTGAGTGGTTGTGGTGCCCACCGGCGTGATTGCGGACCGGACCCTTCTTGTCTTCGGGAACCGACGCGAAGTCCCGAAGCAATGCCTCCAGGTCTTTGCTCTCGAGGTCTGTTCCTTTGATCGCGTCGTTCAGCTTGTCGATGTAGGTCTGGTGGTGCTTGGTGTGATGGATCGTCATCGTCTGCTCGTCGATGTGAGGCTCCAGAGCGTTGTACGCGTACGGCAGGTCGGGCAGTGAGTGCGCCATGAGGTCCCTCCTTGTCGGTTGTCTCTAGGGGCTATACCCGTATGAACACCAGGCAAGCAAGTTTGCGTCCACCCCTCTTCGCCTCCGGTTCGCTACGGCGTGGCACAAGGCTCGAGAGCTCTCACGACGATCCCGTCGCGTGGCTTGGGGTGGAAGTACGTCGACTTCTCCGGCATCTTTCCGCCGCCGGCGGCCAGGTTCCAGACGCGCTCGATCTCCACAGGCGGGATCAGGAAGCCACAAACGGCGCGTCCGGCGGCGGCCTCGTCCCGAACAAGCTCGGCGTGGGGCGTGAAGGAAAGCCCTTCTTCAGCGGAGCTGATGCCCATCGGTCCGAGTGCGCGCTTCGCGAGGATCCCGGCCGGGATCTCGTCCGCATCGGTCGATCGGGGAACGAGACGGTAGAGACGATCGCTTGTGATCATTCCGAACATCTCGGTGCGATCCCAGAGCTCGTCCGAGAAGGACTTGAGCAGCTCGTCGGCAGGGGGGCCGAGATCTTCTATATCGAAGGCCTCGGAAACGATCTTCAAGGGATCCGCTGCGTCGGCGCGGCGGACGATGCGGTGGTAGGGGAGGATCAGCACCGGCTGGGCGCCGGCGTCTACCAAGAGGGTAAGGATCGAGTCCCATGGGCCGGGACCATCGGAGGACCGCCGTTTGTCGCGGTAGGCCTTGGCGGTTTCGAATCGGTGGTGGCCGTCGGCGATGAGCAGGGGCGAGGTGTTGAGGGCCGCGGCGACCTTTTCGTGGACGGCTTCGTCGTGAACCGGCCACACGGTGTGACGAGTGCCTTCGTCGTCGGTGAAGTCGGCCACGGGTGATGCTCCGGTGTGCGATGGCAAGTCGGCCGAGATGGCTCCGCCCTCTTCTTTGTACATCGCGTAGATAGGCGAGAGGTTCGCTGGGATCGAGTCCATCAGCGCGAGTCGGTCCGCTTTAGGACCGGCCATCGTCTTTTCGTGCGCGAGGATCTCGTCGTCGAGCCCGATGGTAGCAAGCAAGCCCCAGACTCGCCTCAGGTGGCCGCGCGGGTCGTCGAAGGCCTGGCGATACACGTAAAGTGCCGGTTCGGGATCTTCGTGAAGCATCCCCTCCCAAAGCCATGAACGGAAGAAGCCGCACGCGCGCGTGTACTTGTTCTGTTCGGGCGTGTCGTCAACCTCTTCGCGTCCGGTTGAGATGCGCACGAAGTTGTAAGGATGCCGTTCGTACAGCCGAGTGCGCTCGGCGTCGGAGATGACGTCATACGGAGGACAACTGACGTCTCCGAGGTCGGGGACCCGCGCAGGGTCGTAGGTAACGCCCCGGAACGGGCGAACGGTAGCCACGTTCGACATCGTAGCGTCGGAGGCCCCAGCCTTCGGACGGCCGGGGCCATACTTGAGGTATGCCCGCCGTCTACGAGTGGTTCCAGCGAGGGCTTTCGCTCATCGAGGCCGGCGATTTCCATGCCGCAGCCACACTCTTGGAGCGTGCCGCCGCGGCGGAGCCGGGGAAGACCTCGATACACGAAGCTCTGGCTCGCGCGTACTTCAGAGCCGGCCGATTTTCGAATGCGCTCGATCAGTTCAACGTCGTGATCGAGCTGTCGCCGGCCAACGACTACGGATACTTCGGACGGGGCTTGAGCTTGGATCGTTTGGGGCGGCTCCAGGAAGCCATCGGCCATCTGCGAATGGCCAATGTGATGCGTCCGGGGAATGCGGATTACGAAGCGGCGCTGGCGAGCTCCGAGGCCCGCCTGGCCGGCAAGCGATCTGCGTGAAGCTCACCGATCGATTCGACGCCTTCCTCGTAGATCTCGATGGTGTTGTCTGGCGTGGCGAAGAGGCCATCGCCGGCGCGGCAGAAACGATCGAGGTGCTGCGCGACATGGGGAAGCGTGTCGTCTTCGTGACCAACAACGCCTCGAAGTCGCCACGCGAATACGCAGTTAAGCTGATGCGCCTGCGGATCCCAACCGACCCCGCCGACGTAGTCACATCGGCGCACGCTGTCGTCGAGAGCCTGCGTTCCTTGCGCCTTCATCGAGGCGATCTCATCCATGTTTGCGCTGCACCCGGTCTGTCGCAGGTGCTTCGAGGTCATGGGTTCACGCCAACGCGCGAGATCACCGACGCGAAGGCCTTGGTCGTCGCGTGGAACCCACGGCTTACCTTCGACGACATAAGGAAGGCGGCCGATCTCGCGCGAGCCGACGTGCCCTTTATCGCGGCGAACCGGGATGCGACCTATCCGAGCGAGTCGGGTCTGCTCCCGGGAACCGGTGCGATCCTTGCTGCTATAGAAACGGCTTCGGGCAAGACTGCAGTTGTGGTTGGCAAACCTCAGCCGGGCGTTTTCCGGATTGCGCTGCACCACGCGGCTGTGGATCCGTCCCGTGCGCTGTTCGTCGGTGATCGTCCGGAAACCGATGTTGCCGGAGCTCGAGCGGCCGGACTCCCGGTTGCACTAGTGCTGACGGGCGTGACAGGCGAGTCGGAGCTCGGCTCCTTGTCCGATAGTCCTGATGTGATCCTCGGAAGCCTCGCCGACGTGCTCACGACCAACGAGCCGTCGTTAGACGTTGGCAGGTCCCCGATCCTCGAACGGAGCGATCCTTCGGGGCGGACTGCGTTGGTATCCGCCGAAAACGAAGATCAAGATCGCTCCGGCGACGAACCCTCCGACGTGCGCGAGATAAGCGACCCCACCTTGTTCCCCGGCTTGGCCGAATCCGGCGGCGGATCCGAAAAGCTGAACGAGGAACCAGATCCCGAGCATGATCCAAGCCGGTAACCGCACGCTGAAAAAGAAAAGAAAGATCGGAACCAAAGCGATCACTGTGGCAGTGGGCCACAGCACGATGTAAGCGCCCAGCACTCCGGACACAGCCCCCGACGCTCCGATCGTAGGAACCTCGGAATTGGCGCTAAACAACATGTGTGCGAAAGAAGCTGCCAACCCGGTTGCGAGATAGAAGATCGGGAACCGGATGCGCCCCAACCGGTCTTCGACGTTGTTTCCGAATACCCAGAGGAACAACATGTTGAATCCGAGGTGCAAGATGTCGGCGTGCATGAACATCGACGTGAGCACGCTCATCCACGGTGAACGATTGGGAAAGACGTTCTCCAGCTCTTGAGACAGGGCCGCGCAACGGTCGAGGACGTCGCACGGTACGGCGCCGTAGCGGTAGGCAGCTCTATCAGAGATGGCAAGGCCGGACGAAGCTCCGAAGAACGCCAGGACGTTCGCTGCAATGAGAACGACAGTCACGAGGGGGAATCGACGTGTCGGATTGACGTCCCGGATGGGGATGAGCATGGACATGCGAGCAAGTATCCTCCAATGACATGGCCGAAAAGAGGGATTCGCCCGAGCGCCCAGTTGTGGACGCGCTGCGCAGATACGTAGATGCCGTCGTCGGTGTCACCGAAGTTCCCCGCGACCGCGCGGAGAAGATCATGAAAGATCTCGCCAAACGTGGAGAGGTCAGAGCGCGCGATATGCAGAAGGCCGCGCGTGAGCTAGCCGAACGCTCCACCCGTAACCGCAACGAGCTTCTCGGACTAATACAGAAGGAGATCCGTCGTCAGATAAAAGGCCTCGGTTTGGCTACGCGTGACGACGTCGAGCGCTTGCAACGACGCATCCGCGAGCTGGAGAGACCGGGTCAGCGCAAGCCGGCCGGCCGTAAACCATCCACCGCTCGAAAGAAGCCGGGGAGCTGACCAGGCGCAGGCTGGACGCCGAGCTCGTCCGCCGCGGGATCGCGGACTCCAGAGCGCGTGCGCGAGATGCAGTACTGGAGGGGCGTGTATTGGTCTCGGGATCCACCGCGACCAAGCCCGAACGTATGGTCGATCCGGCCGAACCGATCGAGCTGACCGGCGCGTCGGCGAAGTTCGTGTCACGCGGTGGAGAAAAACTCGATGCCGTGCTCGATGAGCTATCGATCGATGTAAAGGGGTGGAAGTGTTTGGACGTCGGCTCTTCCACCGGAGGCTTCACGGATTGCCTGCTCGCCCGAGGTGCCAGCGCCGTAGTCGCCGTCGACGTTGGTCGCGGTCAGCTGGCGTGGTCACTCAGAGGGGACGAACGGGTAACGGTGCGTGAGCAAACCGATGTGCGCGAAGTGATGGCCGAGGAGATCGGGGCGATCGACCTCGTATGCGCGGATCTGTCTTTCATCTCGCTTCGCACGGTTCTGCCCTTCATCGCGGAGCTGGCCGGTACGGCGCCGATACTGACGCTCGTCAAGCCGCAATTCGAGGTCGGTCGTGAAAGAGTTGGAAAGGGTGGAGTGGTCCGAGATGCTGCATTGCATCAAGAAGCGGTGACCAACGTGGCGAAAGCCGGGGAGGGGCTGGGGCTCAGGTGCTCGGCCGCCGTTCCGTCTGCGCTCCCGGGAGCCGAAGGCAATCTGGAGTTCTTCCTATTGATGGAGCGATACCAGTGAGCCGCGTGGGCTTGTTGCTGCACTATGCGAAACCGGAGGCCAAGGAGCTCGGGGCGAAGATCGCCCATTGGCTGCGCGAGCACGGGCACGAGCCGTGCATGTCGGTGACCGACATCAGTCAAGTTGGTGACGTAGCGACGGCCATCGAACGCGAAGCTTTCGCCGGAATCGATCTGTTGGTCGTCCTTGGCGGAGATGGAACGATGCTGCACGGCATCGAGCTTGCCGGCTTCGCCGGTGTGCCCGTCCTCGGAGTGAATCTCGGTTACCTCGGTTTCCTGACCGAAGTTGGGCCGGACGAGGTGTACGAAGCGCTGGAATGTGCGCTGGGGGGCGAGTGCACGCTGGACGAAAGATCAACGGCGGCTGCCTCCGTCGAGCGTCCGGATGGGTCTATCGAGGATCTCGGCGAAGCGATCAACGAGTTCTCCGTAGAGCGTGGCGTCGGCGGGAAGGTCGTCCAGATGACGCTGACCATCGGCAGCCAGTCTTTCACGACCTTCGGCGCCGACGGACTGATCGTCGCTACACCAACGGGTTCCACCGCCTACGCCTTCTCGATGCACGGCCCGGTTGTGTCCCCGCAGCTTCGGTGTCTCGTGGTGGTCGCGGTCGGGCCCCATGCATTGTTCGACCGTCCTCTGGTCGTCGCCGACGATCAGGACGTGGCCGTTGCAGTTCGGTTCGGGGGTCGCGGGATCGTCATGGCAGACGGAAATCGGAGAACGGAGATCGAGGAAGGCGACGTTTTCCGGGCAAAGGTAGGCAGCTCCGTCGTACGTTTGGTCAGGATCGCTCCGGATTCGTTCTTCACCCGCGTGGCACGGCGCTTCGGACTTCCTAAAACCTGACGCCTGACGGTCGACGTCAGCAGCCGTCCTTACCATCGGCGTTGTGCTTGCCGAGCTGCACCTACGCAATCTCGGCGTGATCGCCGACGCCCACGTCCGGTTCGGGCCGGGCCTGAACGTGATCACGGGTGAAACCGGCGTGGGCAAGACGCTCCTGGTCACCTCGCTCTCCCTGCTCGCAGGGTCCAGAGGCAGCGCCCGCCTGGTGTCGCACGGCGCCCAAGAAGCGACTGTCGAAGGTGTCGTCGAGCTTGCAACGGAAATGAAGTCCGTACTCGAAGCACGCGGCGTCGACGTCAGTGAAGACCTCGTCCTCTCCCGTCGTCTGGGTGCGGACGGAAAGTCGCGAGCCTGGGCCGGCGGACGCCTCGTACCCGTATCGACCCTGGCCGAGATCGGAGAGATGTTGGTGGAGATCCACGGACAGGGATCGGGTTTCGCGCTGTCGCGTAGACCGGCTCAACTCGACGCTATCGATGCTCTTGCGCAAAGCGGTGCCGCGCTCGCGAACTACCGCGAAAGCCTTGCCCTACTGCGATCCATCGAGCGTGAGCGCGAGTCTTTGCTCACGGACGAGCGAGAGCGGATGCGAGAGATCGATCTGTTGACCTTTCAGGTCGACGAGATCGACCGAGCACAACTCGAGCCCGACGAACAGGAGAAACTGTCGATCGAACTCGCGCGCTTGGAGCACGCGGAGCGTTTGGGCGGAATCGCGTCGTCCGTACTCGCAAATACCGGTGCCGAAGGAGCGGCGGGACTGTTGGCGGAGGCGCACAAGCAGCTTGTGGACGCTGCGGCGATCGATCCCTCAGCGGGTCCGTTTACCGATCGCCTCGGGGACGTCGCGGTGGAGGTCTCGGAATTGTCGCGAGAGATCAGGTCGTGGAGCGAAGGGCTCGAACCCGACGCCGGTCGTCTCGACTCCTTGCGAGAGCGCAAGGCCCTGGTCGCAACGCTCAAGAGAAAATACGGAGACACGATCGAAGAGATCGCTTCGCTGCGCGACGCAGCACGATCGCGTCTGGAGGAGATCGAGTCCGCGTCCAGCCGCCGCGAAACCATCGACGCCGAAGTCGACACTGCTCGTGAAGAGGTTGCGAGGGAGGCCGCCAAGCTTACGAAGTTGCGGAAACGCGCAGCGAAAGAGCTAGCCACAAGAGTGGAGGCCGAGCTGCCCGCGCTTGCTCTGCCCAACGCTGCTTTCGAGATCTTGTGCCGGTCGGGCGAGCAAACGGAGTCGGGAGCGGACGATGTGGAGTTCCTTTTCTCGTCGTCTCGCTCGAAGCCTTCTGATGCGATCGACAAGATCGCTTCCGGCGGCGAGCTCTCGAGAGCGATGATCGCTGTGACGCTGTCGCTGGCGAGTGCCCACGCGATTCCCATCCTTGTCTTCGATGAAGCCGACCAAGGCATCGGCGGCGAAGCCGCATTGGAGCTTGCCCGCCGACTGCAGCGTCTGGGACGAACACATCAAGTACTCGTCGTCTCACACCTTCCCCAGCTGGCTGCGTTCGCCGACCATCACATCAGCGTCAGCAGGGACTCGAGCGATATCGATGTCCAAGAGCTGGACACCAAGGGCCGCTTGTCAGAGATATCGCGGATGCTGGCTGGCCTGGGTTCGTCGGCGCGAGCCAAGGCTCACGCATCGGAGCTGCTCGACCTGGCCAAACGCGAAGAGGAAAAGGCCACACCTCAAGCGGGATAGGTCCCGGCGTAGGGGCGTCTACGCGGCGGTTTAGGTCCACTTTGGCTAGGCTCGACGCCAAATGGTCATGCGCCGTTTACGCCGCGTTAACTCCAACGGCCGATCGCCCACAAAACTCGTTGAGGGCGTCGTGCGGCTTGACCGACGCACAAAAGATCTTGTCGTCCGCCTGCACCCGGGCAACATCGCGGTGATCGATCACGACGACCTCGATCTGGTCGCTGCGGAAAGCCTGGTCGAGCGAGGCGTCATCGCCGTGGTCAATGTTGGCCGATCGATCACAGGCCGGTACCCGAACATCGGGCCATTGGTGCTGGCACGGGCCAAGATCCCCCTCCTGGACGAGGTGGATGACGAGATCTTCAACCAGCTCAGCGAGGGTTCGAACGTTCGCGTGTCGGGTGAGGACGTTCTCCTCAACGGCGAAGTGATCGCTTCCGGGTCGTTGCTTTCGGAGGACGAGATCAGCCGCCGTATGGACGAAGCTCGCGCCGAGCTATCGAGCACGGTCGAAGCATTCGCGGAAAATACTCTCGAGTACGTAAGACGTGAACAGCACCTGCTTCTGGATTCCGTGCGGCTTCCCGACATCAAGACGAAGTTCAATAAGCGCTGCGCTTTGGTAGTTGTCCGGGGTTATCACTACAAAGAAGACCTGCGTGCACTTCGTGGATTCATCCGCGAGATGCGTCCCGTGATCGTTGCGGTGGACGGGGCCGCCGACGCGTGCCTTGCCGAAGGGATCCAACCCGATGTGATCCTTGGAGATGTCGACTCTGTATCGGTCGAGGCCTTGAAGAGCGGTGCCGAGCTGTTGGTGCACCCGCAGGGCGATTGGCGTCGAAGCAACAGCAACGGAACGGCGGACGGACACAGCCCCGAAGTCGAGAAGCTCCGTCTGCTCGGCCTGGATTGCAGTGTGGTTACCGCGCAGGGCATGAGCGAAGACGTCGCCATGCTCTTAGCCCATGAGAAGGGCGCTGAACTCGTAGTCGCGGTTGGCACGCACAACTCAGCGATGGAGATGCTCGACAAAGGGAGACGTGGGATGGCGTCGACGTTCCTTGTGCGCCTGCGCCTTGGAGCGAATCTCGTGGACGCCAAGGGTGTCTCTTTGCTGTACAGAGCTCGGGTGAAGACTCGGGATCTCTGGTTCCTGATCAGTGCTGCGGTAACGGTTTTGATCGTCATCGGTGCGGTAATGCCTCCGATGAGATTGTTCTGGCTCGGGCTTTGGGACCAGATCAAGGCGGCAATCCCGGGCCTGAATTGATCGATCTCAGGTATCACATCATCTCGATAGTCGCCGTGTTCCTGGCGCTGGCGTTGGGGATACTGCTCGGATCTTCGGTTGTCAGCGGACCGCTGGAGGCGAGGCTGCAGGACGATCTGCGTCGCGCTCGCGAGGCGCGCCAGTCGGCCGAGCGGCAGCGAGACGAGGTGGCTTCGCGGAACGACGCGTTAACCGAACGACTCTCGGGTGAAGCCGGAGCCTGGGCCGTGCAGGATCGGCTTGCCGACCGGAATTTCCTTCTTGTCGGCGACGTGTCGGAGCTGCCGGACTGGAGCGATGAAGTCCTGAATCCACTAACGAACGCCGGTGCAGCGGAAGCAGGTCGGTTGTTGTTCACCGAGCGGTGGGCGTTGGAGGACGACACCGATGAGAGCGCGCTTGTTGATGCCATTCGGCTGACGCTGCCGGAGTTCGCGGACGGCGAACAACCGGCTTCCAATGCAGCGAGGGTTCTGGGCGAGAATTTCTTGACTACACAGGGCCGTGAATTGCTCGGAGCACTTGCCGACGCCGACTTCTTGAACATCCAGATCCCGGCTGATGCCGCATGGCCTCCGCCGAATGCCGTCGTTCTGGCCCTGTCCGTGGCCAAGGAGGAAGACGCCCCGGGACCACCTGCCACGTGGGTTGCCGAGTTCGTTCGTGCCGTTGCAGCCGCCGCGCCGACCTTGGCGGTTACAAACGAATCGTCGGGTACGAGTCTGGTTAGCGAATTACGCGACATCGACGACTTACCCACGTCTCTTGCGACGTTCGACTCGGCGGGCGAAGAGATCGACCCCGGAGGGCTCGGCATCGTGGCGGCTCTTGTTGCGGCTGCCGACGGTCGCGGTGGGCACTATGGAACTTCACGGGGCCGGTCGTTCGTCGCGGCTGTGACGTCCGAGGACTAAGTCCTTCCATGGTCGTCGAGGCCTCGGATCCGGGCCTGCTCCGTCAGACCGCCCGGCTTTCGGTCGTAACAGCTTTCGCGCGCGTCCTCGGGTTCGCTCGGTGGATCGTGTTCGGCCTGACGGTCGGCGCGAACTATTTGGGAAACACCTATCAGACTGCGAACTGGGTTCCCAACATCCTCTTCGAGTTGATCGCGGGCGGTGTGGTCGCCTGGGTGTTCGTTCCGTTCTTTGTGACCGAACTCGAGCGAGGCAGGGACAGGGCCGACGAGGTTGCGTCGACGCTCGTGAACATCTTGCTTCTGGTCTCAATCCCCATCGTCGCATTGGGGATGTTGTTCGCTCCGAGTCTGATGTCCCTGTTCTTTACCGGCGTGGATGACTCCGTCGTTCGCGCCCGGGAAGTTGAGTTGGGAGCAACGTTCCTTCGTTTCTTCCTGCCGCAAGTGCCCCTGTATCTCGTGGGCATGGTCGCGCGCGGAATGTTGAATGCATCCGGGCGATTGTTGATGCCGGTGCTTTCGCCGGCATTCGCGAGTGGAGCGATGATCGCTTCTTACTTCCTGTTCGCCGCTCTCGGAACGAATGCCGATCTCTTCACAGTGAGCGATGCGCAGGTACTTGTGCTCGCGGCCGGAGCGACGAGCGGAGTGTTCCTGTGGTGTTTGGTTCAAGTGGTTGCGCTGGCCCGAACTGGATTTCGGTGGCGGTCGGTCTTGTTGCTGCGCGATCCAGCCGTAACCGGTGCGCTTCGAGGGAGCATGCACGGCATGGGGCTGTATGCGGTTATGCAGATCGGCCTGTTGATCACCCTCGTGCTCGCCAACCGCATTCCAGGCGGCGTGGTGGCCTTCTACATGGCGTACGCGTTCTACGAATTACCGAACGCACTTGTCGGGTTTCCACTCAGCATGGTCGCCATCTCGCCGCTCGCGCGTTCGGCTTCGCAGGACGACGCGAGCGGTTTTGCGACGATCCTGAGCCAGACCTGGCGTACTGCAGCGCTCTTGATAACACCGGCCGCAGCGGGGATGGCTGTCTCAGCGCCGGTGATCTCGCGCCTCGTGTTCGGACGTGGAGCGTCGCCCGAGACATCCGCCGATCTAGTGGCAAGCTGCATGGTTGGGCTCGTTCTCGGGTTGCCGGCCTTTGCGCTGTCGCAGGGCATCGTCCGAACGCTCTACGCGCGGAGGGATACGGCAGCGCCCATCGCCTTCAACGGACTGTGGGTCGTCACTTACGGACTTGCCGGCGGAGTCGCAACGTTCGTTAGTGGGGCGCGGGGTGCGCGCGCGATGCTGATCATCGGCGCCGCCCACGCGCTCGGCCAGTGGGTCGGCTTGGCCGGAGGGATCACCGTGCTGAGCCGCCGCGTCGCGAGCTGGACGGTCGGCGCCGACATCTCCTTCCTTCTCCGCGCGCTCGGTCGAAGCGTGGCTACCGGCGGCCTCGCCTGGCTGGCGCTCCGGTGGACGGCGGATATAGGCGACGCAGGTTCGCTCACCATCGCCGTCCTAGTAGGCATCCTTGTCTACGGCGTGCTCTTGATGGTGTCTGGATCGGACCGCGAGTCTCTGAGATCGAGACGTGGCGAAGCATGAGACGAACACTCCTGTTTGCCGGTGCGCTCTTCTTTGTCTTCTTCGCATCGATCCCGGCGGCCGCGGCTGAGGTTTCAGCGAAGCGCGTGGTCTTGTTCGCGCTTCCAGGGGTTGGCTGGCAGGACATCGAGGACGCCGACGTTCCGGTGCTGGACGATCTGATCAGCCGCGGTGCAACGGCGGGATTGGTTGTTCGCTCAGCGACGAGAGGGATGGCGCCCGTGCGTGGGTACGCGACGTTGGGTGCAGGTCGACGTGCATATGCGAGCGTCGACGATCTCGACGGGCACCGCTTGTACCGGGGAGATACCGAGCTGGAGAACGGTACTGCTGCGCAGGTGGCAGCGCGTAGGTACGGGATCAAACGCGACGGATCCCTTTATCAGACCGAGCTTGCCGTCCTCACTGAGCGGTTCATCGGTGCCGATTTCGGCGCCGTGCTGGGATCGTTTGGGGAGGCGTTGCATTCAGCCGGCAAGAAAACGGCAATAGTGGCGGCCGCTGATCTGGACGCACCGACGACGCCTGACGGAATGCGCCGGGCCGTCGGACTCGCCCTGACGGATCGTGCCGGCATGATCGACTCGGGTGAAGTGTCCGATCTGCTCGTCGAGGACCCCGAAGCTCCTTTCGGAGTACGAACCGATCCTCGACGGTTCGAGGAAGCCACCAAAGAAGTTCTCGAGGAGGCCGACGTTGTCGCGATTGACCCTGGTGAAACGCTTCGTGCGGATGAGTATGCGAGGTCCGCCGAGCCGAACCTTGCGGAAGACCAGCTCATTCGTGCCATCGAACGAACCGACGTCCTTCTCGGCCGGGTTGAGCGCAATCTCGATGAGGACGATCTTCTGATCGTCCTGGCGCCGTCCGGTCCACGGATGCAGAAGATCGACAGCCTGACTCCGATCGTCGCTGTGGGGAGCGGCATTGAACGTGGCTGGTTGACGTCGCCGTTGACGCGGCGCGATGGACTGGTGCTGCTAACGGATGTTGCCTCCACCGCTCTCCACGCCCTTGACATCCCGGTCCCGGACGACGTTTCGGATTCGGCGCTAACAGTTGTTCCGGCGAGCAACGTTGATGCCACGCATCGTTTCGCGAACGCCGACCGTGAGGCAGCGTTTCGAGAGGACTTCGTAACGGTGGCCACCGTCAGCGTAATCGCTCTGATGTTTGGCCTTTTGGGAGCCACGTTCGGCCTGTTCATGTCGGGTTCGCGTCATGCGCGGACTGCAGTGAGCGTGCTCGGGCTCGCCGTACTCGCCGTTCCCCCGGCTGCCGTGTTCCTTCGGATCTTTGGCGCATGGCGCCTCGGCGCGATCGGTGCGACGTTCGTTTTCTTCGGCATCGTCTTAGTGCTGACTGCGGTAGCTCTCCGGTTCAAGCGAAAGACGGTCGGCGGACTCGTGTTGCTTCTGCTGGGCTTGGCGCTCGCCGCCGGCGACCTCGCTTTGGGAGCGCCGTGGCAGCTGAACGGTGCGTTCGGCTACTCACCGTTGCAGGCCGGAAGGTTCTACGGCAATGGCAACCTCGGCTACGCGGTCTTCTTCACCACCGCGATTATCGGCCTGTGCGGACTGGCCGATATCCAGGGCCGGCGACGGGCACCGGCATGGCTCGGAGGAGGTCTCGTTGTTGTGCTCCTGATGGAGGGCCTTCCGCAATTCGGTGCGGATTTCGGCGGTGTTCTTGCCGGCGTACCGGCCGCGTGCGTCGTTTGGCTGATCGCAAGAGACAAACAGGTGAAGGTTCGGACCATCCTCGGCGTCGTCATAGCCGGCGCAGTTGCAGCGGCCGCGATGGTCGGCATCGATCTCCTAAGACCTGCGGCCAGCCGGACGCATCTCGGGCGGTTCGCCGCCGAGGCGCTGAACGACCCCGGAGGCGCGTGGCTGACGGTCCAACGAAAGATCGATGCGAACGTGAATCTCGTCTTCGATACCCGATGGACGTGGATCGTGCCCACGGCGATCGTGCTGTTGCTGCTTCTCTTCTGGCGGGGGCGCGGTCTACTCGGCGGGGCCATGAGCAACCGTCCGCTGTTGCTTGCAGCTATCTGGGGCTCGCTCACGGCCGGGATACTCGGCATGGTCGTAAACGACTCGGGCATCGCGATCCCGGCGATGGTTCTCGTACTCACCGTTCCCTACTTCGCCCTGGTCGGGCTGGACCAAGTGGAGTCGATCGAACGCGCACCGAAACCGTAGATGAAGATCGCCGTGATAGGTCCGGTGAGCCTGCCTGCCGGAGCCGGAGGCATGTCGCGCCACAGCGAAGAGCTATACGCAGGTTTGGCGCGCATGGACGTCGACGTAACTGTGTTCGTCAGAAAGGCGCAGCCGGGGACGACTGGCCGCTATCGGGACATGGAAGTTGTGCCGGTTTGGGCACCCAGCGGTCGAGGGCTCGAGACGTTGGTCTATGGAGCGATCGCAAGCTTCCGCGCGTTGTTCGGTGGTTTCGATGTAGTGCACTACCAAGGCGTTGCGTCTGCATCGTTCTGCTGGCTGCAACGCCTTCGCCCCGGCCGCAAGGTCGTGATTACTCATCACAGACAGGACTGGCTGGATGAGAAGTGGGGCGCGTTCGCCCGCGCCCTATTGCGCTGGACGGCCGCGATCTCGTTGCGTCTCGCTAGTGATGTGATCGCCGTGTCCGAGGATCTAGCTAAAGATCTCCGCCGGATGCACGACCGGCCGATCGAAGTGATACCCAACGGCATCACGCTGCCTCCCAGCGGAGGGATCGAGCGATTGAGTTCATTGGGGCTTACGCCGAAGGGTTACGTCCTATCGGTCGGCCGCTTGGTTCCCGAGAAGCGACTAGAGGTGTTGATCGCAGCCTTCGAGAAGCTGGACCGGAGGGACTTGGACCTGGCGATCGTCGGGGCGCCTCGATACTCGGAGGATTACGCGGCCTCTCTCCAAAAGGGAGGTGCCGAGCGGGTGAAGTTCCTTGGACTCCAGACGGGTGAGGCGCTCGGCACCCTTTACGCGAACGCCGCTGTCTTCGCTACCGCATCACTGCGCGAAGGTCTGCCGATGGCCGTTCTTGAGGCGATGGGTTCGTCCATCCCCGTGGTGGCCAGCGACATACCCGCGCATCGTGAAGCGATGGATGGTTGGGGTGTGCTCTTTGATGTTGACGACGCCGACGCATTCGCGAAGGGACTGGAAGCCGCGCTCGACGACCAAGGCATGGGAGAGAAAGCCAAGGAGGTCATCGCTCGCCGCGGCTACAACTGGGACGCGATAGTTGCACGGACATTCAAGATCGTTTCGGCACCGTCGAACGCTGTTTAGAAGCTCGTACCCCACTCCGACTCGGGCCGGAACGCAACGAGGTTGTAGCCCGAACGCCGCTTGACCTTGAGGCCGTCGAGTTGGTTGATGTCGTTGATGACCTCGTAGGTTCCGTCGTCGTGTGGCCAGCGCACATCGAAGCCGCGGTCCAAGATCGACGCAGTCGTCTCGTGCTTGAGGTCGCGTCCGTGGTCCTCGTAAACGAGCAGCCCCGAAGCTAAAAGAGAAGTACCTCCGTCGATCGCCTCGAGCTCGACGCCTTCAACGTCGAGCTTGACGACGCCGATGCGTCCGTCGCTGTGCTCGGCGTGCAACGTGTCGAGCGTCGTTGTGGTGACGGGAACTTTGCGGATACCTACTGTTTCGGCTGCAGCGGTCATCGCACCCGCCTCATGTTCGTCGGGGTCCCACGTGAAGTCGACGGTCAGTCCGGACTGGTTCCAGATCGCCGCGTGCACAGTTGTGAAGCCGTTGCGCTCTGCGTGTTCTGACAAGACCCGGAAGACATCAGGATTGGGCTCGATCGCCACGACATGTGTTGAGGACGCGAATCGGCTCGACCAGTAACCGATGTTGGCGCCGCAATCGACCAGGTAGGTGTTGGGTAGGGAAAGCGCTGCCGAGAGAACGCGTTCGACGGCCGGCTCATAGTCCAGACCAGCGGGTACGCGGGACCAGTGGGCGTCGGCGAGGTTGATCGTCAGGCTTCCGCCGCTCGATAGGGCCACCTCCGCGCGGTCGCTTTTCGGGAAGAACGGACGGATCAATGAGGCGCCCCGGCGGACGTGTCCGGTCTTGGCGATCACCCGTAGCAAGGCGAGATGGACCCCGGCAGCGCGGGACCCGACCGCCTTCACCGAGGTGACCGTCACGCGCGCAATGCTACAAGTAAGGAAATGCCTACCTTTCGCACAGGGAAAGTCCTCGATGTAATCGCAACTCATGCCGGCGGTATCCAGCGGCTGAAAGTGAGCATCGACGGAGTCACGCGAGAAGCGCTTCTGTACCCACGGTGGGCCGCTCCAGCGAAGCCGGGCGACGAAGTTGTCGTCAACACGACCGCCGTCGATCTTGGCTTGGGAACCGGTGATGCAGATTTCGTCGTCTGGAATCAGTCCGTAACCGATTACGATTCACCGAGCGGCGGCCACATCATGAAGCTGCGTTACACGCCCGCGCAGACCGACGTGCTGGCCGTAGAAGCGCAGGAGTCTCCGCATCACGAAATCATGGCGTCGGCCCGATCCCTCGACCAGACGCCCGTGATCGCGACGTCTTTGCATTCGCAGTTGGTGCCCGCCCTGTGCGGGCTGCGCGAACACAACTCGGAGGCCGTCGTCGTCTACGTCATGACCGACGGCGCCGCGCTCGACGCGGGGTACTCAAACACGCTTCGCAGATTGCGCGAACTTGGCTGGCTCGCCGGCGTCATCACTACGGGCCATGCCGTCGGCGGCGATCTCGAAGCAGTGACCTTGCACAGTGGGCTGCTTGCCGCTCGTCATGTGCTCGACGCGGACCTCGTGGTAGCCGGTGTTGGTCCCGGAGTGGTCGGCACGGGCACCCCCTTCGGTACTACGGCTCTAGACCTCGGAACCATCTCCCTGGCAACGACGTCACTGGGTGGCCGCAGCATCGTCTGTGTGCGTCTTTCCGAAGCCGACCCACGGCCACGACACCAAGGCTTGAGTCACCACGTCGTTTCGGCGCTGGGCTGGGTGGCGCCGTCCGTAGATCACGGAGATGCATGCATAGTCGTGCCGACAGGATGGGGGAGCAGGGTGGCAGTCGAGGTCGGTTCGTGGCGCGTCGTTGAACACGACGCTGCCGATGTGCTCTCCAGACTCCGCGAGGCGGCAAAGCTCAACCTTTCCAGCTCGCACATGGGCCGGGGGCCGGACGAAGACGCGCTCTTCTTCGAATCGGCGGCCGCGGCAGGCTCATACGCTGCCGGACTGTTGGTGAAATGAAGCGGTCACTCCTTGTAGCCGCCGCGATCGTGTTGATCGCATCTTGCAGCGAGGGGGGATCCAGTTCAGGGCCGACTGCGTCCGCTAGGAACTTCCCGACGCTCGCGAGCCTGGTCTCGTCGATCGGTGACGTTGGTTGTGAACTGGCGGAGGTCGAACCCGTCGAGGGATACGACATCGACGAACAAGCCGAATGTGCCGACGCTTCGGTGCGCGTTTACACCTTCAACTCGTCGATCTCAGAACGCCAGGTGATCAATGCGATCCGGAAGATTGACGGCAGGTTCGCGGTCGAGGGGGACCTCTGGGCGGCCGAAACCAGTTCCCGTTCGCTGGCGCAAGAGATAAGGACGGCCATAGGTGGCACCGTCCGTTCGTGATCCTTCTGCCCGTAGGGGCCACAGTTGCTGGATGCGTTGTTACCGTCCTTGCTCTTCGCTGGGCCCCCTTGCTTCTCAAGGGCGAACGACACCTCAAGGAGAACTACCGCGGACGAACAGTGATCGCGACCGCCGGTGTTGTGTTGATCGATGCTCTCGCGGTCGGGGCGCTGGCGGCAGTGTTCAGACTGGAAGAGGGGTATCGCACGGCTGCAACACTGCTCTTGGCCGGTATCGTGATGTGTGGGCTCGGTGTCGTAGACGACATGTACGGCGATCGCCGGGCCGGCGGTTTGGTCGGACACGTGCGCGAGTTGATTCGGGGAAATCTCACGACTGGATTGATGAAAGCGGTCGGCGGCGGCGTTGTCGGTCTCGCTGCATCTTGGGGACTTGGCCGGCGCGGCGGATGGTTCCTGGTCGGCGCATTGGTCATAGCGCTGGCGACGAATCTGGCGAATTTGCTGGATCTGCGGCCGGGACGCGCAATAAAGATCTGGTTCCCTATCGTCCTCTTCCTGGCAGTGGCTAACGTTCCCGGCGGCGGCGAACCCGTGATCTGGGCGCTGGGCGGGGGGGTCGCCGTCTTCCTTATCGCAGAGCTGCGCGAGCAGGTGATGCTTGGCGATGCGGGAGCGAATCTGCTTGGTGCCGTGGCCGGTGTAGCGGCCGTCGCAACTCTGGGCAACGCGGGCCTGGTGGTCTGTGGCGCGGTGTTGGCTGCTCTTACCGCCGTTTCGGAGTTCGTTTCCTTCTCGGATGTGATCGAAAAAGTGCCCCCGCTGCGCTGGTTCGACCTCCTCGGCCGCACTCCCTAGGGCTGTCAGTACGTTCCCATAACCTCCGTTCGGCGCCGGGTGACAACAATCCGTGTGTCCCGTGTTAATTTGAACTGACCAGGAGGAACGCTTCGTGGCACGACACATCTTCGTCACCGGGGGTGTGGCTTCCTCCCTCGGAAAGGGCATCTCCGCAGCTTCCATTGGGCGCCTGCTTGTTGCTCGAGGGTTGAGGGTCACGCTCCAGAAGCTCGACCCCTACATCAACGTCGATCCGGGCACCATGAATCCGTTCCAGCACGGCGAGGTGTTCGTTACCGACGACGGCGCCGAAACCGACCTCGACCTCGGCCACTACGAGCGCTTCATCGACACCAACCACTCGAAGGCTTCGAACCTCACGACCGGGCAGGTCTACTGGTCGGTCATCCAGCGCGAGCGGCGCGGTGAGTTCCTCGGACAGACCGTGCAGGTGATTCCGCACATAACCAACGAGATCAAAGAAGCGATCCTGGCGCTAGGTCGGGACCCCGAGATCGACGTGGTCATCACCGAGGTCGGCGGGACGGTCGGCGACATCGAGTCTTTGCCGTTCCTCGAGGCGATCCGTCAGGTCCGTCACGACGTGGGCCGGGAGAACGTGTTCTACGCACACGTTTCGTTGGTTCCGTACCTGGTTCCTTCTGGTGAGCTGAAGACCAAACCGACCCAACACTCCGTCATGGCGCTGCGGTCCATCGGTATCCAGCCCGATGCGATCCTTTGCCGCTCCGATCGCGACATCGACCTGTCGCTCAAGCAGAAGATCGCGCTCTTCTGCGATGTCGACGTCGAGGCCGTCATCTCAGAGCCGGATTCGCCCAACGCCTATCACGTTCCTCTCGACCTGCACCGAGAGGGTCTGGACCGCCAGATCGCCAAGCATCTTGGTCTCGGGCCGGCCGAACCGGACCTCACCGATTGGCAAGAGCTGTGTGATCGCATGGCTTCGCCGGTCGGTACCGTGCGAATCGCTTTGGTAGGGAAGTACGTCGATCTCCAGGACGCTTATCTGTCGGTACGGGAAGCGCTGCGCCACGCCGGTGCGCACCACAGAGTGCACGTCGACATCCAATGGCTCGCTTCGGACGGGATGATCGACGACGGAAACCGGCTGGCCGACGTCGACGGGATCCTCGTTCCCGGTGGTTATGGAGTCCGCGGCATTGAAGGCAAGATCGAAGCCGCACACTACGCACGCGAAGGCCGGATTCCCTTCTTCGGCATCTGCCTCGGGCTCCAATGTGCGGTGATCGAGTTCGCACGGAATGCGTGCGGTATGGACCACGCAAATTCGACGGAGTTCGACGAAGCGACGCCGTATCCGGTGATCGCTCTCCTGGACCAGCAGCAAGATGTCGAGGAGATCGGAGGAACGCAGCGGCTGGGTTCCTACCCCTGCGTGGTGCAAGAGGGCACCAAGGCCTTCGAGGCCTACGGGGAGCGCTTGATCCACGAGCGTCACCGGCACCGGCTGGAAGTGAACCCCGAGCTGCTACCGAAGCTGGAGGCCGAAGGGCTCATCGCTTCCGGGCTTTCACCGGACGGAACGCTCGTCGAGATCGTCGAGCTGGCCGACCACCCCTGGTTCGTGGCCGGTCAGTTCCACCCGGAGTTCTTGTCGCGGCCGAATCGTCCGCACCCGCTGTTCCGCGACTTCATCGGCGCTGCTTGCCGGCAAGCCGGCCTTGCCTGAACGGGTTCTGGCGACACGCACGCTGTTCAAGGGCAAAGTCCTCACGCTTCGCGTCGATCACGTTGAAGCCGAAGACGGTAACCGCGGAATGCGTGAGGTCATCGAACACCGCGGCGCCGTCGGTGTCGTATGCGTTGACGGCGATGAGATCGTGCTCGTGCGTCAGTATCGGCACGCGACCGAAGAGGAGTTACTCGAGATCCCCGCGGGCAAGGTCGAGGTTGGGGAGGACCCCGCCATTACGGCCGCCCGCGAACTCATCGAAGAAGTGGGCCTCAAGACCAACTCTCTGGAGCACCTTGCGACGTTCTACACAACGCCCGGCTTTTCGAACGAGCAGTTCCATCTGTATTTCACAAATGAAGTGGAGCCCGAGCTCGGGGCTACCGATCCCGGGGAGATCGTGACGATCGAGCGACGACCGGTCAGCTCGCTGAAGAAGTTGATTACGTCCGGAGAGGTCCGGGACGCGAAGAGCTTGTTGGGTCTCGCGTTGCTGGCTCTTCGCTCGAGCTAAGAAACTTCCTCTTCGCCCGACTGCCGTCTCAGGAGTTGCTCGATCGCGGACAAGCGGGCCTCGATGGCTTCGAGGCGCTTGCGTACCTCATCGTCGCCGGCTGCGGATGATGTCAATTGGATGCCACCACGCAGACGTTCTCTCATTCGGCGGCCGAGTCCTTCGATCGGACGGCTCATCGCTTCGATGGCCTCCGGTCCTAGGGCGTCGATCACGGCGGCTTCGACTCCCGACAGGCCGCCCTCGACTTCGGTTGCGAGTATCTGCGCGGCAACGCCTTCACCCTCGGTGATCAACCCGAGCAAGATGTGCTCGGTTCCTATGTAGTTGTGCTGTAGCCGCAAGGCCTGACGAAGGGAGAGTTCGAGAACTTTCTTCGCTCGCGGCGTGAATGGGATGTGGCCCTTCGTGGCCTCGCCGCCGCGGCCGATCCTTCGCTCGATCTCCGACCGGACTTTGTCTACGGTCAATTCGGAATCGGTGAGGACTTTAGAAGCCAGGCCTTCTTCTTCGATCAGTAGCCCGAGCAGCAGGTGCTCGGTTCCGATGTAGTTGTGATCGAGGCCGCGCGCTTCTTCTTGGGCATGCATGACGACCTTGCGAGCCTTGTCCGTGAAGCGCTCGAACATCCGGCGAGGGTACGCCAGGTTGCGCGGTACGGCAACAGGTCCCAATACGTGCGAAGGCTACTGTCCGGACGTACGCTCGGTTCCTCCGATGGCCGATATCCCCGAAGCCCTCCGCCGGGCCGCCGACACGTTCGAGGACTACCTCCGTGTTGAACGGGGCGCGGCGGTGTCCACGATCGCTACATACCGACGAGATGTTCGCAAATACATAGCGACACTCGCTGACGTGGGGCTGACCGACATGTCGCAGGCGGAGTCTCGGCATGTCTCTGCCGCTCTCGAGGAGCGTTCGCGCGCCGGAGGTGCACCCTCAACGCTCAATCGGCACCTTGCCGCCTTGCGTCATTTCCACAAGTTCTGCGTCCGAGAAGGGTTTGCGAAGAAGAATCCGGCCGCCCTCGTGGACGGTCCGGGACGAGGCTTGTCACTTCCCAAAGCATTGGACGAAGAAGCCGTAACCAAGATCATCGAGGCAGCGTCCGGTGCCGGCCCCCGATCACTGCGCGACCGCGCGATGCTCGAGCTGTTGTACGGAGCGGGGCTAAGAGTTTCCGAGCTCGTGGGACTCGATATCGATGACGTTGATCTCGAAGATCGCACCTTGCGGTGCTTGGGAAAGGGATCGAAGGAGCGCATCGTCCCGATCGGTGCGCCCGCCGCCGACGCCGTTCGCCGCTATCTGCGAAATGGCCGCGGAGAGCTCGCCACTGCCAAGCGTTCGACGGCGGCACTCTTCTTGGGTACCGGGGGAGCGAGGTTGTCCCGGCAAAGCGCGTGGCGATGTGTCAAGAGGTACGCTTCTCGGGTAGATCCGAACGCAAGGGTCTTCCCGCACGCTCTCCGTCACTCCTACGCCACCCATCTCGTGGCCCGCGGAGCCGACGTCCGGGTAGTGCAGGAGGCTTTGGGTCACGCGAGATTGTCGACGACACAGGTGTACACGCTGGTGACGAAGCAAAAGCTCAAAGATGTGTACGACGAAGCCCACCCTCGTGGGCGCCGCCGGCGTACTTCCTAACGCCGGCCGGGAGGTCTGACGTGGACCAAGCGAACATCGACGAACTCCGCCGTCGTCTGGACGGCGAGCGCAGCGACCTCGTGACTCAGCTGGTGGATATGGGCGTCGATCCGGCAACAGGACAGCCGAGCGACGTTCAGTTCGACCAGAGTTTTGCCGACAGTGGCCAAGCAACCGACGAGAAAACGCGCGTTCTCTCAATGGCCGAAGGTTTGATCGAGGTTCTGCACGAGGTGGACGCCGCCCTCGAGCGGATGAACGCGGGCAAGTACGGGAGCTGTGAATCTTGTGGGCAGCCGATCCCCGAAGACCGACTCGATGCGCGTCCGTACGCGCGCCAGTGCATGGCCTGTATGAAAAAGCGCGCAAGCTAGCGCCGGGTGCAAACCTCACTGCCCGACGCAATCCTTGGCTTGGCCGTACTCCTATTCAGCGTGGTCATCCATGAGAACGCGCACGGGGTTGTGGCGCTCGCTCTTGGCGACGCGACGGCTCAGCGAGCCAAGCGCATAACGCTAAACCCGATCCGGCATCTGGACATCGTCGGCTCCCTGATCCTTCCTGCCGTCATGTATTTCTCGACCGGTTCGATGTTCGGCTATGCCAAGCCGGTTCCGGTGAACCCTAGGAATCTCAAGGGAACCGACCGCCTGGGCTTCGCCGTCGTTGCCGCAGCCGGACCGCTCTCGAACATGGTGTTGGCTTTCATCGCAGCCGCGCTCCTGGATGCGAATCAAGTGTTCGATCCGGGTATCGGCACGAAGATTCTGATCTTCTTCGTCGAGTGGAACCTTCTGATGGCGGCCTTCAATCTCTTGCCGATACCACCGCTCGACGGCTCACGGTTCCTGAGGGTCTTCCTGAGCGCTCAGGGACGGCAACGGCTCGATCGCATCGAGCCCTACGGTTTCATGATCCTTCTGGGCCTGATCCTGTTCTTGGAGCAGCCGCTGTTCAAGGTGGTCGACTGGATCAGATCGGGCCTGATCCGGTTACTGCCCATCTGAGCAACGGCACCCTATCCTCGAAGCACATGCCTTACGAGGTGAAGCTCGACGTCTTCGAGGGGCCGTTCCAGCTCCTGCTTTCGCTCATCGCGGAGCAGCGCGTCGACGTGTGCGACGTGCCCATCGCGCGGCTGACCGAGGACTACCTCGCCCAGATCGAGCAGATGGAGCGAGCCGATCTCGAGGTCACAACCGAGTTCCTCGTGGTTGCCGCGACCCTGCTGGCCCTCAAGGCGAAGGCGCTGCTGCCTCGACCCACCGAGGAACTGGACGAAGAGGAGCAGATCGAGCGCGACCTGCTCATTGCCCGACTGTTGGAGATCCAGACATTCCGAACTGCGGGAGATCATCTGACGGAGTTGCTCAACGCCGGCGACAGGCGTTTTCCACCAAAGCCTTCGACGGACGACGAAGCTTTGCGCCGGCTTCCGGTTCTGGCCGACATATCACCGGCCGACCTTGCTCGTACCTTGCTGGAGATCGTCCGGGAGACGATGCAGACCGTCGACACGTCCCGCATCGTCGTCGATCAGGTCTCGACACAGGAAGCCGCCGTCGAGATGGTTCGTTTGCTCGAGGAGGGCGCGATGACGTTTGCGCGATTGTCGCGGGGCCGAAGTCTCGCGTGGTCGGTTGCACTGTTCCTCGCGATGTTGGAACTAGCGATGCGCGGCGAGGTGGAGCTTGGCGATGGGGCAACTGTAGGCGAGCTCGAACTCAAACTGGCGAAGGCATCATGAGCCCTAAGAGCGTCAGTGAAGCGCTGATCGAGGCCATCTTGTTTGCGACTCCGGAGCCCGTTCGTGCACACGACATCGCCGCGGCCTTCGGAGTGACCACCGACGACGTAGCTTCCGTCGTCGACTCGCTCCGCCGAGCCTACGAAGAGCGGGCGAGTGGCCTCGAGGTTCGACAGATCGGAGACGCATACCGCATCTACACCAGATCCGAGCTGGCCGACGACGTCGGTCACTTTGCGAACAGGTCAAAGGTGGGACGGCTTTCGCGTCCGGCGCTGGAGACGCTGTCTATCGTTGCCTACCGTCAGCCGGTTACTCGTGGCGAGATCTCCCGCATCCGCGGAGTGAACGTCGACTCCGTTCTCCAAACGTTGACCGAACGTGGACTGGTCATCGAAGTGGGACGCGATCCTGGTCCGGGCCGAGCGCCGTTGTTCGGAACGACTCCGCTGTTCCTAGAGAAGCTCGGTGTCGGGTCCGTATCCGACCTTCCGCCGCTGGCGTCCTTCGCACCCGATCCGGCTGCGGCGGCGGAGATTGAACGCGTTCTGCAAGCAAAGGCCGCCGAAGCAGCCGAGGAAGGCGCGGGGGCGGAACAGGAAACGCTCGCGCCCGCACAGCACGAGGAGTGAGCGAGCAACCCGAACGGCTTCAAAAGGTCTTGGCTCGCGCGGGATTCGGGTCGCGCCGCGCTTGTGAGGAGCTCATCGCCGCGGGTCGTGTGAAGGTCAATGGACGTACCGCTGAACTCGGCCAGCGCGTCGAGGGTGGCGTGGACAAGATCGAGATCGACGGTGTCCACATCGACGTTTCCGTCGCGAGTGTTTATCTGGCGCTGCATAAACCCGTGGGAGTTGTCACGACGGCGCGCGACACACACGGACGCAAGACGGTTCTCGAGCTCGTCCCGAAGGAGCCCCGCGTGTTCGCCGTCGGTCGGCTCGATCGCGATACCAGCGGTCTTCTCTTTATGACCAACGACGGGAGGTTCGCGGAGCTCGTGACTCATCCGCGATATGAAGTTCCAAAGGTCTACGTGGCCGAGGTGGCAGGAGTGTTGACCGCTACACAGAAGAAAGCGTTGGTCAAAGGGGTGGAGTTGGAGGATGGGATCGCCCGTGCGGACGTTCAAGTGATAGCAACATCGGCAAACCGAACGGTTGTCGAGCTGACGGTCCGAGAAGGGCGCAATCGTTTGGTGCGCCGGATGCTGGCCGCCGTCGGCCTCGACGTGCTCTCACTCATGCGGACGTCGATCGGCAACGTCCGCCTCGGACGCCTCAAACCGGGCGACCACCGTCTCCTCAAGCGCACCGAAGTGGTCGATCTACTTCGATCAAGCAGCGCCTAGACTTACCTCAGATGCAGCGCTTATATGCCGTTCGCGGCGCGGTTTCAGTCGACGAAGACACCCGGGAGAAGGTGGTCTCGGCCACTCAGTCGTTGCTCAAAGAGCTGCTGGGACGCAACCAGATCGATCCGGCCGACATCGTCAGCATGTTCTTCACAGCCACCGACGATCTGCATTCGGAGTTTCCTGCCGCAGCCGCTCGCTTGATGGGTCTAAACGGGATCCCGTTGCTCTGTGCGAGAGAGCTCGACGTCCACAGCTCGCTCGCGATGCCGATGTGCATCAGAGTGATGCTCCAGTACTACGGGGAGCGCAAGCCGGAATCCGTGTATCTCGGGGAGACCGTTCGGCTGCTCGATCCGCCCGACCCCGCCTGAAGCGTTGAGTCGGCGCATCCTCGTCGTGGGGACGGGGCTCATCGGTGGGTCTATCGGTATGGCGGCCCGGTCTGCCGGAAGCGTCGTCACGGGTTACGACGTTGCATCCGACAACGCGGAGAGAGCTCGCGATGCGGGTGCGTTGGACGAAACCGTTTCGGATCTGGCGTCGGGTGTGGCCGCCGCAGATCTGATCGTTGTGGCAACTCCGGTCGGCGAGATACCGGCGATGATCGCCGAGATAGCCAAGCACGCCGCAGACGGAACCGTTGTGACCGATGTGGGATCGACCAAAGGCACGATCGTTGCAGATGCGGAACGTGTGCTCGGACCGGAGCGTCCCTTCGTCGGCGGCCATCCGATGGCCGGAACGGAAGGGGAGGGAGTTGCATCCGCGCGTGCCGACCTCTTCGAGAACGCGCTGTGGATCCTCACACCGACGAAATCCACAGATTCAGATGCCTATCGCAGTGTGAACACTCTTGTTACGGGTCTCGGCGCGCGAACTCTGGCTCTCGAACCCGAGGAGCACGACAGGTTGGTCGCGTTGGTGAGCCATCTTCCTTACGCGATAGCGACGGCCCTCATGGCACTCGCAGGCGATGACGGAGACCCACGGCTATTCCAAGCCGCCGCCGGATCCTTCCGGGATGTGACGCGAACGGCCGGCAGCAGTCCGCGCGTCTGGCGCGACATCTTCGCCACGAACCGGGAAGCCGTTCTTCGTGAGCTCGACGGCTTCACATCACGGCTGGGGGAGCTGCGATCGGCGGTGGACGATCAACGCTGGGACGACCTTGATTTGATCGTCGATGCGGCGCGCACAGCTCGCAAGAAGTTCCCTGCCAAGGGCGAACGCACTCCGGTCGATCCCGTCGTTGTCGAAGTATCGATTCCGGACCGAACCGGAGTGCTGGCCGAGATCACAACTGCCGTGGGGGCGGGGGGGATCAACATCGAGGACCTTTGGGTCGACCACACCCCAAGCGGAGGTGTCCTCCGCGTGCTTCTGGACGGCATCGAGACCGCGCGCGGCGCCGCCGAACTCCTCGAGGGCAAGGGTTTCCGCACGACGGTTGTAACGGAGCAATGAGCACTCTCGTCGTGCACGGTCCAGGATCGATCTCCGGCCGTGTTCGGGTGCCGGGAGACAAGTCGATATCGCATCGGGCGCTATTGCTGGCGTCCGTCGCGAAAGGAACAAGCCGGATCGCGAATCTCGCGACCGGGCAAGACGTCGAATCAACAGCGCGCTGCTTGCGAGCGTATGGCGTCGAAATCGATCAAAGCAACGGAGCAGTAACCGTCAACGGAAAAGGCATGCGTTCGTGGAGTGAACCCGACGACGCACTGGATTGCGGTAACTCGGGAACCACGATGCGCACGCTGGCAGGCTTCGCGGCGCATTACGACTTTCGTTCGACCTTTGACGGCGACGAATCCTTGCGCCGGAGACCGATGGATCGAGTTGCGCGCCCGCTCCAAGCTCTCGGGGCCAAGGTGGAGGTCGAAGGTGGCCGGTTCCCGCCGCTGCGAATCAACGGAGGCAGGCTCGCCGGAACTTCGATAGACACGGAAGTGGCGAGCGCACAGGTGAAGTCCTGTGTTCTCTTTGCCGGTCTTGGTGCCGAGGGACGCACGATCGTTACGGAGCCCTTGAGAACGCGTGATCACACCGAGCGGCTGCTCGAGGCTTTAGGGGCACCGATCACGGAACGGTTACTCGAAAGAGATGCTCACCTCGTGGAGATCGAACAGTTTGAGCCGCCGTCCTTCGAATTGGATGTGCCCGGTGACGTTTCTTCGGCCGCCTTCCTGATAGGAGCTGCCTTGTTGTGCGGTGACGTGGCTATCGAAGGTGTCGGTCTCAACCCAACGCGAGCAGGTTTCGTGCAACAGTTCCGAAGGATGCGAGGGGACGTGACAGTCGAGGAGCAAGAAGTTGAACTCGGTGAACGCTTGGGCCTGATCCAGGCCGCGCGCTCGACACTGGTGGCGGTCGAAGTGGTCGCCGATGACGTGCCGGCTGTGGCCGATGAGCTTCCGCTTCTCGGAGTGCTGGCTACGCAGGCCGACGGTGAGACAACTGTCACGGGTGCCGGCGAGCTGCGCGTCAAGGAATCGGATCGCATCGAGGCACTCGTCACCGGGTTACGGAAGCTCGGTGCGGAGATCCACGAACTTCCCGACGGCTTCGTTGTGCGCGGCGGAAGACCGCTCAAAGGAACCGCCGTCGACTCGGCCGGCGATCATCGGATCGCGATGGCGCTGGCGGTCGCCGGCCTTGTGGCCGAAGGCGAAACGCGCGTCGGCGGGTGGGAGAGCGCCGCAGTTTCGTGGCCTGGGTTCGAGCAAGTGCTCCGCGACCTCGGCGCCAACGTGGAGAGCACGTGACATGAAGCGGACGATCATCGCGATCGACGGCCCGGCCGGCTCGGGAAAGTCCACGGTCGCCAAGCTCGTGGCCGAGCGGCTGGGCTTGAGTTACGTGGACACAGGAGCTACCTACAGGTTGGTCTCACATCAAGCGATGCAATCCAAAATCTCTTTGGACGACGCTCCCGCATTGGCCGAGCTGGCCAAGAAGACGATGCAGCGATCTACGCTGGAATACGGCCGGGCCTTGAGTTTCGACGGAAGCCCCGTAGGTAACGAGATCCGATCACCCGAGGTCAGCCAGGCGACATCGATCGTCTCCGCTCATCCGGAAGTCCGGCGTGTCCTGGTCGAGTTCCAGAGGAGTCTCGTCCCGGCACGCGGTGCCGTCGTCGAAGGACGCGACATCGGCACGGTGGTTTGGCCCGACGCCGACCTGAAGATCTATCTCGACGCATTGCCGGATGTGCGGGCGCAACGCCGCAATGCCGAACACGGATCGGAAGGCAGCGAAGTCGTTGAGATCCATGAACGCGACGAACGAGACGCGAACCGTCCGGTAGGAGCGATGAAGCCTGCATCCGACGCCGTGATCCTGGACACTTCGATGCTCGACGCAGAAGCCGTTGCGACCAAGATCTTGGCGTTGATGACTCGGAAACGAGCGCCGGCTCTTTATGTCGCCATCCGTGACGTGCTGCGCCTGCTTCTTTCAACAGCTTTCAACATGGAAGTAACCGGAGCGGACAACATCCCGAAGCATGGGGGAGTGATCCTGGCCATCAACCATCGATCGCTCATCGATATCCCGGTTGCAGCGGCCGTTACGAAACGGCATGTGCGCTTCATGGCGAAGGAGGAGCTTTTCAAATCGCCGATCTCGGCGTGGTTCATGCGTAGGACCGGAACCTTTTCCGTAAAGCGCGGAAGACCGGACCGCAGCGCCCTGACGAATTCCTTGGCGGTGCTCGAAGCCGGAGGTGTACTCGGGATCTTTCCGGAAGGAACCCGTACCCCCGGCGCCCGCTTCGAGGAACTGGAGGAGGGATTCGCCTACATCGCTCTGAAGTCGGGTGCGCCGATAGTCCCACTGGCCATCAGCGGAACGGAGGCCGTCTTTCCGCCCGGCCGGAAGCTGCCGAAGCTCGTGAAGATAAGTGCGTCGCTGGGCGAGCCCTTCCGTTTGGGCGAAAGGGTCAGTGACGGCATCGTCCCTCGCTCTCGCATCCGGGAGGCTACGGTCGAGGCTCAGAAAAGACTGGCCGCCGTGATGAACCAACTGGAGCCTCGGTGAGTGATCTGCCCGTCGTCGCCGTCGTCGGCCGTCCGAACGTCGGGAAGTCGACCCTCGTCAATCGCCTCATCGGCCGGCGCGAAGCGATCGTCGAAGAACGCCCCGGTGTAACCCGCGATCGCATCCTGTACACCACAGAGTGGCGCGGCCGGGCTTTCCTCGTGGTTGACACCGGCGGCCTCGAGACCGACCCCGAAGGTGAGCTCGCCGGCAAGGTCGCGGAAACGGCCCGAGCAGCCGCTGCGGAGGCCGATGTCGTGGCCTTCGTCCTCGACGTCGCCGACGGGATCACCCCGGACGACGAGTCGGTCGCCGACGTGATCCGGAAACTCGGTCGCCGGGTGGTGGTTGTCGCGAACAAGGCCGACACACCCAAACGCGAACGAGACACCAGTGAGCTTTACGCGCTGGGTCTGGGAGACCCGATCCCGGTGTCGGCCCTTCACGGCCGAAGTGTCGGGGACCTGCTCGATGCCCTAACGGAAGGCTTTCCGGTCGAACGCGCGGACGAGTCCTCAGAGCCGAACATCGCGATCGTGGGTCGTCCGAACGTAGGGAAGTCCACGCTGTTCAACAAAGCCGTGGGTGCCGAGCGAAGCATCGTCCACGACGAACCCGGAACCACTCGCGATGCAGTGGACACGATCGTCGAAGTCGACGGCCAGCGCTACCGCTTCGTCGATACCGCCGGTCTTCGTCGTTCGGCCCGTGTGGACGAATCAACGGAGTTCTTCGGCGCCGTCCGCACGAAACGCGCACTCGAGCGGTGTGACGTTGCGTTGCTCGTCGTCGATGCTACGGAGGGAATATCCCGGCAGGACATGCGTATCGCGGACGACATCGCAGAGCTCGGACGCTCAGCCGTGGTCGTCCTCAACAAGATCGATGCAATGGACGGTGACGACCTCATACGTACACGTCAGGAACTGAAGCGTCGGCTTCCGCACCTCCACTGGGCGCCTTTCCTCGAGATGTCGGCATTAACAGGCAAGGGCGTGCGGCGGATCTTCGAGGCCCTGCCGCCCGTTCTGGAAGCGCGGAGCATCCGTGTTCCGACTCCTATCCTCAATGCCGTTGTAGACGACCTCCAGGCGCGCACACCGATCCCATCGACGGGAAGAGGAGAGCGCATCAAGTACGCGGTGCAGGCGGAGACCGCACCGCCAACGGTTGTGCTCTTCGGAGCCAGCCGCATCCCGGAGCAGTGGCTGCGCTACCTCGACCGAGGCCTCAGGCGTCGCTTCGGTTTCGAAGGCACGCCGATCCGTTTCGTCACGCGGAAACAGAAGCGCAAGAGAGCCGGATGATCCTCCAGGAGCGCGATGGCGCGCTGTTCATGTTCCGGCAAACAGATCACGCGTTGCTGTCCGGAGCTTTCGCCGATGCCTGGGGGAACGAACGAATCCCGTCGCCGGCGCGTCGCCAGTCGGCGCTCATTGCGGCTTCGCGCCACGACGACGGCTGGTCGCAGTGGGAGCTGTCTCCGCGTCTCGGCCCCCACGGAGGTCCGGTCGACTTCATCCACATCCCGCGATCCGAGCACGTTGAGCTCTACAAGCGAGGGATCGATCTAGTCGAAGGCGAGGACGACTATGCGGGGCTACTCGCCTCGCTCCACGGCGAGCGTCTCTACACGCGTCCGTTCTTTCCGGGCATGGATCCGCAGATCGAACACCTGAAGGGATCGGATCTAGAGCTGGCTACGGCTTTCGTCGAAGGGGAACACAAGCGCCAAGAGCGGCTGCTCGGCAAGATCAGCGGCAACGGCACCGAGGTCGAAAGCGAGGAAGGGTGGAGGCTGCTCCAAGTTTGGGATCGGCTATCGCTCCTTGTTTGCATGGAAGAACTGAAGGAAGGCGCGGAGCGAAAGATGCCGCCGATTGCAACAGTGGAAGGTGACGTCGAGATCTTGGCCCGGAGTACCGTCGAAAGCGAACTCCAGCTCGACCCCTATCCGTTCCGGCAGCCGGGAATCGAGTTCGACATCGCCGGCATCCGAACGACAACAAAACAATGGCCGGATGAATCAAGTTTCCGCAGAGAATTCCGCAACGCAGAGCGCATCACCCTCCGATTCAAAGCAATCCCGGCGGGCGGGTAGCATCTTTTGCACGGGCCGTAGCGCAGCTTGGTTAGCGCGCTTGACTGGGGGTCAAGAGGTCGGGAGTTCGAATCTCCCCGGCCCGACGTTGTTTCGCAACTAATGCAGCGTCAGGAACGTTCTATGGACTCTCGGGCTGGGGCGGCTGAGGTGGCTGGTCGGGGACTGCGGGCAGATCGCTCAGAGACGAAAGATCCGACGGGCCCGGCTGCGGTTCAGTCTGGGGTGCCGGAGCACTACGAGTGCCACCGGTGCGACGGCGTGGCGCCGGTGTTGGCGACGCTGTCGGCTCGGGTGAGTTAGTCGGTAACTGTTCCTCAACCAGGTCCGGCTGAGTGTCGAAAGAGGTCGGCGTCCGGACTCCGGGATCCCCGTTGCCGACGGCTCGGAAGATGAGTGCAACGACGCCGGCAAAGATCACAGCGGCAACCGCGATGCCCAGTCTCGATCTAGAGGTTGAATGGGTCATCTCTCTAATTCTCCTGATGTGTCGAACAAGCTAACCCGTGTAGTTCGGGCAGAAAGTCTCGAGGATGTGGGCCTGTAGGGAGCCCTCTTCGTAGTCGGGATATTCCGCTTGATCACAGAGTGCCCGCGCAGTGTCGACATAGTTGAGCTTTGAGCCGTCTGCAAATTCGGGTTCATCGCCAAAGCGCTTTATGGCTTCACGTCTCCATGCTTCTTCATCGAAGCCCGCATCGGAAGGCGTAGGACTGCTGCCACTGGTCGGGGAGGCGGCCACCGTCGGAGACGGGGCCACTACGGGCTCGTCGCCGCCGCATCCGCCCAGGCTGAGCACGAGGAAGGCGGCGACCAGAGCAGTCGGGCGTCGAAGGCTCATCCCCCTGGGTCCGTCGTCCCGTTACGCACAAAACCCCCGATGAGCAACAAATGGACCTGCAAGGTTTCGATGGTAACGGCGTTCAAGTAGTGGATGGGGCGAGCTCGGATGCTCGCTTCGCGGGGATGAGGAGGCGGCCTTGCCGCGTATTCGCAAGCTTTTCGCCATCGCGCTCATCAGCGCTATGGGAGTCATGTTCTTGCCGAGCGTAGCTTCGGCAGAAGCGCCGGACCTTACAGGGTTAGGAGTGCCGCCCGAGGTCCAAGCGGTGCTGGATCAGGCCTACGACGCGCTTCCGCCCGAGGTGCAGATGGCGATTGACGATGCGGTGGCCGATGCGCTGACGCAGCTATTCACGGGCGTCGTGCCTCCGGTAGATGGGTTGGGAACCGAAGCGGTGACCACCAACAGCGCGACTGCGTCGGTTGCTGACTTCCCGGGCCTGCTGGAGGTCGGAAAGTCCGAGACAAGCACTACGCACTCGCGGGTCAAGATCCTCAATGTGGGGGGTCAGGACGTTCTGACCAAGGAGGGCGATGCCACGGGCGGCACCTACGGCGGCGCAGCGGCGCCGGCGGGGGCCGCAGTAGACGGCGTTAACGATGCTCTCTGCGCCGGCGGCCCAGTCGCGCCTTACGTGCTGCATCCGTTGGCGCTCTTGTCGCCCGTTCAGCCGGATCCCTCGGGCAACTGCATCGCAGTGGCAGAGTCTCAGGCGACAACGACTTCGGGAGCTGCGCCGAGCAATGGTCAGAACAACGCGCAGTTCTGGCTCTTGCACATCCACAGCGATGCACTCGCTGATGAGGGAGATCAGAGCCTGACGATCGGATACACGGCTGCCAGGACCACTCGATCGGGGACGGCGACCCAGGGAGTTGGCACGCGCTGCAACAACATGGCCCAGTCAGTTCTGATCCACGGACGTGGAAGGCTCGGCACGTTGATCTTGCTCCACCCAGGCGGTCCGCTTATCGGGGGAGCCACCGGGAATCCCGCGAGCGGCTTCGGCGCGGTGGTTTGTAATCCGCCACCACCGGCAGCATGATCTGAAGGACGTACAGCAAGTCGAAGGGGCCGGCCGCGTGCCGGCCCCTTCGCTTTTCTCCTGCACAGCGGGCAAGGGCCGTGCTCGTTACGATGACCCTCAAGTGGACACCGAGGCTGAGTCTCGCCCGATCGCCGAGTGGCGCACCGTTCCGAACCTGCTGAGCTTCGGAAGGCTTGCACTCACTCCCGTCCTCGGCTGGTTGATCCTGAAGGGACACACCAACTACGCCGTCGGACTATTCGGGGCGATGGGAGTCTCCGACTACCTCGACGGATGGATCGCACGGCGGACGAACACCGTTACCGATCTCGGTACAACTCTCGACCCGATCTCCGATCGGGTACTCGCGATGGTCGCCCTTGTGACGATGATGATCGGCACGTCGCCGCTCGGAGATCCGTATCTGCCGGTTTGGCTCGGCCTGATCGTTCTTGCGCGTGAAGCGGCGCTCTCGGTCGCTTTCGTCTTCCTCGCGCGCCGCGGATTCGGCAAGCCACGCGTCAAGCGCGTAGGGAAGACGGCCACGTTCGCGTTGTTCATGGCTTTGCCCGGTCTCCTCCTGGGGACTACTCCGGCGGCAGAGATCCTGAAGCCCATCAGCTTCGTCCTCTTCGGAATCGGGGCCGTCCTGTACTACGTGGCCGGCTACCGCTACTACCTGGACATGAGAGCCTTCCTAGCGGCCCAGAAAGCGCCCTTCCACCCCGAAGTTGCCGAACCCCCCCAGTAGACTGGCCCCCGACGGGTCCCCGAGACGCCCCGGGAGGGCCGCGTGAAAGCCGTGATCATGGCTGGTGGTCAGGGCACCCGCCTCCGCCCACTCACCTCGAATCAGCCCAAGCCGATGCTCCCCATCGTCAACAAGCCGTTGATGGAGCACATCGTCGACCTCCTGCGCGGCTACGGCTTCACCGAGCAGATCGCCACCGTTCAGTTCCTTTCCAGCGTTATCCGGTCGTACTTCGGCAACGGTGAGGACCTCGGTGTAAGCCTTCAGTACGCAACCGAGGAGACGCCGCTTGGTACGGCGGGAAGCGTCAAGAACGCAGAAGACGAGCTTCGGGACGAAACCTTCGTCGTCATATCGGGCGACGCCCTCACAGACATCGACCTTGCGAAGCTCGTGGAGTTCCATCGCTCTAAGCAAGCCGTAGCAACGATCTGTTTGAAGTCGGTTCCCAATCCGCTCGAGTTCGGAGTCGTTATCACCCGCGAGGACGGATCGATCGAGCGGTTCCTTGAGAAGCCCAACTGGGGCGAGGTGTTCAGCGACACGATCAACACCGGGATCTACGTCCTCGAGCCCGAAGTCTTCGACTTCATCCCCGAGGACACGGTCTTCGACTTCTCCGAAGATCTCTTTCCATTACTCCTGGACAAAGGCCTGCCGATCTTCGGATACGTCGCGGAGGGTTACTGGACGGACGTCGGCAACGTGGACGCTTACCTCACAGCTCAGCGCGACGTCCTCGAGGGAAAGGTTCGCGTCGACATTCCCGGCTTTGCACTGGGGGAGCGGATCTGGCTGGGGGAGGGGGCGGAGATCGACCCCGGCGCACGCATCGACGGACCGGCCGTCATCGGCGAGAACTGCCGGATAGAGCAGGGCTCCCACTTGCGCGAGTACTCGGTGCTCGGTGCCAACGTCGTGGTGAAGGAGGGCGCGTTCATACATCGCGGGACGGTCCACGACAACGCCTACATCGGACCGATGGCGAATCTCAGGGGCTGCATCGTCGGACGCAACAGCGACGTCCGCCGCGGCGCCCGTCTCGAAGAAGGCGTCGTGGTCGGCGATGACTGCTCGATCGGCAACGACGCGGTCATCAACCCGAACGTGAGGATCTACCCGTTCAAGACAGTCGAAGCCGGTGCGATCGTGACGCAGTCGATCATCTGGGAGTCGCGCGGCGTTCGTACGCTCTTCGGCACCCAGGGCGTTACCGGACTCGTGAACGTCGACGTCACGCCGGAGACCGTCGTTCGTTTGGCCATGGCCTACGGTTCGACTTTGAAGAAGGGCTCGATCGTCACGGTTTCGCGTGATGCAACACGCGCTGCTCGGGCCATGAAGCGGGCGGCGATGGCCGGATTGAACCTGGCGGGAGTGCATTGCCACGACTTGGAGCTCACGCCCACACCGGTCGTGCGCTACTACGTCCGAACTCGTCACTCCAACGGCGCGATGGCGATACGGACGGCTCCGCACGATCCACAAGCGATCCAGATCACGTTCATCGATGCCGAAGGAACCGATCTGGAACCCGGGAAACAGCGCAAGGTAGAGCGCACCTTTTATCGAGAAGAAGTGCGGCGCGCGTACCCAGGCGAGATCGGGGAACTCCATTACCCGCCGCGCGCCTGGGAGTACTACACAGAAGGCCTGCTGAACACGATCGATGCGGAGGCCGTGCGCAAGACCGGACTCAAGCTCGTCATCGATTACGGGTTCGGCGCGACCGGCCTCGTCCTGCCCGGATTCTTCGGAAAGCTCGACTGCGAGGTGCTCGCCGTGAACGGGATTGTCGACGAGGCACGTGCAGTTCTCGCCGAAGAACAGCTGGCAGAGCATCAAGCTCGCTTAGCCGATCTGGTGAACGTTTCCGGCTCAGATCTCGGTGCGTTGTTCGATCCGGTGGGGGAGAGGCTGCTCGTGGTCGACGACAACGGAACGATGCTCGACGGAACAGCGATGTTGCTGCTTGCGGTCGAAATGGTCGACTCGGGAACCGTTGCGCTTCCGGTAACGGCGTCTCGGGAGGTTGCGCGAGTCGCAAAGGAGAAGGGACTCGGAGTTCGGTGGACCAAGGCTGCGCCGTCGGAGTTGATGGAGGCAGCCACGTGGGGCGACGTCACGCTCGCCGGGAGCCCGGACGGTGCACTGATCTTCCCGGATTTTCTTCCCGCACCGGATGCGATGGCATCGCTGGCCAAGATCCTCGAGTTCCGCGCGCATGCTGGACGACCCTTGTCGGAGATCATCGAACCGATGCCGCAGGTCTTCGTTGTCCACGAACCGGTTGCTTGTCCGTGGGAACAGAAGGGCGCGGTGATGCGTGAGGTTTTGGAGAGAGCGTCCGGCGATCGCACCGAGCTCGTGGACGGCGTAAAGATCTATCACGGCGCCGACTGGGTTTTGGTGCTGCCGGACCCCGAGCAGCCTGCCGTTCACGTCTGGGCCGAGGCCGACTCAGACGCCAAGGCGCGCGCCCTGGCTGGCACGCAGACACGAGTGATCCGTAATCTCATCGCGTGACGACCTACCCGAAGGACCTGCACTACACGCCGGAGCACGAGTGGGCTCGCCTCGAGGGAGCCGTCGTGCGCATAGGCGTCACCGACTACGCCCAAGACGCTCTGGGAGACGTTGTCTACGTCGAGCTCCCTGAGCCCGGCACCCGGGTGACCCAGGACGCCCCATTCGGCGAGATCCAGTCCCCTAAGGCGGTCTCCGACCTCTTCGCCCCGGTGACCGGGGAGATCGTCGATCGCAACGAGGAGGTCGTCTCCACGCCTGAGATCGTCAATGAGGACCCCTACGGCGAGGGATGGCTGGTAACCATCCAGGCCGACGACCCCGCCGAGCTGGACGCCCTATTGGACGCCACCGCCTACGAAGAGCTGGTAGAGAGCCTTCGGGAGGAAGAAGGCTAGAGTCCTGCTTTAGGGTAGGGGAGAGTCACTCTAGAGGGCTCCACCGCAACGTTGACCCCCCTCAGGGTGTTCCCTAGATTGAGTGTCCGAATCGTCAGGAGCCTGAATGCGATGCCCGGTTTGCGACCATCTGAACGAGGCCAGCTCGAACTTCTGTTCGCGCTGCGGCTCGCCGCTGGCCGCAACGGTGGAAGCCGAGGCCACAGCCACGCTGGCGCCGATCGAGGTTGAGTCTGAGGAAGACACTCACCTCAAGGAGCTCCAGGCCGGACAGGCAGCATTGATCGTGCGCCGAGGTCCGGCGGCGGGGACGAAGTTCACCCTGGACGGAGACCTCGTGACGGTCGGACGTCACCCCCAGTCGGACATCTTCCTCAACGACATCACGGTCTCGCGCCGGCACGCGGAGCTGCGGCGGACGGGAAGCAAGTACGCAGTAGCCGATCTCGGCTCCCTGAACGGCACGTATGTGAACAGGTCTCGCGTCGACTCGAGCAATCTCAGCTCCGGTGACGAGCTGCAGATCGGGAAGTTCCGCCTGCTGTTCTTGTCCAAGGAGTGATGGTGGCTTTGGAAAGCGGTCGCCCATATTTCTCGATCGGCGAGGTTCTCAACGTCCTCAAGGATTCGTTCCCGGACGTGACCGTGTCGAAGATCCGGTTCCTCGAAAGTGAAGGCCTCATCGAGCCCGAGCGAACAGCCTCCGGCTACCGCAAGTTCACCGAAACCGACATCGACCGATTGCGCTTCATCCTCCGATTGCAGCGCGAGCATTTCCTTCCGTTGAAAGTCATCCGCGAACGTCTAGACGAGCTCGACACGTCCAGCGGCGGGGGAGGGCAGACGACTCTCGCGCTCGAATCCATGGACTCCGACGATGTCGTCGCTGCGGCAGCCGATCCGAAGACGGCACTGGGCGCCGCCGGGACGGGAGCCTCCTTCTCTCTAGTCGAGCTAGCGAATGTAAGCGGGCTGTCGACGGAAGAGCTCACCGAGCTGACCGAGTACCGGATGCTTTCGCCAACGCAGATCCGCGAAGCTCGCGATGGTGAGGCCGAAGGAGAGCCGATCCTTCGCTACGACGAGCAGGATCTAGAAGCGGCCAAGCTCTGCCGCGCCCTCATCGAGCTGGGGTTGGAACCTCGGCATCTGAAGATCTTCCGCAACGCAGCCGACCGTTGGGCCGATCTGGCGCTCCAAGCGGCGCAACCGCTGGCCAGCCAGCGTCATCCGGAAGCCCGGCGCGCCGCTCATGAGAAAGTTCGTGAGGTCGTTCGCGTCGGCGGGAAGCTCGTTCGCGTCCTGCTACGAGACGCCGTCGGTCCGCTCGGCTAAGTTTTCGTTTCAGGACGACGCAGGGTGCGTCATCCGTCGCCAGACCGATAGGCCGGGAGTAGTCTTACGCTCACGAGAACGAGCATGAAGGTGGTGAGGACGTGATCGAGCTCCAACTGGTCGGCGTCCGTGTAGAGCTACCAACCAATCAGCCCATCGTTCTTCTCAAGGAGAAGGAAGGGGAGCGTTACCTCCCCATCTGGATCGGTCCGGTGGAAGCAACCGCCATAGCGCTCGGCATGCAGGGCATCGAGACGCAGCGTCCGATGACCCACGATCTGATGCGCGATCTGTTGCAGGGGACCGGCATCTCGGTTGAGCGCATCGTGATCACCGAATTGCGGGAAGGCACGTTCTATGCCGAGATCCAGATGTCGCAGAACGGTGACTCGGTCTCGGTATCGAGCCGGCCATCAGACGCCCTGGCCTTGGCCGTGCGCATGAACCTCACGATATTTGCCGACGAGGCCGTTATCGAGGAAGCGTCCATAGCGGTGAAGGACGAGGACGAGCCCGACGCCGAGCAGGAGGTCGAGCGGTTCCGCGAATTCCTCGAACAGGTCAGTCCCGAAGACTTCAAATAGTCATCGCTGCCGCTCGACGGCGCACCTACGGTCCTATCCCACGTCCCGCGCTTACCCCGGCTGTGCTCCCCTATACCCCGGGGGGTAGGTGTCTTACCTAACGCATACCCCCCTAGAGCTACGGCATACCGAGGGGGGGAATGATTGACGGCGAGCGATCTAGGCAGCACACTCATAGGTCCGGGAAATCCCGCGGGTGTAGTTCGCGAGGAATTGGGGGAATGTATGGCTGGCGAGCAGGGCTTCCGTGGCCCTCAAGCATGTTCGATCGTAGGGATCACCTACCGTCAACTCGATTACTGGGCGAGAACCGGCCTTGTACGCCCCGAGGTGAAGGACGCCGCCGGATCTGGCACGCAGAGGCTCTACTCGTTCCGTGATCTGGTGCACCTGCGCGTCATAAAGAACCTTCTGGACGCCGGCGTGGCGCTTCCGAAGATCCGTAAGGCCATCAGTTACATCGTTGACGAGCTCCGCCAGCCGCTCGAGAAGGTCACATTGCTGTCGGACGGCAAGTCCATATACGCGGCCACCTCCGACAGCGAGATCGTCGATCTCGTGCGCCGGGGGCAGGGCGTGTTCGGGATCGCCCTGGGGCGCGTCTACGACGAGCTGAAGGGCGCCGTGGCTACGCTCACTCAGCGTCCTGAAGCCGCTGCTCCGGTCGCCGCCCAAGTCGGCAGCCTCTAGCTAGCGCCTCGTCGCGCTGCCGCATCCTTTCGGGGGAGACGTGGGCCCGGTCTCAGAGAAGCGCCGATTTGGGCCCTCACCTCGTTAGTTAACAGAACGGGGATTATAGGCGTAGTCCTGAGAGAGCCCCCTAGGCGTCTAGGAGGGCTCTCAGCCGACCGACGGAGGTGCAACTCCGTGGTGGCAGGACCAGCGTACGCGTGTGCAGGTGTCACCGCTAGAGCCGATACTTCTCGGGTTGGCGCTCGTGCAGAGCGCAGCGAAAGCGGCAAAAGTCGAGCTCGGTGCCCAAGGTGCGCCGCGAAGGACAGCGACAAGTCCGACGCGTGAGGGCCTGGGGTGACCGTCACAGCCGCTTCTGTTCCAGGATCGCCAGTTTGGCTGCTCGCGGTCGCATCCCGAACGGCGAACCGGCGAGGAGATCCGCGAGGCGTTTGGTGAGCTCCGCGCCGCTCTGAAACGCGCGCGGGGTGAGCGCAGGGTGGCCGCTGATCGCAGAGGCGGAACTCGCCGCGCTGCGCGTCGCCGGGGGCTAAGCGTTGGCTCGAAGACGTCGAGCTTATTAACGGCGAACTCGTCTGCCTGTGGTGCCAGCTCGACGACTTCGATATCCGGCTTCGCGCGCGGCTTCGCGCAGATGCGCGCAAAAAACTGCGTCGCGCGTCGTGACCGACTCCGTCGCGCGCGCGCGCTTTCCTTGTCTATTACCGTCAATCGCTCCCACCCCAGGTCAGAGCGATGTTGGGCGGTGCCCGAACTCGCGCGGCTTTGGGCTGCGATGCGAGGAACACGGAGGGTTCCGGTACCTGCGGTGCGGACGGAACAAGTGCGAGTTTTGCCTGCGGCTGAACGCGTGGCTGACAGCGCGCGTTATCGCGCTGCAACGCCCGGAGCGCTTCGTCACGCTGACGCTTGTGGGCCGGAGATCCAAACTGTCCGGGCGCGGATGAATCGCGTAGCCGACGAAATCGTCGCCGCGGCTATGCGCATGAGTGGGCGTGGTTCGTAGAAGCGAATCCGAAAGGGACGGGCCACCACGTGCACGCGCTACAGCACGGAAGCTATGTGCCGCTTGACCTGTGGCGCGATCTAGCTGGGCGTTGGGGCATGGGGCGGCGCGTGTTTCCGGAACGAATTCGCGGCGCGGAGTCGCGGCGGCGTACGCAGGAAAGGCGGCAGGCTACGTCGCGAAAGAATCGGCGCGGTCGTTGGCGCTGAACGGCAATCGCATCGGTCATTGCTCGCGGGGATACTGGCGCGCGCCGGGTGGCAAGGAAGCAGCGCTCCAAGCGTTGGCCGACGAGTGGCGGCGCGAGAACGAGGAGGCCGGATGCACGAAGTGGAAGCTCGAGCTGGAACCGTCGGCGGATTCGTCGAGTTCGTCCTCTGCCCCGCCGGCCACTGGATGCTTGTCGATTTGGCCGGCGCCGGACCGTACCGGTGCGGCGTTCCCGGATGCCGATTCGTTCTCGGACGGCTAAGCGATGGGGGCAACGCGCAACAGCTACCCGGCGTGGTGGAAAGCGAAGCTTAGGGCCCGGCACGCTGCGCTCAGGGCCGCGAGAAAGAGAGGGCGACGTCGGCCGCAGGACGGCGGAGCCGCCTTTAACTCGATCTCTGGACGAAAGTCGTTCACGGGTCTAGAGTCGCAGGTCACAGCAGCCGAGTAGGGATGGGCGAGGGCGCGTTTTGTGGGCGCTGCCCGAAGAGCGGACCGGAAAAGAGCAGCGGCGCTCCGTTCATCTCCGCCACCGGCAGGGGCTCCGGATGCGAGGCGTCCGTCAAGAGAGCGGCTAGCGACCTTTACGGCGCAGGCGGCTAAAAGACGTCGATGCCAGGGCGGGAACCCCGTTCCCGACCGATCACTAAAAATTCCGGGGTTGCCGTGAGAGCCGTTGTGAGCCATTCTGAGGGCCTCAGGGCCGAAACCGGCATCCTCGACGGGGATTATAGGCGTTCAGTTTGGGAACGGGCTCCGGGCTGTCCAGATCCGATGCCCACTTGCGCCCGCCTGATCGCGCTCGATCTTCGTGGGCTCGGTCGGGAACCAGGTCTATCCTGAGCGCTTTCCTGAGTAGTAACTAAGCGTTTCCGCAGGTCGTTTACCGGGAAGCAAGCTTTTGAGTGACGGGGCTGATCCTAGCTTGTGGAACGAACGGCCAGAAGGTAACGTAGCGCCGGGCGTGTGAGCGCCCTGTCAGTTGTGCCTAAAAAGGTTGTGTTCACGCCTAGACCGGTGTGGACTAGTAGTAAGCAGGATCACGGAAAGACACAGGAGGTAAGTAGATGCGATCCATTAAGGGCCGCGGACGGTGGTTTGTAGCGGTCGCGGCGACTGGCTTGCTTGTGGCTCAGCTTCTCAGCTGGGCCCCCGCAGCCACCGGAGTCAACGAGAAACCTGGCGAACCGGTAGATCTGAGGGGTTTCGCCACAGGACAGCCGGCTCACGTTGATGCTCTGAACGCGGGCGATACTCGAGTAGCGGACGCTGAAGTCGCGTGGTCGGCAGCTTCCGTCGATGCCGACGCAGACGGACTTGCCGGCGTCAAGCAGAACGAGTTCACTCGCACGATCCACCCGGACCTCGGCGACAAGATGTCGCACGCACGAGGCAGTGGTCTGGAGCTCGGAGTCGGCACTACGCCGATCGACGAGAACCAGCTGCAGCTGACGGCCAAGGCGGAAGCGGACGCTCCCCCGCCGTCGTCGGACCTGCAGGAGATCGCACTCGAGGGACTCGACCCTCTCGCGTATGCATCGCTGCTGCGCGGTGTGGCCGTCGCTAATTCTGAGGCCGGCGGACTCGTCCCCGATGTTTGTGTTCTGGGTGACGACATATCGCGCGGCCAGGGCTTCGCGGCCGACGTCCAACTCCTCGACATCGGCGGGGACACTCAAGCGCCCGGGCTAGACGCGCCGGTCTTGGCTCTGGACGACCAAGACGTGCCGAACGACAACCAGTCGGTTTCTCAGTCGACATCGCGCATGAAGCTCGTGCCGGCCGGCGGGAACCAGTTCGGCTTGATGGCCGAGGTTCGTCAGACCATCGCTCCGGTGCAAATCGCACAGGTGCCGACAACTGAAGGCGATGCTGCGATCACGGTCAGGCTCCTCGGTGAGTGGGTCCTTCGCGCGGTAGCCACCGGCTCGCAGGGCGGCGCCAGCATCTTCTACGGACCCGGCACCGAGGACCCGCAGGTCAATGTCCTGGAGATCCTTGGTCTCGGTGATCCGATCCTCGTCACCCTGGAGATGCTGCTGGGCGATGAGGGACTCAACATCCCGTTGGCACCACTCCTCGACATCCAGCTTGGTGAGGACCCGCGCGCGATCGCCGCGCCGGGCGCCAACCCCGATCAGGCATCGTCGCCTTCGATCGCCGCCAACGGCCGTTCGGCTTCGGCTGCTGTCGACGTGCTCCGCGTCATCATCGCTGACGGCGATGTCGCCGACGTTCGCGCCGGTCACATGGAGGTCTCGGTTGAGGTTCCCGACGGCGGAGTCACCTGCCCGATCCCGGTGACGAAGACCGCGGACCCGACGGACATCTTCGTCGCACCGCGTGAACCGGACACGTCGCACATCGAACTAACCGTGCACAACGTGTACGACTGTGACCTCGTCAACACGACGTTGACGGACGAAATCAAGACGATCGAGGGAACGCCGAAGTTCCGTCTGCTGAACGACGACCCGGCCGCTGCTTCTCCGGATATTCCGGATGGCGGTTTATTGGTTGAAGACGGAGCAGAGACCATCACCTGGAACCTCGGGACGATACCCAAGGGGACGACGAAGAAGGTGAGTATCGACCTTCAAACGGTCGATACCGGAGGCATCCTCGAAGACATCGCTAAAGCAGCGGGCGAATTCGCCAACTGCGTAGGAGAGGATGCATCCGGCCTGGCGATCAACGGCCTCGACCTGACCGGGTTCTCTATCCCGGTTCAGGTGAGGATCGAGTTGCCGAGGACAGGCGCCGACGCGCTTCGGACGGTAGCCATGGGCGGCGGTTTGGCCCTGGCTGCGTCGAGCCTCGGTCTGTTCCTGCGCCGTCGCTCGCGACGTGCGTAAGCAATAAGACGTAGTTAAGTAGTCGGAAGGGGGTCCCGAACAGGGGCCCCCTTCCTCTTTATTTGCAAAACCGCACTTCGGCGCTGCACTCTGTCGCAGGCATGTTCGCGGGGACGGCCAAACTCATGGTTGTACTCACGTGCGTATGCGCGCTGTTCGTCTTTGGGCCGGCTCCGTCAACCTTCCTCTTCTCCGACGGTCGTTACGACGAAGCGCCGACGTCCTTTGGTTCAAAGACCGTGAACAACCGTGCTCGTTCCTCTGTATGGAGCAGCGTGGCGCTCGCTGCTCCGGCGCCTGTGACGCCGAAGCCCCCTCCGCCGGTCGCGCCTACTAAACGCCGAGCGTTGATCATCGGCATCAACCATGCGGCGGGTTCGCGTCCGTTGGCCGGTGCCGTAATGGATGCGAGAAACCTCGGCAGAGCTCTGGGACAGTACGGGTTCCTTGAAGCGAACATGTCGGTGCTTCTCGATGGCGAAGCCACACGCGCGGACATGCTTTCCAAGCTGGACGAACTCGCGGCGAAAACACCGAAGGATGGCATCGCGGTCTTTGGGCTGGCTGCGCATACTCGCGTCCACGGCGGGCAGAGTCACGTGGTTGCTGCGGACGGCGCTCTGATCTCGGCGTCCGAACTCGCCGGTCGGCTTGCACGAGTGAAGTCGAAGATGTGGGTTGCGCTCCCGACGTGTTTCGCAGGAGGTTACGCGTTGCCCGGTGTGGTCGGGGCGGATCGGGTCGCCACGTTCGCGTCTTCGGCTCGCGAAGAGTCGTTCGAGCTAGGTTCCTCAGGCTCGTATCTGTTCATCAACATGGTCCGCAAAGCGATGATCGAGGGCAGGGCCCCAACTTCGGTCGAGTCTGCGTTCAACTTCGCAGAAGCCGAGATACGCGGGACTGCACCGCGGCGTGTTCCCTTCATGAGAGACGGGGTCAAGGGTGACCTGATACTTGGCGCCTATGAAAGGCGACGCGTGATCAAACAGGCTCTGACGAAACCGGAACCGACTTCGGCGGCCGGACCCGATCCAACTCCGGCAGACCAGGCCTACGCACCACAACCGACACCGATGCCCAGGTCACGGCCACGTACCGTCAGAGTGTGCGGACGCCTCCGGGTCAATTGCTGAACCGGACGGCCACCAGAGCGTCGTCTACAACCGACCCAAATGCGGGCGACCTACAAGAGCGCCCACACGAACAGCGCACCGATAACCGCCAGGGAGCAGAACAAGAACAGTAATTCGCTACGGGGCGTGCGTCGCGCCCTGCGGATCCGGCGGTACGGGTCGAAGCCCACGACCGCAGGCTAAACCCTGGACTCCTGTCCCCTGCCCCGTGTAAGGTGCCCCAAGAAGTTACAAGGACGAAGTTACAGCCGTGTGATATTCATCACGCCGGCCGGGTCGGGCCCCCCTTCCCCTCCGACCCGGTTGGTGTGTTTCTGGGGCCTTTACGGGGCTCTTCGGACCGGGGATCAGGCGCAGTCAGTGCAGAGCTGGCGCTTGCGGTCCTTCAGCTGGGTCCTGTGCTTGACCAGGAAACAGCGCCGGCACGTGAACTCGTCCGGCTGTTCCGGGACGACCTTGACGGTCAGGGACTCAGATCCCCGCCCCTCGCGCTCCTCCATAGCCTCGAGGAGCGCTTCTTCTTCGTCGGCATCCTCGGTACGGGCCGTGGTCCGGCGGTCCTGGCGTTTTAGGAACTCTTCCAGGCTCGTTTCAACCGCGCCCTCGTCGTCGGAGCTTTCCCTCTCGTCGTTTGCTGCCATGTCCCTTCCTTTGCCCACCTGGCCTGAAGGCCCCCGGCGGTGCGCCCCGGTGCCCCACGCTGGCTCGACGGCCATCTTGCGCTGGGCGGCGAAACGGTAACACAGCGTGTCAACACAAGCGTTAGCACTCACCTTCCTTCAGCCGGAACGGCCGCCCGCCCGCTCGGCTGGTCAGGCGGGCTGAACCTCGAAAACCGAGCCGGCCCGCGGGTCTTTCCACACGCGGATCTGGGCCCCGAAGAGGTCTTTTAGGTCGTCCAAATGGGTGATCACCAGGACCTTCGAGAACTCCTTGCGCGCCAGGTTCAGCGCTTCGACCAGACGCTCTCGGCCCTGCGGGTCCTGCGTGCCGAAGCCCTCATCTACCACGAGGGTCTCCAGGCGCGCCCCCGCCCGCCTGACCAGCAGCTTCGACATCGCCAGCCGGACCGAGAAGGCGATCCGGAAGGCCTCGCCCCCGGAGAACATCGAGAAGTCCCGCACTCCCCCGTCGTGATGGACCAGGACGTCGAAGGTGTCCCGTGGTTTGCCGGTCTTTGTCAGCTTCTCCATCTGGAAATGGACGGACATCTCGTAATCGGACAGGGCGCCCAGGATCCGATTGGCCTCCTCTTCGAGCTCGGGCAGCGCGTTGTCGATGATCAGGTCCGGGATCCCGCCACGGCCGAAGGCCTCGGTTAGGCGGCGATACGAGCGGTGCTCGGCAGCTGCTTGGACCTCGGCGATACGGGTTGCCTCCAGGTCTGCCGTTGCGCGGCGGGCCGTCTCCAGACGCTCGGCCAGCCGCGCCGCTGCGGCAGATCGGTCGGCCTGGTCGCGGCGCAATTGTTCAAGCCGGCTGCCCAGCTCGTCTTGCTTGCGACGCTCACCGGGCAGATCTTCGATCCCGGCCCGAAGTTCCTCGATGCCCGCACGGCGTTGACCGAGAGTGTCGTCCAGCTCGACCCGGCGGGCCTCCAGAGAAGCGATCTCTTCGCCGAGCAGCGATCGCTGCTGGGTTGCTTGTTTGATCTTTCCGCTCAGCTCTTCGAAGCCTCTGAGCTCCTCGAGGCGGGACCGAAGCAAAGCGTGCGCATCTGCGTCGTAGGCGCCGGCCAGCTCGGACCTCAGAGCCTCCAGTTCTTGCCGCATCTGTGCACCGAACGAGTCCTCGGCGAGTGCTGTTTCATCCGACGCGATCTGCGATGCGAGAGCAGTGGCTTCTTTTCGTAACGACGGTGCACGCTCGAGCTTCGCCAAGAGAGCCTCGCGCTGTGCCGATGCCGAAGCGACGTCGGCGAGCGCCCGCTTGATGCGCTTGCCTTCCTCGACGCAGTGCTTGAACTCCTTGCGCGCCGCCTCGAGCGTTGCCTTCTCCAGTTCCTGTGTCGCCTTGGCCTCGCTTGCTTCGGTCTGAAGTTTCTTCTTGGCCTGAGCGCGGTGCTTGGCATCGAGGGGCTCGCCGCAAACGGGACACTCAGCTCCTGGAGAGGCAAGGAGTGTCAGGCGTTCCTTGGTGTCGGCCAGCCTCTCCTTCAGCGCGCTTAGCTGCGCGTCCGAGCGTGCGCCGGTCAGACGGCACTCCTCCAGCTGAGTTTCGTTGCGCTTCACGGCCTCCTCGAGTGAGTGAACATCCTTCAACTGCTTCTCGAGCTCTTGCGCTCGAGCCTGATCACTTTCCAGGCTTTCTATCTCTTTGGAGATGACTTTGGCTCGAGCCGAAGAGTCCGCAAGTCGGCGACGGATGCTTTTCTCCTCGGCGATCAGCTCTTGCTCGAGAACAACGCAGCGTCGGTCGATGTCGGCTGCTCTCGCCTGCTCTTCAAGAGCTTGCGCTTCGCGCTTTCGTACAGATGCAGCCTCTTCGACGGCCTCGGCGACCTCCTCGCTTCTCGCCAGAAGCTTGTCGATGTCGGAGAGGAGATCGCGCTTGCTCGTCAGCGATGAATCCGCCTCGTTCACGGCCCGATCGGTTTCGGCCAGCGATTCGAGCGCCGCGTGGAGCACGGCTTCCTTCTTCTCCAGGTCGGTCAACGTTTTCTGGGTGCTGTCGAGCTCTGTGGCGAGAGAATCGATCGCCGAGGCAATCTCGGAGGCCGCCTTTTCGGCCGCATCGAGTTCCACTTCCGTCGCTTCCACCTCGGCGGATGAACCTTCGAACTCGGCTATGCGATCGGCCAGGCCGCTGCGCCGCCGCTCGGCCTCACGTGACCTCGAACGGGCCGCATCCTCGAGCTTCTCGTAAGTCTCGAGGTCCAGTAGGCGGACGAAGACTTCCTTTCGCTGCTCGGGACCGAGTCGCGACAGGAAATCCTCGGATCGTCCCTGCACGAAGAAGGCGGATGCAGTGAAGGTCTTGTAGTCCATCCTCAATACCGAGGCGAGACGAGCATCGGTCTCGCGTAGCGTCTCACCGGCGAGATTCGTCCAAGTGTCGCCGTCCGACACCATGAAGTTGAGGTCGCCCTTCCCTTTCCGCGTGCGTCGGCGAACGATCCGATGCTCGAGACCGCCAAGCGAGAAGGTGAAGTCGACTTCGGTTTCATCTGCGCCATCGCGGATGAGGCGGTCTTGGTTCTGTCCTCCCTCACAGCCGCGGGCTGCGCCGAACAACGCGAAGGTCATGGCGTCCAGGAGCGCCGACTTCCCAGCGCCGTTGTCACCGATGAGCGCGCCGACGTCGAACGCTGTGAAGTCCAACGGATCGGGGTCGGAGTAGGACAGAAAATCCTTGAGCTTCAGTCTTACCGGGATCATCGCGAGTCGACCTCGGTGATGAGCTCGCGTCCGAGCCGGACGAGTTCGTCCTTCTCCGATGCCCAGTCGGTCCGCGTTTCCAGGTAGCGATCTAGGGCTTCGATCTCGCTCATCTGTTTCGCGAACCGTGGATCGCGCGTGGTTGGAGGATCGAGAGTTTCGAGGGTAACGCGAACGACGTAGGCCTCCTCGATGAGGCCGCGGACCGCACCGGCCGGAAGTCGAGCACGGTCCGTCGCGTCGACCGTTGCGGTGATCCGCACGAACGCATCGTGCAGATCGACGCCGGCTTTTCGTGCGGCATCGATGCGTCGGTGCGTTTCGTCTAGCGGGTCGTCGCCGGCAAGCTCGCCCAGCCGCAGCGTGACAAACGCCCGAGCCTGGACTTCGCGAAACTCCGGCGGATCTGTCAGGTGCCAGCCCTTATCGCCAGCAGCAAGTCGCGTGATGTAAAAGCCTTTCGGATCGGCTTCCTTTCGTCTGACGGATCCGGTAGCCGAAACATCCACACCCTCGCCTTCGCTGAAGTCGACGCGCTCCAACGACCCGGAATAGGCGACGAACGGCTCTTCGGAAAGAACCTGCTTGGCGTGAATGTGACCAAGCGCGTAGTACGGAAATTTGTGACCGGACGTTAGGGTCGACAGGACGATCTCGATGTCCGAGATTCCGAACATGTTCTGCGACTCGCCGATCCTGGCCTGGTTTACGTGGCAGTGTCCGACGAACACTGCCGGACTCGAGGAGTCGATTTCGTCGGCGAAGTTCCGAATCGAACTAGCGATTAGGTCCCGCACCCAGTCCTTTGGGTCGTTGACTGCTTCATTGGCAAGCGCGAGCGCATTGTGGAGGGAGAAGTGCGGAAGCGCCGCAACCTGCAGCTCTCGAGCCGGTGCTCCGTCCCTCAAGGGAAGGAGATACACCTGAGCTTTGTCCCCGATAACCACGCCCTGGACCTCCAGGGCTTCATAGATGGAGAAAGGGTGGGCCAACCCGCCCATTCTGGGAAGGTCGTGATTTCCGATCAGGAGGAAGACGGCGGCTCCCGCCCTCCGCAGCCGCCGGATCGCTTTGGCGAACAGGCTCTGCAGAGTCGGGGTGGGGTGCTGATTCTTGAACGCATCACCGGCGAACAGGACGGCGTGGATCCCCTCTTCTTCGACCGTGGCGCAAAGCTCGTCCAGGCGATCGCAGACGTCGACGATGCGCTGGTTGAGTCCCGTCCCGGGGTGCAAACGCCCACCCGACTCCACACCTAGGTGAAGGTCGGCGAAATGCAGGATCTTGAGGTCGGAGTCCTCCACCCCGTCAGGCTATGGAGTAGGTGCGACAGCTCTTCCCGGCCCTAGCGGACCTGGAACGGTGTGTGCATCCCGGACTGAAAATGCCCTTCGACGTTGCAGATCAGCAGATATCGGCCAGCGTCGAGGTCGACCTCTTCGGTCGTCTTCCGCCCCGAGCGGATGGTGTGTACGTGGCCGAGCTCCTTGATCCCCCGCGCCTTGGTATCGACCTTGCCTTTCTCGAGCGGCAGGTCGTCCGGGTCCCGGTCCGTGTCGAGGACGAGGAAGTCGTGCTCGACGGACCCTGTGTTCCTGATATCGAAGGACGTCGGCCCTGCTTCGACCGCGTCCGGGCTGGCCTTCACCGAGAACTCGTCCAGGGTCACAGCCACTCCCCCGCTTCCACCACCGCTCGAGCAGGCGGTCGCCACGAGCAAGATGACTGAGATTGCCGATAGCCGAGTGTTCAGCGCTCGCGACATTGGGCACAGACTGTACATGAGCGAAAGGGGGAAGGCATGGACGTCCAGCAGCTAGTCAGCGAAGCCCGCGACGCGGTCACGGTTAAGCGCGTCTTCGGAGAGCCGTATGAGCGCAACGGCGTGACGGTGATCCCCGCGGCCGTGATCCGCGGAGGTGGCGGAGGCGGGGGTGACAACAGTTCTGAGGAAGGCGGAGCCGGAGCAGGCTTCGGAATCATCGCGCGTCCGGTTGGGGCGTACGTTATCAAGGACGGCAACGTTAGCTGGCAACCGGCTTTCGACTTGAACCGCGCGATCATGATCGGCGGCCTTCTTAGCGCGCTCGCTATGCGGCGGGTGTTCCGTAAACGCCGGCGCAAGTAGGCGCTGATTTAAGCAAAAGCTCAGTCGTAGGTGGCCGCGGCCTACTCCCCTCTAATTGTGCCGCCGTTCGGGGGAGAGTCCACCGGCACCGAAACCAGCACAGAAGCCGATAGTGAACCTTCAACAGATAATTCCGACGCCTAAGCCGACTGCGAAACCCAAGTGCTCGGGATTGCTCGGTTGCTTGCTAGGTGGTCTGGTCCGGCTATTGGCCTCGGCGTCGCGCTTGATCGCCGCGAGCCATCTGGTCCTGATGTAGCCGCTGAACGGCCCGATCAGACGCCAGTAGCGTTTGAAGCTTCGAAGACTCGCTTCGTCGGTGCACTGAACACGCGTCTCGGTGGATATCAGCGTTTCACTACCGTACGGCTGGACGAGAAAAGTCGTTGCTCCTTTCGCGTATCCAGGCTTTTCGAAGCCGGCGAACTCGCCCGGAGCGAAGGACACCAAGGCTCCTCTGGGACGCCAGAAGCGTCCGATCAGGCCGAAAACGAATTCCTCGCCCACGCGTTCTTCGAGAACGACGAAGTTCATGGGACGAAGGAAGTCGTCGAGCGATTTGGCCCGAGGTAATCCCCGCACGGCGAAGAGAAAACGGACGCTGCCCGAAGCAGCCGGATTCACCGACCGCATCGACGCGTACACGGACGCCGGCGGTGCGTCGACCGCGGTCTCGTGCCGTTCGCTTACATCGAAGGAAGGCAACCAGTCGTCGAGGGGCACATCTAGAGTCTCTCCGCTCGGTGACTAGAAGGGGCTCAGCGCTTCCAGAGGTCGACGTCCGGTCCCTTGCGCTCCCCGACCTGGCGTCGGGTGGCTTTGGCGAAGCCGTAATAGTCCCGGACCTCGACGACGATCGGCATGGGCATCGCATACCCGCCGAGCAGCACCTGCTTCTTCGGCTCGAGGTTGTTGAGCAACACGCGAAGAGCGCGAGCATCCGGAACGCCCTCGAGGACGGCGGCCTGGTCGCGCTCGTCGTCCAATGCACCGACGACTCGTGTACCCAATTGCGAGCGGATCTCCTCGTCGATCCCCGACGGCCTCTGATCCACGACGAGCAGGGTCACGTTGTACTTGCGCATCTCCCGCGCGATCGTGCCGAAGATCGTCTGGTTCGACACGTCCGGGGCCAGGAACTTGTGCGCCTCCTCGAGGGTCAGGACGAGCTGCGGGGGGTATCCGATCCTTCCGTCGGCGGACGCCTTCTCCTTCTCTTCGCGCCAGCGCTGGTGGATGCGCCGCGTGACGATGCTCGCGACGAGCATGTAGGAGAGGAAGTCGGTGTGGCCGCCGAACTCGATGACGACGTGACGGCGAGCCAGCAAGGCCTCGACCATGCGATCGGCCGACTTGTCCGTCACCTGCTCCTTGACGAACTCGAGCCTGGTGACCTTCTTCAGATTTCGAGCCAGCGCCTTGACCGACTGTGCGTGAACGCCGGGGATGGCATCGAGCTCCTCGTCCAGCGTTCCGGTTTCCTGCATCGACATGAGCGTCGACAGCCAGTTCTCGACGCCCCACCGTTCGGAGAGAGTCTCCATGTCGCGGATCTGCGCGTCGGTGAGGTTGAGCTCGCCGCGCAACAGCACTAGGTCGTCGACCTGGATGTCGGACATCGCCACCTGAACTTCGAAGTCCGGCGTGACGCTGCGCCGCCGTGATGAAGCCGGATCGACGGAGAAGATCAACACTTTCTGCCCGAAGATCTCCTTCAGTGCCGGCGCCTTGCGCTTGGTTTCCTCGTCCTCGGACCACATGCCGTACTCGTTGTGCATGTCGAAGACGAGCACCGAAGCCAGGTCGGCCTTGATCACACCGGCCAGGAGCATCCGAGTCAGGAACGACTTGCCGGTGCCCGTCTTTCCGAAGACAGCGTTGGACCGCTCGACGAACTTCGAAAGATCGATGCACACCTCGGATGTCATCTCCAGAGGCGTGCCCAGAGGCAGCGTCGTGTGGCTCTCAGCGCCGAAGACAGTGTTGACGTCGTCGTCTGATGCCTCGCGCACGGTTGCGAAGTGAGGCGGGATCGTCTTAACCGGACGCACACCGTCCTCTCCCCTTTCGAGCAAGAGCTTCGGCCGGAGATCGATCGTTGCGTAAGTATTCGTGCCTCGAAGCACCTCTTGGACGAACCCGTCGTCCGGCGGACGAAGCAGCACGTCCTCGTTCGTGTTTGCGAGTTTCACGTCATGGATCGCGGAAAAGAACCGATGGCGATCTCCATCGACGACGACGAAGCGGCCTACGCGGACGTCCTCGACGGATACGTCGTCGCCCAGACGCACCTCTATGCCGTCGAGCAGGCTCCCGCGGATCACGCGGCCCAGCGCTCGGCCCGACATCTCCGCTTCGAGCGCGGCGAGAGGATCGTGTTTGGTCGACCGGCCCATCAGCGACTCGCCCGCTTCTTCGAAGGAGCCGGGTTTGCGTCGAGTCGACGGATGATCGAACTTGCCTGTTCGTAGTCCTGGCGATACAGGTCGGCTACCTCGCGCGCCGCACGGACGAGGAAGCTACGACGATCCGAGCGATGCTCGGAAGCCGCCCGGATCGAAGCGGCGATCAGCTCTGCAGCGATCGGGAGCCCCGTAGCCCCCAGTGTCCGGACGAAGCTCAGGTCCTCGGTGAGCTCAACGATCTCTTCGGGCTCGCAGGCCATCACGAAGTCGTGAACGCGAGGGGGCATCGGTGGCAGATACGGCTTTATCGCCTCGTCTCTATCCGAAAACGCCACGCAGATGGCTTCGAATTCAGTGGTCAGAAGCTCCATGACTTGAGGTTGCTCGCGGCGGAGCTCGTCCCATGTTCGTCCCAAGGGGATCGCTCGCCGCGACGGATCTATTGACGCGTGCTCGACATGCGCGACCACACCGTAGGTCGTGCGGCTCCCGTCGCTGGTCTTCAGGAACGAGCCGAACGCGGGAGAAGCAAACGTCTGCGGCGCGACTGCGCGAACGCGAGTCGTCGAGGCTTCGACGATCTCACCGAGCCGCGCAGACTCCGAACCCATTCTCTGTGACGCCACTTGTTCTCTTTATCCCCTCTCAAGCCGGCTACAGGACGCTGATCCGTTTGCGCGCCAGTTTCGCGCTCGGCCGTGACACGCCCTGGCGTCGCGCAAGTTCTATGAACGCCCGCCTGTCCGCGGCGCGAACGACCGCTTGCTCGTGGGCCTCGCCCAGTGCGACCGGATAGCCGATGCCCTTCGAGCACTGGTCGAGCAGTGCCCCGGCCAGGTAGTCCAGGCCCGATGGCGTCGTCCAAGCAGGAAATTCGATCCGCGCGATCTCCGAGCCCACGTGTAGGTAGATGAAGTCGATGGGGTCGTCGTAAGCCGCGGTCACCGTTGCGTGCGTTCGGAATCGTGGCGAGCGCTGGCCCTCGATGAGCAACGACCAGAACAGGCGCGCATCGGTCACCGGATCCGCTTCTTCGCAAGGCTTGCTCGGGACGGGGAGCAACGATGCGCCGGCGATCTCGAGCTGGGCCGTCCAGTTCTTGGCGCGCGAGTCGTACGGACAGCGGTCGCAGTCGACGGGGTCCTCTGTGCACAAGACGATCTTGAGCAGCGAGACGACGTCCCGTGTTCGCGGCGACGACAGATAAGACGCCGCCAATGCACCGCGATCCTTGGCGCGCGCAGTGAAGTCGTTCAGGGCCGAGAAGGTCTCGGTCTTCACGTCGTCGGGACCTAACCTCGCAAGCCGTTCTGGATCTGTTTCCAGCCACCAAAGCAGGAGAGTTCCGTCGACTAGAGCGATCAGGGGTCCGCCGGGTCCGTCCTCGATGTGCGTCCGGAGGGCATGGCACTCGGCTGCGAAGCGGCGAGCGCCGACGACTCGACCGTCGGCTTCCTGTCTGATGCCTCCGATGAGCGGATAGACGTCGTCGGGCTCCCACGAGATCTCGGGAACGGAGCTCAAGTCGCGCCGAGCCGTCGCGGTAGGAGATGTCGGCGACACCAACGTTGATGAGGAAGCAGGCGACGCTCTCGTGTGGATCGGGAAGGATCTGGGAGCCGTCCGATGCGACGACGCGGTAGTCGGTAACCGCACGAACGTCGTAAGCCTTGAGGGGTTCCAGTGGTTCGGCAACGAGCCAGCTCGTCTTGGCGGCAAGCACGCGATCGCGCAGCGCCGGTCCGAGCCTGTCGCGCGTGTTCCCACGCCGACAGAGTCTGGGCGAGCCGCGGCGTGAGCTCCTGCGCCAAGGCTGCAACCCCGACCCCCATGCGGCGCACCTGGGCGGCCACCGCCACCAGATCCAGCATGCAGCGGATGATAGGTGCCGCTACCGACAGTCCTGTCCGCATTTCCGGCCTCTGACCTGCGATGATGCACAGCCTATTTGTGATGGGCGCCTATCCGGTCTACCTCGTCCTGGAAGGAGTCCGAGGTCTCGGTCTCGGGCTGATCATCACCGCGCCCATCTATCGCATCGAGCAAGCCGGATTCGGCCCGTTGGAGCTCGTTCTAGCCGGCACGGCCCTCGAGGTTGCGTACTTCGTCAGCGAGGTGCCCACCGGAGTCGTCGCCGACGTCTACAGCCGGAGGCTCTCCTGCATCATCGGGGCCTTCGTGATGGGCGCCGGATGGTTGCTCGAGGGTTCGTTCGCGTCCATCTGGCCGATCATGGTCGCGCAGGCGTTGCTCGGCAGCGGCTGGACGTTCTTCTCCGGCGCCTCCGAGGCTTGGATCGCCGGTGAGATCGGTGAGCAACGGGCGCCGAAAGCGATCGTCCGCGGACAGCAGGCCAACCTCACGATGGTAGTGATCGGTGGGTTCGCGGGAGCCGGCTTGGCCACGATCGAGCTTCACTACCCGATCCTCGTGGCCGGCGCCGCAACAGCCGGACTTGGTGTGTTCCTTCTCATGTTCATGCCGGAGACGGGGTTCGTCCGAGGAGAGCACGCGAGCCGGGTGGCTGCACTCACGTCGACGTTCAAGGGCGGAGCCAAAGCCATCCGTGGGAACCGGATCCTGCTCGTGATCCTCGCCGCGACTTTCCTGACCGGCGCAGCGAGTGAAGGTCTCGATCGCCTGTGGGAGGCGCACCTGTACACCGACTTCCGGCTGCCGGGACTCGGTGCACTCCCCCAGCTCTACTGGTTCGCCATCGTCGGCGGTGTGGCGACCGCATTGAGCGTTGGCGCGCTGAGCATCTCCCGTCGGTTCGTCGAGAAGGAAAGCGACCGGACGCTCGCGATCACCACGATCGTGCTAACCGCGACGATCGCCGGTTTCTGTGCGCTGTTCGGATTGGCGCCCGGCTTCGCGGTCGCCGTCGCGGCTTACTGGGCCGTCCGCATCGCCCGCAACGTCCTGGCTCCGACGTACATCGTGTGGATCGTCCGGCACTCGGATCCTCGTGTACGAGCGACGGTGATCTCTTTGGAAGGTCAGAGCCACTCGATCGGCGAGATCGTCGCCGGTCCTTCCGTCGGATTCGTCGGCCGCTTGGTTTCGATCCCGGCCGCATTGGTTACGTCCGGAATCATCCAGGCGTTGGCGTTGCCGTTCCTGGCCCGCGAAGCCGCGCGGGCGCAGCCAACGGAACCGGAACCGACGCCGATCGTCTTCGATGAACCGCCGACTCCCGAGACGCCGGCTGCCCCGGGCGTCGATCCGCGGGCGCCCGATATCTAAGTCTGATTAACCGGCTGGCTCGCTCAGCTCGAAGATGTTGCCTTCGCTGTCCTTGAACCAAGCGGCCTTTCCCTGTCCGGGGACGTCGATCAGTCCGTTGACGGTCTTCATCTCACCCATGTCGTAATCCTCGAACTCGACACCACGAGCCCGGAGTTGCTCCATGACCGCCTCGATGTTCTTGACCGCCCAGCCCGCCTGTGTGTTTTGCGCGGTTCCGGCAGCGCCGGTCGGATACACCAGCAACCACGTGCCGGGTGAGAACTCGTACCAGAGGCTCCCCATACCCTCTTTCTTGGGCGTCAGTCCAAGCTTGTCTTGGTACCAGGCCTTCGCGCGCTCGATGTCGGACGCCGCGACGGTGGCGTGAATCGGGAACTCCTCGAGCATGTCGTTCCTCCTTCCGGTAGCCGAATTCAACGATACGACGCCGCATCCGACCCGTCGATAGTGCGTCAGTTGCCTGACGCGCCTACTCTGCCGAGCGCCCCCCGAGATGTTTCGCCAGGAACTTCTCCGCCACGTCGTAGAACTTGAGTCTGTTCTCCGGTTTCGCGAACCCGTGGCCTTCGTCCTCGAACACCATCAGGTCGTGGTCGATGCCCTTTGCCTTCATCGCCTCGACGATCTGTTCCGTCTCCGCCAACTTCACACGTGGATCGTTGGCGCCATGAGCGATGAGCATCGGGATCTTGATGTCGTCCACCTTGGAGAGCGGTGACCGGGACCACAGGAACTCTTCCTCCGTCTCGGGATTCCCCACGCGGTTGTGCAGCATGACGATCTGCGGCTGCCAGTAAGGCGGGACCGTCTCGATGAACGTCTTCAGATTCGACGGGCCTACTATCGCCACCGCGCACGCAAACAAGTCTGGCGTGAACGTCGCCCCCACGAGGGCCGAGTATCCGCCGTACGACCCGCCGAAGATCGCCATCCGATCTTTGTCGACGTACCCCTGCTCGACGGCCCAATTTACGGTGTCGACGAGGTCGTCGTGCATCTTGCCGCCCCACTCCTTGTCGCCGGCGTTAACGTACTCCTTGCCGTATCCAGTCGACCCGCGGAAATTCACCTGGATGCACACGTATCCGCGGTTGGCGAACCACTGGGCTTCTGGGTCGAAGCCCCACGCGTCCCGGGACCACGGCCCGCCGTGAACGTTGAGAACAAGCGGCAGATTCTTGCGGTCCGTGTTGGGAGGGAAGGTTATGTATCCGTGGAGTTCGAGCCCGTCGCGAGCCGTGAGGTTGAACGGCTCCATGTTCGTGAGGGTGTAGTCGTTCAGATCCGGGCGGTGATGGAAGAGGAACGTCGCTTCCTTTGTATCGCGGTCGAGTGAGTAATACGACACGGGGCCGTCATCGGCGGTAAAGGCAACCAGCCATGTCTTGTCCGCGACATCGCGATCCGTAACGCCGAAGTCGCCCGGGTTGAGGGCCCGAATCGCATCGAAGTCTGCTTGGATCGATTCGTCCAAGACCTGCCAGTCGATGCGCTCCCGCAGGAAGGAGACTGCTTGGATCTCACGCGTGTCCGGATGGACGATCGCGCCGGTCACGTCGTAGGTCGGATCCCAAGCGATCTCTTCTTCGGCACCGGTGGCGATGTCCATCTTTACGAGCCGGCCCGTGTTGCGTCCGACGGAGTTCAGCAGGTACATGCCCTTGCCGTCGCCGGTGAAGCCCACCGGACCGGTGGTGAGCATGTCGTCCTGGCCGACTTCCAGCAACGGACGGAAGTCGTCGTCTTCGGTGTCGCGGATCTGTATGAGGATTCCGCCCTCCATCGTCATGGAGATCGCGCAGCGCACCTTCATCTCCCGGTCCGCTATCCACGCCAGGTAGCCGGCGTTGTTCTCTGCGATCTTCTTCAGTTCGCCCGAGTTCAGATCGCAGTGGTAGACGTCGTGTAGCGCCTGGTTGTCCTTGTTGAGGGCGATCAGCAACTCGTCCGGGAAGTCCTTGTTGAGCTGCTGGATCCGTGCCTGGACATGTTCGAACGGCGTCAGATCCCGGGTCTCATTCGTTTCCAGGTCGACGGAGTAGACACGCCAGTTCTCGTCGCCTCCTTGGTCCTGGATGTAGAGCAAGTGCTTGTTGTTGTAGGCCCATGCGTAACCGCGGATGCCGCGATCCGTGTCCTTGGTTACGGGTGCGTAGTTGTCCTCTCCGACATCGCCGACCCACACATTCAGGACGCCATCTACGGGCGCGATGTAGGCCATGCGCTGACCGTCCGGTGAGATCTGAGGCTGGGCCTTCTCGGGATTGCCGAGAAGGACTTCCAGCGGAATGAGCTTAGTGTCCGTGCTCGTGGTCTGCCCCATCGGTTCCCTCCCCTGTGAGATCCGGCGACAATCCTACGACGAGTACCAACCCTTCCATTCAGTGATGTCGAGGACCACTGCCGGACCGGCGGGTCGTTTGCCCCGGTATTGCTCATATTTGTCGACCAACGCGGACACGGCGCGATCGAACTCGGCCCCTTCATGAACGACGTGGCCGCGCGCTCTGATCAAGCACCACCACACCTTCGTCCAGTCCTCGTCGTAGTGGTCGACGAGCAGGGATGCACGTGGCTCTCGCTCGATGTTGGATACACGTTGCAACCGTCTGGTTGTTTTCGGTTTGGAATCGACTGCCGAGTACACGAAGTCACCCACCAACGCAAAGCTGATCGGGACAAGATGTGGGCGCCCGTGCGGATCGATGGTGCTCAGCCGCGCCACGCGCGCAGCGGCCACGCGATGCCTGATCTCAGCTTCTTCGAGAGACGGCGTTTCGCCTACCCCTTGTCCCCCGCGGCCGCTCGCAAAACGCGTTCCCACGGCTCCGGATCTATTCCAACGGCGCGGAGCTGACCGACGGCTTCGCCGAGCGATGGCTTCTCGTGCCAGTCGAGCACTTCGGCAACGACGGCCTCCGCTAGGCGGATCATGCCGTGACTCACGACGTCCTCGCTCGCGTCGGAGATCCGCTTGGCCGATCCGAGTGCGGCCTTCGTCTCGATGTCCTCCGTGCGCTGCGTGTGTCCGAGAGCACGTCCAAGGTGCGCACGGATCTGATCCAGATACGTGCCCCCGACCCGCCCAACCTCTTCCCCGGCAGCCAGGGCTTCCTCTGGACGGCCGGCTGCGGCGGCGCAGAGCGAGAGGATGCATGCGGTATTGGCGCGGGCTCCCGGCTCCTTTGGATCGAGAGCCCATGCCTTCCGGGCGATGTCGTAAGCGTGCTCGTAGTCTCCGGAGACGAGAACGGCCAAAGCCCGCCCTGCGAGCAGGTCTGCGTCCTGTATATGCGGGTCGTCGCTCTCCTCGGTGATCCCGTACTCGTCCAAGATCGCGAGCGCGCCCTTGCCGTCGCCTCGGAAGGTGCGGATGGTTGCCGCGCCCATCACGCCCGCGAGACCGGCCGTTGCTACTGCTCCCGCACGCGTCGCGTTGCTTTCGGCTAGGGCCAGGGCCTCGCCGGATTGTCCGACAAACAGGAGCGCCCAGGCCTTGGCCATGCCGGCGAACGATCGTCCCATGTCGTCATCGATGTCTTCGAAGAGAGCCAACGCCTCCGTCGAATGCTCGAGCGCGGAGCGAGTGCGGCCCTGCCACAGCCGGATGCCGGACAGCAGGTTGAGCATCATGCCGTGCGCCCAGCGGTCGCCCATCTCCCGGGTCCACTCGATACCGTCCTCGGCGATCGCAGCTGCTTCGTTAAGACGGCCTTTGAAGAACCAGACGTAACCAAGGAGCCCGAAGGCCCAGCCCTGCCCGCCGAAATCACCGATCTCGTCGAAGAGCTCGGCAGAGGCGCGGAGACGCTCCTCGGCCAGGTCGAAGTCACCGCGCGAGAACGCAACCCACGCGAGGTTCTGGAGTCCCCACGCTTCGCCACGGCGGTCTTTTAACTCTCGGGAGATTGCGAGGGCCTGTGAGACGGCGCTTTCGGCCTCGTCCAGGCGACCCATCTGTATGCGCGTGAAGCCGGACAATCGGAGCGCCTCGGCTTCTCCCTTTCGGTTGCCGGCTGTCCGCCAGCAATCGACGGCCTCGGTCAGTGTCGCAACGGATTTCTCGTGCTCCCCTTCGCGTTGCTCGGTCTCTCCCCTAACCGTCATTGCCTCAGCGCGCAGAGCCGGAGAACCGATCTCCTCGGCGATGCGAAGTACTTCGTTGATATCTGCATACGCAGCTTCGATGTCGCGAGATGCAGAGCGTCCCCGAGCTCTCTTTACGAGGAAGCTGGCCCGGCGCTTGGGATCCTCGCTGCCGAGCAAGCGCAGCGCGTGATCGAGCAGATGCAGCGACACCGCTGTGGTTTCTCTCGCTTCGGCCCGCTCGGCGGCTCGTTCCAACCAGTCGAGACCCCGTGCAGAGATATCGGACGGTACGCCGTCGACGATACCGATCTCATTGACCAGCGACGCGGCGGCCGCGAATTGGTGCGCGATGCGCTCGAGGTGTTCGTCCTCACGCTCGGTTCGTTGTGCATAGTCGGCCAGCCAGTTGGCAACGGCGGCGTGTCTGCGAGCTCGTTCGCTCTTCGTGAGCGTCTCGTAGGCCACGTCGCAGACGAGATCTGATTTGAACTCGTACTCGCCGTTCTCGATGACGAGGAAGTCTTTCTGCTGCAGAACGCTCAACCACGACCGTGGATCGCTTAGGCCGCGTGTTTCTCCCAGCGCTAACAGAGCTTCCACTTGTCCGTTTCGTCCCACAACCGCGGCGTCTTCTATGACCGACCTCTCCGTGGTGTCCAAAGCGTCGAGACGCGCGGCAACCAGACCACGCAGCGTTGCCGGCAGCTCCGTGCCGTCCAAGACCCCGGCGCCGGAACTGAGCTCGGTTTCACCGAGGATGGCAACGAGCTCTTCAAGGAACAGCGGGTTGCCGCCGGCGCGATCCACCACGACGTCGACGAGCTGCGGTGAGGCGTCCGAACCGAGAAGCGTTCGGACTATCTCGGCCGCGGCGGCATCATCGAGCGGTTTCAGATTGACGACGTGAAGGTCGTAGCGGCCCAATTTTGGCGTCCATCGTTCGTACAGCTCTCCGCGCGCCGTGGCCAAGAGCAGTATCGGCAATTCGCGTAGACGTTCGAACATCGTGTCGATGAGATCGAGCACGAGCTGATCGGCCCAGTGGATCTCCGAAAGGACGATGACCAAAGGAGCTTGGCGTGCATTCGCCGCGAGCGAGTGCTGGATCGAACGAACGGCTTCGTCCCGCGCGCGCGAGGGTTCGAGATCGTTAAGTGAAGCTTCGTACCCCATCAGGTAAAGGAGGCCTTCCGATACGCGTGAGGCGTCGGCACCTTCGCCGCCGGCTCCCATGACGGCGGCGATCGCTTCACGGCATTTGCTCGTGGCTACATCGGCAGGATCGTCGGGATCGATCCCGCACGCTTGGCGCAGGGCCTCGGCCACGGGCCACCAAGGGTTGGCCTCCCCGTAGGGGAGGCAACGTCCTTCGATGACCAAAGCGTCGTGCTGAACCTTGGCGATCTCGATCGCTTCTTCTACGAGGCGGGTCTTGCCTACTCCGGCATCACCCACGAGCAGGACGAGGTGTGGATTGTTCTGCGCGACCGCGGTTGAGATGGCTTGCCAGAGTCTTCCCAGTTCCGCTTTTCGGCCGAACAATGGTGTGCGCGCGCGTCCCGGACGAAAACCGGGAGGACCGAGCGCCTCGATGGCGCACCAAGCTTCCACTGGAGCACCACGTCCTCTGAGATCGAAGCTTGCCACCTCGCCGTAACCGATCACTTCTCGCGTCGCGGCGTGGGTTGCGGATCCCACGAGAACATCTCCAGGCTCCGCTGAGGTCTGGAGCCGCTTGGCTATGTTCACGACGTCGCCGAGCGCGGTGACGTCTCCCCCACCGCGCAGCCCGCCGACCACGACCTCTCCCGTGTTGATGCCGATACGCATCTTGATCTGAGAGCCCGTTTCCTCCGCATGCTCGACCAGGGTCCGTTGCATCTGCAGACCGGCGCGGACGGCGCGTTCAGGGTCATCCTCGTGAGCGATAGGCGCGCCGAAGACGGCCATGATTTCGTCCCCGACGATCTTGTCCACACGGCCTCCGTGAGCGAGCACGTCGGCGGCCAGGCGCTCGAAGCAGCGGTCGAGGATGATCTTCACCTGCTCGGGATCCACGTCTTCGGAGAGCGGAGTGAAGCCGACGACGTCGCCGAAGAGGACCGTTACTATCCGGCGCTCGTCGGCTCTGGTAGTGACTTGTGCGCCGCAGTTCCCGCAGAATTTGGCGCCCGCTGGGACGTCTGAGGCGCAGGCAGGACAAACGCGCTCCGTCACGTTGTAACGATACCGGCCCCTCAGATCGGCGGCGCGTCAGCCTTTGAGTAACAACGCGCCCGGATGCATCGAAAACGTCGCAGGTGTGTGCCCGAGGACTTCGCCATCGGCCTCGATGAGGGCCGGTGGATCGCATCTGACGGTAAGGCTGGAGCTACGCTCTTCCCTGATCCGCGGGTGAGGGATATGGGTGCCCTTGTAGACCTTGGAGATCCCGCGTGCGTAGTCGACCCTCGATCCGTACTGGATCTGAATATCGAAGACACCGTCAGCAGGATCGGCGCTGGGTGCCACACACATCCCTCCGCCGAAGACCTGAGCGTTGGCGACGACGAGGTTGGTCAGGGCACCTTCGTACGCCATATCACCGTCCATCTCTATTTCGGCTTTCCTTCTTCGGAAGGACGGCAGCGTGATGAGGAAGGACGCGAAGTACACGCCGCCGCCCAATGCGCGCGGCATCCGCTGGGCTCGTTCGACGACTTCCGCACCTATCCCAACTTCGGCGATGTTGGCGAAGAACCGGCGCGTCGAGCTCTTTTCGTCCATGAAGTGGATCTCGCCGATGTCGATCCGCCGCAGCTCAGCGTTGGCCAGGTGCGCTATCGCACCGTTGATGTCCTCCGGGATATCGAACGTCTTGGCGAAATCACATCCGGATCCGGCCGGCAGGACACCCAGTGCAGGCGGTCTACCGATCGAGCCTTCGGCTAGAAGTCCGTTGACCACTTCGTGGACGGTTCCATCACCGCCAAGTGCGACAACCAGATCCGCTCCGGCGGTTCGTGCGTTAGATGCGAGCTCGATTGCGTGCGACGGGTGTTGGGTTTCAGCGGTCTCGGCGTCGATCCCGTGGCTTGCGAAGGCCGCCCGAACTTCGTCCCATCCGGCGGTGACCTTTCCACGACCTGCGCGTGGATTGCCGATCACGTAAGCGCGCGTCACGTCACACCACCGACGAATAGGCAACGACGCCGCGCTGAACCTGGTCGACCGCTTGCGCGAGTGCCTCCGAGATCTCGTCGGAATCGACGACCTGACGGAGCTGTTGCATCAGGTCGACAACCTGCTTGGCCGAACGAACGAAGTCTCCGGCCGACGTCTCGCGGTCCTCGAGGATCTCTTCGAGACCGGAGCCGGACGCCCATTCGTAAAGCTGAGCCATGAACCCCGAGTCGGGTTCTTTTAGGAGCTCGATCTCGTGCTCCTTCTCGGTTGTTCGCAATGACCGGAAGAGGCCGGCAATGCGGCTCTCGTAGCGCGCCAGCTCCGGCGTCGGTGCACTCTCCGGCTGGTCCCGGCGCCGCGACTCGAAAACGAAGAGGGATGAGACGGCAGCGAGCTCGGCAGGTTCGAGGCCGTTGAGCCAGCCACGGGCCAGACACTCCACGACGAGCAAGTCGGACTCGTTGTACACACGGGAGAGAAGCTCTCCCTTGTCGGTAAGCCCCCACTCCTCGGCGTATCCCAGGCTCCTGAGGACACCGAGCACGCGTTCGAAGGTTCGCGCGATCGTTCCGGCGCGTTGACGTACCTGGCGGCGAAGCTTCTTGGCTTCGGCGTCGACCTCGGCGAGTTGGTTGGCGATCTTCAGGTGGCGATCGACATCGGGACAGCTATGGACGGGATGTGATTCGTAGGCCTGCGTCAGCTTCCGCGCGTCCGATCTCTTCGGGGCGCTCTTCGGTCGCGGCACTTTCAGCGTTTCGAGCTCGCGTGCGATGTTCTTCCTCGCCTTCGCCGCACGCCATGCTTGACCGCGAAGCCGGATCTTCGCGACCGGCTCCGGTGGTTCTCGGAAGTCTCGGGGGCCGAGTTTGCGCACCTTCCGGTCGAGGGTCATAGCCGTGATGCGCGGTGCTCCCCCCTGCCCGATCCGGGCTTGCTCGAGGATCACCGCGCGCCCTATACCACGGCCGGTGATGACATCCCCCGGCGACAGCTTCGTGAGTTGCTCGCGGACGGCCTGTGAGCCTCGATCGTCCTTAAGGGACTGCGCGGCTTGCTCGCGGAGTTGCTGGTACTCGATGACATCGCCGAGCTCACATACCGCTTCCGCCCTGAGCTCCTCGGCTTTGCGCTCCTTGGTTTCCAGGTCGCGTTCCCACTTAACGACCCCGCGATCGGTAACGAACTGAGCAAAAGAGGAATTCAGAAGATGCGCGGCCTTCTCGGGTTCGTAGTTGCGAACCAGATTCACGGCCATGTTGTAGGACGGCCGGAACGACGACCTCAGCGCATATGAACGCATCGTTGCGAGGGAGGCGAGCTTGTCCAGGGAGACCCAGGGACTGAACAGCGTTACGCCGTAGCCGAGGTCATCGATCCCCCGTCGTCCGGCCCGTCCGGTTAGTTGCGTGTAGTCGGTCGGTGTGAGCATTTCGTGCTTCTCGCCCGTGAATTTCGTCAACCGCTCGATGACCACGGTTCGCGCCGGCATGTTGATCCCGAGAGAAAGCGTCTCCGTTGCGAACACGAGCTTGACCAGCCCCAAAGCGAAGAGCTCTTCCACCGTCTCTTTGAAGATGGGGATCATGCCTGCGTGATGGGCCGCAACCCCTCGCTCGAGACCTTCCAAAAAGGACGAGAAGCGAAGCGCGCGAAGATCCTCGGGATCGATGTTCCCGGCCCGAAGCTGGGCGAATTCGGAGATGCGCTCAGCCTCGGTTTTCGTCGTGAGCTCGACGCCGGCGCGCACGCAAGCCTCGACCGATTCGTCACAGCCCGCTCGCGAGAATATGAAGACGATCGCAGGAAGCATGCTGAGCTCCCCGAGAACGTCGACCACTTCGACGCGCGTTGGGGTGTATGCGTCGATAGGCCCTGCTTTCCGCGGCCGGCCCGGTGCTCGGTTCCCACCGCGATAGCCGGGCCGGCCCGACGGGATCCTTCGATAACGTGCCACCGCTGCCAGCCCTCTCTGCCAAACGCGAGCGAGCTCGGGTGGAGGACGCCCGTTTTCGTCCAGCAATGGATGGAGTTCCCGCCCGACCATGACCAAGCTTCGAAGCTCGACGGGCCGCTCGTGCTCCACAACAACCCTTGTGTGGCCGCGAAGGGTGCGCAGCCATTCGCCGAATTCCTCGACATTGGAGACCGTTGCCGAAAGGCAGACGACGCGAACCTCGGGCGCCAGGTGGATGAGGACTTCTTCCCAAACGGCGCCGCGGTAGGGGTCCTGAAGGTAGTGAACCTCATCCATCACGACCCAGCGAAGACCGCGCAACGTGTCCGAGCCTTCGTAGAGCATGTTCCTCAGCACCTCGGTGGTCATTACGACGATCTGCGCCTCGCCGTTGATCGCGTTGTCGCCGGTTAGGAGTCCGACGTTCCGAGCGCCGTGCTGCGCTACCAGGTCACCAAATTTCTGATTGGAAAGAGCCTTTAGTGGGGTGGTGTAGAAGCACTTGGCTCCCGTTTCGAGAGCAAGCCAGCAAGCGAACTCGGCGACAACCGTCTTTCCCGACCCAGTGGGTGCGGCGACGAGTACGGACTCCCCTTCCGACACCGCGTCGATGGCTTGCTTTTGGAAGTCGTCGAGCGGAAACGGGAGCCCGGACGAAAACTCGGCCACCGAAGGCGTGCGGCGGCGGCCGCCGGATGAGCTCATCTCGACGAGTCTACGAGGCGCTGGCTACTCTTGACTCGGCGGTCAAGTGGCAAGAGCTAGGGGGCGCATCGAATGATCAGCGAGCTTGAGGTCGTTACGCCGGGCGAGGTTGGAGTGGACGAAGAACGGCTTCAGGTCCTTCTGGAGAGAGCGCGCAAGGAAGTGGACGAAGGCTTGCTCCCGGCCGTTCAAGTGGCCGTGGCGCGCGAGGGAAAGCTCGTCGCCTTCGAGACCTTCGGCGACGCGAAACCGACTACTCGCTTCGTGATCTTCTCGTCCACCAAGGCCTGGGTTGCTTCGACCATGTGGCTGCTTCTTCAAGAGGGTTCCCTCAAGCTCGACCAGAAGGTCGCCGAGATCGTTCCGGAGTTCGGGACCAACGGCAAGGACGTCATCTCCATCGAACAGGTGATGTTGCACACGTCGGGTTTTCCACGCCAGATGATGAATCCCCTCAAGTGGGACGACAAGGAAGCTCGCTACAAGACGTTCTCTCGCTGGGAGCTCAACTGGGAGCCGGGCAAGTACTTCGAGTACCACCCCACTTCCGCCCACTGGGTGCTGGCCGAGCTGATCGAGCGCGTCACAGGTCAGGACTTCCGCGACGTTGTTCGTGAACGCGTCATCGAACCGCTCGCGCTACCGAGCTTCGTCCTCGGTGGCAAGGCTGCTGAAGACGCAGACGTGGCGCTCGTGACGCAGGTAGGCGAACCGATGACACCGGATGAGCTCGAAGCGATGATCGGGATCCGCGAGATCCCTGTTAACGAGGTAACTCCGGAAGCAACTACGGCTATCAGTCAGATGCCGTCACGCGCGGTCGGGATTCCCGGGGGTGGGGGGCTGGCAACTGCCGCCGACATCGCGCTCTTCTATCAGGAGCTGATCCACAACTCGAAAGGTTTGTGGGATCCGGAATTCCTGGCCGATGCAACGGGAACGGTGCGCAACAACAAGCCCGACATTCTTTTCCAGACGCCGGCTAACCGGGCGCTCGGCGTTGTCCTCGCCGGTGACGACGGACTGAATCATATGCGCGGCTTCGGCAAGTCGAGCTCGCCGAGGGCCTTCGGCCATGGCGGTGCGGGCGGCCAGATCGCCTGGGGCGACCCGGTAACCGGTCTCTCGTTCGGCTACGTCACCAACGGCATGGACGCACACATGCTGCGCCAGGCACGCCGTGGCGTTGGTCTGTCGAGCCGCGCCGCAAACTGCGCCTCTGCCGGCTAGGCCGTAGCAGGAACGCGGTTCATAAGAGCGGCGTAGCCTTCGGCGTCGCGCTCGATCGCTGGGTGCGGCTCGCCGAAGCGCTCCTCGTACTCGGTGATGTTGAGGGCGATCCGACTCCACCACTGCTGGTCGAGTTCGTCGATCGCTTCTGAGCGGATTCCGGCGCCACCCAGGCGCTTACGCAGCTGCACTAGCGGGAACCCCCACTCTTCGAAGAAGCTCCCCTGTTGCAGCTCCGGCGGCACGAGCGCCAGCAACTCCTCAGGCGGCAGCTCGATCTTCGTCAACGTACGTGTCAGCAGGTCACAGCACGGGTCCATGTAGTCCTTCGCGCTCTGCACGATGTGGTCATGCAGGCCGGCTTCGAAAGCTTTGCGTAGCGCGTACACGCCGTAGTTCACATGGCGCGACTCATCACGCGTGACGGCGGTGAACCCGGCGCGGAAGGACGGCAGCACGTTGAACGCGCGCACGGCCTGCAAGAGTTGCCGCTGGCCGTAGAGAGCGAGCATGCCTTCGATGAGCATGTGATACAGGACGATCGAGGTGACCCACTTCTTATAGTTACCGGGATCGGTGCGTACGGCCTCCGTCACTTCGGGCAGATCCTTGAAGAACACGCGGCCGTATCCGGGGACATCTGGACTGAGGTAGTCCTTGAACAAGGGATCGTTCTTAAGGGCGTCGAGGCCGGGTATGCCGAGAACCTCGCGGAAGAAAAGCTCGAAGAAGATCGCGTGGCGCGCTTCGTCCACCAGTTGCGTCGAGAGGAACTGCTGGTCCTCCGTGGTCGGCGCGGCGTGGACCATTGGGGAAAGCGTTTCGGTGACGCAAACCTCGCCGAGGTAGAAGGCCTGAAGGCCGTAGATGATCTCTCCCTTGAGCTCGTCTGGGATGTTCTTCCAGTCTTCGGCGTCCTGGGTGAAGTCGAGATCATGGGCGACCCAGTTCTGCTTCTCCCAGCGCTGGTAAAGGAGGCGCGGACCGGGGCGTTCACGCAACTGGACGTCCATCAGCGTGTAGACGTTGTCCACGTCCATATCGGTCATCTTCTTGAGGTCGGCGGCCTCTACATCCCTCGCGACGTCAACGTCGGACATTCGGCGGTCCTTTCCGTACTCGCGGGTTTAGATTTCGTGAACACGATATATCGCGTCATTGAAGGCGTCAAGGCCATCTAGCGCCTGAGCAGGCGCGCTAGCCAGATCGAGGCCTCGTAAAGGACGTACATGGCCACGGTCATGACCGTCATGGTCACCCAGTCCACGCTCGGAGTCAGGACGGCCGAGAACAGGGCTATCCCGAGGAAAACGTGACGGCGGTACTTGGCCATCTGCCGCCAGGTGATGACCCTGATCAAAGCCATGAACATGAGGGCCACCGGGAACTCGAAGGCGATCCCGAAGGCGGCGTGGTACAGCAGGGCGAAGTCGAGGTAGCTCTTGGCGGTCAACAAGGCGCTCACGTTCGGGCCGGTGATGTCCGGGCCGATCAGGAAGCGCAACGCCTGCGGGAGCGTCGCGTAGGCGAACGCGACGCCCGCGCTGAAAAGGACGATCCCCGACGCGATGAACGGGATCGCGTAACGCCGCTCGTTCTTATGGAGGCCCGGGCTTACGAACCTCCAGATGTGGAACAGGACGACGGGGAAAGCGAAGGCCAAACCGACATAAAGCGCGACCTTCAACCGAGTGTTGAACGCCTCGAGAGGCGCGGTGAACGCAAGGTTCCCGTCGGTGAGATCGAGGTAGGGCCGAGCCGGCTCGAGCAGCGTGATCACGACTCGATCGAACAGGATCCAGCCGGCGATGGCGGCGAATGCGACGGCCGCGAAGATCCATATCAGCCGGCCACGGAGCTCCTCGAGATGCTCGAGGAGGGACATGGACTCCCGGTCCTGCCGGCGACGTATGAGGCGGCGCCCTCGTGATGCGCCGTCCCGCTGGCGACGGCGCGGCAGGATGCGCAACCGCTACTCCTTATCTGGTGGCATGGGGATCTGTTGTGGCTGCGCTTCCTCGGGAGTGGTCTCTTCGGCGGTCGGTTTCGACGCTGGCGGCTTGTCGGCCGGCCACGGAGTGTTCACGTAGGACGAGAACTCCTCGTCGAGTTTGTACGTCTTCTTAGCTGCTTGCTCCGCCTTCCTCACCTCTGATTCGAAAGGCTCCACGGCGTCGCGAACCTCACGCTCGAAGTCGCGCGACACACGCCGAACCTCAGCGATAGCGCGACCGATCTGACGTCCTATCTCGGGAAGGCGCTTCGGTCCGAAGAGGATCAACGCGAAGATCGCAATAAGGATGATCTCGCCTGCTCCGATGCTTCCCATAACGAAAGTCTATTTAGCGATCTGGACCGTTTGGTCGGCGACTGCCCGCTCGTCGGTGATCTGCCAGCTACTTACGATCTTTCCGCCCTGCACACGGAAAACCGATATCACCGGAAGAGTCATGCGCATTCCACTGGGCTTGTGAGTGCCCTTCCACTCGATGACGAGCGCGACGGTATCGCCCTGCCTGACGCTATCGACGATTCGGCAGTGTGATCCGGAAACAAGTCAAAAGCGGCTTCATCGAAAGCTCTGATCGCGTCTCGACCGTGTATCCCAGCGTGGATGTATTCCGCATCTTCGGCTACGAGGTCGTACGCGTTGTCCAGATCACGCGCCTCAAGAAGGTCCAAGAGCCGCTCAACCACAGCCATCGGATCCGACTCGTCATGCATTAGGCAACCAATGAGAGCAACCGATCCGGCTCCAGTTCGCCGTAACGGGTGATCGCGTCGAAGCCCTCGAGGATCAGCTGGTCGTCGCGCCCGACTCCGCCCAAAGGATGCGAGGAGAGATGGACGTTCGCGTAGAGACGCGCTACGGCCGCCTTCCTTGCAGACCCTCGCGCAAGCTCGCTCGCTGCCTGTTCAACGAGCAGCGCGCCCGAGACAAGATTCGTCACGTACCGCGTGATCCTTCGCAGGTGTAGACGCGAGACATCCTTGGCTGCGCCGGAGACGTAGGCGACCGCCTCACGTACTTCGGAAGCGTATTGGCGCACCGTCTCCGCGGTGCTGGAAACAACTGCGTGATCTGCATCGGCAAGCGCTTTCTCAACACGAGCAATCACCGGTTCGAGCACACCCTCGCGCTCGATCGCTCTCATGACGTCGATCGCGATGATGTTTTCCGTTCCCTCCCAGATGGGATGGCATTGGCCGTCACGCAGCTGACGAGCAACCGGCCAATCCTCGATGTAGCCGTTGCCGCCGTGCACCTCCACCGCTGCAGACGCGAGCTGTACACCGCGCCGCGTAGCGCGGTACTTGGCGAGCGTGGGAAGAATCCGCCAGAGCTGTCGATCGTTGGCAACGTTCGATGAAGCCTCGAAGCAGAGCGCGGCCGCTGCTTCGAGCTCCATCGCCATGCGCACCAACGTCTCGCGAACCATCGGGAAGGCATCGATGCGATTGGAGAACGCGCGCCGGTGAGCCGCATAGATCGCCGACTCGAGAAAAGAACGGCGTGCGATGCCCAGTCCCATGAAGGCAACACCGAGACGGGAGCCCTGCACCATCCCGCCCATCATCCGGCCCATACCTTTGCCGTCCGTTGCGGCGTCGCGCGACTGCGCTCCGCCGGCAAGCAGGTATGCCTCGGCGTCGACGAAGTCGACTTCACCCGTCGGGACGGCCTTGGTTCCGAGCTTGTCCTTCAGTCGATGGACGTGAACTCCGTTCGGCTTGCCGTCCCTGCGAACACGCGGAACGACGAACAGCGAGATCCCGCCAACTCCGTCGGCTGCTCCTTCGGGACGAGCAAGCGTGGCGATGGCCTGCGCGTCGACGTTCGAGCAGAACCACTTGAAGCCGTTGAGGACCCAAAGATCGCCATCCACATGCGTGGCCGTCGTCTTCGTCGCCATACCTAGATCGGAACCACCGTCGCGTTCTGTTAGGAACATGGCGCCGTCCCAGTAGTCGTCGTAGTTCTCCGTGATGAAATGCGGAAGGAAGTGCTCTTTGACTTCGTCGGAGCCGTAGGAGGCAACCAGGCCGGCCACTCCCCCGGTCATGCCGACCGCGCAGCCCATTCCGGTCTCGGCCTGATCGAGCAGATAACCGAACGACGAACCAACAACGGCCGGCCAGCGCCGTCCTCGACGCTCGCTCAGATAGGCCTCGAACAGATCCTTCTTGGTCTGAAGGGCACCCGGGTGATGGACGACGCGATTGACCTCGTTCCCCCACTGGTCGAAGCGCTCCAGACGAGGCGGGTTCTTGTCCGTCATCTCGGCGCGCGCGGCCACGGGTCCGCCGATGAGCGCACCGACGTCCATGAGTTTGGCGTCGGCCGCATCAAGTTCCTCGGCGGGGACGTACCTCTTAACGGTGTCTTGGAGATCGGGGTCGACCTCGTACCAGTTGAGACCGATGGCCTTGTCGAATTCCGAATAATCGAGCATGGGTGCCCTCCTTCGCGCGTCGGCAAGTCAGCGCCTCCGCGATGGTAGCTGGACCTAGACTACGCACCCCATGGCCACGCGGGACGACTTCGACACTCTCATCGCCGAGGCCGAAGGGCACGACTTCGAAGGCTGGGATTTCTCGTTCCTCGACGGACGAAACGAGGTCGATCCGCCGCCGTGGGACTACAAGGCGCGGGTCGAGGAGCTGGCTAGAGGTGCCCACACGATGGTCGATCTCGGAACGGGCGGCGGCGAGTTCGTGGCGTCGTTGGATGTTCGTGCTTCGCTATCGGTCGCGACGGAAGGATGGATGCCCAACGTTGCCGTTGCCGATCGGAACCTCCGGCCGTTGGGCGTCCATGTCGTGGCCGTGGAAGGCGCCTCGGACAATGCGAAGCAGCGATTCACCGATCCGGATGGCCGGTTGCCGTTCCAGGACGATTCCATCGACTTGGTCTTCGACCGCCACGAAGCCTTCAGACCCACGGAAGTGGCGCGCGTACTGCGGCCGGGCGGGACCTTCCTCACGCAACAAGCCGGGGGCCTCAACGAGGTCGAGCTGAACGATGTCTTAGGCGGCGCTGTGGACCCCTCCTTGAGCCCGACGCTGAACGAATACGTAGCTCAACTCGAGCAGGCCGGCCTCGAGGTCCTCGAAGCCCAAGAGGCGTTCCCTGCCAAGCGCTATCTGGATGTCGGCGCAGTCGTTTCGTTCTTGCGAGCAGTCCCGTGGCAATACGAAGGATTCGACCCGCGTTCCAACATCGAAGGGCTCCGAACGATCCACGACGTGATCCAAAAGCGCGGATCATTCACGGCTCGCATGCACCGCTTCCTATTGGTTTCGAAGAAGCCCGACAAGACCGGCTCCGTCTAACATTCCGTATGGCGCAGCGGGGACTCCTACCTGCTAAGGGGACGCTTTCAAGAGAGCACTGGTTCCTGCTCATGGTCCTCGGCGTTGCGGATTTCTTCCAGGGCTATGACTCATTCGTAGTAACGGCGGCCCTCCCGCAGATACGCGAAACGTTTTCGCTCACGCAGTCGGAGGCGTCTTTATGGCTCACGATCCCGATCCTCGGCGCCATTCCAGCGGTGTATTTCAGCAGGCGAGCCGACATCGAAGGGAGACGACGACTCCTCACTATTTCGATCATTGGATTCACGCTGATCACTGGAGCGACGGCCATCGCTCCCAGCATGGCGTGGTTCGTGTCGATCCAGTTCTTTGCCTATCTTTTTCTGACGGTCGAAGGCGCACTCGCATGGACGATGGTTGCCGAGGAATTGCCGGCCGAGGCCCGCGGCTTCGGTTTTGGATGGCTCGCGATGCTTACGGCGGTCGGTTCTGGATTCGCTTCTATCTTCTACGGATCCCTATTCGTTCCGCTGGGAATATCTTGGCGTTGGCTTTACGTGATAGCACTACCTCCGCTCGCAACGATCGCGTTCCTCCGCAGACGTCTTCCTGAAAGCCGACGATTCGCCGCCGCTCAACAAAGCGGACGCCTGGCCTCGCATTGGCACGAGATCCTCAAGCCGCCCATCAGGCGCTGGTTGATCCTCGTGTGCTCGACCGCATTTCTGGGCGCCCTTGCTACTCAGGCCGGCGTTTTCACCATCGATTTCCTGCAAGACGACCGCAATATCGGCCCGACGGCGGCCAATCTCATCCTTGTTGCTGCAGGTGCGCTCGCAGTGCCGGTCCTCGTCGTTTCGGGATCACTGTCCGACCGCCTTGGACGGAAGGTTGTGGGCTGTTCCTTCGGCCTCCTGAGCATCGTCGGCGGCGTTTGGTTCTTCGTCTTCGCTCGTGGAGCGTGGGCCCTATTCTTCGCACTAGCGTTCGTCTTCATCGGCCAATTCGGATCCTGGCCCACGCTGGGAGCGTTCGGCTCGGAGCTCTTCCCTACCGCTCACCGCGCATTCGCAGGTGCGTGTTCGAACATCGCCCGAGTTATCGGTCAGGCGATCAGCTTCCTTCTCGGCGGCTTGCTGATCGCGGTGACGGGCGAGCTGTCGATCACCTCGGTGATCTTGGGAGTGGGACCCCTCTTGAGCTTCCTTCTGATCTGGCTCGTGTTCCCGGAGACCAAGGGACGGGAGCTCGAGGACATAAGCGGCGAGGCTCCCTTGCCGTTCGTTACTCCGACGCCGCTCGAGGCGGGGGGACTTGTACTCGAATCGATCCTCGAGGAGCCGGTGATCGAAGCCCCTCAAGACCCAGCATCACCTTCGGGGGCGGGGACGACCGAAGACTGATCTTTGGGTTGGTCTCAGCCTTCTTTGCATCGGCTAGTGCTCGATCCCGTAGCTCTTTGACGCCGGGGCGGCGTGTGAAGAACCGCAGCTTCGCCGCTCCCTGACGAAGGAGGCTTCGCATCCCCTTCGGGTTGCCACGCCTCAAGTGTTCGTAGCCCACTGCCACTTGGATCAATCCGTGGAGAAGCCGTCGGCGCGTGCCGGTTGCGCGACGCCAGACTTCCTCCCATTCGTCGTGACCCTGGTAGAAGTCGTGTTCGTTGAACAGCTTTGAGCCGAGCACCAGATAGTCGTGCTCTTGCTGCGGTGTGAGCGGGGTTCGTGGTCGTGGTTGCGGCTTGCCGCCACGCTCTGTCCAGTACTTCGATGAAATCGCGGCGCTAGATCTCCGAGCCTTTACGCCCCCACGACCATCTGATCCGTCGGCGGCGGCAGCTCCAGATCGCCGCGGAGCCTTCTTTCGAGCAGCGCCAGATTGTCCACGTCGTCGCGGTTGTACGCGAGAAGTGTTTCGAGAGCCTGACGCTCGCCGTTTTCCCAGCGCTCCCATAGCAACATCGCATCGTATCCAGTGATCCCGCGCAACCTTCGCGGTATGCCGAGGCCCATCTCGATCTTCTTCAATCCGCCTCGTATGCCGACGCGGCGACACTCCAGCGACAAGTCCAAGGACCGGAAGCGCTCCAGCAGTCCGATCCCGAAAGCGCGACGCAGGACGGGCAGATCGAAGGATTCACCGTTGAACGTGCACAACGTGTCGATCCCTTGCAGCGTTTCCTCAACGGCTTCAGCGGCGATGGCGTCACCGACGATCTGGATGATGCCTCGATCGTTTCGGAGAAGCCCGAAGACCGTGACCTCGCCGCTGAAGGATGTCTCGATATCCAGGTACCCGATCACACCTGGAACGTAGAAGGGACCGACGACAGCTAAGGAACGACTAGCGCTTCTTGGTTTCGTACAGAGCGAGGATCCGTTTGGCTGTTTCCTGAAGGCGCTCGGCCAGTGCCTTCGGTTCGACGACTTCAGCTTCGGGCCCCAGACGAAGAAGCAACTTCTCCAGGGACGGAAGCGCCGACGTCCGAAATGTTAGTTCCTTGCGTCCGTCCGCGATGTTGCGCGTCCTCTCGATCTGGAGGTAGCCCTGCGTCCAGCCGAACTCGGTGAGCCACTGCGCGACGCTGCCGGACACGCGCACCTTCACACGCATGTCATCCGCTCCCGGCACGTAGATCAGAGGCGGCGGAAGCTCCGCTTCGCCATCCACGGGTTGTTCGAAGCTCTCGTCCGTGAGCTCGATCGATTTGATCCGGTCCAGCCGGAACATCCGGCGGTCCTGTGCGAGGTGGCAGTAGCCGGACACGTACCAGTGGCCCAGCGACGCGAACACCAGATGGGGCTCGACCTTCCGTTTGGTGATGGCGTCTCTGGAATACGTGTAGTACTCGAGATCGGCTGCCTTGCGTTCTGTGACGGCCTCTCGCAATAACTCGAGCCATCTCGCTTCACCGGACTCGAGCTGCACCTTGATCCGCTTCGTGAGTTCGGCTACTCCACCCTCTTGTGGAAGCAAAGCTTTTCCGAGTTTCTCGATCGCCGACCGCAGGGGAGCAAGCTCCTTAAGACCACCTTTTCCTCCCCCGGTTCCCTCGAGAAGGTTCACCAGCGCTTGACCCTTCAGGTACAAGGGCATCGCTTCCGTGCGAGTGAGACGAAGTGGTCGCGCGAAGTAGTCCGCCATCCGGATGTACACCTGGTCCTCGTCGATGAAGACCTCGATCAGATCGGCCGGCGTGTAGTCCGGAAGTCCGCAGACGAACAGAAGGTTGAGGTCGTCGAGGATCTCGCTCTCCGGAGCACCGAACCGCTTGGCCAGGTCTGAGATCGACACTCCGGGATGCGCTACGCAATACGGAACCAACAGAAGGATCCGTTCGAGACGCGACAGACTTCGACGCGCGGCTTCGGAAGCAGACTTGCTCGACGCTGCGCTCTTCGGCGTCATCGGCTACCTCCGGAGCGCGGCTTGGCTTTCGGCTTCGTTGCTTTCGGTTTGGATGCCGATCGCGACTCAGCCGGCGACGGACGGGTAGCGCGAGCAGCCGCACGGAGCCGCTTCACCACGGCGTCTCGTATGCGATCCGGCGACTTGACCATCGCATCTTCACCAAACTGGAGGACCCACGAGACGAACCCGTCCTCGTCGGAGATGTTCACGTGGACTACGGACCAGTCTTTCCACGTTCCTTTCTTTTCGAACCCGACGGATTGCTCGACCCACCACGAAAGACGGGGCGAGAACGCGACGTCGACACCGACGCCCTCGTCAGCGATCCACGGTTCGGTGACCGGCCTGTTCTCGGCGGAGAAGCCCTCGGGAATCTCGAACTCCGGACCACTCGCCCGGGAGGCCATGGCGACTTTCCCGGCGATCCGCGCGAGCTTGAAGTTCCGGACGGCGCCGCGCAAATGGTCGTGGCCCGTCAGATACCAAGCACCCTGGCTGTGGATCAGCGCGTAAGGATCAACGGTGCGCTCGACATCCTTCGCTTGTCCGGCAGCTTTGTACTTGAACTTCACGCGTCGCCTTCCGGCGACCGCCTCGAGGATCTGAGGAAGCGACGGCGCATCGAGATGCAGCTGCGCCCGCAGCCACGGAGGCGAAGCAGGATCTGCCCCGCCGTCGGCACCCAAGGAGAGTTTCACGAGAGCCTGCTCGTCGCTGGTGCCGGGCTCTACGACGATGCTGGATGCGATCCAAAGTGCGGCCATCTCGTCCGGTGTCAGATCGAGCTCGGGCAGGTAGTAGCGATCCTTGGAGATCAGGTAGCCCTCTTCGACCTCCCAAACATCGGTGAACCGCCGCTCGATGGGGATACCGAGCGATCTCAGCTCTTCTTTGTCACGTTCGAACATGCGCTTGAAGGACGCGTAGTCCTCTTGCTGGTAGCCGGGAACTGTGTTCCTTACCTCTTCGACGGTCAGCGGCCGCCGCGTGTTGAGCAGCAGCGCGATGAGGTTTACGAGGCGTTCGACCTTGCGCACGGGGACGTATCGTACCCCTGGTGTCGGCTCCCATCGGCGTGCCCCAAGAGGTCATCGAGGCGCATCCGCGCGCGAAGCATGAGGTCGTGTGGATCCTGAATCCACAGGGAGCCGTTTGGCGTCGGACGGAGCCCGGACGGGACACCGTTTACATCAAGGTCCTCGGGAAAGGTCTCTATCCGAGCTTGAAGGACGAGCAGGAACGGATCGACTGGGCCGAGGACCATCTCCCCGTCGCCACCGTTCTCGACTACGGCTCGAATGACGACGTCGAGTGGCTCACGCTCACCGCTCTTCCCGGAAAGGACGCAACCCAGCCGGAATTGATCGCAGATCCTGCGACTACTGTTTCGATCCTTGCCCGCGGCTTGCGGAGGTTCCACGAAACAGCGATCGAAGATTGTCCGTTCGACTTCACGCTGGGCGCAGCCCTGGAACACGGTCGACGACGCGTCGATGGCGACGGCGTTCCGAAGTCGAAGGGCGACTTCCACGAAGAGTTTCTGCATCTCTCGCCGGCCGCTGCGTTGGAACAGCTCGAGAAGACCCGTCCTGCCTCCGAGGACGTCGTCCTGTGTCACGGGGACTACTGCTTTCCGAACATCCTCATCGAGGACGCAGAAGCCATCGCGTTCCTCGACCTGGGTGAGATGGGACTGGCCGATCGTTGGTGGGACCTGGCCGTCGCCACGTGGAGCTGCGACTGGAACGTAGGTCCCGGATTTCAAGATCTTTTCCTCGAGTCGTACGGCATAGAGCGCGACGAAGAACGCATCGCGTACTACCGGCTGCTGTACGACCTGAGTTCCTGAGCTAGGACGGCTCCGGCTGCATGTAGTTCGGGTACGCCCACGCTCCGCGAGCGGCGCGGTCCAAGTCCTTCACCGAGTCCCCGAGACCGAGATCGGCGGCGGCCAGGTTGTCCTCCAGCTGCTCGACAGTTCGGGGACCGATGATCGCGCTGGTGACCCCGCGCTGCGCGAGCGTCCACGCCACGGCAACTGCGGCGTGATTCGATCCGAGGCTGCGCGCAATCTCACCGACCTTGTCGACGATCTCGAAGTTCCGATCGCTGAACAGTGTCTGCTTGAAGCGTTCCCAGACGTCGCCTTCGCCGGCTCGTCCGTAGCGCGAATCCGCCGGAGCATCGTCCTTCGTGTACTTGCCGGAGAGCACTCCGCCCGCCAGTGGTGACCAGACGATGCATCCCAGTCCCTGACGACGTGCGGTCGGAAGGATGTCGCGCTCGATATCACGCACGAGCAGGGAGTACTGAGGTTGCAGAGAGACGAGGGGTACACCGCCAATACGCTGTGCTGCCCACTGCCCCTCGACGATCTGGGAGCCCTGCCAGTTGGAGCACCCGATGTACCGGACCTTCCCCTGTCTGACGAATTCATCGAGCGCCGACATCGTTTCTTCGACCGGAGTCGTCCAATCCCAGTTGTGAACCTGATACAGATCGACGTAGTCGGTTCCCAACCTCTGCAGTGAGTTGTTCAGAGAGCGTGTGAGGTTCTCGCGCGAGTTACCCCATTCGTTGGGACCTTGCCCTTCAGGCGAGTATCCCTTCGTCGCGAGGACAACCTCTTCTCTCCGCGCAGCTATCGCGCGTCCAACGATTTCTTCGGACGCACCGCCGGCATACGTGTTCGCCGTATCGATGAAGTTGAGACCGGCGTCAAGGAACCCCGAGATGATCTTCGCCGATGTCGGCTCGTCGCACCCCCAGGCCTCGTTGCCGAAGTTCATCGCGCCCAGGCAGAGACGCGACACCTTCAGTCCCGAATTACCCAACGACACGAATGACGGCATGGACTTCCTCCTTAGGACGACTCGCTCAGTGGGGCGCCTTCCCACTGGGGTATATGTTCCCTCCCCTTCGGTACTAAGCGCGACTTCAGGCGCAGTGCCCGGCGCTCAACGAACAGATATGACGCGATCGCGCACGCGAAACTCGCCGCCCAAGCCACGACAGCCTTTGCCAACCCTGGACCGGATGACATCTCGAAGGCCACGATGATGAAAACAGGAAGGTGGAAGAGATACAGACCGTAGGAGATACGGCCGATCGCCGGCAACGGCTGCCTTCCCAACCCAGCAGTCAACACATCACCTCGCATGTGGTGTATCCGGGCGACGAACACGGCGATGCAGAAAGCGAACAGCGTCAAGAGCCCGCGGAAGTAGATGTCCGGGATGCCCGTCCGGAGCGCGGGCGCCTCAGTAAAAGCCGCCGGACCACCCAAGGCATCGGGTGGCAACACCATGATCGCGAGCGCCCCGACTCCCGCAAGGAGGATCACCCATCGATGCCTGACCCATGCCCAAAGCTCCGGGACCAGGGCCACGGCATTGCCCAGCAAGAGCGCATCGACGTGTGAGTAGGAAGTGAACGCACTAACCGCCAGGCCGCGTTCCACGCTGCCAAAGGCGGCCATCCGAATTCCGACTAGGCCGACCACACCCCCGATCGCGATCCAGCCGAGGAGCTTTCGAGATACTCCTCGTCCCAAACATACGTACAACGCGACGGCCCAAACCAGGTAGTACTGCTCCTCCAAGGATAGGGACCACGTGTGCGTCAAGGGTCCGAGTCGGTGCACGAACCAATTGCTCATGTACGTAACAGCGAGGAACGCTTCTTGCTCGTAAGGGAACGGGTGGCCGTCCAGAGACGCTGCGGCTATCCAGCCCAAGCCGACCAGAACAACCAACGCAGGGACGAGCCGCAGCGCCCGCCGTCCATAGAAGGCCAACAAGCGGATCGTTCCGGTGGACTCTCGCTCCTCCAACAGCAGTGTCGTGATCAGGAACCCACTCAGGACGAAGAAGATGTCGACGCCGAGGAAACCTGCCAGTGGTGGATCCGTGAAGAGCGGCTTGGGCAGCAGGACGCTCCATGTATGCCAGACGAAAACCGCGAGGACGGCCAGAGCGCGCAAACCATCCAACTCGGGCCTGTATCCGAGGCGCTCGGTCACCACGTCGCGTCCCCCATCCGGCACGCGTCCAGGGTGCTACATCGAAGCGATCAGCCGCTCGACGCGTTCGTCCTCGGAGCGGAAGGGGTCCTTGCACAGGACTGTTCGCTGAGCCTGATCGTTCAACTTCAGGTGGACCCAGTCGACCGTGTAGTCGCGACGGCGGCGCTTGGCTTCCTTGATGAACTCGGCCCTCAGTCGCGCCCTCGTCGTTTGCGGGGCCTCGATGATCGCCTTCTCGACGTGATCCTCGGTGACCATTCGGTCCGCGTGCCCTTCTCGTTCGAGCATGTAGTACAGACCCCGCCCGCGGTGCACATCGTGGTAAGCGAGGTCGACCAGCGCGACGCGTGGGTGCCCGAGGGGAAGCCCGTGACGCTCGCGGTAGCCCTGGATGATCTTGTACTTCATGACCCAATCGAGCTCGCGATCCAACGACAACGGGTCGTTCTCCAAGCCGATGAGCATCTGCTCCCAGAGCTTGAGCGATGTCTTCAGCTCGTCGGCTAGATCGCGATACTCGGCGTATCGCTGCGCGCGCGTGAAGTACTCCCACTGGATCTGCACGGCGTTCAGCTCGCGGCCGTTCGCCAGCCTGACTTTCCGCTTGCAGGTCATGTCGTGCGATATCTCACGTATCGCGCGGATCGGGTTCTCCAGGGTCATGTCGCGCATAACGACGTTCTCTTCGATCATGCGCAGCAGGACCGCCGTCGCCCCCACCTTCACGAAAGAGGCGACCTCGCTCATGTTCGAGTCACCCACGATCACGTGGAGCCGACGGTATTTCTCGGCGTCCGCGTGAGGCTCGTCCCTCGTGTTGATGATGGGCCGAGACCTCGTCGTGGCGGACGACACACCTTCCCAGATGTGTTCGGCGCGCTGTGACAGGCAGAACAGGGCGCCCCGCGATGTGTGCAGGACCTTCCCGGCTCCCGAGAAGCACTGACGGGAGACGAGGAACGGGATCAGGATGTCGGCGAAGCGCTGGAACTCGCCGTAGCGCGAGACCAGAAAGTTCTCGTGACATCCGTAGGAGTTTCCGGCCGAGTCGGTGTTGTTCTTGAACAGATAGACGTCGCCCGCGATGCCCTCGTCGTGAAGACGGGCCTGGGCGCCGAGCAACAGGTTCTCAAGCCGGCGCTCCCCTGCCTTGTCGTGCGCGATGAGATCGGGGATGTTGTCGCACTCCGGAGTTGCGTACTCGGGATGCGATCCGACGTCCAAGTACAGTCGCGCTCCGTTGTCCAGGAACACGTTGGACGAACGTCCCCACTGCACGACCTTACGGAAGAGGTATCGAGCAACTTCGTCCGGGCTCAACCGGCGTTGCCCGCGGAAGGTGCAGGTCACGCCGTATTCCGACTCGAGCCCGAAGATCCGCTTCTCCATCCAGCCAGTCTACGGGCGACGCTCTTGATACACCCGGCATCAAAGGCCGGCCCTCTTACACGCCTCTAACAGTTCGCGAACCGCAGCCGAATGTGTGCGCCCGACTCTTCTTGCATAGGGCCGAGATGTAAGGAGGCGGACGTGAAGAAGGCGTTGTACCCAGTAGCCCTGATCGGTGTCGTGTTCGCGGTTGGTGCGTGCAGCGGTGCACGGGATGCGACGACGCAGCCGGCATCAACGGACGACGAAGCATCTCTCGTTCTCAGCGATGCGAGCGCAGGATCTGCGGCCGACTCAGTTGCTAACGAGAAGGCAAGTGATGCTGGAAGCCAACCCTTGCGCTCGGGGCACGCGCCCGGCACTACGCAGATCGAGTCGGAGCTCGCTGAGATTGACGGAGATCTGACCGAGCTCGACACCGAATTGAACGAAGGCAGCTCCGAGTTCGGACGAACCGAAGCAATCCCCGGTGAGTAACGAAAGGAGATCAAGCATGAAGTCGAGGTCCATCCGCTGGACGGCCGTGGCAGTTGTCGCCGGAATATTGGTAGCGCTGGCCCCGTCCGCGACCGCGCAGACCCCACGGCCCGCCGAACGCAGCATCGAAAACATCCAGCAGCACTGCATCAAAGCGATCGACGACCGGCTCGCGCGGATCGACCGGCTCCAGAACGCGGTTGCTTCTTCGCATCACGTCACCGCGCGGCACGAGGCGATACTCGAAGACCAGCTCGCGGAGGCCCAGGCCGGATTGACCCGGCTCAAGGCCCAGATCAGGACCGAGGACGATCGCGAGGAGCTGAAGGCCGAGTGCAAGTCGATCGTCGAGGATTTCCGTATCTACGTCCTGGTAACGCCGCGCACGATGCTCACGCTCGCAGCCGACGCCGCTACGGCTACGGCTAACAAGCTGGCGGAAGTCGCGGCGCGAATCCAGAACGCCATCGACGAAGCCGCTGCGGCCGGCAAGCACGTAACGCAGGCTCAAGCCGAGCACGACTCGATGGTTGCCCACACCGAAGCCGCGAAGTCCGCGGCCTGGGGTGTCCCGGACACCGTGCTTCCGCTAACTCCACAGGATTGGCCGGAGGCGCAAGCTCTTCTTCGGCAGGCATCTGCTGATCTGAGAAGTGCGCGTGAGGATCTGCGGGAAGGCAAGCAGGACGGTCACGACGCGGTTGAGGCTTTGAAAGCGGCCTAGAAGAAGGAAAGACTCCTCCAAAGGATGGTCGGTTTCATCTCTGAACCGGCCGTCCTTTGGAGTTTCAGCCGAGCGCTGCTTCGATCTCGCCGGCGTCCAAGCGCCGGAATTTCCTGCGCGTAAGGTTCCGGTCGAGGAGCGCGCCTTCCACCTGCGCTACAGCTAAGTCAGGGCTTCCGGTGTCGCGCAGTGCCTCGACGCCAAGCTTTATAGCCGCATTCAGGTCTGGTGTCGCTTCATAGTGCTCGCTCAAGAACTCCTTGAGCGCATCCGCTTGGCCCCCCAGGGCCGCGAAGTGCTGCTCGTCGGTCATGAACCCGTCGAAGGTGACGTGATAGAGCTCGGCTCCGCCGACCTCCTCTCCGACCCCGGCTACGAGAATCTCCACCTCGAATGGCTTCAGCGAGTCGGTGAAGATCTGACCGAGTACTTGGGAGTAGAGGTTCGCGAGGGAGCGGGCAGTGACGTCCTCGCGCGAGTATGCGTACCCCTTGAGGTCGGCTTGCCGTATCCCCGTTATGCGCAAACGCTCGTACTCGTCGTACTTGCCCACCCCAGCGAAGGCGATCCGGTCGTAGATCTCGGAGAGTTTGTGCAGCATCGCCGACGGGTTCTCGGCAAGGAGGAGGACGCCATCGGAGTACTCGAGCGCGACGATCGGCTTTCCGCGTGCGATGTTTCGCCGGGCATAGTCCGCACGGTCCTTCATGACCTGCTCGGGTGACGCGTACATGAATGGAGACGCCATGCTCATCGCGACCGCCCCCTCGAAATTTGCGTGCGGCGCTCGAGCACCTCGGTTGCTACGCGCTCGATCTCGTCGGCATCCGCAGGGCGAACTCCGTCCGAATCGATAACGAAACAGGTCGGATAGATCCCGTGGACCGGATCGGGCCCGGCCGTGGCTGCGTCCTCTTCGGCTGCGTCGGCTAGGGCTTCAACCGCCATCTCGATCGCCCGGGCCTGGTTGATGTCTTCGGCCCTGACAAACAGCTTCTTCAGTGAGTTCTTGGCGTCACGGCCGCCGGAACCAACGCTGTGGAAGTCGGTCTCTTCCGATATTCCGCCCGTGACGTCGTAGCGATAGATACGGCCTTCAGAGCGGCGAGGGTCATATCCCGCGAACAACGGCAAGACGACGAATCCCTGCATCGCTGCAGGCAGATTGGCCCTGATGAGTCGGCCGAGATGGTTGGCCTTTCCGGCCAGCGAGAGTGCCTCTCCCTCGACCTTCTCGTAGTACTCGAGCTCGGTCTGGAACAGCCTGACCATCTCCATCGCAGGACCGGCCGCGCCGGCTATCGCGACGGCCGAGAACGAGTCGGTCGGAAACACCTTCTCGATCTCTCGATGCGCGATCGCGAAGCCTTCCGTTGCACGACGGTCGCCGGCCATGACCACGCCGTTGTCGAAGCGCAGGGCAAGGATCGTTGTGGCTTCCATCGCTTCGATTGTTCCCGAAAAGATCTGCGGTAAAAGATCCGGGCGTTCCGTTTTCAAAAAGTCGGTGAAGCTCGATGCGAGCCGGGATGCGTCGGAAAGATCGTCTCGGAAGTTGCTCATATGCAGCTGAGACTAACCGTCGCCGCGGCCGGTGGGCTGACCGTTGCCTTCCGCCGCTTCTTTCCGCTCACGTCTTATCCCCAGCCAGCGCAGCAACGCGAAGAGCACGATCGGGATGCCGAAGATCAGTAGTGCTTCGTCCCAGCCGCCTTGGTGCCACGCAGTCTGAGGTCCTAAGAAACGCCAGCGACGATGCATGGACCTAGTCTCTACCCCCCGAGCAGGATCAGTAGTGCGCCGACCGTATAGCCGACCATCACCGCCAACAGCGGGTATTGCGATCGCGTAGCGACCTTGACCGGATAGCGCGACACAGAACGATCGTGCGCTAGCACGACGCCGGCCACGTGTCCGAGAATAACCGCGGCGACCTGAACGTACGCGATGGCGCGCGGAGAAACCGCGCTGTAGCTGATGCCCCATCGCGCCGTTCCGAACAAGTCCCAACCACGGCCCAGCGGATCGGACGCCAATGCGATCGCGGACTGCCCCTCGAACACCAGCAGGGAGAAGTAGTGAGCTACGGCGTAGGCCAGCGCGATCGGCACGAGTGAATGGACGAAAGCAGCGGCCGTTGCATCCGTGTCCCACTCTTCGCGAGGCACTCCGGCCAAGTAGGGAATCGTTGCCACTCCTACTCGGTAGAGCGCATAGACGGCCGCTATAGTCCAGATCAATCCGGCCGTCCCGAGCCACATGTTGCTGACGTCTCCTACGAGGTTCGTATAGAACGCGGTGCGACTGAGGCCGTCGTAGGTCGTTGATCCGAGCGCTACGACCACTAGCGCAACCGTTCCGGGAGCCGTGCGTACCGAGGTCAGTCCGACAAGTGGCGGCCGAAGACGCAAGCGGCCTTCGCCGTCCTGATAGATGGGGGCCATGGCCGCAACGAGACCGAAAAGTGCGCCGAACCCTTCACCTTGGTCCAGCCAAGGACGTCCCCATACGGCAGCACCCAAGACCACGACGCCGATGTAAACCGTCATGGCAATAGCGAGAACTCTCGGTTCCGCTGCGTCCGGATTGACCAGTTCGAGCCAGGTGAACCCGAAGATCATCAGTGCGGCGGGCCAATGGCCCAGCCGGTAAGGCACTCGTTCACGCGCTACGAGCCTCGCCAAAGCGTGGACGGGGCCGAACGCCTTCCAAAGGTTCCCAAGAACTGCGCTGAAGAAGAAAAGCCCGACCCAGAACAGGACGTACACCGCAAGAGGAGCGAAGTTCCGCTGGACGTCGGAGTCACCAACAAAGGCGGCCGCCATGACGGCGACCAGGACGACGACACCAACGAGGCGTATCGGCCACTTCGCGACATCGATCGCATTGCCGAGCCATCCGGGAAAGGGCCGGCCGGTGGGTGTGGTCTCCCAGCGCGATCGTGGCCATAACCAGGCCAGGGCCGCGAAGGAAACGACGAGAACGCCGCCGGCCGAGTAAACGACCAGGCTCAGTGGCAGCGGAAGATCTGCGCGGCCCCCGATTCCGTGCGCTTGCGCGGGTGACGCCGACGCCCACCACATGGCGGTCGTGGAGATCGCGAGCGCCAGGGAAACCCGGCGCCGCATCATTTCACTTCGATCTCGAGGATCTTTTCCTCGCGCTCTTCGAGCTCGACCTCGAAGACACCGGGGATATCAGCGGTGAACTCAAGGATCGTTTCGCCGCCGGCTTGCGCATCGACGCTCTCGTCGTAGCCATGGAGGTGGACTTCATCGGCAACGTCCGAGGTGACCACGATGCGTACCACCTCGCCCAACTCCACTGCCTCTCGTTTAACGCCGCCGACCGGCTTACCGTCCTTCACCTCGACTTCGATGGTGTGGGCGTCCGAGGTGGGAGCAGGGGTCGGAGTAGCCGTTTCGGCGGGTGGCGGCCCTGCCAGACCGGGATCCTCTCCCGTGCCGCAAGCTCCGAATAGCAGGACGCCCGATAGGGCTCCTATCAAGATGGCTCTGCGCATTCGTGCCAGAGACTACCCCCTCCGCATGGGACTCATCAGCCCTTGCGCGTACCCTTAGACGAACGGGAGTCAACGGCCACAGGGGGATACCAAGGATGACTGATCAAGCCGCAACGAACGGCCAGGAAGGACACAACTACACCTCACCCATAGGGATCGACTACGACTCTGTTCCCTTCCGACTGTGGAACAAGTCCAAGAAGCTCTTCTGGGACCCGGCCGATATCGACTTCTCTCAGGACACCATCCACTGGCAGGAGATGACCGGCGAGCAGCAGTTGATACTCGCCATGTCGTGCCGGGGATTCATGGTCGGCGAGGAGGCCGTAACGCTCGACATCATTCCCCTGCTTCGCTGCATGTCCAACATGGGACGGCTCGAGGACACGATGTATCTCTCGATGTTCGCCATGGAGGAAGCCAAGCACATCGACTTCTTCCGTCACTGGTTCGACGCCGTGGGATTCGACCCGAGCCTGCAGATGCGCGACGCCGTCGGATACGGCGGCAACGGTGGCGGTTACGGCGACTCGGCGCAAGTCGATCCTTTCTCGTCGCTTCAGCGGGTCATGAACCGGCTCGACAACGATCCGTCACCGAAGCGGATCCTCGACGCCACCCTGCTTTACAACCATCTGATCGAGGCAGTGTTCGCCATCGCCGGCTATCGCCGTTTCGATCAGCAGTTCAAGGTCATTGGAGCCGACAAACTCCCGGCTCTGCGCGAAGGCCTTTCGCTGATCCAGCGCGACGAACGCAGGCACATCGCCTACGGCACATATCTTGCGCGACGCACGATCGCCGAGAACCCGGGCATCTGGGAGTGGGTCGAGCAGCGTTGGGAGCGGATGGCCGGACCCCTGATGAACGGCGGAGGAGACGACCTCGCATCAACGCTCGCCAAGCGCCGGCTCGATGTCCTTCGCGTGGCCAAGGACGAGAGTGTCGAGCAGGTCGAGCACACCCAGATCGAGGACTTCGAGCCGGACGAAGCACTCGAGCCCGTTTCCTAGCTCGTCTCGCCGACCTTTGTCTCTGGGCGTACGACGCCCATCTCGCGCATCTTCGCGATCGTGAGGATGTGTCCGGTGTAGTCGATCGGTTGATCGGCAAGCCAAAGAACGGCATCCGACATGATCACCGGGTCTTCGAAGCCTTCGTAGTTCCCCTCGCCGAGCGTGGCCGTGTATCCCTCGGTCCAAACCGATAGCTCGAGCTGGATGCAGTTGACGGCGACCTTGTCACGTAGCTCCCATGCGTGACACTCGGTCAGGGCTTCCAGCGCCCTCTTCGTAACTGTGTAACTCGCACGTCCGAACATCGGTGCGAGCGATGCGCCGGACGAGATGTTGATGACGCGACCGGTGTTCATGCGCGGAGCGAAGGCGTGCATGAAATAGAAAGGGCCGTTCACGTTGACGTCTACCGCCAGCACCCATCGTTTCGTCGGTTCTTGAAGAGAAAGCCCGGGCGGAGCAACGGCAGCGTTGTTGATCAGGAGGTCGCAGCGACCCCACTCCCCCAGCACGCGCTCCGCCAACGCGATGACGGCATCCTCGTCTCGAACATCGAGACCGACGGCCATGGCCTTGGCGCCCTTCGCCTCGACCATCGATGCGGTCTCGTCGATCGTTCCCGGCAGCTTGCCGGGCGAGTCGCTCGAAGATCGCGCTGTGCAGACGATGTCGTAACCGTTCGCGGCGAGATCGACGCTCAACTGCTTGCCGATGCCTCGGCTGGCTCCAGTGACGACCGCGACCTTGTTAGGCATTGCGGCGGTAATGGTATCGGTCGCGTGCGATCGTCTGCCTAATCCTTCGACGCGATCCACGCACAGTCCAGGAACAGGATATGCCTTGCCGTCTGGTGATCACGACGTGACTCGTACCCGACACCGAAGCTCGTCCTTCATCGGTGACCACTCGCTGCCGGACCTTCATCGAATACGATGCGGCCAGGCGGTGTTCTGCCCCTTGAGGGAGCCCTCGGGAATCGTCCAGTCCTCCTCGAGCTTGATCGTGTCGTCGTCGAACGCGAACTCCTTGCTCTGGACTCCTCGCGCCTCGTCGCTCTTGCGGCAACGATCGCTGTCCTTCTGATACGGCGCGTAGTTGTTCTCCTCGAGAAACCGCTCAGCTCCGGCCGGTCCGTCCTTCCAGGCCTCGGAGAATCCCAACCAGAGGTCTCGTATCAGTGCCTGATCGGAAAGCGGCTTCTCTGTAGCAGGTGCCGAATCAGCCGGATCGTCCGAATCGTCGTTCGTCGCGCCGGCCGTGAACGCGGCATCTTGCGATCGCGGGGATGGACTTGTATCCGGGCTCGCATCCGGACTACTTGCCGAGGGCGATCCGTTCCCGCCACACCCAACGGACACGACCAGCGCCGCGGATGCGAACCACATCAGGACCTTGGTCATCGATGCAGTCTGCCGCCCATCGACCAACTTTGCAGTCGGCGGGGCTCAGTCCTTTTTGACCGTGTAGTGGAGGTGCGTCACACCCTCGCCTTCGACGATGCGCGGTCCGTCGAAGGAGACGGGCGCCTTGTCGAGGGATCCGAAGAACGGGATGCCTTCGCCGATCAGGACGGGGACGAGGCTGATACAGATCTCGTCCACGAGGCCGAGGTTGGATGACCTGCTGGATGACATGACATCGAGATGCGACACAAAGCCCGGGACGAAAACTAGGTCTTGGTTGCCGGACCCCTTGACCTTGTAGGCGATGTCGATGTCGCCCGAGCGGGCGTACCGAACATCAGAGGAGTCGTGCAGCTACTCGCCGCCCTTTTGAACGTAGTTCTTGATGAACTCTTCGGCGTTCTCTTCAAGGACGGAGTCGATCTCGTCCAGCAGGCGGTCCATGTCCTCTTTGAGCCGGCGGCCCTTCTTCTGGGCCTCGGGCGAAGTAGCGCCGCCCTCCGCCTCCGGAGGTGGCGCCTTCTTCTTCTGCTTCTGTTGCCTCTCCTGGGCCACGGCTGCTCCTTCGAGACCGCCGAAAATGCTCTACATAGGATATCGGCCGGAGGGACGCTTGCTTGTGCGCTAAGCCCTTCAGCCCTGAAGGGCGTTGACCAGGCCTAATGGGTCCGGATTGGCGTCGATCAGGTCCTGGACGTGCGCGGCGGTCCCCCTGAAGGGCTCCAGCATAGGAACCCGCTTGAGCGTCTGGCCGTCCAGATCGAAGATCAGCGCGTCCCATGAAGCGGCCACGAGGCTCGACGCGTAGCGCGCCAGACAGGTCCCGCGGAAGTACGCCCGCGTATCGGTCGGTGGGGAGATCATCGCCTTGTCGACCTCTTCGGAGCTGACCAAACGCTCGATACGGCCCTCTGAGACGAGCTTGTTGTACAAGCCTCGTTCCGGGTCGACGTCGTGGTACTGGAGGTCGATCAGCTGCAGTCTGGGATCGTCCCACTCCAGTCCCCGCGCGTCACGGTAGGCCTCGAGCAATTCATGCTTCGCGACCCAGTCGAGTTCGCGTGCGAGCGTCGACGGATCTTCTTCAAGAGCAGTGAGGACGTACTCCCAGCGGGACACAACTTCGTCCGGCCACTCCGAATCCTCAACTGCCTCCTCTGCTCGGCCCGTCTTCAGGTAGCCCTTCACGGCGTCGAGGAACTCCCACTGCAGGTCTAGAGCGGTGACCTTGCGTCCGTTGGCGAGCTCGAGCGGAGTCGTCAGATTCAGATCGCGTGAAACCGTCTTATAGGACTCGACGGCCGCAGCGAGCGTGAACGCGTCGACGTCGAGAACCTCGTCCTCGACGAGCATGAGCAGCAGCCCAGTCGTGCCCATCTTCAAGAAGGACGCGACCTCGCAGAGGTTCGCATCGCCGCAGATCACGTGGAGGCGGCGGAACCGCTCGGGATCGGCGTGCGGCTCGTCCCGCGTATTCACGATGGGCCTCTTCAACGTTGTCTCGAGGCCGACCTCCGCTTCCATGAAATCCGCGCGTTGACTCAACTGGAACGTGACACCGTCGACGCCTGCCTCTTCGCAGCCGACCTTCCCGGCACCGCAGAACACCTGGCGAGTCACGAAGAACGGAAGCAGCGACGCGGCCAGCCGGGCGAAAGGCACCGCGCGATCGACCAGATAGTTCTCGTGCGTGCCGTAAGAGTTGCCCTTGCCGTCCGAGTTGTTCTTGTACACGTGGACGCGAGCGCCCGGCGGCAAGATCTCGTGCGTACGACGGATCGACGCGGCGAGGATCGCTTCGCCGGCTTTGTCCCAAAGGACGCAGTCCCGCGGGTTGGTCGTCTCCGGCGTCGAGAACTCCGGGTGCGCGTGATCGACGTAGTAGCGAGAACCATTGGTAAGGACGAGGTTCACGAGTGCGCCCTCTTCTTCGGCCGCCTCGCGGTTGCGCGCAGCTTCGAACCCGCGCGCGTCGCGCAGAGGGTTCTCCTCCTGGAAATCCCACTTCACGCGGCGCAGCTCGGCTTGGCCGTATTGACCCACGAGCATGCTCGCAACGAGAACGGGAGAGACGTCGCCCGGGCCGGACACGGTGACCCCGTATTCGGTCTCCGTGCCGAAGATCTTCTTCAGAGGCATACGAAAGCCATAGTACGGGGCGGCTACAAAGGTCGGGCCTTAGAGGTACTGGCCGGGTGAGATCGTCTCGACGGGACGGTGCTCTCTACCTTCGCCCAGGAGTGTCCGGACGTACACGATCCGTTCGCCCTTCTTCCCCGATATGCGGGCCCAGTCGTCGGGGTTGGTCGTGTTCGGCAGGTCCTCGTTCTCTTTGTATTCGTCGCGGATCCCGTCCAGCAGATCCTCGAGCTTGATGCCGCGCTCGTCGTGGTCGAGCAACCGCTTGATGGCGGCCTTCTTGGTACGGGCCACGATCGACTCGATCATCGCTCCCGACGAGAAGTCCTTGAAATATAAGATCTCCTTGTCGCCCGACGCATAGGTGACCTCGAGGAACCGATTCTCGTCGTTCACTTCGTACATCTTCTGCACGACTCGCTCGATGGCGATCTCGCAGGCCTTCGCGGCGTCTCCCCCGCCGATCTTCAGGAACTCCTCGTGGAACGGGAGATCGGGTGTCAGGTAGATCCGGAAGATCGCGCGCGCCCCTTCCACCTCGGGCCGGTCGATGCGAATCTTCACATCGAGGCGACCGGGACGAAGGATCGCAGGGTCGATCAGATCCTCACGGTTGGAAGCACCGATGACGATCACGTTCCGCAGCGACTCGACGCCGTCGATCTCCGCCAACAACTGGGGCACGATCGTCGCTTCCATGTCCGAGCTGATACCTGTGCCGCGAGTACGGAACAAGGAGTCCATCTCGTCGAAGAAGACGATCACCGGCACGCCCTCGGAGGACTTCTCCTTCGCGCGCTGGAAGATGAGCCGTATCTGGCGCTCGGTCTCACCGACGTATTTGTTCAAAAGCTCGGGGCCCTTGATGTTGAGGAAGTAGCTTCGCGCATCCGGCCGGCCGGTCTTTTCCGCTACACGCTTTGCGAGCGCATTGGCAACGGCCTTGGCTATGAGCGTCTTGCCGCAACCCGGAGGTCCGTAAAGGAGGACACCTTTGGGCGCACGCAGTTTGTGCTCCGTGAACAGCTCGGGGTGCATATACGGAAGCTCGACGGCGTCGTGCACGCTCTCGATCTGATCACGTAGGCCGCCGACGTCCTCATATGTGATGTCAGGAATTTCTTCGAGGATGAGTTCGTCCACCTCGGGCTTGGGAAGCCGCTCCAATACGTAGCCAGACTTCGCATCGAACAGGAGGTGGTCGCCTGCTTTGATAGGGACGTCCCGAAGGGGCTCACCAATCAGGGCGATGCGCTCCTCATCGGCGCGGGAGATGATCGAGGCTCGTTCGCCGCCATCGATGACTTCTTTGAGCGTGACAACTTCGCCGGCCTGTTCGAACCCGCACGACTCAACGACGTTCAGCGCCTCGTTCAGCATCACTTCCTGGCCGGGCACGATGAGCTTCGGATCGATCTGAGGGTGGACGTTTACGCGAAGCTTGCGTCCGCCGGTGAAGACATTGACAGTGCCGTCAGGGTTCAAGCCAAGGAACACACCGAACCCGGATGGCGGCGCCGTAAGTTTCTCGACCTCTTCGCGAAGCAGGCTGACTTGCTGGCGCGTTTCCTGAAGCATGCCGACCAGTCGTTCGTTCTGCTGCAGCGATTGAACGAGCCGTCCCTGAACCTCTCGGATCCGCTCTTCGAGCAACCGGATGGATCGGGTCTCGCCGCGACGAAAGGGTTGTTCTGAGGCGCGACGCAGTTGGTCCCGGAGCTCTGTCAGCTCCCGCTCGATGTCGTCGAAGCGCCCGGTCCCGGGCTCGCCGTCAGTCGTCGCCACCAACTCCTCGTACGCAAGCCGGCGCCCGCGTAAAGCCAGTATAGGAACGCCTAAGACACAGTTCTCTCTTATCTGTACAACGGAACACTCAGCTTGTGGGGTTCGACACTGTGACCGAGTCGGCTCACTCCACTAAAATCACGACAGGCGGGAGAGGACAGACAAACATGGGTGGGCAGTCGGGTGATGCAGTCCTGCTCGAGGGTTTCGGCGCGACCGTAACCCCGGACGAGCTGAAGGACCTCATGACTCGTGGGGTCCGGCGCCCATTCCGTCGCGGCGCATTCATGATGACCGAGGGCGAAGCTTCGGACCACGTGATCGTGCTGATCTCCGGGCGCGCCAAGGTATCCAGCTATACACAGGACGGAAAAGAAGTAGTGCTTGCCGTCCGGGGACCGGGCGAGCTGCTCGGCGAGCTTTCCGCCATCGACGGAAACCCGCGTTCTGCCACCGTGTCTGCGCTCGAACCGATCGAAGCGCTGATCGTTCGATCCGAGCACTTCGTCGAGTTCCTGACGGAGCACCCGCGGCTGGCGATCCTGCTTATTCAAGCGACGATCCGGCGGTTGCGTGACTCGGATCGCAAACGGATCGAGTTCGGTGCATTCGATACACCCGCCCGCGTCGCCCGGAGGTTACTGGAGCTAGTCGACCGTTACGGAGAAACCGATGGGCCGTCGGTGCGCATCAGCCTCTCTTTGACGCAGGACGAGCTCGCCGGCTGGACCGGATCATCGCGCGAGGCGGTGAGCAAAGCCCTGCGGGAATTCCGTGATCGTGGATGGATATCGACCGGCCGACGCTCGATCGTTGTGCTGGATCTAGAAGCCCTACGCGGACGAGCCCTCTAGCAGCATCGAACAGCGGACCACCGCAGAGCGAAGCGATGCGGCAGTACCGATCGGGTCAGCGCAGCTGACACCGATCGGACTACATAGGGGCTTTTTCGACCTTACGAAGTCTCTGCGCGATCGCCTTCATGATCTTGCGCGTCACACTCGGCGCTTCCTCGCACAGCCCCCAGAAGCTCCGGGAGTCAACGACGAACAGGACCATGTCCGTCTCCGCGGTCACGGTGGCAGCACGGGGCTCGTTGTCGAGTAGCGACATCTCTCCGAAGACATCACCGGCTCCGTAGGTCGCCAGGCGCTTGTTGCGAAGGGTGCACTTCCCCTTGCCGCTGGAGACTATGAAGCACTCTCGGCCCGGCAGGCCCTCCCGGGTGAGGACAGTGCCCTTGTCCACCTCGATCTCGTCGGCCAGCGAAGCGATCCTGGACAGCTCCTTTTGGTTGCACTCCGAGAACAGGTCGACCTTGCCGAGCAGCTGGACTTTTCTGTCCGACCCACCGCGCCTCAGGGGCATCCACTCACCTCCACATCATAAGGATGCGGCTCACGACCGCTCCCCTCCCATTTGTCCAGGTCACCTTAGGCGTCAAACCCCGCCCACCGCCAGTAAGCCCGTCTCTGCGTATCTGTGCAAAAAGGCATTGAAGCCGCGAAGGGCTTGGGTCAGGATGGCCCCATGATGCATCACCGTTCCGGGACCGGCTCACGTTCCGTGGTCTTACCAAGCCTCCCCTCGGGCTCCAATAGGAGCCTCGGAAAAGGGGGGGCCGTCCCCGCCGCGAGGCGTGAGCTGGCCGGTTCGGTTTCCTACCCGAGTTCGCGACATGAAGGAACGTAAACCGATGACCAACCAAGAGCGCACGTCCGCTGTCGAGCTTCTCAGCAAGGTGCCGCTGTTCGCGGGTTGCGAAGCACCCGATCTCGCTCAGCTGGCTGATTCGGCCTCTGCTATCACCTTCGAGCCCGCCGACGTGCTCTGCGAAGAGGGAGCTGACTCGGCCGAGTGCTATGTAGTTGCCGAGGGCGAGGCTTTGGTCACGATGGCCGGCAAGGTCGTTGCCCTTCGTGGTCCACACCAAGTCGTCGGCGAACGGGGTCCAATCGAGGGACAGCCACGCATGGCCACCGTCATGGCGCGCACGACGCTGCGTGCGTACGCGATCCCGCGCTCGGCGTTGGTCGACGTTATGGTCGGCAGTGCCACCGCCGAAGCGGGCATGCGGTCCGAGCTGCGGCGCCGTTACGGCTAGAAGCTAGCTACCCGCCAGAGCTCTCGAAATCACCAGACGCTGGATCTCGCTCGTCCCTTCGAAGAGCGTGTAGATCTTCGCGTCGCGGTACCACTTCTCGACCGGGAAGTCCTTTATGTAGCCGTAGCCGCCGAGGATCTGGATGGCCTGCTCGGTTACGCGGACCGCCGTTTCGCCGGCCATGAGCTTGCACATCGACCCTTCGGCCTTTGTGAACGGCTGACTCTGCGCCGCCATCCAAGCCGCGCGATGGACGAGCAAGCGCGAAGCATCGACAGCCAATGCCATGTCTGCCAGTTGGAACGCGACTCCCTGGTACTGGATTATCGGCGTACCGAAGGTCTTGCGTTCCTTCGCGTAGTCCACGGCGAACTCAAGTGCGGCGCGAGCGATGCCAACGGCCTGGCAGGCAACCAGCGGTCGCGTGATCTCGAATGTGCGGAGCGCCACTGACTCGCGGACGTGACCGCCGCCGCGCGCGCGCTCCAGCTTGGCGTCGAGCTTCTCCTGTCCGCCGACGATGTTCTCCGCCGGGACGAAGCAGTCCTCGAGGATCACTTCGGCGGTGTGGGAAGCGCGTATCCCGAGTTTCTTCTCTTTCTTGCCCTGCTTGATGCCTTTGTGGTCCTCGCGCGAGACGATGAAGCTCGCCTGACCTCGGATGCCGAGGTCAGGATCGACCGTGGCTACTACGACGTGGACGTCGGCGATCCCCCCGTTGGTGGCGAAGACCTTTGTACCGTTCAGGACCCAGCCGCCGTCGACCTTCTCGGCTTTGGTGCGCAAGGAGGAAACATCCGAGCCGGCGTTCGGCTCGGTGACGCAGAACGCGGCGACCTTCGGTTCCTCGACGGTTCCGAACATGCGGGGAGCCCAGGTGAGCAGCTGCTCGGGCGTGCCGGCGGCTGCGAGAGCCGAAAGCGGAAGGCCAGTGCCGAAAATAGCCAGGCCGATGCCGGCGCAACCCCAGCAGATCTCTTCCATGACGATCGGCAGCGAGAGGCCGGTCGGGTCGGATTGGGTCTGTCCGTAGAGATCGAAACCGTAGAGCCCGACCTCGGCAGCTTTCTTCAGCACAGGCCACGGGAACTCTTCTGATTCGTCGTATTCGCTCGCGACGGGGCGGATCTCTTTCTCTGCGAACTCGTGCGCCCACTTCTGGAGCTCGCGTTGATCCTCACTTAGTGCGAAGTCCATCGAATGGATTCCTTTCCGTGCTTGTTCCTTACCCCAAGAGCATGCCCGAACGCTACGTACCACGCTTGCTCGTCCAAGGCTGGACCTTTTTGACTTCCTCGAAGAGTTAGGCCACTATGTCTACCGATTCAGTTGACTTTACGGTACCGGAGACGAACGGTTGACCACACGCCCTTTCCCGGAAAACGCTTCGCGCCCCGATGCTGTCGTCGTATCCAACGTATCGAAGGTTTACGGACCGGCCGGTTCTCATACCTTTGCCCTCGACCGCTTGTCGTTGCACGTTCCCAAGGGCCAACTGTGCTGCCTCGTGGGAGCGTCGGGGTGCGGGAAGACAACGCTCCTCAACCTGATCGCGGGGCTGGACCAGCCCCAGAACGGGTCGATCAAGATCGAAGGACAACCGGCGCTCCTTTTCCAGGAGGCAGCCTTGTTCCCTTGGCTTACGGCCCGGGACAACATCGAACTCGCACTGCGCCTGCGCGGAGTGGGCCGTCGAGCGCGGCAAACCCGAGTTGACGAGCTCCTTGGCCTCGTACATCTCGAGGACTTTGGAGACCGTCGTCCGCACGAGCTTTCGGGTGGTATGCGGCAACGCGTAGCTGTTGCACGTGCGCTCGCGCAGGAGGCTCGTGTCCTTTTGATGGACGAACCGTTCGGTGCGCTTGACGCCATAACGAGGGACATCCTTCACGATGAGCTGGAGCGACTTTGGATAGAAGCCGACCTCACGATCCTCTTCGTGACTCATAACGTTCGCGAGGCCGTCAGGCTCGGCGAGCGAGTTCACGTCCTGTCCAGCAGGCCAGCTCGCGTGGTGGCGTCATTCGACGTCGACCTCAAGCGTCCACGTCACCTTGATGAGCCGGAGGTTGCGCAACTCGCGGGCCGCGTCACTGAGAGGTTGCGAGAGGAGGTTCGATCCCATGGTCAGACAGCCGACACCTGATCCATATGCCGCAGATATCGCGGGGCTCGATTCCCTGGATTTTCCGGTTGCTCCTGCACCCTCTCTGGCGCGCCGTGTGTGGTCTTCGGTCTGGCCGGCGCTGACTGCGGTGGCTCTGGCCCTCGCCGCGTGGCAGGTAGTGGCATGGCTGGGCATCAAGCCGGAGGATGAACTACCGGGGCCCCTGCCCGTTCTTTCTCGACTCTGGGAGGGTCGAGCAGAGTTCTTCCAGGCCGCACTACTCACAATGCGTCGCGCTGTTGTCGGATATTCGCTCGCTGTAGTGATCGGTTCGGCATTTGGCCTGATCGTCTCCCGCAGCCGAGTCATCAGAGCGGCGATCGGCTCGATGATCAACGGATTGCAGACGATGCCGACGATCGCTTGGTTTCCATTGGCCATCTTGTTGTTCGGACCGAACGAAGCCGCGATCCAGTTTGTCGTCATCCTGAGCGGCGCGCCGGCCATAGCCAGTGGCTTTATCAACGGCGTCGATCACATCCCACAAGTGCTGCTACGAGCTGGACATGTTCTTGGGGCCAGGGGCGTAGCCGCGTACCGGCATATCGTTCTGCCCGCCGCGCTGCCCGGCTTCGTCGCGGGACTCAAGCAGGGATGGGCTTTCGCGTGGCGCGGCCTCTTGGCCGGTGAGATCGTCGTCGCCATCGGAGAGCGGCTCTCGCTCGGTTCTCAGCTTCAGGCAGCTCGCGACGCGGAAGATTCCGCAAGGCTGCTCGCAGGCATGATCGTCGTGCTCGTGATCGGCGTCCTCGTGGATGTATTCGGCTTCTCGAAAGCCGACGCCGCCATCAGAAAGCGCTGGGGATTGCAGGCCGAGTGAGGAGGAACACCCTTTGCGAATCTCCATAAAGATCGACTACGCACTCCGCGCGATGGCCGAGTTGGCCACGGCCACCGACGACAGGCCGATCAAAGCCGAACGGATCTCGCGCAAGCAAGACATCCCACTGAAGTTTCTTCTCGCCATCCTGGGCGAGCTGCGTCGCAGTCGTCTCGTCCGGAGTCAACGCGGACAGGAAGGCGGCTACGTGCTGGCCCGGCCGGCCGGGGAGATAACTCTCGCGGACGTGATGCGCGCAGTCGAAGGACCGCTGGCCAACGTCCACGACGACAGCCTCCGGGAGATCAGCTATCCCGGGGCCGCATCGAGCCTCAAGGATGTCTGGAAAGCAGTGAGATCGAGCTTGCGTTCTGTACTCGAGCTGACATCAGTGGGTGATCTAGCCGCAGGCAAGCTTCCAAGGCGCGTGCAGACCTTGGCCTCTCAGTACGAAGAAACCGAAAAAGTGCGCCCTCGGCGCTAGCGCGTCTGAGAAGCCTCGCCCGAACGGTCCCGGAATACATCACGAACGGTGAAAACGTCGTCTCCGGCCAAAATGCCTGAGCGACCGAGGATCCGTCCGCGCTCCCAGTTCGAGAGCCCAAGCTCCGGCCGGCCCCACGCCCATTGACCGTCGACCCATCTGGTGAAGCTGTCACCCACGTACGGCGTGTCGACGCGATCATAGAAACGATCGAAGTGCTCCGGGTCGGATGTGATGATCGAAGCAACGAACCTTGGGCTGTATCTGTTGATCAGATCGATAGCTTCGTCCTCGCTCTGCGCACAGACAAGCGAAACCTCCGGTGTTTGTTCCCATTCCCATTCGCGCGCCAACTCATCGACCGGAATGGCGTCGACCTGCGGTTCAACGGTTTCGCCCTCGGCACGCTGGACGGTTATCCGCTTGGACCACAGCGCATCAGGGATGTCGATCTCGGAGCCGACGGCTACGTGCAACCGGAAGGAAGCGTCTCTCCACGAGAGCGCGTCGAGTACCAGCGGGATCTGCTCGACGCTTCGACGCCGGTCGATGACGATCGTGTTCAGCGTGTTGCACACCTTTCGGTCGAGCGAAGCGACGATCGCGTTGCGTGCAACATCGGGCGGGGCGTCATCTGCGATGTACATCCACGCTCCACCGGTGCCGTGCAAAGACGCGGGGATCCCGTGCTGCGCAGCGATCGCACCCAGCAGGGCCGTTGTTGGCCCCGATCCTCTGGCGATCGCCAGCCGGACCTCCCGCATCGTGAATAGCGCGTGCGCCACGCCGTGCGACGGCGACCGGATGAGTGTCACCGCGCCTTCCGGCAAGCCGGCGGCGTCAAGAGCGGGTGCCAATGCGTTGGCCTCAATTGCCTCCGCCGTCCGCAGCGCATCGCTGCCGATGCGCATCACAGAGGTGTTGCCGCCGCGAAGAACTCCGGCGCCGTCGGCGAACACATTCGGCCGTCCTTCGAAAACGAAGGCAACGACTCCCAAAGGTGCCCGGCGTCGCTCAACGGTCCAGTCCGGGCCTTCCCGCTTTTCGATCAACTCCCCACGTCGTGACGGAGCCTTCGCCCATTCGATGAGACCGTCGATCATCGCTTCGCGCATCTTCTCGGTCGCGACCAACCGCGTTATCGCGCGTCCGGCGGCCCGAACTCGGTGGACATCGGCTTGATTGGCGTCCTCGATGGAGGCCCACACCTTGTGGTCCGCCAATCGGTCAGCGAAGAGATGAAAGAACTGCGAGATCTGCTCGTCGCCGACATCGGATAGCGAACGAAAGGCTTTCGACGCTCGCTCGACAGCGTCGCGAGCCACTTCTAGATCGGTTAGTGAGATGACAAGCAGCTCGCCCGTCGCCTGCACCGCGATGACCCTGTCACCCTCGCTAAGCGCCGGCATCGCGACGGTTCGATCACCGACGACAACGGGCGTACCCGCAGGAACTGAAGTCAGGTCAGCCATCTTGTGGGCTGGCGACACGGCGGGCGATGACGAGGAATGCGGTATGGGCCACCATCCGGTGATCGGGCCTCACTGATAGGCCATCCACCGTCCATCCACGCTGCATCGTTTCGAAGCTTCGGACCATGGTCCACCCACGGCCCAGCGCTTCGACGAGTCGCATGACCTGAGGAACGGTCGGCAGGTAACTGCACAAGATCCCTCCGGGCTCCAGACATCGCTCGACGTTCGCCAGCGCCTGCCAAGGCTCGGCGAGGTCGAAGACCACGCGATCGACGTCGATCTTGATCTCGTCGGAGTAAAGATCGCCGAGCTTCGCTTCGAGTGCGCCGTAATTGGGATCCGAACCGACGAACCTTTCGATGTTGGACATGGCCTTGTTGTGGAAGTCGGATCGAACGTCGAAGGTGTGGACGGTTCCCTTGGGACCGACGGCGCGCAAAAGGGCGAGTGTGAGCGCGCCCGAGCCCGTCCCCGCCTCTAGAACGCGGGCTCCCGGGAAGATGTCGGCTTCGACGAGGATTGGTCCGATGTCTTTCGGGTAAACGACCTGCGCACCGCGCGGCATCTTCAAGATGTAGTCGGCCAGCGTCGGCCGAAGCGCCCGATACTTCCGGCCGAGGGACGTTTCCAGCTCGGCGCCTTCCTCTTTGCCGATGATGCTGTCGTGACCCACGAGGCCCAGATGCGAATGGAACTCGCGCCCGGCCTCGAGAGTGACGAGGTAACGGCGTCCCCTTCTGTCGACCAGCAGGACGAGGTCACCGCGAGAGAAGTTCACGGCCGCTTCCTCGCGTGCGAATCGACCATCCGGCAATAGGCGCAGGTCTCGGCCGGCGTAGGCATCCCGCAGTTGGTGCATGGTTGAAGCACCGGTCGCTCCACTTCCGCCATCTCTCGCTTCCCGCGTTCCAAAAAGCCGTGATAGAACGCAGCTTTGGCTCCCGGTGATTCGCGTTCCAACCGGTCGAGGATGCCCTTGTATCGAAGCTGCGTATTGCCGGCCACCAAAGGGCACTCCTCGACCTGATAGTCGATGCCCCTCAAGAATGCGTACGTCGCCGTCTCGCGTTCCGAAAGGCGATACAAGGGCTTGACCTTCTTGACGAATCCTTCCTCTGTAGCCGGGAGAACGGGAGACTGCCGCGCCATGTATTCAGTGTCCCAGCGAAGGACGTTCCCGAACAGGACGGCGGCTTCGTCGTCGAGGTTGTGTCCGATCGCAACCGCATCGAACCCGAGCTCGTCTGCGGCCTTCGAAATCAAGTGCCGCTTGGTCAGGCCGCACGCACCGCATGTGCTTCGTCCCGTCGTTGCGGGAAGTTCGGGGATCGTGAATCCAGAGTCTTCCTTCACGTCGTGCACGATCAGCTTTCCTCCGCGCGAGTCGGCGAACGACTGCGAGTACCGGAGCGACTCGCTCGCGTATTCCTCGCCGGTCCACAGAACGATGTGGAATCCGGTCGTGTGGTAACCGAGCTCTAACAGGACGTCCCAAAGCGCAAGTGAATCCTTGCCGCCGGATACCGCTACAAGAACCCGGTCGGTCGGCTCGAGCATGTGGTCGTGTTCGACCGCGCGCTTCACTTGTCCGGAAAAGAAGTGAAGGAAACATTCCTTACAGAAAGCTGAGTTATGGCGGCGTAATTCGATCACTGCCTTGCCGCCACATCGCCGGCATTTGGTGAATTGCTCCGATCCGCCCGAGATCACCGGACGCACCTCGACCTCGTCATCGGCTCCGATGATGTCTTCACGGGTCAAAAGGTCCTCGCCACGGATCACGAGCACGGTTTCCGGATCGATCTCCAGGTCTCGCAGGACGACCTTTACCCGCTTCGGACCATCGATCTGGACTTCCCGCCGCGGGTTGCGGAGCACGATCGTGGCCACCTCTTACTGCGCTCCTAGGTTCGCTCGCACGGATTGATCATCGAGGACTCCACGAACGGTGCCCTCATCGTCGAGAACCACCAAAACGCGTCCGGGCTGGCGCGCGAGCTGCTCGAGGGCACGCTCCAAAGGTTCGCTGGATTTGACGCTTATCTCAGAAGTCCAGGGGACCATCACATCGCGCACATGTTGCCCGCTGCGTGTCGCCGTCGTCGCGGACAAGATAACGCCGGCCAGTCTGCCGTCCTCAGCGACGGCGAAGGGGCCGCCTTCGCTGGGAACCGTTGCGTCCGCTTTGAGGCGACCGACGAAGGGCTTGGCCCAGCTTTCGGCCGTGCGGCCATCGAGAGTTCCCGTGATCGACGAAGACCCGAAGATGTTCGTCGCCTTCGCGGCTACGAAGATGCCGGTAATGACCAGCCACGAACCCACTGCTGTGTCGTCCAACACGCCGTCCCCGAATAGCAGCCACACACCGCAAGCGACCGCGAGCAAGCCGATGATCTGACCGACCCGCGCCGCGCGGCGCACACCTCTCACACGATCCCGGGATCGGGCCCACACGATGGCTGCATAGATCCGTCCGCCGTCAAGAGGGAGCCCGGGAAGCACGTTCACGGCCGCGAGCGCAAGGTTCATCATCCCCAAAGTCCTGACGAGCTCAGCCACCCATCCGGCTCCCGGAGGGCCGGCAAGCAGTGCTAGTGCGCCGAGGGCGGAGCTAACAAGCGGCCCCATCAACGCTGCCGCGATCTCGGCTCCTGGTACGCGAGCCTGGGTCAGCAACCTAGGAACCCCGCCGAAGACGTAGAGCACGCTATCTGCGATCCGGATGCGTAGCGCGCGCGCGACCACTGCTTCGCCGAAGACATGCAGCCCGACGCTGAGGAAGAAGCCGACCACGGTCGTCGCGGCCATGACCATCGCGGAGAGCAGCTCTCGCCCTCCGAAGGCCGTCACCGATAGATGAGCGACGAGGAGTAGCGAAGCGGGTATCCAAGAACGGTGGAGCAGGATCACAGAACCCAAGGGTCGGCCGATCTCGAGACCGCGTTTGCGCTGCATCGATTCGCTTCGCATGCGCGTCGCTTTCGGGTCGCTTTCGAAGATTGGGCGCTTCCTTCGGGTGCGTAGCCTACCATCGTGACTCTGCGAAAAAGCCGTCTGACCTCGGGAATCGTACTGCTCGCGCTGCTTTTGTCCGGTTGCAACGGACGGTCCGAAGCCGGCGAGTGCATCAGCTCGGACGTCGACCTGCTCGAGAGTGGCTCGCTCGTGGTTGGAGTCGACCTCTCTTATCCGCCGTTCGCTTTCGAAAGCGAGGACGGCGAACCCGAAGGCATCGAGGTCGAACTGCTGGAAGCGATCGCGAGCCAGGCGCGGCTCGAGCTCTCGCTTAGGAGGAGGACGGCAGCTTCCCTCGTCCCCGAGCTGCTCACTCATCGCTTCGATCTCGCAGCATCGGGGCTGCGTGACACAGATGACCTTCGAGACGAAACGTGCATGTCGCAGCCTTACTTGGGAGCGGACCTCGCCTTGCTTGCACCCTCACCGGATCCGCACTCGATTGGCGACGTGGGGGGCCTCGAGGGACGGAAGGTCGGAGTAGTTGAAGGAAGCCGCGCCTCGCATTGGGCGCGCGAAAACCTCCGACAGAGCACCATCGAAACTCTCGGCGCACCGGACGACCTATTGACCGCGGTTCGCGAACGAACCGTCGATGCAGTGATCGACGACGAAGCGCTGGGCCGCTTCGTACAAAGCCGTTCCAAAGATCTTGTCGTGGTCGACGAGATCGCCACCGGTGAGAACCATGTGCTCGTCGCGCATCCGGACAACGGAGCCCTGATGGCGGTAGTTGATGCGGCCTTGAGAGACATGAGAGAGGACGGAAGGCTGTCCCGACTGGAGAAGAAATGGCTGGGGTGAACGCGATCGTGCACCGCCGAACCCCGCCGTATCATGGCTGCCGCACGTCGGAGTGGCGGAATTGGCAGACGCGCTAGGTTGAGGGCCTAGTCCGGGTTAAACCGGGTGGGGGTTCAAGTCCCCCCTCCGACACCGCACCGTTTGGGCCGCGTGTCGCAACGAGCCTGTTTGCCGCTTAGCATCCACTAGAGGAAGGGCAGGCATGTCACACAGGCCCAGTGGCACACGTCGGTGACGACCAACGTTACGACCTCGGTCGTGTTCACCGACCTCGTCGGCTCCACGGAGCTGTCGAGTCGCCTCGGTCCCCCGGCGGCCGAGGACGTTCGAGCGATCCACTTCGGGTTGCTGCGCGATGCCGTCGCCGCAACCGGTGGACAAGAAGTGAAGAATCTCGGCGACGGACTGATGGTGGTGTTTCCCAGCTTGGGTGCAGCGCTCGATGGGGCCGTTGCTATGCAACAGAGCATCGAGCGCTACAACCAAAGGGCAGCGGAGCCTCTCGGTATCCGCGTTGGGTTGTCGAGTGGCGACACGACTGAAGCCGACAACGATTTCTTCGGCGAACCGGTCGTGGAGGCGGCCCGCTTATGCGCGAAGGCCAGCGGTGGGCAGATCGTCACGACGGAGACGGTGCGCCTTCTCGCCCGCCGCACGCACCATCGATTCCTCGCTCTCGGAACGTTGGAGCTGAAGGGGTTGCCTGAGCCGATCGAGGCGTACGAGGTGGCCTGGGCGCCGATCAAGACGGCTGCACAGGTTCCGCTACCGAGCCGCCTCTCAACTGCGCCTACGACAGGCGTTGTCGGGCGCGCGCTTGAACTGGAGAACCTGAGCGCTGCGTTGAAGGCGGTGTTCACGGGCGAGGGGCATCGCGTGGTTCTGCTCTCAGGCGAGCCGGGCGTTGGGAAAAGCACTCTGGCCGGAGATGTGGCCGAGCGTGCCCACAGTGACGGAGCCACTGTGCTGTATGGCCGTTGTGACGAGGACATCGGCGTGCCGTACCAACCTTTCGTGGAAGCGCTCGGTGGGTACGTCGCAGGCGCGCCCGAAGCGGTGTTGCGAGCCCTTGACGCGCGGCAGCTACGCGAGTTGTCACGTCTCGTCCCCGAGGTCCGCCGGCGCATTCCGGAACTGGCCGAGCCGCTCTCGACCGATGCCGACGCCGAGCGCTACATCCTCTTCGGCGCCATCACGGCGGTCTTGACCGAAATGGGATCGGTGGCCCCGGTAATCGTCGTGCTCGACGATCTCCATTGGGCAGACAAGCCGACCGTGCTACTGCTGCGCCACCTCGTTAGCACGCTTGGTCAAGCCGAGGTGTTTGTTGTGGGGACCTACCGCGACAGCGATCTGACAGCAACCCAACCGCTGACGGAGGGCCTTGCGGTGTTACGACGAGAATCCGCGGTGGAGCGCATCGCCGTCGGTGGCCTCGACGACAACGGCGTGGTCGCGCTGCTGGAAGCGATCGCCGGTCACGAGATGGATGACGACGGCATCGAGCTGGCCCACGCAGTACGCAGAGAGACCGGCGGAAATCCCTTCTTCAGCGCCGAGGTACTTCGACACCTGGCGGATACAGGCGCCATTCGCCGCGAAGCGGGACGTTGGGTGGGGGCGGTCGAGCTAGCCTCTGTCACGCTGCCCGCGAGCGTACGTGAGGTAGTAGGCGAGCGCGTGCAGCGTCTCGGTGACGACATACAGCAGATCCTGACGGTGGCCTCAGTGATGGGCCGCGAGTTTGACCTCGCACTTCTCGCTCGCGCCGCGGACCGCAACGAGGACGACGTACTCGACGCCCTCGAGGCCGCGGCAAGGGCCGAAGTCCTGGCCGAGGTCGACGGGCGGAGTGGTCGGTTCACCTTCACCCACGCACTTTTCCAGCACACGCTCTACGACACGCTGTCGGCCAGCCGGCGCGCTAGGACCCACCGCCGCATCGGCGAGCTCCTCGAAGCCGACTGCGGCGACGATCCGGGCGACCGCGTCGGTGAGTTGGCCTACCACTGGATGGCTGCCACGCAACCGACCGAGGCGGGGAAGGCGGCGACGTACGCCCGCCGGGCCGGGGAGCGGGCGCTTGACGCCCTGGCCCCGGACGAAGCTATCCGCTGGTTCCTCCGGGCCGTGGAGATATTGGACGCCGAGCCGCAGCATGATCCTCTCCCGCGCCTCGACGTCCTCATCGGATTGGGTGACGCGCAACGACAGGCCGGCGATCCCGGCTATCGCGAGACTCTGCTCGAAGCGGCCGCCGAAGCGGACCGCCTCGGCGACGCCGGCCGCCTGGTGGCCGCCGCTATTGCCAACAACCGGGGAAGGGCGAGCAGCATCGGCGAGGTCGACGCGGAACGGGTCGCTGCTCTCGAATCGGCGCTGGCCGCCGTCGACGACGGCGACAGTCCGGCCCGGGCGTGGCTGTTGGCCACGCTGGTGGCGGAACTCCCCTTCAGCGGGGACCAACCCCGCGTGCAGGCGATAGCCACAGACGCCGAGTCAATGGCCCGGCGCCTCGGCGACGAAGCGACGCTCCTGCGCGTCCTCAACCTGACCTTCAGGGCGCGTTGGCTGCCCGACGGCTTCGCCCGAACCGTCGCCGCGTCACGAGAAGCGCTCACGCTGGCCGAACGAGCCGGCGATCCTGTCGCCCGGTTCTGGGCCGCCCTGAACTGTGTGTACGCGACGGCGTCCGACTTGGATCGCGGTGGTATTGACGCAGCGCTGGAGCTGGCGACCGCGATGGCCCATGAGATCGGCCAGCCCTACCTCGCGTGGCAGCTCATCCAGGTTCAGTGTCCGCATGTTCTGCTCACCGGAGATGCCGACCAGGCTGACCGGCTGGCCGGCGAAGCGCTGGAACTTGGCTTGGACTCAGGCCAACCCGATGCGCTCACGATCTTCGGGGCCAACCTCATGAACGTTCGATGGCACCAGGGACGCTTCGACGAAATAGTGCAGCTCGTGGCACAGGCGGCCGAAGACAACCCCGGGATCCCAACGCTCCGGGCTGCCCACGCCTTGAGTCTGTGCGAATCCGGGCGCACCGACGAAGCCCGCCCGCTGCTGGAAGCGGCGCGGCGTGAAGACTTCGACGACGCGGCGCGCGACTACCTCTGGCTTACCATGACGACTCTTTGGGCAGACACGGCCGCCTGGCTCGGCGACCAAATCGCCGCCGAAGTCCTCCACCGGCGGCTTGCGCCGTTCGAAGCCCAAGGCGTCACAACTGGCGCAAGCTTCAGCGGCTCCGTTGCGATGTACCTCGCCCGACTGGCCACGGTGCTCGCCCGCCACGACGAGGCAGAACATCTCTTCGAGCGGGCCGACGCGCAGATGCGGGCCCTCCGAGCGCCGTTTCTCCATGCCCGCAATCAAGTCGAGTGGGCTCGAGCGCTCATTGCGAGAGCGAGCGCTACCGACGTGCGTCGAGCGCGCGACCTCCTAACCGAGGCCGGCGCGACAGCTGTCACCTACGGGTGCCGAGCGATCGAGCAGCGCGCGACCGACCTCATCGCGACCCTGCCAGAGTCACCGCACTAACGCCCCAAGATCAACTCGCCGGTCATCGGGATGATTGGGGTCCATACGCCCCTCCGACACCAACAAGCGCAGCAGGTCAGTCCGCTCTGTACGCGCCGACAACAGGGGCGAGTTCCGCCGGTGAAGCACCGTGGAGGATCACTGCGTCCGCACCGAGGTCGAACTGACCACGGATCGCCAGGGCACATTGTTCGGCGGAACCTGTGGCGGCGGGCTCCAACCATTCATCCGGGATCAGCGTGGCGATGTGCTCGAGCTGTTCGGTTGTGGCGACTTGGTCTATTGCGCCGCGCACGCTCGTCACTACCTCGTCGGTCCGGAACCGTGTTAGCGGACCCGGATCCCATCTGTTGGTCTGCACCATGAGGTCGCCGTAGCCCTGCAGATAAGTGGCCATGCGTCCAACCGTCTTCTTCAGCCGAACATCCGCCGGTAGGTGGTCGCCGACTGTTGCGAAGCACGACCAGACCGTGACGGCCGAGGGATCACGGCCTGCACGCTCGGCAGCGTCCTTCACAGTCTTCACGCACCTTTGCAATGTCTCCTCGGTGAAGAACGTGTGGAGCACGACGGCGTCGAAGATGCGACCGCCGAGCTCCAGGGTGCGTGGACCGAAGGCTGTGATCGCCAGCGGAATCTCTTCGTTGAACGAGGCGTCGAGGTGCAGGATCGGGAATCGTCCTATTGGGCCGTCGTGTCCGATAACGACTTCGCCTTTCCACAGGCGGCGCATCAGCAAAGCGAAGTCCTCGAGCTGCGCAGTCGTGATCTGGGGGATGCCGAAGGCGTCGAACATCGGCTTGATACCACGGCCAAGTCCAAGCATGAAGCGGCCGTCTGTGAGACGGTGCATCGTCGTTGCAAAGGACGCGGTCACCTGCGGATGCCGCGTGTTGTGGTTCGTGGCGGCCGTTGCGATCCGGATGCGCGACGACACAGCGCCCGCCGCGCCTGACAGAGTCGCAGCTTCCTTGATGTTGAAGCGCTCCGAAATGAAAGCTGTTCCGAGGCCAAGCTCTTCGGCTTCGCGCACCTCCTCGATCAGATCGCGAGGCGACTTGGGTGCACCGGCCAGCAGATAGCAGCCGAGTTCCTTGGCGACGGTTGACATCGCGACAGGCTACCCTGCGACACTCAGAGAGATCGATGAAAACCTCACCTGCGCTCGTCCCGCAAGGCGATCAGATCCAAGTAGACATCGACCCGGCCCGCACCCTTGCTGCGTATGCGCAGCACAGGCGTCGATTCGCAGCCGAGGTCGCCGCGCTCAACAGCGAGGCTCTCGCCAGTCAATCGCGATGCAGCTTGTGGAGCGTTGCAGACGTATTGCGTCATTGCCGGGACGTCGACGATTGGATGCAAACTCTTTGGACGGGCAACGCGCCGCCGTTCAAGTCCTTCGACCCGATCATGACGCCGCACGAGTTCGTCCTAGCCGGTCGTGACATATCCGACGTCGAAGCCAGGGACCGATACGTCGCATCGTGCGAAGTGATGGCATCCGATGTGGGACCCAGCGGTCCCGAAAGGTGGGGGCTTGTGTCCGTGTCTCCCCTCGGTTTCGTCCCGTGGTGGCTAAGCGCGCTTCACGTGTTCTTCGATTCATGGATCCACGAGCGCGACGTGCTACTGCCGCTCGATGTCCACCCTCCCGCCGAAGAATCGGAGGCGACGCCCGTCCTTGCTTACTCGCTCGCAATCGTCGGCACCTTGGTCAAGGAGCCGATGGACGTTGTGATCGCCGGCGTGCGCGTTGTAACCGGCGACGGACCTCCTAGAGCCACGCCGGACGCGAACGGCGTCGACGGAAACGCAGCGACGATCATCGATGCTCTTCTTGGGCGCGGAAACGTCGAAGACGCGCTCGCCGGGACTGATCCTGAGGTCGTGCGCCACTTTGGTGCGCTTGCTCGGATCTTCAACCCATAAAACCCGGACCTCACTATTCGACCTTTGTGTAATTGAGGTCGAAGTCGTGTTCCCAGGTCTTTCCGTCGTGGCAGATCTCCCATTTGCCGTTGATGGACCTCCCGTCGTCGGAGAAGATGCCCGTGTAGCGCTGCTTGAAGTCCAGCGGACTGAAGTCGGCCGTTTCTCTTGTGAGGGTCCATGTCTTGCCGTCGAACGTCATCGCGTACGTCCGGACAACACCACGGGAATCGAAGTAATGCTCGGTATAGGACCCTTCACCTCTTCCATCGGGGGCGATGATCACGAAGCCGTTCGGAGCGTCGGGGTGGTCGACCTCCGAGTGTTCGACCAAGAACTTGCCGTCAAGGAGCCACTCGAATACGGCTCGTCCATCGACATCCGGTACAGGTTCGGCCATGTTTGGGAAGTCCGCGCTCAAGCTCCACGTGCCTAGAAAGGCCTCCAGCCGCTTCAGTGCCTGACCTTCGCTCACGACACTCTCCTCTCTTCTGTAGCTATCGAGGTAGCCCGACCGGTTGAAATCTAATCATCCGCAGTTAACGGTTCGTTCCTATGGGAGCCGGTAGGCTTTTGGCGCGAATCGCCCCTTCGCGTTCCGTCGTTGAATCACTGAGGAGCCGGCCTCGGCTCGGGTTGAAAGGTGCTTGTGAGTCGCATTGCACGCGCGGTGCTGATCGCCGCCGTCACATTCCTTCTTCTCGAAATGGGCGTCAGGGCGATCGATTCCGCACTGCCGGAGATCAACGCGTGGCGGGAGCCGATGGTCTCGACCAAGGTCAAGCAGATGGATGCCCGTGGCGCTACAGACGTCGTGTTCGCGGGATCGTCCCAGATGCTCTTCGCGGGGGATCCCGCGATGCTCAAGTCCCTCCAGGTCCCATGGAACGCCTACAACGCAGCGATTTGGGGCGGACCGCCGGTGGTCAACGAACACTGGCTAACCGAGGTAGTTCTCCCTCGCCTACGGCCAAAGACCGTAGTGATGGGAGTTTCTCCAATCGATTTCGTCGAACCGGTCAACGATGCCGCGCAGACGTACTTCAGTTCTGCCGCTGTGCGAGATGACTGGCTTGGCAAGATCGAACAGCGATTGTCGAATGCCTCGGCACTTGTGCGTCACCGACGAGACCTGCGTAGTCCGAAGTCCGTTTACGACGCCGTGGTTAGACGTCTGCGCGATCAGCCCGGACCTTCCGTGCCGGCGGCGAGGGTCGACTCTGCCGGACGCCTCCCCTGCTGCGACGGCCTCACGTTCAACCCTGAAGTCGTCGACGTGGCGACGCGCCAATTGCTTGAAGAGATCGATCGAGACGGTTGGGAGCTTAGCGACACACAGCTCGAAGCCTTCAAGAGGACGGTATCGACGCTAGGACGTCGCGGAGTCGAGGTGATAGTCGTCGACATGGCGATCTCGGCGCCGCTCATCGATCTGTTGGGCGAGAAGGAGTACGCCGATTACCGAACCTTCTTGCGTGGAGAAGCAGAACGTTTGCGCTTGCCCGTTTTGGACATGGCCGGCGGCATGGACCTGACGACCTTCTTTTTCGACTACGACCATCTGAACCGTGCGGGAGCCAACGTCTTCAACACCGTGGTCGCTCGTGCGCTGGCTTCGGGTACGCCGGGCTCCTTCAGGGAGAAGGCCGAGGCTCTGCCGAGAGAGCCGCTTGTTACGACCGTCGCCGCCGATGTGCTCGAGCGGGAGACGTTGCTGGCCGAAGCGCGAGCTAACGCTCCGACAGCGCTTCCGCCTGTAGTTGAACCGCGGATTCCACCGGCGACGCCGACGGTTGCACCTACGCCTTTGGTGGATACACCGCCACTACCGACTCTGGTCCCGAGATTAGCGCCGTGACGTTCAACTCTTTGCAGTACGCGTCCTTCTTCGGCGTCGTCCTTCTCGTTTATTGGCGCCTGCCCCGCCGGGGTCAGAACGTGCTGCTGCTTGTCGCGTCCTACATCTTCTACGGGGCGTTCGACTACCGGTTCCTCGGGCTTCTCCTGCTGTCAACGGGGCTGGACTACTGGTTCGGTCTATCGATCAGCCGATCGGACAACGATCGAGTGCGACGGCGCTGGCTGCTCGCAAGCCTGGGTGTCAATCTCGGAATCCTCGGGTTCTTCAAGTACTTCGACTTCTTCACCGACTCCGCGGTCGAGATGTTGCAACGAATCGGTCTCGACGTCCATCCGCCGCTCTTGCGCATCCTGCTGCCCGTCGGCATCAGCTTTTACACGTTCCACGGCATCTCGTACGTATTCGACGTCTACCGTCGCCACATAGAGCCGTCTCGCAGTCTGCTCGATTATTCGGTCTTCGTTGCCTTCTTTCCTCAGCTGGTCGCCGGACCTATTGGACGCGCTCATCTTCAGCTGCCGCAGTTCGGCCGTGACCGCGTCCGGCCCACTCGCGAACGGGTCACTCAATCGCTCGTCCTGATCCTCACCGGACTCTTCAAGAAGGTGGTGATCGCAGACGGTGTTGCCGCCGTGGTTACCGGCGGCTTTTCGTTTGCATCCGAAGCAAGCGCGCTCACTCTGCTGTTCACGGCCTGGGGCTTCGCGCTGCAGATCTACGGTGACTTCTCGGGCTACACGGACATCGCACGCGGTTCGGCGTGGTTGCTCGGCATCGAGCTGCCGATCAACTTTCGCCAGCCGTACCTCGCGAGAAACATCACGGAGTTCTGGCGGCGGTGGCACGTCTCACTGTCCAACTGGCTACGCGACTACCTGTACATCCCGTTGGGCGGAAATCGAGGCAACAAGCTTGCGACGTACCGCAATCTCATCCTGACCATGCTGCTCGGCGGACTCTGGCACGGAGCGTCCTGGACGTTCGTCGTTTGGGGAGGGCTTCACGGGCTGCTCCTGGCATTCGATCGCTTGCGCGGACGCGATCGCGACGATGTTGAGCGTCCGATCGTTTGGCGGCGCGACCTGTTGTCGGTCATCGTGACGGCCAACATCGCCACTCTTGTCTTCGTGGTCTTCCGGGCCGAGTCTCTCCGCGAGGCGTTCCACTTCTTCGCCGGGATCTTCACAGGCCGCGGGGGCTGGACCGTCGACCTGAACAGTCTGTTCATCGTCGCGGTCGCAGCGCTCGGAATCCTGTTGCTGGACTTGACGCAGCGACGCTCAGGCGATCAGGTTCCGCTCCTGGACACACGTCCCTTGACTGTTGGCGTCAGCTTGGGACTACTTCTCGTCCTCCTCTTGATCTTCAGCGGCGGAACGCCCCTCCCTTTCATCTACTTCCAGTTCTAGGGCCAATCGGTCGCTTCGCGCCATGAAGGCTACTTCTCGACGGGCTAGCGCAAGTCCCGCAGTCTGAATCGCCAGACTCCGATCGTCGCCAATGCGGCGGACAGACCGATTGGCAGGTAAATCGATTCCGGTGGCAGGCCTTGCGCCAGGAGGTTCCGGCTTAGATACCACCACCAAGGAGTCACGAATCGCGCCGGCTCGATCGCGCCGCCGCTGACGATCCCGAACAGGATGAAACCTCCCACTCCCACCGCAGCGCTCAAAGCGAAAGCACGGGAACGTCCGCCGCCCACGGCGCCGACGACGAAGGCAAGCGACAGGTGGAAGATGCCGAAACAAGTTGCGGCCAAGCCGGCACCGATTACGTCGACCGCCGACACGCCATCGGTCAACAAATCGAAGGGCGACGATAGTGCGACGAGCGCGGCCGTCAGGATGAGCCCGAGACCAAACGTCATCCCGACAGCCGACAGGTATCGCTCAACGGCGACGCGGAGCCGTGTCACCGGGTTCGAGAGCATCAGCTCGAGTGTGCCGTCGTCCTCGGCGCCGGCGATCGCTCTAGCACCACCCGCGATCCCAAAGATCAAGAGCGCTATCGGGAACAGCTGCGCGAAAAAGTTGCTCTGCAGATAACCGGCAGGTGAAGTTAGCTCTATCCCGCCAGCGGCACCGATCAGTGCCTTCGCGCCCTCCGGCAGATCCTTGTAAAAGTCGTTGAAGGCGCTCTGGTCCTTGATCGCCGGATAAAAGCTAACCGTCAAGAAGATGAACGCGATCCCACCGACAACCCACCAGATGTTCCAGCGGCGGCGGTCGATGAAGAAGCGAAGCGCGATGATCATTTCTTGTCGTCCTGGTAGTAGCTGAGGAACACGTCCTCGAGATCGGCTTCCGGGCTTACGATGCGATGCACGTGCAGCCGGGCAGCCGTTCGGAGCACACGTTCAACGGTTCCCTCGACTACCAGATGCACAGTGTTGTGGTCGGCCGTCGCCTCCACGACCTCTGGGATAAGGCGGAACGCCTTTATGTCCGCCTTCTTGTCGAAGTACAATTCGACCCTCTGCCGCGCCTGCCGACGCAGTTGTTCCACGCCACCTTGCTTCACGACACGGCCCTGGCGCAGGATCGCGACACGATCTGCCAGCTGCTCCACCTCGGGAAGCACATGCGACGAGAGAAGAACCGTTGCGCCGTCCCCTCTCGCCTCGCGCACGATCTGTTGAAACTCGTATTGCAGTAAGGGGTCAAGACCGGAAGTTGGCTCGTCCAGGATCAACAGCTCCGGCCGATGCATGAACGCCTGCACGATGCCGACCTTCCGCCGGTTCCCCGTACTGAGCTGACGGATTGGACGGGTCGGATCCAACTCGAAGCGATCAACGAGCTCCTTGACCCGGCCGCCGTCGACACCTCCACGAAGAGCTCCGTAAAAGGAGAACACGTCGTTGGCGGTGTACTTGGGATCGAGATTCAGGTCACCGGGCATGTAGCCGATCCGTTTGCGGATGGCCGTATCGGCGCCCGATCCGCCGAGCACTGCAGCCTTGCCTCGCGTTGGACGGATGAAATCAAGCAGCAAACGAATAGTCGTGGTCTTGCCCGATCCGTTGGGCCCGAGGTACCCGAAGATCTCTCCGCGCCGCACCTCGAGGTCGAGGTCCTGGACCGCTTTGATCGGACCGAAGTGCTTAGTCAGGCCCTTGGTCGAGATCACCGCCAACGCGAACGTCCTCCGCCGGCGTACAGGCTTGGCCGACTTCTTGCGACGTCCCTTGGTGGCCATAACGCCGGGATACTACTCGCAGCACATGGCTACTTCGCGTCACCAGCATCGAACCAGGTAGAACTGCGCAATGGTCGAACGATCGGTGCTGGCCGAGTTGGCCCAGTTCCCAACGCCCGCACTTGCAAACGGGATCGAAACCTTCGACGTGCGCCCTCACAACACGGGCTACATGGACGGCGGCGTGCGATGCATGTTTCCCGAGCTCGGGATCGTCCAGGGCTTCGCCGCCACTGCAACCATCAGGGCGTCCGCTCCGGGTGAGGATCGAACGCGAGCGCTTTGGCGGCACGTCCTATCCGTCCCGAGACCTCGGTTCGTTGTTGTTCAAGATCTGGACGACCCACCCGGAGGCGGCTCATTCTGGGGCGAGGTCAACTCGAACATCTTCCAAGCCTTCGGTTGCGCGGGAGTGATCACCAATGGTTGCGTGCGCGATCTCGACGAGATGAAGGCTGTCGGTTTCCACGCATTCGCCGGATCCGTGGGTGTCTCCCATGCATACGTCCACGTCGAGGGCTCGGGCGAACCGGTCTCAGTTGGAGGCCTCGAGGTCCGACCCGGCGACCTCCTGCAGGCCGACCAGCACGGAGTCATCGCGATCCCTCCCGAGATCGCCGCCCAACTACCGGACGCGATCCGGCAATTGGAAGCGCGCGAGAAGGGCGTCATCGAAATGTTCCGCGCTCCCGACTTCTCGCCTGAGTCCTTCGCCGGAACCGGCGACGACGTCAAGCACTGATCGCCGCTTCAGGCGAAAAGGTTCGGCGGTGCAACAGGACCCGGTTGACCGAGTCTCTTCGTGTACGAGTAGCGGTGGCGATAGGTCTGGCCGCTGAGTTTCGCGATCTCTTGCATGAGGTCGTCGGTGAATTGCCTGAGGACCGCCCGATCATCGACCCCTTCCGGCGGCACGCGTATAGGTTTTCCGAACTTAACGCTGACGCGCACGCCGATCTTCGGCATCTTTGCGTCCTTGGGAAGAACTTCGTCGGTGCCTCGAAGACCGACGGGAATCACAGGACACCCGACGATCGCCGCCATGCGTGCGGCGCCGGTCTTACCCTTGAACAGACGTCCGTCCGGAGACCGGGTTCCTTCGGGAAAAATACCGAGCAGCTTGCCGGAACGAAGGACCTGAATACCCGCGTCGAGTGAACCCTCGGCGGCTTTCGAGTCTTCTCTGCGGACGGGGATGACGCCGCCGAGCTCCATGAACCACCGCGTCGACCACGAGTCCGTGTATTCGGCCTTACCGATGTATGTCACGTCACGAGGCACAACCAGCGTCACCGCAAGTGGGTCGATGAAGGAAAGGTGGTTCGGTGTGATGATCGCGGGCCCCCGACGAGGAACACGATCGAGACCTTGTGCATCGACGCCGAACATCCAGCGCATCGCTGGACCGGTAGCGACCTTCGCCGAACGCTGCAGGAGCCGCCCGTAGGCCCGTATCAGGCCCGCGCCCGGCAACTCGGAGGACGGAGGCATTGCTAGTTGTAGGACGGATCGGCGGGAAAGTTCGCGACCATCGCCAGCTTTCCACCCTGACGTTTGAGGACGAATCGCCAAAGACCGCCGGGCTGCGAAGAAAGCGCGTCTTCCGGATCTGCATCGAGGACGTACCACGAACCTTCTTCGATCTCGCTCTCGAGCTGGCCGGCACCCCACCCCGAGTACCCGGCGAACATCCTGATCCGATCAACACCGTCCCGTATCTGATCGAGATCATGATCCAGATCGAGCACACCGAGTCCGTCGACGACGGGTTGCCATGCGAGCGGCCTCGATTCCGGTGCACTCTTTGCCAGACAGACGGCCGCTCCGGGGGCAACCGGCCCACCGACAAACACCAGGGCCGGATCTGCGGCCAATGGTTGCCACTCCTCCAACGGCCCCTCGCTCAGTCCCGTTTCGCTGGGCCGGTTCAGGACGACCCCGGCCGATCCTTCGTCTGTGTGTTCGACGACGAGCACCACCGTCCGGAAGAAGTTCGGATCCATCAGGCTCGGCGTCGCAACGAGCAGACGGCCTCGAAGCTCCTTTGCGTCCCATTCTTCGTTCATATGAGAAGCGCCGAACCTTTCAGCCGCGTTCGGCCGCCTCCTTCAGGGAAGCAAGCGTATGACGGATGTCCTCCACCAGCTGATCCCTGCGCGCATTCAACAGGTTGGGACGCTCATCCTCGGGCAGCTCCAAAACGGTGGCGTGGAAACCCACCTCCTCGTTTCCGAGCTCAAAGGATTCCGTCACCGTCGTGCCGCCGTTGTCCCGTGTTAGGGAAAAACGCCACGTGCAAACCTGGAAGTCCGGTGTTCCTACCACCCACGCGAATTCTCGGCCCGCATCGGCGGCGATCACAGTGTTGGGAGTCGTCCATTCGTTGTCGCCGCGACGGTTGCGTCCGTGGAACTGAGAGCCGACGATAGCTGTCGCCCCATCTATCCAGTCGCCGCCCTGACACTCCGGACTCCACTCCCCCATGCGAGTGATGTCACTGATGAGCGCGTAGACAGCTAGGGGTTCAGCGTCGATGTGCACGGACGCCCATCCTTGCATCTCCATGGATCGCTCCCCCTTAGCGGGAAAGCTTACTCGTCGGCCGCCCACCACTTCTCGAGGCGCGTACATTACCGTGTGCCTTGTGGCGGACCCAACGCCTGAGCTTACGAAGCGGCTCGACTCTCTTTTCAAGAAAGCGACGAATCCGAAGCGCGCGTCGCAGATGCGCGCCTACATGCGCAACCAGTTCGAGTACTACGGGATCGACTCACCGGCTCTAAACGAGATCACAAGGCAGGCCCTGGCGGATCTGCGTTCTCCATCCGAGGCACAGCTGAAGAGATTCGCTTTGAAGTCTTGGCGGCGTCCGCAACGCGAGTGGCAATACTTCGTCCTCGGCTATCTGCGACGCAACGTCAAGACCGCAACCAGCGCATTCCTGACCACAGCAGAAGAACTGATCACGACCAAGTCTTGGTGGGACACAGTCGATGCGCTCGCGTCGCGAACCGTCGGTTCGTTGGTCCGAGCCGATCCCGCTCTTAGAGAGACCATGGACCGCTGGATCCGTTCCCACGACATCTGGATCGCCCGTACGGCGATCCTCCATCAGCTCTTCTATAAGGAGGCGACTGACACCACGCGACTCTTCGACTACTGCCTTCAACGCGCGGGCGATCACGAGTTCTTTATCCGCAAGGCGATCGGCTGGGCGCTACGCGAATACAGCAAGACAGACGAAGTCGCCGTCCGTCGATTCGTCGCCGATCATGGGGCCGAGCTCTCGGGTTTGTCGCAACGCGAAGCGCTCAAGTGGCTAGAGCGCCGCGCGTCCCGCAAAAAGAGTGCGGGCCCCCCGAAGAGGGCCCGCACCAAGAAACCAACTTCCTAAGTCGTCAGCGCTTCGCAGACGACTTGCGCGCGGCAGGCTTGCGCTTGCGAGCTGCCGGCTTGCGAGCCGGAGCCGCCGCCGCTGCCGGAACGGCAGGCACGGCCGAAGCTGCCGATGAGCGTGAAGGTCCGGCCGATGCGTCGCCGTCCAAAGCTCCCCAGCGCGCGATCCCAATGATGCTCATGACCAGAATCCACGCCGTGAATGTGAGGTACGCCGTCTCGTTGATCCATGCGTAGTTCTTGAATAGCTGTAGACCTGCGAGCACTCCAAAGGCCGCAGAGGTTGCCAGCGCAAGTCGACCGAGGAACGGGCTCGGAGGAGCCAGACCCTCTGCACGAACCGTGATGAGACCGCCGGCTCCCAAGAAAACGATCACCGGCGCAACCAGCGTCGGTCCTTCGATCAGCGCATTCGCCAGCGCACCAAGATCAGCGCCACCGGTGCGCATCGCCCACTGCACTCCGACTCCGAGAGAGATGATCCCGGCGATGATCACGCCAGATCCGTACATCGCACCGGCCAGCCGGCCCGATCCGCCGTAACTCAACTCGACCTGCTGGAATCGTTTCGCTGCCGCCGACGCAAACCATAGGAAGAACACGGCCGCGAAGACAGCAAGAATCGCCAAAGACCCGAACATCTCATTGCTTGCACCGGCTATATCCGAGACATGCTCGAAATCTTTGATCTCCGCAATGATCGCGAAGCTGATCAAAGCTCCCACATACGCGAGGCCGGTTGCCGCCGCCAGCCTCGGCTGAGACTTCATCATCTGCCTACTCCTTTCGCCGTCGCTACACCTTTTGGAGCATAACTAGATAGTTCCCACGAAGCTAGAAACCTCAAGACAGCTAAACTCCGGACGTGAAAGCGGCCGTCTACGACAGAACGGGGCCCCCGGAAGTCTTCCGCTACGCAGATGTTCCGGATCCGGTGTGCCAGGACGGCGGAGTCCTCGTCGAGATCGAAGCGGTTTCCATCGAAGGTGGCGACGTGCTCAACCGCGCCGGCGGAGCGCTGGCGACGGAGCCTCACATCGTCGGCTATCAATCGGCGGGCACCATCCGCGAAGTCGGCTCCAACGTTTCGGAACGCTCGGTCGGTCAAAAGGTCGTCGAAGTAGCGCCGTTCGGCTCACACGCCGAGCTGATCGCAGTTCCTTGGCAGTCGACATGGGTCGTCCCCGGCTCTCTCGACATCAAAGAGGCCGCATGCGTGCCGATCCCGTTCGGAACAGCGGACGTTTGCCTGTTCCAGTTCGGTCGTCTCCAAAAGGGTGAAACCGTTCTCATCCAAGGGGGCGCCGGTGGCGTGGGCCTGGCGGCCATCCAGCTTGCTAAGCGAGCCGGGGCAACGGTCCTCGCGACAGCCTCGAGCGGAACGAAGCTGGATCGCCTTCAATCGGAATTCGGACTAGATCACGGCATCGACTACACGCAGGTCGAGCTTGTCGAGGAAGTGCGCCGGCTGACCGATGGCCGCGGCGTCGACCTTGCCGTCGATTCGGTGGGCAGCACGCTTCTCGGTTCGATCGAATCGCTTGCCTATCGCGGTCGCGTTGTGACAGTCGGCGACATGGGTCGCGGCCGCCGACCCATCGATCCCGGGGTTCTAACGGCCCAGAACCTGACGCTAACCGGGGTATTCCTGGGAGCCGAACTGATCCTCGGAGACGGTCGCGCCTTGGTCGAGCGACTTCTCGAGGACGTTGCCGCCGGCGAGCTGCGCGTCGTTGTCGATCGTGAGTTCCCGTTGGCGAACGCGGCCGATGCTCACGCGTACATCGAGGGCCGCAACGCCTTCGGACGCGTCCTGCTAATTCCCTAAGTCTCGACTACCGCGAAGCGAAGCGAGCGGCTTACCAGTCGAGCCCCAGCGTGGTTCGCATCGTGTCTTCGAATTCCTCGTCGTTCTGAGTCGTACGAACCGAGAGCACGAGCTCTGCATCTGCGCCGACCGGCCACCGCAACTTCGGCTCCTTGCCCTCAACCGCATCGGCGATCGTGTGCGCGACGACCTCCGGTCCCGGTCGATCCCCGGCAGCTCCCTGGAGGGTGTTCTGCGCTGCTTCCCATATCCGGTCGAGCTCGTCGTACGGGGGTTCGTCCAGAGCGAAGGACATGCGGTTGTCGCCGAACGCCGTGTCGAATCCGCCCGGCTCCACCAACGCCACTCGAACATTCCAGTGACTGAGCTCGTAGTGCAAAGCCTCGGATAGACCTTCCAGCGCGTACTTGGACGCCGAGTACAGACCACCCAGCGGCGACGCCGCACGTCCGGCGATGGATGAGACGTTCACGATCACTCCGCTCCCCCGCTCGCGCATCTGCGGAGCGAAAGCCTGGATCATCCGGACGACGCCGATCACGTTGGTCTCGAGCACGTTCCGGAACTTGTCCAAAGGCACTTTCTCGACGGGAGCATGTATCCCGATACCCGCGTTGTTAACAAGAACCTCGATATCGCCGACCGTGTCACGGATCGCGTTCACCGATACGTCGTCATTGACATCGAGTGCCATCTTCTCCGCGACGTCGAGATCATCGAGCGTTTCCGGCCGCCTGGCCGTTGCGATCACTTCGAAGCCTCGTTTGGTCAGTTCGACCGCCGCCGCCCGGCCGATACCCGTCGAACATCCCGTTATCAACGCTCTCGCCATCTCTAGAGCTCCTTCTCGAACCAGGCCACATCCCAATACCTACCGAACTTTCGTCCTTGCTCGCTGAAATAGGCAACTTGCCGAAATCCAAACCTCTCGTGCAGGGCCACCGAGGCGTCGTTGGGCATCGTTATCCCGGCGTAGGCGCGATGGACGTCTCGATCCGCTAATCCGACGAAGAGAGCCGAGTAGAGCTGTTTGCCGACTCCCTTGCCCACTTCCGATTGAGCGACGTAGACGGTCGTTTCGACCGAAGTCTCATAGGCCTGTTTGGGCCGGAAGTACTTGCTGTGTGCGTATCCGACGACAAGGTTGCTCTCAACAGCCACGAATAGCAGATAACGGCCGCCGAACTCCTCGAACCATGCCCGACGGGCGTCCATGGTTATCGGTTCGATGTCGAACGTTACCGATGAAGTCAGGACGTAAAGGTTGTAGAGCTCATTCAGTTGTTCGAGGTCACGTGCTTCTCCCGGACGTACGTCCATCCGAGAAGGATGCCGCGCGGCGTTATACGCGTGCCACGTGATCGACGGGAGGAGCGACCCTTTCTTCCCGTCGCGTTATCTGCCGTGCCACGTAGGCGAAGCCTGCGATCCAACCGACGGCGACCAGACCTAAGCCGATGAAGACGGCGTAGGAGAACCACGCCGGTCCCGGACGCTGCTCACGGAGCAAGAAGCGCTGCTCCTTGGTGAATCGCTCGGTGCGATCGACGATCGCTACCTCCGGTGCGTTGATCTCGGAGTCGGCCGGTAGCCAGATCGGGATCGCCAGCATCTCCGTGCCGCGGTGGAACCGGAGCAACGTCTTCCACTTCCCGGTCGCCGGTACCGAGCCGTCGCTTTGATAGACACCCGGTTCCGAAGTCGGCTCCATCTCGGCCCGCTCGAATCCTCCGCCCTGCCAGGAGATGAGCTGGAACCAGCGAGCATCCAATGCGGCATCGGGCGGATCTATCTCGGCTCGAACGCTGACGTTGCCGTCTCTGACCGTGGTGTCTATATGCGCACTTACGTCTCCGCCCTCACGGGGGAACGGAATCGTCAGAGCTAGAAGCGCGGCGATCGAGGCGACGACTATGGCCGGTCGACTTACGACACCCTTCTGCCGCAGTAGGCCGCCGGCGAAGGCCACACCGAGCACCGCCGCACCCAACGCAGCCACGCCGGCCAGGATCGGAGCTTCAGGCAGTAGCGCACGTCCCCACGGCTGATAGCCGCTCTGACTCCACCACCACTCGCCGGCCAGTCCAATGGTTGCAACGGCCAAGCCGGACGCAACGGCGAATCGTCCGCGCTTCTCGGTTCCGAACAACTTCGCCACAAGTGCCACGCCGATCGCCGCCGTCACGTACAACGTTGCCGAGCGCGGCTGACTGTTTCCGGCTTCAGCGAAGCGGTCGCCGGCACCGATCAATACTCCGGCGCCACCTACCACCAAGGGCGCCCACCAACGCCGGACCACCATCGCAACGGCCGTCAGAGCGAAACCTGCGGCAAGCGCGAACAGAACCGGGTGATAGAGCTGCTGGAACTGCGGAACGCCGAAAGCGAACTCGCCTTGAACGCTCGAAAGCCCAAGGATCGTGAATACCCCGACCGTCATGTGCAGACCCTTCGCCCAAGCACCCGATTCCGGATCCACCTTGGCTTCGGACAAAGCCAGCCAGGACGCCATCGGACTGATAGACGCGCCGATGACCATCAAGAGATGTGTGGGACTCCAAAGCGTTACGTCGATCCCGTTCTGCCGGTGCCAAAGCTCGTCCAACGGGAATCCGGCCAGCGCGGATGCGCCGATGAAACCCATCATCAACGCCGACCACGGCACCTGGAGACCCCAGATCCTGAATCCAACATCTTTCTTTGTGACGGTGGCTATCCAGATCCCCAGCAGCGCGGACGCTGCGATCAATTGGAGGCCGATAACGATCGCGGTATGCGGCGGCGTGAACAGCACTTCGTCGCGACCAAGCCCAACGTGCCAGGCAACGTCGTTGTAGAAGCCCATCCCCGCGACCAGCAAGCCGAACGACGCAGTACCGACCATGGCGGCCGCCCAACCCGGAACCTTCGTGAGGCGTTCGAGCGTGTTGGAAATCCGCAGGGCGATCGCGGTGGGCGTCGGCGTAGTGGCGCCACGCCCGAATGCCCAAAGCGCAACGACTACAGCAACGAAGCCCCCGAGTAGCAGGTAAACCCCGGGCCAATCAGCCAGGGGACCGATATCGGCTTGCGCCAAAGTCCCGTTCATAGTTCCTCCGAAATTGAGCTCTTGTTCTTCGATGCCCGATCGGGCAAGTCGTAATCCTTCATTCCGTCGTAAACCAATGTCGTGAGGTAATCCACCAGACGTTCACGAGTCATCGTCTTGCGCTCGAGCCACCAATCGCCCGCAAGGTGTACGGCCCCCACGATCGCGTACCCCCAAGGCTCGGCTGCACCTGAATCCAAGCCTCGCGAACGCATCGCTTCACCGATGGCCTGGGTGATCTGTTGTCCGACACGATTCACGAAGCCGGACATCGCCACACCTGTGCTTTCAACCGACTCGAGGCTTCGGTGGATCAAGAACCGCACTATGGACGGTTCCTTCTCGATGAAGGCAAGGTACGCGTCGATGGCGCCGGACACACGATCTCTGTCGGTCGTCGCCTCATTTATGGCCTTTTGGAGAGAAGCCGCGAGCTCGTCCGCGAATCGTTCTGCCAGCGCCTTGGTCAGCCCCTCGCGGTCACCGAAGACCCGGTAGATGATGGGCTTGGTGACGCCGGCTTCATGCGCGATCTCGTCCATCGAGACGGCCGGCCCTTCTCTTCGTACGACATTCACGGCCGCCTCCAGGAGGCGCTGCCGTTTTCGCTCTCGCGCCGCAGCGCGGTCCACGCGCTCGGAGCCCTCCCGGCGCCGGCGGTCGTGACGATGGCGTTCTCTGAGCCGTCTGGCCATTCTGTTACTGACAGTAACGTTACTATCGGTAACTGTCAAGGGCCCTGCTTTCGCCCAAGTCCGCGGACCGTTCGGCTCAGGTTGGCCTGGACCTCAGGCGTAGACTCAACTGGGGACTCGAGGAAATCGGGAGGGTCGAAGAGGGCCCGTGACGGGAGGGGTCATGCCTCGTTCCAGCAAGATCTTGGTCGGCTTCACGTTGCTCCTGTTGATCGGGGTGGTGACACCCTCGTTCGTCGCCGGAAACGAATCTCGATCGCCCAGCCTTGGTCAGGTTGGAACGGCCGACACCAACGCAGGCAGCCCCGATCAGGTGTTTGTTCCAACGGATCCGTGTCGAGTCGTCGACACACGCTTCGGCGGTGGAGGAAGGCTGAGTGTAGGCACCGTGCGGGCCTTCTCTGTTCGCGACGAGCCGAATTCTGCCACGAGCTTTGAAGATCAAGGCGGGAACGCCGGGCCCTGTGGGGTATCACCGCTTGCGGTCTCGGTCCAGGTCAGCATCACCGCCGTCGATCCTGACGGCCGCGGCTTCGTCCGTGTCTATCCCTGGGCCGACCCGACACCGTCCGCACCCAACGCCACGTTCCTCAACTATTCGACCGCCCTGAACGCGACGAATGCAGGCGCCGTAAAGGTCTGCAACGAATTCTTCACGGGATCCGATCCGTGCACGGACGACCTACTCGTGAGGAACTTCGGGGCGAGGACCAACCTGATCATCGACGTATTCGGCTACTTCGTTAAGCAAGCTTTCGCGACCGTCGACGGCGAGACCGGCGATCTTATCGACAGCTACTACGCCTTCTCCAGTGAGCAGACGGCAGATGGTGAATACGAGGTCGGCTTCGCGCAGACCCTGTCCGGCTGCGCGGTAACCGGAAGCATCCACGAAGCTACAGGCCAGATAACCGTCACGAAGGGCCTCGACGAAGAGTTCGTGGTCCTGGTCGAGACGGCGGATTCCGACGGCACAGCGTCTGATCGCACGTTCACGATCTTCCTGCGCTGTTAGTCCGTGCTCTGAGGTCGTCGGCGTCGGCGAACGCCCGACGACCTCAGAGCGCTCCATAGCCGCAAGGCCGTCCGCCGGATCTGTGGATCCGTGGGAATGGCGACCGCGCGGATGGGAGTTTCCCTTTCGAGGCGCGTAATCTGTAACACGGAGTACGTTTATTGACGCGAGCGATCAAGGGGAGGCCACATGGCTAACACCGACAAGATCTATGTCGACGGATCGTGGATACCGTCCACGGGAACCGGGACCATCGACGTAATCGATGCATCGACCGAAGAGGTCATCGGGACGGTGCCCGAAGGTTCGGCCGACGACGCCGACAAGGCCGTCCGCGCGGCGCGAGCCGCCTTCAACAGCTGGGCGGCCACTTCCGTAGAGGATCGCGGGAAATATCTGCAGCGCATCCAAGAGGGACTACAAGCACGGTCCGACGAGATAGCGAACGTCATCTCGCGCGAGAACGGGATGCCTCTCGGTCTTTCCAAGATCGTGCAGGCCGGCCTACCGTCGATGAACTTCGGCGCTTTCTCCGGAATACTCGCCGGCTACGACTTCACCGAGAAGATCGGAACCTCGGAAGTCGTGAAGGAGCCGGTCGGCGTCGTCGCTGCGATCACGCCGTGGAATTACCCGCTACATCAAGTGGCGCTCAAGGTCGCGCCCGCTCTCGCCGTCGGATGCACCGTCGTCCTCAAGCCCAGTGAGGTCGCGCCGCACAGCGCATGGATCCTTGCTGAGATCATCGACGAGGTCGGCTTGCCGGCCGGCGTCTTCAACCTGATCTCAGGGTCCGGCCCGGTCGTCGGCGAGGCTCTCGTCTCGCACCCCGAGGTCGACATGATCTCGTTCACGGGTTCGACCCGAGCCGGACGACGCATCTCCGAACTTGCATCGGCCACCGTGAAGCGAGTGGCGCTGGAGCTCGGCGGCAAGTCGCCCAATGTCCTTCTCGAGGACGCCGATCTCAACGCCGCGGTACCGGCCGGCGTCGGTGGTGCTTACCTGAACTCAGGACAGACGTGCACTGCTCTCACGCGCATGCTCGTCCCGAGGTCGAAGCTGGCTGAAGTCGAAGCTTTGGCCAAGACGGCTGCAGAGACCTACACACCCGGGCCCCCGACCGACGCGAACACTCGCCTTGGACCGCTGGCTTCGGAAACGCAATGGGACCGCGTGCAGGGCTACATCAACAAGGGCATCGAGGAAGGCGCCAAGCTCGTCACCGGCGGGCCGGGCAAGCCCGAGGGTCTCGAGACTGGCTACTTCGTGAAGCCGACCGTGTTTTCTGACGTGCGCAACGACATGACCATCGCGCAGGAAGAAATCTTCGGTCCCGTGCTCTCGATCATTCCTTACGACTCCGAGGAAGAGGCCGTCCAGATCGCCAACGACACGATCTACGGACTGGCGGCAGCGGTTTCGTCCGCCGATCCGGAGAAGGCCAAGGCCGTCGCACGCCAGATCCGCGCGGGCCAGATCGACATCAACGGCGGGGGCTTCAACATCATGGCTCCGTTCGGCGGCTTCAAGCAGTCGGGTCACGGCCGCGAGGCCGGCAAGTACGGACTAGAGGAATTCCTGGAGATCAAGTCGCTCCAGCTTTCCGGCTGACAGTTGTGCGGTAGCAGAAGGACTGAACCCTCACGGAGAATCAAGCCGTGAGGGTTCACCTTTTGGACGGCACCTACGAGCTCTTCCGGCACTACTTCGCCGTCCCCAAGAAGCGCAGCAAGGCCGGCATGGAGATCGCGGCGATAGGAGGGGTGCTCGGCTCCGTTATCGGGATGTTCGAAAGCGGCGTGACCCATCTCGCCGTCGCTACCGACCACGTCATCGAGTCGTTCCGCAACGACTTGTGGCCGGGCTACAAGAGCAGCGCCGGCGTCGAGAAGGAGCTGCTCGACCAGTTCCACCCACTCGAAGACGCGCTGCGCGCGATGGGCGTCGTCGTCTGGGACATGATCGATCTCGAAGCGGACGACGCACTCGCCGCCGGAGCGCTCATCGCTTCCCGAGACAAACGCGTCGAGCAGGTGCTCATCTGCACTCCCGACAAGGACGTTGGCCAATGCGTCGTCGGAAAGCACGTCGTCCAGTTCGATCGTCGCAAGCGCGAGCTACGCGACGAGGACGGCGTGATACAGAAGTTCGGCGTCCCGCCGAAGTCGATACCCGATTACTTGGCACTCACCGGCGACAGTTCGGACGGGTTCCCCGGACTGCAAGGCTGGGGGCCGAAGACGGCCTCAACCCTTCTCGCGCGCTACGGAACGCTCGAAGCCATCCCCGACTCACACACGGAGTGGAAGCTCCCCGTCCGCGGCCCGGATCGTCTGGCTCGAACCCTCGCGGAGAACCGCGAGCTGGCGATGTTGTTCAAAGACTTGGCCACGCTGCGCGCGGACACGCCGCTTATCTCATCCATCGACGAGCTGCTTTGGACGGGACCCACGCCGGCCTTTGAAGAGATCGCCGACGAGCTGGCCGCCCCCGAGCTCAGCGCCCGCGTCGCCGCGGTCGCTTCGCGCCGGTCTTCCTAACCGATGTCGTTCTTCGTGCCGGCTTCCTTGCGCCACCGGCGCTCGCGCCACTCTTTGCGTAAGCCGCCTTCTCTTTTGGCGACGAGGACGAGTAGGGTCCGCTGATCTGGATGGTCACGGCCTGCCCATAGTCGACCACCTGCACCCCGAAGTCGTAGCTCGGCATATAAGAGACCTGCACGGGCTTGGCCGGCTTGCCTTTTCGCTCCGTTAGCGCTTCATAGATCGCTGCTCTGATGGCTTCTTGAATCGCAGTCGGCATGGCCGACAAGTAGTCGAGTCCGGATCTGCCTACCTTGAGGACGTCGCGCGCTACTTCGACCAGACTGCCCGGCTCGGCCAGCATCGCGAACGCATCCGGGTACTCCCGAACGAGCTTGATCGTCGACGCCGCCGACAGCACATCGTTCGTCTGCGCCACCATCTGTTGATTCGGCATGCCACCCCCCTCAACCCTTGCCGCCAGAAAATGAGATTCTCGTTGAGGGGCTAGGGTTCCCACAAACCCGTGGCGCCTGGCGATCTCATGAGCAACGACTCAATCACCGTTCTGATCACGGATATGGAAGGCTCCACCGCCTTTACCGAGGGCCGCGGGGACAGTGCGGCTATGGACCTCATCCGCACCCATGAACGGCTGGTTCGCGACGTCGTGGCCTCCCACGAAGGACGCGAGATCAAGTCGATGGGCGACGGATTCATGCTTGCGTTCGCTTCTCCAGAAGTCGCGATCGCGTGTGCGCTCGATCTGCAGCAGTCTCTGCGGTCCCACAACGAAAGTCACCCGGACGAACCGATCTTCGTCCGGATGGGCATCAACACTGGGCCGGTGATCGAGGAAGGCGGCGACATATACGGAACCACCGTGAACGCAACCTCGAGGATCGCCGCGAAGGCGCGGAGCGGTCAGGTGCTGGTGGCGGACTCCGTTCGCGTCGGCGCCGGCCAGAGCAGCGACTGGAACTACATCGACCGAGGTCTCTACTGGCTCAAGGGTCTGCGCGAGCGCTGGACGCTCTACGAAGTGACACGGGGAGCCGGGCTGGCACAGCCGGCGGTTGCGACTGGACGCAGTCCATTCATCAACCGAGAAAACGAACGTTCGTCTTTGCGCGTTCATGTGGATGCCGCGCTCGACGGGCGCGGCAGCTTCGTCCTACTGGCCGGCGATGCCGGCTCGGGCAAGACCAGGCTTTCGGAGGAAGTTGGGATAGAAGCGTCCGGACGTGGAATGAGATTCCTGGTCGGCCGATGTTACGAGGCAAGTCAGAAGCTACCCTTCGCGCCGATCGTTGAGATCCTTGAAGCGGTCGAGCGCGCGGTCTCCCCCGAGAGGTTCCGGATGATCCTCGGCGAGGCGGCGGGTGAGATCTCGCGCTTGATCCCGCACGTGCGCGTGCGTTACCCCGACATCCCTCCGATAACGGACCTACCCGACCCCGACCAAGCCCGCCGTTATCTGCTGTCGAGTATCCGCGACATCCTCGCCAACCTCGCCCATGAGCGACCGCTGTACCTGCTCCTGGACGACCTGCACTGGGCGGACGAATCAACCCTGCTGTTTCTCGAGCTCCTGGCCGGTGAGCTCGAAACGCTCCCGATCTTGCTGATAGGCACCTACATACCGGCCGAGCTCGGCGCGACACGACGCCTGCAAACCGCCATCGAGAACCTGCACCGCCGCCGCCTGGTCGAGCGGTTCCACATCGGACCGCTGACACCGGAGGACCTGGGCGTGTTGCTCGAAGCCCTCGCAGGAAAGCCTCCGCCGCGGCCGCTGATCGATCTCCTCTACGGGGAGACCGAGGGAAACGTCTTCTTTGCCGAAGAGGTCGTGCGCCACCTCCTGGAGCAAGGCCGGGTCTTGGATGACAACGGCGAATGGAGACCGGAGCTGTCCGATCTCGATCTCGAGGTTCCGGACACGATCCGACTCACTATCGGACGGCGTCTCGAAAGCCTCCCCGAGCCCACACGAAAGGTGCTGACGATCGCGGCTCTCGTCGGTCGCGCATTCGGCTTCGATCTTCTCGAAGAGTTGAGCGATATGGCGGAAGAAGATCTCATCGATGCACTCGACGAGGCCGAGCGAGCACGCGTCATCGTGTCGACCAGCGAGGGTGGCGCTGTCCAGTTCCGGTTCGACCACGAGCTCATACGCCAGACGCTCGTGGGTGCAGTTTCACTCACCCGCCGACAGATGCTCCATAGGCGCATCGCCGACGCGATCGAATCGGTATTCGCCCCTTCCCTGCGCGAACACGCCGCCTCCATCGCCTACCACCTCGAGGAAGCAGGCCGGCGAGCAGAGCCGGCGCGGACCCACCAGTACCTGGTCATGGCCGGAGAGCGCGCCCTGGAGACCGCCGCTTACGACGAAGCCCAACGGCATCTCGACCGCGCGCTCATCCTGCCGCCCTCGGACGATCCAGCCATTCGGTCACCGATCCTCAAACGGCTGGGGTTCGCACAGCGCGCCCTCGGGCATCGCGAGGAAGCGATCGGCACATGGCAAGAGGCACTAGATGCATGTGATGCAACCGGGGACGCTCAGGCCGTAGCCGCGCTTTGCCTGGATGTCGGCCTGCAGATGCTGTGGTGGCGCCGCGCACGGGACGTGACAGATCTCGTCGATCACGGCTTGACGGCGCTCGCGGGCATAACCAGCCCCGTCGAGGGGGGCTTGCTTGCACTTTCAGGGACCGCGGCCAGCCAGAGCGGGAACTATGAAGTCGCAAACGATCTCCTCGACAGAGCGCTACGCATCGCGCAGGAGCACAGCGATGATCGGATCCTGGGACTCGCACTTCACTCACGCGCCGTCCACCACTTCAACTACTCGGAGTTCAGGCAAGCCCTGGAACGCGGCACGGAGAGCATCGAGCATCTGCGCCGTACCTCCGACCTCTGGACGTTGGCCGAGGCCCTCGGATACGTGAGCGCCTCGGCCAACTGGCTGGGTGACTACACACGATCTCTTCAAACCGGAACCGAGGCCGAGAGGTTGGGCCGACGCCTGGGGAACTGGCCCGCATGGGTATTCGGGCAAAGAGCAGTTTTCAACAACGAGTTCAAAACCAACCCAAGCCCAACCACATATGAGCTGGATGGACGGGAAGCGCTGGAACTCGGACGACAGCAGGGCTTCGACTGGCTCTGCGCGCTCGGACACACACGGATGGGACTGGCTTCCTTCTGGTTCGGAAGGTGGGACGAAGCCGTAGCGCGGTTCGAAGAAGCGGTGCGGCTGAATGTGCGCGGGTCAACTAGTGGATACGAAGCGCCTCTCTTCCTGACCCTTGCTTACATCGGTGACCGTAAGCGCACGCTGGACATGATCGAGCGGCGCCGGGACGAGTTCGCGCAACCGGGCCGCGCCAACACGACGAGCGCATGGAACACGACTCTGTCCGCTCTGGAGGCTTACGTGATGCTCGGTGAGCGAGACCAGGCTGCCTCTCTTTTTCCGCTCATCACCGAGCTGCTCGAGAAGGGAGTGGTTGCGCGCGGGCTCGACTACCGACTCCTCGACACTCTCGCGGGGGTATCGGCCATGTGCGCAGGTGAATGGGAATCGTCGGAGACTCACTTCGAGAATGCCTTGCGTCGAGCCCAGAGCGACCGCATAAAGATCGAGGAGGCGGACGCTTGTCGCTTCTATGCCCGGATGCTCAGTGACCGGGGCGCACCCGGCGACGCCCGGCGTGCACGCGAGCTCTTGGTCCGCGCGACGGACGCTTTCAACAAGATGTCCATGGTCCGGCACGAGGAACTGGCTCGGGACCTCCTGCGTCAGATCGCGTAGCGCACGATCCCAGCGAGGGCGGCGCGGGGAGACGACCCGCCTCGGGCTTTTCCGGCCCCGGGGCAACAGGCCGGGATGAAGGCCAAGGCCCCAAGCTGTAATCGAGTGGATGGGTCTAAAGTTGCTCATGGCCCCGCGAGCCACCAAGGCCGCGCTCCAGCGAGCCCTTCAAGATCCGGTCTATGTCTCGCTGCGGCGTTTCAATCTTTTGATGGCGGCGCTCCATGCTGTTCAGGGCGCCTTGATGCTTGTCATCGCATCCGACTTTTCACTGCCCTTCACCGCATCTTTCCTGGAGTTCAGCACCACGACGCGTTCGCTCGAACCCGTGCCGCGCACCTTGCTAGATGTCCCGCTGGCGCCCCTTGTGGCCGCCTTCCTGATCGCTTCCGCGGTGGCGCACATAATGATGGGCGGGCCCTGGTATCGCGGCTACGTCAACGATCTCCTACGCCAAAGGAACTCGGCGCGCTGGGTCGAGTACTCCCTCTCGGCCTCTCTCATGATCGTCGTCATCGCGATGCTTTCGGGGATCTACGACATAGTCGCGCTCATCGGGCTTTTCGCGATTAACGCGGCCATGATCCTGTTCGGATGGCTGATGGAAGTTACGAACGTTAGGGGTACGCGAGTTTCCTGGCTTCCCTTCTGGTTCGGCGTCTTCGCCGCTACGATCCCGTGGATCGGGATCGCCATCTACCTCTTCGGTTCCGGGAGTCAGGGACCAGGACCGCCCGGGTTCGTGTACGGCATCTTCGCGTCCCTATTCGTCTTCTTCAATGTCTTCGGGATCAACCAATTCCTGCAGTACCGCATGATCGGACGTTGGACCGATTACCTATACGGTGAACGCGCATACATCTGGCTGAGCCTCGGCGCCAAGTCGGCTCTTGCCTGGCAGGTCTTCGCCGGCACTCTCCGTCCCGTATAGATCATGCGAGTCGCCGTAGTCGGCGCAACGGGCTTCGTGGGCAGCAAGCTCGTGCGGACGCTCGCCGATGCAGGCCACCAGGTGGTCGCGATATCGCGGCGACCGACATCGGAGCGAAGCGATGTGCGGCATCTCGCCGTGGATATCGCCGATGAGAAGAACCTGGGCGACGCTCTCGAAGGCATAGAAACCGCGTACTACCTGGTGCACTCGATGGGCGCCGGAGCGGGGTTCGCCGAAAGAGATCGGCTGATCGCTTCGACGTTCGCGCGGGTGGCTCGCGATCGTGGCGTCGGCCGGATCGTCTATGTGGGCGCGCTCGGTGCCGGCGATCTCTCGACTCACCTCAGCAGCCGGCAAGAGGTCGGCGACGTATTGCGATCGACGGGCATCGAGGTGGTCGAGCTCCGTGCGGCCGTTGTACTCGGCGCCGGGAGCATCTCTTTCGAGATGCTTCGCTACCTGGTCGAACGGCTTCCGTTGATGGTCGCTCCCCGCTGGCTGAGGACCAAGCTCCAGCCGATCGCCGCCGGCGATCTCCAGCGCTACCTGGTTGGGTCACTGGTTGTGGCGCCGGGTGTTTACGAGATCGGCGGTGACGTTACGACGTACGAAGAGATGATCGCGCTGTACGCGAAGATGCGGGGTCTTCGCCGGCGGCGGATCCTCAAGATGCCCGTGCTGAGCCTTCGCCTATCGGCCTATTGGGTAGACCTGATCACACCGGTTGATCGACGCATCTCGCACACCCTCATCGAGAGCCTGGCCTCGGAGGTGCTCGCGCACGACCGCCAAGCCACGGACCGGGCTTTCGGCTTCGAGCCTCTGGCTCTCGAGAGAGCCCTTCGGCAAGCCGTCCTCGACCAAGAGGAGGACGTTGCCGCCAACCTGTTCGATCGACAGAAAGGATTGGAGTCCGGCGTCTATACCGTGAGCCTCAGCCAACCGGCGGCGGCCGACATCGAAAGCATCCGCCGGGGCCTCTCGGAGGTGGGCGGAGATCTGCGCTGGTACGGCGCGCCGAACTGGTGGCGACTGCGTCTGGCCGCGGGGAGAGTCATGGGTGAAGACACGGTCATCCGGCGGCCCGATCGCCTGGAGATCGACGCTCAAGTCGACTGGTGGGTAGTCGCAGACGTCGGGCCGGACCGCCTGGTCCTTCGTGCCGCGCGGTGGATCGTGGGTGACGCGTGGCTTGGCTATCGGGTCCGGGACGGGGTCGAGCTGTCGGCGGCGTTCCGTCCACGCGGGATACCGGGCCTGGCCTACTGGAAGCTCCTGACGCCCATCCATCGCTTCGCCTTCCGCGCGATGCTCCGGCGGCGTGCCGCTGCGCCCTGAGTCAGATCGCGTAGCGCACGATCGCGGCGATGGCGGAGGCTGCCGAGAAGGCAAGGACCGCCGGACGCACGAAGCCCCGGTCGAGCGCGTGGGCCGTCCATCGCGACGCGATGAATCCGACAACTACACCGGGCAACAGGACCAGAGACGCGCGGATCTCGTCCAACCCGAAGCGTCCGGCTATGGCCAGCAAGATGCATGAGAAGGTCGCGCCGAAAGCCAGGATCGCCGACAAAGTTCCGCGTAGCTGCGCTCCGCGTGCGTCCTGGTAGGCCATAGCCACGGGCGGACCACCCACCGACGAGATCGTTCCCATCACGCCGGACAATGCACCTACCGTAACCAGCGTCGTCGGTGTTCGCGGAAACCTCCATCCGGCGAGACTCAGCGCCACCGCCACGAGCACGGCGGCGGCCAATGCGACCGCCACTCCGGCCTCGGGAAGAGAGGCAACGAAGAATGCCGCTCCGATGGTGGCCGGAACACGTCCGGCGATCAGCCAACCGAACCCCTTCCGGTCGATCCCGGCACGGTTGCGTCCTCCAACCAGAAGCGTAAGAACCAGCGCTGCGAACAGCGCCGGTCCGGGGACGAGTGTCGTGTCGATCAGCACCAGCACCGGAGCGGCGACGACGTTGAGACCGAAACCCATGGAGCCTTGGATCAACGCTCCGACGCAAACGGACAACGATGCGAGAGCCAGCTCTACGGGTGACATCTGCTATCCGACCAACCGACGAGTTAGGTCGGTGGCCAGACGAGCGGCTTCAGGTCACTCTTGGCAAGCCCGCCGTGGCGGCAACCGACAAGCGCGGCGAGGTCGACTACGGAGACCGTCATCGCGCCTAGCGTGTGATGTGCGGCGCTACCGGGTCAATACGAAGCTTCAGCCGTCGTCTCTATCGCGCCCGCGCCGCTCTTTTGGCTTTGGTCGCTCTTCTTCGCGTTCGGCGGTTTGTTCGGAAACGACCGGTGCCGAGGTAGCGGTCGCGCCGCCGGCGATGATGTGGATCCTCGTTCCGGGCTCAACCCGGGAGCCGTGCCCCGGGATCGTGTCCAGCACCAGTCCGGCTTGGTTAGCTTCCGCCGGAGTAAAGGAGACCGGGTCGGTCGTCAGGCCGTGGCTTCGGAGGAGTTCTCCGGCTTCGACGTATGACCGCCCACGGATGTCCGGGACCTCGACGAGATTCGGCCCACTGCTCATCAGCGAGGCTCCGAGAAGCACGGCGATCACGCCGAGCGCGGCGGCGAGGACGACGCGGTTCCACCCGCGCCCCCAAAGTGGCCCCAGAGCGCTCCCGACTCGGGTCCTGAGCTTGGATCCGGCATACGCGACCGAGCCGAGCACCGCGACGGCAGGGAGGTCCGGCTTCGGACCAGGGAGGGTCTCCGTGGCATCACGCTCCACGGGCTTAGGTTCGCCCTTCAGAGGTCGTGTGCGCTCCGAGGTGTTCGGAGTGGTTGCATCGCTCACAGAATGTACGTTCCCAAATCCGCCCCTCGCCTACCACTCTCCTCCGGTCGCTATCCTGATAGAGCGTTTGGGGGTGAACTGGTTTCGACCGGGACGGTCCCGACGCGGGAGAAGCGAGCCGAGGTGCTCGGAACCTCGTAAAACACCGGGACGCACATAAGTGCCGACAACCTGGCACTCGCTGCTTAGTTAATCGCTAAGTAGCCGTCGACCGGAGCAGCCCGCGGCACCGGACCCGACGTCAATTGCGGGATCAACCCCGTCGGGGGGCCTCGACCGGCGGGGGGATCTCACCGAGGCTGGGCCCTCACTGGCCCGCCCGTCGGCGGGTGGGGGCCGAGATCTGAAGGCGGGATGCGCTCGGAGAAGACCCGCCTCGGCGTTTTGGGACAGGGGTTCGAATCCCCTCACCTCCACCGATTAGTCACGACGGCGCCTCCCGTCTAAGTGGGTATGGGAAACCAAAGGCCCAGACGGAGGTGCCACATGAGCGTCGCTCAAACGAACTTGCCACGCGTTGCTTCGCACGATGAGTGGCTGGCTGCCCGCAAGGAACTCTTGGCCGAGGAGAAGGCCATGACGAAGGCGCGCGACGAACTCAGCGCGAAGCGTCGAGACCTTCCCATGGTTCGCATCGAGAAGGAATACATATTCGAAGGGCCCGAGGGCAAGGCCACACTCCTCGACCTCTTCGACGGACGACACCAACTGATCACCAGCCACTTCATGTTCGATCCCGAGTGGGAAGACGGCTGCCCGAGCTGCACGGCAGGAGCGGATGAGATGTCGGAAGGCCTGATACGCCACCTCAACACGCGGGACACGACGCTCGTCTACGTCTCCCGCGCTCCGCTCGCGAAGATCGAACGGTACAAAGCGAAAAGAGGATGGACGTTCCCCTGGTACTCGTCGTTCGAAAGTGACTTCAACTACGACTTTCACGTCACCATCGATCCGAACGTCGCTCCCGTCGAGTTCAACTTTCGGACACTGCCCGAGCTCGAAAGACACGGGATGGGATGGATGGGCGACGGCAAGTCCTACGAACAACCTGGTCTGAGTTGCTTCCTGCGCGTGGACGACGACGTGTTCCACACCTTCTCGCAATACGCGCGGGGAGCCGAATGGATGGGCGGGTCCTACGCGCTCTTGGACCTGACGGCACTCGGTCGCCAGGAAGATTGGGAGGAACCGAAGGGCCGGGCTACCGCAGTGCGGGAAGCGCGTCCCGACTTCGCTTCCTGAACGTGCTCGGCCGTTAGAGTCCTTTCACGATGGGATTGAAGGTCGTGGGCGCAGGTCTCGGACGTACCGGCACCCTCTCCTTGAAACAGGCGCTCGAGCTCCTGCTCGGCCAGCCCTGCTACCACATGCTCGAAGTTTTCGGCCGTGAGGATCACGTAGCCAAGTGGCAGGCCGCCATCGACGGAACAATGCCCGATTGGGACGAGATGTTCGAAGGCTTCGCTGCCGTTGTCGACTGGCCGGCTGCTGCTTTCTGGCGTGAGATCGCGGACGCCGACCCGGATGCACCGGTTCTCCTATCGACGAGAGCAACGCCCGACGAGTGGTGGCAAAGCGCCAACCGGACGATCCTCGAGGTCTTCCGCTCCCAGGCACCCGAAGAGAACGCGTGGCACAGGATGGTCGTAGACCTCTTCGAGAAGCGCTTCGTTCACGACTTCCTCGACGCCGATACGGCTAAGGCAGCTTATGAGCGTCACAACGACGAGGTTCGAAGAACTATCGACCCCGGTCGCCTCGTCGAATGGCAACCCGGCGACGGCTGGGATCCGCTTTGCAAGGCACTCGGTGTTGATGTCCCGGATGAACCTTTTCCTCACACGAACACCACTGAAGAGTTCCGGTCGCGCGCCGGCTGGGACTAGTCGCCGCGCTCGCGACGGCGCTGCGCCTTGTCCATCTGGCGCTTGGCATCGCGTTCGGCTATCTCGCGGCGGCGGTCGTACGTCTTCTTGCCTCGTCCTAGCCCTAATTGGACCTTGGCCAGGCCGTGTGAGAAGTACACCTTGAGGGGAACGAGCGTCATCCCCTTCTGCAGCGTCTCGGCTGCAAGGCGTTCGATCTCCTTTCGATGAAGCAACAGCTTTCGGGGCCGCACGGGATCAAGCTCGACATGCGTTGACGCGCCCGAATAGGGCGATATGTGCATCCCGAAGAGGAACGCTTCCCCATCACGGACCATGCCGTAAGCCTCGCCTATCTGGCCGCGTCCTTCGCGCAAAGCCTTTACCTCCGATCCGTGCAGCACGATGCCGGCCTCGAACGTCTCGTCGATCGTGTAGCTATGACGCGCGCGACGATTGTCGACCGCAACCTTGATCTTTTCCTCGGACATGGCAACGAAAGACTACCGGCGGCTTTAAGGCAGCCAGCCCGCAGGGTTGACTGGGTCCCCATTCACCCGCACCTCGAAGTGCAAGTGCGGGCCCGTGCAGTAACCGGTGCAGCCGACGGCCGCGATCCGTCCGCCGCGCACGATCGTTGCACCCTGTCCGACAGAGATAGACGAAAGGTGTCCGTACAAAGTGGCGATGCCTCCGCCGTGATACATGATCACGGTGTTCCCGTAGCCGGATTTGGGTCCGGCGAACACAATCTGTCCGCCTCCGGCGGCTACAACGCCCTGGCCCGAAGGTGCACCGATATCGATACCGGCGTGGAATCGTCTGGTGCCGAAGATGGGGTGCGTGCGCCACCCATATCCCGATGTGACCTTTCCGGAGGTCGGCCACGACATGCCCTTCGGCGAGATCGTCGCCTTCCCGCTGCCCCGACCTCGCAAGAAGGCGGCTATCGCGGCGGACTCGGTGCGCAGCGCTGCCGTCTCGCGCTCATACCGAGCTCGTTGCTGCTGGATATCGCCGAGTTGCTGATACGAACCTTGCAGATCACCCACCGCAGCATTGCGGTGTCCGGCCACGCGGTTCGCGATAGCTGCCGCGCGATCACGCTCGGCGGCAACGACCCCGAGCTGTCGTGCTGCTTCGTCACGCAGCTTTTGGATCCCTTCACGTTCACGAACGATGCCGACTCGCTCACGCTTGATGTCCGCAACGCGCGCGTTGTCTTCGCCTACGAGGTTCAGCGTGTAGGCGAAGCGGCGGAGGAAGTCACCGAATCCCACCGACACAACGACCATGTCGAAGATCGAAGCGGGGCCATGCTTGTAGATATGCACAGCGCGCTTCTTCAGATCATCGAGGCGAGAAGACATTGCGTTCTCGAGCTCCTTGAGCTTGCTCGTTCGTTCGTCGAGCACCGACTGCACGCTTTGCAACGCCGACTCCGCAGCATCCACGCGGCTCTGAACCTCGTCGACGACGGCCTGCAGCTCCGAGAGCTCATCGGTTAGTGCGTCCCGCCGCGAGCCGGCCTCAGAGATCTCTCGCCGGACGGAGCCCTCGCGCCGTGCGAGCTCGGCTTGCAATCGCTCGATCTCCTGGAGGCGCCGGTCGATGTCGTCGGCGGTCTGCGGCTGCGATTGCGCAGGCGAAGTCGTCCCGCCGACGAGAAGTGCCAGGGCGAGCACGAACCCCACTAGTGAGCGACAGTTAACTCTTGATGACATAAGAGGACTCGACTTGACTGAACCTCCAGGTTAACGCCCTCTTATCACTGCCGGAAGGAACCCGCCGCGGCACATCCCAGCGGCAGCAGAATGGCCCTGATGACCTTGACCACCGGCCTCGATCTGGATGCCGTCCTTGCCCGGCTTCCGACAACGGGCGATTTGATCGTCGTAAAGGACGGTGCCCGAACGATCGTGGGCCTGGAGCCCAAGGCCGTCTTGCGCGAGTCGGGCGCCGAAGCTCTGAGCATCCTCGACCAGCTCACCGGCTGGTGGGCCGGTTTCCTTGCTTATGACCTGGGGCGAGCGATCGAAGCAGTCCCGCAGCTCGCCGTGAGCGAGCCTGATGTCCCCGACCTGCTTCTGGCTCGATTCGACGCCCGGCTCGTCATCGAACCGGATGGGACCATCCGCGCCGAGGGTGACCCCGACGCTGCCGGACCGGTGCGTGAATTGCTCGACGCCTCACCTCGTGATCGATCTTCGCTGCAGCTGCGCAGTTGGCGATCGAGCCTCGACCGTCCCTCCTTTGAGCGCGCCGTCGACAAGATCCTTCAGCACCTGAGTGACGGCGACTGCTATCAGGTCAATCTCGCGCGGCGACTGGAAACGGACTCGCGTGTCGATCCGATCGATCTCTTCCGGGCGATCGTCTCCGGTAATCCATCTCCGCATGCCGCGTTGGTCCGCATCGGCGACATCGCCGTCGTTTCCGCGTCACCCGAGAGGTTCCTTCGCCGTGATGGAGCCCGTGTTGAAACGCGTCCCATAAAAGGAACTTCCTCGGACGGCGTGCTGCTGGCGGCCAGTGCCAAGGACCGCGCGGAGAACGTGATGATCGTCGACCTCGCGCGCAACGATCTCGGTCGCGTGTGTCGCTACCGCTCAGTTCACGTTCCTGCTCTCTGCGAGGTCGAGCAGCACCCGGGCCTGTATCACCTCGTCAGCACGGTCACCGGCACGCTGAGGAAGGAAGTGCGCGCCGGCGAGCTAGTCGCCGCGATGTTTCCGCCCGCATCGGTGACCGGATGCCCGAAACCCCGCGTCCTGGAGATCATCGAAACCCTCGAACCAGTGCGGCGCGGCGTCTACTGCGGTGCTGTCGGATTCATAGATGCCGACAACGAGGTTCTCGATCTGAACGTCGCGATCAGAACGTTCACGATCACCGGCGGACGCACTTACTTCGGAGTCGGCAGCGGGATAGTCGCCGACTCGGACCCGGGAGCCGAGTGGGAGGAAACGGAACTGAAGGCCGCACGCCTTCTCGCGCTAGCGGCGGGCGAGGCTGTCTAGGCGTCGAGGAATCGGCGCACGGCCACGGCCGAGCCCAACGCACCGACCGTAATCCCGACGATGACCAGCCAGATGATCTGCCCGAAAGCCACGCCGTGCAGAGCCGTTGTGGGGATCCAGACCGGGAACTGAGTCCGCGCGATCGACTTGCCAATCCCCAGAAGGAAGAGCGCGATCACCGCCCCGAACACTCCGGCCGTTACTCCTTCGAGCATGAACGGCAGCCGCACGAACCAGTTCGTTGCGCCAACGAGCTTCATGATCTCGATCTCACGGCGCCGGGCGTAGATCGCCAGCTGGGTCGCGTTCGATATCAGCAGCACCGCGGCGCCGAGTAGCACGACGATCATCACGAACGAGAACGTGCGAAGTAGGTCCGTGAAGTTCACCAGGCGCTGGACCGTCTCACGCTGGTCGGCGATCTCCTCGACGGCCGGGTTTCGGTCGAGCTTAGACCTGACCACATCGACTCGTTCGGGATCGGCCATCTCCACCCGGAACGAAGCCGGAAGAACGTCGGCGTCGATGTTCTCGTAAAGCGCCGGCTGATCCTTGTAGAGCTCCTTGAACTCCTCGTAGGCCTGCTCCTTTGTGACATACGTGACCTTGCGGACAACTTCCAGCCCCTGGATCGTTGCCTGCACATCGTCTTGCTGCTGCGGCGTTATCTCATCGACGAGGAAAACAGAAACCTCGACCTTGTCCCTGAGCTCTCCGGTGATACTCGAAACGAAGGACCCCAGCGTGAAAACGCCGCCGAGTAGCAAAAGGGAAACCGCCGCGGTCAGCACGGCCGCAACCGTCATGAGCTTGTTTCGACGAAGGTTCGTCGCCGCCTCGCGGACGAAGTAGCCGACCTTGAGCGCCATCTACTCAGCCGTCCCGTACACGCCGCGATCCTGGTCGCGGACGACCTGACCGTGCTCGAGCTCGATAACGCGGCGGCGCATCGCGTCGACGATGGTGTGGTCGTGCGTCGACATGACCACCGTGGTGCCCGTCCTGTTGATGCGGTCGAGCAACCTGACGATCTCCAGCGACGTCGCGGGGTCGAGGTTCCCGGTCGGCTCGTCCGCCATAAGGATCTGCGGCCTATTGACGAAGGCGCGAGCGATGGAAACGCGTTGCTGCTCGCCGCCGGAAAGCTCGTGGGGCATGCGGTCGTGCTTGTCCGACAAACCGACCAGGTCGAGAGCTTGCATGACCAGTGGCCGGATGCGGGGCTCGGAGTACCCGATCACCTCGAGCGCGAACGAAACGTTCTCGTAGACCTTCTTGTTCTCGAGCAGCTTGAAGTCCTGGAAGATCACACCCAGCGCCCGGCGAAGGTAGGGCACCCTCCACTTGGGGAGCCGGTTCAGCGGTCGTCCGGCTACGAAGACCTCACCCTCCGTGGGGGCCTCGTCCTTGGTGAGGATCTTCATGAAGGTCGATTTTCCCGAGCCGGACGGGCCAACGAGGAAGACGAACTCCCCTTTGGAGATCTCGATATTGATGTCTACCAGGGCTTTTACGTCGCCCCGGTACACCTTGGAGACATGCTCGGTCTTGATCATGGAGTGAACCTGGCCGGCCCCGCTCAGGTGGGGCCACCTTATATCAGGCCTAAGGGACCGGCAACGACTTTAAAGGGCTGCTAGACGGCCCCTTCGGAGATCAGCGCCACCTCGCCTGGAGACTCGAGAAAACCTGCAGCCGAGGCGGCGATCTTGGGCGCAGACAGGCCGAAGCGCTCGTACAGCTCCTCGGGGTCGCCGGATTCGCCGAAGCCGTTCACGCCGAGCCGCAGCACGGGTGCGGGCTGGAGCTCGGCCAGCACCTCACATACGGCACCGCCGAGGCCACCGGTCGGAACGTGATCCTCGACGGTCACGATGCGACGGCACGTGCGTGCAAGCTCGACGAGAAGGTCGGCGTCGATGGGCTGGATCGTGTGGATGTTCGCAACGGCGGCCGAGATCCCCTGCTTGTCCAGAAGCTCTGCGGCATCCAACGCGCGCTCAACGGTCGCTCCGGAGGCGACGAGTGCGACGTCGGTCCCTTCCCGAAGCTTGACTCCCTTACCGAACTCGAAGGTGAAGCTCTCGTCGTGGATCTCGCGAAGCTTCTGCCGCGTGAGTCGCAGGTAGGCGGGTCCGACGTGGTCGACGAGGTATTCCACGGCGCGCTCGGTCTCGATCCCGCTGGCCGGCTGTATGACGGCCATGTTCGGGATCGTTCGCATCAGTGCGCAATCTTCGAGCCCCATCTGGGAGTGACCGTCCGGACCTATGCCCACACCGACGTGCGTACCGACGATCCTCACGTTGGTCCGGTTGTAGCCGAGCGACATGCGGATGGTCTCGAAGCGCCCGGTGATGAAGCATGCGAAGGAGGCGGCGAATGGGATCTTTCCGGCCATGGCCATGCCGGCGGCAACGCCGACGATGTTCGATTCTGCGATACCGAACTGGAAGTACCGGTCTGGAAACTGCTTGCCGAACTCCGCCGTCATCACGCTGGTAGCTACGTCTCCGTCCATCGCAACAACTCGCGGGTCCGTCTTGCCCACCCGCACAAGTGCTTCACCGAAGGCTTCGCGCGTAGCTCGATCCTTCTTCTCGCTCATACGAGTTGAAGCTCCTTGATCCAGGCCTCGGCTTGATCCTTCTTGGGAGCCTTGCCGTGCCAATCGTTCGAGTTCTCCATCTCCGGCACGCCCTTGCCTTTAACGGTGTGGGCGATGATGACCGTCGGCTTACTTTTGGTCGACGCGGCCTCGTCGACCGCGGCCAGCACTTGTTCGATGTCGTGACCGTCGCACTCGATGACGTGCCACGAGAACGCTTTCCACTTTTCCGGCAAGGGATTGAGCGTCGGGAGGATCTCGTCCACCGACGACGTTTGTTGGATCTTGTTGAAGTCCACGATCGCGCACAGGTTGTCGACATCGAAGCGCGGAGCGGACATGGCGGCCTCCCATACCTGACCCTCTTCACACTCTCCGTCGCCGAGAAGACAGTAGGTGCGCCACGACGCTCCATCTCCCTTGGCCGCCAAAGCCAGGCCCAACGCGATGGAAAGGCCTTGGCCCAACGAGCCCGTTGCCGCTTCGACGAATGGGAGCCGCGTCGGATCGGGATGTCCCTGCAAACGGCTCCCGGTTTGCCGGAGCGTGAGCATCTCGTCTTCGGATATCGCACCGGCTTCCGCGTAGGCCGCGTACAGGACGGGAACTCCGTGCCCCTTGGAGATTACGAACCGGTCACGGTCGTCCCAGCCGGCGTTGTGGGGATCCCAGCTCATCCGAGAGAAATGAAGCGCTGTAACGATCTCCACGGAGGATAAGGACGTGGACGGGTGACCGCTTCCCGCCTCGGCCGTCATGCGCAGGATCTTCTCGCGCAGTCGCTTCGCGACCTGCTTGAGTTCGGCCGCATCAGAGGTCTGCGTAAGTGTCATCGGTGGATGCGCGCTCCTTCCAGATCCCAGTCGAGCTCGAGGAGCTCCCATCCGGTAAGCGTCTTCGCTTCAGATCTCACTCGTTCTTCTTCCCCTTTGATCGCGATGCAAACAACAGAAGGTCCGGCACCGGAAACAGCCGCTGCGATGCCTTTCTCGCGCAACAGGTTCATGGCCTTGGTCGTTTTCTTCATCAGGTGTGCGCGGCTCGGCTGATGGATCACTTCGCTGGTGACCTCCAACAATCGAGCCGACGTCGACTCCGTCGATCCGGTGAGCATCCCCAATAGCCCGCTGGCACGCGAAGAGTTGGCTACGGCGTCCTTCAGCGGCACCTGATCCGGCAACACGCCCCGCGCCTCCTGAGTCGAGAGCCCCTGCGCAGGCAGGAGGATAAGCGGCCGCAAGGACGAAACCGGCCGGAAGCGCATCACGTCCCAGCCGCGGGCGGCTTGCGACACGACATTGACCAGGCCCCCGAAGTAAGACGCCGCGACGTTGTCCAGATGCCCTTCGATCCCGGCAGCGACCGGCAACAGCTCGATCGGGTCGGGCCTTTTGTCGGCCAAAGCGCATCCAAGAAGCAGGCCCGCAACGATGGCCGCACCGGACGATCCCAATCCGCAGCCCATCGGGATCCAGCTCTTCATCTCGAGACCAACCGACGCAGCCTCGCCGTACACAGCTTCCATAGCCTCACGGACGAGATCACCGTCGGGCGGAGTCTTGGGCGCTCCGGGACCTTCGTGCAAGTAGGTCCAGCCGGATCCGTCAAGGGTACGAAGCTCGAGTCGTAGAGACAGCGCCGCACCCAAGTGGTCGAACCCCGGGCCGATGTTGGCCGTAGAAGCCGGGACGGAGACCTTCACCAGCCGAGCAGGTGCGCGACGGTCTCGAGATCTGCAGGCACGCGTTTAGTGGAAGGCGCCTCCGCGAGCGCACGGTCGGGATCCTTCAGTCCGTGCCCGGTGAGGATGAGCACGCAGGTGCTACCGCGCTCCAGCCGGTCCTCCTCGATCAGGCGGACGAAACCGGCGAGCGAGGCCGCGGACGCCGGCTCACAGAACAGGCCTTCCTCCTCCGCGAGCACATGGTAGGCCTCGAGGATCTCCCCGTCCGAAACCGCAAGGAAACCACCGCCCGACTCCGTCGTCGCTTTCACTGCCCCTTCCCACGACGCAGGATTCCCGATGCGGATAGCCGAAGCCAGCGTCGACGGGTCATCTATCGGCTCACCTTTGATGAAAGGCGCGGCGCCTTCGGCTTGCACCCCGAACATCACCGGACGATCTGGGCCGTATTCCACATAGCCCTTCCATTGCGCCGTGATGTTGCCTGCGTTTCCGACAGGCATCACGTGGTAGTCGGGCGCGCGTCCGAGGCTGTCGACGATCTCGAACGCGCACGTTTTCTGTCCTTCTATCCGGTTGGGGTTCACGGAGTTGACCAGCGCTACCGGGTACCCATCGGTCAGCTTCCGCGCGACTCCCAAAGCGCCGTCGAAATTAGTTTCCAACTCCAGCACTTCGCCTCCGTGGATCAATGCCTGTGCGAGTTTGCCCATCGTGATGCCGCCTTGCGGCACCAGGACGATGCACCTCAGGCCCGCTCGTGTGGCGTAAGCGGCGGCGGACGCCGATGTGTTCCCAGTTGACGCACAGCACACGGCTCGCGCACCTTCCTCCAGCGCCTTCGAGATGGCCAAACACATCCCACGATCCTTGAAGGATCCGGTTGGATTCGCGCCCTCGTACTTCAGGTACACATCCACGCCCGTGCGCGCAGAGATCGCCTCCGCCTTGACCAGCGGAGTCCCGCCTTCTTGGAGGGTGATGACGGGCGTCTGATCGCTAACCGGAAGGTGATCGCGATACTCCTCGATCACCCCTCTCCACAGGGGCAAGGATCTACTCCTCTTCGCCTTCGACGCGCAGCACGGAAACCACCTTCGTAACGACCTCGAGCCTTCCGAGCTCGTCGACCGTCGCTTGTAGGTTCGCCTCTTTTCCGCGGTGAGTCACCATCACCAGCTGCGCTTCGTCCCCATAGCCTTCCTGCCAAACAGATCGGATCGATATGCCGTGCCCTCCAAAAGCACCCGACACTTGAGCGAGCACTCCCGGCTTGTCCTGAACCGAAAGCAATAGGTAGTACTGCGATTCCATCTCGTCGATGGGAAGAACACGCTTGGAGAAATAGCATGTGCAGCCAAGGCTGCGGCCGCCGGTCCTCAGGTTTCTCGCGGCGGCAATAATGTCACCGACGACCGCAGACCCTGTGGGATCGGAGCCCGCGCCTCGTCCGTAGAACATGAGCTGTCCCACGGTGGCGCCTTCGACGAACACAGCGTTGAACGAGTCGCGCACTGAGGCAAGCGGATGCGCGTTGGGCAGCATCGCAGGATGTACGCGGACGGCCACCTCGCCTTCAAGCTCCTCCGCGATCGCAACGAGTTTCACGGTGTATCCGAGACGCTGCGCGAACTCGATGTCCCTATGAGTGACGTGAGAGATCCCTTCCCTGTACACATCTCCGGCCACAACTCGAGAACGGAAGGCGATCGAAGCAAGTATCGCCGCCTTCGCTGCAGCATCGAACCCTTCGATGTCGGCGGTTGGATCCTCCTCGGCGTAACCCAAACTCTCGGCTTCAGCCAATGCCTCAGCGAATGACACGCCACCTTCGGTCATGCGAGTCAAGATGAAGTTCGTCGTCCCGTTGACGATGCCGATGATGCGTCTGATCCCCTCGCCGGCCAGCGATTCTTTCAGGGGACGAACCAGTGGGATCCCTCCGGCCACGGCGGCTTCGAAGAAGAGGTCGACGTTCTTGTCGTCGGCGGTCTTGAACAGTTCCGCCCCCAAGGTGGCCAGCAGCTCCTTGTTGGCGGTGACGACGGGTTTCCCGAGCTCGAGTGCCTTCACGATCGAGCTTCGAGCCGGCTCGATCCCTCCCATCACCTCTACGACTATGTCGACGTCCGGCGATGCGACGACTTCGGCTGGATCATGGGTGTAAAGGCCGGGGGCGAGGTCGACATCGCGCTTCTTGGCCGTGTTCCGAACGGCCACATGCCTGATCTCCAACGGCACGCCGACGGCTCTGGCGACGGCGTCCGCCTCACGCAGGAGGAGCCGGGCCGCCCCGGATCCGACGATTCCGCAGCCGAGCAAGCCGATGCCGATGGAATCCTTCATCTATCCAGGGTAAACGGGAAGCGTTCTCCACCCGTTTACTGACGGGACGTGGATCAGGGCGAGTGAGCGGCACTTTCGAAAAGTCCGTCCGGATCGTAGTCGCGCCGGACCCGAGCCAGGCGTTCTTCGCTCGCGCCCAGAACGGACCCACGAAGGTCGGCCGCCTCGTCCGACGTCCCCGAGAAATTGATGTAAACGCCCCCAGTCGCGTAAGGGCGGATCGCATCCCACGAGGTGCGGGCCCAGGCGATCCCCTCCTCGTCGTGGGCCGGGTCGGTCCACTTCGTATCCATGCTCAGGTTGAAGACCGCAGTGCGGTGTGCGAAAGCGCTCTCGTCGGCGCCGACGCGGCCGATCGCACCTCCCATCGTCCTCAAGGCGATCAAAGCCTTGACGTGATCGCGTTGCCCGTCGACCTCAAGCAGAGCTGCGATCGCTTCGTCTGTCATCTCGTCCATGAAGTGGGACTTCATGTAGTAGCGGCCGTCGTCGGGGAACATGCCATCGAACGAAGACTGCAGCTCCGCATAGGGCACCGGGCTACTCACATCGGCCATGGGCTTGCCGAGCTTGATCAACGGCTCGAGAATCGCCACCGCCTCATCTACCGGGCCTGCGTAGATCCCGCTCACGAGGAGCACGCGACGCCCGTGCAAGTCCTCGGGAAAGTCGGGGATCGGCGGCACATCGATGAAGTACAGCTCGGGAGTAACGCTCTCGGGCATCGTCGGAGCCAGGTCGCAGAACGCGCGCAGGACGTCCGCCGCGTCATCGTAGGCGTGGATCGTCGTCGCGTTGAAGACCTCGGGGCCGAGGGGCTTGAGATCGAACTCGAAGGACGTCACGACGCCAAGGCCGCGGCCTCCACCTCGCGCAGCCCACAAGAGCTCCGGATGCTCTTCGCGGCTGGCCGTCCGAACCATTCCGTCGGCGGTGACGATCTCGATCGACCGTAGTCCGTCGCAGGCTAGACCGAAAGCGCGACCCAGTAATCCGAGGCCGCCGCCTAGCGTGAGCCCGGCTACACCCGTCACCGAAACCTCACCGCCCGTCGTGGCCAGACCGTGCAGCTGTGTTTCGCGGTCGAGCGCTTGCCACAGAGCGCCACCCTGTGCTCTCGCGGTTCGCGCGTTCGGATCCACGTGAACACCCCTCATCGCCGACAGGTCGATCACCAGTCCGTCGTCGCAGACCGCGCTGCCGGCAACTTGGTGGCCACCCCCTCGGATGCTGACAAGCGGGCGGTATTTACGAGCAACGCGGACGGCCTCGACGACGTCGGTCGTGTCCGCGCACCGCGCGATCACGGCCGGATAGCGATCGATGAGCCCGTTCCATACTCGGCGGGCGTTGTTGTACGAGGCATGAGACCGGTCCAGGACATCGCCTCGAAGTGAGGATCGAAGGTCGTTCACCATCGCCGTTTCGGTTTCCATGCTCATCCTCGCCTGCTCTCTGATGGTCATCTGTGCACCTCCTGGACTGATGCTCGGGTCATGATCTGTGCCTAAGTTCTCCTCGGCGAAGAAGCCGACCGGCGACATCACGCTCCCCTCGATTCGGCTCCCGACAAGACCTTGCTAGCTCCCGCTTGCACGGCGCTTGCACGCCCGTGACATGCGAGGATGGGCCGGACGTGGGATCAGAGGTGATCGATCGCCCAGGAGACGTCCGGGTCGATGTTCTGGGACCTCTCCAGCTGATCGTCGAAGGTGCGCAGGTCGAGGTACCGGGTCCGAAACGCCGCGCGCTCCTCGCGCTTCTCGCTATGGCCGAAGGCCGGGCCGTATCGGTGGACACTCTCATCGACGCTCTCTGGCCATCAGATATACCCGTCTCGGCCCGCGCGACGCTGCAGAGTCACGTTTCGAGGCTTCGCGGTCATCTCGGCTCCCGGTCGTCGCGCCTCGAAGGCTTGGACGGCGGGTACCGACTCAAGCTCTCGCAGGACGAGAGCGACGCCGGTCGAGCACGCGCGTTACTCGAGGACGGCCGAGAGCTCGCTACCGTCGACGCGGCCGCGGCATGCGACAAGCTCCGTGAGGCTCGAAGGCTTTGGCGCGGTGCCGTCCTCGCCGACCTCCGTGACCTCGACCCCGTGTCGGCGTGGACGACGTCACTCGATCAGTTGCGCCGCGAAGTTGACGAGCTCTTCGTTTCTTGCGCTCTCGATGCCGGCCAGACGGCGGACGCATACGAGGTCGCGTCCCGAGCAGTTGCCGACGATCCCCTGCGGGAATCCGCTGCGCTCCTGATGGTGCGCGCCCTTGCCGTGAGCGGTCGATCGGCAGACGCACTTCGGGCCGCCCGTGAGTTCAGACGCAGGCTGGCCGAAGACGCCGGCCTCGATCCGTCGCCGGCCCTCGCCGAGCTGGAAACTTCGATCGCAGGCAGCGCAACGCGTCGGTCGGGAGTCGTTCCACGTCCGGCGACCAAGCTGTTCGGCCGCGAGACCGAGCTCGCCACGCTCCATCGGCTCCTAACGCACGAACGCCTCGTAACGGTCGTTGGTCCCGGCGGCGTGGGGAAGACGCGCCTCGCCCTCGAAGCAGCACGGCGCGCCGAACACGCAACGGCCTTACTACTTGCCTCGGTCACCGATCCCTCAACGATCCCGCATGCACTCGCGAACGCGCTCGACCTTCGAGTCGTTCACGGCGACGTCCTGACTGCTTGCATATCTTTGCTCTGCACGGCACCGCATCTACTTTTGTTCGACAACTGCGAACATCTAGTCGACGGGGTCAGGGACGTCGTCTCGACGCTGATCGCTCGTTGTCCCGAGCTGACCGTCTTAGCCACAAGTCGCGAACCACTAGGACTTCCAGTCGAGTGCACGAGCCGGCTTGCGCCACTTGCCTTACCGAGCGTCGGGACTACCGAAAACATCGAACGTCTGCCATCCGTTGCGATATTCATCGACCGCGCCAAGCGCGCGCGGCCCGGTTTCTCTCCCAATCCCGAAGACCTTCAACTCGTCGGGGAGATCGTTCGCAGGCTCGACGGAATGCCGCTGGCCATCGAGCTCGCCGCCGGACGCATGTCGTCGTTCGGATTGGCGGACCTTCTCGAACGTGTTGGCCGGTCGCTCGATCTGCTCGGTGACGGACGTCCACCGGCCGATTCGCGCCACAAGACTCTGCGCACAACGATCGAGTGGTCCTACGACCTTTTGCCCGACCACGAACAGCGTTTGTTCAGGCACCTGTCAGTGTTTCCAGACGGCGTCGACCTCTCCACAGCCGAAAGGGTTGCGGCGGAACTCACGATCTCGGGTGATGCAGCCGTCGCGCTCGGTCACCTTGTTGATGCGTCGATGATCGACGCACACCTCGAGGGTGCACCGCGGTACCGCATGCTCGAAATGCTCCGCTCATTCGGGCTAGATCAGCTTGAAGCTCACGCCGAGCGGGAGGAAGCCACCGTGCGACTAGTGCAGTGGGCGGTGGACCTGGCCGCTTGGGTTAACGCGACACAAAGAACCGAGCGTGAGCCGGAGGCCGACGCTGCCCTTCGCGCCGAGCTCCCGAACCTCCGAGCTGCCTGGCGCGCTGCTCGTTCGATGAACCGGATCGATGACGCGATCTCCTTGGCTACGGACGTCGAAGAGACTGCCACCTGGCGTGACTTGACGGAGCTTTGGGGATGGGCGCAGGAGCTGGTCAACGAAGGCGTGGTCGACGGACATCCCCGCGCGGCGTCGGTTCTCGCTATCGCTTCGATAAACGCATTGACCGCCGGTGATCTCGCCGAGGCCGATCGCTTGGTTCAGCAGGGGCTCAGGATCGAGAAAGGACGAGAAGACCAGTGGTGGTGCCTTTCCGCACTGGCTCTCACCGAGCTCGCGCAAGCTCGCTTCACCGAAGCCACCGATCACGGCCTCGAAGCCGCCCGACTTAGCTCGTACCCTGATCAGAATCTCGGCATCGCAGCGGTAGCCGCCGCGTACGGTGGGCGGCTCGATCTCGCCAGGGAGATCAATGCTCGCTTGGGAGCAAAAGCAAGGGCGCCGACCGTGATCGCCACATACGAGTACAGCGCCGGCGAGATCGAGAGTGCGGCGGGCAACCTCGACGTTGCCGAGCGACATTACGCTCGTGCTATCGATCTCGCGCAGACCAGTGGTTCGAACTTCCTCATCGGCATCGCTTCGGTTGGTCGAATGACTGTGATCAGACAGATGGGGCGAATCGATGAGGCGTTAAGGGGTTATCGCGAGCTTGTCGACTACTGGGACCGGACGAATGGCTGGATCCAGCAGTGGACGACCCTGCGAAACCTCGCTCATCTCCTACGAACGCTGGGAGACGGCGCGTCCGCGCTGTTCCTCGAGATCGCCGCCGACAAGGCTCCCGATGGTCCAGGCGTCGGTGAGACACCGGAGGCCGAAACATCACCCGAAGCACTGCTCTCCGATGAACACATCTCGAGGATACGAACGGAGGCCGAAGGAGCTACGCGGGCGCGAGTCCTCGAGGTCGCACGCGACGCGATCGATCGACACCTCTCGGTGATCGCCGACGCCTAAGTCTCACTCGAGCCGGAGTAGATCCTCGTAGGTTTCGCGGCGCGCGATCGTCCTAACCTCGCCCCCGAACACGGCCACGACCGCTGGGCGCAGCATCTTGTTGTAGTTCGACGACATCGCGTACGCGTACGCACCCGTAGCGGCGCAGGCCAATATCTCGCCGGACTCCACGTCCGGAAGAGGTACGTCGCGGCCGAGGATGTCGCCCGTTTCGCACAACTTCCCCGCGATGGCCGACGGGACGTCGTGCGGAGCATCCGGTCTGGTCGCCGACAAGAACGTGTATCGCGCCTGATAGAGAGCAGGACGGATGTTGTCGGACATCCCTCCATCGATCGCAACGTAACGGCTTCCGTCCGAGATCTCCTTCACCGTGCCGGCGGTGTACAGCGTCACCATCGCCGGCCCGATGACCGATCGTCCCGGCTCCACCTTGATCGTCGGCACGCGAGTACCGAGAGCCTCCGCCTCCGACGCCACGGCCTCGAGCACGACCTTGGCCAGATCCTCGATGCGCGGGGTTTCGTCGCTCGGTTGATAAGCGATACCCAGTCCTCCGCCCAGATCGAGCTCGGGCAGCTCGAGGGCGCTCTTCCGCCTTGCCTCGTCCAGGAAGCGCACCATGACGCGCGCCGCTTCGACGAACGGCTCTATCTGCAAGATCTGCGAACCGATGTGCGAGTGGAGACCGACGAGCTCGATGCGATCACTGCGGGCAGCCATGTCGATCGCACGCATCGCGACCTCGCCGATCGTGAACCCGAACTTCGTGTCCTCCACACCGGTGGTCAAGTAGTCGTGCGTATGAGCTTCGACTCCGGGAGTCACGCGCAGAAGGATCTGCGTGTCCCTGTCCATCTCAACCGTGAGTTCGCGCAACAGCTCCAATTCGGCGAATGAGTCGACGACGATACGGCCGACGCCCGCTTCGAGAGCTTCGACAAGCTCGGTTCGCGACTTGTTGTTGCCGTGCACGGCTATGCGGGGAGCGGGGAATTCCGCCGCGAGTGCAACGTAGAGCTCTCCGCCGGCCAACACCTCCAGACAGAGTCCCTCTTCTTCGATAACCGTTGCGAAGGTCTTCGTAAGGAACGCCTTCGACGCGTAGTAGACATTCGGTCCACCGAAGGCGTCGCGGTAGGCACGGAGCCTGTCACGCACGTCTGAGTAATCCAGGACGAACAAAGGCGAGCCGTACTCGCGAACGAGGTCGGCCGCGTCACAGCCACCGATCTCGAGGCCTCCGGCCGGCCCGATGGCCGCCGAAGACGGCAACACCTTCTGGAAGTAATCCCAACTCATAACGTCTCCGCTTCGCTACGTCGCGTCCGAAATCTTCTCCATCTTTTCCGGTGCTTCTACGCCCAGCAGAGCGAGTGCGTTTGCGAGTGCCTGGCGTGCTGTTTTCGAGAGCGCCAGCCTCGCCCGCGTCAGTGCAGCGTCCTCGGTAACGACACGACACTCCGTGTAGAACCGGTGGAACTGTCGTGCCAGCTCTTCGGCGTACTTAGCTACACGATACGGTGCGCGTTGGCGTGCCGCGACGAGCGCCACTTCCTCGAAGTTGGCGATCTCGCGCATCAGCTCGATCTCCGGTTCCGCCCGGAGTTCGTCCCAGACGATCTCACCCTCTCCCGACACGCCCTCATCTGAGGCGTGTCGGAGTATCGATGCGATGCGCGCGTGCGCGTACTGCACGTAATAGACGGGGTTCTCGAGGGTTTGCTTCTTCACTTCGTCGATGTCGAATCGAAGCGTGTTCTCAGCCGCCGTCGCTGCGAGTGTGTAGCGGGCGGCATCCACCCCGACCTCGTCCATCAGCTCGTCCAGCGCGACGAAGGTTCCGGCGCGCTTACTCATCGACAGCTCTTCCCCGTCCCGGATCATGTGCACCCACTGGTAGATCAACACCTCGATGCGGTCGGGATCGACGCCGAGCGCTTCCATACCCGCCTTCAAGCTGGGTGCGTGGCCGTGATGATCGGCCCCGAGAACGACGATCATCGAGTCGAATCCCCGGGACACCTTGTCCAGGTGATAGGCGAGGTCGGGCAGGAGATAGGTCGGCTCCTTGGCGCCGAAGGACCGGATGATCGGCCTATCGCGAGAGTCACCGAATTCCGTCGAACGCAGCCACTTTGCGCCTTCGTGCTCGTAAACGAAGCCTCTATCCTCGAGTTTCTCGAGTGTTTCCTCTACCTTGCTTCCCTCGTATAGCGATCTTTCCTGGAACCAGATGTCCATATGGATCCTGAATCGTTCCAGTGAATCGGCGATCCCTTCGATAACGATCGGATACGCACGCTCACGCATCACCTCCCCCAGCTCTTCGAAGGAACGGTCCGAGTAATTGTCTGTGTCCTCATCGAGGATCCGTTGCGCGATTTCCCGCACGTACTCACCCACGTACCCGTCCTCGGGTATCTCCGCCGGCTTGCCGACCAGTTCGAGATAGCGCGCCGCGACGGACAGGCCGAAGTTGCCCATCTGGCTGCCAGCGTCGTTGAAGTAGTACTCGCGCGTCACGGAATAGCCGTGGAACTCGAGCAGCCGGGCTATGCCGTCGCCAAGCACTGCATTGCGGGCCGATCCGATGTGCAGCGGACCGGTGGGGTTGATCGAAACGAACTCCACGTCCACGGACTTACCCGCGCCTTCGTCGGTCGCACCGAACCGTTCTCCGGTTTCGAGCACTCGCGCGCACGTCTCGTGCAACCAAACATTGGACAAGTGAAAGTTGATAAAACCCGGCCCGGCGATCTGTACCTCGCGTACCCAGTCCCGAGGCGGGAGGTGGGCAATGATGCGCTCCGCTATCTCCCGCGGAGCCTTCTGCTCGAGCTTCTGCAGCACGAGCGCCGCATTCGTGGTCCAGTCTCCGTGTTCGCGGCGCTGTGGCTGCGTGACTTCGAAGATCGGGGTTTCCGAGGTTCGGAGGTCACCGCCGCCGTGAGCCAGGCTGATGGCCTCCCTTATTAGTGTGCGGAGTTCCTTTTCGATCAAGGCTCGGAGTCCGCGAGCAGTCGCGCTACGGCGTCAAGCACGTCCTGCGGATCGAAGGGCTTCGTAACGTACTCGTCGGCGCCGGCGTCAACTCCGTCTCTCATATCGGACCGCTGCGCCTTCGCGCTCACGACGACGATCGGCACATCTGCAAGGTCGGGGTCGGCGCGCATGCGGCGCACGACTTCCAATCCGTCCATGCCCGGCATCATCACGTCGCACACAACGGCATCGGGACGACGACGAGCGGCGGCAGCCAGGGCCGCAGCGCCGTCGGGTGCGGCTTCGACGTCGTAGCCCTCCATCTCGAAGTTCAAGCGGAGGAGCTTGAGCACTTGAGGGTCGTCATCGACGACCAGAACGCGGGCTCCCATAGCTCCACGCTATTACGCTCGCAGCGAACAGCGCGTCGTTCGCAGGATTCCTAGCGCTTCGCCTTGGTCTTCCGCTTGGAGGTCGTGCGTGCAACCGCAACGTCGGCGTTGAGCTTGGAGTCCGACTCCCTCAGCCGCCGCGCCATTCCGGCGAGGAGCTTCTCGGTCATCGTCGGGACATCGCGGATGACGGCCCGGAACACACGAGCCCCCAACACGCCGACGACGGTGGATCCGGTCGCCTCCACCGTTGCGTTCCGCGGACCAGGATCTAGAACGGCCAGCTCGCCGAACCAGCCACCCGGCCCTAGTGTGGCCACGGTCTTGTTCGACCGGCCCGACTTAGCCATGACCTTCGCCTTGCCTTCGAGCACGACGTAGAACGCGTCCCCTTCCTCGCCTTCCTTCACGATCGTCGTTCCGGCCGGGACTTCGACCTCGACCATGTGACGAGCCAGGATCTTGAGGTCAGATCGGCCGCAGGCTGCGAACAGCGGAACCGCCCCGAGGTGCTCCACGAGCTTCGTGCGTCGTGACATGTTCTAGGAGTATCAGATATCGGCCGCCGCGTGACTGTGTCGAAATACGTGGAAGGACGTGGGGATTGGTCGATAATCCATCTAGATCACGGGGGCGGAGGGCGCCGTCATGCTGATGCGCAGGCTGGGGCATTTCGTAACGCGCTACAGGAGAGCCGTGCTGATCGGCGCCGTGTTGATCCTCCCGATAGGTGGACTGATCGGGGGCAGGGTCGCCGACCACCTGGGCTCCGGTGGTTTCGCAGTGCCCGAGGCTCAGTCCTACAGGGCCGAGAAGGCGCTGGACGACCTGTTCTCCACTGGCCCCCCGAATGTCGTTTTGTTGGTCACGGCCAAACAAGGCACCGTCGACGAAGGGCCTGTGCGCGATCGCGGACTGGCATTGACCCAACAACTCGCTGACGATCCGGATGTCATCGAGGCTCTGTCGTACTGGAGCACCGGTAACGCACCACCGCTTCGAGGAAACGACGGCCGCCAGGCGTTGGTGCTTGGTCGCGTGCCCGGCAACGAAGATGAACTCAGTGAAGCCGCCGAGAGGATCACGCCGAAGTTCACGCTTTCGACCGCAGAAGTAACGGTCGGGGTCGGCGGCATCGGCGAAATCTTCCGGGAAGCCAGCGAGCAGTCCGAAAAGGATCTTCAGCTCGCGGAAATCATCTCCTTGCCGTTAACGATGATCCTGCTGGTGCTCGTTTTCGGTAGCGCTGTTGCGGCCGGGCTCCCGGTCGGAGTGGGAATCCTCGCGATCATCCTCACATTCGTAGTCCTTCGTCTGATCACGCTGGTCACCGATGTCTCAATCTTCGCGCTCAATCTCACGACGGGGATGGGCCTCGGACTGGCGATCGACTACAGCCTGTTCATCGTTTCGAGGTATCGCGAGGAGATCGCCCACGGCTACGACACCGACCGCGCCATCACGCGGACGATGTACACGGCGGGCCGCACGGTTGCGTTCTCCGCTTTGACTGTTGCGATTTCACTCGTCGCGCTGCTGTTCTTCCCGATGGGATTCTTCCGGTCGTTCGCTTACGCCGGCGTTGCCGTCGTGATCATGGCGGGACTGGTATCGATCATCATCTTGCCGGCCGCGCTCTCGGCACTTGGCCCACGTTTGGAGAGCTGGTCCCTGTTCAAACACAAAGTGAAGTCTGTAGAGGAAGGCTTCTGGTACAAGCGTGCGCGCTGGGTGATGCGTTACCCGATCCCGGTCGCCGCCGGTGTTGCGGCGTTCTTAGTCGCGCTGGCCATCCCCTTCCTCCACCTCGAGCTCGGGCAACCCGACGACCGGGTTCTCCCACCCGAGTCCGGACCTCGGCGGGTGCACGACGAGCTGCGCAGGAATTTCGCGAGCAACGAGGCGGGAGCGCTTGCGGTCATCCTCCCGCGAACACCAGGAGGTGACCCCAAGGGTCCCGAAGTCGACCGGATCGCCAAGCAGCTGTCGACGCTCAAGAACGTCGTTCGCGTCGACGCTTCAACCGGCTTCTACGTTTCGGGTCAACAACTACTCGGCCCCGGCCCATTGAATGAACGATTCGCGAAGGACGGCGCCTCGTGGTTCTCCGTCGTGCCCTCCATCGAGCCTTTCTCCGTCGAAGGCGAGCGGCTGGTCAAGGACGCACGAGCACTGAATCTGGATGGGGCCCTTGTCGGAGGTCTTGCAGCCGCTTTGGTCGACACCAAGGACGCGATCATCTCGAAGCTGCCCATCGCCATCGTCTTCATGGCTGTGGCGACATTCGTGCTGCTTTTCCTGATGGTCGGCAGCTTGCTCGTGCCTTTGAAGGCGCTCGTCCTAAACGTGTTGAGCTTGACCGCGACATTTGGTGCTCTCGTCTGGATCTTCCAGGACGGCCACCTGAGCAGCATCCTCGGCTTCACCGCCACGGGATCGATCGCCGTATTCCTGCCGATCTCCATGTTCTGTATCGCGTTCGGCTTGTCGATGGACTATGAAGTGTTCCTCCTTGCTCGCATCAAGGAGCACTACGACCTTCACGGCGACAACGAGGACGCCGTCGCTCACGGCATTCAATTGTCGGGGCGCATCGTGACCGCCGCCGCCGTTCTATTGGCGGTCGTGTTCCTCGCCTTCGGGACCGCGAAGGTAACGCTCGTAAAGACCTTCGGCGTCGGAATCGCGTTGGCCATCCTGGTCGACGCCTTCATCATCCGCGCAACGCTTGTTCCCGCACTCATGCGCATCGCCGGACGCGCCAACTGGTGGTCGCCGCGCAGACTCCGGCGTCTTCACCTTCGGATCGGGATCTGGGAGCCGGAACCGATCGACCTCCTGGACTCTCCGGAGATCGCACGCTTGAAGGAGCTCGCGGCCAAACCTCCGACTCGGAGGACAAAAGCCAAGGCCAGGCCGAAATCCACGACCAAAGCCAAAGCCAAACCGAAGACAAAGCCCAAGACTCGGCCGCGTCGCTGAGGCGACGACGAAGCGTGCGACAATCGGTGGCTCAGCGCCCGTAGCTCAGTGGATAGAGCACTGGGTTCCGGACCCAGGGGCCGCAGGTTCGAGTCCTGCCGGGCGCGCTAGCGACGCCCTTCGGGCATGGTCGTGGGGCCGACGTTGCCGTCCAGCCATTTCGTCAACGGCTTCGCGGCTCCGAAGAACTCGATGAGGCGATCCTTCGCTTTGGCGGTTCCGAGCCACGCTCCGGCCGGCCACTGCTTCCAGGCGATCAATCCCTTGCACCGAAGCAGTTCGATGCGTGGGTGATCCTTCGCGTATCCGCGGGGTGCGGATTTGAGCGTGTCGTGTCCGGTGATGTCGAGCTTCGCCTTCCGCGCATCGGCAACGATCTTCTCGAGCTTCGCCCCCGTCGAGTTGCTGTCCACCGCTTTTCGATATCGCTCGAGCTGGTCGGAGGCCATCACGTAGTACCCCGATCCGGCACTCAAACCTTGCGACGAGATTTGGACATAACCACCATTGGCCAGTGTCGCGCCCATCGCGGTCTTGTACGGAGACTTGTCGGCGCTGAAGCGGATGTCTCGATAGGGACGGAAGATCTTCCCTTCCCCGAATCCCTTCTCCAACTCGTCGAGCAACGCTTGCATCGGCTTGAGGACGCATTCCTCGTACACGGCTTTGTGCTGTTGCCAGTAGGCCTTCGAGTTGTCGGCTTCGAGCCCTTCGTAGAAGTCGAGCGCTTCTTCGGGCCAGCCACGGAACACCATCGGGATACGTTACCTACCCACGATACGAGACCGCGTTTGTCGTCGGAAGCTACGGTGCGACGACGGCGCAAAACGCGACGGCCGTGACGGTCGAGTTCAGCGAGCCCACGATGCCGGAGATGCGGTTGGCTGCTGCCGACACCGAGTTCGTCGAGAACGACACGAGGAACGTCGGAGACACCTTCGTCGGATTGCTTGATGCGCCGGAGTCTGTTCCCCCGAGCAGGTACTGCCCACTGATCGCGGACTTCCCTGCAGGACAGATCGCCGTCGAAATGACTTGGTTGTTCGTTCCCATGGCTGCGCTCGCCGCTCCAACAACGACCTGGAGCCCGGCGATGCCGGCTGGGCCTGTCACGCCTTGTGCGCCCGTAGCTCCTTGCGGCCCAGTAGCGCCCTGGGGACCGATAGCGCCCGCAGGACCCGTAACGCCAGCAGGACCAGTTGCGCCCTGCTCGCCGGTTGCGCCTTGGGGGCCGGTTGCTCCCATCGGACCCTGCGGCCCCGTTGCTCCTATAGGGCCGGTTGCACCGGTCGGGCCTTGCGGGCCGGGCGGCCCGGCCGGACCTGTCGGTCCTTTCAGAATCGAAAGCGACGTGGTGACGCTCAACTGCGCATGGGCGGAGTCGGCAAGCGGACCCAAGATGGCGGCGAGCGCAACTACTACACCGAGAAGACCCGCACCCCGACTACGTCGCCCCATACGCCCCCGCACAAGGTCTGAGCTTCGAACGCTACTCCTCGGCAGGAAGAAAGGTCAACCGCGCTCGCGGATCCCCTTGATCGAATGATCTCGGGCCTTTTCGACGATGATGTCGGCGCGTCCACGCGTCGGCAAGATGTTCTCCCTCAGATTGACGCCGTTGATGCCATCCCACGTCGCCTCGGCGAGACTAACGAGCTCTTCCTCGGAAACATCGACGAACTCTCGGTAGAACGACGCCTCGTCATGGCGCGCGGCCTCCGTCATCTGTACGAAGCGAGTAGCGAACCACAAGCGGATGTCGAGCTCGCTTGCGTCCACGTAGACACCGACATCTAACAGTTCGGCAAATTCGGAACGCAAAGCGACGATCCCTTCCACGATCACCACATCGGGATGGTCGATCGATGTCCGGGCCCCCGGAACGAGGTCGTACGTGAGATGGGAGTAGACAGGCAGCTCGACGTGTTCCGCACCGCTCTTGATGTCGCCGAGCAAACGCTTTAGTTCGTCCAAATGGAAACTCTCGGGGAAACCTTTCCTGAACGCGAGATCCAGCTCGTCCAATTCAGCGTTCGAGCGTAGGAACGCGTCGGTTGTGACGATGTCGACCTTTCGCCCGTCGATCCTCAGCTGTTCGGCAAGGCCTTCCGCAATCGTCGTCTTTCCGGCCGCGACCGCGCCCCCGATGCCGACCAGGTGGGGTGGATCGCCGGCAAGGCGGCGCTCGACCAGCCGGGCAAGCTCGGTTAGGGACTGAGTGGTCAATGAGTCCTTAGCATAGGGACGTGCCCCACTTCGTCGTCGCCGCCGTCGGTCCCGACCAGCCCGGCATAGTCGCCGAGTTCACTCGCGTCTTCCTCGAGCAGGACTGCAACCTCGAGGACAGCTCGATGACCGTGCTGCGCGGCCAATTCGCGATCATGCTCGTGGTCGAGGCGCCCGACTCAGTCACATCGTCGGCGCTCGAGTCAGATCTGTCCTTCGCCACTTCGGTCTTCGGGCTGGTCATCTCCGTCTGGGAGATCGGAAGCGTCGGCACCGGATCGCCCCAGGGCGAACCATGGACGGTCTCCATATACGGCGCCGACCGACGGGGCATCGTCCACGGGATGACCAAACTCCTGGCCGACCGGGACGTGAACGTCGTCGATCTGAGCACGCGACTTTCAGGCGATCCGGGCGAGCCGGTCTACTCGATGATCCTCGAGGTGACGCTTCCGCCCACGTGCGACCCGGAGCGGTTGCGCGCCGAGCTCGAAGCCACCGCGCAAGCGCTCGGTGTCGAGTGCAGCCTGCACCCCGAAGAAGCCGAGATCCTCTAGAAGGCGGCCCATGGCCGTCCGTGGAGTACTTCACTTCCCTCATCCCGTACTGAAAACCGCAGCTGCGGACGTAGGGGACATCGACGCGGACGCGAGGGCTCTCGTCGACGACCTGATCGACACGATGCGCGCATCGCCGGCATGTGTCGGCTTGGCTGCGAACCAGATCGGTGTTGCACGCCGGGCCTTCGTCGCCGACGTCACCGGACACAAGAAGGCGGATTCCTGCCACGGACTGATCGTTCTCTTCGATCCCGAGATCGTCTCGACGGACGGATTGCTCATCGCCCGCGAGGGATGCATGAGCGTTCCGGACCTGACCGGAGACGTCCCACGTGCTTCTGAGATAGTTGTGCGCGGCCGGAACGCCGACGGCGAGGTTGTAAGGATCGCCGCCAACGCCTTCGAGGCCCGCGCACTTCAGCACGAGATAGATCATCTTGACGGAACGCTCTTCCTGGACCGCGTGCAGTCGCACCGATCCGTCTTTCAGCGGCGCACGTACCGCTAAGCGAATCGTGTGGCAGGAAAGTCCCGTGCAGCGATAGCTGCTTGGGACTCTCCTACCGCTAATCGGTTACGGATCGTAGGTGCGGACCGTCCAGCGCCGAACGGGTTGACGCCGACGGCCCACAACCAGCAAAGCGAGCAGCGAGTACACCGCCGTCACCGATCCCGCGACCGTGATCGTCGTTCGAACACCCTGGCTTTGCGCGAGCGAGCCCTGCCAGAGACCGCCGATGGGTACGAGACCGGCCCAGCCGATCACGAACAAGCTCATGATCCGGCCGCGCTTATTCTCGTCGGCCAACGATTGGATGAGAGTGTTCAGGCTCGTCATGCCCGAGAAGTAGAAGGCACCGACCACCACCATCACCGCGTTCGCCGCGACCCAGTCGGTCATGCGGCCGAGCAAAATGAGGCTCGCCCCAAAGCCGGCCACGAGAAGAGTGGCGGAGGCGAACGTCGGCTCCTTCTCACGGAAGCCCGTCGTAAGCGCACCGATCATCGATCCGAAGCCCGTAACGGCGGCCAGCGTCGTGAATCCGCGAGGCCTGCCGAAGACCTGGTCGGAGAGGACGGGCAAAAGCGCCAAGTAGCCGGCGGCAAACAGCGACGACATACCCAGTACGGAAAGCGCGGCGAGCGCCGGCGGTCTCTCTCGAGCGTGGTCGAATCCACCGCGCAGGCGCAGCCAGAACGAGCCGGCGGACTCCTCGGGCTCGTATGTAGACAACTTCACCCGGCGTAAACGCCACACGACGATCACGCTCGTGATCGCGTAGACGGCGAACGCGGCGCCTTCGTTCCACAGCGTCAGGAACGGTGCCGCAACCGTCGGTCCAATGACACGGGACAGATTGGCGCCGGCAGATTGCAACGACACGGCGCTGGTGAGGTCCGCTGCCGGAACGCTGTTGGCCACAACCGCTTGTCCCGCGGGAGCGTTGAACGAGAAGATCGTCCCGATCCCAAAAGCGAACGGAAGAAGTGTTGTGGGCGTGACGTTGTCCGTGAAGGCGAGTACGGCGAGCACCGTCATCAGGATCGTCAGCAGCACGTAGCAAACCATCATGATCCGGCGCCGTTCCAGACGGTCGGCGATCACACCTGCGAAGGGAGTGAACACCAGCATCGGGATGAAGTTGGTGAAGAACAGCAAACCGAGCCACTTCCCATCGCTGCCCGTTAGACGCGCCATCAACGCCTGGAACGTGATGAACGAGATCCAGAACCCCAGTTGGCCTACGACGAAGGTCGACCACACCACGCGGAACTCCGTGTGGTGCATGGCGCGAAATGCCCGTCCGCGCGGAGCACGGATCATCTGGGCCCAGCGCGTCTCTATCGGAGACGGCCCGGGCTCTGCTGCGTAGTCGTCGGGACTCGGCCGGGGTTCGGAAGCTTCGGGCACTTCGGCTACCGCGGCACCCGAGGTAGACCGAGCGCAGCCGCGCCGATGATTTCGCGCTGTACCTCGTTAACACCTCCGCCGAAAGTGCCGACGATCGCACCGCGATACGAGACCTCGAACATTCCGTCCAGGACGGCGCGCGGCGATCCCTTCTGGATCGTTCCTTCGGGACCGAGGATCTCCATCAGCAGCTTGTTCGTTTCTATCCGAAGCTCGGTGCCGAAGACCTTGAGGGCCGACGCATCTCCGGACTGCAACTGACCCTTCTCCTGCATCGCCGCGATCCGCCAGTTCCAGAGACTGCAAGCCTCGGCCTTGGCGCGCACACGAGCCAGGTTTATCCGAACCCACTCCTGATCGATCACACGCTTTCCATCGGGAGTCTTGTTCTCTTTGGCCCACTCGGTGACGGCATCGAGCGCCCTGAAGATCCGGCCGGCCGGCCCGAGAGCGACACGTTCGAAGTTGAGCTGAGTGGTGATCATCCGCCAGCCGCCGTTCTCTTCGCCGACGAGCATGTCGATCGGCACGCGAACGTCGCGGTAGTACGTCGCGTTCGTGAAGCCACCGGCCACGGTGTGGATCGGCGTTGACGTGTAGCCGGGGTCCTTCGTGTCGACGATGAGGATCGAGATCCCTTTGTGCTTCGGCGCATCCGGATCGGTGCGGCATGCCAGCCAGACGTAATCGGCTACGTGTCCTCCGGTGGTGAAGACCTTCTGCCCGTTGACTATGTATTCGTCGCCGTGACGCTCGGCCTTTGTACGAAGCGAAGCCAGGTCGGTTCCGGCCTCAGGCTCTGAGTAGCCGATTGCGAACTGGATATCGCCGGCCAAGATCTTCGGAAGGAAGAACTCCTTCTGTTTGTCAGTGCCGTACTGAGCGATGGTCGGGCCGACGGTGTTGATGGTCACCAAAGGGATCGGTGCCCCGGCTCGTCCGGCCTCCTCGTAGAAGATGAGCTGGTCGACGGGGCCTCTGCCCTGCCCCCCGAACTCCTTCGGCCAACCGATGCCGAGCCAGCCGTCCCGTCCCATCTTCTTGACGCCGCCCTGCCAGGTCGGTCCCATCTCTTCTTCTTCGTCCTGATCGTTCCGCGTCTCCGGTGTCAGGAAGCTCGCGAAGTATTCGCGCAGTTCGAGCTGGAGAGACTTTTGTTCGTCGGTGAGGTCGATGTGCATCAGTTCGTACCTGCGATCGTCGAGCCGATCTTGATCAGCTGTGGCGTAGCGCCGCCGAGCATGAGCTCGAGCTGTTTGGCCCAGATGAAGTAACGGTGGACGGGGTAATCGGTGTCGACTCCCATGCCGCCGTGAAGGTGCTGGCAGTTGTGGACGGCGCGCTGTCCCCCGTCGGCGAGCCAGAACTTGGCTATCGCAAGCTCTTCATCGCAGGAACGCCCTTGTGACAAGAGCCAGATCGCCGACCAGGCTGTGATCCTGGTTGCCTCGGTGTCGATGTACGCGTCGGCCGCCAGGAGCGTCGCGCCCTGGAAGGTTGCGATCGGCTTGCCGAACTGCTGGCGTTCGCTGATGTATGCAGCGGTGATGCGGACGGCTTCCTCCAGGACGCCCACGCCTATCGCACACATACATGCGATCGCATGCCGCTGCAGGAATCGCAGCTCGTCGTGACCCGACGTTGGGTCACCGAGGACGTCGTCCTCCGAAACGAGCGCGCCGTCGAGAGTTATGTGCCCGTGGACCTCGCGATTCGTGGATCGGGACGGCACGACGTCAACACCGTGTCCTTGTGGATCGAGTAGGAAGAGTCCGGTTGCGTTCTCGCCCGTGCGCGCACTGACAACAACTCGGTCGACCAGCGGCGCGTGAGGAACAGCAACCTTTATTCCGTCCAAACGCCAGTGCGATCCGTCGCGCGTTGCGGTTGCCGACGGCTCTAAGAGCATCGCTGTTCGAAGGCTCCTCAAGTGCTGCCGTAAGGAACGAAGCCCCTTCGACCACGGGAACAAGGTGTTTCTTCTTTTGTTCGGTTGTTCCGAACCGCGCTATGGGAAGGGCGCCCAGACCGATGGTCGACATCAACGGGATCGGCGCCACGCGACGTCCCACTTCCTCCATCAGGACGCAGAGCTCCATGATCCCGTGGCCGCTGCCGCCGACCTCTTCCGGAAGGGCGACCCCGAGCAGATCGGCCTTCGCCAGCTCGGCCCAGAGATCACGGTCTATGCCTTCGTCGCTCTCCTCGACCTCTCGAAGACGCGGGAGTGTTACCCGCTCGTCGAAGATGCTGCGCGCAAGGCGGCGCAGGTCCTCTTGAGTCTCGTCGAGAGTGAAGTCCATTTACGCCTCAGATCCTCTCGATGATCCCGGCCGTAGCCAGTGCGCCGCCGCAGCACATCGAGATGAGCGCGAACTGCCCGTCGCGGCGCTCGAGCTCGTGCAGTGCCGTAGTGATCAAACGGCTGCCGGTTGCGCCGACCGGATGGCCGAGCGCGATCGCTCCGCCGTTCACGTTGAGCTTGTCCATGTCGCCGCCGGTGACCTTCTGCCAGGACATCGCGATCGAGGCGAACGCTTCGTTCACCTCGAAGATGTCCATGTCCGTGATCTTCATGCCCGTCTTCTCGAGAACGCGGGCCGTGGCGTCCGGCGGACCGTCGAGGTGGTAGTACGGGTCTGATCCCACCAGCGCTTGTCCGACAAGTCGCGCACGTGGTTTGAGGCCGAGCTCGTCGGCCTTCTCCCGCGACATCCACATCACGGCCGCAGCCCCGTCCGAGATCTGTGAGGAAGTGCCTGCTGTGTGCGTACCGTCGTCGAGAACGGGCTTGAGGTTGGCCAGCCCTTCCTTCGTGGTCTCGCGCGGCCCCTGGTCCCGGGAAACGACTTCCTTCTCGCCGGTGGGACCTTCCTTGGTCATGACCGGCGCTTCGATCGGAGCGATCTCACGTTCGAACGCGCCGTCGGCCTGTGCCCTCAGGGCCTTCTGCTGCGAGGCGAGACCGAAGTCGTCGATGTCCTGACGCGTGAAGCCTCGCTTCTGCAAGATCCGCTCGGCAGCGCCGAACTGGCTCGGCATGTCGTAGGGGAACTCGCCCGGCGGACGAGAAGTGCCGGGTCCGTTGAAGACGTTCGCGCCGAGAGGCACCCGGCTCATCGCTTCGATACCGCAGCCGATGCCGACGTCGACCGCACCCGCCGTGACGAGATTCGCGACGAAGTTGTTTGCCTGCTGGGACGAGCCGCACTGGCAGTCGACCGTGGTGCACGCGGTCTCGTACGGAAGGCCCGAAGACAACCACGCGTTCCGCGTGATGTTCGACCCCTGTTCGCCGGCTTGAGTGACGCAGCCGCCCACGACCTGCTCGACGAGCGACGCATCGATGCCGGACCTCTTCACGACTTCGATCTGCACTGCCGCGAGGATCTCCGCCGGATGCAGACCCGAGAGCCATCCGTTGCGCTTTCCGATCGGAGTGCGAACTGCTTCGACTATCACGGCTTCGGGCACGACAGCCTCCTTAATTGAGTCCCAGTATCAACCCACTGGTCGGGACTCCCGTCCCGGCCGTACACAACACGTGCTCAACGCCATCGACTTGATTCACGGATGTTCCACGCACTTGGCGAACACCCTCGGCGATCCCGTTCATCCCGTGAATGTAGGCCTCGCCGAGCTGTCCTCCGTTCGTGTTGATCGGGAGCCGACCGCCGATCTCGATGGCGCCGTCGGCGATGAAGTCCTTGGCTTCGCCTTTCTTACAGAAGCCGAGCTCTTCCATCTGCACCAGAACGAACGGTGTGAAGTGGTCGTAGAAGATCGCGGTCTGGATGTCGTCCGGCGTAAGGCCCGACTGTTCCCACAATTGGCGGCCGACAACTCCCATCTCGGGGAGTCCGTTGATCTCATCGCGGTAGTAGCTGGTCATCGATTCCTGGTCGGCCCATGCGCCTTGCGCCGCGGCATAGATCGAAACGGGCTTCTGCTTGAGATCCTTGGCGCGATCAGCTGTGGTGACGACGATAGCCACGGCGCCGTCGGACTCCTGGCAGCAGTCGAGGAGATGTAGCGGTTCGACCACCCAATCCGAGGACTGGTGGTCTTCGAGAGTGATGGGTCTTTCGTAGAACCACGCCTTCGGATTGTTTGCGGCGTGTTTTCGGTCCGCGACGCTCACCACACCGAAGTCGGCGCTCGTCACACCGAAGTCGTGCATGTACCGTTGCGCGTGCATCGCGACCCACGAGGCCGGTGTCACCAATCCGTACGGTGCATACCACCCGTATTCCATCCCCGGCGTAACGCGATCGGTTCGTCCGAAACGGAAACCCGAACGCTCGTTGAAGGCGCGGTAGCAAACGACGACCTCGGCGACGCCCGTCGCCACCGCCATCGCCGCCTGCTGCACGGTTGCGCATGCCGCTCCCCCGCCGTGATGGATGCGGCTGAAGAACGTCAGCTCGGGGATGCCGACGCTGCGCGCGATCTCGATCTCGTTGTTTGAGTCCTGGGTGAACGTGACCATGCCGTCCACGTCGGACGGCTGCAGTCCCGCGTCGCCCAATGCATCGACCGTTGCCTCGCACGCGAGCTGCAGCTCGGAACGTCCGGAGTCTTTGGAGAACTCAGTTGCGCCGATGCCGGCGATGACGGCCATATCCGCGAACGGAGAAGTCATCTAAGTTGGGAGCGCCAGTCGCACGGCGCCCGTGACGTGGTCCCCCAGGCTGTTGCGTCCAACGATGTCGACGGTGACGATTCCCTCTTTGTCCACGAGCTCCTTGCTCGTCACCTTTCCGGTCATGTGCATGGAGTCGTAGGGATAGTTCGGTGCACCGAGCCTTATGCCTACGTGCTTGAGGATCGCCTCGGGTCCCGTCCAGTCAGTGATGTAGCGCCCCACGTAGCCGTTGGTCGTGAGGATGTTCATGAAGATGTCCTTCGAGCCCTTCTGTTTGGCGAGATCGCGGTCGTGGTGGACGTCCTGATAGTCGCGTGTCGCGATGGCCGTCGAGACGATGACGGTTGGTGTTATCTCGAGGACGAACTCGGGCAGCTCCTGTCCCACTTCGACCTCGTCGAAGCGAAGCGTGGTCGTCCGTACTGATGTCACCGCGGCCTCCACTGCGGAAGTGTCTGACCCTTGGAGTTGGGAACGAACGCGATCTGAACGGCATACCCACACGAACATCGGCGGGCAGAGCGTCGACGACGTTGCCGACGATGCGCGTGCCCTCTTCGAGCTCGATCAGGCCGACGGTGAAGGGATGCTCGCGTCCAGGAACTTCGGGGCGGTGATGGACGACGAAGCTGTAGACCTTCCCTAGACCGGTCGAAACGATGTAGTCCCATTCGATCGAGCGGCAGTTCGGACACATCGGACGCGGAGGATGTCGCAGCTGCTCGCAAGAAGTGCACCGCTGGACACGAAGCTCTCGGGCCTCGATCCCCTCCCAGAAGAACGCTGCATCGCGCGGAGGCGGTGCCTCTTTCGGCTTCTCATCGGCCTTCGCCACTTGGCCGTTGTCCGAGCCGACGGTTCCCGGGATGAACTTGAGGATGCGGAAGCGCATCTCGCCGACGACCTCGTCATTCTGGTCGCGGTACATCTGCAGCGTGGTGACGAAGTAGCCCTCGCCCAGTCCCGTCTTCTTCGGTCCTGTGATGCTCTCGACCTCTGAAGTAACGGTGAGCAGATCGCCGGGCCGGATGTAGCGGTGATAGGTCTGCTCGCAGTTGGTCGCCACGACTCCTACGTATCCGGCGCCGTCGAGGAGCCCCATCAGCCGGCCCTGGGCGCTGGAACCGGGGTCGTGCTCGGCGCTTCGGGGAAGAAGTCCCGGCATCGTCCAGACCTGCAGCGAAGTTGCCGGAGCCACGATGCCGCCGTGGATCGAGTTCTTGGCGAATTCTTCGTCCGTGTAGACCGGGTTTCGGTCACCCAGGGCGTCGGTGAGGTGCCGGATCATCGGCATGTTCACAGCGTCGCGTCCCGCGCTTCCTGTGCCGTACGGCTTGCCGACGAACTCCTGGAGCTGGGTGCCGAGGGACGTTTGATCGTCGGTCCTCACGTCCACCATCAAAGCTCCCTCGCGCGTGCGTCGCCACAAACTGAAACACGTTCTAGTTCAGCATACGCGGCTCACAGCGCCCCCGGCCCGCCTTGAGAGCTCGAACTAGAACATGTTCCAATGCGCTCGGGGGGCCGTGACGCGCGAGACGAAGAGCAAACGCCAACGCATCGACTGGGGTGCCTACGGACGAGGTCCGATCGTCCTGCTCGCCCTCGTCGCTTTCATCGATTCGGTTGATAGGGGCATCCTGCCCGGGGTTCTTTCTTTGGTTCAGGACGACCTCGGCTTCAGCGACACACAGGCCGGTTTCCTCGGATCGATCTTCATCATCACTTCCGTCGCCGTGACCGTTCCGGCCGGATACATCGCCGATCGCATGCAACGGACGCGCGTGATCGCCGCCGTCCTCACTACTTGGGGTGCGATCTCAGCGCTCAACGCAACCGTCGTGAACTACTGGCAATTCATGGCCGTCCGTGGCGCATTGGGTGTTGGCGAGACGATCGACAACCCCGCTTCGGCTTCGCTGATCTCCGACTACTACCCGGCAACGCTTCGTCCCAGAGCATTTGCCTATCAGCGCGTCGCACCCACATTGGGCATGGCCATCGGTTTGGGTATCGCGGGCGTTATCGGGGATGCGCTCGGCTGGAGAGCCGCATTCTTGCTCGTTGGGGTTCCCGGGTCGCTACTCGCTTTGGCCGTCTGGCGGATGCGTGAGCCGAAGCGTGGTGAAAGCGATGCCGCCATCGACAGCAGCGAGGGCGGCGCAATCTTAGAAGTTGCAAGTCGACGCGGCTGGAAGGCCCTCTGGCCCGAGATCAAGGCCGTCGCGGCCGTTCCATCACTGCGCGCTCTTATGATCGGAAGCGCCATATCAGCCGGCGCTTTGTCCGGCTTCGGTTTCTGGGCCGCCGAGTTCTACGAGCGCCACACCACTCTTACCGTCGGGGAGTCTGGCGGCGTTGTCGGCGTGGTGATCCTCGTCGGCGCCGTCGCGGGCACGATCCTTGGTGGACGTGCCGCCAGCCGCGCACGGAGCCGGGATATAGGAGCACCCATGCGCTTGGCCGGGACAACGCAAGCGATTGCCGCCGTCATCTTCTTCTTCAGCTTCTTCCCTGTACCGATCTGGGTGCGCATGCCTGCGCACGTCGTCGGCGTTGCCTTCGTCGTTGCGGCCTTCCCTGCACTCACCTCGATGATCTCCGAAGTCGTGCCCGCCACCGTCCGCGGGATCGCGTTCTCGGTCAGCGGATTACTCGGCGCACTGATCTCGGCCGCGTCGCCGCCGCTCACCGGCTGGATCGGAGAACGATTCCCGATCATCGTCGACGGGAAGTCGACGGGAAACCTTGCAATCGCGTTCGCGATCGTGACACCGCTCATCCTCATCGGATCGCTCGTCGTGCTCAACGGTCGCCGTCACGTCGAGAAGGACATCTCAGATGTCGGCGCCCTTGCGGCCAGGCTGGCCAACAACTGATGGGACGACTCGACGGCAGGGTTGCACTGATCACCGGCGCGGCTCGCGGAACGGGAGCCGAGATCGCGAAGCTGTTCGCGTCCGAAGGCGCCGACGTCCTTCTTACCGACGTCATGGACGAGCGCGGTCAGGCGACCGCGAATGAAGTCGGTGCGAAGTACGTGCACCTGGACGTTACGAGCGAGTCCGACTGGAGCTCCGCCGTTGGGACGCTTCCGCAGCTCGACGTCCTCGTGAATAACGCCGCCGTCCTTCACCTGACTTCGATCGACAACACAACTGTCGAGATCTTCGAGCAGGTGATGCGCGTCAATTGCCTCGGCGCCTTTCTGGGTATCCGCACCTGTCTGCCTCTGATGCGCAACACGGGCGGCTCGATCGTCAACATCGGGTCTATCGATTCGGTCGCGGGCGTTCCCGCAACCGTTGCCTACACATCGTCGAAGTTCGCCCTGCGCGGCATGACAAAGGTCACCGCTCTGGAGAACGGCAAGTACGCGATCCGGTGCAACATCATCTGCCCGGCCGCCGGAGGCCCGGAGATGTACGGATCTCTCGTCGGACCGCCCATTCAGATCCCCGACGACGCGTTCGAGCAACGAGAAGGAAGGGCACCTCGCATCCCTCTTGGACGCTCACGCGGACCGATCGACGTTGCCGGCGCAGCTTTATTCTTCGCATCCGACGATTCGCGGTTCTGTACCGGAACCGAGCTGGTCGTAGATGGAGGCTGGAGGGCCGGGGAGTACATCGACGTACCAGGCCAATTCAACCGTAGGACGTGACAAGATGAGGGCAATTCCAAACAGGAGGCACTTATGAGCGTGATCACAAAGGACAAGCTGTTCATCGGCGGGCAATGGGTGGACCCCGCGGGCAGCGGCCTCATCGAAGTCATCTCCCCTCACACCGAAGAAGTCATCGCCAAGACTCCCGAGGGCACCAACGCCGACATCGACCTAGCCGTGGCGAAGGCGCGGGAGGCTTTCGACCGGGGTCCCTGGCCTCGGACGACGCCGGCCGAGCGCGCCGAAGTCATGGCCAAGCTCAGCCAGGCAATCCAGGCACGCAGTCAGGAGTTCGCAGATGTGATCACCGACCAGAACGGCTCCCCCAGCTCGTGGTCGCTGATGGGCCAGGTCTTCTCTTCGACGATGGTTCTCGACTTTTATACCGGCCTGGCGAACACCTACGCCTTCGAGGAAGAGCGGCAAGGACTGTTCGGCCCCGCTGTCGTGCGCAAGGAGCCGGTCGGGGTCGCTGCGGCGATCGTCCCGTGGAACGTCCCGCTCTTCGTGACGGCGCTGAAGCTAGGCCCCGCACTTTGTGCCGGTGCAACCGTCGTGCTCAAGCCGGCACCTGAAACCGTCGTCGACTCGTACCTGCTCGCCGAATGCATCCAGGAAGCGGGTCTTCCGGAGGGTGTCATCAACATCGTTCCGGCCGGACGCGAGGTCGGTGAGTACCTAGTCACACACCCCGGGATAGACAAGGTCGGCTTCACCGGAAGTACTGCAGTCGGCAAGCACATCGCCAAGCTCTGCGGTTCCAGGCTTCGCCGCTTCACCCTCGAACTCGGTGGCAAGTCGGCGGCGATCATCCTCGACGACGCCGATATCGGCGCACTAGCCACCGGCTTGCTGCCGGCGTCGATGATGAACAACGGCCAAGCCTGCGTCGCGCAAACGCGCGTACTCGCATCGCGCGCCAAGTACGACGAGGTCGTCGACGCGCTTACGGAAGGCATCAGAGCTTTGAAGCTCGGCGATCCCAAGGACCCGCAAGTCGCCGTCGGACCGCTGGTGGCCAAACGCCAGCAGGACCGCGTGCTCGGCTACATCGAGAAAGGCAAGGACGAAGGCGGCGAGATCACCGTCGGAGGCGGCAAGGGCATGGACCGCGGCTGGTACATCGAGCCGACGCTCTTCCGCAACGTCGACAACAAGATGACGATCGCGCAGGAAGAGATCTTCGGCCCGGTCGTCGTGGTCATCCCCTACGACGACGAGAACGACGCAATCAACATCTCCAACGACTCCGAGTACGGGTTGTCCGGCACCGTTTGGAGCAAGGACACGGACCGCGCCTATGAGGTCGCCAAGCAGATCCGCACTGGGACGATCTCCATCAACGGGTTTACGCTCGACTTCAGCTGCCCGTTCGGTGGCTTCAAGTCGTCGGGCATGGGACGCGAGCTCGGCCCGGAGGGTCTCGAGGCCTACCTCGAGATGAAGACGGTTAGCTTCCCCGCGGGCGGAGCTCCCACGGTCGGCAGCTAAACAGCGTCAGGCCGAGCGTTTCGCGAAGAGCTCGCGCTCGTACCCGAGCGCGTCGTCCACAACGCTCGACGGTGTGTCGAACCGCTTGACCGCGCGCTTGGAAAGATCGTAGGACGGCCAGCCCGGATCTCCGTTCGTGATGAATCCGGCCCAGGCCGCGTGCAGTTCGTCGGCAAGCTTCTGTGGAGGAGTGTCGCCCAACAGATCCATATTCGACCGGCCGGCGTTCAGGTTGTCCCACACGAAGGGGACGTCGAGACAATGTGCGGCGCCGGCAAGACCATCGAATGACGGCGATCGCCACTTGAACTCATAGCCGAAGGTGGTGCCTGAATGCTGCGCACGATCGTCGAGAAGTTGCGCAAGAGGTGTGCGGAAGGCGCGATCTGTGGCTGCCTGACCGAGGGCTTCAACGAGATCCTTCGAATCGATGTGGGCTAGATAGCCGTCGAGCTTCTCGTCGGCTATTCCCATCGCTGCCAGGGCCTTCCGCGCGGTCGCTTCGTCCATCTCGCCGCGTTGAAGCCGCAACAATCCGGTCACTTCTTCGGCCGTCGCTCCCGCGACGAGGTCGACGTTTCCGCCGACGCCTTCGCGGATCTCCCTGAAGGGATGCGATCCGATCACGTCTCCGTCCACGAACGGTCGCAGGCCCGGCGCGCCGGGATCGAAGCCCGATGTCAGCGCGTTGGCCGTGAACGGATTGACGGCGACCTCGGTGTGTGCGGCGATCAGCTCGTCCGGCGTAAAGCGCGACAGCTCGTCGCGATTCCCCTTCACTCCGAGGTGGTCGGCGATCATCGTCGTCAGCTGCTTCGCGTTGTCGCGAGGCATACGCGTGTCGGACGTCCCGCTCATCGCTGTGATCCGATGGAACAGCCCTTGCGCGCGTGGGTTCGTGAGAAGGATCAGACAGGCCGCCGAGCCGGCCGACTGCCCCCCGATGGTCACCTTCGACGGGTCACCGCCGAAGTTCGCGATGTTGTCCTGGACCCACTCGAGGGCAGCGATCCAATCGAGTACGGCCCGGTTCGGCGGTGCGCCTTCGATGTCGAGGAAGCCTTCGATCCCAAGCCGGTAACCGATCGTCACAACCACGACGCCATCGCGTGCGAAGTTCGTGCCGCGGTACCAGGGGCTTCGGTTGCACCCGGAGACGAAACCGCCACCGTGTATCCACACGAATACCGGCAGCTTCGCGTCGCCGATGTCCGGGGTGTACACGTTGAGATTTAGGAAGTCGTCTCCCCGCTCGACCGGCTCCGGGATGATCGTGATGCCGGGATCGTTCTGCGGTGCCGTCGGTCCGTACGTGAGCGCATCGCGTGTGCCCTCCCAGGGGTCGGCGGGGACGGAAGCGTTGAACCTGTTCTCGCCGAGAGGCGGCTGGGCATAGGGGATGCCGAGGAAGATCGCCTGGCCCTCTTCGACGAACCCTCGAACGGAGCCGGTGCTGGTAGTAGTGACCGGGTCGGCCATGACCTTGCTCAACTCGCAAGCCTCCTCACGGGGCCACCGAGCCCCAATCCGCGAAACCCGTCGGATCGTGACGGCCGAACGTTCCGTGCTCGAACAATCCCCAGCCTTCCTGTCCGTCACACGTAGCGTGCGCAACGTGATCGATAACAGTGATCGTTGCTCGCCCGGCGATCTCGGGATCGTTCAGGTCGTAGACCATTCCGTCGATCCAGCCGCGGCCCATCCATTTCCCGTGGCTCCACTCGGGGTCGCCTCCGTACCCGGCTCCGATGTTCAACGGCACGAACCCGAGTGTGTCGACTTCGACGACGACAGGCTTGCCGTCGCGGTCGCGCATCGACAACGTTGCGCGTTCGGGATGGCGGGATCCTGATCGGTATTTGATATCTACCTCGGGCCAGCCGAGTTGCTCTTCGCGTCCGTCGGGCCACACGCGACTGGCTGCGTTGAGCGTTCGATAGCCGTCGGGTTTCTCTTGCACTATGGCGATGATCGCGTAGTCGTCGAACTTAAGCGGGACGTACAGCCACCAGAACCCTTCCATCGGTTCGTCGGTGGCGAAGCGTCCCGCGGGATCGGTCTCGCCCACCGGACGGATCCCCCACGAACGGTCGCGGGAGCCTACCCACACCGACGGATCAACGGTTATCTCGTCGCCGCCAACGCTGAGCGTGCCGCTCCAAGACCCGAGCTGTGCAAAGCGGCAACCTTCGATGATGTTCTTGGGACCGGTTCGCATGATGTGCAGTGGCTCGTCCACCGGAGGGAACGAGCCGTCCCACGTCAGGTCGAAACCGATCCCGTGGTCGGCCGCGTCGCAGACGATGCGAATGCGCTTGAGCGGCTCGAGCACCTCGACGCGATAGGGGCCGGCGCTCGCGTTGATGCGATCGTCACCGAGGGCGTCCGAACACCGAACGGCCCATTGGGTGTCTCCTCTACGCACCGTCGCGAATGCATCGGTGACTCCGAGGTTCGGATAAACGCCTAGACCGGTGATCAGGAAGATGTCACCTGTTCGATCGTGCGCATTGAAGTAGCAACGGTCGTAGAAGTTCTTGTCGCTTGTCCCGACATGAGCCATCGACAACGGAAGCTGATGGATCGGGTACTCGTCGAGCGGATGGGTCATCCGATGTCCTTCCAATAACTGCCGGCCAGCATCCGCTCCAGGGGCTCCCGGTTGCGCAATAGATCGTCTATGTCGTCCGGGCGCTTCTCCTCGCCGAAGTGGATCGAGCGCTGCCCCGTGCGTAGGAACACGATCCCCCATTGCAGAGCGCAATAGGTCATGAAGAACTCAAGGTCCCGAGGTTCATAACCCGTCAATGACTCGTAGGTTGTGGCGACATCCTCGTGACGCATGAAGTGCGGCATGCCTCCCGTCTCGAAGAACGTGGCGAGATCTTCGAAGGCCCGATGCGCGAAGGCCATCCAAGCGACGTCGAGTTCTCGGGGGCCGAGGGCCGCCATCTCCCAGTCCAGAACGGCGACCGGCTCGAAGTCCCGGTACATGACGTTGCCGATCCGGGAGTCGCCCCAGATGACGACCGGGTCGCCTTCCGTCTTCGGCCACCGCTCATCGATCCAGGCGAACCCTCGCTCGATAAGTGGTGACCGTTCGCCATCGGCCGCGCAGTACTCGTACCAAGCACGCGTGTGTGCGACGTGTCTTCGCAGGTACGTGTCCCCCCCGTCGTCAAACGCGAGGAACCCGAACCGTTCAGTCGGATCGTCGATCCCGTGCAGCTCGGCCAGGACCGCGACGCTGGTGTCCTGCAGCTTGCTCTGTTGCGCCGGCTCGGCATCGAACAGCCAGTTGTCGCCGAACGTATAAGGCATCACGTCGGGAGGAACCTCTCCTTCGACGCGCTCCATCACGAAGAAGGGCACGTCGAGCACACCGGCTTCGGCTTCTGACCACCAGACCTTCGGCACAGGAACGGATGAAAGCTCGCCGACCAGGCGGATCGCCTTCGCCTGCCGCTCCATATCGTAGGACGCGAAAACGGGAACATCCTGTGCGTCCGGAGCGATCCGAGCGACCAGTGACTCGGACCGATCACTCCATTTCGCGTCGAACAAGATTGTCTCGCTCGACATTCCGTTCGCCGATGTTGCGTGCAGGTCGGTGATGGTCGCGCTCGAGTTCACCTGGGAGCCGAGCCATGACTCGAGCCTGCGCCGGAGCTCTTCGGGCTGCCGGCTCGACCTGACGACTTCCTTCGTTTCCGGCGGTGGTTGTTGCGTCATATCTAGTCCCTGAACACCGGGGGACGCTTCTCCTTGCGCGCCTTCACCGATTCTTCGAAATTCTGAGTAGTCAGTCGGACGAACAACTGCGCGATGCCTTCGTGATCCATATGAGCCGCCAGGCTCGCGGCGTCCAGACTCGACCACAGCATCCTTTTGGTCAGCTCTATCCCCGGACGGCTGAAGCCGATGATGCGTTCGGCAAGCTCGTAACAAGCGTCGAGTAGCTTGTCCGGCGCGACGACCTGGGAGACGAGCCCCATTTGGTCGGCTTCCGCGGCGTCAACATCGCGACCGGAGAGCATGATCTCGAACGCCCTCGAGGATCCGACGGCCCTCGGAAGCAGGTAACTGATGCCGAGCTCGCTCGCAGTCAGGCCGTTGTTGATCCCCGCGGCGCGGAAGTACGCAGCCTCGGAAGCGACCCGCACATCCATAGCGAGGGCAAGACAGAAACCGCCACCGATCGCAGCCCCGTTGATCGCACCTATAACGGGCTGATGCATCTTGCGGATCGACGTGATGACATCGTCCAAAAGCTCCATCGCACGCAGCGCGATGGTAGGGACGGTCAGTCCCTCGATGTTCGGAACGATGCCGGAGTCCTCGTGGTCGGCTCCCGAACAGAAACCGTGTCCAGCTCCGGTGACGACGACGACGCGTGTGTCGTTATCCGAGCTCACCTCGCGGAGCGCATCTCGGAACGGGATCATCACGTCGAACGCCATGGCGTTCATGCGCTCCGGTCGATCGAGAGTAATGAGTGTTATGTGAGGGCGCGGTTTCTCGACCCGGACGAAAGCCATGGACACGAAGCTACCCGGACGGGACTGCTCCCTGCCCGACTATGGGACGAGAACTATCTTCCCGGTAACCTTCCGGTTCTCCATGTCGCTGAGGACATCGGACACCTTCTCGAGCGGGACTTCCTGCGGCTCGGTCGGACGAAGCGTTCCCGCAGCAACGTCCGCGAAGACGTGTTCGAGCAACGCACGATTCTCGTCCGCGTTCTGCATGCTCCACGCGCCCCAATCCACGCCGACCACCGTTCGGTTACTGAGCAAGACCTGGTTCAGCGGCACGCGGGGTATCTCGCCGGCCGCGAACCCCAGGACGAGGAATCGACCTCCGACGCGCATCGCCCGTAGCGCCGGCTCGGCCAAGTCACCGCCGACGGGGTCGCAAACAACGTCCACACCGCCGCCGGCTAGCTCTCGCGCGCGCACCTTCACGTCCTCGGTCATTGGGTCGATGGTTGCTTCCGCGCCCGCGTCCATCGCAGCCGCGCGCTTGTCCTCGCTGGATCCAACACCGATAAGACGAGCGCCCAAGCTGCGAGCGACGTCCACACACGCACGCCCCACGCCGCCGCCGGCTCCGAGCACCAACACCCACTCTTGAGGAGCGACGTTCGTGCGGCGGGTCAGCGCGAACACCGCCGTTGCGTAGCTCTGCATCACCGTCGCGCCGACCCCGAATGAAACGCCGTCGGGCAAGCGATAGGTGTTGGACGGCCCGACAGCGACCTGGCTCGCGTATCCACCCATCCAGCAACTCGCACTCACGCGATCGCCGACATCGAACCCCTTGACGCCGTTGCCAACTCTCGACACGACACCACCGATTTCGCCGCCCGGTGTGAATGGCACCTGTGGCTTGAGCTGGTACTTGCCTTGGACGATCAATGCGTCGACGAAGTTCACGCCGGCGGCCTTCACCTCGATGACGAGCTGGCCAGGGCCGGCTTCGAGATCAGAGACTTCCTCGATCTCCAAAGCGCTCACGGGCGCGAACTCGCGACATACGACGCGACGCATGGAGAAGAACCTAACGAGGAAGCATGGCGCCCGTCGCGCGCCGCAGATTGCGGACCGTAAGCACACCAACGCTGGAAGCAAAGATCGCAGTGGGGATGATCGGCAGGACGAGCCAAAGCGGGCGCCACGCCCACCAGGCCGCGTCGACTTCAGGAGACTGCCCCGGGAGGCCTGCGAGCCGCCACAATCCGTAGGCCAACGCGAAGCCCGGAGCGTGCCAGAGGAATATCCGCATCGAGTTCCGGGACGCGAACCCGACCAGGCGGCTCCCACGCGGCGATTGCGCCCAATTGATGATTCGTTCGCGGTTAACGAGAAGCACGCCGATCTGGAACACGCTAAGCGCAGCGATCGCCAACGTGGGCGGCGCCATGTTCGAGATGTCCTCGCCCGGTACCCCCACCATCGAACGCGGGTACAAACCCATGTTGGTCAATCCGAAGAGCGCGATCAGACCCGTCCACATCAAGATCGACTTGAAGCGCCGCGGCGCAGCGACGAGACGCTGGTAATAGAAGCCGAGCTGATGTGAGAGGGCCCAGACGACGACGAGGTTTACCCACTCGATGCCGTTCCACCTATAGCGGAATCGAAGGACGTCCACCACAACCGCGGCGCCCACCATCCAGACGGGGACGAGTTCTCCGTATCGGTCATGCAACCAGCTCCACACAGGCATTCCGGTAACGAGGATCGCGTAGACGATCAGGAACCAAAGGGGTGACAGGACGAGCAGTATGCCGCCGCCGACCCACGATGCATCCGGAGCTATCTCGCGCGCAGCGATCCAGATAGCGAGCCCGACAATGACCAACGACAGTGCCGGAGCCCAAAGAGAGCGCAACCGCTTGATAACCCAGCTCCATCCACCGCCGTCACGCTCCCAACCCAACCTGTGGACGTAGCCCCCGGCGAAGAAGAAGGCAGGCATCACCTGTAACAACCACGTTGCGGCCCACAGGCCACGCGTGACTCCTATCGGGTTCGAGGCGTGCGGTCCATTGGCGTCCCAAGACAACGTCGTGAATACCCAATGCCATACAACGACGACTAAGAGGCTGAGAGCACGAACGGTGTCGATCAAGACGTCGCGATCGGCGCGTTGCGGTCCTGTCAAGGAATTGGTCGTCGCGCCGTTGCGACATTGTGAGCGGCAGCGATGTTGATTCCGGGAATGCGCTCGAGGGCCCGTTCGAGTCGGCTCACCGCCGCCAATGCGCGGGGTGGAGTGAAGTCGGGCATGAACGTCAGCCGGCGCAGACGTACGTCGGACATTCCGCTATTCCTAAGCGTCTCGCGGATGAGACGCGCCGGGACGAGCTTCTCGTCCCCTTGATCCTGAGGTAGCCGGCGCATGAGGATCGGCCAATAGGGATTGAGCGGATTGTGATCCCACACGATCACCGCGCCGCCGGGCTTTGTGACCCGGCACATCTCACTAATCGTTGCGCGCACTAGTTTGGGGTCAATCAAGTGGTGAAGCACTGCGAAGGTAGCCACGAGGTCGAACGACGCGTCCTCGAAAGGAAGCCTGCCGGCGCTCGCCTGGGTGACGCCTAGTCCGCTATCTCGAGCGGCGCGCAGCATCGCGCTGCTTATGTCGACACCGAACTTGTCGTAGCGCTCAGGTAGGCCACGCAAGAATGTTCCGGTGCCACACCCAACGTCGAGCACCCGGCCACGGTGCGCCAGCGATTCGGCAAGTGCCGTGCGGCGTCGCGTGAGGTGAGCCATCACGTGAGGAGGGATGGTTCGTTCGTATTCCGCAGCTACCCCGTCGAAGTGCTCCCTTTGAGGGAGCATCACTTTTCGCCGCGCCCATAGGGGTCATCTGACGTCGGGATCATGCGGCAAAGAGTAGCCCTGTGGCCCGGACAGGGGCCTGGTGAAGTTCGGGCGAAGATCACCCGCTGCCTGCGATTATAGATGGGATGGTCGCCCCCATAGCACGGCGCGTCAGCGTCGTGGTAGCCACGAGTAATCGCGCCGCGAGTCTGCGAGTCACCCTCGACGCTCTACGACACCAGACCTACCCTGACTTCGAAGTCATCGTCGTCGAGGGCCCGGGCATGGACGAAACCCCCGAACTGCTGGCTGAGAGAGCGGGCCAAATCAAGCAGGCCCGCACCTCTGAGTACAACCTGAGCAAGTCGCGCAACCTGGGCATCGACAGCGCGGCCGGCGAGATCGTCGCCTTCATCGACGACGATAGCGTCCCCGAGCCCGATTGGCTGTCCGGCCTAGCAGCCGCCTACGACGACCCGAACGTCGGCGGGACCGGCGGCGTGGTCTACGACCATACGGGCGTGAACATCCAGTACATATACGCGGTCTGCGACCGCTTAGGAAACACCGATTTCGATCGCACTCTCCCGCTGGATCAGTACAACCGACCGGGCGCAGATCCTTTTCTCTATTTGCAGGGTACGAACATGAGCTTTCGCCGCGAGGCATTGGAGGCCATCGGGGGTTTCGACGAAAACATCGAGTATCTCTACGACGACTCCGACATAGCCTCGCAACTCATCGATAGCGGGTGGCGGCTCAGCGCGCTCGACGGTGCCGCAGTTCATCACAAGACGATGCCCAGCCACCTTCGTCGCGACCACGGCCTGGTTACAGATCCCTACACCCCTGTGAAGAACCGTGCCTATTTCGCCTTGCGCAATTCTCAGGAACATCATTTGGTCGGGGAGGCCTTACGCAGCCTGATGAGCTACCAGGACTCCCTGCGCGATGTTGCCGTCAGTGGCCAGAAAAGCGGCCGGTTCACCGCGGACGAGTCGCGGGCGTTCATCCAGCGGATGGAGGCGGGCTTCGAGGAAGGCATGAAACAAGGAATGTCCGAGGAGCGAGCGGGACGGCCGTTAGCAGCTTGGAACCCGGACACCTTTCTCCCCTACCCGGTGGTGACGGCTACGGATGGGCGCATGAAACTTTGTCTCGTCTCGCTCGACTACCCACCCGCACCAATGGGAGGAATCGCGCGATATACCGCCGACCTGGCACGTGGGCTGGCCGCGGCCGGACACGAGACACACGTGATCACCCGTGCCGATCCGCCCTTGCGCGTCGACTTCGAGGAGGGCGTGTGGGTCCATCGCTACCCAGAGGGCGAGAGGCTGCTTCCGGCGCTTCATCAGCACCCTTTGCACGGCAATTTGGCGCACTGCGCTGCGGTCTGGCTGGCGGTAGACCGAGTCGACAAACGTTTCGGCTTAGACCTGATCGCGACCAACGCCTGGCTGGCTGAAGGACTCGTGTGTGCCCTGGACGATCGATGGCCGACCGTTGTGACGTGCAGCACACCGATCCGCACGATCTCCGCGACGCAGCCCGCCGTGGCCGCCAAGCCGCTAACGGACTGGCAGATACGGCTAGAGGACCTAGCGCTCGTTAACGCCGCGCATTTGCTGTCCGTTTCGCACGCGAATCTAGAGACGGTTCGCCGATTCACACCGGCGGCTACTGATGTCGAGGCGACTGTCATCTGGCATGGCATGGCCGACCGCGCGGGGCACGACGTCCGCCCGGCTTCGACCAGTGAGTCCGTCGAGATCCTTTTCGTCGGTCGCCTCGAGCCGCGCAAGGGCGTCGACGTCCTACTCGACGCGGCCGTCGAATTGCTCCAGGAGCGGCCCAACGCAACCCTGCGACTCGTCGGCATGGAGAACCCTTATGCAGCCGAGGACGTGCGGACATACGAGGAGCGGTTGGACGACCGACTGGCAAATGAGCCGGAACTGCGTCAGCGAATAGTGTTCGCGGGCGAAGTCGACGACTCGGAGCTCGATCGCCTGCTCGAGAGTTGCGACATCTTCTGCGCACCGTCGCTCTATGAGTCGTTCGGCTTGATCAACGTCGAGGCGATGATGTTCGCACGGCCCGTTGTGAGCTGCAGCACTGGCGGGATACGCGAGGTCGTAGTACACGGTGAAACCGGTCTGCTCGTCGAACCTGGCGATACGCTGGCTCTGAAGGATGCCCTTAGCAAGCTCATCGACGATCCGGAGCTGCGCCAGACCATGGGATCGGCAGGCCGCGCACGCTTCGAGCGCGAGTTCTGCAATGACATCGCCGTGGAGCGGACAATCGCGCTGTATAGGGAGGTGTTAGGCAACCGCAACACGGTTGCCGGGCACAGTCTGGAAACTCGACTCAGCGATGCGCTCCGCTCGATCGATGTGGCCGATCCGGAGAGCGCAGTGGAGCAACTTCTCGACCGAGACACATTCCCACTGGACTACAGGGCAGTGTTCTCGCGCCTGGTCGGCGTTAGCGACGACGAGTTCGTCGAGTCTGCGTATCAGGTCTTGCTCGGGCGGCCTGCTGATTCAGACGGGAGCGCTTACTGGGTCGACCGTATATCGCGGGGTTCACGCCACGCAGTTCTCGTCGAGATTGCTCGATCGCCGGAGGCAACACGCCGCGGGATCGGTCCTAGCGTCTTCGCCGCCGCCGATGCAGTTCCGCAGCTCCTGGGTGCCGTGTATTCGCAGCATGACTACGAGAGCGCATTCGCCGACCTTGTCACCGTAGACGACCGCGAGTTTGTCGAGTCCGTCTATCAGCTCCTACTCCGCAGGGCGCCGGATCCTGAAGGTCTCTCCTATAACGTCAACCGCCTGGCGCACGACTCACGACAAGCAATGCTCGCGGAGATCGCTCGATCGCCGGAAGCCGACCATCTAGGTATCGACGCCGACATGATCGACGCTGCCCTCGCTGCCGTACCGCAGTTCCTGGGTCCCGTGTTTTTGCAACAGGACTACGAGAGGGCTTTCGCCGACCTTCTCACCGTAGATGACCGCGAGTTTGTCGAGTCCGTCTATCAGCTCCTACTCCGCAGGACGCCCGATCCTGATGGGCTCGACTTCAACATAGGCCGCCTCGCACACGAATCAAGACAAACCGTGCTCGCGGAGATCGCTCGATCGCCGGAAGCCGAGCGTCTAGGTATCGACGTCGAAGAGATCAATGCTGCCGCCGCGGTGTTAAGGCCGGCATCCAAGCCGATCCGAGCGAGGCTGGCGTCGGTCCCTGGTATTCGCTGGGCTCTTCGCTTTGTGCGTCGGATCCTGCTCGGTTCCGCCGTCGAAGAGCTGACAGCTGAGGTCCGCCGCTCGGTGTCGGACATGAACACTCAGGTCGACGCGTTCAAGGCCGGACAGGATCGTCAATTGGAGACCCAACGCCAAGCAATGAACGAGCTGCTCGCGACTGTCGAACGATCGGTCACGGATCTCGCTTCTCAGATCGACGCCGCCAGGGCCGACGGGGATCGGCAGCTCGGCGATCACGGCCAGTCCTTGAAAGATCTCTCGTCGGAAATCAAGGCCTCCGTGGTCGATCTCACCGCTAAGATCAACACACTCAAACGCGCACAGGGCACGCATGGCACTTACCTCGGCAGCAACCGCGTTCTGGTCAACACGACATGGGGCGGAAAGCTCCTCGCGTCAACCGACGACCTCAGCCTTACTCCTGAGCTAGTGGCTCACGGCGTGTACGAAACGCCGTTCACCAACTACCTCCTGCGGACACTGAAGCACGGACAGACGGTCGTGGATATCGGCGCAAACATCGGGCTCTTCACGGTGCTAATGGCGTCCCACGTTGGGCCAACCGGACGAGTGATCGCCTACGAGCCCAATCCCGACGTTCTCGGTCTGCTTCGCACTAACGTCGCGCTCAACTGGTTCAACGACACAGTTACTATCCGGCCGGCTGCGGCGTCAGACACGACGGGACGCGTACGCCTCCACGTCACCGAGCGTTTCCAAGGCAACAGTTCGCTGCTCGAGCCGGGCGAGGGTTACTTCGCACAGGTGCCCATGGACACTACGCACGTCGTCGAGGTTGACTGTGAGCCGCTCGACGCGCTGCTAACTGAGTTCTCCGAGATCGACCTCGTCAAGATCGATGTCGAAGGGGCCGAGCACCTTGTCCTCAACGGCATGGCCGAACTGCTCGACACCGGCGCGGTAGCTACAGTCGCGCTCGAGTTGTTTCAGCAGCGCATGGGGTCCGCCTGGCCCGAGTTGTGTGCTCTTCTCGAGGCACGCAGGGACGAAGGCTGGGAGTTCCATTTGATCGACGACGACGGAGAGCTCGTGCCGAGTCGTCTAGAGGACATCCTCGAAGTGGGGCGCTTCGCCCAGGTTGTTATGACACGCCCTGGCCGAGCACCTGCTTGACGGCGCCCAACCCAGAAACGAACGGTCGAATCCGCTCTTGGGCACGCGAAGCCGGATGGGCATCGGCCGGTGCGGGTCTCGCGATGCTAGTTGCCGCGTTCGTTCTTAAACTCTGGAAAGCTTCGCCATCGCTGCCCTGGAGCTACAGCTGGGACGCTCTCTTCTACCAAGCAACCGCAAAAGCGACGCTCGAGCACGGTTGGTTCTTGCACGTTCCCGAGCTTGGTGCTCCTTTCGGACTCAACTCGCACGACTTCTCGGTCGTTAGCAACGACTGGACGCAGATCCTCATCGTGAAGTTGCTGGGTATCTCCGGTAGCAGCGCGTTCACTGTAGTCAACGTCTTCCATTTGGTCGGGTTCGCGCTTTGCGCATTAACCGCTTTCTTCGTAATGCGGCGCCTCAGTGTTGGGAGAGGACCCGCCCTCATCACATCAGTTCTGTTCGCCGTGCTCCCGTATCACTTCCAGCAGAGTCAACAACATCTCTTCTTCGCCAGTTACTACAGCGTTCCACTTGTATGCCTGCTCGTGCTTAACGTGTTGGCCGGTGAGGAGCTCTTCGCGCGCAGCGCCAATCCGCGGAGCCGAATGCTGTCCTGGGTATCGCGTAGGTCCTTGCTCACGATCGCCCTATGCCTGGTGATTGCCGGCTCCAGTGTGTATTACGCCGTCTTCGGGATTCTGCTCGTACTGGCAGCAGGCCTGTTGCGCCTGCTTACAGCGCGATCCATCGCGACGTTCGCCGGCGCGGTTTTGGCCGCAGCGGTGATCGGAGGGTTCGTCGTGGCCGCTCAGTTACCGACGCTTATCTACCATGCATCTCACGGAACCAACCCCGACGTTGCCCAACGTACGCCAGCCGAAAGTGAGTTCTTCGCCCTCAAGCTCGATCAGCTGGTACTGCCAATGCCCGGCCACCGAATCGCGCCTCTCTCAGGTATAGGAGAGGAGCTGGCCAACACGTCGGTGATCCGTGGCGAAGGAACGGGCAATCTTGGGACCCTCGGCACGTTAGGACTCGCATGGCTGCTACTGATTGCCCTTACAACGGCCGTTAGTGCTACAAAGCATCTCGGCAGCGAGCGTGAGCGTCACGCTGGCGTCGCGACATTGCTTGCCTTTCTGATCGCGACCGTCGGCGGCATATCAGCCGTTATCGCGTTCACGATCACGCCGCAGATCCGCACCTGGGGTCGCATGGCGATCGTGATTGGGTTCTTCGCCTTGCTCGCCGTTGCTCTGCTTGTACAGCGCGCCGGAGCCCGAGCCAATAGCCCGCGAGCGCGAGGGGTTTTTGGCGTATCACTTGCGCTGTTGCTCGTCGTCGGCGTACTCGATCAAACGACCACTCGTTTCGCTCCGGACTACGATCAGCTGCGAACAAACTTCGCCAGCGACGCAGGATTCGTTGATCGAATCGAAGCTGCACTCCCGAACAACGCGATGGTGCTCCAGCTTCCCTACTCGGACTATCCGGAAGGAGCAGAGTGGAACGAGGGCGCATACGAGTCGATACGTGGGTACCTCCAGTCCAGCGACCTGCGGTGGAGCTACGGCGCCATGCGAGGGCGCCCGGAGGATTGGCTGGCGGCCGTCGAGGACATGCCGCTCAACGCTTTGCTTGACGGTGCCGCGGCGGCGGGCTTCGCTGGAGTTTGGGTCGATCGTTCGGCCTTCGGAGACGTCGGCGACGCGGCGGTCAACGGCATCGGCCGAGGACTCGGGGAACCGATCGTCAGCGGCGATGGCCGGCTGGCTTTCTTCGATCTCCGTACCCGTACCCGCGGCCTGCGCGCCGACAAGGGCACGGATCGAGTCGCAGCGATGGGCGAGGTCACAATTCGTCCCGTGCGGCGGGAATTCGGCCAAGGATTCGGCCCTCGCGAAGGCGGCGGTCAGGATCGCTGGTGGTGGGCAGGCCCGCGCTCCGAACTCGAGCTGCACAACCCAGCGCAAGGACCGCGGCGCGTGTGGTTCGATCTCCTTCTGCGCACCGATGCTCCCGATCCGGGTATGACGACCGTGACGCTGCCGGACGGGCGAAAGTTACGCGTGAAGATCGACCAGACCGGCACTCGGCTGCTTGAAAGGATCGAGTTGCCTCCAGGCCGCTCGATCGTCGCGTTCGAGACGACCGGAACGCCGGTGGAGCTCCCGCGCGATGACAACCGCACACTCCTCGTCCAAGTCCGCAACCCGATCGTCGTCCCCGTGGAGCTCTGTCCCTCATCCGGCAGCTGTACCAGCGGCGAGCGACCACAACTACGGTGAGATCAATCTGATGCACCAGGGTCGCTCGGTCAGCGTCGTCTTCCCTGCCTACAACGAGGAGGAAGGAATCACTGTCGCAGTTAAGAGCTTCTTGGCCGTGGATGAGGTCGACGAAGTCGTCGTCGTGGACAACAACTCGCGAGACCGCACCGCACAACTTGCTCTAGATGCTGGAGCCCGAGTGGTCCTCGAGCCGGCGCAGGGCTACGGCAACGCTCTGCGGCGCGGACTCAAGGAAGCTACGGGCGATCTCGTGATTCTTTCTGAGCCAGATGGGACCTTCTTCGCTTCAGACATCTCCAAGCTGCTGGCCTACTCGGACAACGCCGACCTGGTGCTCGGCACACGCACCACCCGCGAACTTGTCTGGGACGGAGCCAACATGGGCTTCGCGCTTCGACTGGGCAACTGGCTGGTCGCGAAGGTTTTGCAGGTTCTCTTCAATACTTCTTCCCTATCGGACTGCGGCTGCACGATGCGCCTCGTGAGCAGGCCCGCGCTTGAGCGTTTCAACGATCGCCTAACCGTCGGCGGTTCGCACTTCCTGCCCGAGATGGTGATCCTGGCAAGACTTAGCGGCGCCTCGATCATCGAGATTCCCATCACCTATCGTCAGCGCCTGGGCGAGTCGAAGATCACCGGCTCAATGCGAACGACCATCGCCGTTGCTGTGCGCATGCTCGGGCTGATCGTTCGGTACCGCTTCAGCCGCTCGGCGCGCGCCAAGAGAGCGTGACACCGGTACGCCGCCGGAAGTAGGCAGCGCATTGGTCCGGGCGCCATGTCGGCAATCGACGCTCGATTCCTGTTTCGCGCACCTCGGCCTCCATCGCGACCTTATAAGTGAGCTCGGTGAATGCCCTCATCAAGGCGTAGTACGCGACCGCCCCTTCGGACACTTCAGCGAGATCGCCGTATGCACGCCGGAGGCCGCCGGCCAGACTCCGACCGACGCCCATCGCCGCGATCTGCAGCGCACGCGGACCTTCGATCGCAGACATCTCCGCAGCGGCGACCTGCCCACCAATATCGAGCGCGCGGTCCGCGACGGTGACGAGATTCCAGTCGAGGATTCCAGTTACCTTGCCGCGGACCTCCAGGATGTTCGCGCCGAAAAGGTCGCCGTGGCATATCGACAGTCGTTCGGTCGATTGCGGCCGGTTGGCCCGCAACCAAGCAAGGCCCGGCCCCAGGCCTGAGAGATCCCATCGGCTCATCAACTGCTCCGATCGATCGAGCCAATGGTCCGGACCGGCGTTTCGTCGGTCGATCCCCTCTTCCTCGAAAGCGTCGAGCAGTGGTTCGGCATCGAGCTCATGCACCATGAACATCGCTGCCGCATGCCGGCGCGCAAGCGTGAAGAGTTTCGGAATCTCGACGAAGATCCGTGGGAAATCGATGCGCATCTGCGGACGTCCCGGCATCCGCTCCATCACCATGTACGGCGCATCCAGCGACGCCGGCGTGTCGTCGTAGGCAACTACACGAGGAGCAGGAGCCCCTTGAGCGGCCACGATTTCCTGTGCGCACCGTTCGCGCTGGACCTCTAAGCGGTCCGTATCAGCCGCATATACACGAAGGACGAGCGGCCCCGACCACTCCGGTGGCGCGCCGTCCAGCTCGAAGCTGTAGACGTCGGTCATGAACCCGCCGGCAAACGGCTTCAATGCCTGACGGTAGGACGCCGATGGCGCAAACTGCGATCTGACGAGCTCGACGAACCGGCTCTGGATCAGCGGCCTTTGAACTCCGGTTTGCGCTTCTCCATAAACGCGAGCGGGCCCTCGCGCGCATCCTCGGACATGAACGTGTCCATTCCGAGGGGAGCCTCGATCTTGAAGACCTCGGGCTCGGGAATGCCTTCCGTTGCACGAAGCGCTTTGAGGATGTTCTTCACAGCGATCGGACCGTTCGCCGCAATCACGTCCGCGATCTCTTTCGCTTTGTCCAGGGCTTGGCCATCCGGAACCACGTATCCGATCAAGCCGAAGTCGAGGGCTTCCGCAGCAGTGATACGCCGTCCGGTGAGCAGCATGTCCGCGGCCAGCGTGTACGGAATCTGACGGCGAAGACGAACCGTCGATCCACCGAAGGGGAACAGTCCCCAGCGAACCTCGGCCACCGCGAACTTCGCGCTCTCCCCCGCTACGCGTATGTCGGTGCCTTGCAGAATCTCGGTGCCCCCGGCGACCGCATATCCCTCAACGGCAGCGATCAAAGGTTTGTCGAGAAGGAACCCTTTGAGCAACGGCTTGATCACGTTCGGGTTGAACGTTCCCTGGCGCTCGCCTTCGGCCATCCCTTCGCCCGGCGCATTAGCCACAAAGCCTTTCAAGTCAGCGCCCGCGCAGAAATCACCGCCGGCACCAGTGAGGATCGCCACGCGGATGTCCGGATTGGCGTTCACCTCGTCCCACGCCTCGGACATGATCTGCATCATCTCGCCGGACAATGCGTTGCGCGCCTCCGGACGATTCATCGTGACGATCAGCGCGTGTCCGTCCCGCTCGACGATGCACTCGGCCATTACGGCTTTTCGTCCCTGACGACCCACATCGCGAAGAATTGGGCCGCGCCGCCGTACGCGTGCCCTACCGCAGTCTTGGCTCCCTCGACCTGGTGCTCGCCGGCCATGCCGCGCACCTGCAAAGCAGCCTCGAGGAACCGCAGCATCCCGGACGCGCCGATGGGGTTCGATGAAAGAACTCCGCCGGAAACATTCGTCGGGATCTTGCCGCCGAAGTTCGTCTGCTCCTCTTCGATCAGCTTCCAGCCTCCGCCGTTGGCCTCAGCGAAGCCAAGGTTCTCCAGCCACATCGGCTCGTACCAGCTGAACGGCACATAGCACTCGAGGACGTCCACTTCCTTTATCGGATCCTTTATCCCCGCCTGCGCGTACACATCGGCAGCGCAGTCCTTGCCTCCCTGCGGGCTGACGGGATCTCTTCCGGGGAACTGGCCGAGCTCACTTCGTATGGCGGTCGCGTGCACCCAGGCCACGGGCTTGCTCGACGCGTCGGCGATCTTCTCACTCGCCAGCACCATCGCCGCTGCTCCGTCGGACGTCGGACACGACTCGAGACGCCGCACCGGCTCCCAAACGTAGGGCGAATCCATGACTTGCTCGATCGTGATGTCGGGAAGCTTCAGGTGGGCGTACGGATTCTTGAGCGCATTCAGGCGGTCCTTCACGGCCACTGCGGGTCCGATGTAATCGGGAGCGTTCGCGCGGTCGATGTAGGCGCGCATGTGTGGAGCGAAATAGCCACCGGCGCCGACGCTTCCGCTCCGGCCGCCACCCAATCCCCAGGTGGTGTCGCCCTCCGACTGTTTTTCGAAGCCGATCGTAAGCACCTTCTCGCGAACTCCCGACTGCACTAGGTGGGTCGCCACGACGGCTGTCGAACCGCCCACGCTTCCTGCCGTGTGCACACGCATGATCGGTTTGCCAGCGCAACCGAGCGCATCGGCCAGGTAGACCTCTGGCATCATCACGCCCTCGAAGGGATCGGGAGCTTTACCGATCACGACGGCGTCGATGTCCTTCCACTCCATCTCCGCATCTTCGAGCGCGCGGATCGCAGCCTCGCGAAGCAGGCCGGCCATAGAGAGGTCGTCCCGCACCTTCTTGTGGTGCGTTTGTCCGATCCCGACGACGGCGGTCTTGACGCCCATCAGGCGCCTTCCATCACGCAAACGAGGTTCTGCTGGAGACAAGGTCCGGCCGATGCGTGTCCCAGGACGCGCTTGCGGCCACCGTTGATGATCTGATTCGCCGCCTCACCGATCCTTATCAGGCCTGTTGCGATGATCGGATTCGCGGTCAGAGCGCCGCCGGAGGGACTGATCTCGACCACGCCATCCAAACCAAGGGCTTCTCGCAAAAGGATCTCCTCGTGGCTGAACTGCGCAGCGAGTTCGGCCACTTCGATCGGACCTTTGCCAACTCCCGCTTGTTCCCCGGCGATGCGTGCGGCGTTGGCGGTCGACAGATCTCGCGTGCCTGGATAGTGGGCTTCGCTTCGATGGTCGATCCCGGTGATCCATGCCGGACGTTCACACAGCTCGCGGGCCTTGTCGCCGGCGGCAAGAACGATCGCGGCCGCACCATCCGACATCGTCGGGGTGTCGTGTGCGCGCAGCGGTTCCACGACGTACGCTTCGCCGAGCAGTGCACCGGCATCACCGCCGCGCCGACGTGCAACGACCTCCGCGAAGTCCTTCTCGCTCGCCTTGCCGGCTTCGATCATCGCCTGCGCTTGAAGCGCAGCAAGTGAGATGTCGTCCGGCCACAAAGGCATCAAGTAGTAGGGATCGAGCTGAACGGACGACACCTCTCGCCAGTTGCACCGAGAAGTGATGCCCGAAGCAAACACCAGCGCCGTATCGATGTCGCCGTGGTGCAGTCGTACCCAGGCTTCGTACAGCGCCCAGGCGCCGTCCATCTCGACGTGCGATTCGGAGATCGGCGGCCACGCACCGGTTACCTCGAGGTTCGAAACGAATGCGAAGGGCGCGCCCGATAGGTAGTCGCAGCTTGCCGAGCACATGAACCCGATCTGCTTGCGGGTGATGTTGGCATTCTCGAGAGCCTGATTGACCGCCGGGAACAGCATCTGAGTCTCTGACTCCTCGACGCCGAAGACAGGCGGCGACTGCGAGTAACCGACGACGGCAATATCGGTCACAGGATGTGCTCCTGGTACTTCTCGGGTGGTGCGTCCGGCTCACCCGACGGCTCCCAATGCTTAACCGCGGCGGTCAGTCCCCATCCACGCATCCCTCCGCCTTCTTCACCCGCACGTTCCTCGGGTGTGGCCCAGACCGCTCTCACGCGCATACCCATGCGTACTTCGTTGTGAGGGATGCCTTCGATGCGCTGTTGCCCGATGGACGAGTCGGCGCCGTCCAGGACCAGGTTCGCCAGGACGTACTCTTCCTTCTCCTCTTGGCCTTGGTACTGGATAGGCGTGATGACGGTGAAGGACGTGACCGTTCCGGTGTCTTTGATGTCCACCTCGTCCTTCTCGGCCATCACGACGCTGCACAGTGCACAGAAACCCTTCGGCGGGACGTAAACCAAACCGCAGGACGGGCACTTCTGTCCGACGATGTGTCCGTCGCGCATCTGCTGATCGAAGCGCCGATGGATCGGGCTCGTGACGATCTTGTAATCGAGGTTGACCATCTGCTGCATGAAGGCGACCTTCTCGTCGGCGGTCTGATCGCTCATGAGGCCGGCTCGAAGCACTCGATGTCCGTGATGTGTCCCTTGCGTTCATCGCGCCAGCGGACCTTCACCTTGAGGCCCTTCGCCACCGCGTCGCGCGGAGCGTCGAGCGCGTGAAGGAAGCTCGTATCGGCACCGTCCATCTGTATCAAGGCCCAAGCAAAGGGTTTTTGCAACGGGTGCTTGCGCATCGGCTCGGTGACCCACGCCCAGCCCGTCACGGTGCCGGTCTCGGCGACCTCGATCAGCTCGTCTTGAACGGACTCACCGGTATCGGGGTCGTATTCCAGGGGCGGGACGAGGACTTTGCCCTCTTTGGTTCGAGCTCCCAAGACCTTGCCGTCCCTCAGTCCTGTGAAGAAGGCACCTACGACCGGTCCCAAACTGCGGCGATAGGGAAATTCGAGGGTCCAGGAGGCCTCGGCCCGCGACGTTCCCATGAGAGGACGAGGTTAGAACAGGTTCTAGTTTTGGGACAAGTCCCCGGCGGGCGTAAACACGGGTTCATCGAGAACACAGCGAGTGCCGCTGTATATGGACGGCATGCACTTGTTGCAATGGATGCACGTCGCCGCGTCCGATGTGCCGGCCAACATCCGATTGATGAGATCCGGCTCTCGGAGCAGCGCTCGCCCCATCGCCACGAACGCGAAGCCCTCGTCGATCGCACTCTCGATCGTTTCGAGCTTGTTGATCCCTCCCAGCAGGATGAGGGGCATCTTCAGAGCGTCGCGGAACTTGCGAGCGTCCGGAAGGAAGAAAGCTTCCTCGAATGGATACTTCTTCAGGAATTTCCAAGCTGTGAGCCGGAACGCGCGGCGCATCATCGGCGGCATCGTGGCTGCCATCTCTTCGACGGGAGCCTCACCCCGGAACAGGTACATCGGGTTCGCGAGGGAACTGCCGCCGGTCAGCTCGATCGCGTCTAGATACCCATCGGCTTCGAGCATCTTGGCTACCTCGATCGACTCATCGATCTGGAGGCCACCGCGGACACCGTCGGCGATGTTCAGCTTCGCGATAACGGCAACACCACTTCCTGCGCCCTCGCGTACCGCTCTAACAGCGTTGCGGGGGAACCGAGCGCGATTCTCGAGACCTCCACCCCATTGGTCCCGTCGCTTGTTGAGCTTTGGGGAAAGGAACGCGCTCAGTAGGTAGTTGTGACCTAAGTGGATCTCTATCGCGTCGAAGCCGCCCTCGACGGCGACTTTCGCTCCGTTCGAGAAGTCCGCCGTCACGCGCGTGATGTCGTCCTCTGTAGCTGCGTTAGTCCTCTTCATCGCGATCGGAGCAAGCACTCGCGAAGGCGCTATCGCCGGCAACCTGTTACCAAGCGGATTGGCAACCGGACCCGCATGTCCGAGCTGCGCCGAGGCAGCAGCGCTCTCTGCGTGGATCGCGTCGGTGAGTTTTCTCAACCCGGCAACGACGTCGTTGGTTAGCACGATCTGCCGGCCGTCGGTGCCGCCGTCCGGCGACACAGCGCAATAAGCAACCGTGGACATCCCTACGCCGCCGGCCGCAAAACGACGATGGAATGCGATCAGTTCTTCAGTGACTTGCCGCTTCGGTGTGCGTCCCTCGAAGGTTGCCGACTTGATGATCCGATTGCGAAGCGTCAGCGGGCCGAGCCTGGCGGGCTCGAAGGGTGTTGCCAACTACCCGTCTTTCCACTTCTTGGCGGTCAGCTTGACGTCCTTGGACCGAGGTTCCATCTCTTCATAGATCCGCTCGTAGCCCGTGTGCTTGATCTTCCATTCGCCGCCGACCTTCACGTACTCGTCGGTGTAGAAGGCCGCTCCGCGGATCGTCATGTTGTAGTCGAGGTGGACAACGACGTCTTCCAGCGCCCACACCGCACGGGCCGTTGATGCGCCCACGAGCTCGATCTCCGGGTGATGCACTTTGTGACTCGTCAGCATGTTCTTGGATGCCATCGCATCCGACAGGAAGCCCATGATCGCGTCGCGTCCGCTGAAGGAGTACTTGCCATCGCTGTAGGTGGCCGTGGCATCGGGGACGAACAACGTCGCAAGCTCGTCCCACTCTTTGGTGTCGATGAGTCGCAGGTAGCGGTACTTCAAGCGTTTGATGGCTTCGAGTTCTACAAGGTCCTCCGGTGTCACCACATCTCCTTAGAACTTCGCGATGATCTCTTCGCCGAACTTCTCGAGAGAATTGCGTCGAACTTCGAGCGACTCGGGGTTGCCGCCGTAGAAGTACCAGGGCACGGCCTGGATGTGCGTCACACCGAGATCACCCAAACGCCGATACCCATCGAGGTCGAAGGCGTCGGTCGCCAGCACTGAGATCGTGAATCCTTCGATGCTCCGTCCTTCATTGGGCAGATAAAGCTTCAGCGCTTCGATCGCATCGGCGATCTCTTCCGTCGTCACGTTCACGGAGACCCATCCATCGCCGAGGCGAGCTGCTCTCTTCAATGACGGCTCCGAGTGGCCACCGACGTAGATCGGGACGGGCTTCTCCGGAGCGGGGCTGATCATCATCTTGTCGAAGTCGTAGTGCTTCCCGTGATACTCGACCCAATCCGGTCCCCCACCCCCGCAAACGGCCCGGATGATTTCGATCATCTCGTCCGTCCGAACGCCTCGTGTTCGTTTCTCGTTGTTGGTCCACTTGAACTCTTCGGGCATCCAGGACAAACCGACACCCAGCGCGAACCGGTCGTTCGACAACGACGCGATGGAAGCCACCTGCTTCGCCACAAGGAGCGGATTGCGGATCGGCAGCTTCACGACGTTGGTGTAGAAGCGGATCTTCTCCGTCACCGCGGCCATCGCCGGTATCGCGATGAACGGATCGACGTAACGGCGTTTCGGGGGCCCAGAAACGCGAGCCGTCCTGCGTGTACGGATAGTCGCCGGTGACCTTCTCCGGGAAGAACACCGAGTCCGGCACTGTGATCGAGTCGAAACCTACGTCCTCCGCGACGCGGGCGAGGGGAACCAGGTGGGACGCTTCGAACATCGCGAAAGCTGCCGTGAACCGCACATCGCCCAGCCTGTCACGGGCGTTGCTGCCCCGACAAGAACGTGTTCTACTTTCCTTTCGTGGCCTTCAATCTCGCCGACCTCATAGAGCACTCCGTCGACCTCGTCGGCGACCGCACTGCGATCGTTTGCGATGGCAAACGGCGCACCTTCAAGGAGCTCGAGGAGCGCGCGAACAGGCTGGCCCACCACCTAGCCGCCAACGGCGTCACCAAGGACAGCCACGTCGGCATCTACGCGATGAACTGCGTGGAATGGCTCGAGGCGATGATCGCGGCATTCAAGCTCCGGGCCGTCCCGATCAACATCAACTTCCGCTATCAGGCCGACGAGCTCACGTACATGTTCGACAACGCCGACCTCGTGGCCCTTGTCCACCAGCGCCGGTACTCGCCCTCTAGTCGCTCAGGTTTTGCCTTCGGCACCGATGCTGAACCACGTTCTGGTCATCGACGACGAGAGCGACGAGGACTACAGCAGCTACGGCGGAGTCCCGTTCGAAGAAGCCGTTGCGTCTGGTTCGGCAGAGCGCGACTTCGAAGCGCGCTCGGACGACGACATCTACATCCTTTACACGGGAGGCACCACCGGCTTTCCCAAGGGTGTTGTCTTCCGGCACGAGGATGTCTGGCGCGTGCTGGGCGGCGGCATCGACTTCCAGACCGGCGAGTACGTCAAAGACGACTGGCAGCAGGCCAAGGCAGGAGCGGAGAACCCGGCAGGCGGAGTCTCCTTCCCCATCGCTCCGCTCATGCACGGAGCCGCGCAGTGGGGAACGCTCGGCGCCCTCTTCAATGGCAACACCGCCGTGCTCATGCCGAAGTTCGATCCGCACGAGGCCTGGAAGCTGGTTGAGAGCGAGAAGGTGAACACGATCGCCGTGACGGGCGACGCGATGGCTCGACCGATGGTCGAAGCGCTGCAGGAAGGTTCCTACGACACCTCGTCGCTCGTAGCGTTCTCGAGCACAGCTGCGATCTTCTCGCCCAGTGTGAAGGACCAGTACCTCGAACTCCTGCCGAACGTGATCATCACCGAGGCGATCGGCGCCACGGAAACCGGGTTCAGCGGCTTGACGATGCACCAGAAGGGCGCAAAGAACAAGGGCGGCGGACCTACCGTCAACCTCGGCCCGGAGACGATCGTCATCGACGACGACGGCAAGCCCATCGAGCCCGGCTCCCAAGGTATCGGCCGCATCGCGCGCGCCGGCCATGCACCGCTTCGCTACCACAAGGACCCGGAGAAGTCGGCCGCGACGTTCGTCGAGATCCAAGGCAAGCGCTACACCATCCCCGGCGACTTCGCGCGCGTCGAGGACGACGGCACCGTCACGCTGCTTGGTCGCGGATCGGTGTGCATCAACTCCGGCGGCGAGAAGATCTTCCCCGAGGAAGTCGAGGGAGCCCTCAAGTCACACCCGGACGTCTTCGACGCGATAGTCGTCGGCGTTCCAGATGAGCGGTTCGGCTCCGCGCGTTGCCGCCGTCGTTCAGGCGCGTGAGGGCCGCACCCCGACTCTGGACGACTTGGCCGCGCACGTGAAGACGAAGATCGCCAGCTACAAGGCTCCCCGCGAGCTGCATCTCGTCGACGAGGTCAAACGCCAGCCCTCCGGAAAACCGGACTATCCGTGGGCCACGGAGTACGCGCGCACATCATCGACGAACGCGTAGCAAACTAGAGAGGAAGCGATGCGCACCAGGATCTGCGACGAGTTCGGTATCGAATACCCGATCTTCGGCTTCACGCCATCACCGGAAGCCGCCGCCGCCATCAGCAAGGCCGGCGGCATGGGAGTTCTCGGGGCCGTCCGCTACAACGACCCCGCCGACCTCGCCGACGCCCTCGACTGGATGGACGCCAACGTCGACGGCAAGCCCTACGGCGTCGACGTCGTCATGCCCATGAAGATCCCGACGGAAGGGTCTATCCCCGAGATCGACGAGCTGATCCCGCAGGGCCACAAGGACTGGATCGACGACAAGCTCCTAAAGCTGGGAGTTCCGCCGTTGCCAGAGTCGCAAGAAAGCGGCGGCGTGCTGGGTTGGCTCCACTCCATCGCCCGATCGCATGTAGACGTCGCGCTCGAGCATCCGATCAAGCTCATCGCCAACGCCCTCGGCTCCCCTCCCGTCGACGTCATAGAGCAGGTCAAGAAGCAGGGAGTGAAGGTCGCAGCTCTGGCCGGCAAGCGCGCGCATGCAGAACGCCATGTTTCGCAGGGAGTCGACATCGTCGTCGCCCAGGGCCACGAAGCCGGCGGTCACACCGGGGAGATCGCGAGCATGGTGCTGTGGCCGGAGATGGTCGACGCGGTCGGCGACAAGGCATTCGTGCTCGGCGCCGGTGGTGTCGGCAGCGGACGTCAGATCGCAGCCGCACTCGCGCTCGGGTGCGACGGCGTGTGGATGGGCTCGATGTGGCTTACCACCGCCGAGAACCAGATGATGCAGCAGGTCGGCGCAACAACCAAAGCGATCTTGGGCGCGACTTCATCGGACACCGTCCGAACGCGCATCTACACCGGTAAGCCGGCCCGCCTTCTGAAGACCAAGTGGACGCAGATCTGGGAAGACGAAGACGCTCCCGAACCGCTACCGATGCCGCTGCAGAACATCCTCGTGGCCGAAGCCCACACGCGGATGATGCTGCACAACGATCCCGAGCTCGTTTCGATGCCGGTCGGTCAGATCGTCGGACGGATGAACGAGATCCGCCCGGTAGCCGACGTCATCGCGGACCTGGTCAAGGAGTACGAGGAAGCCGCCGACCGCATCGGCAAAGCCAACCGCTAACTCCTTCTACGTGTAACAACCTCGCCGGACGGGTAGGTCACCATGCGGAGGTGATTCCAGATGACCGTCGTTGAGGAATCAGTAGAAGTCGAAGTTCCCGTCAGCACGGCGTACAACCAGTGGACGCAGTTCGAAGAGTTCCCTCGTTTCATGGAGGGTGTCGAAAGCGTGGAGCAGGTCGATGACACGCACAACCACTGGAAAGCACAGATCGCAGGTGTCGAGCGCGAGTTCGACACCGAGATCACCGAGCAGAAGCCCGACGAGCGGATCGCTTGGTGCACGACCGATGGCCCCAAACAGGCCGGCGTCGTCACCTTCCATCGCCTGGACGAGGGCAAAAGCAAGGTCATGCTCCAGATGGACTTCGACCCGGAAGGCATTGCCGAGCAGGTCGGCGACAAGCTGGGTTTCGTGAAGCGCCGGGTCAAGGGCGATCTCGAACGCTTCAAGGAGTTCATCGAGTCACGCGGCTCGGAGAGCGGCTCGTGGCGTGGAGAGGTCGACCGCCCGCCCGGATAGGCCACTCAGCGCTGACAGGTTCTGAGGGATCCGCCCCACGAGGGCGGGTCCCTCTATCGTTTACGAGCGATGACGAGCGGGAGCGCACTCGAGGGCGCACAGCAGGCGTACGTCCAGCAGGCTTGGACGAGCGCTTTCGAGCAGTTCATGAAGGCCGACACCGAAGCCTCGCTACACCCCGAAGATATGGAGTTGATGGCTACGGCGGCTTTCCTCACGGGAAGGGACGCGGAATGCGACGCCGCCTGGACCCGTGCGCACGAAGCGTTCCTGGAGCGAGGCGACCCGATCCGAGCTGCTCGGTGCGCCTTCCATCTCGGCTTCGGAATGATCAATCGCGGCGAGTTCGCGCCGGCCATGGGATGGTTCGGACGCGCGCAGGGCCTGCTGGACGAAATAGACGAAGATTGCGTGGAGCGCGGTTACCTCCTTCTGCCCATGGCCATCCCGATGGTCGATATGGATCCGCAGGCGTCCCTCGGCATCTTCGTTCGGGCCGCCGAGATCGGCCAGCGCTTCCTGGAAGCCGACTTGATGGCAACAGCCCTCGTAGGTCAGGGACGGGCGCTGCTGCGATTGGGACGCGTAAGCGAAGGCGTGGCGATGCTCGACCTCGGGATGGTTTCGCTGACGGCCGGGGAGCTTTCCGCAGCCTTGACCGGAAATCTCTATTGCACGGTCATAGAGGGATGCTTCGAGATCCTCGATCTGCGCCGCGCTCAAGAGTGGACGGAAGCCCTCACGCGATGGTGCGAAGCCCAACCGGACCTCGTCCCATACCGGGGACAGTGTCTGATCCATCGCGCAGAGATCAAACAGATGAGGGGTTCATGGTTGGAGGCGATCGAGGAAGTCAACAGCGCTCGCGATCGCCTCGGCGAGCATCCGGTGCAAGCTCGGGCGCAATACACGCTGGGCGAGCTCCATCGACTGCTGGGCAACTTCGACGAGGCCGAAGGCGCATTTCGCGAAGCCAGTCGGCGGGGGTTCGACCCACAGCCGGGTCTCGCCCTTCTGCGTCTGGCCCAAGGCCAACCTGAAACCGCCCGGGCTTCGATAGTGCGCGCGGCCGATGAGGCCCACACCCCGTCGAAAAAGGCTCTGCTACTGCCGGCATTGGTCGAGATCGCTCTTGCGTCCGGTGACCCAACCACGGCTAGAGGTGCGGCCGACGAATTGGTTGAGCTGGTGGTGCCGCTCGAAACGCAGGTCTTTCGTGCTACGGCCGAACAGGCGCAAGGTGCGGTGCTCCTTGCAGAAGGACAGCCGCGCTCGGCTCTCGAGCGACTCCGGCAAGCATGTGCTGATTGGACGGATCTAGACGTTCCCTATGAGGTCGCGCGCGCTCGCTCTCTCATCGGTTTGGCACTTCATAACCTCGGCGACCGCGATGGCGAGCAGATGGAGCTCGATGCCGCCCTCGGTCTCTTTCGTGAACTCGGCGCGGCGGCGGATGTCAGAAGGCTCGAAGAACTCGCTGCACTTGGCTCGGAGTCCGGCCCGGTTGGGGGCCTCACCCCTCGTGAACTCGAGGTGCTCCGCCTCATCGCCACAGGCAAGACCAACCGCGCCGTGGCGGCAGATCTCGTCCTGAGCGAGAAGACCGTGGCGCGTCACGTGGCAAACATCTTCACGAAGCTGGGCGTCACCTCCAGGTCGGCGGCGACGGCCTTCGCCTACGAGAACGACCTGGTCTAGGCGCGCCTACCCGCTGAAGCAGCGCTCTGCGCTGCTTCGAGGGCAGCTAGCGAGATGAGCGAAGGTCATCTCGCGCAGCTACATAGAACTAACCATTCCCTTTCCAGGGAAGTTGGGTCTTTTCCCCGAAGCCGCCACGACTCTCCTGCCCTACGGTCCTCGTAGCGGCTCGAAAACGCCAAGGGAGGGAGTCATGAAGAGCGAATACGTGGACACGATCATCATCGGCGGCGGACAGGCCGGCTTGGCCGCCGGGTATCACGTAGCCAAGAAAGGGCGGTCGCTGCTGATCCTCGACGCCAACGAGCGCGTCGGCGATGCATGGCGCAAGCGCTGGGACTCCCTGCGATTGTTCACGCCGGCCAAGTACAACCACCTCCCCGGCTTGCGGTTCCCGGCAAAGCCCAACACCTTCCCGACCAAAGACGAGATGGCCGACTACCTGGAACATTACGCGGCTCGCTTCGAGCTTCCCGTTCGCACGGGCGTAGCCATTACGGGTCTAACCAAGGAGGACGGCAGATTCGTAGTCACGTCGCGCGGACACCGGTTCGAAGCCGACAACGTCATCGTTGCCACCGGCGCGTTCCAGATCCCGAAGTGCCCGGAATTCGCTCCCGACCTGGACCCCAACATCGTCCAGCTCCACTCCAAGCAGTACAAGAGTCCCTCGCAGCTGCAGGAAGGACCGGTCCTCGTCGTCGGCGTCGGGAACTCGGGGGCCGAGATAGCCTTCGAGCTGCAACGCACGCACGAAACGATCCTCGCGGGATCACCGACCGCGCAGATCCCGTTCAAGCACGGACCCCGCACGGCGAAGTACGCGCTCCCGATCGTTCGCTTCGTAGGTCAGCACCTGCTGACGATGCGCAACCCGATCGGAAGGAAAGCGGGCGCGAGTTCAAGAAGCACGCAGCACCACTCATCCGCGTCAAGACCAAGGATCTAGAAGCGGCCGGGGTCGAGCGGGTCGGCCGGATCGTCGGCGTGAAGAACGGACGTCCCGTTCTCGAAGACGGACGAGTGCTGGACGTGGCCAACGTCGTATGGACCACCGGCTTTCGTCAGAGCTTCGACTGGATCGATCTCGATGCGTTCGACGGCGAAGGCTCGCCCATGCACAAGCGCGGCATCGTCGGTTCGGTGCCCGGCTTTTACTTCATGGGCCTCGTGTTCCAGTTCGCTGCGACTTCGGACACGCTTCCCGGCGTGGGTCGCGACGCCGCTTACATCGCTAAGCACCTCGCTTCACGCAGTACTGAATCAACGCCAGCGCCACAAACGGCCAGCGCCTAGCAGACAAGGAGACGAGAGATGCCAACCAACGGATACGACGCGATCGTCGTCGGAGCTCGCTGCGCCGGCTCACCGACGGCCATGCTGCTGGCCCGCAAGGGTCACAAGGTCCTCGTCGTCGATGGGGCGACGTTCCCTAGTGACACGGTCTCTACGCATCTCATCCACCCGCTGGGGGTCTCAGCGCTTCGGCGATGGGGACTGTTGGACCGCGTCGTCGCCACCGGCAGCCCGGCGATCCACAACTACACGTTCAATTTCGGGCCGTTCGCGATCTCCGGCTCGCCCGGGATCGAGGGTGAACCCGTGTCGTACGCACCGCGCAGAACGGTGCTCGACAAGATCCTCGTTGACGCGGCCGCCGAATCGGGCGCCGAAGTCCGTGAAGCCTTCACGGTTGAAGGACTCGTCATAGAAGACGGTCGGGTATGCGGCATCCGTGGACACAGTCGGAACGGCAACACCGTGATCGAACGTGCCCGGATCGTTGTGGGTGCGGACGGCCGGCACTCATCGGTTGCCGAGGTGGTCGGTCCCGAGGAATACAACCAAAAGCCGCAACTCCTGCAGAGCTATTACACCTACTGGAGCAATCTGCCGGTAGGAGGTTTCGAGACCTACATCCGTCCGGCCCGAGGGTTCGCCGTCTGGCCGACCAACGACGACCTGACGCTCGTCATCGTCGGATGGCCGCCGGCCGAGCAAAGTGCCAACAAGAAAGACATCGAAGGCAACTACTTGAAGTCCATCGATCTTGTGCCGGAGTTCGCCGAACGACTGCGCGGCGCCAAGCGCGAGGAGCGGTTCGTCGGCGCAGCTGTGCCCGGTTACTTGCGGAAGCCCTACGGACCCGGCTGGGCTCTCGTGGGCGACGCCTCCTACAACAAGGACTACATCACCGCCCAGGGGATCCAGGACGCATTCCGTGATGCCGAGGCGACGACAGATGCGATCGACGAAGCACTGTCGGGAGCTCGTGACTTCGACGTGGCGATGGCAGAAGTTCAGCAGGCACGGGACGCACACGTCATACCCATGTACGAGTTCACGTCGATGCTCGCGACCCTCGAGCCGCCGCCGCCGGAGATGCAGCAGCTACTGGGTGCGATTCACGGCAATCAGGAAGCTATGGACGGATTCTGCAGAGTGGCTGCCGGTGTTACGTCCCCTGCGGAGTTTTTCTCCGAGGAAAACGTCGGGAAGATCTTCGCCGCGGTCGGATAGAGGAGAGGAGCAGACATGAAAGTCACGAAGCCGGAGGATCTACACACCACGTACGTCGAGGCGTTCAACTCCGGGCACATCGAGGACGTTCTCAACCTGTACGAGCCGGGCGCTGCTTTCGTCCCAGAGCCCGGCGCCGTTCTAACGGGTCTCGCCGCGATCGGTGAAGCCATCAAGCAGTTTCAAGGTATCGGCACCATGTCCGCTCACACCCGCTACTGCATCGAGTCCGGTGACGTAGCGCTGGCGAGCGCGGCTTGGCGGATCAAAGGCGTTGACCCGGACGGAGAACCGGTCGAAGCGAATGGGCAAAGCGCAGACCTCTTCCGCCGCCAGAGTGACGGAAGCTGGCTCCTCGTCGTGGACAACCCGTTCGGAGCCACCTGAACGACGTCAGATAGAAAGCGGCATCCCTCTCATCACGACCAGAATTCGTTCCAAGCAATGACGTCGCCGGGGTGCTGCCAGAGCTCAACGACTTTCCCATCCCGAACGTGGTAGACGTTCACGTGCGGATACTTGAACTCCTTGCCGTCCCGCGTCGCCGTCATGTTGTACATACCGACCACGTGCTCGTCGCTGCTCGCGAAATCGTGGGGCTCGACAACGAACTGCCCTCCAGTGAGCCCCATGACCTTTCCGAAGAACTCCCCCATGAACGAGTCGCGACCCTTGTAATCGCCTGAAATCTGATTGTTCCCTGGTACGTGAGCGACGATGTTCTCATCGAACAGCGCAACCATGCTGTCGGTATCGCCGATTGTCATCGCGGCTACTGCGTCGCGGATAACCTGCTCGTTCGCATTGGTCATGGCCCCTCCTCCTATCGAGGAACACACCCTACAGGGCGCCACTTGAGGGACATCTACGCCTATCGAACTAGCGAAGCCGGCGGAAGCGAGAGTCGCCTTCGGTGAGGAGTTCACCTTTGTCGTCGAAGATCTCAGCGCTCAAGAACAAATTCGATCCTTCGGTCCGTTTGAGATGACCACGGATTGTCAGAAGCACATCGATCGGCGTCGGCCTGCGGTATCGAACGCTCATCTCGGCTGTAACGATCTTGTGGTCCTCACCGGCCAGGAACGTATGGACGGTCAGGCCCATGATCTCGTCGAGGAGTGCCGCCTGGATGCCTCCATGGACGACACCCTCGGCTCCTCGGTAATGCCTAGGAACGGTGTACTCCGCTTCGACCGAAGATTCACCGACACGGCGAAAGCGCAACCGAAGTCCACTTTCGTTCTGCTGGCCGCAACCGAAGCAGTAATCCTGCGGACCGTCATTGACGATCCAATCGCTCACCGCTTCTAGCCGACCTTGGCGATCCGATCGAGGAACTCGGCGTTGGTCCGGTGGTCGGTCATGTTCTTGATGAGGATCTCCATGGCCTCCGCGGCATCGACCGAATGCAGCACTCGCCGCAGTCGCCATACACCTTGAAGCTCATCGGACGGAGTGATCAGTTCCTCGTTACGGGTACCGGTGCCTTCGACGTTGATCGCTGGGAAGATCCTCTTCTCCGCCAGAGCCCGGTCGAGGCGGACCTCCATGTTTCCGCGTCCCTTGAACTCCTCGAAGATGACCTCGTCCATACGGGATCCGGTCTCGACCAAGCATGTCGCGACGATCGTCAGCGATCCGTCGCCCTTGATGTTGCGAGCAGCGCCGAAGAATCGCTTCGGCGGCTCGAGGGCTCCCGAGTCGATACCACCGCTCATGATCTTTCCGGAGTTGCGCTGCGCCTGGTTGTAAGTACGGGCCATCCGCGTGAGCGAGTCGAGGAGGATGACGACGTCTGTGCCGCCCTCGACGAGGCGTTTAGCGCGTTCGAGCAACAGCTCGGACACGCTCAGGTGATCGGCGAGCGGCTGGTCGAATGTCGAGGCGACGACGGAAGACTCGTCACCGACGGTCTCCTGCCAGTCGTAGGCCTCTTCAGGACGTTCGTCGACAAGCAGAACGAAGAGCTTCACTTCGGGATGGTTCGTGATGATCGCGCGTGCGATGCGCCGGAGGATCGTTGTCTTCCCCGCCTTCGGTGGAGCAACGATCATGCCGCGCTGGCCCTTGCCGATCGGTGAAAGCAGATCGAGGATGCGCCCGATCGAATCGGCCGGATCCCATTCAAGACGCAGTCGCTCGTTGGGCGAAGGCGTCGGGAGCTTGTCGAAGACGGGACGCTCGCCGAGCTCCTCGGGGTCCTTGTCGTTCACTTTCTCTATCTGAAGGAGTGCCGCGTAGTTCTCACTCGCATGCTTGGGAGGACGGGCCAGCCCTGAGACTTGGTCTCCGGTCCGGAGTCCCACTCGTTGGATCTGTGACCTCGAGACATATACGTCCGTCGGGCCGGGGAGGAATCCGTTGGTACGGATGAATCCGTAACCGTCCGGACGGACTTCGAGCACCCCGGTGACCTGATCCAGTCCCTCGTTCTGCTTGGCCAATAGTTCGGTGATCAGACGGGGCCGACCAAACCTGGCGGCGCCGGTGATGCCGGCTTCCTTCGCCTTCTCGACGAGTTCCTCCTGACTGAGCGACTCGAGGTCGACAACTTGAGGAAGGCCGCGATCGGCTGACTGCGGAGGACGATTCGGACGGTTCCCTCTGTTTCCACCAGGCCGGGAACCCCTGCGATTGCGCGACCGACGGTTTGGGTTGCGCTGGTTATCAGACATGCGACTCACTTTCTTGTCGCTCGAAAACGACAATTGACTGTCGTCTCGCACGCGACACTTCGGTACGTCAATAGAGCGCGACTTGCGCAACAGGCGGCGCCCGCACATCTCGACCCAGGTGACTAATGCTTGGTGTCGAGAAGGTTGATCCTTGTGGCGCTGCGCGCCCTCGAACTACTTCTACAAACGACTATCCCACCAAAGCGGGGGGCTCGTCAATCGATCAATCCTACCCGCCAAACCCCTCCTCGGACGCAGAATATTCCATGCCCCTTCCCACGCTGGTAGTCATCAGCGGCCCGTCCGGGTCCGGCAAGACCACACTGGCACACGAACTCGCTCGGGTGATCCCCTGTCCCGCAGTCTGCCGAGACGAGATCAAGGAGGGAATGGTCCACGCTCACGGCGTCGGGTTCCAAGCGGATTGGGGCGATCCATTGACGCAGCAGACCTTTCCGGTCTTCTTCGAGATCTTGCGCGTGCTCGTAAGCGCCGGCGTGACGGTCGTGGCCGAGGCTGCTTTCCAGCACAAGCTCTGGGAGCCGAGCCTCGAGCCCTTTACCGACATTGCGCAGCTGCGCATCGTCCAGTGCCACGTCGATCCGGCGGTGGCCAAACAACGGATAGCCGGACGTGGAGATCGGTTGGCGCACGCCGACGGTCAACTCATGCAAGCGATCGATTCCGACATGTCCGCCCTGCGATCCTTCGTTCGCGTATCGATGGACGTTCCGTCTATCGACGTCGACACCACCAACGGTTACGAGCCGTCACTGGAGGCTTTGGTCGACTGGGTCAACAGCCCCTAAGGAGCCGTGATCTGCCCCATGAGGCTCGCGATGTCCGGTGCGACCCACTCCTCGGCCAAGAGGTCGCCCTCGACGCGATAGAGCTCGACGCTGGAGAAGGCAACCTCCCGGCCGGTCGCAGGTATCCCCAGGAATGGATTCTTGTGGGTCCCGCGAAAGGTCAAACGTAGAGCCGCGCGATCACCCTCGCCGAACACGTCCTGGATCTCCATCTTCATGTCCGGGAAAGCGTCCAGGAGCATTCGAGCGTTCTGTTTCCAGGCCTCACGACCGATGGCTGGTTCCGCTGCTCCGGGGATGTTTGCTATGAAGTCCGGAGCCAAGAACTCCGAGCAGCCCTCTAGATCTCCCTTGTTGAAGGCTTCCAGCGCGGTGCGCAGCAGTGTTACGCCTTTCGCCTCAGTCTTTTCATTACTTGCCATCGATGAGTGCTCTACCTTCCGCGGTCAACGAGACAACGAGCTCGTTGCCCGTCTGCTCGAGATGTACGTAGCCGCCGATTGACGCGTCTTCCCACGTCGAGAAGCGAGGGCAGGATGTCCGCCATGCCTCCATCGCCTCGTCGTAAGTTCGCTCTTTCGCGTCGACCCAGCTCAAGAACTCGAGCATCGGCGCAGAAACACTGGCGGCGGAGGCTTCGGTCACGGGTTGGGGCTACCGCGGCCCATGGCCGAGTTAGGCACCTTCGAAGCTCGTCTTCGCAACATCCAGTGGCGGCCCGGTGATCTTCATCTGGTGCGACTCGAAGATCTCGTTCGCCTCTTCGGGAGTGGGCAGCCGGCCAAGCGCTGAAGCGGCACGCGCGAAGCTCTCGAATGGTCCCGCAGGCGTAAGCGTGAAGACCATCCGGCTGGCTTCCTCACCAGTGGACGCCCATGTGTGCGTCACCATCCTTGGAGCAAATATCGAGTCGCCGGCTTTCCCGTCGAACTGCTCGCCGCCGACCTCTATGAGGAAATTGCCTTGCGTCACGTAGAACCACTCGTCCTGCTCGTAGTGCATATGCCTAGGAGGCCCGAACCTGGCATCGGAGTCGGCCATGATCTCGCCGACGAACAAGCGGCCGTCCGCGTCCGCCGTGGCCACCTTGATGCGAAGGGGCTGAACGCCGAACATGACCACTTCCTCATCGGTTCGTTCCGTACCGGCGGGAACGTAAATCGCTCCGTCCGACACCTCAGGCGGCGATGAGCTTCACCGGCAGATGCTTCAGTCCGTTGATGAAGTTCGAACGGAGCCGGTCGGGTTCCTTCAGCTTCTCGATCTTCGGCACCCGGTGGACGAGCTCATCGAACAGCACCTTGATCTCCATCCGAGCGAGGTTCGCACCGAGACAGAAGTGCGGTCCGCCGCCCCCGAAGGCGATGTGCTCGTTGGGCTCCCGCAAGATGTTGAAGGTGTGCGGATCGTCGAAGTGCTCTTCGTCCCTGTTGGCCGAGATGAAGTACAAGGCGATCTTCTCGCCTTCCTTGAGCTGGACGCCCTTGTATTCGATGTCCTTCGTCAGGTTCCGCCGGAAGTACATCACAGGCGTCGAGCAGCGCAGGATCTCTTCGGTCGCTGACGCCACCAGGCTCGGGTCCTCGACGAGCATCTGGTACTGCTCCGAATGGTCGAGCAGAAAGTTCATGCCGTGCGAGATGGCGTTTCGCGTCGTTTCGTTGCCGGCAACGGACAACAACAGGAAGAACATGTTGAAGTCCATCTCCGACATCTTGTCGCCCTCGATCTCGCCGTGGATCAGCGCCGACACCAGGTCGTCGCGCGGGCTTGTACGTCGGTCCTCGCCGAGCTCGTGCGCGTAGGCGAACATCTCCATGAACGCCTGCTGCACTTCGGAGCGTTCGATCGCATACTCCGGATCCTCACTGCCGATCATGCGATTGGACCACTCGAAGAGCTTCAGCCGGTCCTCATAAGGAACGCCGAGGAACTCCGCGATCGCTTCGAGCGGAAGCTCGGCCGCAACGTCGGTGACGAAGTCAACTTCGCCATCCTTGTCCTTCAGCGCGTGGTCGAGGATGCGTTGCGTGCGCTCACGGAGGTGATCTTCGATGAGACGGATGGATCGCGGAGTAAAGCCCTTACTGACGAGTTTGCGATAGCGCGTGTGGTCTGGAGGATCCATCGTGAGCATCATGCGAGCGCCGGCGCCGGATGCCGTCTCGGCCAGCTGACGTTCCTCCGCAGTTATTTCTTCCAGTCCGACGACACCGCCGCGCGTTTGCTCCGAGGACGCCGTCGACCAGTCGCGGTTCAGCGCGACGCAGTCATCGAACTTCGTGAACACCCAGAAGCCCGGGCCGTTGGGTTCGTCGTGGTGATGGATCGGTGCCTGACTCCGCAAGAGGTCGAACCATTCGTGAGGGACGCTCGGGATGAAGATGTCCCGGCTAAGAAGATCGACGTCGCTCAGGTTCATAGCCGCTCCCGTTCGCTCGCTGACTCCCGGTCAGTATGTCACGCCGGCTCGGCCGCCAACTGCTTTCCGAGTGCTCGCAGATGGTCGGTGGCCGTTCCCAGCGCGAACTCGATCCGCTTGGCTCCCACGAAGTAACGGTGTGCGTGGTAATCGAGATCGATCCCCATCCCTCCGTGGACGTGCACAGTTGTATGCGCTATCCGGTGCCCCGCATCGGACGCCCAGTACTTCGCCGTCGCGATCTCCTGATCGGCCGGGAGCCCTTCGGCCAGCCGCCAGGCCGCTTGCCACAACGTGAGCCGGACGCCTTCCACATCGATGTAGGCGTCGGCCAGCCTCTGGCCAACAGCCTGGAACGTTGCGATGGGGCGCTCGAACTGAACGCGAGTCTTCGAGTACTCCGCGGTCAGCTCGAGCGCCCGTTCACAGACGCCGAGCTGCAGCGCACACAGGCCCACCGTTGAGTGGCGGACGATCCACCGGACGATCTCCGCTCCGTCGGCGGACGTGCCGAGCACGGAGTCGTCCCGACACCTGTACAGCGCTGAGCTCGACCTGCGCGTCGGCGTCCTTGTTGGTCATCTGCTGGCGCGTGATCGTTAGGCCGGCACCGTCTTTGGGGACGAGGAACACCAACACCCCGTCCTGGGTGGTTGCGGGTATCAGGAATAGGTCGGCAACCGTGCCCGCGGGAACAACGGTCTTGGTTCCAGTGATCGTCCATCCATCGCCCGAGCGAGTTGCCGTGGTCGTCGGAGCCGACGGGTCGGGGTTGAGGTCCTCGGTCAGCGCAGCGGTGAGCACGCTCTCCCCACTGATCGCTGGTACGAACCCAAGCCTTGCGTTGCTCGGCGGTTCCGAAGGCTGCGATCGGCATCGCGCCCATGACACGATCGACGCGAGCACGGGAACCGGCGCGACGCTACGTCCGAGCTCGACGAGACACGCGGCATAGCTCGATCAATCCGTATCCGCCGCCGCCATCTTCCGACGGCAGGGCGACACCGAGGATCCCAGCGTCTGGCCAGCGCCTTGTACAGATCGCGGTCGAAGCGATCGGTATCCGCCTCGACGGCGCGCATGCGCTCCTCCGTCAACGCATCGGTCGTGATCTGACGCGTGAGCGCGGCGAGCTGCTCCTGCTCCTCGGTGAAGGACCAATCCATCAGCGCGGCGCCCTCGGAAGACCCAGTCCGACCATCGCGATGATGTCGCGCTGCACCTCGTTTGTGCCGCCGCCGAACGTGAGGATCAGGGTGCCGCGGTAGGCGCGCTCGATGCGTCCGGCGAGCATCGCGCCGGGCGAACCGTTGCGCACCATCGCGTTGGCTCCCATCACCTCCATCAGCAAGCGGTAGGCCTCGGTGAAGAACTCGGTGCCGAAGACCTTCGTGGCCGATGCGGCAGCGGGGTTCAAGCCCTTCCCCACGCCCCACGCGATCTTCCAGTTGATGAGCTTGAGGAACTCGGTCTTGGCGTGCACGCGTGCCAGGTGAATCTGCACCCACTCCTGGTCGATCACGCGTCGGCCGTCCGACAGCTTTGCGTTCTGCGCCCACTCACGCACGTCCTGCGAGCGCTGCGTTGACGCGCGCGGACGATGTCAAGAGCGACGCGCTCGTGGTTCAGCTGATTCGTGATGAGTCGCCAGCCCTCGTTCTCATCGCCGACTCGATTGCTGTCCGGCACCCGGACGTCCTAGTAGAACGTTGCGTTCGTGCGAGCACCGGAAACGGTGTGAACGGGAGCGAAGCGGAATCCTTCGGCGTCGGTCGGGACGATCAGCACCGACAGTCCCTTGTGCTTCTTGACGTCCGGATCGGTGCGGACCGCAAGCCAGACGTATTGCGAGTACTCGACGAGGCTCGTCCACATCTTCTGTCCGTTCACGATGTATTCGTCCCCGGAACGGACGGCCTTCGTCTTCAGCGAAGCGAGGTCGGTTCCGGCCTCCGGCTCGGAGTAGCCGATCGCGAACTGGATCTCGCCGGCGAGGATCGGCGCGAGGAACTTCTGCTTCTGCTCCTCCGTGCCGTATTGCATGATCGTCGGACCGATCGAGTTGATCGTCAGGAATGGAACGGGCGCGTTGGCGATCGCGGCCTCGTCGGTGAAGATCAGCTGCTCCATCATCGTCCGGGCCTGCCCGCCGTACTCCTTGGGCCAGCCGATGCCGAGCCAGCCGTCCTTTCCGAGCTGACGAACGGTCTCCTTATAGGCAACGCCGTCGCCGTAATCGCCCTCACCGACAGCTAGTGCTTCACGACGCTCTGGAGTCATCAGCTTCGCGAAGTAGTCGCGTAGCTCGCGGCGGAGCTGTTCTTGCTCCTCGCTGTAGGCGATGTGCACCCAACGACCCCCAGAGAAAACTAGAACGCGTTCTACATTCTTACAGCCGGTCTTTCGAGAGCGCTAAAACGAATCAGGGGCAGGTGTTCGTGGGGTCGTTCGGACATATGTCGCACGGGTCGCCCAAACCGTCGCCATCCGTATCGACTTGATCGGGATTGGAAATGAGCGGACAGCAGTCGCACGCATCTCCGACGCCGTCGCCGTCGGAGTCCTCCTGTCCGGGATTGTGCGTAGTCGGACAATTGTCGACGACATCTCCGACACCGTCGTGGTCCGTATCTTCCTGTCCCGGATCGAACATGTTCGGGCTGATGTCGCACGCATCCCCCACGCCGTCACCGTCCGTGTCCACCTGTAAACTGGTCCATCGGCGGGTTAGCCACGTTCGGACAGTTGTCGGCGGCGTTCAGTACGCCGTCCTGGTCTGTGTCATCGGCACCCTGGATCGGTCCGGTGGGGCCGGTGGGGCCGCTTGGACCCGCCGGTCCGGTTGGCCCGGACCCACCCGAAGGGCCACCTGGGCCGGTTGAGCCGGAGTTCCCGGTCGGCCCCGGCTGACCGGAAGCTCCGGAGGATCCGGTCGCGCCTTGAGGCCCTTGAGGGCCGGTGGGTCCGGTCGGTCCCTGCGGACCCTCTGCGCCGGTCGGTCCCACCGGTCCGCGCTCCCCCTGACCGCCTTGCGGTCCTGTGGGGCCCGCGGGTCCGGTCGGTCCCTCCGGACCTTCGGCGAACGAGCCGACGACGATGTCGCGCAGATCGTTCTGTGATTCGAGATCTCCCGAGCGCGCATCGGCATCGCGCGATGAGTTCGAGACCGATGCCTCTGCGTCACCGGTCCCGGCTAAGCCGATCACGTTTGAACCGCCCACGGCGTCGCCGCTCGAGAGCCGGACGGACTGCTCCCATCCAAACTCGTTGTCGCCGTCGTGCACGATCAGCGCGCCCGTTCCATTGACGATGTCCGCAACAGCCGACTGCTTCGCAGAGCTGCGCGACTCCGGTACATCCGCGACCAATAGAGCGCCCTCGTTGGCGTCGCACGCGTTGCCTAAGCCGTCACCGTCCGTGTCTTGTTGACTCAGGTTCGCTTCGAACGGACAGTTGTCGCAGGCGTCCCCCACGCCGTCGGCGTCGGCGTCCAGCTGGTTGGGATTGTGTGTCGTCGGACAGTTGTCGGAAACGTCTCCAACCCCGTCATGGTCCGTGTCTTCCTGTCCGGGATTGAACGCCGTCGGGCTGATGTCGCACGAGTCCCCTATTCCGTCACCGTCGGTATCCAGCTGTGGGTTACCTGGCCCGACAGGCGGGTTAGCTACGTTCGGACAGTTGTCGTTGACGTCGGGACGGCCGTCCAGATCGGTGTCGAGCAGCACACCGCTCGGCCCGCTCGATCCCGTCGGTCCCGGGAGCCCGGTTGGACCGATCGGTCCCGCGGGTCCCGTTGCCCCAGTGCCACCCGCGGGTCCCGTTGAACCGGCTGGACCGGTGGCGCCGGTCGGACCTTGCGGTCCTGTGGAGCCTGTCGGGCCAAGGGGTCCGCTCGGGCCCGGTTCGCCCCTCGGTCCTTGGGGACCGACGAATCCGCGAGGACCTGTGATCCCCGTCGGGCCTTGTGGACCCTGGGGTCCGGTCGGCCCCGTCGGACCAGCGACGATCTGATGACCGACCCGCACATCGGAAACGGAATTCACAGCTTCGATGTCGCCGCTGTCCGCACGCGAATCGGTCGAGTCGTTGGCAACGTCGAGATCAACCGCACCGTTCTGTGCGGTGCCGAGCACGTTCGAACCGGCTATCGCATCACCACCATCGGCCACGATCTCCTGGTCGAGCTCGAGCTCGTTGTCGCCGTCGTGAACGATCAAGGCGGTAGCCGGGCCGGTGATGTCCTGCACCAAAACTGATTCGGATGATCCCCTCGGCTCCGGTGGATCGTCGCCGGGATTGACGTTTACTTCAGCCGCTAATAGGTCTGCATCGCAGGCGTTTCCTACGCCGTCGCCGTCGGTGTCCTGCTGGCTCGGGTTTGGGACGATCGGACAGTTGTCACAAACGTCTCCGACGCCATCCCCATCGGTGTCCAACTGGTCGGCATTGGGGGTTGTTGGACAGTTGTCGGACGCGTCTCCAACCTCGTCGCCGTCCGTATCTTCCTGTCCAGGATTGAACCCCACCGGGCTGTTGTCGCATGCATCCCCCACGCCGTCACCATCCGAGTCCACCTGTGGAAGACCCGGGTCGATGGGCGGATTAGCCACGTCCGGGCAGTTGTCATTGATGTCAGGCACGCCGTCGGCGTCGGCGTCCGGAAGATCCCCGGTCGGACCGGAAACGCCGGTTGCGCCGCTCGGACCGGTCGCACCGCGTGGCCCGCTTCCGCCCGTTGGTCCGTCCGGACCCGGTGGCCCGCTGGGGCCTATTAGTCCGCTTGGACCGACAGGCCCGGTAACTCCCGGCGGCCCGGCGGGACCCGTCGGGCCCGGAGCGCCAGTTCCACCGACAGGTCCAATCGGCCCGGTTACACCGATTGGTCCCGTTGGGCCAATTGGGCCTTCAGGTCCGAGAGGTCCGGTCACGCCGATCGGGCCCTGCGCTCCCGGCGCGCCGACTGGTTTCTCCGTCTGCTCACCGACCACTACGCCTTCAGCTTCGTTCGTAGCTTCGATATCCCCCGACGTAGCGTCGGCATCGCGCGAGCTGTTGCGTGCGGTGATCACATCGTCGCCTCGTCCGGCCGATCCGACGATGTTCGAACCGGCGCCGGCATCGCCGCCGCCCAGCTCCCCGCTCTGGCCGCCGTCAAGGGCGTTGTCACCGTTTTGAGCGACGTCGGACTCGACAGGACCCGATATGTCCGCAAGAGCGCTGGTGGAGAGCGCGATGCCGACGGCCGCGACGGCCAGGCAAATCAACGCTTGAACGCGTCGCATGGGGTGACGCTTGCGAATCAGGAGCCCGACTCCCGTCATCGGCCTGCTCGACCGCGCGAGCATAAACGTTCTCGACGTCATTGCCGACTAAGGTCTCGACGACGTCCTTCGCTTGCGGGTCGTTCGCCGGCGCGGCGGTCCTGCCGGCCTGACTGCTCGCATCTCGGCGGTGTCATCCGAGGCTTCGCCACCCTCCTCATCTCGCATGCGTTCGGCGAACCGCTGCAGTTGCGTCGTCCACAACGCCGTTGCGAGCAGTAGTCCACCCACGAATACCAAGCCGAGCCCGATCATTCCGCCGGAGATCAGATAAGGAACCTGTTCGATCTCGCGAGCCGTGTGCGACGCGCCGTACCAACCCAGGAACATCACGACGAATCCGGCGACAAGGGCAATAGCGCCCGGAAGAACGAGCAGCTTCACTAGATCACCGGACTGTGCACGTGCCGTCAGTTTCGACACCGCTTCTGAGAAGCGCGCACGTCTGGAGGCGATGAGCTCCTTCACATTCCGATCGCTTCGGCGCTGCGCCATGTCAATCCCCCAAGGCCGCGACGGTAATAACGAATCTTCTCAGGTAGAAGGCGACGATCACAGCAGCCGCCAGCAATGCGAGCACCAGCCATAGAGACAGTCCTGCGAAGTCGTAGTCGACCATCTCACCTGTCGGTGTCAGCCCTGGAGCTCCGCCGGAGAGAACGGGTCCGCCGCTCGAGTCGGTGCTGCCGACGAGCGGGCTGGTCGTCGTGCCGGGAGAGGAGAAGTCGGTTTCGCCGTCGGTCGGCGTTATTGCGGGCAGTGATGCCTGGAAGGGCAGGCTTGCCTGCGCCGCAGCGGCCGTCGAGGCAAGCAGAAACTCGATCCGTCCCGGCGGGACGGGTATGTCGAGTCCAGGGATGGCGATGCCGCCCAACGGGTTCTCGATAGACAGGAACACTCCTTGCGCTAACGAATCGGCTGCGCCGCCCGCCGCGTTTCCGGCAGCATTCGTCAGCCTGATCTCGGCTCCCAGCGTGGAAAGCAACTGCGTCAACGCTTCGTCGGGGTTCTGTCCCGGGAATGGATCTTCACCGGCGCCCGGAACTTGATCGGCCTCCGCAGGCAAGCCGGCGAATTTCACGCCTTCGGCCGTGAGCGCCGCATCGAAACCTCCGATCTGCAGACCGGTCACCTCGGTTCGTCCCGAGTGAGTGGCCGCGCGTCCAGTGGAAGTTGTCGTCGCGATGCTTCGGATCGACTTGGCCGTGATGCTGTTCGCCAGCGCACGGACACCGGTCAGAGTTGTCTCCGTCGTCGCCGAAACCTCTGTCGCCGTCACCAGGGATCTCGAAACGGTCGCGAGCTCGTCGACCTCCAACAGACCCGGGAACTTGATGTCAGACATCCGGGTCTCTCCTTCGCCACGATCGTTGCGCCCGTTGGCACGCATCACCAAAGCCGGTGGTGCTCCCTTGACGATCTCTCCGTCCTTGGCGGACGCTTCGACGATGAGCGGGTAGGCCGGAAGCAGCGAGGCCAGCTCGGGAGGTCCAACCTGCTTCAAAAGGGGGCCGAGGTTCGCCGCCGCTGCGCCGGGATAGACGATCGAGGACTGACCGAAGGAGTTCCCGCCCGAGCTCACCGTTGCCGTGCTCAGTGCAAGAGTGATCTCTACCGGCGCGTCACCGGTCGGCAAGAGCGCCGGGAACACCGGCCGGAACGAGATCGCAGAACCCGCTGTGCTTCCCCGGTAGCCGCCAAGGTTCGAACCCGGCCCGCTTGCTTCATCGCCGGTCTGGGCCAACGCGGGCGCCACAGCGATCGCCGACAACAGAAATGCGATCAACGATGCGCGCGCGACGGCACGTGACGGTGACCTCAACTAGTTCCTCCCAGGTACGCCGTAGCCAGATCGCGCTTGATCTTGCGCGGCGCTCCTCGCAACCTGACGCTGCCCTGCGCCATCACAACTGCCGAACAATTCAGCGCTACGCGATCCGCAAGATCCAGCACCGCTCCTGCGAACTGCTCGACGACGACGATCGTAACGCCGGTCGTCGTCAGGTGACCCACAACTTGGAAAAGCTCTTCGACGATGACGGGCGCAAGGCCCATCGAAAGCTCGTCGAGAAGGATGATCGCCGGATCCGTGGAGAACGCACGCGACAACGAAAGCATCTGCTGCTCGCCGCCGGACAAGGTCCCGGCGACCTGATCGCGGCGCTCACCGAGCCTCGGGAACTGTGTGTACGCGGCCTCTTCGAGATCCGAAGGTGACCGGCCGTCTCCGGAGTAAGCGTCCATCAGCATGTTCTCGCGCACCGTCAGGTTCGGAAAGATCCCGCGACCCTCGGGGATGAGGCACACGCCCGCGCGCGCCAGCTGGTCGGCCGATGCACCGGTCACATCCTTGCCGTCCAGCAACAGCTGGCCGGACTTCGGCTGCATCAGCCCCGCGATGACGCGCAGCGTCGTGCTCTTTCCGGCGCCGTTTGGCCCGAGGATGGCGAGCAATGATCCGGCTTCAACCGACAGGTCGATACCGTGCAACACCTCGACCGACTCGTATGCCGCGCGGATGCCGCGCAGCTCCAGAAGCGGCGCGTCTTCCGCACCGTTGGATTCGGGAGTCGGTCGCGTCTTAGTTCTTGGCACCGACCATCTCCTTGGCGGGCTCGGATGCTTCGTCCGGCAACGCGCCGGTCGAAAGTCCCGGCAAACGTCTCACTAATGGGCGAACGCGTTCTCGGATGCGCCCCGCCAGACCTTCCGGCCGACGCGCTGTGGCTATGGCCAGCAGCCCGATGATCAATGGCTGGAACGCCAGCGTGATCGTCGTCGAGTTCCCACCTTCGCTCACCTCGCTCAAGATCCGCGGCAGAACTACGAAGAAGAAGGCGCCGAGCAACGCACCCGACACGCTGGTGATCCCGAAGATCGTGGCCACGAGCAAGACCGAAAGGGACTTGAACCACAGGAAGTCCAGCTGCCCCACCCGGGCCTGCAGACCGCCCAGCAACGCTCCGGCAAGGCCGGCCAACGATGCCGACAAGAAGAAGATTTTGAGCTTCTGCGCAGTGACGTTCATCCCGATCATCTGACTCGCACCGGGGGAATCACGCATCGCCGACAACATCCGGCCGAACTTGCTTCGCCGGACGATGAGGAACACGTTGGCGAACACCACTACCACGACCGTCAGAACGACGAACATCGATTCCTCGCTCTCTAAGCGAAGCCCGGCGATGTTCGGACGCTCGACGGGCAATGTCGAACCGCCCCCGAGCACGTCGCTGTTCCCGAATACGAGCTCGTCGAGAAGGATCGCGAACGCCAGCGTGGACAAAGCCAGGTATATCCCGCGAAGACGGATGGCGGGCAAAGCGATGACCGCTCCGACCAATCCGGCAACTAGAGCCGCGATCACCAGAGCAACTAGATAAGGAACACTGTCCGGCAATTTCCCGAGGACTATCGCGCCGATGCCGGCAAAGGACATGTGCATCAGTGACACCTGACCGGAGAGTCCGGTGAGCATGACCAAGCAGATCGTTATGGCGGCGAAAGCCATCCCGCTCGAACCCGTGAGCAGATTCGACTTGCTTACACCACCGAGCCACTGCGCGAACGGAATGGCGAGCCCGATAACCACGAGTCCGAATGCGATCGAGAAACGAAGGTTCGGCGGCTCAGGTTCGGAATGCGTCTTGGCTCTTTCCGGCAGACGCAGTTCGCCTCGCAGTAGCAACGCGATGAACAAGAGGACAAACGGGATGGCCGGACGGAGGTTCTGAACCCATTCGTTGGACGACGGCAGATACGCAACGACCATGGCTTGGGACACACCGATGATGACGGCGCCCAGGAATGTTGCCGGCAAGTTCTGTAGCCGTCCCAGCACCGCTGCCGCATACGCAGAGACCACCAGCAAGCTCAACGTGTTGACCTCGAGGTTCAGTCCGGGAGCTATGAGGATGGCCGCGAGTCCGGCGAGCATCGCGCCCAACGCCCACGAAGCACCGGTCACAACGTTGGGACTCAGCCCTTTCGTCGCACAAAGTTCCGGCGAATCGACCACCGCGCGCATGGCGACCCCGAGCTTCGTTCGGCGGAACAGCTGACGCAGCCCGAAGGCAACACCTAACGCGGTCAGGATCGTGATCGTCTGATGCCAGCTGATGCTCAAGCCGAGGACCTCGTACGTCCGGCCGCCGAAGAAGTTGGGAAGCGTTCTGAGCTCTATCCCCCAGATGGCCAAGGCCACACCTTGGAACGACAGCAGCAAAGCCAGAGTCACGACGAGCTTCGTCGCAACGGAAGCGCCGGCCACAAGACGCCGCATCACCAACACGTCGAGCAGTACGCCGAGCAGCGGCGCGATCACGAGCAGCGTCACAACCAAAGCCAGCGGCACCGGCCAACCTCGATTGACGCTCAGCTCCCAATAAACGAAAGCGAGGAACATCCCGATCGCACCGTGCGCGAAGTTGAAGACTCCCGACGTCAAGTACGTGACGACGAGACCCGTGGCAGACACCGCATAGACGGCGCTCGTGGCGAACCCGATGATGAGAAAGACGAAGAATTTTTCCATCAGCGGATTGGTCTCACTCGGCTACTGGAATTTGAAGATCTCGCCCAGGCCGCATTCGAACAACTTGTCCGTCGGGTATTGACGCACCCACCGCCCGCCTTTGTGGCGCGCGATGTTAAAGCAAGGCCCCTCCGGATTACCCGTCCGGGCGTCGTTCTTTATGCCGACTCCGCCATCGTCATAGATCGGGACGCCCTTCATCGCTTCCAGCAGCGACGCTCGCGTGATGGGTCCTTTGATGCGTTTCAGTCCCTCGACGAAATAAGCCATACGGCCCCAGCCTGAAACGGGGAAAAGATCCAGCTGCGCGCCGGGGAAGGCGCGCTCGTTCCAGTCCTGGAAGCGCGCCAATGCTTCAGAGCGCTTTCGCTCGTTGGGATCGAGGAACTGCAAGTGCGTCTGGTTGTTCTCCCAACCGTCACCCTGGGCCCCCAGGAGCTCCGAGAAACGTGTGTTGTAAGCGATGTTCGCGGCCTTCACCGGTGGGTCGTAGTTCTGCTGACGCATGTTCCGGACGAGCCGGATGTGCATGTTCACCTCGACCGCGAAGAAGTACAGGAACTGGACGTTGTTGTCTTGCGCGTCGCGGATCTCGGCTGTGAAGTCCGGAGTTGCTGCGCCGAGTGCCCATTCCTTGACATAGGTGAAGCCGGCTTTCTTGATCGCCGCTACGGTGCCCGGCAGGTTGGACCGCACACCACCGACGTCGGCAAACATGACACCGGCGCGCCGGGCGTTTGGATGTTCGCGTCGCCAGTAGCTGTAGGACCCTGTTCCGACCAGGTTGTCCGTCGTCTTGGGATAGACGTTCGGGAAGTTCCTGCCCGCCGGGTCGACCGTCAGCGCTATGAAGGGAACACCGCTCTTCCCGATGAGGTCGATGTAGCCCGAGTCGGCCACCGAGAAGTTGCCGACGAAGGCAAGGACCTGCGGCTCCAAGCGGAGGAACTCGCCGCGTCCCTTGGGAGGATCGAGACCGTCGTCGCCCTTGAGCACCGTTATCTTCCGGCCGCACACGCCGCCGTTGGCGTTCACCAACGACGCGTAAGCCACGGCTCCGCGGTAGGAACCTTCCGTCGCACCGGGCAGTGGTCCGGAGTCGGTGACGATGGACGCCACCTTGATCTCCTTGTCGGTCACACCGGCGTCGGAAGCACCGGGCGCGCCGCAAGCACCTCCGCCTGCTGCGGCTTCCCCGCCACCCGAGCCGGAACCGGCCTGCTCACCTCCGCCCGAAGTAGAAGTTCCAACGCTCGTTGAACCGTTCGAGGTCGACGTGTCGGTGCTGCCCGTAGCGGTTCCGGTGCTATCGATCGTTCCGGTGCCGGAGGTACTCCGCGCGTCGAGCGCTTCAAGGACGTCTTCGGGCAAACGGGACCCACACGCGCCGGCCAGGAAGACCAGCAGAAGAGCTAGGACGGTGAACCGCTTACCCCGCGTCAGCGACCCCCTTACCTTCTAAGGCGTCGACAGAATAGAACACGTTCTTGTTTGTGTCACAACGACGTTCCGAGTAGCAACGCCGGGTCGACACCGACGATCCATACGAGTTCGGCACTCGCCGCGACGTCGCGCGGCCGAGTATCCAGTGTCCGTCTGCCAAGACGGCGACCTGTGGACGAATCGAGCGTGGTGATACTCCGGTCGTCTTGGCTCACGACGGCAACCGTACCGTTGGACGCACCGACGGCGACCGGAGCGTCGCCAACCTTGATCGCCTTTTCGCTGACCCGCCGGCTCCGGCGTTCGATCCGAACGATTTCGTCGCGTTCGCTCACGCAAACCCAAACGCTGTCACCGGCTACCACCAGCCCGAGCGGACCGGGGCCGACTTCGATCTCCTCTGCCGCTTCGGCGTCGTCTTCACCGACGTCTACCGGTGTCACAGAGTTCTCCTTACCTGTTACCCACACGGTGGCCTCGGTGGCAACCACACGTACGGCGCCGGCCGGGATCTCAACGGAGGACAAGACACGAAATGTCTCGGGATCGAGCCTGACGATCACGTCCCGCTCGCTATCGGCCACCCATACCGCGCCGGCCTCTGCGGAAACGTCGACCAAGGAGCCGGCATCGGGAACGGGAACATCCTCGGCTTCGCCGTCGCGAGGTGAAACTCTCGTCAGTTTTCCAGCAGCGTGAGCGACCCACAGGTGCGTCCCGTCGAAGTCCATCGCGACCGGATTGTCCGGAACATCGATCGCCTCGGTCGGCTCGAGGTCGGAGATGCGATAGCCCCGGATCGACCCGCCTTCTTCGTCCGCGACCCAAACGGCGCCGCCGCCGACAGCAACCGCCGACGGCCGGCCGTCCAGATGAACGCGCTCGACGGCGTTGGACGCATCCGGTGTCTGCTCATCGCCCGACGAACAGCCTGCGACGACCAACGCCAGCACGGCAGCTGCCGCCGAGAAGCGGCGGATCAACCCGGGACGCTTCCTAGGTAGGCCCGCTGAACGGCTGGATCCTTGCGCACCTGCTTAGGAGTTCCAACAGTCAGCATCTCGCCGAAGTCCAGGACATGGATCCGCTTGCACGCACGCATCACGAGCTCCACGTCGTGCTCGACGAGGAGGACGGCCAGCCCGTCCTTCGCGAGACCCTCCAACAGGACGGCCAGAGCATCGGTTTCGTCCGGGTCCAGTCCCGAAGAGGGTTCGTCCAGAAGGAGCACGCGCGGCTTCGTAGCCAGCGCTCTGCCGACTTCAACGAGTCGCGAGAGGCCGGTCGGAAGCGATTCAACCCTTTCGCCGGCGATCTGGGTCAAGCCCACTCTGTCGAGGATCCGTTCCGCGACTTCGCTCGACGATTCCCCATTGCTCCGATCCCAGCTGTGACGCACTTCTGCTGCGACCCGGATGTTGTCACGAGTCGACAGCGACCCGAAGACTTCGAGGCGCTGGAAAGTTCGTGCGATCCCTTCGCGTGCCCTGCGAAACGGCTTGAGCTCCGTTATGTCCTTGCCGTCTAGCGCGACTCGACCCGAGTCGGGTGCCTGGAAACCACAAACGACGTTGAAGAGCGTGGTCTTGCCAGCGCCATTCGGTCCGATCAGACCCGTTACGGATCCGGCTTCGATATCAAGTGCAACGTCGGTGAGCGCGCGAACGCCGCCGAAGCTGACGGAAACACCGGCTACTTCGAGAAGCGCCACGATCCGCCGGTCTCTAATCCTCTTCTATGGACAGAGCGGTCTTCGGGCAGCGCCTGACTGCTTCTTCTACCTTGGCGCGCCATTCCTCCGGCGGGTGCTCGTTGAGGATGTACAGATTGTCGTCATCGCGTACTTCGAACACCTGCGGAAGGATCGACATGCAGATCGCGTTGCTCTCGCAGAGGTCGTAATCGACGACAACTCTCATCTGATCCCCCTAGCTCGCTTACTCGACCTGAGTCTAGCCATCGCGCCAGTCGAGCACGACGTGACAAGCGTTCTCCAGAGCCGCGTAGACATCGTCCATCGACATCCGTCCGTTCACCCACTGGACCAAGCACGAGTACCAGACGTGCCCGAGAACCGTCCCCACCTTGCGCTCCTCCTCGGCCGGCAATCGGTCCAGCGCGTCCATCAGGAGGCTGTCCAGCGTTTGGCGAACTTCACCGACCTCTGCTTGCGCATGCGGATCCGTCGAAACCATGGCAGCTATCAACGCTTGCATAAGCCTGGGACGTCGCTCGATACCTCGATTCACTCGACGCAGAACGTCGAGTGCGCGCTCGGCCATCGTGTTGCCGACGGGGGGCTTGCGCGCAAAGTTCGACTCCTGAGGACGAACCCAGCCAGCCCATGCCGCTGCCAAGAGATGGTCCTTGGAAGAGAAGTAGCGATAGACCGTGCCCAGCGCCAAGTCGGCACGTGTTGCGACATCGCGCATCTGGACCGCCTCGTAACCACCTTCTGAAGCCAGATCGATGGCTGCATTTAGCACGCGCTGACGGCGTGCGACCTGCTGGTCGCTCAGATCTTCGGTGGTGGGCGGAGCGCCCGCCGTGTCAGGCGTCGCTTGCCTCTTCGGCGGGCGGAGGCGGCGGTCCTTCCTCGGTCACTTCGACTTCCCCGTTCATATTCGGATGGACGTCGCAGTGGAAATAGAAGGTGCCGAGAGCCAACTCCGGAACGTCATACACGATGCTGTCTGCGGGCTGAACCAGATCGCCGCGGAACAGCGGGGTGGCGAGATCCTCCTCGCTCGTGAACACCGCGATGTTGTGTGCCTGAGTGTCTTCGTTCTCGAGCGCAACGACGGTGCCCGAAGAGCGAAGGACGATGTTATCGGTGTCGAAGGCCAAGCCTTCCGCCTTAACGATCAGTTCGGCTTGGACGTGCGGACCTTCGTCACCGTAGAACGGCCCGCGCTGGAGGCCCCAGGCGGCGCCCGCTACAGACACGATCACCAGGAAGGCCATCACGCCGATCAGAGCTTGAGTCTTGATCTTCGGCCGCGCCGCGATCATGGCGGCGCCGATGAGGATCCCCAGCGCTGCAACTAAACCGATCACGACGGCAGTATTCTTCCCGGTCGCCAGCAGCACCCGGGACATGCCGAACACGACCACTTCGGTCAGCAGGATCGCACCCACGGGAATGAGGACCGGAAGGATCGCCCGGTCCCGAACGTCGGCCGGTATCGGTTCTTGACTTACGGGTTTGGATTCAACGGTCATCGGTTAGCCATCTCCGTTGTTGTTTGAGCGGCCGCGTGCTCGAGCTTGCTCCACTCCAGTACATCGACGTTTTCACTCTCCTCGGTCTTGTACCACTTGAAGAAGTACCAAGCGATGACCGTCCAGATGATCAGTCCTCCTACGATCTTCATGATCAGTCCCGCCACGCGCTGATCGCTGATGGCCGAGATGCCCCACATCCCCGGACCCCGCTCGTAGACGTCGTAAAGAACGGTGTGTCCGAAAGTGAGGAACGACGCCGGAACAGTCGGAACCAGCGACTGCAGGAACAGGTACAACATGCGCGCCGGGTACGAGAGCTTCGGCAGCTCGATCAACGGGTTGAGGACCGGCGACCACATCATGAACGCAGTGCCGACGAGCAGGACGTGCGCGCCGAAGTGGAACGGCTCCGAGATCGCCGTCCTCTCGACAAAGGCTGGTATGTGCGAGATCGCGAGCATCGCGTTGAAAGCGATCAGACCGATAAGCGGACGACCCAAGAACTTCGCGACCTTTATCCCCCGGGCGCCCAGGATGTAGCGCAGCATCCACGCCGGCATCCCGATCAGCAGCAAGGGCGGCGCGATGAGGGTCAGCAGCATGTGCTGGATCATGTGGGCCGAATACGAGGTATCCCTCGGCTATGTCGTGCATCGGCCAGTACGAGGCGATGAACAAGACGCCGAGGCCTCCGGCAAAAGCCGCTGCTTGCTTGCGAGTGACGGGCCGCTCGATCGGGTGCACGAGCTTCGGACCAACACGCCGCGCCAGCAATGCGTAGCCGGCGCCAAGCGCTGCAATCATCAGCAGTACATCGGGGTGCAGGTGCCAGGAGGGCATGCCTAGTCCCCGACCAAGAGGCCAAGCGTAGTAAAGGCGATCGTGTAAACGATGAGCGCGAGGACGATCCCGGTGACGAAGAGACGCCGGAAGAGTTTGCTGTCGAAGCGCAAGTGCATGAACCACAGGCCGACCATCGCGAACTTGATGACCATCATGATCAGCAGCGAGGCGGACAGGAGCCCGTCCGGAATGCCCGTGACGTAGTAGGCGCCGACCTCGATCAGCGTGACCACCGCCAGGATGGCGGCGATCTTCACGTACTCGGCCGGTCCCGGGTGATGCTCGCCGTCTTCGTGCGATTCGACGGCTGCTGTCGCTTCGGTCTCGCTCATCTCTAACCGGCCCCGGACGGTGAAGGCATCAGGTAGACGACGGTGAAGATCACGACCCAAACGATGTCCACGAAGTGCCAGTAAAGACCGACCAGTTCGACGTACAAGCTGTTCTGTTTACCGACCTTTCCCGCGGAAGACATCCCCACCAGCGACAGCAGCATGATGATGCCGAGGGTTACGTGCGTCCCGTGGAAACCCGTGAGCACGAAGAACGCGCTCGACGCCGGGTTGGATGTAAGCGAGAGACCCTCGTGGACGAACGTCGTGAACTCGTAGACCTGACCGCCGATGAACGTCATGCCCAGCAGCGCCGTCGCCATTAACCAGACGCGCGACTGCCTCTCGTCGTCGCGCTGGAGCGCGGAAAGCGCGAGCACCATCGTGAGAGAGCTCATCAGAAGGACGAACGAGCTAACCGATGTATACGGGATGTCGTAGACGTCGATCGGCTTAGTGCCGCCGCCCTTGCCGCGGTACAGCAGGTAGGCCGAGATCAGCGCGCCGAAAAGCAAGCACTCCGACCCCAGGAAGCCCCACATCGCGAGCTTCCGGTTGTCCAAGCCCGTCGACGTGTAGTGGGCTCCGTGCTCCTCTGTATGTGTCACGGCTGCTTCGGTCATTCCACCGGCTCCATCGCCCATCCGTAGATCCCGACCAGCAGAACGACCACTCCGAGTCCTGACAGGATCCATTGGAACATCAGGCCGTATCCGATCAGCGGGATGCCCGCTGCGGCCACGAGCGGCCAGTACGAAGGCTTCGGCATGTGCGGCTCGGCATGTTCTTCCGTGTGGCCGCCCTCGGCCTCACCGGCTTCGTCCGCCTCGACTCCTGGCCTCCGGCAACGACGGGGACAGCCTTGCCCGACTCGTCCTCCGAGTACTTCTTGTGCCAGAAGTCGTCACGTTCCTTCACTACGGGGATCTCGAGGAAGTTGTAGTGCGGCGTAGGTGAAGGGATCGACCACTCGATCGTGCGTGCGTCCCAGGGATCGTCACCGGATGGCTTGCCACGCTTGCGCGTCACCAGCACGTTGATGATGAAAGTCAGGACGGAGAGCGCGATGATGAACGCACCGACGGTCTCGACCATGTTCCAGAAATCGAATCCCTCGCCCGGCTGGTAGCGGTAGTAACGGCGCTGCATGCCCTGCAGCCCGAGGACGTGCATCGGCCCGAACGTCATGTTGAAGCCGATCATCATCAGAAGGAACTGGGGCTTCCCCAAGCGCTCGCTCAGCAGCTTCCCGGAGATCTTCGGCCACCAATAGAAGATCCCCGAGAACAGGCCGAAGATCGCACCGCCGAAGAGCACGTAATGGAAGTGGGCGACGACGTAATACGTATCGGTCTGCTGGTAGTCCGCAGGCACGATCGAGTGCGTGACCCCAGACAATCCGCCGATGATGAACATCGTCACGAAGCCGAGCGACATCAACATCGGCGTAGTGAAGCGGATCTTCCCGCCCCACATCGTGCCCATCCAATTGAAGATCTTCACCCCAGTAGGGACGGCGATGAACATCGTCGACAAAGCGAAGGCCGTGTTGGCCACTGGGCCGAGGCCGACCGCGAACATGTGGTGCGCCCACACTCCCCAGCCCATGAATCCGATGGCGATACCGGAGAATGGCGACGAACGGCGTAGCCGAAAAGCGGCTTGCGGCGAACGTGGGTAAGACCTCGGACACGATGCCCATCGCCGGCAAGATCAGGATGTAGACCTCGGGATGTCCGAACAGCCAGAACATGTGCTGCCAGAGGATCGGATCACCGCCGGCTGCCGGGTTGAAGAAGTTCGTCCCGAACATGCTGTCGAACATCAGCTGGAACAGAGCAACGGCGATGACCGGCATCGCGAACAGAAGGAGGAAGTTCACGACCAGCGCCATCCACACGAACATGGGCATCTTGAAGAAGCTCATGCCGGGTGCGCGCAGATTGATGATCGTCGTGACGAAGTTCACCGACGCCACCAGCGAAGCGATACCGGTTATCTGCAGACCGAGAGCGAAGAAGTTGACTCCGCTACCGTCCGCCAAGCCTTGCGTCGACAGGTTCGCGTAGCAGAACCAGCCGCAATCGGGCGCTCCGCCGAGGAAGAAGCTCGAATAGATGAAGAGCCCGCCGGCCAGGAACACCCAGTAGCTGAAGGCGTTCAGCCGCGGGAAGGCGACGTCGCGCGCGCCGATCATCAGTGGGATCAGGTAGTTGAAGAACGCCGCACCTAGCGGCATCACGACCAAGAAGATCATCGTGATCCCGTGCATCGTGAACAGCTGGTTGTACTGATCAGCCGTTAGAACGGTTCCGTTCGGCTGTGCGAGCTGTAGACGGATAAGCAAAGCCTCGATGCCGCCCAGGAGGAAAAAGAGGAGAGCGGTGGCGCCGTAGAGGATCCCGATCTTCTTGTGGTCGACCGTAGTCAGCCAGCCGATAAGACCTTCAGTGCTCTTGGGCCGCCGGAAGGGGCCGTCGTATGAAGCCGATTCGGGCGCTTCGATCACCGTGGCCATTGGTTCTCCATCATCTCAAGCTGTCTAGATAGGCGATCAACGCATCTATGTCTTCTTCAGTGAGACCCATCGTCCCTACACCCGCCGGCATCTTCGACCCCGGCTTTTCGGCGGGTGCGTCGGTGAGCCACCGCCTAAGGTTTCCTTCCGTCCGTGTGAATATTCCCCCTGCGAAGGACGTCCGGCTCGCGAAGTGCGTGAGATCAGGCGCTGTCGTTCCCGTTGACTTCTCGCTTCCGCGAATCGTGTGACAACTGACGCATTGACCCTCTTCGAATACACGTTTGCCTTGTGCGGCCAATCCACCCTCGGGTGCCAGTGCGTCCTGTGATTGCTCCCGCGCCCACTGTTCGAAGTCGTCCGCATCGTGAGCGATGACTTTCAAGCGCATGTTCGCGTGCGACAAACCGCAGTACTCAACACACGCACCTTCGTACGTTCCGGGACGGTCGGCCTGGATCGTGAGCGTGTTCGTCCGGCCGGGAACGACGTCCTGCTTACCGGCCAGGCGCGGTGCCCAGAAGCTATGGATGATGTCGGCCGATTCCAGACTCAGGTGTATGGGTCGGTCTGCCGGTATGTGCAGCTCGTTAGCTGTTGTTAGGCCTTCGTAATCCGGATAGTCGTAGCGCCACCACCACTGGCTGCCGGTGACCGTTATCTGAAGTGAATTGGGCTTCTCTTCGGCCAGCGCCCAGATCGTCGTAACCGTCGGCACCGCCAAGGCGATCAGCAGAAGGGACGGCAGGATCGTCCAGCCGATCTCGAGCCGGGTGTTCCCGTGCGTCTGCCGCGGCAGCTCGTCGTCACCCTTCCGCTGCCGGAACCGGAAGAGCATGATCACCAGGGCGCCCTCGACCAGGATGAACACAGCAACGGCCAGGTAGAAGACGATCTTCCATAGACCGTCGATCTGACGCGCTATCGGCCCCTCGGGAGTGAGGGTGTCCAACGGGCCGCCGGAAGCGCACGCCGTTGCCAGCAGGGCGAACGACGCGAGAGCGATCCCGAACTTGCCTAGGCGGGGCCCTTTCACCGGGACAGAGCCTGAGGGCATACCCCGGCACGCGTCAACTCACTTAGCCGCTATCTGTCTCCACCCGTGCCCTGCGCCCACGGACGGTCGCCCCAACCACCATCCCGGCCGCGATCAAAACGATGTTTTTGACCACGAATTCGCCCTCCACCGTGAGCAGCAACGGATTGCCGCGTTGGAAGGCGACGTCGGGCAGCACGACGAACACGAGAGCCGTCCCGATCATCTGTCCGGCGAACACCAGAAGGATGAGACGCAAGCCGATTCCGAACAGCAGGCCCAGCCCGATGATAACTTCCACGACCCCAAGGGTCGGGACGAACCACTCGGGATCCACCCAGTACACGGTGCTCGATACGAGCTCGGCAACAGGTGAGATCCGCCAGATCTTGAGAGCTCCGAACCAGACGAACACCACGCCCAGCGCAACTCTCAGGAACGGGATGCTCCACCGGGACAAAAAGCCGACGACACGCCGATCGATCCGGTCCAGGGCAGGCACCGGCATCTGCTCCCCGACCCCGCTGGTGGTCTTAGTCATGGCGCTACCTTTCCGTCCAGCGGGACACCACCATCGTAGTCGTGAGTACTCATGACCGGTCGCTTGCTGAGTACGCTTGAAGAACAGCCAGGAGGGAGGGCCTCATCGCAACGCTCGAGACTTCGCGCGGCGCCTTCGAGTATTTCTCCCTCTTCGACGCGGCGCCGTCCGACCGGATCGCGCAGCTCCCGTATGTCGTTCGCATCTTCCTCGAAAACGTTCTGCGTCACCAGGGCCGCGGTGCAACCGATGATCACATCCGCCTCCTAACAGATTGGCCGAACACCACTACCGGTGAGTTCCCCTTCTTCCCCGCTCGCGTAATCCTCCAGGACTTCACCGGCGTACCGACCGTTGTCGACCTGGCTGCTCTACGCGCCGCGGTGGCCCGGTTGGGTGGAGATCCGGCCCGCGTGAACCCGAAGGTCCCGGTCGACCTGGTCATCGACCACTCCGTTCAGGTCGACGTGTTCGGCAGCAGCTCGGCGTTCGCGAAGAACGTCGAGATCGAGTTCCAGCGCAACGAAGAGAGGTATGCATTCTTAAGATGGGCCCAAACGGCCTTCGACAGATTCCGAGTAGTTCCACCGGGCGCGGGCATCGTCCACCAAGTCAATCTCGAGTACTTGGCGAGCGTGGTCTTCACCAATGAGGACTCACCCCCGGTTGCTTACCCCGACACGCTCCTCGGCACCGACTCGCATACGACGATGATCGGCGGCCTCGGCGTCCTCGGGTGGGGTGTCGGTGGGATCGAAGCGGAAGCCGGGATGCTCGGCGAACCGATCTCGATGCTGGTCCCGACTGTTGTTGGTGTGCGTCTCGAAGGCGCACTACCGGAAGGGTCTACCGCAACAGATCTCGTCCTGGCCATCACCGAGCTCTTGCGCAATCACGGCGTCGTTGGAAAGTTCGTCGAGTTCTTCGGTCCGGGACTCCCCTCGCTTACCGTTGCCGACCGCGCCACGATCTCGAACATGTCTCCGGAGTACGGAGCGACGGAAGGGATCTTCCCCGTCGACGCGCAGACGATCACGTACATGCGCAACTCGGGACGCGACGAAGCAAGGATCGAACTCGTCGAGGCCTATACGAAAGCACAAGGTTTGTTCCACGAGACCGAAGCCCCCGAACCGGTCTACAGCGAGCTGCTCACATTCGACCTGAACTCGCTCCGGCCCTCACTTGCCGGGCCGCGGCGTCCGCAAGACCGAGTAACGCTAGACGGCGTCGGCTCTCGATTCCGCAAGGAGCTCGATTACTTCCGCGGAGTTCCGAGCGGAAGCGATGAGACCATCAGGCGCAGACAGGAAGCAGAGCCCGCGTACACGACGGTGGCTATCAACGGCGACTCGGCCGACCTGGGCGACGGCTCCGTCGTCATCGCCGCCATAACCAGTTGCACGAACACGTCCAACCCGATGGTCATGATCGGCGCCGGTCTCCTGGCAAAGAACGCCGTCGAAAAGGGACTGCGCGTAGGACCGACGGTAAAAACATCGATGGCTCCGGGCTCGCCCGTCGTAATGGACTACCTGGAGCAGGCCGGATTGGTCGAACCACTCGAAGCGCTGGGGTTCCATCTTGTCGGCTTCGGTTGCACCACGTGCATAGGAAACTCCGGTCCGTTGTCTGAACCGATCGCGAACGCGATAGACGAGAACAAACTCACGACTGCCGCTGTGCTTTCGGGGAACCGGAACTTCGAAGGACGTATCCACCCGCAGGTGAAGATGTCGTTCCTCGCTTCGCCGCCGCTGGTAGTCGCGTATGCACTTGCCGGAACGGTTGACATCGACCTGACGACGCAACCCATCGGCACCGACGGATCGGGGGACGATGTATTCCTTCGCGACATCTGGCCGACTTCGCAGGAGATCGCTTCGACTATCGCGCGTTCGATGGATCCCGATGCCTTCCGCAAGCGTTACGGCGAGATATTCGCAGGGGACGAAAGATGGCACGCGTTGGACGTTCCCGAGGGCGATCTCTACTCCTTCGATCCTTCTTCTACATACATCGCCGAACCACCCTTCGTGCAGGACGTCACTCCGGAGACCCCGGTCGTTGAAGACATAACCGGTGCTCGCGTTCTCGTTCTGGTCAACGACTCCGTCACCACTGATCACATCTCACCCGCCGGTTCGATACCGGCGTCGACACCCGCCGGGCAATACCTGATCTCAAGAGGTGTCGAACCGAAAGACTTCAACTCCTACGGCACACGCCGCGGCAACCACGAGGTGATGGTCCGAGGCACATTCGCGAACATCCGCCTCCGCAATCACATGGCGGACGGAAAAGAAGGCGGGTTCACCATCCACGTGCCGACCGGCGAGCTCGTCACGGTCTACGAAGCTTTCGAGCGCTACAAGGCCGAAGGCACTCCTTTGGTCGTCCTTGCCGGACGCGAGTACGGCACGGGCTCGTCGCGGGATTGGGCCGCGAAGGGAACGTTGCTACTCGGCGTTCGCGCGACGCTTGCCGCGTCCTACGAGCGCATCCACCGCGCGAACCTGGTGCAGATGGGCGTGTTACCGCTTGAGCTTCCGGATACACCGCAAGCGCTCGGCTTGACCGGCAAGGAGGAGATCGACATCCGCGGCCTCGCGACTCTCGAGCCGGGCGACACGGTAGACGTCATCTTCCGGACTGAGAACGGAGAGCGAACCATTCAAGCCAAGGCCCGCGTAGACACACAGGCTGAACTCCATTACTTCCGCGAGGGAGGGATCCTTCCCGCCGTCGTGCGTGACAGGCTCAAGTCATGAGCATGGACCTCCGCGTTCAGGTCATCGGCGAAAGCGCCTCCCGAACGGTGCATCTAAATGGAACCTGCGACTTGGCTACGGCGCCCGAGCTGCGCGAGGCCTTGGCCGTCATAAACCCGCCCGACGTCGTCGACGTAATGCTCGATGTGAGCGATGTCGATTTCATGGACTCGACCGGGCTCGGCATCGTCCTTGGCCTCCTTCGGAGGCTGCGCGAAGGCGGCGGCACCATGAAGATCGCCGGAGCACACGGTGCCGTGCGCCGTTTGCTCGAGCTGACCGAGCTGGACAAGGTCATCCCGATGGTCCCCTGATCGGCTTTCGATTACGCGTCCGGATCGATTACTCCATTAGGGCGTCGCGTTAGCGACCGCGGCTAACCTGTTATGACCTGATCAGGAGGCAAACATGCAGGCCATCTGGCGCGGTGCTATCAACTTCGGGTTAATCACGATCCCGGTTCGCCTCTTCTCGGCCACCGAGGAAAAGACAGTTCGGTTCAACCTCCTCCATAAGGAGGACGACGGCCGCGTCGCCAACAACCGCACGTGCAAGGTGTGCGGCAAGGACAATCTCTCCAAAGACGACCTCGTCCGGGCCTTCGAGTATGAGAAGGGCCAGTATGTGAAATTCGACGACGAGGAGCTCGACAAGATCGAGATCGATACATCGCACACCGTCGAGGTCGTGCACTTCACTCCTTCTGAAGAGATCGACCCCATCTATTACCAGCGCTCCTACTACTTGGCCCCCGACGAGCTGGGGATCAAGGCCTACGGCCTGCTCCGCAAGGCACTCAACGATTCCGATCGCGTAGCCGTGGCCAAGGTCGCGATCCGAGACAAAGAACGCCTGGCGACGCTGCGCGTGCGCGACAACGTGCTGGTGATGGAGACGATGTACTGGCCGGACGAGATCCGCGAAGCGCGCTTCGCCGAATTGGAACGCGACATCGAGACCAGCGAGGGCGACGAGAAGATGGCGCACACATTGATCGACAACCTGACCGAGGGATTCAACCCCGACCAGTTCGTCGACCGCTACCGCGCTGCTTTGATGGAAGCCGTTGAGCAGAAGATCTCCGGTAAGGAGATCGTGGCTCCGACGACCTCCGAGGAAGCGCCGCAGGTCGTCGACCTGACGGAAGCGCTGAAGCGGTCGCTTGAAGAGGTCAAGGCTCGCGGGAAGAAAGCGGTCGGCGAGTAGCTCTATTCGAACAGCTGCGACATCAGGGCGAAAAGGGACACGCCGATCGCTGTCCACGCGCCCATCACTGTGATCATCCGCCAAGTGAGCCGGTCGACAACACGCGCCTCTGTTAGCGCAAGCTGCGTCGAAAGGTGGTCCTTGGTCACCAGCTCCTCGGGATCATTGGGAAGCATCAGCACTAGGTCCCGTGCTGTGCCCTCGTCCAGTTTCGGCACGAGTCGGTGATAGAGGCTCAGCTTGCGCTCATCCATCGCTTCCATCGTAGACCTCCTTCTCAGTGGTCACGGGGAAGCAACCAGCACTTTAGAGAGCACCACCGACGTTCGGTAGGCTGCCCGTTGTGAATGCCGTCCTTATAGAGAACCCGAAGGCCGGAAATGTCTCCCCCGGCTCCCTTCGCGTAGCCGAAAGAGCGCTGGAGGCAACCTTCGAGCTCGAACGCGTCACCACTAATGCCCGGGGACACGCCGCTGCCCTCGCACGAGAGGCCGTGGAGGCCGGCGCCAAAACCGTTATCGCTTTCGGCGGGGACGGTACCGTGAACGAGGTTGTCAACGGACTGCTCCACGATACGAACTCGACTGAAGTCGTATTGGCAGTTCTGCCTGGTGGCACCACCAATGTCCTAGCGAGAAATCTCGGCTTTCCCAACGAGCTCGTCGAAGCGACGGCCCATCTCCTGGAGATCGTCGAGCGCGGCGATCCGAAGCGTCTCACCGCCGGTCGCATCACGGCCGAAAGCGAGCACGGGCACCTGCAACGCGACTTCGCCTTCGCCGCCGGGTTGGTGTTCGACGCTGAGATCGTCAAGAGGGTCGACAGCTCGAAGCGTCGTCGACATTCCAACGACGGGGTGTTCCTCTACCACGGCCTCCGTACGTACATGCGTATAAAGGGAGCCGAGCTTCCCGATCTCATCGTCGATACACCGGAGGGTCCCCAGGGAGCCTTCTGGGCGTGCCTCGCGTTGGCAGATCAGTTCACGTACTTCCGCAAACGCGCGATTCGGATCTCGCCTCGAAGTGAGCCGGCGAAAGGGATCGACCTTTTGGCGTCGAAGCAGGTCCGCTTCTGGCGAACCCTTCGATGGCTGCAGCAGGCGCTGACCTCGGGCAAACACGTGAGACATCGCGATGCCATCCATCTCACTGATCAACCTCAAGTGACGATCCGCTCGCGTCGTCCCGTCCCTCTTCAGACGGACGGCGAGTACCTCGGAGAGGTGACGCAGTTGCACGCGATACCTCTTTACGACGCGCTTCCGGTGTGGGCCTAACGCAAATTCAACACGCATCACATCAATAACAAATCACACTGTTGAAACTTGTGGAACGACAGTGGAAAACCGCACCGACCCCTTGTGCACGCAAGAACTTGCGGGCATACTTGCAGTCCCACTGTCACATACCTCGTGGGCAATCGGGACGTCGAGCTTTAGGAGGAACGTGTGCTGAGCGACTGGCGCGATAGCTCTCGCTGCAAGGAGATGGACCCAGATCTCTTCTTCCCGGTAGGCACAACGGGTCCGGCACTCCTCCAGATCGAAGCAGCAAAAGCGGTTTGTCGTCAGTGCAACGTCCGCGAGAATTGCCTCGGTTACGCGCTCGACTCCAATCAGGAGTACGGCATCTGGGGCGGCACCACTGAGGAAGAGCGCCGCTACATGCGACGCGAGCTAACTTCCCGGATCGCTCACTAACTCCTCAGAACCGCCAAGCTCAGCAGGACCACTTTCGGTCTTCTGCACCAAGACTCTCAACGCATCACCGTCTAGTACTTCTGCGCGCTTGAGTTCCTCCGCGACTGCTCGCAAAGCTGCTTCGTGCTCGGAAAGGATCCTGCGCGCTCGGTCGTAAGCGTCGGTTACGAACCGCGCCACCTCTTCATCGGCGATCCGTGCGAACTCCTCGGACGTCTCACGGGACGAATCCCACGGAAACTTCGGCTCCAGGAATCGCTGACCGTCCTGGCTGACGGCCATCGGACCGATCTTCGGCGACATCCCGAACTGCTCGACCATCCGGCGGGCTATGTCGGTGGATTTCTGCAGGTCGTCGGTAGCGCCGGTGGAGACGTTGTCGAAGATGATCTCCTCGGCTGCGCGACCGCCCAGCAACACGGCGAGGCGGTCCTGCAGCTCGGGCTCGGTGAACAGGTAGCGGTCTTCCAGTGGGACGGAGATCGTCATGCCCAGCGCGGCTGCACCCCTCGGGATGATCGACACTTTGTGCACGGGATCGGCGTGCTCGACGAACAATCCGACGACGGCGTGCCCGGCCTCGTGGTGCGCGACGCGATCCTTCTCCGAGCCCGCCAACACTCGTGACTTCCGCTCCAAACCTGTCATCACGCGCTCGATTGCTTCCTGAAGATCCTTCTGCTCGACCGAGTCCTCTCCCCGGCGTGCCGCGAGCAAGGCCGACTCGTTGAGGATGTTTTCGAGCTCGGCTCCCGCCACGCCCGGGGTCTGCGCGGCGATCTGTCGCAGATCAACATCGGTGGCGAGCTTCACCTTCCTGGCGTGAACCTTGAGGATCTCGACGCGGCCGTTGAGATCCGGACGATCCACGACGACCATCCGGTCGAAACGCCCCGGACGAAGAAGAGCCTGATCGAGCACTTCGGGACGGTTGGTCGCCGCCATGATGATCACGTTGGCCCGCGCATCGAAGCCATCCATCTCGGCCAGCAGCTGATTGAGCGTCTGCTCACGCTCGTCATGTCCTCCGATGGATATCGCGGCCGAGCGGGACTTTCCGATCGTGTCGAGCTCGTCGATGAAGATGATGCAAGGCGCATGCGTCTTGGCCTGCTCGAAGAGCTCGCGTACGCGCGACGCACCGACGCCGACGAACATCTCGACGAACTCCGAGCCGGACATATAGAAGAAGGGAACGTCGGCCTCACCGGCCACGGCGCGCGCGAGCAAGGTCTTGCCCGTGCCCGGCGGACCGACGAGCAGCACTCCCTTAGGTATGCGTCCGCCCAGCCGCTGGTATTTCTTGGGGTTCTTGAGGAAGTCGACTACTTCGCGAAGCTCGGCGACGGCTTCGTCCACTCCGGCGACGTCGCCGAAGTTCGTCCGGAGCTCTTTGCGGTTGTAGACCTTGGCCCGCGACCGCCCGAACTGCAGCGCCTGAGCGGCGCCGCCCCCGATACGGCGCATCAGGAAGAACCAGATGCCGAGGATGAGACCGAAGGGAAGGATGTAGGTCAACAGGATCCCGGTGATGGGGTTGTCGAGCTTGGACACGATCTCGACGTCGTGCTCCCGCAGTTCGGGAACGAGCTGTTCGTCCGGCACCGGCAGCTGGTTGGTCGTGAACTCGATAACGCGGTTGCCACGCCGATAGCGACCCTCGATGACCGACGTCGTGATCGTTACGTCGACGACCTTGCCGTCGGCAACCAGGTCGCGGAATTCGCTGTAGGAGATGTCGTTGGATTCCTGCGTGAAGGACTGGAAGATCCACAAGCCCGCGATCAGCAGAGCAACGTAGACCGCGATGAGCCGCCACCGAGGACGGGACCGGGTGCCGGAACGGGGAGTTTGGGGACGGCGCTGCACTGAACGGCCAGCATATCCGCGGCACCGCCTAAGATAGGGCCCAACCAAGTCGGGGCGACTTCGAGCTCGGAGGGTTAAGTGGATATCAAGATCACCTGCCGCAACTGCGACCGGACCTTTCCGCTCGCGATGGCCACCGACCCGGAGAGCCGGTCGGGCTACTGTCCCTTCTGCGGCGAAGTCCTCGCTTTCCAATACGCGAGCACGCTCGTAGAGACCGCGGACCGAGTCATCGGACTCGGCAAAGAGTTCACCCGTCAGCTCACCCTGCTGGCCGAGCTCGCCGGCGGGTTCAAGATCGAAACGGAATCGGTGATCGATCCTGTCACCGACGCCTTGGGAGCCCAGGACAAACTCATCGCGGAGCCCTACGAGTCGCGGTGGCCGCCTCGTCCGGCGGAGCAGGCCAAGAAGTAGTGCTGCTGGTCATCGCGGACAAGGATCCGCACGAGCTAGAGGTCCTGCGCGCGGGCCTAACCGGACCAGATCGCGAGATCATCGCCTTCATCGACGGGGACCACATCATCACGCTGGCTCGCTCGAGGTCACCCGATGTTGTCGTGGTCGCGTCGAGCCTGGGGCACCAGGGCGGGTTCGCTGTGTCCTACGAGCTCAAGCGCATGGCCGACAACGGTGAGATCACCGAGCCGAAAATCGTCGTCCTCATCGAGCGCGAGGCCGATTCGTGGCTCGCCAACTGGTCGCGCTGCGACGCGTTTCTAACGAAGCCCGTCGACCCTGCGGAAGTCGATGCGATCGTTACCGAACTTGCGGGAGCCGGCGTCGGCTAGACGACTTTGCGGATGTGGTACCAGAGGCCGCCGACGGCAAGCACGATGAGAACGGTCAGTATCGTGCTCGTCCCGAAGTTCGCCTTCACTTGCAGCAGATAAGCCAGGACGATCCCGACCACGAAGGCCAAGATGGCGTTGAAATTGACCTTGCGGCGCTTGAACTCGAACCGGTCGAAGGGATCCACGACCTCAGGCTAACCTCTCAACGACCAAGTGGCGAGGACGTCGTTACGTGCCGTCCGACGTGTCACCCTCGCCGGGATTGAAGCCGACATAGATGTCTATATCCGGCCCGCCGCGGAAGCCATCGGCACCCGTGCCTCCGGTCAGCGTGTCGAAGCCATAGTCACCGAACATCAGGTCGTTACCGGGTCCGCCCAACAGATCGTCGTCGCCGGGTCCGCCGAGCATGATGTCGTTGCCGCCCTGGCCGTCGATCGTGTCGTGGCCCAGCCCTCCCGACGGGGAATCACCGCCCTCGCCGCCGCAGATCAGGTCATCACCGGCGTTGCCGAGCAGACGATCAGCTCCCCCGAAGCCGAAAAGGATGTCGGGGCCGGACGTCCCGCTGAGGGAATTGTTGCTCGCATTCCCCACGCGCACACCGATCACAAGGGGCGGGCTCGAGTCACGATTGATAGTGATCGAAGTGCTGCCGGCACTCACCGGAACAACGGACATGGTCGAGCTCGTGTTCACGCCCCCGAACGTGATGTTCTCGCCGGGCACAACGGCTTCATTGCTCGAAAAGCTTGAGAGGATCTGTCCGCTACCCGGAAGTGTGATCGTTCCGCCGGTTGCCGAGCAGCTGTTCCAACTCAGGCGAATGAACGGGTCGATGGAGGTCAGGCCGAAGAAGTCGCCGCCGGGCGGGACGAGATTGGATCCGCCGCCTCCGCCTCCGCCGGATGAGGACGCAGGAGTGGCTCCTCCTCCTCCTCCGCCGTATAGCCCACCGCCACCGCCGGCACCCAAACCACCCGCGCCATCACCACCGAGACCGAGGTCGCCCATCTCACCGGGTAAGGGTCCGGTTCCTCCCGCGCCTCCCGATATGTCCGTACCGGGCTGACCGCCGCCCGCAAGACCAAGACCGTCTCCGCCGGCTTCGCCGGCATTCCCGCCGAAAGCTGCTCCGCGTGATCCGCCACCGCCAGCGGCAACGATCAATCGCGAATTGAGCGACGCGACATCTCCGCCCGGACACGACAACGCAGAGCATGTGCGAACGTCCGAAGCGCCGCCACCACCCGGAGTGTTGTCACCACCGTCCCCTCCGCCGTTGAATCCCCCACCATTACCCCCGTCAATCGTGTCAAAACCCACGCTGCCGACCGTAACGAAAAGCTGCTGGCCGGGAGTGACGGCGATGCTGCCTGTGACTATCGCGGCGAGGCCGCCAAGGCCTGGGCCACTGAGGGCTCCGCCAGCCCCACCGACCGCTGTTACGTCGATGCTCGTCACCCCACCGGGAACGGTAAAGGCCCCTTCCACGCTGGTGAAGGTGAAGAGATGGCTTGCCGCGCCAGCAGAAGGTGCAGTCACGAAAGACACGGCACCAACCAGGAGAGCTATTAGGGACAGCCAGCCGGCTCGACGGCGGATCATGAGAACCCTCCCTGTGGATCGGATGTGCGCCCGTCCACCAGCATGTCACCGTAGTCGGCGGGCTACAAGGGGCCTTACGGCTGATGCATCTGCCTCGAGCGGGCGAACCCTAGGTGCCGTCGGTCGTGTCGCCCTCGCCGGGGTTGAAGTCGTTGTTGAAGTCAGTGTCCGGCCCCCCACGGAAGCCATCGCCGCCAGTACCGCCCACAAGCGTGTCGACACCGTAATCACCGAACATGAGGTCGTTCCCAGCTTCGCCGCTCAGGACGTCGTCACCTGGTCCACCGAGCATGATGTCGTTGCCGTTCTGTCCGAGGATGTGGTCGTCGCCCAGGCCTCCGGACGGTGAGTCGCTCCCATCACCTGCACAGACGATGTCGTCGCCGTTGTTGGCCAGGATCCGATCGTTCCCCCCGAACCCAAAGATGATGTCGTCGCCCGACGAACCGTTCAAAGAATTCGAAGAGGACGAGCCGACGATCACGTTGTAAACAATATTGACGGGGGCTGAGTCGAAGGTGAACATCAGCGTCACCAGCGAGCTTCCCGGGGTGCCACTGGGCGTGATGGTGACGTCGAATTGCGGTTCGGTTCCTTCGATTACGATGCCGGCATCGGGCACCACCGATCCGTTCGTCGAGGTCGCGTCCTGGAATTGAAACCCGGGCGCAAAGATGAACAGCGTCACGCTCGTCGCACTGCACTGGGTCAGTGGTGCTGCAGAAGCGGACGGCGAGACCACAAACGGTAGAGCGACAAGCAACACGGTCATTGCTATGGACGACACCATGCGACGCTTGCTCACCGTTCTCCTCCTTGCGCGATCGGGGTGAAGAAAGCATCCCACCGCAGACAACGACCGGCAAGAAACGAGGCTTTGGCCCGGCAATCTCGTTACCGCATGGGATAGCCAGGCAGCGGTACGTCGATCTCGATCCGCGTCCCGCCCTCGCGATGCAGGTCGATCGTCCCTTTCAATTCATCGGTCACGAGCCGGTGGACGATCTGTAGACCGAGCCCGCTGCCGTCCCAAGAGAAGTCGGGAGCGATGCCGACGCCGTCGTCCTCGACCTCGCCGTGCACCATGTTGTCGCGGCGTTCCAGCGTGATCCGGATGTTCCCGCCGCTCCCATCGAACGCGTGCTCGGCAGCGTTCTGAACCAGTTCCGTCATCACCAATGACAAAGGAGTAGCGACGGCGGCCGGCAACTCCCCTACTTCGCCCTGCACGTCGGTCTTCACTCCGGCATCGACCAACCCAAGCGCGTCTTCGAGCATTCGGATGACTCCGCGGATCACCTCGTCGAAATCGACCAGGTCGCTCGAAGCCTGCGACAAGGTCTCGTGGACGAAAGCGATCGTCCGGATGCGCGTGACGCTTTCGTCCAGCGCCACCTTCGCTTCCTCAGAATCCAGACGCCGCGATTGCAGGCGCAGCAGCGAAGCGATCGTCTGAAGGTTGTTCTTCACTCGGTGATGGATTTCGCGGATGACGGCGTCTTTGTACATGAGCTCGCGGTCACGGCGACGCAGCTCGGTGACGTCCTGGATCAGGACCATCCCACCCGCGTTGTGCTTTTTGATCCGGAACGGGACGACACGCCGGCTGATCACCTCTCCTCCGATTTCGACCTCGGCCTCGTAAGGAACACCCGAGTCGATCGCATTCCACAACGCATTGCCGCCGGTTAGATCCTCGAGATGCATACCGACCAGTTGCCTGTAGACATTGAGGCGTCGCCCTGCGGCAACTGCGTTTGGTGATGCGAAGGCGATCTGGCCCGTCGAGGCGACGACCATGACTCCCTCACCTACACGGGGCGGCTCCCAAGCCTCCATACCTGTATATGGAAAGGAGCCCTCGGAGATCATGCGGAACAGCGCGTCGGCGCACGTCGAGTACGCCTCTTCGAGCTCGCTTACCGAGCGCCCACCGAAGGGCATACCTTCTCTGACGACCACGGCCGCGACACGATCGTTCACGCGGACCGGCGTCGCTTCACGGTGGACACCACGACTGTCGACCCGGCCCTGTTGCAGCTTCCCCGTCTTCATGGCGCGGATCGCTTCGGGTGCGTACTCGGCGATGAGTGCGGTGCCGACGTGGTCGTCGGGGTAAAGAGTTTGGGCGGTAAGCGGACGCATCTGCGCCAGCGTCAGGAAGTTCTCGTCCGGGTCGTCCTCCATAGGAGCAAGCAAGAGGAGATCGGCGAAGGAAAGGTCGGCCAGCATCTGCCAGACCGTTATCAAGCGATGGAAGTGCTCGACCTCGTGCTTGGCGATTCCGCCCGCACGCGCGCAGAGTTCCTCGAGGAGCGTTGAGATCATGGCTAAAGGCTAGCCTGACCGCTTAGTGGGTATAGCTAATTGCGAACCGCGTCCCTCTGAAAGCTAAGACCTGAGCCGGACGACGCCTCGAGCCACGGGTCCCCGTGCGCCGTCCGGCCTCAGGTCGGAAACTCCACCGGGTGGTTCAGACCGATCTCACTAAGGCACTCGTTCAACGCGGCGGCCAGGATCGTGTACTCCCGATCGTCCGGCGAGACTCCGCCGCGGACACAAAGCTCCACGTCTGATGGTGCGAGGATGCCGCCGAGACCCAGGTAGCGGAACCAAAGATCGCGATGAGTCAATCCGGCGATTACCCTCGCGCGCTCCAAGGCACCTGGTCCCGAAGGTGGGCCATGAGCATCTTCACTCCCTGATCCCTGATTCAACGGAAGTCACGATCTCGTCGGCTACGTCTCGCAGCTTGCGATTCGAGTTCTGCGAGATCTTTCGCAGGACTGTGAAAGCATCGTCCCCGCTGATCGAATCTCTGTGCATGAGGATGCCCTTGGCTTGGCCGATGACCTCCCTGGATCGCAGCGCTTCCCGCAGCTGCTCGTTGACTTCCTCGCGTTCGTCGTAAGCCTGCGAATTCGCCAATACGACGCCGGCTTGTTGTGCGAGTAGCGTCGCCAACTCTTCGTGAGCCTCGCTGAAAGCTCCGACGGCACGCGAGTAGATGTTGAGGGCCCCTATAGGTTCGTCCACGGGAACGAAGGGGACAGACAACACGCTCCTTATACCCGCGGCCGTTGCGTCCCTCGCGAACGCCTCCCAGCGACCATCCGTGGCCAGGTCGCTGACGCGGAACCTTTTGCCCTCCTCGATCGCAGAAACACACGGACCACTGCCGTGGTCGTACTGCTTTGCATCGATGAGTACGACGAGCTCGTCGCTGTGCGCTGCGGTGGAAAACTTCCCGTCGCGAAACATGGTGACGCCGCACCCATCGACACCACCGATAGTCCTCTTGGCCAGCGCGACGACCAGTTCGAGGACGGAGTGAAGTGTTTCCTCGGTCAGAACAAGTCCCGCGATCCGCGCAAGGCCCTCGGATAGATCGCCCTGGATGGAGCCAGATTGGTCCGTCAAAACGCCCTCCTAGCGGGGGCTGCTTAGACGGCCCTGAGTGGCTAAGGCCAGATAGCCGAACCATACACCCTCTTGCGATCGTTCCTGCTCTCTATGGACGAACCAGACCGTGCTTCTTCCACCCGCGAGCCTCCTTGAACGCGTACCACCAGCTCTTGCGGCGTCCGTCGGCAAACTCGAAAAAAGTCGACATGCCGGCGATCTCGAGAAGTTGCGTGACCGGCGGTGCGGGCCGTGTGAGAAAGAGGCGACTCCCCCGTTCCTCCACCTCTTGTTTGATCGTGACGAGACTGCGAAGACCTGAGGAGTCGATGAACGACACTCCGGCGAGGTCGAGCAGTACACCAGTGGCCGAGGGCGGCACGGACCGCAGAAGTGCCGCGGTTGACTCTTCGGCGCGAAGGTCGACGTCACCGGCGAAGCGGATCGTCGAGATCGGCTCGGTCGGATCGACCGCCCAAGAGAAGCTCGTTTCGTCTCTCCTGACCGCCATCCATCGCCTTTCGCACGATAGCGACCACTAAACGAGAGAGCCCCGGGAGCTGCTCCAGCCACGAGACCATCCCGCGCGGCTGTGTGCTCAACCGAGGCGTCAAAAGTACCACTGCTCGCCGGGGAGGATTAGGTCAAACCGGCGGCCTTGACGAGTTCCTTATACGTGCACTCGGCTGCGGACTTGTCCGGACGAAGACCCTTGAAGGACGGGGCCCGGAGCTTGCCGGCCGCTGTGAGCTGGCGGAACTCTACGGCGGCAACGAGCTTCGGCTTGAGCCAGTAGGCATTTCGGAGGGCTGGTTTTCCCTTCAGATCTTCCGCCGGCAGCTGGGGCTTGTCGGTATGCAGTGGACGGATCTTCTTCATGAGCACCTCGAGCGATTTCGCGGTGAAGCCGGTGCCGACGCTCCCCGAATAACGCAGCTGTTTCCCGTCGTACACAGCCGTGATCAGGGAACCGATGGTTCCCGATCGCGCGCCGTCTCCTTTCGTAGTTCCGACGATGATGACGTCGCCTTCGAACGTGGTCTTGACCTTGAGCCAGTGCTTCGATCGCTGGCCGCCCTCGTAGATCGACGAAAGTCGCTTGGCGACGATGCCTTCGAGCGCTTGCTCCCTGGCCGCCTCGAACAGCGCCACCCCTTCTCCTTTTATGGACGGCGATAGCTGCAGCCACGGAGTGGTCACGATTGCTCGCTCGAGAAGTTCGCGACGTTCGCTGTAGGGATGCCGGGTTAGGTCGCGTCCATCGAGATAAAGGATGTCGAAGGCCACGTAGGCGACGGGGATCAGCTTCATCAACCGCTTGATCTCACTCGGCCCACGGACATGCATCCGGCTCTGCAGCTTCTCGAACGACGGCGCTCCGTCTTCGAACGCGACGATCTCGCCGTCGATGATCGCGTCAAGAGCGACGAGTTGCTTGTGAGCCTCGTGCAGCTCGGGATAAGCGACGGTGATGTCTCGGTTGTTGCGCGAGATCAGTTGCGTCTCTTCTTCACAGATGGCGATCGTCCTGACGCCGTCCCACTTCGGTTCGAAGGCCCAGTCGTCGTCGTCGAACGACTCGGTGACGAGTGTTGCGAGCATCGGCGCAAGCGATGGCCGCGGGTCGGGTTCTGGACGTTCGTCTTTGGAAAGGAAAGCCAGCCACTGCTCCTTCCCGCCTTCGATCCGTGTGCGAACCAATCTGTAGATCCCCTGCAATCTGTCGCCGTTGAGGCGGAACCTGAGGTTGCCTTCCTTCTGATCAACCATCTCGTAGGTGCCGGAATCGAAAATCCGAACCTCTCCGCCGCCGTAGTTGCCTTTCGGGATGGAGCCTGAGAACTTTCCGTACTCGAAGGGATGGTCCTCGACGTGGATCGCGAGCGTGCCTTTCCCTTTATTGCGCGGCAGTCCTTTGGGAACGGCCCACGACACGAGCACCGGCGTCTTTCCGTTGAACAACTCGAGTCGCAGATCGAAGTGGAGTCTCGTCGCGTGGTGTTGGTGGATGACGAACGACTCGCCGGGGCGAGCCTTTCCGGGATCGACGTCGCCCTTGAATTTTGCAGCAGGTTCGGGAGTCTCGTCGAGCTTCCGCTTGCGGTTGTAGTCGGAAGTGGGCTTTGCCTTACGCGCACCAGTTTTCGATCGTGGCATCTTCCGACGATAACGCCGCGGTCTGCGTCAGTTCTTGGCCGTGACTATCGGTTTCACAACCGCGGCCGCTATCGCGCCGCCCAGGGCTCCGATGGCGCCGGAGATCGCGTCGTCGATGTCGAAGGTTCGCTGCTGAACGGCAAAGCCCTGGACGAGTTCGAGGATCAATGACAAAGCCGAAAGCGCAACGAAGGCGAGGATGCTGCTCCTTCTCGAATCCATAGAGAGGGGCAGAAGCAAACCGAGCGGCGCGAACAGAACAACGTTGGCAACGACATCGCGGGCGCCGAATCGGGCTTGGACGTCGTTGACGGGGTCGAGGAGCCACCCCAGCGTTCCTTGCAGCGGTTCCCAATTGCCGAGCTGGATCCGATCCAAGGAGATGTTGAACTCCAGCGGCCACAGCGTGATCACGAGGATGCCGACGAAGTAGGCGATCGCCAAGAGGCGGACGGCCCCTCGCGCGCGATTCCACCACGCGATTCCGCCGGCGCGGCCCAACAAAAGGACGACCAGGGCGCCGAGCGCCGGCAAGGCCCAGACGGCCACCAGGGTGCGGCTGAGCTGGATCTCGTTGGTGAGCATCCAGCCATTTTGGAGGCCGGTGCGGACGAGGTGAAGGAGGGTGCCTCTAAAGGATGGGTCAGGTGCTTTCCGAGAGCACCGTGCCGCCAACTACCCCGCTTTACGTTGCCGTTTCGTTGAGCTCTTTGACTTGCGGCGGCCCTCCACGGCCTCAACGCTCGCGCGCAACGCTTCCATGAGATCCGGCGGCGATTCGGTCTCTTCCTCGGCTTCTTCGACCACTATCTCTTTGCCCTTTTGCTTCTTTTGCACGAGGTCGAGGACGCGTTTGCGGTAGGTGTCCTTGTACTTAGCCGGCTCCCACTCCGTCGTGAGGCTGTCGATCAGCCGGCGGGCCATGTCCAGGTCCTTCTTCTCGACCTTGACTCGGGAAGTGGTTTCGTCCAAGACCTTCTTGGGGTCGCGGACCTCGTCGGCGAAGAACATCGTGTCCAGGACGAGGATCCCCATAGCCGGACGAATGGTTACCAGGTACTCCTTCGTCCGCATGACGAACTTGCCGACCGCAGCTTTTCCGCTGTCCTCGAAAGCTTTGAGGAGGAGTGCGTAGGCGCGCTTAGAACCGACGTCCTTGGCGGGGCCGAGGTAATAGGTCTTCTCGAAGTAGATGGGGTCGATGTCGGCGAGCTCGACGACGTCATCGATGTCGATGGTGCGGGTCTTCTCGGGATCGGCGGCTTCGAGCTCTTCCTTCGTGAGCTTGACGTAATGACCCTTGCTGACCTCGTAGCCCTTGGCGACGTCCTCGTAATCGATCTCGCGGTTGGAACCTTCGGTTACGCGCTTGTGATGGATTCGTTTGCCGGTCTTTTCGTCGAGTTCGCGGAACCGGACGTCTTTCTGCTCGGTAGCGCTGAACAAGCGGACCGGGACGTTTACGAGGCCAAAGCTAATCGAGCCACTCCAGATGGGTCTCGCCATGAAGTGGTTGTACCCATTTGGCGCAGCGGGTAATCGCTCTGTCGGGCTCGTCAGGACGCGCGATTAACGCTGCCGCAGTTCGTCCAGCTCGGCTAGTCCGCGCTCCGCTTCACATTCCTCAAACAACTGTTGCGCGCGATCAAAGTAGGAGTTGCTGCGTTCCTTTACGACACTGCCGAGAGCAGCAAGCGCGCGACCCTCCTCGAGTTTCATCCCTAGTTCGCGGCTTAACCCTAGTGCACGCTCTAGGTAAACACGTCCCGCGTCTACGTCCCTTGCACAAAGGGCGCTACCTAGGGCCCGAAACGCGGCAACATGGACGGGCCTTTCAGATCCGGGAATGCTGGCGACAGCCTGCTGCGCTTGCTGCTTTGCCACTTCGACATGACCCCGCCGAAGCGCCAACGAACTGATTGCGGTCAGCGCCGACACTCTTTGGCCGCCTCGTCCAGTGGCGTCTTCGGTCTCCTCCAATGCAGAGCGCAGGCAATGTTCAGCTTGTTGCCATTCCTTTTTTCCAGCGTGCAGGTCCCCGAGTGCAATGAGCGCGACAAACCGAGCGAAGGGCGGAACCTCGTCTGCTGCTTCAAGAACTTCCATTGCCAAAGCGCGAGCGTTCTTGTCGTCGCCAAGCTCAAGCGCAGTAGTCGCGAGATTTGCTGAGAGCGCTGCGCGCCAGAACCTGCTGTCGGCTACATCTAGACTGCTCTTTCCGACATCCCAACCGACCCGAAGAAGTCCGCGGAGCTCGGCCGCATACACCAGATTGATTGCAGTCTCGATCTCACCGATTGTCGCTCCGAGCTCTTGGTAGGAGACCCAGACTCTCCTTAGAAGTGAATAAGCGCGCGAGATCTCTCCATCTAAGAGCTTCATCACGCCGAAATAACGCTCAGCGCGAAGCGTCAAGGCAATGGATCCGCCCTGTTGAGCCAGATCCAACGCACGCGCCGCCCACTCAGCTCCGTCTCTGAACCTTCCGGTCTTTGCAAAATAACCAGCCCACATGGAGCAGGCAGCAAACGCTAGATCGCCACTCAACTCATCAACGCTGCCAAGCGCTTCCAAGGCGGCACGAGCTGCTGGCAGCGTTTCGCGTCGTAGGTGAATCTGAGCCGTCATGCATGCAATCAACGGGCTCCGTGGATGAGCACCAAGCGCTTCGAACTGATCGATCACGTGGCTAGCTTCATCTAGTGCTCCGCTTTCGGTAAGCACCTGCGCTTTCATTGCTAAGAGCGTTTGGGTGTCGAGTAGCGAACTGTCTTCGCGTGTTAGTAGCTCGTCTAGCTGCGCTGCCGCTTCACGACCTCGACCAAGTAGGCCTCGCAGCTCGGCACTCTTCATCGTGGCTCGCACGTAAGACGGACTCGCCTGGTCAGTAGTCAGATAGCGACGACAAACGTCGAGTGCGTGAATTGCTTCCGTATATCGATACACGCCTACTAGACGTTCCGCGATTCCCTCGATGAACTCGACGGCATTTTGGTGGTCGCCAGCTGACTCGTAGTGTTCCGCCAAGGCCTCGACATGCTCTTCAAGGTGCGGCGCAAAGCAAAGTTCGATCGCACGCGCGGCTCTACTGTGAAGGTCCTTAGTCGTTGCAGCCGTGAGTGTTGACACAACGGCTTCGCGTATCAACCCATGCTTGAACTGATACTCAATCGGTTCAAGTCGATGTTCACGAATGAGATCAGCGCGCAAGGCCTCGAGTAGGGCGTCTTCGGTGTCGCGCACAACCTTCATACGCTCGAGGACGGCAAGTGAGAATGACCTTCCGAGCACCGCAGCTGCCTGCAGAAGCCGCCTTGCTTCTCTTGATAGCGCGTCGACTCTCGCCAACAGCAACCTCTCGAGGCCAGGCGGAACTGCCGTAATAGACGAGTTAGAGGAGACTGTCGCCGCCTGATCTGCCACAGCGTGGACGAGTTCCTCAACGTAGAGAGGATTACCTTCTGCCCGATTCATGATCACTTCACGGACGTTCGGAGATAGCACCTCGTCTAAGTCAAGTGCCTGGAGCAGGCTCTCCGAGTCCGAGCGAGCCAATGGTTGGACAACCAACTCGGAGGTCCTGTGTACGAATTCTCCCAACCCATACGAACGAACCCGCCATCCTGGCGTCGTCACATCAGCACGCATGGCTAGGAGGAGAAGCAATGGAATTCTTTCGGCAAGCGCCAGTAGATGCTCGGTGAGCTGCACCGTCGCTTGATCTGCCTGTCCGAAGTTGTCAATGGCGACAACAACCGGACAGGATTTGGTCAGAGCCTCAATCCATCTCCCGTACGCTTGATGCAGACCCTTCGTAAGGGCTTCGACGGGCAAGCCCTGCAAGCGGCGACGTTCCTTTGGTTCGAGTTCCACTCCAAGCATGCCTCCGAGATGCGCTGAGACATCTGGGTCTCTGTCGCCGAACAGTTCGCGGAGCTTTGCTTTCAAGCGCACACGGACGGCTACGTCGGCCGTGCCTCGTTCGACCTCGAGCCATTGATGAAGAGCTCGGACGAAAGGGCCGTAAGGCAAGCGCCTCGTCGAATGGTCGCAACGCCCTTCGAGCCAAGTCACACTGGCCGAATTGGCACCGCGCGCTTCCTGAAGAAGGCGGGTCTTGCCGATTCCAGGTTCCCCAAGAATGATCACCATCTGACCACGGCCCGAGCGAACCTCATGAACAGCAGTACCAAGTCTTGCTAGCTCGTCCCCACGACCAAGCATCGGCCGAGAAGGAACGCTCGGAGCATCCTTCGCCTCTCCGAGCAGTTCAAACACTTCAACTGCATGTGCGCGGCCCTTTAGTTCTTTTGGCCCACGGGAAACAACGTCGAACCGGTCGGCAAGAGTGGCGGCAACGACGCTGCCCATCAGAATCGACCCTGGGGGCGCTAATGATTGAAGTCTGGCCGCGACGTTCACTGCGTCACCAAGTGCATGCACCTGCGTGGCGCTCTCTCTCAAGGTGCCAACTGCCACGCGCCCCGAATTGACGCCGATGCGCACGCTGAACTGACGAAATCCCCAAGCAGCCTCGACCTCGGCCGCGTATTCGCCAATGAGTCGACGGATATCAATGGCAGCCATGGCCGCCCGGTCATGGTCGTCCTCGCGTGCACCGTCTAGACCGAAGAAGGAAGCGATTCCGTCACCCATGAATGCTGTGACTTCGCCGCCAAACGTCTCGACCGCTGAAGCCATGCGATTCACGCACTCGCCGATCAATGCCTTTACCTCATCAGCTGGCAACACTTCCCCAAGTCCAGTGGAGCCCACCACGTCCGCGAACAGCGCCGTTAGCGGTCGCAGCTCGTCATTAGAAGTGGGATAGGGCTCAGAAGCAGGAGAGGAGTCGGTACCTTTGGCACCAACCTCGGGAAAGTCTGTCGCACTCAGCGAGGGCCCCCATCTCGTCGAGATGGAGCATTTTGCTCCCAGAGTCGAGAAATGTCGAGGGGGACGGCTACATCGGGCACCTGGAGTCGCTTGAAGTGAACTCGTGTTACTGGGTAACGGACCCCACTGTGGTCGGGCTGCTTGGGATCAGAAAATCAAGGGCGCGCACCGTTTGCCCATAGGCGTCTTGAGCAGCGCCATAGTTGTCGAACTCTCGTTTGGTGATGACCAACACAGCAAGCGCAGCGAGCAATGCTGGCCAACCGATCTCTCGGAAAACAAGGATCGTCAGACCGCTCGTCGATACCAATACAGCCTCGAGTGTCAGCCATACGCGAACAGCATCCTGAAGCCACGCTCGGCCCCCATGCGCAAAACCCTGACAAACAGCTTCGAGCGTCGAGTAGACGAGCGTGCCTAGGCTTCCGGCTAACACGTAAGCCAGCGGCTGATTCGCCGGGGCAATGGACTCCGCGGCATTCAACGCGCCTTGAACGACTACCCAGGTAGTCCCCATAAGGAATGGATGCCAAGCCACCTCTATCCAGGACTCCTTCGCGAGAATCAGCGCCGCCGAAGCAAGCAGCGCACCCATGAAGAAGACGGAACGGGCATCGACGTCGAGTTCGCTGGCGAACAGAGCCACTGCCGGCGCAAAGGTAGCGGCCAAGCTGATCCGACGCCCGTAGCCGAGGTTGATTTTCAGAACCGCGCATGTCACATACGCGCCGATCAGCACAACCACCGCGGCTAGGTCCGGGAACATTGCTATGTCGCCCTCGAGGCGAATGTTTCTTCGGCTACGTGATCGTTCGTGTGAACAGCAACCGGGAATCGCACGACTGCAGCGCCGGCATCCACCGCTCGCGCGAACGCTTCGACGATGTCGGCGTCGAGTTGAGATCCGGAGACTATCCGAAGCTCTTCTATCGCCTCTTCCTTGGTCATTGCTTGGCGGTACGGCCGATCGTTCGTCAGCGCATCGAACGTGTCGGCGACTGCGAGCACGCGAGCCGCGTAGGGAATGCTCTCGCCGTCGAGTCCGTGCGGATAACCCTTTCCGTCCATGCGCTCGTGGTGGTACAGGATTTCCCATTGGAGGTCATCGAGATGGTCGATCTCCTTGACCACATCGGCTCCCACACCTGGGTGAGTCTTCATCTCCGCGAACTCTTCATCCGTCAGCGCGCCGGCTTTCGTGAGGATCCTGCTCGATACAGCAACCTTGCCGACGTCATGCAGAAGCGCGCCGAAGTAGCGACGATTGAGTTCCTTCTCCGGAGTTCCAAGCTCTCGATGCAGCGCTACGACGTATTCCGCTACGCCCTCCGAATGGTGCCGTGTGTACGGACTCTTGCGATCGATAGCTCGAACGAAGGTCTTCAATGTCTCTTCGTAAGCAGCATCCAAATCGAGCTTTGCTTGCCGAACGAATCGGAGAGCAAGGAGCGGCATCACAAGGAAGATGCCCGCCACCATCCCGAACTCCTTGTAGAGCGTCGAGACGAGCAGGGCAATCAAAGCAAAGGACAACGAATGTGGAATCGTCCACGTCATTTGCTCAGCTACCGACCTGAACTTCACCTTTCGGTCGAGCGCGACGACTGAAGCCACAAGGGTCGTGTTGATGACCTCAGCCAGTAAGGCTGCGGCGAAGCCCGCCACGAACAACCAGGCCACTGACGGGAAGGCCTCCCTTATGACAGCGAAGGTCACGGCCGACGCGGCCATGGCGATGGTCTCTTGGCCCGAATTGAAGATCACGCGAATGGGGTCGCGTTCGCTTCGAAGCAAACGTTGCGGGAATGCAGGGAACAGAGCGATGAACGTCGCGGACGCAGGGTCGAGAGTGAATGCGGCGGTGAGAAGGACTACGAAGCCCGGCGAGAGTTTGACCGGACGTTGCGGCCCGGTGCGAGCGACATACAGCCCCGCGAGCGGTACTTCGACTGTCGTTCTATCGGCGAGGTTTAGCACGACTGCGAAGAAGACAACACCCGGCCACTGAGGAGTTCCCCAGTAGAGAGAGGTGGCAAGCGCTGCGCCTATTGCAACTGCAACGGTGAAAAAGACGAATAGGCGAACGCCAAGAGACTTTCGCTCCGCTCGCAAAACGCACTCCGCTTACTTTATGAAAAGAAGGAGGGAACCCGACCCGGTTACCACTGCCAGCCGCCCATCAGCGACTTGAGATTTAGTAGTGCAAGCAGCCCGCCGCCGATAACTCCGAAAAACCTTGAAGCACGTACAAAGATCTGGCGTTTATCTAGCTTCCGCTGTACCTGGAACAGCTCCCTTCAGTTCATGGTCTTCTTCGTTCCGCTAGTCACGAAGAGAGATCCGCTCCGCTGAAGGGTTAGTTAGTACGAGCGGTTGGCTGCTTTAGGTCGGGTTCCTCGCCCCCTTCCCTGTCCGCTAGTGCCTTCGGCCAAAAGACCGAAGGGTCCCCGTCCACACGACGGAAGGTAAGGATACGGAGCGGGTGAAACTCCTGTAAAGCACTGTCCACTCCCGATAAACCGGTACACGCGGGTACATCTATGTTTCCGCAGGTCAGCGGCCTGTCCCGGCGTGGGCCTATGCTTCGGGCCTAATGGGCGATGGGGGCGACGCCGGCGTGAACCTTTCCGAGCTCGAACGCGAGCTCGCAACGCTTCCCGAAGTCCAGGCCGCCCGGATAGTCGCGACGCCCTCGGGACGCATCACCGAGATCCATCTGATCACCGACGACTCGAAACCTCCGAAGGGCATCGTGCGTGATGTCGAAACGGTCGCTCAAGCACGATACGGACTCGAGATCGATCGACGCATCGTGTCCGTTGTGCAGTTTCCAACTGCATCGGTTGCGATGCCAGCGCGCCGCATCGCTCTTACATCACTGTCGCTGACTACCGAAGGAAACATCCTGCGCTGTCGAGTTCGCGTAGAAGCCGACGAGGAAACAGCGCTGGGCGAAACAACCGGTCCGGCAACATCGTCCGCGCGCGGCCGACTCGTAGCGCAAGCAACAGTCAGTGCTCTAGCGGAACTCTCCAAGACAGCGACGATCGACGTCGCCGACGTGCGAGTTGTCGCGATGGGACAGCAGCAAGTTGCCGTCGTGCTCGTGATCGCGCTCGGCCCGGATGGCGAAGAGCTCACCATGTCGGGCTCGGCTCCCATTCGCGGAGACGAAGGCGAGGCAATCGCACGCGCCGTCATCGACGCAGTGGTTCGTCCTGCGGGGGCGTGAGCGCAGACAACGTCCTTCTCGCCGTCCCGAACATCTCGGAAGGACGCGACCGGGAAAAGGTTGCACGCGTCGCAGGGGAAGACGCTGCGCTTCTCGACGTCCACTCGGATGTCGATCACAACAGGAGCGTTCTCACCTACGGGGGTGAACCCGAAGCCGTGGTCGCGGCGGTCTCGGCGATGATCGAGCGCGCCGTCCGTGAACTCGACCTTCGGTACCAACAAGGAGCTCATCCGCGGTTCGGGGTGGTCGACGTCCTTCCGTTCGTTCCGTACTCAGTTCAGGAAGGCGTAGCCGTAAAGGCAGCAACCGGACTGGTGTGGACGACCGCGGAGACCATTGGCGTCCCGATCCACTTCTACGATCGGGCAGCGGAAGATCGTCGCACTCTCCCCGAGCTCCGAAGGTGGCTTCGCGATACGGAGCCGTCCGTTCATCCTTCGGCTGGTGTCATTTGCGTCGGTGTACGCGATCCGCTCGTCGCCTTCAACGTGAATTTCGAGGGCCTGCTGGAAGAGGCCAAGCGCGTCGCAGTGCAAATCCGCAGTCCGGACATTCGTGCGCTCGGATTCGAACTCCCCTCTCGAGAACTTGTACAGGTATCGATGAACCTGGTGAATCCCACAACCACCGGTCCTGCTATGGCTTATGCCCGTGTCGCCAACGCGCTGTCGCAACCGGTAGTCGACTGCGAAGTAGTTGGGCTCGTGCCCGATGCTGTGATCACCGAGCTGGAAGGGCCGCCTCTAAGGTCTCGGGTTCGAAGCGTCGAACAAGCACTCGTAGAGAACCGCTAGACCCAGCTCACGCTCGCCTTCGTTTTAGAGGCGATCGGAAGCTCCAAAGCCTCGCGTTCGATCGACTCTCGCACCGGGCGAGGCACTGGCTTCCACATGTTCACCGTGACGCGGCGTTGCTGACGGGCCCACGATCCTCTGAAGCGTCCGTCGACCAGCACGCCGCCCGACACGGGCCAAAAGTCCGACTTCGTGTTCGGACGAGGAAAGAGCTCCAAACGCAGCTTCGGATCGGCCTCAACTACAGATGCGTCGATCTTGATCAACGGGTCGCCGTGTGGGATCAGGCGAACACCCGTGACCGGTTTGGCTTTCGTCAACCGGTCTTCGTCCGACTCGAGAACGAATCGCGGTTCATCGTCGAGCTCTATCGGCACCAACTCCGGCTCCAATCCTTTCCAAGTTTTCTTCGCGTCGGCCGGTTCGACTCCCGACCACCACGTGAAGCGCTCAAGAGACGCCGGCGCGAACCAGCGAAGGAAGCGTCGTGCGAGCTCCAAGCGCGCTCCTTCAATGTCGGCTACCGGCGCCTTCGCGGGAATGGCCCAGATCCGGCTGGCGTCCCAACGGATAAGAACGCGTCCGGTTATGGAAGCCAGCCTGATCGCTTGTCCCAGCTCGGGTAAAGCAACGTCCACTTCACGCGTTGGGCGGGCCTCACCCTTGAGCACACCGAGAACTTGATCCGCGATCCTGTCCACTACCTTGCACTTCTCGCCGTCGCGCGCAAGACGTCCAACGGTGAAGGCCGCGATCGCTTCCCGCGGAACGACGTAGTCGGCACCGCGGGGTCCCCATATCTGAAGAAGGGATTCGTCCTCCCACGAAGTTGGACCAACGCCCTCGACTCGAGCGTAAAGCGAGACGATCGCCGCTCGAGGAGCGCTGTCCTGAAGACCACCCGCGGCGGCCTGAGCCAGCGAATCGCTGGGGAGTTTGCGGTCCAGGTTGCTCGCGCGAAGACGGAAGTTGAGAACGCGCTCTCGATCTACACGGAGCAACTCACTCAGGCTGCTGAGCTGACCGGGATTCGCTCTACGACGAAGTCGACGAGCTGTGATAGCGCCGCGCGCTCCGGAAGATCGGGCAACGAGGCGGCGGCATCGGTTGCGTCCTTCGCATATTTTTCGGCCGCCTCGCGCGCGTACACGAACGATCCCGTCTCGTGGAGCACCTCGATCAACCGCGACAGGTCGCCCGTGTCCTTGACCAGCTTGGCTACTTCGTCGGGACGCTCTCCCAGCGCGTGCAGCAACGGCAGGGAATAGACGCCTTCCTTAACGTCGGTCCCGATGGGCTTGCCGAGCTTCTTTTCGTCCCCCAGGAAGTCCAAAAGGTCGTCCACCAATTGGAAGGCCATCCCGAAGTCGATCGCGTACTTCTCGAGCAGCCGCGAGGTCTCGTCGTCGGCTCCCCCGACACTGGCGCCCAGATAAGTCGACGCCGAGAACAGCCGTGCCGTCTTCCGCTCGATGACCGCCAGGTAGTCGGCAGGCGCCCGCTCCGTCTGGAACGCGTTCTCGATCTCGCCGATCTGCCCCTCGCACAGCGCGGCGATCGTCTGCGCTAATACCTTCGGGCACTCCCCTCCGACCTCGGCCGCCAACAATGAGGCCTTCGCGAACAGGTAGTCGCCGGAGAGAACCGCCAGGGTGTTCGTCCAGTTCTTGTTCACGGCAGGTACGCCGTGACGCGTGTCCGCCTCGTCGATGATGTCGTCGTGCTGGAGAGTGGCCAGATGCGTGAGCTCGATGGCTGCCGCAAGCTTGCGGACGTCGTCTTCGCGCGCGGGATCGCGGTCGCCGAAACCGGAAGCCACGAACGTCAGCGCCACGCGAAGACGCTTGCCTCCGGCTCGAAGAAGGTGCTGGGCGAGCACCGATACAAAGGGGAAATCAGAAGTTACGACCTCGAGCAGGTAACCCTCGGTCGCCAGCAGCTGCCGCTCGACCAGCTGGACGGCCGGAGGCGGACCCTCGAGCCTCCCCTTGCCCGATTCACTCATTTCATCGAGCCTATCGTTCTTCAAGGGCCTGTTGACGTGGGCATCTACGTTTGTCGCACCGGTAAAGCGGACGGGTAGAATCGCGCGACATAACGGGGAGCTCTGGGAGGAACCTGCATGGCGCGCAAGGCGAGCAAGATCGACGTCCTACAGAACGTGTGGCTGTTCTCGGCCTGCACCTCCAAGGAGCTGGGACGGATCGCATCCCTGGTGGACGAAGCCGAAGTGCCGAAGGGAGCCGTCCTTACCAAGGAAGGCGCGACTGGACGCGAGTTCTTTGCCGTAGCCGACGGTAAAGCCACGGGCAAGCTAAAGAACAAGAAGATCGCCAGCTATGGGCCGGGCGATTTCTTCGGTGAGATGTCGCTCCTCGACCAGGGTCCACGGTCCTTGACGATCACTTCAGACACGCCGATGAAGCTCTACGTTCTTGACTCGAACAGCTTCTCGACACTTATCGACAAGCACCCGGCGGTCGCGCGCAAGATCCTGCGGGAATTGGCCGGCCGTCTACGCAAGGCGGAGAAAGCCCCGCACCACTGACGCAACTGCTGTTTCAGCCGGCTTGCGCGACCGGACCCTCGCGGAACGACGGATGAGAGCGCGCGGCAGAGGCGATGGCGCGAAGACGAGTACCGATCATTCCCACACCCGCCGCCCGCGAACGCCGCAGACGCGAAAGCTCGAACTCCAAGCCGTCAACGTCACCCCGCCGGGCAGCCGAAAGGGCCCTCCCTAGAGATGCGCCAAGATCGATCGTGCGGAAGTTGTCGTTCATAGCACTCCCCCGTTAAACGCCGCCGCCAACCATCGAGATACGCCTTACCTATACACCCGGTGAAGGACAGGCTGCGTATATCCTCACGGCATGATCCTGGAGATAAATCCCGAAGCGATCCGGGACATCGCCGCCGCGGTAAACGCGGCCCGGAAGCGAGACAGCTCGATAGAAGTCCTGCGCGATGTTGAGCGGAAGGTCCTCGTGGCCATTCGCGAGAAGAGCAGCTCTCTCGAGCTCGGCGATCAGGAAGCAGCAGCGCTGCGAAACATACTCATGCAGCGCGCGTACGACCAGCGGAACACAACAGAAGGGACCGACTACGCAGATCTCGCCGAGCGCATCGCCCGAGATCTCGACTCCGAGGAGCCCCCGATGATCGTCACCGAGAGCAACGAATGACGGACAACGGCGAACGGCCGCTCCTGAGCCAAGAAGCTGTCGACGCGCTCCGGCTCGAACTAGAGGAACTGAAGTCGAACGGACGACAGAAGATGTCCGAGCAACTTCGGCAGGCACGGGAGCTCGGAGACGTCACCGACAACGCGGCCTTCGAGGCGGCCAAGCAGGACCAAGCCCTGCTCGAGGGCCGGATCGCGCGACTCGAGGACATCCTCCGCACCGCCGAGGTGCGCGACACCCCGGTCGACGCGAAAGTTGTTTCGTCCGGCGTCAGAGTCACGGTGCGAGATACCTCCGATCCATCGGTCGAGGACGCTTTCGTCATCGCCGAGTCCGAGGAACGCGTAACGGGTGCGCGCGTTCTCTCTCCGCGATCCCCGTTGGGGCAAGCACTCATGGGACGTCGCATCGGCGAGCAGGTCACATATGAAGCGCCCGGTGGAACTTTCACCTACGAGGTCGTCGGTCTAGAACCCGCATGACGGACGAGCCCCAAGTCGGAGTTGGGGCTCCCCTTGATGACCGGACGGGTGCTTCCGTCGGCGCCGACTTAGATCCGCGAAGGCTTCGCAGCCTCATAGGTCTGACGCTCGCGCGACTCGGCCCCCGAGCGCGCGGTGCGGTATCGGGGACTTTCCTTACCCTCCTCGTCGGCGAGCACACGAAGAGCTTGTTCGCAGTCACCTTCGCGCTTGTCGTTCATCGCGCCATAACGTGGCTCGCGAATCCAATAGCCGGCCGTATCAGCGACAAATCGGAAACGCCGATCGGACGACGTGTGCCCTACATGGCGGCCGGGCTTCTGGCGACTGGTGCTTGCACGGCCTTCGTCACTCATGCGAACAGCTACTGGTCTCTCGTAGCCTTACTACTCGGCGCCCGCCTCGCCTATGTCGTCTATTACGTTCCGTCGGCAGCCGTCACTCCCGAAACGTTCGGGTCGAACCGTTGGGTCAGGGCTTTGGCCATCATCGGCGTCGGCGGACTCATTGTCGGCACTTCGATCCGCGTCACCGTGCTCGCGACGTGGAACCAGAACGATCCCAACACATGGGCGCCGGCCTACTACCTCGCCGCCGCATACATAGCATTCGCTGCACTTTCGATCATCTTTCTCGTGCGCGAAGCGCCGTCGGCACAACGCCTGGCCAAACGAGCCCAGCACGACCACCACCCGCTAGATGGGATCCGATCGGTATTCGCGGCACCCAACGCCAAGGTCCTTCTGCTCGGTGTCTGTTTGGCACTGGCATCGGGGGGCGCGTTCGAACGCGTCTATCCGCTCTGGGTTCGTGACGTCCTTGGCGGTGGCGGCAAGGAACTGGCCATCCAGTGGTTCGCCGAGGGGCCTCTCATCGCGATCGCGATCCCATTCGCGTGGCTGTTGGCCAACAAGCTTTCGGTGAAGACGACCGCCGTGGTTGCCGGACTGTTCGGCGCCGCCACCTCGCTCGGACACTTCTGGGTAACCGAGCTGTGGCAGTCGATCGGGCTTCGAGCTTTGTCGACGTTGTTCCTCGCCGCTGCGGTCCTGTCGCTCGTCCCCTTTTATCTGCAGATCCTTCCCCGTCGCGGAGGGCTCGGCGAACGGCTGGGGTTGATCGTCGCACCCATCCTCATATCCGGGATGATCGGCGGGTTCACCTCGGCGATCTTTTACGACCTGTTGTGGCAGGACTACCGCGCGATCTGGACGACCACCGCCGTATTCGGATTCATCAGTGGCATTAGCTATCTATGGCTGAAGGTGCCGCCCGGTGCCCGCCGAGCTAACCCCGGCCGGATGGTCAAGACGTTGGTACGCGTTCTGTGGGGAACGTCTCGCGGACGCGATCTGCTGCGCGGAGAGCTGGCCGCTCAAGACACCGACGGCACGAAACTCCTCGAGCGCGTTTCCGATGAGCTCAACCCTTATGCCGAAGTCGCTCCAGCCGAGTCGCGCGACGTATCGTTTTCTTGAGTCCACTGAGCTAGGAGACGAGAGATGAAGGCAGCAGTCCTCGAAGCGCACGGACAACCGATGGTCGTCACCGATGTCGATCTCGCCGGTCCTCAGGCGCACGAAGTGAAGGTGGCGATCAAAGCCACGGGTGTCTGCCACTCCGATCTGTCTATCGCTCAGGGAAAGCTTCCGCTGCCGACACCGACCATCCTCGGGCACGAAGCGGCGGGTGAGGTCGTCGAGGTTGGCGATGGCGTTACGTCGGTGAAGCCCGGTGACCACGTCGTTGTGATGTGGACCCCCATGTGCGGCCAGTGCTACATGTGCCGGCGAGGCCAAACGTACTTGTGCGAGGGCGTACGCGCGATGGGGATGATGGACGACGGCACGTCGCGTTTGTCCAAGGACGGAAAGCTCATCCTTCACGGGATCAACTCCGCTACGTTCGCCGAGGAAGGGATCTATCGTGACTACGCGCTGGTGAAGATCCCCGACGACGTTCCGTTCGATGTTGCTGCCGTCGTCGGTTGCGGCGTTCTCACGGGTGTGGGGGCCGCGATATATACGGCCAACGTTCGCCCGGGCGACTCGGTCATCGTGCTCGGGTGCGGTGGCGTCGGTATCAACGTCATCCAGGGAGCGCGGTTGGCCGGAGCCAACCCGATCATCGCGATCGATACGTTCGCTGAGAAGCTCGACATGGCAAAGCGCTTCGGCGCCACGCACCTGCTCAACGCGTCTACGGGGAACGCAGGCGCCGAGGTTCTCGAACTTACTCAGGGACGCGGCGCCGATATCGCGTTCGAAGTCGTCGGTGCGCCGGCCCTGCAACGTCAGGTCTTCGATATGACGCGACGTGGAGGAAAGACGGTACTTGTGGGAGTAGCGGCGTTCACAGACGAGGTCTCCTTCCCCGCTGCAATGCTGACCTTGGGTGAGAAGACCGTGATGGGCTGCTACTACGGTTCTTGCGACCCGAAGCGAGACATCCCGGCATTCCTAGATCTGTGGAAGGCGGGAAGGCTCGATTTGGAGGGCCTGATAACGAAGACCGGTCCCCTCGATGACATCAATCGGGCTTTCGAGGACATGGAAGCCGGCCAAGTCATACGAACGGTGTTGACTCCGTAACTTCCCGGGTCTCGTTCGGGCTCCTCCCTAGTGATGCTTGAGCTTGAGGTCCTTGCCCGCCTCGGGTTCCACACCCTCGGTGATGGGATGAGCCGCCTTACGCCCGCGCTCCACTCGCCAGATCTCGAACGCGGCCGTCGATGCGATCAACCATGCCGCACCCAGAACCACGCCACCCAACACGTCCGACAAGAAGTGCACGCCCAAAGCGAGTCGCGAGAACGAGATTGAGACCACGATGGCGACGTAGCCGCCTACCGCAAAGTAGCGCCACCTTCGGGCGAGCGCCGGGAGAAAGACCAGGAGCAACGCGCCGTACATTGCCGTCGACGTGAACGCATGGCCGGACGGAAAGGACTGGCCGAATGCAGTAGAGATAGGGTCGTCCAGCTCCGGCCGGGAGCGCGATACCAGCACCTTTACCGCCGTATCGATCGCCCCACCCAGCAACCCGGTGGTTACGAGATAGATCATCAGGCGGAATCGCTTTCGCAGCCACAGGTAGAGGCATGCAATGGGCACAACGATGTAGAACCAGATCGGTTTTCCCAGGAAGCTCAGAAACTGCAACGGTTCGATGACCCCCGGATGGTCACTGACGATCTCGTGGAGATCCTCCACGATTGCCCGGTCGTAAGTCGTAAGTGAGCCTTCGTCCACTACTTGCTCGAGAAGGATCCCGAACGGGACGAACACAAGGACTATCGTCAGCGCGAAAAGTGTGAGTCGCAGCCCGAAGCGCTGCGCCGGATCCAGCCGGCGGCGGATCGCGTCAGGCAACGCCGACATTTTCATGTCCTACGAATGCCCAATTCACTAGCGGGGTAAAGACTTCACGGGCAGTTGAAGAAAACCTCTCGACTTCGTCAAGGGCTGCTCGTGGCAGCCGTCGTTCGGATCGCGATCGGTTTGATTGCGATCCCGCTCGCGCCTTTCTTGTACAGGGAGCACTTCATCGTGCTGGTTCTCATGCGCCCGACCAAAGAGGTGCTTTTGGCTGGCGGGTTTCTTTGGCGACTCGATCGTGTGGATCCGGTGCCGCTCTTGGCAGCGGCGCTGCCGCTTTCCGTTCTCGGTGTATGGCAGTTCTACTATCTCGGCCGCCAGTATGCGGAAAAGATCGAGTCGGGCAACCTGCCCGGTCCTGCGGGACGCATCCTCCGTCCCGACAGGATCAAGAAGATGCAACGTTTGCTCAAACGGAAAGGGCCTCGCTTGGTTCTTCTCGGCCGGCTGGCGGCATTTCCCTCGACAGTTGTCGCCTCTGCAGCGGGCTCCGGAGACATGCCGTCAAGGAAATTCCTACCGTGGGACGGTGCCGGTGCCGTCCTCTCTATCGTCGAGGTAGTCGGCGCGGGGCTGCTCTTGGGCGAGGCTTACGACGAGGCAGGTCCCTGGATAACTGTAGTGGGCGTGGCCGTCCTCGTGATCGCGGCGGTTATCGTCGCGCGTTACCTCAGGCGGGAGTGACGTCCTCTCCACGCTTCGGCACTAGCAGGACCAAGCGCTCGTCTGCCTTTCGGATCGTGAATTCTTCAGGCGCCGTAAACGTTTCTCCATCGCGGGCGAGTCGAAAAGGTCCCGTCCGTGCCTTCACGTGTATCGGTTCGCGAACCAGCTGGCAGTCGTAGGCTGCACAGTTGCGGAGCGTTCCCGTCACGGTCGCCCAGAGAAGACGGACCCTCGCGAACGGATAGCTGGCGTCCACGATCCTGATGTCGATTTTCCCGTCGTTCAGGTGGTCTCGCCACGATGGAGTGAAGCCGTGCGGGTTGTACCGGCAGTTTCCAATGAAGGCCATCCATATCCGGCGCGGGGAGCCGTTTATCTCCACGTGCATGGGTTCAGAGTTTCGCAAGACCGTGAGCAGAGCGACCATGGCGGCCGGCCACTTGCCGATGCGATCCTCGAGCCGTTCACGCGCATCCACCAGCTCGACGTAGCTTCCGATGCTGGCCGTATTGAGAAAAGGCCGGTCGGCGATGACACCTACGTCGACGCTGACAGCTTCGCCGTTTTGCACGGCGCCGACGGCGTCCTGCACTGATTCGATGCCGAGGTCGCGCGCGAAGTGGTTCAGAGTCCCGGTCGGAAACACAACTAACGGCTTTCCGCTTTCATAAGCAACCAGCGCGGCGGCATTCACCGAACCATCACCACCGGCGATTCCTATAGCTCGTCCAGACGCCGCAGCCTTCTCGAGAGCGACATCGATCGGAAGGTCGTCGTCCGTTTCGATGATCTCGGCCCCCGGCAGGTTCTCGCGTATTTCGTCGGCAACGGAGGCCTTATCGCCGGGGCCCGCACTGGGATTCAAAACGATGGCGAGTCCGGTACCGTCCGCTTCCGGCCTTTCGTCCAGACGAACCGTCTCCGGACGCGCACGCGGCGGATCCTGGGGTGGTACAGGCCATAAGCGGCGCGTGAGGATCGCCAATCCGGAACCCAGAGCCGCCCCGGCGATCACATCGGAGGGGTAGTGCACGCCCGCGTACACACGCGAATACCCCACGGCTGCAGCCAGCGGCAGGAGCGGGACCGCCAGAGCAGGATTTTCCAGCGTCGCTCCGGCAGCAAAAGCAAAGGCCGATGTGGTGTGGCGGGAGGGGAAGGAAGGCGAGGACGGGAGCCGGGCGAGGCGCCGAAGCTTCGGAACATCTTTGATATCGGGGCGTTTGCGCTTCGCAACGAGGGCCACCACGTTTCCGACCGCGGATCCCAGCGCAAGAGCGAAGAGGCCTCGCAGACCTGCTCGTCTCCCCTGTCGTCCGCCGAACCGATTAAGGAGCGTGGCGATCAGCGACCAAAGGAAGGACTTGTCCGCCAGGCGACTCAAACGCGGCAACAGTTGGTCGAGCAAGGGCGCGTGCCACCGTGCCGTCCGGCGATAGTTGCGAAGATCCCAGTCCTGAACGGCTTTAGGGATCAGCTCACTACGTGACTCGGCCGTGCGGTTGATTCGTTTCGATCGGAGCATGAGTCATTAGTTCCCCGATTCACGATTAGACATGCGCTGTTCAGGGAATGAAAGAAATACGCGTCGGACGATGCAACCAGTGTCCTCGCGCTTAGAAAGAAAAGGGCACGATGGTCGCTACCTTTCTCAAAAGCTTGGATACGCACGCCCCGGCGCGCCCACCTCAACGGGGGCCCGAGCGGCGCCGCCGGAACACACGTGTGGCCATCGTTCGGGTTCGACGGGTTCAGTTAGTCGTCGGCGGGTCCCTTGTCCTTCTCTTGGTCATCGGCTTGGGTGTGTTCACGTTGGCGACGGCCATGGGATCCAGCACCACTGCCTCCAGTTCGCTCCTGCGCTCATCGATGTCGAGCAAGCTGGTCGCTGCCGATGGCACCCCGTTCGCCAATCTTCACGGTGAGATCAACCGGGATCCGGTGCCTCTGGCTGAGATCCCAAAGTCGCTTCGCGACGCTGTAATAGCGATCGAAGACAGGCGCTTTTATCGCCACAACGGCCTCGATTTCCGCGGAACAGCACGCGCTCTCTACAACAACCTGCGCGGAAATCGACAAGGCGGGTCGACGATCACCCAGCAGCTCGCCAAGAATCTCTACTTCCATGGACGGCCTCGGAGCTTCTTCACAAAGATCACCGAGACAACCTTGGCCTTCGGCCTCGAACTCGTGTCGTCGAAAGATCAGATCCTCAGCAGGTATCTGAACACGGCTTATTTCGGGCGTGGGTCTTACGGAGTGCAAGCAGCCGCGCGCTCCTATTTCCGCAAGGACGTCACGGACCTGACGTTGAGCGAGTCGGCTCTCCTGGCCGGATTGATACATAGTCCAGCGCGATACGACTTCGCCGTCTCTGACGCGCCGGAGGAGCAGCAGGCGCGAAAGGCGGCCGCGCTCGCAAGACGTTCCATAGTTCTCGACGCCATGAAGAACGTCCGCCTGGTTTCTGCCGCCGTCGTTGAGAAAGCCAGGGCCGAACCGGTTCGCATCGAACCGCCGATCGACCCGAAGTGGGAACACCCCTTCTACGTGGACGCAGCCCTTCGCGAACTCGGCGTCCTCAAGAACCGCGGAGATGCGGCTCCCGATAAGCGCTTCGACTTCTTGGGGTCCACGCACACGGAGCGGGCTCAGGCCGTATACCGCAACGGCTTGAAGATCCACACAGCGCTCGATCCTGAGATTCAAGAAAACGCCGAGCGGGCCATGAGCTCGCAGCTGCCCGACGGTGTGCTGCCGAAAGCATCAGCCGCTCTCGTCACGGTCGAACCCGGCAGTGGTCGAATCAGGGCCTTGATCGGCGGGCGCGACTACTACCCCGAGTCTTGTGAAGATCCGTCCTCCACCAATCCCATCTGCCGGCACGCGAAGGTGAACCTCGCGCTCGGCTCCCTCGCCGGCGGCAGCGGTAGACAGCCGGGATCCTCCTTCAAGCCGATCGTCCTGGCCGCCGCACTCGAGAAAGGGCTTTCGCTGCGCCAGACGTTGGACGGCTCACCCTTCAAGGTGCGCCTCGACGAAAACGACGAGTGGAAGGTTGAGAACTACGAAGGGTCGGCCGGCGGAACCATGAGCGTCGTAGACGCGACCGTGCGTTCCGTCAACGCGGCTTACGCTCGTCTCGAGGTTCAGTACCTCGGCGACGGCGAAAGTCTCGCCGGCAGTAAGAAGGTCGCCGAGATGGCCCGGAAGCTCGGGATCTCGTTCCCGACACCGGATGAGCTCAAGGATCGATGCGGGGACGACTTCAACAAGGTTGGAAGGTGCACGCCGGCCGAGAACATCCCTGCCGTCGCCCTCGGTGCCAAAGAGGTTTCGCCCTTGGACATGGCCGGGGCGTATGCGACCTTTGCCAACGACGGCGTATACGTCCGTCCGACCCTCGTCACCAAGATCGTGGATGCGGACGGGAAAGTGCTTTACGACGCGGAGCCCGAAAGGCGCAGGGCCATCTCATCCGATACCGCGCGCGGCATGGCGCACGTATTGCGACAGGCCGTAGAACGCGGAACAGGTACGGCTGCGCAGATAAACGGGCACACGGTCGCGGGCAAGACCGGGACATCGCAGATGTGGCGCGATGCATGGTTCGCCGGCTACACCCCCGAGCTAACGACCGTGGTGTGGATGGGCAACCCGACGGTGGAGTCCATGGTTCCGGGCAACGGCTATCCGAGGAAGATCACCGGCGGCTCGTACCCGGCGCGGCTGTGGCACGAGGCAATGGCTCCGACGCTGCACGGTCGATCTCCGAAAGGATTCCCCGACGCTCCCCAGAAACTGTTCGGACCGTCGGTGAAACTCAAGCCCATCAAGGGCGAGGAGAAGACTGGTGAGACATCCGAGCTCGGAGAACTCCTCAGGCGCGAGAGGTCGGGTGAACGGATCGTCGTGCACCGAGCGTGTCCTCCGGGTGGCGGAAACGGGATCCGCGTCTGGAAGGAAGAAAAGGTCGGCGGCGAGACCCACGTCTGGCGCAGCCGCGCAGTCTGTTAGCTCTCTCGTTCGCTCGGGAGACGCCAATCCCAGTCCATCACGACGATTGACTGCGTGCCCGTCATCACGAGCTTACCGTCCGCGTATAGGCGAGCCGTTCCGTAGCCGAGCCCGTCCGAGATCGCTTCGGGCATCACCTGAAGCAGGTACCAGTCGGCCTCTGTGACCTGATGCACACGAACGACGTTGTCGATGCTCAGTCCACCGATCGGCGTATCGAGGGCTCTCCCTATTCCATAAGTGACGTAGTCGACCAAGATCGTTGCCGCGGCGATCGGATCGAGTGGCTCCTTCGGTCTGACCCACCAAGAAGCGACGGGCCTGTTCTCTCTAGACGTCCCGGCCAATCGCCATTCGAAGCGTCCGGCCCACGTTTCGTTATGGACAGGATGCAAAAACGGCTCGCTTTCTTCGAGTGACGCCGCTCTAGCCGGGTACACCCACTGCCCTTCCTTCTCCTTCGCCGGACGCTCGCCGGCAGTCAATCGCGTCAGGAAGGAATGCTGACCGTCGACCGTCCCCTCGACCTCGAGATGAGTGGTGGTTCTTCCGGCGACGATGACGCGCGACTTGATGTTCGCCGTAGTTCCGAGCGGAGCCATAGAGCCGAAGTGACTCGCAGCGAACACGATCGGCTGTGCAGCGAGTTCTTGAGCGATGACGATCGCTGCCGCTGTAGCGCATCCTCCGAAGAGAGCGCGGGCTCCCGATCTGACGCCGTCGGTAACCGGCAACAGCCACTCGTCGTCGCCTAACCACTCAAGGCCGAGCCAATCGATCCCGGTACTCACCGCTCCCCCATCGATGCGAGGCGCGGAGCGTAGCAGACACAATCTGACGCGATGCACATCCGAGAATCTTGAACAACTAAACTATCGATTAGAGAGGGCCTAGCCCGGCCAGTTGATCTGGAACCCGTTGCGATTCCAGCCTCCGAGCCCGCGTCCCAACTGCTGAAGCGCGAAACGATCGCACGCCGTTTCGGCCGCGCTGCGTTTGCGCCGGACCTCTCTTAGGTACCAGTGGTAGTACTCGTGCAAGTAGAGATACCTGATCAGCTCGTCCGGTCTCTCGAACCACAAGCGTTTACTGAACCATTTGAAGTAAAAGCGGCGGCGACGCTTGATCCGCTTCGCCCGATAAGGGACGTCCTCATAGAAAGCGAAGAAGGGCTGCGGCACTTGGATCGTGATGACTTTGTCCGCGAAGTCACAGAAAGCTTGCACGTGGGGACGCGTCCGCCACCTAAGCGGCTTTACAACGACCTGATACCCGGACGCCATCGGCAGTCCCTTGAGAACTCTATGGACGCGCGCGGACGACCAGCCGGGGAGATCCTTCACCTTGATGGGCATCGCTCCAGTCCTTGGTCCCGGCACGCGCGCGACGAGCACGACCGACCGGGGAGCGCCCGTTTTGAGCCCTTTCAGCTTCAGTTGTTTGGCGGCGACGAGGTCTTCATCGGTACCCGACCAAGTTCCGACCTTCGCGAGGAACGACGGGTCATGGTCGACGGGACGCGAACGTCCCAGCCACTCGCTCACTTCGCAGCCGAGCTCGTCCAGCGTGTTCACCACGTCGGCAACTCCGTAACTGCGTCGCAGCTCGACGAACTGCCGGAGCAAACTTTCGCGCGGCAAACCGAAGGCTCGCGGACGTCCACCGACCGTCGGTGCAACGAGCTCGATCACGATCGTCCCGCCCGGCATCGTCACCCGGAACAGCTCGCGCACGAACCTCTCCGGATCGGCGACGAACCGCACCACGTCGGTAGCCACAACAACGTCGAAACATTGGTCGACGAACGGGATCCCCGTAGCTTCCGCCGTCAGCGCCCGGATACCACGACGCGAACTGGCGCGCTCGACCATCCCTTCGGCGACGTCGATTCCGATGGTCGATCCGACCTTCTTCCCTTGCGCGTTCGCTTCGGCCCGGATGCGACTCAGCACGTAACCGGTGCCACAACCGACGTCGAGAACACGTCCTTCGGTTCGCAAATGGCGGACGACCCGTCGTGCGATCCGGGTGGCACGGTCGGCATCGTCGCGCCAGATGGGTGCGAGCTCAGAAAAGACCGTCCCGGCTTGAGTCCGAATCATGAGGCGCCGAGTTTACGCATCTCTCGTGTCCCAGGTGTTACGTCCCTGTGAAGATAGACTCGGCCCGCATGAGCCCCAGAACACTGGCGGACCGCTACGAACTTTCGTCCAAGATCGGATCGGGCGGGATGGGCACGGTCTGGCGAGCCAACGACAAGTCCCTCGGACGTGACGTCGCCGTCAAGATCCTTCACGAGGGCTTGGCTTCGGACGCCATCTTCGCCGAACGTTTCCGGCGCGAGGCCAAGGCCGCGGCGAGTCTCGCCCACCCCAACGTCGTCACGGTTTACGACACCGGGGAGGACGACGGCGTTCCTTTCATCGTCATGGAGCTGCAGGACGGCGAGTCGCTGCACACCCGCCTCCACCGGGAAGGCGCGCTGCCGGCCGAGGATGTAGCCCGCATCGGGCGCTCGGTCCTATCCGCTCTCGAACACGCGCACTCGAGGGGCCTCATACACCGGGACATGAAGCCGGCCAACGTCCTGCTAGATCCGACGACTCATGAGGCCAAGGTCGTCGACTTCGGTATCGCCAAGGGCATCGAAGACACCGGCGGTGGCCTTACGAGAACCAGCGGACTGATCGGAACCGCCGCCTATCTGTCGCCGGAACAGGTTTCGGGGAAAAACGCGACCCAGGAGTCCGACCTCTATGCGGTCGGGTGCCTCCTTTATGCGTGCCTGGTGGGCGAGCCACCGTTCGGCGGCGGCGCACCTGTCGCGGTGGCCATGGCGCACGTGCGCGATCCGGTCCCGCCTCTTCTCGACCGGAGACCCGATGTCTCACCGGACTTCGCGGCCGTGATCATGCGCGCGCTGGAAAAGGATCCTGCACGGCGTTACTCCTCGGCCGAAGAGATGGACGAAGCAATTGCAGCAACGGGCCTCGACAAGATGCCGGCGCGGGAGCCGACGCTGTTCGACGCACCGACGGCCGTCGTGGGAGCTCAAACGGTCGCCGAACCCTGGGAAGGCCGGGCGCGAGCGGGCACCGAAACGATCGAGCGTCCGACGAGCCAGAAGGGTCCCGGTGCGCTTGCCGCACTCACCGCGTTCCTCATAGCCGCCGCGATCGCCGCTCTTACCGTGATCTGGCTCCAGAATCGGGATCCGGGAACGTTGCAGGCTCCTCTCCCGTCGATCACGCAACAGCCGAGCACACCGGCCCCGACTCCGTCGCCTACCGAGGCTCCTCAGGGCACGAACGGACAGGGCAACGGCAACGGGAACGTCTTCGGAAACATTCCGGTCATCGGCGGCGACTGAGCAGGCGCCTGACCAGGGCGTATGCGAGCGGCTGGTAGGGTTATCCCCCGATGTCTCCCCGGCCCCCCGAAAATCTCCGCGTAGCCGTCCTCGCCTATAGAGGAAACAAGCATTCCGGGGGCCAGGGTGTTTACACCCGGTATCTGGCGACCGAGTTACGGGAACTCGGTCATCACGTCGAAGTCGTTTCCGGGCCCCCCTATCCGGAGCTGGACGAAGAGACGCCACTCCACAAGCTCGAGAGCATGGATCTGTACCGTCCCGAGCGTCCTTTTAGACCACATCGCTGGCCCCGCAACCGCACCGACTGGCTCGAGCTAGGGATCATGTCGACGGGTGCCTTCCCCGAGCCGCGCGCTTTCAGCATCCGGGCCGACCGCTTCATGCGCGAGCACGGTCACAACTACGACGTCATCCACGACAACCAGTGCCTCGGGACGGGCATGGTGCGCATCGCGCAGCGCCAGCCACTCTTGGCAACAGTTCATCACCCGATCACCGTCGACAAGCGGTTGGAGCTTGCCGAAGCGGGATGGAAGAACCCCTGGCAACAGGTCACAAAACGGCGCTGGTACTCGTTCCTGGGGATGCAGAAGCGCGTGCTTCGCAAACTGCCGCGACTCATCACGGTTTCAAGGACTTCGCGCACCGACATCATCGACGAGTTCGGCGTCGACCCCGGGCGCATCGACGTAGTGCCGGTTGGTGTCGATCAGAAGATCTTCCGGCCGCAACCTGAGATCGAAACGGTTCCCGGACGCATGCTGGCCGTCATCAGTTCCGACGTGCCCCTGAAGGGACTGTCCTTCCTGCTCGAAGCGGTCGCCAAGCTCCGAACGGAGGTGCCCGAAGCACATCTCATAGTCATAGGACGCATGCGCGAAAAGGATCCCGGGCGCCGCATCGTCGCAAAATTTGGCATAGAGGACGCAGTCACCTTTACCGGCAACATCCCTTACGACGAGATGATCCGCCTCTACGGGACGGCGCAGATCGCGGTGGTTCCGTCCCTCTACGAAGGTTTCTCTCTCCCGTCGATCCAGGCCATGGCCTGCGGGCTCCCGCTCGTGTGCACGCGCGCCGGTGCCATCCCGGAAGTCGCCGGCAAGGACGGAGAGACCGCGCTGCTCGTTCCGCCGGCCGATCCGAGCGCGCTTGCGGCGGCGATCAAGCGGATCCTGGAAGACAAGCCGCTGCAGAAACGGTTGAGCGAGGCGGCTCGCGAGCGCGTCCTCGAACGATTCACGTGGGCGGCCATGGCCAAGGAAACGGCCGAGCAGTACCGCATCGTCATCGACGAGTACGCGAGCCGGAAGGGGTCGGCCTAGTGCTCACGCTCGACTACGACCGGCTCGGAGTAAAGGCCGGCGACCGTGTGCTCGATATCGGGTGCGGTTACGGGCGCCACTCTTATGAAGCTGTCCGACGCGGAGGAAAGGTCGTGTCGCTCGACCTTTCCGACACGGAACTCAAGCAGGTTCTTGGAACCTTCCGGGCGATGGCCGGCGACGAACCGCTCCCGGAGACCTCACACGGCTCGGCCGTCAACGCGACGGCCCTCCATCTTCCCTTCCCCGATGACACTTTCGACCGCGTGATCGCTTCGGAGGTCCTGGAGCACATCCCGGACGACACCGACGCGATGGCCGAGATCGCACGGGTCACCAAGCCCGGCGGAACCATCGCCGTAACGGTTCCGCGGGCCGGACAAGAGGTCGTGTGCTGGGTGCTTTCGAACGAGTACCACAACACGCCGGGCGGTCACGTCCGGATCTACCGCCAGAGTCAGATCACCGATCGCTTGAAGAGCCAGGGCTTGAAGTCCGGCGGCGTCGGTTTCGCGCACGCGCTGCACACGCCGTACTGGTGGCTACGCTGCTTGGTCGGACCCAAGAACGAGGACAACCCGCTGGTGAAGGCGTACAGGTCGTTCTTGGAGTGGGACATCATGACCGGCCCTCCGCTGGTGCGAGCGGCCGAACGGTTGCTGAACCCGGTGCTCGGCAAGAGCCTCGTCGTGTACATGTCCAAGCCGAACGGATCTCATGTCTCATAACGGGCGCGTCGCGCTAACTCCGGACCAGATCACTCAAACCGCTGAAGCGATCGTTGCTCGGCAGCGACCTGACGGCCGGTTGCCGTGGCACGACGAACAGCACACCGATCCTTGGAACCACGTCGAAGGCGCGATGGGTCTCCTGCTCGGCGGACGCCGAACGGAGGCCGAACACGCTTTCGAATGGCTGGTGAAGGTGCAGCGGCCCGATGGGTCGTGGGCCCAGAAGTTCGCGTGGGATGGGACCGTCGAGGACCCCGACGTTGACACGAACATGTGCGCCTATATCGCCGCGGGAGCGTGGCACCACTACCTGCTGACGAATGACCGGGAGTTCCTGGCGCAGATCTGGCCGAGCGTTGAGAAGGCTATCGACTACGTTCTCGATCACCAAGCGCCGGGCGGAGAGATCGCGTGGATGCATCACGCGAACGGGACTATCGATCGTCGGGCACTGCTAACCGCCTCTTCGTCCATCTACATGAGCCTTCGATGCGCCGTCGCGATCGTCCAGGAGCTGGATGAGGAACGTCCGGACTGGGAGCTGTCGATCGGATTGCTCGCGCATGCGATCCACCACCGGCAGGACAAGTTCTGGCCGAAGCCGCGCTGGTCGATGGACTGGTACTACCCGGTCCTCACAGGAGTTGTTCGCGGGCTCGACGCTGCTCCGCGTTTCGCCGAGAAGTGGGACACGTTCGTCGTGGCCGATCGTGGGTGCCGGTGCGTGGCGGACCGTCCGTGGGTGACGACGGCCGAGACGTGCGAACTGGTTCTGGCTCTCGATGCGGCCGGCGAATCGGATCTCGCTTGGCGGTTGTTCACGGATGTTCAGTTCCTTCGGCAGGACGACGGTGCGTACCAAGAAGGCTGGGTTTTCCCCGAAGACGTGTTCTGGCCGGGACGAACACCTCCGTGGACGGCAGGGTCGGTGTTACTTGCAGCCGACGCGTTGGACAAGCGGACGCCGGCGTGGAACATCTTCCGCGGAGACGACCTACCGCGCGGCCTCTCGGACGAAGAGGTCTACGAGCACCTCGTGCGCGAAGAAGTGATGGACCGCGCAGCGGTCGAAGCCATCCGCTCGGCCTAACTCCCGGACTCGATCCCCCAGTCCGACGCATATGCGGTCAGCCGCAACTTTCGCGCCACAGATAGCGAAGCGGCATTCGTCCAAAATGTGCTGTAGAGGGGAATACGTCCCGACTCACGGATAGCTGTGGCCCATAGGGACGTCACAACTCCGCCGTATCCACGTCCACGATGCGTCGCGAGAGTGTGCAACCCGGCCTCCGCCGCCTCTTCCGAGCGACGCGCGCAGAAGCACACACTCACAGCGTGTCCACCGTCTAGGACGACTGCGACCGGTGCACGCGCCTCAAACTCGGCGACGAGATCAGGAAACCCCTTCTCGATCGATGACGGGTATTCGACCAGGACTGCGCCGCTCAGCTTGTCGATCTCATCGGGAAACGTGAAAGCCGGGCCGCCACCCGTAGTCCGGGCGCCAACTAGTGATAGGTAACGGTCCGAATGAACCGGAGGGTCCTTGAAGTTCACGCCTGGAGACTCCGTGGCTGCCAAGGCATCGAGCTCATCGGCGACTTCAGCGGACACGTCCGGACCAACGGCCCATGCGCAAGAAGTCATCCCTCGAACAAGAGAGAACCCGAGAGCGCGATGGTCACCCGGTTCGCGGGTTGTGATCTTTCGGTGCTCTCCGTCCAAAACGAAGAGGGTGCGCAGCTGAAGTTCTGGGGATGTCACCTCAGAATCATCAGGTCTATCGTCACGACCACTCGAGCCATGCTCCGTGGGCACCCGCGATACCGAGCAAGCGGTGCTCGACGGCCCCATCGCGCACCTCGCTGAGAACCATCGGCACCGCAGCGCGTATGAGGGTTCCTTCCGGCGCCGGTGCTCCCGGAATGACGCCGGGGCCTTCGCCCGACACCCATAGGATCGGACGCGTCGCGCTCAATTCGAGGAGCGTGGCAACCAACGCCTCGCGCCGATCGCGGCGGAGGTAGTTCACGGCCGACGTGTGGAATATGCACACGGCCGCTTCGTCGGGAACCATCTCCAATGCGGTCGGCACAGTGTCGACCATGTCGCCTTCGAGGACCCTGGGTGGATCCGCGCGAGCGATCTGTACAGCGGCATCGAAGTTCGCTAGACGGCTGAGGTGTTCAGGCCAGATGCAAGCGCGCATCCAGGAGATCTCCTCATCGTCTGCGAGATCCACCGGATCCCTATCGACCCCGACGCGGAACGCGACCGGGATGTCTTCCGCCAGCGGCGGAGAGACCTCCCCTTCGATACGGCAATCGATCACAAGCTCCGAAGTCGGGTCGCCTGTTGTTCGTCCATCGCTATAGCGATACCCGTAGCGATCGAACATTAGGTTCAGGCCCGAACTACACCCAAGCTCGATCAAAGCAAGCGGCTTTCCGGCAGCGTTTGAGGCCAATGTGAAAGCCGGCCACAACGTCGCGCATCTACGCACTTCGTTCGTCTGAACGCCTCGTTCCTGCAAGCGTTGCTCGATCCCCGCTGCGTTCTCGTCCACGAAGTCCTCGAAGGTCTCGACGAGCCTTCCGTCGAGTGATCTCGAACCTCCTACGCTCGGGAAGTACTCGCTCAAGGGATGATTAGCTCCGAGCAGGACAAGGTGGTGCACTGCCGAAAGGATCAGGCGGATGTTCGACTGACGTGCGTGCGCAAGCGCTTGCAGGTGCTTCTCGGAGTCGGCGATATGAGTCGCCAGCGCTTCATATAGGGGTGATGCCATCTCTGCATTCGTCTTCCCCGTGAACTGGAAGTCACTCTCCAGAAGGATCCCTTGACGGATGCGCGCGATCCGCTCCTCGGAGGCCGGGTCGGCATCCGGGTTTCCGTAGGTCCACGGGTTGATCGTTGTCATCGAACGGTGCGACGAAGAACCCGAAGGGAACCTTGTGCGAGTTGATCGACGAACCCTTCGGACACTGCGCGTTCGTAGACCTTGAAAGGACCTTGGCCACCGTCCGCCGGGTCCGGGAACACGTCGTGGATGGCCAAGAGGCCGCCGTCCAGCAACTTGGAGGACCAGCTGTTGTAGTCCTCCATTGCCGGATCTTCGGAGTGGGCCCCGTCGATGAACACCAACCCCACCTGCGTGGTCCAGTTCTGCGCGATGTCTACCGAGTCACCGACCAGCGCCTGGACCACGTCCTGAAGCTGCGCCTTCTGCATGGTGGCTTGGAAGAAAGGCAACGAGTTCATCCGTCCCGTTTGGGGATCGATCAGCTCGTCGTCGTGGTGGCCCCAGCCGGCTTGCATCTCTTCGGACCCCGTGTGGTGATCGATCGTGTACAGAACGGTCGACTTCTCCTTCGCGGCGGCGCCCAGATACACAGCAGATTTTCCGCAATAAGTGCCGATCTCCAGCAGTGGACCGAGACTCGCGGCTTCCAGTGCGGCTTCGTAGAGCGCCTCCCCTTCTGCGGGAGGCATGAAACCCTTCGCGGCTTCAGCTACCGCTTTTAGTTTCGGATCCACTGCCGACGAGCTGGCGCATGAAGTCGGCCTGCGCCTTCCACGACATCGACTGGTTGCGCACCCAGGCGTCCGGATCGCGCCATTTCGTCTCGATCATGCCCTTGAGCTCGGGATGCGGGAGCACGTAAAGGTGGTTTTCTTTCACCGCAGTGATCACGTCTGTCGCAACGTTCTCCGGTGGGAGCCCGGACTGCATCGTGGCACGCATTAAGCCTTGCATCTGCTCCTGGATGTCTGCGGGGAGTTCTTCTTCAGGGAAACTCTGCGACCGCTCGTGGATGTTCGTCGCCACTAATAGTGGACAGATAACCGAGACACCGACGTTCCGGTCGTAGGTAAACGCAGCCAGCGACTCGCACAGCCCCACCACACCGAACTTCGTCACGCAGTACGGGATGAGCTGCGGGAAGCCGAGCGTGCCCGCCGATGACGCCGTGTGGACGAGGTGACCGCTACCCCGCTCGAGCATGTGCGGCAGGAGCTTGTGGATCGCCCAGATGTGCGAGTGGAGGTTGATCGCGAGGATCGAATCCCATTCCTCCATCGGGATCATGTGAGGCGCGCCACCCAAGCCGATGCCGGCGTTCGACATGAACAGATCGCTGTGGCCCTGCCATTCGATCGATGCCTGGACCAGCGCGTCGACCTCGTCCTTCTTCGAGACGTCGGTCTTGATCGCGATCGACCTCCGACCGAGCGCCTCGATCTCCATGACAACTTCTTTGGCGCCGGCCTCATTGATGTCCGAAACGATCACGTCGGAGCCTTCTCGCGCAAAGGCGAGCGCGCACGCCTTGCCGATGCCGGAAGCGGCTCCGGTGACTGTTGCTACGGAATTCGTGAAATCAAAACCCACCTAGTTCACCCTCTCGATGATCATCGCCATTCCTTGGCCGCCGCCGACGCACATCGTCTCCAGACCGATCTGACGGTCGAGCGTTTGAAGGTCGTTGATGAGCGTGGTCATGATCCGCGCGCCGGTCATACCGAACGGGTGACCCAGCGCGATCGCTCCGCCGTGCGGGTTGAGCTTGTCCGTCCACGGATCGACGCCGATCTCGTCGCAGACCGGGATCACCTGTGCCGCGAACGCTTCGTTCAGCTCGACAACATCGACGTCATCGATGGTCATCTTGGCCTGAGCAAGACACTTCTTAACGGCTTCGATCGGACCGACACCCATGATCGCCGGATCGAGACCCGATACCGCCGAAGCCTTGATGCGTGCGAGCGGCTTGATGCCGTCTGCCTTGGCCTTGTCCTCACTCATCACTACGACAGCGGCTGCGCCGTCGTTCAACGGACAAGAGTTGCCAGCCGTGACTTTGCCGCCGTCCGGCTTGAACGCAGGTTGCAACGAAGCGAGTCTTTCCAGCGTCGAGTCGGGGCGAGGTCCGTCGTCACGGTCGACCGTTGTTCCGTCCGGCTTCGGATACGGAATGATCTCGCGGTCGAAGAACCCATTCTTCTGCGCGGCGACGGCGCGCTCCTGTGACTGTTGTGCGAACCGGTCCATGTCCTCGCGGCTGACGTCGTATTTTTCGGCCACGTTCTCCGCCGTCATTCCCATGGGGAGGTACACCTGCCACGGGTCGCCCTGGAGAAGCCGGGGATGCAATGCCTCGATGCCGCCGGCGAGCTGATCGATACGGCTGATCGCTTCGACGCCGCACGCTACAAAGGTGTCGCCTTCACCGGCCGTTATCGCGTGGAAGGCCATGCGGATGGCTTGAAGCGATGAACTGCAGAAGCGGTTGACCGTCGTTCCGGGGACCGTCACCGGGAGCCCGGCCAGCAGACCGGCGACCCGAGCCACGTTCATGCCCTGCTCTCCGTGCGGGAAGCCGCAACCGCAGATGACGTCACCGATGGACTCCGGGTCGACCCCGGACTTGGCCACGACCTCTTTGATGACGAAGGCGAGCATGTCGTCGGGACGCACGTCTTTGAGCGATCCCTTGCCGGCGCGTCCTATGGGTGTTCTGCCGGTGGCAACGATCACGGCATCAGGCATTGATTTCTCCTAAACGGTTTGGAAGTACCAGGCACCATCTTCCCCCATACGGGTCCTAGCTCGCCCTTGAGACACAAGCAGGTCGAGACGACCGATGAGATCGGCTACGACCTCCCAGTTGTTGTCTATGCGGTCGCGATAGAGCAGTCGCCCCAGAGCGATGGCATTGATGGGGCCATGCTTGGACAGTCCTTCGAACACGCTCTCGGTGCGCCGGTCTGTCTTGCGCAACCGCTTCGTGATCAGGTCCACGTGGTCGGTGATCGGAGGTCCGTGAGCCGGGAAAAGGACTGGCGTTTGTCGCTTCATGAGCTCGCGGAGGCCGGCGTTGTACTGCTCCAGCAGTTGCGCGCGTCCGGTCGGGTGGTTTGCGTCCCTTTCGAGGCCTGCGTTGGTCGGGTGGTTGGCGAGGACGTAGTCGCCGACAAAGATCGCGCCGGACGTGTCGTCGACGAGCCAGACGTGACCAGGCGTATGCCCCGGATGATGCTCTACGCAAAGGGACGCACCCTCAACCGCGAAGGTCGCGTCGTCGACATAGGGCGTGAACTCCGGATAGCGCCACTCGTAACCGTCGCCCCCGAAGAAGGCATCCACCTCGTCGCTTGTGAAGCCCAGGGTCGGGAAGATCTCGCGCTCGGTGTCCTCCCAATTCGGATTCGTCGCCATCGCCATATCGGAAGGGTGGACAAACACCTCGCACCCGGACTCCTTCTGAAGCCAGATCGCGCCGGCGAAGTGATCGGTGTGCGCATGAGTCACGAGAACGCGTCTCACGTCTGATGGTTTCAAACCGCAGTCGCCGAGGGCCTGCGTGAGCGCTTCCCTGCCAACGTCTGTATCGACACCGCTGTCGATGAGAGTTACCGGGTCCCCCGGGAACAGGAAGGCCGCGACCGGGCCGACCTCCCAGGGTGTCGGGATAACAACGGCACGAGCGGGAATGCCAAGTCGATCCAGCTCAGCCTGAAGCTGCGCCGCGACGTCTGATTGCTGATCCACGACAACAGACTGACAGACGAAAACATTCCTGGTGCTTGGTGATGTTCGTCACGGCGCGAATGCGTCGGATGTTGTCTTCTTCCATATGGAAGGAGGCAACATGCGGATCCCGAAGTTGGTTTGGAACCGGCGCCACAACATCGCCGTCCTGACGGTCTCCTACGGACGCCGCGTCTGGCACACGAAGGAAGTTGCGGACCTCATCTTGGGCTACAACGCTGCGGGACGACTATCGCGAGTAGTTCTGCTCGATCCGAGGAAGCTCCTCCACCAGAACGCCACAGTCTCCGACGCCCTGGATCGCGTGATCGCACTCCTGTTGCGCACCGGCAAGGTCCGCCAAGCAGACGTGGACGTCCTGCGCAGCGCACTCGACCGAGCAACGGAGCTCAAGAAGACTTCCTAAGTCCCTACTCCCCGCCGCCCGGCATGCCATCGGCTGAAGAGCTCAGTCGGTGGCATGCAGTTCTTGCGCCACGTGAGAAGGTGATGCCATGAGCGAGGAGATCCGGGGTCTGCTCGCGCGCTACTGCGAGCTCATCGACGACGGCGACTTCGACGGGGTCGGTGCGCTCTTCTCTCGTGGACGCTTGGTCGACGAGAAGGGCAACGAGCTTGCACAAGGTGCCGACGGCGTCGCCGATTTCTACCGATCCGGCGAGATCGTCTACGACGGCTCGCCGCGGACGAAGCATCTGGTGCTCAACACGATGCTTGAATCCGACGGCGACGCGGTCGTTGCGCGTTCCTCATACCTAGTGCTTCAGGCGCTCGAAGACTTCCCGCTGCAGCCGATCATCACCGGACGCTACGTCGATCGGTTCGAAAAAGACGCTAGGGGCTGGTTCTTCGCCGAGCGGCGCTTCATCGTTGACCTCGTCGGCGACCTCAGCCGTCACCTGCGTTACGAGATCTGACCCGAACAGCCTGAGTCCGGGGACCCTTCCCCTGTGTCCCCGAACTCAGAGCGGAAGCGATTGACGTTCGCGAACCATAGGGCCGTCGAAAACAGCCGTCAATCCCCTCTCGACCTGCTGCGACACACGGTTTGTGAAAGTTCACAACACTAAGAATGCAGGTCGCGGGCCGCTCGATTCCGTCGTCCGGAGTTCACAATTCCAGCGGATTGGGTAATTGGGCTGTAGCCTTCCCCGCCGAGTCATGGCACCCAAACCTCGAAGCACCCAAACCGCCGCGCTGGCGATCGGCGCCGTCGCAGTGCTGACGCTCGCCGTTATCACGATCGCCGTCGCTCGAAGCGAATCGGAGGACCCAACAGCGGCAGCCTCGCCGGCATCGACTTCTACACCGCAACCGGCGCCCGCGCCGACGCCGGTTCCCCGGAATACCACAGGGGACCTGACGGGCATCGGAGCGGTCACGACTCACCGCGGTACGGTCGTGCGCTCGGCTCCCTCGGCGGACGCGCCGACCATGAGCGTCCTTCGAAACGGAGTGCTTCTCCAGGTCACCGGCCGCCAGGATTCTTTTCTGAGCGTGCTGACACCGTGTGAAGCATCCGGGTGGGTCAGCGCGACGCAAGTGGATCTGCACAAAAAGGACACCGAACCGGCCGACTCGATGAAGGATGCGACGATCGTGATCGACCCCGGGCACGGTGGACAACTACCCGGTGCTCGCGGGCCCGGCGGTTACACCGAGAAGGAAGCGAACCTCGACATAGCGAAACGCCTTGTACCGAAACTCGAGGGTGCGCGTGTCTTCCTCACCCGGTCGGGCGACTACACGGCCGGCCTTCCGTTCCGCGCGGGTCTCGCGAATAACCTCGGCGCGGACCTGCTGGTTTCGATTCACAACAACGCCGCACCGGACGGACCCTCGGAGAAACCGGGCACGGAGACGTACTACCAACAGATGTCGGCGTCATCGAAGCGATTGGCCGGGGTCCTCTACGAAGAGGTCTTCCGCGTTCTCGAGCCGGTCAAGCTTGCATGGATGTCGGACGAGGACGCGGGAGCCAAGTATCGAACGAACGTCAGGGGAGAGGACTTCTACGGGATCCTGCGGCGAACAAAGGTGCCCGCGGTCATCGTGGAAGCGATGTTCATATCCAACACACCAGAAGAGAATCTGCTCCGCACTCACGAAGCGCGCGAAGGCATAGCGGGCGCACTCGCCAAGGGCATCCGCCGGTACGTGGAGACCAAGGATGCTGGGTCCGGCTTCGTCGAACCGCTGAACCGAAACGCCGGCTCGAGCGGCCAGCTGCCGTCGGTCTGCGTAGAACCAACCTGAGCCGGATTCAACACGAGCGCAGCGACCGGCACGCGAGATCGCCGCAGCTCGCTGCCGCGATCTCGACTACCACGGTGGCCAGGGCACATGGCGGCCGTCCGGCGATGGCACCGGATAGCACGGTTCGCGGACTACGCCTTCGATGCGGCGCCGTAACGCCTCGATCTCATCGGTGTGCAGTAGGGGCTCGAAGTCGCTCGTCCATCCGTCACGAGAAACCAGCTCGCGCAGTGAGTCAACGAGCAGCGTCGGCACCGGTTCGCCTTCGAACGCCCAGATGACCGTTCGCAGCTTGGGGTCGTCCGAAAAACAGATCCCGTGGTCGACGCTCCAGAGCTTGCCCTCGGTATCCACCACGAGATGTCCGCCTTTCCGGTCGGCGTTGTTGGTTATGACATCGAACAGTGCGATGCGACGCATGTCGTCCGGATGGGTGTGAAGAAGACGGCGGACATCCACTTCCGTGTCCTCTTCGACGAACAGCTGTAGCGCCCCAAAACCCGCGGGGCCTTCACGCAAGACGGTCGGCGGAACCAAACCCCAGCCGAGCGCGGAGTCGAGCACCCACGCGGCCGCTTCACGCAGACACAACGTTCCGGACGGGAAGTCCCACAACGGACGCTCCCCGCGGCGCGGTTTGTAGACGGCGAGAGCTTCATCGCTTCCGTTGCGAACGGTCGTCAAGAGTGTCGCGTTGGACGCGTACGGAAGCAGCCCGTGGATCTCGACTTCACCCGATGACAGAAGATCGAGAACGTGTTCTAGGTCGGTCACGTGAGCTGCGAGACTTCTCGATGCCCGTTCGACCGCGGGCAGAAGTGACCTTCCGGGTCTACAGCCTCACCGCACATCGGACACAGAGGACGCCCAGCTGCGACCTCCTTCTCGCCCCGACGAGCGACGGCGTACATCTGCTCCTTCGTTGCCCACAAACGCACGCGGCTGGGTTCGGGCGGTTCGGCTGTTACGGCTTCCTCATCCTCTTCGGGGACGAACTCCTCGCATTGCAGCATCACCAGCTGCCGCTCGTCGTCGTAACCCAGGCCGATCCGTCCCACTCGGAACTCCGGAACGATCGGCTCCTCCAGATCCAGCGCTTCAACTTCGCTCGCTTCATCTGGTTGGCCGACCCGTTCGAGCAGCTCGTCGATGTGCATGGTCAGTAGGGCAACCTGCTGTTTCTCCAGCACAAGTGAAACAAGAACGTCTTCCTTCCTCGCTTGCAGATAGAAGACGCGCTGTCCGGGATCGCCGACCGCGGCAGCAGTGATGCGCCCCACGGGATCGAGGTCGATCTGGCTGCTCATCTCTTTCGTCCCGATCGTTTGGGAGCAGGACGCTTACGTTGCGGAGGCGGCGGCGCCCAGGACTCGAACGAACCGAGGTCGTTGATGCGCAGGACGCGGGGGAAGGCGCCGAAGAACGAGACGGCGCTCACCGATGTGGGATCGACGGTGAGTCTCTGGAACAGATCGAGGTGGAGGCCGAGGTAGTGAGCGAGGATCGCCTTGATCATGTCCGCGTGGGAGAAGACGGCGACGACACCCTTCGAATGACGCGCGCGGATGTCCTCGATGCCTTGCACGCCTCGGCGCTGAAGCTCGAGGAGACTCTCACCGCCCGGGAACGTGGCTTGCGACGGAACGAGCTGCACCGTTCGCCAAAGCTTGGTTTTCATCAGCGACTTGAACGTTTTCCCCTGCCACGATCCGTAGCGAACCTCGCCCAGTGCTTCCATCGTCTCGACTTCGAGCCGGCGTCCGGCCGCTACGGCCTCGGCCGTTTCACAACAACGCTCCAAGGGAGACGAGTAGATGGCTTTGAAACGAACCGGTTCCAGCCGTTCGGCCAGACGTTTGGCCTGTTCCCGGCCTTCGGACGAAAGATGAACGCCCGGCGTCCACCCGTATAGCCGACCGGGGCTGTACTCGGCGAGGCCGTGCCGGATCAGAAGGATGAGCTGCATTTCGCCCAGATTAGCGGCGGTTCTGGTTCACCACATAGTGACGCCGCCTGGGAGTACGCTGCTGCGTCAATGGCACGACCGGTAGAAGCACTCAAGTCGCTCATAGTCGGGCGCCCGAAGGAGACGTCCGGGCTCGAGCACGAGCGCCTCACCAAAAAGATCGCTCTGGCCGTCTTCGCGTCGGACGCCTTGTCGTCTTCTGCGTATGCGACCGAAGAGATGCTGCGTGTGCTCATCTTGGCCGGAGCCGGTGCGCTCAACTACTCGATCCCGATATCGATCGCCATCACCGTCGTTCTGGGGATCGTCATCTTCTCTTATCGGCAGACGGTCCACGCCTATCCCGAGGGAGCGAGCGCTTACATCGTCGCTTCCAAGAACCTCGGGAAGTATCCCGGCCTGACAGCGGCGTCCGCGCTACTGATCGACTACGTCCTCACCGTCGCCGTATCCGTGACCGCCGGCGTCGCGGCGATCACCTCTCTGGCTCCAGATCTCCGGCCCTACCGCGTCTTGATGGCCGTCGGAGTGATCGTGGTGATCAGCATGCTGAACCTGCGCGGGATCAGAGAATCGGGGGCGCTTTTTGCCGTCCCGACCTACGCGTACATCCTCCTCATCGGCTCGCTGGTAATCGTCGGCTTGATCCGTTACCTCGGCGGGGAAGGACCGGTGGTCGCCCCGCCGGAAGCGGAGATAGTGGGCGGCGGCGGGCTGACTTTCTTCTTGCTCATCCGAGCATATGCCCAGGGAAGTACGGCATTGACCGGGGTCGAGGCGATCTCCGACGGCGTCGGAGCTTTCCGGAAACCGGTTGCACGAAACGCCGGACAAACGCTCCTGGTCATGGGCGTCCTACTCGCGTTCCTGTTCATCGGTGTGACGGTTCTGGCCCGCGCATTCGACGTGCAGGGACCGAGCGAGAACCCACACCGCACCGTTGTTTCGCTGATTGCTCTAGCGGTATTCGGCAACGGACCGCTCTTCATCGCCGTGCAGATCGCCACGTTCCTGATCCTTTTCCTGGCCGCCAATACGAGCTACGCGGACTTCCCCAGATTGGCCAACTTCCTGGCTCGCGACCGTTTCGCCCCGCGCCAGTTCATGAACCGCGGCGACCGCCTGGCTTTCTCGAACGGGATCGTGGCTCTCGGCGTCCTGGCTGCGATCCTCATCGCGATCTACCAGGCCGAGCTCGAAAAGATCATCAACCTCTATGTCGTCGGGGTTTTCACGAGCTTTACGTTGTCGCAACTGGGGATGGTTCAGCATTGGCGCAAAAGGAAGGACACCGAACCGGGATGGAGGCGCTCCGCGTTCATCAACGGGCTCGGCGCGACTACAACCTTCATCGTCCTGATCGCGGTTCTGATATCGAAGTTCACGCACGGCGCCTACATCGTCGTGGCCGCGATCCCGGTACTCATCTGGTTCCTCACACGTATCAACCGGCACTACATGCAGGTAAGCGTGCAGCTTCGTGAGTTTTCGCGGCGGCAGCCTTCAGCACAGACCAACCACGTCATCCTGCTTGTCGGCCGCCCGAGCCAGGAGGAGGCTCGTGCGTTCTGGTACGCGGAACGGATACGAACCGAGGATTTCCACGCCACCCATTTCGCGGAGAAAGGTGACCCGAAAGGACTCGAAGCACAGTGGGTACGGCAGATCGGCATCCTTCCAACTTCTCCTTCGTTAGAGCTTCGACAGAGCGAAGGAGGCTTGGCGTCGTCGGTCCGTTCTTACATAACGCGGATGCGCGAGCGCGTCCCGACCGAGGACTTCATAACCGTGATCGTTTCCGAACGCGTTGAGCCTGGGATCGTCCGCCTGGGATCGCGCACGGCTTTGCTCTTGAAACTCTCACTCTTATTCACACCCGATGTCGTCGTAACAAACGTTCCATTCCTCACGGAAACTAGCGCGCAAGAAGCTCTCGACACGGGGCAGGTCATACGCCACGTCGTGATCGTCCTCGTGCCTGCCGCGCACAACGCAACGCTGCGGGCCATGCAGTATGCGGAAACACTCTCTGCGGACGAAGTTCGAGCGGTTCACATAGCGCTAGATCCGGAGATGTCGCAGCACCACCGAGACGAGTGGGATTCCCTGGGTACAGGCCGCGCGCTGGAGATCGTCGAGTGTCCGTACCGCGATCTCTCCCAGGCCATCCGGGATTATGTACGGCCCATCGCCTCGGACGGAAACACGATCGTCACGATCGTGCTGCCGGAGTTCGTCGTTAGGAAGTGGTGGCACCACCTTCTCCACAACCAGAACGCATTCGAGATAAAGCGGACGTTGTTGGCGGAGCCCGACGTGATCGTTACTTCTGTGCCGTACCACCTGGCGTAGCTGCCGCTTGCACCACGTAGGTCTCGAGCAAGTTCAGCTCGACCGGCCGCGCCTTCACACGCACCCGAACGCCGCTCGGTTCGTGCTCTGATGACAAGACTCGGCCGGCATCGTGGAGTCGCGCAAGAAGTGCACCCTCGCTGTAAGGGAGCAGTGCCTCTATCTCAACGGCCGCCCTCTCAAGATCCACTCCCACGCGTTCGAGAAGATCGTCCACACCTTCTCCGGTGACGGCAGAGATGCCGACGGCGTCCGGGAACCGACTCACGATCCTCCTGGCCTCGGCGTCCTCTAGGGCATCGAGCTTGTTGAGTGCGATGAGACGCGGGACCTCTGTTGCTCCGATCTCTTCGAGGACTTCGTCCACAGCGGAGATGTCGATATCCGGGTCGGCGCGTGATGCATCTACGACGTGGACGAGCAAGTCGGCGCTCGCTACTTGCTCGAGAGTCGATTGGAACGCCTCGACCAGACCGTGCGGAAGCTTGCGGATGAATCCGACGGTATCGGTGACAACTATCGGGTTGCGATTGGGAAGAGTCAGGCGACGGGCGGTCGGGTCGAGGGTGGAGAACAAGCGGTCCTCGACCAGCACGCCCGCATCGGTCAGATGGTTGAGAAGGGTCGACTTGCCGGCGTTCGTGTAGCCGACGAGCGAAACCGATTGGATCCGCTCCTCGCGATGCCGGCGTGAGCGCGCACGTCGCTTACCGAGGATCTCGAGCTCCTCCCGCAGCTTCTTGAGGCGGCGCTCGATGCGGCGACGGTCTACTTCGAGCTGGGTCTCACCGGGGCCGCGGGTACCGATCGGAGCTCGACCGCCTCCTCCGCCCCGGCCGCCGCCGCCGGTGGCGCCGCCGATACGGGACAACGCTTGACCCCAGCCGCGCAGACGAGGCAGTCCGTAAGTGAGCTGCGCAAGCTCGACCTGCTTCTTACCTTCGGTCGACCTCGCACGTTGCGCGAAGATGTCGAGGATCAGGATCGTCCGGTCGATCACCTTTCCGGAGATCGCTTCCTCCAGGTTCCTCAGTTGCGCCGGCGCGAGTTCCTCGTCGAAGACGACGGTGTCGGCTTGGCTCGCTTTCAATTCCTCCGTGACTTCTGCGACCTTTCCCTTTCCGATGAACGTCGCTGCATCGGGCTTGGCACGGCGCTGTACAACGCGTCCGACCACCTCTCCGCCGGCCGAGGACACGAGCGAGGAGAGCTCGTCCAGGCTGACTTCGACGTCGCCGTCGCGTCCACCATCGAGCTGAACACCAACAACGACGACCCGCTCGGGACGGCTTTCATCGCTGCTTAGTGTGGGGATGTCGCGCTGCTGTGGCATCGGTCAAGTATCGCGTAACATCCGTGAATGTTCGGGGTCGCGCTCCGAGACACGGGACTTCCCCTCGGCGACCTGACCGCACTCGCCCGCGCTGCCGACGACGCCGGTTACGCGAGCATCTGGACCCCCGAGGTGGGCTCGCGCGATGCGATCGCACTGGCCGCGTTGTACGGCCAATCGACGCGGCGCGCCACGATCGGCACCGGGGTGATCCCGCTCTATTCACGCAACGTCGCTTCGCTCAGCTTGTCGGTTGCTACAGCAGCAGAAGCCTGCGAAGGACGGTTCGTCCTCGGGTTGGGAGCCGGCCACAGCTTCGCGGCGCAGGCCTGGTTCGGCGCAGAGTGGCGACGCCCCCGGAAGCGCATGCGCGAAACGGTTGAGGTCTTGCGGCGTGTGCTCAGCGGAGAACGCGTGTCACACGATGGAGAATTCAAACTCGCCGGCCTCCACCTCGGATCGAATCCTCCAGCCGTTCCCATCTATCTTGCTGCACTCTCGCCCGCTTCCCTGCGTCTGGCCGGTGACGTCGCGGACGGCGTGATCCTGAATTGGCTCCCTCCGGAAGGGATCGAGAAAGCTGCGCTCTTGGCCCGCGAAGCCGCCGCCGATGCGGGAAGGCGCGTTCACGTCATCTCCTACGTGCGCACGATCGTTGTCGAGAACCCATCCGATGAGCACATCGCCCGAGCAGCCTTGCGCGATCAGACCCACTCCTACCTGAGTCTTCCCAACTACGCGAACTCCGCGCGCTCGGCTGGGCTCGGCCGGGAGATCGACGCCATGACATCCGGCAACGAACCCGCGGTCAACACTTTGGTAGATGCGTTGTGTGCGTTCGGTGATGCATCGACGGTGAGAAAGACGCTCGAGTCCTACACCGATGCCGGGCTGGATTCGGTGATCGCCTACCCGGTTGGATTCGGCGACGATCCTGCCGCCACTCTGCTTCACACGATTCGCGCGCTGGCGTAGTTCCTTAGAGGATCTTCCGGATCCTTTCGATGCCTTTTTCGAGCCGGTCGTCCGCCAGCGTCAGCGAGAACCGGACGTAACCCTCGCCATGTTCGCCGTATCCGTTGCCAGGCGCAACAACGACGGCCGCTTCATCGAGGAGCTTCGAAGCAAAGGAAGCGGAGGTCTCACCGTCCGGAACCGGGACCCATAGGTAGAAGGAACCCTTGGGGGTCCACGCGGCCAAGCCGGCGTCCTTCAATCCGTCGACGGCGATGTCGCGTCGCTTGGCGAACACGGCCAGCTGGGCGTCGAGGAAGTCGGTGGGTCCTTCGAGTCCGGCGATGGCAGCGCGTTGGATGGCGGTGAACACACCGGAATCCAGGTTGGTCTTCAGGCGTCCGAGCGCTTCGATCACGGGAGCCGAACCGCAGATCCACCCGATGCGCCAGCCGGTCATGTTGAAGGACTTCGAGAATGAGTGCAGCTCGACTGCTACATCCGTCGCTCCTTCTGCTTGAAGGATGCTCGGCGCGACGTAGGAGTCGTAGGTGATCTCCGAGTACGCCGCGTCGTGGGCGATGACCGAGTTGTTTGCTTGCCCAAACGCAACAGCGCGCTCGAAAACGTCTAGCTCACATGTAGCTCCGGTTGGGTTGCCCGGATAGTTGAGCCACATGAGCTTCGTCCGTTCGGAGACTTCGGCGGTGATCTCATCGAAGTCCGGTAGGAATCCGTTCTCAGCGCGAAGTGGAAGCGAAATCGGTGTTGCGTTGGCCAAACGCGTGCCGACGTCGTATGGCGGATAACCGGGGTCGGCCCACAGCGCGATGTCTCCTTCACCGAGCAGTGCCCAGGGAAGGTGCACGACGCCCTCTTTCGAGCCCCATGTCGGCAGGACCTCGGTGGATGGATCGAGCTTCGTACCGAACCGTTTCTCCATCCACGCAGCTATTGCCTCGCGCAGTTCGGGAAGTCCCGCGTAGGAGGGATAGTGGTGAGTCTCCGGATCGTCGATTGCTTTGTGCATCGCGTCGACGACGTGCGGAGGGGTCGGAAAATCCGGATCGCCGACACCGAAGGAGATTACGTCGGCGCCCTCAGCACGCTTGGCCGCAATGCGGCGATCGAGCTCGGCGAAGAGGTAAGGCGGCAGGCCGGTGATCCGATCGGCAGGCTCAAAGGTCGTCATGTGCGGATCAGATCGCCTCGCCTACGAGTCCCGTGTGCTGCGTGAGTCCACGGGCCTCTAGCCATCCGCGATCTATCTCTCCCTCGAAGACGGCCTCGGCCGGCCCGGTTAGCCAGACGTGGCCGCCCGGCTCCCATTCGACCTCGAGCTCGCCTCCCGGCATCTCGACCCAAAGGTGTGGACCCGTGCGTTCCAAAGATGCACAGACAACCGCAGTCGCACAGATGCCCGACCCGCACGCCAGCGTTTCGCCGATCCCCCGCTCCCAAACACGCATCCGGACGTGCGTCGCATTCACGATCTCGACGAACTCAACGTTCGTCTTGGCCGGGAACTCAGGATGAACCTCCAAACGGGAGCCAATTCCGTGAACGAGATCATCGTCCAACGCGCGCCCGATTTCGTCGGCGAAAAGGACGAAGTGCGGGTTGCCCATAGACACGCCGCTGCCTATAAGGGGTTCGTCGTCGAGCGTCACTTCGGCGCGTAGGGACGAACCCGTTCCCTTCATCGGAACGTCTTCCTTCTGCAGTCTCGGCGCACCCATGTCGACCGTGTAGCGGGACACGCCTGCCGGCTTCACGGTTACCGGACCCGCCTTGGTCTGGACGATCAGGTCTGATTCGTCTAGGCGTCCTGCGTGTTGTTCGTGCAACACGAGGCATCGGATGCCGTTACCGCACATCTCGGCTTCACTTCCGTCTGCGTTGTAGTAGTCCATCCGATAGGAATCGGGTTTGAGAACTCGGATCACACCGTCGGCACCGATCCCCGTGTGTCTGTTGCACAGCGCAGCAACGAGATCGCTCGGCAGCGACCCCGGGGTGCCGAGGCTCCCGCCGAGATCCGTGAGCATCACGAAGTCGTTACCTGCACCGTGGTACTTGCGAAAGCGCATGGGGGCCTAGACTACCGGCGCTTGTATCCAAGCGGTGCGACGCACCTCACCGGTCTTCGGGTGAACGGACTCGATGTCTCCGTCCATTTTGAATCCGAGTTCTTCGAGCTGATGCTGCGGTTCGTCGCGGCCTGCACGTCCGGCACGAAACACCAGCTTTCCTCCGGGAACAACGAACTCACGCAACACTCGATCGATCAACTCGCGCCGCCGCGGCGGCGGCACCTCGTCTATCCCGATCTGGACCACGTCGAACCGCTGCGGCGGCGCCCAATCGATGGCGTTGCCCACGAAGATCCTGTCCGACCATTGGGGCAATCGGAAACGAGCGAGCGACGCGATCCGCCAGGAGATATCCAATCCGTACGGCTCCACATCGAGACCGCGCTCGGCTCCCCACCGATGAACGCTCTCCATGAGGTATCCGTTGGCACATCCGACGTCGAGGAATGTTCCCTTCTTCGGAAACACATCGAGGATCAGCCCGCGGGCCCACTTCCACTCGGTTTCGTCTCCGCTCTTCCCAGAGCCGCCCCTCGGATCCTCCGTCGCGAGGTAGGCATCGATCAGCACTTCCTCCACGCGCGCATGCCACTCGTCCTCGTTTATCTCGCCGGCTTCGAACGCGCGATCGATACTCGGGATCTCCTCGCGTGCGTACAACACGTCCGGCTGAGGAAGTCCGAGCTCCCTGCAAGCCCAAGGGATCGCGATGCGCGCCTGACGCCTCTGCCATCCACGAACGGTCGGCGCGCCTTCCGGCGGCGGCAGAATTGCACTGGCCGCGAAGAAACCGGATAGCGCAGCGGCCCAAGCATCGAGGTTCGGCGCGACTTCTTCGGGCATTGGGCCGCCTTCCAGGCGCAGGGCCGGCAACCAAGCAGCGCGATCGAACTCGCGATTGCCGTGGGAGGCGAAGTTCCAGTCGACGAGGACGACTCGGTCGTCGAGCAGACAGATGTTGCTGCTCCACGCGTCGCCGTGCACCAAGTCGTTGCCCTCGAGGACGACATTGCCCTCGGCTTCGATCAGCGCAGGCGCGCACTTCTGCAGCCAGTCGGCCGAGCCGATATCGAGCGAAACGAATCCATTGGGATCCGCAGCCATCTGCTGCCACCCGGTGAACATCTCCCGATAGATTTCGTTGGTCGGGACGTGAGAAGGCGGCGGGGTTTCCGCCACTCGTTCGAACGTTTCTAGAACGCGTTCTACATCGCCCGGCTCCCAGGGCGGAGGCCACCGACCATGGCTCAGGTCCTCGACGACCAGAAGAGGACGATCGCCTTCGTCCCAAGCGAGGATCTCGCAACGGAAGTCCGCGTCGATCGCCGCCATATTGCGGTGTTCGTCGCGCAGGCGGCGTGCGATGTCATCCGATGTCGCGAGCTTGGCGAACATTCGCCGTCCGTCCTCGAGGTCGACCGACCATCGCTCGGCGATCGAGTAGCCGCCGGTGACCGCTCGCCAAGACACGACAGGGCTGCCCATGACGGCCGCAACGCGTCCCAGGAAGCTGTCGGTCGGCTTCACCGGTCGATGCCCTGCACGTAGATCCGTCGGACGACGTCCTCGATGTCCGGATCGGACAGTTCGAGGTCTCGGATCTCGGCCTTCGCCGCCACAGCTGCGATCAAAGCGGCGGCCGTTACCTCGCTGCGCCGGAACCGAAGCCATTGCCGCGGACCCTCGACCTTCTCCACGCGAGCACCCGCGAGCTCCAAGGGAGGTCCGGCTTCGACCAGGTCGACGATCAGCACGCTCTCGTCTCCGAATCGCGCACGCACAGTCTCCAGGTCGCCGTCGTAGATCACGTGGCCGTGGTCGATGATCATCATTCGCTTGCACAGTTGCTCGATGTCGTCCATGTCGTGAGTTGTGAGCACGATCGTCGTCCGGCGCTCACGGTTCAGATCCGTCAGGAATTCACGTATGCGGGCCTTGGCCACGACGTCGAGCCCTATCGTCGGTTCGTCCAGGAAGAGGACTTCAGGGTCGTGAAGCAACGCGGCGGCCAAGTCTCCGCGCATGCGTTGTCCGAGCGAGAGCTGCCTCACCGGCGTTGCTATGAACGACTCGAGCTCCAAAACTTCGCCGAAATCGGCCAGATTCTTCCGGAACCGGTCCTCTGGGACACGGTAGATGTGCCGCAGTAAGTCGAAAGAGTCCTGCAGCGGAAGATCCCACCACAGCTGTGTTCGTTGTCCGAACACAACCCCGATCCGCCGGGCAAGATCGACGCGTTGCCGGGTCGGCTCAAGATCAAGCACGCGCACGAACCCGGATGACGGCACCAGGATCCCCGTCAGCATCTTGATCGTCGTGGACTTACCGGCACCGTTCGGTCCGACATACCCGACCATCTCGCCCGCTTCGACCGAGACGGACACTCCGTCCACCGCATGAACCTGTGAGCGTTCGCGGCGGAGACGGCCAAGGCCATGCGCTTCTGCGCGCCGACGATAGACGTTGAACGTCTTCCTCACGTCGCGCAGCTCGATCGACGCCGTCAACTTCCCGTGCTCCTGTATCGCCGCACGGCCGTGCGCCAGATCGATCCGGCAACAACGCACATTCCGACCGCAACGGCCGGCGATAAGAACCGGAGCGCCACCGGGGCTTGAGCCGGGTCATCCTTCCCCAGCAGGTAGAGCGAAGGGAAATAGTTCACGAACCCAAGCGGGATCACGAAGCTGAAGATCCTTCGCATCCACGTCCCGTAGATGTGCAGCGGATATTGCGTCATCGCGTTGCCGCCATAAGTAAAGGAGTTAGCGACCTCACGCGCGTCCATCGTCCAGAACGCGATCGCGTTAGTCGCGACATAGAGCGAGCAAAAGATCAATACGGCACCGGCGAGCATCGACGCGAACACCAGGATCTTTTGCAGACTCCAGTCGATCTGCACTCGGCTTAAGCCGAGTGCCAGAACTAATGCACCCTGTCCGATCGAGCCGAGGTGACGTATGTCGATGTCTCCGGTCATGACCTGGCCCAGCGTTCCGAGCGGCCGGGTAAGGACCTGGTCGAAGGATCCCCCACGGATCAACACCGGAAGACGATCCATGTTCGTCATGAACATGTCGGAAAGCTTGAACGTCACCGCAGATGATCCGTAAAGGAATGCGATCTCTCCGATCGACCACCCGGCCAGATGCGGCAGGTGATGAAAGATCACAAGGATGGCTATGAAATCCAGGAAGGAAAGGAAGAAGGTACCGATCACCTGAAGGACGAATGAGAGCCGGTACTGCATCTGCGCACGGATGCGGGAGGCGGCAACGTGCCTGTAAATCGAGACCGTGCTAGCCACCCTGCACCACCAGCTTCCGCGCGCCGGCATTGAGCATCAGACGGCCGGCTCCCAATAAGACCAGTGCCCACGCCGCTTGTATGGCCAGCGTGCCTAAAATGTCGACGCCCTGAGCGTGTTCCAGAAAGATCTCAACGGGCATCTCGAACATCGCGACGAAGGGCAGCGCGCGGACGATCCCTCTAAGCGTGTCCGGGTAGAAAGCGATGGGGATCGTAAAGCCGGACAGCAATGTCCATGCCGAAGCGGCGATCGAATGCACACCTCGCTCGTTGAGGATCCAGAACGCCGATATGTTCACCATGAACCTCATAGAAAAACTGACGATCACGGCCAGATAAAAACTTGCGATGAAAGCGATCCACGTGACGGGTTCGGTCGGCAAACGCAGGTCGAAGAAGACCGCACCGATAAGGAACGGCGGGATCCCGCGCATTAGTCCGTGATATGTGGCGCGTCCGAGATCCTGCGACAGCCAATAGAGCTGGTAATCGAAGGGCCGGTAGAGGTCGGTAGCAACCTGTCCCGAGTAGACCGTCTCGGCGATCTCTTGCCACCCCCACAGGTAGAGGGGCATGAGCATGGCCTGAGAGACGAACGTGTAGGTCAGCGTGTCCTGTAAGTCCCACATCCCGATCCGGTCGCCCAGTCCGGCGAAAAGCGCGATGTACACGTAGACGCGGATGAATCCGAATACGGAGTTGGTGAAGACCCCTGCCACCGTCGCCCATCGATACGTCGCGTAGCGCCGGAAAGCGCGGCGCGCGACTTCCCACCACAGGCGCATCGCCACCCCCAAACACTCCGAATAGGTCGCCGGCCCGCACGGGCTCCAGAGAGGACGAGGAGTATAACCGCAGGCCACCGGCCCTTTTTCGGCCTGATGTTCTTGAGAGCCTTGTCAACAGTCGTTGTGGCTGTGACTATTGATTGCTGTTGTTACTCCTGTGGGCGACAGGTGGGAGGTTCGGGCGTGGCTATTGCAAAGGATCAGATCGACCTCTGGACGCATGTCCAGAAACGAACGTGGGAAGGCGTCAAGGAAGTCAGGGCTTTCCCCTACCCGGTTGTCCGGACGGTCAGGCTCGGGACTGGCGAGCCGTTTTGGTGCGCCGACCGCAACCAGGACCGAGCGCAAACTGCGTACGCCGAGCTCGAGAAAGCCCTCACCTCGGGTAGTCACCGCAAAGCCCGGAAGGCTCGTGCGGCTTGGATGGCCGCCGTCCACCGCGATCGCCTCGCCCTCGCGAAGGAAGTCGCCAGAACCTGCGAGCTCAAGCTCGACCCGATGGGACGCGGACCGCTGGTTGATCTGCCGACCACTCATTACCGCGACCGGCTCCCTTGGAGCCTTTTGCCGCTTCAACGCTATGAGGACGACAACCTTCCGCTTCGCGCCTCATCGATCGTCGATGCTTGGAACGAGCACGGCGACCTCTTCGACCGCTACTACCTCGCGAACGAGCCTCGTTCTTCGGCTTCCATCCCAACGCACGCGTTGATCGGCGCCATCTCGGGCGACGGACGCAGCGCCGATTGGTTCGCATTGGATCGATGGGCTTCCTGACCGGCGTCCTCGTCGTTCTCCAGCTGCGCGCCGGCGCAACTCCCGGCGTGTGGTTCCGCTCAGCCCGCAGGCTCGGCGGCTGGCGCTGGAGGAACGCTCCGCGCCGCAAGCTCACCTTTTAGTCCGTCGCGAACAGCTCCACGATCTCGTCGCGCACGCCGTCCCAGCCCAGCTCTGTAGCGTCGAACCACTTCACGCGCGGGTCGGCGCCGAACCACGAGATCTGCCTGCGAACGAAGCCCTTCGTGTTGCGAATCAGGACCAGCGTTGCTTCTTCCAGCGACTGACTGCCGTCGATAACCGGCAATATCTCCTTCACACCCAAAGCCTGTCCGGCGGTTGCCGACAATCTCTCGGCCCCCACACTGCGGACTTCATCGACGAGTCCTGCTTCGAGCTCACGCTGAACACGCTCGGCTGCGCGCTTCAACAGTTCATCGCGCGCCCAGGTCAAACCCGCCACAGTTAGGTCGTAGCGACTTTCGTCGAAGCGATCCCAACCTTGCCTTAGCTCACTCGCCGGCCTGCCCGTCAGCTCTAGAACTTCGACCGCGCGCACGACGCGCCGCGTGTTTCGCGGGTCGAGCCGATCGGCGGTCGCCGGATCCGCGTCGCGAAGACGCTCGATCAGGTCCTCGATCGGCTCCTTCTCCAGCCGCGCACGCACTTCCGGCGATGTCGGTGCGAACTCGAGGTTGTCGACGACGGCACGGAAGTAAAGTCCCGACCCGCCGACCAACAGCGGCAAGTGGCCCCTCTCTCCGATCTCATCGATAACGGTGCGGGCCTTGTCGCGATACATAACGGCAGTGAACGGCTCCCAGGGATCGACTATGTCGATCATGTGATGGACGATGCCCGACCGGTCCGCCGCGTTCGGCTTGTCGGCAACGATGTCCAACGATCGGTAAACGGCCATCGAGTCGCAGGACACGATCTCTATCTCTCGTCCGCTCGCACGAAGCGCAAGAGCGACTTCGACACTCATGCGGGACTTCCCTGCCGCCGTCGGTCCGACTAGAGCGATGAGCTTGTTGCTACTCACCTGTCCATGTCGAAGAGGCGGCGTATGAGCCCTTGTCCCGAGCGCACTTGTGCAGCAGCTTCCAACGGACGCTGAACCTGTTCGACTCCCTCATCGACTTCGAGTGAAGCCACGAGGTAGCCGATACCGAAGGGCGCCTCGTAGGAGACGACGCGGCCCTTCACGCGACGGCCGTCGAACGCACCTCCCATCACAAGCAATGGAGCGAACCCGCACTCCGACGCTTCGCGCAACAGATCCGCAGGCATGTCGAGCAGATCGCGCATGCGTCCACGCTCAAAGGCATCTCTTATGCGTCCATCGAAATCGGCTCCCGTCGATGAGTAACCGTGCGGTGCGTTGGGAGTTATGCGATGCGAAAGGTTGGACGAAGCAATGATTACCGTCTCACCGTCGATCTGTTCGGCTGCCTTGGCTATCGCCGTTCCGAAGAGCCAGTGCTCGTCCCAACCGAGCATCGAAATGGAAACCGGAACCACGCGCGTTTCATCCGTGCGAAGCAAAAAGAGGGACGGTACTGTCACTCCGCGGTCGAGCTCCCAGTCCTTGTTGAGCCTTCCCACCGGAAGCTCCATCCGTCCGGCTACATCAACGATGGCCTCCGCCAGTTCGGTCGAGACTTTCAGGGTCAGGCTGACGTCGGGTGCCTGGAAGCGCTTCATCGATCCGGTGAGCTTCTTCCCTTCCCAAACACCGAAGGCCTCGGCCATGAAGGGGCTGTGCGGCGAGACAATCACGCAATTCGGCGCCTGACGCTCTTCGCAGATGATGATCCCCAGCTCGATCATCGCCTCGCGCGTTCGCGCGCACTCCTCGGCCTTAGCGCCACCGGCTTCGGGAACGATGTTGGGGGAATGAGGCACTACGCAGCCGAACGACAGCGACAAAGTGCCTCCTGACCGCGACTAGATGTTTTCAAATCCCCAGCGGATTTCATACAGAATAAGGGCGTGACCAGCCTCGTTAACGCGGAGATCGACGGCGTGATCCTCGTCCACCTCCTGCCCCACGGCGACGAGAGAGGCCGCTTCATCGAGACCTACCGGCAGGAGTGGTTCCCAGGGCCTGCGATGGTTCAGGGGAACCGGTCCGACTCCAAGGCCGGCGTTCTTAGGGGCCTCCACTTCCACCGCCACCAGGCCGACTATTGGTACGTACCCAACGGGCAGATCCTGGTGGCGCTCCACGACCTGCGCCGAAGCTCTGCGACGCGTGGCAAGTCGCTCGCCTTTGAGATCGGTGAGGGCGCCGATATGGGCGTCTACATCCCGCCCGGCGTCGCGCACGGCTTCCAGGCTGTAACGGCCGCAACCCTCACTTACCTGGTCGACAACTACTACGACGCCAGCGACGAGCACGGCCTGGCGTGGGACGACCCCGACGCGGCGATCCCATGGCCGCTCGCGGACCCGATCCTGTCCGACCGCGACAAGCGGAACCCGAAGCTCTCAGACATCCCCGAAGCCGATCTCCCCGCCTGACCGGTGGAAGTCACGGTTGTGGTGGAAATCCCCAAGGGGAGCCGCAACAAGTACGAGATCGACCACGACACCGGACGCGTCCACCTCGACCGCGTACTTCATTCCGCAGTTCACTACCCGGCGGACTACGGCTACATCGACGACAGCCTCGGTGGTGACGGCGACCCACTCGACGCTCTCGTTCTCATCGAGCAACCGACAGTGCCCGGCTGCCTCATTGCCGCGCGTCCCGTTGGAGTCTTTGTGATGCGCGACGACAAGGGTCCGGACGAGAAGATCCTGTGCGTGCCCGTGGCCGACCCGGCTTGGAATCACGTCAACGAGCTCGCCGACGTCCCACCGCATCGCTTGAAGGAGATCGAGCACTTCTTTCAGGTCTACAAGGACCTCGAAGACAAAGTGGTCGAGGCCGATGGGTGGCGCGATCGCGCGTCGGCAGAACAGGTCATTGCTGAAGCGCTGCGGCCGGGCTCAATCCGATGACGCTGTGATGAAGGCAGTGACGTCCTTGGCGACAAGCTCGGGCTGCTCCCACAGGACGAGGTGTCCGGTTCCTTCATAGGTCACGACTCGGCTGTGCTTGATCGACTGGCGCAACTCGTCGGCCTGACCGGCCGGCAGGACATCTTCCTCACCTCCCCACAAGATGAGTGTCGGAACTTTGATCGATCCGCGCTTGATCGGCGGAACCGCAGCTATCAGGCCTTCGAATACCGAACGCCACACGTGCCTCGGGATCGTCAGTGCAGCCGTTACCTGCTCCTCGACGAATGAGTTCGGTACATCCCCGTGAAATGGGAGCTCGCCGCTGATCGCATTCACGTCCTCACGGGTCACCGGCTCGTGAAAAGACGACAGCAGCTCGTCGAAGGACACCGGCATGGGCTGCTGCAGATCGGACGGTGAGCCGATGAGCACAAGGCCGCGTAATCGGTCCGGATAGTCCACCGCAAAGTGCTGCGCTGTATACCCACCGCTGGACGTCCCTACAAGCCAGCAGTCCTCGAGCTCAAGTGCGTCGAGCAGCGCGATGACGTCTGCGGCCGCGTCGTCGAGCGAGTACCCGCCCTCGGGCTTCGAGCTCTCTCCAACGCCGCGCTGGTCGGGTACGACGATATGCATCGTGTCGGGAAGGAGCGGCGCAAGACGGTCGAAGCTCCGGTGCGTCTCGCCCCACGCGTGAAGTAACACCACCGGGGTACCTTCGCCCTTTTCACGGACGGCCAGCTCGACACCCGTGGCAAGGGTGACGCGGCGCATCTCCTACGACAGCTCTTCGCCGTGCTTGGCGCGCAAGACCTTCTTGTCGAACTTCCCTACGGACGTCTTCGGTATCTCGTCGATGAAGATCACCCTGTCGGGCAGCCACCACTTGGCGACCTGAGGCTCGAGGAAGTCCAGAACCTCCTGCTCCGTGAGCGCCTCGCCTTTGGCGGTGACGACACACGCGACGGGACGCTCCTGCCACTTGGTGTGAGGCACGGCGATGACCGCCGCTTCGAGAACCTTCGGGTGACCCATGATCTTCGTCTCGAGATCAACCGATGAGATCCACTCACCGCCGGTCTTGATCAGATCCTTCGTGCGATCGGTGATCTGGATGTAACCGTGCTCATCGACGGTTGCGACGTCACCCGTGTGCAGCCAGCCATTGACGAAGGTTCCGGCCGTCCGCTCATCCTTGTAGTACTCAGACGCGATGAAGTTGCCGCGGAAGCAGATCTCGCCCATCGACTCGCCGTCCCAAGGGACGTCGTTGTCGTCCTCATCGGCGATGCGCATCTCGACGCTGGGCATGAGGATGCCCTGCTTGGACTGGAGATCCAGAAGTGACTCTCTGTCGAGGCCCTCAGCGACATCGGACTTTATGTGGCACATCACGGCCAGCGGCCCGGTCTCCGTCATGCCGTAGCCCTGCTGGATGGTGATCCCGAACCGCTCCTGGTATCGCTGGATCAACGAGCGCGGTACAGCCGAGCCGCCGCAAACCAAACGCTTCATCGAAGAGAGGTCGTATTGATCGGCAACCTCGAGCATCCCGAGCCAAACGGTCGGGACGGCGCCGGAGAACGTCACCTTCTCGTCCTGCATGAGCTTCGCGATATCGGCCGGCGTCGGTGCCGCGCCGGCGAAGACCTGCTTGGCTCCCACCATCGCGCATGAGAACGGGAGGCCCCACGCGTTGGCGTGGAACATGGGCACGATGGGCAGCACCGCATCGGTTTCCGAGATCGCGTGCCCGTCGACCAGGCAGTGGTTGAAGGAATGGATGTACAAACCGCGATGGGAGTAGAGAACACCCTTCGGATCGCCCGTTGTCCCGGACGTGTAGCACATGAAGCACGCAGTGTCCTCGCTGAACTCCGGCCACTCCAACTCCGGCGACGCCTCGGCGACGATGTCCTCGTAGTCGACAACCTTCACACCCGTCGCCTCGGCGAGCTTCTTACGTGACTCTTCTGTTGAACGCTCTCCATCGCCCATCAACACGTAGGTCTCGATCGTCGTGAGCTGATCGGCGAACCCGAGCCAGGAATCGATCAGGCATTCGTCCAGGAGGACGATCTTGTCCTCGGCGTGATTCGCGATGTACACGAGCTGCTCGGGGAACAGACGGATGTTCAGCGTGTGGCAGATGGCCCCGATACCCGGGATCGCGAAATAAGCCTCGAAGTGGCGGTAGTGATTCCACGCGAACGTCCCAACTCGGTCGCCGAGCTTCACGCCAAGGCCCTGCAGGGCGTTGGCCAGCTTTTTTATGCGAACGTAAGCTTCTCCGTATGTCTCGCGGTGCACACCGCCCGGCATACGCGAGACGATCTCCCGCTTCGGGTACAGCATCCGAGCGCGCTCGAGGAAATGCGTGATCACGAGCTCGGTCCGCATCATCAATCCGTCCATGGCCTCCCCTACTCAGCTGTGAGCTTCATCGTGTAGACCTCATCCTCGCCGTTCATCAGTGATGCGGCCAGATGACCCTCTTCAAGCAGACGTCGCCACTCCGCGCCCATCCAGTCCTCGGCGGCCTGCTGGGAGTCGAACTCCTGCGACTCCCCCGAAATGGTCTTAGGTGTGTCGCGGTAGATCCAGCGAAACGACATCCGCTACGTCGGCCGGCCGGCCAAGTGATGCGCCGAAGCCTCGGTGATTCGAACCGCCGCGCTGTCGCCCGGCCGCCATCCGTTCGTAGGCACGTGCACGAGCTTGTTCGTGCGGGTTCGTCCCGTAGACCGATCGGCATCGTTCTTGGACGTCGTTCGTTCGATAGTCAGCTCGACCTCGGCTCCCAGAAGCTCCTCGTTGCGCTCCAACGAGATCTGCGTCTGAGTGGCGAGCAGTCGGTCGAAGCGCTCCTGAACCACCGGCTTAGAGACCTGGTCTTCCATCGTCGCCGCGTCGGTTCCCGGTCGCTTCGAGTACTGGAACATGTAGGCCGAATCGAAACGCACCGTTTCGACCAACGACAGAGTGTCGGCGAACTCATCTTCGGTCTCACCCGGGAAGCCGACGATGATGTCCGTGGTCAGCGCCAGACCGGGGATCGTGTCTCGTGCCATGGCAACCTTCTCGAGGTAGCTCGCACGTGAGTAGGCGCGTTTCATCCGGCGCAGCACCGGATCCGATCCGGACTGCATCGGAAAGTGGAGGTGCTCGCAGACCGCGACGCACTCGGCCATCGCCAGAGCCGTGTCCTCCTTGAAGTCCTTCGGATGCGGCGACGTGTAGCGGATCCTGCGCACTCCGGGGACGTCGTTCACGGCACGAAGGAGCTCGGAGAAGATCGGGCGCCCGGTCAGGTCCCGTCCGTAAGAGTTCACGTTCTGACCGAGTAGCGACACCTCGGTGATTCCGCCAGTCCACGAGCCGCCGCACCTCACCGACGATCTCGCCCATCGGACGAGACACTTCTCGTCCGCGAACCGACGGGACGATGCAGAACGTGCATGCGTTGTTGCATCCGTACTGGATGGCAACCCACGCGTGAAAGGGCGACTCGCGGCGAGCGGGAAGCGACGAAGGATGCACTTCGAATTGCTCGGCAAACTCGACGATCGGAACGCCGGCCTGCTCGACGAGACCGATCAGTCGCGGCAAAGCGTCGATGTTGCGCGTGCCGAAAACGACGTCGACCCACGGAGCGCGCTCCATCACACCGTCACGGTCCTTCTCGGCCTGGCAACCGCCGACGGCGATCTTCAGTCCGGTTCGTTGCTTGATCGGTTTCAACCGCCCGAGGTGGCCGTACAGCTTGTTGTCGGCGTTCTCGCGTATCGCGCAGGTGTTGAGGATCGCCACCTCAGCGTCCTCAGCACTATCGACCCGGACGTAGCCGGCGACTTCCATCAATCCGGCCATGCGCTCGGAGTCGTGCTCGTTCATCTGACAGCCATGCGTCTCGAGGTAGAAGGAACGAGTCTTCATTGCGGCTCCGAACTGAACACGAACGCATTTCTCTGGGTCTCGTCGCGCTCTCCGAGGTCGCAGACGATCTGCCATTCCTTCTCGGTCACTGGCTGCACCGAGAGGCGCTGGCCGCGCTGAACCAACGCCATGTCCTGAAGACCTGGCGTCTCGCGCATCTGTCTTATAGGCACGTACCGCGGGAACTTCCGGACGAACTTCACGTCCGGCATGAACCAACGAGGATTCTCAGGCGTCGCCTTCGGGTCGAAGTACTTCGATTCAGGATCGAACTGCGTGTGGTCGGGATAGGCCTCGCGAACGACCACACAGATCCCAGCTACTCCCGGCGGGTCGGCGCTGGAGTGATGGAACAACGCGAGATCTCCGACCTTCATGGCCATCAGATTGTTGCGTGCCATGTAGTTGCGCACGCCGTCCCAGTGCTCGACAACTTTTCGCTCGAGGTCGTCGATCGAGAAGGTTCCGGGTTCGCTCTTGACGAGCCAATAGCTCATGAGGGGTTCATGCTACGGCCCGGAAACTGGAGAGGCCCGCCTTGCGGGCGGGCCTCTCACGGTCATCTGACTACCTAGATTCTACCGCGCGTACTCCACGGATCTGAGTTCCCGGAGGACCACGACCCGGATCTGGCCCGGGTACTGGAGTTCCTCCTCGATCTTCTTGGCGATCTCACGGGCCAAGACCTGAGCTGCCACGTCGTCGACGGCCCCCGGCTCGACCATGACCCGGACCTCTCGTCCCGCCTGCATGGCGTAGACCTTCTCGACCCCCTCGAAGGTCTTGGCGATCTCCTCGAGGCGCTCGAGGCGCTTCACGTAGGCCTCGAAGCTCTCGCGCCGGGCTCCCGGACGAGACCCGGAGATCGCGTCCGCAGCCTGGGTGATAACCGCCTCGATGGTCCGGAGCTCCACCTCGCCGTGGTGGGCCTCGATGGCGTGAACGACGGCCGGCGCTTCGCCCAGACGCCGGGCGAGCTCGGCCCCAACGTTGGCGTGAGTGCCTTCGACCTCCATGGCCACTGCCTTGCCGATGTCGTGCAGCAGCGTGCATCGCTTGGCGAGTATCGGATCCGAGCCGAGCTCGGCCGCCATCATCGCGGCCAGATGCGAAGCCTCGACCGAGTGCCTCAGCACGTTCTGCCCGTAGCTGTACCGGTACTTCAACCGGCCCAGGGCGCGGACCAACTCGGGGTGCATGTCCGTGATGCCGAGCTCGTCGATGGCCTGTTCACCGGCTGACTTGATCTCGTTCTCGATCTGCGCCCGAGCGCGCTCGTATTGCTCCTCGATACGCGCTGGGTGAATGCGGCCGTCGGCCACGAGCGACTCGAGTGTTAGCCGCGCACACTCCCGGCGGACGGGATCGAAGCAGGACAAGATCACAGAGTCCGGGGTGTCGTCCACGATGAGATTGGCTCCGGTCACTTGCTCGAAGTGACGGATGTTTCGTCCCTCACGGCCGATGATCCGGCCTTTCATGTCCTCGTTGGGCAGCTGGACCACCGACGTCGACGATTCCTGGGCCTGCTCGGCCCCAAGGCGCTGGATCGCCGTGACGACGATCTTGCGTGCGCGTCGCTCGGCCTCCTCGCGAGCCTTGGCTTCGAAGTCGCGCACCAGCGTCAGGGCGTCACGCTTCGCTTCCTCCTCGACCGGCGGAGATCAGTGAATCCTTGGCTTCCTGCTGGGACATGCCGGCCACGCGCTCGAGCGCTTGGCGGGCCTCCTCGACCTTCGCGGTGATCTGCTCGCGCATCGTTTCGACGTTGCGCTCGCGGTCGAGCATCTTCTGTTCCCGAGTCTCGACCTTGCTCTCCCGCGTGTTGAGCGCGTCCGTTCGCGTATCCAATGTCTCCTCGCGGATCGCGATGGCCTTCTCGAGTCGCCCGATCTCGCTACGGAGCTTGCTTGCGTCCCGCTCGGCCTGTTGTCGGATGTCCTCGGTTTGCTGGCGGGCCTTACCCCTGGCCTCTTCCAACAGCTGACTGGCCCGAAGGTCGGCGGTTCCGATCTTGGCGTCTGTCACACGTTTGCGGACGACGTAGCCGACGGTTCCCCCGATGGCCAGACCGAGGACGACACCGAGGATGATCATCTCCATCCCGGTTCACTCCTTCCTCTATGGCGTCTTCGCGCGCGCCTCTGCGCACACGAAGCACGGAAGGTGTGATGCGAGCCGGAACGAACGAGAAAAAGGTTAGACGCGCCTACAGAAGGTCTGTAAAAGGCTCCCCGTGTCTAAAGGTTCGGTCTACCTGCTGCTCGTTCATATTCGTTCGGCCAGTGTTTTTTGGTCGGGCCGTATCGATCCGGTGTTCGCACCCAGCGCTTCCGCGCTGGACCCATTATGCCCCCAGGATGCGTTCCACGTCCCGGAGGTGATGAGAGCCGTCGTGGACTGCGTGCCGCAACAGCCAGCCGGCATCGGTTGCCTCTCCACCCATGGTTGCGCCGCGTTTCCAGTGCTCCGGCAAGGCCTTCGAGGCGCGCTCGGCCATGCGCTCGGCCTCCGCGGCCAGCTGGTCCAAGACATCGGACGGATCCAAGGCGTTGTAGCCGTGGTCGGTGCCGGGTGGGTCCGGCTCTATGGCCGAGAAGGAGGGTTCGGTGCCCTTCAGCACCTCGTTCATGCCACGGCCTACGAGGGCGACCACGTCCCGCGTGTGAGCCGCGTATTCAAGAGGCGACCAAACCTCAGGGGCAGGGCGGCGCCGCAGCTTGTCGTCGGGGACGTCCTCGAACAGCTCCCGCCACCGACGACCCATCGATCGCAGCGCGGTTATCGCGTCGCCGGTCATGAGGTGCTCGCCGTCGAATCCACACTCGGCGCACCGCTCGGGCTCGATCACTCCTCCAGGAACTTCCCGATCAGCCAGGTGTGTCCGGATGGATCGCTTACGCCGCCCTGGATCATCGAGAAGCTCGATCCGTCGACCGTCGAATGCGTCCGCTTGATCGGACGATCACCGGCAACAGCACCGGCCGCAACGGCGCGGTCGTAGACCGCTTCAGGATCGTCGACGAACAGCTCGATGCGAACTGTCGTCGTGCCGGCGGATTCGGGGCTGCTCGTCTTCGGCGGGTTCTCGGAAGCTAAGAAGAACTCCGCACCGTCGATGGACATCCCTGCGACAACCGTGCCGCCGGCATCGATGCGCCAAAGTTCTTCGGCCCCGAACGCGGCCTTGTAGAACTCGATCGCGGCACGGCCGTCGCTGACGGCCAGCATCGGTGCTACACGCGTTGCCACACCGTCGAAACTACCGCGGAGCGGAGCGACGCGGCAGCACCGATCGGACTCGGCGCAGCCGATCCGATCGAGCTACTTCTTCTTGGCTCCCACTTTCGCCGTCAGGCTTGCCACGACATCTCCGGCCTTGATCTTGGACAGGCCGTCGTCCTCATCTTCGGTCGGCGGCTCGTCGGACGGCGGCGGAACCTCTCCGTTTGGTGGAGTAGCCAGCTGCGCCATGATCAGCTTCTCGATCTCGCTCGCGGCGTCGGTGTGCTCGGTGAGGAAAGCCTTCGCGTTCTCGCGTCCCTGACCGATCTGCTCCTCGTTGTAGGTGAACCAAGCACCCGACTTCCGGACGATCCCGTGCTCCACCGCGACGTCGAGCAGCGAGCCTTCCTTCGAGATGCCCTTGGAGTACATGAGGTCGAACTCGGCCGTCCTGAACGGAGGCGCGCACTTGTTCTTCACGACCTTGGCCCGGACGCGGTTGCCGATGAACTCAGCTCCGTCCTTGATACCTTCGATGCGCCGGACGTCCAAACGAATCGACGAATAGAACTTCAGAGCTCGCCCACCGGGAGTCGTCTCCGGTGAGCCGAACATCACGCCGATCTTCTCGCGGATCTGGTTGATGAAGATCACGCACGTGTTCGACTTCGAAACGGTAGCGGTGAGCTTGCGCAGAGCTTGCGACATCAGGCGCGCCTGCAGGCCGACGTGGGTGTCGCCCATCTCGCCTTCGAGCTCGGCCCTGGGGACGAGGGCTGCAACGGAGTCGACGACCAGGACGTCGATCGCGCCGGAGCGGATGAGCATGTCTGCGATCTCCAGTGCTTGCTCGCCGGTGTCGGGCTGGGACACGAGAAGCGACTCGATGTCGACGCCGAGATTGCCTGCATAGACAGGATCCAGGGCGTGCTCAGCATCGATGAACGCGGCGATCCCGGCCTTCTTCTGGGCTTCGGCCACGACGTGAAGAGCGACTGTCGTCTTACCGGACCCTTCAGGGCCGAAGAGCTCGACGATGCGCCCCTTCGGGAGTCCGCCGACGCCGAGGGCGATGTCCAAAGCGATCGAACCGGTCGGGATCGCATCGACCGTCAGTCGCTGCGCGTGATCACCTAGGCGCATGACCGCGCCTTTCCCGAACTGACGCTCGACCTGCGTGAGCGTCATCTCCAGCGCTTTGTCCTTCTCCATGCCAGAACCTCCCTGGTCTCCACCTTTGGGGAAGGGTCTGGCAACGGTAGCCATAGCCGCTGACATCGCTTTTAGCCTCCTGGGGTCGTCTCCTCTAGGACCTTCAGAAGCTAGCACGAACACCTGTTCGTGTCACTGATTGTCAGGAGGCTTCTACGTTCAGGTGACCTTCCCCACTGGACGTACGATTGGAGGAAGCCACATGGACCTGCTCACGCCGCTGTTAACCGGTTCACTCTTAGCGCTGTTCACCGCGATCCAGGTCTGGATCAACAAAGGACGCTTCGACGCCATGGATCGTCGCTTCGAACGCCTGGAATCTGAATTTGCCGGACTGCGATCCGACATGCTCCAAGTCGCTCTCGCCAGTAAAGGTCGCCGAGACGACGATTAACCCGTCCAGGCTCCGATGATCACGCCCATCACGACCAGGCCCGCGACGTTGAAGATTCCGTTGATGAGCCACCAGCCCACCGGATCGGGCTTGCGGTCGTAGATCGCGGTCACCGCCGCCGCCGTGAAGGCGTAGCCGATGCCGACGACCAGTCCGAGGACGACGCCCTCGGCCGCCGTATCGGTTCCCGTCGACACGGCGATCATCGCCGTCGCCACACCGGACACGAAGTACGAGACGAGCGTCGCCACGAAGTTGAACGGATTGACGCTCTGCTCTTCGGGCTGCTCGATCCCGCCGGCCCGGGCCCACATCCCGCCCATGACCTGCGGGATGTACCAGATCGCTCCCAGTGCGAAGTACGCGACGGCGGCCACAGCGATGGCCGGCCAGAAGACGTCCTTGAGTGATTCGAACGACATCGAAGCCTCCTCTCCCTAACTCCCCTCTTGGTTTATAACGCCTGGATGGGCGAAAGCCACGTCACTTGCCCAGCGGGATCTGCTCGAGGGCCGTGTACCGGGCGCCTTTGGGATGGAGCTGCGAACGGAACAGGACGACCTCGGTCACGCCGAACTTCTTCTGCGGAACGACAACCTCGGGCAGCTCGGCGATGACTCGCGGGCGCGCGAATCGAGCCAGCGTGTAGTGCGGAGTGAAAGGACGAGACTCCGGATCGAAACCGAGCGGCTCGAGCTCACGATTCACGTCGGCCGCGAGCGATCTCATCTCGTCGGCTCCCTCACCAAGACCGATCCAGACGACCCGGGGACGCCGCAGCGTCGGGAATCCGCCGACCTCTTCGAACAAGGTTTCGAATGGGCGATTCTTTTTCGCAGCCTTGCGCAAAGCTCGTGTGATCTCGGGGACGCGTTCGTCTGGGGTTTCGCCGAGAAACTCAAGCGTGAGATGTCTTCCCTCGGGACGAGTCCATCGCGCGCCCTGAACGGCGGGACGCAAAACATCGACGACATCCTTCTCGATGGCGTCCCTTATCTCCTGCGGGACGTCGACGGCGACGAACAACCTCACGATTGGAGCAGGTGTGCCCTCAAGAAGGAGAGAGCGAACGTCGTCGCGAAGCTGATGACTTGGGCGCGGTCGCCGGGCACGGTGACGCCGCGCACCTCGACGGTGTCACCGGGCCCGGCGACACCGAGGAAGATCGTCCCCGGCTTGGCGCCGTCTTGCGGCTCGGGGCCGGCGGCGCAGGTGACAGACACCGCGACGGCGGCCCCGAGCCGCTCCTTGGCTCCCAAGGCCATGGCGCGAGTCACCGGTTCAGAAACCGCACCGTGTTCGGAGATCAGTTCGGCGGGAACACCAAGCTGTGAGGTTTTCGCTTCCGACGCATAGGTGACGATTCCGCCGACGAGATAGTCGGAAGACCCCGGGATGTTCGCGATGCGCGCGGCCAGCGCACCGGCCGTGCAGGATTCGGCCGTTCCAATCGTCAATCCGCGCTCCTTCAACATCCGGCCGACCACGAACTCGAGTGTCTCCTCGTCGACGCCGTAAAGGATTTCGCCCACACGTTCGCGCACGACCTTCTCGGCTTCGTCCAGAAGACGGATGCAGTCCGCCTCGTCGCTTGCCGTCGCAACGAAACGCAAGCGGATCTCTCCGCCTCCGGGTAGGAAGGCCATCCGCGGGTTTTCCGCGACCGCGATGTCTCCGAGCAGGTCCGCAAGTCCCGACTCCGACATGCCCACGCACTTCAGCATCCGCGCGCGGATCGTCGCGCCTCCGCCGAGCTCGGGGAGGATCTGCTCGGAGATCATCCTCTTGGCTTCACCGGGAACGCCGGGGATAGCGAAGATCACCGCGTCGTCGAGCTCCGCCCTAATACCTGGAGCGGTACCCCACGGATTGAGGATCACGGTCGCGCCCCTCGGGATGTCTGCCTGTTGCGCGTTGGACTCCGGCATGTCGCGCCCCCAAGCGCGGAACCGCTTCCGAATGTCTTCGACTATCGACTCGTCCCGGACCAGCTCGCTTCCGAGCAAGCGCGCGACGGCTTGGCGCGTCCTGTCGTCTTGCGTCGGACCCAAACCGCCGCTGACGATCACGACATCCGCATCGCGCGTGGCCCGCGCGATGGCATCGACGATGTCTTTCTCTTCGTCGCCGACGACTAACGACCACAGGACCGGATATCCCGCCGCTTGCATCAGCTCGCCGATCATCGCGGCGTTGGAGTTGACGATCACGCCGGCCAGCAGCTCGTCGCCCACAGCAACGATCACGGAATTCTTCGAAGTGGTCACGCGTCCACTAACTCCACGGCACGCCCGCACGGCCGCGGATCGAGGCCGCGAAGTACTGAAGTCCGCTCAGTACCGTCAAGACGATAGAGATCCACAGGACGACCAAGGCGGCCGGATTGTCCGGTGCCAGCAAGGTCAACAGCAAGACGGCCAGGATCTGAAGGTTGGTCTTGAGCTTCCCAAGCATCGATGCGGGTAGTGCTCGAGCACGCCGTGCAAGCCAGATCCTCAGGCCGGTGACCAACACGTCTCGTCCGAGAATGATGACCAACGCCCATAAAGGGAGACGGTCGTCGAAAGCCAATGCGACCAGCGCCGTCCCGACGAGGAGCTTGTCGGCGATGGGATCGAGCGTCTCCCCGAACCCGGAGACGAGATGCAGGCGACGTGCGACGAATCCGTCCAGCCCATCGGTTGCGGCAGCAACGGCAAACACCAAAGCCGCGACCTTGGGAAGAGACGGCTCGCGGATCACCAACAGCCACGCGAACACCGGCACCAGAGCGACGCGAAGAAGCGTGAATGCGTTGGCTAGATTCCAGTGCGGTACGGGTTTGGCGGGGAGCTGCGTCGTCACACCGATTCGCACACGAGGTCGAGTCCGTCGATCGAGCTCACTCGCGCTTTCACAACGTCTCCAACTCGTGCTCCCCTGACCCCCGCCACGACGACTTCCGCATCGACTTCCGGCGCTTCGCGCCATGTGCGTCCGCGAAGTGAAGTTCCGTCACGCGATTCGATCAACACCTCGACCTCGGAGCCGATCAGCTCTTTGCGCTTGGTCTCGGCGATCTCGTTCTGGATCTCGCCGAGCACTTCGGCCCGGCGTTGCGCAACTTTCTGGGAAACGCGGTTCCTGATGAACCCTCCGGCCTCCGTGCCCTCTTCGTTGGAGTAAGGGAAGAAGCCGGCCCAATCCAAACGAGCTTGCGGAAGGAAGTTTGCCAATAGCTCGGCGTCGGTCTCGGTCTCGCCGGGAAATCCGGTGATGAAAGCCGAACGCAATGCTGCGTCCGGGAAGCGATCGCGTATTCGTCCGATCAGATCGATGAATCGCTCTCCGTCCCCCCAGCGCCTCATCTTCTTGACGAGCTTTCCGGAGGCGTGTTGCAAGGAAAGATCGAAGTACGGAACGGCGGGAGTCGAATCCGCGACAGCTGAAAGAAGCTCGTCGTTCACGAAGCGCGGGTACTGATACAGCATCCGCAGCCACATCAGTCCGTCGACGTCGGCCAGCGAACGAAGCAGCTGTGGAAGCTTCCATTTGCCTTCGGTGTCCCGTCCGTAAAGGGACATGTCCTGCGCAACGAGCACGATTTCTTTCACGCCCTGCGACACGAGCCAGCGGATCTCACCTTTGATCGCAGGTTCAGGACGCGAACGGTGTCCGCCGCGAATCATGGGGATCGCGCAGAAGGTGCAAACGCGATCGCAGCCTTCGGAGATCTTCACGAACGCCGTCGGCGACGAGGGCGCCGCTCTCAGATCGATCCCGATGGGAACCTTGCCGGGATCGAAGCAGAGCTGCCGGACGCCGGTGCGGGCCGCTTCCACGATCTCCGTGGCTCGAGCGTAAGAGCCGAGGGACATGAAGCCGTCCACTTCGGGCAGTTCGTCGGCGAGTTCTTGCCCGTAGCGCTCGACAAGGCAGCCCGCGACCAAAACCTTCTGGCCATTCTGACGACGATCCACCTCTTCGAGGATCGCGTCGACCGACTCTCGGCGCGCTGCATCGATGAATGAGCAAGTGTTGACGACGACGACGTCGGCGCCCTCGGCATCGTCAACGGACGAATAGCCCGAGCGCTCGAGCATCCCCTTGAGGTGCTCGGTGTCCGTTTCGTTTTTCGGGCACCCGAGCGTGCGTATGTAGACGGTCTTGGTCATATCCGTAACTAAGGGTACGTGGGGCTAGATCTAGCCGGGCTGACCGGCGTCTGCAGGCGCGGACGCAGGTGCGCCGGCCTGCTCGCTTTGACCCGACTCGCCCTCGGCCGGATCGCTAGACGGCGGAGGCGCCGCGGGCCGCACCGGCTCGTGCGGCGGAAGCGTGGTCGTTCCCGGCGTGAAGACACCGCGATAGGAAGTCTCCGCCGGAGTTCCGAGGATGCGTCCGTTGGCTGTGATCTGTGCCGCACCGGCGCGCGCGATAAATATGACTACTTCGTTCTTGCCCTTGAACGATTTGAATTCGCCCTTGCGCAGCGTCTGAGCGAATACGGGCTGACCGTCGGCGGTTACTTCGACCCAAGTGTCGCCGGTCACTTCGAGACGCAAAACTGCGTCCGTCGTTACCGGTGCCGTGCTCGCACGGACACTATTGGCGGCGGTCGTCACCGAAGGAACACTCGTTGGTTTGTCGCCGGAACGGAAAACGCCAAGAGCGACAAGCAAGATGATCAAGGACGACGCAGAAGTGATGGCGATCCTCACGGCTCGCTTCTGCGCAGCCGGCGGAACGCGCACACCGCGACGCACAACGCGCGACAGCTCGGGCGCCGGTTGCCCGCAACGCTTCTCGTACGAAGTAACGAACGGTTTCGGATCTAGTCCGAGGTACGTCGCGTACGCGCGGATGAAACCTCTTGCGTACGCACCGGACGGAAGCTCTTCGAGCCTGTCCTCCTCGATGAGCTCGAGGAAGTCCATGCGCACGAGAGTGCCGCGCGCCACAGCGTCCAATGATGTGCGGCGTCGCTCGCGCTCAGCGCGTAATGCGGCGCCGATGCCACTTCTGATGGCCTGCCCGGTGGATGTCCCCATAAGGGCTGGAAGGCCACACTATAGGCGGATGATGACGAACAAACAATCTCTCTTCCTCGTTGTCGAAGGCCTCGACGGCGCTGGCACAACAACAATCTCTGCGCGCCTAGCCGAAGGGCTTCGCGCCCGTGACCTGCAGGTTCGTCTTACGGCCGAGCCTACGGATGGACCATTGGGTTCGCTGCTTCGTGCCCATGTGAAGGGCGACGTAAACCTAGATGAACAAACAGCTGCCCTTGTCTTTACGGGTGATCGTGCAGATCACCTCGGGCAAGTGATAAGTCCTGCTCTTCGTCGTGGCGAGTGGGTCGTCTGCGACCGATATCTGCTCTCGACGCTGGCCTACCAGGGTGCTGCCGGCGTCTCGCGCGAAGCCGTGCTCGCGGCATCCGATGGGTTCGACGTTCCGGATGTGACTTTTGTGCTTGATGTGCCTGAAGAAGTTCGTGCGCAACGTTTGTCGTCCAGAAGAACATCCGAGCGTTACGAGGGCGCCGACCTCGCAGACGCGCTGCGGACGTCCTATGAAGAGTCGATCGCACTGCTTCGATCCGCCGGACACCGGATCGAAGTCATCGACTCATCTCAGCCGATCGACAGGGTGCTCGAAGATGTCGTTGCTCGGTTGGACTTGCCCGGCTGAAACCGGCTATACCCCCTAGACCGCTTACAAAAGCGGCTGCTTGGGAATCAATAGTCCAGAGCACTTCTAGGGGAAGGAGCTCCAATGAAGTTTCGAAAGCTAGTGCTCGTTGGTAGCGCAGTAGGAGCTTTGGTGATCGCACCGGCCGCGTCTGCACAAACGGGACGCACCGAGCGCACGGAACGTACAGAAGGTACGGGACGCACCGCCGGAACTCCCGGAACTCCCGGAACCGAGGGAACGCCCGGCACCGGTCGTACACCCGGTACTGGACGCACACCGGGAACTGGACGTACAGGCGGCACGGATCGACTTCCGTCGACCGGCTTCGGCGCGACCGAAATGGCGATCGACGGTTTGGCGCTTCTTGGCGCCGGACTCGCGCTCTCGCGCGTTCGTCGTCGCATCGTCTAACAACCATCGCTGAGGCGCTTTTCGCCGAAGCGAGCAAAGAGTTCGGATAAGGAGTCGGCATGCGAGTAGGCATCGTGCTGGTGTTCGTCGCCCTTTTTGGCTGCGGTCTTGCTACGACCGCGTCGGCTGATCCGTTCCTTGACCTTCCGGGCATGGGAGCGGCAACCGGCGCAACGACGGACAAGTCGCCCGAAACTTCGGTTTCGAAGGCCAGCGGTGACGCGAATGCACCAGCCGATGTCGACCGCACGTCGACTCCTGATTCCGACAAGGTTGTGGAGTCCACGGTCGACCCGAGCCTGACGGAGACGATCTCGAGCCTTCCCGGCGGCGGCGGGTTGCCGATCATCGGCGACGTGGCAAACGCAGCTGCACGAACTAACTCGGCTCTACCCGATTACCTTCTCGCGCTCGCCGCGATCGGAACGGCGACGTCGATCGGGATGTTGTGGGCGCTGCGCCGTCTCGGGAAGAACCGCTAGCCGGCGTACTCGCCTTCGAGCAGGTCGAACAGCCAGACCTCACTCGCCGTACCCACCGGACCACCAGAGTGCTGGCGGTGTCCCGCCATGAAGTCGGGTGAGGACATCCAGGCTTCGAAGCTGTCCTTCGAATCCCAACGGGTGTAGACGAGGTACTTGTCGCTTCCGTCGGCCGGCTTCAGGAGCTCGAAGGCCTCGAAGCCGTTCTGGTCCTTGATCTTGCCGGCACGCGTTGCGAACCGATGCTCGAAGTCTTCCGCTCGATCGGCGGGAACGGTCACTGCATTCACCACGACGAAGGACATCGCGGGAGTCTAGCGGCTATCCCGCAAGCGGCTCCAGCTCAAGGCCATCTTCATCGACGACGTGATCGCTGCGGATGGCGCCGTGATCGAGGAGAACATGGACGCGAAGGAGACCCTGGAGTCCTTCGCGGCTTTTAGCCTCGAACGGCTCACCGCAAGCACACGCAATCGACCACTTCCGGCGTCGGAACATGCCGAACTCCTCTCCATCCTCGCGTCGGCGAAAAGCGCCTCCGCGATGGCCCTACAAGCCCCATGCCCAAGCGAACGGTAGTTAACAAAGGAGCGGGTGTCTGCGTAGAAATACTCACAACGGTGCTACTTAGCGTTACGCGAAGTACCTCTTGCCCTCACCGCGCAACACACGCCCGAACTGCAACTCCGAGAAATGAGCGGCCGTCAGCAGGTACCGGCTCTCCTCGAGCTCCATGAATAAGGTCTCGCGGGTCCGACTGGAAGTTTTCCGGTTCCGTCGGAGACGGCAATGATCTCGATGTCGCCTACGCGCACACGGCGACACTACCCAGCTGCGTAACCGCTGCCCCGTGCTCGCTGGGTTGGCTCTTCATTAGCGCCCGCTCGCGACCACATCTCCTCGAGTTGCTCAACCGAGATCAGAACGACCCGAGCTTTGGAACCTTCCTGCGGACCGACGACTCCTCGTCTTTCGAGTAGATCCATCAAGCGGCCCGCTCGCGAGAAACCGACGCGAAGCTTGCGCTGCAGCATCGACGTTGATCCCATCTGCGAACGGATCACTAGCTCCATCGCTTGGTCGAACAGCTCGTCGCCGTCCTCGTCGTCATCACCGCCGTCCTCGCTGGTTGCTGCCTGGAACGCTTCGGACTCGTAGGCCGGCTGCGCCTGCGTGCGGATGAAGGACGTGAGCTCTTCGAGTTCCTTCTCCGTCACGTACGCACCTTGGATGCGGCGCGGCTTCGAGGTTCCCGTAGGCAGGTAGAGCATGTCGCCGTGTCCGACGAGCTTGTCCGCGCCGGCCATGTCGAGGATGACTCGCGAGTCGGTCTGCGATGCGACCGAGAAAGCGATGCGCGAAGGCACGTTCGCCTTGATCAATCCGGTGACGACATCAACAGAGGGACGTTGTGTAGCGATGACCAGGTGGATGCCGACCGCTCGCGCCATCTGCGCGATGCGGCAGATGTAGTCCTCCACCTGGCGCGCCGCAACCATCATGAGGTCGGCGAGCTCGTCGATGAACACCACGATGTACTGAAGAAACTCGTGGTCGCCTTCCGTTGTCGGGCTGGGCGGAAGCTGTCCGGCGCGAAGAGCTTCGTTGTAGAAGTCGATGTTGCGCTGTCCGACGCTCGACAGAAGCTCGTAACGGCGCTCCATCTCGCGGACGACCCAGCCGAGCGTCTCCGCTGCGCGCTTGGGATGCGTCACCACCGGCGAGACCAGATGCGGGAGGTCGGCGAAGTGCGACAGCTCTACCATCTTGGGGTCGATGAGCACGAGCCGGACCTCGTCCGGACGAGCGCGCACCAGAAGTGATGCAAGCAGAGCGTTGAGGCATGACGATTTTCCGGCTCCCGTTGCGCCGGCGATGAGCAAGTGCGGCATCTCGGCGAGGTTGATCACGTTAGGTGCACCGGAGATGTCCTTACCGAGGGCAACCGTGAGCGGGTGTTCATGTTCACGCCAGATCTGCGACTGAACGATGTCGCCGACCATCACGAGCTCGCGGTCACGGTTCGGGACCTCGACTCCGATCGCTGACTTGCCCGGGATCGGCGCAATGAGACGGACGTCCGGGGAGCCGAGTGCGTAAGCGATGTCGTCGGCGAGGCGAAGGACCTGCGAAACCTTCACGCCCGCTCCGAGCTCGACCTCGAAGCGGGTGACCGTCGGCCCCCTCGTCATCGCGGTGACCGAGGCATCGACGCCGAAATCTTGCAGCGTTCGCTCGAGAACGCGAGCGATCTCTTCAGCTCCGCGAGCCGAACCACCCTTGCCGCTCGAGCGGCGGAAGATCGTGACCGGCGGCAGCTTGTAGGAGTTGGCGTCCGGAAGGTTGAGATCCAATGTCGACTGCTGAGACCGAACCGGCGGCTTCGGCTTCGCTCGCGGATCGGGGATCGGCGCGGTCATGCGGGTCGGGTCGTTGATCTCGGCGGTGACGTACACGTCGTTCGGGAGCGGATCTTCGAGCTCGGGTTCCGGTAGGTCGTCTCGAATCTCCTCGCGAACGGACTCGCGTTCCGGTTCCGGGTCGCCTTCCTCACGTGTGTAAAGCGATCGGACGAAGGGAGGGACGTTCGTCCGCAACCAGATGATCGATGCCCACACACCGATAGAGATCGTGCGCGCGGCTCGCCTGAGCGGGGTCTTAGTGATGATGCACAAGCCCAGCAAGCCGACAAATACACATGCGAGCGCTCCCGCCCACGTGCCTATATAGGTCTTCAGCGGAACGGCAACCATCGCGCCGAAGGCTCCGCCGCCCTCGGCCAGACCGTCGTAGCCGCCCGTCAGCGGCTGCGTTCCGTTGATCAGGTGCGCGAGGCCGGCGCTGGCCGTGCTTATGAGTCCGGTGCCGACGAGGATGCGTGCGGCTTCCTCGCGCCGGACGAAAGCCGCGAGAGATATGACGAGGGTCGCGAGCGGGACGCCATAGGAGATCTTCCCGAACCCGCCGCGCAGAACGTGGTTGACCCACACCCCGACGGGTCCCGCAGTGCCGGCCAGCGAAAGGCCCATCAGGACGGCGAGGAACAGGATCGACAGACCCAAGCGCATCCGGGCCGTGTGCGCGCCAGCCGGTCGGCCGCCGCGTTTGCGGCTTGGCCTTAGGTGCTCCGGTTCCAGCGCGTGAACGCGGCTTGCTCGCAGAACGACCTTTTGGTCGTCTTGAGCCCTTCCGTTTTAGTCCGAGCACGCCCCACTCCCTATTCATGCCGAACGCGCTCGAACTGCGGAGCTGCTTAGAGCGCGCCCAGCGTTGCCAGTGCTTCTCTGACTCTCGTCTCCTCGTCCGCAGTTGCGGCGCGCAGTGGTGGACGCGGCGCGCCCACGTTGATACCGAGCATGTTGACGGCGGCCTTGATCGGGATCGGGTTGCCCGTGAGCAGCGCCTCGGCCGTTCTCCGTTGCAGGTATTGGATCTCTTGTGCCCGTTTGATGTCACCCGACTCAAATGCCTTCGCCTGTTCCAGCAGCAGGTCGCCCATCACATGGCTCTGCACGCTGATCACGCCGACGGCACCGATGGCTAGGAACGCGAGCGTCAGCCCGTCGTCACCTGAATAGATCTCGAAGTCATCGGGCTTGGATGCAGCCAGAAGTGTGGAAGTTGCTATGTCGTTGCCCGCGTCCTTGAGTCCAACGATGTTCGGGTGCTCGGCCGCACGAAGGACGGTGTCGACCTCGATCTTCGTAACGGTGCGGCTCGGGACGTCGTAGATCAGGACGGGCAGGTTCGAGGAGTCCGCCACGATCCGGAAGTGGTTGAGCAAGGCGTCCTGAGGCGGCTTGTTGTAGTACGGCGTAACCACCAGAGCGGCATCGGCGCCGGCCTTCTCGGCCTCTCGCGTGAGCTGGATGGAGTGCTCCGTCCAATTGGTACCGGTGCCCGCGATGACGGTGGCGTCGGTGCCGACCGCGTCCTTCACCTCACGGAAGAGCTGAACCTGCTCCTCGTCGGTCAGGACCGAAGCCTCTCCGGTCGATCCGGCCACGACCAGGCCCTCGGAGCCGTGGGAGATCAGGTGGCGGGCGAGCTTCTGGGCCTCGGCGAAGTCCAGCGAGCCGTCCTTGCGGAACGGCGTGACCATCGCTGTGATGACACGACCAAAACGGGCCATTTGTCCTCCTCGCACGCGGGAAAAGCCCACTGTAGCCCCGCGTGGGTCCAGCCAGAATAACAGGAGCAACTCCTATAACAATAGGCACTCTAGTAACGGCTGACCTCGGCGTATGCTGCCCGGCGTGGAGCGGATCCGGCACCCAAGCAAGCTCGGCGACCGCCTGGGCGATCCGGACGGCTGCGATCTGTCCCTGGTCGTCCTGTTCGAGGGGTGGGTGGAGGACCTCCAGCGGCTCCATGCCTCGGCCTCCAGGCACCTGGGAGAGGGCTGGGAGATCGTCGTCGTGGACAAGCCCGTGGACGGCGACGCCTCGGAAGCGATCGCCGGCATGAAGCGGGTGGTCCACCTGCCTCTTCGGGAGCCGGTCGGCTTCGGGGCTGGAAGGAACCTCGGGTTGCGTCAGGCGACCGGACGGATCGTCTGCGTCATCGATACCTCCGTGGAGCTGACCGGGGACGTCCTTACTCTCCTGTCTTCGGGTCTGGACGACCCGTCGGTCGGTCTCGTCGGCCGCTGGGGCGTGTCGACGGATCACGGTTTCCACTTCGAGGAATCGGACGGTCCCGAAGTGGACGGCGTCGAGGCCTATTTCATGGCGTTGCGCCGGGCAGACCTTCCGCGGGTCGGACTATTCGACCCGAAGTTCAAGTGGTACCGGAACGCCGACTTGGATTTCTCTTTCCGTGTCCGGGACGCCGGTATGAAGACGGTTGTGGATCAGGCCTTGCCGCTGGAGCGACATGAACATCGTTTGTGGGAAAGCACACCCGAAGCGGAGCGCGAAGAGTTGTCGCGCAAGAACTTCTTTCGCTTCCGCGACCACTGGGCCGAGCGTCCGGATCTGTTCGTCCAGATGGGCAGATAGAACTCGCGCCCCTCTTGACAGCTCATCGTTCGCCACTATAGTTAGCCATATGGTTAAGTATTCAACGGCCGTGCTGGACAGGACCTTCTCCGCTTTATCCGACCCAACGCGGCGCGACATCCTCGATCGACTCGCGCTGGGTCCGGCGTCCATCAGCGATCTGGCCAAGCCACACGGGATGTCACTTCCGGGCGTGATGAAGCACATCAAGATCCTCGAGGAGGCAGATCTCGTGGAAACAAGCAAGAACGGCCGCACACGCGAATGCCGACTTGGCCCCGAGAAGCTGGACAACGCAACGGACTGGATCGCGTCGTACCGGCAGCGCTGGGAACGCAGATTGGACCGCCTCGAGGACTACCTCGTGAAGAAAAAGAGGGGACGGAAATGAGCTACGACTTCCGGCTCGAGCGGATTATCGATGCCACGCCCGAGGAGATCTGGGATGCGATGTTCGATCCCGAAGAGCAGATGAGATGGTGGGCCGCTAGCGGCGAAACGACCAAAGCCAGCGCAGACCTGCGGCCGGGCGGAAAGGCGACCGTCGAGTGGGGCTCGGACGGCTGCGTGATCCGCGCAGAGCAAGTCTTTCTAGAGATCGATCGTCCGAACCGGATCAAGTTGACGGAAACGGTCTTCGAGCCCGACTCCCCGGTCTACGAATGCGTTCTGACGTTCACCTTCGAGCCGATCGGCGACAAGACACGGCTCACCCTCGTGCACACAGGGTTCCCATCGGCCGAGGAATGCGACAAGCACCAACGAGGCACAGGCATCTTCATCGGAAGACTCGAGGGATACCTCGCGAAGAAAGGGGCAAGGCAGTGAGCTACGACCTGAAGATAGAGAGGTTGATCGACGCACCACCCGAAGAAGTCTTCAATGCGTTCGTCGATCCGGAAGCGAACAAGCAGTGGTATTCGGACCGGCCGGAGGACACAGTGACGTCCATCTGCGACCTACGCGTCGGCGGCATGTGGAGCGTCTCATTCGGACCGTCAGCCGACGAGCTCTACCGCGAGGACAACGAGTTCGTCGAGGTCGAACCTCCGCACCGGCTCGCCTATGGATCCGTCTTCACCAACCCGAACGGAGAGAACTTTCACACAAACCTCCTCGTGACCTTCGAGGATCAGGGCGGTAAGACGCTTCTGACGATCCTCCAGACCGGCTTCGAGAGCGAGAAGGACCGCAACGACCACCAAGGCGGATGGCCGGGCTTCATCGACCGGCTCGAGCGACTGGTTACAACGGGTTCTGCTCGCTAGCTAGTCGATCTTCGGTGTGGGGCGTGCGGGCTGATCCGACCCGCGCGCTTCACGCGTCGGGATCATCACCTTACGGACGAACTCGCAAACGACCTGTCCGTCCTGCTTGTAGCCGATGGTTCGGACCTTCACGATCCCACGATCGGTTCGCGACTTCGAAGGAACGATTTCGAGCACTTCGGTTTCTGCGTAGATCGTGTCTCCGTGGAATGTGGGGGCCGGATGTTTGAGGTTCTCGATCTCTAGGTTCGCGATTGCCGAGCCGGACACATCGCGCACGCTCATTCCGAGCACGAGTGAATAGACAAGGTTCCCGACGACCACGTTCTTGCCGAACTGGGTCGCTTCCTTCGCGTAGTGATCATTGGTGTGCAGCGGGTGGTGATTCATCGTGATCATGCAGAAGAGATGGTCGTCGTACTCCGTGATCGTCTTGCCCGGCCAGTGTTTGTAAACGTCGCCGACCTCGAAGTCCTCAAGACAACGTCCGAAGGGGAACTCCTTGCTCATCACGTACCTCCTGGGTGTCGTCGGCGACGCGTACTCTACCGATTGCCTTCCCCGCGCTTCTCCTCAGGGAAGGAGTTATCGTGGCAACGCATGTTGAGCTCTACCGCGCACTCGAACCGCACGTCGGAGGAGAGGCCGCACAATTGATCGCCGATGTCGTCCCACCGGCCGCGAATCTAGCCACGAAGGAAGATATCCAGGCGCTTAGAGCCGACATCTACAAGTGGGGACTCGCGGCCGTTATCCCCGTTTGGGTAGGCGTTTTGGGAACGCTGGCCGTCTTGATCGTCGAAGTACTGTCGCGCTAAGCGAGAAGCGGGAATTTCTCGGCGAGGGAACCGAGTATGAAGCGCTCGTTGGACTCGAGCTGACGACGGCCGGTTCCCGTAAGAACGAACGTGCGGCTATCCCAGCCCATACCCACGGGAAGCTCGGCTCCCAAGCGGCCCTGAAGGATCCCGACGATCAAGCCAACCGCGTCGGGATGTATGCGTTCACCGCGCAACGTCGCATGACTGATGTCCATCGAGTGCACACCGAACTCGAGAACCCGCGTCACAGCGAGCTCCCCCATGGCGATGGGCTTGTGGGCATCGCGCTTGATCACCATGTCCGCTGGAGTCTTTGCCAGACGCTTCAGCATGTTCTCGGCCGCGGCATCGAGAGCATCGCGAAGTTCGGCCGGTGAACGCCCGCCGACTTCGTCTATGACCCGATCGCGGATGAACTCCGAAAACGTCTTGCTCGCATCTTCGCCTTCGCGCGGACCCTGCGGGTCATAGCTGTAGTAGCTGTTCCGGTCGATCTCGGCCGGCCCATCGACACTCTGGTCGACGTAAGTCGGCAGCCTCACCATCATCTCGATGCAATGGGCGATCAGTTCGCGGACCGTCCATCCCGGACACCTCGTAGTGCGTTCCCACTCGGCGTCGTCCAGCTCGCCGACCAACGCTTGAAGCTCTTTGGTTTGGGCAGTGAGCGCGTCGAAGTCCGGACCGTCCATCAGATCTTGTAGCGCTCGAGGAGCTGACTGCCGACGATGCGCTTCTGTATCTCAGATGTTCCCTCACCGATGATGAAAAACGGCGCGTCACGGTAGAGACGCTCCACGACGAACTCCTTCGAATAGCCGTAGCCACCGTGGATGCGCAAGGCCTCAGTGGTCACGTACATGCACATCTCGGACGAAAACAGCTTCGCCATCCCGGCTTCGAGATCGGTCCGCTCCCCTGCGTCCTTCTTACGCGCCGCATTCATCATCAGGAGCTTGGCCGCTTCGAGCTGAGTAGCCATGTCCGCGAGCTTGAACTGGATCGCCTGGTGCTGCGCGATCGGCTTGCCGAAGGTGTACCGCTCTTGTGCGTACTTGATCGCTTCTTCGAAAGCACGCTGAGCAACCCCGATCGCTCGAGCCGAGACGTTCACTCGTCCTACCTCGATGCCGGCCATGATCTGGTAGAAGCCTTGCCCCTCCTCCGCGCCGAGAAGGTTGGAGACCGGTACCTCGTAGCCGTCGAAGATCAGCTCAGTCGTCTCGACGCCCTTGTAGCCGAGCTTCTCGATGTTCGGGGAGACCTCCAGGCCGGGCATCTTCATCTCGCCGGCTTCTTTCTCGACGATGAGCACCGAAATGCCTTTCCGGGGAGGGTCTGCCTCCGGATCGGTCTTGCACATGAGCATTACGATCCCGGCGCGCAGACCGTTGGTGACCCACATCTTCGTTCCAGACACGCGATAGACATCGCCGTCCCTGATCGCTTTGCACTTGATCGCCTGAGAGTCCGAGCCCACTTCCGGTTCGGACATCGAAAGTGCCGCTCGAATCTCGCCTGTGGCCATGCGCGGCAAGAACTTCTTCTTTTGCTCCTCGGTACCGAAGTTCTCGAGCTGCCAAGCCGCGATGAAGTGGGTATTGAGGATCCCCGACAGGGCCATCCAGCCGCGGGCGATTTCGGTGACGACGAGCGCGTAGGTCGTCAACGGCTGGCCGAGACCGCCGTACTCCTCTGGGATCTTGAGCCCGAAGAGGCCGATCTCTTTCATCTTCTCGACGATCTCTTCGGGATAGGTGTCGTCGTGCTCGAGAGCGTTCGCTACCGGAATCACGTCCTTCTCGACGAAATCGCGAACGGTTTGGACGATCTCCTTCTGTACATCCGTCAGGTCGGCGTCGATTACGTTCACTGCTCCTCCTCGTATTCAGACCCTCGTAGGTTATCTAGTTCGCGACAACCCCCATCTGGGATCGATTCCCGACAGCGGGGTGTCGAATCCTGGCGATACGGTGCTTGTCTGCGAGTAGGAGGGCACCGAGATGATCGACGCCAAGACCTATCTGGAGCACATCGAGCGCGACGGGTTGCGCATACCCGACGCCGCCGAAGGCCACTTTCAGGACGCCGTGCCGAGCTGCCCAGGGGTGAACGTCGAAACACTTCTCATGCACACAGGGAGCCTTTACATCTTCTGGTCGGAAGCGATCCGCCAGAACCGCCAGCCGGAGATCGACTGGAGCGCGCTGAACACCGACCTCCTCGCTGCGAACCGCGAAGGCGTCCGGAGCTTCGTGGATTTCATCGGCTCCAAAAATCCGGATGAAGAGGTTTGGACCTGGGCCGACCTCATGCCCGGAGGATCAAAGGAACACGTTGAGCTTCTGGTATCGACGAGCCGCTCAGGAGCTCGCCGTGCACCGATGGGACTTCGAGAATGCCGTCGGCACGGCGTCCGGTATCGAAGCCGAACTCGCTATGGACGGAGTGGATGAGCTGCTCATGTCCTTCGGTCCGGCTACCGGGATGGCCGACTATCCCGGTGCTTCGGAGCGATTCGCCGGCGACGGCGAGACGTTCAGGCTCGAACCGACGGACGGACCCGATGCGATCACCTTCACCGCACGACCCGACCACTTCGAACTGAAGGATCAGGCAAACGCAGACGTCACCGCGAAGGGAACGGGGTCTGACCTGCTTCTCTTCATGTGGGGACGAGTACCGTCGAACTCGCTCGACGTCGAAGGCGATGCGTCCCTATTGGAACGGTGGCAGGACCGGGTGAAGATCTAGCTCTTAGAACGCTTCAGTCCGGCCGCGCGTCCCTGTGCGGCGTGCACAGCCGCCATCTTTCGCGACGCTTCATCGATCATCTCGTCGCCGAACATGACGGCTCCGGTCCGATCCTCGTCCGTCGCCTTTTGGTACGCCTCGAGGATGTCTTCGGCGCGGTCGTATTCCTCCTGCGACGGCGTGAAGACCTCGTTGAGGACCGTTATCTGATCCGGGTTCAGCGCCCACTTACCGTTGTAGCCGAGCTGGCGTGTCCGAGTGGCGACCTCGCGAAGGCCGTCCAGGTCCCTGATCGCGGCGTACGGACCATCGATCGCCTGCAGGTTCTGGTTCCGTGCCGCGACGAGGATGCGCATGACGATCCAGTGCCAGTGGTCGCCCGGATACTCGGGCACGAGCTGGCCAACCGTCGAGTGAGGCATGCCCATCGCTGCGGCCATGTCGCCGGGCCCGAAGATGAGCGTCTCGAGCCGGTCGGAGGCTCCCGCGATCTCGTCTATGTTCGTCAACCCTTGGGCGTTCTCGATCTGAGCTTCGATACCGATACGGCGATCGAACCCGTTGGTTTCCTCGATCATCCGCAGTAGGTCGGCCACGAAGGTCACGTCGGAGGCGTACTGAACCTTCGGGATCATGATGAAGTCGAGCTTGGCGCCCGCGGCCTCGACGACCTCGATGACGTCCCGGTAACACCAGTGCGTATAGACACCGTTGATGCGGACGCCGACGGTCTTGTCTCCGTAATCGTTGTCGTTCAGGGCGGCGACGATGTTCTTGCGAGCGGCGGCTTTCTCGTCCGGGGCGACGGAGTCCTCGAGGTCCATGAAGATCTCGTCTGCGGCCAGTCCGGGTGCCTTTCCGAGCATCTTGGGACTCGATGCGGGGACGGATAGGCAGGAACGGCGAGCACGGAACTTAACGTCGCCGGCGGTCGTGTAGGCCATCGAAAACAGCTCCTTTCGTGTCCGCGTCATGGTATCGGTTAACGCCCGCTACAAACCGGCCTGACCAGCAGGTTTCCAAACACTGCATTTGGATACGATGAGGACCACGTGAGCATTGACCTCAAACGCCCCGAGCGCGGGACCTCTTGGGCGGGGCCCACGACATCACTTAAGACGCGCGTTGCCCGTGCCGCCGTTTCCGGACTGATCCTCGCGGCTTGCGTAAGTGTCGGGAGTCCCAGCGCGTCGGGGGCCCAAGAATCGATCCGCCCCACACCTACCGGCTACTTCACCAAGACGCAGGATCCACTCATCACGGCGGGCTCGGCGCTGTTTCCCGTCCTTTGCTCACTCGGGGTACCGGACGTGTGTCTCGACCCCGGTGCGCTGGTGGGAGGCACGCCCGGATACATCCGCGCCGACAACTACGTCTACGCTGCGCGCCTTCTCGGCAGCGACGACGCTCTCGGACTCATAGGCGTGCCGATCTTCTCCGTACCTTTCGGATCCAAGATCAACTCTTTGTCGCTCGAGTTCAGTGTCGACAACATGCTGGACGTCGGCACTTTCCTGTTCACTCCGGACAACCCCGGCCTCCAGTTCTGTTTGGCGACCGAAGGATCGGCCGGAGAGGACGGAGCCCCGTGGGATACACAACCGACGCATGATTGCTCGGTGCAGGCGCGTCCCGTGAAAGTCAGCGAGCAGCCGCTGCAGGAAACGACCAGTGAAGGTGTTCCGCGCATCACAACACTCTTCAAGTACCGCGTCGACCTCATGCCGATGGCCCGGGCCTGGGCGGCCGGAAAAGAGAACAACGGTATCGTCGTGCGGCCCGCACAGGACGCACCCAACACGTTCGAGGTCGCGATCCGTCCACCGGCCAACAACGGAATGGTCGTCAAGGTCAACTACGACGCTCCCCCACCGCTGGCTATTCCGGCGGCTCCCGATGCTTTCGGAACGACCCAGCCCGCTGCGCAAACATCGTTCGGAGGTGACACTCCTCCGGCTGAAGCGCCGCCGCCCTTCACAGTGGCCGAACCGGACACCGATTCGACACCGGCCAAAGCCAAGAGCGGAACTCCGTGGTGGGTGTACCTCGCTTTGCCGATCGGACTTGCGGTGCTCGCGGCGATGAGTCGCGGCGTGGCGGAGCCGGTAACGTTTGCAAACCACAGAACCAGGCGCGGCCCTGTAGGCCGCTTGATGGAACGTCGTCGAGACGCTTAACGGAGGATCCCTTGACTAGACATCGTGCGCGAGTGGTCTCGTTAGTCGCCGTTCTGGCGCTCGTTTCGATCGCTTGCGGACAAAAGCCGGGCGTGCACGAACAGCTGGCCGACACTGCGCCGTCCGGAACTCAAGGAACCGTTTCGACAGACGGCACGACGACCACCGGTGACACGAGCACCGATACGGGCAGCACCGATACCGCTTCGGATCCGACGGACACGAATTCCGGCGCTCCGGCAGCGGGTGGAGGTCCGGCAGCCGCGCCCGTTGCCTCAGGCCCTCAAGACCGTACCGGCGTAACTGGCGATTCGATAACGATCGGTATCCACGCCCCCGTGACCGGGGCGGCGCCGTTCCCGGCCCAGGCCTTCGCTCTTGGACGTGAGGTCTATTGGAAGTGGAGCGGCGCTCCGAAGGTCCACGGGCGCGGAGTAAAGGTCCTGTTCGAGGACGATCAGTACAGCCCCGTAACCGCGCGCGACCGGTGTCGCAAGATGGCCGAGCAGCAGAAGTCGTTCCTACTCGTCGGCGGCGGCGGCACCGACCAGATCCAAGCCTGCGCACAGTACGCAGCGTCCAAGCAGATTCCCTATCTATCGCCCGGAGTGACCCAGATCGGCGTCGACAACCTTCCCAACTATTTCGCGCTCTCAATGACCTACGCGCAGCAAGCAGAACTGCTGTGGCAGATGATCACGAAAGACTCGCGACTCAGCCCAAACTCCGGCAAGGTCGCGATGATCAGGACTGATACGCCGAACTTCGACGACGCGCACGACGCATTCGTCAGCGCAGCGAAGAAGCGCGGCAAGACTCTCGTCCTCGATCGAACGCTTCCGAAGAACCCGAGTCAGACCGACTACAACAGCGCGGCTCAGCAGCTGTCCGGCGCGGGGGCCCAGATCGTCCACATCCTGGTTGCGCCGACGCACTACGTGCTGCTCACGGCTCAGCTGCCCGGTAACTACCGTCCGTGGTGGATCGGCGGCGGTATCACTATGGGCCTCAACGCCGTCCTCGGGACGGGATGCTCGACTTCGCAGAACGCGATGGATAAGGGACTCTTCTTCTCGCCGATCCCCGGCCTGGACAAGATCGATTCGATCGATCCGAACTACAGGAAGGCGTACCGGGAAGTGAACGGCAGCGCCGAACCCGACGACATCGGTCTCATCCTGTGGGGACTCAACAAGACTCTCCATCAGATGTTCGAGAAGGCCGGTAAGGATCTGAGCCGGCAGAGTTTCCTCGCCAGCACTCAATCCAGCTCGTTCGAGACAAAGGTTTACCCGCCGCAGAAGTACTCAGCGCAGAACCATCTCGGCGGAACACAGGTTCATCTCTTGAAAGCCGACTGCGGGTCGGGTCAGTACAAGACCGAGAAGACCTTCGTGAGCGGGTTCTAGGAGCGCTCGCGTGGGGGCAGCCACAGTAAACGGGTTGGTGGTGGGCGCCGGATACGCGCTCGTCGCACTCGGCATAGTCCTCATCTATAAAGCCACTCGCCATTTCAACTTCGCGCAGGGCGAGATCGGAACCGTTGCAACCTTCGTGGCCTGGATGCTCCTCGAACGAGATCTCGGCTGGCCCATATCGGGAACGATCGCCGTCCTGGCGGGTGTGGCTATGGGACTGGCGATCGAACGATTCATCGTCCGGCCGCTGTCGCGCTCGCCTCAGGTGACGGTACTCGTGGCAACGGCCGGAGTGGCCCTGCTGGCGATCGCGCTTCAGATCATCATCGGCGAGGCCAAACTGCGAGCGATTACGCCGATGCTGAGCGGCGACAACTACTCAGTCTTCGGCGCCGTCGTGAAGCCGCAAGACCTCATGATCATCGCGGGCTTGGCGGTAACCAGTGTTGTCCTGGTGTTGTTCTTCCGTTCGCCGGTCGGCACTGCCCTGCTTGCGACGTCGCAGGAACCCACCGCCGCCCGCATCGCGGGCATCGACATCAATCAGATGTCGATGTTGGTCTGGGGAGTCGCGGCGTTGTTCGGGGCCATGGCGGGCTTGCTCTTCGCGCCTATCGATGCGTTCACTCCGGGCTTCATGACGCAAAGACGTCTCATACCGGGCTTCACCGCCGCCGTCATCGGCGGCATAACGAGCTTGCCCGGTGCCGTCGTAGGCGGATTCGCGATCGGGCTCATCGAGGCGTACTTCGGCCACTTCCTCGGTGAGTCGATCCGCGGCGCCGACGGGCTCGGGGTCCTGGTTGCCCTTCTCGCGGTTCTCGTAGTTCGTCCGCAAGGCTTGCTCGGAAAGGCTGCGTGATGGCCATAGGTCTCGACGTAACGCATCCGATGGAAGCAGTTGAAACCGATCTCGGCGGACCGCCGCAGGGCGGTTGGATCTCACGCGCGATCGCAGGCTTGGCTCTGGGCGGCGGGCTTCTGCTCCTCATCGGCATCGTTTCGGACCTCGACGCCAGCCGCATCGGTTACGCGTTCATCTTCGCGATCGTCGGGATCTCCATGCGCGTTCTGCTCGGCCTGCTCGGGCAGATCTCTCTCGGACATCAGGCCTTCGTCGGTATCGGCGCATTCATGGCCGGGTTCGTCGTCACAGAGCTTCAGCTCGACTTCGCGATGGCCGTTCCGGCTGCGGCGCTGTCGGGGGCTGCTGCCGCCCTCGTCCTCGGCGCCGCCGCACTCCGCATCGGCGGTTTGCTGCTCGCGCTGGTGACTCTCACCTTTGGAGCGGTAGCCGAGAGAACCATCTTCCTTCTTCGTCAGTTCACCGGCGGCGGATCCGGACTCCCCGCTCCGCGGCCCCCATGGGCGGCTACCGACATTACGTACGCCTACGTGTGTCTGGCCTTCCTCGTTGTCGTCTTATTCCTCGATTGGCGATTCGTCAGCACGAAAGCCGGACGCGCCGTGCAGGCGGTGCGCGACTCCGAACGAGTCGCCGCCTCGATGGGGATAAGCGTCATCAAGTACAAACTGCTGGCTTTCATGTTGTCCGGCTTCCTGGCCGGTCTCGCCGGTGGTCTGCTCGCTTTCAACATCGGGACGGTCCAAGCCGCACCGTTCAACTTCTTCCTCGCGTTGGAATTCGTGTTGATGACGGTAGTCGGCGGACTTCAGTACCGCTCCGGCGTGGTTGTGGGTTCGATGTTCTTCGCGTTGCTCGACCGCTATTTCAGCAACATCTACGACTGGTTCCTTCGTCAGCTCGACAAGGTTCCCGGGATCCGTGGCGTGTCCGACTTCCTGCGCGACGCGATCGCCGATCCCGGTCTGCTCGTGCCGGCCGTCGGTGCCGGACTGCTGATCCTCACTCTCATCTCGTTCCCCGGGGGCATCGGCCAGCAGCTGCGCCCGATCGTGAATTGGTTCCGCGGTGGCAAATTCGACCTTTCGCTCATACACGGCGAGACGCAGGCGCAAAGTGGGGGCGAAGATGTCCGTCCTTGACGTTCAAGGCGTCTCCATCGGATTCGGTGGTGTGCAGGCTCTCGGCAACGTCGAGCTGAGCATCGACGAGTGGGAAGTCGTGGGACTGATCGGTCCCAACGGCGCCGGCAAGACGACGCTGTTCAATTGCATCACCGGTTTCTACAAGCAGGACACGGGAGCGATCCGGTTCAAGGATCAAGACATATCCCGGCTCGCTCCGCACAAAAGAGCTGCGCTCGGGATCGGACGCACCTTCCAGCAGGTCGGTCTGGTGCGGTCGATGACCGTGCTCGAAAACTTGCTGCTCGCTCAACACCTAGAAGTGAACTACTCGGACATCTCGGGGATGATCGGCTCGCCGGAAACCTTTGCCGCCGAGATCGATCTCCGAAAGCGCGCGATGCACGTCCTCGACTTCATGGGGTTATCCGATCTCGCACATTCGCCGCTCGACGGACTCCCCTACGGGACGCTCAAGACGATCGAAGTTGCCGCGGTGCTCGCAACCGATCCCGAACTTCTTCTCTTGGACGAACCCGCCGCCGGCATGGGGCCCGAGGAAGCTCACGCTTTCGGCAATCGCGTGCGCGAGATGCGCAAGGAGCTCGGGATCACCGTCGTGATGATCGACCACCACGTGCCGCTGGTCGTGGCGGTTTCCGACTACATGTACTGCCTCGATTTCGGACAGGTCCTCACCCATGGCGAGCCGGACTACGTCCGCAATCACCCCAGTGTTCTCGAGGCTTACCTCGGCGAAGACGCGAAGGACGTGCCGAAGCCCAAGCGCCGGGCCCGGACGAAGCCGAAGCCGAAGCCCAAGCCCAGGCCTAAAGCTCGGAGGCGCTGAGGTGGCTTTCCTCGAGGTGAAAGACATGCACGCCGGTTACGGAGACGTCGAAGTCCTGTACGGGCTGGACTTCGCCGTCGAGCAGGGCGAGACCGCAGTGTTCCTCGGTCTCAACGGCGCAGGAAAGACAACGACCATGCACTGCCTAGCCGGACTGCATCGTCCGACGAGCGGATCGATCACCTTCGACGGCGAGGATGTCGCCGGACGCGACGTTAAACAGATGGTCCGTCGCGGGATCGTTCTGGTGCCCGAAGGCCGCCGCGTTTTCCCGGCACTCAGCGTCGAGCGCAACCTCGCCATCGGCGCTTGGACCAAACGCCGCAGCTCGTCCTTCGTGAAGGAACGCAAGGATCAGGTCTACGAATACTTCCCGCGTATGGCCGAGCGAGAGAATCAGCTCGCGGGCACGCTCTCGGGTGGCGAGCAGCAGATGCTGGCTCTCGCCCGAGGGCTGATGTCAGATCCGAAGCTGCTTCTTATCGACGAGGCTTCGCTTGGCCTGGCCCCCGTGATCGTGAAGCAGCTGTTCTCGATAATCAGACAGATAAACGAGTCGGGCGTGACCGTACTTTTGGTCGAGCAGAACATCGGCGCCATCGACATCGCCGACCAGGCCGTTTTAATGGAGAAGGGAAACATCGTGTACAGAGCAGCGGGCAGACAGTTGAAGGACAAAGACAAACTTAGAGAAGCCTTCCTGGGGGCACCGGCATGAAACGGATCAAAGACATGGCGGGATCTGCGGGCGACATCGATTGGGCGAAGCTCTCGAATTACCTCGCCTTCGCGATCATCGGGCTCGGATTCCTCGCGCTCTATCTGGGATGGAACGGCGCAGCGAACAAGAACTGCGTCGACTGCCAGATCCCCTATCTCATCTCAGGCGGCATGACCGGACTGGCTCTGGTCGGCACGGGCATCGGTGTGCTCGTCGTGCAGGCAGCACGGCGCAACAAGTCCGAGATCGAGGAGCAGCTACGCGAGATCGGCGACGTACTGGAGCGTGCCAATGGCGGAAACGGGCGCCGTTCGTCTGCGCGGGCAACCGCACGTGCAGGACAATTCGTGGCCGGCGCAACCTCGTATCACAAACCCAACTGTCGGCTGGTAGAGGGACGAGACGACGCCGAACTCGTCTCGAAAGCCGAAGCGCGGACGCGAGGACTGGACCCCTGCCGTATCTGTCGTCCCGTAGTTAGCGCGCGGGCTCGTACCGCATCGCCATCGCCCCCGATCCGAACTCCAGCCGATCGACGAGCTTTAGATCGATTCGCTTCGATAGCCCCGCGAACAACGTCGGCCCATGGCCCGCCACCCTGGGATGCACGACGAACTCGTACTCATCGATCAATCCCAACTCCGCCAGCGCTTGCGGAAGCATCACGCCTCCGGTGAACAGTCCGTTGCCCGGCTCCCTCTTGAGTTGCTGAACGGCCTCACCCAGATCCCCGCGCACGAGCTCCGCGTTCCAGTCGACCGAATCAAGGGTGCTCGACACGACGTACTTCTTCGCCGCGTCGATCGTCCGGGCGAAGGGTTCCATCCAATCGGGCCTCGATCCCGCAGGCGCCGGCGGCCGCCATGCCGCCTCCATCATTTCGTACGTCACTCGGCCAAACAGGAGGGCATCGGCCTGGGTGAGGTTCTCGACCGCGTGACGATGCAAGTCTTCGTCCGCGACGCCTTCACGGTGATCGCAGCACCCGTCCAATGTGACGTTGATGGAATACCGAAGGGGTCGCATTACGCGGCCTCCGACTGCCAGAGGCCGGGATATCGTCGGACGAATCCATCTCGATCGACCTCGAGCAATTCCGCGTAGTCGAATCGTGGGGCCTCGTACCAATAGGTCGTGTCCGATCGCCGTTCATAACTTTGGACGAGGATTGAGAGAGCGCTGGTCGAAACGTCGAGCCACGCGGCCGGTGCGTCGGCGGCTTGACCCTCGGCTAGGGCCAGCCGGCGGAGTTGCAAGAGGTTCGTCGAGGGCGTGAAGCCAAAGTCGAGATCTAAGCAATGCTCCACCCCGGGAACATCCTCACCGTTGAGCGTCCACGCTCCCTTGGCCACGCGCTCGATAGCAAGTTCGACGGATCGGTCACCGATCCAACCCGAGACGTGACCTCGCTGCGTACGCCACGAAGCATCACATGCGGCAATGTAAGTCAGGCACGCCGGAACCCCGTCCAGCTCGAAGACTGCAGTGCCCTCGAGTCTCCAGCCAGCGTCGTGTTGCTCAAGCCGACACGCGTCGTGCCCTGGACTATCGAGTCTGCGCCAAAGAATCGAGGGCATCGTCTGGAAGCACTCAGAGATCCAAGAGATGCTCGAGGCCGACGGTTAGTCCTGGTCTCGAGCCAACATTCTTGACCGCCAGCAGTACGCCGGGCATGAAGGACGAGCGGTCGATCGAGTCGTGTCGGATCGTCAACGTTTGGCCCTGGGCGCCGAACAACACCTCTTCATGAGCGAGCAGCCCGTGGAGTCGTACGGCATGGACATTGATGCCTTCGACGACGGCTCCGCGCGCTCCGCCAACGGTCTCTTCCTCGTCGGGATGAGCGAGGCCTCCCGAAGGTCGGCCGTGTTCTTTCCAAACCTCCGCGATGTCGCGCGCCGTCTTCATCGCCGTTCCCGACGGAGCGTCGAGTTTGGCGTTGTGGTGCAGCTCGACGATCTCGACCGATCCCAGATAACGCGCGGCCTGCTTGGCCAGATGCATGAGCAGGACGGCCCCCAGCGAGAAGTTCGGAGCGATGAAGACGTTGGACTTGCCGCCTTCACAAAGCTGCCTGATCTCCTCGATGTTTGCTTCCGTAAGTCCGGTAGTGCCGACGACGCAGTGGACGCCGGCTCCCACGCAGGATTTGATGTTTGCCATCACCGACGCGGGCTGCGTGAAGTCGACAACGACTTCCGCTCCACCGAGGTCGTCCAGCGATTTCGAGATGCCTTCCCCGCCGGCGGGATCTATCCGCGCAACTAACTCGAGCTCGGGATCGCCCTCTACGGCTTCACACACCGTTTGACCCATGCGTCCGGCAGCGCCGAGGACTCCGACCTTGATGCTCACGGTCCTAGTCTGCCGGTTCGACGGCGAAGTCGAGTGACCCTTCCGCTACCGGCCCGACGGAAGCCAGAACTGCGCCTCCGTTGCCGAAGATCCGCTTGGCCACTCGCTCTACGTCGGCGACGGTCACGGCATCCACCTTCTCCAGTAATTCGTCGACGGTAAGCACCTCTCCGTGGACGAGCTCAGACCGGCCGAGTCTCGACATACGCCCGCCCGGGTCGTCCATAGACAGGACGAGGCCGCCGCGGACGTGTCCCTTGGCTCGCTCAACCTCTTCTTCGGTGAGCTCCCCTCCGGCGATCTTCCCGGCTTCGTCGCGGACGATCTTCATCACCTCGGCGGCGTTCGACGATGCCGTTCCGGCGTAGACCGTGAATGATCCCGTCTCCAGGTACATGTGGTCGGCCGAGTAGATGGAGTAGGCCAGTCCCCTCTTCTCACGCACTTCTTGGAAAAGACGTGACGAAAGGCCCCCTCCGTAAAGCGTGCTCATCACCGATTGCGCGTAACGCTCGGGATCTTTGCGACCGACGGACTCGACGCCCCACACGAGGTGCACTTGTTCCGAATCCCTCGTGTCGTACGCGGCTGTGGGCGCGCCGAACTTCGGCATGTCCGTTGGCGCGCGTCTCTTTGGAGCCGTTCCGTTCCGGAACGCGGCCTGTATCTGTTTCGTGATGTCGTCCTGCGAGACGTTGCCTGCGGCCGAGACGACGAGCCGGTCGGGGACGTAGCCCTTCCGATAGAACTCTTCGATCCGGTTGCGAGACATCCCGCCAACAGTTTTTTCCGTTCCGAGGACGGGACGGCCGAGCGTATGGCCCGGCCACGCCGTGCTGGAGTACAGATCGTGAACGCGGTCCTCCGGAACGTCCCCGGCCATGTGGATCTCTTCTAGGACGACGCGGCGCTCGGATTCGACTTCGTCGGATCGCAGCGCCGCCTCGTGGAACATGTCGCCGAGGATGTCGACGGCCATCGGCAGGTCTGCGTCGAGCACGCGTGCGTAGACGCAGGTGTGCTCGCGCGCCGAGTAGGCGTTGATCTCGCCACCGACGGCGTCGAAGGCTTCGGCTATGTCCTGCGCGCTGCGTCGAGACGTCCCCTTGAACAGGAGGTGCTCTAGGAAGTGCGACGCGCCGGCGATGTCGTCGGTTTCGTCGCGCGAGCCGACGTCGACCCACAGCCCGATCGAAACCGACCGAACGTGCGGCATCGGCTCCGTGACGAGCCGAACGCCGGTCAACGGCTCAGAACGCTCGAACGGAAGGGTGCGCACTAGTCGTGCGCGCTCACTCGTCCGAAGATCCCGATTCGCCCGACGAACTCGATCCGCCGTTCCCGGAGCCGGTTTCGACCGGAGTGAGGTTCAGCTTCCCGTCCGGACGAACCTCGGTGAGCTCGACGAGCAATACGTCGCCGACGTTCACGACGTCTTCGACCTTGTCCACTCGTTTACCGGCCAGCTTGGCCAGCTTCGAGATGTGAACCAGCCCGTCCTTGCCCGGGACGATGTTGACGAAAGCGCCGAAGTCCATGGTCTTGACGACCTTGCCTTCGAAGATCGTTCCCACCTCGAGCGGCACAGGGTTCACGATGTCGCGGATCATCTTCAGCGCCTTCTCGGCGTTCTCGCCGCCGGAAGTGGATGCGACCAGGATCCGTCCGTCGTCTTCGACGTCGATCTGGGTCTCGGTGCGGGCGATGATGTCGTTGATCACCTTGCCCTTGGGTCCGATGACCTCGCCGATCTTGTCGACGGGGATCTGCTCCATGAGGATCCGAGGTGCGTACGGGCTCATCTCGGCTCTCGGGTGCGTGATCGCTTTCTTCATGGCTTCGAGGATCTCCAGTCGCGCTTCCTTGGCCTGCTGCATCGCGCCGCGAAGCACGTCGACCGAGATACCCAGAGTCTTTGTGTCGAGCTGTAGCGCCGTAACGAATTCCTCGGTTCCCGCGACCTTGAAGTCCATGTCGCCGTAGCCGTCCTCGGCTCCCAGGATGTCGGTGAGCGTGACGTGCTTCTCGCCATCTGTGATGAGACCCATCGCGATACCGCCGACCATCCCGCGCATCGGAACACCGGCGTCCATCAGCGACAGCGTCGATCCGCACACCGAGGCCATGGACGTCGATCCGTTGGACGACAGCACTTCGGAAACCACGCGGATCGCGTACGGGAACTCGTCGGTGCTCGGAAGGGCGACCAGAACCGCCTTCTCCGCCAGCGCGCCGTGTCCGATGTCGCGACGACGGGGGCCGCGCATCGGGTAGGCCTCACCGGTCGAGAACGGCGGGAACTGATAGTGGTGGATGTAGCGCTTGGTCTTGTCGGTTAGCTCGTCCACACCGATGAACTGCTCCATGCGGGGCATGGCCAGCGTCGTGACCGACATAACCTGCGTTTCGCCACGCTCGAACAGTCCGGTTCCGTGTGTACGAGTGAGCAATCCGACTTCGGCATTGAGCGGACGGATCTCCTTGGGTCCCCGTCCGTCGATGCGCTTGCCTTCTTGGATGACGCGGTTGCGCACGATCGACTTCTGCAGCGAACGAAGCGCCGCCTTGATCTCCTTGTGCCGCTCGGAGTCGAACTCCTCGCCGAGCTTGCCCATGACATCGAGCGAGATCTCGTCCAAGGCGGCCTGACGATCGGTCTTGGCCGCAATCGCCAGAGCGTCACCGAGGCGATCACCGGACACAGCCTTGACGCGCTCCATCACGTCGGGCAGGTAGTCGCGGGTTTCGATCCACGAACGCTCGGGAACGTCGCACTGCGCGACCAGCTTCAGCTGAAGCTCACCAAGCTCACGGAGAACGGGCTGAGCGGCCTCGAGTCCGTCGGCCAGGACTTCCTCGGTCGGCGCGGTTGCACCGTCCTTCACGAGATCGAATGTGTTCTCGAAGCCGCCGGCCTCGATCATCAGGATGTCGACGTCACCGGCGTCGTTCGGGCGTCCGGCCACGACCAGCTCTACGGTTGCGTTCTCCAGCTCTGCGTTAGTCGGGAACGGAACCCAGCGCCCGTGGATGTGCGCCATGCGCACCGCGGAGATGGGTCCGGCGAAGGGAACTCCGCCGAGCAGCAAGGCCGCGCTGGCCGCCGTTATGCAATGGACGTCGTAAGGGTTCTCCTCGTCCACCTGCATGACGGTGGCAATGACCTGGACGTCGTGCCGGAACCAGTCCGGGAACGTCGGTCGCAAGGGACGGTCCGTAAGACGCGCCGTCAGCGTCGCTTTCTCAGAAGGACGACCCTCCCGGCGAAGAACCGAGCCGGGGATGCGTCCGACGGAGTAAACGCGCTCTTCGATGTCGACGGTGAGAGGGAAGAAATCGATGCCCTCTCGGATGGTCGGTGAGGCGACTGCCGTCACAAGGACGGTGGACTCGCCGACCGCGATGACTACGGCGCCGTCTGCAAGCTTTGCCAGACGCCCCGTCTGCAACGTGATCTGCTTTGAATCGATCTTTGTTTCTACTTGTTTCGCTTCCATGCGAATTCTTTTCCTTTCAGGGCAGCGCTTTTGCGCAAGAAGCCCTTGGGATTCGCGGGGGAAGCGCGGGGTCAGTTCTCAGCGGGGAAACCTCGGTGCTGCCGAGGCATCTCTACTGATAACTGGCTCCCGGCGCTTCACCTCCGCCCGGTTACCAGTTGTCTCTTGTATCTGTAACGAATCAGGTGCCTACTGCGGCCCTCTCACCTCCGCAAGCCCAACTTGTCGCGGACGGCCTTGTAACGATCGAACTCTTCGCGCTCCAGGTAGCCCAGCAGCCGGCGGCGCTTGGCCACCATCTTCTGGAGGCCGAGGCGGGTGTGATGGTCCTTCTTATTGGCCTGGACGTGCTTGGTCAAGGCCTCGATGCGCTTCGAGAGGACGGCGATCTGGACCTCCGGGGACCCGGTGTCCTTCTCGTTGACCCTGTAATCAGTGATCAGGGCCTGCTTTTGTTCTGCGGGAAGTCCTTTAGACAAGCTGCAATAACTCCAGATATGCGGTTTCGCTCAGTATTACATAGGAGAGCCCACACGGAGCCTCGAGGGGGACATATGCCCGTCTACAAGTCGACGATCGAGATCGCCGCATCGGCCGAGAAGGTATGGAAGGTCCTCACCGACTTCGATCGCTACGGCGAGTGGAACCCGCAGATCCCAGTCGCAAAAGGCACGATCGAGGAGGGGGCCGAGATCGAGATCAAGCTCGCCCTGCCCGGAAGGCCCGCAATGAACCTCTCGGCCAAGATCGAGCAGGCCCAGGAGAACGCTTTGCTCTCGTGGCGAGGCCATCTCCTCGCACCGTGGTTCTTCGAGGGATATCGGGAATTCGCGATCCAGCAGACCGCGCCCGACCGCGTTTCCGTTACGCACATCGAGGACGTCCATGGGGCCTTTGCACCAGTCTTCGCGCTCGTGATGGGAAAGCCCGTCGAGAAGAGCCAACTTGCCTTGAACGACGCGCTCCGTTCTCGGGCGGAGGGGAGCTAATACTCTGCGGAAGCAATTCGTACTTACCACCGCAGGGTCACGAGCGTGAATGAGTGGCGTGAGCTCTTTGCGGACGCGGGATGCGACGGATATCTCTTCGCCAAGAGGCTCGATGATGGGCGGGAGGTCGAGTTTGCCGCGGACGAACCCGTCGCACTTGCTTCTGTTTTCAAGATCGCGGTGGCTCTGGAGTTCTGCCGACAGGCCTCGGTAGGCGAAGTAGACCCAGCTGCACATGTGGTGCTGTCTTCGTCCACTCGTACGGGCGGACCGACAGGATTCTCTGTTTGTCGTGATGACGCCACTCTGTCGAGTCGAGATCTCGCGTACTTCATGATGTCGATCAGCGACAACGCCGCCACCGACGCATTGATCGATCTGGTCGGACTCAACCGAATCAATGAGACGCTCAGTCAGCTCGGCCTAAAGCAGACGACTATCCCTTGGAACGGACGCGACGCCTTGGACTTGGCCGCGCGTGAGTTCGGGTTCGAGGGCTGGTCAGAGCTCCAACGTGCCCAAGCCGGCGAGCTCGGTGACGCTGCCCACCAACGAGCAACCGACCTAGCCGTCGTCAAGAGATCGCAGCTCTTACAGCCGTCCACCAGTATTCGGAGTACGCCGCGACAGATCGGCCGGCTGCTTGAGATGATTTGGACCGATTCGGCGGGCCCGGCCGAAGCCTGTAGAGAACTTCGATGGTTGATGTCACACCAGCCGAAGACGCGAGTCGCGGGGCGCCTTCCCGACGGGACGAGAGCCTTCGTCAAAAGCGGCAGCCTGTGGGGCGTAGTGCGAAATGAAGCTGGTGTTGTCGACATTCCCGGCATCGGGAGCTGCGTAGTGTCAATGTTCACTCGGGCGCACAAGCCATTTGAGGGCAGCAACGAGATCGAGTCCGCGATTGCTGAGGTAAGCCGACTCGCTGTGGAGATACTTGCGTCATGAGACCGACTGGGACCCTCGTATGAAAACGGGACCCACTGAACGCTCACATCAAACCGTCGCCTTCAACCGACAAGCGGCGATTAGGCTGGTCAGCCTAATGAGGAGTTACGTGTACTCCGAGAGATGGCCCTCGACCTAACTGAGGTCCTCAAGGTCACGGCACCCGCTGCCATCACGGGCGGTACAGCTCTGTTGGTTGTCTATCTCTCGAATCGCAAGTCTAACGATCAGCTTTCCCATGAGGATCGGCGTAGAGCGATCGATTGGCGAAAGGACCTTTATGTTCGGCTGCTAGAGGCGATTGATAGAGCCGAACGCGGAATCGGTCGCGGCTTCGCTTGGGATGAGGAGTCGCTTCCGTATGCAGAGCCATCGTTGTGGCGGGAAGAAGGTGGTCGCCTAATTGCTGAGGTCATTGCGTTGGGCAGTGACGAGGTCAAGCAGCTTGCTGATGAGTTCCAGCGCGAGCATCAGGCGTTCTACGTCCTACTTAGGGACGCGCAAGAGCTCAAGAAGCAAGGAACCCGAGCGACCGAGGAGCTCAACGAGCTGAGGACACGGAGGGCGCGTCTGCTCGAGCTCGCTCGAGGTATTGAGGCGCAGGTACGCCTTGAGCTTCGCCCGCCCGACACCAAGAGGCGATGACAGCTTCTCCCACTAGGACGCATAACTCGGCGCAGGAGCCGACGAGCAAAGATTCGGGCCTGCGGCGCGAACTTCGCTCGCGTCTCGGCGCCGTACGTCGTTGGGCCGACGGAGGTTCCTTTGCCTGGTGAGGGTCACCTCGACCTAGATTCCAAGACGATACTGGCCCTCCCGATCGAGACACTTTCCCTTGCGGTGTTGCGCAACTATGTCGATTCAGGTGCATGGAGCCGACACAACTGGCTCCTCGGGGCTCAGGCATCGCTTGGTAAGGGGCCACACATGGCGGCAATCGCAGAGGCTTGGGCCTGGCTCGAGTCACGCGCGCTCGTCGCACCCAATCCAGATCAATCATCCGGCGACGCACGCATCCTTACACGCATGGGACGCAGAGCAGTCGAGAGCGACAGCCTCGCGGAGATTCAAGCAGCCGAACGAATCGGCCTTGATCTGCACCCCCTGCTCGCCGGCCGTGTGCGCCCCATCTTCCAAATGGGTGACTACGAGACGGCGGCGTTCAAGGCGATGAAAGAAGTGGAAGTTCGCGTGCGTGCCATAGGCGGCTACTCCGACGAGAAGATTGGTGTCCCTCTAATGCGTGCGGCCTTTGACCCGAATAATGGGCCGCTGACCGACGCGGCTCATGAAAGGGGAGAGCGACAAGCTCGCTCTGACTTGTTCGCAGGTGCAATCGGAAGCTTCAAGAACCCAACCAGTCACCGCACTGTTGCTTACAACGACCCGGTCGAAGCTAGCGAGGTCGTTATGCTTGCTGACCTTCTCATGCGGATCCTCGATGCCGTTGAAACGAGACTCCGAACTCATGAACCAGAGGACGCTCAAGATTAAGTTCTCGCGGCCCAGCCCGGTGCAGCAGGCGACAAGCGCAAATCCGGTACTGCGGCGCGAACTTCGCTCACACTTCAGCACCCCAAACCGTCGGGCGAACGTCAGCGATGCCACCAACGATCTTCTGCGCTAACTGTGGGGAGGCGTTGGCCACGGCGGAGGGCCCCTGTCGCCGATGCGGCGGCAATGACCGAGACATTCGCGTATTCGAACGCGCGCGCGGCAACGACCAGGTAAGTGCAATCGATAAGAAGCGCGAGTATTGGCAATCGCGGCGAGTGCTTCTGGCCATCGTTGTGACAGTGTCGGTTACTGCACCATTCGCAGGGTTGGCTGTTGCAGGTGGGGTCGGCGTAGGTGTCGGTGTTTTGCTGGGCCTCCTAACTCTGACCCTGGGCTTTTTTGCCCGAACGCAGGTCCGCGAAGTCGACCGGGAGCGGAGGATGTATGAGTGATTGACGTGCTGCTCAACTCGTCGCGGCCCTAAGGCGAGTCCAACCGCGCTTCCGATCTTGATGCAGTAGTAGCGGAGCTACACCTAACTGGGCCCTTGCCAACCACCGGCCGAGAGTCGGATACGAGAAGCACGTTTCGCCACAGCCGATCCTTGCTGAACTCCGCTCCTGGTATTACGCTATCCGCAGTAGTACGGACTGCATAGGAGGAACATGGACCCGAGCCAGCTGCTCAAAGGCGTTCTCGATCTCGCCGTTCTCGCTGTGCTGTCAGCCGATGACGGTTATGGCTACGACGTCGTCCGTCGCTTGCGAGATGCCGGACTCGATGAGGTTGGTGACGCATCGGTCTACGGCACGCTGCGCCGACTTTTCCAGCAGGGGAAGCTGACGTCCTACGTCGTCCCATCGGACGAGGGGCCGCACCGCAAGTACTACGGCTTGAACCGAGCTGGACGCGACCAGCTTGAAGAAGCCACGAAGCGTTGGAAGCAATTCGCCGATGTCATGGACGGGTTACTAACGAACGGGAGGAGGGCGGCATGACATCGAGCACAAATGAGATCGGAGTTAGGGCGTATGTAGTAGCCGTTGCTGCTCGGCTCGCCGATCTGCCTGAGGAAGAGCGCAAGGAACTCATCGAGGACCTCGAGCAACATCTGCGAGAGGTCGACGCCGAGGACGAAGGCATGCTTATCGAACGTCTCGGTACACCCGAGGCATACGCGGACGAGCTCCGAGTCTCGGCGGGGCTGCCCGAGCGACGCAGCAGCCTTCGGCGGCGGATCGAGCATGTGAAGCGTTTGCCGGTCGTCGAAGAGCTGCTGCGCTTCCTGCCGGAGCTTCGACCCGGCTGGTGGATCCTGCGCGCGTTCATTGTCGCCGCGGCCGGCGTACGTTTCTGGACGAGCCTTGAAGGCACAGAAGGAAAATACATCTGGCTTGGGCTCGGCGAGATTCACGTGTTGGTTATTGGCGGCGTCGCTGCCCTTCTCTTGAGTGTTCCCTCTGTGATGCTCGGCCGAGCGTCGAGCAGCAATCGGGCTGTCCGCTGGGTCTCGATCCTCGGAAACGTGGTGACGGTATTGGTTGGCATAATGCTCGTAGGCAACTCATACCCCGTCGACACCGCTCCGTTTGACTCGACGGAATCGGGTGCGCTGACCGAATACCTTCATCACGAGGACGGAACCCCCATAGCGAATATCTGCGCCTATACGGGCGACCTTGAACCTATTAAGCGCGTGTTCCTCTTCGACCAGGATGGCCAGCCGATCGACAACCCGTCTTCCGTTTACGACGGCACAGTCCGTCTGTCCACAGAAGGCTTAGCGAACGCGTACCCACACGATCGAGAGCGACCTGACCCCGAAGGCGGTACGACTAGCAGCTTCGTTTGCCCGACGATCGACCGCCTGTCGAACAAAGGAGCCAACAGCGGGACTGAGCCATCTGGCGAGTCAACATCAGAGTCGCCGGGGTTCGGCGACCTCCCAGTATTTGGAGATTGACGCTGAACTGACAACGGGCCCAGAAGTCATCAGACGGCTCTCTACAGTCACGAGGAAGTGTGTTGCGAATTAGATCATGCCCAAGGCTTGTCACACGCACCGAGGCTCTTGATCTCGAACTGGCGAATTGGGCTGGTGCGCCTAATGCCGACCTGTGCGGAGGCGCGACACCGATGACAAGGGTGGAACTACGCCACGTCTCCAGTGCGACCGACTGGGAGGCTTACCACGCGATTCGAGAGGCGGTCCTGTGGAGCCGACCTATCGACTTGCCGCCGTACGATCGCAATCATCCAGACGAGACGACCGATGGGCACTTTCCATTTCTCCTTGTAGCTGACGAGGAGCGGATTGGCACGATACGGGTGGACTCCAACCGCCTGCCGCATGGTTCAGGTTGGTCGCTGTATCACCCGAAGCACAGGGTCTCGGCATCGGAAAGCGCATGCTCGAAATGGCAAGCGACTTTGCTCGTGCACAAGGGTGCGAGACCATTCGCTGCAATGCCGAACTCGATGCTCTCGGTTTCTACGAGAAGCTCGGCTTCCATTCCACCGGCGAGTCGCCGGTCGCATCGTCCACGGCACTGTAGCTGCGTCTTGGCGTCGCCGTGCAGGCGACCAACGCATTTGCGCTGAGCGCCCCAAAACATTTAGGCGTGCTGTCGTTGGCCCACGTAACACTGGCCACCACTGTCTCTCTGAGGGGGCTAGTCCATGGAGTGGTACTGGGTGGTCGGCCCCGCCGCTGGAGCGGCTATCGCGATCAGGCTCGACGCTCTCTGGATTGGTCCCTATTGGTCCTTCACTGAGGTTGTCGCTGGCATCGGCGGCGTTGATGCCAGGTATTGGTACCCGGATCGCCGCCTTCGATGGGGAATGGTCCGCCGTGCTTTCTATGCGGCCCTAATGGGTGGCACGGTGACTCTTGCGCGACCAGCCACCAGTCCGAAAGACGTCGTGATACTCGGTGCAGTTTTGGTCGGTTTGCTGCTTTGGCCGATTCTCTTTCATGGGCTTCCTCTAGCGATCTTTCGGAGTGATTGGCAGCTGGTCCCGACGTATGGGGGCATAGTCGCGTTCTTTCTAGGCTCGACTCTGTTTGGCTATTGGGCCACGCAGTACGCGCGCGAACAGGGGGACGGTAGCGCGTGGTCGTACGTCGCGGATCATGCACTTGAAGGCATGTTCTGGATTGCTCTCACTGTTGTCGGAGGCGCCTTCGTTGGCCGGGCGCGTGAAGGTCTCCTCAAACGATTGGACAAGAGGCGCGAAATGGGTTTCGAGAGAATCGCGGAAGAAGGTGATCCCTTTTCTCGCGGATAGTGAGCGAAGTGCTTGGGAGATCTACCGCTGGCGCTTAGCTTGCGTAGTAAACGCTCGTTGGTTTAGAAGGTTGCACTCCGAGATTGATCGGAGCGGCCTGCCGAGTCGAGACCAGCAGTGGCTCGCTGCGATCGCCGCTGTAGAGGGCACCGTTCGCCCTCCGTTGATGAGGAATCGAGTGGGTTGTGTACTGGCTGGGCCGCGCGGCTCATATTCCCGAGCGCTTTCTTCCGAAATCGAGAGGTCCCTTCCAAGCACCACGTGCGCCCTTCGGCCGACGTCGCGGGATCCTTGCAGCTGCCAAATACTTGCCCATCGAGACCGTCGGCCCGACTGACTTGGCTAGGCACTGGTCCGGCGCTGCAACCCGGCAGCCGGGTTCCTTCATCGCGTACGGGTCAGCTCTTGGACTAGCGCTGAAGGTCCTTGGAAGAAGATTGGCGCCTAACTCACGGGTGCTGTGGCCCGCCCCGACCTCATAGAAGAACCCGTTCGCTACCGTACCCCGAGGAGATCACGGGTCCGTGCGACGTCCAGCTCCATCTGCTGGATGAGGCTCTCGGCGTCGGGGAACTTCTCCTCGGGACGCAGGAAGGCCGTGAACTCGACCTCGCCCTCCTGTCCGTAGAGATCGCCCTCGAAATCGAGGACGAAGATCTCGCACAGCGGCGGTGCACCTTCCTTGAAAGTCGGACGAACCCCCACGTTGATCGCGCCGGGCAATCGCTTGCCGGCCCACACCCACCACCCCGCGTAGACACCGGTTCCCGGCAGACACGCGCGCGGGTGCGGAGCCAGGTTCGCCGTCGGGAAACCGAGCGTTCGTCCGCGCTTGTCGCCTTCGACAACCTTGCCGGCGAGCTTGAACGGATGACCGAGCATCGCCGCCGCTCCCTCGACGTCACCTTGCGCGACGAGCTTGCGGATGTCGGTGGACGAAACCTTGTCGTCCTTGCCGCCGAGCAGACCGATGGCTTCGGCTTCGAAGCCGTCCTTCTCACCGATCTCGCTGAGCGTGCCGACGTCGCCGGCGCGGTCGTGGCCGAAGCGGAAGTCCTCGCCCACGCAGATCTTTCGGGTGCGCAATTCCTCGACGAGCGCAGCCTTTGCGAACTGCTGAGGCGTCAGCGCCGCCAATTCCTTGTTGAAAGGAAGGACGAGCGCGATATCGAAGCCGGCGTCCTCGAAGAGCTTCAGTCGCTGGTCGAGCGTCGTCAGCAGGCACGGAGCCTTGGCCGGCGCGAGCACTTCGAGTGGATGCGGGTCGAACGTGACCACCGCGGATCTTGCGTCCAACCTCTTCGCTTCATCGAACACATGCCCGAACAGCAACCGGTGCCCGCGGTGCACGCCGTCGAACATGCCGACCGTGACGACCGTTGGACGGTCGTCGGACGGCCTGTCGTCGGCGCCCCACAGGATCTCCATCGATCAGCTCGCTTTTCCTAGAACGGTTGCGGGGCGCAGCTTACCGTCGCTCGATTCGAATACGCCGATTGCTCCTTCGGCGGCGATCAGCAGCACATCACCCTCGGGGGCGGCCAGCTCGATCGTTCGACCGTTCCTGGCGAGAGTTGCAGCCTCGTCGTCGACGGTTACTCGCGGAAGATGCTTGAGCACTTCCTCTACGGAGACGATCGAGTCGCCGGTTACCGCGTCGAGCTTGGCTGCCTCGCGGACGGTGAGCTCACCGATCTGCGTCCGGCGCAAGCGCCACCACGTGCGCGCCGCATCCGAGCTTGTCGCCGAGATCGGCAACCAGGCTGCGGACGTAGGTTCCCGGACGAGCACACGATGCGAGCGTCGAAGGCGTCCGGAGACGTACGGAGCACATCGAAGGCGTAGACGGTGACCTTGCGCGGCTCGAGCTCGACCTCCTCGCCGCGCCTGGCCTTCTTGTAGGCGCGTTCGCCACCGACCTTGATGGCCGAGACGGCGGGTGGAACCTGTTCTATTTCTCCGACGAAGGTGGGCGCCGCATCCCTTATCTGGTCGGGCTTCACGTCGACCTCGGTCGTGGACGTGACTTCTCCGTCGGCATCGAGAGTCGTTGTGCGAACACCGAGCTGCGCCGTCACGTCGTAGGTCTTCGGCAGGTCCTGCACGTAGCGCAAGTAGTCGCGTCGCCGGACCGATGCCGAGAACAAGCAGCCCGGAGGCCGGCGGGTCGAGTGTGCCGGCGTGACCGACGCGCTTGATGTTGAGGGCTTTGCGCACCCTGGCCACGACGTCGTGCGAGGTCGGTCCTCGCGGTTTGTCGACCAGGACGAACCCGATCATCGGAGTCCTCAGCGCATCGCTTCGCGAAGTGCTTCGCGAACCGTTTCGACCGCATCCTCGAGCGGCGGCTTGAGGCTGAAGCCGGCGGCGAGCCGGTGCCCTCCCCCGCCGAGCTTCTTGGCAACGGCTCCCACATCGGTGTCGCCCTTGGAACGGAACGATCCCTTCCAGGTGCCGTCGTCCAGCTCCTTGAAAAGAACCGTCACGTCGCAGTCGCGGATCGCGCGCAGCGTGTCGATGACGTCGTCGGTGTCGTCCATCGAGACACCGATCTCCTCGCGGTCGGCCTTGGTGATGTGCGACAGGACGAATGTCGGGTTGGTTTCGAGCGTCGCCCGTTCCAGCGCGCGGCCGAGGACCTTCAGGTAGCCGAAGCGGTAGCGACTCGTAGAGCTTCTGCGCGACGTCGTCGACCTTCACGCCGCGCTGGATCAGGAAGGCGGCCGTTGCGTGCGTTCGCGGGATCACGCTGGCGTACGCGAACTGTCCGGTGTCGGTAACCAGGCCGGTGTACAGACACGTAGCTATGTCGGCGTGATCTCGGCTCCCATGCGCGACAAGAGCTGAGTGACGAGCTCCGAGGTCGACGCGGCCGACTCGTCGATCAACTTGATCGCGCCGAACTTCGTGTTCGGGTGGTGATCGATGTTGATGACGATCTTGGCCTTCTTGACCCGCTCCTCGAGCTTGCCCATCCGGTCGGCCGCCGCGCAGTCGACGGCGATGGCCACCTCCGGCGGACGGAAGTCGTTGGTCTTGACCAGCAGATGCGGCGCCGGGAAGGAAGTCGTATTGGGCGGGGAGCTCGACCGGGTCGCCGTCCCACGAGGGTTGAACCGGGATCCCCTTCGCATCGAGCGCCAGCGCCAGCGCGAGCAAGCTGCCTAGCGCGTCCCCGTCGGGCGCGACGTGACAAACGATGCCGACCGAAGAAGCGTTCTCGATCGTCTGCATCGCCTTGGTCAGGTTCGCTTCGACATCGGCGGCGAGCACAGGAAGGTGGAACCCAGGGTGTGCGGCCTCGACCTTGTGGATGTCGTCGAGGATCGAATCGACGCGGCGTCCCTCGACCGGCGCGTCGTCGACGTGGAACTCGAGATCGGGAAGCGTCTTCAAACGGACGCGGCGTCCGGTCTCTGTGCGCAGAAAGGGTGTGGCGCTCTCGAGCCCGGCTTGTGTCGCAGACCGTTCCTGCTCGTCGCCCAGAACCGTGTAGTAGATGTCGGCGCGCGAAAGATCCGGCGTCACGCGCACGGCGGTGATCGTGACGAAGCCGATGCGGGGGTCCTTCACCGAGCGCTGGATAAGATCGCCCAGCACTTCGCGGATGTTCTCGCCGACCTTTTGGGTCCGTCTCGTGCTCACTTCAGTCCTCCCAGGGCCGGATGTCGTGGAACGCGTCCAGGATCTCGACGCGGTCGTCGTGGGAGACGAATCTCTCGACCTCCCGAAGCATCTTCTCGGCGTGAAATGCAGATTCCGATATGCAGGAGACGCCGAGCGTCGCGCGCTGCCACAGATCCTGATGATCGACCTCGGCAACGGCCACGTTGAACTTGGCGCGCAGACCGCCGGTCAATGCCTTGACGACGTGGCGCTTGGACTTCAATGACCCGGACGCGGGGATACGTAGATCCAATCTGCTCACCCCAATGAACACGTTGGTTGGCCCTACGAAACGGGCGCGACTTCGACCATCTCAAACGCTTCGATGATGTCGCCGATCTTGATGTCGCTGTAACCGTCGAGCACGATCCCGCACTCGAAGCCCTGCGCAACTTCTCGCACGTCGTCCTTGACCCTGCGCAAGGATGCGATCTTGCCTTCCCAAACCACAGCACCGTCGCGCAACAAGCGAACGTTGGCGCTTCTAACGATCTCTCCGTTGGTGACCATGCAACCAGCCGCTACATTCCGCGGCACCTTGAAGGTCTCGCGGATCTCGGCCTGGCCGAGAACCCTCTCGCGATACGTCGGCGCGAGCATGCCGGTCAGAGCTTTCTGAATGTCCTCGATCAATTCATAGATGACGCGGTAGGTGCGGATCTCGACGCCGTCGGTTTCGGCCTGCCCCCGCGCGTTCATGTCGGGCTGCACGTTGAAACCGACGATCACGGCTTCGGACGCCTTGGCAAGCGTGACGTCGCTGGCGGTGATGGCACCGACTGCGCTGCGGACCAAGTTGACCTTGATGTCGCCGGCGGCAAGCTTGCTCAGCTCGCTGTTGACCGCTTCGAGCGAACCGCGGACGTCGGTCTTGACGATGATCTTCAACTCCTCCGAGGAAGCCATCATCTCTTCGAGAGTCGTCGCCTTGCGGCCCATGACGATCTCGGCCTGGCGGCGCGCAGCATCTCGTTCCTGAGCGACCTGGCGTGCGCGGCGCTCGTCGGCTACGACACGTACCTCGTCACCGCCCTCGGGAACCGAGTTCCAACCGAGAACCATGACGGGACGCGCCGGGTCGGCTTCGACGACGTTGTCTCCCCACTCGTCGACCATCGCGCGCACCTTGCCCCAAGCAGCACCGGCAACGACGGCGTCCCCGGCTTTTAGGACTCCGTGCTGCACGATGACAGTCGCAACCGGGCCTCGGCCTTTGTCCAGATGTGCCTCCAGGACGACGGCACGTGCGGGACCGGACGGTGCGGCCTTCAGTTCGAGATCGTCCGAAACAAGGACGATTCCCGTCAGAAGATCATCGATGCCGTCACCGGTCTTGGCCGACATGTCGATGAACAGCGCGTCGCCACCCCACTCCTGCGGCTGCAAACCGTGTTCGGACAGCTCCGTCCGCACGCGCGTGGGATCGGCTTCAGGCTTGTCGATCTTGTTGACGGCGATCACGACCGGCACCGCAGCGGCGCGCGCGTGATCGATCGCTTCCAATGTCTGAGGCATGACGCCGTCGTCGGCGGCCACCACAAGGACGGCAAGGTCGGTGACCTGCGCACCACGAGCACGCATGGCCGTGAAAGCTTCGTGACCCGGAGTGTCGATGAAAGTGATGCGCTGACCGTCCTTGGTCACTTGGTAGGCGCCGATGTGCTGGGTGATGCCTCCGTGCTCGGCGGCGGCGACATCGGCCTGGCGGATGCGGTCGAGCACCGAAGTCTTTCCGTGGTCGACGTGGCCCATGACCGTTACGACAGGCGGACGTGGCGCAAGCGAATCTTCGGGGACTTGCTCCTCTTCGTCCGGGGCTTCGATGCGCTCTTCGACCGCGGGGTCGACGATCTCGACATCAACACCGAGGTCGTCGGCGACGACCAGGATCTCTTCGTCGGTCAGCGACTGCGTGATCGATTTCATCGAGCCGTGGCTCATCAGCGACTTGATGATCTCGGAGGCGCCTCGTCCGACACGGTCGGCGAAGTCCTTGACCGTCATGCCGCGGTGAACATGGATCGCGGGAACCGATTCGGGAACTTCTGGAGTTACCGACGGTGCGGCGGGTTCTTGAGGAGCCGGTACCTCGACCGGCTCCGGCTTTGTCGGCGCTGGTTTGGGTTCGGCTTTCGGTTTCGGTTCGGCCTTCGGGGCCGGAGCCGGCTTCGGCGGTGCTGCCGCCTTCGGCTTGGCCGGCGCCTTCGGTTCGGCCTTGGCCGGTGCGGACGCAGCGGGTGCCTTGAGCTGAGCCACGACGCTGTCGTCGATGGAAGACGAATGAGACTTCACGTCGACGCCCATGCCCTTCAGGCGTTCCACGAGCTCCTTGGATGGAACGCCAAGCTCTTTGGCGACTTCGTGTACTCGACGCTTGCTCAATTAACCAGCTCCCGCTTGAGGCTATCGATGTCGGCGGCTCCAACCTGCGCCGCGCAGCGCTCGCCCGAGGCGCCCGCGCGCTGCCGCCAGCTCGAAGCACTTCTTCTTACTGTCCGAGCATACGTAGGCTCCGCGCCCCGGCGCGCGTCGGGCCGGGTCCAGCGCCACACGCCCTTGTGAATCGAGAACTATGCGCAACATCTCGCTTTGCGGCGCAGACCTGCGGCAACCGACACAGGTGCGAACGGGGCGATCAGAGATGAGGGCTACTGCCCCTCCTGATTGGCCGAGGCCTCGGCCGGGGTTTCCGCGGCGGGTTCGTCCGCCTTGGCCTCCGTTGCAGCGGCCTCCGGCTCGGCGGCGTCAGCAGTCCCGTCGCCTTCAGTGGTGGTCTTCTTGCTCTTCTTCTCGGGAGTCGTCGGCTCGAACACGCCCGGCGCCGCGGCCTCACCGGCCGCTCGCTGGCTCTCGCTCTTGATGTCGATCCGCCATCCCGTCAAACGGGCGGCCAACCGAGCGTTCTGTCCTTCCTTGCCGATGGCAAGCGAAAGCTCGCGGTCGGCGACGATCACCGTTGCGGTCTTGGAGTCGGGATCGATGCTGCACACCGCGCACCCGAGCCGGCTGGAGGGCCTCCGAGATCATGCGCGGGGTGTCCTCGGTCCAGGCCACAACGTCGATCTTCTCGCCGCGGAGTTCGTTGACCACGCCGCGAACACGGGAGCCCTTTGGCCCGACGCACGCGCCGACTGGGTCGATGTTCGGAGTCGTTGGACGAGACGGCGATCTTCGTCCGGTGGCCGGCCTCGCGCGAGATCGCCTTGATCTCCACCAGTCCGTCCAAGATCTCCGGCACCTCCATCTCGAAGAGCTTTCGGACGAGTCCGGGGTGCGAACGCGACACGACGATCGTCGGACCGCGTCCCTCGCGCACCTCGACGATGTATGCGCGCACGCGGTCGCCGATCTCGTAACGCTCGCGGGGGATCTGCTCGGAGTACGGCATGATCGCCTCGGCCTTGCCGAGGTTGAGGATCACGAAGCGCGGGTCGTGCTGCTCGACGATGCCGGTGACGATCTCGCCCGTCCGGTCCTCGTACTCCTCGAAGGCCATCTGACGCTCGGCCTCGCGGAGCTTCTGGTGGATGACGTGCTTGGCCGTCTGGGCGGCGATGCGGCCGAGTTCGGGAGGCGTCTCGACGAACTCCTCCTTGAGGACCTCCTCGGTCTCCTCGTCTACTTCCTGCTCGAATACGCGGATCTCGCCGGATTGCCGGTCGATCTCGACGCGCGCATGTGTTGCCGCTACACCCGGCGTCTTCGGGTAAGCGGCGGCCAGCGCCGCTTCCAGCGCTTCGAAGATCGTGTCGGCCGGCATACCGCGGTCACGCTCGAGCGTGGCGAGCGCGTCGATGAGCTCGAGGTTGCGGTCGGGCTTCTTACGTGTGCGGGCCATCAGTTCCCCTTCTTCTTTCGGGGGGAATCCGCGGGCCCCTCGCCAAATCCTTCGATGACCAAGCGAGCGCGTGCGATGTCGTCCAGAAGAATGTTTGTGGAGCCCTTACCGGTGTCGAGCTCGACGCTTTTGTCGCTCGCGGCGATGATCGTTCCGAAGACCTTGCTGCCGTCCGACAAGATGATCTTGACTTGGCGTCCGGCGCACACGCCGAACTGTTCGGCTCTTTGGATCTTGCGCTCGGCCCCCGGGGAGGTGACTTCGAGCAAGTAGTTCTTCTCTCCCGGAACGGCGTTTGTGTGGTCGAGCTCGCGGGAGAGGTCCTCGGCTACCCCACTGAGCTCGTCGGCCGTGATTCCCCCGGGACGATCGCATGCCACGCGGAGAGTCTCCCGTCCGGCCTCGCGAACGAAGGTCACTTCCCACAGGACGACGTCGCGCGCGGCGCAAACGCTCTCAGCGACGGGACGCACGGCGGCAACGACGGCGTCGGGCGTTCGCGATACGGGACGCTTTGGGCGCGCGCGACCCTGATCAGGCCGAACACCCCTCGTTTTCGCCTTCACAGTCCGTCCCCCCAAATAAAAAGGTGGGCTCGAGGCCCACTCGCCAACGCACATCAAATCCCGCCGCGCCGCGGCTCTTTGTTAAGGATAGCTCGGGAAAGGTGTACCTGCAAACGGTCGAAGTACGTTTTCGCAGGTCAGAGGCCATAAATCGAGGAACGGTAAGATACCTACCATGACCTCGGTCGATACCGACAGGCTCGCTGCGATTCGGATGTTCAAAGACTTGGATGCCTCGTCGCTGGACGCGCTGGCCGCGGTCTGCGTCCCTTTCGACGCTCCCAAGGGCCACAACCTGATCGAACCCGGACTTGTGGCGGCGGGGGTGTTCATCTTCGAGGAGGGGACGGCCCTTGTGGAGATCCACGATCACCGCTCCGACGTCGGACCGGGCGAGATCGTCGGAGAGATCGCGTGTCTGGATTCCCGGGCGCTGCACACGGGGCGGGTCCACACGACGTCCGAGGTGAGCGGTGTTTGCATCCAGCGCGACGACTTCATGAGGCTTCTCGAAACCGAGCCCGCCATCACGCTTTGCCTTCTGAAAGTCGTGGCCTCGCGCTTCGTCGACGAGGCGATGTCTTAGGGACAGCTGCTTCAGCTAAAGCTGCTGTGCAAGTCCGATCATGATGCCCTCGGGGCCACGGAGGTAACACATCAAATAGCCGGCGTCCTCGATGTGGACGACCTCACCCAACAATTCGGCGCCGCGGGCTTGAAGGCGAGCAGCGACGTCTTTTATGTCGTCGACGGCGAACATCACTCGGCGTATGCCCAGCGCGTTGACAGGTGCGTCCTGCGGTCCGACTCTGACCGCCGGCGGAGTGTGGAACTTGTCCAGCTCGAGCCGGCCGTGGCCGTCCGGGGTGCGCATCATCGCGATCTCACTTCGGACGCCGTCGAGCGCAACGATCCGGTCCACATGGCTTCCCTCGACGATCATGCGCCCCTCCACCTCCATCCCAAGTTCTTCGAAGAAAGCGATCGCGGCGTCGAGGTCGTCGACGACGACGAGGACGTTTTCCATACGCAATAGCGTCATGTTGCCTCCTGATCGGATCCTTTGAGCAGTTTGGCTGCGGCCTCGTCGACGAAATAGAACACGTTCTCGTTCGTCAAGCGGGCGGCGGGACGTGATGCGTTCTTGTCGAGCACGTCGCGCAGCGCTTGGGACTTATCGGCTCCCTCGATGAGGAACGCGACGTAACGCGCTGCGTTGAGCACGGGAAAAGTCATCGTCACTCGCAGATACCCGTGCTTGGGATCGGTCCACACCACGCACTTGTAGTCGACGTCTAGCGCGGAGTCGTCCGGGAAGAGTGACGCGGTATGCCCGTCCGGGCCGAGACCAAGTTGGACGACGTCGAGCACCGGCGGCGACCCGGCGATTTCTTCTAGCAAAGACGAATATCCGTCCGTGGCCCCTTCGAGGTCGTGAACGGCGACGCTCATCGGGTGGAGATTGGGTTTCGGACCATCGATGCTGTCGATCAGCTCGTGCTGGATAAGCGTGAGGTTGCGGTCGGGGTGGCCGTCCGGAGCGACGCGTTCATCCACCTGAAAGACGTCTACCTTCGCCCAGTCGATCTGCGATCGAGCAAGTTTTCTGAACGTTTGCGCCGGCGAGGTTCCGCCACTCAACGCAAGCGTGCACCGGCCACGGTCTTCTATCGCTGAGTTGATCGCAGAAGCAAGAGCTTCTGAAGTGCGTGCAGCCAGCGACTCCGGATCGGGAAGTACTTCGACGCGTCCGTTCGTCACACGTCTTCGCGTGACTCCGTAATGGGAGTTCGGTTGTGCCACTCGCCCCCGACGAGGGCGTCGGCCTCCTTCGGCCCCCAGGTGCCCACCGCGTACACGTGCACCGGCGGTGGCGACTCGAGTGCGGGCATGACGATCCGCCACGCCTCCTCGATCGCATCCGATCTTGCGAACAGCGTTGAGTCACCTTCGATCGCGTCGCCGATCAGCCGCTCGTACGCGGTCTCTTCGAGCGCCTCGCGATTGGAGTCGTAGGAATAGTCGAGATCGACCGGCGTGCTGATCAGGCGCTCTCCGGGTTCTTTTATCTGGACGGTGAGAGAGATCCCCTCGTCCGGCTTGAGCCGGAAGAGGAAACGGTTGGGAGACGGCGGCGGCAGCGACGGATCGCGGAACAACGGATCGGGAGCCGGCCTGAGCTGTACGAGCACCTCGGTCACCGTCGTCCCCAGCTTCTTTCCCGCCCGCAGATAGAACGGCACACCGGACCAACGCCAGCTGTCGATGTAGGAATCGACCGCGACATACGTCTCCACCTCAGAGGCGGGATCGACGCCTTTCTCTTCCCTATATCCCTCGTACTGGCCGCGGACCATGCTCTTGGGATCGAACGAGCGCATCGCCCGCAGCAGCTTCACTTTCTCGTCGCGCAGCGCACGCTGATCGGATGCCGCTGGAGGCTCCATGGCCACGAGCATCACGAGCTCCAACAGATGGTTCTGGACGACATCACGCAGGGCACCCACTTCTTCGTAGAAGGCGCCGCGCCCCTGCACGCCGAAGTCCTCGGCCAGAGTGATCTGCACGCTCTCTATGTAGTGGCGGTTCCACAACGGCTCGAGGAAAAGGTTGTCGAAGCGGAACACGAGCATGTCGAGAACGGAGTCCTTGCCCATGAAATGATCCATGCGCAGGATGTCGTCTTCTTTGAAGTGCCGGAGCAGGCACTCGTTGAGCCGGCGGGCCGATTCGAGATCTCGACCGAAGGGCTTCTCGATGATGACCCGTCCGTTCTCGGTGAGCCCGGCATTTGCAAGTCCCTCGATGGCGTGTTCGAAGATGCTCGGCGGGACGGCGAGATAAGCGAGCGGATGCTTCGACCCCTTGAGCTTCTCGCGTAACCGCTTGTAAGTATCGGGATCGTCGTACGCGCCCTGAACGTAGGACAACGACTCCGCCAGACCTTTGAAGACCTCCTGGTCGAGGCCGTCCGGTCCGAATTCATCGATCGCCTCACGCGCGTATTTGCGCAGCTCCTCGTCGTCCCATTCCGATCGCGCGACACCGATGATCGGGATACCGAGCTTGCCTTGACGCTGCAGTTGATCGAGTGCCGGTAGGAGCGCGCGCTTGGCGAGATCTCCGGTGATACCGAACATCACAAGAGCGTCGGAGCGTTCGGTCGCCATCAGTCCTCGCGAACGGCGTGTCCGCCGAAGGCGCGGCGTAAAGCTGCGATCACCTTCATCGCGGGTGAGTCGTCCTGCCTCGAAGCGAAACGCCTGAAGAGAGAAAGAGTGATGACGGGAGCAGGAACACCGAGGCGTACCGCCTCTTCGACCGTCCAACGTCCTTCCCCTGAGTCCTCCGCGTAGCCACGTAGCTGCGAGAGTTCCGGGTCCTTCGCGACCGCGTCGGCGAGCAGGTCGAGCAACCACGAGCGAACGACACTTCCCTGTTGCCAGGCGTTGAGCGCTGCCGGAACGTCGATCCCGAGCTCCGACGCCTTTAGGAGCTCATATCCCTCGGCGAATGATTCCATCAGCCCGTACTCGATGCCGTTGTGGACCATCTTCGTGAAGTGGCCGGCACCCGACGGGCCGACGTGCGCGAACCCATTCTCGGGTGCTAGCGCGTCGAAGGCCGGTTGAACGGCCGCGACGTGTTTGGCGTCGCCGCCGACCATCAAGCAGTAGCCGTTGTCGAGTCCCCACACACCACCGCTGACACCGGCATCGACGAAACCGATGCCCTGGGAGCCGAGCAGCTCACCTCGGCGGATGGAGTCGCGGTAGTTGGAGTTCCCTCCATCTACGACGATGTCGCCGGTGGCCAGGAGCTCGGACAGCTCGGTTATCGCGTCCTGGGTCGCATCTCCGGCGGGGATCATCGTCCAGACGATTCGCGGTGGTTCCAGCGCAGCAATGAGATCGGGAAGCGAATGGAAGTCGGCTTCGGGAGCCGTTCGCGCGTACCCAACGACTTCGTGTCCGGCGCGGCGAAGACGCTCGGCCATGTTGCCGCCCATGCGGCCGAGACCGATCATTCCTAACTTCACGGGCGGATCCTCATCTATTCGAGCGTAGTAAAGGTGAACTAGCGAGGAGCGGGCAGTCGCGACGCGACGGTCAGCACGGTCGGGATCGCTCGGCTTGCGATACGGCCAACACGCCGCTGAGAAACGACCTCGAAACCCGCCTCCGAGACCATCCGGTGCATCTGGTCGCGAGTCGGCCAGTTGCCCGTTCCGATGGCTCTCGACGCCTGCGCCCCGAGCAGGCGACTCCCAATCTTGGTGTACGGATTGACGACGGCGACCAGCATCCGGCCGTCCGGCTTCAACACCCGCTGGAACTCGGCCAGGGCCGCCGGCTGATCGAAGAAGTGGAACGCCTCGGTGCATGTGACCGCATCGACGGACGAACCACGTAGCGGCAGCTTTGTCGCGTCTCCCTGGATCCACGAAACCTCTTTGGACCGATTCCTTGCTTGCTCAAGCATGCCTTCGGACAGGTCACAACCGACGACCTGACGCGCGTATTGCTCTTCGATGATTCGCGTTGCGAAAATCCCCGTCCCGCAGCCAACGTCCAGTACCCGGCTCGGAGCGATCTTTCGCAGTTCGCTCAGCACCATGTCCTGATTCGGCCTATAGATCAGCCTCTGCAGAATTTCCGTGTCATACAGGCGCGAAAGGGAATCGAAGAGGCGGGCAACCGGTGCGCGAGATTCCGTCACGCGCGCGAACGCGTCTTGCGTTTTCGGGTGCTTCTCGTTCCCGACCGGCGCACAACGTTTTGGTCCGATCCCAGATACGAGGCGATCACATGCGGATGCGAAAGGACCTGCTTGGGCGTTCCGCGAGCGATCACCTCGCCCAGTTCGAGCGCAACGAGCTCATCGCAAAGCGAAGTCAGCAGACTCATGTCGTGCTCGATCACGACCATCGAGCAACCCGTTTCCTTCTGCACCTTGCGCAAAAGGGGGCCGAGAGCTTCGGCTTCGCGTTGCGCGATGCCGGCCGACGGTTCGTCGAAGAGCACGACGGCCGGGTCGAGCGCGAGCAGACAGGCGAGCTCGACGATCCTTCTGGTTCCCGTCGACAGATCGCCCGTCAGTTTGTGCTGCCAGCTGGTAAGCCCGACCAGCTCTACCAGTTCGTCGACGCGGGCGGCGACCGCTTCTTCTGTCTCGGTGGATGCAGGCAAGCGCAACGCGGCGGCCACTGGATCCCGATTGGCGAGATGACGTTCGAGAGCAACACTTATCGCTTCGCGCACGGTGAGCGTCGGATAAAGACGCGCTTCTTGGAAGGACCGCCCCAAGCCGACGATCGCGCGCCGGTGTGGAGCGTCGAACGTCACCTCTTCGCCGTCCAGGCTCACGCGGCCGGCGTCCGGATCGAGGAAACCCGTGATGAGATCGAAGAGCGTCGTCTTGCCGGCGCCGTTATGTCCGATCAGTCCGACGATCGATGCAGGTTCAACCACGAGGTCGACATCGTTGACGGCCAGGATCCCGCCGAAATGCTTCACGAGTCCGTGACATTCGAGCCTGGAGCCTGCGCCGTTGGTAACGGCCGTACGCCGGCGGGTGGTCGACGGCACCTGCGACTGCTTTCCTATGAAAACGGCGCGCAAGATGTCCGGACGTTCCAACAATCTCTTGGTCGGGCCGCGGAAACGGACCTGTCCCTTCTCGAGGAACACCGCACGATCCGCAAGCAGCAGCGCAACGTTGACCGATTGCTCGACGAGCACAACCGTCGTCCCCTGACGGTGTATCTCTCGAACGGTGTCGACCAACCGCCCCACGACGGCCGGAGCAAGTCCCAGCGACAGCTCGTCGATTGCGAGCAGCTTGGGCTTGAGCACGAAGGCCATGCCCAGCGAAAGCATCTGCTGCTCACCACCGGACAGGTTCCCCGCTTGGACGTCGATCCGGTCGCGCAGAACCGGAAATAGCTCGAGGACACGCTCGCGCGCCGCTTCGGTCTCTTTGCGGTCCTTGCGGATCAACCAGCACGCGAGCCGAAGGTTTTCGGAGACGGTGAGGGTCGGGAAGATTCCGCGTCCGCCCGGCATGAGCGAGATCCCATCGGCTGCGATCTTCTCTGCCGGATCGCCGGTGATGTACTTGCCGTTGAACCGAACGCGCCCTCCCGTCGGGGGAAGCAACCCACATATCGCTCGCAACAGCGTCGACTTCCCCGCCCCGTTGGTGCCGAGCAACGCGATGAGCTCACCTTCGCGAACCGAAGTGTCGACGCCGAACAGAACATCCAACGTTCCGTAAGAAGCGCGAACACCCTCGCACTGAAGCAGCGCTTTGTCGCGGGTCGTGGCCTCTTCGTCGGCGATCCGTTTGCGGGCCGGCGCGATGGGTTCGTCCACTGCTTCGAGCACTTCTTCGATATCGAGCCCGCGGCGCTTGGCCATCGCCAATGCGAAACGATCGCGCAACTTCTCAAAGGCTTGCGCCAGGCCGCCGGGGATCACGAGAAGGATCACGAGCAGGCCTACCCCTGCGAGCAACAGCTGCAATCGGGGCAGTCCGTAACCGATCGATTGGATGAGGATCACGCCGCCGAGCGATCCACCGAGGGACGAGATGCCTCCGATGACCGCCATCGAGAACGCGAGGAGACTGTCGGACGCTTGATAGGTACGAAGGCCTATCCCCTGTAAAGAAACGGCGTGGATCGTTCCACCGAGGGCCGCGAGGATGCCCGACGCCACGAAAGCCGAGAGCTTTGCGCGCACCGGATCGACGCCGCCGGCGGCCGCCATCCTTTCGTTGTCACGTGTCGCCACGACGACTCGCCCCGCGCGCGCTTTGCGAAGCCCGTGAGCCGCCCAAATCGCCGTCGCTAGTAACGCCAGCGCCACGAAATACAGCGGGCGCTCACCGACGAGGTTGAAGCGTTTGAACAGGACCGGCCTCGCGTAGGCTTGCGGGATCAGCCAGTCGAAGTTCGTCGGGTTGATGATGAAAAGGTCGACGGCAACCGCGAACGCGAGCGTCGTAACGGCTAGGAATTGTCCGGGGACACGAAGTGCCGGCAACCCGATAAGAAGCGCGACGAGCCCGCCCGCAGCGGCCGCCGCTCCCAAGGTCCAGAACAGATCGAGGTTCCATCGCGCGAGGAAATTCGCGGTCACCACTCCACCGGCGCCGAAGATCGCGACCTGGCCGAGGCTCACGACACCGCCCCAGCCCGTGAGGATCACGAGCGAGATGGCGACGAGCCCGAACGCGAGAGCGACCGTGCCGCGATTGGTCTGTGACGCGCTGGCAACGAGCGGAAAACCAACGGCGATCACGGTGACCAAGCCGATGAGGCTCCAGCGAGCGATGCGCATCTCCGGAAGCGATGCCAGTGCGGCGGATAGTCGGCGTCCGGATCCGATCGACGTCCACGAAGACTCTCCGGCCGCTTCGGCCTTCGTCGAGGGACGGCGCTTCACGAGCAATGCCACGACGATGACGCCGAGCAGAACTAGTGAAGTTGTCGATTGCCTGTCGACATTCCATCGCACGAGCTGATCCAAGACACCCAGCCCGACTCCGGCGGCGAACGCTCGAGGTAGAGAGCTCATGCCCGAAGCGACGGCGGCGGCCAGCGCCGGTAGCAAAATCGCGGGACCGGCTACTACATCCAGGCTCAGTCCCTCTGACGGCGCCTTCAGAACGATCGTGAGTGCGGCAAGTCCCCCGACGATCGTCCACAACAGAAGCGAAAGGCGATGCGCGGGGATCCCGAGCAGCCGCGCGCGGTCGATGTTCTCGGCAATGGCGCGCAGAGCGATGCCCGCATCCGTGCGCAGAAGGAACCAGGAGAGAGCAGCGAGTACCAACGGAACCACTGCGACCAACAACAAGTCGTTGCCGCTGATGAGTACCGGATCGAGGTTTATCCGGATGTCGGTCAACGGCGTTTCGAACGCACCGATCAAGGGCGAGGCACCGGTTAGGTCGGGGATGAAGATCGCAAGGCCGCCCAGCACCTGAGCCAAACCGATCGTCGCAACCGTGAGGATCAAGCGAGGCGCGGTGAAGAAGCGACGGATGACGAGTCGCTCGACGATCGCACCGGTGGCTGCACCGGCAACAACACCGAGCGGGACGGCCACGGCCCACGGCCACTTCTGACCGAGGAAGAGTCCGGCCGCGAGACCGCCGCCCACACCGCCCATCGCTCCGTGGGCGAAGTTCACGACGCGCGCCGTTCGGTAGACGAGGACTAGACCAACCGCGAGCAGACCGGTCCCCGTGCCGAGCATCGCACCGAGGACGACGACGCCGAACGGGATCTGGTCGGGGAAAACGGCCGTCGCTATCAAGAGCAGGCCGATAGCGGCTGCTGAAACTTGAACCACCCGTGTCTTAGCCCAACCCAAGAACGTTTCGCTCATGGTCTAGTGCTCACTTGAAGACGTTGGGCTCGGTGCGCGTCCACTCGCCGACCTTGTAACGCGCCTTGTCGCCGCGATACGCACCCGGCTCCCCGTTCTGCACGGAAGTCGCTTCCGGGTCCCACCAGATCTCGCGCGCGTCCTCCATCGGGGTGTAGTCACCCGGACCGAACTTCCAACGTCCGGCGATGCCGGATCCGCCCGGATAGGCGAACATCCCTTGCTCGAACGTCTCCGGCGTGAGGTTCGGCCCTGCCATGTGTATGCCGAGCGCGAGCATGTAGAAGGTGTAGTAGAGGATGTCGATGATGATCGCGGGCTCGTCGTTGTTGATGGTCTTGTACGCCTGATACGCGAAGCTTCCGCGCAACGGCTCGAGTTCACCCAACGCGCTGATGCCGAAAGCGTGCGACCACTCCTCCTGGTCGTACAGCTGCCCCAAGACGTCGACATCCGTGAGCGCAACGCCGGTGACGAACCACTCCGGGAACCAGTTCTGCTCGCGAGCCTTGGCCGTCATGAAGATCGGAAGGATCGGATCGCACACGCAGGCGATCGAGGTGATGTCCTGACTGCGCATCTTCGCGACGAGGCTCGCCGCCTGACTCGAAAGGCTGGCGATGTCGAGTGTGTAGGCCTCCCGCATCGCATAGGAGTTGCCTTCACGCTTGACCATCTCGACTCCGTAGTCGACGCATTGCTGGTACTCAGGGTTGTCCGGAGAGATGATGGCGATCTTGCGCGGGTCTCCTTTGAGATCGCCGCCGGCATAATTCGCCGGTCGCTTGAAGATCCGCTTGTTCGCGTAATCGGCTATGAGCCCCGTCAGGAGCGTGCAGTCCGGTGTGAGACTCCACGTGAACGGGCGCCGCGCGGCGTACCACTGCCTGGACTGGTATGGGGCGTTGAAAGCCATCACCTTCTGCCGAGACAGCGCGTCCGAATAAGGAGCACTGAGCGCGCTTATGTCGGCAAAAGGTTTGACTTCCTTGGCGACCTTGATCGCGTCGTTGTTGGCCGCGTCCTGACCTCCGCCGAGGAGCTCTGTCGTCAGCGCACCGCGTCCCTGAAAAGCAACGAGCTTGATCTTGCGTCCGTACATCTGGAATCGAGCATTGAAGTACTTCACCAAGCCGCGCGCGGTGCGCTCGATCGACTCAGGTGAGTCGAGTGAATCTCCTCCACCAACCGACGCGAGCGCATCCTGCAAGCTCGGGTCGGTCGTCAGTCGATAGGAGATGATGATTTCGTCACCCGTGACGCCCCGGCCGACGCCGCCTCCGTTGTCGCCGGTGAACGCGATACACGGCGGCGAGTAACCGTCACCGGGTACTTGCTTCTCGCGATCGGGGCAGGGTCCGATGCTCGCTCCACCGCTTGCCGGACGCCCGGCGACCACGGACGGGCCGGAAGCTTCGCTTCCTTCGCCGCCTTCGACTGTCGATCCTTCACTCCCGCCCGATCTCGTCGTGAGGATCTGCTCGGGAGCGACTGTTGGAGTGAGCGTCGTTATGAGCCCGAAGATCGCGATCAGCACGACCAACGGTCCGTAGCCGGACAGCAACATCGAGCGCGCACCGCCGAGCTTTGATTGCGAGTCGTCGCTCACGCCGTTTCCGATCGTCTCGACCGGTACATCTCGGCTCCCAGGAGCACGAGGGCCGCCAGCAAACCGATGAATCCGGCCAGAACGGCCGACCCCTTCGAACAGCCGGGACTACCGGTCGGGTGAGTGGTGACGCACCGGGTGCTCACTCGTCCCGCCTCCCCGGGTTGCGCCAAGGGATCGCCGCCGGCAACGGCCGGCGCTCCGCCGACGACGGAGGACGGTATACCGGGGATCCCAGACAAGCCAACGACGGGCGGGATGTCACCGAGCGTGCTTTCGAAAACTCGCGTGTCGTGAAGAGTTCTTGCGCCACCGACTTCGACCCGTAGTCCGCCCGATCCCGTTATGGCGGCCAACATCGCATCGACGACGACGAACAGGGCATTCAGCTGCTCAGGGCTGAACGGGCAGCCTCCGCTGTTGTTCAAGAACGCGATGACTTGGTCGCGCAGTGGCTGCAACGCATCCAGCAGCGGCCCTAGTACGACGTTGGCCTGGTCGTTGCCGCCGATGACCACGACCATCGGCGTTACCTCGTTGGTTCCGTCCCTCTGAGTGACGAACGCCGGTGGCTCGATTCGCAGACCAATCGGGCCGAGGACGCCATTAAGAGTTGCGAACGATTCGGCGATGTCCGCCGGAGTCTCAGTGGGCAGCGCGACTCCCGCGATCTCGATCTTGCCGATCGTGAAACGACCGACGACCGAAGAGGAAGCTCCCGATTGGCGATCTACCAGCCAACGCAGGCCTTCGATCCGGACAAGTCCTTCGGCAAGCGTGATGGCACCGACGTTCACCGACGCGGCGGAATCTCGGAGCTGTTTAGGAGCGTCGATGGCGGCGTCTGCGATCGCGTCTATCCCGTCGAACGCGATGACCGGGTTGAGATCGACCTGCGCGATCTTCGTCCGAGCCTCGGCCGAGGGCTTTGTGGTCGCCGATACCGATTCCGTGCCTCCTTTGAAGAGCTGGGCGTCGGCGACGCGATTGGTGGACGAGTGGTTGCCGCCCACCGAATTCACGCGAAGCGGAGCGGGCTGCTGCTCGTACGGCAAAGGAGGATCGCCGCCGCACCCCGTCGGCTGGGACAGGATCAGTCCGAATAGTCCGAGGTCGATCGCTTGCGCCTGCGCGTTGCCCTGCGACCCCTGCGCACGCGCGAACGCACCGCCGAGGTTCAGCGAGTACTCGGTCCCACCGATGAAGCCGCCGAACCGCAACGATCGGCCGCGACTCTGGACGCTGCCCGGTACGAATTCTTCTGTTGCCATTGCCGGGACTACAGCGCTGGTCAGAAGGGCGATCCCCACAAGCACTGCGAGCAAACGCAAGCAGCGCAGTGCGAGGGCGCCCCCCGGTCGGGGCAAGATTGATTGACGAGGTCGCAGTACTCGATTCCTCCCGGGACGCAGGCTAACGCGGTAGCCGGGGTTCTGTCCCAAGGACACGCTTTTCTTTGTCCCAACGCGCTGCTACGGTCCGGGCCGATGGGACAGGGCGGCGAACCGAGGGGCCCGGCTAACGGGAACCCGACCAGCGCGACGGTAGTGCGGATCGTTCTCGTCGTGCTCGGTGTTCTCGTCCTGGCCTACGGCGTCTATCTCGTGCGTCAGGTGCTAGTTCTTGTCGTTGTTGCGCTGTTCCTGGCGATCGGCTTGGACCCTGTCGTTCGCGCGCTTCAGCGGGCAAGGTTGCCGCGCGGTGCAGCGGTCGCTGCCGTGTTCGTTGGAGCCCTGATCTTCATCGCCGGGTTCGTCGCTTCGGTGACGCCGCCCCTGGTCCGGCAGACCGTGAGACTTGCCGAACAGATCCCCGACTTCGCCGAAGAGCTGTCCGATCGCAGCGGACGTTTCGCCGACTTGGACCGCCGCTACGACATATCCGAGCGCCTGCGCTCCGCTGTCGACGACCTTCCGAGCTTGGTCGCGGGATCCGCCGGGAGCGTGCTCGGCGTAGCTAAGTCCGTTGGTCGCGCATTCTTCAGCATCCTCACCGTCACGGTTCTAACGATCTACTTCATGCTCGATCTGCCGAAGTTGATCGCGGGAGGCGCCAAACTCTTGGCTCGAAGTCGCCGCGAGCGCATACAAAGGATGGGCGACATCGTCTTCAAACGGATCAGCGGATACATGATCGGACAGGTCGGCGTATCGCTGGTGGCAGGCCTGGTTAGCCTGATCGCCCTAAGCATCATCGGCGTGCCCTACGCGTTGCCGCTCGCACTGTGGGTGTCTCTGGCCGCGTTGATCCCCATGGTCGGCGCGACGCTCGGCGCCATCGCCCCTGTGATTGTGGCCTTCTTCGACGGCTTCGGAACCGGGATCGCAACCGCGATCTTCTTCATCCTCTATCAACAGTTCGAGAACTATGTGGTCGCGCCTCGTGTGATGAGGCAAGCCGTAGACATATCGGCGGCCGCGGTACTACTTGCTGCACTGGTCGGTGGGACACTGCTCGGCTTCGTGGGCGCACTTCTCGCAATCCCCGTGGCGGCGTCGATCAAGGCCATCACGCAGGAGGTGTGGCTCCCCCGCCAGGAAGCCGCTTAGTCCGGCTCGTTCCTTAGTCCGCCCAGACCGTTCCAAGCGAGATTCACGATCTGGTCAGCGACGTACTTGCGTTGCAAGCGGCCTGCATCCAGCCACCACTGTCCGGGAAGGGCGATCATTCCGACGAGCGACCGCGCAAGGATCGGCGCCATCTTGACCGAGAAACCCCGGTCCCTCAGTTCTGTGCGCAAGAGGCTCTCGACGGCACGCGCGATCTCGTCCAGGACGCTCGGAAGCGATCCGCCGCCGGTTCCTACGGGAGCGTCTCGAACAAGGATCTTGAACCCAGCCTGTTCTTCTTCGATGTACTCGAGGAACGCGTCCACAGCACGCGTGATAGTTCGGCGAGGGTGACCGGGCGCGAGCGCTTGTTTGATGCGGTCGACAAGTTCGTCAACCTCGCGATCCACGATGACCCTGTAGATCGCGTCCTTGGTTGCGAAGTGCTCGTAGACAACCGGCTTGCTTACGCCGGCGCGCTCGGCGATCTCCTCCATGGAGGCGGCTTCGAAACCGCGCTCGGCGAAGAGATCTCGAGCAACGGTCGTTAGCTGCTCGCGGCGCTCCTCCGCGGACATGCGAGTCCGCTTCGGTTGTTGCCCATCACTCGGCGATCGAACCTCCGAGCGGCCCTTGGTCAAGAAGCGGGAAGACGCCGCTTCGCCCTCTGATCGCCCGTCGGAACCTTTACGTCCCTCGCGAGCCCCGCGGCCGACAGGCCCTTGATCACGTACCACCCGACGTCGATCTGCCACGGGTCAAGGCCGAGCCGCGCAGACCATGGGAAGGCGTGGTGGTTGTTGTGCCAAGACTCCCCGAAGCTCACCGGCGACAAAGCCCAGACGTTACGGCTCTCGTCGCGCGCCTTGTAGGCCTCTTTGCCGTAGAAGTGGCAGATCGAGTTGATGCTCCACGTGATGTGGTGCAAAAGGAAGATGCGGACGAGGGAGCCCCACAGGAAAGCGGTAACGGCGCCCATCAGCGATTGCGTGATGACGAGCCCAAGAACGGCGGGCAGCGTGAACGTGATCACGGTCATGATCGGGAAAGCACGGTCGATGCGGACGATGTCGCGATCGTCGAGAAGATCGGGAACCCACTCCTTGGGGTCGGACTCCCCTTGCCCCGCGAACAACCAGCCCATGTGTCCGTGCCAAAGACCGAGGAGCACGCCTTTCAGGCCGGCTGCCTGCGCCAGATGCGGCGAGTGTGGATCCCCGTACTGATCTGCATAGGCGTGATGACGCCGGTGCGTTGCGCACCACATGATGACCGAGCCCTGCAGGGCCATCGATCCGAAGAGAGCCAGAGCGATGCGCAGCCCGCGAACGGCTCGGAAGCTGCGATGCGTGAACAGGCGGTGGAAGCCGACGGATATGCCGATGCCTGTAGCGGCATAGAAGGAAAGCAGCAGAATGAGGTCCAGCCCGGCGATCTGGCTCCCCCAGAACCGCCATATCGCCAGAGCGGTGCCGATCACGGGCAGTGCCGTCAGGACCAGCGTTATCCGGCGCTGCAATCGAAGCTGGGCCGCGGTGAGGTGAACTACGCCTCGAATCTCGGGCGCAGGGACAGGCTCAAGGGTCTGGATAGCCATGGGTTAAGGCTCCTCGGAGGGTTCGAAAACCTACGGACGCGTAACCCTACGCGACCGTAGGTTAGCCGTCAACGCCCCAAAATTGGGGTGCGGCCCTGGTTACTTCGGTCCTTCGAGCTATCCGGCTCCGTCGATCGCGTCCTCGAGCGGAACGACCACCCCGCAGTTCACGTCGTGGACGGCGGCTTGCAGCTCCGGAAGTATCTGTCCGATCACTGGTTCCAGCTGATCGTGCACGATTCCCGAGGCGACCCCGGTTCCGTCCAGCAGCTGCAGCCCGTCCTCGACGCACGTCGGAGGCTGCCCGGGTCCGCCGGTCCATGCACCCGGAGCAACGAAAACGTTCGAGTCGCGGTTCAGGTCTGGAGGCGGAGGCGGAGGCGGATTCTCCGGATCAGGAGGTGGCGGCAGCGGAGGAATCGCGTTGTTGGACACATCCGCGATAACGAGCTTGAACTTGTTCGTCTGGCCCGGCAAGACCTGGGCCTGGCACGTGAGAACCGTCGTGAGGCCGTCCATCTCGGTGTCGATCGGAGACGACGAATCCTCGTCGAATTCGTTGTCCCGGTAGAGCAGCGCATTGTTGTTCAGGTTGATCGTGTTGACGGAGATGGGATCGTCCGCGACGAGGGCGCAGTTCTCTCCGTTGATGAAGAGGGCGACGGTGTCGTTGAATTCGGAGCCAACGAACTCGCTGTACTCCTCCGATGAGAAAACGAAGTTGAAGGAAACGCCGTCACCTGTTGGAACGAAGTCGAACCTCAGAGACGCAGCGTCGCCCGATTGGGGTCCAGTTAGGGCATTGATGTCGCCATCGCCGACACGACCGTTCGCGCGTGATGTGAAGTCGGTCGAGTTCGGACCGCTGACGTTAGTGACGTTTCCGGTGCCGAGCACAACACCTGAATCGATGCCGATCGTTGCTGCGTCGCTCGTAAACGTGCCGCCCGCGTTGGGGTCACCGATGAACGAGACATTGGAGACGGATGCTCCGCTGCCGGCCAATGCTTCGGCCAGATCCTGAGCATCGACGCCACCGTCAACGCTGGTAGCTGAAACAGCTGCGTTCGACGATGGCCCACAGATAGCTGCGCCGGCCACCAGGCATACGACGACAAGCGCTCGTAAGGCGTTCCTCCGCATATCCCATCCCCTCGCGACTCTGCCCCGCAGGGCTGGGACAGAGTACGCGAGGAGGAGAAGTCGCTGCTAGAGAGCCGCTTTTCGATAGGCAGTCACGACGGCAGCACCGCCGAGACCGATGTTGTGCTGAAGGCCGACCTTCACGTCGTCGACCTGGCGTTTGTCGGCCAGTCCGCGGACCTGCCAGTTCAGCTCCGCGCATTGCGCGAGGCCGGTCGCGCCGAGCGGGTGACCCTTGGAGATGAGTCCTCCGGACGGATTCACGACCCAGCGGCCGCCGTAGGTTGTGTCCTCCTTGTCGATGAGCTCGGCTCCCTTGCCCTCTTCGGCGAGACCGAGCGCCTCGTAGGTGATGAGCTCGTTGGCGGAGAAGCAGTCGTGCAGCTCGATGACTTGCACATCCTTCGCCGTTATGCCGGCTTGCGCGTAGACCTTGTCGGCTGCGGTCTTCGACATGTCGTAACCGACGAGGTGGATCGAGTCGCCGCCGTCGTAGGTGGCCTGCGTGTCGGAGGCCATGGCCTGGCCGATGATCTCCACCGCCTGATCCTCCAGTCCGTGCTTGCGGACGAAGTCCTCGCTCGCGAGGATCGCGGCGCCGGAGCCGTCCGATGTCGGCGAGCACTGGAGCTTCGTCAGCGGCTCGTAGATCATCGGCGCGTCGAGGATCTCCTGCATCGAGTACTCGGTCTGGAACTGCGCGTACGGGTTGTTCACCGAATGCTTGTGGTTCTTCCAGCCGATCCACGCGAACTGTTCCGCTTTGGTGCCGTAGCGATCCATGTGGTCGCGGCCGGCGTTGCCGAACATCCAAGGAGCCGGCGGCGCGCCCGTGAATTCACGCTGGGAGATCATCGCCATCATGTGCTTGTCCATCGGGTTCGTGTGGTTCGGGAAGTTCCCGGACAGCGAGCCCTTCTGCATCTTCTCGAAGCCGAGAGCGAGAACGCATTCGGCCAGCTCTCCTTCGACGAGCTGGCGCGCCATGAACAACGCGGTCGAGCCCGTCGAGCAGTTGTTGTTGACGTTGTACACGGGGATGCCGGTCAAGCCGAACTGGTAGACGGCGCGCTGCCCGCTGGTCGACTCGCCGTAGACGTAGCCGACGCACGCCTGCTCGATCTCCTTGTAGTCGATCTTTGCATCGGACAGGGCGTTGGAGATCGACTCCTTGGCCATGTCCGGGTAGTCCCATTCCTTGGTCTGGGGCTTCTCGAACTTGGTCATCCCCACGCCGATTACGAAAACCTTGCGGCCCATCTGCTTCCTCCTTTACAAGGGCGCCCTTCGGGCGATCCTGACTAGTTAGCTGCGAACGGTCACGGCTGCGTTCGTGAGAACGGGCAGTCCGCGCTCTTTGGTCTCCGCTCTGACGATGACGCTTTCACCTTCTTGCCACGCCTGCGTGACGATCGTCTCTCCGGGAAACACAACCCCGGAGAAACGCACCTGGTAGCGAGCCACCTTCGTTACGTCGCCACCGAGCACCTTGTCCACTACTGCTTTGCACACGATCCCGAACGTGCAGAGGCCGTGAAGTATCGGCTGCTCGAAACCGCCCATCTGTGCGAAGGACGGATCGGCGTGCAGCGGATTCTTGTCTCCGGACAGCCGATACAGCAACGCCTGCTGCGGCAACGTCGGCGACTCGATCACGGCATCCGGCTCCCGTTCCGGCGGAAGGTTGCCCGGTCGCGGACCACGCTCGCCTCCGAAGTCACCCTCGCCGCGGAGGTACGCGCCGAAGCGGTTGGTGAACAGCGGGCCGTCCTTGTCCTCCGATACGGCCTCGACTTCGACCAGCGCACCCTTGACACGGTCCCAGATGTTCGAGATGCGGCCCTTGTGTGTCGCCTTCGTAGCCGTAGGGATCGGACGGTGGATCTCCAGGTCCTGCTCGCCGTGCAGCAGCATCATCGGATTGAACGAGAGCCCCGGTGTCGAGATAAGTCCGCCGAGCGCACCGAACACGGGAATCACCCCGAAACTCGGCAGCACCTTGAGGTTTCCTTCATAGGTGTAAGCGAGCTCGCCTTCATCCGTCGGAGGCACGCCAGCGCCGACGCCGAGGTGATACAGGATCACGTCGTCGGCCTCCCACGAGCTGTCGCTTTCGTCGAAGGTGTGACCGACGGCTTTTGGATCGACCGGCATCAGCTTCCGGCCATGAGCGGCGCAAGAGCCATGAGCTCGTCCTGCGCACTCTTGGGGATCGTGTAGCCGTCGGTGTCCATGATCTGTTCGAGGTTGTCGCGCACATCCTCGATCGTGGGCGTTGTGTCCACACCCTTGATCCAGCCTTTGGCCAGACCGACGAAGACGCGCGCGATGCGGCTTCCGCCGACGGAGAAGATCTCGTGTGTCAGCGTGCAGTCCTCCGACACCAAGTACGCAACGAGACCGGCGACCTGCGCCGGGTCGAGCTTGTCGGCCATCGGACCCAACAGATCTTCAGTAAGCCGCGTCTTGGCGATCGGTGCGATCACGTTGGACGTGATGTTGTACTTCGCACCCTCAACAGCAAGGACGTTGGACAGACCGACCAGGCCCATCTTTGCCGCTCCGTAGTTGGTCTGACCGAAGTTTCCGAAGACGCCGGCCGCCGACGCCGTAACAACGATGCGGCCGTACTTCTGTTCCTTCATGTGGCGGAACGCCGGCTGCGTGACGAAGAACGCACCCTTCAGATGGACATCGAGAACGGCTTCCAGGTCCGGGGTCGCCAGGTTGGCGAAGGACTTGTCGCGCAGGATGCCGGCGTTGTTGATGACGATGTCGACGCGGCCGAAGCTGTCGATCGCGGTCTTGACGATGCCTTCGCCGCCTTCGGGCGTCGACACCGAGTCGTAGTTAGGGACGGCCTTACCTCCAGCCGCCTCGATCTCCTTGCAAACGATCTCGGCCATCGTGTGGCCGCTGCCGGTGCCGTCGGGGTTACCACCGAGATCGTTTACAACGACGGCAGCGCCGCGTGAAGCGAGCAATAGAGCGTGCTCCTTGCCCAGACCTCCACCGGCACCGGTGATGATCGCTACGCGATCGTCGAAACGGACATCAGTCATCTTTTAGCGCTCCTTTCCGTGCTCATCCTCGCTTCGGCCAAAGGCGCCTCAGCGATGGTTACGAGCGGACGCACCGTCCGCTTCCAGCTCTCCAACAATCTCTTTTCTCGCGAGGGCCTGCGATCGATGAGCCGGCCGAAAGCCAACCCTTGCATCACGCAAACCGTCAGATCGAAGACGTCTTTCTCACCGCCGGAGCGGTCCGGCGTACGTCCCGCCAATTCCCGCATCGCTTGCGCGACATCGGCCTCCAAGCCCTTGACGGCTGGACGAAGCGATTCATCGGTCCGTGCCGCAACGATCAGCTCGAGTGCTGCCGTGAACAGGGGTCCCGAATACGAGTCCCAGATCAGATCGATCGCGCCGGAGAACTGATCGCCGCGCGAACTCAACTGTTCGAGCCCCGTCTTCAGCTCAGCAAACTGACGCTGCGCTAGATGCGCGATGGCGCTTTGAACGAGCTCGGCCTTCGTCGGGAAGTGGTGTACCTGCGCGCCGCGCGAAACACCGGCCCGGCGGACGATCTCGCTCGTTGTGGTCTTGGCGTAGCCGAGCTCGATGAGGCAATCGATGGTGGCGTCGAGCAGACGCTCACGCGTGGCCGTGCTCCGCTCCACCTGCGTGCGGCGCGCTGCCAGACTCATCGCCAACCCGCCGTGTTGACCGGCAACTTCCTTGCACCACGCAAGGTCGGGTTGCTCGTTCGAACGACTTCGCCGGCGATCTCGATGACATCCGCCCGATCGACCAACTGCTCCAGCACCACTCGGCCTTCGAGCTCGGCCAGGCTGGCTCCGAGACAGCGGTGTATCCCCCCGCCGAATGCGATGTGATCGCCTGGGTTGCGATCGGCCTTGAACTGATCCGGCTGCGGGTAGTGGACCGGGTCCCTGTTCGCTGCGCCGAAGGGAAGAAGAACGCGAGCCCCAGAAGGGATCTCGACATCGTCGACCTGATAAGGCGCTTTCGCTCCGCGGTAGAACATCTGGATCGGTGAGTCGAAGCGCAGCGCTTCCAGCACGGCTGAGGGGACCGTCTCGGGGTGCTCGCGAATGAACTGCCACTGATCTGGGTTGTCTGCGAGTGCGATCGTCATGTTGCCGATGAGATTCGTTGTCGTTTCGATGCCGGCGACGAGAAGCAGCAAGCAGAACCACAGGAGCTCGTTCTCGTTGAGCGTTCCCTCATCGGCTGGCTGAATCAGCTTGGTGACGAGATCTTCTTCGGGATGCTTGCGGCGCTTTGCGATCATCCCGCGGAAGTACTCGTGGATCTCGGTGATCGCGCCGCCGATGCGCGTGAAGTTGTAGTTCGAGGCGGCCAGATCGGTGTTCCCTCCAGCAGCCTCTCCGGGGTTGAGCTTGAAGCCGTGGATCAGGTCGTCGGCCATCCCCCGCAACATCGGGATGTCTGTGTCGGGCACCCCAAGGATGAAGGCCATGACCCTGATGGGCACCGGGATCGCCAGGTGCTCGACGACGTCGCCGACATCGCCGGCCGCCATCGCGTCCATGCCTTCTTTAACGAAGGCCTCGATGTTCGGACGGAAGCGATGGATGTCCCGCGGAGCGAACTCACGTCCGGCGATCCTCCGCAGGCGTTCGTGATCCGGTGGGTCCATCGTGAGCATCATCGGAAGCGGCGCGCGAACGTAGGTGACGCCGTCGCTCGACGACAAACGGGCATGGTCACGAACGGCCGCCGTCACGTCCTCGTGGCGGGATAGAACCCAGATGTTCCATTTCTCGACGTGAAGAACGCGCGGACCGGCATGCAGCCCGGCGTACCACGGATACGGATCGGTGATCATCTCCGTAGAGAAGGGATCGAAGTCCGAAGCCGGACGTATGTCGGTTGTGCTCGTCATCTGCTCGCCGGGCCTAACCCTCGACGGCTACTGCCACGCCGGAGGACCCTAACATACAGTCCAGCCTGAATGTAAGTCCTAGTTGAACCACATGCCGCCGGCCGAAGTCCGACGGTAGCCGAGTGTCCGGTAGACCGCATCGACAAGTGCCTGTCCGCGATCCTCGAGGCCCGTTCCCCCGCCCTGCTTGTTCATCACGTAAGCGAAGGAAAGCCGCGCCTTCGTGTCGGCGAAGCCGAGGGATCCGCCGGAGCCGAGGTGCCCGAACGCTTCTTCAGACATGATCACGCTGTCGTTGGAACCCGCCGGCAGATGGCCGTTGTTGATGCCCTTCATGAAACCGTTCGCCCAACGCGTTGGGACGAGCATCGTTGCGTCCTTCGCGATCGCCGACGCCACCGCGCTCATCTGAGAGATCGAATCCTCGGGGACCAATCTCACGCCGCCGAATTCCCCACCCAGAGCCAAAGGACGGTACATACCGGCAAGTGACCGGGCATTGCCGATGCCGTTGAAGGCCGCCATCTCGGCCGCGTGGTTTTCGCGAGAGTTGATCGCGCCGGGGAAGAGGATTCCTCCCGAGTGCATCAGCACCATGTACGCGATCGATGTCGGATCCGTCATCGCTGCAGAGTAGAACTCCGGGATCGGATCACCGGGCTGAGGCATGTCCGCCGTGATGTTCGTCGCGACTCGCGACTCGTGGGATTCCGGAAGACCGATCCAGAACTCGAGACCTAGAGGCTCGGCCACCTCTTCGCGGAAGAACGTCCCGAGTGTCTTCCCCGTTGCGCGTCGCACGATCTCGCCGACGAGGTGACCGAACACAAGAGCGGTGTAACCGTGGCGCGTGCCCGGCTCCCATAGGGGCTCCATATCCGCGAGCGCCTCGATGACGGCATCGAAATCACACAGTCCGTTCTCGGGTATCGGCTCCCGGAGCGCCGCAACGCCGGCCTGATGGTTAAGAACCATGCGCACCGTTGCTTCCTGCTTTCCGCCTTTGGCGAATTCCGGCCAGTACTGAGCCACTGGTGCGTCGAGATTCAGCTGGCCGCGAGACGCGAGCATGTGCGCGCACAAAGCTGTCGCACCTTTCGTGCTGGACCAGACAACGGCGATGGTGTCTTCGCTCCAGGGCCGTCCCGAATCAGGATCCGCCGTTCCTCCCCAAAGGTCGACGACGGTTTCGCCGTCGACCGTGACGCAGACCGCGGCGCCGACCTCGCCGCGCTCGGCATAGTTGCGCTCGAATTCGTCCTTTACTTCCGAGAAGCGCTCCTCGCAGTGACCCTCGATGGCCAACGATCCTCCTCGCGCCGGGAGCAGCAAGAGACCCAATATGAACGACCAGCAGTTCCAAGGCATTTCAAGGGGGGCATGCCGAATGCCGGAGATACATGGAGACGTCGCGTCCGGATTCGAAGCGGTACGGGGCGCATTCGAGAACAACTGAGGCGATGGCGGGCGAAGTACCGCAGGACCTCCTCGATTCGCTCACCGAGGAACAGCGGAAGATGATCCTCGCTTTCCTCGACCCGAACTCGGGCCGGCGCCGGCAGATCGCTGGGGATGGCCGACCCGGGAGCCGAGATCGGATTCGGCTACGTCATGAACAAGATGCAGACCAATGTCTCCGGCGATCCGAGGACGCTTACGCTGGTAGACGCGGTCAAAAGCTCGATCTACTGATCGGTCTGTGTCGGTTCGGCCGGCGGCTCGAAGATCGAGTCGTCCACATCGCGCTCGAGCTCGGTGAGCTCAAGACGCGACTGCGGCGTTGCTAAGCGCACCGCGATCCCCTCATCGGTGGTGACGCATACTTCCCTGCTCTCGTCGGCTGCCTTGTAACAGCGAGCCTGCCGTCCATCTATCTCTTCGGTGCTGACCGCCAGATCGGTCGTCGACAATTCACCGACCAGTCCGCCGATGAGCGGATCTGCACTGGCGTCACCCGGACTGGGTCGCGGCTGATCAACGGACGTGCACCGCCACGGATCTTCTCCTTCGCGCGTGCAGCCGATCGTCTGGCCCTCGCGCCGGAATCCCGACGTGCGAACAGAACGTTCCTCGCTACGAAGCTCTTGGTCGAGGCGCACCTTGTCCCCTTTTCGCCACACCTCGATGGAGACCGAGCCCTCTTGTGGCTGCTCCCCGACGACTCGATAGGTCGCGTGATACGTCAGGACTTGTGCTTCTTCAACGAGCGACGTCAGCGCCCGCCCGTCCTCGGTTAAAGGACGGGCGGAGGGAGACGATGTGGCACCGTCGTCCGCGTCGCCGGAGCAGGCAGAGAACGCCAAGCAGGCAAGGACGATCAATCCGATCGGGCGAAGCATCAAGACGACAGTGTGACGTCTCGGGACCCAAGACGGGAGTCCTGCGATACGCCTGTATCCTTTTCGGGTCTTGCTGGCGTAGCTCAGTGGTAGAGCACCTCCATGGTAAGGAGGGGGTCCGGGGTTCAAGTCCCCGCGCCAGCTCCATCGGAAGCCTCCGAGAACTCCCGTTTACCGGGACTAGGATGTCCGCCTCATGCGACCCAGCCGTTACATCAGGGAAACGGTGACTCTTCGTGACGAGCGCACTGTCGTCCTTCGTCCGATCGATCGGAAGGACGCGTCGCGCCTGATCGACCTGCACAACCATCTTTCCTTCGAATCTCAGTACTACCGGTTCTTCGGTCCGAAACCGCGTCTTTCGCAAGCGGAAGCCGAGTATCTGGCCGACGTGGACTTCCACAAGCGGTTCGCGTTAGTGGCCGAGGTCGACGGAGAAGAAGACAAGGAGATCGTCGGCGTCGGACGCTTCGACGTGAACGCGCCCGGTACCGCCGAAGCCGCCATCGTCATCCGCGACGACTACCAGCACGTCGGTTTGGGAACGGCGATGCTCCAACGCATGCGTGAGGTCGGTCGCGGCGCCGGACTGAAAGCCTTCAGTGCCGAGGTGCTGGCCGAGAACACTCGCATGATCGAGCTGCTCGGAACAGGCGGCGTTGACATAACGCCGGCTCAGGACGGCGTCGTGCTCGTTTCCGCACCGCTCGATCAGCCCGCGCTGATGCTGGGTTTCAAGATCGCCACGCAAGTGGTCGAAGCGCTGACCGAAAAGCGGCCGGCGCCCGCCGAAGAAGACTAGGGGCAGCCGGCCAGCGCAGCCGTAATCGCTTCAAGGCTCGGATCGATCTCCGATCGCTCGCCGCTGGCGCGCACCTTGGCTTCGAGCTTCCCCGAAGAAACGAAGGTCTTCCCGAGCACGATCTGGAGCGGATAGCCGACGAGATCGGCGTCGCCGAACTTCACCCCGGCCGAGACTCCCGAGCGGTCGTCGAGGACGCAGCCGATGCCGGAAGCTTCGAGGCCACGCTCGAGCTCGACGCCCTTTTGGACGGCCGCGTCGTCGCCACTGAGCAGAACGATGCAGACCTCGTAAGGTGCGACCGACTTCGGCCACAAGATCCCCCGTTCGTCGTGCTTGATCTCTACGATCGAAGCAACTACTCGGGACACGCCGAAGCCATAGCAACCCATCACATACTCCCGAAGCTGACCGTTCTCGTCGGCGTAAGAAGCCTCCATGGGCTTGGTGTATTTGGTTCCAAGCTCGAAGATGTGTCCGACTTCGATCCCACGTGCGATCTCTAAGGTTCCGTCACACCTCGGACACAGATCGCCCGGCTGCGCGACGACGAGGTCGACCCATTGATCGGCCTTGATGTCGCGCGAGGCGACGACTCCGGTCAAGTGATAGTCGGCCTCGTTGGAACCGGTAACGATGTTATTCGCGTCCTTGAGCATCGGATCGGCAAGCAGAGTCACGCCTTCTAATCCGATCGGTCCCGAGAAACCTTTAGATATGCCCAAGCGTGTGAAGTCGTCGTTGGTAAGCATCTCCGGCTCGAGACCGTCGAGCGCATGGGCGAGCTTGTACTCATTCAGCTCGCGGTCTCCCGGGATCACGGCAGCGACGATCCGGCCGGGCACTTTGAACAGAAGAGTCTTCGCAAGTTGGCGCGGCTCGGCTCCAAGCATCTTGGACACGTCTTGAACCGTGGTCGCTCCAGGGGTGTGAACCTTCTCGGGTGAGTCCGGCGCCCCTCCGAAGTCGTAAGGCGCGCTCGGACGCGCTTCGGCGGCTTCTGTGTTCGCGGCGTAATCGCATTTGTTGCACGTAACGAAGCTGTCCTCGCCGCTGGGCGCCGGCTGGATGAATTCGTGGTTGCGTCCCTCGCCGCCGATCATCCCCGCCTCGGCCTCGATCATCCGTGCGTCCAGGCCGCAACGCTCGTAGATGCGCTTGTATGCATCGCGCATCGTTTCGTAGCTGCGAGCGAGACCGTTCTCGTCGGCGTCGAACGAGTAGGCGTCCTTCATCAAGAACTCCCGGCCGCGCAAGAGTCCGCCACGTGCGCGGGGCTCGTCCCGGAACTTCCACTGGATCTGGTACGGGATCGACGGAAGGTCTTTGTAGGAAGGGAGCTCGGTCGACGCCAGCCACGTGATCATCTCTTCGTGCGTCGGCGCGAGGCAGAAGTCGCGATCCGAACGGTCCTTTATCCGGTACAGGACCGGTCCGTAGCCCTCCCATCGTCCGGTCTTCTGCCACAGCTCCGCGGGCTGCAGCAAAGGCATTAGCAGCTCGATCGCGCCTGATGCGTCCATCTCCTCCCGCACGATCTGCGACACCTTGCGCAGAACGCGGTAACCGAGTGGGAGCCAGGCGTACACGCCGGCGGTTACGCGCCGGATGAATGCGCCGCGCACGAGCAGCTTGTGAGAAGGGATCTCCGCGTCGGCCGGAGCCTCGCGCAGTGTTTGTCCGAAGAGCTGGCCCGCTCGCATCGGATGACTCTACGGGCTAAGCGGGCACCACAGGCAGACGTTTCCGTTCTTCTTCGACGCCCTCCGCGATCCTGTTTGCTTCGTCCAGGAGTGCCTCGACCATCTCATCGGCGGTCACCTCGCGTATGCGCTGGCCCTTCCGGAAGAGTGTGCCGCCGTGCTTGGTCAACGCGATGCCGACGTCGGCTTCGCGTGCTTCGCCGGGGCCGTTAACGAGACACCCCATGACGGCGACCTGGATGGGTGTCTTCATCTGCGCCAGTGCTTCCTCGACACGGTTGGCCATCGTGATCACGTCACCCTCAACGCGTCCGCATGTGGGGCACGCCACGACATCGGCACCTTCGCGCCGGAGCCCGAGACTTTGGAGGATCGCCTTGCCGGCCTTCACTTCCTCGATCGGATCTGCGGCCAGCGAAACGCGGATGGTGTCGCCGATCCCTTCGGCCAGCAAGGTGCCGATACCGACGGCCGACTTCATGCCGCCGGTGAAGGTGGTGCCGGCTTCGGTGACTCCGAGGTGCAGCGGGTAGTCGGTGGTCCGCGAAAGCAGTCGGTACGACTCGATCATCTGCCAGGCATTGCTGTGTTTGACGGAGATCTTGATGTCGGTGAAGCCTTCTTCCTCGAGCAGTGCGACTTCCCACATCGCGGATTCGACCAACGCTTCCGGTGTGGGTCCTCCGTGCTTGGTCATGAACTGCGAATGCAGCGATCCGGCGTTGGCACCGACACGGATCGGGATGCCACGATCTTTCGCCTCGCGTGCGATCTCACGGATCTTCTTCGCGTCCTTGATGTTGCCCGGGTTCAACCGGAGGGCTTGGACGCCGTATTCGATCGCACGCAACGCAAGGTCGGGACGGAAGTGGATGTCGGCGATGATCGGTACACCGCGCTCCGAGGACGAAAGCACCCACAGGATCAGCGCGAGCCCGTCAGCGGCATCGTCGTCGTTGACCGTGACGCGAACGATGTCGGCGCCGGCCGTAGCCAACGCCAAGGCCTGATCGACCGTCGCACGCGCATCGTGCGTACGCGTCGTCGTCATCGATTGGATCGAGACGGGGGCGTCGCCGCCGATCTCGACCGCACCGACCTTGATCTTCTTAGTGGGCCTTCGTTCAGGCGGGGACATAGCGGCTAAGACCAGGATATCCGCGCGGACTGAACGCGCCGTTACGGGACCTGAACGGGCGAAAAGATGTCGTAGTAGGCGAGAAGGAGGCCGAGGACGACGAGCAGACTGAAGACGACGGCCATCACCGGCAGAACCGTCTTCGGGTCGATCGGACGGCCACGAAGCTTCCCGATACCGAGGAGGAGCAGGTGCCCTCCATCGAGCGGTGGCAGCGGAAGCATGTTGAACACGGCGACGAAGATGTTGAGCTGTGCGAACAGAACGAGGAACGCAACTATCTGACCCTCCGCCGCGAAGTCGACGGCAACGCGTCCGGCTCCGATCACCGATATCGGCCGCTCGTTGGTCGGTCCGTCTCCGGTGAACCCTAAATTCCTCGGTGAGAACGCGCGCGGCAAAGCCTGGAAGAAGCCGTCGACGCGCGATCCGTCCTCCGTGCTTCCGCCGACGAGCAGCTGCTTGATCAACGTCGCGGATTTGTTCACGGAGGTGATGGGACCGTCGCGATGCACGCGGCCCGGGAACTCCGGTTGGGGAAGCACGCCGATCACACCGACCTCTTCGCCGCCGTCCTCTACAGCCAAAGGCTCGATCTCTATGTCCAGCCGGTCGTTCCCGCGTTGCACGAGCAGATCGACGGTCTCGCCAGGATTCGATCGGATCCCGTCTCGAACGTCGACCCAATCGTCGACGCGCCGATTGTCTATCTCGATGATCCGGTCGCCCTCGCGCAGACCCGCAACAGCGGCGGGAGCGCGCTTTCCTTCGACCTCGTCCGCGATATCTCCGACGATCTGAGTTGGGCGGCCTTCATCCGGCGTTCCGATAACCCCGAAGACCAGAAACAGGACGATGAAGGCCGTGATGAAGTGCGTTACGGAGCCGGCTCCCAGGACGATGGCTCGCTTCCACGTCGGCGCCGCGTCGAACGACCTCGGTTCGTCCTCGGCCGGAACCTCTTCGGCCGGCGACATACCGACGACCTTCACGAACCCGCCGACCAGGATCGGTTTGATGCCGTACTCGGTTTCGGGACGGACGATGTAGCCGCCCATCGGGTCGTCCGGATTCGGGATCTTCTCTTCGCGTCCGCGCCGGAACGACCACAGCGTCGGTCCGAAACCCAAGAAGAACTTCGAGACCTTGATCCCAGCCCAGCGGGCCGTGATGTAGTGCCCGAACTCGTGGAACGTGATCAGGAAGAAGAGGAGAAGGATGAAGGCGACGATGCCTAGAAAGGTGGCCACGATTGCGGCCAACGTAGCGCATCTTTGCGCCTAACGAGGGTTAGACGCTTAGTGCCTTCCGGGCCTGATCTCGCGCCCAAGTGTCCGCGGCAACGACGTCGCCGAGCTCGATGTCGGTGCGTCCGTAACCGATATCTGCGCCCGCGCCGGCTCCCAGGATCCGCTCGACAAGATCGCCGATCCCGAGAAACGGGAGCTCGCCTTCGAGGAACGCCGTAACCGCAACCTCGTTTGCGGCATTGAGCACCGCCGGTGCGGTTCCCGCTACTCGACCGGCTTCGTATGCGTGATCCAAGCAACTAAACGTTTCGCGGTCGATGACCTCGAACTCGAGCGACTGCATATGCGCCCAATCCACGGGCTCGGCCCCCCAGTCAGTCCTGGCCGGGTAACCAAGCGCGTAGGCGATCGGCACGCGCATGTCCGGCGGTCCGAGCGCCGCCTTCCACGATCCGTCCTTGAAGCCGAGCAAGCAGTGGATAACCGATTGCGGGTGACAAACGACGTCTATGTCGTCGAATGCGATGCCGAACAGGACGTGGGCCTCGAGGACTTCGAGCCCCTTGTTCATGAGAGTCGCCGAATCGATGGTGATCTTCGCGCCCATGTTCCAGGTCGGGTGTTTCAGCGCGTCGCTGACTTTGACCTTCTCCAGATCCGCGCGAGCTCGGCCGCGGAACGGTCCTCCCGATGCCGTGAGGATCAGCTTCGAAACGCCTTCGGCCTCCTCTCCGGCCAAACACATCTGGGTCGATGCGTGCTCGGAATCGACCGGCACCAGCTTTCCGCCGCCGGCCATCCTCGCCGCTACTAGAGGTCCGCCGGCGACGCACGACTCCTTGTTGGCCAGCGCTACCAGGATCCCGGCGTCCAGAGATGCGAGCGTTGCTTGGAGTCCCGCGGCTCCGACAACGGCGTTGAGGACGACGTCGGCAGCTTGATCGCGTGCAAGCTCGATCAAGCCGTCCTCGCCGTCGAGGACCTCGATACCGGCTTCGTTTCCTTGTAGCCGCTCGCGCAGCGCAAGCGCTGCGCGAGCGTCCACCAAGCCAACCCTCCGCGGATGGAAAAGCTGGATCTGCTCGAAGAGCTTGTCTATGTCGGAATTGGCGGCCAGCGCATGAACGGTGAACTCCCCCGGCGCGTTCTCGATCACATCGAGGGCCTGTGTACCGATCGACCCGGTCGAACCAAGGATGGTGACGGATCTGGCTATGGCGCCCACTCCAGCACGCGTAGAACGAGATAGGCCACGGGCGAGTTGAAGATGATCGCGTCTATGCGATCGAAGAACCCGCCATGTCCGGGCATCAACGTGCCCATGTCCTTCACTCCCAGATCGCGCTTGATCAAAGACTCGGCGAGATCACCGAGCGGCGTGGTTACGGAGATGACCAAAGACAAACGAAGAGCGAGCCACGCGTCGAAAGGCTCGATCAACGGCAAGAACGCAACCGATGCAGCGACCGTCACGAGCGTGCCGGCCGCGAGGCCTTCCCAGGTCTTTCCCGGGCTCGTGCGCGGGGCGAACGCATGGCGGCCGATCTTGCGTCCGATCAGATATGCACCGGCATCGTGAAACGCAGTCATGCCGATCACGGTGGCGATGAGTACCAATCCATTCGGTCCGCGAAGAACGAGGATCGCGAAACCCACCAGAAGGGGGCCGTACACGATTCCCAGATAGGTGGACGAAACAACCGAGCGAACTCTTTCGGTGGGAACGGTTAGACCCCACAAGAGGAGCAGCGGCAACGGAAGCGCAAGGCCAAGAGCCAAGGCCGGCACGCCTTCGCGGTACGCGCCGATCAATGTCACGACTCCGCAGATGAGACCGACCAGCACCGCCGGTGCGAACCCAGCCGCCTTGAGCACCGCGTACAGCTCGGCTTGCGCAACGATCACCACGATGAAAGCCAGGACGAAGAAGGCCAGTTTTCCGGCAAGCAACGTGCCTACGACGAGCACGGCGAGCGCAAGCCCGGTGCCGATTGCCATCCAGACCGATCGCGGCTTGCCCGCCGCGCCGGCAGCTGAAGGCTGGCGCGATCCTTCTGGAGGAACCTGCGTCACACCTCTCGCAGTTCCTTCTCCTTGTGGGCCAGGAGCTCGTCGATCTCGGCTACATGACGGTCTGTTTCCTTCTGCAGCTCCTTCTCGGCCCGAACGAGTTCGTCTTCGGAGATCGAACCGTCCTTCTTCATCTTCTCCAGCTCATCCTTGGCGTGCCGCCTGACGTTGCGTACGGCAACCCGGCCGTCCTCGGCGCGCTGATGCGCGACCTTGATGAACTCTTTACGCCTCTCTTCGGTGAGGGCAGGGAACGGCAGCCGGATGATCGCGCCGTCGTTGGAAGGCGTGACTCCGAGATCGGATGCCATGATCGCTTTCTCGATGGTTCCGATCGTGGATCTGTCGTAGGGCTGGACAACGAGCATGCGAGGCTCGGGAACGTTGATGCTCGCAAGCTGATTCAGCGGCGTCGACGTCCCGTAGGCGTCGATCAAGAGGTTCTCGACGAAGCTAGGCGATGCACGTCCGGTGCGCAGCCGGTTCAGGTCGTCGTGGGTGACATGCGCAGCCTTTCGCATCCTCTCGTCGGCCGACTTGAGAACGGCCTTGGCCTCAGGTGTCGACATCGGATCCTCTCAGTTAGGAGCACACGGCTACGAGTGAACCAAAGTGCCGATGTTCTCGCCGCCGACGATGCGTTCCATATTGCCCTCACCAAGCAGGTTGAAGACGTGGATCGGCAGCCGGTAGTCCTTGCACAAAGCGATCGCGGTCGCGTCCATGACCTTGAGCTCGCGCTCCAGAACTTGCATGTACGTGAGGTCTGGCAAGAGTTTGGCCGCGGGGTCGAGCATCGGATCGCGATCGAACACTCCGTCCACTCGCTTGCCCATGAGGATCGCTTCGGCTCCCACTTCGAGTGCTCGCAGCACGGCCGGAGTGTCGGTGGTGAAGTACGGGTTCCCGGTACCGGCGGCGAAGATGACGGCCCGGCCTTTCTCCAAGTGCCGGATGGCGCGGCCGCGAATGAAGGGTTCGGCTATCTCCTGCATGGAGATAGCCGTTTGAACACGCGTAGGTACGTCCTGATGCTCGAGCGCGTCGCGCAATGCGAGCGCGTTTATGACCGTCGCGAGCATGCCCATGTAATCGGCGCTGGCACGATCCATGCCGGCTTGCTCGGCCTCACTGCCGCGCAGGATGTTCCCGCCACCAACGACGATGGCGATCTCCACGCCCATGGCGCGAACCTTCGCGACACGGCTGGCGATCCAGCCGATGGTCGGGAAGTCGAGCCCGTACCCATCAGAAGGAGCGAACGACTCGCCGGAGAGCTTGAGCAACACGCGCCGGTAATTCGGCGTGACCGTGTCGCGCTTCCCCACTTCCGGTTCGGTCTTCATCCTCCCTGCAGGCTAGTCGAGTGACTCGGCGACCTCGAACCGCGCAAACCTGCGCACGGTGACGTTCTCGCCGGTCTTGGACGCGAACGAGGCGACCAGCTGGCCGATCGTTTGCTTCTCTTCCCGGATCCAGGGCTGCTCGAGCAGGCAGAACGTCTTCGCGTATTTCTTCACCGCACCCTCCGCGGCCTGTTCTTGGATCTTCTCCGGTTTGCCCTCCACCTTCTTGCGGGCGAGTTCGCGCTCGGTCTCGAGGACCTCCTCGGGGACGTCTTCGATCGAAACGTAGGCTGGTTTGGCCGCGGCTATGTGCATCGCGACATCACGCGCGAGCGTTGCTATGTCTTCGGTTTTGGCAACGAAGTCCGTCTCCGTGCTGATCTCCAAAAGGACGCCGATCCGCGGAGGCAGGCCCGGCTGAGGTGCGTGCAGGTAGGAGTGGATCAGGCCGTCCTTAGCTTCCTTCCCTTTGCGCTTGGTGGCGTCGGCGAGCCCTTGCTCGCGCAAGAGGATCCGGGCCTTGTCGAAGTCGCCGTCGGCCTCGGTGAGCGCCTTCTTGCAGTCCATCATCCCGGCGCCCGTCTCCTGACGGAGCTTGGCTACGTCACTTGCGGAGATCTCAGCCACTGGTTTTCGCCTCCTCTGAAGCATCACTTGCCTGCTCGGTGGTTGCGGTGCCCTCTTCGGGCTTCGCCTCCGGCTCGGCCTCTTCGGGCTTCGCCTCCGGCTCGGCCTCTTCGGTGCCGGTGCTGCTGAGGGTTCGGGTTCCTTCGCTGCGGCACCTGCGGGTGTCGCGGCGACGCCGGCCGCAGCATCGAGGATCTCCTCGAGCTCGAGATCGGGTCCGCCGTCCGGTTCGTCCGGTTCGAAAACCTGCGAAGGACGCATCGCTTTGCCCTCGAGAACGGCATCGGCGATCACCTGGCACATGAGGCTGGCCGCTCTGATCGCGTCATCGTTGCCGGGTATCGGGTAAGTCACCTCGTCCGGATCGCAGTTGGTGTCGACCACAGCGATGATCGGGATACCCAAGCGGTTGGCTTCGGCGACCGCGATCTGCTCCTTCTTGGTGTCGACGATGAACAGCGCATCGGGCAGCCCCGTCATCTCGGTGATGCCGTGCAGGTTGCGCTCGAGCTTCTCCCGCTCGTGGTTGAGGCGGAGCACTTCCTTCTTGGGCAGCGTCTCGTACATCTGCTGCTCTTCCATCTCGATCAGCTGCTGCAAGCGGTCGATGCGGAGCTTGATGGTCTGGAAGTTGGTCAGGGTTCCGCCAAGCCAGCGCAGGCTGACGAACGGCATCCCACAGTGCAATGCGAACTTCTCGACGGCTTCCTGGCACTGCTTCTTCGTCCCGACGAAAAGGACGTTTCCGCCCCGGCCGGAGACCTCTTTGATGGCCTCGTACGCTTCCTCGAGCAAGGCCAGCGTCTTCTCGAGATCGATGATGTAGATGCCGTTGCGCTCTCCGAAGATGAACTGCTTCATCTTGGGGTTCCAGCGGCGGGTCTGATGTCCGAAATGGACACCCGCTTCGAGCAGCTGCCGTTTGGTAGCTACCGGCATGTTCGTTTACTCCTTCCGGTTAATCCTCCGCCCGGTTGTGGTGCACCGGAATACTCCCGGGCGTGCGTATTTGCTCTTAAGTTGCGGAGCTTTAGGAGTCTACCCCAGCTCTGATTAAGCGCCGGCTTCGAGGATCTCGGCCATCCGAGCGCGCAAGAAAAGCACGGACTTGCTGTGGATCTGAGATACACGCGACTCCGTCACTCCGATGATGTCGCCGATCCGAGCCAGCGTGAATCCTTCGAAGTAATAGAGAGCGATCACCTTGCGCTCGCGCTCGCCGAGCGTCTCGATCGCTTGGAGTAGAGCCTGTCGGGTTACTTCGGACTCCATAGCGTCGCCGGGCTGTTCGACCATGAGATCTGGAAGGGTGTCCAGCACCGAAACGCGGTCCCCTTCCTCGCTGGAGACGGTGAGCAGATCCTCCAGGGCAACGACGGACATGGCCACCGTGGCGTCCAAGCGGTCTCGGACTTCGTCGACCTCGCATCCGAGCTCGACGGCCAGCTCTTCCTCGGTCGGATCCCGCAGCAGCTCGGAGTGCAGCTTCATCATCACGCGCTGCAGCTCGCGCCCCTTCGCCCGGACGGAACGCGGAACCCAGTCGAGCGAACGCAGCTCGTCCAGCATCGAGCCGCGTATGCGCGGGATCGCATAGGTCTCGAACTTCACGTCGCGGTCGAGGTCGAAACGCTCGACCGCTTCGATGAGACCGAGCATCCCGTAGCTAACGAGATCGGCGTGATCGACGGACGGTGGAAGGGCGGAACGAACACGTCCGGCCACGAACTTCACGAGCGGCGCGTAGTTCAAAATGAGCCGGTCGCGCGCTTCTTTGTCTTCCGTCTTGCGGAAACTGCGCCAAAGCTGGCGGAGCTCGTCGACGACGCCCGAGTCCTTCTCAGGCACGGGGGTGGGTGGCGTCGTAGACGGCGCGCAATCGCTCGGAGCTCACGTGTGTGTATACCTGCGTGCTCCCGACGTCTGCATGTCCGAGCAACTCCTGCACGCTGCGCAGATCGGCTCCGCCTTCCAAAAGGTGCGTTGCGAACGAGTGCCGGAGCAGATGCGGCCACAACGGGCGGCCGTCCAGCGCTTCCACGCCGAGTCTCGATATGACGCGACGAATGTCCCGCGTGGTCATCGTGCGTCCTCGCGCGTTCAGGAACAACGTGACCGGCGGATTCTCATTGCGCTTTGCGAGATCGGGCCGTCCCTTGGCGACGTAGGCCTCGATGGCCAGCGCCGCCAGATCGGCTAGGGGAACGACTCGATCGCGGCGACCCTTGCCTTGCTCGACGCGAACCCAGCCCTTCCCGAGATCGAGATCGTCCAGCTTCAGGTTGCATGCTTCGCCCGCCCGAAGTCCCGCGTCGTACAGCAACTCGATGAGAGCGAGATCTCGCCACGATTCCGGCGGTGGAGCTTCCGTTTCGCCGGGCTCGGTGCGCGCTTGGGCGACGCGCAGCATCCGTCCCACCTCGACGGTTTTCAGAACCTTGGGGAGCCGGGCGGAACCCTTGGGCAGGACGAGCAGCTCGGCCGGGTTCGAAGCAACTACTTCCTCGCGCTCCAGGAACCGGTAGAAGCGCCGGATAACCGAGGCGCGGCGGCGTATCGAAGTGCGCCGAAGACCGCGAGTCTCGAGGTTCGCCAGATAGGTGCGGAGCAAAGGGTGGTCTACATCCGTAACGCCACGGTCCATCCGCTCTATGAAGGAGGCGAAGTCCTCGAGGTCCGAGCGGTAGGCGGTGATGGTGTGGGGGGAGGCTCGCCGGGGACCCTCGAGGTACGCGAGGTAGCGATCTATATAGAGCTGCTCCTTGGAAGGGACGCCTTTCGGCGCATTCTGGGCCACCAGTAGATGCAACCACACCCAGGACGGATTCCCGACGAACTGACGTCAGGAATGAGCGTTAGCTTTGGGGCTCAATGTCCACGCCAGACCTCTTCTCACAAGCCACCAAGGCGTGGTTCGAGTCGACGTTTGAGGCTCCCACTCGCGCACAGAGTGAGGGCTGGCCGGCCATCGGTGCCGGCGAGCACACGCTGGTCTGTGCTCCAACCGGCTCCGGTAAGACGCTGGCAGCCTTCCTGTGGGCCATCGATCGCATAGCCGTCGAACCGCTGCCGGAGAAGAAGCAGCGCTGCCGGGTCCTTTATGTGTCGCCGCTCAGGGCGCTGGCCGTCGACGTCGAGAAGAACCTCAAGAGCCCAACGCTTGGGATCCGGTTGGCCGCCGAACGCTTGGGTGTCGAGATCAACGAACCCTCGGTCGGGATGCGCACCGGCGACACCACTCCGCGCGAACGCCAGAAGCTCTTGCGAGAGCCGCCGGACATCCTCATCACCACTCCGGAATCGCTCTACCTGATGCTCACGTCGCAAGCGGCCGAGACACTGCAACACATCCGGACGGTGATCGTCGACGAGATACACGCCGTCGCCCATTCCAAACGCGGGACCCACCTCGCACTTTCCCTCGAACGACTCGAGGAGATCACCGAGACGCCGCCACAACGCATCGGTCTGTCGGCGACACAGCGACCGTTGGAAGAGATCTCGCGCTTCCTCGGCGGACAGATCGAAGGAAAACCGCGGCCGGTCACCGTCATCGACGCCGGAGCCACCAAGGAGATGGAGATCGAGGTCGTCGTCCCTGTCGAGGACATGGCCAACATGAGCGCGGTCGAACACACAGACCGTCCCGGCGCCGACGGCAACGGCTCGATCTGGCCATCGATCCATCCCAAGCTCCTCGAGCTCGTGCTCGCGCACAACTCGACGATCATCTTCGTGAACGCGCGGCGTTTGGCCGAACGCCTTGCAGCTCGAATGAACGAGCTCGCCGAAACCGAGATCGCGCGAGCGCATCACGGTTCCCTCGCGCGGGAACAACGTCTCGTCGTCGAGGACGAGCTCAAATCCGGACGACTGCGATGCATCGTGGCTACCAGCTCGCTCGAGCTCGGCATCGACATGGGCGCCGTCGACCTCGTCATCCAAGTCGAGTCGCCGGGTTCTGTTTCGCGCGGGTTGCAACGCATCGGCCGCGCCGGCCACCAGGTCGGAGAGCCGAGTCGAGGGAAGGTCTTCCCGAAGTACCGCGGAGACCTTCTGGAGACCGCCGTCGTGGTCAAGCGCATGCAAGAAGGTCTCATCGAAGAAACGCATTACCCGCGCAATCCCTTGGACGTCCTCGCGCAGCAGATCGTTGCGATGTGTGCGGTCGAGGAATGGGAGGTCGAAGAAATCGCTGCAGTGATTCGCCGCGCGGCGCCGTATGCCGACATCACCGACGATGTACTGCACGCCGTGCTCGATCTTTTGTCCGGACGTTATCCATCAACCGACTTCTCCGAGCTCCGGCCTCGGATCACTTGGGACAGAGTGACCAACACGCTTCGTGCACGCGATGGCTCCAAACGTTTGGCCGTCACCAGCGGCGGCACGATCCCAGACCGCGGATTGTTCGGTGTGTTCCTGCCGGACGGTGTACGCGTCGGCGAGCTCGACGAGGAGATGGTCTACGAGCGTCGGCCCGGTGAGACGTTCGTCCTGGGTGCCTCGACCTGGCGCATCGAAGAGATCACCACCGATCGTGTGATCGTCACGCCGGCCCCCGGCGAGCCTGCACAGATCCCGTTCTGGAAGGGCGACAAACCGGGCCGTCCCATCGAGCTCGGCCGAGCGATCGGCGAAACGGTGCGCGAGCTTCGAAGTCTTGCAGCATCAAAGGGGCGAGACGCCGCCGTCGGTTTGCTCGAAAGCGAGTACGCGCTCGATGGATTCGCCGCTTCCAACCTCGTTTCGTTCCTGGAGGAGCAAGCAGAGGCGGCCGGGGCGGTTCCCGACGATCGAACGCTTGTGGTCGAACGTTTCCGGGACGAGATCGGCGACTGGCGGGTGTGCATCCTTTCTCCATTCGGAGCCAGGGTGCACGCACCTTGGGCCATGGCCCTGCAGGCGCGCCTGGCGCAGCGGATGGGCGATGACGTGCAGCTGCTGTGGTCGGACGACGGAATCATCCTTCGCCTGGGCGAGGCCTACGACGACGTTCCAATCGAAGAGCTGTGCCCATCACCGGAGGAGATCGAGGAGCTCGTCACCGCGCAGCTTCCAGAAACGGCATTGTTCGCCAGTCGCTTCCGTGAAGCGGCGGCGCGGGCGCTGCTGCTGCCAAAGCGGCGGCCGGATCGCCGGACGCCCCTTTGGCAACAGCGGCAACGATCAGCCGACCTCTTGCAAGTCGCATCGCGCTACCCCACCTTCCCGATCCTTCTGGAAACAACGAGGGAATGCGTACGCGACGTGTTCGACCTTCCCGCACTCAAGGAGGTGCTCCGCGACATCAGGTCGCGCAAGATCCGCGTCGTGTCGGTGGAGACCAAACACGCATCGCCCTTCGCGCAGTCCCTTTTGTTCGGATGGATCGCCGTCTACATGTACGAGGGCGACGCGCCTCCTGCCGAAAGACGGGTTGCGGCACTCGCGCTCGACCAAGACTTGTTGCGAGAGCTACTCGGGACCGAAGAACTAAGAGAGCTCCTCGACCCCGAGGCTCTCGCGTCCGTCGAGCTCGATCTTCAATGTCTTTCGGAATCGAGACGCGCACGATCGGCCGACGACCTTCACGACCTTCTCCGCCGCGTGGGCGATCTGACCCTGCAAGAGATCGACGTGCGCTGCGACGGCAACTCACTGCCTTGGGTGGACACTCTTGTCGAACAACGGCGGATCATCTCCGTGCACATCGCCGGCGAGCAGCGCTTCGCCGCTGGTGAAGACGCATCACGGTTGCGTGACGCCCTCGGAGTGGCTCTGCCGATGGGTCTTCCGGCAGCCTTCACCGAACCGGTCACCGATCCACTGACCGATCTGGTCAATCGTTACTCGCGAACCCACGGCCCGTTCGTCACCTCAGACATATCGACTCGCCTGGGTGTGCACGAAGACCGCGTTAGAACGAGCCTCGATGGTTTGCTTGCCGAGGGACGGATCCTTCGCGGTGAGTTCCGCCCGAACGGAACGAGCCGCGAATGGTGCGACCCTGCGGTTCTTCGCCAGCTCAAGCGGCGGTCGCTTGCACGCCTGCGCAAGGAAGTCGAAGCCGTCGACGCGACCGCACTCGCGCGTTTCCTTCCGGCTTGGCAAGCAGTCGCATCCCCTCGCCAGGGTCCGGACGCGCTCGCCGAAACGATCGCGCAATTACAAGGCGCGGCGATACCGGCATCGGTTCTCGAAAGCGACATCTTGCCGGCACGCCTGTCGGCATACCGTCCGGCAGATCTGGACGCGCTCTGCGCGTCGGGAGAGTTGGTTTGGATGGGCGCCGGGTCGCTGGGACCAACGGACGGAAAAGTGATCCTCGCGTTCCGCGACCAGCTACCCCTTCTCGCTCCCACGCCGCCCGAGGATCGGCCCGACACAGATCTCCACCGCGCCATCCGTGAGCATCTTGCGAAAGCCGGGGCTTCGTTCTGGCCCGAGATCGTTTCGGGCGCCGCGAGTTCATCGGCCGATTACGAGGAGCGATCGGTTCTAGCCGCTTTATGGGATCTCGTGTGGGCCGGCGAGGTCACCAACGACACGTTCGCACCGATCCGAGCACTTGGCTGGGGACGTCCCAAACGCGATCCCAGAGGCAAGCCGCGGCCGGGCGCGCTACGTCGTGCCGGACCACCGGCCGGCGCCGGCCGATGGTCCCTTGTCCATCAGATGGCAGATTTGGAATCACGACCTGCACCAACGCAGGTAGCTCACGCGAAGGCTTTGCAACTCCTCGACCGGCACGGCGTTCTCACTCGCGAAGCCGCCCTCGCCGAAGGCGTCGAGGGCGGCTTCGCGAGTGTGTACGGAGTCCTCCGCGCACTCGAGGAAGCCGGTCGCGTTCGTCGTGGTTACTTCGTGGCCGGACTGGGGGCTGCACAGTTCGCTCTCCCAGGGGCCGTCGAGCGTCTACGCGAGATGCGGGACGCACCGCGCGAGCCTGAACCGATAGTCCTCGCCGCAACCGATCCTGCACAGCCTTACGGAGCAGCACTTGCCTGGCCCGACAACCCGGGCCGTCCGGCTCGAGCGTCGGGAGCGTATGTGGTGCTCGTCGGCGGTGAATGCGCGGCGTACATCGAGCGCGGCGGGAAGAGCCTCATAACCTTCGGAATGGAAGCTCACAGCTGGGCAGAAGCGCTCGCTTCTCTCCAAAAAGAATCGCGCGTTCGTCGATTGGTTATCGAACGCATCAACGGCGAGCCCGCAGCCGAAAGTGACGAAGCCGCGGCGCTCCGCACCGTTGGGTTCCGCGACTCGTACCGCGGCTTGGTTCTCTAAAACGCCGCTTCTTTAGAGCGCATCAACTGAGTGCGTAGACCTTCGCTTCGTACGGCCCAAAGGTGTGCTCCAGAACGCCATCGGTGACGTCGTGCTTCTCTTCGACGTCACCTGCCGCGAATGCCTGTTGCAGTCCAAGAGAGCGATCGAGCGCGATGCGCGCCGGCACTTCTCCATCACCGTGATGCACAGCAACCAGGACGTAGCGCTGCATCAGAGGGTCACGGTGTAGCGACACTTCGATGCCTTCACCATCGGCTGCCGCGCGGTCGCGGATCATTCCCGCACCGAACGCCGGCACGAACTCGCGGAACTCCGACACGATCGGCTGCAACACGCGATCGATCCACTCTCTCGATGCTCGATATCGGTTCCAAAAGAGAAGTCCTGTGGCCCCGGCTTGCACCGAAGAGAACACCATGTACCTCTGTTCGGCCAAGGTTGGGAGCCGTCGGCCGAATTGCGCATCGCCTTGTGCGTTCTCGCCGAAGGCCTGCAAGACCGGTATGAACCCGCCTTCCTCGGCTCCCACGGCCGCTCGATCTTGAAGTCGCTCCCACCAATCTTCGAACCCATCGAACTCCGGTTTTCCCTCACGGCACGGGTAGTCGTCGAAGAGCATCACGTCCATCGCTTGCCGGAAGTCCTCCGCTTGTTCGGTCTTTGCGAAGGCGACGGCAACTGGACTTTTCGGATCCTCGTCCTTGATCACTCGGTAGAGCTCACCGGCAACCTCGGCAGATGCCGGGCCGAGATCCTTATTGATGGTCGGTTCGTCGGCCAGGTACCAGCCGTAGAGCGCGGGATGGGCCTTGTATCGCGAGACGTACTGTCGGACGTCGCCGGGGCTTTCGGCCTTCACCAGTGAGCGATCGATCTCAAGCACCACTTTCAAACCGGCGGCTTGAGCGGCGTCGAGGTAAGCATGCTCGTCCCCAGTTTCGGTGTGATACGGCAAGACGATGTTCATGCCTTGCTTCGCGATATCGAAAACCCCGCCGCGCGCTTCAAGAGAGTCGTACCACCCCAACGGAAAGCTCGCGTCCCCCGTGAGCGGCACGCTTTGAGAACCGGCAACGTCAACCGTCGGTGCTCTGTCGTTCACGTTGGTCCGTGCGGCGACGACCGCGAGGAGGCCGAGCGCGGCGATCAACGCAACGTTGGTGCGAAGAGAACGAATTCCTATCGACCTCCCGACGATCAAAAGGGCCGGCGGCTAATGGCGTGAATACCATCAGCCGCAGGCCCCCACTATCTAGAACGTCCGGGAAGACGAGTAGTTCGCCTGACTACATAGACCCCGCGCCGACCAGGCCGATGAAGTTGCCCTCCGGATCGGTGAAGTGAGCCAGCTTCGGCCCACCGGGTACGTCCATGGGGGGTGTCACGGTCTTGCCGCCGAGCTTCTCCGCCTTGTCGAGCGCGGCCTGGAGGTCATCGACCTCAACGTAGAACGTGACGTGCGTTGCGCCCGTCGGCGATGGGCCTACCCCGCCGGCGATCCCGCCATCTGCGGCCTCGATCATGCCGTAGTCCATCGGGTTATCGGCGTCGATCTTCCAACCGAACAGGTCGCCGTAGAACACCTGCAGCTTCTTCGCGTCCTTCCCCGCTACTTCGAAGTGGATCACCGGATTTGCCATTACTTCCTCCTTCACTCGCCTTCTTATGAACTCGAGGGCCGCTCCATATCGAGGTGCGAATCGCGCCCCGGATCGCCTCCCGAAGCGGCGACAGCCAGCCGTCCCAGGTAGTGGTTCCAACCATGGTCGTGCTGCTCGGCGGCGTCCTCGGACGGAAGACCGGAATGACGAAGCTCGAGTATCGTCGCGTCGCCGTCGGGACGAAGCGATACCTCGACCAAGCTCGTCCCCGGGGGAACGGGCTGATCATCGCCTTCCCATCCCCACGTGAAGGAGATGAAGTTCGGTGGCTCGACTCGTACGTACTCACCTCGGGCGATCGCCACGGGAAGAACGCTCACGTTGTAGACACCGCCCGGCCGAGGGTCAAGCTCGGCGTCGACACCCTTCCACTGCTTCATCTTTTCCGGATCGGTGAAGAACTCGAAGACGGTCTCGGGCGACGCTTCGATGCGCATCTCACGCTCGAAGACGAACCCTGTCTCTTCTCTCACCGCCCTACTTTGAGCCACGGCGTTTCCTCCGTTCCTCCCACTCAGCCGCCTCCTTGAGACGGCGCAGGCTCGCCTCCCAGAACTCTTCGATGAACTTCTGAAGGCTTCGAAGGCCCTCCGGACGAGCAACGTAGAACCTTCTAGTTCCGTCCCGCCGTTCGGACACGAGTCCCGCCTCCTTTAACACCGCAAGATGCTGGGAGATCGCCGGCCGCGTGACGTCGAATTCCCGGGCGATCTCGCCGGCGGTGCGCTCTCCATCGCGCACTAGGCGCAGGATCTCTCGCCGGCGTGGCTCGGCTATCGCTCTCAGCGCGGCCTCCATGGCATTATTTAAGCAACTACTAACGTAAGTGTCAACTTACAAGGCCCAACCTATAGGTTCGACTCCCGTGGTGTCGCGTCGAAGGAGGAGTGGGATGGCGGACTTCCCAGCAGCTGCGCACGTCGCCGTAACCGTTACCGACCTGCGCGCCAGCGAGGCCTGGTACTCGCAGCTATTCGGCTCCGAGCCTGTCCTCGATGAGGACACAGGACCGTGGCATCACATCGTGTGGGCGCTCCCCGACGGTTTCCTCTTCGGAATCCACAGCCATCCGTCCACAGACAAGAACGAGAAGTTCAGCGAGTTTCGAACCGGCCTCGACCATGTTGCCTTCCAGGCCAAGAATCGCGGAGAGCTGGAGAGCTGGGAAAAGAAGCTCAACGAGATGGGGATCAAGAACGGCGGCATCGTCGATGCGAGCTACGGATCGGGGTTGTCCTTCAGGGACCCCGACAACATCGCGCTCGAATTCTTCGCGCCACCGGGCTAGCCGCCCGGCGCGATCCGCGCACCGGCTAACGTGGTCCGCGTGTCGGACCAAAGAGAGCTCGTCTGCGAATTGCTGAGGCTCTTCTACGACAAGGGCTGGGTCTCGGGAACGGGTGGCGGTATCTGCGCACTCGAAGCTCCCGGACGTCTCCTCCTCGCTCCCACCGGCGTGCATAAGGAACGAGTTCGGCCCGACGACTTGTTCGTCGTAGACGTCGACTCAGGCGAGGTCCTAGAAGCTGCTTCCGATCCCACTCTGCGGCCCTCTGAATGCAGCGACATCTTCCGCGCGGTCATCAAGGCGCGCGAGGCCGGCTCCGTTGTGCATAGTCACGCGCTGTCGGCGGTGCTCGCGTGTGACGGTGCCGTCGAAGGCGCGATAACCATCGAACGACTGGAGATGCTCAAAGGGATCCCCGGGTTGTCCAACACCGACCGCCATTTGCTTCCGGTCGTCGAGAACACTCCACGCGAGCCGGAGCTCACCGGCGATGTCGAGCGGGTCCTGGAAGACTCCCGGTTCGCAGCCGCACACGCGATCGGCGTCCGCGACCACGGAGCCTATTTGTGGGGAACCGACACCTGGGAAGCGAAGAAGATCACCGAGGTGTACCACTTCCTGTTCGAGACAGTAAACGCCAGAGGAGGCAGATAGATGGAGTCCGGATACCTGTGCCCGTGCTGCCAGCAGTCGCTGCCGATGACCGGCGTGGCCGTGGTCAGCACCAGCGATGCTGTCGAGAAGGACGCCCTTACAGCCGACGACGCATTCAAGCGGACGTACATCGGCAACGGGAAATCGTCCTCGGTATTCATCTTCCAAGGGCATAAAGGCCCCTTCAGGCCGCATGTTCATGTGACCCACGACGAGATCGGCTATGTGCTGGCCGGCACTGGCTCGGTCACCGTCGGTGACCAGACGCATCCGGTGCGGCCAGGCGACGTATGGGTGATCCCGGCAAACACCCCTCATTCGGCAGAGTTCGGCGACGAGCCCGTACGCGTGCTCTTCGTGTCCTCGCCAATAGACGACCCAGACAACCAGGACAGGATCTGGCTAGACGAGCAGCAGTAGCAGCGGCCTAGACTCGCCTAATTCGGCGCGACGAACTGGAGGGGAACCATGTCGGCACGACGCCTTGGTCTCGGAGCTTGCCTTCTCGTCTTCGGACTGTTGTTCACCGCATGTCCGGGAGGCGGAGAAGACGGAGGTCTGCTGGAGGCGGTTATCGACCGTGACGAGGTGCGCTGCGGCGTCAACGACACGGTCCCCGGCTTCGGGTTCCAGGAAGGCGACGAGCGACGCGGATTCGACGTCGACTTCTGCAAGGCGGTTGCTGCTGCCGTGCTGGGTGACGCCGAAAAGGTTGAGTACACGAATATCACGGCGGACGCTCGCGCTCCGGCCTTGCAGGGCGACGAGATCGACGTGCTCATCCGCAATACGACCTGGACCTCTTCGCGCGACGGGTCGGATGGCTTGGCTTTTGCGCAAACCACCTTCTACGACGGCCAGGGAATGATGGTTCGCGCCGATAGTCCATATCAGAACATCGATGACATGAACGACACCACTATCTGCGTGCTATCCGGTACGACAACCGAGCTAAACCTCGCCTCGATATTCGGCGCACGCAACCTACAGTTCGATCCCCTATCGCTGGAAGACGCCGATGCGATCCAGCGCAACTTCATCGAGGATCGCTGCGACGGCTGGACTTCCGACAAGTCTCAGCTCGCCGGCCTCCGATCGAATTGGCCCGATGGCGAGGGCGGTCCTGAGGCACTACGGATCCTGGACGAGACACTGTCCAAGGAGCCTCTCGGCCCTGTGGTACGTGACGGCGAGTCCGAGTGGTTCGACGCGATCAACTGGGTCGTCGCCGCGACCATCCAGGCCGAAGAGTTCGGGATAACCCAAGCTAACGTGGACCAGATTCGGCGGGAAACCGACGATCCGGAGATCAAGCGCTTCCTCGGGGAGGATGTAGAGGGAGCCGCACCGACTGCGGGTGCAACAGCGGAGCCGGACGCGCCCTTCGACGCAGGACTCGGCCTCCCAAGTGATTTCGCCTACCAGGTCATCAAGCAGGTCGGTAACTACGCAGAGATCTACAACCGGAACGTAGGACCGGATTCGCCGCTTGGGCTCGAACGGGGGATGAACGCGCTCTGGACGAACGGCGGTCTGCACTACGCGCCTCCGTATCGCTGAGTAACCCGCGCGCCCGGAGGGTCGCGCTACAGGTCGTCTTCGCCGCCGCCGTAGCCGGGGGCCTCTACTACCTGTGGTTCAATCTCGCCACTAATCTGCAGCGCCGGAACGCGAGCGGATTCGGTTTCCTCAACGAAGGGGCCGGGTTCCGGATTACCGGGTCGGGCTTCAGCCCGTCGCAGCCGCTGATCGACGCGCTGCTAGTCGGTGCCCGCAACACCGTGTTGATTGCCGTTATCGGCATCGCGCTGTCAACAGTGCTCGGTGTGCTCGTCGGGATCGCTCGCCTATCGTCCAACTGGCTTGTGCGCCGGGCTGCTTCGGCCTACGTCGAGACGATCCGCAACATCCCCGTCCTGGTAGTGATCATCTTCTTCTCGGTCGCCGTGATCCTGACGCTGCCCACCGTCGACAACCCGATCGAGTGGTTCGACGCGATCGTTCTGTCCAAGCGCGGCTTGTGGATCCCCTCGCTCATCGCGAATGAAGGGGCCGGAGCTTTCGGCCTGGCCCTTGCAGCCGGAGCGCTGGCTGCGGGATTGATCGCTTTCTGGCGAACCAGAATCTTCGACGCAACCGGGCGGCCCCATCACCGCATGGCTTGGGCTCTCGGAACTGTCTTGATAGTGGGCGTCGTCGCCTACTTGGCTCTCGGTGGGCCCCTATCGGTGTCCCTTCCCGAGCGGACTGCGCGAACGGTCGCGGGCGGATCGATCGTCGGTCCCGAGCTGGCGGCGCTTCTCGCCGGACTCGTGGTGTACACGACCAGCCACATCGCGGAGGTTGTCCGCGGAAGCGTCCAAGCCGTGCCTAAGGGACAAACGGAAGCGTCTCAAGCTCTCGGACTGGGCGCAGCTCAACGCTTGCGCTTCGTTGTCCTGCCTCAAGCATTCCGCATCGCGATCCCGCCACTGTCGAACCAATACTTGAACCTGACGAAGAACTCGTCTCTGGGTGTCCTCATCGGCTATCCGGAATTGATGCGCGTTACCAGGATCGCCATAGGCAGTGGGGCTCCAGCGCCTCAGAGCATCGCGGTCTTGATGTTGATCTATCTGCTCATCTCACTTGCTATCGCAGGTCTCGTGAATGTTGCGAACCGCCGGCTGCAGTTGAGGGGTGCACGATGAGCGCACCGCCAAAGCCTAGCCAGACGCCCACAGATTGGGCACGCAAGAACCTGTTCAACAACTGGTACAACGCTGTTCTGACGTTCGTTTTCGCGATCGGCGGCGCTTACATTCTCTATCGCGGTCTTCGTTTCGTATTCATCACCGCTCGTTGGGAGATCATCCGGCGAAACGTGAAGTTGCTTCTCGTCGGCTTCTTCCCGCGCGACCAGATCTGGCGCGTTTGGGCCGCTCTTTACATCCTGGCAATCGCATTGGCCGCCGGAGCGGCCATCGTCCGGCGTCGAGCGGTGATAGACCCAGGGGACGAAGCGGTGGAGGACGAGCCGCGCACAGCCGTCCTGCGCAGGCTCTTCCCCGTGCTGCTACTCGTCGTCACGATCTTCACTTTGAGCCCGGACATTGTGGCCATGCTCTTGGTGACCGGACTAGCCGCCGTGTCGGTTGGTTCGTGGTGGACGGGCCGGCGTATCCCCTTCCGCTACACGCGACAAGCAAGAGTCGTGTGTCTGCTTCTCGTAGTCGCATGCTTTGCCCTGCTTCTCGGTTTCGGCGGTGTACAGATCGAAGACTGGGGTGGCCTCTTGCTCACCTTGTTCTTGGCCGCCACCGGGATCTTGCTTTCGTTCCCTTTCGGGGTACTGCTGGCCATCGGCCGGAGATCCTCACTGCCGGTTGTTCGGATCGTAAGCACCGGATATATCGAGCTCATCCGCGGTGTACCTCTCGTGACTCTCCTCTTCATGGCGTTCTTCGTCATCGGCTTCCTCGTCCCTCAAGGGAGCTTCCGACCCAATGCCGTCATTCGAGCTCTCATAGCTTTCGTGATGTTCACGTCGGCTTACATCGCCGAGATCGTGCGGGGTGGTTTGCAGTCGGTTCCGCGCGAGCAAACCGAAGCCGCCCTCGCCGTCGGTCTAACCCCGCTATCCACACTGAGGCTGATCGTGCTGCCGCAGGCCCTTCGCAACGTCATACCGGCCTTGGTCGGACAATTCATCAGCCTCTTCAAGGACACATCCCTTGCCGTTGTCATCGGCCTGAGCGAGCTCCTCGGCCTCGTTCAAGCTCTAACGAGTCAGCGCGACTTCACAGGACAGCAACTACAGGCCGAGACTCTGGTCTTCGCGGCCTTCATCTACTGGGTGGGTTCGTACACGATGTCCAAGGAGAGTCAGCGCCTCGAGCAGCGCTTGGGAGTGGGAATCCGATGACCGAAAACCAATCGATGATCCTGTTCGACGGAGTCGAGAAGTGGTTCGGTTCGTTTCAAGCGCTTCGTGGGGTTGATCTGACCGTCGATCGAAGTGAGAACGTCGTCGTGTGTGGTCCATCCGGTTCCGGGAAGTCGACGCTGATCCGCTGTATCAACCGGCTCGAGCGGCACGACAAGGGACGCATCGTTGTCGACGGCGTAGAGCTGACCGACGACATCGTCAAGGTTCAGCAGACCCGCCGCGAAGTCGGGATGGTCTTCCAACAGTTCAACCTCTTCCCGCACCTGACTGTTTTGGACAACATCACACTCGCCCCTCGCCAGGTTCGTCACGGCCCAAAGGCAGAAGCGGAGACGGAAGCGATGGAGCTGCTCGAGCGAGTTCGGATCCCGGAGCAGGCACGCAAGTACCCCGCTCAGCTTTCCGGCGGTCAGCAGCAGCGTGCTGCGATCGCGCGAGCTCTGGCGATGAAGCCGAAGATCATGCTCTTCGACGAACCGACGTCAGCCCTCGACCCGGAGATGATCAAGGAAGTGCTCGACGTGATGCAGGAGCTCGCGAAGACCGGCATGACGATGATCGTCGTCACGCACGAGATGAAGTTCGCCCGAGCGGTCGCCAACCGCATCGTGTTCATGGACGAAGGAGAGATCGTCGAATCGGGGCCACCGGACACGTTCTTCGACAACCCTCGGGAAGAACGTACGAAGAAGTTCTTGTCACAGATCCTTCAGTAAGCATTTTAAGCGGTAAGCGTCTTCCGCTCAGCGCGGTGCCAGCCGGTAGCCGAGGACTCCACATATCCCATCAGCTCGAGGTCGGCGAGAACGGCAGAAACTCTTCGGGAGGGCACATCGAGAAGCACCCCGATCTGGTCCGGTGTGCTTCCTTCGGTGACGGATTCGTATACGCGTAACTGTTCACCTTCAAGGACGTCGGACGGGTCCATCCACGTCGTAGGGATGAATTGCGGGTAGGAAACACCCGAGGCGTCGGCGAGCATCTCGACCGCTTGCTCTTCGTCGACGATCAGCTGTGCGCCGTCCAGCAACATTGCGCGGATCCCGGCTCCCGCCGGATTGTCCGGCCCCGTCGTACACGCGTAGACGTCTCGTCCTTCATCGAGCGCGAAGCCGACTGTTATCAGCGCACCCGATCCCATGCCCGCCTCGACGGCGATCAGCGCCACGGACGCCCCCGCGATGATCCGGTTGCGCGCCGGGAAGTGCCAGGCGCGCGGGCCGAGGCCTGGAGGAAACTCACTGAGCAACGTCCCTTGACGGACGATCTGCTCGGCAACGTCACGGTGTTCGCGCGGGTAACAGATGTCCAGGCCGGTTCCGAGGACGGCCACCGTTGGACCGTACTCCAGAGCCCCCTTGTGCGCGGCGACATCTATTCCGCGGGCCAGGCCGCTCACTACCGTGAAACCGGCAGCTGATACCGCCGCTCCGAGCCTCCGCGCGAAACGCGCAGCACCGGTCGTGCAAGCTCGCGCACCGACGATCGCTACGAACGGTCGTGAGTCGTCAACTTCGTCGCCCTTTGCGTAAAGAAGCGGTGGAGGCGCCGCGATCGAACGCAGCAGCCGCGGATACTCCTTATCGGACGGAAAGATCGCACGCATTGCGTTTCGACGAAGGTCCGAGAGCATCGCCCGCCACTCCACACCGAATGAGCCGATGACTTCACCCACGCTTTCGTGGGTCGAGAGCGCACTCGCAAGCTTCGATGGACCCCAGCCGGCGCGCGACATCGCAACGATCGATCCGCGTTCCTTTTCGGAGATGGCCCCTTTAAGCGACGAAGGCATCTCCCAGGCTCCCGTCCAGCCCGGATCGGGGCGCCACTTCCGTTTCACGATCGGCCTTGGGTTAGTCGATAGGTGACAGCTTCGAGCACGTCGTCCTTGGCAACTCGTTCACGCGCATCCAGATCGGCGATCGTTCGCGCCAAGCGCAGGACGCGATGGACGCCGCGCGCCGACAACCGCAATCGGTTGGCCGCGCGCGTCAGATCCCTGGTGGCTCGCTCGTCGAGCATGCAGGCTCGCAACAACCTTCCCGCTGGAAGCTCCGCGTTGCACGTGACGCTCCACTTGGTGAACCGGAATGCGCCGAACTCTCGCGCCTGCTCAACGCGATGACGCGCCGCCGGTGTCTGTCCGTCCTGTTTGTCCTCGAGAAGGGTGGACGTCTCGACTCGCCCGACTGAGATGTTGATGTCAATGCGATCCAGGAGGGGTCCGGAGAGCCGCCGCCTGTACACGTCGAGCATGTGCCCATCGCACTTGCACGCCGGTGTGCCCATGAGACCGCAGGGGCAAGGATTCATCGCAGCCACCATCTGGAAGCGCGCTGGATACGTGGTGGTCTGACGCGACCGCGTAACCGTTACGAAGCCGTCCTCCAGCGGTTGCCGCAGCGACTCGAGAACGGATCGCGGAAATTCCGGAAGCTCGTCCATGAATAAGACACCTCGATGAGCGATCGTCACTTCGCCGGGTCTCGTCCAAAGTGTTCCGCCGCCGACCATCCCCGCCAGGGACACCCCGTGATGAGGCGCACGGAACGGGCGCGAACGTATGAGCGCCTCTCCGGCGAAAAGCAGGCCGGCCGCTGAATGTATGCGCGTTACCTCAAGAGCTTCGGGCAACGTCATGCGCGGAAGGATCCCCGGCAGCGCACGGGCGAGCATCGTCTTTCCAGAGCCCGGCGGACCGGACAACAAGATGTTGTGTCCACCGGCAGCCGCGATCTCGAATGCTCTCTTCGCTCCGTCTTGATCGCGGATCTGAGCCAGATCTACACCAGGCGTTGGTGGATCGGCCAGAAGCTCATCGACATCTTCAATCAACGGAGCGGATGAAGCCCGGCCGCGAGCAACGGCGATCGCTTCTCGCAGAGTTCCGACGGGATGAACGGCGATGCCCGCGAGCGACGCTTCGCGAGCGTTCTCCGAAGCGCAAACGATTTCCCTCAATCCGGCGCGTTTGGCGGCTTCCGCTGCCTGCAACGCGCCGCGCACTATACGAACGTCGCCGTTCAAGCCGAGCTCGCCGCAGAACAGGCGGTCGCGAAGTCCTTGCTCTGGAACACGTCCGTTGGCCGCGAGGATCCCGAGCGCCAACACGAGGTCCAAACCGGCGCCCTGCTTGCGCAGATCCGATGGCGCGAGGTTCGCCGTTATCCGTTGCATCGGATACTCCTCGCCGGAATGTACGATCGCGCCACGCACGCGGTCGCGCGCCTCCTGAACCGTGGCGTCGGGCAGACCGACGACGACGAAGTTCGGCAGGCCGTTGGCGACATCTACCTCGACGCGAACCGGGATGGCATCGACACCGTTGAGCACGGCACCCCAGGCGCGGGAAAGCATGCTGAGCTCCGCGGTCAGGGGGAAGGGGCCTCAAGGTAGCCCGCGGCGACGACATGGTCTTGTTTCGAGCTCGAGCCAGACCTTCGATGGTTCGAACGGGCAGCCATGGGGACGGCTCCTCGAGGAGGCTGCCATGGCAAACCGCCGCTCGTCCGTCCGGCGATTCCTGATCATCCTTCTCGTCGGCTCCGGGTTGTTCTTCGCGGTCGTCTACGGGATCAACTACATCAGGGAGCCGTAGTCACATTTGCGCCGCAGCAACGAGGAGGCCTTCAACGCCACGTGTTAGTAACTGAGGATGCGTCTGTTCCGCTTCCTCATCATCATCGTCGCCGGGCTCTGGCTCGTCGGCGAGATCGTCCTTATCCCCTTCGCCAATGGACGCATCGAGAGCGAGGTTGCCGAGCGCACGCGCGAAGCGACGAACGTGAACGCGAGCATCGGCTCGTTCCCCGTAGCGAGCCGTGTTCTCATCACGGGTAAGGTTCCGAAGCTATCGGTGACGCTCGAGCGCGTCGCTCGCCAAGCCCTGACTTTTGCCGAGGTCAAGTTCGACGTTGCCGGAATCGGCGTCGACCGGCCGTCCATCTTGCAAGGCAAGGTCAAGATCAACTCCATCGACAGCGGGACGGTAACCGCCACCATCGATGCGGGAGTGCTCGGACAGATCGCGTCGCTGGCCGGCGTCGATGTCCGGGTAGACGGACGAACGCTCCGCGTTGCCGGTAGGGCGTTGGCATTAGATCAGGAACTGATCCCCTGCGAGCCGACGGCCCGGATCGACGGCGAGCAAGTTGTCGTCACGTGCACGCTCGACGAAGTTCCGGACATCCTGCTCGAAGCTGTTCAGCAGCCTTAGCGCCTATTCGATGGCGGCACGCTTCGCCAATACGTCTTTCGAGCCCGGGCGTTCCGTCTGCACCACAGTGATGCCGGCAAGAACCAGCGCCGCACCGGCGAGCTGCCAACCGCTCAGCGATTGATCGAGCCATATGAAGGCGAAGAGCGCGGCAGCCAGCGGCTCCAGCGTCGAAACGATTCCCGCTTCCGACGGACGCACATGTTCCAACCCCCACACGAAGAGCAGGAACGGCGCGATCGTCGTCGCGACGGCGAGGAAGACCACACCTGGAAGGAACGACGTGTCGAGAAGTGTGTCCGGCCGCCCTCTAACGGCTTGCACGACGATCCAGATCACGCTCGACACAAGGAAGCCGCGTAGGACCGAACCGCGTGCACCTAGAGCCTTGCCGACGCGCTCGCCACTCAGGATGTACGTCGCGAACGCAAACGCCGATATCCCAGCGATTAGCAATCCGATCGCGTCCAAGCGCAGGTTTCCCTCCGACACAAGGACGGGAAGCTCGGCAAGTAGCGCTACGCCCACGATTGCGCCAACGAGAGCACCCCACACACGCCGAGACGGACGCTCGCGCCCCTTCAAAACGAGCCAAATCACCACCAGCCCGGGAGCGGTGTACTGAACCGTTATCGCAATTGCTACGGGTAAGCGCGAAAGCGACGCGTAATACGTCAGGTTCGCCGTCGCTATGGAACATCCGAAAAGGACGACCAACCACATCGGAGCCGATTCGCGGGCGGGCTGCGCGGCCTCTCTTCTGATCACCGACACGAGTACCAGCGCGAGAGCCGTGATCCATGCGCGAGCTTCTGTCAGCTCAACGAAGGACGCGCCTCGGTCGATCAGCTCGCTGGCATACGTTCCGCCGATCGCCCAAAGGACGGCCGCGCTGGAGACAGCTATGTAGCCGAGGCCCTTTCTTCCCACGGTGCATATTGCCGTGCGGAAGTCCTTGTTGTCGTGGACAATCTGCTCGTGCGCAGGACTCTGATCGTCATCCTCGCCATAGCGACGTTGGCACCCGCCGCTGCCGCATTGGTAGCGGTGTCCGGAACGCCGTCCTCGGCGTACGCGTTGCCGGTATTCGAGTTCTCTAGCCCGAAAGGTCCGATCCGTGTGACTGCGGCCGAGCTCGGCGCCCGCCGTACAGACGAAGGCCTATCGGTGGACGAAGCCAAGCTCGATACCGCAATCACCAAGCTCCAGCAATCCTTCGGTCAGACGGGCAACCCCGGAACCTACGAGCTCCAGCCCGACCATCGAGTCTTGCTAAAACCTGGAACTCCGGGCGTCGAGATCGATCCAGCGGGGATGAAGTCGATGCTCCTCCGTGCGCTTCGCGGTTCGCGTTCGAACCTGAAGGTCCCGACTCGTCCCGTGGCCGCACAAGCGGCACCGACGAACGCGATCGTCGTGAGCCTCAAAGAATTCCGTCTCGATCTCTACAAGGGATCCGAGTTGACCCAGCACTTCCCCGTCGGCGTCGGCGCTCTCCGATTCCCAACTCCACCCGGTGCCTACTACGTGAAGTCGAAGGCCAAGAATCCGACGTGGCGCAATCCCGGATCAGCCTGGGCACGCGGGATGCCTTCTTACATCGCTCCCGGCCCCCGCAACCCTCTGGGCACTCGCGCGCTTCGTCTGGATCGAGGAGCGTTGGTGATCCATGGGACACCGCAACCCTCGACCATCGGACGGCGAGCCAGTCATGGTTGCATCCGGATGAAGCGTCCGGACGTGGAGGCACTGTTCGAGATGGTTCCCGTGGCCACGCCGGTCTTCATCATCCCCTGACGTGTGCAAGATCCCGAAGGTCGTCATCGTCGCTCCTGAGGACAAGCACCTCGAGCTGCGCAAGCAGCTCTCATCTCTGGAGTACGACATCGTTGCCACCGTGACCGCCGCCGAAGAGGCGACCCAGATCGGCTGCGATGTAGTGGTGATCTGGAAACCGGACGCCGAGACGATGAGCATGCTCTGCGAGTTCGAAACACGAACCGTCGCCATCGGTGGCGCCGGTGAAGAAGCCGAGATGCGGATCGATCCCGACGACGTCGCGAGCTTCAAGACGCGTTTCTGGGAACTCTTTAGACCCCGCTAGGTCCCGCCCCGTCGACGGCTCGCACGGAATAGGCCCGCTCGAACATCTCGGCAACTTCGACGTCGCCGTCCTTTTCCACCACAGCCAGCACGCACCCGGCGAAACCTGCACCCACCAGACGAGCACCGTGACAACGCGGGTGAGACTCGGCACGGCGCACGGCAGCGTCCAGCGCTTCGGACGAGACCTCGAAGTTGTCGCTGAGGGAGGCGTGCGATGCGGAGACGAGCGCGCCGAGCGAAGCGACGTCGCCCGCACGCAACGCGTCGACGGCGTCGAACACGCGGCGTTGCTCGCTGTCGGTGTGCAAGCGCCGTTTCGGATGACCGGACTCGGCTTCGTCCTTGCGCTGCGCGTAGCGTCCGTCGGCGAGCTCACGGCGCGTTCCCGTATCGATCACAACGAACGCGACCGATTCGGGGATCGCAATGTAATCGAAGGTTTCGGTCGCGCAATCGAGAAGCAATGCGTGGCCGGCTCGTCCTTCGAGAACCGACGTCTGATCCATGAGGCCGCCTCGGACTCCGCTGGCGATGATCTCTGCGCGTTGCAAGACAGAAGGAGTGAGCTTTGCGCCGTTGCTCACGGCGAGCGCGATCCCGGCCGTCACCGCGGCCGATGAGGACAACCCTGCACCGACTGGAATCGACGAGCTGATAGTCCCCTCGCAACCGAAGGATTCGATCCCGCTTTCCTCGAGTGCCTGCACGACACCGCGCACGTATGGATCCGGTGATGCGTCCGGCGACGAAAACTTCACCAAAGAGTCCGGACGAGGCGTCGCTTCCACAACCAGCTCCAGGTCGCAGGCGAACGGCAGAACCGTCCCGCCGAGATAGTCGATGTGCTCGCCGATGATGTTCACGCGCCCGGGGGCGCGCCACGAACGCGTTCTAGAAGGCATTGACCAGGTGGCGCAACTCTCCCACCCGGCCATCGGAAACCGCCACCGAGATCACGTCGAACCGGAGCGCCCCGTGCGAGCGGCGACCCTCTCGATGCATGTACTCGAGCGCGAGCCGGCGGAGCCTCCGCCGCTTGTCAGCCGTGATCGCCTCTTCGGGCAGGCCGAAGACGGCCGACGTCCTGGTCTTGACCTCACAGAAAACGAGCGTGCCGCCGTGCTCGCAAACGATGTCGAGCTCACCGCCGCGCACGCGGTAGTTGCGGTGGACGATCTGATAGCCCTGCTGTTCCAGGGCATCGCATGCAGCCTGCTCGCCTAGGGTCCCCGTTTGTTGCGCCCGCATCCCCAGGAGCGTAGGGAGGGGTACCGACAACACTTCTCACCGCCTCAGACGCTGGGGGTCAGCCCGTCAGAACCCTGTCTTCGCGTCTTTTCCGCGGCTGAGAGCCCAGCCTTCCGCGACCTTTCCGTTTACGACGCGATAGATCATCAATCCGCCGTTCTCGTCTATCGGTCCGTCTACGGATACTCCGGAACTCTTGAGATAAGCCACAACCAGCTCCTCGCCGAAGGACTCGCAGACCTCGACTTCGAACCTGTAGTCGGTTACATCAGTCGCCCAATTGCCGGCGAGCAAGGCGAAGTACTCGTCTCGCGTGTAATCACCTCGATAACGACTCGCGTCCAAGATGTGCCAAACGGCATCGTCGGCCCACGTCGCATAAACAGCTTCACCTTCGCCCCGCGCGAAGCGGGCGAAGTTCTCGCGGACGAGGTCGGCATTCGAATCACCCAAGGTGGCCCCCTTCGATTAAAGACCGGCGCGCGCTACGGCCCAGCTACTCGTTCGTGCCGAGCTCCCGCGCCAGCTCCTCGATAGCGGAGCTGTCCTTCGTTAGCTCCTCGACGTTCACATCGCGGAAGGTAAGGACGCGAACGTTGGAGACGAACCTGGCGGGCCGGTACATGTCCCAGACCCAGGCATCGGCGAGCTCGAGCTGGAAGTAGACCTGGCGGTCCTCACCTTGGATCTTCAGGTCGACGTCGTTACACAGATAGAAACGACGCTCGGTCTCCACCACGTATCGGAACATCGGCAGGACGTCGCGGTATTCCTTGTACAGCTGGAGCTCCATCTCGGTCTCGTACTTCTCGAGATCCTCGGTGGACATAACCTCACCCCCCAGCCGTAAACAGACAGATCCAATGGCAAATCTATCACCGGGGCAACGATTTTCCCCAGGATTTTGCGCCTAGAAGCCCTAGAGATCGGCGAGGGAAGGCTGGTAGGAGGCAACGCCTCTAAACGAGCGCCGGTGCACCGGTGAGGGGCCCAGCGCGCGTATGGCCGCCCAGTGCTCGTCCGAGCCGTAACCCTTGTTGGACGTGAAGTTGTAGCCGGGATGCTCGGCGTCGAGCTTGGCCATGAACGCGTCGCGGGACACCTTGGCCACGATCGAGGCCGCGGCCACCGCTGCCGACATCGCATCGGCCTTGGGCAAGCTCACGTGTGGTGACTCTTGCCTCTCGTCCAACGGGAAGTGATCGCTGATGACGTAGTCGGGACGGGGCGCAAGCTTCTGCACCGCCCTTCGCAGCGCCGCCAGATTCGAAACACCCAGTCGCTGGTCGTCGATGTCCTCGGAATCGACCACGACATACGAGATGGCGACGGCCAGACGCAAGATGTCGGCCGCCCTGGCTTCTCGTTCTTCCGGTTCCAACATCTTGGAATCGAACAGATCAGCGGGGATGCATTCGGTATCAAGCGTCACCGCCGCGCACAACAACGGACCGGCCAGGGCTCCGCGTCCGACTTCATCCACACCGGCAACGAACCGGAACCCCTGCCGCCGGAGGATCTCCTCGAGCCTTCCGGCCGGGACGCGAGGCACCCGTTTCAGCGCGGCCTTCTTGGCGACCGACCGCCGCGCTTTGCTCTTGCGCTTCGCGGGTTTCCTGCGCGCCGATGCTTTCTTGTGCGGCTTCGCAGGTTTGCGCTCGGTCGGACTACCGGCCACGCATATCTCCGGAGCGCTTAAAGCGTGTTGAAGCGAGTGGCCGGCCAGACGAGGACGAAGGCCTTGCCGATGATCTCGTCGCGTTCGATAGCACGGAACGTCCGGCTGTCGGAGGAATTCGAGCGGTTGTCCCCAAGCACGTAGTACCCGTCTTCGGGCACCTCGAAGGCGGCCTGAGTGTCATCGTCCAGCACCGGTCCTTCGTCTGAGGTTCTGGGGAAGTCGACCCTTCGTCCATCGAGTACTTCGCCGTCGCTGTCGAGCGGGCGGCACCCGGGGTCATCACAGACAAATACCTCGCCGTCTTGAATAGCGACCGTTTCGCCGGGCAGCGCAACGATGCGCTTGATGAAGTCGCGCGTATCACCGGTGGGCAGACCGAAAACCTCGGCCACCCAATTGAGGGAACGCTTGAGGACGCTCTCGTCGCAGCCCGGTGTGTCGCCGTCGGCATCGCAGGGATCAGGGTACGGGTCGCGGAAGACGATGATGTCCCCCCGCTCCGGATCACCCAGCCGGTAGCTGAGCTTGTTCACGAGTACGCGGTCCCCCACGTCCAGCGTCGGCTCCATCGAAGCCGACGGGATGTAGAAGGCCTGGATCAGGAAAGCCTTGATGAGCAGCGCGATGCCGAGAGCTATCGCGATGAGGACGGGGAGCTCTTTCAGGAATCGAAGGGCACCGCGACGACGCCTGTGCTTCGGCAGGCCATCCGCGGGCGCCGGAGCGAAAACCTCCTGGGGCTGCGACAAGCTCAGTCCCGCTTTTCTTTGATCCGAGCTGCTTTCCCCACCCGATCCCTGAGGTAGTAGAGCTTGCTTCGCCTGACTGCGCCCCTGGAAACCACTTCGATCGAAGCGATCGAGGGCGAGTGCAGCGGGAACGTCCGCTCGACGCCCACGCCGAACGAGATCTTGCGAACGGTGAACGTCTCGCGAACTCCGCCGCCGCGGCGACGGATGACCACGCCCTGGAACGTCTGGACGCGCTCACGATTGCCCTCAACGACCCGGACGTTCACCTTGATGGTGTCGCCGGGCCCGAAGTTCGGGAGGTCTGTGCGAATGAGCTCGCGCTCGATCGCGTCGGACAGGTTGATCTTCGCCATAAGTGTCACGGGGTGGTCATCGGATTCGCTAGAAGGTGCAGAGGGATTCTAGCGGTTTTACAGGCCGCCGAAGCTCCCCGGGGGCCAGATGAGGACGAAAACCTTCCCCACGAACACCTTCTCCGGCACGGTTCCGAATACGCGGCTGTCGGCCGATTGACGACGGTTGTCTCCCATGACGAAGAACTCGCCGGAAGGGATCGTCACCGCGGGCTCGTCAGAGTTGTCTATCTGCGGCCCTTCTTCGCCGTTGCGCGGGAACTCGACGATGCGTCCGTCCTTGGGGCGGCCCTCGGAATCCAAAGGCTGGCATCCGGGCTCGTCGCACACGTAGATCTGTCCGCCCTGAACGGCTAAGGTCTCGCCCGGCAGGCCCACGATCCGCTTCACGAGATCCTCCTTGCCCGTCGGCAGGCCGAAGGTACCGGCGACCCACCGGAACAAACGACGGCCGATCCCGGGGTTGCAATCGGGCAGGTCGTTGGGCTGATCGCATGGATCGCGGGGATCACGGAAGATCACGACGTCCCCGCGGGATGGATCACCGAAGCGGTAGTGGAACTTGCTGACCAGCACTCGGTTGCCCGGATCCAGGGTGGGCAGCATCGACTGCTGCTCGATGTAGAAGGCCTGCACCACGAAAGCCTTGAGAACGAGCGTGATCGCCAGCGCTATCGCGATGAGGATCGGGAGCTCGGCCGCGATCCGCCAAGCACTGGTGTGCTTCTCGGGCTCGGGTGCCTGCTCTTCAGGCGGCGATTCCTCGCCGCGTGTCTTCGCCATCCGATGTGTCTACACCGGATTCGTCCTATTCGCCCTTCTCTACGGGGGCGCCGACCAAAGAACCCCACTCCGTCCACGATCCGTCGTAGTTGCGGACGTTCGGGCACGCCGAGGAGCTCGTGCAGGACGAACCACGTGTGAGCCGACCGCTCACCGATGCGGCAGTAGGCAACCGTTTCCTTCTTCAGGTCTACGCCTTCGCTCTCGTAAAGCTCCTTGAGCTCTTCGCTGGACTTGAAAGCGCCGTCGTCCTCGCGCACGGTTTTCGACCACGGGATGTTCTTGGCTCCCGGGATGTGTCCCGGAACCATGGCCGACTCTTGCGGAAGGTGCGGGGGTGCGAGCAGCTCGCCGGAGAACTCCTGTGGTGAGCGCACGTCCACGAGGTTCACCTTGTCGATGTTGTCGCGGATGTAGTCGCGGAACGCGCGGATCTCCGCATTCGGCTCGGCCGCGTTGTATGTGGTCGGCTCGCGCTTGGCGACTTCGTCCGAAAGCTCTCGTCCTTCGAGCTCCCACTTCTTGCGTCCGCCGTTCATCAGCTTGGCATTTGTGTGGCCGTAGTACTGGAGGTACCAGTAGGCATACGCGGCGAACCAGTTGTTGTTGCCGCCGTACAGAACGATCTGAGTGTCGTTTGTGACGCCATCGCGCCCGAGGAGCTTCGCGAGGTCTTCACGCGAAACGAAGTCACGACGGACGGGGTCTTGAAGGTCCGAACGCCAGTTCCACGCGATCGCCCCGGGGATGTGGCCTCGGCCATAAGCCTCCGTGTCTTCGTCCACTTCGACTACAGCAACGTTGGGGTCACTTAGGTGCTCGGCAACCCAGTCGGTCGAAACGAGCACTTCCTTCGCGTAATCGCCCATGTGGTTCCTCCTTGTCTGAGGTTCTTTTCGCGCTCGGGGGAGAGCTCCGGGGAGGCCACTCATGTTAGCGGGTCTGAGAATCGGGTCCCTCTGTGAAGAACTTCACATCACGGAAGAAGGGCCCGATCGCGGGGTTAACCTCATAGGACACGCCTACCTACGAAAGGAGGCGAACGAGGTGGATCCCATCGCACACCTTCGCTGCGAAGAACCGGGCTGGATAAGGCCCGTCGAACCCGAAGACGCCGGAGCTCTCGTCCGCATGTTCGACCGGCTGTCACCCGAGTCGGTCTACCGGCGTTTCTTCACGCAGCTGCCTCAACTGGACGGAAAATTCCTGGAATGGTTCGCCGTTGCCGACCACGACAAGCACGAAGGTGTCGTGTACACGGTAGGCGGCGAGATCGTCGGAGTTGCCCACTACCAGCGCTTGAAGGACGACCCATCCACCGCGGAGATCGCCGTAATCGTTGAGGACGACTGCCAGCGCCGCGGTATCGCGCGCAAACTGATGAACCGGTTGACTCGCCTCGCGCGCGACCGCGGCATCGAGAACCTTTCCGCCGTCGTGTTGACCAACAATCAAGCGGCGCGCTCACTCGCGGAATCGATGGTTCCCGACGCTCGACCGAGATGGGCCGGCGGCGAGATCGAATACTCCTTCCCGGTGCGCGTCGAGGCTGTCGGCAGAGGTAGTGCGGCTTAGTTCGACACTCGAACCACGGCTTCCTAGTGTCGATGTGTCGTCTAAGAAGGAGGGCCCGTGGAACGCAAGGCGATCAACCCTTGGGAATGGTCGAAGAACTTCGGCTTCAACCAAGCCGAACTCGTGGAGGGGCACCAGAAGGTCTTGGTCTGCTCGGGTCAGACGTCGATCGATGAGAACGGCGCACCGCAGCACGCGGGGGACATGGGCGCGCAGTTGTCATTGGCCTTCGACAATCTCGAGGCCGTCCTAGCCGAGGCCGGCATGACGCTCGCCAACATCGTTCGTCTGAACATCTACGCCACCGACGTCGACGCGCTCTTCGAGCACTTCCCGACGTATGCGCAACGCATGGGAGGAGTGACGCCGTCTAGCACGCTTCTCGGGGTGAATCGTCTCGCCTTCCCTGAACTGATGGTCGAGCTCGAAGCCACAGCGATGGCTTAGGCGTTTTCGACAGGCTGGCCTGGGACAGGCTTGGCCTGGGCGAACAGATTGGGTCAAGGGTGTCTTTCATGGTGCCTTCCGATCAAACCTCTCGTCGAGCTCCGCTAACGCAGCGTTGAGATCGTCCGTCTCGTGATTTGCGCCAAAGGTGACGCGGCCATCGGATCCACATTCGTTCACTGTGAGGTACTCGATCTCGAAATCGTTGGGATCGCGGAACGTGAACTTGTGCAGAGCGAGACGGTTTCCTCGCACGACGAGCGGCGTCACGACGCAGTGCCAGCCGAGCTCCATCCATGCGTGCAGGTTGGTCGCCATCTCTTCCCAGCCGTTGGCTTCCGACCGAAGCCCCGGCCGCCGATCCACGCGCACGAAATCGGCTGCGAAAAGGCGGCCCATCGCTTCGATATCGCGAGCGTTGAAGGCTTCGACTACAGCAGAGATCGTTCGCGAGCAACCATTCACAATGTCCATCTGTTCGATGAAGCATCGCATGCTCGTTCGAAGCTCTTCTCGGCCGGTCACCGTTCCTCACGTCGGAGCGTCCGGAGAGTCCTAGTCGCGACGATGTCGCAGAACGCTTCGCTGCATGCCTGCGCATATCCGCGGAACGCACCCCAGGGGGACCACTGGCGAGCGCGACGCAGGACGAGCGAAGGTGCGTCTGTTCGTCCTAACCTGACGCGTTGGATTCCGGATCCAACGGCATGCAACTGCGTCTTCGGCGTGGCAGATCACGAACGGTGCGGACCAATGGTTTCCCGGCGCCCTTGATGGTTGCCTCGCTCTCCCACCGTCCGCGCGAAGCGACTCGAGCGCCCTGAGTAAGCAAGACCAATCGGCGATCGCCGAAATCGCCCTGGCTCGAAGGCACGGGCAGCGGCCGCCCAGTGAGGCAAAGAGTGAAGTAGTGGTCCTCCAGGCGCCACGGTATCCGGAGAGCCATCGGTATCCTCCGAGAGCTGAAAGGCTGACCGACGGGCCCGACTACTATGCGCGATTTCGCTCTTTCGACGGTAACGAGCACAGGAGGAAACGATGAGGATTGTGCGATTGTCATGGGCCGGCGTAAAGGTCCGCGGGAGCGGTGGGACGGCGATCATCGACGCCTTGGGGGATGCGTCACCCGTGGAGCAGTTCATGGGGAAGCCGGCCAACCCGCTCGTGCCCGTTGCCGAACCTCACTCGGTCGACGTGGCTTTGGTGACGCATGGGCATCCGGACCACTGGGATCCGGCCACGCTGACGGAATGCCTCGCAGATGACGCTCCCGTTCTATGTCCCCCGTATTTGGTGAGCGACGTTGAGGGGGCGAATATGCGCGCCGTAGCCATGCCGGTTGGTAAGACCACGGAAGTCGCCGGATTCACGGTGGAGGCGGTTCCCGCCGTAGGAGGTCTCGGCGAAGAACAAGTGTCGTACATCGTGGCCGAGGAAGACCACAAGATCCTTCACTGCGGCGACACCTTGTGGCACGCCTACTGGTGGGAGATCGCCGAGAAGGGCCCATTTGACATCGCCTTCTTGCCAATAAACGGAGCGATGCTCGGTGGCTATTACGCCACCGGGATACCGGCTGCGCTCACCCCCCAACACGCGGCCGTTGCGGCTTCGATACTGAAGCCGAGAACTGTGTGTCCCATCCACTACGGCCTCTTTGATTTTCCACCCCATTACACCGAGATCCCAGACGCGGAGCAGGAGTTTTTGCGAGAAGCCAAGGACCGTGATGTGACGGTCCTGCTATCGCGGGATGCTGAGTCCATCGAAGTCGGTGCATAACCGCACGTCGTTTGCGGTTCGCACGTAGCTGAGCCGCCTGCACTCGAACTAGAGGTCCGGACGTCGATCCTTTGTCCTGCGGACGGCTTCAGCCCGGCGCCACGAATCGACGGCGCCGTGATCGCCTGAGAGCAGAATCTCGGGCACCTTGTGTCCACGGAACTCGGCCGGACGCGTGTAATGCGGATGATCGAGCAGCCCTTCCTCAAACGACTCGTATGCGATGGATTCGGGCTCGCCGACAACACCGGGGATCAACCGCGCCACCGCGTCGATCAGAACTAGAGCCGCCACTTCCCCACCGGCGAGGACGTAATCGCCGATCGACAGCTCTTCGTCGACGACGTGCTGTGCAACGCGCTCGTCGACACCTTCGTAGCGACCGCATAGAAGGAGAAGGGAAGGAAGGCCGGCGAGCTCGCGCGCGATCGACTGTGTGAGCCTTCGTCCCTGGGGGCTCAGCAGGATCACGCGTGGATCGTCCTTCTGGCGATCGGGGGCGATGGTATCGACCGCGTTGAAGAACGGCTCGGGGGTCATGACCATCCCCGGTCCGCCACCGTACGGCTCGTCGTCGACCTTCTTGTGCGGATCGGTTGTGTAGTTGCGCAGATTGTGCACAGCTGTGTGCAGCAAACCGCGTTCCGCGGCCTTGCCCAGCAAGGAAGCTCGGAGAAAGGGCTCTAGCGCTTCGGGGAAGATCGTTACGACGTCTATGCGCATCGATCAGGCGTCGACCTGGGATCCGGTCTCGGCACCCGGTCCGTCGTTAGCTCCGCCCGATGACTCGAGCTCGGCTCGGACGACCACACGTTCGCGGTGCGTGCGCAGCGAGGTATCGAATTCGCCGCCACAAGTGATCAGGGTGGCTACAGGTTTGCCGTCCTTGCCGTACTCGTCAGTGTCACCTTGGGGGCCGAGGAGCTCTGTTGCGTCGATGTCCCGCGCGAGATTCTCCTTCCAGACGACGATGAACGTGAGCGTCTTGTCTGGCTTGTCTCCCGTCACGACGATCTTGTCGCCGATGTCCAGTTCACCAAGTCTGTAGAACGAACCGGTGGCTCCTTTCCAATCGTGGTGCGCGGCCAACAAGACGTTGCCCTGTCCGGCCTTGCGACCTTGCCACCAAGCGATGTCAACAGCGTTCTTAGGCGTACCCATCGCACCGTTGGCCAGCGTTCCCACGGGAACGGTGGGTGCTTCGATGTCGATGTCCGGGATCGAAACGGACACCGGAGTGAAAGGCGAGATCCGTTTCGGAGCTGGAGTAGGAACCACCCGATCGGTCGCTTGGCGCGCCGGCTTTGGTGTTCCGCCAAAGCCGACGGAGGCGCCGAGGACGGCCACCGAGGCCACGAGAATGACTGGGGTGCGCAGGCGCGCGAGCTGCTGACGCATCGTTTCCAGGGTATCCGTCAGTCGCCCAGCAGTCCGGGGATCGGTTCGATCGTTATCCGTTTGCCGGGTTCGACCGAGCGGATCACCTCGCGGACCAGGGGGACGAGATGCTCACCCGAATCTCCAGTTACCGACAGCAGGCTGCCGGACGGCTGGTGGAGCACGTCGCTGACGGTCCCGATCTCCTCGCCTTCAAGGAGAGACAACCAGGCACCCGATCAGGTCGTGGTCCCAGTACTCGTCGTCTTCGAGAGCCCGCGCTTCGGAAAGCGGGATGACGAGCTCGGCCCCCTTCAGAGCTTCGGCGTCGTCGCGATCGGAGATCTCCACAAACTTCACGATCGTTCGGTCACCTTGCTTGCGCGTCGACTCGACGGTCAGCGAACGCGAAGACTCGGAGATGACAACCGAGTTGCCGGAAGCGAACCGCTCGGGCGCGTCGCTGGTTATCTGAACCTCGACTTCGCCCTTTAGTCCGACCGCACGGCCGACGCGGCCGACCAGCAGGTCGGACGGATTACTGGATGATTTCGACGATCGCGGATTTTCCTTCACGCATCGCCGCCGCCCGGATCAGTTCGCGCAGCGCTTTGGCTACACGTCCGTTGCGGCCGATCACCTTTCCCATGTCGTCGGGCGCGACGTAGACCTGCAGGATCATCGCGCGCTGGCCTTCGAGGGTTTCGATCCGAACCTGCGTGGGATCGTCGACCAGATAGCCGGTGACGAACTGAAGCAGCTCTTTCACTCGGACGCTGGTTCTTCGGACGCTGGTTCTTCGGCCGCTGGTTCTTCAGCAGCGGCCGCTTCTGCGGGAGCCTCGGTCTCCGCGGGCTCTTCGTCCGCAGGCGCTTCGGTTGCGGGTTCCTCAGCAGCAGGTGCTTCCGCTGCCGGCTCTTGCGCCGCCGGCTGCACCGGCGCAGGTTGCTCGGTAGCTGCAGCTTCGGCGCCCTCGGCGGCTTTCGCCGCTTCGGCTTCCGCGCGGGCACGCGCCGCAGCCGCCTTCTTCTTAGGTGGGGGCTTGCGCGCCGGCCCCTTGTCGGCAACGAACGTGCTCCAGATGCCGGTTCGCTTGAGAAGTGCGGTAACCGACCCGCTCGGCTGGGCTCCCTTGCGGAGCCATTCCAGGGCCTTGTCGGTGTCGAGGACGATGCCGCTCGGATCCTCGAGGGGCTTGTATTGCCCGATGACTTCGATGAAGCGGCCGTCGCGCGGTGAGCGCGAGTCCGCAACGACGACGCGATAGACGGGCTGCTTCCGCTTCCCGACGCGCCGCAATCTGATCCTGACCATGGAATTTGTGTCCTTTGAGCCTTGACCGGTCCCTTAGTGCCTCCGCGTAGGCGGGGCGTGGTGCCGGTGAGACAAGATACCAACCATGCCTGCGAGGCGGGGAATGGTCCCAGAGGACGTATACGAGCTGGTCGGCGTCTCCGATCCGAGGCTCTCACCGGACGGCAAAACGTGCGCCTACGTCGTAACCACCATCGACCGCGAAAAGAACGCCTACCTGAGCAACATCTGGACGGTTGCCACCGACGGTTCCGCGCCCCCGCGCCGCTTCACCAGAGGCAAGCGGCGAGACGCCGCTCCACGATGGTCACCCGACGGCGATCACCTTGCTTTCGTCTCTTCGAGGGACGAGGACAAAGCCGCGCAGATCTACGTGATCCCTGTCGCCGGCGGTGAGGCCCTCAAGCTCACAGAGCTGAAGGAATCGGCGGGCGAGCTCGAATGGTCGCCGGATGGAACGCGCATCGCATTCACAGCTCGCGTTCGGGAAGAAACCTACGACGAAGAGGACGACCGCAAGCGACGGCCTCGTCACATCAAGCGCCTCAAATACAAGCTCGACAGCGTCGGCTGGACGTTCGACCGCCCGCGCCACCTCTTCGTTGTTCCGGAGGATGGTTCCAAGGAACCGAAACAAATCACATCAGGCGACTACGAAGATGCGAGTCCGACGTGGTCGCCGGACGGCAAACGAATCGCGTTCGTCTCCGCCCGCCATCGCGACTGGGACATCGACGTCGGCGCCAACGACATCTTCGTCGTCAGCGCAGGAGGTGGCAGGCGGCCGCAGCGTCTGACCAAGACCGACGGACGTCACGCGACGCCGTCCTGGTCGCCGGACGGAAAGCGCATCGCGTTCCTCTACTCGGACGGGCGCTGGGGCACGAGACATCCGCACGTTTCCGTCATCGATGTGTCGTCGGGCCGCCGTCGCGTCCTGTCCAAGTCACTCGACCGCAACTGCGCACCGTTCGGCGCCACGCGGGAGCCGATCTGGATCGACGACGAGAAGCTTCTCTTTGCCGTCGAGGATCACGGCAACAACGCGATCTACCGAGTCAACGTTTCCGGACGACAAGAACCTGTTCTGATCCGTGAAGGTCTGTACCAATTGCGCGGACACGATCTGCGCAACGGCACCGGCGTCCACATACGAACCGATCCGTCTTCGACCGCCGAACTTTACTTCCGCGACAAGCGCCTGACCGAGCACGGCAAGAAGTTCACGCGCTCTCGTTCCCTTTCGGCGCCCGAGCGATTCACCGCGAGGTCGAAGGATGGTTCCGAGGTCGAGGCCTGGATCATGCGTCCGTCGAACTTCCGCAAGGGACGCAAATACCCCGTCCTACTCAACATCCACGGCGGACCCTTCACGCAGTACGGCAACACGTTCTTCGATGAGTTCCAGGTGTACACGTCCGCCGGTTATGTCGTCGTGTACTCCAACCCGCGCGGGTCATCGGGTTACAGCGAAGCGTGGGGCAAAGCGATCAACGGTCCGCGGCTCGGTGGAAGCGGATGGGGCACCGTCGACTACGAAGACGTGATGGCCGTCACCGACGAAGCACTCCGCCGGTTCGGCTTCTGCGACGCCAAGCGCCTCGGTGTAATGGGCGGTTCTTACGGCGGCTATCTGACGTCCTGGATCGTTTCGCACACGAACAGGTTCAAGGCGGCGTGCTCGGAGCGATCGGTCAACGCCTGGCACTCGATGCACGGCTCGTCCGACTTCGGCTGGCCCTTCGCCGCACAGATCGGAGCCTTCGAGTTCGACGATCCGGAAGACGAATGGACCCGTATGTCTCCGATCACCTACGCGACGAAGATCCGGACGCCGCTGCTGATCCTGCATTCGGAGAACGACCTGCGCTGTCCGATCGAGCAAGCCGAGCAGCTCTTCACAACGCTGCGTCTGCTTAAGAGGGACACGGAGTTCGTCCGCTTTCCGGCGGAGTCCCACGAGCTGTCCCGCGGAGGCTCCCCGGCCCACAGAGTTATGCGGTTCGAGATCATCCTGGACTGGTTCGACAGGACACTGAAACGAAGCTAAGTCGAGATCGGCTCGGCTTCTTCGATCACGCGACGGGCGTCCTCTTCTTGATCTGCCGGAACCATGATCCGCGTTCCCTGGGCGAACCCGACGCTCTGATAGGCGCCACCCATGCTGTCGGACGACAACGTCGCATCGACGCCGTTCGACAACAGCAGCCCCTGGATTACGTGCGCTTCGCCGATCTGACCTCGGAACACGCAGACGCGTCCCTCATCGGACAACTTAGAAGCCCTTCATCTTGGGCAAAGCCTTACGCGCCTTCCGGCTCTTGCGTCCCAACCCCGGAATCCCGCCCATCGCCTGGCGCATCATCTTGCGCATCTGGTCGAACTGCTTGATGAGCGCAGATACATCTTGCGGACGCGTGCCCGAACCGTCGGCGATGCGTTTGCGTCGTGACGCGTTGATCAGCTGAGGCTTCGATCGCTCGAGCTGCGTCATCGATTGGATGATTGCTTCGGTCTGGACGAGCGCACCCTCGTCGATGTCGGCGTCGGAGATCTTTCCGACGCCGGGGATCTTCGGGAGCATCCCGAGCACGCCCGAAAGCGGTCCCATCTTCTTGATCATGTTCATCTGCTCGAGGAAGTCGGACAGATCGAATGACGCGTCGCGCATCCGGCGCTCGAGCAATTCGGCGTCTTCTGCGGCGATCGAAGCTTCCGCCTTCTCGACGAGCGTGAGGACGTCGCCCATCCCGAGGATGCGCGAGGCCATCCGGTCGGGATGGAACGGCTCGAGATCTTCGATGCGTTCGCCGATGCCGGCGAACAGGATCGGCACACCCGTCGTTTCGACGAGCGACAGCGCAGCTCCACCGCGTGCATCACCGTCGAGCTTGGTGAGGATCGCGCCGGTCGGCTTGAGCGCTTCACCGAAGGCCGCGGCAGCATTGACAGCATCCTGACCCGTCATCGCATCCAGGACGAGCAGCGTTTCCAGCGGGTTGACCGCATCGCGGATTCGCTTCGCTTCGTCCATCAGCTCTTCGTCGACGTGTAACCGTCCGGCCGAGTCGACGATGAGGACGGAATAGGAACCCGCATGCGCGCGTTCCAGTGCGCGCTTGGCGACCGCAACCGGATCGCCGCCCGGCTCCCCCGCTTCGACGTCGACCCCGATCTCGGAACCAAGCTGCATGAGCTGTTCGACGGCCGCCGGTCGCTGCAGGTCGGCCGCGGCCAGCAACGGCTGCAACCCCCGGCCTTTGAGATTGGATGCGAGCTTCGCGGCGGCAGTGGTCTTACCGGACCCCTGAAGCCCCACGAGAAGGATGACCGTCGGGGGCTTCTCGGCGAGTTGAAGCGCTCGATGCTCGCGGCCCAGGAGGCGGACGAGCTCGTCGTTGACGATCTTGACGATCTGCTGTCCCGGCGTGATCGACCGCAGGACGGCTTCGCCCACGGCCTCTTCGCGCACCCGATCGACGAACGTCCGGACCACGGGCAGGGCAACATCGGCCTCGAGCAGCGCCAATCGGATCTCGCGGAGGCCCTCTTCGACGTCCGCGGCGGTCAGTTTGCCCTTGCCGCGTAGGCGCTTGAAAGCATTATCCAGGCGCGTAGACAGGCTCTCGAACATCGGGTCAGGCTATCGCGACGAAAGCTTTAGCTTCGGAGCGGCAGCACAGGCCTCAAGGGGTCCTGGCTAGGCCTTGTTCCTTACCTTAGAATCGTCGAGGCCGATTAAGTCGTTGTACCGACAGACACCCGGCAGGGGCTTTGGGAGGTTTCGTGTGATGCGCCGCCACATTCTCAGCGCCGTCTTTCTTGCGCTCGCCTTCGGCGCCGGGGTTCTCGCCCCCGCCATCGTCGACGCGGATTCGGCCAAGCCGTACATCGTCATTCTCAAGAGCGGAACCAATGCGACGGCAACGGCCGGCGACCATGAAAACCGCCGCGGCGCAGACGTCGACGACGTCTACACCCACACGGTAAAGGGATATTCGGCAAAGATTCCCCCATCGCGCTTGGCTGCGATCAGGGCGGATTCGCGCGTGGCCTACGTCGAGCCGGACGGCATCGCCCGGATAACCGCTCAGACCCTGCCATGGGGGATCAACAAGATCGACGCCGACATCAGCTCGACCAAAGCCGGTAACGGAAGCGGTTCGATCTCGAACGTCAACGCCTACATCATCGACACCGGTGTGGTCCAACACTCCGACATCAACCTCGTAAGGCACGTGAACTTCGTCGCGGGAAGTTCGAACACCGACTGCAACGGCCACGGAACCCACGTTGCCGGAACGGTGGCTGCCCGGGACAACTCGAGCTATGTCGTCGGCGCCGGTCCCGGCGCTCCGGTCACCGGAGTAAAAGTGCTCGCATGCAACGGCAGCGGTGCTTGGTCCGACATCATCCGCGGGATCGATTGGGTAACCGCCAACGCGAAGAAGCCGGCCGTCGCGAACCTGAGTTTGGTTGGATCTCCCAGCCAGGCGCTCGATGACGCGGTGCGTCGCTCGGCCACGAGCGGTATCACTTACGCGATCGCTGCAGGCAACTCGGGCCGCGATGCCTGCAGCTATTCACCGGCTCGCGCCGGCGTCGGCAACAACGGAATAGTGACTGTTGCCGCGACGGATTCGTCCGACCGGGAAGCTTCCTGGAGCAACTACGGGTCTTGCGTCGACATCTGGGCGCCCGGAGTGAACGTTATCTCCACCTCCAGGACGGGTGGCACGAGCACCATGTCGGGTACTTCGATGGCCTCACCTCATGTCGGCGGCGGTGCCGCCCTCTACCTGAGCAGGTTCCCGTCGTCCACGCCGACCTCAGTCGAAACGGCCATCAAGTCGGCTGGGAGACTCACAGGAACGGTGAGCAAGAACGGCGTCGCCATCCGGCGCGAATACGTCGGCGGATTCTAAGAACGCCGCAGTCCGGCCGGGCGTAGCCTAAAAACGCTCATGGAATTCTCCGACGTGCTGTACGACGCCACGGACGGCATCGCCACCATCACCATCAACCGTCCAGAGGTCTACAACGCCTTTCGCGCACTGACCGTGGAGGAGATGATCAAAGCCTTCAAGTTGGCGTGGGCGGACTCCTCGGTCGGCGCTGTGATCCTCACCGGTACCGGCGAAAAAGCCTTCTGCACAGGCGGCGACCAGAAGCAGCGCGCCGAGACGGGCGACTACGGACCATCGGAGTCCGGGCTCTTCGAGATCGACACCCTCCACCGTGTCATCCGCGACATACCGAAGCCGGTGATAGCAGCCGTGAACGGTTTCGCCATCGGCGGAGGACACGTCCTGCACGTGGTTTGTGACCTGACTGTCGCCTCGGAAACGGCACGCTTTGGACAGAGCGGGCCGAAGGTCGGCTCCTTCGACGCTGGCTTCGGCAGCGCGTACCTCGCGCGCATCGTCGGAGAGAAGCGAGCTAGAGAGATCTGGTACCTCTGCCGGCAATACACGGCCGATCAGATGAAGGAATGGGGGCTCGTCAACGCCGTAGTGCCGCCGGACAGATTGATGGACGAAGCCCGCGCATGGGCCGGCGAGATCCTCACCAAATCGCCGACCGCGATCAGATTCCTCAAACATTCATTCAACGCCGATTCGGAGTCGTTAGCCGGGATATCGCAGCTTTCCTTCGACGCACTCGAGATGTTCGTTGAGTCGGACGAAGCTAAAGAAGGCGTCCGCGCGTTCTCCGAGAAGCGCGATCCCGACTTCGACTCGTTTCGCTAGATACGAACGCGGCCGTCGAGCCGTCAAGAGTCTCGTCATCGGAGACATTCGCGTTTGGCCAACATCCAGAGACATTCGCGTTTGGCCAACGGTCACCAATTCGTGACCGTTCATGTGAATAGTTTCCCTTGTACCTTCTCAGCCAGCTCGTGTGAGCGTCGTCGTGAACTTCTTCACGAGGCCCGTCCCGAATTGGTGACCGTCGCCAATTCGAGAACTGTCTTCGCCACGCAGCGTGCTGTCTAGGTCGGATCGCCTTCCTCCGAAAAATGTCGTCGGTTTGCCTCACTCTCCGTGTCATGGCACACGAACGGGAATACGCCGAGGTCGACGAGGATCTGGACTGGACTTCGCGCGGGCCGGTGTCGCCATGGTCCGTCTATAGGGTTTCCGAGGAGCCCGACCTACAGATCAACGGCGCTCGGCGACGCTATGACGGTCGCTTCGCCCCCCGCGACACACCACCGGCTTATGTCCAGAGTGATTCGACGCCCGAAAAAATGCAGCGCTGTGCCCGCAAGGTTGAGGTAGCCCTGAAGCCCGTGATCCGCGGTCAGCCGTGGGAATCGCTAAGGGCCATTCATCGACTTCGTCGCCGCATCGACGAGCTGGAGCGGGAAGCCGTGCTGTATGCACGCGAGTGCGGTTGGTCGTGGCAGATCATCGCGCTAGGAATGAGCCTGCCTCGTCAGACCGTTCACCGCCGGCACTCGGGACGTTGACCGCTACTCTGTACAGATGAGCAAGGAACAGAAGGTCACCAAGCTTCACGCAACCCAAGCGGCGGAAGCTCGACCGTCAATCCGCATGACCAACGACCGGATCCTCGTGCAACAACCGGGGTCCGAAGAGCGCAAGTCGAAGACCGGTTTGCTGATCCCGGCCACAGCAGCCAATGAAGGCAAGCGGTGCGCGTGGGCCGAAGTCGTCGCCGTCGGACCGAGCGTCAGAACGATAGAGCCCGGCGACTACGTGCTCGTTTCGCTGGAAGCGGGCTTCGAAGCACAGATCAGGGGCGAGGACTACCTACTGCTACGGGAGCGGGAAGTCCACGCCGTAGCTTCGGAAAAGCAGGACAGCGGCACCGGGCTGTACCTCTAACGACCCCTCAGCCAACGACCCCTCAGCCAACGACCGCTCAGCGGTCGGCTTCGTCAGGTTCTTCTTCCACGCCTATCAGAGCGTCGACGAATGTTTCAGGATCGAACGGAACGAGATCCGTCGCGGATTCGCCCACACCGACGGCCTTGACCGGAACGCCGAGCTCGTGCTCGACGGCGAATGCGATGCCGCCCTTGGCCGTCCCGTCCAGCTTCGATAGCACCAGACCGGTGACTTTCACCGCGTCCCCGAACGCAGTGGCCTGCGCTATTCCGTTCTGACCCGTCGTCGCATCGATCACGAGAAGGCATTCGGCCAGCACGACGTCGTTCTCACGTTCGATGACGCGCAGGACCTTCTGGAGCTCTTCCATCAGGGGCTTCTTCGTGTGCAATCGCCCGGCGGTGTCGACGATCAGAAGGCCGTGACCACTCGCCCGCGCGTGGGCGATCGCATCGAAAACCACGGCACCGGGGTCCGCGCCCTTCTTCTGGCGAACAACGTCGATGCCAAGTCGCTGCCCCCATTCCTCGAGCTGCTCGACGCCGGCGGCGCGGAATGTGTCCGCAGCAGCCAGGCACACGTTGAGTCCGAGCTCCTTCGACCGGGCGCCGAGCTTGGCGATCGTCGTCGTCTTGCCGGTTCCGTTCACACCGGCCACGAGCCAGACGGATAGCTTTCCGCGGACGAGTCTGAGTCGGCGGTCCGCCGATGAAAGACGTCCGACCATCGCCGCCTTCAAGATCCCGGGAAGCTCGTCCTTCCGGACGCCGACGTTGGCGCGGAGCTCGTCCACGAGCGCCGTCGACGATGCGAGCCCGACATCGGCGGCGATCAGCGCTTCCTCGAGGGTGTCGAAGGCTTCGCGGGTTGCGCCCATGAACAACGCCGTGCGCATCTCGCGGCCGAAACGCTCACGTGTGCGCTTCAGCCCTTTTCGGAAGCGCTTCCGGAATGCGACCTTCGGTTCGTCGGCGTCTGAAGGTTCGTCTCGTGCATCCGTCAGCGGGACGTGGTCATCGTGCTCGCTCGAAGTCGGAGGCGGTTCGGCGGTCACGCGGCGCCGGCTTTGTTTGGGAGCGGCGCCCCTGGGCTTGGCCGTCTTCGTATTCCGAACGCGCACGGTTCCGGTCGGCGCCAGCGGGCCACGAGTTGGAGCTTTCGGCTCGGCAGCGGGCTTGGGCTTTGGTGCGGGTTTTGCCTTCGGTTCAGCAGCAGCCTTGACCTTCGGACGCGCCTTGCGTCGCGTCTTCGATTTCCGCTCGACGGCCGGTTCCCGTTCCGGTTCGGGTGCAGGTTCCGCCTCGACTTCGCGAACAGGCTCGGGTTCCACAACCTCGGCGACCGGCTGTGCTTCCGGCACGGGCTCAGATGGCTTGCCTTTGGGCTTGAGCTTGAGGTCCGGCCAGCGCCTGGCCGGTCTGGGCTCCGGGGGCGGAGGTGCCTTGTCCTTGGCCTTTGTGGCCGGAGCTTTGTCTTGAGTCCGCGACGGCGGCTTGCGCTTGGTCCGCTTCCGTGGCCGAGTGGCAGCTCGGCCCGGTGCGACGAAGCGGACGACCGCATCGACCAACGGATCACTCGGATCGTCGATCCCCCAGCGCCGCACCGCAAAGAAGCACAGGACGAGACCGGCGACGAGAGCGACGGTTGTGAAGGCGAGTTGCTCGATGGTCTGCGGCACGGGTTCATAAGGCTAGTAAAGCTAATCAAGACCAGCGGAGGGTCTGTACGCGCTAGTTCTGGTCGCCGTTGCCGTTGCCGACGCTGACCACGTGCTCCGCGTGCTCCTGCAGCCGCTGGGTTATCACTCGCGAAGTGCCGTCGGGGTTGAGCGTCACGCCGATGAGCGTGTCCGATCGCTCCATGGTCCGCTTTTGGTGCGTGATCACGACGACTTGGGTTCGCGATCGAAGCGAGTCGAGCAGTCTCAAGAACCGGCCGAGGTTCGCATCATCTAGTGGTGCGTCGACCTCGTCCAGAACCATGAACGGAGTTGGACGAGCGAGATGCAGTGCGAACAGGAAGGCGAGCCCGGCCAGCGCCTTCTCTCCACCGGACAGGAAGGACAGCCTGCGGTGGCCCTTTCGGCCGAGACGCACTTCGATCTCGATCCCGGCTTCCAGCGGATCGTCGGCGCCGGTGAGGCGGATGCGTCCGCCGCCCTCGGGGAAGAGCAGGCCGATGACATCTTGGAAGGAGTTGTTCGCGTCTTCAGTAGCTCGCACCAGCAGTTCGCGCATCTCGGTATCCGCGGCGCGGATGACTTTGAGCAGATCGGCGCGGCTCTTGCGCAGATCTTCGAGCTGGGTCTCGAGGAACTCGCGGCGTTCGTCGAGGGTTGAGATCTCTCGCGCAGCCAGCGGGTTGACCGGGCCCATCCTTCGAAGCTCGCGGTCGAGGCGGGTCTCTTCCTGCTTGAGGGCTTCGTCTTCTCCAGCCGGCGGGAATTCTTCCTTTGCACGCGAGGGCGGGATCTCGAACTCGTGCGCCAAACGGGAGCCGATCTCTTCGAGGCGGACGTCGAGGCGCGCGAGCTCTTCGCTTGCGATGAGCGAGCGCGGCTCGATGGACGCCACCTGAACCTCAACACGTGAAGTTTCCTCGGAGACTTCACGCAGCTCGGATTCGACACGCTCTTCGGCGTCCAGCAGATCGCGGACCTTCGCCTCGGCGAGCGTGACGAACTCATCAAGGCCGCGCAAGGCCTCTTCGGCGTTGCGCAAGTCTTCGGGATCGGTTGGGCCGGTTTCGACGTCGACGCGTTCCTCGGCCAGTTCCATGCGGGTTCTCGCGATGCCTCGCAATCTCTCCTCGAGAGATGCCTTTCGTGTCAGGAGCTCGGTTCGGCCACCTTCCGACGACGACAACGTCAGCTCGATCTCGTCCAGCTCGCGTTGCGAATGAGCGAGCGTCGTGGAAACCGACTCTATGGACGAAGCGTGCTCGATCCGCTTCTTGCCGAGCTGCTCCTGACTCATGGCCGCCGCTTCGGCGCGGCGGAGTCTCTCGTCCCGGTCGCGCTCCGCAAGATCGTGCTCGAGTGAAGAGGCCCGCTGCGCCGCACTGATCTCGCGCAGACGGTCGGCGGCGGCGGCTATGCGCCCTTCGATCTCTCCGAGCTCGGACCGCGCTGCGCGCAGCTCGCGATCGATGCGCTCGACCTCGCGCTTGAATCGATCGGCGCTGCCCGTCCAGCGATTGCGTTCGCCCACGACGCGTCGCAAACCTTCTTCCGCCTTTTCGATCGCGGATTGCAAGGCGAGCGCAGCGGCATCACCAGAAGGCGCAGGACGTGACGGGCCGCGAGCACGAAGCACGCGTCCGCTCCGCGCGACGAAAGTTGCATCCGCGTGGCGCGACGACAGCACGCGCGCCTCTTCCGGTGTTTCGACGACATACGTGCCGTCGCAGAGAGCGTCGACGGTTCCGCGCAACCACGCGGGAGCGTCGATGATCACTGCGAGCGGACGAGCGTTACCGAGATCGGACGGACGCTCTCCCCCGGGAAGCGTCGGGATAATCAGCAAGTCGGCTTTTTCGGCTTCGGCGAAGGCAACGGCGTCGGCAACCTTCGATCCGGACACGACGAGTGCGTCGAGAAGCGGACCGAGAACGGCCTCCACCGTTTTTTCGTATCCGGTCGGCACCTTGATGAGCTCACCGAGCACCCCGCGTGCGTCGAGCTCGGTGCCGTGCGCGCTTCGAAGCGTTTCGGCCCCCTTGCGCCTTTCCGACGCGAGGTCCTGGGCCACTCGTAGCGTTTCCGCACGGCCTTCCAGCACCGTCTTCTCGCTCTCGAGTGCGCGGAGTTTGCGGTCGGCTTCGTCCAAAGATGTGCTGGCGGCGTGATGCTCAGTCTCCAGACGCTGCACGGTCATGGACGCGCGTCCTTCTGCGGAGTCGAGGTCCTCGATCTCCTTGTTGATCGTTTGGATCTGATCGCCGAGCCGTGCGATCTCCGCGTTCGATCGCTCCGCTCTCTCACTTGAAGCACGAGCTTCCGCTCGGGCGGTGATCTCGGCTTGCTCTCCCGCGCGTGACTCCGCTTCGACGGCCGTCAGCTCGCCGCGCACCTGAGTCAGGCGTTCCGAGTCTCCCGCCATCTGCAGCCGGATCTGTCCGCCTCGTTCGCGCGACGACGCCATCTCGCTCTCGCGCCCGGCGAGCTCCGTGGAAACGCCGTCGAGCTCATCGCGGACTGTTGCTTCACCTGCGTCGAGTTCGTGCTGCTTGCCGACGATGGCATCGCGTCGCCGGACGTCAGGCTGCGCGTGTGCGCGCTCACGAAGGACGATGGCCGCGCGAAGCGTCGATGCCTGCGCCGAACGCAAGTGCTCCAGACCCTTCCTCATCCCAGACGAGGCACGCCGTGAAGTGTCGAGACGGCGATCGGCATCGAGCCGCCGGCCGCGCAACGAATCCAACCGCGAGCGCAGCTCGTCTAGTTGTTCGCTTGCGGTGTTGCGTCCCTCCATCGCGCGGGCGCGCTCGCGTTCCAATCCTTCGAGCTCACCGACGAGGCGCCGGATCCTGATCTCGCGCAGCCGCTCGGTGATCTCGCCGTACCGCCGCGCTTGTTCGGCCTGAGCGCGCAGCGGACGAAGTTGCCTTCGAAGCTCCGATGCAACGTCGGCTGCGCGGTCGATGTCCATCGACACCTGGTCGATACGGCGCAGCGCACGCTCCTTGCGCCTTCGGTGCTTAGCGATACCGGCGGCTTCCTCTACATATGCGCGGAGCTCTTCGGGCTTGGACTGAACGATGTCGTCCACCTGGCCCTGCGCGACCACGGCGTGGAGCTCGCGTCCCAGCCCCGCCTCGGCCAGCAGCTCCTGGACGTCTAGGAGACGGCACTGAGTACCGTTGATCGAGTACTCGCTGGCGCCGTCCCTGAAGAGGGTTCGTCCGATCTGGATCTCGGAGAAATCGAGGGGGAAGGTGCCGTCGGCGTTGTCGAAGGTGATCGTGACCTGGGCCATCCCGAGGGTCTTGCGGTGATCGGTTCCCATGAAGATGACGTCCTCCATGCGCTCGGCCCTCAGGGTCCGCGCGGACAGGGTGCCGAGGCACCACATCAGGGCGTCGATGAGGTTGGACTTGCCGGCGCCGTTGGGGCCGACGATGCCCATGAGGCCCGGTTCGACGGTCAGAACCGTGCGATCGGCGAACGACTTGAAGCCTCGAAGCGTGATTGAGCGGAGGTGCATCGAAGGCCAGGATACGGGCGGTTAGGACAATGAACAGGGAACTTACGAGCCGTCAGCGACGGCTAACGATGAGCGTCTTTGCGGGTCATTGGGACCTTTCGAATTCTTAACCGTCAAGCAAATTTGATGAAAACGTCCAAATTGCTTGACGGTTAGCAAGCAGAAAGGTGGCGCCCATCGCCTCGGCGCATGCTCGGGACCACTAGGACTCCGAGTCGAACTCGAAGAGTCCTTCGGGGTCTTCCCACTCCACGTCGACGCCCGCGACGCGAGCGTGCCGGGGCCCCTGACCGAGCCACTCGATCATCTCCTTGACCGTAGGCTCGGCCCCCTCGAGCACGGCTTCGACCCGTCCGTCTGCAAGGTTGCGCACCCAGCCACCCAAGCCGAACCGTCGCGCCTGTTCCGTCGCGTACCAGCGGAAGCTCACTCCCTGGACCAACCCCCGGACGAACACGTGCGCGCGCACCCGATCCATGACCACTTGATACCGCGGAGCGAAGCGACGTGGCAGCACCGCTGGGGTCGGCGTAGTCAACACCGAGCTGGCTACCGCTTCTCTTGACACCGGCCGCGCGGCCTTCTTAATCTCACGGACGTTGGTTTTATTAAGGCACCCTAATACGGCGGGTTAGGCAACCCATAGGAGAGCCGGATTGCGTAAAGCTTTGAAGCTCATGACCGTCGCGGTGGCTCTCTTTGCAGCAGCAATGGCTTGCGCCACCGAGGAACAGGCACCCGAAGCCGCCGAACTGAGCACGGAGCACGTGACCTTCGGCGAACAGCTCGGCCAGGTTCGCGGCCACTTCCGAGCCGGACTCGATCTCTACGAAGCCGGCGACGAAGAGGGCGCCACCACCCACACCGGACACCCCGTCGCCGAGCTACTTACCGTTCTGGACACAGACATACGCGAGCGCGACAGCGAGGTCGCCGACGACCTCGATCCGGCCCTCCGCAAGGTTGCGCAAGTAGTCGCCGATGACGGCTCGGTCGATGAGCTCGAAAACGCAATGGACGAAGCCGAGGCCGTACTGGCTCGCGCCGAAGCGACGGTGGCCGGCGATCTCGCTGAAACCACTCGTTACAAGGCTTCTGTCATCGCCGCTCTTCTGGCCACCGTCAACGCGGAATACGGAGAGGCCGTTCAGGACGGGAATGTTGAGCTCCTCGTCGAATACCAGGACGCCTGGGCTTTCACGCAGATAGCCAAGGGCTCGTACCAAACGATCGAGACCGACGTGCGCGAGTCGAGCGAAGAAGAGGCGGACGAGATCGACGAAGCCTTCGAAGACTTGGACGAAGCACTTCCGGCCATCGCACCTCCCAACGACCCGGCACCCGGCACCGACGTCGAGCGCGCCACCACGCTCGTGGGAGCCGAGCTTGCCGAGACCGTTGAAGCGCTGGTCATCGAAACCGTCTCGCCGGACGAAACCTTCGACAACATCGATTCACTTCTCGATCAGGTGCTCACGGCCTACCAGGCCGGCGAGACGGAGCAGGCTTCGGAGTTCGCCGTCGAGGCCTACCTTGAGAACTACGAGCTCGTCGAAGCTCATGTCATCGAGCTGGCTCCGGAAGTGAACGAAGAGCTCGAGCCGCTGTTGCAGCGCGAGATCCGCGAGGCGATAGACAACGAGGTCGATGTGAGTGAGCTCCGAGCATTGATCGACCGGGCGGGTGAGCTGCTCGACGAAGCCGCCGAACACGTGAGCTCTGCGGAGCACTGATGAAAAAACTGTTCCTGACATTCGCGATCGTCGCCGTGGCCACCGTCGGCCTCGGTGCGACCGCGCAGGGACAAGTCACCAAAGAAGAGGGCGTAGTCGAGCTCGACAAGGCACGAGCACTCCTAGACGACGCCCTCGAGCTCCACAAAGAAGGAAACACCGACAAAGCGTTCACTGCCGCGCGCAACAGCTATCTCAATCACTTCGAGCTCGTCGAGATCCCGCTCCGCGTGCGCGACGAAGCGCTAACCCTTCGTCTCGAAGAACGCTTCGCCGAGCTGCGCAACCTAATAAAGGGAGAAGCGCCGTACGGGCAGGTGCGCGACAAGGTCGTCGAGGTCCGTCAGGGCCTCGACGAGGTCGAGCGCACACTCTCCGAACCGGGTCTCGGCGCGCCGGCGATCGCCTTCACCTTCTCGTTCATCACGCTCTTCCGCGAGGGGCTCGAAGCCGTGCTGGTCGTCGCGGCGATCCTCGGGTTCCTCGCCGCCAGTCGTAACGAGCGGTATCGCGGGGCCGTCCTAAAGGGTGTCGGCGCTGCGGTGATCGCGACGGTCGCAGTCTTCATCCTCGCGACCGCGGTGATCCGACTCGCACCTCTTCAGCGCGAGCTGATCGAAGCGGGTACGACGATCCTGGCCGTTGTCGTCCTCTTCTACATCTCGTTCTGGCTGTTCCAAAGGCTGGAACACCGCCGGTGGATGGAGTTCCTCAACGCCAAGGTGTGGGCAGCGGCCGCGACGGGGTCGAGCCTGGCGTTGGCCGGCGTCGGCTTCACCGCGGTATTCCGGGAGGGCTTCGAGACAACGCTCTTCTATCAAGCGCTCCTTTTCTTCGCGGACGGACTGGAGCTTTGGGTCGGCTTAGGTGCCGCCGCTGCCGCCGCGGTGCTAACGGTAATCGGGTTCACGATCTTCAAGGCGGGACGCAAGATCCCCGCGCGTCGGTTCCTCGCAATCGCCGTCGGGCTTGTGATGGCACTTTCGGTTGCGTTCATCGGGAACGCCGTTCGCGGCCTTCAGGAAGCCGCCATCGCGCCGGTCACGTTCGTCGAGTCACTTCCCCGGCTCCCGATCTTCCTGGCCGAGCTGACCGGCTATCACCCAACGGTTCAGACGATCGTCGCGCAAATCGCCCTTGCCTCGGTCTACGTGCTCGGAGCGATCTGGGTCTTCGTGATAAAACGCGAACGTAAGTCATCGCGAGGCCCGGAAGAGAACCCCGCCGGCAGCGAACTCAAGGAACAAACACAAGACCGCGTGTTGTGACCGTACGCATAGGGATAGACGTCGGCGGTACGTTCACCAAAGCCGTTGCATGCGACATCGCTTCGGGCCAAGTCGTGTGCCGGGCTCTGGTCCCGACCACTCATCCCGGCGTGGACGAAGGAATCGTTCACGTCCTGCGCGACCTCTCGGAGCAGATCTCCGCGCTCGGCGTCGGACCAGTAGCGCTCGTCGCGCATTCGACGACGCAAGCCGTCAACGCATTGCTGGAGGGTGACACGGCGGTAGTCGGCGTCCTCGGTCTCGGACGTCCACCCGATCTGCGCAAGGCCGACAAGCGCACGCGCGTCGGCGAGATCAAGCTCGCGCCATCCAAGACTCTGCGCACCAAGCACGCGTTCCTCGACTCGTCCAAAGCAACGAAGCAGGACGTCGAAGAAGCGATCCGAAACCTGAAGGACGATGGGGCCACTGCGATCTGCATCTCCGAGGCCTTCGCCGTCGACGATGAATCCGGCGAACGGCTGGCGCTAGAAGCTGCGCAATCCATGGGCATCCCCGCGTGCGCCGGACACGAGCTCACCGGTCTGTACGGCCTCGAGCTGCGCACGGTCACCGCGGCGATCAACGCGAGCATTCTTCCGGTCACTCTCGCCACGGCTCAAACCGTCGAACACGTGGTCTCTCGAACCTTTCCACGCACATCGGTTGCCGTCATGCGCGGCGACGGCGGCGCGGCCGACGTCGAAACCATGCGCCAGCGTCCGCTGCTCACGGCTTTCAGCGGGCCGGCCGCATCAGTTTCCGGTGCGCTGCGGCACCTGGCGCTTCGCGACGCTGTAGTTATCGAAGTCGGCGGCACGAGCACCAACGTCAGCGTCGTGCGCGGCGGACGTCCGGTTCTTTCTTACGTTCGCGTGCTGGACCACACCACGGCCGTGCGCAGTCTCGATGTGCGAGTAACCGGTGTAGCCGGCGGAAGCATGATCCGCGTAGGCCGCGGGATGCGGAAGCTACGGATGGCAGGCGTCGGTCCGCGATCTGCGCACATAGCCGGACTTGAGTACTGCTCCTTCGATCACGGACACAACCTCGCCGACGCCACCGCCGAGCTCGTCTCTCCCGTACCCGGTGATCCTCCCGAATACGTAGTAGTCAAGACCTCATCCGGTGTTCCGGTAGCGCCGACCGTCACATGCGCAGCGAACGCACTTGGTCTTGTTCCCAAGGATGCATATGCACAGGGTGACCCGATCGCTGCTCGGCGAGGATTCGAAGCGCTCGGCCGTCTGCTCGGCGCCGACTGGCGAGACATCGCCAAGCAAACCCTCGAGTTGGCGGCCAGCAATGTCGCCACCTTGGTCCATGCGCTCATCAAGGAACATTCGCTGCAAAGCGCGGAGATCGTCGGAGTCGGTGGCGGCGCCGGCGCTCTCGTTCCCGAGATCGCACGCGTCCTCGGCTTGGACTGGCACATACCGCCGGACGCCGAGGTCATCTCCTCGGTTGGCGATGCGTTGTCGCTCATCCGGCTCGAGATCGAGCGAGGCATGCCCAACGCCAACCGGCGAAGAAGTCGCGCGCCTGGTAGCCGACGTAGAGGAAGCAGCGGCGCTGGCCGGTGCCGATCCCGAGACCTTGCAGGTCGAGACGGAGGCCGTGCCCGAACGCGGAGCGGTCCGTGCCGTCGCGCTCGGCGCCGTTGCGTTGGAGGAAGCGGCGCATCAAGACGATGTGTCGGACGAAGCCTTGCGTTCTCTTGCAAGTCATTCGCTCGGCAACGACGACATCGACCACGTTGCCTCAACCGCGTTCGTACACGGTCTACGCTTCGCCGTCACACGGAGCCAAGCGTTTCGTCCTGCTCGACAGGCGAGGAACAGTGGTGGCCAGCGGCGAAGGGTTGGTTCTCACGGGAACGGGAACCGAACTCGCATCCAACCTTGCCGGCGAGCTCGCGTCGTTAACGCGTCATCTCGGCCCTTTCACGGTAGCGCCGGCCATAAGGATCGTCCGCGAGCGCCGCTCGATCGATCTCTCGCTTGTTTCATCTCCGAGTCACGCGGTCGAAGCCGCTGTGCGTGAGTGTTCGCTCGGTGATGGACATCCAGTCGTCGCTCTCGTGTCGAGGAACTGATGGCGATCTACAAGCCGCCTCCGTCCCGCTGGCGTCTGGCCCTTGCGACCGCTGTAGCCGGACTGATCATCGGACTTGGGATAGGAGCGTTCTTCCTCGGCCAGTCGGACCCGGACCCGACCGAAGTCATCCAAACCATTCGAGCCGAGCTGACCGGAGTAGCCGGTGTACTAGAGGTTCTCGAAGTCGAGTACACAGAGTCGTTTCGCGACGGCGACGTCGTGAACGATGCCGAATACCAAGGTGCGGTTGATGCACTCAACCGGGCACAAACGCGCTTCGCCGAGATTCGACCCACCCTGTTTGCTATTGACCGCGAGAAGGTGCAAGAGATCGACGGCCGGTTCGACGATCTACGTGAGTCGCTCGGTGATGCGTCCCCGGACGAAGTCAGTGAGGCGATTCGAGAGCTGACGTCGGCTCTGGACGATCTTCCGTAACAACCTCTGCTGTCTGCGATTGGATCTCGGCCGGCGGGGCCGCCAGCAACGCGAGCGCGAAGCCTTCGAACATGGCGAGGATCAGGGTTCCCGACCAGATCTCCGGTGTCCACGTCATCCAGTTCGTCCATTTGATGACGAGCATCCATGTGCTCCACATCGCTAAGGGTGTGATCAAGCCGACTCGGAACACGGCAGCTCGACGCGAGTCATGACGAGCGAACACGTCGGCCGCGAAGCCACCGACCAAGCCGGTGATGATGTGCCAGGGGTATCTGAAAGCAAGGGTGCCGGCCGTCGCCGCAACAACTAGCCCGTACATAAGAGTGAAAGTACCCATCGGGGGCTGCCATCTCCGGACGACCGCCAGGGTCGGACCGAGCATCAAGGCGGTCGAGATGAGGACGGCGCCGATGGCGAACGACGCCTCGAAGTCGTTACTTGCTGCACCTCGGTTCCCGAGCGCTCCGAACGGGAAAGCCGACACGTACAACGTGAAGAACGTGACGACGCCAACCTGCACGGTGAGCGAGAGGATGGTCGGAAGGAACGACGTGAAGCTCGCAGCCTTCTCGTTTGGATCACGTATCGCAAAACGGAGTGGCCCGGAGCCCATGCATATGCCGCCGATCATCAATGCGAGATGGGTCGGCGACAGCAAGGTCTCTAGGTTGACCTCGATCCCAAAGACTTCGTGCCAGATGCCGTCACCGATCGCCCCGGCGACGAATAGAAAGAACCCACGAGAAACGATCCTGTCCCGCGGGATCGGCGAGTTCCGGCCGATGGTTGCGAAGTACAGGAGAGCAGCAACGAAGCCCGAATACAGGACGGCGTGCCACGGCGAGAAGAACGTCTCCGGCTTCTGCGCACGGTGCGCCCAGCCGTCCAGATACAAACCGAAGACCATCCATGAGGCGAAGATGACGACGGCGATCTCGTCGCGCCGCGACCGCTCGTACGGAGCCGAAACCGCAGGTAGAGGACGGTCCAACAGCGCCATGCGACAACGATAGACCTGCGAAATGACCGCCGTATACTTACTGACTCAGTTACTGCGGACGTAGCTCAGTTGGTAGAGCGCCACGTTGCCAACGTGGGGGTCGTGGGTTCGAATCCCATCGTCCGCTCCCTGTAGGGCCTGTGATGTCGCGGGACATCGTGCACGGATGCTTCCTGCCATTTTGCACACATCACTCCTGCCGCTGGTAGTCCCGGCGCGGATACCGGGCGATCCCTTGACCTTTTTGGAGCCCAGGGCTACGTTGGCTTTAGCCGTCGTGGCCACGCGGGAGTTACCCCCGCAGCAGATAGGACAGAAGGAACGAAAGGAGGCCCATCGTGGCCGAGGCAGTCGTCGTACCCCCCCGCAACCTCACGGAGCGCAAGCGCGTGCTCCTCGTGGTTGATCTCGCCGGAACGAGCCGTGCTGTCGCACGTTTCGACGCTGTAAGGCTCGCGGAATTCATCAACAGCTTCTTCGCGGCATGCGGACGGGCCGTCTCGGCCCACGGCGGTCGCATAGTCACGTTCCTCGGGGATGGCTTCTTTGCCGTCTTCGATGAAGAGAGGGCCACGGACGCCATCGCGACCGCGATTGAGCTCAGCGGCGCCACGGACGACCTGCGAGACGCATTCGGCGTCGATGTCGAGATAGGCGCCAACATCCATCAGGCCGTTGTTGCCGAAGGAGAATTCGAACCCGACGGTCACTACAACGCGATGGGGACGGGCGTGATGCACACGTTCCGCCTGGGCGCCGGGCCCGGGATACGCATCACTGAGCCCGTTTACAGGCAGCTACCAAGCGATGAGCGAAGTCCATGGCGGAAACATCGTCCGCCCGCGGTCTACACACTCGAATCCGATGCGTCCTAGCCCGTCCGGCACCGTGACGTTCCTGCTTACCGACGTCGAGGCAAGCTCGGCCGGCTGGAGCGGGAACAGCGAGGAGATGGACGAATCGATCGCATCGCTCGAAGAAAACATCCTCAGAGCGGTCGAAGCGGAAGGCGGATCTCTGATCATGTCCCGCGGCGAAGGCGATAGCGCGTTTGCAGTCTTTGATCGAGCTTCGTCCGCGATCGTTGCCGGCTATCAGCTACAACGCTCGCTGGCCTCCACCTCCTCGTTGAAGGTTCGAGCCGCGATCCATACGGGTGAAGTCCTGGTCCGAGGCGGGAATTATTTCGGTGTCGTGCCCAACCGAACGGCACGCCTTCGCTCGCTCGCGCATGGCGGACAGATCGTCGTATCCCGCGTGAGTGCAGATCTTGCGGAGCCGGAACTACCGGAGCCCATCTCCTTGACCCGGTTGGGCACCTACCGCGTGCGCGATTGGCCGAGAGCCCAGGAACTCTTCGGAGTTCGTGGGCCGGACATCCAGCACGATTTTCCACCGCTCCGGATCTGGGGTGATAAAGACCGCGCTGTGATGATGATCGTCACGGTCGACATGGTCGGCTCTAGTGCTCAAGCGGCTGACACGACACACACCGAACTCGTCGGGTTCATCGGTGCGTTCAGGCGAGGAATCTCTGAGACGTTCGCGATTCACAAGGGCAGCTTCTTGAAGTTGGTGGGCGACGGATGCCTGGCCTTCTTCGAGGATCCGGCAAACGCACTCGCGTTCGCTCGATCGATTAGTCGAGCACTGGGGCCATCGAGGATCTCGTTACACGCAGGGGTCGTCGAACTCGTCGAAGACGACGCCGTCGGACGGGCGATCTTCGAGGCCTTCCAGTTAGCCGCGAAAGCCGAGCCCAGACGAATAATCGTGAGCGCCATCGCGGCCGAGCTTCTCTCGGGTCAAGAACTTGCGTTGGAAGAGCACTCCGACGGTGTGCTGTTGCTTTCGGTTTAGTTGGCGAGGCGTGTCAACGGGTCTGGCTCTAGTTAAGGGACCGCCAGAACGATTCGGCCTTGCTGTCGGCCATATCCGACCCGTGGATCACTTGGCCGTCCTGTAAGCGCAGGACCATGACGAAGTCGTAGGTCTTGGTCTCCGAAGAACCCTTGGCACGGCGATGGCCTCGCAGTTGGCACATGACGATCTCGTCCCCGACCGGCGTTATCGACACCAGATCTTGTTTGTTCTCGTCGAGCTTCGTCACTGCTTCCATCAGCATCCCGAAGAACGCATCACGGCCCCGAAACTCCTTGCGCTCACCGTCAACGCTCCAGCCGTGATAAACGACATCGGGATGCCACATTTCGATCACGGTGTCGAGGTCGCCCGCGTCGTAAGCCGCGAATCCCCTCCGAACTAACTCAACGTTGTCGTCTGCTTGCGTCATGTCACGACCCCCTTCGGCTCCCGTTGCTTCATGAAGCCGAACATATAGCCCGCGATCCGGCGCATCTGGATCTCCTCACTACCTTCGGTGATCCGGTACCGGCGATGGTGCCGATAGATGTGCTCGAACGGCATCTTGCGGGTGTAACCGAGCCCACCGTGCACCTGGATCGCCCGGTCCGCGGCTTCGCAGCACAGTCGGTTCGACCAGTAGTTGCACATCGACACCTTGTCCGAGACGGAGAACGCTCCGTATTCGTCCATCGACCACGCCGTCTTGTGGATCAACGCGCGGAGCATCTCGCACTGGGTCTGAAGCTCAACTAGCGGAAACTGGATCGCCTGATTTTGAGCCAATGGCTTTCCAAATGGCGCTCTCACCTTTGCGTACTCCACCGCTTGGTCGATGCAGTACTGCGCAGCGCCAAGTGATGACGCAGCCTGTCGGATCCGGTTCTCGTTGAAGAACTCCTGGACGACCATCAGCCCCTTGCCTTCGCCGCCGAAGATGGCCGAGTCCGGTACGTGCACGTCGGTCAAACGGATGTGCGCATGATCGGTGGGCATGTTGAACGTCCAGAGGTACTCGAGGATCTCGAAACCCGGTGAGCTTGTCGGGACAAGGAACGCGGTGATACCGAAGCCGTCGCCGGCCTCCCCGCTCGTGCGCGCCATGATCATGTCGTAGGTCGCGCGGTGGACACCGGTGTTGAAGGTCTTCTCACCATTGATGATCCATTCGTCGCCGCTGCGGACGGCCGTGGTCTCCATATAGGTGGCGTCCGATCCGTGAGCCGGCTCGGTGATCCCGAACGCGAACCCGCCACGGCCTTCGGCCAGGACATCGATCCATTCCTTCTTCTGCTCCTCGGTGCCGTACTTGATCATCAAGAGCAAACCGACGTTGTTCCCAACGATCGCGTGCTCGTTTTGAAGGTCGCAGTGAAGACCGAGGCCCTTGTGCGCGAGGTGCTCGCGGATGACGGCCATGCCTAGGTTGGTACCGTCCTGGCCTCCGTATTCCTTCGGGAACGGATACCGGTAGTGACCGGCGGCGTCCGCGCGACGGCGAGCCTCGTAGAGCAACATCTCCCACTCTTCGTTCGGCAGACCGCCGCGATCCCAGTCCGTGCGCGCGTCCTCGCGCCGGTGATCGAAGAACCGGATGTTGTCGTCCTGGGATTCGAGCGGCTTGATCTCGCGTTCGATGAACTCGTCCAGCTCCTCGAGGTACTCCTGAAGGTCCTTCGGGATCTCGAAGTCCATCGTCTTAGTTGTCCGCCGCCTCCTCGATGGGCTCCCCGTCCGGGCCGACGACGTACCAATTTCCGCCGACGCCTTGACCGTTGGTGTCACCGGCCGCTTGGTCGCCCGAGAAGTGATAGAGGGGCTGATCGTTGTAAGTGACCTGCTCGGTTTCATCCCCACGCTCGATCGTGTCGAGCTCGGACTCCTCGGCGTCGCCGCCGGCCGTCGACTCACCTTCGGCCGCAAGGGGTGGCCACGTCACTGCACAGTTGTCTTCACAGTTGCTCACGCCAGGCTCATCCATCTTGAACACGTAAAGGGTGCGTCCCTCGGAGTCGGTGAGGATCGTGCCGAGATCCGAGTCGGCTGTTTTCACTGTGGCCTCGTCCGTCATTGCGTCAGGTGCGTCCGTTTCCTCCGATAGAGCGTCTGGGACAACCGATGGGTCGTCCTCGGCACACGCGCCGAAAAACAGAAGGGCTCCGAGCAGCACCGCAGCGATACGCATCGTTTTCATGCCTCTCCCTTTCGCTGATCTTTGGCCGATGCTCACCGTAGCCCATTCCCCTTGTGTGACGCCCCGGCACGTACGCCCATAGGATTCGTGCAGTGGCCGAGGGAATGGGGGAAGACCAGATCGCCGCCGGCGCATGTCCGTCATGCGGACGGACCCTAACGCCGGGTGGTCGTTTCTGCGCGCACTGCGGCACACCGATAACCGCCATTCATGACGAAGCCGAACGCCGGCTCGTCACCGTTGTATTCCTCGACATGGTCGGCTCCACGCCCATCGCGGAGCGCATGGATCCGGAAGAGTTCCGCGACCTGGTACTGACCTATCAGGGCACGTGCGTTTCGGCAATCGAATCCGAAGGCGGTTATATCGCCGATTACCGGGGCGACGCCGTGCTCGCGTACTTCGGGTACCCGGTAGCCCACGAAGACAGCGCGGTCCGCGCCGTCCGGGCTTCGCTGGCCGCGATCGAACAGTTGAAGCAGACCGGAAGCGTCCTGGAGATGCGCGCCGGCATTCATACCGGCCTCGTCATCGTCGGCGACATGGGCGCTGGCAGCGGATGGAAACGCGACGTCGTCATGGGTGACGCACCCAATGTCGCGGCCCGCCTCCAATCTTTCGCCGATTCGGGTCAGGTCGTCGTCAGTCAAGACACGCTCGACCTAACCGCCGGACGGTTCGTAAGCGATGACCTCGGTACTCCGGAGTTGAAGGGAATAACGCGGCCGATCCGACTCCACCGAGTGCGAGGCGAAGCCGACAAGATCGCGGAGCGTCCGGCACAAGCGACTCCTTTCGTCGGACGAGAAGAAGAAATGGCGCAGCTCCACGACTTGTTCAAGACCGCTGCCGGATCCAAGGGACAGATCGCGATCGTCGAAGGAGAGCCGGGAGTCGGCAAGTCTCGACTGCTACGAAAGTTCCGTGAAGAGCTGAGCGCAACCGAGCACGGATGGATCGACCTCGCGGCCACCGCGACCGACAGCCTCAGTCCTCTGCGGCCGGTCATCGAGGCCATGCGCGTTCACGACTCGATCGAACAAGCGGCAGACCAAGATGACGTCGAGCTACTCCGGTCGCTGCTCGGCCTTCCATCACGCGACCTCGGGCTGCCCCCGGCCATCGAACGTCGCCGAACGATGGACGCGCTGGCGGCGTGGTTCCTGTCCTTCGGTCGGGAACGTCCGGTGGTGCTCGTAGTCGAGGACGCACATTGGCTCGACCCGACAAGCTCCGAGTTGATCGCAGCCGTCGACAGACAGATGGTTAACCGTCCCGTCTTGCTCGTGCTGACTACCCGTGGAGGGGAACCCGTCTGGTCGGGCTCCACTCCCCGCACGAATCTTCACCTCGCTCCACTTGCCGCCGACAACGCAAGCAACCTGGTTCGATCCTTGGCCGGCGGCCGGATGTCCGAAGAGATCGTGGCCGACGTCGTCTCGCGCACTGACGGCGTTCCACTGTTCATCGAAGAGGTATCCAGAGCTTTCATCGAAGGGGCGACCGACTCCATACCGGCTTCGATCCAGCAATCGCTCACCGCGCGACTGGATCGACTCGGTGAAGCTCGCGAGCTTGCACAGGTTGCATCTGTGTTCGGACGCGACTTCGGTACGGATCTGCTGATCGCGGTTTCCGGACGTCCCCGAGCATCACTTGCCGGAGACCTGAAGGTGCTCGAGGGCTCGGGATTGGTCGAACGCGTGCCGGATGGCCCGAACAACTCACCCGTTTACCGCTTTCGTCATGCATTGGTCAGGGACGTCGCCTATGAGTCGCTGCTGCGTACGCGCCGCAAGGATCTGCACGCCAAGGTCGCTACAGCGTTCGTCGAATTCCTACCAGATCTGGTCAAGACGCAGCCCGAGCTGGTCGCCCACCACCACGCCGAGGCCGGCTCGACCAACGCTGCGATCGAGTACTGGATGCGAGCAGCACAGGCTTCAGGCGACCGTCATGGCTTGGAAGAAGGCGTGCAACATGCGATGCGCGCACTCGAATCACTGCAGGGTCTAGATCAATCCACGGAGCGCGATCAACGAGAGCTCGGACTGATCCTCGTCCTCATGAGGCTCATCGTTCAGTCCAACGGTTCGGGAGATTCGCGAATGGAGCAGATCTTCATCCGTGCCGGCGAGCTGACGGAGTCGTCCGGACCCGACGCCCCCGAGCGGTTCTCGTCGATCTCCGGTCTGTGCGCCTTCTACATCGGTCACGGCCGTCTGCCGGAGGCTCGCGAGATAGCACTAGAGATGAACGCCTCCGCGGAGCGTTCCGGCCGCAGGACGTTCAAGCTCTTCGCTCAAGAGTGGTTGGGAATCATCGAGTACTACCGCGGCCATTTCGCTGCCGCCTTGGAACATCTGCAAGAGGCTCATTCGGTCTATCGACCCGACCGAGATGTAGCAGCGAGTGAGGCTTACGGCTTCGACGTCGGAGTGAGCGCACTCTTCCACATCGCGTACCTGCACTGGTTCCTCGGGCGCCCGGAGGAATCCCTCACATTCATGGCCCGGGCGCGCGAAGCGGGCGAACAACTACCTATGGGTTTTCCGCTGTGCCACGCACTGGTCTCGAGCGGGACCTTGCACGCGTTTCGAGGTGAACCCGACGAGGCGGAGCGTTACGCCGATCTCGCCACCGAGATGGCCGTCGAGAACGAGTGGCACATCATGTCCGGCCAAGCGGCGTTCGCCAAAGGACGTGCTCTCTGGATGAACGGAAGGATGGACGAAGCCGTTCGCGTCCTCGACGACGCACTCGCATTGCTTCTTCAGCCGGGCGGATTCGGCAGTGCAACTCTCGGACTGACCTGGCTCGCAGAAGCGCTTTTAGATGCCGGCGACCAGGAACGGGCTGCGTTGACCATCGCGCGAGCCGAACGCATCGCGAGCAAGACCGAGGAGCGTTTCCTCGAAGCCGAATGGCGCCGCGTGAAGGCACGCGTGCTATCTGATGCCGACATGGAGGACGAAGCAACGAGCGAACTCGACCTTGCCATCGAGGTTGCGAGATCGCAGGGAAGCGCGCCGCTGGAAGACTCGGTGCGCAGCCAGGTTGCTGCTAAGTCTTAGGCGCTATCTGCGCTGCAGGGCGTCCATGCAAACGGCCATCCCGATCAGCAGTCGCCGGTCGATGTCTTGTCCTTCATCGGTGACCTTCAATCGGTAGCGATCCCGGATAGCCCAGATCCTTTCGACGCTTGCTTTTAGCTCGTCGTCGGGACCTTTGAAGTCGAAGTGGTAGGCGATCGGCATCAGACCAAGGAACTCGCCGATGTACGGGACGAGAGTCGCGAAGCGACGGAACAGCGCAGCGAAGAGGTTGCGCTCTTTGGCGATCCCGTTCTCGTTGCCGTCGGCGTCCTGAAGATGCCAGGTGCTTCGAAGCAGGCTCTGCCCGAAGTTCTTCTTGAAGCGGGCGATGATCCCGCCGGACGTATCGAGCAATTGGTATCGCCCACGTGGGTCCAGGATGTTCTCCGCCTTCACCGAGAAGAGCAGCTGCGTCTTGTCGCGGTCGGCGAAGAACTGGATCTCCTCGCGGAGCTTCATCCGCTTCTGCTCGACGAACGCAAGGAGCGCGCCTTCTTCCCTGCTCCCGGGACTAACAGGTTCGTAAAGCTCGTAACGGTTAATCATCAGCGTCACGCGCTGGCGAAGAAGAAACTCGGATCGGCTCTGAAGGGAGTTACCAGCCTCGGTCATGTCACGAAGCTAACCGAGACGGCTACGCTGTCGGATACATGGACCCGCAAACACCGGTCATCGTCGGCGTGGGCCAAGCAACGAATCGCCGTCCAAAGGTCGCGCATGTCCTCGACATGCTCGAAGAGGTATCTCGGAAGGCCAACGACGACGCCGGTGGCCATGCCCTCGAGCGCATCGACGCCCTGCACGAGGTCAGTCAGATCTCCTGGCGATCACCGGCTCCGGCCACTCTTCTCGCCCAGCGGCTCGGGATCCAACCTCGGGAGCGATCGGTGAGCACCGTCGGTGGGTCAACGCCGCAGACACTGATCAATCTCGTTAGCGACCGCATAGTCGCCGGTGAGATCAACGGTGCACTGATCGCAGGTTGCGAAGCCTTCGACTCGGTTAGGCGCGCCGTTAGTCGGGGTGCAGACGACGACCGTGGACGGAGCGACGACCTTCCGGCCGATCCCGCGATGGGCGACGACCGCTCGCCCGTTTGCCCGGAAGAGCTGGCAGCCCGATTGGTCGCGCCCGCTTCTATCTATCCGATGTTCGAACAGGCCTTGGCGCATCGCGACGGACGCACCCCAGATCAACAACGCATCTGGCTCGGCGAGCTCATGGCTCCGTTCACGAAGGTGGCCGCTTCGCACCCGGATCTCGCTTGGTTCCCGAAGGAACGCACCGCGCGTGAGCTATCGGACATCAACGACGACAACCGCATGATCGCCGAGCCGTACACGAAGAACCTGAACTCGATCCTTCAGGTCGACATGGCGGCCGCGATCATCGTCTTGTCGGTGGAAGCCGCCGAGAAGGCCGGAGTTCCGAAGGACAAGTGGGTGTTCCCCTGGGCCGGCGCCAAGGCCGACGATGTGTGGTTCCTGGCGCAGCGTCCGTACTTCGATCGAAGCGTCGCCATGGAGGCAGTGGGCAAAGCCGTCTTCCCCGCCGCCGGCATTGGCGTGGACGACGTCACACACATCGATCTCTACTCCTGCTTCCCTTCCGCTGTGCAGATGAGCGCAGAAGCACTCGGCATCCCGCTCGACGACAAGCGCAGCCTCACGCTCACCGGTGGTCTCCCTTACTTTGGTGGTCCGGGGAACAACTACGTCTCACACTCCATCGCGATACTCGTGCAGAAGCTGCGCGAGACCTACGGGAACGAAACAGGTCTCGTTACCGGAATCTCGTGGTACTGCACGAAGATGGCGATGGGCATCTACGGTGCGTCTCCGCCGCCTAACGGATGGAAGCACCCCGACATGACGGACGTCCAGGCGGAGATCGACGCGTCGTCGCTCGAGCTTGCGACCGATCCGGAAGGCGAAGCGACCGTCGATGGCTTCACGGTCGAGCACGACAAGGACGCTGGTCCCGTCCGCGCTCCGGTGTACGCAACACTCGGCAGCGGACAACGCGTCGTAGCCGTACCCGCCGACTCCGATCTTCCGAAGCAGATCTCCGGACGCAACATCGTCGGTGCGCGCATCAAGGTGCGCAAGGGAGAAGGAAGCCCGGTCTACGAGTTGGCGTGATGCGCGTCCACGTAATCCAGTCGGGACGACTCCGCGGGAACATGGCCTTCTTGCGCAGCGATGGGCGCAATCTCATTCGAGCCGTCATCAAAGCCAGGATCGAGGATTTCCCCGTGTTCACCTACATCCTCGAGCACGACGACGGCCACATCGCGATCGACACGGGCCTCAACTCTCGGGCTAGATTGCCTCGCTTCTTCAATCGGATGGCCCCGTTACCGATCTCTGGAGCGGAAGAGGAGATCGGCCCCCAGATGCGAAAGATCGGCTTGCGCGCGGAAGACGTTCGACTAGTCCTGATCACGCATCTCGACTGGGACCACGTCGGCGGAGTCGGCCATTTCCCCCATGCCGAAGTGCTCGTCCACAAGCCGGAATGGGACTTCGCTTCGACGTGGTTTGGAAAGATCCGCTACCAGCCCAAGCTATGGCCGGAGTGGTTCGAGCCGAACACCTACGAACTCGATTCCGTTCCTCTTGGTCCGTTCCCCGTCAGCAAGCAGATAACCGACAAGGGCGACATAAATATCGTCCCGATCCCGGGGCACTCGATCGCTCAGGTCGGCGTTGTCGTGAGAACCGATGGTCCGACGTTGTTCTTCGGCGCCGACCACATGCTGTCGGCGTCATTTTTCGCGCAGGACGTCGCCGACAACCGTCTAAACATGCTGAGCATCTATAAGAAAAAAGGCCGCGAGACGAGCCTCCGCATCGCACAGTTCGTCCGCGACCGGCCGACTATCTTGCTACCGGCACATGATGGAAACGCGGCCAAGAACCTCGCCGCGAACGAGCCGCTGGAGGTTTAGACGCCTCGCGAGTCGAACTCGGCAATCAACCTCTTGGGTGCGACTTGACGGTAGGCCTCTTCGACGATCTCCGTGATCTCATCCCAATCCAACTTCCGAACGTCGAGTCGAACGCCGAGCCAACCCTTGCCGCCTACATAAGGAGGGACGAAGAACCGCTCGGGATCCGACTTCACGTAAGCCTCTTGGGCTCCCGGCGGCGCTGGGCACCAGAAACCAACGCGGTCGTCGTGGTGATGGTCGGACATCATCACGACGACCTTCTTCGCGAACCACGTCGGCTCCCCGTGACTGAGCTTCTCGGTGACACCGGGAAGCGACATGCAAATCTTCCGGAGCTTCTCGATCTTCGGACGTGCCTTCTTGCTCGGACGCTCCATCGCGACGGAGTCTAGTGGCACAGTATTCGCGTGACAGACCCCGTCCGGATAGCCAACTGCAGCGGTTTCTACGGAGATCGCCTCGCCGCCGCCAAGGAAATGGTGGACGGCGGACCGATCGATTACCTCACCGGCGATTGGCTTGCCGAGCTGACGATGCTGATCCTCGCGCAGCACCGGATGAACGATCCGTCCCGCGGTTACGCGCGCAGCTTCATCCGTCAGATGGAACAGGTGATGAGCACGTGCCTCGACCGCGGCATAAAGGTCGTCTCGAACGCCGGCGGCCTGAACCCATCCAGCTGCGCCGAAGCAACGCAACAGGTCGCGGACAAGCTCGGCCTCCAGCCGAACATCGCCTACGTCGAAGGCGACGACCTCATGCCGTTCCTCGACGATCTAAAGGACAAAGGACACACCTTCGACAACCTCGACACCGGCGAGCCGCTGGGCGATCGTTCGATCCTCACAGCAAACGCGTATCAAGGTTGCTGGGGCATCGTCGACGCACTCGGGCGCGGCGCCGACATAGTCATCACCGGACGCGTCACCGACGCCGCCGTCGTCATGGGCCCGGCCGCTCACGCGCACGGCTGGAAGCGCGACGATTGGGACAAGCTCGGCGGTGCACTCGTTGCCGGACACATCATCGAATGCGGCGCGCAGGCAACCGGCGGCAACTACGCGTTCTTTCAAGAAGTGCCCGGGTTGGAGCATCCAGGGTTCCCCATCGCCGAGATCGCCGAAGACGGGAGCTCGGTGATCACGAAGCACGAAGACCAAGGCGGGCTCGTCTCCGTCGGCACGGTTACAGCACAACTTCTGTATGAGATCGGGAGCCCGGAGTACCTCAACCCCGATGTCACCGCGCGCTTCGACACGATCAAGCTCACAGAGGAACAACCGAACCGAGTCAAGGTGTCCAACGTCAAAGGACAACCTCCGCCCCCAACCACGAAGGTTTCGATGAACTACGCCGGAGGCCTTCGTCAGTCATTCAGCCTCAAGCTCACCGGCGTCGACATCGAGGAGAAAGCGGCCCTCGCGGAACGAACCATCTGGGAATCTCTTCCCGGCGGACGCGACACCTTCGAAGAAGCACACGTGCAACTCATCCGCAGCGACCATGAAGACCCGCAGAGCAATGAGGAAGCCGTGGCCGAGCTGCGCTTCGTCCTGAAGGACCACGACGAAACGAAGTTCGGGCGAGCCATAAGCCAGAAGGTCACCGAGATGGCACTAGCCAGCTATCCGGGCTTCTTCGGAGGAAACTTCGAACCACCACGTCCCTACGGGGTGTTCTGGCCGGCATTGATCTCGTCCGATCTTGTTTGGCAAGAGGTTGTAATGGACGGCAGCCGCTCGCGCGTCGAGAGCACGATGCCGCCGACGACGTGGACAAACTTCAAACCTCAACCGACCAAGCAACGACTTACCTCCACCGGGCAAACAAGACGAGCTCCCCTAGGACGCGTCATGGGAGCGCGCTCCGGTGACAAGGGTGGAAACGCAAACCTTGGCGTCTGGACGAAAACCGAAGAAGCATTCGAGTGGCTGGACAACTTCCTCGACATCGACACGCTCCGCTCACTGATGCCGGAGACCAAAGCCCTCGAGATCCAGCGTCACCCCCTGCCGAACATCCTCGCGATCAACTTCGTGATAGTCGGCCTGCTCGGGGAAGGTGTCGCGAGTTCCGTTCGTCTCGATCCTCAAGCCAAAGGCCTCGGCGAGTACCTTCGAGCGAAAGTCGTCGACATCCCCAACTCGCTATTGGAAGGAAACCGCTGATGGGAGAACGGCTCTCTTACGAACTTTCCGACGGAATCGCGACAATCACTATGGACGACGGCAAGGCCAATGCCTTGTCGCCCGCGATGCAAACCGAGATCACCGACGCCCTCGATCAAGCGAAGAAGGACGACGCGGTAACGGTCCTGCTCGGCCGCGAAGGGATGTTCTCCGCGGGCTTTGATCTGAAGATTCTCGGTTCGGGTGGTCCGGACGCCATCGGAATGGTCAAGAGCGGCTTCCTCTTGGCCGAGCGCATGCTCACGCATCCCAAGCCCCTGGTCATCGGATGCACCGGTCACGCGATCGCGATGGGGGTTTTCCTTCTTCTCTGCGGCGACTACCGCGTCGGTGGGTCGGGCACCTACCGAATCATCGCCAACGAGGTAGCCATCGGCATGACGATGCCGCAGGCTGCGATCGAGATCTCGCGTCAGCGCCTAAATCCGGCCCACTTCAACCGGGCGATGATCAACGCGGAACTATTCTCAGCTGACAACGCCGTCGAAGCGGGTTTCCTCGATCGCGTCGTCTCGGCCGATCAAGTTTTGGAGGCAGCGCGCGAGAAGGCCGTCGAGATGTCGCAGCTCGATCAGAACGCACACGCGCAGACGAAGCTGAAGACTCGCGGCCAAGCTCTCGCGGCCATCAGGGCAGCCGTAGAAGCGGAGTTCGGAGCCTAGCCATGCCGGACATGGTGGGGATCTGCGCGGACCTTCGGGCCGAGCACGACGACCTCGACGCCCTCGTCGCCAACATCGACAACGCGGCCTGGAACACACCCACTCCGGCCGAAGGCTGGTCTGTCCGCGACACGATCAGCCACCTCAACTACTTCGACGAGCGCGCGACGCTCGCCGTCATGGAGCCGGACGAATTCAAGGATTGGCGCAACACTCTGGCCACGGCCGAACTCACCAGGACGGACGGGGATCCCGCCGACGTGGAGTTCGGACGTTCAAACGATGCAGCCACTCTTCTCGATCAATGGCGGCGCGACCGCGCGCAGATGCTGACGGCCTTTGAGGTTCTCGATCCGAAGTTCCGCGTCCCATGGTTCGGCCCGGACATGAGCGCGGCCAGCTTCGCAACCGCTCGGCTGATGGAGTGCTGGGCGCACGGACAGGACGTCGCCGACGCACTCGGCACTGAGCGCCAACCGAGCGAGCGTTTGAAGCACATCTGCTTCATCGGAGTCAGAGCGCTCCCCTTCGCGTACGCGAATCGCAAGATGGAGGTTCCGAGCGATCCGATCCGCGTCGAAGTTAAAGCGCCGTCAGGCGACATGTGGGAGTGGGGGCCGGAGGATGCCGAGAACCGCGTCACCGGCTCCGCGCTGGATCTAGCTCTCTTGGTAACCCAACGCAGACACCGCGAGGACACAACTCTGAAAGCGACGGGCCCCGTTGCCGACGAGTGGCTCTCGATCGCGCAAGCGTTCGCCGGACCACCCGGCCCCGGACGCAAACCGGGTCAGTTTCGATGAGTGAGGACGCGACGCTCTACTCCGTGGACAAAGGCGTGGCGACGATCACGCTCAATCGTCCGGACAATCGCAACGCGCTAAGCGCGGAGCTGATGAACAGCCTCGGCGACAACCTGAACAAGGCGATGAAGTCTGACGACGTTCGAGTCATCGTCCTAACCAACAACGGCAACACCTTTTGCGCGGGAGCCGACCTCAAGGGCGGCGGAGTGAACGTCGAAGCGCGCTACGGGCTTGTGGAGATCTTCGAGGTGATGCTGGACGGACCCAAGCCGATCGTAGGACGCATCGCCGGCCATTGCATGGGCGGCGGCGTCGGTCTCGCAGCGGCTTGTGACCTTTCGGTTGCCGCCGACGACGTCCGGTTCGGATTCACCGAAGTCAGGATCGGAGTTGCTCCCGCGATCATCAGCGTCGTCGTCCTGCCGAAGATGCGACGCGCAGACGCTTTGGAGCTGTTCCTGTCCGGCGAACGCATCGAGGCGTCGCGGGCGGTACACGTCGGCCTGATCAACTTCGCGCTACCACCCGAGTCCTTGGACGAAGCCGTTGCCGAATTCACGAAGCGTTTGGTCGCCGGTGGACCGCTCGCACTCGCTGCCGCGAAGGAACTCGTCTACAAAGTTCCGGGGATGAAACGTGACGACGCGTTCAATTGGGCGGCGAAGACGTCGTCCAAGTTGTTCCGTTCGGAGGAAGCCGCGGAAGGCATGAGAGCCTTCCGCGACAAAACGCTCCCTCCTGGGTGCCCGAGTAGTTCGAGCACCCACCCCCTCGTCGACTTATGGACAGTGCGAGTACGCCGCGCTGTTCTGCATGAGGCCGAGGCGAGTCTCCGAGTCCGATGAGTCCGCGCACTTGGCGGTAACGGCGTTGACGGAACCGACGTTTACCGTCGCGGGCTGCGTCGCTTCCTCTGCCGGCTGCAGACCTTTATCCGGCTCTGGTGCAGTCGCAGGATTCTCGGCCATTTCCAGCTGACGCTCGCGGGGCTCCTGACCCGGCGGGTTGCTCGGTACATCGCCGATCTGACCACGAGCCAGTCCGATCGGTAAGAACGTTGCGCCTATCAGCCCTACCAGCAAGAGCCGAAGCAAGGCGCGCTTAACTAGTGGTTGCATCGCACACCCTCCTCCACGACCGTTGCGGTCGTCCTTAACAATTGATAGTTCCCTTTTGAATCGTCACGCAAACGACATACACATCCGTCAGAGATTGCTTCGGCCAAGACTGTCCGATTCTTGAAAAACCGCTATTCGCTGACGACGGCAAGCAGTGTTCCACGTTCGACTTGATCGCCGGCCGCAACTTTCACTTCGCGTACGACGCCGTTGTCCGGGCTCCCGATCGGGTGCTCCATCTTCATCGCCTCGAGGACGACAAGAGTCTGGCCCCTCTTGACCTCGTCCCCCACTTTCACTTCAACCGACACGACCGAACCCGGCATCGGAGCAACGAGGCTTCCCGACACCTCTTCGATCTCCGACGACGGGAACGGCGATTTCTCCACGACCTCCACGTCGCCCCAAGGGCCATGCACCCACCAGCTCTCCCCCGAACGGTCCACCGTTACGTGATAGGCGTGGCCCCCGATCTCCAGAGTCCTTTCGAGATCGCCCGGTTCCCCTTCGAGTGAAGCGACAACTTCTCCGCCACCTACATCGACGAACGCTGAATCGGCGCGGTCGCGCCGGTAAGCGACCGTCGTTTCTTCGTCGATAACCAAGATCCTCTTCTGAGGCGGCATCACCGAGTTCCGCCAGCCGGACGGGAATGTATCCAGCACCTTCGCGTCCCCGCGAGCCCGTTCGGCTCCCGTGAGCGCGCAGGCTGCCAACACAGCCGACCGCTCTTCGGAAGACAACCGGCGGCGCGGCTCAAGCGCGACGCGTTCCAAGAAGTCGGTCGTCGTCTGCCCATTCAGGAACTCGAAATCTCGCAGCAGATTCACCAACAGATCGCGGTTGGTCTGCACACCTTGGATCGCCGTCCACTCCAGCGCCCGCGCAAGAAGGGCGGCCGCTTCGTCCCGCGTTCGTGCGTGCGCGATCACCTTCGCCAGCAAGCGGGTCGAACGACGTCCCGACCACGTAGCCCTTCCCCACTCCCGACTCGTAACGCACCTCGGACGATTCGTCCTCGCGCCAATTGATCAGCGTCCCCGTCGCCGGCAGGAAAGTCGTTGGAAGGATCCTCGGCGTTAAGCCGCACTTCGATCGCGTGCCCGTCGATAGAAAGATCGTCCTGCTGGAATTCGAGCTTCTCACCAGACGCATCGAGGATCTGCGATCGGACGATGTCGATCCCCGTTATCTCCTCCGTCACCGGGTGTTCTACCTGCAAGCGCGTATTCATCTCGAGGAAGAAGAACTGTCCGTCTTCGGCCAGCAGGAACTCGACGGTTCCCGCGTTCCTGTAATTGATCGCGCGCGCGAGGGACAACGCTACCTCGCCCATCCGCTCGCGCAGGTCTTCGTCCACCACCGAGCTCGGTGCTTCTTCGACAACCTTCTGATGGCGCCTCTGGATAGAACATTCGCGCTCGAACAGATGGACGAGATTGCCGTGTCCGTCCCCGAGCACCTGGATCTCGACGTGGCGCACACCTTCCAGATAGGGCTCGATGAAAACTCGCTTGTCACCGAATGCCCGCTGCGACTCCCGTTCCGCGGCGGCGATCGCTTCTTCCAACTCCTTCTTGGTTCGGACGATCCGCATCCCCTTACCGCCGCCACCCGCGGCCGCCTTCACCAGCGCAGGCAGACGGAGCTTCGCCGGGTCCATCGGCTCCAGCACCGGCACACCGGCTTTCTTGGCGATGCGCTTACTCTCGAGCTTGTCCCCCATCGTCTCGATCGCATCCGACGGTGGACCGATCCAGATCAGTCCGGCTTGGGTGACGGCGCGCGCGAAGCCCGCGTTCTCTGCGAGGAACCCGTAACCGGGGTGAACGGCATCGGCGTTGACCTTCTTGGCGACCGCGATAAGACCTTTTATGTCGAGGTAGGCGGCCGCGCCCTCACCGTCGAGCCGGACGGCTTCGTCAGCTCCGTAGACGTGTGGCGCGTCGCGTTCGTCCTCGGTGTAAACGGCTATAGGCGTGATCCCGAGGTCGCCGGCCGAATCCCGTACGCGAAGCGAGATCTCGCCGCGGTTTGCAATGAGGAGCCGACGGATCGTCACGGGTGAGCCAATGCTAGAGGGACGGCCGGTGAGGAGGCCAAGTACGGCGCGATCAGTTGTTGCGGGTGGGGACGGCCAGGCTCTGGCGCGCTTCATCGATGAGGCCGGCGATCGCCTTCAGGACGGTCGGCCGCTTCTTCGTCAGAGATTCGCGCGCCTGAACCATCAAGAGACTGCCGACGCTCAACTCGGGCAGCACCGCGAGTATCTGTTTCGGCGCCATTTCGGCGTACCCGGCGATGGGGAACGGATCGACGCTTCTCGACCCGTTCCTAGTCTCGGCGGGCTCTACGGGAGCCGCGATTACCGGTTCAGGTTCGACAATCGGCTGCGCCTCGAGTCTCGGTGGGCCTTCATAGGCGCGGACCGGCCGCCGGACGAATCGTTGGTATGCCCAAAGCAGCAGCGACAAACCGGCGATAGAAACTGCAACCGCCACGACTGCAGTGACCAGCCCGGTGGAGTCGAACCCGTCTTGCGTTTCGTCCTCGTTAGGACTGCTCGCCGCGGGTGGCGCGGCGACCGGAAAGCTCCCGATGTTGCCCAGAGCCGTGACCGCAAGGGCTTGCGCCGCTTCGATAGTCCGCGAACCCGAATCGTTCTGGACGAAATCAAGTGTCAGCCTCAGATTCGCCCGTCCTTCAAGGGTAAGGAGCTCGACCTGGCCATCTTCAGCCGTTAGGTACGCGTCGTCCCCTACGCCTTCTACATCCGTAATCGGCGCGTCGAGGTCATGTTGTCTGAACTCTGCGGGATCCCGGACAAAGAAGCTCATAACGACGTGTCCGTACTCCGGTGTCTCCTGCGGGCTCCACGTACAGGAATCTCGATCCCTTGAAAGGAAGGGCGTCCACCGTGCATCCGGGTCCTTGAACGCCGACGCTATCTCCGCACTCGATACGAGCGAGCAGGGGTCGATCAGCGCCCTATCGTCGATCTGAGCGAACGCCGGCGCGAAGGTCAAAAGAATGGCAACAGCCAATCCGACCGCTGGGACAAATATGCGCGTATGTGATTCCACCGTGCCGCCAATCCTAGGTAACAGTGCCGGGCATCGTTGCCGCCCGAGATCCTCCCGGTTGTTATCGGCGCCTAATGGGTAGAGCCGAAGCCGAGGAGGTCATCGATGCCCACACGCGTTCAGCCACGAGCGGAGAAGGTCCCGTCGAATGCCGACCACGGTCTGCCCGCTTCCTGGACACATGCGAAGGAGCGACTGGCCGAAGGCATGCGGTACTGGCTGTCGACCGTCCGGCCGGACGGGGACCCCCACACGGTTCCCGTCACCGGGGTTTAGCGCGGAGAGCTAGCTCTTAGGTTCGAGCAAGCTCACGGCAAGCGCGTCCAGCGAGGACTGCGGCAGCCCGTTCGCGAGGAGGTACTCGGCGAACGAGCCGTAATCCTCGCGGACGTGTTTCAAGACCCGCTCCATCGTTTCCGCGTACGGAGTGAAGAAGGACGGCGGGTTGTCCTTATAGAGAGCAGGTGCGTTGGGGTTTGCGGCGAAGCGCCCGATGACGGCGTCGATCGTCTCACCCGTTAGAACGTAGTCCTCGATGATGTCTTCGTCGCGCACATCGAGAGCGCCGAGAGCCGTTGCGCTAAGGACGCCGGTTCTATCCTTGCCGGCGGCACAGAAGAAGACAGCAGGAAGAGTTTCGTCCTGGGCGAGCGCTTCTATCGCCTCAACGAGTAGCGGGCCACTAGCGCGCAGCATCGCGCGACTGACCTCGACCATCGTGTCCGGCGATCGGTCTTCCTGTTTGAGAGTGATCTGGACGCCGTCGACCACTGTGTAGCCACCTTCACCGGTCAGAGGCAGATGGATCCGGCTGGTGCCGTCCTCCGCCAGCAATCCGACGCCGGTGAACTCGACTTCCAAGGGGCTTCGCAGATCGAGGAGGGTCCTCAAACCGAGCTCTTGCTTCGCTCTTGCTGCGTCGGCGTCGGTGAACAAGTGGACGGAATCTGCGCGGTATAGCCGTCCCCATTTCGTGGTGCGGCCGTCGTCGGTCGCGAACCCGCCGAGGTCGCGGAAGTTGAAGCTGCCCTCGAAGGCGACGCGTCTGGATCTAGTGCTCGGTGCCGTCATGTGAGAGGAGGCTAACAGTCGTTCGTTACGAGAATGGGAACGGATCTACATCCGGAACACGCCGAAGCCGCGCGCGCCCTCGATCACGTTGTTGTGGCAAGCACTCAGCGCCATCCCCACGACGTGGCGCGTATCGCGCGGATCGATCATCGCGTCGTCGGCCAAACGCCCCGTCGCGTACATGCCAAGGGACTGAGCCTCGGCTCCCGCTTCGACGACCTCACGGATCTGGGCGTCCTGCTCTTCGTCGAACTCCTCGCCGCGGCGCGCTGCTTGTCCCCGCCTGACGATCGACATCACCCCGGCCATCTGCTTCGGTCCCATCACCGCGATCTTCGCCGTGGGCCACACGAACACGAAGCGAGTGTCGTATGCACGTCCGCTCATCCCGTAGTTGCCGGCGCCGTAACTCGCTCCGGTGATGACGGTGATGTGCGGCACCTTCGAGTTCGACACGGCATTGATCATCTGGGAGCCGTGCTTGATGATCCCGCCGGCCTCGAAGTCCCGCCCGACGATGTAGCCGGTGATGTTCTGCAAGAACAGCAACGGGACGTCGATCTGGTTGCACAGCTGGATGAACTGCGCAGCCTTCTGGGACGAATCGCTGAACAGCACTCCGTTGTTCCCGAGGATCCCTACGGGGAACCCGTGAATCGACGCCCACCCGCAGACGATCGTTGGGCCGTACAGCGGTTTGAACTCTTCGAAGCGAGAGCCGTCGACGATGCGGCCGATGACTTCGCGCATGTCGAATGACGTCTTGAGATCGCGACTCACGAGCCCGAGAAGATCGTCCGCTTCCAGAACGGGATCGTCGGCCGGAAGCGAAGGACCCGGACCGAGCTTTCGCCAGTTCAAATGCCGGACGACATCGCGCGCCATCCGTATCGCTTCCGGTTCGCTTTCGGCGAGATAGTCGGCGAGTCCCGACTTCGTTGCGTGTAGCTCACCTCCGCCGAGCTCTTCGTCCGTCGAATCTTCGCCGGTGGCCATCTTCACGAGCGGCGGTCCGCCGAGGAACACCTTCGACTTACCGCGGATGAAGATGTTGTAGTCGCTCATCCCGGGCTGATAGGCACCGCCGGCGGTCGAGCTGCCGAACACGATCGAGATCGTCGGGATGCGCATCGCCGAAAGCTCGGTGATGTCGTGGAAGAGGCGTCCCGACTCCGCGAAGTGGCCCATGTTGCGCCGCATCGCCGCCTCGGGGTCGCCCCCTCCACCTCCCCCACCGCGTAAGTCTGCGCCGGCCGATTCGACGCCCATGATCAACGGGAGCCGATTGAGTCTCGAGATCTCGAGCGCGCGTTCGATCTTCTTCATCACAACGCCGGTGATGGCGCCACCGAGGACGGACGGATCGTTGAACATCAGCGAGCATTCGACGTTCGAACACCACTCCGATTCCGATCAGCATCCCGCCGCCGACGGGTGAGTTCGTCATGTATCCGGCCAGCGGGCCGACTTCCAAGAACGGGGAGTCGGGGTCGAGCAACAGCGCTACGCGCTCTCGGACAGGCAGCTTGCCCCGGCTCCTCAGCCTTTCGATCGACTCGGGTCCGCCGCCCTCGGGAGCTTGCGCGAGGAGCTCGTCCATCTTGGCGATTGCCCCGAGCATGTCGTCGGTGTTCTGGACGAATTGGTCCGAGGACGTGTCTAGCCGGGACTGAACGACCTGCATATCGCTATTCAACGTGGAGCGGCATCGGCGCGTCCAAAGGGCCCGGTGACGACTAACGTAGGTCCATCACCGGCAAGGAGGACGGATGGCCCTGCTAGCAGGCATCAACCACGTTGCTTTCATCTCGGGCGACATCGATGGTTTGAAGGACTTCTACGCTCGGATCTTCGACGCCGAGTGCGTGCTCGACGAGGTTCTCCCGCGTGGACCGAAAGGTGAGAACAACCGCCACGCATTCATCGCCGTTGGTTCCTCGTGCGTGCTGCACCCCTTCGAATTCAAGGGAGACCGTTGGCTCGAACGCATGCCCATCTTCGATCGCGGCCGTATGGACCACATCGCTCTCCAGGCTGCTTCGAAAGAAGCCTTCGACCAGATCCGCCAGCGCTTGATCGACGAGGGCGCGTCGGACGGAACAATTACGGACTTCGGGCACGTCGTCAGTGTCTTCTTCCGCGATCCCGACGGCATGGAGGCCGAGGTCGCGTATTGGAAGGATGGTCATTCATCCTGAAAGCGGGCGAAGTCTTCCTCGAAGCTCGCAAGTGGCCCGACACGCCGCACTGGCGCATGCATCTGGACGTCCTCGGACGGGACGACTACGGAACCTGGCTCGGTCGCAAGCCGCCTCTTCAGGTAGACGGTCCGCAGGGTCCCGTGCAGTTCACACATACATTCGTCGTTCTGCTTCCAGAAGCCGAGTGGTGGATCCCTACGCATTACGCAGACCATGACGAGGTCGAGGTGTACGTCGACGTCTCGATGCCCGCCGAATGGCTCAGTGACCGGCACGTTACCGCCGTCGACCTGGATCTCGATGTGATCCGCTTCCGTGACGGACGCACGATCCTCGACGACGAAGACGAGTTCGCCGAGCACCAGGTCTCACTCGGATACCCGAAGGACGTCATCGAGAACGCCGTCGAGACATCCAGATGGCTGATGGAAGCCGTCGAGCAGCGGCGGGAACCATTCGGTGACGCCGGGAAGCGCTATCTCGACATGCTCACCTGATGTTCCAGAGCCTCGACTTCCTTTACACACCGAGTTCCGATCCAGCAGCCGACCGCGATTACTTCGTCGACGCCCTGGGGGCCGAGTCCGTTTTTGCGGTTGAGTCCGGCGACGACAGAGTGGCGGCGGTCCGGCTAGGCGAAGGTCCCCTCGTGCTGTTCGCAGGACACCTGGAAGGTGAACGTCCGTTCCTTATCTACCGCGTTGACGACTTCAGCGGCACGTTGGACGAGATCGAGGCGCGCGGGTGGGAACCCGCAGAGCGATTCGAGATTCCGCATGGTCCGTGTTGCACGTTCGAGACACCCGGCGGACATCGCGTCGGTGTTTATCAGCTGACTCGTCCAGAGGTTGGCGAACACTTCGCCCGAACCCGCGACTTCTAACCCGTCGTGATCACCGATGTGGAGGTCCGCGACACTCCCGAAAAAGGCAAAGGTGTCTTCGCGCTGAGGGACTTCCGTGAGGGCGAGTTCATCTTTCGACGCAGGAACGGTCCGGTGATCACGGGTGCCGAGATCCCATCGTTGTCGGGCGAGGACATGATGCATCTGACGGAGCTCGGGTTCGATTCCTACGCCGTCGTACTCACCCCCGGCGCTTATCTGAACCATTCGTGCGATCCGAACGCCATGCGGTCGGGGGTGAAGGTCTTCGCTTGGAGGGACGTCCGAGAGGGCGAGGAGATAACCATCGACTACCGCATCAATGCATTCGCCGATGGCGAGAGATGGAAGTGCTCGTGTGGGAGCGCTGACTGCACGGGCTGGGTAGAAGCGAGCTACTTCGGCATGGATCCGGAGCGCCAGAAAATGCTGCTTCCGTATGCGCCGCCATTCATCCGGCGCGAGTATCGCCGGCGCAACGGTTAAGCCGCGCGGTCTTCGATCTCCCACGCGTGGTCAAGCGCGTGCCAGGTCGAGCGCCGCACGCAATAGCGAACCGTCCAGGGCGGAGTCCGTCGCTTGTTCTCGATCGGCTCCCCTGCCGCGTGTCGCTCCAAACGTGCCAGGAACGCCTCACGCAACTCCTTCATGTCCGAGCCTTTGTAGTTCGCGCCGATACACGACAAGTACGAGACGTCGGTCTCGAATACGTGGCCGGTCATCTTTTTGAGGTCGCGTCCGCCGCCGCGCGGACCGAGTCTCAGCTTTTTCTTCGCATGCTTCTTTGCCATCGCGTCGAACGTAGCCCACGACGCGCGCAAGATCTTGATCTGCCGTTGCAGCTCCTTCGCCGTCACCGATCGGTCGTCGGCCTTGGTTGAGATCGACAGAACGCCGAAGTCGGTACCCGAACCACCCTTGACGTGATTAACCACTCGCACCGACTTCGGCGGCTCGAAGCTGAGCCGGGCCGAAGCGATCGCCGACGCATAGCGCGGACCGTAGACGAGCAGAGACTCGATGGCTTCGTCCTCCGTCTTGGCCTTGCGCGCCCAGCCGGGCCAGTCGACGGCGCTCGCGAAAACGACCTTGTCACCCGTCTCGATGTAGACGTCCACCTATAGGTTCTCGATCTCCACCGGCGCCACCGAGCCGGCCGGATCGAATCCGAAAACTCGTCCGTAGAAGTACAGCTCGGCTTCGAGCGAATGGATGATGTTCTCGGCCTTCCGAAACCCGTGTTGCTCACCCTCGTACGTCACGTACGCGCACGGGACCTTCTTGGCGCGCAGTGCGTTCACAATCTGCTCGGACTGCGACGGCGGCACGATCATGTCCTCGGTCCCCTGGAATGTGATCACAGGCACGCTGATCCGATCCACGAAGTTCGCCGGTGAGCGCTCGTAGTACCGGTCCTTCGTTTCGGGATACGGACCCACAAGTGAATCGAGATACCTGGACTCGAACTTGTGCGTATCGCCGACGAACGTCTCGAAGTCGGCAACACCGAAGTAGTTGGCTCCCGCCTTGAAAACATCCTCGAAGACGAGTGCGGCAAGGGTCGTGAACCCTCCGGCGCTCCCTCCTCGGATCGCGAGACGATCGGGGTCGACGTCGCCGCGCCCTACGAGATAGCGCGGAGCATTCACGCAGTCCTTTACGTCGACGACACCCCAGTTCTCGTTCAGAAGCCTTCGGTAGTCGCGTCCATAACCGGTGCTTCCTCCGTAGTTGACGTCGACGATGGCGAAGCCGCGAGAAGTCCAGTACTGGAGATTCATGAGAAGCACCGGACGTACCCCACCGGTAGGACCGCCGTGGCTCCAAACGATCAGCGGCGGCTTCTCGCCATCGGGACCTACGAAGTCGGCGTTGATCGGCGGGTAGTAGAGCGCGTGAGCGACCCGGCCCTCGGAGGGGAACTCGATCTTCTCGGGAATCGAGATGAAAGCGGGATCGAGATCTTCATCGCGAGAACGTTTGATCACTTCGACGTTGCCGGTGGCCGGATCGATATCGACCAATGCACCGAGTTCGGTCGGTGCCGCAGCGATACACAAAACATGGTCTCCGCGCGCAGTGATGCTCGAGAGAACCGTGTATGGCAGCCGCAGATCCTCGACCTCACCGGCACCGCCCCGGATCACACCGAGCTTCTGACTCGCGCGTTGCTCGAACATGCAGACGATGTCGCCGTTCGGAAGGAATGCGTACGTCGAGAGTCCGAACACCCATTGCGGGACGCCGAAGTCGGCGTCCATCTCGACAACGGGTTCGACGCGGCCGTCGATCCAGCGGTAGATGTTCCACCAGCCATTGCGATCCGAGATGAAGTGCAGGACGCCGTCCGGGCTCCACTGAGGCTGGAAGATCGATTCGTCCATCGAGCCGGCAACGAGTGTCGGGTTTCTGATCCCGAAATCGTCGGTCAGGTCGCACGCATAAAGGAAGGTTCCGTCCCACGGCATGTTCGGGTGAGACCACTCGGTCCAGGCGAGCTTCGTCTCGTCAGGCGATAAGCGAGGGAAAGAGTAAAAGTCGTTCCCGGAGATCAGTTCGCCGGGCTCGGCCGAACCGTCGGTCGGTAGAACGACGATCTCGTTGAACGCTTCGCGGCCTTCAACATGTCGCTCTCGAACGCAGATGATCGACCGGCCGTCCTTAGTGACAACACCGTCGGCATAGCGCAGGCCTCGAGCAATCGTGGGGTGCGGAGCGATCGAAATGGGCGCAGCGGTTCCGTCCTGCCGATAGAGGACCTGATCGGACCAGTTCGCGAAGAAGACGGCTTCGCCGTGCACCCACCACGCACCGCCGCCATATTCATGAACTCCGGTTCGGGCATTGAAACCCTCCGGAGTTATGCCGGTGGTCGACCCGTCGGCCGAGTGGCGAACGACCACGGTTCGCCCACTTTCTGAGGGCCGTTGCTCGCTCCAATAGAGGTGGTCCCCGGAAACCGCTACGCCCCCGAGGCTGACCCCACCCTCGGCGACCGATGCCGCCGAGATCGGCGAGGTCCATGAACCGAAGGGGGCCGGTTTGGGAGTCACGCGCCAAAAGTAACCGGGAGCGGGTGTAGACCGCTTCGGGGCGCCCCCAAAACCCCCAAAAAGCAACAACAATGACGTTTAGCAACACGGACCGGTACCATAAGCCCGTGGGCGGTACTCCTATGAGCGGAACAGGGACGGTCAGCGACCACCGCATAGGCCTGCGGTTCGGCTCGCGATACAAGCTCGAAGAGCGACTGTCGTCGGGTGGTATGGCCACCGTTTATAAGGCCCGGGACGAGATCCTCGGCCGCGACGTCGCCGTCAAGGTGATGCACCCGGCCCTCGTCTCCGATCCCAGCTTCGAGCAGCGCTTCCGCGCCGAGGCTCAGAACGCCGCTCGCCTCAACCACACCAACGTCGTCGCCGTCTACGACTGCGGCGACTGGGAGGGCGACCTCTACATCGTCATGGAGCTCGTGGACGGAACGACCTTGCGCACGCTGCTCGAGCGTTTCGGACGGCTCGACCCCCCGACGTCGCGTCACGTAGCGCGCGGCGTGGCTGCCGCTCTCGATCACGCACATTCGAAGGGGATCGTGCACCGGGACATCAAACCCGAGAACATCCTTCTCACTCCGGACGGCGAGGTGCGTGTCTGCGACTTCGGCATCGCGAAAGCGCTCGGCCCCCAAGCGGCGAACCTGACAACAGACAGACCGATCGGAACCGTCGCTTACGTCGCGCCGGAACAGATCTCTCAATCCAATGTGGACGGACGCGCCGATGTCTACGCGCTCGGCGCAGTGACTTTCGAGATGCTTACCGGGCGCGCTCCGTTCCAGGGAGACACACCACAAGCCGTCGCTGCTGCACGCATGCACTCACCCGTTCTGAATCCGGGCATCTCTCCGGTGATCGACACCGCCGTCGCCAAAGCAACTTCGGCGTCCGCGGACGACCGCCACGCCACACCAGGCGAATTCGCGCGGGCGCTTGGGGACGACGGCGGTGTCCCAAGCTTCCTGGCGACGACCAACCAGCTCCCCGATCCGTCCACGCTGCCGCCACCGCCGACGGCCGTCATCAAACAACCCGAAAAGAAGCCCGACCAAGCGGCGCACACCGACAAGGACGAAATGCCGAGGCGCGCGACCGACGTCATGCCGCTGCAGATGCGTGTGCGTATGCGCAAACGCCGCCGTATGCGCATCGCTCTCATCACTCTTCTCGCGCTGGCAACGGCTGCCGTCGCCGCCTACGCACTGATACCTCGTCCGCTCCTAGTTCCCAACCTCGCCGGCCAGACCTTGGAGGAAGCTCGCACCGCGTTGACACGCGACGGACTTCGCGCCGGTGATGTCACCGAGGTCTTCCACGACGTCGCCGCCAAGGGAACGATCGTCGAAACAGACCCCCCGACCGGAACCAAGGTCCCCAAGGAGACCTTGGTCAAGCTGTCGGTGTCGAAGGGTGCCCAGCTCTTCGACGTGCCGCCAGTGGTGGGCAAGCCGATCGACGAAGCGCGCAAGACGATGGGCGACATCGGTTTCACGCTCGCCGTCGAACGCGAACTCGAGCACGACACCGTCCCCAAGGGCTCGATCATCTCTATCGAACCGAAGATCGCAAAGGCGAAGCGCGGTACGTCCTTCACGGCCATGGTCAGCAAGGGTCCGCCGATGCTGTCCGTGCCCAACGTCGTCGGGAAGCAGGCGACGGAAGCGCGCACCTCGATTCAGAACGCGGGCTTCGCGTACGTATACCTCGGTGAGTTCTCGGATTCCGTGCCCGAAGGTCAGGTCATGAGCACCAACCCGGCCGGCGACACCCTGGCCCCCAAGGGGTCGCAGATCACAGCCGTTGTTTCGAAGGGTCCGCGCACCTTCCCGATGCCCGACCTCACCGGCAAGTCGCTGGGTGATGCGAAGAAGGCTGCAACCGATCGCGGGCTGGTCGTCAAGAACGAGTATGCCGTGCCCGGCTCCGGCAAGCCGAAGGGCGAGGTGCAGGGTCAGAACCCGCCCGCCGGAACGAGCGTCCGCAAGGGCTCGGCCATCGATCTCTACTACGCCGCCTAGCGGCGGTTTCGCGCCGAATAACCGCACTCTTCGGTAGGTTGACCGCGATGAGAAAGCTCGTTCTTGCCGTGGCCGCCGTGCTGCTCGCCTCCACCGCGTGCAGCTCCGCTCAGGAAGCGGAGCCCACGGAACCGCCTCTGAACCTGAGCAGCAGCGACATTTCCGACGCGGTTCTCGGCGACGGAGACCTCGGAGACGAGTGGGACCAAGAAGACGACGTGCGGCCTTCTACCGTTCAGGTCGGCGGAAAGGTCGGCCCGGCCAACATCGAGCCCGTCAGGGCTTCGGCCACATCGGCCTTCGTCCAGAAGGAAGGTTCGGCCTACATCTCCAACACGCTCTACCTGTTGCAGACCGAGGCCGCCGCGCGCGCGGTGATGGACGCCCACATCGAGCACGACGACACCAACACGTGGAAACAGGAACGGGACGACGGCGGCGAGGCCAACTACGAGCGCCAGGGACGGGTGCCAAATGTTTCCAATCTCGGTGACGAGCTGTACACGTCCCGCATCAAAGCCACGATCACCACACCGGGGGCCGAAGCTGTCGAGCGAACCATCGACTACATCGCCTTCCGAGTCCGGTCTTTGGTTGCGTTCGTCGTCGTACAAGACATCGACGGCGGCACCTTTGCCCGGCGCGTGGAGCCGAAGGTCGCAAGGTTGGTCGAATGACGCGCGAATCGATGCAAACCATCGGCGAGGCCCTGGAGATCCGCCGATCGTCGACGCGCGGGATCTCCTTCCTGGGCGACGAAGGCGAGACGGAGCGGTGGACCTGGGGTGAACTCGCCGAGGTTGCTCAGCGCTCTGCGGGCGCGCTGAGCAACCTCGGCCTCCACTCCGGCGATCGCGTCGGCATCCTCGGGTCGACCTCACCGGATCTCGTGGCGACGATCTTCGGCTGCTGGGCGTCCGGACTGATCGCCGTGCCGCTGGCCGTTCCCCTGCGCATCACGTCGATCGAATCCTTGGTCGAGGAGATCGGCTCACGCTCTAAGAAAGCTGGAATCTCGTTGCTCGCCGCCGATCCCGACGTGCGTTCACTGATTCCGCTGGAGGGGATCGCGCCACAACTCGCATCCTTCGACGATCTCATCGCGAACGGACATGAGATTCCGATCGCGGATGTCGATCCGCATTCGCCGGCGCTGATCCAGTTCACATCCGGTTCAACAGCGAGCCCGAAGGGCGTAGCGCTATCGCACAGAACATTGATCTCCAACGGTCACGCGGCATCCGACCAGGTTCATCTCGGCCCCGATGATGTCGCGGTCAGCTGGTTGCCGCTGTATCACGACTTCGGGCTAATCGGACTGACTCTTTGGCCTCTCGTTCTCGACATGTCGACTCATCTGATGCGTCCGGAGACTTTTATCGCTTCGCCTAAGAGATGGGTTCAGGCACTTTCCGATTACAGGGCGACGATCACAGCTGCCCCGAACTTCGCGTTCGGTCTGGCCGCGCGCGCTTTGGAGAGGATGGACGGGCCAATCGATCTTTCTTCGCTTCGTTTCGTCGGCAACGGAGCCGAGCCGGTCGACAACGAAACGATGCGCAAGTTCGTCGAAGCTGCCGGTCCGTCCGGCTTCCGCGTCGAGGCTCTGTGCGGCGTTTACGGATTGGCCGAAGCCACACTCGGAGTTTCATCGCCTCCACCGCTCGCACCACCTCCGCCGTGGTGGGTCGACGTACACAAACTTGCGTCCGACGGGATCGCAGAAGCCGTCGAGCCGGAGTCGAAAGGTTCACGTCCTCTGATCTCAGTAGGCCGCGCGATCCCTGGTGTTGAAGTGCAGATCCGCACCGAAGCAGGAGATCGGATACCCGACGGTCTGGTCGGTGAGATCTGTGTCCGCACCGAGCACGCGATGCTCGGCTACTGGGACGATCCCATCGCCACCTCAGAAACGATCGTCGACGGATGGATCCGCACCGGCGACCTCGGCGTGATCGGACCCGACGGCCTCTACATAACCGGACGGATCAAGGACATGATTATCGTCGGCGGTCGAAACCTCTACCCGGAGGACGCCGAACGCGCCGCACTGAGCGTTCCGGGTGTTCGTCTGGGTAACGCTGTTGCGTTCGGTATCGCGCGCAAAGCACGCGAAGGACTGGTTGTGATCGCCGAGACGCGTCTGCACGGTGAAGACGCGTCGCGTCTGGCCAAGCAGATCGCCACCGAGGTGCGCAAGGCGATGCGGGTCGCCGCCGACCACGTCGTGCTGCTCGTGCCTGGCTCCCTGCCGAAGACGCCATCCGGCAAGTTGCAGCGCCGATTGACGCGCACGCTCTACGAGGCCGGACAGTTCGTCACCAACGCCGTCGGGTCCGCCGGACGCGCTTTGGGCGGACAGGCAGGCTCCCCCGAACCAGCGTTTTAGAAAGCAAAAAGGGACCCGTGGTGGGTCCCTTTCTGCGGATGTTTCGGGGACACTCTCGACAAGCTGCTGCTTAACTCGCCTCAACCGAGACATTAGGACCCAGCGATATCGGCGAACACCCCAATCGAGGGTGATTCGCGCACTCAATATTGGGCATGCCGCGGGCTATCGGATCCCGACACCCATCTCCATCGAGCGAAGGATCTGGGCGGCGTTTGAGCGCCGGCTACGCGACAGCTCGTCCACCAGCTGAAGATCGAGCGGCGCAACCGGGACCTCGAAGCCATACCACTCGACCATCTCGATGCGGCTCGCGGCTTCAGGACCGAAAGGCCTTGGCTGCGGATCATCAACGGCCGGCCGCACGCTACCGACGAGATCCAACCGAGCGCCGAGGAACAATCGCGCCTCGAGCTCGCAGATCAACCAGCCGCGAGTGTCCACGATGGGCGTCAGCAACTGGTCCCGGAAGATCTTGGTCAACGAATCGATTCCCTTGCGGTCGGTGACTATGTCCAGATCGCCCGGGGCAACATCGAACCCGCGTACGGCAAGACCGGCACTGCCGACCAGGAACCACCAAACCTTTGACCCGTGGAATGAACGAAGAAATGACCGCAACGCGTCAGTCCAAGGCACCGGACGAAGTCCGATAGCCTGTTCGACGACGGCTACGCCGTGTTCCCGCCAATTCGCCATCACGGCGTTACGCAAGCGCTTGTCACCGGCGACCTCCAGGGAGAACCCTTCGTCGCGATCCGCGAACCCCATGGCGCGCAGCACGAGTTGCAGCTCGGGTCGCACGCCGAGTGCCACGACAAAGGTTCGGCCGGCAATGGTGCGTCCCTCGAAACGAAGACCGGTACGGATCAAAGGCCGAGGATCTCGGGCGACGTGGCCGCCGCGCGCCAGTGACTGGCCGGATCGGCTACGAGCTTGCGCGCCGATAGATCAAGCAATCCGCCCGTGCTCGTCAGCTCGGCTGCAAGCGTTCCGTCCTCGAGGCGGAATTCCTGGACGATACGCATCGTCTTCCCATCGCCCCACTCGAAGCGGCACGACACGTCGACGATGTCACCGAGTCGCAGCTCCCGGTGATAGCGGATGTTCGTCTCGAGATTGACCGGACCAACACCCGAAGAGACCAGGTAATCGATCGAAACACCGGCGGCCGTCGAGCAAGCATTCCGCACGGCATCTCCCCACAAGATGTATACGGCACCGTTCACGTGTCCGTTCTGGTCGAGGTCGTCGTCCTGAACGGTGAATCGCTGCGTGAATAGCTTCGCTTCCACGAGATTCATGATGCCGTTACGGCGCCGCTTTCGGAGTGACGATGGTGTCGAGCTCGCGCGCCCAGGGTGCTTCGCTCAGCTCGCAAACCGCTCCGGAAGGCGAACGGAACCGGATGGTCTTCTGTCCATAGGGTTCCGTCTTCGCTCCCTGAAGAACCGTGTCGCCGAGTTTCCCGGCTCCCTCTTCGACATCGTCGACTTCGAATCCCATCGTCAGCCCAAGTGGAACGCGATCGGCAACGCTCGCAACGTGTCTAATCATCTCCGGCCTCCTATCCGATGCCCCCGACCGTATTTCCTATCTCCGACAGCCTGGTGTCGGGAATCTGGGACGATGATTCGGAGTCATGAACAGGACGGACCGGCTCTACGCCATCGTCGAGGAGCTCCGAGCGCGCTCCCCTCGCCAGATGAGAGCTCAAGAGCTGGCCGATCGCTTCGAAGTCTCTGGACGAACGATCGAACGCGACATCCTGGCGCTCCAGGAAGCCGGCGTCCCGATCTGGTCACAGCGAGGACCCCGCGGAGGTTATGCCCTGGATCCCCGACGGACTTTGCCTCCGCTGAATCTCACCGCGGAAGAAGCCGTGTCCTTGGCGACAGCGCTAGCGGTAGCCGGCCCGATGCCCTTCGAGCAGGCTGCGCGTCGAGCACGGATGAAGCTTGCAGCCGTTATGCAATCGGCAGATGCCCTTGAAGCCGAGTCACTTGCCGGACGCATCCGCGTCGCTCCGCGAGAGATCGCACCGCCCGAAGTGTTGCGGGCGGTGGAAGAAGGTGTCCTCCGTCATGTGGTCATCGAGCTCGACTACGAAGACCGCATGGGAAACCCGACAAAGCGCGGCGTCGAAGCGCAGGGCCTCTTCGGATCGACACACGGTTGGTATCTCATCGGTTGGTGCCGGATGCGCGACGGCGGCCGGATGTTCCGTCTCGATCGCATCAGTTCCGCGACGGTCACCGACGAGAAGATCCCCGACCGCGACGTGGACGAAGTTCTCGACGTGCCGTTCGAAGTTCTTACGCCGTCGCTGGTGGAGTAGGAGTAGGGCCGATGCCGGAGTTGAAGGACGGACTCCCCGTCAAGCGCTTCGCCACGCAGAAGGCGTTCGAGACGTGGATGGAGCGCAACCACGAGAAAGCGCCGGGGATCTGGATCAAGTACGCAAAGAAGGCCTCGGGTTTGAAAACGGTCACCTACGCAGAGGCTCTGGACATCGCTCTGTGCTTCGGCTGGATCGACGGCAAAGCCTGGTCCCTGGACGAAACCTTCTACCTCCAGCGCTACACGCCTCGGCGGGCGAAGAGCCCGTGGTCGAACCACAATCGCGGACACATCGCGCGGCTCAAAAAGGAAGGCCGCATGCGTCCGGCCGGACTTCGTGAGGTTGAACGCGCCAAAGCCGACGGACGGTGGGAGAACTCGTACATGTCACCGAAGGACGCGAAGGTTCCACCCGATCTGGAAAAGGCCCTCAAGAAGAAACGGAAAGCCTGGGACTTCTTTGAAAGCCTGAACGCCTCTAATCGTTACGCGATCCTCTTCCAGATCCACGATGCGAAGAAGCCGGAAACGCGCGCTCGCCGCATCGAGAAGTTCGTGAAGATGTGCGCGGACGGGCAGAAGCTTTACTAGAGGGCACCCTCCATCCGCAGCAGGGCTTCCTTCATCGGAAGTCCTCCGCCGTAGCCGACCAATCCACCACCTGAGCCGATAACGCGGTGGCACGGGATAACGATCGGCACCGGGTTGTTGTGGAGCGCGTTACCGGCAGCGCGCGCCGCGCGCGGGCTCCCGGCCTCGCGAGCCACCGTCCCGTAACTGGTGACCGAGCCGTACGGGATGCGCGCGGTCGCTTGCAGAACGCGCTCGTTGAAACCGGTGACGAGCGACCAGTCGACGGCGAGATCGAATGCGAATCTCTTTCCGGCGAAATACTCGTCCAACTCCTTGCGGACCGGATCCAACTTCGAAGGCTGCTCGAGGACGCGCGGTGAAAGTCTCGTCGCGAGTTCCTCGAGAATGTCCTCCGTGCGGTACGGACTCAGCGCGAGACGCACGAGTCCCGAGTCGGTGGCTGCAGCAACCCACGTGCCGAACGGTGAGTCCACCGTTGCGTAAGCGACGGCGATCAGATCTTCGGCATCGGCGCGGTCGACGAAACGTGCCATCTCCGACCGCGGTGGCGCGCTCATCTTCTTCGCGGACTTCTTCAATCTCGACTCGATCATTTCTTCAGCACCTCCCTAAGCTTTCGTACTCCTTCGCTGACGTTGGCGCGTGCTGCCGCTTCCGTGCTCTCCATCACTCGAGCGATGTCGCGATATGTCATGTCGTTGACGAAGCGATGAGCGACGGCTTCGCGTTGTTTGTCCGGCAATGCTCTAACGGCGGCCCATAGCGTGGGGTCGTCCTCCTTTGGAGACGGCGCAGCGCGATCGGGGATCTTGTCCGTCGGTTTCGTCCGTTTCTTCGAACGGTGGACGTCCACGGCTTTGCGATGCGCGATCGTCATGACCCACGAGCGCAGATTCGATCCGTTGCGCAGCTCCGGATACGAACGCAGCGCGGCCAGGAAGGTCTCCTGGAAGCAGTCCTCGGCGTCGTGGTTCGGCAGTACCGCGCGCAGGAACCGCCACACCGGTGTGGCCTGTTCGTCCATGAAGGTCTGGAAGGGCGGTAGCACGTCCTATATGGAACGTCGTGGAGCCTCAAAACGTGAGATCGAGACTGGTCTTGTCCGTGGCATATGTTAAGTTCCGCTCACTACTGAGGCTGCTGGTGGTAACGTTGGAGGATGCTTTGGGCAGTCTTGGGCGCGCTCGGCGTTGCCATCGTCTCCATGACCGTGTTCGGTGCCCGGCTTACACGCCGGGACGAGCCGGACACCGTCGTCGATCACCTCGACACCCTCGAGGACTCCCCCGACCCATCCGATCCCTGGGCGGCCTGGAAACCCCGTCCCTTCGAAGAGCTCGACCGTCCGCGGCCGCGGATGTGGCCGCTTCTGGCCGGATTGACCGGACTCGTGCTGGTGGGAGCCGGTTTCGCCGGTGCCCGGCAGACCCTCGGCTCGGGCGCCGATCCGACCGCCACTCCCGTAGACCCCACGTCCAACCCAGCCCAGGTCGAGGTAGCCGCCCCTCCCACGCCTACGCCCGTCCCACCGACGCCCGCTCCCACGCGTAGGCCCGTTGTGGCCGCCCCCAAGCCCGCCGCCTCGGCTCCCGCGGCGGCACCCAGCGGCTCAGGCCCGACGATCTCGGCATCGCCGTCCTGCGCCGGAGGCACGCTCAAGATCAGCTACACCGTCACCGCCCACGGGGCCAACCTGGCCTGGGTCGCGGTGTACTCGGACGGCAAGGTCGCCAAGGGCGGCCCCATCAGCGGAACCACTTTCAGCGGCAGCTACAGCACGCCTGCCACCCCGGGCGACCACTCCCTTGAGGTGTCCGTGGAGGACAAGGCCGGCAAGACGGCCCGCAAGCAGTACCAGGCTCACTGCCCGTAGGCCCCTTCAGGGCCTGACGGGCTCTCCGGGCCGGGATTTCCTAGGTCTTCGGTACGGGTTATCCTTCTCAGCAGAGCAATGGCGCTCCGTACCCCGATCGAGCGGGGGTCCGGGCGCCTTTTTTCGTGAGTGGCTGCTTTTCGATGTTTTGGACGAGGGCGAGTGGGCGCCCCACGACCAGGGTCAAAACGGATCAAAGACATGAGTAACCCGTACCTGTACGACCCCAGAGGCGAGCGCGATGCCTGCGGCATCGGCTTCGTCGCGGACGCGAAGGGTCAAGCGCGCCGCGACATCGTCGAGGCCGCTCTGAACGCACTGTGCCGGGTCGTGCACCGCGGAGCCGTCGCCTCCGACGCGCTGACGGGAGATGGAGCGGGGATCCTCGCTCCCATCCCCCACGACATCTTTGGCGACCGCGCCGTCGCGATGATCTTCGCGCGCTCCGATGGCTTCGAGCCCATCGTAGAAGAAGCCGCTCGGGCGGAAGGTTTCACTGCGCTCGAATGGCGCGAAGTGCCCCTCGATGCCGGCTCACTGGGCGACCAGGCTCGGTCCACATTGCCGCGCATCGTGCAGTTGCTCCACACCTCAACCGTCACCGACTCGGAGGAACGAGAGCGCAAGTGCTACCGGGCACGCCGACGCGCCGAGAATGCCGCACGCGAGAAAGGCCTCGACATCCACTTCCCGTCGTGGTCGTTCCGCACACTCACCTACAAAGCTTTGGTCGCCGCGCCCCAGCTATCGAACTTCTACCTCGACCTCGCCGACGAAAGATTCGTCGCGCCGTTCACGATGTTCCACCAGCGTTACGCGACAAACACCCGACCGACATGGGAGCGCGCGCAGCCGTTCCGATTCCTCTGTCACAACGGCGAGATCAACGCCATCCAGGGCAACATCAACCAGATGCGCGCGCGCGAAGCGCGCCTCGGTGCAGACGAGCTCGCCTCACCGGACCTCCTTCAGCCCGTGCTGGACATGACCCTTCAGGACTCCGGGATCCTCGACAACGCGCTCGAGCTGTTGGTGCGCGGCGGACGCGACGTTCGCCATGCCGTTCACATGATGGTTCCCGACTCGTGGGAAACAAGGGACGACGTCCCGACCGATCTGCGTGGCTTCTATCGCTATCACTCGTGTTTGATCGAGCCGTGGGACGGCCCGGCCGGACTCATCTTCACCGACGGCATCCGCATCGGAGCTTCGCTCGACAGGAACGGTTTGCGTCCGCTGCGCTACCAGATCTGCGAGGACGGACTTGTCGTCGTCTCATCCGAGGTCGGCACGGTCGACGTTTCGGATCACGGTGCGGTAACGCGCGGCAAGCTCGCCGAGGGGCAGCTGATCTGCGTCGACCCCACGCTTCCCGAACCAGTGCAGAACGACGCAACGCTGAAGACCTTCCTCTCTTCGGCCAAGCCTTACGGCGAGTGGGCCGAACGTCTTCGACGGCGGACGCCGGGTAAGGCCGAGGTCGACGTTCCAGCCGATCTGATATCTGTGCAGGGCGCGTTCGGCATCACCAAGGAAGAGATCACGGTGATCGTCGAGCCGATGGCCAAGTACCGCAAGGAGCCGACGTCCTCGATGGGCGACGACACACAGGCTCCGTTCCTGACCACTTTCACCCGTCCGCTTTTCAACTTCTTCAAGCAGCGCTTCGCTCAGGTCACAAATCCGCCGATCGACCACCTGCGCGAGCGCGTCGTCATGTCGAAGCGGACATTGGTCGGGCCGCGCGCGCCTCTGCTCAGCGAAACCCCGGACGCCGCCGACCTGCTCGAGTTCGAGTCTTTCTTCGTTTACCCCGAAGCGGTCGACGATCTGTTCGTCGATGCTCCGTGGCCGGCTGCGCTTATCGACGCAACTTTCGCCGTATCGGATGGTCCTTCGGGTTTGGAAGCGGCGTTGCGACGCATCGGCAAAGAGGCCGAAGAAGCCGTTCGTCAGGGGGCAGCGATCCTCGTCGTGTCGGATCGCGCGACGGGCAAGGACCGCGCGCCGATCCCGTCGCTGGCTGCGGTCGGAGCGGTGCACCACCGGCTGGTTCGCGCCGGATCGCGTACCCAGGCATCGATCGTTTGCGACTCCGGCGAGCCGCGCGAGACGCATCACTTCGCCTGCTTGGTCGGATACGGCGCAGACCTCATCTGTCCGTATCTCACGCTCGCCCATCTCGCAGAGCGCGCATCCAAGGGAATGGTCGAGGGCCTCAAGCCCGAAGAGGCCCTGGAGAACTACAAGTACTCGGTGGAGGACGGCGTCCTGAAGATCATGTCGAAGATGGGTATCGCCACCGTCGATTCCTATCGCGGCGCGCAGATCTTCGAGGCCTACGGGCTCGGACAGGAAGTCATCGAGCTCTGCTTCGACGGTACGTTCTCGACGATCTGGGGGATCGGCTTCGATGATCTCGGAACCGACGTGCTGCGCCGTCACGCCGAGGCATACGGCAAGCCTCGTGCCCGACTGACTTCTACGGGGTTCATAAAGCACAAGCACGGCGGCGAGTACCACTCGACGAACCCGGACGTCGTGGACTCACTGCACGACGTCGTCGGATCCGGGACGAACCGACGTCAGGCCGACCTCGAGAAGGCGGCGCACGCATTGCGCACGGCGGTCGCGGGCGAAAGCGAAGAGCAGTACGACAAGTTCGCGAGCTTCGTGAACGAGCGTCCGCCTTCAGAGCCACGCGACCTCTTCGAGATCATCAGTGTGGAGCCGATCCCGCTCGAACAAGTGGAGCCGGCGTCGGAGATATGCCGGCGCTTTTCGTCCGGCGCAATCTCGCACGGTGCGATCTCCAAGGAGGCGCACGAAACCTTGGCCATGGCCTTCAACATGGTCGGCGGCGCAGCGAACACCGGCGAGGGCGGGGAGGATCCGTACCGCTACCGCACGAAGGGCCAGCGCCGCGATCGCAACTGCAAGATCAAGCAGGTAGCTTCCGGCCGCTTCGGTGTTACTCCGGAGTACGGATCGTGGGCAGACGAGCTGCAGATCAAGATGGCGCAGGGTTCGAAGCCCGGCGAGGGCGGACAGCTTCCCGGACACAAGGTTACGGCGGAGATCGCACGACTGCGACACACGCAGCCCGGCGTTTCGCTCATCTCACCCCCGCCGCATCACGACATCTACTCGATCGAGGACCTTGCGCAGCTGATCTTCGACCTCAAGCAGGTGAACCCGCGCGCGGATGTTTCGGTGAAGCTCGTTGCAACGACTGGAGTCGGACAGATCGCAGCCGGTGTCGTCAAAGGGCTCGCAGAGATCGTCATGATCTCGGGAGCCGACGGCGGCACCGGAGCTTCGCCCCTCTCATCGATAAAGAACGCCGGGCTCCCTTGGGAGATCGGCTTGGCGGAAACGCAACAGACTCTCGTAGCCGAAGGATTGCGTTCGCGAGTTCGCGTTCGCGTCGACGGAGGCTTCCGTACCGGCCGCGACGTCTTCATCGCCGCGTTGCTCGGGGCCGACGAGTACTCGTTCGGAACTGCGGCGCTTCTGGCCGAGGGCTGCATCATGGTGCGCACCTGCCACCGCGACACGTGTCCCGTAGGGATCGCGACGCAGCGTCCGGACCTGCGCGCGAAGTTCCAGGGAACGCCGGAGATGGTCGCGGCCTACATCTACTTCGTGGCCGAGGAAGTGCGGCATCTGCTTGCATCCGTCGGGCTTCGCTCACTGGACGAGGCCATCGGACGCACCGACCTGATGCGCCGCAAGGTTACGGGCGATCCGCGCGCCGACTCCGTCGACCTCGATTGGCTGTTGCACGACGCACGCAGCGACGAGGACGCTCCTCGCCGATTCGTCGAGCACATAGAGATGCAGCGCGCACGATCAGACCTCGGAAGACGAGTTCGCGAAGACGCGATCTTCGCCGTACGGACAGGTGGCGAAGAACCGCTCGATCTCTCCTACGAGATCACTAACTCGGACCGCACAGTGGGGGCCGAGCTCGGTGGAGAGATCGCTTTCCACTTCGGTGAGGAATCGCCCCCGGGCGAGGTGCGCATCCATTTCACCGGACAAGCCGGTCAGTCATTCGGCGCCTTCCTTGCCTCTGGTGTTGAGCTAAGCCTCGAAGGCGAAACCAACGACTACGTCGGCAAGGCGATGAACGGGGGACGCATCATCATCCGTCCCCCGGCCGACGATGCCGGTGATCCGGTGCTGATCGGCAACACCGTTCTGTACGGCGCGACGGGCGGCGAGCTCTACTGTGCAGGCGCCGCGGGAGCACGGTTCGCTGTCCGAAACTCGGGTGCACTTGCGGTCATCGAGGGCACGGGCATGCACGCATGCGAGTACATGACCGGTGGATGGGTTGTGATCCTCGGCCCGGTCGGCAACAACCTGGGAGCCGGTATGACTGGCGGCCAAGCTTTCGTCTACGACCCAACTGCGGTTCTGCCGACTAAGGTCAACCAGGAGCTCGTGTCCGTCATGTTGGCCAACGCCGACCAGCTCGAGATCGTGCGTGAGTTCGTCGAGAACCACGAGGGGTACACGCACTCGAAGAAGGCACGCGAGATCCTCAACGATTGGGACCGCGAATCGGCGCACTTCTACGCGGTGGTGCCCAAGACCGACGTCGCGAAGATCGAAGCCCGGAAGGACGGTCTCGGTCGCGAGGACGAAGCCGAACTGGTCGCCTCGGGAGCCGACGCGCCTTAAGTCAATGGACGACTGTACTGGTAGCGCTTCTCACCACCGAGGCGCGTAACCACCATGCAATTCCGCCACCGTCAACGTTGTTGGACGGTCCTTGTGAAATTCTTCATTTGAACCGTCCGAAATCGGTGACGGTCGCAAAACGGGACTAGTCGATTGCCGGCTGGTTCAACTTCAAGAGAGCAGTCGTTAGCTCACGACTCCGCTACTGTTGCCAACTCAGACCCTTCATCGGCGAGCGCGCGAGGATCAACAGGTTCGCCCTTCCGGATGAGCGGCACACATGAAGCAAGCTCGGACTCGGGCTCAGCTTCCGGGTCTCCACCGCGATCTAGTCCCATCACTGCAAGAACTACTCCGCCCTTCAGATAGAACCCGAGGAAACCAGACTCTAGGTCGCCCCTCACGACGAAGTCGTCCCATTTCTTCGCATGGCCGACGTACTCGATCTTGTTGTCGTACTGGTCGGACCAGAAGCTGTGGACGTAGTCGAACGGCTCCACGCTTCCGAGCATCGACCGCGCTACGTAGCGAGCCTGCTTCTCGGCGTTGTTGTAGTGCTCGACGCGGATACGTCCGAACAACGGGTGATCGTGATTAGCGACATCGCCGGCCGCGAAGACGTTCTGGACATTCGTGCGGCATGTGACGTCGACCACCACACCGTTGTCGACCTTCACGCCGGTTTCTGCCAGCAATCCGACGTTGGGCTCTACACCAAGTCCGATGACGGCGAAATCGCAGTCCACGGACCTGCCGGACTCGGTGACGACCTGCTCCAACCGATCCGAACCGCGGAACTCGCCGACCCTTTCGCCCGACACCAGCTCCACTCCGTGAGACCTATGGATGTCCCCCATGCGCTGCGCAACTTTCTCTCCAAGCACGGAGGCCAGAGGACCGCCGTCCGGAAACATCGCCGTTACTTCGACGCCCAGCTGGCGCAGCGAAGCCGCCACTTCGGATCCGATGAAGCTCATGCCGACTACGACAGCTCTTGATCCGGGAACGGCTCGCCGTTTTATTTCATCGCAATGCGCTTTGGTCCGGAGTGGAAAGACACCGTCAAGGTCGATCCCCGGCAAGTCGGGTAAACGGGGCCGGCAGCCGGTTGTCACGCAGAGCAGGTCGTAAGCAATCTCATTGTCGCCGATGATCACCCGGCTGTTCGCGGTGTCTAGGCGTTCAACGCGGCCGTCTCGACGAAGCTCGACTCCGTTGTGTTCGTACCAGTCAACAGGCTTTGGGAGCCAGCCCGTGAGGTCTTCTTCGCCTCGCAGATAGGTCTTGGACAGCGGCGGGCGACCGAAAGGTGGTTCGGGTTCGTCTCCTAGCAAGATGACCTCGCCGTCGAAGCCCTCGTCGCGTAGCGCGACCGCGACGTTTGCACCTGCCATACCGGCACCAACGATGACCACACGCATATCTACATCTGTACCCAGAGAATCAAGCGACGGCACGGCGGCGCTTACCAAGCACCCGCCAGGCAGCAGCAAGGAGGACTAATGCGGTCATCGCCCACGTCACCCTCGGCAAGGAGTTCCGAAGCACAAAGCCGTCACTGCCGACAACGAGCCGTCCCAAGTAATCGGTGTGAGCGATCAGGATCCATAAAACTGCTGCGGGGAAGAAGAGGAGAGCGACCAGCCGGCGAAAAGGCACTTCGAACCTCGAGACACTCACGAGCAAGGCGAGTGCGGTCACTACAACGAGGAGCGTCACCGGCCAGAAGCGGGTGGAGATTACTTCCGCGAGCGTTATTCCGCCGAGGTTTAGGACGTGCCACGCAAAAATCCACAAGGCGGCGGCGATGCCGACCAGCGAGGCAAGAACCACACCGCGCGTTCGAGTCTCACGCTTCGACCCCTTTCTGCCTATGTAAAGGGCGAGCATGAGGACGGCGATCGCTACAAGAACCCACATGATGACGGTGAACGCGCGGATGCCGGACACCGATCGGCACAAGCTGAACTCTTCTCCGCTTATCGCCGGCACCCACTCGCAAAGCACGTCTGCATAAAGAAGGAGTCCGGAGTCAGCGTTCGTAAGGACCACGAGCCCTGCGCGTTCTTCCGGCACAACGGCCATCAAACTCGCCCATCCCGGGTTCGCTCCTGTGTGCAGCGCGAGTGTTTTGTCGGCGTCCAACCCTTCTATTGCGTATCCGAGGCCGTAGCCCATGTCGGCGAGTGCGCCGTACATGCCGGATGCATTCGGCTGGATCTCGATCATTCGCGGCACGGTGCGCGGCTCGAGGACGTCCTGACCCTCCGGATCGATCGTCGCGATCGCGAGTCGAGCTACATCGGTTGCTGTCGTGTTGAGTCCGGCCGCGGCCTTGAAAACATACTGGTCCGGCGATGCGGTGCTTCCGTCAAAGGACTTCGCCTTAGGGAGCCTGGAACGAAGGCCAGTTCCAGGATCGAAGCTGCTTTCCTTCATCCCGAGCGGATCGAGAACGCGTTCCTTCATTGATTCCGAGAACGGCTTCTCGTCGGCCTCCTCGACAAGCAGTTGGAGAACGCCGTACCCGCCGCCGGAGTAATGCCAGTCGCGGCCGGGCTCGTGGACTAAACGGACGGGCGGATTGTCACCAAGGCCCGCGAGCCCCTCCTTCGTCGAAGTGAGATCGCCGCGACGCTTTATCCCTTCGACGCCCGAAACCGATAGGCCCGCGGTGTGGCTGAGCAGCCTGCGGATCGTTATCTCATCTGCATCGAACCGAGATGGAGGCGGCACCCACGAGACGTGATCGGTTACTGGGTCGTCGAGTGACACCTCGCCGGACTCGACCAGATCCATAACGCCCCACGCAGAAACGGTCTTTGAGATCGAAGCCACCTGGAAGACGGTTTTCTGAGTGATCCCGGCGCCGTAGCCCTTGGTCCATGTCGTCTTGCCGTCCTCGATCAACGCGATCGAGACGCCGGGAACCGAGTAGCGATCCATCAACTTGGGGATCAGCTCATCAAGCGATTCACGAGGTCGCGACTCGTCTGATGACTGAGCCGTGGCGGAAGCCACGCATGTGCACACGAAAGCGGCGATCGCAAAGACGAACAGGAGCAGTTGGCGAGCAATGAGACGTTGCGGTGTTATCGGCTTACCCCGTCCGGACAGGCAGTTCTTCGAGTCCACGGATCACAAAGCTCGGTCTCCAAGTCGGTTCGCCGTCTAGTTCGAGGTTCGGCACGCGTTGCGCTAGCGAACGGAACGCCGTCTGCGCCTCTAAGCGCGCGAGCGGAGCGCCAAGACAGAAGTGGACGCCGCCTCCGAACGACACGAGCGGCGCTTCGTTCCTTGTGATGTCGAGCCGGTCCGGATCGATGTAGTGAGCAGGATCGCGGTTGGCTGCACCCAGTACCGGGGTCACCATGTGACCTGACGGGATGGTCTGTCCCTCGATCTCGACGTCGGCCAAAGGGATGCGCAACACGATCTGCACAGGCGGGTCGTAACGGAGCAACTCTTCGACGGCGCCTCGCGCCAGTTCGGGCTCGGCTACCAAACGCTCCCACTGGTCACGGTTCTCCATAAACGCTTTCGCACCGTTGCCGATCAGATTGGCCGTCGTCTCGTGGCCGGCCAGGAGGATCAGGACGAGGTTGGCCAGCAGCTCCTGGTGAGTGAGCTTGTCGCCCGCGTCCTCGACGGCCATAAGGGATGAGATCAGATCGCTGCGCGGATCCTTGCGTTTCTCGGCGATCAAGTCTTCGAAGTAGTCGACAAGCGCTTGCGTCGCTTCGTCCCCGCGCTTCTCCATCTCGGGCGTTCGCATCGGTTGAACCTCGAACCGGAACGCGAGATCCCGTGCCCAAGTTTGGAACCGATCCCAATCCGCCGGTGGGACACCCAACATCTCGCAGATCACGATCACGGGCAGACGGTAGGCAAAGGTGGACATCAGATCGGCACGCTTTTGTCCGACGAGGCTTGTTACGAGATCGTCGACGAGCGAATCGATGCGGCCACGAAGGTCTTCGACCATGCGACGAGTGAAGGCTTTCTGCACGAGATCGCGCAGACGCTTATGGTCGGGCTCGTCCTGGAAAAGCATCATGTTGTGATAGATGCGCGAGAAGGGACGCCCGAGCTCTTCCTCGGTCATGGTGTTCAGCGGGCTCTTACGTTCATCGGTACTGAACCGATCGTCCCGAAGTATCTCTGCAACTTGGTCGTGACCTGTAACGACCCACGCGACTTCAGCGACATTCGCTAACGGAGCTACCGATCGCCACTTCGCGTACTGCGGATACGGATCGGCTCGTAGATCGGGCCTGGCGATGAACTCGAGAAACTCTTCCGGAGACACGGTTGTAACCGGAGAGTCCGTGGTCATGCGCCCTTGCTCCGGCCCTCCAGCGCTTCGACGACCGCAGCGCGCGCGTCTCGCAACGCTGCGCGCAGAGCATCGAGGCGCTCGCGATCGACCCCGTGACGACGAGCGGCCGATAGTACGTCGCTGACGAATCCGTCCAAGTCGGTCTGAAGCGACCGAAGCACACCTCGAACCTCGTGAGAAACGTCCCGAGCCACCCGCGAGGCGCGGTCCGATCTGCGCGCGTCGCGCGCGTCGCGCGTTGCGTCTCGCCCCGCGCGGGAGGCTCGTCTTTCGTCGCGGCGAACTTCGACGGCGGCCCTGCGCACTTCGGCTCTCAGGTCTCGCACCGCAGATTTCACGTCATCACGGATGTCCCGCGCGATGTCCCGCGCGGACTTGGCGAGTCTGTCGCCTAGCTCCTGAAGCTCGGCCGTACGAGCTTGCAGCTCCTCACGGCCTTTGTCTGTCAATTGATAAACCTTACGTCCGTCCTCCTCGTCTGCGACTTCGATCAAGCCTTCCTGCTCGAGAGCCTGCAATCGCGGATACACGGTGCCCGGTGACGGCGAATACAGGCCAAGGAACTGATCTTCGAGCCCCGAGATGATGTCGTATCCGTGACGGGGGTGATCGTCGATGAGCTTCAACAGCCAAAGACGAAGGTCACCGTGACCGAAGAGCTTGCTCACGCAGCGGCTCTCCCGCTCAGCACTCGCACGTCACCTGAAACGGTCTTGACCCACAAGCGCGCGCCGCCGGAACCGATCGTTTCCGACGTGTACTTACGGCCCGGCTTGCTCTCAAAACCGATACCGAAGTCGGACACGAGATGGCCGGACACACTTGTCGCTTCCACGGCGAGGTCCGGCTCGGCGGTTGTGCGCAGAGAAACCGTTCCCGAAACCGTTGTCACGTCGTAGGTGCCTTGAGGATGGAGATCGAGATCAAGCAACACATCGCCTGAGACCGACTTGGCATCGACCCACCGACAAGATCCGTCGATGACGTCCATGTCTCCGGACACGGTTTTGAGCTTTATGCCTGCGGCAACGCCTTTTGCAGCGATATCGCCGGAAACTGTCTTTACGTCGAGCTCTCCGCTCAGATTCGAAAGGGTTACCTCGCCGGACACCGTGTTCACATCAGTGCCTCCGTCGAAACCGGAGACAACCGCGGGCGCAGAAACGGTAGAAACCTGGACGCGTGCGGACGCTGGAGCAACGATCGCGACCGTGCAGCGGTGCCTTCGCCCGCTCGTGAGCATCCGATAGAAACGTTCCAACGGCGCCGCATCGGGATCTGGTTGAGAAACGAACAGCGTCCCGTTCTGGAATTCGACGTGCACCTCGTCGCCGGATTCGCGACGAACGTCGATGTGTGAAGTGTCTCCCTGCGTGACTGCTACCTCTCCGGCAACCATGCGGACGACGACCCGCTGGATCTCTTCTAGGTCGGTCGAGAACTCATCAGCGATGACCCAACGCTCCATGCGTCTACCTCCCCTGGTGGACCCCAACAACGTGCTTGAACCAGGTCACGATATATCGCGTTTGGCCTGAAGTCAAGATATATCGCGTTGCCCAGATATACCCGAGGAATAGGCCAAAGGTGGACGCTGTTCCCTGCCAACGTGGAGCAAACCAATCAGGTCGTCAGGTACGGCACCCCGGCCGGTCGCTGGGTGATCTTGTCGGCCGTACTGGGCTCCGCCGTCGTCTTCCTCGATTCCACGGTCGTGAACATCGCGTTGCCGGCTATCGGCGATGACCTCGGCATGGGGTTCACGGGACTCCAATGGATAGTCACCGGCTATCTCGTGACCTTGTCGTCGTTGATCTTGCTCGGCGGAGGACTGGGAGATCTCTACGGCCGCCGAAAGATATTCGTCATCGGAACGGCCGGGTTCGCAGTTGCTTCACTCCTTTGCGGTATCGCTCCGAACGAGGAGCTTCTGATCGCCGCAAGAGCGTTGCAGGGTGTCGGTGGTGCACTACTTACGCCGGCCAGTCTCGCGATCATCCAGTCTTCGTTTCATCCGGACGATCGTGGCCGCGCGATCGGTGCGTGGTCGGGGTTGGGCGGAGTAGCTGGCGCCATCGGACCCTTCCTCGGAGGTTGGCTCGTTGACTTCATCTCCTGGCGAGCCATCTTTCTGATCAACTTGCCGTTGACCGCCGTCGTGATCTACGTCGCTCAACGTCACATACCGGAATCGGCCGACAAGACCCGAACCGGCTGGCACCCGGACATCGCCGGCGGATTATCGGCTGCCATCGGTCTGGCGGGCCTTACTTACCTGCTTACGGAGGTCCGCTCCAAGGGCTGGGCCGCGTTTGATGTGCAGATCGCTGCGGTGCTATGCGTTGCCGGCTTCGTGTCTTTCATCGCAATCGAGAAGTGGGAAAGGCACCCGATGCTGCCTCTGGGCATCTTCTCCTCACTCACCTTTACCGGGGCGAACATCGCGACCTTCGCCGTTTACGGAGCGATGGGAGGCTTCTTCTTCTTGTTCTCTGTTTACCTGCAAGAAGGACTCGGCTACTCCCCTCTCGAGGCAGGACTCGCTGGACTTCCCATCACGCTCATCCTCCTGGCGCACTCAGCCAACGCCGGACGCATCGCACAACACATCGGACCTCGCATCCCAATGACCGCCGGTCCGTTTCTCATGGCGGCCGGTCTGTTTCTTGGTCGACGCATCGTGCCGGGAGGCGAGTACCTCGCTGATGTCCTGCCGTCGATCCTCCTCTTCGGTGTCGGCCTGGTGCACACCGTTGCGCCGCTGACAACGACAGTCCTCGCGGCTGCCGATCAGGACCACGTCGGCGTTGCGTCCGGCGTGAACAATGCTGTGGCGCGCGCTGGCTCTCTCGTCGCCGTCGCCGTCCTTCCGCCTCTCGCAGGACTCGGTGGGGCGAACCTCCCGCAAGGGGATGCGCTGGCCGAGGGATTTGCGATGGCCGCGACGATCGCCGCCGCCGTCACGGCGGCGGGTGGTGTGGTCGCTTGGTTCACCGTGCCGATGCGCATGCCGGTCGAGGTGAAGGCTCTAGGCGAAGAGCACCACTGTGCGGTCAGTGGCCCTCCACAAAGACCGGCGACCGAGCGTTACGGCTGCGACGAGGAACCGGCGGCCTAACGAACGTCTTGTGGCAGCTCCGTCGGCACGACGTCGATGTGAACGGGTCCGTGCACGCGCAGCACAGAGATGTTCACCGTGCGATCGATGCGATCGTCGGTCATCAGTCGCTGAAGATCGGTGACGTCCTGCACCGGGACACCATCGACTTCGACAACGATGTCTCCGCGCAGCACTCCCCCATGTGCTGCGGGCGATCCTTCGACCACTTCGGTCACCTCGATGCCGCGATCACGTCCGACGACTCGAGCGGCTTTGGGCGGCAACGGACGAGCGGCTCCCGCGATGCCGAGGTACGCACGCCGCACGCGTCCATCGCGCATGAGGTCGGCGATTATCCGGCGCGTCGTTTCGTTGATGGGGACGGCAAGACCGAGGCCCTGTCCGATGAACGGACCCACAACTGCCGTATTGATTCCGACCACGCGTCCATCACCGGTTACCAGTGCGCCTCCGGAGTTGCCCGGGTGCAAAGCGGCGTCGGTTTGGATCACGTTCTCGACAACTCGTGCGGCCTTGCCGGCTTGCGTGGCAAAGGACCTGCCGAGCGCGCTCACGACGCCGGCGCTTATGGAGCCGGCAAAGCCGAGCGGGTTCCCAACGGCGACGACGAGCTGTCCGACGCGCAAAGAATCGGCATCGCCGAGCGTTGCCGGAACGAGATCGGCTCCGTGGACACGGATGACCGCCAGGTCCGACAACGGATCGGTGCCCACGACGTTGTACGAGTGCTCCGATCCGTCTGCGAACGTCGCCGTGCCGTCGTCCGAATTCGCCACTACGTGAGCCGAGGTGAGCGCGAAGCCGTCGGGCGAGATCGCTACTCCGGAACCGGATCCTCGCGGACGACGCCCTCCACCGCGGACCTTCTGCATGACTTTCAGGCTCGCGACGGACGGAATAAGCAATTCGGCCACGCGCGTAACAACGCGCGAGTATGCGTCGAGTGCTTCTTCCTCGCCGACCGAAGGCCGGACGACGTCCGTCGTCATGTTCATCACTCCTTGTCTTGGCTAAACACTGCGGTGACTGTTTGTGCTTCCGTCCCGCGTAGCATCTCGATCTCCAGCGAACCGCCGGCATCGACTCCGTCGAGCGCGGCGAAGAGGTCGTCGACGGCCTTCAGATCACGTCCGCCGGCCTTCACAAGAAGATCGCCTTCCTTCAACCCCGCTTCGTCGCCCGCACTTCCCTCGCGGACCCCGCGAACCAGAAGTCCTTCGGCTTCGGGGAGACCAACCGCGCGACGCAATCTGCTCGCGACGTTCGCCGGCGCTATCGCGACACCGAGATGTGCACGCTCCGGCGCATCCCCGCGACTCAGAGTGTCGGTGCGCTTCTTGAGCAGCTCGTCCGCGGCTATCGCCAGGTAGAAGCCTTCGCCGAGCCGGTGCGTGTTGATGCCGAGTAGTCGCCCTTCTCCATCGACTATCGGACCGCCGGAAGATCCCGGTAGCAGCGGTGCGGTGTGCTCGATGCCGCCGCCGATCTTGCGGCCACGCGGGCCACTGAAAGCGCGCTCGGTTCCCGATACAAGACCGAAGGTGACACGAAGTCCACGTCCGCCGGGGTTGGAAAGCGCGAAAACGGGAGCCCCGATGCCGACGTTGCTGGAACCGTTGGCCCATTCGATCGGCTTCGCGTCCCCTGTGCTCACCTCGAGCACGGCCAGAGTCGTTCTCGACGTCCGCGGCCACGACCTCAGCCGCCTCTGTACGTCCATCTGAGAACGAGATCGTGAGCTCTCTTGGGTGGCGGGCACCTCGAGGCAGACGACCGGAGTGTGGATGCGCTCCGCTCAGGTTGTGAGCGTTGGTAAGGATCCGATCCTTGCCGACGATGACCCCGGAACCCACGGACCGGCCCCCGGTGACCCCGACGATGCGAGGCCCGACGGCCTCAGCCACGCCGGAAACGGCTTCCTGCACGTCCTGAATGGTTGCCATTCGGTCCTCCTAGGTGGTAACTTGTGACTTGCAAGTTACTACTGTACCCAGGAGGTGTCAAGACCGTGCCGCAGGCCGATCCCAGGACAGCGCTGGCAGAGGCTATGGAGTGCGTGGGCGATCGCTGGACGTTGCCCATCGTCGATGCCCTGCTCGGCGGCCCCCGCCGTTTCAACGACCTCCAATCCGACGTCCAGGGGATCGCACCGAACATCCTGTCGGCCCGGCTGAAGCGTTTGGCCGACGAAGGAGTCGTCCTGGCGCGCATCTACTCCCGCCGTCCGCAGCGGCTGGCCTACGAGCTGACGGGCTCGGGACGAGAGCTCGCCGGCGCCCTTCGTCTGCTTGCGCACTGGGGAGCTACTCGCTCGGAGGACGTCGAACCTCCGCGACACGACGAATGCGGAACCGCGATGGAGGCCCGCTGGTACTGCCCTACGTGCGCGCGCTTCGTAGAGGAACCCCATGACACCGAGACAGCCGAGCTGCGCTACGTCTAACTGGTCTCTTCAGTCCACTTAACGGCGAGCAGATGGCGCGGCTGAGACAGACCTTTTAGCTCGCGCAATCCCCGGTCCTCGAGCTCCAGCTTTCCGACAAGCTGATCGGCAACCGGCTCCGTAACGAGGATCTCTCCAGGTGTTGCTTCATCTGTCACGCGTGATGCGAGATTGATCACCCGCCCGACGAGATCTCCTTCTTCTTCGACGGCTTCGCCGGCATGGATCCCGATGCGAACTTCCGGAACGAATTCGACCTTTGCGCGCGCCGAGTCGAGCTCGGCCTGGATATCGACACCGCACAGGACAGCATCGGCTGGGCTCCCGAAACGTGCGAGTAGACCGTCGCCGGCGGTTCCCACCTCACTGCCGTTTCGATCCTTGATCGCGTTGCGCACGAGCTTGCGCATGTCGAACAAGATCCGCCGCCATTCGTCGTCGCCGAGCCTTTCGTTGTGACTCGTGGAATCGGCGATGTCGGTGAACATCACGGTCACCCACTTGCGCTGGGGCTCGGCGGGGGTCGTGCGAACGGGTTCCGCGGGGATGGCTGCTGCGGCCGGCGGTGCTCCGGGCGGTCCCGATCGCCTTCGATCCCTCGCCCGCGCACCGGGACCTCGGTGGCCACGGGTATCTGATCGCATCGCCTGGTGTCGTTCCTGTGCTTGCTCGATCGCCGACTTCACCTCGCGTACGATGTCTCGTCCCGTTTCGGCAGCGCCGAGAGCTATGTCCAGCGGCTTGGCGGCCGCTTCGATCCGTTTCTTCTTGCGCTTGTCGCGTTCCCGGCGGTCCGTCCACCCGAACAGGAGTTGCGAGACAACAGTCCCGGCATGGATGACCACCAATGTTCCCCAGCCGAGGATCGGCCAGATGGGCCAGAAGCCCGCGCTCAGAGCAGTGGTCGGGTTGTCGCGGATCTCTCGCAGATCGTCCGGAGAACCTCCGCCAACCATCACCCAGATGGTGATGAGCAATGCCATGACGGCGACGTACGTGATGAGGTGGGAGATCAGCTTAGCCACGCCGCACAGCATCTCCTTACCCGGCGTCTGGCGGCAAGACAGCACGGACAGACATGATTGGGCCATGCCCAGCCAACAGTTCGAAATGCTCGCGGAAGCGATGAAGGCTCAGCGCGCGACAGTCGTGGCACCGATACCCGAACTGCATGCGAACCAGGAGAAACTCGCGGACCTCATCCCGTCCGTTGACGACGTTGAAGTGACGTCCTCGATGATCGGCTCCGTCCCCATCGATCGGGTGGCCCACGCCGCAGCGGACAAGGATCGACTCGTCTTGTACCTACACGGCGGCGGATATTGCATCGGCTCGCGGGCGAGCCATAGACACATCGTTTCGCGCTTATCGAGAGATTCAGGCCTGACCGTCTACATTCCGGAGTATCGATTGGCGCCGGATTTTCCGTATCCCGCCGGCCTCGAGGACGCACTCCTTGTCTACCGACGGCTCGTTGCCAACGGCACACCCGCCGACCGCATCGTCGTCGCCGGAGACTCAGCGGGAGGCGGTTTGGCGCTCGCGCTGCAGTTGGCACTTCGCGATGCCGGCGAACCGCTGCCGGCAGCGTCGGCAGTCTTATCGCCGTGGGCCGATCTCACCGACCTCGGCCCGATTTCCGACGAGGCAATGGATATCGACTTCTTGCGTCCCGAAACCCTCGAGATGTTCAAAGAGGCATACGTCGGCGACCACGATCCGGCCATCAGCACTATCTCTCCGGCGCTCGCAGATCTATCGGGATTTCCTCCGATGCTGATCCAAGCAGGAGACGCGGAGATCCTGGCCGACACCGCCCGGCGACTCGCGGCGCGTGCCAAGGACTGCGGGGTCGATGTAACCCTCGAGATGGAACCGGGCCTGTTTCATGCCTGGCATCTTTTCTCCGGGATGATTCCCGAAGGGGACGAAGCGATCGCGCGCGTGGGCGCTTTTCTTCGAGATCGTCTATAGCTAAACGGACAATCGTTCGAACTCGTCGATACCTTCGCGCGTGACGTCGAGGCTCGACCGCCAGAAGTCGACCGACCGGATGTCGATGCCGAAGCGCGCGCACAACGTTGCGGCGTCGGCTAGTCCGGTGGATGAGAGCAGGTCGTCGTACCCGGCGCGGAATCCTTCGGGATCGGCTTCGTAACGCTTATACAAACCGAGGCCGAACAGCAGGCCGAAGGTGTAGGGCCAGTTGTAGTAAGCGGAGCTGTAGTAGTGCGGGCTGACGGCCCACATGTACGGATGGACCTTCTCAGGATCTAGTGCATCACCGAAGCATTCGCGCTGCGCATCAGCCATCAGGTTGCAGAGCTCGGTCGGTGAAAGCTCGCGGCGCTCGCGTCCTTCGTAGACGGCCTTCTCGAACAGGAAACGGCTGTGGATCGCCATCACGATCAAAGAATCCCGGACGAGATCACCGTTCAGGATGCCGAGCCGCTCATCGGCGGACGCTCGTGCCATCTGTGCGCGCGTGACGATTGTTTCGCAGAACGTGCTGGCCGTTTCGGCGAGCGCCATCGGGGTGCTGCGTTGGTAAGGCGTGCGGTGGGCGAGGTTGATGTTGTGGTACGCGTGACCAAGCTCGTGCGCGACGGTAGCTACGCTTTGGAATGAGTTCGTGAAGTTCACGAGGATGCGCGACTCATCGTTCTGGACGCCCATGCAGAATCCGCCGTCCCGTTTGCCTTCGCGCGGTTCGGCATCGATCCAACGCTCTAGGAATGCGCGTGCGGCGAGGTTGGCCAGCCGGTCGGAGAACGTCATGAACTGATCGACGATGAAGCTGGCGGTTTCGTCCCAATCCCAGGTGTTGCCCGTTCCACCAACCGGCGCACCGAGATCGAACCAGGCCAGCCGTTCCTTCCCAAGCAGGCGAGCCTTGGCCTTCATGTAGCGGCGGAAGTCGGGGAATGACTCGATGCACGCTTGCTGCATCGCTTCGAGCGTGGCGCGGTCCACGTTGTTCGAAAACAGGGCAGGCTCGATGGAGTCCGGCCATCCCCGGCGCTTATTGGTCTCGTTCTGCCAGCCCTTGATGCTGTTCAGCGAAGCAGCCAGCGGAACTTCCACGGTGGGCCACGCTGCCATTTGAGAATTCCAGGCGGCTTCGCGGACCCCCGGGTCTGGGTCGTCGCCCAGACCGCGGATGGCGGCCATCGGGAGCCTCTCAACGGTTCCGTTCGGACGATGCAGGTCGGCCATGACCCGCGCCGTTACATTGCCGTGCAACTTCGCCCACGCGCCCTGCCCCGACGGGTTGAGGCTCGATGCCAGATCTTCTTCGGCCTCACTCATCAGGTGTTTCGCAGACTCGGCCGCTTTCCGCACGTAGTACTCGTGGTCTTTCGCGAGTGACGACTTAGTAGTGAGCGCGTCGACGTCGAGGGAGCCTATCCAAGCAGTGAAACGCTTGGAGAGCTTGTCGACCTCAACGAAGTGCATCTGCAATTCCGAGTTACGGCCTTGTGCGAGATCGTTGCGCGACTCGGTGGTGATGAACGCATGGAGAAAGCCTCGTACCGTCCGGCCGAGCTCTGCGATCGAATTCAACCGGGAGAGGATGTCGTCGAAAGCAGCAATTACGCTGTCGGTTACCTCGGCGCTATCGGCCTTCCGAACACCGGCCGCATCGAAGATGGGACGAAGTTCACCGATCTGACGCAAGAGTTTGTCGAATGCTTGGTTGAACTCGGAGGATTCGAGGGACGGGAAAAGCGGCGTCATGTCCCAATGCGGCAGATCTATGCGCACCTTGGTGTCCGTCATGTCCTCCCCTATTCGGTTCTTGCGTCCCCGTGGGATTCGATGTCTAAGACGACTCTACGAGAGTTACGTGCCGCGCATCCCATTCGGTCTTGCGTTCTGGGGCATCTGACCGGAAATGAACACCACGGCTCTCGTCTCGAGCCAAGGCCGAACGGCAGATGAGGGACGCAGCAACAGCAGCGGCGCTCAATCCCCCCGACGCAGCAGCTGCGATCCTTTCGGCAGTTTCAAGCGCGCGCCCCAGCGAGCCGGCGTCACGGATCAATGAAGCTCCAGAGGACATTGCTTCTCTCAAGACCTTCCAGCCGGCAGTGTCGACGACCCGAACAGACACCCCATCCATGTCCAATAAAGGAGGAGCCGAAGGTTGCGTTTCGGCTCCTTCGGCCATGGCCATCGCTGCACGGCGTCCGAACACGACCGCTTCAGCGAGCGAATTGCCGGCCATCCGGTTCGCACCGTGCACACCTATTGCCGCACATTCGCCCGCTGCGTACAGCCCGCCCAGGCTCGTCCGGCCGGAGACGTCGGTGGTGATCCCGCCGAGGAAATAGTGAGCGGCCGGCGCCACGGGGATCGGCTCGGACGTCATGTCGAACCCGTGTTTTGCAACAGCTTCCGTTATGTGCGGGAAGCGCCGGCGGACTTCATGGGCGCCGATCGGACGTGCGTCGAGATAGACCTCACCTCGCTCCGCGATGGCGCGCGCAACAACATCTCGCGGTGCGAGCTCACCGTCCGGGTGCACATCCAGGAGGAAACGTTTTCCGGAGCCGTCGACGACGATCGCACCTTCTCCGCGAAGTGCTTCGGTCAGAAGGACTCTTCGCAAACCGCCAACGGCAAGCGCCGTCGGATGAAACTGGACGAACTCGCAATCGGCAACTTCGGCCCCCGCGAGGTACGCAAGCGCTAGGCCGTCCCCGGTGGCTGCCTCTGGGTTGGTCGTCGCTTCGAACAATGCTCCGCATCCGCCCACCGCGAGCATCGTCGAGCGACCGACCACGTCGACCTCGCCGTGGTCGGTCGCAACACTCACGCCGACGCAACGGCCGTCGTCCACGAGCAACCGCGTGGCCGAGCCCACGAGGCGGCGAGCGCGTCGCTGTGCCTCGGCCACAACGACGCGCATGATCTCTCGTCCGGTGGCGTCGGTAGCGTGCACACTGCGCGCGACCGACTGTCCGCCTTCGCGGTTGAGGTCGAACGAGCCGTCCGGCGTGCGGTCGAAATCGCAGCCGAGCGCGACGAGCTCCACGAGTGCCGCGGGAGCCTCGGAGACCAGAACGTTGACCGCTTCGTCGCGACACGCACCGGCGCCGGCTCGGATCGTGTCGCTCGCATGCAGCTCCGGTGAATCGTCCGGCGCCACGGCGACCGCCATACCGCCTTGAGCCCATGGCGACGATCCGAGTTCCGGCCCCGTCCCCTTGTCGACGACGAGGACGTCCCAATCTTCGGGAAGGTGGAGAGCGGCCCACAGACCGGCCAGTCCGCCACCGACGATGACGGCGTCGGCGCGAAGGAGTCCGGCACTCATCTATTGACGCTATCGCGACGCCGGATCGCTCTATCCGCCGCCCAGTAGATCGCCCAGCACGTCTTCGATGATGTTTGGAGTCGGTGTCGGCTGGGGTTTGGGCGGAGGTGGCGGCGGATCCCTCTTTTCGTCACCGTCGGCCATCGCATCGGCGCCAACATCGCGGAACAGTGCGTGCGCTTCCTCGGTGAGGATGATCACGCTCTGTCCGTTGACGGTCTCTCCTCTTCCGGACGCAACCACGTTCGAAAGACTCGCCGGAGCGATCTGGTGCGCGAGCTTGCCGAGCTCGAATGCGTCGCCTATCGACATGTTGAGCTGCGCGTGCTTGTACAGGATCTTGAGCCACGTCATGATCCCGTCCGACTTCGTCACTTCCTTGCGCATCTTCTCGAGCGTGTGCTTGATCACGCGCCCCTGATTCTCCGAGCGGCCGAAGTCGCCACCCGGCACTCCGTGGCGCGCGCGCGAGAAGGCGAGGACCTGACGTCCGTCCATGTGTTGCCGGCCGGGCTCGAAGTCTGCGCCCGAGAAGCGATCCTCCATCCGGTACGGGACATCGATCTCGACTCCACCGAGCTCGTCCGCGATTCGAGTCATCCCTTCGAAGCCCGTAACGGCGTAGTGCGAAACGGGAAGTCCCGTCAGGTTTCGCACAGTCTGCCCGAGGAGGTCGGGTCCGCCCAGCGGCAACGCTGCGTTGATCTTCCGTTTCCCGTGACCCGGTATGTCGACGTACGCGTCGCGCGGGATCCCGAGGATCGTTCCCTTCTTGACGAGTGGATCGACCGCCGCGATGTGTATGGAGTCCGCACGTGCGCGCGTCATGTCCTGTCCGGGCCGTGCGTCGCTTCCGATCACCAGGAAGAACTTCAGATCGCCGGGGACGTTCAAGGGAGCCGGCGCGACCTGCGCAACCGGTCGGGGCGGCGCTTTACGCAGGTACGGAGCTACCTGAGAAACGGGCTTGGCGGGCGGCGCCGGGATGACGGTGGGAGCCGGCCCGGCCTCGATCTTTTCCTTGATCTCGTTGAGCTTGCCGATGATGACGGCCGGGTCGCCCGTCCGGGCATAGACGTTCAGGACCGCACCGATCACCACGAGCACCGCGCCGACAACGGCAAGACGCTCGCGGGGCCGGCTCAGCCGCCGCAGAACCCCGGTCGGGACGTAGATCATCGCGCCGTCGAAAGTTAACCCGACCGTACTGGATGCGCGAGCTCACGCGTTGACACTTCCCTCTTCGGTACATACGCTCGGGCCGTCGCGACTGGCGTTTGTTAGGTGGAACCAACCACCGGGGAGCGACACAAAGGACCGCTGCCGAACGCCTGGGCGCCTCGGCGGTCCGAAGAGAGAAGGACTCGTCAAGGAGGCGCCATGGTTACAGCCATCGATTCGGACAGAGTGCTGGCCGCCGTCGATCCCGAGATCGCCGAGCTCATCGGCGCGGAGGCCGAACGGCAGGCGGAGAAGATCCGGCTCATCCCTTCGGAGAACTACGTGTCGAAAGCCGTGCTCGAGGCGACGGCTTCTGTTCTTACCAACAAGTACTCCGAGGGCTACCCCGGACGCCGCTACTACGAAGGGCAGCAGATCATCGATCAGGTCGAGACGATCGCGATCGAGCGTGCGAAGGCCTTGTTCGGCGTCGAGCACGTCAACGTGCAGCCGTACTCCGGGTCTCCGGCCAATCTCGCCGTCTATTTCGCGTTCCTTCAGCCCGGCGACACGATCATGGGAATGGCACTGCCGATGGGTGGCCACCTCACGCACGGCGCGGCGCCGACGCTTTCCGGCAAGTGGCTTCGTCCCGTTCAGTACGGCGTTCGCAGGGACACCGGACGTGTCGACATGGACGAGGTCCGCGACCTCGCGGTCAAAGAGAAGCCGAAGATCATCGTCTGCGGCGGCACGGCCATCCCCCGAGTGATCGATTTCAAAGGTTTTGCTTCTATCGCGGAGGAGGTCGGCGCGATGCTGCTGGCCGACATCGCGCACATCGCCGGCCTCGTCGTCGGCGGAGCGCATCCCACACCCGTGGGTCACGCGACGATCGTCACAACGACGACGCACAAAACGCTGCGCGGTCCCCGCGGAGCGATGATCCTTTCGTCCACGCCCGAGCTCGGCAAGAAGATCGACTCGGCGATCCTTCCCGGACTACAAGGCGGTCCGCACAACCACACGACGGCAGCCATCGCGGTTGCGTTGAAGGAAGCCGCTCAGCCCGAGTTCAAGACGTATGCGGCGTCGATCGTCGAAAACGCGAAGGTCCTTGCGGCCGAGCTCGTGCAGCGTGGTTTCGATCTGGTTTCCGGCGGGACAGACAACCACCTGATCCTCATCGACCTCACGAACAAGGGCATCCTCGGCAAGCCCGCGGCCAAGGCGCTGGATCGTGCAGGCCTCGAGTTGAACTTCAACGCGGTTCCCTACGACCCGAACAAGCCGGCGAATCCGTCCGGACTTCGTATCGGTACTCCGTCGGTCACGAGCCGAGGTATGGGCCCGGACGAGATGAAAGAGATCGCGCGATGGATGGACGAAGGCGTCGAAGCGGCCAAGCGTGAGGACGAAGCCGATCTACAGCGGATCTTCGCGGAAGTGAAGGACGTCACCAGCCGGTTCCCCGCGCCCGGCATTGACCTTTAGCTGGAACGCTAGTAGATCCAGGGAGAGACAAAGCTCCGGCGAACGGAAGGGTTGAAGCTGACCGACACGCTGCCGGTGATGGCGACGATGCAACGATGGGTGGATGCACTCCTTGACGAGGACTGGACTGCCCTCGCTGAGACCGTCGCCGATGACCACCGTTTCGAAGATCGCCGCCTGGGGATGAAGTCCGTTCTCGACAAGGCGGGGAGCATCGTGCAGGCGCAAGTGATAGCTGAACTCGGTAAAGAGATGCCGTTCAACGTCGAGCTGGACGTCGTTGAGACACGCGGAGATCGGCTTGCTCTCATTCGCCAGAGCTACCGCTCATCCGACTACGTCATTTCTTTCCTGGCGGTCGCAGAGGTGGACGACAACGGGCTGAATAAGGTCTTCATCGTGTTCGACGATGAGGATCTGGCCGGGGCGCTAACCGAGCTCGACGACATGGCCTCCCGCGGCGCGTAACAACCCGACAAGGTCATTCGTCGGTGACGCAGAACTCGTTGCCTTCCGGATCCTGCAGAGTGGTCCATCCGTCGCCTTCGTGATAGATCGTTGCCCCAAGACTGCACAGTCGTTCGACCTCGGAACGACGATCGCTACTGCGCAGCTCAAGGTGTAAACGGTTTTTGGCCACCTTCCCCTCAGGAACTTCCTGGAAGCAGATGTTGAATTTCGGACCGTCTAGGAAAACGACCGGGTCCGTGTCCGGGGTCAGTCCGTCCATCGCCAGCGCTTCGATATCGGCGTCGGTGTAGGGACGGACGGAGTAGTCGTCGAGTACCGCCTCCCAGAAACGAGCGAGCGGTGCCGCATTGCGGCAATCGAACACCACGTCCTTGACGGTGGCCATCGACTCTTCTCCTTAGGACGACCCGTCCAGCTTGTTCAAAGCCTCTTCCGCTTCCTCCAAAGCCTTGCCGGCCTGCTCGGCGTCGCTCTTGCGCGCCTCGGCGGCGCGCTTCGCGAACTCGGCGGCTTCGTGCGCCGCCTTCGCTCTGCGTTCCGCTTCGTCCGCTTCTCCCGAAACCTTCCAGGCTTCGGCTTCGGCTTCCCGCAGGGCTTCGTTCGTGTCCTTAACCCGTTGACGCGCTTCGTTGATCTTCACTCGTGCTGTTTGTAAGACGGTGACGTCGACCTTGGCTACAGGAGCGGCTTCGTCGTCACCGTACGGAACCAGAGTCAGTCCGGCGACGTCGGCGATGGCTCCCGGGTGGAGCTCATGCTCGAGGCGGCCTTTGCGCAACAGATCGGCTCCCGCATCGTCGGACGCGATCGCCATGAACGAATCACTCACCGCGGCCAATGTTGCGGTTGCTGCGGCGTGTCCGCCTTCGACGAGGATCGTTGCGGCGATCTTGGTGAGCTTCGAGACCACGCGATTGCGCTGGTCCGTGGCTTCACGCAGGTCGGTGGCCTTTCCACCTGAAAGCGCTCGTCTGTGTGCGCGCCGCACCTTGTCGGTCGCGGCGAACAGCTCCGCGATCTCGTCCTGATGGGAGCGAGCGAGCTGATTCAGGGCCCAGGCGGCGACGTTCGGCTTCTTGAGGCCCTTTATCTGGATCCCCGCCGTCCTGTCGCCGGCCGATGTGACCTCCGAGGAGAGGCGATTTCTGGTCGATGTGAACTCGTCCAGGTCGACGGCGTAGAGACGGTCGAGGGCGCTTTCGAGGTCCATTCGTAGAGCCAGTGTTACCACATGGCTGCGAAGGCTAGGCTCCCGTGAGCATGTACCGTTTCGCGCTTAGACCCAGATGGATCGTGCTGCACGTATTCGTTCTGGGAGTTGTGGTCACTTGCGCGGTCGCCGGCCTTTGGCAGCTGAGTCGCCTCTCCGAGCGTCGTGAACGCAACGACCGGATCCGAGCCGCGATGGAAGGACCAGCACGAGACGTATCGGACGTCGACGATGCCGAGACTTTCCAGAACGTGCGTGCGACCGGCACTTACGACGTCAAGAACGAAGTGATCCTGCGAAACCGAAGCCTGAACGGCAGCCCCGGCAACCACGTTCTGACTCCTCTGGTGATCGATGACGACGTCGCAGTGATCGTCGATCGAGGTTGGGTGCCGGCCGAGCACGACGAAGCGCCGGTTGCTCAGGCTTCACCACCCGAGGGAGAGGTAACCGTTCGTGGCTTGATGCTCGACGCCGAACCGCAGCGGCCTCTACAACCGGACGACCCGGGAAGCGGCCGCCTCAACTCTGTCCGCCGCATCAACCCCGTTCGGCTCGCGGAACAGATGCCGTACCGGCTGCTTCCGACCTATATCCAATTGCGCGAGCAAGACTCCCACGTCCGGAGAGCTTCCGAGCATCGTTTCCACGCCGGAGCTGTCTGACGGCCCGCATCTCGCGTACGCGGTGCAGTGGTTCATCTTCTTGGTGATTGCGTTGACGGTTTACGTCGCGCTCTTCAGACGCGAGGCGAAGAGGGGCGAGAAGGAGGCAGCGCCGAGCTAGAAGGGCTTCCGGGACGCGTCGCGGCAGGTGCTGTTCTCGGAGGCGTTCGTCTTCCCGGGACGGCAGCCCACCAACGCGCGATCACCGAGCGAATCCTTCAGGTTCACGGATGCCTTGCTGATCCGGACGTCGGCCGTGCATACGACGTCCTTCTGAGTGTTCACGTACTTCCAGACGGTGACGATGACCTTGTTCGGCGACTCGGAAACGCTCGCCCCTCCGTCTATGTCGCAGCCGCCGGTCTGGTAGTCCATCTTCAACGTGCGGTTGTCGTTCTCGATGCTGCGGATGAACCACTCGACGTCGCTTCGCGCGTAACCCGCGGGGGCCGTTGCCTGGGGAGGTGTCGCGGTCGGCGGTGCCGGCGCGACGGTCGCGGAGGGGCTGTCCGTCGCGGGTGGATCATCCACAGTGATCCCAAACGTGCGGCTGCGCTCGATGTCCCGGCAAACACCGTTCTCGGACGGTTCCGTCTTTCCCACCCGGCAGCCGACGAGCGCGCGATCTCCCAACGGCTCACCCAATTCGCCGGTGCCGTCCACATATGCAAGCTCTTCAGTGCACGGACGATCACCGTCCGTGGTGACTTCCTTGATCGCGGTGATCACGACTACGTCCTTGGTTTCCTCGACGACCGCGAGACCCTCACGCTGACATCCGGATGCAACACCGCTCATCGTGTAGACGATCGCGATCTCCAGGCCGTCGCCGGAAATCGACTTGAGGAACCAGTCGACCGGTTCGTCCTTGTAGTCCGACGCGGTTGGAGTAGGAGATGGACTGCCGGAACCGGCTAAGCGGGTCGCCCCTTCGGTACCACAGCCGACCAGGACGAGCATCAGAACCACCGCAAGCGTGAGTCGTCTCATCTCTGGAGATAACACCACGAACGCGCGGACGGTTCGAGCCGCCTGTTATCGTCGGCGCCCCCATGGACGAATTCAGGCATCGCACCGTAAAGACCAACGGCATCGATATGCACGTCGCCGAATACGGACCGGAGGACGGAAAACCCGTGATCTTCGTCCATGGATTCCCGGAGCTCTGGCGGTCCTGGCAGCACCAGCTCAAGGCCGTCGGCGACGCCGGGTACCGCGCCGTCGCCCCCGACATGCGCGGGTACGGACAAACGACTGCGCCCAAGAAGGTCGAGGAGTACGACATCCATCATTTGACCGGCGACCTCGCGGGCCTCGCCGACGATCTCGGCGTCGAGCAGGCCGCTTGGGTCGGACACGACTGGGGCGCGTGGGCGATGTGGTTCATGTCGATGTTGCATGCCGATCGCGTTCACTCATTGGTCAACATCAGCGTGCCTTACATGCCGAGGGCCATCTCGCCGCCCGTCCAATTCATGAGGAAGATGTTCGGCGAGTTCTTCTTCTACATCGTCTACTTCCAGGACGTCGGACCCCCCGAAGCCCATCTCGAAACCGACGTCGCCAAGACGGTGCGGAGGTTCGCATGGTCGGTATCCGGCGCCGCCGGCGCCGACTTCGGCTCCCGGAACTTCGCACCGCTGAAGTACGGCGACGGGGTCGGTTTCCTCGATCAGATGTCCGATCCGCCGGACGGTCTCGCGTCGATGCCGTGGTTCACGCAGGAAGATTTCGACTACTTCGTCGGAGAGTTCGAGCGCAGCGGCTACTTCGGCCCCGTGTCGTGGTACCGCAACATCGACCGGAATTGGGAGACGACACCCGAACTAACGGACAAGGCTCCGCAGCAGCCCGTGTTGTTCATCGCCGGAACCAACGACGTCGTCATCCGTGCCGCGTCACCCGATGGGATGCGTGACACGATCCCCGATCTGCGCGGCATCGAGCTCGTCGAAGGACCGGGCCATTGGATCCACATGGAACAGCCCGAAGAAGTGAACACCCGGGTGTTGAAGTTCCTCGCCGAGGTCGGCTACTAGCTGAATCGCCGTTTGTCCTCGGCCGCGTAAGTCGCGACCGCAGAATCTGCGGCCACCGTCTGCTTCAATGCCTCGACGACATCACCGAGCTGGGCTCCCGGGATCGCGCAGGTCATTTCGTCCGGCTTCATAGCCGTGCGCACTCGCGAAAGAGCGCAACCGACGCTGGCCGCGACCGTTCCACCTGCGGCCATCGGAACGATGTGGCACTGCGGCTTGCCCTCGACGTGCAGACCGGGGATCGCGTCCTTGATCGTCATCAGCTGCTTGCCGTCCACGCGGATGAACACGACGTCCGGGTCGACCGGCGTCTCCGCCAGTGGACCGTAGGTGATGAAGTTCGGCTTGCGATCCAGAACGGGGATCTTCGGGAACACGTCCGGCGTTACCCAGCCGGCTTCGACCAGCGCGGCAACATCGGCGCGTCCGGCGGCTTCGGACAGGTCGATCAGCCCGTGCGTGAGGCTCCCGACGCTGCAGTTGCCGTGATCCTCGGGAACCGTCGTGAAGGTCCGCTCCGTCCCCTTCATCCAGAAGACGCATCCGGCGGGAACACGTCCGGTGCGGCCGTCCGGCGTCGGCTCGGGCATCGGCTCGTCGAAGGCCGGGACGCCCTCGGGCGCCTCGTCCGAGAACGTGATTCCGATCGGCGGCGCATCGAGGCGAAGCAACTTGGTCAGCTCCTCCGAAAGACCCTTCCATCCGTTGCTCGACATTCGTTACCTCCCTAGTGACGAAAACTGGACGTCGGTGGGTTCCGCGCAGCAGAACCATGGCTCGGTCAGACGCGGCTTCAAAGCTAGTCGACCTGAGCACATCGTCGCGGTCCGCGGGAACCAAGCCTGCTGCCTCGCGAACGGCAGTCGCGCACGTCGCAGAAGATCTCGACGTCCGGCGTTGCCGTTCGCCTGACTCTCGTCTACGACGAGCCGCGCCAAGCGCTGCTGAAGAACTTCCGTGCGCGGATCGGCCGAGCGCCACGAATAGCTCAACGACTCGGGATCGTAGTCGCCGAGGTACGGGGCGATCTCCGGGATGTCGAGCATGAGAGATCGCGGCGGGATCAACAGCCTGATCGTGAACTGAACCGGATCGACGTTGCCGACCAGGTCGTGCTCGGCGACGAACTCGACGATGTCCAGCACGTCTTCGACGGTCGTCCAGGGCATGAACGGGAGCCAAGAGGGGCGCGGCTCGATCCCGTGTCGTGCGCAAGAGCTTGATCGCTCGAGCGGCATCGGCCGCCGTGTGTCCCTTGTCGAGGTAGCCGAGGACGACGTCGTTCATGGTCTCGAAAGCCGACACGACGAAGATGCAACCGGTGCGTGCCAGGTCCGCGAGCAGGTCCTGGTGTTTGAGGATGTGCTCGACCTTAGTTGTGACGTCGTAGGTCAGAGTCGGGAAACGTGCGTGCAACTCCTCGACGACCTGCATGGAGTGCGCCCATCTGTTCAGGAAGTCCGGGTCGCCGATCGTGATGTGCTCGGCTCCCATGGCGACGAGCTGCGTCGATGTCGTCCAAAACGACATCCACGGGAACGCGACGGGTTCGTCCGTCGTAAACGACGGGAACCGGACAGTGCCGGCAACGGTGCGCGCAACCGTGCGATGCCTCGACGTAGCCGGTGCGATGTTCCGGTTTGCCACCGTTGAGCGAGATGCGCGTATCGATCAAGCGGCGGAAGTCCGGAGCGAATGGGGAGCTTGAACTGCTGGCGCCCGAGAGCGACGCCGTCGCAACGCCAGATCCGTTTGGGTTCCCCAAGGCCGCGAGCCCACGCGAGCAATCCGGGCTCGTACTCGCCGGCAACTGTGTGATCGACGACCGATAGGTCGTCGCCGGTCGGCGCGTACAGCCCGTAGAACATCACCGGCAAGCTCGGGCCGTGACGCCTTCACGGCCTCGGCTCCCTTGACCGCCAAACGCGTCGCCGTGTGCATGGGAACCGAGAACGCGACGCCGTCAGCCCAATCGACGAGCGACGGATCCCACTCCTCCACGGAGATGTCGAGCGTGCGCACGTCGTGGCCGTCGGCCTCGAGCGCCGCCGCAGGCGATGCGACGTGCAGCGGCTGATGGCCGAGCTCGTAGGTGGAAACCAGTAAGGACACGCATGGCCACTCAGCCTATTGCGTCGATCGTGACCTCGATCTTGAGTGCGCTTCGCGAAGCGAGCCTCGACGTCGGAAGGCTCGGCGCCCGTCGCGAACATGAACCCCAGGTAGCGGTCTCCTTCGGGCAACGCTTTGACCTCCTGTCCCGTCGGGATCGTTATCTCGACTCCGACGACCCCGTCAACCGCCTCGTGCTTCTTCGACGCCCTCGACCTCTTTCGCAGCAAGCCCGACTCTGCGATCGGGATCATCATCACGCCCGACGCACCGCCGGACCGTTCGAGATCGCCGATCTCCATCCCGGCCGCATGGCGAAGGATCACCTCCTCCAACGAGATCCCGGCGCCGAACTTCAGACGCGCGCGAGCAGAGACCTCCGATCGATCGAGCGGCCACCTCGAGAACGAGCGGGCGCCCTTCGGGCAACCGCACTTCGGCATGGATCGGGCCCTCGACCAAACCCATCGCGCGGCAGGCCCGAGCAACGGTGTCGCCGATCGACGCCTGAGTATCTTCGTCCAGCCTGAGCGGCGTGACGTAGATCGTTTCCTCGAAGTACGGACCTTCGAGCGGATCGGGCTTGTCGAAGATCGCGAGGATCTCGAGATCGCCCCCTCTCGCAACAGGCCCTCGATCGCTACCTCAGCCCCCGGGACATAACCTTCGACCAGGAACGGCTCGGCCTCCTCACCGCCCTCGGGCGCGATGATCGCCGACACGCGCATGGCGGCGGACGCCAGCTCCTCGACGTTGTTGGCGCGGATGACGCCGCGGCTCCCGACAACCCGATGGCCTTTGACGACGCACGGATAACCCACCGCGCTGGCTGCGAACTTCACGTCTCCGTCCACCGTCACCGCCCGATGTGCCGGCTGATCGAGTCCGGCGTCGGACAGAACGATCCGAGTGAGAAGTTTGTCTCGTGACGTGACAACGGCTTTCGGAGGGTTGTGCGCAAGCCCAAGCCGGGCGGCCAGATGAGCCGCAAGCGTGACGCCTTGCTCGTCGACTCCAACAACGGCATCGACGGCCAGACCATCGGATGCCAGACGGCTGGCTTCACTCTCCGGATTGCACAGGTCGACTCGGAGGAAGCGGTCGCCCATGGTCCCGGCCAAGGCCTGCTGTTCCTCCGACGCGATCACGACTTCGGCTCCGATCGATTTCGCGGCATCGAGGAAATCCGACGCCCGGTAGGTCGACGACGGAAGCACCAGGAGCACTCGGGGCGCACCCGTGCGGGCCCGCGACATGGGAGAAGCCTGCCGATCAGGGGTTTGAGACATACCTCTATATGATGGTCGAGGTCATGGGTACACCAACGGGCGACAAACTAGTCGCGGTCACCGATCGTGCGCGAAACCGAGCGCTGGCCGTCCGGGCCGAGGAGCCGGACGGCGACAAGCTCGTCCTATTTCTCGAGGTCACAGAGCCGAACGGCTTCGAATACGGGTACGACCTGTATTTCGACGACGAGGGCGCCATACGCGATGGCGACGTGGTCCAGCAGGAGGACGGTCTCAAGCTCGTCATCCCGGCATCATCGGCAGACAAGCTGGGTGGGGCAACACTCGACCTTTCCAAGAACCTGCTAAACCCTGGGTGGGTCGTCGACAATCCCAATACCCCGTCACCGTCTCCGGCGGTCGGAACGGGCGTTGCCTTCGACCCCGGGGAGCTCACGGGATCTGTTGAGGACAGGGTCGCAACCGTTCTGAGCAAGGTCGTCAATCCGGCCATCGCCTCCCATGGGGGCCGGGCTGATCTCATCGCCGTTGACGACGACGGGACCGTTTTCGTCCAGCTGTCGGGAGGTTGCCAGGGTTGTGGCATGGCCTCAGTGACGCTGACGCAGGGCATCGAGGTGTCCCTCAAAGAACTCGTCCCCGAGGTTCAGCGCGTGGTCGACAGCACCGATCACGCTTCAGGGACCAACCCGTACTTCCAGCCCTCGAAGAAGTAGAAGCGGCGCGGCCCAGGTGACCGCAACCAAATACGCGCGCAATGGCCCCGCGCACATCGCGTATCAGGTCCTGAGCGACGGTCCTATAGACCTCGTTTTCATGCCGGGGACCCTTGTCCCCATGGACATGTACGACGAGCACTCGACGATGTCTCGCTTCGTCCGCCGTCTCGCCTCATTCGCACGCGTCGTTGTTCTCGATCGACGAGGCATCGGCCAGTCGGACGCGGTCGGAGTGAACGAAGTTCCCGACGAATACGAATGGGCAAAGGACGTATCCGCCGTTATCGATGCGGCCGAGATGAACAAGCCTTCGATCTTTACCGGTTTCGACGCTTCCGTCCCCGCGATCGTGCTCGCCGCGACGGACCCTCAACGCGTGTCGTCACTAGTTCTGGCCAACGGCTTCGCGAGGTTCTCGCGAAGCGAAGAGCACCCGTGGGGTTACGACCTCGATGCCTCGCAAAGCTACGAACGACTAGTCGAGGAAGGACCCTCAGAGAACCTGGACCTGCTTGCACTCATTGCCCCGAGCACCAGCAAGGACGATCGCTTCCGCGATTGGTGGGACCGAGCGGGACAACGCGCAGCTGGGCCGGCGACTGCGCTGGCATTCTCCAACCGCATGTTCGAGCTCGACGTCGGAAAGCATCTCTCTAAAGTTGCGGCACCAACGGCGGTGATCCACAAGAAGGAGTCACTGTTCGTCAACATCGAGGAAGCCAGGTTCATGGCATCTCATTTGCCTCAATCGCAGCTCGTCGAACTGGACGGTGCCGACCATCTGATCTGGGTTGAGTCGGAGGGAATCCTCGACGCCGCGGAAGAGTTCCTAACCGGCACGCGTGGTGCACCGGTCGACCGCGTGCTCGCTACCGTGCTTTTCACCGACATCGTCGATTCGACACAGCAGGCCACACAACTTGGCGATCGCAAGTGGCGCGAACTACTCGATTCGCATGACCAGACCAGCCTTCGGGTGATCGAGCGCAACAGCGGCCGTCTCGTGAAGCAAACGGGCGATGGTTTGTTGGCAACCTTTGGTGGGCCGGGTCCGGCGATCAGGTGCGCGATTTCCCTTCGTGCGGAGATGGCCGCCGTAGGTCTACGGATCCGCGCCGGTATCCACACCGGAGAAGTTGAAGTCCGCGGTGACGATGTTGGTGGCATAGCTGTGCACATCGCGGCGCGGGTGATGGGTGAGGCAGGTCCGGACGAGATCATCGTCTCGAGTGTCGTCCCGCCGCTGGTCGTCGGATCGGAGATCGAGTTCGCCGACCGGGGGCCGCGCGAGCTGAAAGGCGTGCCGGGCGAATGGCGAGTACTCGCCGTCGAAAGCTAGACGCGAGAGCTGTCGGCTAACCTCAGCGCTGGCTATGAGCGACTTCGGTCTGTTCGAGGCGATGTACACGTCGCGCGCATTACGGCGCTTCAGGCCGGATCCGGTGCCCGAAGATGTGATCTTTCAGCTGATCGACGCCGGTATCCGCGCACCCACCGGACACAACTCCCAGGACTGGCGCTTCGTCATCGTTACGGACGAGGAACCGAAACAGAAGATGCAGGAATGGTCCGAGCGCGCCTGGGAGTTCGCGTTCGCGGAGTACCAGACCCAAGAGTCGATCGACGCGCTTCCGCGTACTCAACGCCTGTCGATCCAGAGCGTGAAGGACCTCGCGCAAACTCTCGCGACGGTGCCCGTGATCATCGTGGTGTGCGGACTGAAGGGTAAGCACTCGAGTCCCGGCGGCAGTCACTTTCCCGCCATCCAGAACATCCTTCTTGCCGCGAGAGCTTTCGGTCTCGGCGGATCGATCTTCAATCTGCCGATGGTCGGCGGAACAGGACTGCACGAGCTGCTCGACATCCCCGACTCCAACGAGATCTATGCATGCGTTCCGATCGGTTACCCGACGGACAAGCCCGGCCCCCTTTCGCGGAAACCGGTCAAGAAGGTCGCTTATCGAAACAAGTTCGGCGAGCAGTGGCCTTTCGCAGCCGACCAGCCGGACAAGGGCTGGGGCGACCGCTGGACATGAAAGTGTTCTGGGGCGACTTGAGGCCATATAGATTCCATCAGCCGCCCAAGAAGCCGGAACTGGAAGGAGCGAGATGAGTTACGAGACGATCACCTATGCCGTTGCGGACAAGATCTGCACGATCACCCTAAACCGGCCCGACCGCCTCAACGCGTTCACGACCCAGATGATGGTCGACCTAATCAAGGCTCTGGACGACGCCGACAACGACGACGACGTGCGCGCCGTCATCGTCACGGGAGCCGGTCGTGGCTTCTGCGCGGGGGCCGACCTCCAGGCGGGAGCCGGCACCTTCGACAACCGCGTTCGCGGGGGCGCTCAGGACATCAACGATCATCGGGACGGTGGCGGACGCGTGACGCTGCGCATCTTCGACATGTCCAAGCCGATGATCGCAGCGATCAATGGGCCGGCCGTGGGTGTCGGGATCACGATGACCCTTCCGATGGATGTACGTCTGGCCGTTCCGGACGCGAAGATCGGATTCGTCTTCGCACGTCGAGGGTTGGTTCCCGAAGCATGCTCGAGCTGGTTCCTTCCGCGCATCGTCGGCATCGGCCGCGCGACGGAGTGGGTCTACACCGGCCGCGTGTTCCAGGCCACGGAAGCTCACGAGGCCGGGTTGATCCAGCATCTGTGCGCACCCGACGAGCTTCTCCCGAAGGCCTACGAGATCGCGCGCGAGATAGCCGACAACACTTCGGCCGTTTCCGTTGCGCTCTCGCGTCACCTGCTGTGGAAGATGCTCGGAGCCGACCATCCGATGGAAGCGCACAAGGTCGACTCAAAAGCGATCTACACGCTCGGCCAGGGAGCCGACGCCGCGGAGGGTGTGCTGTCGTTCCTGGAGAAGCGCGACGCGAAGTACCCGATGAAGGTTCCATCCGATCTTCCCGACTTCTTCCCGTGGTGGGAGGATCGGAAGTTCTAAGCCGAACGGTCTACCTACGGCGCGATGTTCTGGTTGAGGCGGAACAGGTTCTGTGGGTCGTACCGCCGTTTGAGCTCGACCAAGCGATCGTAGTTCGGACCGTAAGCGATACGAACTCGCTCGGCTTCATCGGCATCCATGTAGTTCACGTAGACCTTCTCCGCCATGAATGGGCGTAGTGCATCGAAGGTCTCGCGAGCCCACGCGATGCCAGCGTCCGTCTGAGCCGGGTCCTCCCACTGCGAAATGATGACCAGGTTGTAGCCAGCCTCACGATGCGGGAACGCCGTTGCGGTGGGGTCAACGCGCGTGGCAGCCCCGTGGAAGTGCTCGACGAACATCCCACACATCGCGGTCGGTGAGTTCTCAAAAGCTTTTTGCATGGTTGCTACTGCTTCGTCCGAGAGATCATTGACGAAGGCCGACTTCCAATAGCCGAGAACACCTTTCGGGTATCCCGCGTCAACGAGAGTGTTCATCACGGGGTAAGGGATGCGGTCCACCATGTCCAGAACCGGACCGAGGTCGCGGAGAGGCTTGATATCAGCCTCCGCTACCTCCGGATCGCCGAGGTGACAAACAGGAATGGCAACAATCTTCATCCCCGAACCGTCCGGGGCATGGACCATTGCGATAAACGCCGTTACTTCGTCCGATGCGGTCTTCGTGAATTCGCGGTATGCCTTGAAGGCGTCGGCTGCCGCAGGCAGTGGGTGCGCCATGATTCCGCCGAGGATCGTGTCGAGCGAGTACGCGCCGTACGTAAAGGATGTAACAACGCCGAAGTTGCCGCCGCCTCCGCGGATCGCCCAGAACAGATCGGGGTCTTTGTCCTCGTTTGCCGTGACAACCTCACCCGACGCGAGCACCACCTCCGCTGATTGAAGATTGTCAACGGCCATTCCGAACTTGGCTTGCGTCCATCCGATACCGCCGCCCAGCGTGAGGCCGGCGATACCAGTGGTCGAGATGACTCCGCCTGTGGTCGCGAGGCCATGCTTGTGTGCTGCGTCGTTGAGCTCGGCCCACGTCACTCCACCCTGCGCGGTGATGGTCTTTGCGCCGGGGTCGACAAAGACATCCTTCATCTCCGCTAGGTCGATCATCAGACCGCCATCGGTTACGGCTCGGCCGGCAACGTTGTGTCCACCGCCACGCACCGAGATCTCGAGTCCCTGATCGCGTCCGAAGTTCACTGCCGCCGCGACGTCGGCCGTAGTCCGGCAGCGAGCGATGAGAGCGGGCCTTTTGTCGATAAGTCCGTTGTGTACGTGACGCGCTTCCTCGTAGCCCGAATCGTCCGGGCCGAGGACGGTGCTGGTGAACCCTGGGATACGCTGCTCGACCTTCGCCATAGCCATCCTCCCGTGTCCGATTCCTGCAATCTACGCCCTGAAGCTGCTCGCAACTAGGGCGGACTGGACTGCCGCTAGCATCGAAATGTGAGCAACCCGACCATCGCGCCGGAGCGCGTCGAGGTACCCGACTCGGACGAGGCGGAGCAGCGGGACCGTCCCTGGCTGGTCATCGTGCACAACGACCCGGTCAACCTCATGAGTTACGTGACGTGGGTGCTTCAGAAACTCTTCGGATATCCGAAGGCGAAGGCGCACACCCTCATGCTCCAGGTGCACAACGAAGGAAAGGCGATCGTCTCGTCCGGGCAACGGGAGAAGGCCGAGTCCGACTGCTTCCGGCTCCACGCTTACGGGCTGTGGGCGACGATGACCAAGTCGGACTGATGCCAACACTCAAAGCGGCCGGCGCAGGCGCAGCAGATCTCGAACTGGATCAAGCGGAGACACACATGCTCCGGCAGTTGACGGCCGAGATGCGTGCACTTCTGGCAACCGACCTCGACACCGCAGACGACCCCGTCCTTACGCGCCTGTATCCAGACGCCTACGAAAAGCTCGAGGACGAAGCCGACTATCGGTCCCTGATCGGCGACGACCTTGAGAAGCACAAGCTCGATGCGCTCGACACGGTTTCGACGGCGCTGGGCAACCAGACCACCGACGTGCGACTGAGCGGCGACGATGTCGATGCCTGGCTGGGTTGTCTAACGGACCTTCGGCTCGCTATCGGAACCCGGCTCGATGTCGACGAGGAGCGGATGGGAACCGAGATCAACCCGGACGACCCCGACGCGGCAGCCCTCGGCGTCCTTCACTGGCTCGGATGGCTGCAGGAGGAGATCCTCCGTGCCGTTCAGCACTAGGTCCCCATGGCCAAGCTGATCTACTTGGCGATCTCGTCGCTTGACGGCTACATCGAGGACAAGGACGGCAACTTCGACTGGTGCGCGCCCGATGACGAAGTGCACTCATTCATCAACGACTTCGCGCGCCACGTTGGGACTCATCTCTACGGACGCCGCATGTACGACGTGATGGTCGCGTGGGAAACGATGGATCTCGCGGAAGAACCGCGGGCCGTGCAGGATTTCGCTGAGATATGGCGTGCCACTGACAAGATCGTCTTCTCGAAAACACTGGAGAGCGTGTCCGGCGCCAAAACTCGCATCGAGCGAGAGTTCGACGCCGACGCCGTGAAACAGATGAAAGAGTCCGCGGAACGCGACCTATCAGTGAGCGGTCCGAACCTCGCTACCCAGGCCCTGCTGGCCGGATTGGTCGATGAGTGCCTTCTCTTCCTCGCTCCGGTGATCGTGGGCGGCGGCAAGCGTTCGCTGCCCGACGACGTGTTCCTGAATCTCGAGTTGATGGACCAACGCAGTTTCGAAAGCGGGTTCGTCCATCTTCGTTATCGAACTTTGCCACTCAAGGGGAGTTAACCCGCGTTCGCTATCATTCATCGCTCAAGCGCGGAGCAACAAGGGGGAAGGGATGGCAGGGGCGTACGAAGAACTGATTGCCACCGTCAAGGACACGGCCTTGCTCCGCTCGACGGCGGCCATCCTGGGCTGGGATCAACGGACGAAGATGCCGCCGGGCGGCGTGGAACACCGCAGCAAGCAGATGGCTCAGCTCGCTCGCATGATCCACGAGAAGGCGACGGCCCCCCGGGTCGGCGAGCTCATCTCGGAATGTGAAGCCGACAAGGACCTCGTCGCGGATCCACACTCCGACGCTGCGGCCAACCTGCGCGAGCTCCGGCGCTCATACGACCGCTCGACGAAACTCCCCGCCGATCTCGTCGAAGAGATGGCGCGGACGAGAAGCGTTGCGGAGCACGAGTGGGAGCAGGCGCGCGCGAAGTCCGACTTCTCGCTCTTCGCGCCCTGGCTGACCAAGAACATCGACCTGTCTCGCCGCGCCGCCGAGTGTTACGGCTGGGGCCCGGAGGACGAAGCTTGGGACGCACTGGCCGAGGGCTACGAGGTCGGTATGCGGGCCCGCAACATCGAGGCCGTTTTCTCACCGCTGCGAGACAAGCTTCAAGCACTGATTTCAGACCTGCAATCCGGCTCGCGCAAGCCTTCGACGGCGATCCGCAGCGTGAACGTCGCGATAGACGCACAGAAGTCCTTCGTTCACCGTATCGCCGACGCGATGGGGTTCGACTTCCAGCGGGGACGCATCGACACGACCGTCCATCCGTTCTGTTCCGGCACTAGTCCCGGCGACGTACGGATCACGACGAGATTCGCCAAGGACATGTTCTTCGAAGCGCTGATGGCGACGATGCACGAAGCCGGACATGGCCTCTACGAGCAGGGCCTTCCCACCGAACACACCGGCACACCGATGGGGCGCGCCGTCTCGCTCGGAATACACGAGAGCCAGAGCCGTATGTGGGAAAACTTCGTCGGCAGGTCGATCCACTTCTGGCGCTGGTGTCAGCCGATCGTTGCAGCGGATGTTGGCGGAGACGCTGGCAAGCTCACTGCCGACGAGATCTACGAAGGACTGAACATCGCCGAGCCCGATTTCATTCGGGTTGAAGCCGATGAAGCCACCTACAACCTGCACATCATGGTTCGCTTCGAGCTCGAGCGTTCGCTCATGAAGGGCGAGCTTGGAGCCGACGACGTCCCGCACGAGTGGAATCGCCGATACAAGGAGTATCTGGGCATTGACGTGCCGGACGACGCGCGCGGATGCCTGCAGGACGTTCACTGGTCCGGTGGATCTTTCGGTTACTTCCCCACCTACACACTGGGGAACCTGTATGCCGCGCAGATCTTCGAGAAGGTGCTCGAGGACAAGCCGGATATCTACATCTCATTCGAGCGAGGCGAGTTTGGTGTCCTCAAGGAGTGGCTCAACGAAAATCTGCACGATCACGGGAGCCGGTACACGCCGTCCGAGCTATGCGAAAAAGTGACTGGGAAACCGCTGTCTTCCGAGCCGCTCCTGCGTCACCTCGAAGCCAAGCTCAAACCTTTGTATGGACTCCGCTGACCAAGCGGCTATACCTGCAGCCGATTCGAGCCGAAGAACTACTCATGAAGCGCTTTTTCGGCTGCGCGGTAATCGTCTTCGCCATGCTCGTATTCGCAGGGTGCGGAGGCGACCCGGCGACCGCGCCGACGCCGCAGCCGGCGTCGGTGACCCAGGCGCCCGCAGGCGGGATCCTCGCCCCCGCCGATCAAGCCGACGAGGTCGTCGCCGACCTTAACCAACGGACGAACGACATCCAACAGCAACCCAATCTCGATCAGCGGACCGGCCCCGGTTACGGCAGCGAATAGCCCTACCCTTCGAGCTTGAAACCGATCTTCACGGTGACTTGAAACTCGCGCACCTCGGCGCCGCCGATCGACCCGCGTATCTCTGTTACTTCGAACCAATCGAGGTTTCGAAGCGTTTCGTTAGCTCGCTTCAATGCGTTGCGAACCGCTTGCTCGACCGACTCCGTTGACACTCCCACCACTTCACTGATGCTGTACACGTTGCCGTCGACCATGCCTGCTCCTCCTCAGCTGGGGTGTCTAACTTCTACCCGGTGAGTGAGGCAGCTATCCAGGACGGCGGAGGCTCTCGATGAGAACCCAAAGGGCCGAGTTCATCTCGATGATCGCTGCTTCCTGATCATCGGCCCGCGCGATCTGATGCGCGGCTTCGCTCAATGCGGCTAGGAAAAGATGCACCACCGGATCGACCGGACGCGTCCGAAGCAGACCGAGCTGCATCGCTGCCTCCAGACTTGCCTTGACCAACGCGAACCCGTACTGCTCGTCGATCTCGCGCCACGTCTCGGCCCCCAACACGGAAGGACCGTCAACGAAGATGATCTGCCGAACTGCCGGGTTGACCGCCGCCCGAAGGAATGCATCAACACCGAGGCGCATGCCCTCCAAGGGATCCGGCGCTCCGTCCGCTGCGATGACAACGGCTTCGACAAGCTCTCGCTCTATCTCCTCGAAGACCGCGCGGAACATGTCGCGCTTCGTCCGGAAATGGTGGTACAGCGCGCCTTTGGTAACGCCGGCGCGCTCCACGACGTCGTCGATGGGCGTAGCCGAGTAGCCCTGAGCCGCGAACAGCTCCCGGGCGACGGCCAGCAACTGCCGCCGTGTCGTCTCGGATCTCTCAGCTTGTCGTCTTGACATACGTACCGTAGGTATGTTACATACCTTCCTACGGTATGTTAACGAGCCGGGAGGGTCAAGATGGCGAATGTTGATCAGAAACAGCTCGTAGCCGACCTCGAGGCCGAGCGCGACACGCTCGTCTCCTACCTGAAGGGCCTGCCCGAGGCCGCTTGGGACAAGGGGTCCCTTTGTGAGGGCTGGACGGTTCGAGACGTCGTCTCGCATCTGGTCGGCAACGCCGCGGACCTCGCCGCCCAAAACGTCGAAGGTGTCGGAACCGTCGAGTACAACCAGCGCCAGGTCGACGAGCGCTCCGGCAAGTCCATCGACGAGCTCTTCACCGAATGGGACGAACAGGGCCCGGCCTACGAAGCCGGGATCGCCGCTCTCCCGAAGGAAGTGTGGGAAGCCGACTACCCGCCATGGGGCACGGTCGGCGAGGCGCTCGAGCGCATGCTCGAAGACATCTGGGTGCACCGTCAGGACATCCGGCTCGCGCTCGGTGACGACGTCGACGCAGGACCCGGTATCGGAGCGGTCGTGAACGTCTCAGCGTTCGAACTGCCGGTTCGGTCCCAAGAGAAGGGCGTTCTGCTGGGCACGGTGGTTCTCGATCTCGGAGAACATTCGACATCGGTGCCCGTTGGCGACGGCCCCAACCTGAAGGTCTCCGGCGACGCCGCGACCTACGCCCTCGTTGCAACCGGACGCATCTCCTTGGACGAAGCCGTGTCGAGCGGCAAGCTCACGTTCGATCAGGCGCCGCCGGCCTCCTTCGACAAGGTCATCAACATCTACGCAGGCTGATGACACTCATGGCCGAGATAACCGACCTGATACCGCTGGCGAAGACTCTCGGGATCGAGATCGACTACGTCGGCAAGGACCAAGTTCGTGCGCGTATGCCGTGGCGCGCGGACCTGTGCACGACGATGGACGTCCTGCACGGCGGTGCGTTGATGGCCTTCGCAGACACCGTTGGCGCGGTGTGTGCATCTCAGCATCTGCCCGAAGGCGCGATAACGACGACCATCGAGTCGAAGACGAACTTCTTCCGTCCGGTGACGTCGGGTGAGGTTCATTCGACGACCACTGCACTGCACACCGGACGCCGGACGATCGTCGTGCAAACGAATCTGACGAAAGACGACGGCAAGCTCGTGGCCCAGGTCACCCAGACACAGGCGGTGATAACCAGTGACTGAGATCAAGACGTCAGCGGGAGTCGTCGACGTGCAGGACACCGGTTCAGGAGAACCGATCGTGTTCTTGCATCCCTTCGCGACCAATTCCAAGCACTGGCGGCACGTCGTCTCCAAGCTCGAGAGCGACTTTCGATGCATCGCCCCGACGATGCCGCATCGGCTCTCACGCTAAGCCGATGAATCCCGACGCCGATCTCACCCCGCCCGGGCAGGCGAGGATCGTCATCGACATCCTCGATGCGCTCGGCATCGATCGCGCCACCGTCGTCGGGAACGACTCCGGTGGCGCGATCACTCAGATCGCAGCCACGACTTATCCGGATCGCGTCGCACGGATGGTCCTGGCTTCTTGCGACGCCTATGACGTGTTCCCGCCGAGATCGTTCGGCTACCTCAAGGTTGTCGCGGCTATCCCCGGAGCTACGTATGTGCTGGCGAAGTCGATGAAGATCCCCGGCGTTACGCAGCTACCGATCGCCTTCGGCTGGATCACGAACGACCCGATCCCGAAGGACATCATGGCGACCTACATCGGGCCGCTCAACACCTCGCGCGGCGTGCGGCGCGACACGGTGAAGGTGATCAAGGGCTTCAACAAGAGCTACACGCTCGCTGCCGCCGAGCACTTCCCCACACTTCAAACCCCAACCCTCGTCGCCTGGGCTGAGAACGACAGGTTCTTCCCGCGCCGACTGGCCGAAAGGTTGGCGAGCGAGCTTCCGAACGCGCGGTTGGAAATCATCAACGGCTCTCGGACGCTCATCCCGGAAGACAGACCCGACGAGCTCGCCGATTCAATCCGAAACTTCGTCCGGTCCACTTAACGCGTCGAGCTCCGCTTCGAGAATCAATCGCGGTCCTCGCTCACGCGCAACGTAGCTCCATGCCCAATTGAGGAGCACGGACAAGCGGTTGCGGAAACCAACGAGATACAGAAGGTGCAAGAGCAGCCAGGAAAGCCACCCGAGCGTCCCTGAGATGCGGATCCCGGACGGCAACTCGGTAACGGCAGACCGCCGCCCGATGGTCGCCATGATCCCCTTGTTCTTGTAAACGAAAGGCTGCGATTCCTCGCCGCGGATCCTCTTCAGTATTTGACGCCCCGCGTGCTCACCGGACTGGATCGCCACCTGCGCGACCTGTGGGTAGACATCACCTTTCGGCGACAAAGCGGCGGCGTCGTCTCCGACGACGAAGACGTTCTCTTTATCCGGAAGGCTCAGGTCGTGACGCACGACGATGCGTCCACCGCGTGTTTGTTCGCCGCCGATCATGTCGGCCAGCCCGGCGGTGCGAACTCCGGCCGCCCAGATCACGGTGTTGGTCAAGATCCGTTCGCCCGAGACGAGTGCGATCTCGCTGGCACCGACGGAGGCGACCTTCTCACCGAAGCGCACTTCGACGCCGCGATCACGCAGAGCCTCGAGCGCATGCTTCTGTGATTTGGGCGTGAAGGGCGGGAGAACAACGTCCTGCATCTCGATGAGGACGACGCGGGCTCGCGACCGATCGAGGTTCGGATAGTCCTTCGCGAGAACACCTTCGAAGACTTCGGTGAGTGCGCCGGCAATCTCAACGCCGGTTGGACCTGCACCCACAACCACAAACGTGAGCAAGCTCGGATCTTCCGAACCCTTGGCATCGGCGGCTTCAAAGCATCGCAGCAGGTGATTGCGCAATTTCGTTGCGTCCGACAGTGCATAGAGCGCGAACGAGTTCTCGGCGGCTCCCGGGATCCCGAAGTAAGACGCTCGCGCACCGGCAGCCAAAACCAGATAGTCGAAGGGCAGTTCACCGTCGGCGAGCAACACCTTCCTCGCCTCGTGGTCGACGCCGACGACCTTTGAGCAGCGAAAGGCGAGGTTCGGGTAACGCCTGAGCATCCCGCGGATGGGAAACGCAACGTCGGCCGCATTGAGTCCGGCCGTAGCGACCTGGTAAAGGAGGGGCTGGAACGTCTGGTAGTTGTGCTTGTCGACGACGGTCACGTCGACGTCCTGCTTGCGGAACGCGCGGGCGGCGCGGAGACCTGCAAAGCCCGCTCCGATGATCACCACCCGCTTGCGTTCCATACATCGAGGCTATCCGCGTCGCGCTCACTACCCCGGCTGCTAGCTTGTGGCCGTGAGCATCGCACCGATCGACTGGGATCTCGTCCGGACGCATCTCGATCACGCGGCAACGGCCGTCGCAACCCGCCTTCGGCAGATCCCGGACGGTTCCGCGAAGGTTCCCGGACTCGATTGGACGGCCAGCGATCTCGGAGCCCACCTGGTCACCGAAGCTCGGCGGTTCGAGAGGTTCGGGAAGGGTGGTGGTGATCCGTTCCCGGCCGACGGCGGAGTCGCGGACTACAACGCCAACGAGATAGCCGAGATCGACGAGTCAGATCTTCAGAAGCAAGCAGATCTGTTCGAGATGGACCACGCCGTCTTCGCCGAGCACGCCAAGCAGCGCAGCGGCAACGAATCGTTCACCTGGTTCGACTTGCCGATCACTTGGGAAGAAGCAGGCTGCATCTACCTCGGCGAGCTTGCGGTACATGCGCTTGATCTCGCGCGGGTCATGCGGCGCGGTTACAAGATCGATCGCGACGCCGCGATCCAGATCTCCTACGGGCTGCTGTCGATACTTCCGACTTTCGTCGACAAGCAGGCCGCGCAAGGCTTCACGGGAACGTTCCAGTTGAAGTTGCGCGGCGCCGTTCCTATCAACTTGGCCTTCGACAACGGAGAGCTGGCGGCATCTCTTGCGAACGGAAAGCGCGTCGATTGCAAGATCTCCGCCGACCCAGAAGCGTTCCTGCTCGTGGGCTACGGCCGTGTATCGCAATGGGGGCCTATCCTGCGCGGGAAGCTCGTCGCTTCCGGACGCAAGCCGTGGCTCGGCCTGAAGTTCTCCCGCCTGCTGCTGAATCCGTAAGCGCTATCCGACGGCCACCGTCATCCGGTCCATCACGGCGGGCTCGAAGGCTGTGTGAGTTCCGTCCCCGAGCACAACCCAGATGACGTGCTCGCCGTCCTCGAGACCCTCGACCGTCACTTCCGACTCGGCCGTGTGATAGATCTTGCCCTCTTCGGCAGCCGGGATCAGTTCGCCGGCTTCCGGCGCTTCTTCAGGATCGACGAGAACATGGAAGTGCCCGGAGTCTCCGGACGTGTCGCCGTCGGCGGCCTGGATCTCGACACCTTCGCCTTCGAGCTCGACCGTCAGGTCCTCTCCGGATTCGATCGTCGCCGGCGCCGTTCCGTCCACAGACGGGCCTTCGACATCGGCGGTCACCGAGTCTTCGATGCCCTCTTCGATCCGCGTGTGAGTCCCGTCACCAAGGACGACCGTAAACTCGTGCTCGCCGGGTGACAGGCCATAGAGCTTGATTGGGTTGTCGGCAGAGTGCACAACACCGGCTTCCCTCGGGATGACCTCTCCAACCTCGACGGGCTCTTTGTCGATAAATACGTGGAAGTGTCCGGATTCGCCGGTGTCGTCCCCGTCCGGCGCCTTGATGTCTATCCCCTCGACGTTGATGGGAAGGGAAACGACGTTGCCCTCGACCCTGTCAGGTGTGTCACCGATCGACAGAGACACGGCGCCGTCGCCCGAGTCATCTGCTTCCATACAAGACGATCCGAGAACGGTGAGCAACGCGATGAAAACAGTGATCTTCAGGCTTCGACTCGACATCCGACACCCCCGTGGTTTGAAAGCTGTCGGTGCTTGATCGGCAGCAAGTGATCGTAGTCGAAAGGGCGATACGAACGCGTTACGTGGCAGGCGCGCCGTGCGCACGAAGACGTTTTGAACGCCGCAGCGCCGAGTCCGCGGCCGCGACGTTGCAGGTAGGCACCGAATTTAGTCGTCAGTTCGAATCGAGCTCGGGAAGCTCAACGGGATCGGGCCGCGGGTGGCAGACACCACAATAGAGGGCGTCCTCGACGACGAGCACTCGGCTAACCCCGTCACGTGAGCGGTCCAAAGTAAGGATGAAGGGCTGAGTCCGTACGTGATCCTCGCACAGCCCACGTCCGCAGAAACGGCATGCGCCGATGGCGGCGAGCCGACAGTGCCAACAGTTCATGTCAATGCGCCCCGCTCGTACGGTATGCGTCGGCGGCAACCTCGACTTCGCTACGTCCGAACGCCGCCGCTACGAGAGTACGAAACGCTTCAGCATCCACGCGCAGCACCCGAGCCGGCGTCAGTGTTCGGACGGTTGCCGTACGAGGAATCTCCTGCAGGAGTGCTATCTCCCCGAAGTGGTCGCCGGCATGCAGAACTGCCGACCGGACGCCGTCCGCAACGACCTCAGCTTGCCCGGAAGCGATCACGTAGAAGCCGTCACCGGCGTCGCCTTGAGTAACGATCTCCTCGCCGGGACCGAAGTTGATCCAATCACCGTGTTCGGCGATCAGAGAGGCGTCTCGTTGTCCGAAGTTCCTGAAAGGAGGCAACGACCAGACCTCGAGCATCGGCCCAACCGCGGGTGAAAGATCGGGCGTCGACATCGCCGGTGCGAGGATGCGTTGGAAGGTTGCCGCATCAACTACGAATACTTCTGCGTCTGTCTCCGCGCGAACAGTAGCCGTCCTCGGGCGGCCCTCCAGAAGAGCGAGCTCACCAAAGGATTCCCCTTCGTCCGCACGCCGCAGAAGACGTTCCTTTCCCTCTTCGTCGCGCTCAACTATCGCGAAGCGTCCTCTGCGAACGACGAAAAAGGCGTCCGGGGACTCTCCCTGTCGGACAACAACTGATCCGGACGGAAAACGCCGGCGCATGACTCGTCCCGCAAGATCGGACAATTGTTCTTCGTCCAGCTCATCGACCATCGGGAGCCTTGCGACCGCCTCGGCTGCCTCGACCCGCCACGCGCCCTGTGCACGGAATCGAAGGTCTGCGATGACAGCACGCAATCTCCGAACCCCGCCACGGATGGCATCGCCGGCGACATGAAGCAGCGGACCGAATATGAGCGCAGCCAGCAGCACGAGGCCGACGCGTCCGCTGAGACCCGCGTCCCAAAGACCGGTGACCAAACGCTTCGCGATCGGCCCCCAAAGTGACCAAGCGGTGTACAGAGCTGCAGCCGTGAACAGAACACCGCCGATGCCGAACGCCACCATTCCTCGCTCGGCACGCGAGAACTTTCCACGACGCCCACGCAGGCGATCGGGAAGTTCGTAGCGCAGGACGGCGAGCGAACGCGAGCGCAACCGCGGTGTGTCCAACAGGTCGGTAAGCAGCCAATAACCGTCCAGCTCGATGAATGGAATGATGTTTATCAATACGCTGAGGTAAGTAACGCCGGCCAGCCTAAACAGCAGCGGACCGGCCGCACTCCCCCACCAGACCCACGCAGCGATCGAAGCCAGCCCGGCGACGACGGCCTCGGAGTAGGGCCCGGCCAGCGCGTTGATCGCGCGTGCTCGTCGTGGCGCGAACAACATGTCGGTCGAATCGATGAAGAAAGCCGGATGGCCGAGGTAGAGCTGGAATCCGGCGGTTACGACACGACGACCCGCTCGGCGGACGGCCAGTGCGTGTCCCATCTCGTGGACGAAGAGCGCCAGAAGCATGAAACCGAAAAGCGACACTGCCGTTCCTGTTGAAACGTTTCCGACGAACAGGAAGCCGCCGCTGCGGCTTCCGAGCGCCGCGAACGCAACGAGACCGAGAAGCATCGCGGCGACCGCCAGAACGTTGGCCTGCCACGAGAAAAGGAGCCGGCCGCCTCGTCGGTACACAGCGGCGACGAAGGCGTCGGCGTGTGGGATGGAGATCGTCTGCTTGCGCAGCCAACGCCAAGCTCGGCGGAAGCCTCGCGCGTAAGAAGGCAGCAGCTTCTCGCGAAGGTTTCCGTAGGTGTCGAGGGCCGGCTGATCGAGCAGCCCGCCGTCTCTCAGGACGGCGATGAGGTCGGCGACGTGCTCGGGCGCTACGCCCTCGTTGCCGCCCAGGTCCTCTGCGAGGATCTCCCCCAAGGTGCGGCCGCCGTCCAGGCGGAGCGCCAACTCGCCCTCGTCGCCGGTCAGGCGCAGATACGCGCCCGACCTGGGGTTGTGAGCGATAGCGTAGCGCTCACCCCAGCGGGTCGTGGCGGCGCCGATCTCGGTGTCCGTCCTGAGCTTCGGGCGCTCCCGGCTGGGGTCGAGCGCTCGATCAAGGCCCTCGCCGAGGCGGACCGAATCCGTTCCTCTAGCCAGCCGCTCAAGCGTAAGGCCCCTGATCACGGTGGAAACGTACTCCACGTGACAGCTGTGACGAAGATCACTAGGGAACTGAGACCTTCGCACCTTGACCCAGGGGTGTTATCGGACGAGAGTTGATCGAGAAGCGCGGTGAGCGCGCTCGGGCAAAGGGAGGCAGGGATGGCTATCAAGCCGAAAAAGCCGGGGAAAGACAGCCAGAAGAGCGTAAAGGCTGCGGCCAAGGACGAGCTCCGGCAGACGCGCAAGCTCTCCGCGAACAAGAACGAGAGCCGGCAGACACGTCGGATCACGGTCAACCAGAACGAGAGCCGGCAGACACGCAAGCTTGCTACGAACAAGAATGAGAGCCGTCAGACCAAGACCGGCTACGTGAACAAGAACGAGAGCCGTCAGACCAAGACCGGCTACGTGAACAAGAACGAGAGCCGGCAGACGAGGCGCATAGCTACCAACCGAAACGAGAGCCGTCAAACACGCAGCACGTGAGTCCGCAATATCACTGATTCGGACCGAATCTGAGCGAAGAAGGCCCCTGGAGCCTCGTCGAAGCAGGTCGTTACGACGATGCCGTCCCTTTGCTCAGAGCCGCGGCTGAAGCCGCAACTCGCGAGACCGGTCCTGAAAGCATCGAAGCTGCAGTCGCTTGGAACCAGCTTGGTGTTGCGTGCAAGTTCGCCGGCCGGTTCGACGAGGCCGACGAAGCTTACAGCCGGGCTTTCGCAATCGCGGAAGCAGCACAAGATCAGGAGCCCGACCTCTTCGCGACGCTTCTACACAACCTCGGCGGCTTGGCGCACTCGCGTGGGAAATATGCAGACGCTGAGCCGATAGCTCGCCGGGGACTCAAGCTGCGCGAGGAACGCACGGACAATACCGAAGGAATCGCCGCCGATTCCGCGGCACTCGCGGCGATCCTCGAGGGGCTTGAGAAATGGGATGAAGCGGAGGAGCTCTACCGCCGGGCCCTAGCTGCTTGGGAAGAAATCGGTGACGACTACGAGTTCGCGATGACTCTGAACGGACTCGCCGCCGTCGTCCGATTCAGCGGGCGTCCGGCGGATGCAGAACCTTTGTTCAGGCAAGCGTTAGAGATGATCGAAGCCGATCGAGGGCCGGAGCATCCGGATTCCGCCACGGTTCGCAACAACCTGGCCATGCTGCTCAACGCGACGGACCGCGCCGAGGAAGCGTTGCCTCTGCTAGAGAAGGCCACCGAGGATCTCGTAGCGATGCTGGGCGACGACCATCCAGCCACAACGGACGTTCGAGAGAACCGCGACAAGATCGCTGCCAAGGTGAGGTCGGCTAAGGCCGACTAACGCGATGCACTTTCGCGCGCCGGTGCGCGGGTGACTTCGTGAGGACCGTGGTCCTGCGGCGCTCCGCCGGGGATGAAGCGGTTCGCAACTAGGCCGGCAACGATCGCAAAACCTGCGCCGACAACCAGGGCCAGCCGGAATCCGCTGAGGAAGGCGGTGCGGAATGCATCCTGCACCGATGCCGCAAGCTCCGGACTCAACCCTCGAAGCGTCGCCGGGTCCAACCGCCCATGTCCGGCCGATTCAAGGATGGTGACCTGCTGTGCTGCAGGCAGACCGAATCCGGCGATGGACGACGTCAGCGACTCCCGCAGTTGCGTCGTCAGAAGGCTTCCCGAGAAGCGCAACGCCGAAGACTCCGCCGAGCTCCCGGGACGTGTTCGTCATCGCCGATCCAAGACCGGCGCGTTGCGGACCCACGGCATTCATAACTGCAGCCGTCATCGGCGCCATCGTCAGGCCCATGCCGATACCCATCATCGACAGGACGGGCGCCATCAATCCGAACGGTGTGTCGACGCCGGAGCGGCTGAGGAGGATCAACCCCGTACCGGCGAGCAGTGGTCCGATCGTCATCGGCCAGCGCGATCCGTGCCGTTGTGCGAAGCGTCCCGCTTGTGGCGCGACGAAGAAGATCATCCCCGTCAGTGGAAGGAACCTTACTCCGGCCCCGAGTGCCGAATAGCCGCGGATGAGTTGCATGTAAAGGCTGAAGAAGAAGAACGTCCCGAACATCCCCAGCGACAAAGAGAAGGCGACGAGGTTGCCGGCCGAGAAGGCCGGTATACGGAAGAAAGGCAGCGGCATCATCGGATGCGGCGTCACGTACTCCCAGGACAGAAGTCCCGCGATGAGGACAACACCCAGGCACAACGTGCCGAGGATGACTGCGTCGTCCCAACCTCTTTGGTTCGATTCGATCAAGCCGTAGGTGATCGAGAAGAGGCCCGTCGTACCAAGGCCCAGGCCAACGAGGTCGAGCTTGCGAGCCTCATCGGTTCTCGACTCCTCGACGACACGCGTGGCAACGACGAAAGCCAGGATGCCTATCGGAACGTTGAGGAAGAAGATCGCCTCCCAACCGACGTGCTCGACGAGCAGGCCTCCGGCGGTTGGTCCGAGCGCCAGCGCAAGACCGGACACACCGGCCCAGATACCGATCGCCTTCGCTCTCTCGGACGGCGGGAACGTAACGGTCAGGATCGAAAGGGTGCCGGGCATGAGCAGCGCCGCGCCGATGCCCTGCAGCGCACGGGCGCCGATGAGCTGACCCGTCGACTGCGAAAGACCGCACAGCAGTGAGGCAAGCGTGAAGACGAACAGTCCCGACAGGAACATGCGTCGGCGTCCGAAGCGGTCTCCGATGATTCCTCCGGTCAACAGAAGCGACGCGAACGCGAGGACGTAGCCGTCGATGATCCATTGCAGCCCGCTGACCCCGGCTCCCAGCTCGCGGCTGATCGTGGGCAACGCCACATTCACGACGGTGTTGTCCAGCATCGCCATGAACAGCGCGAAGCACATCGTGAGCAGGACGGCGACCTTCTTACGCGAGTCGCCGGAGAACAGCGGGCTCACTTAGGACGAACTCCCTTCCTGTAGGCCGCGACAGTAGGCATCAAGGCAACCCTCGATGAACGCCTCATGTTCCGGCCAGGGGAAGAACGGTTTGGAGATCAACAGCGATGTAATACCGTGGACGCCCGTCCACAAACCACATGCCGTGACGAACGCGTCGTCGGATGCGAACGCACCGTCGTCGATGCAACGCTGGACGGCTGTAACCAACGCGCCGAACCCCGAGAGTCCCTCGATGCTCTCCTTGACGCGCACCGCCGCCCACTCCGGCGTAACCGACATGAAAAGGAACCTGTATTCCTCGGGGTGCTCAAGGCCGTATCGGACGTACGCGCGACCCATGGCCTTTACGCACGAAACGGGATCGTCGCAGTCATCCGCGGCGCCGCGGATGTAGGCATCGAAGGCCACGAACTGCCTCTCGCAGACCTCGAGGATCAGCTCCTCTTTGTGCGTGAAGTGCAGGTATATCGAAGGCGGTGTTACTCCGACCGCTTCCGCCACCGCGCGGATGGACACGGCGTCGATGTCCTTGGTCGCGATGAGCAGTTTCTCCGTGGCACCAAGGATCTCCTCACGCAGACGGTCGCCCTCGCCGCGACGTGAGCGCGCGCGGCGAGGGCTACCGACCGTCATCAGCGCTTGGCCTTGGTCTTGGGAGTGGCCTTGCGCTGCGAGGAGGACTTACGAGCTGAAGACTTGCGTGTAGCGGGTTTACGTCCGTTGGAACGCGTCGCGGGTGTCCGGCCATTCGTGCGCGTAGTCGCCGGCTTTCGTGCCGCCGTCTTCTTGGCTTTTGGCTTCGTCCGGGCACGAGCGCGCGGCTTCGAGGCAACCGGCTCGGGCTCCTCGACCTCGCTGATCTGCAATCGCTCGTAGACCGGCTTGAGGAACGAGGGCAACCACCAGTTGGCATTGCCGGCAAGTCGCATGAATGCCGGCACGAGAGTGCCCCGGATTACGAAGGCGTCCATAAGCACGGCCAGGGCCATGCCAATACCGAACAGCTTGATGAAGCGGATCTGCGATGTACCGAAGAGAAGGAATGTGACCGAGATCAGAACGGCAGCAGCTGTAACGATCCGTCCGGTACGTTCCAACCCGACAGCGACGGAGTGCTCGTTGTCCCCGGTCTTGTCGTACTCCTCCTTGATGCGGGAGAGCATGAAGACTTCGAAGTCCATCGACAGACCGAACGCGATGCAGAACATCAGGATCGGCGAAGAGATGTCGAGGATCCCGGTGGCCGTGAAGTTCAAAATGCCCGACAGGTGTCCGTCCTGGAAGATCCACACCATCGCGCCGAACGTGGCCGTGAGGCTCAGCAGGTTTAACACGAGAGCCTTGAGCGGCACCAGGATGCTCCCGAACGCAAGGAACAGCATCACGAACGTCGAAATGGCGATGATCGCAAGGGCCAGCGGGAGTTTGTCGAACAGGGCGTCCTTCACGTCCACCAACTGGGCGGGTGAGCCGCCGACAAGAACATCGAAGGGCTTGTCTGCTTCTCGGATCGCCTTAGCGAGGTTCTCTGCCTTCAGCGAGAAGGGATCAACCGACGGATTCACCTGCAGCCATGTGGAGTCGGCGGATGCGAACCGCGCACTGAAGGGCGTCGGTGGGACGGCAAGGACTCCATCCTTGAATTGACCCGCCAATGAGTCGACCTGCGCCACACCCTCGAGCTTCGAGATCGTCGCGGCGTACGCACCGATCTCCGCCCCGCGCTGCGCGGGATCTCCGATGTCTGGCGCCACGACACGGATCGAGTTCACTTCTTCGGACGGGAACTCAGCCCGGATGGTGTCGTGGACCTGGCGCGTTTCGCCTCCCGGCGGAAGCACGCGCTCGTCCGGCAGTCCGAGGTTCGCGTGCAGGAAGGGATAGCCGAGCGCCAGCAACACGACGACGACGGAAACGGCCACGGTGACCGGGCGGCGCATCACGAAAACCGCCAGACGGTGCCAGAAGCCTTCACCGACTTCCTTGTGGTGTTGGTCCTGCCAGTCGCGAAGCCTCCGCATCCATAGGAATCGGGGTGACCAGTTCACGCGGGGGCCGAGGGCCGCGAGCATCGCCGGCAGGAACACAACCGCACCGACGACAGCGGTAAAGACAACGCCGATGCCGGCGTAGCCGAACGACTTGAAGAAATAGAGCGGGAAGACCAGGAGGGCGGCGAGTGAAACCGCAACAGTGATCCCCGAGAAGACGACCGTCCGTCCCGCCGTCTTCAGCGTCTTGACGATCGCTGCCTCTGTGTCGTGACCGTTGCGCAGCTCTTCACGGAACCGCGAAACGATGAAGAGGCTGTAGTCGATCGCAAGGCCGAGGCCCATCGCTGTGACCATCGAGAGCGCGAAGACCGAAACGTCGGTCGTTAAGGCGATGAGGCGCAGTACGAGGAAGGTTCCAAGCACGGCGATGACGCCGATGGCAACCGGTAGCGAGGCTGCGACGAGACTCCCGAACACGATGATCAGCAAGATGAGAGTTATGGGGATGGCGATCGATTCGGCCTTGGCTAGGTCGGACTCGATCTTGTCGCTCACTTCGGCGAATATCGCTTCGAACCCGCCGACGCGCGATGTGACTTCGACGCTCTCTGTCGTGTACTTCGGAGCGAGTCGCTCGGCGATCTCGTTGCGCTCGGCATCGTCGCCCTCGATCTCGGCGAGGATCATTCCGTGCTTGCCGTTGCGGCTTTGCAACGGCGATGACGGGCCGATCCCCCAATGCGACACGACTTGACCGACCCCGTCCTCTCCCAGGAGCTCGTTGGTCAAGCGGATCCCTGCCTGACTTATGGCCGGATCGTTGACGGTGCCCTGCTTCGCCGTGATCAGTAGAAGAAAGTTGGGTGGAGCTTGACCGAACTTCTCACCGAGAAGGTCGGAGGCTCGTTGAGACTCGACGTCCGGAGACTCGAAGCCGCCTGCCCTGAGGTGCTGAGAGACGTTTCCGCCGAAAGCTCCGGCGAGGAGAACCGTCACGAGAGTGCCGATGAGCACCCACTTCCGCCTCCGGTAAACGAAGTGACCGAGCCGCTCGAGCATGGCGTTCCCCTTTCAGGTCCTCCACGAGAGCTGACCCGGGAGCCCGTCCTCGTATGACTTAGTTAACTGCGATAACTTATCGCGGTCAAGGTACGGGTTTCTGTGTACCAAGGGGTACCGAAGTGCGATGTGACCTATTTCACAGTTCGCGGATTATTCAAAATGCCGCGCTTGCCATGGCAGCTTGGAGCGCTCTTGTTCCGGGACTTGCTTGCGTCGGATGATGGGCAGTAGGCGCTTCTCTCTCTCCCCGACCCGAGGAGGCAAGGATGGCAGCGATCCGTACCAACCCGGCAATCCAGCAGCTGAACGATGCCGTTGAAGGTCCCGTCCTCACGTCGGATGATCCCGGCTTCGCCGAAGAAGCAGCATGCTTCAACGCGGCGGTTCTTCATGAGCCGGATGTGGTCGTCGGTGCGACGTCCGCTGCGGACGTTCAGGCAGCGGTGCGCTGGGCCGCGTCCAACGACATGCAGGTCGGCGTCCAGGCGACCGGACACGGCGCGACAGCACCGCTACTAGGCGGTGTGCTTGTTACGACGCAGCGAATGCAGAACCTCGAGATAGATCCCGACTCCCGTCTCGCCACCATCGGTGCCGGCATGCGGTGGCGGCGCGTGATCGACGAGGCCGCACTGCACGGGCTCGCGCCCTTGGTCGGTTCGTCCAGCGACGCCGGCGCCGTCGGATACACGCTCGGCGGGGGACTGCCCGTGCTCGGTCGCACGTACGGGTTCACGTCCGACTGGGTCCGCGCCTTCGAGGTCGTCACCGCCGATGGCGAACTGCGGAGTGTCAGCGCAGATGCGGAGCCCGATCTTTTCTGGGCACTTCGTGGCGGGAAAACGAGCGCGGCGATCGTCACGTCGATGACGCTTGAACTGCTGCCGGTCGCCGAATTCTTCGGCGGCGCCATCTACTTCGACGGGAGCAAGGCGCCCGAGATCCTGCGTGCGTACGCGGAGTGGACGCGCAATCTGCCGGACGAGATGACGACGACACTCTCGCTCATGCGGCTCCCGGCGATGCCGGACGTTCCCGAACCGCTGAGGGAACGTTTCACCGTGCAGGTGTGCATCGCCTACATCGGCGACGCCGCATCCGGAGAGGAACTCGTTCGGCCTATGCGCGATGTCGCACCGGCGATCATCGAAAACGTCGGGATGATGCCGTACACGGAGATCGACAACGTGCACAACGATCCCAAGGACCCGCTTCCGTTCGACTATGCGGCCTCGGTCGTTTCGGATCTATCGGATGAAGTGATCGATGCTCTCATGGCCGAAGCCGGTCCCGGCGTCAACACGCCTCTCCTGATGGTCGAGATCCGGCACCTCGGAGGCGCCATGGGGAACGCGGCGAACGACGCCGTTGGATTGCGGACGTCCGGGTACCTTGTCATGACTCTTGCCGCGGTTTTTCCGGAGATCGCAGCAGCGATCCCGTCCGCGATCGCGAACACGCACGAAGCTCTGGCGCCGTTCGCGACTGGGGGATCCTTCGTCAATCTGCACGGTCCCGCGAGGTCGGATGAGGACAGGCTGCGTCCCTGGCCGGGTGAAACCGTGACTCGTTTGACCGGACTGAAGGATCGGCTCGACCCCAACAACCGACTTCGCTTCGGCCACTGGCACTGACCGACCAACAAGATCGCTGTCTCGGCCTCAGTCGAGTAGGTCAGCTTCGCTGTGCTGCCCACATCTCGTCGAACATCTTGTCGATCTCTTCCAGCGAGCAAACCGACGACGTCAACGGGTCGAGCATCAGGGCATAGCGAGCCTTCTCGCGGTCGCGCTCGATAAGCGCTTGCGTCACCAATTCATGGACCGCCATGTGCGAGCGATTTAGAGCAGCTACCTGCTCGGGTAGGGCGCCGAAGGCAACAGGCTTGAGACCCGCGCGCGTCCACAACACACGCGACTTCGACGCATCCGTCGGGAAGATTCGAGATCAAACCGTCGTTCAGGACGTTCCCGTAGATCACACGCGTCTTGGACAGCTCCTTAGCCTGGACGATCGTCGATGCGTACTCGGCGCTTCGTCCGGAGGGGATATCACGTTCACCGGACACCATCTCGCGCACGGCTGTTTCGTATTCCTCACGCCACGTCGGCCAGTTGTTCGCATAGAAACCCGATTCGCCCAGATATCGCGGGCGGGTGTACTTCTCGATCAAATCGGGACGCTTGCGGAAGTAAGGCACGTACTCCGAGAAGTGACCGCTCGACTCGGTGACGAAGTAACCGAAATGTTTCATGACCTCGAAGCGCACAGGGTCCTTCTCGTAAACCTCGGGGTTGTCGGCGAGCTCGCGCAGACGGGGGTACATGTCCTCTCCCTGATGCTCGAGCCTCGTGAACCACGCGTTGTGATTTATTCCGGCGCAGTCCCAAACGAGATCGCGGTACGGGACGTCGAGGTACTGCGAAAGCTGCCACGACGTCCCCTGGACTGAATGACATAGCCCCACGACTTCAAGGTCCGGAGTACGAAGTGCAGCGAGGGTCAGGATCGACATCGGATTCGTGTAGTTCATGACGATCGCTTTGGGCGCAGCTTGTTCTACGTCCGCACAGATCGCAAGCCACGCCGGCCCGGTGCGAAGAGCTTTGAAGATCCCGCCGGGACCGATCGTGTCGCCGATGCACTGATCGACCCCGTACTTCATAGGTATGTCGTAGTCGTGCCGGACGTTGGCCAGGCCAGCGACCTCGATGGAATTGATGACGTAATCGCTTCCGTCCAGAAGATCGAGCCGATCGGTGGAAGACGTGACCTTCCAGTCCTTGCCCGCGCGCTACGAGTTTCTCCGCCAGTTGATGCGCTAGCTCCAGCCGCTCGGCGTCGATGTCGACGAGCGCCAACTCGCCGTGATCGAGGCCATCAACTTCGAGGAGGTCGGTGATGACCTGGCGCGCAACATCGCGCTGCCTGCGCCTATGTAAGCGACCTTCGGCACAGCGCTAGAACTCCCAGCGCAGTCGCGCTGGTGGAGAAGGTGTCGTCCTCTTTGAATGCGAACGCAACCGACGGCTTCACCGTCCAGATCGGAGATCCGACCGCGGTTGTGTCGTCGGACCCGTAGTACTTCTGCGCGTAGGTCTTGATGAAGTCCGGAAGTTCGGACAGCTCGGTGAGACTCGCATTCCCTTCGACGACCACATTGTGATGACCGTCCTCGATGGTGATCGCGCAAGCGGGATTGGCCAGCAGGTTCTTGGACTTCACCGTCGTGATCGCCGTGCTGAAACCGAAAAGGTTCTTCTCGGGGAGCCAAAGCCCCCATACGGCCATCACATGTGGACGTCCATCCGCGCGAGTGGTGGCCACGAAGTAGTTGCGGCAGCTAACCAGTCGCTCCTCGGCCCAGCTCCACGGCAACGCTCCGTCCAACTTTTCGGGCACGCCGTACCCCGGCATCCACGGACGCGTCGTCGTCGGTTCGCTCACGGCGGCGAGTTTACGCCCAGGGTCTTGACACCTCTCCCGACGGCGCTACTATATCGAGAGTCGATATATCGGAGAGTGATGTAGATGGCGGACAAGGACCCGAAGGACTTCCTTCCCCTCCCGTCTTCGTCGTTCCATGTACTCCTCGCTCTGGCCAAGAGCGAGAAGCACGGGTACGCGATCATGCAGGAGGTAGAGGAGATCAGCGAGGGTGCCGTCCGCATGGGCCCGGGCACGCTGTACGGGACCATCAAGCGCCTGCTCGAGACCGGACTCGTCGAAGAGAGCGGTGAGCGTCCGGACCCCGAACTCGACGACGAGCGGCGCAGGTACTACCGGATCACGGGACTCGGCGAAAAAGTGGTCACTGCCGAAGTTCGGCGGCTGTCCACGATGATCGAGCGCACCGTCCTCCGGCGATTTGCGCCGCGCCTCGGGGAGGCCTGATGGCCGAGCGTGCACCGGCCCTGTACCGCGGACTCGTTCGCCTGCATCCGAAGCCCTTTAGGACGCAGTTCGGCGACGAGATCCTGCAAGTACTTTCCGATGAGAAGCGTTTCCGTGGACGAGTCCGCCATCTACACGCAACGGGCGACCTGTTCGGGTCGCTCATCGTCCAGGGATGGAAGGTAGGACTCATGAAGAACAAACTCGCGATTGCAACGTTCCTGATCGTCGGGGTCGCCGGAGGCACGCTGCTCGCCACCGGGGCCTTCGCAATCAGTTCCGTTGTCGTTTCCTTGTCGATCCTCGCCGCCCTCGGGATCCTTTACGCCGTCGTTGCTTTGGTCGGCACTCGGGGCGTCCGGGGCGCGGAGCACTACTACGGCCAGCGCGGTTTCCGCTGGTGGTGGATCCCCGCCGGGTTGATCGGCGCCTTCGAAGGACTGTTCGGCATAGGCCAGCTCATCGATGACCCGAAGGCCAGCAATGTGGCCGCCATGGTGATCATGGGCGGCTTCGCAGCCCTGATCTTCGGCGGCATGGCGGTGCGCAATCGCCGGGCCGGCAACTGGATGATCGCCACCGGCGTGCTTCCGATGTTGCCGTGGTTCTGGATGATCGCGCCGCCGATATTGGCGTTGGTGGTCATCGTCATGGCCCTTTCGGACAACGTCCGGATGTCCAGCGCTCAGCCCGCGGTCTAACCGCGACACGAAGCCGTCGGCATTGCGTCCTACCCTGGGGAGCCTCCGAGGGAGGACGCATGTCGTCGGCGGTAGCAGCTGGTATCGAGCTGGACGCAGTGCAGCGCCGGGTCGTCGAGCATGACGGCGGGCCTCTGCTCGTCCTCGGGTCCCCCGGCACCGGCAAGACCACGGTTTTGGTCGAACGGTGGCTCCGGCTGGCCACCGGAGATATCGATCCGCACCGGATCCTTCTGCTCCTGCCGACGAGGGACAGAGCCCTCGCGCTGCGGGACGAGCTCCCCTTCCGTCTGCCGCAGAAAGCCGTCCTCGAGATCCCCGTCCACACGTGGCACGCACTCGCCTACCACCTGGTCACCCGCTACTACCGGATGCTCGGTTATTCGCAGCCGCCGATACGGCTGACGAGCGCAACGCAGCTCGGCGCGGTCTACGACCTTCTGCTCACCGAAGACCGCGAAGCCTGGGGCGCTTATAGCGACCACCTCCTGTCCGACGCCTTCGTGGCCGAGGTGGCCGACTTCTGCGTGCGCGCCGGACACCGAGGACTAAACGACGACGCACTGCGCTCACTGGCCGCAGATCGTCCGGAGCACGCGTCGGTCGCGAACTTCGCATTGCGGTACAGAGAGCACTTACGCGACGAGGCGGCGCTCGACTACGCGGAGCTCGTCGTTGCCGCGACACGTTTGCTTCGGGAGAACAAATCCGTGTCCGAAGCCGTGCGTCGCAGGTTCAGCCACGTCCTGGTCGACGACGCCCAGGAGCTTGCGCCTGCACAGCTGCACCTTCTTCGTGAGTTGAACGTCGAGCAGCTCGTTTGCGCCGGCGATCCCGACTCGGCGATCGAGTCATTTCGGGGTGCCGACCCAAGCTGGCTGGATCGTTTCACGGTGGAGATCGCGCCGGAGCACGAGCGCGTCGTTCTGGACACCTGCCATCGCTACGGCAAATCGCTCGGAGATGTTGCAACGTCGCTGATCGGGCACTCCCCGGAAGGAGAAAAGCATCGCGCCGTCTCGTTCTCGGGTCCCGACGAAGGCACGACCGAGCTCCGCGTCTACTCGACGATGGCCGGTGAGCTCGAGGGTGTCGCGCGTGAGATCAAGAGTGCACACGTTGTAGGTGGCGTCCCGTTCGAGCGGATGGCCATCCTGCTCGCTCAACCATCTACCTACGGCTTCACCGTCGAACGCGTGCTGCGCACGTTCGAGATCCCGTGCCAGGGCGTGTCCGCCGACGGCCTGCGCACGCAGCCGGCAGTTCGTGCAGTTCTCGACCTGTGCCGGCTCGCTCTTCTCGATGAACGCAGCGACGAGCTCTGCAAAGCGGTCATGTGCTCGCCGATGTTCGGGTTCCATCCCTATCGCGTGCGCGAGCTCGACAGGGATGCGCGGATGAGGCGCGGAACGACGTTGGAAGCGCTTATCGACGAGCGGTCCGACGAGGACGTCCTCGAGCTCCGGCGGGTACGCGATGCGGCGCGTAAAGATCTGGGCGCCCCGGCCACCGACACGTTCATCAGCGTCCTCGAGACGTCGGGGTGGTACGCCGAGCAGGTTCGCTCCCGGCGTGAGGACGACGAAGCGGCTGCTCACATCAACGCGATCAACGCCCTAAGCCGTGCGCTTTCCCACTTCGTCGAGCGACAGCCGGGCGCGACGATGCTCGATTACCTCGAGACCTCGGCCGAATCGGCCTTCGCGGTGGAGACGTGGCGGAGCCCCGACTCCGATCAGGGCGTCCGTCTGATGTCGTTCCACGGTGCGAAGGGACAGGAGTGGGACGTCGTTTGTGTGATCGGCGTAGCCGAAGGACAGATACCGAAAGCCCATCGCGCCCAGGGACTGTTCGACCCTTGGGCTCTCGAGCGGGGCGGCGCCATCGAGCGTGCGCAGGCGCAGCTGGCCGAGGAGCGGCGCACCCTTTATGTCGCGCTGACTCGTGCAAAGCGCCGGCTGTTGGTGACGACATCACCCGGGGTTCGAAAGGCGACGCCTTCACGGTTCTGCGAGGAAGCGTTCGGCGTCCTGCCCGAACCGATCACACCCGGCGCCGACGAACCGCCGCTCACCTTGGCCGAGGCGGCTTCGCGTCACCGCCGCACGCTCGCGCAAACGGAGTCGACCACCGACGAATGCGCAGCAGCCACGGCCGCGCTGGCGCGTATCGCGCAAACGGCGGCCCTCGACCCGGGCACGTGGTGGTGGCGCCGCGATTGGACCCCGGGAGCCGAGCTGTATCCGGCGGGAAAGCTGACCACTTCCTACTCGCGCATCGGCCGCTACGACGAGTGCCCTCTTCGCTACGTGCTCGAGTCGGTGCTCGGACTGGATCCTCAGACGACTTTCCAGATGAAGTTCGGCTCCCTTGTGCACCGCATCATCGAGCGTTCCGATCCAGCCTTCGGCGACATCAAGGACTGGAAGAAGGTCGTCGAGGTCTACAAGAAGGAGTTCGTCGAGAACCATCGCGACGACTACCCCAACGACGTCTTCGCGCGAACTTACTACCGCTACGGAGTTCAGAGTCTGAAGCGCTGGTGGACCACCGAACGAACTTCCGGAGAAACCGTGGGCATCGAGTTCGCCTTCGACGACCTAGACTTCGACGGACACACCATCCGTGGGCGCATCGACCGCGTGGCAAAAGCCGCCAAAGGTCTCGTCCTTTCCGATTACAAGACCGGACGTAACGCGATCGCGTGGCAAGACGCCAAGGACTCGCTGCAGCTCGCGATCTACTACAAGGCGGCCCAGAACTACGAAGAGCTGCACAAGCACGGCGATCCCGTCCTCATGCAGCTCATCTATCCAGGGATAGAACAAGTCGACCGTCAAGACGGTTCGGTTTCATGCGCGAAGCGCAGGCAGTACCCAAACGAGGCGGACGAAGCGCTCAAACGTTTGAACGCGATCCTCGACGATGCCGTGCTGGAGAAGTTCGCACCGTCTCCCGAGGCCGACTGCCGGTGGTGCCGGATGAAGCCGCTGTGCCCGCGCTGGCCTGAAGGACGTGAGGTTCCCCACTGATGAAACGGCCCGTTTCCGACGCGATCAAGGCTGCGCTTCACGGCTACGAGCCGTCGGCCGAGCAATGGGAAGCCATCGAGGCTCCGCTCGAGCCGGTGGTGATCCGCGCCGGCGCCGGCTCGGGGAAGACCGCCGTCATGACGGCCCGGATCGTTCACTTGGTCGAGACGAGCCAGGTTCGTCCGGCGGGAGTTCTCGGCCTTACCTTCACCAACAAAGCTGCCGGAGAGCTAGAAGAGCGGTTGTCCGAAGCGATGACGGCGCTCGAACCGCATCCACACGAGCACCCGACAGTCATGACCTATCACGCGTTCGCAGCCAAGCTCGTGCGCGAGCACGGGCCCCGCATCGGCGTCGATCCCGAAGCGGGACTGCTTTCGAACGCGCAGAAGTGGCAGATCCTCATGGCGATGATCGACGAGATCGACGTCCTGGACGACGTCGAGCTCCGTCATCCTCTCTCCTACATCCCGCAGACCCTCGATCTTTCCGATCAATGCGCGACGCACCTCGTCACTCCCGAAGAGCTGGAGGCCGAGTGCGAAGCGCTGCTGTCGCAGAACCTGGGCGACGACTATGCGGTGCAAGCTACAAAGAAGCGCAAGGACTTCGCGAAGATCATCAAGAAGTACATGGAGCGCAAGCAGCAGCTTCGCCGCATCGACTACGGCGACCAGATCCGACTGGCCGTGCGCGTGCTCACCGAGCACCCGGACGTAACCGAAGAACTGCGCGAGCGGTATCCAGTGGTGCTACTGGACGAATACCAGGACACCGACCCAGCCCAGAAGGTGATGCTGCGCGAGCTCTGTCCGGAAGGCGCCGCGGTCACCGCCGTCGGCGACGCACGCCAAGCCATCTACGCGTGGCGTGGCGCTTCGATGTTCAACCTCATCAACTTCCACCGCGAGTTCCTGCGCGAGGGCGGCCTCGATGCGCACCAAGCCACACTCTCCGAGAACTACCGATCGGGACGACGCATCGTCGAGCTCGCCAACCGGATCATCAGGCGGGTGCCCGAAGAACACCGTCCGGGCGAAGAGCTGACTCCGGTCGATGCCAACGGCGACGGCTGGGTCGGGACGGCGGTGTTCGCAGATCAAGAGGCGGAGGCCGCCTACATAGCGACTGAGATCGAGCGCCTCAGCGGAGAGGGCGTGGCCTGGAAGGACATGGCCATCCTCGTTCGCTCGCGGCGTTATCTCGACGCGGTACTGGCTGCGCTCGAGGAGCGAGACATCCCGTTCGAGATGCCCGACCTCGGCGGGCTGCTGAAGGTTCCCGCGGTCACCGACGTCGTCGCGTGGCTGCAGATCCTGGCCGATCCGAAGGACACGACCAACCGCTGGGTTGCGCGGATCCTGATGGGCCCGCGGTTCCGCATCCATTACCGCGACCTCGCACCGATATCGCGGCACGCAGCGAACAAGAACTACGAGATGATCTCCGAAGCCGCCGAGGAGATGGGCGTCGAAGAGCCGGACCCGGGCTCGGTCGCTTTCTCGCTGATGGAAGTCTTGAGCCAGGCCGACGGCATCGACGGCGTGTCGGACGAAGCCAAGGTTCGCGTCCGCGAATTCCTCGCGCTCTACGAGGAGTTGCGCTCCTTCGTACCGCGAGGGCTCGAGCAGCTCGTGCAGGCCGTGGCGGAGCGCACCGGCGTAGCCGATGCGCTCGCCGCATCGCCGGCGCGTTCCGCACCGGCGATGCGCGAAAACCTGAGCGGCTTCATAGGCATCTCCTCAGAGTTCTCGCCGCTGGAAGGCGACGCGAACCTCGCGACTTTCCTCGACTTCCTCGATGTCGCCGAGGAATCGGAGGACCCGATACCGCTCGCGATGACTACTACTTCGGATTCGGTGAAGGTTCTGACCATCCACAAGGCAAAGGGCCTTGAGTTCGACGTGGTCTTCGTCCCTTATGTCGCGGCGTCCCAAGAAGAGAGCAAGTACGACAAGGGCGTAAAGATGTATTCGGTCTTCCCCGACGTTCGGATGTCTAACCCGCTCACCTCGACCAAGCAGCTGCCACCCGGGGTTCGCAAGGACCGCGACGATCTCCCCCAGTACACAGGCAAGATGCGGGCCTACCGCGACGCGCTCAAGAAGCGCGCCGAAGAAGACGAGCGCCGCCTCTTCTATGTCGCGATCACACGCGCACGGCAACGTCTGTACTGCACTGCCGCGCACTGGTACGCGTCCGAAGAGATCGCCAAGGGGCCCTCGGTGTTCCTCGATGAGCTCGGCCAGCACAAAGATCTCGTCGACGTTATTCCCGGCCACATCGAAGCTCCCGTGGACGATCTGAATCCAGTCGTCGAATCGATGCGGTCGAGACTCGTCTGGCCTCCGCCGCCGTTCGAGGAGCGAGCACATCCCTGGATCCAGAAGCTCGAACAAGTGCTCGACGGCGAAACGAACATCGATCAGCTTCTCGCTTCGTCCGGGTCGTCGGAATTGTTCGCCGAACACCTGCGCGTGATCGAAGCTTTGGAAGCCGATGGGTCGAGTGAACAACCAGCGCCGCCGATCCGGAGAGCGCTTCCAGCAACGAAAGCGGTTCAAGCTATATCGGGCAGCGGAGATCTCGAAGAGATACTCCATCCGCTGCCGCAACGTCCGACCGAGGCGCAGCGGCTCGGTATCGAAGTCCATTCGTGGATCGAGGAGCTCCACCGCGGCCTGATCGGTTTGGCCGAAGAGGACGCTCTGGAAGAAGCATCACTTCAGCCCGACCGTACAACGGTGGCCGACCTGCAGACCAACTTCAGAGCCATGGGTTTCGAGGAAAGAATTCCCTTCGAGCTTCCGGGTGGCGAGCCGGCGACGGAGGTTCCGTTCACGCTCAAGCTCGGCGAAGACTCACTCGTCCGTGGACGCATAGACGCCGTCTATCAGCAAGACGACGGATCACTCGAGATCGTCGACTTCAAGACCGGTACACCACCGGACGAAACCGACTGGGGCCAATTGGAGCTTTACGCCGAAGCGCTGACCGTGCTCGGCCTGGCGAAGGGTGACGTGAAACTGACCTTCGCGTTCCTGCGCACCCGTGAGCCGCGCTCCAAGACTTACTCCCCGCGTGGACTCGGCTGGGTAGAGAAGGGGTTGGAAGCAGCCGAAGCTTGATTCGTGGTCTGCGCGACACAGCGGCCGTAAGCTGTTCTGCGTGAGAAGGCTCCTGTTGATGCTTCTCGTGTTGGGGCTGGTGGGCGGGGGGATCGGGGCTTTGGCCGCCACCGCTTTCCTGGATCCCAACAACGAAAGCAGCACTCCGTTTACGAGCGGCGACATCGTCGACGCGCGCGACCTCGCGAACCTCGAATCACCCACGCCGTCGCCGTCCCCCACTCCAACGGCCACACCTGGACGAGGCTCCGGTGCGGGCGTGCAAGCTGCGCCTGCGCCCTCGCCGACTCTCGACCCCGACCGTGGTCCACGCTCGCCCCGTATCCCCAGTGGCGGCGTGTCGACTCCAGCGCCGGACACCCCGATCCCCGACGAGCTGGCCCAACTGCTCGCGGAATGCGACGAAGAGACATCCGAAGAGGAACGCGACCAGTGCCGCGACGAAGTCGAGCAGGAGTGGGAGGAAGACCACCCCTGACAGCTCGCTCCCCGCTAAGGGCAACGAAGCGGCTTCCCCGAGTCGTCGCCCTTGCCGCTTCGCTGACGCTCAGCGGTAGGCTCGTTCGCACATGAACGCGGCCGGCACTTCTCCTCCGGTCACGCGCGATTCCAGCCTCAAACTGGCTTTCGTGCTGGCCCTGACCATCTCGTTCGCTGCGGCGGCGACCCTCTTCCAAAGCAACGTCGACCCCGATCAAAGCTCCGAGCTAGGGCGTGGAGGACGACTGGGAACCGGCGACCAATCTCTCGCCGACGACGCGCCCACACCAACACCCCTTCCCACGGCGCGGCCGCGGTCGCAGGCAGTGGTCAAGGCCCCGGTGGACGACGGCGACGATCTGACGGGGTCCGCTCCACCGTTCCCAGTTCTCGGACGCTACATCTACATCGTGCAGGGATCGGAGTCGGCATCCTTCTCCGGGAGCCGTCGCTATCCCTCCGAGCTGGCCATGACGATCCATCGCGACACCGACCAGCAGACACTCGAGCTCGAATCCGATGAGTTGATCTTCGATCTGGAGCTGTCGTCCAACCACAAGGAGCGAGAAGTAGTCGCTTACCGAAGGGACGGGATCGTGTTCACCTTCGAAAACAGTGTGGTCACGATCGGGAACACCACACGCAACTCCGGCGGTGAGTACAGTCCTCCCCTTTTGCAGATACCGATACCAGTCAAGGATGGGGATGCCCGCACCGGCTCGAGCCGGACGATCGGTCCCAACGGAGCCGAGATCGGGATCCAAGACTGGACCGTTGAAGTAATAGGAAACGAACAGATCAACGCGCTCGGCGAAACCATCGACACCCTTGCTGTGACCTTCGAATCCATGACGCGTTCCGGTTCGGGAAGCGACACGACCACCCGGAGCCGTACTTACTGGCTCTCACCTGAACGCAGTATCTGGGTGAAGTTCTCCGAGAGACTCACTCGAACTTCGGGCTCAGGTCTTACGCGGATGAGCTACAACTCCGATTACACCGCGACGCTGTCGCGCATCGAGCCGCTCGACGCGTCCTAGATACCTAGAAGTGCAGTTTCGGGCACATCGGCCGGATGGCGTCGCACATGCCTGGCGGCATACACGAGGATGGCGATCGGCAAGCTCGCCGGCCAGACCATCGCAAGTACAACACCGGCGATAACCAGCGCGATTCCCTGTTGTTCGCTATCGCGTCCACGAAGCATGAGCGCGAGCGGTAGCCAGAGGACCGTCGCACCGATCCAGTAACCGATACCGATCGCCAATACCATCAGCCAATCCCCGTTTAATTGGCAGAGCGCTCTAGAAACGATAAGAAGAGCCACCAACTTCGCCCACACCAAGCCGGGGGATCGTGCACCCCCAATATTGGGGACCGAACTAAGGCGAAGGGCTATGTGGGGACCGTGCCAGGTGTGGCAACAGGCCCTGGTGGACGGCCTCAACGACGGCCTCAAGCTGACTGTGGCTGCCCAATTTGGACAGAAGGCTCTTCACGTGGCCGCGGCATGTGTTGAGGCTGATCCCCAGCCGCCGAGCGATGACGCCCACATCGAGTCCTTCGCCCAGCATAGTCAGCACCTCCTGTTCCCGGCCTGTGATCTCAGGTCGGGCGGACCCACCAGCGATAGGCTGTCTCGCCGAGATTCGCAAGCGCGCCAATAACGGAGCGACGAGCTCCCGCTCCACAAACATCCCGCCCTCCTTGGCAGTCCGTATCGCCTGACATATGTCTTGGAGATTGCTGGTCTTCGCAAGAAACCCACATGCACCTGTTGAAGCCGCCCGCGCCATCGTGTCCAAGTCCATACGAGCGGTCAGGACGAGCACCCTGGTCTCCGGCCGAACCGCCTTGATGCGCTGCGTTGCCTCGATGCCGTCGAAGTCCCCATTCCCCGGCGTGGGCAGATCCGCATCGACAACCGCTACATCCGGTGAATGCTGTTCTACGAGGTTGACCGCTTCGGCGGCGCTCGTCGCAGACCCAACGAAGTGCAGATCGGGTTCTATCGATATCGCCGCTCCAAGCGCCTCGCAGAAGATCTGAAACTCGTCCACGACGAAGACGCTTGTCTGATTCGATTTCGATGACTTCTCTGCTGGCGGGTTTGCGACCACTGCGATCTCCAGGAGCTGTCAACTATTGACGCGGCGTGGATGACCGCCGGCCCCGCATGCGCTCCTACTTAACCTACCCAGCCTACATGGTAAGTAATCCGCGCCAGCGTGCGGGCACGCTTACTCGCCGACGATGTTCGGCAGGTCGTCGCCGGTGGGCGCGCCCGGTCCGGCGTGGCTCGCCAAGCTTTGGACCCCGGCCACCAACGCTTGGTCGAAACGCTTGGCTGCGAATAGCGGAGTCATCTCTTCGATCGCAAGAGCACAGACGTCGTCGGGTATCCGTTCCTTTATAGCGGGCGCCGTGACGATCTCAACGTTGCGCCTGTCGGCTTCGACCAGGATCAGTACGGCCGGCCGCTCGTGTAGCCCGGCGTTCACGAACAAGCTCTCGGCGTGCTGGCGCGGGTCTGATTCACCCGGGCCCAGATAGATGCAGAACTGCAAGCCCGTAAGTCGCTCGGCCGCCTGCACGGCTTGATCGACCTTCTTTCGCCTGCGCCGGCTAAGAGCCGGCAACTCACCAGCCACCGCTCGCACCTCCTCCCCCAAAGTCGCCGCCACCCCCACCGCTCCAGCCACCGCCTCCTCCGTTGCCACCCCATCCAACACCACCGGAGCCACCCGATCCGCCACCCCAGAAGATCGGCGCCATCCCCCAGCCGCGTCCGCGACGCGCTCGGCGTCCGATCCCTCCGAGCACACCGAACAGAAGGAACGGAACGATCCAAAGAGCCGCTCCGGGGAAACGGTTGCCATCGTCTTCGGCCGGTGCCGGATCCGCGACCGGAGCGGCCTGCGTATCACCGAGAGCAGCGCGGATGGCATTTGTTCCTGCCTCGACCGCGGCACCGACATCGCCATCGACGAGCCGAGGCGTTATCTGTTCCCGGATGATCCGTCCGGATTCGATATCGGTCAGGTCACCCTCCAAGCCGCGTCCGACTTCGATCCGGAGGCGCCGGTCTTCCAAGACGATGAGGAGCAACACGCCATTGTCTTCACCTTCAGTGCCGACGCCCCATTCGCGGGCAAGGTCGATCGTGTAGTCCTCGAGGGCAACGTCGCCCGTGGTTTCGATTACGCATACGGCTATCTGGTTCCCGGAGCGATTCTGGTAATCCCGAAGAGCTGCGTCGACCCTTCGCTCCGCGTCATCCGGCACGACACCTGCGTCGTCCACGACGGGAGCGGTGAATCGGGGGAAGTCGGTGTTTCGATCCTGGGCGGCTGCCGAGGTCGCAGTCAGGGCAAGCAATGCGACGGCAAAAACGCCGAGCAGCGTCCTGCGGATCACCCCGTCGGGGCCGGCGTGTCTTCGTCTTCGTCCGTTGACAGATCCACTTCCGGCGCGTCGCGAGAACCAACATCCGCCTCGAAGAGCGGTTTGCGGTCGAAGCCGAACATGCCGGCGAGGATGCTGCGCGGGAAGCGCCTGACACTCACGTTGTAGTCCCGCACGACTTCGTTGTAGTCGCGCCTGGATTGGTTGATCCGATTCTCGGTGCCTTCGAGCTGCACCTGCAGATCTCGAACGTTGTCGTTGCTACGCAGCACCGGGTAGTTCTCCATTATCACGAGCAGTCGAGAGAGGGCGCCTTCGAGCTGACTTCCGGCCTCTACTCGGTCCTCGTTGGAGTCCGCGCCTGCGTAGTTCTGCCGAGCTCTAGCGATCTGACCGAACACTTCCTGTTCCTGCTCCAGCGTGGCGCGGACGGCGTTCACCAGGTTGGGGATCAGATCGAACCGTCGCTGCAATTGAGCGTCCAGATTGGAGAACGAAGTATCGACGCCCTCTTCCTTCTGCACGAGTGAGTTGTACGTGCCGATCAGTGGCAGGACGATCACAAGCAGCAGACCGACGACGATTGCGACCGGGATTAGCCAGCGGCGCTTCACGAAAGGAATGTTACAAGGCCTTCCGGGTTGAAGATGTCAGGGGTCGGATGCTTACCCGGTATCCTGGCCAGTCCTGGCGGCGTGGCCGAGTGGCTAGGCAGGGGACTGCAAATCCCCCCACCGTGGTTCGATTCCGCGCGCCGCCTCGTTGGAGTAGTGCAGGTGAGAGGCGCGATTTGTAGACGTTGCGTTCTCCATGAACCCAGGGGGAACCCAACCAAGCAAACCGTTTGCTAACGCGACGGAATCCGCACAAGACATGCCATCCCGCCGAAGCTACTGGCCCGCCAGTCACCGACATCAGCTTGCCGCTGCCAAGGCTAGTCTTCTCACATGTTGCGCCTGACGCTCGACACGAACTGTGTGATCAATCTGTTCGAGTTCGACTCGTCAACTGCGACATCGGTTGACGAACTCACTGCCATCCTCCGGCATACCTTGCAAGGTGCAGTGAACCTCTGCGTCACCAGCGCCCTTCGTCGAGATGTTGATCGCGATAGAAACGATTCGCGCCGAATAGAGCTCGTTCGGAAACTCGAAATGTTCCCAACCATCGGGGGCGTCTTCCGGATAGGAGCTTCTCGACTCGACGGTCTCGACACCCTAGCCGGAGATGATGAAGTCCTTCTAGAGAACCGTCTCAGAGCGACGCTGTTTCCCGCACTAACTAATACGGACAAACGGTACGAGAAAAAGATCGCAGACATCGACCATCTGATCGCTCACAAATTGCGAGAGCGCGACATCTTTGTTACCGACGACAAGGAAGACATCCTTCGCCGAGTACGCGTCCTTAAGGATGAGTTCGGAATCACCGTAATGACACCGAAGGACGCGCTCGAACTCATCGAGCGAACGACAAATGTCAGGCTCGTAGTCGAGGACTACAAGAGTGACTTTGAAGCGCTGACGCGATTGCTGGAGAAACATCTAGCGAATGAACCCTGGATCGACCAGGAGATGAAAACCTATGGCTCACTTCGAGTCCGCTTGCTCCGGGCGTTCCCGAAGTTCTGGTCCAGACTCGCAAACTTCCGCTTGGAGCAGTCCTCGCAGCCCGCCGGGAGCTACGCGTTGACGGACCTTCTATCCCTCGATCGTTTGCAGCGAGATCGCGACCCGTTCCGAAAGTTCTATGAAGGCGAGAACGCCATTGACAGTATTGAGCGGTTCGTACATCGATATTCGGCTGAGCGCGATGACCAGTGGGGCGCCTACGAGGACTCACCAAGCACAGAAGAGTTGTTCCGCTCCGAAGCCGAGAGGACTCGCACGATGCTTGAGGAATTCTTGGGGTTCCTTGAGTCGCAACCCGTTTAGCTGACGGTCAACGGAGATTATCCGAGCGGAGTTTAACCTCCGGAACCCCAAATGGCTTCGGCAACTTTCAACGCAGCGTCCTCCTGCATCTGCGGAAGAACATGTGAGTAGACATCAAGAGTAAATGCGACGGTTGCATGACCTAGCCGATCCGAAACCACCTTCGCCGGGACTCCAGCCGCAAGAGCGAGAGTCGCATGCGTGTGCCTCAAGTCATGAAAGCGAATCCGGCTTAGCCCTTCGATGACTCTGCCTAGACTGCGGTCGTGCGGGTTCGAAGCTTGGTTGCCCTTATCGTCACCGTCGTCATTGCGGGAACAGCCTGCTCGGATAAGCCGGACCTCAGTACCGACGGCACTTCGACGCCTGTACAAACCGCACCACCCATCTCCGCCTCGGCTGTGCAGCGAGCCGTCTTCTCAATCGAAGACATGGAAGAGGGCTGGTCGGAGGTGGATCTCCCTACCGATCCGAAGACATTCGTTCAAATCGGCGGTCAGTTCTCTTCAGCTGATTTCCCAACAGCCGCACGGGCAGCCAAGGGGTTCAGCCAAGGCCAACAGCAACCCTTCGCCCCAGTTGGTTTTGTCACCAACACAGTTGTGCTCACTGAGTCGGAAGCCAAAGCGGTCGAGAGCATGAACAGATTACGCAGCGCTGGCGCTACGAAGGAATGGATACAGGATTTCGACGAATACGTAAGTACTTACAAACTTGCCGCGTTATCAATGAACCCACTAGGCGATGAACGGCTGGCATTCAGGCTGTCCGTTACGGACCGGAGCAAAGCCAGCGGCCAAGACTTTCCATACACGCGGGATACTGTCTACATCCGCATCGGGGCCGTCATAAGCCACGTTGGCGTGCAGCTGGCGGACACAGGCGCCTATGCCAGGAAATCAGAAGCGAAGATGCGCCAGCTGGTATCAGGCGAATTCAACTAGGACTTCGCGGAATGACTCAACCCCAACGTGCCGGTCGCATTCGGGTGGCGATCCGGCAAGCGGTTCTATTCTTTTCTTGTCTGTTCGTCCTTGCCGGACAGATGCATACGGCGACTGCTCATCCCGGCAACACGGACGCACGTGGTGGCCACACTTGTAGTACCAATTGTCCGCGCTGGGGCCTTACGTACGGTCAGTACCACACCCATGGGGGAGACCCGGCGCCGCGAGCACCATCAACTTCCCCTCAATCCTCAGGGAAGAGTCTGTTCGACTGGATATTTCAGATTGCCGCAGGAGCATTCGCCGCTTTCTTGACCCTGAGCTTCATATACGTTTTCTGGGAGTGGGTACAAGACTGGTGGCGTGGACCCGGCTAACTCGCCCCCTGGCTGCCTCCTGGATCTGCAGCGCGGTGAGAGCAGATACCCTCTAGACAGGAGTCATGATGCTAGGGCTGGCGGTTCATCTAACGGTCGCTACCCTCACGCTGTCCGTAGTTCTAGCCACCCCGGTCGTGGCGTCGCCATCAGACTTGCGAAGCGCAACGAATGACCTTTCTGAGGCCGTTGACGAATACCTCTCGATCTCTCAAACAACACCACCGACAACGGCTGCCGAGTGGGAAGAGTTCTACGAAACGGGAAGCTCCAAACTGGCCGCTATCAGATCCTCTTACGAGAATTGGGTCTTCCTCGTTGACGAGGCCCCCACTGAAGTTAGTGATCGGCTAACTGAATTCAAGGATGCGCTCTTGGTCTGGATCGAGGATCAGGAGGAGCAAGCTCGACTTTCCAAAGGGTGCTTCGATTTATCCGACAGCTTCGCCGCCCCGGATGTTGCATTGGCATGCTTCACAGCGCAACGAGAGGACCACGGTAGCCGCTGGATCGCGAGCGCTACACGGGTGAGGAACGCTCTCAGTGTCCTCTATGACGACGGCACCTTTTCGACGAGGACCCAACAACCGCAGAGACAACCGACAAGGGAGTGTTCGACTACCCGCTAGGCCCAATCGGTTGGTGGTGGGAAAAGATTTACGTGGATTTGTTCGGCCGGAACACCTTGACGATGGCCTTGTTCGGCTGGGAGTTGTTTCTGATTCCCATCTTGATGGCTCTCTATCTGCCCTTCGCATTAATTTTCGGAGGAATCGGTGCCATCTCGGAAGGGATCTCTTCAAGACGTTCTACGCGGGAATCAACAACCTGGGCCAGACCCCACTCGGCAACTGCGGGCAGCACCTCTCCGCCTCCTCCTCCTCCACCGCCTCCTCCTCCTCCACCGCCTCCTCCACCTCCACCCCCTCCTCCACCTCCTCCACCTGCGCGGACAACTTCGACAACCTTTAGTGAGGCAGACGCCATCGGCCTTTTCGACAATGTGCATGCGACCTGCTCGCGCTGCGGAACACCACTAGAAGCCAACACGACTGCTTGTACGGCCTGCGGAACCCGCCTGTGACGGTCTGCCGACTTCTTGAGTCGGGTCCTTTCGCGTCTATCGGGGTACGATCAGCCCGGCGAAGAGTGACACCGATGCGAATCCTCGGTGCTGCGGTGTTGATGCTTTCTCTTCTTCCAGGCTGCAGCTCTGGCTCGCCGCTACTCGGTCGAGCAGATGTCGGGCAGCAAGTGGATGGGGGTTACCGGGTCTCCGTCGACGTGATCAACACGGGTGATGCACCAGCGACGTCTACATGTCTCGTTTCAGCCGCATCCGACGAAGGACAGACAGAGTTGGACCACGTGAACTTCGTACGTGTAGCGGCGGTGCTCGTGCGACTAATTCGGTGGTGCTTGAAATCGACTGGACGCCCGATGCTGTGAGCATCGATTGCAACGGCGACCAGGAGCCAGACGAATTTCCCGAGTAGCGAAGGTACTGGACAATAACGCTCTGCGGGCTCCCGCTAACATCGTGCAAACGCACCCTTCGACATTCGTTGATCAATGAGGCCGCTAATCGGAAGAACTGTGCCGCAACGCCGCAGGTGGAGGCACCTATGGGCACGAACTAGCACCGTTCGAGACTCGCGCATTCGGACTGCAAATCCCCCCACCGTGGTTCGATTCCGCGCGCCGCCTCTAGTTAGGTGTCTGGTCCTGGTCGGCAAGTAGAAGCTCCGTCCGCCGTTCCCATTCGCCGACGACAAGGTCGGCTTGCCGTTCCCGGTCCTCGGATATCTGCGGTCGCAAAACGAAGTCGGGGTCCATGATCGGATCCGTTATGACACCGGTCTGCATCACGGCCAGTCGGGCAGCAAGGAAACCTCGGTCGGTAGCCTCGATCGCCTCGCTACTGACGTCGCAGTCGAGCTCGTTGACCGCGAGACGCTCCTGCTCGTCGGATCCGTCGGTCCTCAGTAGACCCGCATCCAAGCACCCGGCGATCGAGGTCGCGCCCGTCATGTAGTCATGTAGCGCGGCGTAGTTGCCATGGAACGTCACATCGGCAGCCTGCTCGGTATCGACGTCGGTGCCTACGAGCCGCCCGGAAGAGAATCGGAAGTCGACCACGACCTGCCGGTGGAGCGCCTCGTGGTCGGACACGAAACGCACGACGATCGTGGCGCCTCCAACATGCTCGCGACGGAGTGCGCGGATACTCGTGATGAGAGTCCTCAGACCGCGGATCTGAAAGTCGGCCATCGTCAGTCCCCTCCAGCGGCCGGCAGGAGGCCGAGGTCTCTTCTGATCGTCTGTACGAAATGGGGACGACGCGACGCGATCGTGATCGCACTGTTGGTGTCGATCTCAACCGTTGGAAACGTAGCTACGACGACGAGGTCGTCACGCGGGTCGGCGAAAGCGAGCATCTCTCCCGTGCCACCGCTATGACCGAACGAAGAAGCCGAGCATGCGTCGCCGAATCCGTGCTTGGACATGTCGACCATCACGCCCAGACCGTAAGAGCACGGACGCTGCATGATCGGGTCGTATCCCTCGGGCCCCGCCGGCGCGAGCATCATCTCGTACGTCGATTCGGACACGATGCCGCGTTCGACAACCTCCTTCGTGAGCATCGCCTCGTAGAACCGGCCGAGGGCGCGGGCAGACGCGTATCCGCCCTGCCCGAAGTCGGGGAACGAATCGACTTCCAAGCCGTCGGATGGATAGGGCCGTAGCACGTTGCGTGTCTGAACCCAATTCATCCCGATCCTCGACTCCTCGCGCGACAGGTGCTCGCGGGTGATCGGCAACCAGCAGTCGGAGATCCCGAGCGGCTCGAGAACGGTTTCTCGGACGACCTCTTCGAGACGTACGCCGAGCACTCGGAGCACTACGTTGATCGCCATAAAACCCCAAACGGGTGCGTACATGACGCCGTCCGGCATGTCCCACAGGTCGAGCTCGGCGAGCGCCGCTACGGCGTTTTCTTGGGCGAGAAAGCAGCCGAGCACCGGGACCGTTGGGGGTATTCCCGCCCGATGCGCCATCGCAGACCGAGCAGTGACCGAGCCGACAGGGCGTCCCGTCCACTCCGGGACGATCGACTCGAACGGGCGGTCGAGATCGAGCAAACCTGCCTCGGCCAGGTGCAACGTGGCGAGCGCGGCGATCGGCTTCGTGCTGCACCACACGTGGAAGATGTGGTCCGTCGTCGCGGCTGTCCGTGGGGTGGCGAGACCGAGAGCGTAGTCCAGGGCGCACTCGCCTCCGATGGACACGTAGACCTGTGCACCGCAGTAGAAGAGCCTCGACTCGAGCCCCTCTTGGAGCATCTTCCGCGTGGCAGACATCTCCCACACCGCAGCCACAGACTTGGGGGTCCGACGCTTACTTGGGTGAAGAAACGAACGATTCAACAACCGAGGTCGAGTCGTTGGTGAGGTCCGTATCCCCCGACTCGGCAGACGAGTCCAAGCTCTCGTTCGACAGGACCAGGTCGGCTTGCCCTCGTCGCGTGGTGACTACACCGACGGTCTGCCCGAGTATCGCGTCACCGGAACCGACGTCCCCGGATTGAGTGGTCGAAGATTCGACGGGCGAGCCGAGGAATTCGCCCGCCAGGATGGCGGCGACGGTCTCGACATCCTCAGGAGAGAACTCCTCGAAGAACTCGAGAATTTCCTCGTCCGAGGCAAACTGTAGGCCGACCTGTTCGAGTTGGTTACGCAAATCCCCCGGACTGAATCCCGATGAGGTGACCGTGCCGTCGTGCGTATTCGAGCCGGAGGAGTCCCCCGTGGATACGTCGACGTCCTCCGAGCGATTCGTTGCATCGATCGAGGCGTCACCACTCGAGGCGACGCCGACCACCTGTCCGCCCACCGCGTCGCCGGAATCTGAAGAGCCGCTTTGGGCGGTCTCTGAGCTGATCTCGCCGGCCTGGATCGGAGAGGAGATCGGCCCCCGAAGGAAGGCAAAGGCCGCCAGAACAATCACGACACAGATCCGCAAAGCGATTCGAGACAAGTCCTCAACCTCTCCGGTGATGTGCTGGGCGTTCGGCCATTAAACGGCGGAGCCGCAGGAAACACAAGCTACATCAGATGGCAATGCCCAGCCGCCAGGCGGGTCGCGGCCCCTCTACCTCTTCCTCGTCGTGGACCGAGGCGTGGGCCTCTTTCGTTTCGCTGTTGGCTTGCTTTTCGCCCTGGACGTCGACTTCCGCGAACCGGCTTTGGACCGCGCCATACGCGCTCGGAAATCACGAACCGTGTGACCGACGACCACCGCGGGACCCCGTGCGCGCGCCGTGGCAGCGCGTGGCATGCCGTACAGCGGCCCGATCTCACCGAAGTAGGTCCCTTGACCCATGACGGTCAGCTGCTCGTCCGAGCCGTCCACCTTTTCGCCCACGATCTCGATCTCGCCGGCTTCGACGGTGTAGATCAAGTCACCGAACGATCCCTGGTTGAACAGCACCTCGCCGGACTTGAGTTTTATTCTCCGGGGCTGCCCTGATGTCCCGGTGCTGACCGGCGCCAACTCGACCACCGTATCGGCGAGCGGAACGAGGCGCTGGTCGTGTGTAGCAACGACAACAACACGATCTCCGGACGCGAGTTCCTTCAGCACGCGCAACACACTCTCGACCTGCACGTAGTCGAGGTGCGCCGTCGGTTCATCGGCGAGCACGAGCTGCGGGTCGAGAGCTAAGGCGCGAGCTATCGCTACGCGCTGCTGTTGGCCCGTCGACAGTTCGGATGGATGGTGTTTGCTTCTATCGGATAGACCGAATCCCTCTAGGAGTCCTTCCGCGCGTCGCCGGGCTTCGCCGCGTTGAATCTTCGCTGCCCGCATCGGGACACTCACGTTTTCCAGCGCCGTTAAGCCTTGAACGAGGTTGATGGCCTGAAAAACGAACCCAACCGATTCGCGGCGGTAGGCGGCGAGCGCATCGCCGCGCAGGCTCGTAACTTCGGTATCACCCACTCGTATGGAGCCCCCGGACGGTTGAAGGATCCCGCCCATGCACGAAAGAAGCGACGTCTTCCCGCAGCCACTCGGTCCGAGTAAGAGAACAATTGAGCCGGGGCGCGCATCAAGCGAAAATCCATCGATCGGCCGGACAACATAGCCGCCGCTCGAATACTCAACAGTTAGATCGCGGACGACGAGATTCGCGCTCATGGCCCCTCGAATGCCAAGGCGGGCTCGACGCTAATGGCACGGCGAAGTCCCGCGAGGCTACCGATCACCCCAACAACGACACTAAGCAAGACGAGTTGAAGCAACGCAGTCGCATCGATTGTGACCGTCAATGGAAAACGCGGGCCGACCAGCTCCGCCAGACCTATCCCGATGCCCGCAGCCAGAATCGCAACCAGAACGGCTTGAAGCACGACTCCGGCGGCGATCGAACGCGTCCGAACACCCACAGCCTTGAACACCGCGAAGTCTCGCTGTTTTTCAAGTGCCGACAGGTAAACGACCGACATCACTATCAGGGCGGCGACGAGATAGAGAAGGAAGCGAACCAATCGGAACCCGCGCCGGGCCGACGCGACAGCCCGAAGAAAATCTTCGCGGGCATCGGCCTTAGTGATCACTTCGTAGCCGGTTGGAACCGATCCTTCGACGTGTCCATGAACGGCTGCCCCTGAGGCGGCAGGAAGTCCGCCGTAGGCGAGATGCTGAGCGTCCGCGAGTGTTACGAAAACGTTCGGCGCGCCGCCGAGAGCCGTCGAGTCTTCAATGGCGCCAACAATGACGAACAGTCGCCCGGAGATGGCCACCGAGTTGCCGACTCTCTCTCCGAGCTCAGCGCTTACGGCGATCTCGTTCTTTGCAGTAGGTGGGCGACCTTCCGTCGTCGACGGGGCACCTGGTCCGCCGGGAGGAGCTCCGAAGACGTTGACATCTTCAATGGTGTCGCCGACGACCGCGCTCCTGCGAGTGAACACTGCGGGTGCAGCAGCGCGAACGCCCGGCAAAGTCTTGAACTGCTCAACCTCTCCGGCATTCATCGGTTCTGCGCCGAGGAACGGACCTGCCGCGCCCTCCTTGACGATCCACTCGTCGGCAGACAGTTGGTCCAGGGTCCGATCGGCCTCGGTGTCGAAACCAAGGCTGAGGCCCAAGATGAGCAAGGCCATACCGAGGACGAGTGCCGCGCCGAGAACGGCAATGATGAATCGCCTTCGCCGCCACTGGAGGTCACGCAGTGCCGCTACGATCATTCCTGCCCCACTCCTCACTGCGTCCCCAGGGAAACCTAACAGAATCGTTCGTACTCCATGTCGGGAGGGTCTGAAACTTGACGAAGGTGTCGATCATCGGCGCGGGCGCCATGGGCGCCGCGCTCGCGATAAACCTCGATCGGTCCGGACACGCCGTCACGTTGTGCGCGACCGAGTTCGACGCCGCTTTCGTCGAAGCGATCGAAAAGACGGGAGCTCACCCGTCGCTCTTACACGACGTTCCGCAGACGATCCGCATCGAGGGTCCTTCTTACTGGGACGAGGCTCTCGGAGTGTCCGACGTCGTCCTGCTTGCCGTTTCCTCGGTTGGCCTGCGCGCGACGTTCTCAGCCATAAAGGAATCCCTTCAGCCCGGCGTGCCGGTGCTCGTAGCGACCAAAGGCTGGGACCCGGAAACGGCCGAACCTCTTTCCAAGGTTCTCGGACGGGAGGCACAGGGTCATCCGATCGCGCTGCTCGTAGGTCCTACCCTAGCGAGCGAGATCGCCAGCGGGCGTCCAACGGCCGTTGTGTGTGCTTCCGAATCTCTGGACACCGCGCGATCTCTCGCCCGCGAGCTCGGCTCCCCGACGCTTCGCATCTTCGTAACCGACGACGTGGCCGGAGTGGAGGTCGGAGCCGCACTGAAGAACGTGATCGCGGTTGCCATCGGCATATGCGACGGGCTGGCCGAGACGATGAGCACGGAGTGGACGAATGCAAAGGCGGCGCTGTTCTCTCAGGGCCTCGTTGAGATGACGCGCCTTGCGCGTGCCGTCGGCGGACGCGACGAGACGGTGTTGGGACTAACGGGCTCTGGAGATCTTTTCGTCACGGTCATGGGCGGGCGCAACGGCAAGTTCGGGCGTCTGATCGGGTCGGGATTGAAGCCTGAAGCGGCGCTGGAACAGATGGCCACGACGGTGGAGGGGTATGACGGGGCCGAGCGGGCCATGACCGTGGCAAAAGAGCTGGGCTTGGATCTTCCACTCGTCCGATTGGTCCACTCGGTGTTGCACGAGGGAGCCGACCCTTCTGTTGCTCTCGTCTCGTTCTTCGCGACCTGGACGGACGAAACCTCTAACGATTAGCCCACCCCATCCTCAAACGGATCTCTTGCGGGTACTCCGGGAAATATCGCTCGATCACTGAGATCTCGAACTTCTTCATGATCGACTCTTTCGGTTCCCGCTCCAGCAGGAAGCGGAACGACTCGCTTACCAACGACTGGAGGTCGCAACCTTCCAGCTCTAGCTGCGAGAGATAGCCGTCGGGCACACTCACGGCGTGTTCGGTCGCGCTCGATGAATCTCGAACTGTCACACGGAAGTCAGCGCCGTCCGGGTTCACACTTACCTCACTCATCGCCTCAAGCTATACGGTGGATGGCGTGACGAAGCAACGAGTTGTCGTACTCGGAGCAGGTTTCGCAGGTCTCGAGCTCGCGACGTGTCTGGATGAAACCCTCGGTGGCGAGGTTCAAGTAACGGTCATCGACGAAAGCGAGTCTTTCGTCTTCGGGTTTTCAAAGCTGGACGTTCTGTTCGGCCAAACCGACGTTGAGGATGCCCAGTCCTTCTACTCCGACATCTCCAAGCCGAACGTCGAGTTCAGGCGCGAATCGATCAATGCGATTGATCCGGCGACGCGTCGCGTCGAGACCGATGCCGGCAGTCACGAGGCCGACATCCTCGTGGTGGCTCTCGGGGCCGTGTACGACTTCTCGGCCACGCCGGGATTCGAAGAGGGCGGATACGAGTACTACTCGATGCCGGGAGCTCAAGCCCTGCGCGTGGCGCTCGAGGGGTTCACCAGTGGGCGTGTGCACATAGCCATCCTCGGAGAGCCGTATAAGTGTCCACCCGCACCTTTCGAAGGCGCCTTGTTGCTGCATGACGCGTTCGAGAAGCGAGGCATCCGGGGCCATGTCGAGATCTCCGTCTCCGGGTACATGGCTGCTCCCGTCCCCGTTTCGGAAGAAGTTTCCTCGACCATCCACGGCGCGCTCACCGAACGCAACATCTCCTACATCCCGAAAACCACTGTCACCCGGCTCGATGTCGAGAAAAGGGTTGCGGAGACGGACACCGGCGACCCGATCCCCTACGACCTCTTCATCGGCATCCCTGTCCACCGCGTCCCGCAAGTCGTTGCCTCTTCGGGTCTTGCGCCGGACGGATGGGTTCCCGTTGACAAGGCAAACCTCAGGACATCGTTCGAAGAGGTCTATGCCGTCGGAGACGTTGCCGGCCTACCCATGGCGAAAGCCGGAGTTTTCGCTATGAACGCCGCGCGCGTCGTTGCGGCGGACATCGAGTCGAAGATCCGCAGAGCCGCACCGCCCGACCCCTACGCCGGTGCAGGCAGTTGCTACATCGAGTTCGGTGGAGGCTCCGTCGCGAAGGTCGAGGCGAACTTCCTTTCCGGACCGAAGCCCACCGGCCACATATTCGGCCCGTCCGTAGAGATCGCACGCGAGAAGAAAGCGTTCGCGGACGAGCAGTTGGAACGCTGGTTCGGCCGTTAAGTCTTCTCACCAAACACTTATATGCAGTTCATGTCCCTCCAAGGTGCGCTGTGGATTCTGTGCGCACATTCACAAACCGAAAGGAGTAGACATGAATAGACGTGGACGGCTCAATGCCTTCAGTGGTGAGGTGGCCTCCGCTCGGTGGTCCCTCTCTGGGCGCCAACGACGCCACTCGGACCTTAAGCAGGCGAAATCACAACACCCGGCGAAGGGAGGAAAGATGAAGCGTGTACTAGTCGTGGCCAATCAGACCGCCGGAGGCGAACACCTCAAGAACGAGGTGATGCGTCGCATCAAGGAAGGACCGCATCAGTTCATGCTCTTGGTTCCAGCAACCAAACCGTCGGGGACGATGACGTGGACCGACGGTGAAGCGCGCGCGCAAGCGGACGAGCGAATGCAGCAAGCAGTAAAGATGTTGCGCGAAGCGGGTGCGGAGGTCGAAGGGACGGTCGGCTTCTCGGTCCCGATCGATGCCATTGCGGACACGCTGCGCGGAAAGCACTACGACGAGATCATCATCTCCACCCTTCCCCACCACATCTCTCACTGGCTCAAGATGGACCTGCCGACCCGCGCCGAGAGACTGTTCGGTCTGCCCGTCACGCACCTCGTTGCTGCCGACGAAATGAGCAAGGCCATATAGCTGTAGGAGTTTGTCTCGCAGCACGTACGCCCAGACACACTCCTGCCGCTCGCCATCCCTTCGGGGTAGCGTCTAAACCTCAATGAGCGAGGTTTTCATAGCGGACGCCGTCCGCACGCCGATAGGTCGCTACAACGGCGCGCTTGCGTCGGTTCGTTCGGACGATCTTGCCGCCGTCGCCGTTCGAGAGCTCGTTGCTCGTAACGATTCGCTCGATCCGGCGCGCATCGACGACGTCATCTTCGGAGATGCCAATGCGGCCGGCGAGGACAACCGCAATGTTGCGCGCATGGCCACGCTGCTGGCCGGCCTGCCCGTGAGCATCCCGGGCGCGACGGTCAATCGCCTGTGCGGATCGGGGATGGAAGCAGTGATCGACGCGAACCGCGAGATAGCCGTCGGCGATGCGTCGATCTGTATCGCCGGCGGCGTCGAGTCGATGACTCGTGCTCCATGGGTGTTGTTGAAACCCGAAGCATCCTTCCCCAGAGGTCATCAGGAACTGTGGTCGACAACCCTCGGCTGGCGGATGACGAATCCCCTGATGCCGAGCGAATGGACGGTAAGCCTCGGCGAGGGAGCCGAGATCCTGGCCGACCGCTACAAAATCAGCCGCGATGCGCAGGACGAGTTCGCCTTGCGTAGCCATCAACGCGCGGCCGCGGCGTGGGATGCAGGCACATTTAACGAGGAGATCGTTCCGGTTCCGGAAGTCGAGCTTGCACGCGATGAGTCGGTGCGCGCGGACACGACGATCGAGAAGCTGGCAAAGCTGAAGCCGGTATTCCGTCCCGACGGCACGGTTACCGCCGGTAATTCGTCTCCTTTGAACGACGGTTCGTCGGCGCTGTTGCTGGCCGACGAGGGTGGTTTGAATGCGATTGGCGCCAAGCCGCTCGCCCGCATCGCATCTCGTGCCGTCTCAGCCGTCGAGCCGCATCTGTTCGGGATCGGTCCAGTCGAAGCTGGAGATAACGCACTGAAGCGAGCCGGCATCACTTGGTCGGACCTGAGTGCAGTCGAGCTGAACGAAGCCTTCGCCGCTCAGTCGCTCGCGTGTCTGGCCGAGTGGAGGGACCTGGATGCCGAGATCGTGAACCCCCTCGGTGGTGCGATCGCGATCGGGCACCCACTAGGTTGCTCGGGGGCTCGCTTGCTCACGACTCTCGCCTGGCATCTGCATAGAGCCGGCGGGGGCTGGGGCTTGGCCACGATGTGCATCGGCGTAGGTCAGGGCATCGCCGTTGTGATCGAGGGTCTCTAGAAGCGATCAGACGGAAGCGTTCGCTTCGGCGTTGACATCCGCGACAACGTCCATCAAACGACCCAACGCGAGTAGTCGCTGCGTGAGATCCGAACCCGGGAGCCCTGCGCGGATCGTCGTAACGCCGACGTCGCGATAGAGCTTCAAGCGATCGGCGATCATGTCCGGCGTTCCCAGGAGGTTCGTCTTAAGGCCGATCTCTATGGGAACCAAGTCGCGTGCTTCGTCCCTTTTACCGTCGATCCACAATTGCTGGATCTCGGTGGCGATCTCCGCATAACCCTGACGAGAGAACGCGTTCTTGTAGAAGTTCTGATCGCGCGAGCCCATGGCTCCGAATGTGAAGGCGTAGCCGCGCGCGTGCCTCGCCGCGGCTTCGTCGACGTCGTCGGTGAATTCGACGGAAGCCGGAACCTGCAGATCGAGATCCCCAAGCGAACGGCCCGCGTTCTCGGCGCCCGCGCGAAGGTCGTCCATGAACACTCCGGCCGATTCGGGGATGAACGAAGTACCGATCCAACCGTCGGCGAGCTCGCCGGTGAGTCTAAGATTCGCCGGGCCGAGTGATGCGATGTAGACGGGAACCTCGACCGCGGGCGCAGCGGCACGTATCGACTTTCCCTGTCCACCGGGAAGCGGAAGCTCATAGATCTCTCCGCTGTGCTCCAGCTTCTCGCCCGAAGCAATCTGCTTCACGATCTCGATCGTTTCGCGAGTACGCCGGACGGGAGAGCGGAATGGGATGCCGTGCCACCCTTCGATCACCTGCGGTCCGGATGTGCCGAGACCGAGGATGAAGCGGCCGTTGGAGAGCGCTTGCATCGACATCGCCGCCATCGCGAGGTTCGCGGGCGTTCGCGCACCAACCTGCGCGATCCCCGAGCCGAGCCGGATCGTCGAAGTCTTCGCCGCGAGGTAGGCCAGTGGCGTCAGCGCGTCATAGCCCCAGGCTTCCGCGCTCCAAACAGAATGGACGCCGAGGCGTTCCGCCTCTTCAACGAATGCGACGCCGTCCTCGCTGTACGCCGACGCGGCAACGGCGATGCGGATCGGCTTGGCCACGTCTAGCCCTCCGCCAGCGCCTTGATGCCTTCGAGATTGGCGGTCATGTTCGCCAGATGGTGCTCGAGTCGGCGCTCGATGATCCGCTCCTCTTTGTCGGGCATCGCCTCGATCGCAGGCGTAAGTCCCGACCAGCCGGGACCGATCCTCATCCACTGTTTAAGACGCGTTCCACTTCCGTTGGGCTCCAGCACGAACCGCCACGACGCCGATGGAGTTTCGGTGTCGTTCACAGCCCACTCGAGCAATCTTTCCGGTTCACACGCGACGACGATGCTCGTCGTCTCCCACTCGCCGATCGCTTGGTGTTGATTACGCCCTTGGAACCGTGCGCCCTTAGCCGGACCAACGGCGCCGTCCAACCACTCGGCACCGAGGAACTCGGAAGAGAACTTCGACGGAAGGTTGATGTCGCAAACCAATTCCCATACACGTGGCGGGGGCGCGTCGATCTGGATCTCTGCTTCGGTCGTTGGACCGTCTGCGTACTTCAATGCCCCCTCCTTAGCCGAACGCTCCAGCGTCGCGCAGGGCGGCGATCCGCTCTGCGTCGTATCCCAAGACGGACGTCAAGACGTCCTCAGTGTGCTCCCCCACCGTTGGCGCTTTCGTCGGCACGGGCATTTCGCCGTCCACGATCTTCAAAGGATTAGGTAGCTGCTCGGCCCCCAAGCGGTCGCTCGAGATCCAATCCATCCGATCTGCGAACTGCGGATCGACACCGACGGTCTTCGGAGTGTTCACCGGTGCAATCGGTGTGTTCACCTCGCCGCCGAAAGCCAGCCACTCCGCCGAAGTCTTGGTGCGGAAGATCTCGCGCAGCTCTGTTTGCAGCTCCTTGTTTCCTATCGCGTGATCCGCATATTTCGAGCCCGGATACTTCTCGAACAAGTCTGTTCGTCCAACGCCTTCGCAAAAGTTCTTCCAGAACTCTTGCTCCGAAGCCATGAACAGGATGTGTCCATCCTTCGTTCCGTACATCTGGTAGCGAACGCCCTCGCGCATCCCAGCGGTTCCAGGTGCGCGGCGCCGGTAATCGTCTGACTTGTTTCCTGTGACCTCTCCTTCGGGACGTTCGTAAGCCTTGTGCGTCTCGGAGCGCAGCCAATCGACGGCGGCCGCGGCGTCCGACTGCGCGATCTCGAGGTAGACACCCTCGCCGGTCTCTCGTGCGTGCAGCACGCCGGCCAATATCCCCATGGCGCCGTAGATAGGGGCGGCGTTGATCCCGATCGAAACGTGCTCCGGGATGTAGGTGAAGCCGTCCTCGTCCGTGGCCGGGCTCACGATTCCCGCCCACGTGTCATAAGCGATGCCGTGACTCGGATAATCCTTGTACGGACCCGTCATCCCGTAACCAGAGATCGTGATGAAAACGATCTTCGGGTTGACTTTTCGCAGATGCTCGAAGCCGATCCCGAGCCGGTGGAGCGCGCCCGGCCGCATAGCCTCGACGACCGCATCGGCATTGCGAGCCAGGTCCACGAAGACCGAGCGTCCTTCCTCAGAACGCAGATCGAGCGTGACGCTGCGCTTCCCCCGATTTACGTGCAGGTGCATCAGCGAAACGCCCTCAACGATGGGCCACGTCATCTCCCGGACGTAGTCACCCTGCGGAGGCTCGACCTTGATCACATCGGCACCAAGGTCGGCCAGGTTCGTGGTGATCGCCGCAGGTCCGAGCATCGAGCATTCCAAGACCCGGACGCCGGACAGCAAACCGGTCGGTTCCATTTCGCGTAACCCTACGCCGGTCACAGGTATCTTCGGGATTCGATGACGACGACCGACCCAGCCCCGCCCACGGCCCCACCCTCGGATACGAACTCCGATACCGGAGGACGCTCGAGAGCTTGGGTCCTCTCGCTTGTGGTTATCGTCGCGGCCATTGCGTTTGTCGCCGGCTTCGTCCTGCGCGAGGAACTGCGCGACCCGGCGCCAACACCGACGCCGGCATCTGATCCCGCTGCCCAGGTGGCACGCAAGCTGCTGCCTTCAACGGTCTACATACGAGCGGGACAGACGGCCGGGTCGGGGTTCGTCTACAACGCCGGCGGGTTGGTGCTCACCGCGGCTCATGTCGTCGGAGACCTGGGCGACGTCACCGTCCGGCTCTCTGACGGAACACCCCTGGCCGGGAAGGTCCTCGGACGTGACGCCGGACGCGATGTAGCAGTGATCAAGATCGAGAAGAAGGGCTTGGTCGCGGCCGCGCTTTCACGCGGTCCGGTACGAGTCGGTGAGCTGGCCGTCGCGATCGGCAGTCCTTTCGGCGATCGCGAAACCGTTACGGCCGGTGTAGTCAGCGGGATCGGCGGCACGCTCCCGACCCCGGGTGGCGCGGTCGATGTGATCAGAACCGACGCCGCGATCAATCGCGGGAACTCGGGCGGGCCGCTAGTGGACCGTGAAGGACGAGTGATTGGTATCAACGTCGCACTCCGCGGCACTCTGGGTCTCGCCGTCCCGATAGACGTCGCATTGGAAACAGCCAAGCACCTCGAGCAGGGCAAGGCCGCCCCTGCCGTTGCGCAGCTCGGGGTGAACGGCACCGACCCTGCCGACCCACGCGCGGGAGCGCTCGTGAGAGAGGTAACGGCGGGCAGCGCCGCGGCCGGCGCCGGAATAAAGGAAGGCGATCTGATCACCGCGATCGACGGAAAGAAGCTGCAGGGGATGTTCGAGCTCGCGGCCGCCATACGCAAGCACGCACCAGGGGACGAGGTCACCCTCACCGTGGTCACCGACGGCAAGACGCGCCAGGTCAAGGTGAAACTCGGCTCCCATGGCGGATGAGATCCGAGCGCCATCGATGACGCAGCCCCGCATCGACTTCGTTTCCGGTGAGTTCTGGGGGGACAACCCGCACGAAGGTCTAGCGTGGCTTCGCAAGAACAAGCCACTCTGCTTCGACGAAGCTAGCGGCGTCTGGGGCATCACGCGCTACGCACACCTAAGAGAGATCGAGAAGAATCCCGAAGACTTCTCGAGCGCGGGCGGGATCAGGCCCGACAACGGCCCCGTCCCGATGATGATCGAGATGGACGACCCGGCACATTGGAAGCGCCGGAAGCTCGTCAACAAAGGGTTCACACCTCAACGCGTGCGCGATCTGGAAAGCCGGATCACCGAGATCGTCGATTCCTTGATCGACGGCGTCGAGGGCAAACAATCATGCGACTTCGTCTGGGACGTCGCCGCGTGGCTGCCGCTCATCGTCATCGGCGACGCTCTGGGAGCCGAGCAGCGCCATCACGCCGACCTGCTTCGTTGGTCGGACGACCTGATGCGAGGGCTGGGCGCGACCGACCCCGAACTTCTCACGAAGATGACGTCGGCCTTCGCGGACTACCGGACATATCTGGTCGATGTGATCCAGCAACGCCGTGCGAAGGCACAAGAAGACATCATCAGCGTGCTCGTCAACGCAGAGGTCGACGGCGACCGTCTCGACGACGACGACCTGACGTTCGAGACCCTCCTCATCCTCATAGGTGGGGACGAAACAACGCGGCACGTCATCACCGGCGGCGCTTACCAGCTGCTCGTCGAACGCGAACGCTGGGAGCGAGTGCGCTCCGACCGTTCGCTATTGCCATCCGCAGTGGAGGAGATGCTCCGGTGGGTCACGCCGATCAAGAACATGGCCCGGACGGCAACGAGAGATCTGGATTTCCACGGTGCGAAGATCGGCAAGGGTCAGAAACTTGTCCTCCTCTATCCCTCGGCCAACCGGGACGAGGAGCAGTTCCCCGATCCTTTCCGCTTCGACATCGAGCGATCGCCCAACGATCACGTTGCCTTCGGACTAGGCACGCATTTCTGCCTTGGCGCGTCACTAGCCAGGCTGGAGCTGAAGGTGTTGTTCGACCGAGTCCTTGACCGGCTGCCGGATCTTCGACTGGTTGAACAAGATGAGCCGGCTTATCGCCCGGCGAACTTCGTCAGTGGTTACGAAGCAATGCCTGTGGCGCTTCGCTAGCGACGCGCGCTGAACTAGCGCGGCTACGCGATGCCAGTTGCGTCGAAGATCCAGGACAGATCGGCCGACGCCAAGCGCTCCTGCCAATCTGCCGGCGCTGCGTTCATCAGCGTCTGATAGTCCCAGTAGTCCTTCCAGAGAATGATTTGCCCACCGGTGACATGTTGTACGGACACAAAGGGAAGAGTCACCGACTCTCCGCTCGGCCAATGCCAGGTCTCCGCGTGCTCCGTGACAACGATGTCGCCTTCACTCACGACGACACCTACGGCATGCTCGTAGCCCGACAACGTTTCGAGGCCGAGCCGGAGGCGCGCTTCGATACCGTCCGGCCCCTTGGCTGCAGTCGCAGGGCCGGTCGGCACGTCGTAATAGATGGAGTCCGAGCTGAAGAACGACCGGATGCGGTTCCAATCTCGGCTGTAGAGCGCGTCCCAGAATGCGGCGACAACATCCCGCGGCTCGTCGCTCAAGGCCGGAAGAGAGTCCCCGAGCAATTGAATCCGGACGCGGGGTCAACGCGCACGAACTTCCCCGCCTTCGCTTGAACGTAGAGGCTGCACGGGGACGGCAGTTTGGCACCCAACTGATGCGGCCCATGCAACCCATTGCCGTTCCACTCCTTTACTGCCTTCAGGGCGGCGAGCATCTTCTCCCGCGAGATATCCGGTCCGATCCCGGACGCTAGAACCTGGAACAGTCGAAAAGCCGACCACGTGTGGATCCCGAAATAGTCGGGCGTGGCACCGGGCGACCCCCGCTGCAGCCAATCCGAGTACAGCTTCATCTCGGGATTCGAGTTCGCCTCTTCGAAAAGCGCCGTGCTCAAGAAGACGAGCGATCCCTCAACTACGGTCGGCTCCGATAGGAAGTCTTGATCGTAGGCGACGGAATCCCAATCTCGAACCTTAGGAACGAAGTTCTGTTGCCGCATCGACTTCTGCAATCGAACGATGCTCTGGAAGTCGGAAACCATGTTCACGTACTGCACTCCTCTGTTCTGCATCTCGATGACGAAACGTGTGTAGTTCGCCTCCAGAACCTGAACTTCCTGCTGGTAGATGAAGTTGAAGCCCACCGACTGCCAAGCTTTCTGACGCGCTGTCGCGTTGTTCTTTGTCACGGCTTGGTTCAGCCAGAAAATCGCCGCCTTCTTAATTACGTCCGGATAACGGTTGGCTATGTATCGGGCCGACGTTGTCGCCAGCGCACCGCCGTTGGGAAAGATCGGGAACACGTTGGGTGCGTTGAACTTTGCGGCATTGGTTGTTATCGCGCTGACGTCCGGTATCCCGCAGTCGCGTCCAGGCGAGGCACTTCCGTCATCGAAGGCAGACATCGATCCCACAACCGCGAAGGCCTTCGCGCAGGCTTCGAGCATCGCGGCGCGGTTACCTCCGGAATCCGTCTTGCTGTCGAGCGGCAACACCTCGAGCTGACGGCCGCATATTCCGCCACGGCTGTTGATGTAGGCGGTTGCAGCTCGCGCGGCTTGATGAGCCGATTGGAACAGGCCGGGCTGAACACCGCTGATGTCGGCCAGCGTCGCAACGCTGATCTTGTTCGCCGTTACACCCGTTCCCGCCGGACCGTTCGCATCGGCACACGCGGCCAGCCGGATACCTCCGACCAACTCGCCGGCATCGGTCCCTCCGGACGCCGGCCCATTTGATGTCCCGCTTTCGCCGTTTCCTTCGGCTCCCGGCGCGGGGGTCGATGATCCACCTTCATCACCGGACGTCTCGGGAACAAGTGCGGTCTCATCGCCGGCAACTGTTCCCGCGCCGCGCCGACTCATCGCCGTCGTTAGATCGGTGCGCTCCTGATCGGACAGCCGAGAGCCACAAGCCGTCGCGAGCAGCGTCAGGACGGCCAGAAATGCCGCGCAGGAACGACGAGTGACCCTCAACAATCTTCTCCCCGCTGCATCATGCCACCGAAGTCGCTCATGCGGGCTCGGCTACGACTTTGGATTCCAAGTACTCCTCAAAACCCAAGACGCCCATCTCCCGGCCGATGCCCGACTGTTTGTAACCGCCGAAGGGTGCATCGCCCGCGTACCAAACGCCTCCGTTGACGCTCAGTGTGCCGGTACGGATACGCCGGGCAACGTGCCAAGCGCGATCGATGTCTTTGCTGTGTACGGCTCCGGACAGTCCATACGGCGAATCATTTGCCAGACCTACGGCATCGTCATCACCTTCGTGCGCAAGGATCGTGAGAACCGGACCGAAGATCTCCTCTCGCGCCACGCGGGCGGCGTTGCCGACGCCGACGATCAGCGTGGGCTCAATCCAGAATCCACGTTCGCGATCCGGCGGACGGCCGCCTCCACACGCGAACGAACCGCCTTCCTCGAGCGCAAGCTGCAGATAACTCTCGACACGATCGCGCTGGCGCCCAGAGATCAGAGGGCCGCACACCGTCGCAGGGTCTGTTGGGTCTCCGCAGCCGATCTTCTCGAGCGTGTTGCGAGTGGCATCGACGGCTTCGTCGTAACGGATTCGCGGGACGAGAAGACGGGTGGTGATCGCACAGCCTTGTCCCGCGTGAGTGGCCACCGTGAATGCGGCCGTCGTGCAGGCAGACGTGATGTCGGCATCGTCCAAAACGACGAAGGCCGACTTGCCTCCGAGCTCCAAGAAGACGCGCTTGAGAGTGCCGGCCGCTGTTTCCATCACCGAGCGTCCGGTCGACGTCGAACCGGTGAAAGAAACGAGATCGACACGCGGGTCGGAGACGAGTTGCGCGCCGAGCCGATGGTCGGACGATGTAACGACGTTGACCACACCGGCCGGGATGTCGGTCTGCTCCGCGATCAAGCGCGCCACAGCCGTCGCGCACCACGGTGTATCGGGGGGCGGCTTCAGCACGACGGTGTTCCCCGCGGCAAGCGCTGGGCCGAGCTTGGCGAGGTTCAGCTGATGCGGAAAGTTCCATGGAGTGATCGCTCCGACGACTCCCGCCGGCTCACGCAGTAGCCAGCGCCGCGAGGACACACCCATCGGTGCGGCCACACCGAGATCGGTTCGCCATTGGTATGACTCCGCAAGCCGCGCGAAAAACGCCAGATCGGCAACGGGCGAATCCAACTGAGGGCCATAAGTGAGAAAGATTGGCGTCCCGGCTTCGGCGACCGTGAGCTCGCGCAGATCGTCGGAAGCATCCTTCAGCGCGTCGCACAGTTGGTTCAGACATCTCGCACGAAACGAAGGATCGGTAGTCCAACCACCGGCGTCATCGTTAAACGCTCGGCGAGCCGCATCGATAGCTGCATCGATGTCGGCGGGGCCACCATCGGCCGCTACGCCGAGCTCTTCCTCTGTTGCCGGATCGATGGTCGGAAAGGTCGCGCCGGATCGAGCCGGTACCAGCTTCCCGTCGACCAGCAGAACGTCGAGTCCGTCGATCATGCTCGCGCGATCAGCGCTCCTCGAAAGAGAACTCGGCTCCGGTGCTGATCCTGGTCACCCTCACTTCGCGAGACTCGTCTGCAGGACTTTCGCCGACCGACACGCTCCAAGCACGCATGGCGCCGTCGAGAGCGTTTATCTCTTCACATCGGGCACGACGATCTATAGAGCGGACGATCGCGTCCAAGGGAGCCGATGCTCCGTCGGACAGGTACTCAGCCCATGAGCGACCGGGCCTGTCCCCTATCGCCGGGCAGTCGCGAAGCGAAATCGATAGGCCGTCCGCATGATCCACGTGCACGGAAACGTACGAACGTGGATGAAAGGCGGGATGGAGGTCGAGAAGTTTGGCCATATCGGAAGCGCCACCCCCGAGTCGCAACGCTCGCTTCAAGCGCATACCTGTCAGGCCGGCGATGCCGGTGAACTGCTTCGTCCCGATCGCGACCGCGGCGTCCGTTCCGAATCTGCGCTCGGTTGCATCGAAGAAAGAAAGCGCCAGCAGATGCCACTGAAGTGAGATCTCCTGGAGCAGTGTGATCAAGGTGTTCTTCGAGAAGTCCTCGAAACGGATGTCGGCGACCAAGGGACCGTCATACGAAGTTCGTCCGTCGGAATCGTCACCCTCCGGCGGCGACAGTTCATGGAGCGCAGCTCTGGTACTCCCGATGCGCCGAGCTTCTTCTGGCTCCGAAAGAGCTTCCGCCGACTCGTCGATCTCAACGGTCCAATGACAGTTCGGAACCCGACCGGCCGGAGTTCGCGGCGGACGGTGGATCGGACGCATCCGCGCCTTGGGGTTCGTTGCCGCTGCCGTCGCATCGAACGTGGGGTCTTCGATGTGGTGGCACATGTTGACGACGTACTCGTCGCCCATCGGTTCGACATCGCGTAACGCGCCGCAACTCGCTAGCTGGAACTCGCCGTGCTTGGCGTCGGTCACGCTGAACCTGAAGTCCATGTACTGGGGCGGCGCGCCGATGTCGATCTGCATGCCCTTGAAGATCGTGGCCACGTCGTCCCCTTCGAACGCCAGAGCCTTCTGCACACGGCGTGTATAGATCGGGCTCGCGCCCATCCACTCCTCGATGGCTATCTCGCGCATCGCGTCGATGCCGCCGGCGGCCAGCACATGCGGCATGCCCGCCCGGTCTATCAGATGACCGCACAGTAGGTACTCGCGCACAAGAAGCGCGAGGGTCGGACGATCCAGTCCGTCGAAGACGGTCTTCATTCTGCTTTGTCGGCCTTGGCCAAGACCTTCTCGACTACGGCATGGAGCTTGGCTGCACGAGGCCATCCGGCGTAGTGAGCTAGGAAGACGACGATCTCCCGCAGCTCTTCGGTTGTGGCCTCCTCGAGACGCAGCGCCGCCTCCAACTGCAGTTCGACGACATCGTCCAAGCCGTAGCCGACCAGGAGTCCGATCAACAGCAACCTTCGCTCTTTGATGCTGAGGACGTCGCGCGACCAGATCTCTGCGAAGAGATGATCAACCGTCAGCTCCGTGAAATCACCATCGATGACCGGGATATCCCATCCGTAAACCTCGCGCATCTTCCTGAGTCCCTTTTCGCGCCTGCCGTCACTCATGTGGGACTCCCAACGCGTCGGCTATCCGCGCGAGCGCAAGATCTGCGATGGGAAGCTCGATCCCTAGCTCGCGTCCGAGCTCGAGCGTCAAGACGAGATCCTTCTCGGCGAGGTCGCGCGTATGCACGAGGATGTTGTGCCACGGGTCGTCCGGCGACGCGATCTGAGTGGAGTCGCGGAACATGACAGCACCCGGCCCACCCGTGACTTTGTCGGATTGCCGAACGACATTCCCCAGCTCGATCAGATCGATGCCGGCGGCTTCCGCCAGTCGTTGCGCCTCACCGGCGGCCGCAAACGCCGCATATGTGATCAGGTTTTTTGCGAGCTTCATTCGCGTACCGGCGCCTACTGGGCCTGCGTGCACCACGCGGCTCGCCCACGCGAATCGCTCGCGGCATCGCTCGACCGCAGCCTCCGAGCCGCCTGCCATCACGACGAGAGCCCCTTCTGCTGCGCCCATCGGCCCACCGGTGATAGGTGCATCGACGACCTCAATTCCGCCGGCGCTCGCCGCAAGTTCCTCGGCAGTTCCCGGCGAGATGGTCGAGTGGATGGCAACTATCGTGCCCGGCTTTGCCGTCGTTAGAAACTCCCTCACGACTTCTCGCACCTGCGCGTCGTCGAAAACCACCACTGAGACGACGTCACAGTGTTCGCCGACCTCGGCGACGCTCGCCGCGATGTGCTCGAACGGCCTTGTCGCTTCGGAGCGCACATCGAACACAAGCGGGTTGACTAGATGCTTGGCCATCGCAGCGCCCATCTGACCGAGGCCGATGAATCCCGTCTTCATGACCGAAACACTTGTCCACCGTCGACGTTGAAGATCTGCCCGGTGATCCAAGAAGCCTCGTCGGAGAGGAGGAACAGGCAAAGTCCCACAAGGTCCTCTGGGGCTCCCATTCGCTTCAACGCGAGGCCTTTGACCATGTCGTTGATGAACTCGGGTGGCACCGTTGCGCGCGTCGCCTCTGTATCTATCGGTCCCGGCGCTATCGCATTCACGCGGATCCCGCGAGGACCAAGCTCGTGGGCTAGCTGTTGCGTTATCCCATTGATCCCGGTCTTGGCTAGCCCGTAATAACCGGAGTACATCCAAGCCGCCGTCGATGATTGATTGATAACGGCACTTCCCGACGACATGTGCGGTGCACATGCCCGTGTGCACAAAAGAGCACCGTTCATGTTCACGGACATGAACCGCTGGTAGTACTCCCATTCGACCGTCAGCAATGCATCGATCCGCATGCCGGCGTAGATCGCGGCGTTATTCACGAGGAGATCGATGGGGCCGATCTGCTCCACAGTCGCTGCAGCCATCGCCAGGGTCGACGCCTCGTCCGCGACATCGACGCGCATGAAAACAGTGCCGATATCGGCGGCAACCTTTTCTCCACGGTCGGCATCGAGATCGGCGATCACTACGCGTGCACCCTCGGCTGCGAGCGCTCGGGCGTATGCCTCGCCGATGCCGCCTGCAGAACCAGTAACGATCGCGGTCTTGCCTTCGAACCTCACGAGGGCACTTCCCATATCCCGACGGGCAACCCGCCCCGCCGGTAATGGCCCGGCAGGTCGCGCTTCGCGCTGCGCTCCATCCGCGCAGTCATTCCTTCGGACAGAGTTCCGTCCTTCATCATCTCCATGAACAACGCGGCGGCGTTGCCGAAATCGAAGAAGTCACGCTGCCACGACCATTGGAAGTTGCCGCCGTAGCGGAACCAGCTTCCTCCTATACCGAGAACCTCATACTGCGAGCCGTCGGTGCGCTTGGCGTCGGCGATCTGCTTCCACAGCCCGATCACCTGGCCCTTCTGGTCGTCGATGAGCACTTCTTGATACGGGTACTGCCAGCCGTCGAGTCCGCCCATCTCCATACCCAGCGCGACGTCGCGGATCTGGTCGCGACCAACGGCCATGAAGTCACCGCCTGGTCCGAGGTTCCAGCCATAGGTAGCGTCCGGGGTGAACAGCTCCGCGAGCGGACGCCAATCGCCGATCTCCTCGCAATGTTTGTTCGTGTCGAGCCACTTCTGGACCATCTGCTCCAACTCGTCGCGCGGATAAGCGGACATCAGTCCTCCTCCAACAATTTGAGAGCCAACGTGGGGCAATACTTCACGGCAGCTTCGACCTGAGAACGTAGGTCCTCGGACGGGTTCGCATCGAGTATCTCGACCTGGTTGCTTTCCTTGGATACCCGGAAGACTTCCGGGCACTCGGACTCACACACACCGTGCCCCTGACACAACCCGTAGTCGACCTCGATCTTCACGAGTCGGTCCTGAAACGCGCGAGGCACGGCTGCTGCAACTGCACGACCATCTTCGAGTGGTCGTTGCGGTAGGTGTCCGAGGGCTGAGCCAGCTCGAGGTCCCACGTGCGCAGAAGCACCGAGAAGATGGCTTTGAGTTGCATCATCGCGAAGGCAGCCCCGATGCATCGATGCTTGCCGGCACCGAAGGGGATCCAGTTCCAGCGCTGGTCGATGTCTTCCTGGCGCGGATCGAGATATCTGTCGGGAATAAATGCATCGGGGTCGGGAAAGGACTCCGCCAATCGGTTCGAGATCGCCGGCGAAGCGGCGACAAGCTTGCCGGGGGCGATGCTCACATCGCCGACAGCAAATTCCTCCTTGGCGACGCGGAGAAGCAGGATCAGCGGCGGGTGCAGTCGAAGCGCCTCCTTGATCGCCGCTTGAAGCTTGGGCATCTCGCGCAAGGCCTGATAGCTCACCTCGCCGCCGTCGGCGAAGAGTCCTTCGAGCTCGGATCGGACGGCGGCGAGGTGGGTGGGGTGACGCAACAGTTCGATCAACGTCCAGGCCGCCGTCCCAGAAGTTGTGTGATGCCCCGCGAACATCATCGAGATGAACATGCCGGTGATCGTGTCGGCGGTGTACCGGAGCTCGCCGTCCGGATTGCGCAATGAAATGAGGACATCTAGAAGGTCTCGATCCTCGTCCGACGGTGGCCCAACGGCCTCGCGCTTGTCGATGATCGCCTCTACCAGCTCGACCAATCCGGCGCGAGCGGCGTCGCGCCGCCGGAAACTTTCGATCGGAGCGTAGGCATCGACGTAAGCGATCGCGTCCGTGCCCCGCTCCAGATCGTGATACAGCTCGGCGAAGCGCCGATCGAGCTCTGTCCGAAACTTCTTGCCGATCAGGCACGCGGACGACGTGTAGATCGTGAGTTCGGCGAACCAGTCAAGAAGATCGATCTCGCCGCTATCGCCTGCGAGCTCCACCATCCGTTCAACCTCTTCGGCGATGGTGGCTGCGTGTCCGCGCATGAACTTGTCGTGCAGCGCTTGGTTATGCAGGGCCTGCCGCCTCTGCTCCGGGGGTGCGTCGAAGACGACGCCCGGACCGAAGATCGGCTTCATGAACGGATAAGCCTCGGCTTGGTCCAGCAGCTCTTCTGGCGCACGGAAGAACGCTTCGTTGGCGTCGGCCCCCGATAGCAGAACGACCTCTTTGTGTCCCAGGCGAAACTCACCTGCGTAACCGCACTCGTTTCGCACCCTCCACATCAGACCGATGGGATCGCGTCGAAGCTCCTCGAGGTGTCCGTCCGTCGCGTCGCCACCCGACACCTTCGGCGGTTCGCGCAGTCCGGTCGTAGTTGTCACCTAAGTTCCCCCTCCTTGCAGATCACGCGGACCGGGTGCCTCCGGCTGCACTTCGAGCAACGTCACGTGGGAACCACGAGGCATTGAAACAACGGCCGCGATCGTGGACGCCACATCGGCGGGCCGCAGGAAACAGTCGTGACGAGCCATACCGAACCGCGTCCACTCATCGAAGAGTGGAGCCAATGCTTCGGGATCCCAATCCGAGCCCATCTCGGAACCGGTCGGTCCGGGACGTACGATCGACGCCCTCACGCCGGTCCCCTCCAGCTCCATCTGCAATATCCGCGCGTAGCCGTCGACACCGAACTTAGCCGTCATGTAAGCGGACATCCCCGGCCTTGGCTTATCGATACCGTCCGTCGTCACGAACACGAGATCACCTCTATGGCGATCGATCATCCCCGGCGCGAAAAGAGACACGAGCTGTCTCGTTCCGAGCAGATTGACCTTGATTTGTTGATCGAAGTCGGCCGTCGGCATATCTGCACCGTGACCTAGCTGCGTATCGCCGGCGTTCGAGACCAGTACCTCTATCTGCCCAAACGCTTCCGTTGCGGTTTCCGCGAAGTCCTTTATGGAAGCGTCGTCGCCGAGGTCCAGCCGGAACGCAGCCGCTTCAAAGCCGTCCTGGAGGATCTTCGAAGCGATCGCCTCGCAACGATCGACCCGGCGCGCACCGAGGACAACCGGATGCCCGGCTGCCGCAAGCGCTTCGGCGGTGGCGGCACCGATCCCGGACGAAGCCCCGGTGACGATGGCCGGACGACGGTCGGGATGTGGCTCGAACCGCGGCATTCAGCGCACCTCAACCGTTGTCGGAAGAGCTTCGAAGCCCCGCACGTTCACCGAATGGACGCGACGGATACCGCTGGGGTCGATGTTGTACGTCTTCACTCGTGCGATCAGCTCTTGAAGAGCAACTCTTGCCTCCAAACGCGCGAGGTTTGCGCCCAAGCAGAAATGGGGGCCCAAACCGAAGCTGATCATCTCCGACGTGTCGCGGCCGACGTCGTAAGAGTCCGGCTCGTCAAAAACGCGTTCGTCGCGATTGGCGGCGCCTATCAACAGGAGGACGCGCTCGCCGGGTCGGATCCGTCCTCCGTGGATCTCGATGTCCGTGGTGGCGGTACGCGCCAGCATCTGCGACGAAGCGTCGTACCGGAGGGTTTCATCGATCCATCCCGGCACAAGCGACGAATCCTCGAAGACCTTCGTTCTTTCGTCCGGGAAGCGCCAAGCCCAGAACCACGCGTGCGCGAGCAACTTCGCAGTAGTTTCGTTGCCGGCCACAACCATCAGGAACAGGAATCCGATGATCTCATCGTCGGTCAGGCGATCCCCTTCCAGCTCAGCCTCGATAAGGGCCGATGTCAGGTCGTCTGTTCGTTTGCGACGACGCGTGGAGACGATCTCTTTGAAGTAGGCCGCAAGCGTCAACGCAGCCTCCATTCCCGCGCGAGGTACGTCCGTCAACCCGTCATCACGATGGACGAGCAGATCGCCCTGTCGGCGCACTTCGTCTCGGTCGGCACGCGGGACACCGATCATCTCGGAGATGACGTCCATCGGAAGCCGTCCCGAGAAGTCGCCAACGAAATCGAAACTGCGGCGGTCAAGCGCGGGCTCCAAGTACTCGATCGTCAGAGCCCGCACGCGCTGCTCGAGTTCGGCGACTCGTCGCGGAGTGAAGCCTTTCGAAACGATCGTGCGCATCCGGTCATGGCGCGGAGGGTCCAACGCGAGGAAGGACATCGTCTTGTAAGCGTCCGGACGAGTAGCGGTCGGCTCGATCGAGACACCCTGGGCGCTCGACAGTCGAACGGTGTCACGGAACCCGCCGGTTACGTCGGCATGGCGTGAAAGTGCCCAGAACCCGAGCTCTTCGTTGCGATACAGCGGGGCCTCGTCGCGCAGTCGAGCGTAGGTGGGATAAGGATCCTCATGGATCTCGTAGTCGTACGGGTTGTAACGAACGTCCGCGGCAACGGTCATGACGATCCGTCCAGGAGCAGGCTTGCAACCTCTGCCATCCGTTCAGGGATCTCTTCATAGGACATGTGACCGGTACCGGCGCGGATCAACGCACCTGCCATCGCCAGATCCAGCGCACCCAGTACCGCCCGGTCTGCATCATCGCCGAGCGCCAAGACGAAGCGTTCGTGAATTAGCGCTCCGATGCGATCGCGCAGATGTCTCACATCGGCGTCGTCGGCCATCATCGCGATGGTGCAAGCGGCAACCAGTTCGGGCTCGTCGCTAGCGACCTGCGATATGTCGGCCAGAGCGGCGGTGATCCGAACGGCCGGACCACGACGACGATCGACACGCGGAGGCGGAAGCTGCGCAAGACGCCGCCAGTAGGCCTCAGTGACCAGATGTTCCTTTGAGCCGAAGTACGTGTAGGCCGTCGCCGGCGCTACTCCCGCTCGCTTGGCCACATTGCGGACGGTCAACCCTTCGTAACCGGTCCCCCGCAGCTCCTCGATCGCCGCTTCGGTGAGTCCCTGCACCGTTCTTGCCTGACGGGCGCTCAGCTCCCGACGGGGCGCCTGCGTTATCAATGGCAAACTGGACATGTGTCCAGACGTTAGTCCAGTTAGCGAGCTCCCGCAACCTCGGCTCTACGAACTGCGGTGACGGCGCAATCGGCGAGCCGCACTGCTCGCCCGGCGTTTCGTTTCCTCCAAGGCTCGGCGGGCCCATGTGTATTCGGTGGCCAGAACCGCGAAACCCGCCGCGATAAACAGCAATCCCGGCCCCGGCACCACGAGCAGCACGATCCCTACGGCGACAAGCGCGAAGCCGACCACGGTAACGGCGATACGCTTGCCGCTTCGTCCGATCCAGACGACGTATTCACGCGCGTTCATCTCGCGGCTATGGCTTCGAGCGAAGCGCTACGGGATCGGGGAGCGGCGTCAAAGTCTTTTCCAACTCGTCCCGCAGATGCTCGAAGTTCGGAGGGAGCGTTAGGTGCTCACCGAGATGCTCGAGTGATTCGTCGGCGGTGAAGCCCGGCCCGAGTGTTGCGATCTCGAACAGCACGCCGCTCGGCTCCCGGTAGTAGATCGACTTGAACCAGAAGCGGTCGATCACAGGAGTCGGCCCCGCTTCCATCACGCGTTGCCGCCACGCGAGGTGGTCGTCCATCTCTGAAGCCCAGGCGATGTGATGGACGGTGCCGGCACCCTGCGAACCGCGCGAACGCGATTCGTCGTATGCCCACCACGAGCTCCGTTTGTCACCCCGACTTTCGTAGCCCTTATCGCCGGTGGACGTGAACCCCATCGCCTGCTCGAGCAGTTCCCGGCTCGCTTGAGGGTCGGCCGAATACGCGCGCGCTCCGTCGAAACCCTGGAGCGCGTAGTCGTCCGGGATGTCCGAATGATTCGCGACGAGAGGTTCTTCGTTGGTGCTTACGACTCGAAATTCCAAACCCAAACCTTCGGGATCTTCGAATCTGATCGCTTCACCTTCGCGTTCGACAACGACGCCGGACGAACGCAGGCGGTCCTCCCAGAACGCGATGGCATCGTTCGTCCCAAGCCTCCAAACGATCCGATGGATCATCCCTGCACCCGCACGCCCTCGTTCTGCCCCGGGGTACTCGAAGAAAGTCAGATCGGACCCTGGGTTTCCCTTCTCGTCCGCATAGAAGAGGTGATAGATCGTCGGGACGTCCTGGTTGACGGTCTTCTTGACCATCCTTAAGCCCAGCAGTCCGACGTAGAACTCGACGTTGCGCGGTGCGTCGCCGGTGATGCACGTGATGTGGTGGATGCCCTCGAGCTTCATCGCTTCCAAACTACCCGCGATTCGTTCGCGCCCAACCCCGTCGGAGCGCCAGTGATCCCGTCAGCGAAAACAGCGCCAGCAGCACTCCGGTGAGGACCGAGGACGAACCGGTCGCCGGCAAGCGCGGTGTTACCGCGGCCGTTCTTGTCGCGGCCGCGTCGTCTTCACGCGATCCCCCGCTCGAGAGGACTTCGACCTCGCCTTCAACGGGCCAGCTGAAACCGCTGCGTTCGATGGCCCCGAGCACCGCAGCCGCCGCTCCGGCCAGGCCATCGGCGTTGGGGTGAGCCGGGAAAGACGGTGGAACGACTACGGCGCCGTTGACCCACACCGTTCCCGGGAGTTTGCACGCGTCGTGTCCGATGCTCGCCGTGTACCAACTGACGTGCGTTGCGCCGTTAGCTGCCGCTTGTTCCGCGAGCATCGCGTTCAGCTCTTTCTCTTTGTCCCGCAGATACGGAACATCCTCGGGCAGGATCGGAACGTAGGGATAACAGGCGCTGCCGTCGTCCGGCAGCAGAGCCGGGTAGTCCACGACGAACACCTCGGCCGCCGGAGCGCGGCGATGGATCTCCTGCAACACCGCGGCGATCTTTGGTGCGGTCTCGTTAATACGTTCGGACAGTTCGTCTCCGCCGTTGCGCTTGTAGTACGGGGTGCACGGCGTGCCTACCGGCGGTGGCAGTTGCACGCAGTGATCGACGATTCCTCCGAAGCCCATATCGTTTCCGCCGATCCCAACCGTCACGAGAGCCGTATCAGCCCCCAACGCATTGAACTGTGGCGGATTGATCCCGCCGAAGTACGCTTCCTGCGGCTCGCTGAAATCCTCGGTGTCGGCTCCCCCGCAGCTCACATCGCGAAAAACTGGCGCATCGAGCGCCGCGGCAACCAGAGTCGGATAGTTGTGATCGCTTCGCCCGCAATCGATCGGATCACCGGTCGGATTAGGGACGAGTGGCCCGGCTGTGAAGGAATCTCCAAGCGCGACATAGGCGTTGGGTACCACGCTCGCACCCGCAGAACCGCCGAGCGCCACGACTGCACCGACGCAAACAAGAGCTGCCGTCGCCTGCGCACGGCTGATCAAGGCTCGCTTCCCGAAGTCGGTCCCCGCTTCACCGACAGCGATGCTACGCCTTCGTTACCGCGAGCGACGCGAGCGGCAAACGAGACCACTGCAGGTATCTGCAATGGTCTCGTTTACTCTCGGGGCGTGACCGAGAGCGATCAGTTGGCTGGCCTAGCCGATGTGCTTCGGAGCATGGGCGTTCCCGATGCCGAGATCCAAGCGGCCGAACAGGACGGTCAGCGGGGACTCGTCTCCTTGTTCGTAGACCGGATCTTCATCCCCGGAACCGAGCGGCTGACACGACTCGAAGTTGCCGAACGAGCAGGCATCGATGTCGAGGAGGCGGCGTCGTTCTGGCGCGCCCTTGGGTTTCCGGATGTAGGTGACGAAGATGCGGTCTTCACCGAGGCCGATGTTGACGTCCTCCGCCGCGTGGTGGACGTCATTCGCTCGGGCACAGTAGACCGCGACATGGCGTTACAAATGACGCGAGTCATGGGGCGCTCGGCTGCTCAGGTAGCGTCGGCCTTGATCGACATCGTCCGGCGGAACGCCACGGAGTCCGGGAACGTATCCGAGCTCCCCCAAGTCCTGGCAACAACACCGACACTCATCCAGGACGTAGAGCGTTGGCTCGTATATGTGTGGCGCCGTCACTTCGCTGCCGAAGCAAAACGGGCGGCCATGCTGATCGACGAGAACGAGGAGAACCGCGCCATCGTTGGTTTCGCGGACCTCGTGGGGTTCAGCGGCATCAGTCAGTCCCTCGACGAGGAAACGCTCGCCGCCGCCGTTTCGAAGTTCGAAGCGACCGCCGTCGACCTCGTGAGCCGGCACAGCGGTCGCGTGGTCAAGATGATCGGCGACGAGGTGATGTTCGAGGCGTTGAGCGCCCGCGAGGGGGCCGAGATCGCACTCGACCTCGTCACCGCCTTCGGCAGCGACGAACATCTCCCCGACCTTCGGGTCGGGCTGGCTGAAGGACCGGCCATCCGCAACCAAGGAGACATCTACGGAACTGCGCCCAACCTTGCCAGCCGTTTGGTCGACGCCGCGTATCCGGGCACCGTTCTCGTGTCCGACAGCATCCACGACGCCCTCGAAGACCAGCCGGGCTTCGCTTTCCGCGCCGTGCGGCCGCAATCCCTAAAGGGATTCGGCCGCACGAAGTTCTGGGTACTTCGCAAGGAAGGTGCCGAGCCGCAGCAACGCCTGATGTGGAAGGTTCCTCTGCCCCTGAAAGCGGTTGAGATAGCTGATCTCGTAGAAGAAGCAGTGGAACGGGTCACCAAAGCCGGGGAGGAAACAAAGTGACGGAAGAGGATGTGCGGCTCCTGCTGTCGCGAAGGGCGCTACTGATCGGCGGCGCGGCTGCACTCGTCGCAGCATGCTCGCGCGGCACGCAGAACGACGCTTCAAGTACGGCTTCCCCGGCAACAAGCGGAACCGCGCCCGCCACGACACTTAGACCAACCGCCTCGTGCGATGACGGTGACGAACCGACGATCCAGCAAACGGAAGGTCCCTACTTCACTCCCGACACGCCCGAGAAGTCCGATTTCACGAGCGACGTTTCCGGTGGCACGAAGATGGTGCTGACGGGAACCGTGCTCAGCACTTCGTGTGAGCCGGTACAACGCGCGTTACTCGACTTCTGGCACGCCGACGATTCCGGTGCCTATGACAACACGGGATTCAACCTGCGCGGTCACCTGTTCACCGACGCGAATGGAACGTATCGCTTGCAAACGATCATGCCGGGCATCTACACGGGTCGCACGCGGCACATCCACGTGAAGGTGCAAGCGCCGAACGGACCGATCCTCACGACTCAGCTCTACTTCCCGGAAGATGAAGAGGAAAACGCGAGCGACGGGATCTTCGATCAGTCACTGCTAATGGACATGACCGACTCCGGTGACACGAAAAACGCCGGCTTCACCTTCGTCGTCGAAACCTAACGCAGCGGCTAGACGTACTTCCGGTACCGCGTGACGGCAAGGCCCGCGAAGACCGCGGTTATCCCGCCGGCCCAGAGCAACGCCTTCCAGACATACGTCCAAGCGGGACCGCCCAACACCAGTGCGCGAACTGCATCGGCCGTCAGACTGACCGGCTGGTTATTGGCGAAGGCCTGAAGCCATCCGGGTAATGTTCCGAGTGGGACGAACAAGCTGCTGGCGAAGATCAAAGGGAAGATCCAAACGAATCCCGCCGCCTGAACGCTTTCTGGATCCTTCAGGTAAAGGCCGACTGTCGCACCGATCCAGCTGAAGGCGTAGCCGAAAGCCAACATGATCCCGAAGGCGGCCAATGCCTCTAAGGGACCGGTCTGGATCCGGAAGCCGATGGCGCTCCCCACACCGAACATGAGCAACAGCGTGAAGATGTTCCTCACGAGATCCGAGATCGTACGTCCGGCCAGCACGGCCGAGCGCGACATCGGCAGGCTGCGGAACCTATCGATCAGGCCTTTGTTGATGTCCTCGGCCAAGCCGATGCCGGTATTCATGGCACCGAACGACGTGATCTGAACGAGGATGCCGGGGAGCAGGTAGTTCTTGTACGAAACACCGCTCGGGAGGCCGCCGATGGCTCCGCCGAAAACGTAGGTGAAGAGAAGGATGAACATCACCGGCTGGATTGTGGAGAACACGAGTAGCTGAGGCACGCGGATGATGTGGATCAGATTTCGCCTTGTCATCGTGACGGCGTCCTGCACCGTCCAAACGAATCGCTGAGAAGGTTTAAGCGCAGCCGGTAGGACGGCCATCAGACCTTTTCCTCCTCTACTGCGTCCTCTTCTGCGGCGTGGCCGGTAAGCGTCATGAAAACGTCGTTGAGGGTCGACTCCCTCACCGAGAGATCGACGATCTTCACCTTCGCTTTGTCCAGACGGCGGACGGCATCGGCAACCACACCTGTGCCGTTTGACACCGGCACGCTAACGTTTAGCTCGTCGAAGATCGCTTCACCGGCCGTCAAGGGCGCGAGCGCTTTGATCGCTCGCTCAACGTCCTTCTTCCAGCGTAATTCGACGTCGATGAACTCTCTACCGATTCGTTGCTTCAGCTGAGCGGAGGTTCCCTCGGCGATGACCTTGCCGTGATCGACAACACTGATGCGGTGGGCTAGATGGTCGGCCTCGTCGAGGTACTGCGTCGTTAACAGGAGCGTTGCGCCTTCGCGAACGAGATCCTCGATCACTTCCCACAGCCCTACTCGGCTCGCAGGATCGAGTCCAGTCGTCGGTTCGTCTAGAAAAAGTACGGGCGGACGGTTCACCAAGCTCGCCGCGAGGTCAAGCCGCCGCTGCATACCACCCGAATACGTCTTCGCGGGACGATCCGCCGCATGCGAAAGACCGAAGCGCTCGAGCAACTCACCGGCTCGCGCACGGGCCTTTCGCTCCGGCATGTGGTACAGCTTGCCGACCAGCCAGAGGTTCTCGGCCCCCGTGAGGTTGTCGTCGACGGCTGCGCCTTGACCGGTCAACCCGATGGATCGACGCACTGCATCCGGTTCCTTCACAACGTCGTGACCCAGGACCGATGCGCGTCCACCGTCGGGTTGCAGCAAGGTCGTGAGGATCCGGACAGCCGTGGTCTTCCCGGCGCCGTTGGGGCCGAGCAAACCGAGCACGGAGCCTTCCTTCACCGAGATGTCGACGCCGTCCAGCGCCTTTACCTTGCCGAACGATTTGTACAGATCCTCAGCGAGGATCGCCGGCTGGCTGCTGCGTCGCTTGGCTCTAGGCATGGGAGATCCCTTCAGCTGTTACTCATGCTCGTCGGTCCGCTTGGGCTGCATATCGCGTCCGTCGCGTTGAACCTCGACCTTAACCCAGGATCCGAGGCTGCGATTCCGGGAGGAAAAGTTCGCGTCTAGACGGGCTTACCGTCTCGCAGGATCTCGAACTGCCGTTCTGGATCGTCGGCGTTCACGCGGACGCGTTCACCCTTCTCGTCTCGTGAGATCACTGCACCCGTGGGCGCGTATTGAACGATGTACGCCTTACGCACATTGGCGGTCACGTTCGGGCCGGTTTGATGGGGCGTCAACGAAGAGAACACGACGATGCCGCCGGCCTTGGTTGGGGCCGGGATCACGTCAGAGGGATCCTCGACGCATTGGAAGCCGTAGTCGGTCCACCAATGGTCGAGGGTACCGAGCTTGTGCAGGCCGGGAACGACGAGCGGACATCCGTTGTCCTCGGTTGCATCGGTAAGAGCGATCCAGCACGTCAGATACTGCTGTGGTTCGACGTACGCATACCCGTTGTCCTGGTGCCACGGGAAGGGACGAGGCTTCTCAGGTTTCTTGTAGACGGCCTGATCCCAGTAGAGGCGCACATCTGAGCCGATCAGGTCGTGCGCGAGGTCGGCAAGGACACCGGTCGAGCAGATCTCCTTTAACAGCTCCGACCGCTTGACCAAGTGCGTCGTGAACGTGATCGCGTCGGCGTCGGATATCGCGACACTTCCACCTTTACTGCGCAGCCAATCGGTGGACTTCTCCTCGAACGGATCGATCTCCTCGCGGATGCGCCCGATGGATTCGGCGTCGAAGGCGCCGTCCAGGACGAAGAGTCCCCGCTCGTCGTATGACCGGGCCTGGTCCTGACTCAATCGGCGGAACGGTCCCTTTGCCGGAATCCAATCGAAGGTTTCGTTCCACTTGTGCCGTCCCGCTACGCGAGCCATGACTCCTCTCCCTTACCGTCGCGAAGCGCGCGCCGGCTTGATGTCCCTGGTGCAGTGCGAACACACCTTGGCGTCGGCAGGTATAGAGCTGAGGCAGTGTGGGCAGTCCTGGACCTTCGGATCTTCCTTTCCTCTCCCCATCATGTGGTTCAACGGCTTGACGACGAGGAAAAACACGCCGGCGGCGACGACGACGAAGCTGATGATCGCGTTGATGAAGAGTCCGTAGCGGATCTGTGCGTCTCCAACCTTTGCCGAAGCGGTCGAGAAGTCGGGGATGCTGAGCAAACCCAGAAGCGGTGTGATCATGTCTTTGACCAGTGAGGTCACGACTACCCCGAATGCGGCGCCGATGATCACACCGACAGCGAGATCTACGACGTTTCCGCGGAGAACAAAAGCCTTGAACTCCTTGAGCATCTCGGTCCTCCCTCCTATCGCGGTGGCATGCGGATACCGCCGTCCAATCGGATCGTCTCTGCGTTGATCACCGGGTTCTCGACGATGTGCCGGACGAGCGCGCCGAACTCGCGCGGCTGTCCGAGCCTCTGAGGATGGAGGATCTGGGACGCAAGCTTCTCGCGCTGATCTTCGGGAAGTCCGGCGAGCATCGGGGTGTCGAACGTCCCCGGCGCGATGGTCACCACCCTGATCAAACGCGGCGCTAGATCGCGGGCGATGGGCAGAGTCATCGCTACTACCCCGCCCTTCGATGCCGAGTAAGCGGCCTGCCCGATCTGACCGTCGAAAGCGGCGACGCTCGCAGTATTGACGATCACTCCGCGTTCCTCGCCTATCGGTTCTTGAGATGACATCTGCGTAGCGGCCAAACGGATCACGTTGAACGTGCCGATCAGATTCACGCGCAGAACCAGCTCGAACACCTTCATGTCGTGGGGACCCGATCGGGACGTGGTTCTCTGCGCCCAGCCCACGCCGGCGCAGTTGATCACGAAATGGACACCGCCGAACCGCTCAACGGCCAGGTCAATCGCTGCTTGGACCTGTCTCTCGTCGGTCACATCGGTTGGCGCGAAGGCTGTTCGGTCACCGAGCTCGGCGGCCACGTGCTCACCCGGCGACTTCGGCAGGTCGCAGATGACGGCATTGGCGCCCACGCCGAGCAGAGCTTCGACGCTGGCACGCCCCAGCCCGGACGCGCCGCCCGTGACCAGCGCGGTCATTCCCTCGGTCTGCACCGCGACACTCTACGCCGCACCGCTTCGAGCTCACATAATCGACTTGTGAAAGCGCCCGTATCTCTGACAATCGATGACGCAGCACAGATCGCCGCCTTCACGCGAGTGGCGTGCCCTTACGATCTGCTCACAACGGCATCCGTTGAGCGATCGATATTCAGCGATCCGGACGAACAGCAAGTGCTCGCAGTGCACAACACGGGCCTCGAGGGCTTCGGTACCGCAGTAGTGCGAGGCGATCTCGGTTGGATCAAGTTCCTGGCCGTCCACCCCCGCGTTCAGCGCCAAGGCATCGGATCGATGCTCCTCGAGCATCTTGAGAACTTCTGTCGCGAACGAGGCGCCTCGTCAATACACGTTGGTACGTCCGCGCCGATCTACGTGGTTCCCGGCGTTGATGTACGCGCGACCGAAGCGGTTTGTTTCTTCGGGGACCGCGGCTACCGGCAAGACGGCGAGGCCGTGAACCTCGGCGTATCGTTGCGGGATCTCGCCGACCCAACCTTGCTGTGCCACACCGCCACGGAACAAGACCTCGAAGCGATCCGTCCTTGGGTAACTGAAACCTACCCGAATTGGATCCCGGAACTCGAGAGCGGCATTGCGCTGGGGAACTGCGTTGTGCATGAAGACTTGGGCTTCGCTTGTTTCGACGTGAACCGCGAAGGCTGGTTCGGCCCGATCGCTACGAGACCCGATCTTCAAATGAAACGGGGCGTTGGAACCGCGACGTTATTGGCGGCATTGCACGAGATGAGGGCGCGCGGACACGAACGGGCCGATATCGCTTGGGCGACTGCGTTGCCGTTCTATATGAAGTCGGTCGGCGCCCGCGTCTCGCGGGTTTTTTGGGGTTTCCAGAAAACGCCGACCTAAGGCGCAGGCGACGCCGGAGCCACCGTAGGCGACGTCACTGTTGTGACAGGCCGACTTCCTCGCGGAGTTTCTGCAAGGTCTGGGACAGAAGTCGGGACACGTGCATCTGAGAGATCCCTAGCTTTTCCGCTATCTGACTCTGCGTCCAGTCACGGAAGAACCTGAGGACGATGATCTGTCGCTCTCGTTCGGGAAGAGCCCTCAGATGTGGCTCGAACTGTGCCCACTCTTCCGCCATGTCGAAGTCGACGTCCTCGGTCGAGATGCGATCGCTGAGCGTCGCGCCTTCGGTTTCGTCCACAGGGGCGTCGAGCGAGATGCTGGCGTAAGCGTCCTGAGCATCCATCGCTTCGAGCACCTCCTCTTCCGTCATCTTGGCGTGGTCAGCGATCTCGGCGATCGACGGAGAACGCCCCAACTCCTGTGAGAGAACTGGAACGGCGTCTTTGATCTGAAGAGTGAGCTCCTGAAGTCGGCGAGGCATCCGGACGGACCAACCCTGGTCGCGGTGGTATCGCTTGAGCTCGCCGAGGATCGTTGGGATCGCATACGACTCGAAGTTGAAACCGCGCTCCGAATCGAACCTATCGATCGCTTTCAGCAATCCGATCGAGGCCACCTGAACCAGGTCGTCGAATGCCTGCCCGGAGTGTTGATACCGGCGAGCAAGACTTTCGGCCATAGGCAGGTAGCGTCCGACGAGTGCTTCGCGTACGCCGGCCTCTTCCCGCCGACCGAAAAGTTCGCCTGTGTCTTCCGTTTCGAGCTGTGCCATTGGTTTAGGGCCGTCGCCTACTGGCTGCCCTGCCGGACAGGATCGGAACGTCGTTTGAGCAAGCGGATCGTCGGTCCGTCCGGCGTCCGCTCGAAACGCACTTCGTCTATGAGCGTTTCCAGGACGCGTTGGATCAATGCGGTTTGTGCACTAACCGGCGGCCACAGATCCGTATCAGCGTCCCTCGATGCCGTGATCTCAACTCCGGCGCCCCCGGACTGGATCGTGATCGTTACGCGCGTTGGGACGGGCTCCGTCGCGATCAAGCCCGAGAAGGCTTCATCGATGGCCAAGCAGAGCTCGTCGATCTCGTCCAGTAGAAAACCGACATTCGCGGCCCAGCTGCGCATCACAGACCGAACGACGCGAACAGCATCCGGACGTCCCGGAACTGTGAGTTTCATGCGTCCAGCTGCGCTGGCTTCGTCGGCGGGCAGAGGAACGGTCACCGCGGGCGTCTGTCCGTCATATGAAAGGGAAGTTACCACTGGCCGCACCCCTGGCTTTTCGTCCATCGAGCGGATGGGTACCCAGAACTCAGTAGCAGCGAACGACATGGGAGCGACGGCCCGACTAGCATCCAATACGTGAATGAGGTGAATGAGGTGAATGAGGTGACCGAGTACGTCCTCGAACTGGATCCGGAACCACAGCTCATCCCAACGGCCCGCATGTTCGCAGCGACGGTTGCACGCCAACACGGGTATCCCGAGGAAGGCGTTCTCGACCTGAAGATCGCGATATCTGAAGCGTGCACGAATGCTGTTACCGCCCATCGCGGCTCCGAAGTCCAGGACAGCGTTCGCATAACCGCGCAAGCCGAATCATCCGACATCACCTACGAGATCACCGATTCGGGTAAAGGCTTTGACTACGCGCCGGAAGACCCAACAGCCGTCTTCCGCCGCGCGGCAGAAGACGACGTAGACCTCCCGGGCATGGGCCTGGCGCTGATCCGGACCCTCTTCCCGTCTGCAGAGATAAAGCGCGACGGCGACGGCACTTTGGTCCGCTTCACGATCAGCCGCTGACAACGGCCGTTCCCCTCTCCGCCTGACGGCGTTTCTGCAGGTTTGCGCCTTGGGTATCCCTTCGCGCACCAGAAGGAATGAGTACAGATGGGTCTTGGCACAAGCATCGTGATCTTTGCGATAGGTGCGATCCTCGCTTTTGGCTTGAACGTGTCGCCCACCGCGTTGGACCTCGACGCTATCGGGACGATCCTCATGGTCGTGGGCATCGTCGGGGGCTTGGTGTCGGTCCTATTCCTGATGAGCTGGTCGGCTTGGCCTAACCGAACGATCATCCGTGAGCGCTACGAGACGCCGGATCACGTCCAACTCCCGCACGACCACGCTTAGCCCCAAACTGGGCCGCCCAAGACTTCTAACGGTGCTGGTCAGGGGCCATGTTTAGAGCCTGAGGGGGGCGGGTACCACCTAATCCCCATCCCTGCCCCGCACCATCAGAAGACCGCGGCGTCAAAACCGCGGTCTTCTGCTGTACGGGGCGAGGTGGTTTGGGTTCCCGTCCCTCTTGTGGCACAGTTGTCGGGCTCTCGACTGAAGGAGCTATCTTTGGAAGGTTTCGAGCTTCATGTCGACCACAATGGAGACAACGCAGTCGTTCGCGTGGGCGGCGAGATCGACCTGACCTCGGCTCCTCAGCTGGACGAAGGGCTGCAGGAATTGATCAGTGGCTCGGTACGTCAGCTCACGCTCGACCTGTCCGGCGTCTCTTTCATGGATTCGACCGGGCTCAGAGTGCTGCTCAAGACGAGCAAGATCCTCGAGGGCTCAGGAGGCAAGCTCGATCTCCGGGAGCCGAGCGATCCCGTACGAAGACTTCTCGAAGTTAGCGGGCTAGATTCGCACTTCGAACTCAACTGAGTTCGCTCCAGCGAATACAGTCCTGCATTCCGGGGTAACCAAGTACTCAATGGAGCAGCCCCGAGATTTTCCAACGCGATTACAGGATCGGGTCAGACGATTCTCCAGCCGCATCGTCGTAGTGCCCAACGGGCAGTCGGCATCGATTCTCGTGTTTGGAGCGATCGACGATGAGGCTTCTCAATCAATCGACACCGCCGTCGGTGATCTACTGACCGCGGGAGTCAAAGAGGTACGAGTTGATCTTGCCAACTCGGACCGGATCGAACCCGCCGGCGCAGCCAGGTTCAGGCTCACCCTCGCCGCGGCAGCAGATCGGGGTGGCAGGGCCGTCTTCGTAGCGCTGAGTGAAACGATCGCTCGCCAGCTGCGGCGCGCCGGAATCGTCGGATATGTCGAACTAGATGAGCCGTTCGCGAGCTAGTCCGTCAGAGTTCGAACCAAACCGTCGACCGACTGTCGCTGTGTTCAACACCCCAACTACGGGCAAGGCGATCGACGATGCGAAGACCGAAGCCGCCGTCGGCGCTGGGTGCTTGGCGGTCGCCTCGCGGGTCGAACCCCGGCCCTCTGTCTGATACGCCTCCGCGTATGGGAGGCCCGATCTCTAGCGCTACATCGAGAGGATCGTTCTCCGAGGCCCCCGAGTGGCGGATCGCGTTGGTCATCAGCTCACTGAAAACAAGAGCCAATGTTTCGGCGACATCGGGACCGCAGTAATCAGAGAGGGTGTACATCGCCCGGCGAACGAGCCCCAGGGACATCGGATGAGCCGGCACGCTGAACTCGAACCTCAACGGTCCTTCCGGCCGTGAGTCCCGTGGAGTGATCAAACTTCGAGGCCTATCCCCCGCTCGAATCAGGAGCTCCCACCCGAGCAATTTAGGCAAGTCATCAGAACAGGCTTACCCCGAAGTCACACAATTCATGCGCGCCCAACGCGCAGGGTTCTAGAGCTATGCACTCCCCATGTGTCGGCCCTAGAGCTAGCGGAAGATGCTGTAGCCGCCGGGACCGACGATCAAGCCGAGAACGATCAAAACGATCCCACCTATGACCGCGCCCCTAACGAGCGTCGTGATGCCCCAGATGACCAGAACCGCGGCAACGATCCAGAGGAGAAAGTCCATCTGGATTACCTCGCCGACTGGCGGGCCACACTCATGAAGAGCCTTAGCCGCCGGTCCGCCTCGTCACGCGTTTCGCGCGTTAGTTCCTCACCGACAGCCAGGAGCTCCTCGGCCTCTTTGGCCGCCGCCGCTAGGACGGCAAGTACTGCTCTGCGTTCCAAACTCGAGTCGTTCGACATGGCGGATACGTTCCCGGGGCAGGCAACGCCTTAAACGCAGGCTTTAGGCGTGCCTTGACGTGGGTACCTGATCTAAATGGCTCAGGCCATCCCCATACGACCCGCAGACAGCGGTGCGATAGCCGAAGACGCGTTTGCCGCAACGCTCGGCAGCGCGATTACGGCTATCGAAAGTGCTGCGATGGGTTACGTACTGATCGGCGGTGTTGGATCGGCATCGCTTGGACGTCCTCGATGGACAAGAGACATCGACATGATGGTCGCGCCCCTCGATGCAGCCTCAGCTCTCGATGCTCTAGCGTGCGCCGGCTTCGCCACGGAGCGCACGAACGAGCACTGGATATTCAAAGCCGAGAAGCACGGGATTGTCGTCGACCTAATATTCAGAACGGTCGGCGATATCTATCTGGACGAATCGATGCTCCGTCGCGCGGTTCGAACCGAATTCTTGGGCGTCGAGGCGCAGGTTGCGTCCCCGGAGGACCAGGTCGTCATCAAGGCGATCGCGCACGACGAGCAAAGCGCACGTCACTGGAACGACGCATTGGCTCTTGTGGCGGCATGTGACATCGACTGGACGTATCTCATGGAGAGAGCGTGCCGGGGCGCGCGACGCGTGTTGAGCTTGCTTATCTACGCTCAGTCCAACGATCTGGTCGTTCCCAACTGGGTAATCGAAGAGCTCTTCGAGAGCATCTACGCCGAGGACGATCAGTCTTGAGCGAGTCGAGCGAGTCCGACGTCTACATCGTCGAGCACGTGCGAGAGCACCTGATCAGCGATCCACGCATCAGAGAACTGGACATCCACGTGACGATGCACGGCACAACACTCGTCGTCACAGGAAATGTGGCAACGGAGGATCGGCGGACGGCGATATCGCAAGCACTAGAAGCACTTGTGCCTGCGCACATCGTTCGGAACGACACAACCGTCACTTCATTCACGGACACCTCCGAGGAGCGATTGCCCTGATACGCATCGCAGCCATGGGCGACATCCATTTCGGCGTCGACTCGTCGGGCATGCTTCGTCCACATCTGGTCGATATCGAGGAAAAAGCCGATGTCCTGCTCATCGCCGGAGATCTCACACGCTGCGGCAGCGCGGAGGAAGGGGCCGTGCTTGCCGCAGAGCTAGAAGGCATCGACGTACCAACGGTCACGGTTCTGGGCAATCACGACTATGAAGTGGAGCAGGAGTCTCGGATCATCGAGCAGCTGCAGGGTGCAGGCGTTCAAGTCCTCGATAACTCGAACCACATCGTCGATGTCGCCGGCATCCGCCTTGGCATCACCGGTGTCAAGGGATTCGGTGGTGGCTTTGCCGGTGCAAGTGGATCTGACTTCGGCGAGCCTGAGATGAAGGCGTTCATTCGCCACACCAAGGGGGTCGCGGCTCGCCTCCAAGAACTTCTCGCCCAACTCGACACCGATTTGCGTGTCGCGCTTCTGCACTACTCACCCATAGAGGAAACACTTCGAGGCGAGCGCCTCGAGATCTACCCTTTCCTTGGGAGCTACTTGCTTGCGGAAGCCGTCGACATCGCGGGAGCCGACCTCGTCCTTCACGGGCATGCGCACAACGGGGTCGAGAAAGGAATAACTCCCGGTGGCGTAACGGTGCGAAACGTTGCGCAGTCCGTGATCAAGCACGCGTACAACGTTTACCTGATCGATGAAACCAACAAGACACAAGCAGAAGATGACGTTTTGGAAGCAGTTTAGTTCGCAGAAGCGAAGGGTAAACGTAAAACGAGAAGCGAAAGGAGGTGCAAACCATGGGTATCGGCGTCAGTGTTTTTCTGATCGCGGTAGGTGCGATTCTCACCTTCGCGGTAAACGCGAGTACACCGGGGGCAAACCTCGACGTAGTGGGGATCATCTTGATGATCGCCGGTGGTCTTGGTCTCCTCGTATCGCTCGCCTTCGCTTCATCCGGCCGAACTTCGGTCGTTGAGGAGCACGTCGTGGAGCACGACCACACGCATCACTAAGAAGGACAACAAGTGCCTGCCCGCACATCATGAGACCGCGGCGCCCGCCGCGGTCTCATGACGTCTGATGATCGTCTAGCCAGGAAACAATGTCGGCGATGACTTGATCCTTCTCGGGCTCGTTCAGCACTTCGTGATAGAGACCCTCGTAGACCTTCAGCGTTTTGTCGGTGATCACGAGCTGCGCGTGCACCATGTTGGCGCCCTCGACTGAGGTCAAGACGTCGTCCGAACCGTGCAGCAGCAGCACGGGAATCTTGATCTTGGGGACGGCCTCCGTCGCGAGCTGTATCACCTCGATGACTCGCGCCAGCGTTTCGGGGGGAATTGCGTCGCTGAAGATCAACGGGTCGTCGACATAAGCCTTCACCACGGCTGGGTCACGCGAGATCGTCTCGGGTGGGAGTGCCTCGCCCGATCCCATCGACTCGAGAGCGGCGCTCCCCGGAACCAAGGCCACGCCCGAAAGGATGAGACCCGAAAGTGTTCCGTCCGGCGCTTGTGCGACTGCGGGCAACGAAAAGAGCGTACCCATCGAGTGCGCCAAGAGGAACGTCCGCTCGTGCGAAGCACGCGCCGTAACGCAGTGATCGACGACGTCCTGCACAAGCTGTTCCACGCTTTCGCCCATGTCGCCCGGTGCACCGATGCTCCGGCCGTGCCCTCGATGGTCGTAAGAGAACGCTGAGTAACCCGCCTGATTCAAAGCTTGAGCCACATGTTCGTAACGGCCCGAATGTTCCGCAATCCCGTGCGTTATAACGACGGCACCCTTGGCGCCGTCGACCGGCCATGAACGTTCGAATAGATCAGTCATGTCGTGTATGCAACCTTACGAGCGCCGTTTCGGGCAAGACGCGAGCGTTCGCTGATTGCTTAGCCTCGGATCGTGACTCATCCGATCGACGCGCTCGTCGCGGACACCAAGACCGTCCACGGGTGGATCGAGACCATTTGCGGCTTCGGTATAAGGCGACCCGGATATCCCGCGGACGTGGAAGCCGAGAGGTGGGCGGACGCGCGATTCCGAGAGGCGGGACTACAGAACGTCCGCCTCGAGCCCGTCGAGCTTCCGCGATGGGAGCCGAAATCGTGGTCACTGGAGGTGTGGCCGTCGGATCAACCCGATGCTCGGATCGAGCTCGAGTGCTTCCCGCTCCCCCACTCCGCACCGACATCGGGAGCCGAAGCATCCGTAGCTCGCATCGACGACGGCAACGTCGACGGTAAGATCGCGCTCGAAACGACAACGCTCACGCAATTACCACAGACCTTCGTACGCGACCGGTCGTTGGCTTTCCACGACCCGGAAGACGAGTTCTCCACTTTGTCCCAAACGCTTCCGTTCGGACGCAACATGCAAGCGGTCATGGAGGCGTCGATCGACGGCGGCGCGATCGGATTCATCGGTATCTTCGACGCGCCGTGGGACACCTGCGACTACTACGTCCCCTACGACGGTGTTGAGCGACCCATCCCCGGCGTCTGGATCAGCAAGAGCAGCGGTACCCGCTTGACCGAGCTCGCCGAGGCCGGCGAGCTAAAGGCGCGCATAGTCGTGGATTCATCCAGAGCGAACGTCGTCACGCACAACGTCGTCGGTGAGCTGCCCGGCGCATCCGACGAATGGGTAGTCATCGGCACCCACCACGACGGTCCCTGGATCTCTGCGGTCGAAGACGCGTCCGGAGCGGCGCTCGTCGTCGCTCAAGCCGAGTACTGGGCTCAAGTTCCTGAAGCGCAACGTCCGCACAATCTCATCTTCACTATGAATTCCGGGCATATGGTGCACGGCGCCGGCATGCGCGGGTTCATCGAGCAGCACATGGATATGACCGAGCGCATCGTCCTGGCCGTACATCTCGAGCACACGGCACGGGAGTGCAAGGGCATCGACGGCAAGCTCGTGCCGACCGACGATCCGGAAGTTGCCTGGTGGTTCACCACGCGCAATCCAGGTCTGGTCGAGAGCGTTCACTCAGCTCTCGTAACCGAAGACCTCAGACGCACCTTCGTCGTCCCGCCCGATCTGTGGGCTCCATTCCCAACTACCGACGGCGGCTTCTTCCACATGCTCAACGTGCCACTCGTAGACTTCCTCGCCGCGCCGATGTATCTGTTCGATTCACAGGACACGCCCGACAAGATCCACGAGGCGAGCCTGGTTCCGGTAACGCGAGCGGCCATTCGCATCATCGCCTCGACTATGGGAACGACCGCTGCCGAGATGCGCGCAGGAGACCAAGACGAGCCGCGCGTTTTCGATCCATCCGTGTTGCACGCGGTCAGCCGGTAGACTCACCCGCTTAGGGCGCTTAGCTCAGCCAGGGAGAGCACTACCTCGACACGGTAGGGGTCACAGGTTCAAATCCTGTAGCGCCCACTGGCTTGCGAGACGTGACCAGCAAACCCGCAACGGAGCAGCACCTTCGGGATCTAGCGCTGCTCCGTCGCGTCCGCGACCGGATCGACCGGGAATACGCGCAGCCTCTGGACGTCGAGGCTCTCGCCCGCGGCGCTCATATGTCGGCCGGGCACCTCAGCCGTCAGTTCCGCAACGCCTTCGGCGAGTCGCCGTACAGCTACCTCATGACGCGGCGTATCGAGCGCGCGATGGCACTGCTCAATCGTGGCGAGCTCAGCGTCACCGAGGTCTGCTTCGCCGTCGGCTGTTCATCGCTTGGCACTTTCAGCACCCGCTTCACCGAGTTGGTGGGTGTGCCGCCCAGTGTCTATCGGGAGCAGGGAGCGAACGTTACGGCAGGGATGCCGTCATGCATCGCGAAGCAGGTGACCAGACCGATCAGGAATCGAGAAGCACCGTTACCACGCCGCAGCTAATGTGACGGCCATGGACATCACCGATCGCAAAGGAGCGTGAACTGCCATGGAAATCACGATTCACACGACCGTTCTTCCACACACCGATCCGGAGGCTTCCCTGGCCTTCTATCGCGACACTCTCGGCTTCGAGGTGCGCGGTGACGTCGGAGACGGCACGATGCGCTGGATCACCGTCGGCCCGGCAGACCAGCCCGAAACGTGCATCCTCCTTGCGCCGCCGGCCGTCGACCCGGGCATCACGGACGATGAGCGCCGAACGGTCGCCGAGATGATGGCCAAGGGCACCTACGGCTGGATCATGCTGGCCACCAAAGATCTCGACGGCGCCTTTGAGCGTGTGCAAGCCGGCGACGCCGAGGTCGTCCAGGAGCCGACCGAGCAGCCGTGGGGTGCTGCGCGACTGCGCCTTCCGCGATCCTGCAGGCAACATGGTCCGCATTCAAGAGCTGAGCTGAGCCCGCCCGACAATCAAAGAGGAGACCGAATGATGCCTACGAAGAAAGCAACGCAGAAAGCCAGCCAAGAAGAACACCACGAACGGCAAGTCCAAAGGGTTCACAGACGCCGAACGAGCCGCGATAAAGGCGCGAGCACAAGAGCTCAAGGCCGAAGCGAACCGGGCGAGCGGTGAAAAAACCTCTGCTCGCTGCCATCGCCTCAATGCCGGAACCGGATCGCGGGATGGCCAAGCGAGCTCCACGCGATCGTCAAAGCGAGCGCGCCGGACCTCATGCCGAAAACCTGGTACGGGATGCCCGCGTATGCCGATCAGGACGGCAAGGTCGTCTGCTACTTCAAGGGCGCAAGCAAGTTCCAGACCAGGTACGCACAGTTCGGCTTCGAAGATGCAGCGAACATCGACGCAGGAGCGATGTGGCCGACCGTCTTCGCGCTCACGAAGTTGACCGCAGCCGACGAGAAGAAGATCGGCGCTCTCGTGAAGAAAGCGGCGAGCTAGTAGGTAGGAGACATGATGAGCAAGACCACAAGGCAGCCCAAGGCCAAGCCCAAGAGCAAGGCCGCGAGCAGGGCCACCGGCAGCACAAAGGGCGCCGACAGCCACGATCTGATCCGCGTGCATGGCGCGCGCGAGAACAACCTTAAGGATGTCGATATCGAGATCCCGAAGCGTCGACTGACGGTGTTTACCGGCGTTTCGGGTTCCGGCAAAAGCTCACTGGTATTCGACACGATCGCCGCGGAGTCGCAGCGGCTGATCAACGAGACGTACAGCGCGTTCCTGCAGGGCTTCATGCCGAACATGGCACGCCCCGATGTCGACGTACTCGACGGCCTGACGACGGCGATCATCGTCGACCAGGAGCGGATGGGTGGCGATGTCCGCTCCACCGTCGGCACGGCGACTGACGTCAACGCGATGCTTCGCATCCTGTTCAGCCGGCTCGGAAAGCCGCACATCGGACCGCAGATCGCCTTCTCGTTCAATGTTCCGACGCGCCGGGCAACCGGCGCTATGACCGTCGAGCGCGGCAAAGGCGAGCGGATCAAGGTGAGCAACGCCGTCTACCACGGCGGTATGTGCGCGCGCTGCGAGGGCCGAGGTTCTGCTTCCGACTTCGATCTGTCTCAGCTGTACGACGACACCAAGTCACTCAACGAGGGTGCCGTCAGGATCCCTGGCTTCAGCATGGACGGCTGGTACGGCCGCATCTTCCGAGGCTGCGGTTTCTTCGATCCCGACAAGCCGATCCGCAAGTACACCAAGAAGGAACTGAACGACCTGCTCCACAAGGAGCCGACGAGGATGAAGATCGCCGGTACCAACCTGACGTACCAAGGCCTCATACCGCAGATCCAAAAGTCGTTCTTGTCGAAGGATGTCGACGCGATGCAGCCGCACATCCGCGCGTTCGTCGAGCGAGTGATCACGTTCACCGCGTGCCCGGACTGCAAAGGCACACGGCTCAACGCAGCCGCTCGGTCTTCGAAGATCAAGGGGATCAACATCGCCGATGCCTGCGCGATGCAGATCACCGACCTGGCTGAATGGATCAGCGGCCTGAAGGAGGCGTCGATGGCGCCGCTGCTGGCCGCGCTACGGCACACGCTCGATTCGTTCGTGGATATCGGGCTCGGCTACCTCTCGCTTGACCGCACGTCGGGGACGCTGTCGGGCGGTGAAGCGCAGCGGACCAAGATGATCCGCCACCTCGGCTCGTCGCTCACCGACGTCACCTACGTATTCGACGAGCCCACCATCGGCCTGCATCCCCACGACGTCCAGCGCATGAATGACCTTCTGCTGCAACTACGAGACAAAGGCAACACGGTGCTCGTCGTGGAGCACGAGCCGGAGACGATCGCCATCGCCGATCACGTCGTCGACCTCGGTCCCGCCGCCGGTTCGGCGGGCGGCACCGTCTGCTTCGAAGGAACCGTTGCTGGACTGAGAGCCAGCAAGACGATCACCGGCCGCCATCTCGACGACCGGGCCACGCTCAAGGAGACAGTGCGTACATCCACCGGTTCGCTGAAGATCCGCGGCGCCACGACGAACAACTTGAAGAAGGTCGACGTCGACGTCCCGCTCGGCGTGCTGGTCGTCGTCACCGGCGTGGCCGGCTCCGGCAAAAGCTCGCTGGTGGAAGGTTCCATCCCCCCGGGCGAAGGTGTCGTGTCGGTCGACCAGGGCTCGATACGTGGTTCGCGACGCAGCAATCCGGCGACGTACACCGGGCTGCTCGAACCGATCCGCAAGGCGTTCGCCAAGGCGAACAACGTGAAGCCGGCTCTCTTCAGTGCAAACTCCGAGGGCGCTTGTCCCGCATGCAACGGCGCAGGTGTCACCTATGTCGACCTGGCGATCATGAACAGCGTCGCCACCACGTGCGAGGAATGCGAAGGGAAGCGGTTCCAGGCATCGGTACTGAAGTACAAATTCGGCGGCCGCGACATCACCGACGTCCTCGCCATGTCGGTGACGGAGGCCGAGAAGTTCTTCGGCGCCGGCAAAACCCACACGCCGCCAGCGCACGAGATCCTCGAGCATCTCGTCGACGTCGGACTCGGCTACCTCAGCCTCGGCCAGCCTCTGACCACGCTGTCCGGCGGCGAGCGGCAGCGGCTCAAGCTGGCTACCCACATGCCCGAGAAGGGCGGCGTGTACGTCCTCGACGAACCGACCACCGGACTTCACCTCGCCGACGTCGAGCATCTGCTTGGCCTGCTCGACCGACTAGTTGACGACGGCAAGTCGGTGATCGTCATCGAGCACCATCAGGGAGTCATGGCACATGCCGACTGGATCATCGACCTCGGACCCGGCGCCGGCCACGACGGCGGTCAGATCGTCTTCGAGGGCACACCCGTCGACCTCGTCAAGAAACGCTCGACCCTCACGGGCAAGCATCTCGCGGCTTACGTCGGCGCCTAAAAGAGATCCGCGCGTTAGCGGGCGCGCTTGAAGTGACAGACCTGCGCGCCGGTCTTCGCCGACGCTTTCGTCGATACGAGCTCCCAGGTCAGCGCTTCGCCGTTGTCCACGAACAATCTCTTGCCGCCGCCGAGGACGATGGGTTCGATAGTGAGCAAAAGGTCATCCACCAGGTCGGCGGCCATCAACGACTGCACCATCGTCGGACTGCCGTAGGTATAGATGTATCCGCCGGGCTTATCGCGCAACGCCCTCACCTTCTCGATGAATTCAGAGCCGCGGATGATCGTCGTTGGGTTCCACGTGATGTCTGATTCTTGGAGCGTGCCCGAAACGACGTACTTCTGGACGCCATTGATCCAGTCTGCGAATGGGTCACCTGAGCGATTCGGCCAGGCGCTCGCCGAGACTTGATAAGTCCGTCGGCCTTGCAAGAGCGCATCGCTTTGCTCGGCCATCTCGTTGTACGTCTCGCCCATGACTTCGGGATCGAAGTACTTCATCGACCAGCCACCGTGCTTGAAACCACCGTCTGTGTCTTCTTTCGGACCGCCCGGCGCCTGGACGACGCCGTCGAGGCTGATGAACTCCGTGATGAGTGTTCGCATAGCGGAGAACCTACCCACTCCGCGCAAGCCTACTCAGGCGTTCAGAGGCAGACCTGACCGATGAGATACTCGGCAGCAACAAAAGGGGTCCGGGATGGGAACCTTGCGTCGATATCGATCAAGCCGCTTTGCTGTCGTCGTCCTGTCGGTGGCTTTGGTTGCTTCAACACCGGCCGGCGCACTCACAATTCCAGGCCTCCAGAAGATCGAGATCCCGTCGTTGGCGCCGGGTCTATGGGATCCGCTCGATCCGCCGTCCTACGCTCCTCTCGATCTCGACGTTCCGCCCAGAGCCACGGCTCCCCATCCGCGCCTCCTCTTTTCTGTTGAGGATCTTCCGTCGATTCGAGCGCGCGTCGCCGATCCGAATTCAGTTCCCGGACGCGCGTTCAAGTCGCTCCTCGACTACGTAGCGACCATCGATCCAGGTGATCCCGATCGTCGACCGTCCCGGCCGTCGCTTCGGACGACAAGATCTGGCTGACCTTGCGTTGGCGTGGCTCGTCACAGAAGAACCGGGTTACTTGGCGAAGGCCAAGGCGCTACTCGTTTCGGTGGCCGCCGCCGCACCGAATTACGGCGCCGTCGAGGTGTTCGACGCGACCGAGTACTACAACACGCGCGCACACATCCTCAACGGCCTCGCACTGGCCTGGGACCTTCTCTACAACGATCTCGATCCAACGGAACGGCTGTTGCTGCTTTCCGCGCTCTCGACTCTTGGATCCGAGCACTACGCACACTCGTACACGGCGTGGTGGGGTTCGGTTTCGACGGGTTCGAACTTCACCGGCAATAACGGCGCGGCGGTCGGCATGGCCGGTTTGGCTTCGTTCGGCGATCTGCCGCAAGCCCACCTTTGGTTCGCTCGCGGACGACAGCTCGTCCGGAGCTACTTCCAAGAAGGCTTCGACGAGACGGGCGCCGGATACGAAGGAGTCCTTTACGGGAACTATGGGATGCGGATACCCACGTACTTCTCGGCTGCAGTCGAACGATCGGGACTTCCCAACCCGTTGCACCATCCGAAGATCCGCATCCATCCTCGCTGGGTCGCTTATGAGGTTCTGCCCGGCGGCGGTGCGCTCAATCCACTGAACGACGCGCGCTACTACGAATTGAATCCCACGCACATGTTGTGGGCGTCCTCCAACGGCGCCGATCCCGATCTTGCGGGTTGGATCTGGAAGAACGTTGCCGATCGCATCGCCGCATCACGCGGCGGCGGTGTGGCCGAACCTGTTGCCGCGATCCTCTGGCACCGCGAGCCGGATCCAGACTTCGATCCGGCGCAGATCCTTCCTCTATCCAAAGCCTTCCGTGGACGGGGCTTCTCCACGCCCGCAGCGGTTGGGGCCCCAACGATCTGATGACTTCCTTCGAGTCGCGACACAACGACTGGGGCGAAGCGATCCATCAGAACCAGGACGTCAACAGTTTCACGCTCTACGCGCAGGGAGCCCGCTTCCTCATCGACTCCGGGTACTCGAACTACATCGAAAAGCTGGTCCTCGGACAAGACTTCGAGGCGGCGCGCTCGTCGGAAACCGAAGCACACAACTACATCGAGGCCGACGATCGCTCGCAGGACTTCTACGGCAAGGGAAGGCTGCACACGACGGCGTCCGCTTCTTGGGTCGACATCGCCGGCGGCGATGCGCGCCTTGCTTACATGGCCTTGCAGCCAAAGGAAGCCAGCCGGTGGTTCGTCCATGTGCGAGGTGACAACGGAACTCCCGGCTCCCTGGTGCTCGCCGATCGTTTCCAGCAGGGGCTGGGTGACCACGACCACCGCTTCTATCTGCAGACCGAGCCGGGTAACAAGATTTCGATCGAAGAGACCGGCGCCAATGATGTGAGTGCGACGTTCCGCGCACCCAACGGCGCCGCGCTCGCTTTGTCCATGCGATCCCCGAACATCTTGTCCGCCAATCAGGACACGTTCCCCGCCGACTACCCGGATATCGGCACCCATCCCCGCTTCGTGACCTCTTCCCACGGCGAATCATTCGAGGCGATTACAGCACTCGCACCTTCCGGGAACGGCCAACCGATCGAGCACGCGACGAGCGTTCCGGCAACGAACGGAGTCGCGCTTCGCTCCGGAAGGGATCTAGTCCTCCAGAGCAACTCGGAACAGATCGCCTCGGCGAGTGGGATACAACTGCGCGGCGATCTCGCCGTTTGGCGAGACGACCAACGGTTCGTGCTCGCCGATGGAAGCCAGATGCTCAACGGTGACCGCCTGCTCGCACAGATAGACGGTGATACGGCCACCGTCGCGACGGATCCCGGCCAGGTTGTCGTCGAAGGAACGCGTGTCACCGGATTCCGCGTTTGGGCCCCCGCTGCGGGAGAGGTTCTCCTCAACGGAGTCGTCGTCCCGTCGTGGAAGTGCGGCGGCTACCTAGTTTCGACGCCCTGCTGATCCCGCCGCCTCGCAACAATCATCCGGTCCATTCGCGGGGGCGTACAGTTGTAGAGCCAAAATCTGCACAACGAGGTCGGTGCGATTGAAGAAGCTGCCTGACGAGATCCCGCAAACGCCGTACGAAGCGACGGCGTTTCGCGTGCACCACTATCACGTCGACGAAGGGGAACCTGGGGCGCCGGGAACGCTGGTATTGGAGATTGCTGCGCGCCTGCCGGGAACCGAGGCCGAGCTCGTCGTCCCTTTCGAGATGACGACGGATACCGTCATCGGTTTGATCGACGAGCTGCTACATCAATACCGCTGCGTTACATACGGATTGCCCGACGAAGAAGAGGACTCCGAAACCGAGGATTAGCCGCTAGCCCTTGGTTCGGCGCTGCCACTCCTCTTCGATGGTTCTCGCGAGCTCGAGTTTTCGCAAGGGATCGAGCTTGGGGTCGTCCTTTCGAACATTGACGATCTGAGCGATCTCCCGCTTCACCTGTTCTGAGACCTCACCGATGCGCTCGATGATCGCTGCTGCCGTTCCCATCGGACGGAGGTCGAGCTCGATGTCGCGTGCCGCAACATCGCCGATGTCGATCTCGATGGTCACGTCACTCTGCGCGTACGCGGTAAGGATCAAAGGGATACGTATCCGCCCGCGGTAACGGTGAGGCATCCGCGCGATGCGGACGTTGAGAGTGAGGTCGGCGAGGATCGTCGCGCGATACGCGAGAGGCTCTTCCGATATGAGCTCTACCTCCACGCCGGAGGCTTCCCCACCGCCTTCGGCACTCACGACCCCGCCGGCCAGCTTCACCGACGTTTCCATCTTCCCTGACGCCGCCGATGCAACCGTTTCCCGCACGCGTTCCGGTGTCACAATGAACGGAACAAGTCGGCGTCCGAACTCCCCGTAATCGATCCGCTCCCCCATCCCGACAGTTTGCCCTTGCCCGAGCGCGGGAACCCAACTCGCGTATTCAGCGTTGGATGTTCGGCGCATCTCCGATTGCAGGGAGGTCTTCGTGGGACCGATCAAGCAATACCTGGCCGAAGAGGTCGCTCTCGACCACACGGACGGACTGATCTCCCGGCGCGAAGCGCTCAGACGGCTGGGGATGCTGGGATTCGGGGCCGTTGCGGCCGGTTCTCTGCTGGCTGCTTGCGCGACCGACGAGAACGTTGGCGCTACTGCCTCGCCCGGTACCGCGACCCAGGCACCCGATGTCGAAGCCGTCTCAACCCAGGACATCACCTTCGACGGCCCGCGGGGTGACCTGATGGGAGCCTGGGCCACCGCCGAAGACGCCAAGGGCGGAGTGCTCGTGATCCACGAGAACCGCGGGCTCACCGATCACATCAACAACGTCGCCGGACGTTTCGGCGCAAGCGGCTACTCGGCTCTCGCTCTCGACTTGCTGTCCGAAGAGGGCGGGACGGCGTCCTTCAACGACGAAGCAGCCGCCATGGCCGCGTTGTCGGAGGCGGCCGATGTGGAAGGACGGTTCGTTGCCGACATGAAGGCCGGATTGGACGAGATCGCCAGGCGTTTGCCTGATGCAAAGCTCGCAGCGGTCGGCTTCTGTTTCGGCGGCGGGATGGTCTGGCGGCTGCTGGACGCCGGCGAACCACGCCTTGCTGCTGCAGTCCCCTTCTACGGGCCGGCTCCCAAGAACCCGGACTTCTCCGGATCGCAGAACGCTGCCGTGCTCGGGATCTACGCCGAGCAAGACGAGAGAGTGAACAACGGCGGCGAGATGGCTGCCTCCCGCACGGAAGTGGAAGCCGCGCTCGAGAACGCAGGGATTTCGCACGAGATATTCGTGGCACCCGGCGCCGGTCACGCTTTCTTCAACGACACCGGTGAGCGTTACAACGCCGAGCAGGCAACGCGTGCTTACGATCGCGTTCTCGAGTGGTTCGAGGATCACCTCGGCTAGATGCGAAGGGTTGCCGCGATCGCAGCGATGGTCCTGGCGGTAGCGGCGTGCGCATCGGATGGGGGTGACGACGACGTTTCAAGAGCATCGGCTTCACCGCAAGCCACATCGCGAGCGCCCAATGAGCTATCGATCGAAGAGTTCGCGGTACCTGGCGGCTCACGTCCGCACGACGTTGCTCCGGCAACGGACGGTGGTGTCTGGTACACCGCCCAAGGTTCCGGCGAGCTCGGATACCTCGATCCGTCCGACGGTTCGACGAAAGAGATCTCGCTCGGCGAAGGTTCACGTCCGCACGGTGTGATCGTAGGCCCGGATGGTGCGCCGTGGATAACGGACGGCGGCTTGAACGCGATCGTTCGCGTCGATCCTCGGAACGACGAACCGCTGATCTTCCTAATGCCTCCAGAAGCCCCGGCCGCGAACTTGAATACGGCCGTCTTCGCCGATGGCGCTTTGTGGTTCACCGGCCAAACCGGTTTCTACGGCCGATTGGACCTGTCCACAGGAGATGGAAACGTCGATGTAAGAAAGCGCGCAGACATCGAGGTCTTCGACTCACCTGGCGGACGCGGCCCATACGGCATCACAGCTACGCCTTCAGGAGACGTCTACTACGCGTCGCTGGCCGGCGATCACATCGCAAAGATCGACACCGAGTCCGGTGAAGCAACGAGGATCGAACCTCCGGGCTCAGGACGCGGGCCTCGTCGTGTCTGGTCGGATTCGAAAGGCGTCATCTGGATCAGCGAATGGGACGCGGGGAAACTCGGCCGCTACAACCCCGACGACGAGAGCTGGAGGGAATGGGACCTGCCCGGCGAGGCCCCACAGGCCTACGCGGTATTCGTCGACGACGAAGACGTCGTCTGGCTCAGCGACTTCGGCGGGAACGCGATGGTTCGCTTCGATCCGTCCGACGAAGAATTCACGAAGTTGGAACTTCCCGACTCACCGGGGAACGTCCGTCAGATCCTTGGACGTCCCGGAGAGGTATGGGGCGCACAATCCGCCGCGGACTCGCTTATCCGCATCAGAACCTAGCGAGGAGTAAGCGCTCCGGTCAGAAACGCCTGACGGTCGAAGCTTCCTGCGAGTTGGGGGCCGAGCCATGCGCTCGGTTCGAAGGTAATCGGAGGCGTACCACTCTCCACATCCAGCCCTCCGAGGAATGGGACGACCCCGATGATCGGAACCCCGCAGAGCTGTTCGATCTCGGCTGGGTTGGTCGCCTCCGCCGAATTCGGCGACGACGGATAGCCCGAGATCACGACACCTATAACGTCCAGGCCTCGGGCCCTCGCCGCCTCGATCGTCAGGGCGGTGTGGTTCAGGGTGCCGAGCGCAGGGCGGGCCACTACGACGAGCGGCACATCGAGCTCGCCGGCAAGGTCGCCCATCGAGAATCGGTCGACGATGGGTACAAGCAGACCGCCGGCTCCCTCGACAACGACAACGTCGTGCTCGGATCTCAGCCCCGCATAAGCCCGTGTGATTGCGTCTATATCTATCTGCATCTCGTCGAAACGTGCAGCGACCGAGGGTGCAAGCGGGTCGGCGAGCGCGATGCCCGTTTCGGATGAGCAATCGGCGAGCCGGCCCGCGAAGCCCGCATCGTCCGCGCCGTCGATAGTGCCGGTTTGGATCGGCTTGAAGATCGCTACGCGCCTGCCGGTGGCTTTGAGGTTTGCGGCTATCGCGGCCGTGACCAAGGTCTTGCCGACACCGGTGTCCGTCCCCGTGACGAACAACCCTTTCGGCAAGAAAGGCTTCGACTCGCGGGGCCCCGCGATATGAACCCTCGTTCCATTGCGCGCGGCGTCGAACGCGATTAGAACGCGTTCTGCCTGCTCGTCCGTGTGCGTCGACATGAGCGTCACGCGCAGGCGCGACGTACTCTCCGGCACCGAAGGAGGGCGGATCGCTGGGCAAAAGACGCCGTTGTCCAGCAACCGCTCCGAAAGTTCGACGGCCTCTCGCGCGTCACCGATCTGGACGGGAACGATCGCGGCGACCGGATCACCTGCGTCGTATCCCAAAGACCGAAGCCCGGACGAAACGTTGCGTGCCAGCTCGCGAACGCGCTCTCGCCTCCATCCCTCGGCCCTCACGATCTCCAAAGCACACGCCGCAGCAGCAACGACGGCCGGCGCCGGCGCCGTGTCGAACACATGAGTGCGTGCCTGATTGCGCAGGAGAGTGGCGAGGTCGCGGGTCGTCGCGACATAGCCACCGGCCGCACCGAGAGACTTCGAGAGCGTTCCGACGATCACCGGCACCCGGCCCGTCAGCCCCAGCTCTTCGACGGCACCCGCACCCGTTTCACCCATGACGCCGGTTGCATGCGCTTCGTCCACGACGAGGATCGCGTCTCGGCGCTCGCAGAGGTCGACCAATTCCACGAGCGGCGCGAGATCTCCGTCCATGGAGAACACGGTGTCGGTCACCACCACGCGCCGCCGCGCCGGAGTCGACGAGATCAACTCATCGAGATGTCCAACGTCCCTATGGCGATAAACGGCAACGGACGCCTTCGACAGCCGGCATCCGTCGACGATGCTCGCGTGGTTGAGCTTGTCCGAAAAAACAACGTCTTCGGGTCCGGTCAGTGCGCCGAGAACTCCGAGGTTGGCCAGATAGCCGGACGAGAACAACACCGCATCCTGCGTCGTCTCGTGAGAAGCAAGAGCCGTTTCAAACTCTCGGTGCATGCGCGTGGTACCCGACACCAGCCGCGAAGCACCGGCTCCTGCTCCCCACTTGCGCGCGGCGTTCGAAGCCGCCGCTCGAACGCGGGGATCGGCCGCCATCCCCAGGTAATTGTTCGAGCAGAGAAGAACTACCTTGCGTCCGTCGATCTCGACCTCCGGCTCGGCCGCCGAGTCGACGATCCGAGGCGTCCGCAAGAGACCGGCAGCTTCCCACTGCGCGAGCTCCTCGACCGCCCAGCTGAGGTCACTCATGAAGTAACAGTGTCGATCGCATCCGAGGCCACGGAGACGAGCCGCTCGAGGTCTTCGATCGGCATTGCCAGCGGCGGCATCAGAACGATCACGTCACCAAGCGGGCGGATGATCACGCCCTTGCGGCGCGCCTCCAAGATCACGCGATGCCCGATCCGCTCCGAGGAGTCGAACGAGGTTTTGGGTGATCGCTCACGTACGAGCTCGATCCCGATCATCATCCCGCGCTGGCGGATCTCGGCCACGCGCGCGTGATCGCCGAGTGGTTCGAGCAGTTTCGCCAGCACCGCTTCCCTCTCGCGCACGCCGGCAACTGCTTCCCGTTCGGCCATGAGGTCCAGATTTGCCAGCGCAGCCGCACAGGCGAGTGCATTCCCGGTGTAGGTATGTCCGTGAAAGAAGGTGTGGAAGTCCTCGTACGGCGCAAGGAACGCCTCGAACACGGCGCCGGTCGTCATCGTTGCCGCAATAGGCAAGTAGCCACCGCTCAAACCCTTTCCCGCAACGAGGATGTCCGGCGAAACGTCCTCTTGCTCACAAGCGAAGAACGTGCCCGTACGGCCGACCCCCGTGGCTACCTCGTCACATATGAGGAGCACTTCGTAGCGGTCGCAGAGCTCGCGAACTTTGCGCAGATATCCGGGCGGCGCAGTGAGCATCCCTGCTGCCGCTTGCACCAGAGGCTCGAGGATGAACGCACAGATCTCGTCCGCACTTTTCTCAAAGATCCGCTCGACGGCAGCGATACTCGCCTCGTCCGAGTAGTAAGGAGAAGGCGCGCGATACACGTCGAAGAGCAGCGGCCGGTACGCCGTGTGGAACAGATCCATCCCGCCGACGGAGACCGCCCCGAGCGTGTCGCCGTGATATGCCTCTTCCAGTGCAAGGAAGGTGCGCTTCGACGTCTTACCCTTGTGCTGCCAGTAGCCGAACGCCATCTTCAACGCGACCTCGACGGCAGCCGCACCGGCTTCGGAGAAGAACACCTTCTCGATTCCCGGCGGCGCCAGATCTACAAGCCGCGCAGCCAGCTCGATCGACGGTGTTCCTCCCAGGCCGAGCAGCGTCGAATGAGCGACGCGGTCGAGTTGATCCCGGACGGCCTGATCGATCTCGGGAACCCGGTGCCCGTGAACGGATACCCACAACGAGGACACCCCGTCCAGATAACGGTTCCCTTCGCTGTCGATGAGCTCGAAACCATCCGCGCTCTCGACGATCAAAGGGTCGTCGTCCAACCAGTCCTGCATCTGGGTGAACGGATGCCAGACATGTGCACGGTCGAGGTCGGCCAGCCGACGGGTGCGCTCGGAAGTCATGCCCTATGAGAGCCCGGCCCTAAGTCATGCGCAAATCGGGTAGGACTGTTGGCAATGACTCAGACAGAGATCGAGAAGCTGCGGGCCGAGCTAAAAGAAGCGAAGCGGGAACTGTCCGATCTGATCCGCAACCTGGACGAATCCCCGGCCATCGAGCAAGAAGAGCGCAACAACGTAAAGGCCGAGCAACTACGCCTGCGCGTGATCGAGCTCGAACGAAAGATCGGTGAGCTCGAGACGAATTAACCGGCTACGCGACGGCCGACCACGAGAGACTCGAGCAGGCGTCGCGACGAATCACTGATCTCGGCGACGGCCCGGTTGAACGTCTCCTCGTTGGCCTTCGACGGCACCCGGTAACCACTGATCTTCCGGACGAACTGCAGCGACGCCTCGTAGATCTCGAGGTCGGTCGCCGTCTCCTCCGAACGCAAGGTCTTGATGCTTCGGCACATGGTGGCGATGTTACCCGCCGGGGGACGGGTGCGACGCGAGCCAATCTGCCGCCCTGCGAGGTGATGCACGTGAGAGCCAGGCATCCTCGACGACCTCCGACAACTCCTGGCGGCTGAGCTCGCCGATCCGGCTCGCCCGCACCAGCACCGAAAGGTGTCCGTCGAAGTGCGACGTTGTGAAGAACGGCGAAGCTGAATCTTGCACCAGCGCCTGCTTGTCCGACTCCGAAGGCACCCAAAACACGATCACGTCGTCGTATCGTTCGCCAGTCTCGGGGTCAACCGCGTCCGGTCGCGGAGTTCGAAAGAATACGAACGACTTCCTCCCGACTTGATAAACCTTGTTACCGCTTGGTCCTTGGTCGACGGTCACGTGTGGCATAGCCGATGCCAGGTTGTGGATGTCCTGCACCCGGGCGGCTCGTCTACTCGTAGCCACGCCGCTGGATATCGGCCAGCGCCGATTCGATGCCGAGCCTTGGAACTGCCTGGGGCTCGCGGCAATAAACGAAGTCGGCCGAGCAGTAATCGTCGACCCGTTCGCAGATCCCCCAGGCCAGAACGCCCGGCCGTTCGACATCGATCCAGCCGCGTCCGGCGACCGGGTTCGTCACTTTGTACTTCTCGAGGGCTTCCTCTTGTCCCTCGAGGAACGCCGCCGCCCCGATCTGTTGGATCGTGACCCGGAGGTCGCGTTCGAACATGACCGGGTCCGGAACGTGCCAGCGGTAGAAACCAACGAAGTCCGGCATCGCAGCGCTTTCCGGTCGCGCCTCGATCGGTGCACCCGCGAACGGCGCGTGATGCACGCCGAGCCCCCACGCACTTCCGACGTAATCCTCGAGCCCGGTCCCACAGATCGTGGGTAGTTCGTCGTCGCCGTCGCGGTAGATCTTCACTTCGCCTTCGCCGTACCACATGGCTTCATCGATGGTGCGGACGCCAACCACACAGCCAAGGAATCGGCCCGGCCCGCGGAGTCCCTCGCTGATCACGTAATCGCGCTTCATAACAGTCGGGTTCTCGCGCCGGAACGAGACGTGGAGATACGAGGCCTCGCAATCCCCGAGCGTGTAATCGACTTGGTAGTACAGCTCGCTCGCGACATCGGAGTGATTGGTCAGCTCGATGCGGACACCCTCTTGGAACGGCATAGGGAAATACGCGTTGAAGCCGCGTCCCTCTTGCGCCGAGGTGAGCATCGACGCGTACGGCGCGGTCCGGCCGTGCGGAAGACCGAAGAAGTCCAGGCATGGGACGGAGATGCTCGGTTCGTCAAGCCCGTCGTAGAACACATCGAGCGACAACGCACGCATCCGCTCCGGCCTTCGGCGCGGGAACGTCATCCATATGTGCCGGATCGTTCCGGGCCCTTCGATGTCGGCCAGCGTCACCCGCTCGCCGGCCTGGATCGTCCGGGACGGTGCACCTTTCCTTCCTCCATGAGCGGTTCCACCCGCTCCGCGTGCACCGGTTGGGTTCTCGAACGTGATCGCTCTCGAATCCATCTGCGGATCGATGTGCGAAGGGTCCGGCCACATGGCGCGAATCCTATCTAGCCGCCTACCCTTGCCTGCGATGACCATCACCGAACCAAGAGCCGATCTCGTCCGCGGATTACTGCAGTCCTGCTACGTGATCGAGCACTCGCGCGCAGGTGTTCAATCCAAGTGGGGAGGCGACTTCGACCGCGACGCGGACGTTACGCTCCAACGCGCCGCTCGCTTGGGCAAGCTGCTCGACGACATGGTCCTCAGACGTCCGGATGAAGTGATCCAGGGCCACACCGCGTGGTTCGAGAGTCTCTGCGGATCGCGGCCCGACGAGGTGCCGTTGGGCGCGGCCGTCATCCACACGTTCGGAAAGTGGTCCGACGTATTCGCTGGCCCCTACCTCGAAGACGATCTCGCAGACTTCCATGCGCTCGGCCAGCAACACACTCGAGTCGAAAGCGATTTTCGGATGATGAACTCCGAGGAAGCCGTTCTCGACTCCCCCGAACTTCCCCAAGGACGCCGCTTCGTGATCCTCACCGACATCCACATCGGTTCGAAGTTCCGGGACGACCTCGCGCGGATCGCAGTCAAGGAGATCAACGCGCTCGAGCCGGAGTTCGTGGTGATCCCGGGAGATTTCACGGAGGACGGCGAACCCGAACAGTTCGCTCTCGCCAAGGAGATCTTCGACGGCCTGTCCTGTCCTTACTACGTGGTGCTGGGGAACCACGATGCCGTGCAGCGTTCGACGCGGGAGCCGCGCGGTGAAGAGTTCTACGCGCAGACCTTCGGTTCACCGGCCCGAGACCACATCGTCGAGTGCGGCGACCTGCAGGTCGCACTGGTCGACTCAACCGATCCAACGGCTTCGCCCTTCCCCGACTGGGACATCGCCAGTGGAAAGATCGGCGAAGGGATCGCGGCAGGCGTCGATTCAGGGACGCTGAAGGACGGTCAGGCCGAGGAACTCGCGCAACGCCTGGACAAAAGCAAACGCGTGCTCCTGGTTCAGCATCACGAACTTCATCCGTTTCCCGGATTTCCGCCGGTCAAATTCGCCCTTCGCGAGGAGGACGCCGCTGCCGAGCTCGACGCGTTGAAAGATCACGATCTCGTGGGCGTTGTCGCGGGGCATACGCACCGCTCCGCCGTTCTGAAGGTAGGCGATGGTTCCGTGACGCAGCTCGAGCTCCCCGCTCTGAAGGATTGGCCTCACGCCTACTCCGTGGCCGGAGTCGCCGAAGACGGAAGCGTCCAGATAGTGGCGCGGCAAATCCAGGACCGAGATGCTGTATGGCGGATGGCCAAGGGCATGCCTCCATTGATCCGTCGGTTCGCGCTCAGTCCGCTTTCCGATCTGAGCTACACCTTCAAGTAGTTACTTGGAACCGAAGTTCTTCAAGACGCCGGCCGAGTTCCGACGTTGGCTCGAGCGCAACCACGACAAGGCCACCGAGGTCTGGGTCGGTATGCACAAGGTTGCATCTGGCAAGAAGAGCATCATGTGGGCCGAGGCCGTCGATGTCGCGCTGTGCTTCGGGTGGATCGATGGGGTGAACATGCCGGTCGACGAGATGCGCCGAAAGCAGCGCTATACGCCTCGGCGCAAAGGAAGCAAGTGGAGCAAAAGAAATATCGGACGCGTGAAGGCCCTCAAGAAGGAAGGCCTCATGCACCCGGCCGGCTTACGAGCGTTCGAGGCACGCGTAATCGCCGAGTACTCGAACCAGTCCGGGCTGAAGGAGCTACCGTCCCCGCTCGCAAAACGCTTCCGAGCGAAGAAAAGGGCATTCGCCTTCTTCGAAGCGCAGCCGGCTTCCTACCGCAAGGTGGTTACGCATTGGATAACAAGCGCTAAGAAGGAAGAGACGCAGATCAGGCGCTTGGATCAGGTGATCGAGGCCAGCGCGAAGAGTAACCGTCTGGGCATGTTCATGAAGTACGACAAGAAGAGGTAGTCCCTACAACCGGTCGAGGATCTCCGCGGCTGCGCGCTGGCCGGAACGAACGGCTCCGTCCATCGCCCCGTGCGAGACCGTCGCTGTTTCGGTTCCCGCCCAATGGATCCGGCCGAAGGGCTCACGTATCAGGTGCCCGTGCGTTGTTAGTAGCCCCGGCGGGAGGTGCGCCATCGTGCAACCGCGCGTCCATTCCTCGGTCCACCATCTCGTTTCCACGAACTCGACAGGCGTCGCGGCTCGTGGACCGAACCTCGCCGATAACTCATCGAGTACTGCTTTGCGCCGGACGTCTGCATCCAGTGCATCGACCCGCTCCGCCACCGGTCCGAACGTGAAGGACGCAATGACACCGGGATTCCCCGACGCCGGTGTTGCATCGAGCGTCACCTCGGCGGCCGTTCCTGCACCGGCGGTCTGCCCGCTGAATCCGTCGCTTCGCCAGAAGGGCTCTTCGTAGACCACGATCGTCTTCGTCTCGTGTCCGGCGACCGACCGCCGGTACAGCTCGAGGCGATCGTCCGGCAGCTGAGGATCGAAGGCGATCTCCAAGGTGAGCGCGGGCGGGATCGAAACGACAGCGTTGCGTGCGCCGACTGAAACGCCGTCGGCCTCGACAACAACCGAGTCGTCGCGATGAGTCACCGATCGAACCGGAGAATTCAGCCGAACCGCATCGCCGAGGTCTTCGGCCATGCGACGGGCGATCGATCCCGCACCGCCGTCGACGAGGTTCTCCTGATAGCCGCCCTTTATCGATACCAGCGTGTTGAAACCTCCGGCCGACCGTACGAGGAGCAAGAAATGGAGCAGTGAGGTATCCGTCAAGTCGCTTGTGAACATCCCCTTTACGGCCATCTCGAAGAGATCCTTGGCGACCGCGTTGCTGATCCCGGAATGCTCCATGAACCACGCGATGGTCCGGTTGTCCCACTCATCGGCCCGTGCGGCATTCCATGGCTCGTCCATCGGCAGCGACTTGGCCATCCGGTCGAGCCGCATCTGCGCGCGCATGATGCTGAGGACCGCCATCGGACTGATGCGGGGAATGACTCCCGAATACTTACGGGTTCGGCCCCCTCCCACAAGAAGGTGCGAACCCTTCGTCCAAGTCTTGTACCGCGCGACTCCGAAACGATCCGCCAGCGCGTGCATCGCATCGTGTCCGGGCGCGAGGAACGCGCCGCCCCTATCGATGGCCGCTCCGCCGGTGTTCTCGGTCCAGATCCTCCCGCCGGTCCTGTCTCGCGCTTCGAGCACGACAACCGATCGGCCGGCGTCCTTCAATGCCAGAGCTGCGGCAAGGCCCGAATATCCCGCTCCTACGATGCAGACGTCTGCGTCGATGCGTTCGGCCAAGAGCTAGCTCGCGGACACCGGAACCTTGGCCCCCAGGTGCTTGGCGAAGAATCTCTCGGTCGCTTCTATCTCTTCGATAGGCACCGCGGCATGCGCTCCAGGATGCACGTGCATCGTCTTGTCCTTGGAGCCCAGCGTGTCGAAGAGAGTCATCGCGTCGGTTCGCTTGACGAGCTCGTCGTCCCACTGCACGAGGAATAGGACTGGAATCTTTATCGAACGCGCGGACTCGCCGCGCGCGTCGGCCATAAGGCCCATCAAGCCGAGGACGGCGCAATCCAATCTCGGTTCCGAAGCGACAAACGGGAGCCCGATAACAGTGCCCATGGAAAGCCCCCAATAGCCGGTCGGCCCGTCGCCCACATCGTCAACGGCCTTCAGCGCCGTAAGGGTTTCGCTCCACTCCTTGCGCGCTGCTCGGAAGCGACGCGCGGTCTCCTCTTGGTCTTCTCGCATGCGCCGGGAGACGATGTCGAGAGTCAGGTCGGTTCCATCCGGAACGCGATCACCATGCATCGGCCCGTCGATAGCCGCAGCGGCATAGCCGAGATGCCTGACCAGCCGGCGCGCTATCGCCAGCACGTTCGGTGCTCGCTTGTGCTGGCTGCCGCCGTGTCCGATGAGCACCAACGGACGCGTCCCTGTTGCGTCCTCCGGCGTCCACAGGATGCCGGGCACGACTTCGTCCTCAACCGTCAGATCGAACCGGCGCTCGCATACACCGCGCGAGACTTCAGGCTGTCCTATCCACTCCATGGCTCTCCTCCAAAGTCGGCCGGTCACTATCTTGCACGGATGGAGGATGTCACCGACGCCTGTCGCCGTCTCGGCGATACGCCGGCCGCCCTTGCGCACGTCATCCGAACGGCCGGCCTGAGAATCGTCGGTCTGGCCGGCGCTCCGGGCTCTGGGAAGTCAACGATCGCGAACAGCGTCATCAAGCAGCTCGGCTCCAGTGCGCTCCTGCTTTCTCAGGACGACTTCTACTTCTCGAAAAAGGAACGCACCGCGCGCGGACTTGCCTGGCGGGGTCCGCCTGGCTCCCACGATCTTCCAGCGCTTCTCGAAGTCCTCGACCAGGCCCGAGACAGCAAGGGTCCGCTCATCGTCCCGCGTTACTCCCCCGAGCTCGACGACCGCATCGAACCATCGGTCATACAGATCTCGCCCGAACACGTGCTTCTGGAGGGTTGGGTTATCGGTTACCGAAGCGATGGATACGAGGAAATCCTCGATCGGCTCGACCTGCTCGTATTCATCGACGTCGACGAAGCCGTTGCGAAGCTGAGACGGTTCGGTCGCGAAGCGAAGCTGCGCGAGAGCGGCGGCGGTTTCTCGGAGGACGAGATGCAGCGGTTCTGGAACGAGGTCCTCGAACCGGGCTTGTCCCGCTGGGTTCAGCGACGCCAAAGCTGAAGCCGATCTCGTCATCGCGCTCGACCCGAGTGGTCGACTGCGCTCTGCGCACACAAAAAGCGCGGTCGTGATGGCGCGCTCTGCCGGGTAGACTCGAGCCGCCAAAGGGCGCGTGGCGCAGCGGCTAGCGCACCTGGATCACAACCAGGGGGTCGCAGGTTCGATTCCTGCCGCGCCCACAGACCAGGCAGTCACTAATAGAACCGGCGTCCCCGGGGCCCTGGAGCGTGTTGAACGGCTCCGCCAGCGCTCCTTCGAGACTCGCCTCCCAGAGCGAAATTGCCCGCGCGCTGTCGACCGCGGCCTGAGCTTCGCCTGCTCGCTTGGCTAGGACTGTCGCCGATGTGTCCATCACTGCCTTCGCTGGGACATCCGGGAACCGTTTGTGGGGACGACGGCGGACGGCGCAACGTACCTACACGCAGACGTCGAGGTTACCCACCCCCACTGTGGCGCGACCAGAAACATCTGGCTACCGCGCTAGGACGACCAGACATGCGAAGGCGCGGGCACGACCGAAGCCGACGAAGCTACGCGTCCTACACGGCGACCGATCCGACCGCATCAAGCGCTCGGCAGGAGGGCGCCGAGCTGCTGCATCATTCCCATGGCGTCCCAGTTCCACCAGCCTTCGCAGATCGCGCCACTGCGGAAACGGTGGATGGTTATGCCGGTCATGGAGAACGACTTGCCAGTCGCGGCAAGGTCGCCGAGCGCAGCTCGATGCGTGCCGCGCGTCGTCCAGCGAGTGGCGGTTAGGTCACCATCAGCAAGTTGGTCTTCGACGGTGACCTGGAGATCTGGAAACGCGGCACGGTAGCCGGAGATCTCACGTCGCACGCCGTCGTGCCCTCTCGTGTCTTCCTCATTCGCCGGGTCGTGATCGTGGTAGTCGGCAGCGAAGACCTCTTCAATCGCATCCAGATTTCCCTCTGTAAGGATTTCCTCAAAGAGGCGGCGCGCAACTGCCTTGTTCTGGTCAGACATGCCCTTCCTCCCTGCTTCGCGCCCGGACATGGACGTCCTAGGCCTCACCGGCTGATATCATCTGAGTATAATAGGTTTCATTACAGTCTTACTAAGGTGACATGTCAAGAGTGCCGAAGAAGCGGAGCTACGCGTCCCCCATCCGTCGGGAGCAGGCTGCCCTCACTCGGCGGCGGATCCTCGACGCGGCCGACGAGCTATTCGCGGGCGACGGTTATGCGCGGACCACGGTCAACGCGATCGCCAAACGCGCAGGTGTTGCGAGCGAGACTGTCTACAACGTCTTCTCATCGAAGGCACGGGTGCTGACCGCATTGCTCGACATGCATCTCGTTCATGGAACCGACGTGACGAATGAGCTCGACCTGCCCGAAGCGAAAGCCGTCCGTGACGCGCCGGACCAGCGTCGCCAGGTCACCCTCTACGTCCGCTTTCTGATCGGCGCGCTGGACCGCATCAGCCACGTCTACACAATCATGCGATCGGCAGCAGCCTCCGATCCTGAGATAGCGGCAATCTTCGAGGAGATGCAGTCCTACCGCGCCCGCAACGTGGAGAGGATCGTCGGATGGATCGCCAAGAAGGGACGGCTTCGCACAACAAAGAAGCGCGCGACAGAGATCCTGTGGGCACTCGCCAGCCCAGACCTCGCGTCCATGTTGCGTGACGAGCGGGGGTGGTCGACGGCCGACTATGCGGAGTGGCTGGAGGATGCGGTGGCGCACGCCCTATTACCGAGCGGCTAGCGGCGTTCATATGAATAGCCGACTCTGCCGTTGAGTTGCCGTTGAACGCGCTCCCGAAGGCGCCCAGGTAGGACGGCAAGTTCGCTCGGGAGCCGCCAACGTCGTGCAGCTATTGGTATGCACGATTCTCTGCCGCGCCCACGAGCGAGCGAAAACCGGAAGAACCAGATAGAACTAGCGGGATCCTTTTGGACGCTTAGGCGCGCGCCGGTGCTGCTCGATCAGGAGGCGGGCCATCGCCTGAGCGGTCTTGGCCGCATCAACGTCTCCTTCTGCAGCTTGGACGATGGAACCCTTCATCAGGATGTGCCATGACCGTGCGAAGCGTTCCGGACCGCGCAGGCCAGCTTCCGAAGCGAGTCGAGTCACTACCGTCCGTATGTTTTCGAGGTATTTCGCACTCGCCCTACCCGCGGGATGGGAGGCGCCCATCTCGAGAAGGACGTTGATAAAGGAGCACCCCTCGAAATCGTCTCGCCGAAACCATTCACCGAAGACGTCAAAGATGGCTAACAGCTGCTCTTCGGGCGTCGATCCCCGCCGCCGAGCCTCCGCCTCAACCCACTCCGTCGTCCAGCGTTGCTCGCGTCGCTCCAGAAACGCCAATACGAGATCGTCCTTGGTGGAAAAATGGTTGTAAAGCGTCGCCTTAGCTACGCCCGCCCGTTCGATGATTTCGTCCACGCCGACAGCACGAATGCCGCGCGATGAGAACAGGTCGTATGCAGTCTCGAGGACACGGTCACGACCGCTTATCCTGCTGGCTGCATCGCTCGAAGTGAGCACCACGTCGGAAACTTTCTTGGTAGACGGCCTACCATCACAGTGTACAGACCCGTCTGGCTAGAGGGTGGATGTGCGTGTCTACTGTCTACTCGCTCCTTCCCTGTTCGGCCTGGTAACGCAGCGACGGTAGGGATGAGGATCGCACTCGGGCGGATGGTCTCTCCAGCGAGAAAGGGGGACCAAGCCATGAGCGTGCGCCCCGCCGGAGCGCGCGTAGCTCGGAAGAGAGTTGTTCAGACGGCCCGATTGCGCACGTGTACGGCGAGGGGCATGAGGCGATCGCGGACCGAACGGGATGCTACGTGAGCCCCAGTCTCGATGAACGAGTCCAAGATGACACGCGCAGACCTTGTTTCCGTCATGGGGTTTATGCCCATGGCGGACACTGATGCCGGGCCAGGTTCGAAGCGTACGACGGTTGCGCCTCGGGCTTTCACGGGTCGCAGCTCCCGCTCCAGGCGGCGGTGATTGAGCCAGCGAAGGGGGGCATCGACCGACCGCGACCGTCCGCCGGCGGCCGACATGGGTGAGATCGCCAACACAAGATCGAAGTCCTCCTTGCGCAGAACGTCGGCGTTCGTCGGCGAGTACGCGCCACCATCCAGGTACGAGTCGGCACCGGCTCGTACGGGCGAAAAGTAACCGGGAATGGCGCACGATGCGGCTATCGCGCACGAAAGGGCGACGCTGGGAGACCCAGGTCGCCCGAACACAACGCGCCTGCCGTCGGTCTGCCGCACGGCGCATATCCAAAGCCCGTGAGGCCAGCCCGCCGGCGCGATGTCGTCGAGCAATCGGGCGGGCCGTGTGATGTCGATTCGCCCGGACGGCATCAACGTCATCAAGGCGGCCATCGGGCGGACCCTCCAAGGTCTTCGCGCGAGCCTCGCTAGCAGAGCGGCCGAAGGGACGCGCCAGGGGCGGAACCAGTCACGCGCCTTCGGACGGGCTAGCTCCTCGCGGTTGTCCTCCAGGTAACCGATCACCGAAGAGCCGCGGACTGACAGAGGCGCCTTTACCGCCCATGCGGCGAGGTCTGATGCTGGGACAGCGAGCCGGAGCAAGGCGCCCATGACGGACCCAACGGACGACCCGACGATCAGGTCCGCCGTGCGAGGATCCCAGCCGATGTCGTTTTCGATGGCGGCCAGCACTCCCGCGTGGTATGCCTGGCCAACGATCCCTCCAGCTCCTAGGACCAGCGCGACACGTGGCCTATCCATAGCCCGCGCTCGGGGTCATGCCGAACCGCCTGTTGGAGAGGCCCGCAATGCGACCGCGTGCTCCTCGAGCTTTGTCGTGACGCGGTAGATCCCGGCTTTAGGAGCACTCACGCCCACATCATTCGCTCGCAGGAACCCGATCATCTGATCGTTCTCAGCAAGGATCTCGCCGGACAACGATGTCACGCCGCGAGCGCGAGCGATCTCGATCAGCCTCCCGAAGATGGCCGTGCCGAGGCCCCTGCGCTGATAGTCGTCGCGCACCACGATCGCGGCTTCGCCTGTCGCCGGTCCCGCGAGGTCGAAACGACCGACGGCGAGGATCCGTTCCTCGCCGTCCTCTCGAGCGCAAGCGACGATCGCGAAGCGGCTCTCGTAATCGACGTTGGCGAGGTAGTGCGCTTCCCGCGGCGTCAGTCGCGGCTTCGGTTCGAAGAAGCGGAGATACTTCGTGTGCGCCGAAAGTCGATCGTGGAACTCGATAAGAAGGTCTGCATCAGCAGCCCGAATCGGCCGGAGAACAATGGCGCGTCCGTCGCGAACGAGGAGCTCTGGTCGGATCTTGGTCGCATGCGCGGGCACGGCTTCTCCTCGGAGGACAGACAGGTCTGTATAGCATAGACAGGTCTGTCTGTCAAGGTAGTGCACCATCCGAAAAGCGCGCCGCCGGTCTGCTGCGTTTGGGCCGGCGAGGTCAGCTTCAGCTTTTTCGCCGCGACCGCTTGCTGCGCTTGGGCGCCATGTGCTGGTCGAGGAGGACTTGCCCCATCGCCTTCGCCCTCTGCCCCCCGCCGACGATGCCTTGCGCTGCCTGAACGATCGCCCCCTTCATGAGAACGTGCCAGGACAGGGCAAATTCAGCCGGATCCTCGATGTTTGCCTCCTCAGCCATGGTTCGCAGGACGCCCCGGATCGTCTCCAAATGGCGAACGCACGCGGCACCGGCGGGATGCTCGGCCCCCATCTCGAGAAGGACGTTGACGAACGAGCATCCCTCGAAGTCCTCGCGCTCGAACCACTCATCGAACACGTCGAAGATGGCGAGCAGCTGCTCAGCCGGCGTCGAGCCGCGACGCCGGGCCTCCGCCACCACGAACGCATGAGTCCAGCGTTGCTCGCGCTGCTCGAGGAACGCCAGCACGAGGTCGTTCTTCGAGGGGAAGTGGCTGTACAGGGTGGCCTTGGCCACCCCGGCGCGTTCGATGATCTCGTTCGTCCCTACTGCGCGGATGCCTCGAGCGGAAAACAACTCGTAGGCCGTGTCCAAGATGCGTTGCCGCGCATGGTCGTTGCCCCTCCTGTCTACGGACCCAGTCGCATGGCTCATGCCTCAGTATAAACATCTGCATTGACAGACAGTTCTGTCTGTGCTATACAGACTTGTCTGTTCCGGCTGGTGAAAGGACCCCCGATGATCGGCGGTTCGCGGTTCAAGAGCATGCGGCAGGATACGCCTTTCCGAGTCGAGATCGATCCCGGCAATGTGATCGTCTCCGCCTTCGGCGAGCTCGACATGGTGACCGTCGACGAGCTCGACGCCGCGCTGCGGCAGGCACTCAATGGCGGATGCCACTTGGTGCTTGATCTGCGGGGGCTTACATTCATGGACTCGCAGGGCCTTCACCTCATCATCGGGTGGAGTTCCCTGGCGGAGAAGTGCGGGGTGGCGTTCAAGATCATCCAGGGTGGACCGGCGGTCCGGCGCCTCTTTGAGATCGTCGGTTTGCTCGACCGGCTACCCTTCGTCGACTCCGTCGGCGACGGACCTTCGGCTTCTGCACGAGAAGCGGTTTTGGCCGAAGCCGAGCCGCTCCGGGTCGCCGAACCATCCTTGCGCCACCCGACAGCGTTCGCTCTCGAAGTTGTGCCCCGAGCAAACGGCACAGGCCTCCAAGCGTGAACTCGGCAGGGCAAGGACGATCACTCCGTACCGTGCGGTACACCATCGCGGGCCTATGGCGCGAGAAAGAAACGGAGGTGACCTGGCAGGATGGGCAGTTTTTCGGGCCGCCGGATCTGGTCGCACGGGTCCGCGCGATTGCCGAACCAACCGACGACCTCTGCCGGCTGTCCACGTCGCTCAAGCTAATCGGGCAGGTTCTTGACGAAGTGCAGAGCTTGCGCGTAGACGCCGGCCAGGACCCTGGGACTTCGACGCGCGCCCCATCCGTCGCCTCAGCCAGCGCCCAGCGACGACGGCGGGCCTTCGAGGTAGCCGCACAGTCCGATCCGCACTCGTGGTCAACTGCCTGATCGTGGCGACGTCAGCCCCCACGGATCGCGAGCAAGGGGTTTGACAGTCATGCGGAGAGGGTCGCCGGCACCGCGCGCTCTTTGCCAACCAAAGGGAGGTACGAAATGACACGTATGAGCAATCTGGCACAAATCGTTCGAGGAATCGGCGAGAAGATCGTTGGCCTCAATCTCGAGATTGGTGGGGCGCTCGCCGGCAACCAACGTTGGAAGGATGCCGGGCACAGCCTGCAAGAGGCCGGTACTGAGCGGCTCCGCGCGGCCGAGGAGGAAGCCAAGGCCATGGGCCGTCAGGCTGAGGCTCGCGCCCACGAATCAAGACAACGAGGTTTCCAATCTAAGGGCGGATCGTCTGAGAATGCCCCCGGCAGCGATCCTTCCGCCGGGCGCGCGGCTGCCGAAAGTGCAAAGGGCGCTGTCAAGCAAGCCGTCGGAGCGGTGACGGGCTCGCGAGATCTCAGGAAGGAAGGTCGCGAGCAGCGTGAGCGCGGAGCCGACGAGGCGCAGGCCGCCCGACATGACGCAACAGCTGCGCTGCATCGAGAAAGGGCCGACGCGCACCGGAAGGACGCGGATAGTCAGCGCAAAGATTGAGTCAACAAGGAGGACGCCCGTGGGTTCCCTGCTTTGGGTAATCGCAGTGATCGTGGCGATCATCGGTGTGGTTCAGCTCGTACAGGGTCAGATTCTGCTCGGAGTCATCCTCCTAGTCGTCGCTGCGGCGATCGGTCCTGGAGGCTTCAGTGTGTTTCGGAGTCGACGGATATAGGGAGGTCACATGCCAGGCATCGGAATCAGCATCTTCTTGTTCGCTCTTGGAGCCATCTTGGCCTTCGCGGTGACCGCACAGGCTCAGGGGTTCGACGTGAACACCGTAGGTGTGATCTTGATGATCGTCGGCGGCGTGGGATTGCTCGCGTCGATGGTCTTCTGGGCGCCTTGGGCACCCTATCGACGTGACCGGACGGTCATCTCCGAAGAGCGGACCGATCACACGCACTCCTGAGGTTCGCTGAGGCTGAACGTCATAGGAGGCACTGTGGGAGAACAAACGCTGGAGGAGAAGCTCGTTAGTTACATCGAGGACGCGCACGCGATGGAAACGAACGTGCTGAAGATGCTCGAGTCGATGATCTCGACGACGGACGATGCGGACATGCGCCAGGAGCTTGAGCAGCACCGGACTGAAACTGAGCGACATCAGGAGTCCTTGCGTGAGTGCCTGGAGGCGCATGGCAAGTCTCCGGCGGCGTTGACCAAAGAGGCGCCCGCATTGCTCGGAGCGGTGGTCAAGGGGCTGCAGGATCAGATCCGCGGCGACAAACCGGGGAAGAACGCGCGCGACGGCTTCGTCACTGAGCACCTCGAGATCGCAGCTTATGAGTTGCTTGAGCGTCTGGCCGAACGCGCGGGAGATGCGCAAACGGCTGATGTCGCTCGCCGAAACCGTTTTGATGAGGAGCGGATGGCTCTGAAGATCGCTTCGAGCTGGGACAAAGTCATGGATCTCACGCTTAAGGACGCAGGTCTCAGTAGCTAGTTCCTTTCATGCCCTACCAAAAGTGAGGCCGTAAGGCGAAGGCCGAGCTCGATGCGGCTCGAACATCACCGGCGTGAGACGCACCTGCTCGCGTTGAGTTAGCTGGAGCCGGCCTCGGTCCAGTCGATGGGGCTGTGCGGGTCCGGCATGTACGCGCAAAATGTTCCGGTTCGAACGGTGCGATCGAGATGCTCGCCCAAGCTCGTGTGGTGTTGGCTGATCTTCCCAAGAGCATTTCGGATGGCACGCGTCACGGCCGCACGAGCACGCTCAGAGGCCGCTCCGGCGCGTCTATCGCGTCCGTCGAGGCCCACAGCACGCGACAGTTCCTTCAGTAGGAAGTCGCGTTCCACCTCGGCACTCGAAACGCGTAACGCGTCTCCGAACGCTCGGGCCTCCTCGATATCTTCGTCGATGTCGGCCAAACGCCTGCGATAGACCTCTTTCGATCGGTCGTCCAACAATTCGCCCGCGTCTCCACCGGTCGAGTACGAGAGCTCGTAATCGACGAGGGGCGTCTGGCCGGCGCTGTCCTTTCGCACGACCGCGACGAGATCGAGCGCGTGAAACTCCCGTCCCGGATGCGCAAGGAGATGCGCCATGTAATGAAGGCCCTTCATATCTCTGAGGAGGACAGCCTCACCTCTGAATGCGATGGTCCAGTAGTCCCCCTCGCGACGGAAGGTGTTGTCCGCGACCTCTGTAGCGGCCGGCCGAGCGCCTTCGCCGAGCGCGGCCGCGGCGAGCCCGGCTTGCTCGGTCGAGCCCGTCCTCTCGAAGGCGACGCGTGCGGCCTTGAACTCGAGCAGGGCTCCCTCGTTGAAGCCCTGCGCTCGATATGCGTGTCCGAGTCCCATCCGCGCCAGCGCAACTTCGTACGGCGCAGATATCTCGCTCCATATGTGTACGGCAGTCCGAAACGCCGTAGCCGCTTCCGTGGCTGCACCTTCTGCCAACCGCGCCCGTCCTATCGCGAGAGACGCCGCCGCCTCGAGCGCTCTGCTCTTGAATCCTCGAGAGATCTCGCCGAGTTCGTCGCTGGCTTGCCGCGCCGTATCGAGATCGCCGTCGGCGATCGCGATCTCCACCTGTGCTTCCAGCAGCGGCGCCCGACGAAGCTCGTTGTTGGGCGGAAGCTCCTTCGACAACAGGTTGAGGGGGCGGTCGAGCGCCTCCTTTATAAGAGATGCTGCGGCACCGATATCACCCTGAGCCAGACGCAAGAGCGCCAGACCCGGCTGCGGGTCCCAGCCCTTCTCGTGCGCAAGTAGGAAGGCCTCTTCGGCTCCCGCGAGGTCGCCCAGCTGAAGCCGGATCGCCCCCAGCTCCGTCAGCGGCCATCCGAACTCGCGCCTCATGTACGGACGCAACGACTCGCATGCGGCGAGCGCCTCGGTCTCGGCATCGCGGCTTTCGCCACGCAGCCGGAGTATTTGCGCCCGATGGATCGCGCACCGCCCGCCGACACTTCCGATCGCGTGTTGGTGACTGAAACGCTCCATGACGTCCGTCCACTGCTCCGCGAGGTCGAACATCGCCAGGCTCTGCCAGGCGCAAACGATCTCGCAGTACGTCATACCCATGGTCAGGTGGTCCACGTCTGCGGACGCCAGCGCCACCGATGCCTCCTCGAGCAGCCGCAGCCCGGTGTCGACGTCGCCCTCGAAGATGTAACAACGCGCCTGGGCAACCCGAGCCATGGCGGCAGCAGAGTGCTCACCATGCTCGCCACCGGCATCGATCGCCTCTTGTGCCCACCGGCGCGCCTCGTTGAAGTCTCCCGAGAACAAGCGCTCGTAAGCACGCGCCAGCCCAAGCCCGGCGTGCACCGGGGTCGACCCGGCGCCTTCGAGCAGCCGTTCGGCGCGCTTGATCCACGTGCGAACCGGCGCGATAAGCCCGGTATCGATCAGAAGGTGCATCGCGACGCGCGCCGCCGCTCCTGCGGCGCCGATCTTGTCTTTCCCGCTCAGAAACGCGTGATGAGCCTGTTCCCACGAATCGAAGGCAGCCTCGAGTTCGCCGGCCGCGTAGGCGCCGTCACCGTCCCGCATCAATTCTTCAGCGCTCAATCGGCCCAAGTGTAGGCACGGATCAAGTGATGTCGGGCCGGCGTACCGCTGTAACAGCCTTTGTTACGCCTTCTATGTGTCAAGGCCAACCGAGGCAGGAGGAAGCGATGAATGCGGTCGATCGAGAGCAGATGAAGGTGCGGATCCAGGGCGACGGGGTCGATTTCCGGACGCAGGACCTCGGCGGACAGACCATCGCCTGGGTGCAGCTGCCGAAGGGTGCCGATCTTCGACCGGCCCTGAAGGGCCTACCCGGCGACGTCTGCCAGTGCCCCCACTGGGGATACATGCTCAAGGGACGGGTTTTGATGCGCACGCCGGACGGGGACCGGACATACGAAGCAGGCCAGGCCTTCTACTGGGGGCCGGGCCACGCGCCGGAGGCGCTCGAGGACAGCGAGTACGTCGATATCTCGCCCACGGCCGAGCTGGAAGTCGTGCTCACGCACGTTACCGGCAACGGCGCATCGTGATGACCACCTCCACCGTGGATATCGGAGCGGTCAAGTCGCGCCAGCGGCAGGCGTGGGGCACGGGCGATTACGCCTTAATAGGCACGACCCTTCAGATCACGGGTGAGCTCCTTTGCGAGTCCGTCGACCTTTCTGCCGGCGAGAAAGTGTTGGACGTGGCCGCCGGCAACGGCAACGCATCCCTTGCTGCGGCACGACGCGGGGCTGACGTGACGGCCACCGACTACGTCGAGGTGTTGCTCGACGGGACGGCGGCCCGAGCCGCCGCCGAGGGTCTGAGCATCGATTGCCGCGAGGCCGACGCCGAGGCGCTGCCCTTCGAGGACTCGTCGTTCGATGTCGTTTTGTCCACCTTCGGTGTGATGTTCACGCCGAACCAAGAGCAAGCCGCCGCCGAACTCCGGCGGGTTTGCCGTCCGGGTGGACGGATAGGGCTAACGAACTGGACGCCCTCCGGCTTCATCGGGCAGATGTTCAAGATCGTCGGTAGTTACGCTCCCCCACCCGCCGGTATTCGTTCTCCTTTGGAGTGGGGAACGAGCGGACGCCTGTCGGAGCTGTTCGTCGGTGTTAGATCGCTTCAAGTGAACGAGCGCTATTTCCTATTCCGCTACCGGAGTGCAGCCCACTGGGTGGACACCTTTCGCACCTACTACGGCCCGATGGTCAAGGCCTTCGCATCTTTGGACGAATCCGCTCGCGCGGCCTTCGAAGGAGAACTTCTGGCGCTGGCCGAGTCCAACAACATCGCAACCGATGGAACTTTGAAAGTGCCGAGTGAGTACTTCGAAGTCGTGGCGGTCAAGGCTCGAGCCTAGGCCGTAGTTATGACCTTTCGACCTCGGCCCTGATCCGCTCGAGGGTTGTCCGCATACCGTTGACGTTCGTCTTGCGACGACTGCGCGGCCCCCGTCCGGCGAACAGCCAGTACAGACGCAGTAAAAAGGTGGGGGCGAGCTGGAAGGACTCGGTCACGTCGGTCCCGTCGCCGATCGCCTCGAGTTGATAGCGCCAACGGTTCAATCGGCGGCCACGCGTGATGACGTCAAAAGCGAAAGCCTTTCCGGGGACACACTCCACGATCTCGCAGACCGTCCAATATTTGATGCCTCGTTGATTGCGGTTCACGTGTCCGCGGAAGCGCGCGCCGAGAGTGGGGCCTGTGGCGCCGTCGATCCACTTCGCTTCGAACGTCTCCGGGCTGAACCGACCGATGTTCGTGACATCGGCGATCAGCTCCCAGATGCGATCGGGCGATGCCTTCATATGGACGGTGACGGCGTCACGCATGGCTTCTTCAGACTTCCTGGTTCGTGAGGACCAAGGTGCCAGCCGCAGCGAACATGCCGCCGACGCCCTGAGCGACGCTGATCTTCACGTCCGGCACTTGGGCCGGCGCCGTCCCGCGTACCTGCCGGACGGATTCCTGGATGGCGAACATCCCGTACATGCCCGTGTGTGTGTAGGACAGTCCGCCGCCGTTGGTGTTCATCGGGAGCTTTCCACCGGGAGCGGTGTTGCCATCCTCTATGAACGCCCCAGCCTCACCGGGTCCGACGAACCCGAGTGCTTCCAGGCCGTAGATGGGCAGATGCGCAAACGCGTCGTACACCATCAGATGATCGACGTCGCTCGGTGAGATGCCGGCTTCCTCGAACGCCTTGGCGCCAGAGACGCGGAAGGCCTTCGACGTAGTGAAGTCCTCCATCTGGGAGATCATCGGCGTCTCGGACGACTCGCCGGTGCCGAGCACGTAGACGGGCCGATGTTGCAGTTCCATGTCTCGAGCACGCTCCGCCGACGTCATGACCAGAGCGCCGCCTCCGTCGGTCACCAGGCAACACTCGAACAGGTGCATCGGATACGCGACGATCCGGGATGCCAAGACGTCTTCGACTGTGATCGGGTCACGCATCATCGCGCGAGGGTTCTGGGAAGCCCACTGACGTTGCACGACCGCCACCGTCGCGAGCTGCTCGTGCGTGAGTCCGTACTTCTTCATGTACCGCAGGACACCGATGGGGAAGATCGAGGGCGCTCCGGTCGGACCGTACGGCGCCTCGAACTGTGCCTGCAGCGAAGCCGTGTCGAAACCGCGTGGGAAACCACCGAAACCCACACGGGACTTCCCCGATTCGCCGTGCGTCACGAGCACGACATCGCACATGCCGGTCGCGATCGCGGCGGCCGCGTGCCGGACATGCAGCATGAACGAGCATCCGCCTACCGTCGTCCCGTCGAGGTAGCGCGGCGTTATTCCGAGGTAGTGCGCAACCGCCACCGGGCTCTGACCGGCGCACGCGACACCATCGATGTCCGCCGGCCCGAGGCCCGCGTCCTTGATTGCGTTGCGCGCAGCATCGGCATGCAGCTCGATCCCGGACATGTCGGGGATCACACCGAGACGCGTCGTTTCCTGCGCACCGACGATCGCGACCTTTCCGCGGACGCTGGTCATCGATCCACCGGCGTGAAGAGCGGGATCATGACGTCGCCTCGTTGTTCGAAAGCGACCTCGAGGTCCATGTCGAGGACGAGCGCTTCCGGCGTCTGCTCGACGCCCAGGATGTTCGACATCATCCGAGGACCTTCATCGAGCTCGACTACGGCGATCGCATAGGGCGGCTCGAAGCCGGGCGCCGCCCGGTGATTGATGAGGTAGGTGTGCAGAGTTCCTCGGCCGGAAAGTGCCTCCCACCTCACGTCGGTGGATAGACACCGCGGACACGCCGGTCGCGGCGGGAAGTACAGCTCGTTACACGGCGCGCAGCGCTGCATGCGGAGCTCACCGGCGGCGCATCCGTCCCAGAACGGCTGCGTCTCGGGGCTGGGACGTGGAGCGATCTTGCGTGGTTGATCAGTCATCTTTTCCCACAGCCGTTCATGGCGGCGGATCAGCCGTTGCGCGGGAGCTCGTTGAACGGGACGTTCGCCAGGTCACCCGGATCCTTCGGGAGCCCGAGAACGCGTTCGCCGATGATGTTCATCTGGATCTGATCGGTGCCGCCGAAGATCGGAAGAGCCTGTGCACCGAGCGCCTGCGATGTCGCAGCGATCGCCGCGTCGCCGCCGGCTTCGTCACGCAACGCGCTGCGGTCCTCACCGGCATTGGCGTGGAGCAACCCACGCGCGCCGAGGATCTGCATCCCGAGATCGCGCGTGTGCCGCACCGTGTGCCCCATCAACAACTTCGAGAAGTTCGGGACTCCCGGGATGTCGCCGCCGGAGGCTCTTGCCGCTTTGTGGCGCTCCGTCGTTAGGCGGGCGAGCTCGCGCATGATGTGGAGCTGCACGAGCCCTTGACGGATGACTGGATCCTCGCTGCGCCCGAACTTCTTCGCCAGATCGATGTAGTCCTGCGCGGGCGACGTGCGCTTAGCCGATGTCGTCGTTCGCTTCTTAGCTTCGGACGGGCGCTTCACGACGAAGTCTCCGGCTCGCTTGTCGAGGTTTCCGCTGATGGTTCCGGCTTGCGCCATCGACCCGACCGCGCCGCGGCCACCACCCCCGGCGCCCATCCCGGAGCGCTCGTGGAACAACGTCGTGTTCGCGACCTTCCATCCGTCGTTGAGATCACCGATGCGCGCACGGTCCAAGACACGCGCGTCGCTGAAGAACACTTCGCTGAACATCGCGTTGCCGGTCATCTCGCGCAGCGGACGGACATCGACGCCGGGCTGACGCATGTCGAAGGCGAACCAAGAGATCCCCTGGTGCTTCGGCGCGGTCGGGTCCGTGCGAGCAAGGAGCATGCCCATGTCGGCACGGTGGCCACCCGACGTCCACACCTTCTGTCCATTGATGATCCACTCGTCGTCATGGCGGACGGCTTTCGTCGACAGACCGGCGAGGTCGGACCCGGCGCCGGGCTCACTGAAGAGCTGACACCACCCCTTCTGGCCGGTGACCGCCTCCCTGACGTAGAGATCGATCTGTTCGCGCGTGCCGTGAGTAACGATCGTCGGCGAGACGAGTCCGATCCCCATCCCGATGGGTGCACCAAGTGCTCCGAATCTTGCGATCGTCTGCGAGACGCGCATCGCGTCCGCGCGGATCATTCCGCGACCGTATGCATCGGCCGGCAGCATCGGCGCGGCCCACCCGGAAAGGCCCAAACGTTGCCACCACTCGCCGACCGTGAGATCGGGGTCCCAGTTCTCCTCTAGCCAAGCGAGGAGCTGCTCGGTCGTATCGGTCGCCGGACCGCCGGCTTTGGTGAGTGTCATCGAACCCCTCCCGCCATAAGGGAACCACGTCGTCCCCAATTGTGGCCGACGAGCGCTTGACCGCGCTCAGTACCTACGATGAGGCCATGGCCAAGCCGACATCGATGGACGAGTACTTCGTCCACCAGATCCCGCAACTTCTGCCGCAGACCGCCATCCACCATCACCATTGGCGGGAGAGCTACTTCTACGACGTTCACCATCCGTCCGGCACCGGCGACGCGATCTTCTTCACCATGGCGCACTATCCGGCGCAGGAGCGTATGGATTCCTTACAGATGGGACGAGTCGCCGGCGAGCAGATCATCGGCTTCCACGGGCGCCCATACGACGGAGACCCGCACACGACGGCCATGCCCGGCGCGCGCGTCGAGGTCGTCACACCGATGAAGGAAGTCAAGATCTGGTCTGACCCCGAAGGCGAGATCGGCATCGACCTCACCTGGCGTGCGCGTACGCAGCCGTACGGACTTAGACGCGGAACGATGCGCGCCGGCGACGACATCGTTTGGGACCAGTGCCACATCTTCCAGTCCGGCACCTATGAAGGGACCTACGCCGCACGAGGGAAGACCTACGAAGTCGACGGCTGGATCGGCCAGCGCGATCACTCGTGGGGCATCCGCGATCACGGGCGTTGCCCTCTTTGGATCTGGTGGCAGATCCAGCTCGAGGACGGGTTCCTCGGCGTTTGGCACTGGGAGTATCCGAACGGCGCCCGCGTCTACACGGACGGATGCTGGGCCGCGACGGACAACAGCGACCCCGTCCCGATCGTCGACTTCCGTTACGAAGCGCACTGGATGGGAGCCGAAGGTCGAGCCGATTACGGCAAGAACGGTGAGTCCGTTGTCGGGCTGACCGGGTCGTGCGAGTTCACGCTCGAGGACGGACGCAAGGTCGCCGTCGAAGCCGATGGGACGTTCGCGCGTCCGTACGAGCCGTTCCAGCGCGGCGGCCTGAACCTCATGAAGGTCCGCACCGATGACGGTCGCTCCGGTCACGCGATCTACGAGGTGACCGGCTCCCGGCACCATCACTTCTTTCCGGACACGGACGTAACCGGGACATTGCCTTCGTGACCCCCGAGATAGCCGACACGCCCGGCGCGATCACTCCCGAGTGGTTGACGTCCGCATTGCAAGATCAATTGGACGGCGCGCGTGTCACTGAAGCGACCACCGAGCCCCTCGGCACCGGTCAGATGTGCGACAGCGTACGGATCACGCTTACCTACGACGGTGATACGAGACTTCCCGAAACTCTCGTAGCCAAGCTGCCGGCGGCCAACGAGACCAGCCGAAACACGGCGAAGATGCTCGGCAACTACGTAAAGGAGGTCAGCTTCTACCGCGAACTCGTCGGTGACCTAACCATCAGGACACCGCGGGTCTATCACGCCGACATCGACGAGGACGGAGTCCGTTTCGTCCTGCTCATGCAGGACATGGCTCCGGCCACACAGGGTGATCAGCTGACGGGTTGCACACCTGAGGTCGCGCGCGCGGCCCTAAGGGAATTGGTCGGACTGCACGCGCCCCGCTGGAACGACGAAACGCTGAAGTCATATCCATGGCTGTACGCCGATCCGGAGACGGGCCGCTCGATGTCACTTGGGATGCTGCCCATGTTGTGGAACGGCTTCCGGGACCGCTATGCCGATCAGTTGAGCAACGAGGTCACAAGCGCCGGCTCGGCACTGTTCGACAACATCGCCGGTTACGTCACCGACGCGGGAGGTCCAAAAACCGTCGTCCACGGGGACTACCGACTCGACAACCTTCTACTCGGCCCCCAACCCGACGACGTCTGCGTCGTCGACTGGCAGACCATCGCTCTCGGCACCGCCGGCTCTGATGTTGCGTACTTCATAGGCGCCGGCCTGCTGCCGGACGTTCGCCGCGACCACGAGGAGGAACTCGTTCGCGGCTATTACGACGATCTGTTGGCAGCCGATGTTACCGACTTCAGTTTCGAAGACCTTTGGCGCGACTACCGTCGGGGATCGTGGTCCGGACTGGTGATGGCCGTCGGAGCATCGATGTTGGTCGAACGCACCGACCGCGGCGACCAGATGTTCATGGCGATGGCGAGTCGCCACGCCCGGCACGCGCTGGACCTCGACGCCGCCGAAGTCTTCACCCCTTAGTCTCAGCAGCTCTGTCTATCGTCCTGTTGCGCCCGCTAGTGTCGCGGGGCAAAGACCCCGACAAGATCGCCATCGAGTTCTTCGTCCCGGCTTAGGCGGGGAAGTTTTCCTCCGCCGAAAAATCGGCTGATCGCGAATAGATCCGCTATCTCAAGCGTGCACATGTCCTAGCGCTTCGCGTTGCAGGACACCTGCGCTCGGACGGACGTTCCTATCGGTGTCTACGATCCCGAACCGCACGTCGTATCCGTGGAGCCATTCGTAGTTGTCGACACCCGTCCAGTGGAAGAACCCACGCAAGTCGATCCCACGCGAGATCGCCCCGGCCGCGATCTCGAGTCCACGTTGGATGTACTCTGCACGCTCGGTGTCGTCATCGGTGCCTATCCCGTATTCACTTATGAGCAGCGCGTTTTTCGGAAGCTCTGCGGTCAGGCGATCGAGCACTTCTTCCAGACCATCGGGCCAGATCGAGTACCCAAGTGGGGACTGGGGCGCATCTTCCGGATAACGCAACGTTCCGTTCGCATCCATCGCGCTCGCGGCGTAGTAGGAGAAGCCGATCAGATCGAACACGTCCGCGAGCTCGGGGCGCTCGACGGGATCCCGTCCCGGAACACGCAGAACTCCTTCACGGATGAGCGATATCCAGCTGTCCCAGACGACCTCGCTCCAGCGCGCCGCACGTTCCTCACCGCCATCGACAGCATGCACGCCGGACAGGCCGTGGATGGTTGCCGTCGGTGCGCCGGTCTGACGCAATCGCAAAGCAGCTTCGTGGCTAGCGAGCAAGATCGCTTCCAGAACTTCTGCGAATCCTTTGAACCCGCGCTCCCCAGGCGGCATCCCGCCGGCGAGCCAGCCACCGGCTGCGAACCAGATCGGCTCGTTAACCGGTTTCCAACCACTGACCAGATCGCCGTAAGTTTCTGCCAGGAATTCTGCATGCCTCAGCCAAGGGCCAGTTCGGTTGGATTCGACTGCGAAACCCCCGGCATCGGCGAACCAGCGCGGAAGTGTGAAGTGATGCAAGCAAACCCAGGGTTCGACGCCAGCATCATGTGCGGCTTGCAGCACGCGGCGATAGTGCTCAACGGCTTGCGGATCGCGCTTCCCTTCCACGGGCTCGATGCGTGCCCATTCGATCGACAGGCGATGGTGCGTTAGGCCGAGCGACGCGTAGATAGCAAAGTCGTCCGCATACCGATCGGCGAATCCGTTCCCGTCACCGGACGCAGGCGCGCGGCCCGAACGTTCCCAGTCGATCCAGTTCGACGCCGGAGCTGCACCCTCGCATTGATTCGACGAGGCCCCGGTGCCCCAGACGAACCCCTCGGGCCAATTCAAGCTACGGCCAGCGCCAAGATCCCCGGAAGGTTCACATCGAGACTCTGCCACGAGTCTCCGGCGTCATTCGAGATCAGGATCTGACCCCGACGCATACCTACGACGAGTACGCCGGGCTCCGGCGCAGCGAGCGAGTACGGCATGACGCTGAGCGTCCCGGTTGACCCGGTTGGCGCAAGTGGAGTCCACGACTCGCCACTGCGCTTGCGGAACAGCCGTCCCTGCGCGTCGCCCTCGCCGTGCGCGAGGAAGGGGTCCGGTGCGGCCGACACGTACCAAAGGTTGGGATCGGTGGGATCTACCGCAAGACCCCACGTGTAGGTCCGATCCATGCCTTCGACATCTCGCGTCCAACTATCACCCGCATCGTTCGAGTACGAAACGCCGTCACCTCCGATCGCATAGATCCGATCGGCGACTCGTGGATGCGCGTGCAAGACGTGCGGGTCGATGACGGCGTCCGGATGACGATCTTCGAATGTCTTCCCGCCGTCTCGCGTGTAAAGCACGCCGCCGAGCTCGATACCGACGTGCATCGAGTCCGCGTCATCGGCGTGCGGAGCGATCCAGCGCACGTGGTGCGTTTCGGGACGTGGAGGAAAGAACCACGTGTCGTAACTCGGCACTTCTCGGAGGGCCGGGAGGTCCTCCCACGACGCGCCGTCGTCGGTCGATCGATAGACGCTGGACGGCTCGGTTCCCGCAAACACAACCGACTTACCGTTCTCGGTGTGCGGAGAAACGGTGACCGAGAGAACTCGACTGTGCGGGATCCCATCGCCTACCGGCGTCCACGTCTGCCCAGCATCCACCGTCTTGAAGGCGCCGTTGTCGAACGAGCCGGCGAATGCGCGGTCGGGGTCGCTCGGATCGACGGCGACGCACTGAACGCCTGACCCCTCGAGTCCGAACCGTGCCCGGCCGTCATCGACCACCGCGACGGCGTCCCCAGTGGCGACGTAGACCCTCATCACGTCGATTGTCTACCCGGCCCGGTCTGACACTCAACCGCTCTAGGCGTCGCAGGAGCGCCGTAGGATCGAGTGACCTTGATAAAAGGTGGTGCTCGCGCTCATTCGAAGGTCGACCGAACCGTCGTGCCGGCTCGTCCTGATGCGCTTCGTGGCTCGTCGGATGTCGGCCTATTCGAGACCGACGAGCCAACCCTGTTCCTCGTGGACGGGAACAATCTTCTCTGGCGCGCCGCTCATGGGAACCGTGCGCCATTTGACGCAGTCGACGGGCGGGATCTCACTCCTCTCTTCCGGTTCATCGTTCTTCTGCGCCGCGCACTCGGAACTTACGGACTATTCGCCGAATGCGTCGTGTGCTTCGACGGAGCTGAGGCGTGGGCAGAACGTTTGGAGATGGACGAAAGCTATAAAGGCAACCGGAACTACGAGAACGCAGACCTCTCGTTCATGGGTTGGCTCCCCGAGATCCGAGCTGCTCTGGACTGCGCCGATGTTGCGAATCTCGAGCTAAAGACCAACGAGGCCGACGACGTCATCGCGACACTTGCGCTTGGCGCTGAAGCACGCACAGTCCGAATCCTGTCGACCGATCGCGACTACTACCAGCTGATCGGCCCGACGACCACCGTCGTGACACCGAAGGAGCGACCCCCCGTTGTTACCGAGGAGTCACTTCGTTCTCGATACGGCGTGACGGCCGTTCAGTGGTGCGACTTCCGAGCACTCGCAGGCGATGTGTCGGACGGGATCCCCGGCCTTGCAGGAGTTGGCATGAAAAGAGCGGCGGCCCTACTCGCCGGTGGCATGACGATCGACGATCTATACACATTGGGGCGCGACGGGGACCCATCGGCGCGAGCCGTCTTCGATCGCTGGGACGACCTTAGCCGTTGGCGCGACATGATCCGTTTGCGCACCGACGTCGACTTGGGGTTCGCACCAACGGGGCTGCCAACACCTCGGCTCCCATCACCGAGCGCCGTCTGCGCGGAGCTCGGGCTCCTGACCTGACCTAGCCCTTCTTGGCTGCTGACGTTCGGCTGTAGTTCTCTCGGAAGATCTCGATCGCGTCGTCGAGATCGGCTGCCGTTCGGATCGGAACCGTAAGCCAGCCCGAGTCCGGCAGAGCGTGGTGCGGGCGCGCGCGCCCTTCGGCGATCAGCTCGTCGCGCTTCGCGCGAGGGAAGGGAAGATCCGCAAACGACCGGCCCGGTTGTCCGACGTGGACGTGTCCCAGTTCCCGGCGCCCCACCTTGAATTCAACGCCGCCGAAGCGGTGATCTGAGGCTTGGACGCCGGACCACGATCCAACTTCCTCCGTCAACGTTTGGAGGACCGTCTCGCCGGTTACACCTAACTCATTGTTCGTCATGATTCCTCTTCTCTCGTTGCCTGCTTCACGGCCAACGTACGCCGCATGCGCGATCGATACATCGGACGACCGTGCCGGCCGGCACCAGCCTTTCGTCCTAGGTCCTTCGAGCAAGCGAAGGCACGCTGGACGACGACGTTGGTTCACATCGACTGCGTATAGCGACGCCGTGCGCCGGTCATGTCTGGTTGCGCTGGTCCTCGCAGCGAGCCTTCTGACTGCGGGCCGCTCATCCGCCGCGCCACCCTCCATCGGCACCACACCGGTCATCTCAGGGTTGGCAAGCCCAGTGCTCCTAACTTCGGCCAAGGACGGATCTGACCGCCTCTTCGTCGTCGAGCAAGGCGGCGTCATCCGCGTCGCCCAGGAGGGCTCGTCGTCAACCACAACCTTCCTCGACATAACTCCACGAGTAGTGAGCGGCGGCGAACGAGGGTTGCTGGGCCTCACCTTCCACCCCGACTACGAAACCAATGGACGCTTCTTCGTCAACTACACGCGCGCCGGCGACGGTGCAACCGTCGTCTCGGAGTTCGCCGTATCGGGTAACCCGGACGTCGCCAACTCAGGATCGGAGCAAATCCTGCTCGTGATCCCGCAGCCCTTCGCCAATCACAACGGCGGAATGATCGAGTTCGGCCCGGACGGCCTCCTCTACATAGGTATGGGCGACGGAGGCAGCGGAAACGATCCCCAGGACCGCGCGCAAAATCCAGACGTGCTGCTCGGAAAGATGCTTCGCATGAACGTTAATGTCGCCGAACCATCGCCGGAGATCTTCGCCCTCGGTTTCCGCAACCCGTGGCGCTGGTCATTCGACCGATCCGACGGACGCCTCCTCTTGGGAGACGTGGGACAAGGAACGCGCGAAGAAGTCGACGTAGTTCAGCAGGGAAACAACTACGGTTGGCGAGTCTTCGAAGGGACGCTTTGCACTAACAACGATCCCGTTAAGTGCGGCGACACAAGCCCCTACACATTCCCGGTCGCCGAATACAACACACACGTCGGCGGACGCTGTGCCGTCACCGGCGGGTACGCCTATCGGGGTAGCGCAGGTGCGATGCCGGCCGGCACCTACGTGTTCGGTGATTTCTGTTCGGGCGAGATCTTCGTGATCGATGGTGGCGCGGCTGTAGCTCTCGACACCGGAATGATGATCTCGTCCTTCGGTGAGGACGAAGCCGGCGAGGTATACGTCGTTGATCACCAGGGTTCGGTCCACCGGATCGTCCAAGGCACAACAACACCTCAGACACCACAGCCGTGCCAGCCACCCAACGGTGTGTTGAGCGGTCCGCTCAACGGACTCGGTTTGGCACCGGTGGCAGGGTTGCTCTGCTCGCTCGGGCTATAGAAGCCACTCGCCCTATCATCCAGTACCACTCATGGCCCTCAACGCAGATTCGTCCGGAGAGTTTGGTGTTCTGGAGACGTTCCTTTCGCATCTTCGTGCGCGCAAAGCAGCTTCCTTGGTTCCCAAGCGCCTGAACAAACAACGGATCCTCGACATCGGTTGCGGAACACGAGGGCTGCTGCTCGGACGTGTCGACTTCACGTGGAAGTGCGGGATCGACCGCCGGGACGTTCCTCCACCTAAGGGAGCACGGTTCGTCGGCGCAGATATCGGGTCGACCGGAAGGTTGCCATTCGCCGACGGATCCTTCGACGCCGTCACGATGCTTGCCGTGATCGAGCACATCGACCCTCAACGCGCTCCCGTGCTCGTCTCTGAAGCGCGCCGCATCCTTCGCGGTGCAGGGGTGCTCATTCTCACGACACCTGCAGGCTGGACGGACCCAATCCTCGAAACAATGGCAAAGGTGCGGCTCTTGAGCCCAAGGGAGATCGACGAGCACGAACAGACCTACACGCGTAAAGGATTGACGTCTCTGCTCGTCCGTGGTGGATTCGATGCAAGTTCCATAAGAGCCGGCCACTTCGAGTTGGGTGCGAACTTGTGGGCCGTAGCCGAGCGCACGGGGTAGACATGCAGGCAGGACCGCCGAGTCTTCGCGTACTGACGATCGTCGTCCCCGTCTACAACGAGGCCGAACGGATCCGTCCTGCGCTCGACCGGTTGGTCAAGACAGAGCTGCCCTTGCAAACCGAGATCCTCGTCGTGGACGACGGCTCGACCGACGGCAGCGCTGATCTCATCTCGGACCTCGTCGCATCCGGTGCTATCAATCTGATCCGCCACGAACGCAATCAAGGCAAGGGCGCTGCCGTCAGAACGGGGATCGAAAACGCTTCCGGAGATCTACTGACGATCTGTGACGCCGATCTCGAGTACGACCCGGACGATTACGCGAAGCTCCTGAAGCCGATACTCGATGGTGAAACGCAAGTCGTTTACGGAACCCGCACGTTCGGCGCTCATACGGCGTTCTCCTTCTGGTACGTGCTCGGAAATCGAGTGGTCAATCTGTGGGCGAGCTTCCTGTTCAACACCTGGCTTCAGGATGTTGAGACGTGCTTCAAGATGGCGCCGGTCGAGGTGTGGCGCTCGCTTGGGATCAGATCCAACGGCTTCGGTCTCGAAGCCGAAGCGACGGGCAAGATCCTGCGCTCCGGGCACGTGATCTACGAAGTTCCGATCAGCTATCGCGCACGCACGCGTATGCAGGGCAAGAAGCTGCAATGGACGGACGGCGTGGCCGCGCTCTGGATCCTCTTGCGCCAGCGTCTAAAGCGCCCTCCTCGTCGCCCCTGAGTAGCCGCGTTTCAGTCGCTCTTCACAAGGGCACTCAACATGAGTAGGACCCGTTCGACCTGAGGAGGACCGGAGCATGCGCCACCTTTCGTTCCGTCCGGCATTGACATTGCGCGGCCGCGAGCGCCGCGGGCTGACCGGCTACGCCGGCAAGCCGTTCCACCCGCCGCTGACGGACATACCGATAGCGGCCTACGTCTTCGCGTTCGTTTTCGATCTCGTGGCCTTCATCGGTTCGGATCAGAGCTGGTCGCGAGATTTCTATCGCGCAGCCACTTTCGTCCTCATCGGTGGCGCTGCCGTTTCAGTCCTCACTGCGTTGACGGGATTCATCGACTGGCTGGGCACCGAGAAGGGGTCGCAGGTGCGACGGACCGCCAGTGCGCATGGCTGGACGATGGTCACGGTCACGCTCATCGTTGGCGCGAATATCGCGTTGCGCTGGTTCTCTGAGTGGGACGCTGCAGCTCCGACCGGCTTACTGCTCGGACTGTCCGGCGCGGGGGCACTGCTGGTTGGTATCGGATCCATGCTGGGTGGATCGCTCGTCTTCGATTACGGATTCAACGTAGAGACGTCGACCGACCATCCGGTTTGGCACCCGTCCGAAACCGACTACCTGTCGGAACACCGCAAGTCGGCCTAACCCTCTGACAGGCGGCGGCGAGCATCTCGATAATCTTCGCTCCGCGTGATACGGCCTAGGTGCTGATCGTTGCGTCTGCGGGGCGTGACGAAATCGCCGATCGCTTCGCGAACCTCGCGACGTAAAACGTCACTCAGGGCGTCGCGATCGATCGGCCCCGGCGGGAGGCTGTTCCTAAGGCGAAGCTCACGAAGAGACCGGGGACCGAGCTCGAAGAACTCCTTCGCTGAATCGAGATCCCGGTCAAGAGAGGGCCGCATGTACGCGAGAGATTCGACGTCACGTACGCACGCTCGAAGTGCGTTCAGCAAGCGCAAGCTTCGTCCGGACAGAAAGTCGTGAAGGCGCTTGTCCATGGAAGGGTCGAACTCCGTCGTGTGGTCCACAGGTGGCGAGGACCCATGGAGCCGCGACGGCATCCGCGACTTGAGCTCTTCGGGCGAGAACGCAACCCACATCAATCGCAGGAGTGCCGCGTAGCCTGAGTTGGACCTGACGGCCGGCCAAGAAACCTTCCCCTTCCCAAGCTGAGGGAACGCTCCGTACTCCTTCGAGCCGGCCCCGTCTCCTTTGTCCATCAGCCGAAAACGGATCTTTCCTGCACGCGGTGAGGACACGGCGATGTACACGAACGTGTCGTTGATTGTCATCGTCTTGTTGAATGTTGGCGCCAGGGCCATGATCAGGTCCGCCTCGCGGCACGCCGCCTCCCGTTCGTCCGCGCACTCGATCCATTTCACCTCCTGCACGGCCGACGGAACCTGCCGCCAGATCGGAGACGTATCGCCTTTGCGGGCGTGATCGCGCAACCGGCGGCTCAGGTTCGCCGCCTTGCCTATGTACAGGAGCTCGTTCTCGGCGCCGAGGATGAAGTACACACCGGCGGACGTCGGAGCTTCCCCTGCTCGGGTCGAAAGAAGATCCGTGACCGCTTCAGCCATCGAGGTGGGAGCGTAGCTCACCACTCAAAGACTTACGTCTTGGCTTGCCCCAGCATCACATCGATCACTTGAAGCTCCTCTTCCGGCGGTGCCGGAGGCGGCTCATCGAAACCGATCGACTTCAGGAACCTGTTGACCGCCGGCTGTGCCTCTTCGTCCCGGAACCTCACCCAGCTTTCCTCCGAATCCCAGACTTCGAGGTGCTTCAGTCCCGCTTCCTGCTGCACGACCAGATGGACGATCAATCCCGCCGGTTGGTCGTTGCCGATCTCGGCTTTCACCTTCGCGTAGATCTCCTCGTTGCCGGGAACCTCGTAGCTCACCGCGTACGCCATGTTCTTCCCCTTTCTTGCTCCTATCCGATACAATTTACTGTAATCAATACAGGAGTATGTATCTAATGGCCAAGGGTGTCAAGCTCGGGCGCAAATACGACTCTTCGAAGCGAAGCGAACAGGCGCTCCAGAACCGGCGCGCCATCCTGAAGGCCGCACACCGTCTGTTCGTCCGGCGCGGGTACGCGGATACGACCATGGCCGCCGTCGCCGACGAGTCCGGACTCTCTGTCGAAACCGTCTACAAGTCGTTCGGGAACAAGGCTGGACTCCTCAAGGCAGCCGTGGACGTCGCGATCGTCGGCGACGATGCACCGGTTCCGATGCTGGAACGGGCCCTCGTCCAGCGGATACAGGCCGAGCCGGACGCCCACAAGAAGTTATCGATGTACGGGGAGCATCTGGCCGAAAGCGCACCGCGACATGCTCCCTTGCAGATCCTGACGCGATCGGCCGCAGCTTCCGACAAGGAAGCAGCAAAAGCTTGGGACGCAATGCAAGCCGAGCGTCTCCTCGGAATGACCGAGTTCGCCCGGCACCTTTTTGAATCAAAGTCATTGCGCCCGGGTCTGTCGTTGGAAGACGCGCGCGACATCATCTGGACCCTTCAGTCCGCGGAGATGTACGACCTGCTCGTTAGCCAGCGCGGCTGGGCACCCAAGCGTTACGGACGGTGGATCGCGGAAGCCATGTCCTCGGCGCTGCTCCGGCCCCGAAAGCCTGGAGCTAAGACGGCGAAGCGTCGGTAAAAAGGCGCGCGGCAACACCTGCGCGCTCGGCGAACGGCTCCCAGTCCTTCTGTGCGAGACGATCGAGGATCACCGCGATAGCCGCCGGATTGTGTATGAGGCCGCTGTGACTGCCGCGAACAAGGACACACTCCACTCGATCACTCGCTTCGGGGACGCACATACGCCAGGGGACGACGCCATCGCTCTTCGTGACGATCGCGGTCAACGGCACGGGGATCGGCTCGCGGATGCGGTCCGGATCTGATTCCTTAACGCGATCGCTGTGCATCGGCGAGAGCGCCCGGAACAAAGGCGTTGCAGCACTCTGCGCACCGGGCGGACGCATGACCGGCGAACCGAGCGTGATCACCTGGCGCACGGCTTCGGGCGCAGCTCGTGCGATCTCCCGCGCGTAGACACCGCCGAGGCTGTGACCGATCAGCGTCAGAGGCTGTCCGTGGTGCTCGAGCAGAACGCGCACGCGCTCGCCGAGACCGTCGATGATCCTGTCCGTCGGACCCCAGTTGCGACCGAGCCTCCATGCATGGACGTGGTAGTCGAGCCGCCGGAGCAACCGGCGGAGAGCCAGGGTCGAGCCGTCATTACCGATGAACCCGGGCATGACCAGCACAGGACGACCATCGCCTCGCAGGCTGCGAAGTAGCCCACGGCGCGCCGCTAAGAACGATCCCATCTCCCGTGCAGCCCGGGGAATCTCGCTGGCCGTCAGCGTTCTGCGGTTGGCCACGATCTGTCTATCAGGAGTGGGACGGCGCCGGCGGCGCGTCGTCGAGTCTGAAGCCGACCTCGTCCACGAAGCACCAGAACCAGTCCTCGCCGGGTTCGAACGACCTCATCAGCGGATGTCCGGTGTCTTTGAAGTGGACTAACGAGTGGTAGTTGGGCGACTCGCTGCAGCATCCGACATGTCCGCACTGCTGGCACATCCGGAGGTGAATCCACGTTCCTCCGGTCTTGAGACAGTCCTCGCAGCCGTCGGACGAAGGCTCCACGTTCTGGACCGTGTCTAGATGGGTGCAATCGTTTTCGTCAGGCATCGCGAACCTCCGTTGGCTTCGGCCAATCCTGCGCGACCAGCTTATCTGCGCCATCATCTGCGAGCTGATTCTGTCTACCGAGGAGTTGATCCACATGGCCATGTCTGTCCGACCGGTTACCGACGAACGCGACGGCCTGCTCACGTATATCGCCGCCCAGCGCGATGGGCTGCGCAACGCGGCCTTCGGACTTACCGACGAGCAAGCCAGCTCGACGCCGACGAAGAGCACACTGAGCATCGCGGGCCTTATTAAGCACACGGCCTACATGGAGCGCGGTTGGATAGTTGGAACGATGATGCAGCGCGAATTCACCCAGCCCGATTACGCCGACGGCTTTCGACTTGTAGGAGACGAGACGCTCAAGGGTGTTCTCGATCTCTACCGAGTAGTGGCCGAGGAAACCGAGGCAATCGTCAACGAACTGCCGGACCTGGAATACAAGGTTCGCGTGCCCGATGCGCCGTGGTTCCCCAAGGACGTCGACTTCTGGAATGCGCGATGGGTGCTGCTACACCTCATCGAAGAGACGGCTCGTCACGCCGGGCACGCCGACATCATCAGAGAGCACATCGACGGCAAAACGATGTACGAGCTCATGGACCTGGCCGAAGCGGGCTCTACCTAAAGCGCGCGCAGTTTCTCGGCGATCTCGCTGGCGCCGTTGCTCCGTCCGATCCCGTAACCGATGCGGTCGGTGAGTCCGCCGTAACGGTTCTCGACTTCTTTTGGCACGTCCTCGGGACGCCCGATGATGGCGAACTCACTCAGGATGTCGTCGTTGATCAGCTTGCCCATCTCGACCCATTCACCCCGCTTGGACATCACGTTCAGTTCGGACTGAAGGTCACCCCAGCCGTGCAGTTCCAGAACCGGACGGTACGCCGGGGTCGATCCGTAGAACGCGATCTGCTGGCGAACTCCGGTGGCTGCACGCTCCAGCTCGTCGTCGGAGTTCCCGAGCACCATGAATCCTGGGCTGCTGATCTCGAAGTCTTCGCGAGACCTGCCCGACTTCTTCATTCCCTTCTCCAGAGCCGGAACCGTCACCTCCCGCAGGTAACGGGGAGTCGAGAAAGCGTGGGCAAGGAATCCGTCGCAAACTTCACCGGCAACCTCGGTCATCTTCTCCCCCACTCCGGCGAGGAACACCTTCGGTGATCCGTACTCGCTCGGCCCCGGGTTGAAGAACGGCGTCATCAGTGTGTGCGTGTAGAACTCACCACGGAACTCGAGCTTGGTTCCGTTGTGCCAGGAGTCCCAGATCGCTCTCATCGCAAGGATGAACTCGCGCATGCGAGCAGCCGGCTTCGACCACGGCATCGAGAACCGCTTCTCGATGTGCGGCTTGATCTGGGAGCCGAGCCCGAGGATGAACCGTCCTTTGGACATGAGCTGCAGATCGTTGGCCGTTACGGCCAGGTCCATCGGATTGCGCCCAAAAGCGACGACGATCGAGGTTCCGAGCTCGACGCGCTCGGTGTGCTCGGCGGCAAGCGTCAGCGAAACGAAGGGGTCGTGACTGGTCTCGGCCGCCCACAAACCGTCGTAACCCGCGTCCTCTTGAGATTTAGCAGCGAGCCCGGCATTGAGATCCCCCGCACCGGCGTACACGCCAACAAAGCCGTCAATCTTCATTTATCCCTCCCGAATAGTTATCGAAGGACGTAATCGGACGGATCGAGCTCGTGAGTCCGTTCCCAGTACTCCAGCAGGGTGTACGGCCAGTTCTGTGTGACCCGTCCCTTTTCGTTCTTGTACCAGGTGTTGACCGTCGAGGCGCCCCACGCCATCGATCGGTTCGCTTCGTCGATGGCCACGTTGTACTCGTCGTGCACCTCTGTGCGGCAATCCAGCGAGCGGTGTCCCGTCTCCAGCAACATCCGCACGCCCTCGAGGATGTAGTGCGCTTCACATTCCGTGAAATAGATGATGCTTCCGTTGATGACGATGTTGGTGTTCGGCCCATAGAGCATGAACAGATTCGGGAATCCCGGAACGGTTATGCCGAGGTAGGCGCGCGCGTCACCATCCCATTTCTCGTGAAGGTCGGCTCCTCCGCTTCCGGTGACCTCCATCGGCATCAGGAACTTTGAGGCGTGGAAACCGGTGCCGTAGACGATCACATCGAAGTCGCGATGGCTTCCGTCCTGCGTCTTGATTCCGGTTTCGGTTATCTCGGCTATGGGAACCGTGACGAGGTCGACGTTCTCACGCCTGAGCGCCTGGGAGTAGCTCCCATTGTCGCGAACGATCCGCTTGGCTATCGGCGGGTAGTCCGGGACGACTTTCTCGAACAGGTCGTCCTCCGGGAACTCTGACCGGATGTACTCGGTCAGGAACATCCGGATGAACTCGTTGGGCATGCTGATGGCCTTGCTGCGGTCCGGCCACTCCGGATCGACATGTGCGGCGGGCAGGAGCCCCTCATGTGTTCGCCAGAACAACCAGAGGCGATCCCAACGGACGTAGTCGGGCAGCAATCCCATGATGTAGCGCACGCCGTCGGGTAATCCATCGTGATAGTTGGGCGTGGGCGCGAACCACGGGGCCGTGCGCTGGTAGACGACGAGTTCGGCGGCCTGCTCGGCGACCACGGGGATGAACTGCGCCGCGCTCGCGCCGGTCCCGATGACCGCTACACGTTTGCCGGTCAGTTCGACGTCGTGGCGCCAGCGAGCCGAGTGGAACGAGAGCCCTTCGAATCTCTCCATGCCCGCGATCTCCGGCATGTGAGGACGGTTCAGTTGGCCGACGGCGCTGCAGATCGCGCTGAACTCGTGATCTTCGCGGCCGGATTCACTCTCCGTGACGACGCGCCACGTCTGACGCTCGTCGTCGAAAGTGGCCGAGATCACTTCGGTTCGAAGTCGTAAGTGGTCACGCAGGCCGAGGTCATCCGCTACCTGGCGGAAGTAGCCGAGCAGGCTCTCCTGGTCGGAGAAGAAGCCGGGCCAGTTCGTGATCTGGAAGAAGGAATAGCTGTATAGGTGGCTCGGGACATCCACGCGGCAACCGGGATATGTGTTCTCGAACCACGTCCCACCGACGTCGTCGTTCTTGTCGAAGATCGTTACATCGAGCCCGGCCTGAAGCAGACGGTGCGCGACGGCCAGCCCGGACATACCGGCGCCGACGACCAGAACGCTGAACGGAGTGTCGGGAGCCAACTCTTCTTTGCGCCACGCCGGTGCGCGCAGGTCTGCTCCTTCGAGCCCGAGCTCTTCGCGCAGGACGATCTCGTGCTGCCGCGATGATTCCTCACCGACCAGGTACGCGATCATCGCGCGGATGTCGGCGTCCGAGGGCTCGGCCGGTTTTCGTCCCTCCCCTTGATATGTCTTCAAGGTCTGGAGGGCGAGCTCTCGAGCCGCGGCCTGAGTTTCCGGAGAAAGGCCGGCGTCCGGGTCGAAGAGGTTCGAGCTGTCCGGACGAAACTCCGGACGAAGTATCGATAGGTCTCCGGTGTGATGGGCGACGGTTACGAGCAGGACGGGAACGTCGGCAACCGCGACGGCCTGCTCCAGAGACATCGTCATGGCCCTTTCATACCATCGTGGCGTGAGCGGCGACTGGGCGCGGCCGATTGTTCATTGGGAGATCCAGGCCCTTGATCCCGATGGATTGAAGTCCTTCTATGCGGAACTGTTCAACTGGAAGATCGGCGACGGCCCTCTGAAGCTCATCGATGCCGGCATCGGCGGGCCAGAGCCAGGGCCCGGCGGGCACATCCGAGGAAGCGACAGAAGCGGCGTCACTCTCTATGTCCAGGTGCGTGACCTGAGGTCGTCCTTGGACAAGGCTGCGGAGCTGGGAGGAAAGATCGTCCTGGAGCCCTTCGACCTGCCGGGTCAGCCGACGCTGGCGGCCATCACCGACCCGGAAGGCAATCACTTCATGCTCGTCCAGCAATAGCGCTTAGCCCTCGAGGCCGAAGTACCTCTTCACTTCGATGGACGAAGGCTCGATGAAGGACATGAACGCCTCGTAGGCTTCGTCGCCTGCCGAATTCTTCGCGCAAGTTTCGGAATCTTTCGGGGATCCCCAGAGCGTGATCACTGCCCATTGCCCGTCCTCACCGCGAGACGTCGTCCTCCTCACCAAACCCGGCTGTTGATAGAAGAACTCCATCTGAACGCGGCTGTCGGCCTCGATGAAGGCAGCCTCATCAGCGGCGCGCTTCAGAAGGAACTCGATGATCTCGAACACCGTTACTTAACGAATCTGAAGTCGTGTGTAGCTGCGTCGCCCGCCATGAACGTCAACAACTTCTCGCCCTCCTCGGCTAGTGCACTCTCCTCCTTCTTTGAGAGCTTGCCATCCATGATCAAAGTCGCGTTCTTCTTCTTGCGGTCGATCTTCCACGTCCCACGGACGAACCCGTCAATGAGATAGGTCGACCATCCGATCGAGTTTTCGAGGTTGGCGTTGGAGCGAGTAACGATCCGCGTTCTGTCGGCGTGTCCGAGGACGCAGTTGTCGTAGACGGGCAGGAAGCGCACTGGGGCCGGCGTATCTGGATCGGGGAATCGGGTGCCGGGCATATCGAAAAGCTCTCGTCCGGCGTCGTCGCGGTAGGTGCGCAACTTGGGGCGCAGCCGTTCGAACACTTCACGCAAGCCTGTCAGCCGGGACCAGTTCGACATGTCGGCAACGGATGCCGGACCGAATGCGGCGAGATAGCGAAGGACGAGCTTGGCGATCGACGGCTTAGGAGATGGCGTGCGCCCCAGCCACGCTTCCGATGTCGTCAACATCGCCCGTCCGCTTTCGGACCACAAGCCGCGTGGGGTCACCTGAACAAGCGGCAAGGCAGACAGAACGGATCGAGCCATCGATTCCGGGTCGCGGTCAGGCCAATGGCCGGCGAGCCGCCTGCGAAGATCGGCGTAGCCGTGCGGGTTTTCGGAGAGAACACTCCGGGCTACAGCGGCGACCTCTTCGATATCCGCAGGATCGAGACCTACCAAGCGCGTGGTGAATTGCCTCTGGACTATCGGCTGCACGAGCGTTCTCAGCGCCAAGTAATCGCGCGAAGTCATCAGGTGGATCGTCACGCGCATCATCGTCGCTCGGACGGCCTTGCGCTTCTCGAGAAGCCTGGACAGCTCCATCGGGTCGAAGTTCTGGAGGCGAGTCCACAAGCCGACATAAGGATCTCGCGGCTCCTGCGCTTGCATGCCCACCAGATGCTCGATCGCTTCAGATGCCGGCATCTTTACGCGGCGCAGGAGCATTTGCCGCTCGAGCAGCGAACGATTCAATTCGCGCTTGGACAGAACCCGTGACGGCATGAACTGATGCTAGACGCGGTTGCGGCTCGTTATTGCTTAGCCACTTCACCCTTAACGACTTCGGCGACGGCTGCAGCTCCCTGCTCGGTCATCATGATCGTGAAGTGGTTCGTGTCGTCGATCACGATATCGCGGAGTCCGGGGAGCTTCTCCCGCCATTCGTCGAACGATCCGTCCGGGTATAACGGCGGCACCTGATTGAACAAGCCGCGCGGAGCACGCGCGAGCATTGCAGGATGCTTCATCGCGTTGAGCGCGTCGGTCACGTCTGGTTGAACGAGCTCACTGCCGGCGTCCTGGAGAATGATCTCTTCACTGACGCGGGGCCGCATCTCCGGCGGCCGTCCACCGATGTCGTAGCGGTAATGGGCTTCGACGTATTCATTCCAATAGTCCGCGAGCGCGGGATGCGGACGCCAGAAGTCGAGATAGGCATCTTCGGATTCGAACGTCATCCGCAGGCGGTCAAGGGACGGACCGATGATCGCGCGCGTCAGTTCTTCCACCGACATCTCCGCCAGCGGGGGCGGAAGCTGCAAAGGGATCCCTCCGTCGACGAGCACCAGACTCCGGACACGCTCGGGCGCCTTGTGCGCGAGGACCACGGAGACGAAGCCGCCCATCGAGTGGCCCAGGACAACCGCCTGGTCGATCCCGGCGTGATCCATCACCGCGACTACGTCGTCGGCGTGTCGTCCCATGCCGGCCGGACCCGGCACCTCGAAGCTTCCGGCGCGGCCGCGAAGATCGGGCGCGATGACCGTGTACTGCTCACCCAACTGGTCGGCCAGTGGGTGCATGCTCAAGTGGTTGGCTGTGATGCCGTGGATCGCGATGACCGTCGGCTCGCCCTTTCCCCATCGCCCGACGTGCAGCGTTCCTCCGGGAACATCGACACCGAAGGTTTCGTAAGACGCACCTGCCTTGGCTTCGACGGTCATCTGCGCGCTCCCTTCTTTGAAATCGTTCGGCTCGTCTTCATTGTTCTCGCGGCTTTCTTTTGCGGAGTCCGGCGTTCCTTCATCACTCGGCTCAGCCGGGAGCCGAGCAGCCGGCCTACACCGAGCAGATTCGCCACCTTCGGTGTGTCAAGGGCGTCGACCGCGCCTTCGTAGACGATCCGTCCGCTCTGCATGATCGCCGCACGATCGACGAGCCGGAATCCGAACGTCACGTTCTGTTCGACCAGGACGATCGTCATTCCTTCCTTCCGCAGCTGCTGCAGCATCCCGAACACACTGTCGATGACGGCCGGTGCGAGCCCGGCCGATGGTTCGTCGATCAGCAACACTTCCGGATCCGAAGCCAGCGCCCGGCCGATCGCGAGCATCGCCTGCTCGCCGCCCGAAAGCGAGGCGGCCTGCTGCCTACGCCGTTCGTCCAGAAGCGGGAAGCGCTCGTAGACGTCGCGGACGACTTCGCGCGATCGTTGCCGGTTGCGCTTGCGGAGAACCGAAGTTCCCAGACGGATGTTCTGTTCGACGGTTAGCTTCCCGAATAGCTGCCTTCCCTGCGACATGTAGGCCATACCCATGCGCGCCCGGTTCTCGGGTGACATACCGGTGATGTCGGCGTCGCGGAAAGTCACGTTTCCGCCGCGAGCGGGAACCAATCCGGCGATGACTTTCATAGTCACGCTTTTCCCCGCCCCGTTGAGGCCGAAGATCCCGAGCGACGATCCCTTAGTCACCTTCAGGTCGACTCCGTGCAGCACGGTGTTGCTTCCGAAGCCGGCCTCGATCCCTTCGAGCGTGAGGAGGCTCATACAACGGCCTCGCCGAGGTAGGCGCTGAGGATCTCGGGATTGCGTCCTAGAGTCGACGGCTTCCCTTCCGCGAGCAGGCGTCCCGCGTTCAGGACGTACACGTAGTCACAAACATCGAGAACGAGCGGAACGTTGTGCTCGATGAGAAGGATCGCCTGCCCGTGCTCGTCACGCAGCGCAGTCAACCGTTCGCCCAGAGCTTCGGCGGCAGCCGGCGCAAGTCCCGCCGTTGGCTCGTCGAGCATCAGAAGCTTCGGCGACGTCGACAGAACGGCTGCGATCTCGACGAGTCGCCGCTGACCTCCGGAAAGCTGACCGACCGGCTTGCTCGCGAAGGACGAGAAGCCCAACCCTTCGATGAGCTCGTCCGCGCGCCGGCCGATGTGTTCTTCGACGGCAGCAACCGATCGCGTATAGGCGAGCGCCGCCGCATCTCCGTATGCGGCTTGTCGATGCTGGGCCAGCAGGATGTTCTCCCGGACGCTCAGATCGTGCGCGAGCCCGACATGCTGGAAAGTGCGGCCCATCCCCCTCGCTGCACGCACGTGCGGCGCGACATCCGAGATCGGCTCGCCGTCGAACGTCAAGCGGCCGTCTTCCATCTGCACGAACCCCGAGATGGCGTTGAAGAGTGTCGACTTCCCCGCGCCGTTGGGGCCGATAAGGCCGACAACGCTTTGCCTCCCTACTTGCAGTGAGACGTCGTCAACGGCGCGAAGGCCGCCGAAGGCGACCGACGCCCCGTCGACGACGAGGAGCGGACCGCCTCTATCACCCTCGGTCCTCGGCTCATGCAGTACCGATGCGAAACGCGGGAGCTTCGGCATCTCTTCGAGCTCGGATGCCGGCTTCGCCCGTCCCGTTCGCTTCTCTCGTCCGGCACGGCCGCGCTCGCGCAAGTGGTCCATCGCGCCGGCCAAGCCGGCCGGGAGCTTCACGACGTTGTAGAGGACGATCGCCGCGGCCAGGACGAGGTCGTACCCGCGCAGGAAGGACGGAAGCTCCGGATTCAAAGAGAAGATGACCGCGACCAAGGCGACACCCCAGCGCCTGCCGATACCACCGATGATCACGAACAGCACGACCCGCAGCGACAGGTCGAGGTTGAACACGTCGCTGTTGACCAACCCGATCGCGTGCCCGTACATAGCCCCGGCTAGTCCTGCGATTGCGCCGGCCAGAACGAAGGCCAGCAGCTTGTATCGCGTCACATCGATCGCAAAGGCCTGAGCGGCCGTCTCGTTCTCCCGCAACATCCGAAAGGCACGCCCGACCTTGGTGCGCAGCACGTTGCGATCTATAACCCATACGAGCAGTAGCGCTAGAAGCACGAACGACAAGAACATCGCCGGGTCGATCAGGAAGTTTTCGCCCCAGAGCCGGCGCGGCACCTCAACTCCGGCCGAACCACGCGTGAAGACCGGCCAGCGCAGCACTGAGGCCTGCATCGTCAGACCGAACACCATCGTGGCCAGCGCGAGATACAAACCGCGAAGGCGCAAGGCCGGCAGCCCGATGACCAAGGCGACGGCTGCTCCTATGAACGCCGCGAAGATCCATCCCAGGAACATGGGTGCGTCCCACCTGTCGACGACGACACTGGCAGCGAAGGCACCGACACCGAGAAGAGCAGCGTGGCCCAGCGAGACTTGACCGGCGTAGCCGAGCAGCAGGTTGAGCGACAGACCGGCGATCGCCAATGCAACCGCGATCGCCAGCGTCAGAGCGGTGGAACCCGGCAACAGGCCGGGCATCGCCCAATTCGTGAGCTTCGGAAGTACAACGCAACCGACAGCGATCAGCAGGATGTTGCTGCGATAGGGAGTCAGGATCTTATTCACCGCTCACCCAGCAGTCCGCGCGGCCGCAAAAGCAACGTCGCGATGACGGCCGCAAAGATGCAGAGTTCGGGGATCCCTACGTACTGCGAGGAGAGCGTCGCGTGCCGGATCTGCGATTCGGCGACCCCCACAACTATGCCGCCCACGAAAGCGCCGGGCATGCTCGTCAGTCCGCCGATCAGTGCGGCTCCCAACGCCTTGATGAACAACGGACCGTAAGCGTTCGGCGAGATCACGCCGATGCTCGGCTGGATGAGCAGAGCGGCGATGGCGCCGAGAGCGCCGGCCAGTCCCCACGTGAAGATCGACACGTAGGACAACCGGATCCCGAGGAAACGAACCGCTTCGGCGTCCTGGGACGCCGCAACGACGGAGAGACCGAAGTCCGTGTACTTGAGGAAAGCAGCCAGTCCCAGCGCGATGGCGCCCACGGCCAGGACCGAGACCGCCTGCATCGGAGTGACCACGACGTCGGCGATCGTGAAGCCGTCGCCGCCGATCGGAGCGGCCAGCTGCCTGGGCAGAGTGCCGAAGATCTTCAGCTCGAGAGTGACAACGAGCGAGAGAAGGGCGATCGTGCCGACGACGATGGTGAGCCGGGAAGCGTTACGAAGCGGCCACACGATCAAGCGCTCGAAGCTCACGCCGATGGCGACGGCGGTCAACACAGCGGCAAGAGCTCCGAAGATGTAGGGCTGGTCCTGTCCGACGATGATGCTCTGCGCCACAAACAGTGCGAACGTCCCGACCTCGGCTCCCGCGAAGTTCAGGACGCCCGACCCTCGGTAGACGAGAACGATGCCGAGGGCATACAAGCCGTAGATGCCGCCCGAGATGATTCCAACGACCAGTGCTTGCGCCATGGGCTAAAGAGCAGTCACGCAGCGCTCGAGGTTCTTCCAGCCGTAGTCGCCGTTGGATAGCCGATATGCCTCCATGAGGTTCACGCCGTAGCCGCCGTGATGGGCATCGCGCGAGAAATCGACCGGACAGCCGGCACCGCCGGGATTGACCTTGTACCCGGCCTCGAAGATCCCGGCCAGCGTGTTCCGCGTGCAGTTCGGGCCGCAGATCTCGAGCAGTCCGGCCATGGCCTTGAAGCCGAGCCACGTTCCGAACGCAACGTCGCCGGCCGGTCCGCACAGATCGGTGTTCGGTGAGTACTTCGCGTATGCCTCCTCGAACTCCTTGATATCGGCGGCGTACGGCGCGTAAGTGCCGCCGTGCTGGTTGCACCAGTAGGCCGGCGCGAGATTGGCTCCCGTTAGCGGAGGTGTCAGCGAGTCCTCTTGCAGCGTCTGCGTCTGGAGATTGAAGGAGAAGACGAGCCAGTTGGGGTTGTAGTTCTGGGTCTTGGCCTGCTTCATCAGGTTGATCTGCGAAAGCGCGTCGTCGCCGATGTAGACGACCTCGGCCCCCCGCTCGCGAAGTTCGATGATCTCCTGCGAGTAGTTGCCCTGGCTCTGCTGGACGGGGATGTCCGCGACGATCTTTCCTCCGGCCTGCGCGACCCTTTGCCTGAATGCGATAGCGGCCGGTTCAACGTTGGAGCTGTTTCTCCAAAGCAGCCCGATCTTTTGCTTCTTTGAAGCGAAACGATTGATGGCCACATCGGCCAGGACACGCGAGATGTCCTCGGACCCGATGGTCGCGGTGTAGCTGTATCTCAGTTTCTCCGAACCCTTCTTCACCGCGAAGCCGTAGATGTACAGCTCACGGTTCTGCTCCGCCCACACGCGAACAGGTGAGATCACGTCCGATCCGATGGCTCCGAAAACGAAAAAGGGGTTCTTTTCGCGGCAACGTTGAGCGGCGGGGACGCCACCACTCGCCTCGTAGCGGTCGTCCTCCAATGTCATGTCTACGCGCCGGCCATGTATGCCGCCCTTGTCGTTGAGCTGCCGCCAGTAGACGAGCAGGTCCTCGGTCTTCGTCCCGAGGATGGGGCCGAGCAGCAACGGTGCATGGCCGCAGATCTTTATCGAGTCTGCGGTGATACCTCGACGGTCCTGATCGGCCGGGAACAGATTGACCCGCTTCACGGGCACGGTCGGGCCTGCCGCCTCCCCGCCAGTGCCGCCAGCACTCGATCCACTCCCTCCGCCGGAACCGACGGACGCTTCGCCGGGTTCCGCGGCTTCGTCCTCCTCGACACTCGCAGTCGTCGTCGGTTGCAGGTCCTCGGCAGCGCTTTGCGCACTTGAAGTCAGCACGTCGGGCGCCATCGAGAACACGGCGAATACGAGAGTCGCCAACAGGACGACACCGGCAACACTCAAAAGCTGAACATTCTGTCGGGCGGAGGTGCGCAGGTCCGAGCGCACCTTGTCAGGCATAGACGCATATAGGGCTCGCACAACCAGCGCAGCAAGCGCTACGGCCAGAGCGACACCGCCGACAACCAGCCAGATCCAAACGTCCGAGCGCGTTTCGATTGTGCTCATCCGCCTTCGCTTCGCTGAGGCGTGGCCGGAGCGAAGGTTCCGCAGATCTTGTCGACGATGGCGAGAGTCTTGGCGAACTGGTCGTAGTCGAGGTGGAAGAACGGCGCGAGGGCGCCGACGGTAACGAGTTGCGCACTGGCCTGCGCGCACACGTCAAAGACATAAGGACGAAGTGGGGCCGCGATCGCCTCGGGCACCGTGGGCAGATCGGCCTGCGGCAACTCGGGGAGCGGGATCGTGTCGGGGAGGATCCCAAGGTCGGAGATCAATTGGTCGACGGGGCCCAGCAATGCAAGCGCTGCACTGGTGGGGTCGCCGCACCCCGCAAGCGACTCGATAAGGATGCTCAAGTCGGCACCTATCTCACGTCCGAGCAAGGCTTCGGCCGCGGCCTGGGTTTCGCGCACCTGGTCCGCCTGGTCTTCAACGGCGCAGGGGGGCTGCGTTGTTCCGCCGCCGTCCGGCGGTGGATCGACATCGATCGGCGGCAACCCTTCAGAGCCCGAACCGATCGCAACACCTCCGGTAACGGCGTCTCCGCTCGGACTCGATGCACCACCATCCGCCGAGCCTTCGTCCACAACGCCCGGCGGAACCGACCTCAACGACTGGTCCGATGATCGCGCTATTACGTTGGACGGAAGGCTCATCGAATACAACGCGTAGACGAGCGTCCATGCAGCAACGACACCGGCAACCGCTACAACGCGCGGACGCTTTCGGATCGCGTCACGAACGGCTTCGCGAGCATCCTGCGGGAATGTCCCGACGATCTTGCGAAAAGCGACAGCCAGAACGGTTCCGGAGATCGCTATGCCGGCGAGCGCTATCCAAACCCACCATCTCGCTTGCACTAGAGCCGCGCCACCCCGTTTCGCAACCGATTCTAAACGGACGTTTGCTCGTCCATAGTTGCTCCCGGTCCTGTGAGCTGTCAAGATGCTTGGGATGACCAACGGTCGTTCGTTTGCCATGGCGATTGGGCCCTCACACCTGCCGGCCATGGCCGGGGTCAAGCCGGGGGCCCGCCGGCTGATCGAGATCGCCGTGCCACTATTCGCCGAGCGCGGTTACCACGGTGTGTCGATCCGGGACCTGACGTCGGCCGCCGGGATCAACGTCGCGTCCTTCTACAACCACTTCAAGTCGAAAGAGCAGCTTCTCTTCGAAGTGTCGCTGGCCGCTCACGACACTCACCAGACGTTCATTCGGGACGGACTGCTGGGAGCAGGCGACGATCCGGCCGCGCAGCTACGAGAAGCGATACGCGCCAACGCCATGTTCCACGGCACGTTCCCGACGCTCGCCGTTGCCGCGAACGCCGAGATGCACGCGCTTTCTCCCGAACATCGGGACCGCATCTATTCGGTACGGCACGATTCGGCGAGTCTCATCGTCGCGATCATCGAACGCGGCAACACTCTGGGAGCGTTCGATTGTCCCGACCCCTGGATGGCGTTGTCTGCGATCGGCGGGATGTGCCTGCGCATCTCATGGTGGTTCCGCGGCGACACCAGCGGCGCCGACGGGACGCTCAGTAGCTACGCGGCCGAGACCGCAACGTGGTTCCCCGAAGGCGCTTACAAGATCGAAGATGTAGCGGCAGCGTTCGCCGACTTCGCACTGAAGATCGTCTCCGCCAAACCCTCGTAGCCCGGCACGGGTTGTGGGAGGGGCAGCCGGGGAACATGATTGGGGCTCAAGCACGAAGGGAGTCAGCGATGACGCTGCAAGCCAAGAGCTACCGCAACGCGGACGGAACGCGCACAGGTTTCCAGTCCTTGTCGTCGACGGGCCTACGGTGGGACTCGATCCCCATGAAGCTGTTCGTCGGCGGTAACGAGAAGTTCTGGAACCCCGACGACATCGACTTCAGTCGCGATTCCGGAGAGTGGGCGAACCTTCAGCCCAACGAGCAGCGCGGCGCGCTTTTCCTCGTTTCCTTCTTTATCGCCGGCGAAGAGGCCGTCACCGAGGACATCCAGCCCTTCATGCAAGCCATGGCCTCAGAAGGCCGGCTGGAAGACGAGATGTACCTCACGCAGTTCGCCTTCGAGGAGGCTAAGCACGTCCAGGTTTTCCGGCGCCTCATGGATCAGGTCGGTCTGGTTATGGACCTCAACTCGATCATCTCCGAGAGTCCCGGTTACAGGAAGCTCTTCTACGAGGAACTCCCGCTTTCGCTGCAAGCTCTTCGCGACGATCCATCGCCGGCCAAGCAGGTGCGGGCCTCGGTCATCTACAACCACATCATCGAAGGCACGCTCGCCCTCACCGGCTATCACGCTTTTCGCACGGTATGCGCGTCGCAAGGGATCTTCCCGGGTGCGCTGGAACTGGTGAAGCGCATCGGCGACGACGAGCGCCGTCACATGGCCTGGGGAACATTCACGTGCCGCCGTCACGTGGCCGCGGACGACAGCAATTGGGACGTCGTCCAGGACACGATGGCCGAGATGCTGCCGCACGCACTAGAAGTCGTCACGTACTTCTTCGACCAGTTCGACGAGATGCCGTTCGGTCTGGACCGCGACGAGTTCGTGGCGTATGCGGCGACCAAGAACGCGCGCAGGCTCGGTGCCATCGAGAGCGCTCGAGGGCGTCCGGTTGGTGAGATCGACTACGACGTCGCGCCTATAGAGCTCGAAGAAGAGCTCGCGCACGTCTAGCCGTGGGCTTCTCACGAACCGAGATAGAGGACGCGTTCGCCGCGTATCAGCAACGCGGTGCGGACGCCGGTAAGACGCAGGACTGGAACCCGTGGGCCGACCAGTTCACCGAAGACGCCACCTACATGGAGCATCTGTACGGCGTGTTCAACGGACGCGAAGCCATCCGGCGCTGGATCACCAAGACGATGACGACATTTCCCGGCGTCCGCATGCCGACGTTCCCCATCGAGTGGTATGTGATCGACGAGGACCGGGGCTGGGTCGTCTGCCAGATACAGAACGTGATGGAGGATCCCGGCGACGGGTCCGTCCATCAAGCGGCGAACTTAACCGTGCTCCATTACGCCGGCAACGATCAGTGGTCGTATGAAGAGGACGTCTACAACCCGGCGCACTTCATGACGATGATCCAAGGCTGGTGCCGCCGGGCCGAGGAGTTGGGCAAGCTCCCCGACGATGCAGCCAAGTGGATGGACTCGTTCGGCCGCTAGAGCTCGGCTAAGTTTGGGCCGGCTCGTGCATAGCTAGGTACTTGTCCAGCTCGTCGACCTTCTGGGTGTCCTCGAACACCTCGTAACGTTTCATCTTTCCCCAGGCGGCCTTCCCGTAGATGACGCCGCGGTTGGAGTAGACGATGTTGCCGTCGGTGTCCTTCGCGTCGTCGGTTATGAGCAGGCACACGGTTGTATTCCAGGGCGGACCCGATACGAGGATCTCGTGAACGACGAGATTGAGTCCCACGCGATGGAAACGCTTTAGCCAAGGACGGATCTGATCTTTACCGTGATAGTCGCCGGCCCAGGAGTTGTTTCCGTGGAAGGTGAAATGTACGTCGTCGGCGTAGGTGCTCAGGACACCTTCTACGTCACGAGCCAGATGGAAACGAAGCGTCCGCCGGACGAGCTTTCGAGCCAGCCACTGGTACATGGAAACCTCCTGAGGGCCTCGACGCTGGACTAGATAGATCACTCTAGCGTACGATGTCTGGCATGGCAAAAGCCCAGCTGAAAGTCCCTACAAAGGACCGGATCCTCTCGGCGACGGCCGACCTCCTGCGTCGAAAGGGCTACACGGGCACCGGGCTCAAGGAGATCGTGAAGGCGAGCGAGGCTCCCTTCGGCTCGGTGTACCACTTCTTCCCCGGCGGCAAGGAGGAACTGGGGGCCGAGGCGATCCGTGTCTCGGGACGGACGTACAACGCGTTGATCCAAGCTTTCTACGAAGGCGCACCCGACCTTATCGCAGCGACGAGCGAATTCTTCGATGGGGCCGCACTGGTTCTTCGCGAAACCAACTACGAGGATGCGTGTCCCATCGCGACCGTGGCGCTCGAGGTAGCGAGCACGAGCGAACCGATGCGCGAAGCAACAGCGGACGTCTTCGAATCCTGGATCGCCGATCTGACGAGTTACTTCGTTGAAGCCGGCGTGGACGCCAAGCGGGCACGCGAAGCCAGCATCACGCTGTTCAACCTCGTCGAGGGTGCGTTCATCTTGTGCCGCTCCTGGCGAAGCACCGAGCCGATGCAACTGGCCGGTCGACTCGCCACCGACGTCGTGCGCGAAGCCGTCTCAAACCCAAGCGCATAGCCCGCTCTTCTCGAGCCTGCGCTGGGTGAGCCTCTCGACCGCGTCGAAGGAATCGTGCGCGCGCGCCGGCCCAGGCGACTGCCCGTCGTGCTCACGCGGGCCGAAGTGCATGCCGTCCTCGAAAGGCTGATCGGAATCCCGAGGCTGGTGTGCACCCTTCAGTACGGCTCCGGCCTGAGACTCCTGGAAGCGTTGAGCTTGAGAGTGAAGGACGTCGACTTCGGACGATCGGAGCTGCTCATACGCGACCCGAAAGGAAAGCGCGACCGCGTGACGATGCTGCCAGCGGCTTTACACGAGCCGCTTCGCGTCCATGTCCGAACTGTGTTCGAGCAGCACCGAACGGATCTTGCCGGAGGACTCGGTCGGGCTCCGCTGCCCACCGCACTCGCCCGGAAGTATTCGGGTGCGGATCGAGACTGGGCATGGCAATGGATCTTTCCAGCGACATCTCACTACTCGGACTCGGAAACCGGGGTCAGGCACAGGCACCACCTTCACGAGACGGTCGTGCAGAAGGCCGTCCGCCAGGCGACGGTCCAAGCATTGCTCTCGAAGCGTGTAACGACCCATTCCTTTCGTCATTCCTTCGCGACACACTTGTTGGAGGATGGATACGACATCCGAACAGTCCAGGAGCTGCTCGGTCACCGAAGCGTGAAGACCACGATGATCTACACGCATGTCCTCAATCGCGGAGGCCACGGGGTCGTCAGCCCGCTCGACCGGCCTGGGAGCACAGAATCTTATGCCGCCCGAGAACGCCTGATAATGGACCCTGATAAGCCATGAAGATCCGGACACTTCCGCAGGTTGCCGGCAAGATTCCTCTCACGGCTGACCCGATTCCGATCACGTTAAGCCGACCAGCTCAACATCCAATCGGACGGCTTAGGCCGGTCAGCCTAGATATGAGTTGGCCTGACTAATGGCGCGGTTCCGGCCTCCTGGCGCACCCAAGCGCAAGGCACGCCGATCGATCGAGCCCGAGTCGTGGGAGACCGACTCAGTGTGGGCGTCTCCACGCGGGGCCTGGGACGCTTGGGTGAATCGGCTCAAATCCGTTCGTTACTCCCCAATCCGGCGATCGGCTTGGGTGCCGACGGTTGTCATGGTTGGAGCTGCCATCGGTTTAATGGTCCTAGTGGTGCTCATCGCAGCATTAGTCGAGGCACTTTAGTGAGCAAGCAGGCCAACTCGCCGCAGCAGGCGACGAGCGTTCTTTGGCCTTCGGCGAAACAACGCTCGCGCCTGAGCGACCAAGGTCGTTGGGCGGACCCATGGAGACTCGCGCCATGAGTGATGCGAACAAAGAATTGGTTCGGGGGTTCGGCGCGGCCCTACAGCGTGGTGACCCGGCGGACGCCGCACGCCGATTCCATCGCCAGTACCGCTCGAACTCGTGGGGCGGGGACCTCACTACCACCTGGGAGAAGATGCAGGCGTGGGCTGCCGCCGGTGCTCTCACGGATCTCGAGGTAGTCGACCGACACCTTGTGTCCGAGGGTGATCACGTCGTCGCACACACCCACTTTCGCGCAACTCACAGCGGTGAACTGCTTGGCGTGCCTCCGAGTGGTCGGCGCGTAGATTTCCATTCGCTAGAGATGTGGCGTGTCGAGAACGGCAAGCTCGTGGAGCACTGGGGTGGAGAACGCGAGGCCGTTCGTCTCTACGAGCAGCTCACCCAACAGGAATGACGGTCTCAGTCGCGCCGCCCAACTCGCCGCAGCACCCGACCGCAGCTCGCTCGGCTCGCCTGCGGTGGTTGAGCAACAAGAGACGTTGGGCGGACTAGAGAAAGCGATGACAGCCAGTCACCTTCGACTTCGGCACCCGGACGGAGCGGAACTCCAGCGAGACACCAGTCCTGCTGACTGGATCGGTCCTCGCCTCTTGCCTTGGGGACGTGATGTGGGAACACAGGTCTGCGCCGTCGTGCCGACTGGCTTTGACAAGTACGTGAGGATCTTTCACCACGCCGAAGAGCAGGTCGACTTCGGCAGGCAGCGTAGAAGTTGGGCTGCTATCGCGCAGCACAGCGGAAAGGTCATGCATCCGACCGCGCAGTTCACGCGCTTCAACTGGTCCCAAGATCCCCACCAGGGTGGGTTGGATCGGATCGAGGCGACGGCGCTCGTCGACGTGCTCCGCAAGCACACATCAGCCACCGCCGACTGCTGGCTCGCGATCTGGCACGGCTACGCTGAGCTGACGGGTGCCGCGAGCATCACCAGCCTTAAAGAGCAGCGCGGCCTGCGGAGTTGGTTGGCTGGCCTCATGCGACGCCGGCAACGCAGCGGGGTTCCGGCACTTGCTACTGCTCCAACCGTGTCGCTCCCGAAGCGCGAGTACTACCTCTACAAAGGCGCTATCGAAGTAGTGCCTCGCTTCGAATTCTCGCCTGGCTCCCTGCAGACGCCCAACATGTGGTGGCCACAGGACCGAGCCTGGTTTGTTGCCACCGAGATTGACTTCGATAGCACGCTAGTAGCGTGCAACGATACATGCGCCCGTGCGCTGCTTATCAGCGAGCTTGAAGCTCTCGAGGTCCTGCCTGAAGACCGGCTCGATATCGACGGTGACTCAATCAATCGTTCCGTGGAGGAGTCGACGTAGTGTTACCGCCGCCCAACTCGCCGCAGCACCCGACCGCGGCTCGCTCCGCTCGCTCGCGTCGGGTGAGCGGCCAAAGTCGTTATGCCGAGTACAAGGAGGAGGAACGACAATGAAGGTCGGATCAGGTCAGCTCATCTATATGTGGATCTTGATGGGTGTACTTGTCCTCGCGGCATGGCAGATCTTCCGCAAGGCTGGGTTCCGTCCTTGGTTATCGCTCTTCGTGCTGGTGCCTGGAGTCAATCTCATCGCGATCCTGTACCTCGCATTCGCCGACTGGCCGGCCCTAAAAGCAGTTGCGCGACGCCAGGGCTGGTTGAACTGATTGAAGTCAGAAGAGATTGGTCGGCATAACTCGCCGCAGCACCCGACCGCGGCTCGCTCCGCTCGCTCGCGTCGGGTGAGCGGCCAAAGTCGTTAGACAGATGGCTGCCGCGACGGCCAACGTCGTCCCATTTGTCTGCGAGGCCTGCGGGGGCGCTATTCCCGAAACCCAGGCAATCGCTTGCAGGCGATGCGGACGAGTCCTTTGTCGCCGTCACTTTCCTCTAGCGATTCGAGTGCGACTGGCGGATCCTGTGTGTAGAAGCTGTCGAAGGAAAAGTGAATGAAGTACCAGCACGCACTGTCTAACTCGCCGCAGCAGGCGACGCTCGGCTGCGCCTTCGCGCGCCTGAGCGACCAAAGTCGTTAGGCCGCCACCACAGGATGCCGCAGCCACAGCTCCGGTTATGCGTCGGAACTCCCGAGGGCCCGCGATCGACCGTGTGGAGAGTCTTCGGAAACCGTGGAGATGCCTACGTCCAGTCGAGACTTATGGGATCCCACCACAAGGTCAGCCTTCACGAGAGTGGTCAAGCCCATTCCTCTCGGACAGAGCGCTGGGTAAAGGCAACAGGTGCGCGCAACGCCGAGCGTCATGACTTCAAGTGGACACTCCCAGATCTTGACTCCCGGCCGATTTCGCCAGCGTTTCGCATTCTCGCGCCATGTAGTGAACTCGTCGTTAAGGGCGCACCCCGTCGGCCTAGCAAAGTGATCTTTCTGCCACCGCCGACCGAGGGAAACATGCTCTCGCTCGACTTCTACCGCTTGCCCTTGAGGGTCGATGAACTGGCTCCGGAACTGTTCCCTTGGGAGCTCACTGAAGCGATCCCGCTTGGTCACAATCGTTGTTTGGCCATTCTGGTTCATGAGGAGCCGATGCTTGCGTACAACAGTGAAGTCCTCGAGTCGACTCGTGCGGGCATGCTGGCCTTCGCGAAGCTGAATAGCATCGCACTGACAGATCGAGCTCTCGCGTTTTTCGATGACGAGGAGGGGGTTCGTGGCTATATGGAGGTCAATCCGCTCCGTGCGTAGATTTCGATTGCGGCCTAACTCGTCGCAGGAGCCGACGCTCGCCAGCTTCGCGCGGCTCAGCTCCGAAAGTCGTTGGCCAGACGAGGAGCCAAAATGAAGACCGCACGAATTCGGCGAGCTGTCGATCTCGCTTGGATCGTCGCGGGCGCTCTGATGCTCGTCTTGTACACGCTTCAGGTCGCTCGGTGGGTCTTGAACGGTGGGGTCGGTCGGGCGAGCCCGGTTGACTGGGTCCTAGCAATCGTTGGCGTTGTTGTGGCGTATTGGATCGTCGTTGGCTGTTGGCGACGCACAAGCTGGCTCCGTCGCCGCTACGAAGCGCGGATGGCCCGAGAGTCATGAACGCTGCGTCCTCGACGCTGGCCAACTCGCCGCAGCAGGCGACGAGAAGCCTTTGGCCTTCGGCGAAATCCTTCTCGCGCCTGAGCGGCAAGAAACGTTATGCGTACTCTGTCCTCTAATCTGCACGAGGATGCGTCATGCGTTTCGTAAACTCCCGAGGTCGGGCCGCTTTGCTCGTTGGCGATGCCGTGTTTGATCTGAGCGAGGTTTCGGGCGGAGCAGTTTCGTCAGATCCAATGAAGGTGCTTCGAGGCCAATGGGAAGACGCGCGGGCATGCGCATCGCGTGGAGCGTTTGCCGGCGGCATCCCAGCCGGAAAAGCCGGGCTACGAGCGCCGATCCCTACGCCCGGAGCCATCTTCGGCCTGGTTGCGAACTACCCTCCGGCCCACAGGACGGTGCTCCCTATGGTCTTTGCTAAGGCTCCGAACGCCGTGACGGGCCCTTACGACCCGGTTGTAGTCCCAGACCAAGCGCGTCTCCCGATGGGAAGGGAGTGGACCGTACTCGAGGCCGAGCTTGCGTTCATTGTCGGGCGAGGGGGCCGTCACATCGATGCCGATGACGCTCTCAGCGCCGTTGCCGGCTACACGGTGGCGCAAGACATAACAGAGCGGATCCATGAGTTCGGCCCGAAGGGCACCTCCGTCGGAGTCATGAACTACGCATCTCTCAAGACTCTTGGAAAGAGTCTCGACACCTTCTGTCCCCTGGGCCCTGCGATCGTCACCGTCGACGAGTTTGAAGACGCGAATGACTTAGCGCTGGAGTGTCGGCTGAACGGAGAGGTCGTTCAGAAGGCGTCCACTAAGGACATGCTGACCGACGTCGCCGGACTCGTCGCGCTCCTATCATCGTTCGTCACGCTACGTCCAGGGGATGTTTGCCTGACCGGAACACCGACGCCGGTCTCGGGCTCGCTTCCTCGGATTCAACCAGGCGACGTCATCGAGACCGAGATCTGCGGCATCGGCCTTATTCGTAACCATGTCATTGCTAGTGACGACGGATGAGCGAGACACGACGCATAACTCAGCGCAGGAGCCGACGCCACTCGCTTCGCGAGCTGGCGCGGCTCAGCGCCCAAAGTCATTAGACCGACGATGTGAAGCGCCGAAGCATCTACCTTTCAGCCGCGTTTGTGCTGCTCCTGCTTCTGTGGATCCTCGTTCTTTCGCCGGGCGCATTCTTCTCGCTGCGTCCCGCGCTCAACTCTGCTGGCTTTGATGAGATTCGATCGGGAATGTCGAAGGCTGAGGTGGAGGCGCTCATGGGCGGACCGGCCGGCGATTATGGAGATCACAGAGCAGACCCAGGAGCTCAAACGCTTGAGGGGTTCTTCTGTCCCTCCAAAAGCCTCTCGTTCAGGCCGCCAAACGGCCTATCTTGGTTCAACGATCATGAGAAGTTCGAGGTCTGCTTCGACGACGCTGGAGTCGTCATCGCGAAGCACCAACGCGCTGGCTACGGTCGCCCGATGGGATTCCTTGCTCGCATTCGCTCGTTCTTCTCTCTGTGACCGGATCGCCATGAGTGGCATGCGGTCTAACTCGCCGCAACACCCGACCGGACGACTCGTTTCACTCGTCGCTCGTCGGGTGAGCGGCCAAAGTCGTTATCCGTACGAATTGAAGAGCTTCGTCTGCTGGTCGGCGCGGCCGTAGTTGGCTGGTTGCGCAGAATGGTCCAATGACACCTTCGATGATGCCGACAGACCAGGTGTTGAGCTGGGCGGCGGCTGCGATCGGCGGGATATCCGTCTCGTCCGCCGAGAACCTGAGTCGTAGCAGCCATCGTCCCTCCGGCACCTTCCGGCTGAGAGTGGAAGGCCCATCGACCCGTGCCACTTACGTGGTTCTGAAGCTCTCGGTCCCGCGTTGGATAACTGGTGGCATGGTGGTCTCGAACGCCCGAGCGCTTCAGTTCGCCGAGAGTTGTGGCTTGGCCGCACCGCGCCTAGTCGGCGCCGATCTCGACGGCAGCGCCAGCGGGACCGTTGCCACCCTGGAGACGGTGATGCCTGGGAGTAGTGAGCTTCCGTCGACGGTTTCGGTCGCTCGGCTTCGCGAAGCTGGAACTGCTATTGCCCGAATCCACGCCTTCGACCTGAAGAAGCAGCCCGGGCTGCCGCGCCGGGCACGGCCTTGTGCCGTCGATGACCGTGCTGCAGAACGCCGCCGTGGCTGGATGGCGACGACACCTCTGCTGCACGAGGCCGATGAGCACGTCAGGTCGCAGAGAGTGCGTTCGGTCGGATCCGTGTTCCTGCATGGCGACATCTGGCCGGGCAACATGCTTTGGGAGGCGGATCGGTGCGTCGCGCTGATCGACTGGAAGACTGCAGGCGTCGGTGATCCGGGTGTCGACGTCGGTAGTCTCCGCATGCAAATGGCTCTTCAGTACGGCCAGGGTGCGGCGGCCCACGTGTTGGAGGGTTGGCAGCGAGAGGCTGGCCGTGCAGCATCCGCGGTGCCGTACTGGGACGCGGTCGCGGCGCTGAATACCCCGACAGTGATGCAGGGCTGGGAGGGATTCGATGATGATGGTAGCCCGCTTGATGCCTCCGCAGTGACAGCACGCCGCGACACGTTCCTTCGCGCCGCCCTCAATCAGCTTTCAGCTGGACCCTGACGTTGCTGGCGTGCTCAGGAACGTTGAAGAGGTCAACGCTGAGTTCCGTGAAACCCTGCGCCGGCGTGGCCTCGGCGCCGACGGATAACTCGCGTTTACACCCGACCGCGCGCCGCCGTCACGTCGCGAGCGTCGGCTGGCGTTTCGTTGGGCGCCTCGCGGCGGGTGAAACGCCGTGTCGTTATGCCGACGGGGTATGGAGCGGATGTTGTGCCAGTAGATGAGCACGAGCTTCTCTTCAGTCGTGAAGAGCCGTTATTGGCCTGGCGGCTGTTTCGCGTACGTGACGAGGAGGGAGGCTTCGCACTCGGGCCGCCCATGATTCACAGCCCGAGACCGCCTTCTTGGAGCCCAGGGATCGCTCGCGCGGAGTGCCTTAATGGGAGTCACGCTGCGCCGCATCCCGGATGCCGCTGCGGAATCTATGGAGCTGTCGATGGAACCCTCGACTCACTGCCGGGCTACCTGTGCGACACGTCCTATGACAAGGATCCATGGGCCTACGGTGAAATCGCTTGCAGTGGTCGCGTCTTCCTGGACGCTCGAGGAATTCGCTGTGAAGAGGCCCGGCTGGTTCAAGTTGCTGTTGTTGAAGACTCGGTGTCGACGCTCGCACTCCTTGAGCAAGTAACGAAGGGTCTGGCGTCGCGCTATGGCGTTCCCGTCGGCCAGAGCAAATCCGCGCCACAATGGCTTACGGCGAACGCGCGAACGCAGGGGGCGCCAAGCAGTTATGAGGAAGTCGATCTGCGGGGTCTTGCCGAGCGACTTCTCCGTTCGAGACGACCATTGCGCTCGTGAGGTGGCATGAGCGACCAATGCTCGCGTGTGTTGCAGCGGCATAACTCGCCTCAGCAAGCGCCGCTCGGCTTCGCCATCGCGCGCCTGAGCGGCAAAAGTCGTTAGCCCGACATGACTGGTGCTGGGCGTGTGCAACGTGACACCGGCGCTTCTGCTCGCACTCTTAAGCGCTTGACGTTGCTGGCCGGCTATTTGGCTGGGGCAGTGTTGGCGATGAACGCTTTCGGCGAAATCAACGCTTTGGCGTTTGACCTTCGAATGAAGACGTTTGCTGTTCTCTTCTTTCTAGTGGCTCTCGGAGCGCCGGTCGGCGCAGTGCTTGGCCACTACCGAGGGCACCCGTTGCGATGGATATTGATCTACGCGCTCGCTTGGCTAGCCGTGGGTAGTGCTTTCGAGTTGACTGGTGGCATGCCGATACTTAGGCAGCTGTGAAGCGGGCTAACTCGCCGCAGCAGGCGTCGCTCGGCTACGCCTTCGCGCGCCTGAGCGGCAAGAGTCGTTGGGCCGTCAAGGCTTAGTTCGCGGAGGAGAGAAGCATGCAGCGATTTCGCGTCGGACCAGATGCCGCGTTGACTCCGGCCGACGGTCTCTTGAGCCGGGTCACAGTCTCGCCCATCACACCCTCGCTCGCTTCCGGCGTTCCGGTGCAGGCGGCGATCTTCCGAATCGCGGCTAACGGTGGCTTCCTACGACACCCAGCAGGCGTACCGCAGATTCTCACTGTCCTGAGCGGGAGCGGCGAAGTGGCGGGTGGTGACGGCCACTTCGAGTCGGTCGTCGAGGGAGACGCCGTGTTTTGGGCCGCTGGTGAAGAGCACGAGACGAAGAGTGTCCCTGGCATGACCGTGCTGATCGTGGAAGGTCACGGTGTCGTCCCATTCCTCTCGGGTCAGCGGTGATCACGAAGCAGACGCTGCGGCCCAACTCGCCGCAGCAGGCGTCGAGCGTTCTTTGGCCTTCGGCGAAAGACCGCTCGCGCCTGAGCGACCAAAGTCGTTGTGCCGACCGGGGCAACGCTACAAAGCCGAAACTGGCGACACGAAATTGATCGAGAGGGATCAAGAGGAGGAAACCCATGCCTGTGCTCGTTAGTGCTGATATTCCTGGGCAGACCGCGGAGGGATATGACGCAATCACGAATGTTCTCGGCGATGTTGTGAAGAAGGCCCCCGGCTTCATCGCGACCTTTTCGCACCCCATTGACGGCGGGTGGCGGGTGATCGAGATCTGGGAGACGTCAAAGGACGCGAGCGAGTGGTTCGCGACGAATGTCCACCCGAACTTGCCGCCAGGTATCAAGCCGCACAGACATGTCCAGGAGCTACACAATCTGATACTTCCTTAGCGTGGGGCTGCACAACTCGGCTCAGGAGCCGACCGCGGCCCTCGCTCGGGACTCGACGGGTGAGCCGCAGGGTCGTTAGCCAGATGCAAAGCTTCGAGCAAAGGATTGACCCACTTTGCGAATGAACCTAGCTGAGTCGTTGTTCATCAACAGCACAACTCGGATTCGTGAGTTGCGGAGCCGAGTCGCGGACACGGTGGCGGAACATCTGGAGCCGCTGCCGGCGGACGCGTGCTCGAGATTGGATGTGGTCATCTCCGCGACTATCTCTTGTCGCCTGCGCATCCGGTGGGGCGCACGAAGGCCGAGTTCTTCGGCGGCCTCGGCTACTCGCGGGAGGACTGGGCCGTCCTCGCTGCTGATCTACGAACCCTCGCCGAGACGACCGACGCTACCGAAGCCGAGACCACTCAGTTCGGTACCAAGTACGAGGTCCGCGCGAAGTGGTTGGCCCGAACGGTCAGCGAGCAGGAATCGCGACTGCCTGGATTATCCTGGTCGCAGAAGACTTCCCACGGTTCGTTACGGCGTTTCCGGAGTGAAGACATGACCTACGAGCTGCTCGAGACGGTGGTCCTAGAAAGAGACGTGCCTGAGCACGGCCTCCGTCGGGGCGACCTCGGCACGGTCGTCGAGCTCTATCCGCCGAGCAACCTCGAGGTCGAGTTCGTGACGGCGTCTGACAAGACCGAAGCTCTGCTGACTTTGGATGAAAACGACGTCCGCCCCGCCGGCGACGGTGACCTCATCGCCGTCCGACCGTCAGATCACTCGAAGTAGCACGACTGTGCTACGGCCGCCGAACTCGCCGCAGCACCCGACCGCCGCTCGCTACGCTCGCTCGCGTCGGGTGGGCGGCAAGAAACGGTCGTTAGGCCTACCTGAGGGTCACATCGATCGAGAGGAGTAGGTGTGCAATGAGTTACTTGTTGGGCGCGATCCGACAGCTCGGATTCGTTGTTCGCGACATGGATGTCGCTCTGAAATATTGGACGGAGACTCTGGGCGTCGGGCCGTTCTTCGTCCTGCGCGAGCAAACGCCCACGAGCTATTGGTACCGGGGTGAGCCATCGCCGCCGCCGACGCTCCACATTGCACTCGGGAACTCCGATGACCTCCAAGTTGAACTGATCGAGCAACTCGGGCCTGAGCCAACTGCCTACCGAGACTTCCTCGACGCCGGCCGAGAGGGGTTTCACCATGTTTCGTCCTGGCTTACTCGAGATGAGTACGACCGGACGATGGCGCGGACGCTCTCGAGCGGGGTGAAGATCGCCCAAGAAGGCCAGATGGGCGACGGCGGCGTTCGCTGGGCCTACTTCGCGACCGACTCGGCGCCTGATCAAACGCAATTCGAGATCGCCGATGTTCTTGACTTGTCTGTGTACTCGCTCTTTGAATCGCTGGCACGGATGTCGAAGGAGTGGGACGGGCGCGATCCGATTCGAGAAATCGGAAACCCGGCGCCACGCTGAGGCCTAACTCGCGGTTGCACCCGACCGCGCGGCACGTAGCCGGTTGGGAGATGATCATCCCGAATGACGAGCCGATCGAAGTTTCCGCGCGGCGGGTGAACCGCAAAAGTCGTTAGGCCGACTCTGATTCAAGGAGGTCGAATGGCGATCAGTATTCCGTCACCCGTCGAGCGCTACCTCGCGGCGGACGCCGCCTTAGATTCAGATGCGCTCGCTCATTGCTTCGACGAGGACGCCGTCGTGCGAGATGAGGGTGGCGAGTACCGAGGGCGCGACGCGATCGCGGCCTGGAACGAAGACGCCCATCGAAAGTACGACTACATCTTGGAGCTACTCACGGCCGTAAATGAAGGAACCGACACTCGCCTACTGGTCAAGCTGACCGGTCCGTTCCCCGGTAGCCCCGTCGAGATCGAGTACCTATTCAGCGTGCGAGGCGATGGGATCGCGACGCTCACGATTGGATAGCAGCTGGTGACCAACTAGGTAAGGCGACCTTCTGCGTTGACGCCGTTGACCGCCTATCGGTGGTTCATCGAGTACGGAGGTCGCCTCGGGACCGGCTGGGTAAACGACGTAACGCGTGCGCGACCCTCGACGCCCGTGGCGTGGCATGCCGGACTATGCGGTGCGCACGTCAAATGTCCAACTCTGTTCGTCGTGTCGCCCGAAGACGAGATGCCTGGAGCAGTACCCGCTGCCGCGCTCGACGCCTACGGCCGACTGGCCGGACCTAAGCAGTGCATCGAGATAGGCGGTGGCCACTTCGGCCTCCTCTATCATCCGAGCCCCGAGTTCGAGTTCGCGGCCTCGGCTCAAGCCCAGTTCCTCGTCGAGACGCTTCGGGCATGAGCAGCTACTCGATACCTTGTGCGGCCTAAGCCAACTAACAAAACGCTAGCGAGAGCTAGTTGACGCGCTCCACGATCATCGCCAGGCCCTGGCCGCCACCGACGCACATCGTCTCCAGGCCGATGGTCTTGTCCGCCGTCTGAAGATCGTTCAACAATGTCGTCATGATGCGCGCGCCGGTCTGACCAAACGGGTGTCCGAGTGCGATCGCTCCCCCGTTCGGGTTGAGCTTGTCCGTGAAAGGATCGACACCAACTTCGTCGCACACGGCCAGCACCTGCGCAGCGAACGCCTCGTTCAGTTCCATCACGTCGACGTCGTCGATCTTCATGTTCGCTTGCTCGAGAACCTTCTTAACGGCCTCGATCGGTCCGACGCCCATGATCCGCGGGTCTAGTCCGGAGACACCGGAGGCGATGATGCGCGCGATCGGCTTGATCCCAAGAGCCTTCGCCTTGTCCTCGCTCATTACCATCACGGCAGCCCCACCGTCGTTTAGCGGGCACGCGTTGCCGGCCGTGACTCGTCCACCTTCGGGACGGAACACCGGCTTCAGCTCGGCGAGCTTCTCGTAGGTCGAGCTTGCGCGCGGGCCGTCGTCCTTATCGACGACGGTTCCGTCCTCTTTGGTGAACGGAACGATCTCACGACCGAAGAACCCGCTTTCTTGCGCCGCAACGGCGCGCTCTTGTGATTGCTGAGCGAACTTGTCCATCCGCTCGCGGCCGACGTCGTACTTGTCGGCGACATTCTCTGCAGTCATCCCCATCGGGATGAACAGTTCCCAGCTTGATTGAAGGACGGGGTTCGGCATCATCGGGATCCCGTCGCCGCGCGTCGTCCCCTTCTCGCTGTCGAGGCGGCTCGAGCGTTCGCTGCCGCCGACCAGGAAGGTGTCGCCCTCGCCGGCCTTGATCGCGTGGAAAGCCATGCGGATCGCCTGCAACGAAGAAGAGCAGTAACGGTTGACCGTCGTTGCGGGAACCGTCTCCGGGATGCCGGCGAGCAGTGCAGCCGACCTCGCGATGTTGATCTGCGCGCCGCCGACCGAACCGGTGATCACGTCGTCGATCTCGGCTGCGTCGACTCCGGACTTCGCGACGACTTCCTTCATAACGCTCGCCAGAAGGTCTTCGGGACGAACGTCCGCAAGCGATCCTTTCGTTGCGCGGCCGATCGGGCTGCGTCCGGTCGCGACGATGACGGCTTCAGGCATGGCTTCCCCCAGTTCCTATAGGTGTGCTCGCTTTAGATGGCTAGATTCTGCGATACTTGACTCGCGAGTCAAGAGCGCGCCACTTATAGCGAAAGGGAGCTGCCATGGCCATCGCCGAACCGACGACAGCCATAGAGGACGTCCTATCCGAGCTGAGGGCCTGGTTGGAGGCCAATTGGGACCCGGATCTCACCGTCGGTGAATGGTGGGAACGCCTGGGCACGGCCGGCTGGTCGGCCCCCACTCTCCCCGAGAACGCATACGGGAAAGGCCTGTCGCGCAGCGACGGCGGCAAGGTGTCGGCCGAGATCGGAAAGTTCGGGGCCGTCGGCGCTCCCGGTGGTCTCGGATTGCTACTAGCCGCACCGACCATCGCCACCCACGGCACCCAAGCGCAGATCGACAAGTACGTTCGCGACATCGTCACCGGCAAGCAAGCCTGGTGCCAGCTGTTCAGTGAGCCCGGCGCGGGTTCCGACCTCGCCGGTCTATCCACGAAAGCCGTTCAGCAGGACGACGAATGGATCATCAACGGACAAAAGGTATGGACGTCCGGCGGACAAGGGGCCGACCTCGGAATGTTGCTTGCTCGCACCGATCCGAGCGTCCCGAAACACCAGGGCATCTCATACTTCGCATTCAACATGCTTCAGCCGGGTGTCGATGTTCGACCGCTTCGCGAGATGACCGGCCACGCGATGTTCAGTGAGGTGTTCTTCTCGGACGCGCGTGCCACTACGGATCAGATCATCGGTGGACAGAACGAAGGCTGGGCTGTCGCGAACACGACGCTTGCTTTCGAACGTGCCGGTCTCGGCGCCGGCGGTGCCGGCGGATTCGGCGGCATGGCGTTGCCGGGCACCAAGCTGGGCCATCTCGACAAGCGTGTTGGCGACTTCGTCATAAAAACTGGCGACGGTGGCGGTGCACGACGCGAGCGCAGGAGTGGAGCGGCCAACGCCGGCCGCGTCAGCGGCGCATCGTTGCTCGTAGGCCTGGCCAAGGGCAACGGCAAGTTCGACGATCCCGTGATACGTCAGGACCTTGCCCGCTTGCACATCCTCGGCGAGATTGGGCGGCTGAACACCGAGCGCATGAAAGCGACGCGGGCGTCCGGAGGCGACATCCCGGGCATGGCCAACATCTCCAAGCTCTTGATGAGCCAGATGGTGAAGCTGTCGCGCGACCTCGGTCTGCAGATCGTGGGAGCCCAGGGAATGCTGCACGCGTTGAAGCCCGAAGACCAGAAGGTGATCGACGAAGCGACGGGCAATCCGTTCCTCGTCGGCATCACCATGCAGGCGCTATACGCGCAGGGTCCTTCGATCTACGGCGGGACGGACCAGATCCAGATGAACGTCATCGGTGAACGCGCCCTGGGTCTCCCCAAGGAGCCGCGGGACGATCACCTGAAGCCGTTCTCGGAGATCCCCAAGAACTCGTAGCGGCGACTACATGATGGTCGCCGGGTGACGAACTGGAACCGGTCCGTAGCGGCACTTCTTCTCGCTGTCTTCTGTAGCGCCGCAGCATCACTCGTCTGCGTGACTGCACTCGGACTTCAGGTCTACGACCTGACGAACCGCGAGTTCGATCTAGGTCTGCTGGGTTTGGCTGAATTCGCACCATCTGCGCTTCTCGTCCTCGTCACCGGTTCCGTAGCCGACAGGTTCCGGCGTGTCCGCGTTAGCGCTGTCGCGGCGATAGTCGAAGCCTCGGCCGGGATCGGTTTGGCCTTCTACGCAGCAAGCGATCCGACAAGCGCCGCCCCGATCTTCGGTCTCGTCCTCGTATTCGGAACGGGACGAGCGTTCTTGGCGCCGTCGAATCGGGCGCTACCGGCCGACGTAGTGACGCCGGCGATCTTGCCGTGGCTGACCGCACGAAGGTCGGCGGCCTGGCAATGGGCCGTAATCACAGGACCGATCATCGCGGGCTTCCTATATGCCGTTGATCCCACACTCCCCTACGTAGCGATGGCGTCCTTACTCGGCATCGCGAGCATCTCCACCCTGTTGATCGAGACTCGGGAGTCCGACCGCTTAGCGGCGGCAGATGCCGCTCCGGATGTGATCGAGGAAGTAGCGGACAAGTCAGCCGTCCCGGCGCCGACCCCGAACCGGCTTCGTGAAGCCGTGGAAGGTCTGGCCTTCATTCGCCGGTCGCCGATCCTGCTCGCCGCGATATCGCTCGATCTCTTCGCCGTCCTTTTTGGAGGTGCCGTTGCCCTGCTGCCGGCGATCGCAAAGGAACAGCTCCACGTCGGCTCCGTGGGCCTTGGGTGGCTCCGTGCAGCCGGTGGGATCGGTGCCGTCCTGGTGACGCTGATCATCACGCGAAGACCGGTACGTCGCCGGGTTGGGCGCGTCCTGTTGGTGTCGGTGGCCGCGTTCGGGATCGCGACGATCGTGCTCGGCGCCACGCGGATCTATGCGCTCGCATTCATAGCGATGGCGGTGTTAACCGGAGCCGATTCGGTCAGCGTTTTCATCCGATCGACTCTCGTTCCTCTCGTAACGCCGCGACAGAAGCGCGGACGAGTTATGGCCGTGGAGAGCGTGTTCATCGGTGCATCCAACGAGCTCGGCGCTTTCGAGTCCGGCGTAGTCGGCCAACTGATCGGAGCTCCACTCGCGATCGTTACCGGAGGCGCAGCGACCCTAGTCGTCGCCGGACTCTACTGGGCGCGCTTCCCTGCTTTGCGCAACATCGATCGCTTTCCTCGGACGAGCGAGTTGTCAGACGGGCGTGACCGGTGACCGGCCGTGCGCTGCCCGTTCGGCGGCGGCGCGCAACGTTTCGCGGAAGTCCGGATGCGCGATCGCCGCAAGCGCCTCCCCACGCTGGTGCACGGTCTTACCTTGAAGCTCTGCCGAGCCATATTCGGTGACGATCACATCGACCTGGTGCCGTGGTGTGGTGATGACCGTGCCCGCCTCGAACCACGGAACGATGCGAGACCGAAGCTCGTCACCCGCCTTGTAGGTGGACGGAAGACAAAGGAGCGACCGAGCTTCTGTCGACAAGGCGGGACCGGCGACGAAATCCTCGTGTCCGCCGATGCCCGAATACTGAGCTCCGTTGACAGTGTCGGCCACCACTTGGCCGTGAATATCCACGGATAGTGCGGCATTGATCGTGACTGCGTTCCTGTTGCGACCGATGGCTTCCTGCGAGTTCACGACGTCGACCGGCAGGAAGGCGACTTCTCTGTTCTCGTGCAACCACTTGTTGAGCTCGCTAGTTCCGGCGGCAAAGGTCACGACGGACACGCCATCGAACTGGCCTTTGCGATTCGTTACCTTGCCCGCTTTGTGCAACTGCATGAGTCCACTCGTGAACATCTCGGAATGGATCCCGTAGTCGCCGCCGCCCCCTTCGGCGAGCAAGGCCGCCACCGCGGAGGGCACCGCGCCGATTCCGGTTTGCAGCGTCGAACCGTCGACGACGAACGTCCTAACGCACTCCGCAATCGCTCGATCGACGTCGGTGGGCGGCGGGTCCTCGGTGGTGAAGGCCTCGCGATCAGTCTCGATGAGCACGTCGATCTCGTCGACGTGTAGTCGATGGTGGTGCACACCGAGGCCGTAGGTTCGCGGATAGCTCGGGCTGAATTCGGCCACGAGGACGCGCTCGATGTCGGCGCCGGCACGATGCAGCTCCGTTACGGAAGCTCCGGCGTGAAGCGACAGGCTGCACCAGCCGTCCGCATCAGGCGGCGCAACCGTCGTACACATGACTCGCGGCTCGAGTTCGGAGAGCTGCGGGATGAACCGTCGGAAGTCAGCCGGCGCGAAGCCGATGTTCGATCCTGCATCTCGCAGCATTCGCTCGAGTGGGCCGAAGAATCCGCTCAAGTAATGAACCTTCGGGTGCGAGAAGAGATCGGAAAGAACCGTCAGAAGCGCGCCGTAGACGCGGAGGTCTTCCCAGTCCTCTCGGCGTCCGAGTGCCTCTAGAAAGGCAGGTGGCTGGCCCGGCCCCAGCGGGATGCCGAGCGTGTCCACGGGACGCAACCGCGCAGTCGCCTCGTCCGCACTTAGCTTTTCCGTCATCCACCCTCCTGGGATTTGGAGCTTAACCAGGCAGGTTCTTTGACCGCGCAGTGGTCGCCCCAACACACTCATCTGATGGACCGCATGGCGCGGCCCATCCACGACCTGAAAGAGCATTACGAGGTCGTAGTGGTGGGGTCTGGGTACGGGGGCGGCATAGCTGCGGCTCGCCTCGCCGCCGCCGGCCGCCGGGTATGTGTCCTCGAGCGCGGCAAGGAGTTACATCCGGGCGAGTACCCCAGCGGTCTCTTCTCCGCCGCGCGTCACGTCCAGACCACGTTCAAGCGCCTTCGCCTCGGATCTCGCACCGCGATGATCGATGTGCGGCTGGGTCCCGATATCAGTGTGGTCGCCGGCTGCGGCCTTGGCGGCACGTCGCTGATCAACGCGAACGTCGCCCTGCGAGCGAGTCCCGGCGCTTTCGACCAACGCTGGCCGCAGGAGCTGCGCGGTCGCCGGGCACTCGCGGAGCTCGAACCGTACTACCGCGCGGCCGAGAAGATGCTCGGAACGTCGATGTTTCCGAAGGATTGGCCCGAGGTTCCTAAGTTCGTCGCGCTGAAGCGCTCGGCGGAAGCTTTCCGCGGTGCGAAGGTTGAGCCGGCCCCTTTGAACGTGACGTTCAAGACCGGACCAAACGCGGCCGGCGTCATGCAGACCGCATGCAGGCTCTGCGGTGACTGCATTTCGGGCTGCAATCACTGGGCAAAGAACACCGTCCTCATGAACTACATCCCGTACGCCGATCAGCACGGTGCGGAGATCTTCACGCAGGTCGCGGTACGAACGGTCCGCAAACTGAAGGACGGCAAGTGGCTGGTCGAGTTCGTGGACCTGACAGCCGGCCGCCTGCACTTCGGGCCGAAGGCGCGTGTGGTGTCGGCCGATGTTGTCGTGCTCGGAGCGGGATCCTTGGGGTCGACCGAGATCCTCCTTCGGTCGCGTGACGCGGGGCTCCAACTTCCCAGGCGGCTGGGCCAGAGCTTCACGGGCAACGGCGACGTCCTGGGACTCGCGTTCGACACCGATGCGAAGACTCGCGCGATAGGGCTCGGCCGGAGGCCGACGACCACGAACACCGCCGTCGGCGCCTGCATCAACGGTATGGCCAAGCTCACCGACGGCGATCCGTCCAACGACATCATGGTTCAGGAAGGGGCCGTGCCGGGTCCCGTGAAGGTGATAGTCGCGCCGGCACTCGCGCTCATCGCTCTGATCTGGGGCAAGGACGGCAAGCGCGGCGTGCGCAGATTGCTGCGCCGTTTCAGACAGATGCTCGGCTCGTTGTTCGGCTCCCGGCGTGGCACCGCCTCTCGTTCCTTCGTTTGGCTGGTTATGAGCATCGACGACGACATGGGCAAGATGTCGCTCGTTCGCGATCGACTTCGGATCAACTGGCGCGGCGTGGAGGACGCAGAGTTCGTCAAGCGGGACAACGCCGTCATCGAAGCCGCAACGCGCGAGCTCGACGGCACGTTCATACCGAGCCCCATGTGGGCAACTCCGGCCGGAAGAATGCTCGTCACCGTACAACCGCTCGGCGGGTGCGATATGGGTGACAACGCGGGTCACGGGGTCGTTAACCACAAGGGCCAGGTCTTCGCGGGCAAGACCGGCACCGATGTGCACGACGGTCTGTACGTCGCCGACGGCGCGGTCGTGCCGAGCCCGCTCGGATCCAATCCTTCGCTCACGATCTCGGCGTTGGCCGAGCGGATCAGTGACCACCTCATCTCCGACCTCGAAGCGATACGGCCGACGTCCGCCGCTACACGTCCGCGCCGCGATCCGATCGTTCCGGGTTTCCGCTTCTCCGAACGCATGACCGGCTACTTCTCTACAGCGGTTTCCGATGACCACGTACCAGGGTTCGCGCAGGGCAAAGCGGAGGGATCGGTACTCGACGTCGCGTTGACCATCGCTTACCCGGATATCGCCGCGTTGCTCCGCGATCAAGCAACTCCGGCTCGCGTGTCGGGCACCGTGATAGCTCCGGCGCTCTCAACCGACGAGCTGACAGTCGTCGGTGGAACGTTCCGATTGTTCGTCCCTCAACCCGATCTGGTCGAGATGTTCCACATGATGTACGAGCTCGACCTGCTGACGACCGACGACCGTCGGTACAAACTCCGCGGTCGCAAGGTGCTCCGCGAGCGCGGTGCGCTGAGCGCGTGGCGCGACAGCACGACCCTGTTCGCGGAGATATCGGACGCCGACGGCCGCATCGTCGGCGTCGGCGGCATGCGCGTCGGCTTCTTCGACTTCCTACGCCAGCTGATGACGATGCGGGCAACAGGCGAGGCGTCCCGCAGGAAGCGCGGGCGCTACCGGCTCGAGTTCCAGTGGATGTTCACGCGCAAGTTCCTGAACCTCTACGGAGGCCCGCTGGACTCTGCCAGCGGATACCGCGACACGCCGACCGACGTGAAGGTCCCCGTCACCGGAGGGCGTCCCACTAAGTTCCGAGGCGACGCCGTGAGCTGGTGGTACGACGCGACGACCAAGAGCTGGAAGAAGACGGACAAACCCCTCGGTGAATCTCCGGGCGATGACGCCGAACTCCAGCTGATCAGATTCAACGGAGGGAACAAAGGCCCGATCTTGATGGCTCCGGGCTTCGCGATGTCGGCCACTTCCTTCCTCGCCGACACGACTCAGATCAGCCTCCCGGAGTACCTCTACTCAGAGGGGTACGACGTGTGGCTGTTCGATACGCGTACCGGCATACAGCTCCCGTCATCGGCCGGCTCTTACTCGCTGGACGACGTCGCGACGAAGGACTGGCCGCGGGGGGTAAAGCACGTCCAAAGCATCACGAGGAAGCGAAGCGTTCAGGTCCTCGCCCACTGCACCAACTCCCTGACATTTCAGATGGCGATGCTCGCCGGGTTGAAAGATGTGCGCTCTGCGATCTGTTCGCAGGTGACCGTCCACCTCGAACCGGGGCGATGGATGAAGTTCAAGCTGTTTCGTCCCCTCGAGTTGGCGATCGGCTTGCTCGGTCGCGCATCGCTGTCACCCGACGAGCGGCCGACGTTCGGGCCGAAAGTCAAGGACTTGGTCTTCCGCGCGTTGACGACGCTGATTCGTACCGAACGATGCGGCCAAGCGCTTTGCCGGTGGGTCGAGGTCGTTTATGGCAAGACCCACAACCATGCCCAGCTCAACGACGCAACGCATCAAGCTCTGCATGCGATGTTCGGCCGGGGCGCGATCGAGCCGGGCAAGCAATTCGCCGAATGCATGCGCCTGGGATACGCGGTGGACAAGGACAAGAAGGACACCTACCGCGCCGGCGTCAAGAACATGGCGATCCCAATCCTGTTCCTCCATGGATCCGAGAACTCGTTCTTCCTGCCCGAAGGCAGCCAGCGCACCTACGAATGGCTCCGCGCGGAGAACCCTGGCACGCGATACAGACGGAAGGTCCTAAAGGGTTACGCACACCTCGACACTTTTCTGGGAAAGAACTCGCACATCGAAGTCTTCCCCAAGATCCTCGAGCACCTCGAGGAAACAGCAATTGCCGAGCGTTAAGTCGCGCTTGCGACAGCGGCGCGATTCTGAACCGTGACAAGCCCGAGTTCGCCAGCTGTTGCCGTGGCTTCGGCCTGAAGTTGGTCTGCTCGATCTTTGTCGGAAGCGTTTCCGCGCGCTCGAAGCATGTTGGCATAGCACTGCTGCGTCAGTGCGAGGAACGGGCGCGCGCCGAAATTCCGTTCGGCGTCTAGGGCCGATTCGAAGTGCGATTCAGCTTCATCCCAAAGCTCGAGAGTGGACGCCAGAACGCCGAGGTGATGCTTTGCGCTCCCGAGATAGCACGTGGACCCCAAGGTTGAATTCCTGTCCGAGAAGGGAAGCACGAGACGATAAAGGAGATCGGCCCATTCGCGATCCTCGAGGAGCGTGGCCGCCGTAACCAAACCAACCATGCCACCCCACCACATGAAGTTCTGCTCGAAGTCACCAACCGATTCGTGAGAAATTGCGTCGAGCGCTCGTCGAGCCCGGTCCGTCATCCCGCCTTCGGCAGAACACCACGCGATGATCGAGGGGAACAGCATTCGATCCGGGAGAGCCTGCGCGATCGCCTCGTAGATCGGCAGCCACTCGATCAGCGTTCCTTGCAACCATTCGACGGGCATCACCAGACCCGCTCGGATCACATCGGCTTGGGGATGAGCCATCGCTTTGAGGGTGTCGTTTACTTCTTCGGCGATTGCTCGTCCTTCGTCGAAGCGCCCCTCGATGACTGCAAACACGGATTCCCAAGAACGCGCGATGCGAGTGTACTCGGGGTACTTGAGCTCGTGAGCGATCCGGCGCAGCTCGTCCAATGAAGCGACCAATTCTTCCTTCCGGCCGGCCTCGAACAACGCGTCAGAACGAAGGTGGACAGCACGAAGGACGACTTCTTTGTCGCCGATCTCTTCTCCCAGTCGTCTGATCTCGTCCGCAGCTGCGAGCTGGTCTGAATTGTCGACAGGACCATCGAGCGCCCAGCCCTGGTAGATGAGAACGGCGGCGAGATCGGCAGGATCACCGAGTCGGCGCGCGATGGCCACCGCCTCCTCGGCCAGAGCGACTCGCCGCGATCGCGGTGGAACCAGCGCGAGTGTATGCGCCAGTCGTCCGAGTAGGTGTGCGCGCTCCCGGGTGGGCTCCGGTCCCAGCTGTTGCAAGGCTTCTTCCAAGAGAGCGACACCCTGTGGATCTGCCTCGGTGGCCGCCGGAAGGACGCCCCCATAACCGAGAGCTGCTCGCGTGAAAAGGTCGGTTCTCTTCAGCTTCCGCGCGTTCTCGGCAGCCTCCACGAAACGCGCCAAACGTTCTGCGTACTGGCCGGCCTTGTCGTGGGCATCGCCCAGCGATAAGAGAAGTACGCATCGCAAGACACCGTCTTCGGGACGTTGAGCCTGCTGTATCTCCAACGCCTTCTGGAAGTGACGGACGGCGTTCTCGAAGGCCAGCTCGGCCATGGCCTGATCGCCGGCCGATCGAGCATATGAGATCGCTTTCGCCGCTCTGTCCTGCGTCACCGCAGCGCAGAAGTGGTGAGCGAGCTCCGCGGGCGATGCCGCCGGGCGCCGATTCTCGAGCGCCTCACCCACGCGCCAATGCATTCGGGCTCGGCGAGCTCCGCTGAGATCGTCCAGCAAGGTGCGTCGGACCACCGCATGCGAGAAAGCGAATCGATAGCCGGTTAAGTCCGCCTCGTGGACCAGACCAGCGCGGCACGTCGTATCGAGTGCGTCGGCAAGCCCGTCTTCGTCAACACCGCTGGCCTCGGCCAGGACGCCAAGCTCGAACTCTTGACCGATGACCGAAGCGCAGGACAATCCGTTTCGGGCTGCTTCCGGAAGCTGACGCACGCGCCACCGGACAAGATCGCGCACCGAGTCGGGTGGATCGACACGCTTGAGAGATTCGGCGTCCATCGCATCGGAGGCGGTGAGAAGTTGCACCATCTCCCGAAGGAAGAGCGGGTTGCCTCCCGTGTCGTCGTGTAATTGCTCCCCGAGAGCGACGGCCCGGTCATCCAGCGGCCGGCCGGTAACGTGCCCGACGAGATCGATCACGTCGGACTTACCGAGTCCGGAAAGCGTTAGCCGCTGGGCGTTGGCGTCTCTAGTAAACGTCGGAAGGAAATCGGCGAGCTCTCCGCGTTCAACTTCGGATCCGCGGAATGTGGCGATCACGAAAAGTCGGGTCCGACTTGGGGTTCGCACCAGGTGCTGGAGAAGAAGCAAAGACGATCGGTCGGCCCAATGGAGGTCGTCCAGGACGAGCATCACCGGACGGCGGCTGGCGATCGCTTCCAGCCAGCCCCCCACCGCCTCGAAGAGACGCAGGCGTTCCGCTTCGGCCGCGCTGCCGTTGACGGAGATGCTGGCGTCTATGCGTTCGCCGACTTCGGGGAAGAGACGAGCGATCTCATCGCCGTGCTCACGAAGATCGGCGCGGAGTATCGACCGAGGGCAAGCGCGGGCGTAAGCCCCAAGTGCTTCACGCATCGCTTGGAACGGTGCAAGGAATTCTTCGTCCCAACGTCCGTACAGAACTAACCCACCATCATTACGAGCGTGATTCGCCATGCCGGCAGCGAGCGCGGTCTTACCGATGCCCGGCTCCCCTTCCAGCAAAGCGAGGACGCGCTCTCCGGCTGACGCCGCTGCCCAGGCCACCGACAGCGCGCGCCGCTCTTCTACACGGTCGACGAAGGCGGAGGTCATGATGCGATCCATCCAAAGGACGTTCGACGCCTCGGAATCGCTCAGTGGTTCGGGAAGAACCGTCGCGTCTTCCAACCGCAACTCGAAGACATGCTCAGGTGCGCTCAGGTCCTTGAGCGTCCGGGGGCCGAGGTCCACGAGCGATGCAAGTGCAGGTAGATCCTTCACCGCCGCCATCGCGGTCTTCCCACCCAGCAACACCTGGCCTCCGAAAGCAAGGGAACGTATACGCGCAGCGCGATTGATCGTTGTTCCGTAATAGTCGCCGTCTCGCGCTTCGGCCTCGCCGGTATACACGGCGACGCGAACGCGCAGCGGCGCTTCCTCCGTCCATGGAGCGTCGCCGAGGGCTCGTGAGAATTCGGCGGCCGCAGCTATGGCCTTGATGGGCGACGAGAAGACCGCAAACATCGAGTCGCCTTCGCCCCGCTCGCGCACCAGCTCGCCGTCGTTGCGCGCGACGGCGTCACCGATGATCTGCTCATGGTGAGCTAGGGCAACGGACATCTGCTCCGGATACCGTTCCCAGAGCGCAGTGGAGCTTTCGACGTCCGTCAGGACGAAGGTGAGTTCTTCGCTCATCCCTGATCTAGTTGGTCCGCAGTAGCGGCCCGTCCCGCCAGTACGATTATGACGGCCTCAAGCGCTCACCGGAACGAGGATCGTTTCGGCCAGGTGATCGAGCGTCGCGGCTAGGTCGTCAGGAGTGCCGGCGAAAGCCATCACGATGAGCTGATCGACGCCTGCGTCCCGGTAGCGAAGGGCTGCTTCACGGTCCACACCCTTCAGGTACGGACAGATGCTGACGGTCACGTCGGCTCGCGAACGGCCCGCCTCTGACAACAACTCCTCGAGCTTTTCGATCCGCTCCGGCACTTCCTCCGGTGAGCGGCCGAATCCGTACCAACCTTGCCCAAGATCGGCCACACGTCGCAGGGCCGCATTGGTTTCGCCACCGAAGTGAATGGGCGGATGCGGTTGCTGGATCGGCTTTGGATAGTGACGGCACGGTTCCAACTGATAGAACTCGCCGCTATAAGAAGAGGGGTCGTCCTGCCACAAGCTCTTCATCACCGAGATGTACTCGCGGCAACGATCGGCGCGACGATCGAACTGTGCACCGACTGCGGCGAACTCCTCCGCGAGCCAGCCCACGCCCACTCCGAAATCGAATCGTCCTTGTGAGAGCCAGTCAACGGCCGCCACCTCTTTTGCGGTGTAAACGGGATTTCGCTGAGGAACGAGGCAGATCCCCGTGCCCAACCGGATCGTGCTGCTCTCCGCCGCCAAGAACGAAAGCGAGGTGAATGGTTCGAAGATCCCGTTCTCACCGCCCGCAGGTATGCGCCCATCGGCTGCGTAGGGATACTGCGAGGCGTAATCGTCGAATAGGACGATGTGCTCGGCCACCCAGATCGAGTGGAACCCCCGCCGCTCAGATTCCTTAGCGAGAGTCGATAGGTACTCGGGTGTTGCCCAAGGATTCGCCAGTGGTGCGAAGAGTCCGACCTGCATCTAGACCGGAGCGCCCGGGATGTGTACGCCGGCGATGAGACCGCCGTCTACGACCAGCTCGGTTCCCGTGACGTAACCGCTGGCGTCGGACGCAAGGAATAGAACAACCTTCGCGATGTCCTCAGGCATGCCGATGCGCTGCAAGGGGATCTTGGAGAACATCGGTCCGGGGTCGAAGCCCTCGAATCCTTCGGGATGGATCATCGGCGTGTCTACACCACCGGGGTGTACGGAGTTCACACGGATCCCGTATTGGCCCAGCTCGATCGCTGCCGTTTTGCTCATACCGCGAACGGCGAACTTTGACGAGACGTAAGCGATCACGTACGCCATGCCCAGCATCCCGTCCACCGACGAGATGTTCACGATCGACCCGCCTCCGCTGTCGCGCATCGGCGCGATCACCGACTCGCATGCCGAGGAAGACGCCGATCTGGTTGACATCGATAACGCGGCGATAGGACTCGAGCGTCGTGTACTCGATCGGCCCGCCTTCGCCGATCCCGGCGTTGTTTACCAGGACGTCGAGCCGGCCCCAGCGCGAAACCGCATCGGCTATCGCCTCGCTCCACGAAGTTTCGTCGGTTACATCCAGGCGCCGGTAGGCGGCGGCGGCGCCGATCTCATCAGCGACGGCTTGACCTTGGTCGTCGAGGACGTCGGTCAGTAGCACCTGGGCTCCCTCATCCACAAACAGTCGAGCTTCAGCTTCACCTTGTCCGCGTGCGGCACCGGTGACGATCGCGACCTTGCCCTCCAGCGCACCCATCAGGCGTAGAACAATACTCATTCGATGACTGCCAAGACCGAGCCGGTGTACGTGGTGACCGGAGCCAGCTCCGGTATCGGCAAAGAGGCAGCGCGTGCGCTCGCACGAACCGGAGCAACCGTCGGCATCGTTTGCCGGAACCCGGACAAAGGCCGCGCGACTCTTGCCGACCTGCGGGCATCGGCTCCAGGGAGCTCCATCGACCTCTTTATGTGCGATCTCTCTGAACTCGCACAGGTTCGCGCTCTCACCGCAGAGCTAGCCGACAAGTACGAAGCCATAGACGTTCTCGTGAACAACGCCGGCATCAACAACACGAAGCGGGAGCAGACGAGCGAGGGCTTCGATCAGATGATGGCGACGAACTACTTGGCGCCGTTCCTTCTGACCAACCTCGTTCTCGATCGATTGAAAGCGGCCCCCGCTGCTCGAGTCGTCAATGTAGCTTCCGAGGCGCACCGCTTTGCGGTCCGTCCGAACTTCGACGGCCTTCCCGAACTAAACGGGTACGGGCCGTTCGCGATGAACGCCGCTTACGGTTTCACGAAGCTCCTGCTGATCCTGTTCACTCAGGAGCTCTCGGAGCGACTCGAGGAGGAATACGTTGCCGTCAACGCCGTTTGCCCCGGACTGGTTGCTACAAACCTCGCCGGTGACAGTTCCATCGTCACGCGTATCGGCAACGTAATGACGTGGTCTCCGTTCGTCCGGTCGAGCGACAGGGGCGCTCGGATCCTGATCAAGATGGCCACCGACCCGGGAATCCAAGGAGTGACCGGACGATTCATCACATCCACCCGTCCGGCCGAGCTCCTGCTGCGCAACCGCTTCCTGAAAGATGCGGATCTCCAAAAAAGGATCTGGGATCGAACCGCCGAGTGGGTCGGTCTTTAGCTCAAATCCAACGGAGGGTCGTCGGACTCGGCGTGCAGCATCAGCTCGATGGCCGACCAGATGGTCTTGGCGAAGGGATAGAAGAAAACAGGCACGATCAGGCAGACGCCGATGCTCGAGAGCAGAAGCGGCACGAACTGCAGGTCGGGCAGGTCCAGCACAAGCCAAGTGACGAGTAACGCGATGAACGCCGCACCCGTGACTCCGTAGTTGATCGAGAGCGATCCGAGGAACGCACCCTCTCCGCGCTGCATGACGAGACCGCACCTAGGACATCTCTCGCGGATCCGGAACCAGGAGTCGAAGATCTTCCGTTCACCGCAACGAGGGCATCGCCTCGTCAGCGCTCGCGTCATCATGAGGAACGGAGTAACCCTCCGCTGCGATTTCACTTAGCCCAAGGTACCCATGACGAACATGAGGAAGTACGGCAACGCGCCTTTCCGCGTTGCGGTTGTGCACGGAGGCCCGGGTGCTCCCGGACACATGGCGCCCGTTGCCCGTCGGCTCGCGGCCAAACGTGGCGTGCTCGAGCCCTTGCAATCGGCGCTCTCCGTCGACGGCATGGTCGATGATCTGCGATCGACGCTCGAGGAGCACGCCGATCTACCCGTGACGCTCATCGGTTCGTCGTGGGGCGCGATGCTCTCGTTCCTCGTCGCCGGAAGACATCCCGAAACGGTTCGGCAGCTGATCCTGGTCGGGTCAGGCTCCTTCGATGCGCAGTACGGCCCTCTCACACACCAGAACCGCTTGGACCGCCTGAACGCCGACGATCGAGCTGAGGTTCTCGAGTTGATAAAGGTCGTTGAGTCTCCGGACGCCGACCCCGCGTCCTTCGGGCGCTTCGGAGAGCTACTTGGTTCCGTCGACACCTACGAAGCGATCGATGAGGACGACCAGGCCGACACACTCACCGAGCAACCCGAGGTCTACCGGAAGGTTTGGCCCGAGGTCGAGAAGCTCAGATCGGACGGAGGGTTCCTCGATCTCGCTTCAAGGATCGAATGCCCGGTGATCGCGATCCACGGCGATTACGACTCGCATCCGGCCGAGGGTGTGCGAGAACCGCTTGCGCGACTCGTGAAGGACTTCCGCTTCGTCCTATTGGAGCGTTGCGGGCACATCCCGTGGAGAGAGCGCTACGGACGGGAACCCTTCTACGAGATCGTCGAGGAGTGCCTCTCGCGCGTCTAGCGATACGCGCGAGCCTGTATCCCGTACAGCTCGGCGTACAAACCGTTCTGGGCCATAAGCGCTTCGTGGGAGCCCGACTCGACAACGCGTGCGCCGTCCAGCACGACGATCAGGTCAGCCATCCGGACGGTCGAGAAGCGGTGCGAAACCAAGACGGTGATCCTTCCGTCGTCGGTCGCTTCGCGCGAGGCCGACGCGAAGCGCTCGAACAGCTCATGCTCGGTTTCGGCATCCAGCGCCGCGGTCGGTTCGTCCAGGACGAGAAGCAATGGACGATCCCGCATGAATCCGCGCGCGAGCGCGAGCTTCTGCCACTGACCGAACGAAAGCTCCATACCGTCATCCCAGGTCGGTCCGAGTTGTTGTTCGAGACCGCCGGGCAACCGATCGATCACGTCGACCGCGCCGCCTCGTTCCACACCGGTCTGCACCGCGGGTGTCGATTCCACTCGCGGCAGATCGCCGAGGCCGACAGCTTGGCGGGCCAGGAACTCGTAACGGAAGAAATCCTGGAAGGCACCGCCGAGTCTCGCTCGCCACTCTTCGACCGGCACGCGGGCGATGTCGGTTCCGTCCACCGCGATGTGTCCCTGAGTCGGCTCATAAAACCGGCAAAGCAACTTCACCAATGTGGACTTGCCGGCACCGTTCTCACCGACGATCGCCACGACCGACCCGGCCGGTAGCTCGAGATCGATGTCTTGAAGAACCAGGCGATCGGTTCCGGGATAGGAGAAGGACACGCCCTCAACCCGTATGCCTTGCTCGATGCGCTGCGGAACCGGAAGGTCCGCATGTTCGCCGTGCTCCTTCGCATAGTCCTCGAGCCAGGCCAGACGAGCGGCGGCATCGAGAGTCCATCGCAGGAAGCTGGCTTGCCCGGCCGTCATGCCCATGTACCGCGACAGGTTCGCTCCGGCCGCGAGGACGAGAAGGACGTCTCCGGCCGGCCGATCGAGGACGGCCGCGACTAGGACGATCGCAGCAACGTATCCGGCGCCGAAGATCGCCCACGAAGTCGCATGAGCAGCTGCACTGATCCACCGCGCTCGTCCCACGACCGCGAACCAACGTTCTTGAGCTTCGCGACGCTTGGCGACCAGCCACTCCTCGGCTCCCGCAACGCGGATCTCTTTGGACGGACCGGCTTGCGTCCCCAGGTCGTAGAAGTGGCGGGCCAGGCGGCGCTCTGAAGCAACCGTCTCTTCAGCTTTCCGCTCCGCGGTTGCGCGACGCGTCGATGCGATGACGGTCGGCACGGCGAACAAGAGCAGCCCGAGCGTGGCCGGATGCACGGACACCATCAGCGCAACGGTGATGCCCAGCCGGATGAGGGAGCCGAGCGTGCTCATAGCTGAGTGGTAGAGGTGGTTGAGCAGGAACGCGTGGTCCTTGAGGATCTGCAAGCGGTCGAGGTGCTCCGCACGTTCGTGGTGCTCGATCGAAGCGACGCTGGCTTGCAGATGAACAACGTGCGCTTCGATCGCGATCGTCGCGCGTTCGCGGAAGAGGAAGTGGATCCGGTCGCCGACTATGCGCATGAGCCAGCCCGCAACACCCGATGCCGCAAATCCAACTGTGGCCGTGACGATTAGCCCCGAACGCTCCAAACGGACACCGTCGGCCAGCCACTTGAGCCACAACGCATTCAGCGCTTCGGGGATCATCGCGCCGACGATGAGGACGAAAGAAACGATCAGAAGGCGCGGTTCAACCCGGTAAGCGAAAACGAGGGCGCGCCATAGCGCGCGTCCAGCGCCTGGGATCTCAGAGGGTCTCGAGGACATCCGTTTCCTCTTCGGAGGTGTAGAACCGCGAGGCCTGCAGATCGAACATCGTCTTGTACCGTCCACCGTGAGAGATCAATTCATCGTGGGAGCCGAGCTCGATCACGCGTCCGTGTTCGAGCACGCAGATCAGGTCGGCCTGACGTACGGTCGAGAAGCGGTGCGATATGAGGATCGTCGTCAGCCCTCGCGTCGATTCCAAAAGACGCTCGAAGATCTCCGCCTCACCGCGAACATCCAGCTGTGCGGTCGGCTCGTCGAGGATCACTACCCCGGCACCAAGCTGCACCGCGCACAGCGCCCGCGCCAAAGCAACACGCTGCCACTGCCCTCCCGAAAGATCGGTTCCGTTCTCGTAGAACTTCGAAAGCACGTGATCGAGCTCCGCGAGACCATCCCCCTTCGCGCCGTGAAGCGCGGCGATCACCTCGTCGTCGCCTGCACCAAGTGGTGCGACGTTCTCGCGCAGTGACAGCTCGTACCGGATGAAGTCCTGGAAGACCGCGGCCAGTCGCGAACGCCAGGACGATAGATCGAGCTCGCGAAGATCGACGCCGTCGACCCGTATGGCGCCCGACTGCGGGTCGTACAGACGGCACAAGAGTTTGGCCAGCGTCGTTTTCCCGGCGCCGTTCGGTCCAACGATCGCGAGCGAGGCGCCGGCGGGGATCGAAAGATCGAAACCGTTGAGAACCTCGACGCCCGTCGTCGGGTACGCGAACGAAACCTGCTCGAAGCGGATCTCGCGCTGCGGCATGTGGCCCGACGCCGCTCCCGATCCAACGGTCAGCGCACCGGCGGGCCGCATCGCGTCGGCAAGATCGAGCACGCGAGGGATCGGCTGCGCGCTGCCGCGGAACCACCAGTCGAACTCGCTGAAGGCAAGCGCGCTGCATCCGACGGCGACCTGAGCGAAAACGACCAGCTGATCGAGGGACAACGCTCCGCTTCGCGCGTCGACTGAGAGCGACCAGAAAACGATCGCATTGCCCAGTAGCACCGTCGTCACGCTCCAACGCAAAGGACGCTGTAGCAGTTTCCTTTGCTCGTAGAGCGCTTGCGTCAGCTTGCGCCGCATCGCCGTGAACCGTTCGACGGCCCAGTCGGCCAAACCGAACATCCGTATCTCTTTGGCCGCCGGCGAATCGACGGCGAGCCGATACGCGTAATCAGAATGGCGACTGACCTTCGCGTACTCGTCTTCGGAGTACATCTTCCACATCGCGCTCTCGCGCAAGAGGACATGCGTGGACAACCACGCGCCGCCGATCACAAGGGGCGCCCACCACTTGTACGCCGCCAACACCACGGCTTGCGACAAGCCGCCCAATACCGTGGCGAAGCCGCTGCCGACCTCGGGAAGTGCGGCCTCCAAAGGCGGCCCCATGATGCCCGCGTCGAACTGACGCGCTCTGGAAAGGTCATCGGCGAGGTCGGGGCGCTCGAGGTGAGCCAGTCCCGCGGGCTCGACGCACGCGCGCATGAGCCTGTCGTTCAACCAAACGCCGGTCCTGGCTCCCAGGATCGAACCGATCGTTCCGTGAACCGGGTTCAGCGTGTTCATCGCGATGAACACGCTTCCCGCAAACGCAAGAGGAACGCCGAGCGAGCTGCCGTCCTGCACAGCGCCGACCAACACTCCCATGGCCACAGCGAACAGCGCGGGCAAAATCCCACGCAAGATAACGAACGCCCACCACAGCGACGTAAGCAACGGGTCGGCGCGCCAATAGGATGCAAGGAAGCGCCACTCGGCTGATGCGATCAGGCGGCGGCGCACTAGCAGCTGCTAGTTCTCGAGTTTGGCTGGACGATAGGTTCCGAAGTACCAGGTGTTCCCGTCGACATCTTTCGCCGCATAGTCCCGCGATCCATGGTCGGTGTCGTGTAGCTCCGACATGATCTCGGCCCCTGCGCCTACCGCTCGGGCGTGGTGAGCATCCACATCATCAACAGCTGCATACAACCCGGCTACCTCCCCAGCTCCCCCTTCTGGCCCGAGCATCACGCAGGACGATCCGAACCACAGCTCGGCGTGCATGACCTTGCCTTCTTCCCTGTGCACCAACCCCTCTTCCAGCCCGAAAGCCTTCGTCAAGAACGCGATCGATTCATCCGCGCTGACACACCGGATCGTCATCGAGACATCCGACATAGCCGCCTCCTTGTGGTCGTGAATCTTGACAGAGTGTGTCCTAGATATCCTGCCAACCATCTGTCGGGTTTAAGAAATTCGCTATATCTAAAGGAATTGCTCACGCGGGAGGGGACCATATGAAGGTCGGGATGATGTTCGCCAACGTCGCGTTCTTCGGGACGCGGGACGGCGCCGCCAAGGTCGCGCGAGCTGCCGAAGACGCGGGGCTCGAGTCTTTGTGGACGGTGGAGCACGTCGTTATCCCGGAAGGTTACGAGAGCTCTTATCCCTACTCGCCGAGCGGGAAGATGCCCGGTGGCGAGACCGCTCCGATCCCAGATCCGCTCGCGTGGCTTTCGTACGTATCCGCACTGACGACCACGGTCAGGCTGGCCACCGGCATCGTGATCCTTCCCCAACGCAACCCCGTGGTCCTAGCCAAGGAGGTCGCAACCATCGACGTCCTGTCCGGCGGACGGATGACGCTCGGCGTCGGCATCGGCTGGCTCGAAGAAGAGTTCGACGTCATAGGCATCCCATTCAAAGAGAGGACGCAGCGCACCGACGAGTACATCCAGGCGATGCGCGCTCTTTGGTCAACCGACGAAACCTTCGAGGGAAACTTCACAAAGTTCGAGAACGCTCGAAGCAATCCCAAGCCCATCCAAGATGGCGGCGTGCCCATCGTCGTTGGCGGTCACACGAAGGGCGCCGCGCGCCGAGCGGGAAGACTCGGTGATGGTTTCTTCCCGGCGCGCGGCGACATCCCCGTGCTAATCGACGAGATGAAGCGTGCAGCGAAGGACGCAGGACGCGACCCTGATGCGATCGAAGTGACCACGGGCGGCGGATGGGACGTGGATGCCGCGAAAGCGCTGGAGGATCAGGGCGTGTCGCGGATCGTTTTCCCGCCTCCGACCTTCGACCCGAACGACATGGCGCGCGCGCTCGGAGAGATCTCAGAGAACTTCATCCAGAAGATCGCTTAACTAGTCGGGTAAACGCCTGCTGAGATCCTTGGGCTGGATCGCGCCCACTTCCAAGGGGTCGGACGGATCGAGCTGGAGCAGGAACTCACGGCAACGCCGTGCCTCGACACCCTCGGCGATCGAAGCGGCCGCGCGCATGAGTCCGTACAACGCTTGCAAGAATCCGCGATTGGATTCGTAGTTCCAATGCACCTCGCGGTCCGGACGCCAGCCGGACGAACGCAGGACATCGAGACCACGGTGATAGCCGACCCGCGAGTACGCGTAGGAAGCGATGTCGTCCCCGGCCTGGTAAGCAGCTTCGCCGAGCCGGGCCCAGGCTTCGAGACAAAGCGGATCCATCCGGATGATGTCGCCCAGCGCGATCATCCGATCCGAGCCGGTTTGTGAGATAGCCCTCTCGAGCGCACTCGCAACCTCTGGTAACGGCGCGGGTAGTACTACAGACTCATTCATCGTCCGAACCTACAGGTCGAACAACCAGTTGCTCGTGCTCCTGACTAACGGCTATCTCGATCGACTCGTGAAGGTCGACGATGCTCCGCGAGACGAAGACCCTGATACCACCGGCGTCGACGACCTCATCTGTTTCACCGGGCGCGGACGCGAAACGCGGGCGAACGGCGCCGCCGGCTATGCGCAGCTGAACTCCGACCTCGCTGCGATCGGCTCCCGCAAGATCCAGCGATCGTTTGATCAGATCGACGGCCTCGGGCGTCAGGGTGATCAGGAGACGTTGGCGTCGCGACCCTGAGGAAGCAGCTCGACGATCGTAGGTCCCGGCGCGAGCTTGATGACCTGCCCGGAGGCGTCGACGAATCGCGTGGCCTCCCCGGCCGAGCTGCGCTGCCATGTGCCCCGGAACACTCGGCCGCCACGCAACACCCAAACCGAACCGTTGCCGATGACGCTGGTGTCTACCGAGCGCTGACCGGCCTGGTCGACGATGTCGCTCATGCTCGTTGTGACCTGCTGCACGACCACGTTGCGGAAAGCCAGCTGTGTGAGTCCGCTGGCTCCTTCGACCATGTGTGCGCTACCGCTCTGGAACCGCTGATAAAGACCGGACTCGGGGTTGTATGCGAACCGCAGCGGACCGGCCGTGCTGGAGAACGAGAGACCAAGCTCGGTTCCCGGCTCCCCACCCGCGGACGGGTCTTCGGCGGTCGTAAGGAAGGAGAACTGGGGACCGGGCGGTGAGCCGCCGCGCGCGTTCCAGATCGTGTCGGTTGCCGTGTAGAGGTTGTAAGGAGAACGGCGGTTCGGATCACGCGTGTAGTAGTCGTTGGTCTTCGCGCCGACATCAGTGATCCCCGATCGGGTTCTGATGTCTTGCAGCACGGGAGCCGGACCACCGGAACCGGCAACGAGCGCACCCAAGGGTTGTGCGAGGTCGGGGTCGACGGAGCGCGCGCTCCGAACTGGACCAACGCGCGCCGCAGAGTTTGTGGAGAAGACAGCCATGAATCGCGTAACCCCACCTTCGACGATCTCCTCGTAGACGAGGTCTGCGCGATCGATGGCAGCTTGGGGACGTTCAGCCGGCGAGTTGCCGATCTTGACCGCCAGCGGAGCGCGGCTTTGCCAAGGCTGGTCACCGAAAGCGGAGACACCGGTGAGCGGATGTATTCCGCCCCCGGCGGCGACACGAACGTCGGCCTTCTGGACACGCTTCGAGTCGATGCCGGACGCACCGCTGCACGCGACCGCGAGCAGCGCGAGCGCGGCCAGAGCCAGGGCGAAACGGGCTTTAGCGCGAAGCATTCGGGCGGGGACATTACCGGAGAACACGGGCAGGAGTCCAGCGTCCGGGAGCGGCTAACAAAGAGCAAGGAACTACGAGTCAAATGGGCTGGTCAGACGCCTGTTGACCCCAGCCCACCCTCACCGCGTTGCGTCTGGGGCAATTCGTCGGCCTCGACGATGCGCACCGTCGCAACGGGAACAACAACGAGCTGAGCAATACGATCGCCGCGCTTTATCTCGATCGACACTCGCGGGTCGAGATTCACGAGGATGATCTTGATCTCGCCCCGGTAACCGGAATCGATCACACCGGGTGCGTTGACCATCGACAACCCCTGACGCGCGGCCAAACCCGATCGCGGAGTTGTAAATCCGACATAACCGGATGGAATCGCAACGGCGATCCCCGTGCCGATCACAAGGCGTTCGCCCGGCTCGATCACGACGTCTTCAGCCGAACAAAGGTCGAGCCCGGCGTCCCCTTCTTGTTGATACGCAGGCAGAGGAACGCCTTCGTCGAGCCGCCGAACCTTAAGTTCGGCTATGAGCGACATATCGCGAACCTTACTCATGGTCGACCCCCTTCCGGGGGACGTTTGGCGACCGTCGAGTAGGCGAACTTGTCATGCCATGTTTGGCCGTCCCGGTCCCAAAGCATCCAGAAGTAGCCGAGACCGAACGGAATACCGGACAGGATCTTTCCGATCGAGCGAGCGAGCGCACGACGGTAGTCGATGGGTGCTCCGGAAGCGAAATCGACAACTCGTATCCGAAGCAAACGCTTACCGAGGGTTTGGCCCGACGCGCTTCCCTCGAACATCGTGAAGTAGATCAGGTCCAAGGCGAAACCGATCACGAGCTGTCGCGGCGAGAACGAGATCCCTTCTTGAGCTCGCTCGACGGGTGCGAAAAAGATTGCCTGAATGATCGTTGCCGACAACGACAGGAGGACCCGGTCGACCAGAAACGCGCCGAATCGCTGCACGAAGCTTGCGCGCGTCCAGGCGCTACCGATCTGTTCCGGTTCGTCCACGCGACAGACCCTAGCTGCCCGGAGCGACCGGAGGCTTCCTAGGGCTCGGGATCTCCCACACCGACCGCGGCCGATTCCAGCTCATGGGGTTCCAGTTTCTTTTTACGGTCGGCCCGGACGAACGCGGCAGCGATAACCGCAAGCACACCGAATAGCGCCCCCGCCAAGTGAGCTCGCGCGAAGGAGCCGCCGAGGCGCGACCCTCCGTAGATCGCCGTGAGGACGGCTATCCCGAAGGATGCACCGATCTGGTGGAGCATCCGGTTCGATGCCGCTGCGATGCCGACGTCTTTTTCGTCAACGGCATTCGTCAAAGTTGCCGTCAGCGACGGCCGAGCCACGCCGTTTCCCACACCCTGCAGGACCAGCCCCACGATCATCAGGACGACAGAAGCTTGCAGGGCGCTCCCGGCGAACGAGAACATCGCGAGCGTCATCATCACCGTCCCGATAAGCGCGTTCGTTCGTTCTCCGATGCGCATAGCCATTCGTGCGCCGATCGGGGAGGACAAGCTGAACGTCAGCGGCCGAAGCAACATCATCAGCGCCGTCTGAGAAAGCGAGTAGTCGAGCACGAATCGGGTGAGCAGGGGCGACAGAACGAAGCCGCCCATGTAGGCGCCGCCCATGAACAGTCCGCACAGTTGCGTCGCAGTGAAGTTGCGTCGGTTGAAGTAATGAAGAGGAAGAAGCGGCGCTAAAGCCGAACGCTCCACTTTCACGAATCCGTACAGCCCGATCGGCGCGAGCACTGCGCACAACAACAGCGCGGGATGCGTCCAGCCCCACTCCGGCCCTTGGCTGAGAAGGACGAGCAGTCCACCGGTACCGATCGCGAGCCACGCCGATCCGGCAACGTCGAAACGCACCTTCTCGTGCTTGCGAACTTCCTTTAGAACGAAGAAGGACGCCGTCAGGACGATGAACCCGAGCACGGCCTGGATCAGGAACAAGGGCCGCCACCCGACCCACTCGATCAACGGACCACCGATCACCAGCCCCACCGAAGGTCCGCCCGCGGCGACCAGCGACCACCACCCGAGCGCCTTCACACGTTCCTCGGGTTTGTAGACGTTGATCACCAGGGCCATCGACGTCGGCTGAGTTGCCGCGCCGATAACGAGTGCAAGCGTGCGGAAACCGATCAGGGAGCCGGGGTTCCATGAAATCGCAGTAAGCAGTGCCGCGATCGTGGCGCCGGCGAAGCCGATGATGAAGACGCGACGCTGTCCGTAGAGGTCGCCCATCTTGCCAAGCACGGGAAGGGCGACGGCCGACGCGAGCATCGGCGCGGTTAGCACCCACGCGAGAACCGTTTCGGTTGTGTTGAGGTCCTGAGATATGTCTCCGAGCGAGACGACGAGGATCGTTACCGGAAACGTCGTCGCGAACATCCCGGTGAGCGCGACCCAAAGGACCCAGCGCCGGTAGTTCGGCCCGGCCTCTATGCGCGCGCGCAAGGAGCCGGGTGCCGCAGACATGTACCCAAGGGTACAGAAAAGCTATCGGTCAGCCGGGAGAGCTTTTAGCTACAGCCGGATGTGCTCCCGCAGCTCTCGCACGCGAAGCAGCTTCCCGCAGGACGCATGCGCGTTCCGCAGTTCGAGCACAGCGGGGCATCTAGAGCCGGTACCAGGTCGGCCGTCGACTCAACGGACGATGACTCCGTCTTTGCAACCTCTGGTTCCGAAGTCTGCGTGATGTTCACGCCGTTGGAGTGACCGTTGCCGTTGCCGTTGCCGTTTCCATCGAGAGCCTCGGTGCGCTCCTGCACGGACCGGATCCCCAGCGCCAGACGCTTGTCCTCCGGCAGGAAGTCGAGAGCCAGGCGCCGGAAGATGTAGTCCATCAGTGACTTCGCGAACCTGATGTCGGGGTCGTCGGTGATCCCATGCGGCTCGAAGGTGTCGTTGACGAACTTCGCGACGAAGGTCTCGAGCGGCACACCGTGCTGCAGACCCATCGACACCGACAGCGCGAAGGCACCCATCACACCGGCCAGCGTCGATCCCTGTTTGGCCACCTTGATGAACATCTCTCCTGGCTGACCCGAGTCGGGATAAAGACCGACGTGGACGTAACCCTCGGTGTCGGCGACGCGGAACGAGTACGTGCGCGAGTCACGGATGCGAGGCAGTCGCTTGCGCGGCGCCTCGACCGGTGTCGCAACAGTCTCGTCCACCGTCTTCTTCTGGGTCGCCGACAGCGGCTGGTCCGCCTTGCAGTTGTCGCGGTACATCGCGACGGCCTTGAGGCCGAGCTTCCAGCCTTCGAAGAAGATCTCTTCCATGTCTTCGACGGTGGCTTGCTCGGGAACATTCACCGTCTTGGAGATGGCGCCACTTAGGAACGGCTGCACCGCCGCCATCATCTTCAGGTGGCCCATGTGGCCGATCAGGTTGTCGGTGGTGAAGGAGCACGCGAATACCTCGTAGTGCTCGGGCTTCAGTGCCGGCGCATCCACGACGGTGTTGTTCTCGTCGATGTAGTGGATGATCGCTTCGACCTGCTCGTCGTTGTAGCCCATGCGCTGAAGAGCCAGCGGCACCGTCTGATTGACGATCTGCATCGTGCCGCCGCCGACCATCTTCTTGACCTTCTTGAGCGCCAGGTCGGGCTCAACACCGGTCGTGTCGCAATCCATCATGAAGCCGATGGTCCCGGTGGGAGCGAGCACCGAGACCTGCGAATTCTCGACGCCGTGGATCTCAGCCAGCTCGAGCGTCTCGGTCCACACTTCGTCGGCACGAGCCGCCACGCGCGCGAGCTCGGGATCGGAAGCTGCCGGACGCCCACCGCCCACTACCTCGCCCCGGTAGACCTCCATGCGCGAGTCGAGTCTCTTGTCCTCCGACGTCGGAGTGCTCGAGATCGCTCGCGAGAACGCTGCGTGCTTGCGCAGCACGCGCAGCGTCGCCGCGCGGTTCTCGGGGTGCGCGAAGCCGGGAAGCTCGTCGGTTCCCGGGAAGGGTCCGACGACTTCCGCGAAGCGCGCCGACGCGCGGAACGCCGCGGCCTGCATCAAGGAGGTGATCGCCGCCGGCCCACGAACGTCCGGGATCGGAGTCGTAGGGAGCGCCGAGCGCCATCAGCAGAGCGCCGAGGTTCGCGTAGCCGATGCCGAGCTGACGGAAGCCCTTAGCGTTGCGTCCGATCTGCTCGGTCGGATAGTCGGCGGCCACGCACAAGATCGCCTGTCCGAGAAGGAGCACGAACACCGCGTGCTCGAAGGACTCGGTGTCGAAGGTTCCGTCCTCGCGAAGGAACTTCAGAAGGTTGATCGACGCCAGGTTGCACGGCGAGTTGTCGAGGTGCATGTACTCCGAGCACGGGTTGCTGACGCGGTGATCGGGCCGGCCGCCGGCGCCGTGTGCCAGTCGTTGATCGTCGAGTGGTACTGCATGCCGGGATCGGCGCACTCCCACGCGGCCTGCGAGATCTGCGTCATTACTTCGCGGGCCTGGTAGTCGTGGACCACGTCGCCGGTCGTAACCGCGCGCGTGTGCCACTCGCGGCCATCGAGGTAGGCCTGCATGAACTCGTCGGTGACACGCACCGAATTGTTCGCGTTCTGGTACTGGATCGAGTAGGCGTCGACGCCGGAGTCGACGGCCATGTCGAAACCGGCCTGCTTGAGCGCGCGAGCCTTGCGCTCCTCGACGGCCTTGCACCAAACGAATCCGGGCGAGCCGTCGCGAAGTTCGAGAAGGTCCGGGTGGTCGACGTTGAACACGACCATCTTTGCCGCGCGGCGCGTTGCACCTCCCGACTTGATGGTGCCGGCGGCGGCATCGGCTCCGCGCATGAACGAAACCGGGCCGGACGAAAGCCCTCCGACGGACAGGTACTCGTAGGACGAGCGAAGGTTCGAAACGTTGAGTCCCGAACCCGATCCGCCCTTGAAGATGAACATCTCGTCGCGGTACCAGTCGGCGATCGAGCTCATCGCGTCGTCGACGTGGAGGATGAAGCACGCCGATGCCTGCTGCGGCTGTCCGGAGACGCCGATGTTGAACCACACCGGCGAGTTGAAGGACGCCTTCTGCGTCACGAGGATGTGCTTGAGCTCGGCGGTGAAGGTGTCTCGGTCTTCGTCGGTGGCGAAGCGGCCCTGCTCGGCTCCCCAGCGCGAGATCGAGTCGACGACGCGGTCGACGATCTGACGCACCGACCATTCACGGTCGGGCGTGCCGAGCTTTCCGCGAAAGTACTTCTCGGCGACGATGTTGGTTGCGTTCTGCGACCAAGCCTTCGGGAACTCAACGTCGTCCTGTTCGAAGGAAACCTTGCCGGTGTAGGAAACGATCTGGGACTTGCGGTGCTCCCAGGAGACCTGCTCGTAGGGGTGCATGCCGCCGACGGTGAACTTCCTGGGGACGTGCAGACCTAGGCCCGTTTCCGATTTCACTGAACTAGTCCGTACCCGTTTCCCATTGCCGTTTCCGTTGGTCTTGTTCTCCCCGTTCCGCCGAGACTGCGCGCCCGCCATCTACCCCTCCTATTGGTTGTGCAGGTTGCCGAAGCTAACCTCGCCCGCCGACAGTTCCTTTTTCCGCGCCCTTCTCGAGCTCGCGGATGACGCGTGAAAACTCCCCTACGTCCGAAAACTCCCTGTACACCGACGCGAACCGCACGTATGCGACCTCGTCCAGCGCTTCCAACCGCGACAAGACCTCGCGCCCCAGGTCCTCCGAGCTGATCTCGGCTCCCCGCTCCCGGGCGACCTCCTCGATCTCGTCGCACACGGCGCGCATCTGCTCGTCCGAAACGGGACGGTTCTTGCACGCCTTGGCGATACCCGAGACGACCTTGGCCCGATCGAAGGGCTCCCGAGCGCCGTCCCGCTTCACGACCACCAACGGGACGCCTTCCATGCGCTCGAAGGTGGTGAAGCGCTGGGAGCAGCCCGAGCACTCCCGCCTGCGCCTGATCGCCGCTCCGTTCTCCGTGTCCCGCGAGTCGATCACGCGAGTATCGGAACCCTCACAGAACGGGCAGCGCATGAACCCCCCACTTCATCTCTCGCTTCGGCAAAAAGCGCCTCAGCGATGGTCAGTAAGCGACTTCCTCAACACCCACCCCGGTGCTGGACCCCCAACATGTTGGGGGTTCGAACAATATAGGACCTATATCTTGTATGTCAAGGCATGTAATTACAGGGCTGTGACCTGCGGAAACGCTAGGAAGTGGACGGACAGGAAGCCGGATCGGCCTCGAGAAGACCCGTCTGATCGCCCTCATTCGGCACCCAGATCGAGCTACCCGCCTGCGGAGCGCCGCCGGTGAGGCCGTTTTCCTGCTCGATCTCGTAGATCGCCTCGCGACGGTCGCCCTCCGAGCTGCGTCCTGAAAGATCCCAGAGCGTCTCGCCAGGGCGGACACTTATGCACCGCCAGGCTTGGGCGTGTGGGCGGGTGGCGGAAACACCGGCCGCCCCAGCGATCGCTCCGAGGGTCAAGATCAGGACGAGAGCGGCCAGCCGACCCAGTGGCGTGAGCTTCGTCCTGTTCATTGTTGTTATCTCCTGATACGAACGTGTGTTCTATCTTACGAACTTCTGTTCTGAAGTCAAGATAGGGGTCCCCAGTGACATCGATCCCGGGTGTCCTGACCTGCGCGCATACTTCGCGGCGATGCGCAAGACCGCCTTTGTTCTGGCGGTCCTGGCGGTCTTCCCCACGCCCGCGACCGCGGACGAACGTCCTCCACCCAGGCCCGGGGCGTCCCACGCCGTCCCTCTTTACGGTGAGTTCGTCAGGCCCTACGACGCCCCGGACGACGATCCTTTCGCGCCCGGGCATCGTGGGGTAGATGTCGCGGCACCTCCCGGCTCCCCTGTGCACGCCTCAGCGACCGGACGCGTCTCCTTCGCCGGATCCGTCGCCGGGAACCGCTCGGTCACTGTCGACCACGGGGGCGGGCTTCGAACTTCGTATTCGTTCCTGGTCGCGATCGCGGTAAAGACCGACGACGAGGTCGAGCAAGGTCAGGTGGTGGGCACGTTGGGGGCCGGACACCCCAACCAGGGGCTTCCCGCCCACGTCCATCTGTCGGCCAGGCACGGCGAGCTCTACTTCGATCCGCTCGAGCTATACGTCGGCGACTCCTTGGACGACCTCATCTCACTTACGGGATGACTCATGAAGCCGGTTCGAACAGCTCGATCAGGTTGCCCGCGGGATCGGCAAGCAGGATCTGGCGTCCGCCGGGGCCTTTGATGACGTCGCTGCGAAAGGACAACCCGGCGCCGCGGAGCCGTGTGATCTCCGCGTCCAGGTCTTCGAAGATGAGGTGAATGCGGTTGCGGCCCGCCTTGGCGAACTCGTTGGGGGTGACACGCGCGCCGGAACTGGTGGCGCCGGACAGCAGCAGCCGTAGCGGACCACGGACCACGTCGGCGAACGCCGGCGGGAAACCGGTGTTCACCGTGAAGCCGAGGTGCGTTGTGTAGAAGTCGATTGCGGCCTGCACGTCGTCGACGATGTAGCGGACGCTTGCGTATTGATCGATAGTGGTCATGACTCAAATCTCCTTACGGTCGGTGTTCAACCAGGACGGGCAGCAGATGCCCGATGCGGGTGTTGATCTCTTCTGCGGTGCGCTGGAAGGCCGGATAGCTTGCTTGATCCGATTCGACGGCCGCACCTGGCTCGGGGATGCTCCAATGGACCCGACGCGAGTGTTCGCCGAAGTCGGGACAGACCTCGCGGGCTTTGTCGCACAGCGTGACCACTTGATCGAATCGGCGGCCGGCGAGGGTGTCCAGGTGCCTGGGGTACTGGCCGGAGATGTCGATCCCGAACTCCTCGCGCATCACCCGGATGGTGTTCGGGTGCAGGCTGGGTTTGGGAACGCTGCCGGCGCTGACCACGTTCACGCCGCCGCCGTTGTGGTGACGAAACAGCGCCTCGGCGATCGGCGAGCGAGCGCTGTTGCCGGTGCACACGAACAATGCGGCGACGCGAGGAGATCGCGGCACGGGCGGTGAAGCGTCGCGGCGCATGCCCGGGTGTAGTGACGCACCGCTATCGGCGAAGGCCTCAGCGCAGGCGTCCAGATCAAGGTGGTAGTAGCTATCCCGGCCGTCGAAGCTGCTGCGTGCCGCGCTGACGAGCCCACCTTCGCGTAGCAGGCGCAGGTGATAGGAGATGAGGCTCTGTGGCGCTTCGATGCGCGTCTCCAGCTCGCGAACCCGGTAGTCGCTTCGGGCGAGCTCGCTCAGAAGCTGCCAGCGCACTGGATGGGCGGCCAGTTGGATGAACTTCGGTGCAACGGCGCCTTCGCCAGACGGCATTGGCAGACTATACATCAAATGGGGTAGATACATCAACTCTGATTGATTGGAATGAGCCTCTGCGTTCGGCGCGAACGCGTGTGCTCACGAACAGATGTTTGCTTTTGGCGTTGTTGCGTGCTAGGGTTCCCCGACCGCGCAAACCGCCCTTAGGAGGTAGCTATGCCCCGGCGCTCACAGCCTCAATCTTCCGAAGGCATCGAAGGCCTCGGCCCCCGTCAGCGAAAGATCCTCGAATACATCCTCGGCACCGTCGAGGACCGCGGCTATCCGCCGAGCGTCCGCGAGATCGCCGAAGCCGTCGGACTAGCCTCCCCTTCCACCGTTCACGCGCACCTCGAGGCGTTGCAGCGCAAGGGCTACCTCCGTAAGGACGCAACCAAGCCCCGCGCCATCCAGATCTCCTACGCGCCGGGCGTCGGACCCGCTCAATCCAGCGGTGGCACGCGCCACGTCCCGCTCGTGGGACGCATCGCGGCCGGTTCACCCACTCAGGCCCTCGAAGAGATCGAGGACGTCATGGAACTTCCCGCCTCGATCGTCGGCGACGGCACCCTGTTCATGCTCCGCGTGAAGGGCGACTCGATGATCGACGCCGGCATCCACGACGGCGACTTCGTCGTCGTGCGCAAGCAGGACGACGCCACGCCCGGCTCGATCGTTGCCGCGCTGCTGGACGACGAAGCGACGGTGAAGACGCTGGTTCGGCAGGGCGCTCGTACGCTGCTCAAGGCCGAGAACCCCGCCTACGCACCGATCGAGGTCAACAGCGAGAACGGCCGCATCATGGGCAAGGTCGTCGCGCTCCTACGCTCCCTCTAGCTCGTCTGCGTAGTTCAACGAGGTAAGCGCCCCTTCCTTCGCGTAGCGTTGTCCCGTGGCTGAACTGCCCCGGGGCGGGGTTACCTTCTGCTTCACCGATATCGAGGGCTCTACGCAGCTGTTCGCCAAGCTCGGCCCCCGTTTCCTCGACCTGCTCGAGAAACACCGGGCGATCGTCCGGAACACCTTCGAGGCGCACAAAGGCGCCGAGGTCCGATCGGAGGGCGACGGGTTCTTCTTCGCCTTCGGCGATGCCGGCGACGCCGTCCGTGGCGCCGTCGACCTCCAGCGCGAGCTCGCGTCGTATCCATGGCCGGCCGATGCACGGATCAGCGTTCGGATCGGGCTGCACACCGGCGACGCGGAGCCGAGCGGCGGCGACTACCTCGTTTTCGCCGTCCACGAAGCAGCCAGGATCTCGGCCGCGGCTCACGGCGGGCAGATCGTCATGTCGCCCGCAACGGCTGCATCTTTGAAGAACGCGAGCGGCGGCTTCACGATGCTCGATCTCGGCGAGCACACCCTCAAGGACCTCGAACCGATGCGGATATTTCAGGTGTGCCATCCCGACCTGCGCACCGAGTTCCCACCGCTCAGATACGTCGGTGTCATGCGCGGTTACGTCCCGGCCCCGGCGTCCGCATTGATCGGACGAAGCGACGACCTGGACGAGCTGCGCTCGAAGATCTCTTCATCACGCCTGGTGACCGTTACGGGAGCCGGCGGCATCGGAAAGACGCGCATCGCGATCGAAGCCGGCCGAGAACAGCTCGGCCAACGCTCGGACGGCGTGTGGTTCGTCGACTTGGCTCCCGTGAACGAGCCGGGATGGATCGACGACACCGTCATCGATGCGCTCGGCGTCCAGCGCAACACGGACGTCGAACCGCGTGCCCAATTGCTCGACTATCTTTCAGCGCGCAACGCCCTCCTGGTGATCGACAACTGCGAACACCTCGTCGATGACTGCAGCGCGTTCATCGACGACGTCGTGCGTTCCTGTCCGGGCATCACGATCGTCGCGACCAGCCGCGAAGCGCTCGGCATCGACGGAGAAGTTGCGTGGCGGTGTCCGTCCCTGGAGTCCGACCACGGCGCAACTCTGTTCGCCGACCGCGCGCTGCTGGTGAACCCGAACTTCACATTGGATGAAGAGACGACGAAAGCCATCGACCTCATCGTCGAGCGCCTCGACGGCATCCCGCTCGCGATCGAACTTGCCGCCGCGAAAGTGCGGGTGCTCAGCGCCCAACAGATCGCCGAAAGGCTGGACGACCGGTTCCGCTTGCTGACAGGCGGCAGCCGCACCGCAATGGCTCGGCAGCGAACGCTGGAAGCCACCGTCGAATGGAGCTACGGACTTCTCGACGACGACGAGCGGCTGTTGCTCGATCGTCTCTCCGTCTTCGTAGGAAGCTTCGATCTCGAAGCGGTTGAAGTCGTTTGCGGTATCGAGGCACTCGAGCCCCTCGAGCGATTGGTCGCGAAATCGATGGTCGTCGCGTCGCTCGGGGATGGGATCGTTCGCTATCGCTTGCTCGAGACGATCCGCCACTTTGCCCGAGACAAGCTGATCGCCGCCGGTGCGGGAGGCGACCTTCGCGACCGTCATCTCGAACATTACTCGCGGCTTGTCGTCGAGATCGGCGACGGGATGATGGATTCGCGCGAGATCTCCACGACCGCGTGGATCACAACCAATTACCCGAACATCCGCGCCGCCCTGGAGTGGGCCACGTCCACCACACCGCAAACGGCCGGTCTCGCACTCGCCGCGCACATGTCGATGTTCTGGTCGACGACAGGTCGGCCGGCCGAGGGCCTGGTCTGGCTCGAGTCGGTCCTTTCCGAAACTACCGGCGCTGATCCGGATCTCGTCGCCCGGGCCCATGCCGGTGCTGCGCATCAAGCCTGGCTCGAAGGTGTTGCGCCCGATCGCGTTCGCGCACACATCGACGCGGCTCTCGCATGGATGACGCAGCGGGGCGGAGCGCCCAAATGGTACGAGGCGGGTGCGAACCTGCTGTTGCTCGCAACGCAGTCGGATACCGGCGCACTTACCGATCACGACGGGTACCGGCGAGCCTCTGAGATGGCCGAGCAGTCGGGCAACGATTTCGTCCTCTCGCGCGCTCTGCTCGAAGAGGGCGTACACGCACTCGATCAGGACAACACCGAACTGGCGAAGGAAAAGAGTGCGGCCGCGCTTGCCGCGGCCCGCCGGGGCGGATCGATCTCGAGCGAAGGCAGCGCCCTTCGCCAGATCGCATCGATGAAAGAGGACGAACACGACCTCGTGGGCGGTCTGGAGCTCGCGCGGCAAGCCGTGGCGGCCGCGCGCCGCACGCCCAACGTCTACGCGCTGGCTTTCAGTCTGCAATCCGAGGGGCACTCCTATGAGCGCCTCGGCGACCTCAAGCACGCGGACCGTTCGTATCTCGACGCCCTCGAGTTGGCCCGTGAACGCGGTATGGAGCGCGAGATCGCCCAGACGTTGATCGATGTCGGCTGGCTGAGGATGGCACAGGGCGAGATCGACGCGGCCGAAGCGTGCTTCATCGAGGCTCGAGATGTCGCCGCCAAGCGGGCAGACACGAGGTTCGAAGAGCTGATGATCGCCGGCCTTGCCGGCCACAGCCTCGCCGAGATCGCACATGCACGCGGCCAGCACGAATTCGCTCGAATGGCATTGGACGCAAATCTAAAGATGGCGCGAAATGGAGATGGATGGCTACAGGCTTACGTCCACAACTCGATCGGCTGGCTCGATACGAGCGTCGGCGACCTCGAAGGAGCCGAAAACCAGCACCGAACAGGACTCGAGCTGACCAAGGACAGAAGCTTCCGCTTCGAACGCCTGGCTTTCGCGGGAAACGTCCGGGGGTTGGCGGGAGTATCGCTCGTGCGCGGCGATGCCACCGAGTCCGCGCGCCTATCCGGCGCCGCTTCGAGCGTAAAGGATCCGAACACGAACACGCCCCGTTACTCGACGCTGCTTCACAAACAGGTCATGGCGGATGCACGTGCGGCACTGGGCGACGAGAAGTTCGACGCTGCGTTTGCCGAAGGTGCAGCCGCCGGACTCGATTACGTCAGCGCTCTGGCGCCATAGCTGCGATAACCAGCGCGGTGTGCAACTTACCGTTATCGAAGTCGGCTAGACGGATGTGCTCGTCCGGTGAATGCGCCCGCGAGCCCGTGTAAGCGCATCCGGCGGTTGCGAACGGAACCTTGATCACGTCGGCGAACGGCGCGGCGGGCCCCGTTCCCGCGCTCGACACGTTCACCACCGGGTCGCGTCCGTAAGCAAGTTTCGCCGTCTCCGTAACCAAGTTCACGAACGGGTCGTCCACCGGCGTGCGCCCCGGTCCTTCCCCGGCGTTGGGGACGACCTCGACGTCGTCCAGGCCGCGGGAGTGCAGATGCGCGCGCACGAGCTCGACGATCTTCGCAGGCTGCTGATCGGGCACGAGACGGAAGTCGAGCTTCGCGAACGCTTCAGATGGGAGAACGGTCTTGGTTCCCGGGCCGGCGTAGCCTCCGTGGATCCCGTTGACGTTGACGCACGGCTCGGCTTGCAAGCGTCGTTCGACTTCGGCGCCGGTCGTGGCTCCCAGGAACTTCTTGATCCCGAACTCCGTCGCAAGATCGGCGGTCGGATCGGGAGCGACGGCGATGGCGTCGATCTCCGTCTTCGTCAGGGGCCGGACATCGTCGTAGAAGCCATCGATCAGCACCGTCCCGTCGGCATCGCGCAACGATGCAACGGCGGCGGCGATGCGATAGAGCGGATTGTCGATGACGACGCCCAGCGATGAGTGCGCGTCGTAGGCCGGCCCCTTGGCTCGAAGGTCCATCGACTGGATCCCCTTAAGACCGAGCGTGACGTTGGGAGTTCCGTCCAGCTCGACGCCTCCGAACTCCCAAAGGCATCCGTCCGCCTTGAAATCGCCGGCTTGCTCGTCGATGAAGGCTTCTAGGTTGGGACTGCCTATCTCCTCTTCGCCTTCTATGAGGAACGCGTAACGGATGGGGTCGGATCCGAAGACTTCCCGGACGGAATCGATCGCTGCAAGCCGGGCGATGATGTGGCACTTGGTGTCCGCACTCCCCCGTCCGAACAGCTTTCCGTCACGCTCCGTGAGCTCGAAGGGCGGAACCGTCCATAGATCGAGCGGGTCGGGCGGCTGCACGTCGTAGTGGACGTAGAACAGAAGCGTCGGGCCGGAGGAGGCGCCGCCCCATGCGCAAACCACGGGATTGCCTTTCGTCGGGCGCAGTTCCGCCTTCAACCCTCGCTGCGACAGCAGGTCGGCAACGGCTGAAGCGCATTCCTCGATGCCGCGGCCCTCGGCCGAAACGCTCGGGATCTCGACCAATCGGCGGAGCTCGGCGAGGTGCCGGTCGGCTGACGCACTCAACGCTGTGCGCAGCGCGTCGAGGTGTCCGGTTGCCAGTTCGAGCGTCACGAGCATTCAGCGTGAACGCGCATCGTCGTGAGGCGCAACCGCGGCACCCAACCGGGCGAGCCGATCAACGGCGTTCTCGGCGTAATCGTAGGTGGCGTCGTAGTCGATCTCTCCATCCTTGGCTGCTTCCAGATGCAGACACGAGGTTATGTGCGCCATGTGCGTGAAAGCTTGCGGAAAGTTTCCGAGCGCCTCGCCCGTGGCGACGTCGACCTCTTCGGACCAGAGGCCGACGTCGTTCGCATAGCCGTATAGCTCGTCCAGCACCTTTTCGGCCTCTTCGATCCGCCCGGAGTAGATGAGGCAATCCAGCAGCCAGAACGAGCAAAGAAGGAATGCGCCTTCGCCGCCTTCGAGTCCATCGGGTGCGTGATAGCGATGGATCAAGCCGCCATGACCGAGGGAGTCGCGGACGACCTCGATCGTTTTCTGCACGAGGGGATGGTTCGTGGGCAGCAATCCCATCGCCGGCACGAGGAGGGCGGAAGCGTCGGGGACGTCGTTGCCGACGGCTTGCGAGAACCACCCTCGCTTCTCCGCGTCAGAGATCAGGTACTCGCGAAGCGTATCGCGCTCGTCGGCCCACGCTTTCGTTCGTCCGGGAAGTTTTCGCGTCTCCGCCAAGGAAACGACACGGTCGAGGGCGACCCAGCAGTTCAGCTTCGAGTGCACGAAGTGACGCGGCTCGTCGCGAATCTCCCAGATCCCCTGGTCCGGCTCGCGCCATCGCTCGGCGACCATGTCGGCGATACCGGTCAGGAAGTTCCAGTTGTCCGGTGTGATGCGTCCGCCGGTCTTGGCGAATAGGTACGCGGACTGTATGAGTTGTCCATATGCGTCGAGCTGGAGCTGCTTCGCGGCGCCGTTCCCGATGCGCACGGGAGCCGAGCCGCGATGCCCGGCGAGATGATCGAGGATCAGCTCCGGAAGGAACCGCTCACCGCCGATGCCGTACATGATCTGCAGATCCTCCGGACGGCCGGCGCTCGTGCGCTCCATCCAGAACTTGAAAGCTTCGGCCTCCTCCCTGATGCCCAGTGAGTAAAGCGAGATGAGAGTCAAAGTTCCGTCGCGGATCCACGTATAGCGGTAGTCCCAGTTGCGCTCGCCACCGAGGAGTTCGGGAAGGGATGTAGTGGGCGCGGCGATCACGGCTCCCGTGGGCGCGTAGGTCAAAGCTTTCAGCGCCAGAGCCGAACGATAGACGCGTTGCTTGTCGGCGACGTCGACGACGCACCGGTCGCTCCATTTGCGCCAAAACTCCAGCGTGGATTCGAATCGGCGTTCGAGATCGGCACGAGTCGGAACGTCATCACTTCCGCGCAGCTGGTGCGAAGGTTCCCACGCCACCTCGATCCACTCCGTTTCACCTTCGACCAGGTGCCATCGGGCTTTGATCCGCTCGCTGGACTCGTCGAGGAGACGAGTCGCCGTTACGTGAACAGCGTCTCCGCCGCCCACGGCCTCGGCTGTTTCCTCCGAGGTCAACCGGAAATGTGGGACGAACCGCCCGTACTCGAATCTCGGAGCGACCGAGATCCGAACGTCCACGGCTCCCTTGACGCACCGAAGACGCCGCAGGATCGACCGTGAGGGTTGCATCGACACCGGATGTGGCTTGGCCGCCGTCACCGGCATGCAGTCGGTGACCTCGAGCGTGCCGCCATCACACTCGAAGGTCGTTTCCAGGACGTTCGTGTCGTCGACGTAACGTCGCGTGGTCGAGCCGGCGTTCTCAGGCGTTATAGCGAACGAACCGCCGCGCTCTTCGTCCAATACGTGGCAGAAGACGGCCGGAGAATCGAACCGAGGGAAACACGCCCAATCAACCGAGCCGTCGCGACCGACCAGCGCGGCCGAATGACAGTCACCGATCAGCGCGTAATCGCTGATCCGGTTCACAAGATCTGATCGGATGCTGCAGCTCTACGCGCTTCTGCCGATGTGTCTTCCGGCGCCAGCGACGCGTAGATGACGCCGGACGCCACACCGTAAATGGAGATCGAGATCGCCAAACCGACCGCACTCACCACAGCTCCAACGAGGAATTCGGCCGTGCTGTCCGGTCCGAAGATCGACCCGACGGACAAAAGCCGTGCGATCACGCCTAACCCGAGCGGGACGACGAAGCCGACGGCAAACACCCACCACCACTTACCGCGGACGAGATCCCACGAACGCCGCAGGGCGTCGATCGGACCGACGTCCTCGCGCATAACGACCGGAACCGCCAGTGACAAACGGACGAAAACATAGAAGCCGGGAAGCGTGACAACCGATAGAGCGAAGATCAGAACACCGAACCCCTCTTCGGGTTCCAGGCCGTAGGCGACGGCCAGCGCGAACAGTCCGATAACGACCGGCGCGGCCAGAAGGATGAGGATCGTCACGAGGAAGGCACCGACGGACTCGAGAGCACGGTCGAAGGTCTGCCGCACGATTCCGCGCAGATCGACCTCGTCACCGTAGACGGCGGCCGACCCAAGCAAGGACAGCGCACCGACGGTCACCGGGATGACGAAGATGTAGACGATCGCGAACACGGCGAGGGCCGCCACCACGGCGAAGAAGAGCAACCGAACCTCGTCGGCGGACACCGACCTCTCGTCGGTGATCAACGACGCGGACCGCCACACCGCATTCCCAACACCGCTCAGAACGGCGATCGTCGCGGTGAGGAGGATGCACGCTCTCAGATTGCCCACGCACGTTTTGAGGGTCAGTGCGATCGCACTCACGAACGAAAGTTGCGACCCCGGACGGTTGTCCGGCCGCGAGACTGAATCCTCAAGCGTCACGAGTCGATCCCAAAGGTTTCGGGCACTGGGTCACGCGACAGGATGTCCGTCAACATCTGTTCGATCGTTGCGCCTTCATAGATCACCGATACGACTCCTTCGGTGATGGGCATCCAGGCATCCACCTTCCTGCCGAGCTCGAGGATCGGCCTACACGTCTTTACACCCTCCGCGACCATGTTCATCTCGGCAATGATGTCGTCGATCTTCCGCCCCTTACCGAGTTCCTTACCCACGCGCCGGTTGCGTGAATACTTGGACACGCAGGTGACGATCATGTCTCCCATTCCGGCCAATCCGGCGAAGGTCAGCGGCTGCCCTCCCATCCGCACTCCCAGACGCGTCAGCTCGGCCAGGCCGCGCGTCATCAGTGCGGCCATCGCGTTGTCGCCGAACCCCATCGTGTCGGCCACGCCGGCGGTGATGGCCACGATGTTCTTGATCGCGCCGCCCAGCTCGCTGCCGATCACGTCGTTGTTCGTGTAAACGCGGAAGTAGGGCTGGTGGAAGATCTGCTGCAGCCACTCGCCGCGCTTGGTGTCGGTACACGCGATGGCCGTCGCCGCCGGCATCTTGCGCGCGATCTCCTTGGCGATGTTCGGTCCGGCGAGCATCGCGAACTTCTCGGCCGGAAAGGCCGGACAGACCTCGCGCACGAGCTCGCTCATTCTCAGATTCGTGTCGACCTCCAGCCCTTTGGTGAGACTCACCAGCGCTTCGACGTCGCCGAGCTTGGGCTCCAGGGAGCCCAGGATGTCGCGCCAGCCGTGCGAGGGAACGCCCATCACGCAGACCTCGGCTCCCGTCATCGCTTCGTCCAGATCTGAGGTTGCGCGCAGATTCTCGGGGAGCCTGATGCCAGGCAGGTAAGCCTCGTTCGATCCGACGTGGTTGATGGCGTTCGCCAGTTCGGGACGGCGACACCACAGCACGACCTCGTGTGCAGTTCAGCGCGGCGATCCCCGCGACCGTCGTTCCCCACGAGCCGGCGCCGATACAGGCGACCTTGGCCATGCCCTCCTTATACCGCCTCGCTCCGCTCTGCGGTATATCTCACAGGTGTCCATAGAGGTCGGTGCGCCAGGAATAGTCACCCCGCCGGCGGAGGCGTTGTTACACACAGCGCGGCGCAACGAGGAGCGCGGCTTCGACGCCATCTGGTGGCCCGACCATCTGATGGGCTGGCATCCGAACTCTGTTTGGACGCCCGAATTGGCTCCCCTGGCCGCGGTTCTTCCGAACATCCACTCCTACTTCGATCCCATCGCCGCGATCACCGCAGCCGCCGGGGTCACGCAGACCATCCGACTCGGAAGCTCGGTGACCGAGCCCGTGCGAAACCATCCGGCACAACTCGCGCGCGCGTGGCTGACTCTCGATCACCTAACCGGGGGCCGCGCGATCCTCGGGATCGGTGCGGGCGAGGGAGAGAACATCACGCCGTACGGGATCGAGTTCGACCGTCCGGCCGGGCGACTTGAGGACGCGTTGCGCGTCGTCCGGCTGCTGTGGAACAACGACGATCCGATCGACTACGACGGACCCGTCTACAAGATGCGAGACGCGGTGTGCGGCATGGGACCACTGGTTCCCGGACGCTTCCCCCCGATCTGGGTCGCCGCGCACGGTCCGCGTCTGTGCCGCGTCACCGGTGAGCTCGCAGACGGCTGGCTCCCGACGAACCTTCCGCTCGACGATTACGCAGCCAAATGGGAGCAGGTGAAGGCCGGCGCGCGGTCGGCGGGCCGAAACCCGGACGACCTGACGGCCGGCATGTGGTCGTACACGGTAGTGGCCGACGACCACGAGGCTGCACACAGGATCATCGAGCACCCGATGGTGAAAGCGTTCGTCCTGGCACTTTCTGCCGAATTCTTCGAAGAACGAGGTGCGACTCACCCTTTGGGCCCCGGCAATCACTTCATCGATTACGTGCCGGCGCGCTTGGGAGCCGACGAAGCGATGGCTGCGATGAACAAGATCCCGTTCAATGTCGCGCACGATGCGATCCTGCACGGATCACCTGCAGAGGTCGCGCGAAAGATCGAGGCGTACGTGGCGATAGGCCTGCGTCACATCGCTCTATGGAACGTGACGTTCTTCGCAGATCCCGGATTGATCGGTCCGTCCTACAAACTGCTCACGGAAACTAAGGACGAGATCAAGCGGATCGCCGTCTAGCCGGCGCTTGCGCTAAGCGTTGCGCAGCGAAACGGTGAAGCCCTTGGCTGCAGCTTTGGCCAAGATGCCCTGAACCGTGGGGCCCACGCTCGTGGCGACCCCTCCGCCGCAGGGTCCGGGCACCGGAAGTAACGCGGTCACGCATCCTCGACTAACGAGCCCGAGCGCCTTGCCCGTCCGGTCGTGGATGATGGGACCGCCGGAGTCTCCGCTGATGTCGAGACCGATGAGGTCGTAGGTCTCGCCCGAGTCAGAGCCCATGAGACCGACGCGCGACTCCCTGGTCAGGGCCAGCAGATCGAACCCCATGCCGTAGCCGGAGAATCGAATGAGGTCGAACTGTGCGGTCTCTGACGGGTTTGTGTATCCCATCGGGATCGTGGGATGCCCGCGGACCGCTCCACGAACGTCGCCCTCGTACTGACTCCGTACCTGGATGAGCGCCCAGTCGGTGGCCTCTGCGTCGGCGTTCCCTATCGCGGCAACGTCGCCGATGATCGTCCCGCTCGACAGCTTTATGTCCTCACCAACGTGATCCACGCAGTGGGCGGCCGTGGCGAAGTACACGTTTCCGGCTTTGGATCCCGTCCCATTGAATACGAAGCCCAACGTGCATCCCCCGACGTTCGACTCCATGAAGTCCCCGGGGTGGACGGGGGTCCCGGCGTTGGTCGGAACAGCAACAGCGAGTGACGCAACCACCATCGCGCCTGCCAGTGCGCCCGCAACCAGGAGTCTCTTCATCGGGAAGTAAGGCTACTTGCGTTTGCCCGTTTTGGCTTTCGAACCGCTCTTCTTCGCCTTGGGAGCCTTCGATTTCGAGGTTTTCGTGCTGGCTTTCGCCTTGGGGCCCTTGGACGTCGATGAACGCGACGAGCGGCCCTCAACCAGCAGGACACCGGCGCCGGGCGCGATCACCGATACCGAGTCGTCGTCCCACAAGATCTCGTACCGGATGCCGGAGATGCCCTGCGTGACCGATCGCACCACTCCGGCTCGGCGCGGCTGTCCGACCTTCTTGGTGTCCAAGGAGACGCGATCACCAGTCTTGGGTTCCATTGCCTTCTCCAATCAGCTCAGGGGGAAATCGCCAGGTTTTCGTGATTCGCAATCTACCCACCCGTGGACAGATCTACCGAACCCAAGGCCCGGTCGGCCTCCGTCATGCGGTCGGCCAGCCACGACAGATCGGCCGGGCCTCGTGACTCCCCGCCGGGGAAGAGCAACAAAGAGAGCTCGTCCTGAACAGAGATGTCGAAACCCTTGGCCTTCAGATAGGCGCCGAGCTCGAACTCCCACGTGAACTCCGCGGACCCGTCGGGGTTAACCATGAACCACTGACTCGTGTACGCGTTGGCTCGCCGGACGAATCGCTTGCCGCCGTCGCGGCGGGATTGAACCAGATCGAAGCCGAGCTCACCGAGCTCCGATTCGAAACTCATGATCTCGGCGTCTCCAGCGTCTTCGGTTCCGACGTGGCCTGGTCGAGGGAGTTGACTCGTTCGATGTTCTTTACTTCGGACGGATCCACATCGTCGGTGTCGAGGAACGCGTCGACGATCTCGTGCGCGAGGATCGGCGTCGTAAGCCTGAGGCTCATCGCTAGAACGTTGGCGTCGTTCCAGCGCCGTGCTCCCCGAGCGGTTTCAGCATCCGAACAAAGAGCCGCGCGTATCCCCGGCACTTTGTTGGCGGCGATCGAGCAGCCCGTGCCCGTCCAACAGAAGACGATTCCCCGTTGCGCTTCTCCAGCTCCAACGGTTCGCGCGACTTCCTCGGAAACCTCGGCCCACTCCTTGGCCTCATCGTGAAGTGGTCCATGCAGCTCGACGTCGATGCCGCGCTCCAGAAGCTGCTGGACGACGGCGTCCGTTGTTGCGTTGCGTTCGTCCGAACCGATGGCGACCTTCACGGCTAGGACTCTAGCTGGCCTTTCGTTCGGCGGCGCAAGGTCACAAGCAGGAAGGCGACCCCCGAGAGTCCGGCCCACAACGACGGGAAAAGATCACCCGTTTTCGCGTACAGCGAATGAGCCGGACGGACACCCACCTCGGCCACGAACGCTTCGGGCTTGAAGAGATCTGTTGCATTGCCGACCGATCCGTCCGGGCTCATGACGCCGCTGATGCCGGCCAAGGCCGCTTGCACAACCCACTGCCGCGTTTCGAGGGCGCGCATCCGCGCGTGAGCGATGTGTTGCTGCGCCGCATACGAGCGCTCGAACGAAGTGTTGTTGGTGAAGATCACGAACAGCTCGGCCCCGTTGCGGACGTAGTCGAGGAAGTCCCGGGGGAATACCGATTCGAAGCAGATCGGTGGGGCGATGTTCGACCCTTCTACATCGAACACAGTTGCTTTCGTCCCGCGCACTTGGTCCACGGGGATCTGCGACTGAAGGGTCCCGACGGCGTTACGAAGGAAGCCGAGCGGGACGTACTCGCCGAAGGGAACCGGGTGCCGCTTGGTGTAGTGACCGTCGAGGGTTCCTTCGGCGGTCACTTCCTCGACGCGGTTGAAGTAGGACTCGGTCGTGAAGAAGGAGCGGCCGACCAGGAAGGGCGTGTTCGTTTCATCTGCCAATTCCCGGACGGACTCCAGGCCGCTCGTCATCACGCGATTGGCCACTGAGCTTTCAGGCCAAACGACGACGTCCACAGGTCCTTCCCTTTCGAGCAGCTTCTTCGTGAGGTTCAGGTGGTTTCGCAGGACGACATGGTTCTGTCCGAATACGAGCGGACGCGGGACGTTTCCTTGGATCACACCTACACGCAAGGATTTGGCTTGCGGAGGCGTCCCGTTGGAGATCAGATCGATGCCGATGAATACTGCGACGACGAAGGTGGCGTAGATGACGCCCGTCCAGGCGAACGTCTTATGGACGACGGCCCAGGCGATGAGCGCCGAGAAAAGAACGACGAGGAAGGACAACCCGTACACACCGACCACGCCGGCCAGCCAGCGCACACCGGGCACGCTTCCCTGCGTCGTTCCAACGGCACCCCACGGGTATCCGCCGAAGGGCCAGCGGTCCCGTAGCAGCTCGGCTCCCGTCCATGCGCCGGCGAAAACCAGCGGCGCGAGGATCCGTCCCGTCGATGCCAACCGAGCGGCAACGGACCCGACGAACACACCGACGGTTACGTACAGCGTCATGAACAAAGTCAAGGCGCTGTATGCCATCCACCCGAACAGGAAGATCCACGAAAGGTGGACGCCGAAATAAACGAGGCCGAAGAAGAGACCGAACAGGGCCGTCCATCCCGCGGACTTCTCGCGGAAGACGGCGACGGCCAGCGGCACCAACGCCACCCACGCGACCAGGCCAAAGCCGATGGGCTCACCGGCGGTGAACAGAAGCAACGCCGATAGTCCGGCGAGCAAGAACCCCAGTGGACGGCCGGTCAGGTGTGACATCTCCCGACCAGTATCCTGAGGGCTCCCTGAAACCGACCTCTTCTAACAAGCGATCGAGGCGATGGCCAAGAAGAAGCGCAAGCGGCACCGTAATCCGGTAGCCCCACCCGTGCACTCGGCCCCAGAAGCCGTCCAGCGCCCTCAGACGTTCGGGGGCCCGGAGGCACCGCCGGCCCGCCCCACGGGGGCCGAGCCGCCCCACGCCGCCGAGCACGTGCAGCAGCAGTCACCCCCCGGTGGTGCGAGTCCGCGAACCCGTCCCCCGGCCAAGCAGGCCAAACGCCGCCGCCAACGCGGCCGCCTCAAGACCTATTTGTGGATCGCGCTGGTAGTAGTCGTCATCGTCGGGGCCTTCGTGGCCCGGAGCATCGTCAACGGACGCGAGGTCCGGGCCTTCAATTCGGTGGCCACGGCAAACGGCTGCGGCTCGCTCCAGACGACCAGCGACAGCGGCGGGAACGACCACCCGCAGAATGTGGCCGGCATCGAATACGACCACTCACCCCCGACGCACGGCGCACACGACGGCAGCGGAACGGTTCACGCCGGTGTCTACGACGAAGCTTTTCCGGAGGAGGCCGCGGCCGAGAATTCGGTCTTCAAGGCCGTCCACTCACTGGAGCACGGCGGGGTCATCATCTGGCACGACGGACTCGAGGGCGACGAGCTCGAGGACTTGGAGCGGAAATACCGGAACGAGTCGAAGGTCATCCTGGCGCCGTATCCAGCCCTCGATGGCGACACTCACATCGTGTTGACGTCGTGGGCGCGGTTCGTCGAGTGCGAGGAGCCCTCGACCCGCGTCATCGACGGCTACATCGAGCTGTTCCGGAGCAAGCGTCCCGCGCCGGAACCGAACAACGCGATCTAGCGCGACCGATCAGGCGGGAAGAAGTGACGCCGGGACCTTTAGGTCGCCGCTTTCGTAAGCGCCGCGGAGCGCCACGAAGTCGCCGCCACTCATCACATCACTGATCGAGTCGAGCAACTCGTCGTAAGCGGCATCCGTTTCGCTTCGGTACGCAGCCTCCATCTGACCCCAGACGTCCCAGGGAAGCATCTCGTCCTGATTGAGGGCGGCGAAGTCGTACAGGACGCTCCCCCGAACCTCGCCGATTCCCCAATTGACGCCGCCCATCTTGCAGCGGTTCGGATCAAGCTCTCCCCGCCGGCATTTCAGCCACGTCTCCCCGCCCGACAAGAACTTGCTTTGAGTCGCCGACTCCGACGTCGCTTCCGGGTCATATGCCTGAAAGAATTCGTCGCCGTATTGCGGATCGAGGCGGACCCAGCGCTCCTCAGCAGGTCGCCAGTACTCGATTATCCAGTGGTCTACCCAAGTATCGGGCTCGAAGTAACCGGCGAAGCCTGCGCGAACGCGCGAAGGAACACCTTTGTATCTGAGCAGCGCGCACGTGAGCGTCGCGTAGTGCCGGCAGTTACCGACGAATCTCTTGTCGTTCGACCGAGTCTGGCCTAGGGGTGCTGGATCGAGCTCACAAATCCGTTCCACCATCGCCGCTGCGGGACGGATCTGAGCATCGTTTCGGCCCTCCACTGGAAGGCCGGTGTTCAGACACCCGCGTACAACGCTCGCGAGATCGGCCGGCGTTTCGGGAAGACCCTCGACGACATCGCTCGAGATTCGCGACAGATCGGTCATCGGACCGGGCGTCGCGTAGAACTCTAATTCGATTTCGCTCCTCACCCATAGACTTCGGCACAAGTGAATTTGGGTGTCAAGTCGTCATCCGTGACCTGCGGAATCAGTCATTCTCGGAACCACCCAATTAGATTCGGCCGATGCACGAAATCGAGGAGGACCTTTCGGACCTTCAGCGGCTCTTGGACCAGAGCTATGCAACGGCCGGGGAGCATCTTCGTTCGATCTTCGTGCCCGAGCTGGCCTCAACAGCCGAAGAGATCGCCTGTGCTCTGCCGGAATCTTCCTCATCAATCTCGCGGTCGTTACCGCGAAGGCTATGGACGCTGAAAGAGCATCGGAGGATCGATCCATGACGCGAACGGCATTCATCGACCACATCGGGGTCGGCGTTCCGGATTTAGCCGCCGCCAAGCAGTACTACGACGAACTGATGCCCGTCCTCGGACTCCGCCAGTGGTTCCCAACGACGGCTTCCGGCGAGTTCAATTACGGGCCCGACGGCGCGAAAGGCACGCAGGTGTTCTTCTACCAAGCGCTTGAGCCGGACACCTACTCGCGCCATCGCACCGGCCTCCAGCACCTCTCCTTCTTCGTCGCGAGCCGAGCGATCGTCCGAGAGGCACACGAGTGGGCAAGGGCAAAGGGTGCCGAGATCGTTCACGACCCGCGCGTCTTCCCCGAATACGGCGAGCACTTCTATGCGACTTTCTGGCTGGATCCGCACGGCTTCATGCTCGAGGCGGTTTCCTACGAACCAGAAGAAAACTAGTCAGAACGGATCTCTGATGGTGGAACAGCCAAGCGAAGCCGAACTTATCGCACACGGAATCTACGATCCGTCTGCAACGGGAGCCGCGGAGTTGCTCGCGTTCATCCGCCAAGCGATCGATCGTGGAGTTTCGGTCGAAGCCATGGTCGAATTCGGCCCGAGCTTCGCCGCCGTAAAACAGATGCTGCGTCCGGGCGAGTCGGTCGATCTTGGGGAGGCGGCGCGGCGCGCGAGCATCGACGTGGACCTCGCGACACGCATCTACCGTGCGTGCGGCCTCGTCGTCCCCGAAGAAGGGGCACGCACACTCACCGATGAAGACATCGAGGTCCTCGGCGCGTTCGGGGCCGGAGCCCAGATCTTTGGCGAGGAGATGATCCTGCAGATGGTGCGCGTTATCGGCGCGTCTAGCGCACGCATCGCTGAAGCCTCCGTCTCGCAGTTCTCGGTCTCGCTTGCTGCACAGAATGCGGAGAACCCTGTATCGGAGGTCGACATCGCCCGCTGGAACGAGTCGACGATATCGCTGCTCCCCGTCGTAGTCCGAACCATCGACATCCTCATAAGGCGGCACATCGAGGCGCGGGCTCGTCCGAACATGGAGTTCGCGAAATGGTCCGGCATCGACACGCTCAACCGGGCGATCGGGTTCTGCGATCTGGTCGGCTATACGACGTTCTCTCGCGACATCGCGCCACCTGATCTAGACACGGCGATCGGTGCGTTCGGCAATACCGCATCGGACATCGTCGTCGAGAATGGCGGGAGCGTAGTGAAGCTGATCGGCGACGAGGTCATGTTCGTCGCTCCGGACGGGGCCGTCGGCTGCTCGATCGGGCTGAGCCTGGCGGAGCGCTTCGCCGGCGACGAACTCCTCCCGGAGGTCCGGGTCGGCATCGCCGCAGGCGAAGTCGTCCTTCGCGAGGGCGACTATTACGGGACGGTCGTGAATCTGGCCGCGCGCATCGTGAAGCAGGCGCCACCGGGAACCGTCCTCGCGCCGGCGTCGTTTCGCGAGTCGGTCGACGGCTTCACGTACGAGGATGCCGGGAAGCACGAACTCAAGGGCTTCGAGGAGGACGTAGCGCTCGTAGTCGTCCGACATTGAGCCCCTTCGGTTGTATACCCGATCGCGTGCAGCTACCGCGCGTCTGAGTGGCAGCACAACCCCCGTCGAGCTTGCCGCACACCGGCTCCTGCAGCGTCTCGACAAGGTCGCGGGAATCGTCTAACAACGCTGACGGCCGGCACCCTGGTTCGACGGTTCTAAACGCGCCTAAGGCGCATCGCGTGCGCGCTGCCGTCGACGACGTGCTCCTCGAGCATCCAGCCGGTGCCTTCGATGAGCGGCGCGACGTCCGGCGGCGGCAGGTTCAGCAGATCCCACCACGGAGTCGCCACATCACCGAAACGCAGGCGGAGACGAACCAGCGGTCCATCGGCCGCATCGGCGACAAGGATCGCGTCCGTTCCGCAAACCAGGTGCAGGCGCGCCAGGAGATCGCGCGTTTCGTCCCATCCACCCGCGAGTCCGAAGTTGCCGCACAACATGAGAACGGTCTGCCAGCTCTTGTCGTCCGGCGGCATGCGAAGGTCATGGAGTCGCACGTCGCGCAGGCCACGCCGCCGGCACACCTCGACCGCTCCGGGGGACACATCGATACCGGTGACATCGACCCCGCGCTCCTGGAGATGGATCGCATGACGACCGGCCCCGCAACCGAGGTCTAGCACTGGTCCCTGGACGTTCACGAGGAGATCGCGTTCCCAGTGCTGCCAATGCTCGGGTTCGAGGAAGAACGCCGACGGACGCATCGCAGGGATCGTCGGTCCATCCTTGACCTCGAGCAGTAGTTCGCGTCCATCGGTCCGACCCTCCAGATGCGCGAGCAGCGCTTCGCCGAATGCGTCGTTAGATGGTGCGAGGGTCACGGCCTCATGCTGTCATCTCGGCACCGTGAGATCTCAATTGATCGGCTGCCGAACGAGGCGCCTCGACCGGAGCTGGGACTGCTGGTTGCCTCAGATCTGACCCTGACGACTGGGAGCAGCCGCCTGCGCACGATCACGCTCGTGATCGAACCCAGCGGCGATGCTTTCTTGCAGCCTCTCGAGTTGGACGCGCACGGCGTCCTTGCGCGATCGCGGAGCGATCTCGTCCAATCCGTCGAGAAGGGCTCTCATACGTCTAGCTACCTGCAGCGACCCCGAACCGCTGATCCGTATCTCGTCCAGCGACAGGCCGAGCAGCTGGGACCACTCCGGTGCAGGCGCGTAAACACGCGGCCTGCCGTCACTTCCGGCTCTCACTTCGCTTGGGAAGCGACGCACGATCAGCCTTCGCAAGATGTCCTCGAGAGCGTCCAGTACCTGCACCGCGGTCGTCGGGTCGTTGATGCCGGGCGACAAGGCGCGGTCAGCGATATCCACAAGCTGACGCAGACCGAAGGCGACGTCCTGGCGCATGCTGCGCTCGGGTCCGACGCTGAACGCGCGACGCACCTCTACCACGATCCGATCCGCCTGGCCTCCCGACAAGCGGGCGACGACACTGCCGGTGGCCACGAAGTCACCTACGAGCGGAACGATCCTGATCGAAAGGTCGTGCTCGGAAGCGATTCTCAGCAACACGTCGCCGTCTATCCCGACGACGATCCCGCTCGTCTCGGTGTGGACATCGGTGGCCTCGGTCGGTTCGGTCCAAAGCGGTCGATCCTCCAGCTCTTCACCGATCGTTTCCGGGTAGAGGTTTCCGATGACGTCGGTGGTCTCTGATGCCACCCGCCGGATCACCGACACGGCCCTGATCGACCTTGCGATGTGGTCGATGTAACGGACGAAGAAACCCACGCTCAACAGCACGAAGACGACGGCACCCATGGTCGCCAGCCGTGGGACGAACGCCGGCGCGTCTCCAGTCTCGGCCCGAACGACGCGCAGCACGAGCACCGAATAGGTGAAGGTTCCGATGAAGACGCCTAGCGTGAGCTTGCTCAACGTGTCGCGGAGGAAGGCGCGCTGGACACGCGGTGAGAATTGTCCGCTCGCCAGCTGCAGCGCGACGATCGTGATCGAGAACACCAGCGCCATGAAGGTGAGCATGGCCGCAGAGGTCGTCGACAGGAGCGCGCGCGCACCATCAGCCGAGCCGCTGAACAAATACCATGCGGCCTGGTCCTGCGCGATTGACCGATCCAACGCGAGCGTCATTACTGCAATGCCGACACTCACGAGCACACACATGCTGGGGATGGCCAATAGTCCTGAGCGGATCCACTCGCGGACACGAACCAGCCACATCATTCGGATGTGTCCCTTCGCGCTCGTCGGAGGAGCAGCGACAGGCTAGCCCCGTTAACGGTGCCTATCCAGTTCAAGGCGTTAGACCGATACTAGAGCGCCGCACACTGCCGCTTATTCCTCACGACGCAGAACCGCTCGTGTATTGGGCTTAGTAACCCATCGCCTGGAGCATGTCCCGGCCCTCTTCGGTCATACGGTCCGGGGCTCCACGGCGGGTCGAAGCCGAACTCGACGACGCAGTCGTCGACGCCTTCGACGGTCTTCACGGCCTCTACGGCTTGGAACTCGATCAATCCGGTGGCCGGGCAACCCATCGAGGTCAGCGTCATACGAACTTTCACCTTCGAGTCCTCGATGTCGACTCCGTAGATCAGGCCAAGGTTGACGACGTCGATACCGATCTCGGGATCGGTAACGACCTTCAGCGCCTCCCAGACCTCTTCTTCGTTGATCGTTGCGGTCTCAGCCACCGTTCTTGCCATCTCCTCTTGTAAGCGCGTCCTTCAGTGCCATCCACGCTAGTAGTGCGCATTTCACACGGACGGGAAACTTCGCCACACCTTCTAAAGCCATAAGGTCGCCGAGATCTTCGCCCGGGGTGCTCGCCGTGCATCATCAGGCGGATCGTCTCGGTGAGTTCGAGTGCGTCCTTGACGCTCTTGCCGTCGACGGCCTCCGTCATCATCGAAGCCGAGGCCTGCGAGATCGAACATCCCTTGCCGTCGAATGCGACGTCCGACAGCGACCCGCCCTGGATGTCCACGGCCAGGTGCAGCTCGTCGCCGCACAGCGGATTGTCGTGCTTAACGGCGATCGCACCCTCTACCCCGCGCCGCTTGTTCCGCGGGCTGCGGTAGTGGTCGAGGATGATCTCGCGGTACAGGTCGTCGACGGACATGATTTAACTCCTAGAGAAGAACACACGAGCCTTGTCGACCGCTTCCACCAACCGGTCGATGTCGGCCTCATTGTTGTAGACGTAGCAGCTGGCCCGGTTCAGGTCGCCGGAACGTCGTAGCGGGCCATCAGCGGTTTGGCGCAGTGGTGGCCGGCGCGGATCGCCACGCCCTCGCCGTCGAGCAGGGTCCCCACGTCGTGGGGGTGGATCAGCTCGCCGTCGGACTCGAAGATGTTGAAGGAGAAGTTCGCTCCCCGTTTGCTCGAATCCCTCGGCCCGTAGACCTTGACGCCCCCGATGTCGTCCAGCGCCTTCAGTCCGTACTCGCGTCAGCTGGATCTCGTGTTCTCGGACGTTGTCCATGCCAAGGTCGTTCAGGTAGTCGATCGCGGCGCCGAAGCCGATGGCTTCGGCGACCATCATCGTCCCGCCCTCGAACTTGTAGGGCAGGTCGTTCCACGTCGGCTCCCTCTAGCGTCACGTCGCGGATCATCTCGCCGCCGCCCATGAACGGGTCCATCTCCTCGAGCAGTTCGGGACGCGCAACCAGACACTCCTATCCCTAGGGGGCCGAGCATCTTGTGCGATGAAAACGCGAGGAAGTCGCAGCCGATCGCTTGGAAGTCGGTAGTCACGTGCGGAACGAGCTGCGCACCGTCGACCAACACAAGCGCACCGACCGAATATGCCGCCTTCACGATCGGCTCGAGGTCGTTGATCGTTCCGAGAACGTTAGACATACCGGCTACGCAAACGAGCTTCGTCCTGTCATTGATGTAGGAATCGAGCTCGGATACATCGAGCTCGCCGTCGTCGGTCACCGGCAGGTAGCGAAGTGTCGCGCCGCTGTCCTTCGCGGCCATCTGCCAGGGAACGATGTTCGAGTGATGCTCCATAACTGTGGAAAGGATCTCGTCTCCTGGGCCAAGCTTCCTTCGCACCCACGAATAAGCGACGAGGTTCGTCGACTCCGGTCGTCCCGCGCGTGAAGACGACACCGCGCGGATCGGGAGCGTTGACGAAGCGCGCAACCTTGGATCGCGCCTCTTCGTATGCGGCCGTTGCCTCCTCTCCCAGTGTGTGAACAGAGCGATGGACGGCAGCGTTGTGGTGCTCGTAGTAATCGCTAATGGCGTCGATGACACAGCTGCGGCTTCTGCGAAGTGGCAGCGCTGTCGAGATAGACCAGAGGCTTGCCATGTACTTCCCGATCGAGGACCGGGAAGTCCTTACGGACGCGCTCGACGTCGAGCGTCACTCCTTGTGCGCCTCCTCGACAACAGCCTCATCGGTAGCGATACCGAATTCCTTGCGCAATTCTTCGTACCCGACTTCCTCGAGGTGGTCGGCAAGCTCTCTTCCTCCCGAGCGTACGACGCGTCCACCGAGCAGGATGTGTACGACGTCGGGGGAGACGAAGTTCAGGATGCGCGTGTAGTGAGTGATCACAGCGAACGCTGATGTCGGGGCCTCGAAGTCGGTTGACCGCTTCGGCCACCACGCGCACGCCGTCGATGTCCAGACCGGAGTCGGTTTCGTCCAACACAGCGAGCTCCGGCGCCAGCAAAGTGAGCTGCAAGATCTCCGCGCGCTTCTTCTCACCGCCGGAGAAACCCTCGTTAAGGTTTCGTGAGGCGAATGCAGGATCGAGGCCGATCAGCCCGAGCTCTTCGCGAAGCTTCCCCATGAATTCGCGAATGGGAACATCCTCGCCACGGAGGGCGTTCATCGCCGTACGCAGGAAGTTCGAGACCGAGACGCCGGGAACCTCGACCGGGTACTGGAAGGCGAGGAACATTCCGAGTCGCGCGCGCTCGTCTGGAGCGAGCTCCGTCATGTCCGTGCCCTTGAAAACGATCGAGCCTTGCGTCACTTGATAGGCGGGATTCCCAAGCAGCACCTGAGCGAGCGTCGACTTACCGGAGCCGTTGGGGCCCATGATCGCGTGCACCTGGCCCTTGGGGATCTCCAGGTCGACACCACGAAGGATCGGTTTGTCCTCGACGGATACGTGGAGGTCGGTGATCTTCAGTACCGCTTCTGCCATTACTAGCCCTCCACTTCGATCTGGACTTCGGCGTCGGTGATCTTGACCGAATAGGTCTTGAGGTCCTCGGTAGCCGGAAGCGACTTCACTTCGCCCGTGCGCACATCGAAGATCGATCCGTGCAGCGGACACTCGATCTCGTAGCCCTCGCAGAAACCTTCTGAAAGGTAGGCGTGCTCGTGCGTGCAGATGTCGTGCGACGCAGTAGACCTCGCCGTCGACGCGCACCAGGGCCATCTTTTGCCCCTCGGCTTCCACCTGAAGTGCTTCGCCGGTCGGGATGTCGTCGAGCTTGGCGACCTTGACGAACTTGCTCACCCTGGAGCCTCCATCTTGTTTCTTATCGCATCGGCGAGGCGGTCCTGCATCCCGGACCAGGCAACCTGGTCGAGCACCTGGTTGAAGAACCCGAACACGATCAGGCGCCTCGCCTCCTCAAGAGGTATACCGCGCGACTGAAGGTAGAAGAGATGCTCGTCGTCGATCTGCCCAACCGTTGCTCCGTGCGTGCACCGGACATCGTTGTTCTCGATCTCCAGCTGCGGGTTGGGAAGTGCGCGGGCCTTCGGCGAGAGCACGAGGTTGCGGTTGGCCTGATAGGCGTCGGAGCGGAAGGCGTCCTTACGGATCCGGATCGTTCCGTAGTACAGCGCCTGCGAAGTGTCGTTCAGCGCACCCTTGTAGAGCAGGTCCGACGTCGCATGCGGCGATGCGTGGTCCTGAAGCGTCCAATGCTCGAACTTCTGGTCGCCGTGAGCGAAGTACAGGCCGTACATGAAGCTGTTCGCGCCCTCGCCGGCCAGGGTGCATTCCTTCCACGTACGAGAGAAGTCGCCGCCGAGCGTCACGACGAGCGTGTTGAGCAGTGCGTCGCGGTCGAGTGTGCGCCCGCACGTTCGCGACGTGCCGCACGCCCGGACCCCCAGTCCTGATAGGTGACCCAGCCGACGTTCGCACCCTTGCCGATGAACATCTCGACAACAGGCGCGGCGAGTGTCGACTCACGTCATCGGGCCGCTCGAGTAGACGTCGTTGAAGACGACCTTCGCGTTGTCCTCGACGATGATCACGGTCCGCGGCAGGATCGCCCCGCCAGCGGCTTCATCTCCGATCGTATGGGCGGCGTGGAAGGGTGCCTCGATCTCTACGTCCTGGCCGGAACATAAAGGAACGTTCCGCCGCGGTGTGCGGCCAGCGAAAGAGCAGTGAACGGATCGGTCGCCCCGACCAGGGAGCCGAGCCGCGGGCGCAGCAGATCTGCGTGTTCGGGTGACGGCTGTCTCGAGATCGCAGTAGATGACGCCGGCAGCCTTGGCTTCATCCGGGGCCTCAGAGGGCGACCGAGGCTTGCTCGGAGCAGGCGGAAGTTCTCCGGTCTGATCGACGCGACGTCGGTGAAGCGCCAGTGCTCCTCGCGTCCCTGTGGATACGGGATCGACGGCGTAGCCGCTCGGCTGCGCCTTCTTGCGAAGATCGGCGAGCCAGCCCGGCGACGATCTGGACGAGCGAAGTCGACCGTTTCGTCCAACGAGGTGACGGTGCTCATCTTCCCGGCGGCTTAGCCGACCGAGCCTTCCATCTCGAGCTCGATCAGACGGTTGAGCTCGACCGCATACTCCATCGGGAGCTGCTTGGTGATGGGCTCGATGAAACCGCGGACGATCATCGCGGCGGCCTCGGCCTCCGGGATCCCGCGGCTGCGCAGGTAGAAGAGCTGCTCGTCGCCGATCGGGCGACCGTTGCCTCGTGGCCCATCTCGATGTCCTCGGCCTTGATGTCCATATAGGGGTAAGTGTCCGACCGCGACGCCTCGTCGATGAGCAGCGCGTCGCACACGACGTTGGACTTCGACCCCTTCGCTTCGGGGTGCATCCACACGCCGCCGCGATAAGACGTGCGGCCGCCGTCCTTGGAGATCGACTTCGAGATGATGCGCGAGGTCGTCTCCGGAGCTACGTGAGTCATCTTCGAGCCGGTGTCCTGGTGCTGGCCCTTGCCGGCGAACGCGAGCGAGAGCGTCTCGCCGTGAGCCTTGCGTCCCTTGAGGACGACGGCCGGGTACTTCATCGTGACCTTCGAGCCGATGTTGCCGTCGACCCACTCGACGACCGCGTTCTCCTCGGCGACAGCGCGCTTGGTGACGAGGTTGTAGACGTTGGACGACCAGTTCTGGATCGTCGTGTACGTCAGCCGCGCGTTCGGGTGCGCGATGAGCTCGACGACGGCCGAGTGCAGCGAGTTTCCGGAGTACGTCGGCGCCGTGCAGCCTTCGATGTAGTGAACGTAGCTGCCCTCGTCGGCGATGATCAGCGTGCGCTCGAACTGTCCGGCGTTCTCCGCGTTGATGCGGAAGTAGGCCTGCAGCGGGATGTCGACCTTCACGCCCGGCGGCACGTAGATGAACGATCCGCCCGACCACACCGCCGAGTTCAGAGCAGCGAGCTTGTTGTCGTTGATCGGGATGATCGTCGAGATGTACTTCTGGACGATCTCCGGGTGCTCGCGCACCGCGGTGTCCATGTCGGTGAACAGGACGCCCAGCTTGGAGATCGACTCCTTGACCGAGTGGTAGACCGACTCCGACTCGAACTGCGCGGAGACCCCGCCGAGGTACTTCTGCTCGGCCTCCGGGATGCCCAGGCGGTCGAAGGTGTTCTTGATGTCCTCGGGGACGTCGTCCCAGTATCGTTCCGACTTCTCGGAGGCGCGAAGGAAGTAGTAGATGTCGTTGAAGTCGATGCCGGACAGGTCGGCGCCCCAGTTCGGCACGGGACGGCGCTCCCAGCGGTCGAAGGCCTTGAGGCGGAACTTCCGCATCCACTCGGGCTCTGACTTCATCCACGAGATCTCTTCGACGACCTCTCTGGACAGGCCCTTCTTGGGCTCGAAGACGTACTTCTCGGGCGTGCGCCAGCCCCAGCGCTCTTCGTACGTGCCCTGGGGATCCATGTCTAGACGCTGCGCCAATTTGGCTCCTTTGGAAGAGACCCCTCACCAGGATTACCCCGGGCTGGAGGGACCTTATTCCCTAAATACTACCGGCGTTGGCTATAGGAGAGTGAATCGATTCACAAGCCTGCAGACCACCTACGTACGGCGCAGAGTACCCTCGGCAGTCGTGGTGCCAAGCGCTGAGATGGGACTGGTCGAACGTATCGCTGAATGGGCCGCGGGAGCTAAGCGCGGCGTGGCCTTCACAGGCGCCGGAATCTCCACCGAATCGGGGATCCCCGACTTCCGAGGGCCAGGCGGGTTCTGGGAGCGCAACGACGCCGCCAAGTTCACGATCCAAAACTACGTCCGCGATCCCGAGCACCGGAAAGAGCGGTGGCGCATGGCCACGGAGGGCAGCTCGTTCATGCGAACCGACGTTCAGCCCAACGCCGGCCATATCGCACTGGCCAAGCTGGAGGACCTCGGCGCGATCCGCGGTGTGATCACTCAGAACATCGACGGCCTGCACGCACGGGCCGGCAATGCGCAAGGTGCTCGAGCTGCACGGCAACGCAACGCGCATCGGCTGTCTGTCCTGCGGCCAGTCTTGGCCCAATACGGAGATCCTGGACCGTGTGCGATCAGGTGAAGAGGATCCGTCCTGCACATCCTGCGGCGGGATCCTCAAGTCGACGACGATCTCGTTCGGCCAGCAGCTTCCCCCCGACGTTGTCGAGGAGGCGCAGCGCTGGTCCCTGGAGGCCGACTTCTTCCTCGTCGTCGGATCCTCACTGGTCGTCTACCCCGCCGCGTCGTTCCCTCAGATGGCTCGACAGGTGGGAGCCAAGCTCGTGATCGTTAATCGCGAAACGACCGAACAGGACGACACCGCCGACGCAGTGATCCACGGCGATGCGGGACCGACTCTTTCCGCCTTAGTGGAACGCGTAGAAATGCTGACTAAGTAAGTCAGACGCTAGTCAGTGGACGGCTCGCCTTCCGCCGCAGCGCGCAGGCGTTCCAGCGTCTCGCGCATCCCATCCTCACGTTGGCCCTCTTGCCTACGGAGGATCGGAGCGATGAGCTTTAGGAGAGGGGGCAAAGACACGACCTTGCTCGTCTCACTCACAGTTGTGCCGATGCCGTCGGGTGTGAACTCGTATCGCCACCGCGTCATCTCCTTGTTGCGATGGCCCAGCGAGAACAGTCCGTCGACCGTCCGGAACTCGAATACGCGGCCGGGATCGGACTCGGTGATCTCGCAGGTCGTCCACCACTGCAAGGGCCCCTGCTTGTTGTAGCCCTTGAACTTCGCGCCGACCTCCGGCGCCGAGCTGCCTTCCAGCCACTCGCATCGATAGCAAACCGGCGACCACTCGCCCATGCGCGTAACGTCCGAAATGAGACGCCAAATGCGTTCGGGCGGCGCATCGATATGAAGGCTGGCTTCCGGCATGTCGGTCGCTATGTTGCCACGCCCGGGCGACGAGGTGACGCCGGCGCGGGTGCGCGAGATGAGCCGTTGTAGGTAAAGCTCGGAAAGACATCGACGGCGGGGGCCGGCGCGTAACGCCGTGACCGTTTGGTTCCGGAGCTCGATAGCGAACCCGAACCGGACGAACCACCGGGCCCACACGTCCAGGGTCCCCAGCCCTTGTCTTTCATCAACGAGTGTGCAACTCGCACATTGGTCAGCGGGTCGTACAGGTCCTTGCCGCCGACCTTTTCTATGCGCCACGCATGATTGCGGTGGTGGATCTGGAACACACCGACGTAGGAACCGTTGCGCGCGTTGGGGTCATAGCGCGACTCGCAGCGCGCGACGCGCAACGCTTCGCCGGACCGGCTCCCGAAGACGGCTTTGATCATCTCCGTGATCGACATCTCTTCGTCCGCCTTCTTCGTCTTCTTTACGACAGCTGCATGGCCAGGGTCGGCGACCGCCTTCACGATCGACGGCGCAAGCAATGATGACGCTGCAACCGTCGGCGCCGTTATAGCGGCGGCTATCCCCAGCACTGCACTTACTTTCCAGCTCCCCCTCGTCCGCGGTCGCTTCTCGACCGTGGGCATGGGTACTCCTTTGGTTGTGGCGCCTGGCCGCACGCGTGCAGAAGTGTTCGTGCATGCGTGGGAGGCTCGGCGCCTCGTCCGGGGGCGAGATGGGCCCTCCGGGCGCCCGAGTGGATCACCTTTCCTGGCTGGGATCCGCTCTTGCCCCTAGGAGGGGCATGGGCACGAACCGGACACTATCCGCAGTTGCTAGATATTGCGAGCATTGCGTGCACTGGCGAACGTGCGCTTGTGAACGCCTCCTTATAGAGGTCCCGGGATGGCTATACTCATCGTCGCGACGCGGGGTGGAGCAGTCAGGTAGCTCGCTGGGCTCATAACCCAGAGGTCGCAGGTTCAAATCCTGCCCCCGCTACTAAGAACTCAGCAGGTCGATCGCCCTTCGAGTCATCGAGGGGCGATTTTTCATTTAGAGGGCTCGCCAGCAAAGCTTGAGAGTCTCATCGGAAGTTGAGATCTGAAAGGATCAGCCAGATCACAAGACCGGACGAAGCAAGTAGGACCCAGGTCCGGTGGTTCGTCACCGTCTGGGTGATGGCCTTCACGGTCCACTACTTCGAACAGCGGCCGTTCGATGGGTTGCCCCTGATCGCGGCGGCGATCGTGTGCTTGATCGTTCCCGGCTCCCTCGCAGCCTTCGTGCTGTTCCTTGCGGTCAGCAGTTGGGCGGTATTCGTTCACCTTCCGGCGGCATCGAATCACCTCGTCCTCGGCGGACTCATCAACCTCGCGTTCGCGGCAAGCGCCGTCGCAGTCTGGCGGTCGAGAAGGAAGGACCGAACCTCGCGCGGCGGCGCAACGTTCAGCGAGCGATGGTTCGATGTCGTCCGGACGCCCGCGCTGCTGGTTCTTCTCGTCGTTTACTTCTTCGGCGTCTTCCACAAGCTCAACACGAGCTTCTTCGACTCGGAAGTCTCGTGCGCGGGCGCGTTGGCTTCCAACTTGCTCCTTTTGCAGGGACTCGGCTCCGGCGGCGTCCCTCAGAGTTTCGTGGCCATAGCTGCACTGCTAACGGTTCTGGGCGAGGGCGTGATCCTTGTCTGTTTGGCCGTTCCGCGTCTTCGCCGATGGGGCGTGTTGATCGGCGTTGTCTTTCATTCGATGCTTGCGGTTGCGCAGTTCTATGACTTCTCGACCTTTGTCTTTGCGCTGTACATCCTGATCCTCGCGCCCGAAGCGGCGATGCGGATCGCCCGACCCGAGCGCAATCGTCGATGGGCTATGGCCGGATGGGTAGCCCTCGGTGGTGTCAGCATCGCCGCATACCTCTCCGCGGAGCCGACGAGTCCTATGGGACTCCGATGGCACACGCTGCAAGTCGCTACGTGGTTCATGGCCATGCTGCCATTGGTTGTTCCGATGTTGCGGGAGAGTTTTTCTCGCGGCGGTAACGCGCCGGCGCCCCAGCGGTGGAGCCTGAGACCGGCGTGGCTTCTCTTGGTACCGGCACTCGCCTTCTTGAACGGCATAACCCCGTATATCGGCGTAAAGACTGTTGGCAACTACTCGATGTTCAGCAACCTGAGAACCGAAGAGGGAGAGACGAACCATTATTTGAGTGCCGTTCGATCGCTCGAGATCACGGATCTGCTGCACGACACCGTCGATGTCTATTCGATCAGCCTGCCCGATGCGGATCGCCTCCACTTCGGTGTACGGCGTCCAACGCGCTGGGCCGGCGAGCCGAGGCCGGTCCGTGTTCCGTGGATCGAGCTGCGACGAGCGGTGCTCCTATGGAAAGACGCCGGAATCGAGAACGTTCATCTCAGATACGTCCACGACGGAGTGGAGCGCGACGTCGATTACGCAGAGGACGACCCTGAGTTGACGGAACCGCTTCCGTTCGGAGCGCGGAGGCTTCTCGCTTTTCGAGCTATCGAGCTGGATGACGCCGTAAGTTGCCGGTGGTGACTAAGTCCGGCGCGCAATCCAGCTCCCGCTAAGCCGGTCGTCCCGCAGCTGAGATTAAGTGACGGAGTGCCGCCGTCCGCCCCGTCGAGGCCGCAGGGTGAACGCCAGCGTCGCCGCCAAAACAGCGGCAAACAACGCAAAGACTGAAAGCAAGGTCTGATCGGCGGGTTTGGCTTCCGAGCGACTAGACGTGGCCTCGACGTCCACGGTGTCGTCCATCACTACAGTTGGCGGTTCGTCCGAATCGTCCTCGTCCTCTGCTTCGTCGGCCACATTCGCTGCACCCGCGGTTTGGGTCGCGGCGATACCAGCGCCACCGATCCCACCCGCACCTACCCTTGGGTTCGCGTCATCAACTTCGCGATCGTCGACACCGAATGCATGCCGTTCCTTGTTGACTCGCTGCCAACTGGGTTCGGAATCGCTTACGCCATTGTTCGTTATCCGGCGCTCATTCGAGCCGTCCGCGTTCATGACGTAGATCTCCCGGTTGCCATCGCGGTCGCTATCGAAGGCGATCTGACTCCCATCTGGGGACCAGCTGGGGTTGAGATCACTACCCGCGTCGTCAGTAAGTCGTCGCACGTCGGACCCATCGGAGTTCATGACGAAGATGTCGGAGCTCCCGTCACGATCCGAGACGAACGCGATCTTGCTGTTGTTCGGGGACCAGTCAGGCTGCAGGTTGTCGTACTCATCGTCGGTCGGAACGGCGGTGCGCCGTTTCACGTCGGAGCCGTCGAGCTTCATCGTGTGTATCTCGAAGTTGCCTTCACGGTTGGATGCAAACGCGATCTTGTTGGAAGCACTCACCGCGGGGTCGACGTCTTCGGCGGCGGGAGTAAGCGTGAGGTTCCGCGGGTCCTTGCCGTTGTCCTCCATTGTGTAGATCTCGCTGTCCTCGTCACGATCGGTCTCGAAGATGATCGCGTCGCCATTGATGTCGCTAACCGGACTTCGATCGATGGACCCAGGATTTACGGCGATGGCCTTGGCGGCCCCGCCGGTATCGTCAACGCTGTAGATATCGGGATCGAGAGATGACCGCGTCGATTCATAGAAGATGTTCCAGCCTCGGCGGTCCCATGACGGATTCGTGTCGGCAGCGGAATCTGTCGTTACCCGTGCAGGGTTCGAGCCATCCGGGTTCATCGTGAAGATGTTCGGGTTGCCGTCGCGGTCCGTCACAAACGCCAAACGCCCAACGGGTCCGGGAAATGTCGCGTCGGCGGGCCCACCCAGCACAACGAACCAGCCAAAACCGACCAAGATCGAGCAGATCAAAGCGAAAGCACGCCTCATCCGAGCTACCCCCAGTCAGACAGTTTCAGGAATGATATCGCCCGGACGACGACCGATTCATCGCACACAAGCCAACCGTCGCGATCAGAAGAAGCAAGACAGCGGTCAGTCGGGAAGCGCCCGGCCCTCCTGTGAAGGGCAGCTCCGGATCCGCACCCTCGATCGATCCCGCGATGCGCCAGCGGAAGCGAACCGCAAGCGGATCGTGATCGGACAGCGGCTCGCCGTCGCCGCGCGTGAATCTCTCGCGCTCAAAGTTGTGAGTGAGAGGCACGATCTCGATCCCTCCGCCATTGCGGAAGGCGAACTTGTCGATGACACCGGCGTCTTCGCCGCAATCCACGACGAGACAAACGTCCGAAAGCCCCGTGTCCGCCTGGAACTTCTCCCAGACTCGCCGGTCCTCGGCGTTGTCCGGTTCGGGTTCGGTGTGCAGGTTGGTGTCACCGCCGAGGATCACCGGCCGCCCCGCAGAGTTCTTGCTTATGTAATCGGCGAGCTGGATGTAGCCGGCTGCTCGCGCTTCGTCGTCCTGCGGGCCGCCGCCGGCCTCGCCGTGCAGGTTGTAGATATCGACCTCGACACCATCGGCGAACTTGGTTCGGGCAACCGCGAATCCCTTCTGCGCACCGCAGTCGGAAGCTCCCCCGCTGATGACGTCGCCTAGCCCGACATCATCGATGGGACCGCTCAAACCCGCGGCGCCCAAGATGACCTCGGCCACTTCGAGGGCGAACTCGCCGTAGCAGGTATTCCACAAGACGCGTTGGATCGCGCCGAACCGAAACCGCGACAGCCGGTTGAGTCCATCGGCGATCAACGGCGGGCCGGTTGGGAATCGACGGAGGTCCGTCCCCAGCGGCGCCGGTGCAGGCTCAGAGCGGTACTGATGGTTCGCTTCGGCAACGATCTCCTCGTGAAAAAAAAGGGGGACGGCTCCCAGCGGGTCGCCCCAGTCCTCTTGCAGCAGTACGAGGTCGTAGGAGTTCAGTCGCGGACTTATCAGCGGGGAGTTCGTAGTCGGATCGCCCCCGGAGATCCCCTGTGGGAGCCCGGCCACGTTGTACGTAAGGGCCAGGAAGTCGCCTTCGGTCGACGTGCCGCCGGAAGCGGGCGCCGCCGCAAACAGAATCACCGAGAGGACGAAGATCCATCGAACGAGGGTCGGGGCCGCCACGACGGAAACCTTACAGATTTCGAAATCCACAGCCTTATTCACAGGTGTTCCCCTTGCGCGTCCACAGGCAGTTGCTGTCGAATCGGATCGGAGCGATTGGCGAGGGGGTTGGTGCCGTTATGCAGAAGCGGCGTCATTACGGTCGTTACCTGTTCGTGCTGATCCTGACCACCTGGTGGATCCTCGGACTTTTCGGACTCGAGGGTGCCCGTCGTCCGTCCGTGCCGCTCGTCGCCGTCGCGGTTTTCGCGGTCGTGACCTATCGGATCGTTTCGGCTGAGCGGCGCCGCCGGGCAAGGGACCAAGGCTTGTACAGCTCCGCGACCCTTACGGCCACACTCCCCCAAAGCTGTGTGGTCATCAGACTCGGAGAGCCTGGGCCTTCACCCTCCTGAAGAAGTCGTATCGATCGAGGATCTATCTTCCGAAACGCTTTCCTGCCACCGCTGCAGCCCGTCGTATGCGGCGTATTTGTACGCCTCGCACAACGTCGGGACGTTGAACGTCGTATCGATGAAGTAGTCGATGGTGTCGCCGTGCTTCATCGCGGCCTGGCCCACGTGAACGGACTCGGTTGCGCTCTCGCCGAGGATGTGCACACCCAAAATCCGACGGTCGGATTTGGCGAAGACAAGCTTGATCATGCCGTCGGTCGCGCCCCCGATGTTTGCGCGTGAGTTTCCTTCGAATCGTCCGCGACCGACGAGGTAAGGGATGCCCTCGTCCGATGCGTCCTGCTCCGTCAGTCCGACGGCAGCGATCTCCGGGATGGAGTAAACACCCGTCGGTGGAGAAGGGTCGACCATGTCCTTGAAGTCGATCCCGAAGGCGTGGCACGCCGCCACACGCCCTTGCTCCATCGCAGTGGAAGCGAGCGCGGGCGGGCCGATCACATCGCCGGCCGCATAAATGTTCGGCGCGGACGTGACGAAGTTTTCGTCAACGATGATGCGGCCGCGCTCGTCCATCTCCACTCCGGCTGCCACGAGATCGAGCGATTCCGTGTTCCCACTCCGGCCGGAAGCAACCAGAAGCTTGTCCGGACGGATCTCGTGACCATCGCTTAGCTCGACGATCAGGCCGCGGTCGTCACGCTCGACTCTTTGGATCCCGGTGCCCAATTGGAGCGACATCCCCATCCCGCTGAATGTCCGGGCGAGGATGTGGGAAAGTTCTGCGTCGACATAAGAAAGAAGCCTGTCGCCTCGATCGACGAGCGTGACGTGCGCTCCAAGAGCCGTGAAGATCGATGCGTGTTCGCAGCCGATAGCACCACCGCCGACGACAACAACGTCGTTCGGCGGGTCGGCAATCTCAAGGACCTCCTCGGCATCGAGAACGTCGGGATCCTCGAAAGGGATCCCCGGTGGATGGTACGGACGCGAGCCGGTGGCGATGATGATCGCCCTGCCGTTGAGCTTCCGTTCTCCACCGCGCCGGGTCGAAACGATCAGATCGCCTCCGCCGGCCAGTCGCCCGGTGCCGCGGATCAGCTCGATGCGGTGACGATCTACATTCTGGCGAACGGCGCGAGACATGGTCTCTATGACCTCGTTCGTACGCTGACGAAGCTTCGCGTAGATCTCACGCTGATTTAGCTCAACGCTGACTCCGTAGATGTCGCGCTTCTTGAAACCGGTCACATACAGCGCCGCTTCGCGCAGCGTTTTCGTCGGGATCATGCCCGCGTGCGTGACTCCGGCACCGCCCAAGTGGTCGTGACGTTCGACGATGGCCACGCGCTTGCCGAAATAGGCCGCCTGCACCGCCGCCTTCTCGCCGGCCGGACCCGAACCGACTACGACCAGGTCGTATTGCTCGATCACGCAACCGGTGCCGACGAGCCCAGCCGGTTTAGAAGCTCGACCGCACGCTCTAGGTCGCGTTGCGCACCGACGCGCTCGAAAGTGGCAAGCGCAGCGCGGGCTTCGTCCGTTGCACGGGCGACATCGGTTGACACGAGTGTCTGTGCCAGACCCAGGCGGAGAGTCGCCACCAGGATCGGCCGCTCTTCATTCCTCAGCGCGTTCAGGCCGGATTCGAAGGCTTCGACGGCACTGCGGTGGTTGTCGCGGGCCGCGGCGATGTGTCCGTCGGCAAGATGCGACTCCGCCCGGAGGACAGAGCTGTCGGAATCGCCGGCGTAGTCGGCAAGCCGTTCCGCCGCAGTCTCTGCTGCTTCCAGGTTTCCGCGCGCCAGCTCGACGTCGACGAGTAACGCCAGCAGCTTCCCGGCGCGCAGCCTGTCACCGACGAGTTCGTGAAGCGCCCTGGTGATCACGGCGGCCGCCAGGTCGTGCTCGCCACGACGGAAGTGAAGCCGGGCCAACGGCTCGCACACCTCGAAGCTGTCGGCGTACGGCGCGAGCACCTCCGCAGCTTCGTCCACTCGGCCCTGCATCATCCGAAGGTTCGCGAGATATCCCGCGGCCTCCGCGAGCTTGGGCACACTCTGCGTAGAGGACGGTCCGACGATCCCGAGGATCTGTTCTTCGGCTTCAGACCAGCGCCCCGCGTCACAGAGCACGGTGCCGTATGCCAAGCGGCAGTGTGCGTGAAGGATCGGCAACGCCCCGGAGAATTTCCTGTTGACGTACTCCGTGGCCGCTCGAGTCCACTCTTCGGCACGACGCAGCTCACCCGTCCGCTCGCACGCCGTCAGAAGCGAGCAGTAGATCATCCCGCCCATGATCGGATCTCTTACTTCGCCCGAACTCACTGCAGCCATCGCTTCGTCCATCCGCGCGAAACCCTTGGCCAGTTGCCCCTGATTGATGAGTGCCAACCCGCCGTCGGCCAGAGCTCGAGCTTCGAGATCGGGATCCTTGAACTCGATCGCGAGATCCAGTGCTACTGCAGCCGACTCCTCGAGACGTGAGGTATCCCGGACGCTGCACGCAACCAATGCAAGCTCGTAGTACCCGCGTTCTACACAACGTCCGGCTCGTTCGAGCAGTCGGTCGGCGCGCGCGAGCCACCCTCTGCTTGCAGACTCGTTTCCGTAAACGTCGTAGTAAAGCGATGCGAGCACGCTCGCTGCGCGAGCCGCTCGGGCGTAATCGTCCGCCTCCTTGAACTCTTTGAACGCCAGTTCCCATTGACTCTGGCACTCACCGAAGTCCTCGATAGTGAAGGCGATTGCGCCCAGGAACATCCGGGCCATGGGAACGCCGCCGATATCGACGGCCCACGTCAGCGCCCCTTTGGCTGTCGCGAGGTCGCCGGAGGTGAGCGCCTCCATACCTTGATCGAATTGATCTTGAGCAGTCGTTTCCGTCACCGCACTTGCAGCATACGGCGAGGCAGGAGAGTGGACGGACAGACGGTTGCTAGGGCGCGACCAGGTCGGCGGCCAGGCGCCGCAGGCGCGCGATCCGCGACAGCGCCGTTAACAACAGACCAATCGCCGTGAGCACAGTCGCGATGGTTGCAAACGTTTGGATGTACGCACCATTCACGGGAAGGGAGTCTTCATCTTCGCTCTGAACCTCGCGTTGTGGTGAAGGCGTTGCAACTGCGGGCGCCGATGCCTGAGGAGTGGGCACAACCTGACTCGGGGATTGTTCGCCCCCGACATCCAAGTCGAGGGGGCCGGCCGGACCGGTCGGACCCGGTGGACCGGTGACCTGGCCCAAGGGGTCACCTTCGCCTGCAGCAGCCAAGACCGCACTCTCCTCACCCATCGCCAACGGACCCCCGGGCGCGGCCGAGCCGAACTCTGCGGCCACGACGGTTTCGCTTGGGGCCGCGGCGGCCGAGACATCTTCGCCCGGACCGGCTCCGGCTCCTTCCGTGGATGACGTTTCACCGGTCGGCAGGACGTTGGTACCCCACCAGTCCTCTTCCGGTGCTTCTCCCGGGCCCAGCGGACCGAGCGGCCCGATCGCCTGACTTTCGATCTCTTCTTGAGGAGCTTCGGGTTCGGGTTGGTCCGCGCTCGTCTTTTCCCCAACATGGACGCTGGAAAGATCAGTCGTTAGCTCGAGATCGCCCGTCTCGGCGTCGGCTCCGTTTGAAGTGTTCTGTACATCGATCGTCGTTTCGCCCCGTCCCGCCGAGCCGACGATGTTCGATCCGGCCGAAGCATCGCCGCCGCCGATCGAGTTGTCCTGACCGCCCGAGAATCGGTTGTCACCGTCTTGAACGGAATCGGCCTCGACTCCACCCGTGATCTGGGCAAGCGCGCCGGGGGTCATGCTCAGCCCGAGCAGAGCCAGTGCGAGCACACCCATCACCGGGCGCCACACGGCCGGGGTCGCAGCGGATCTACGCATACGACCATGATGCGCTATGAGGCCTCATGAAGCCTAGTGACTTCAAGAGTCAACTACTGAACCCCGCCTGACAGCTGCGGATGGAGGCGATGCCCCAGCCATAGTTGACGGGTGAGTCTTCGGGGGCGGGTCGGGGCCGTCTTCGCCGCGGCTTGGCTGGTTATGGCGGCCTGTTCTTCAGCGCTCATCGAGAGCGACGATGCGACTTTACGCATCCCGTTGATCGGTGCGTACTACTACAACTGGTACCCGAGCAATTGGGCACACGGTTTCCTTCGTGAACGTTTATCACCGCAGCAGCAACCGATGCTCGGGAAGTACTCGTCCACCGATCAGCGCGTGGCCGAGCAGCACATCGCGTGGGCATCGGCTCACGGGATCGACTTCTTCGCTCTCGATTGGTGGCCGTCGCGCCGAAACTCCGACGATGTGATCGACAGGGGCTATCTGTCGGCAAGAAACAGAGGAGACGTCGGTTTCTGCATCTTTTACGAAGCTTGGGCGCTGAACTTCGTCGACGAGTCCGGCGTCACCGTGATGGACGAAGAAGCGAACCGCACCCTCGCCAACGACTTGGTTCATCTGGCGCGGAAGTACTTCAACAAGCCGGGTTATCTAAAGCTCGGCGGCCGTCCCGTCGTCGTTCTCTATCTGACGCGGACGATGGTTGGTGACGTCGGTCTAGCGATACGGAGCGCGCGTGAGCGCCTCAAGGCCGAAGGACACGATGTGTTCCTCGTTGCCGACGAGATCCACTGGAAGGTTGTTCCTGAGAACGCACCGATCGTCGGAACATTCGAGAAGACCGAACAACCGCAGCCGCATCGCGCGGCGCTCTTCGACGCGATCACGCCGTACACCGTCTATGACCCCGCGAACACACATCACGCCGGGTATGCGAACGCGACAACACTTGTGCGCGACGTCAACGACCTCTACGAGAGATATCGAAAGGCGACGAGCGGACGCGTGCCCGTGATCCCGTCGGTCGTGCCCGGTTACAACGACCGCGGGACGAGGCTTGGAGAGGATCATTTCGTGCTGCCGAGGCGCTGGCAGAGTGAAGCGACGAGCTCGTCGCTGCTCGGCGAGCTTCTGGACCGGATCGGATATCCCAATGTCGACAACCGCGCACCGTTGCTCTTCGTTACGAGTTGGAACGAATGGAACGAGGACACCGCCGTCGAACCTCTTGTTCCTGCTCCGGCGACGAGTCAGGATGCTCAGCTACCGGCCGGTGATCACACGATGGGCTACCAATACGACGGTGATGGATTCGCAGCGCTGGAAGCAATCCGTGATCGCGTCGCAGTGGTCACCGGAAGGGTGACGGATGAGTCCGGAAGGCCAATGCGGGATGTACGGGTTTTCGGACGGCAGGACGGCCGCGTAGTTGTCACCGACCGAACCGATAGCGACGGTAAGTACCTGCTCGTGCGTTCGTCGGTGCACGCCGGATCGGCGCTTTCCGTCGCGACCCGAACCGACGAGCCGACGCGAGAGGTCGTGGTTCAGCCGCGCCGGACCGTAGGGGGCGTCGACTTCGTGCAGCAGGCCGGGAGTTAACCGCTAAGTCGGCTCAACCGCCAAGGCCCATCAAGTCCGTCACGCCGTGATCTCGTCCGGCCGTGTAACCGCCGTCGACCGCGATGGCCTGACCGGTGAGGAACGATGCGTCCGCAGAAAGAAGGAAAGCCGCCACGGCGGCGATTTCCTCGGGACGGCCACGGCGGCGCAGCGCGTGCTCGCGCGTGAGCTCCTTGACGACGTTCTCCATGCCGGGGATATCGAAGACGCTTTGCGCGAGCGGAGTGTCTATGAAACCGGGGCAGATGGCATTCGCCCTTATCCCGCTGGGCCCGTAATCGATGGCGATGTTCTTCGTGAGCAGTACGACGCCACCCTTCGATGCGTTGTACGAGCTGCCGCCGGCCGTCCCTTCGAGCCCTTCAACGCTCGCGAGCGTCACGATCGATCCTCGCTGTCCGTTCGCGAGCTCTTGGGAAACCATGCGAGTAAGCGCTGCCTTCGCGACCAGGAATGTGCCGGTGAGATTCACACCGATGATGCGATCCCATTCGGAGCGTTCGACCCAATGCACCGGTCCTCCGCCTGCGATACCGGCCGCGTGCACGACGCCGTCGAGCCGCCCATCGACGGTGGCGAAGACGGATGCAACTTCTTCCTCGTTCGAAACATCTGCCCTGACGAAGGTGAACGCATCATCGGGCGCGTCCTGCACGTCGCACCCGACGACGGAACCGCCTTCGGAGACCAGACGATGAGCGGTAGCCAGACCTATCCCGGACGACGCGCCGGTAACGACGAAATTGCGTCCTTCGAACCGTCCCAACCGTGCTCCCCTTTGCTTGTCGACGTCCGGGCCTGATAGGGAATCACACATGCGCTTCTCGCTCTTCTACGAGATCCCCGTCGCCCGGCCCTGGGGGCCCGATTCCGAGCGACTCGCCTACCACAACACCATCGAGCAGGCCGTCTTCGCCGAGAAGTGCGGATGGGACGCGATCTGGACCGTCGAGCACCACTTCCTCGAGGAGTATTCGCACTGCTCGAACCCGGAGATCTTGTACGGGGCGATCGCCGCCAAGACCGAGCGTATCCGGCTGGGTTACGGAGTACGGCTGATGCCCAAGCCGTACAACCACCCGGTGCGCACGGCCGAATCGGTGGCCGTTCTCGACCTGATCTCCAACGGTCGCGTCGATTTCGGAACGGGACGATCTTCCACGCGTCCCGAGCTCGAAGGGTTCGGCATCGACCCGCGCGAAACCAGAGAGATGTGGCAGGAAGCCATCGGTCACGTCGTCGGATGCTGGACGAACGACGAGTATTCGTTCGAAGGCAAGTACTGGTCGATGCCGAAGCGGCGCGTGCTCCCCAAGCCTTTGCAGAAGCCGCACCCGCCTCTTTACGGAGCGACGTCCAGTGAGGACGGACACCGCCAGGTGGGCGCGCTGGGGCTCGGGCTCTGCTCGTTCGCGGTCGGCGTGCCGCCGGAAGAAGTCGCGAAAAAGATCGAGATCTATCGCGAGTCCGTTAAGGGCTGCGAGAAACCGATCGGCGCGTTCGTCAACGACTCGGCCGCCACGTTCACGATGACGGTGTGCGCGCCGACTCGCGAGGAAGCGTGGTTGACGGCGCGCGAATCCTTCGAGTGGTACCCGAAGCACGGCGCGAGATTGATCGGCACTGTCGCCGAAATGATGGCCGAGCGCTCCCAGGAGCTCGGCAACTACGCCTATGCAGCCGACATGAAGAAGACGGACGACCAAGGACTGCTCGACCTGCTATCGCTCGATTACCTCGCCGACTCCGGAGCATGTGTTCTGGGCACGCCGGACGACTGCGCGAAACTTTGCGAGCGCTATGAGGAAGCGGGTGTCGACCTTCTCCTCTGCCTGGTGAACCCGTACAAGATCGGCCATGAACAAGTGATGCAGACCATCGAGCTGATGGGCCGCGACGTCATCCCGCGGTTTCGCTGAGTAGCCTGGAGCCATGACAAGCGACGTCGTTTATGCGTACTACCCGGTATTCGGGCGCACGCCCGAGCTTCGCAAGATGGGCGCTCCGTTCTTCGCAACGCAAACGGACGAGCTCACATCGATCTTCAACGACTTCAAAGACCGAGTCAGCGTGCGCGGTGTGTACTCGTCGACCGGGTTTCGGCCCGACGCCGACCTAATGTTCTGGTGGGTGGCCGATAGCGCCGACGACGTTCAGGACTTACTCACTGAGGTTCGTCGAACGCAGCTCGGTCGCCGTATGGACCTGACGCACACGTTCCTCGGTGTTGTTCGTCCGGCCGAGTTCAACCCTGATCACTTGCCGGCCTTCCTGCGCGGTGAGTCGCCGCGGCACTACTTGTCGGTGTACCCCTTCGTGCGCACGGAGGATTGGTATCTGTTGCCGTCGGACGAGCGCTCCAAGTTGCTGCGCGAGCACGGGCAGATGGGACGCGAGTTCCCCGAGGTGCTTCCCAACACGACGAGTGCTTTCGGGCTCGGCGACTGGGAATGGATCCTGGCCTTCGAGGCCGACGACCTCACGAAGATCGTCGACTGCATCCGCCGGCTGCGCGAAGCAGAGGCGCGGCGCTACACGAAGCTGGACGTGCCATTCGTCGTCGGAATCCGACGAGAACTGGGCGACGCTCTGGAGCGGCTGGCCTAACTAACCGGCTCGCGGGGTTGGGGTGGCGCAGCAGCCGGCGCCGCCGCACCGACAGCCGGTGCAGTCATCTCTTCTCCGCGCCTTCGCTTGGAGATCGCGATGGCGAGAACGATCCCGGCCGTGGCTGCGCCGCCCACGACTGCTCGAACGGTCGTGTTGTCTCCGTAACCGACGACCTGGACCACGATCAGCAGGGCCACGAGGTTCATGACCTTGATGAGGGGGTTCAATGAAGGGCCTGCCGTGTCCTTGAAGGGGTCGCCCACGGTGTCGCCGATGACTCCGGCCTTGTGAGCTTCAGATCCCTTGCCTCCGTATGCACCTTCTTCGATGAGCTTCTTCGCGTTGTCCCAGGCACCGCCGGCGTTACTTAGCAGAACCGCGAGCAGCTGACCGGTCACGATCACGCCACCGAGAAATGCACCCAGCGGCGCCACACCGAGCCCGAAGCCGACGGCGACAGGGGTCAGAACGGCCATGAGCCCCGGCGTAACCAGCTCTCGCAAAGAGTCGCGGGTGACGATGTCGACGACGCGTCCGTACTCGGGCTTCTCAGTCCCCGCCATGATCCCCGGGTGGTCTCGGAATTGGCGCCTAACTTCCATCACCACGCGAGACGCGGCGCGCTCGACGGCTCGGATAGTCAACGAGGAGAACATGAACGGCACCGAACCCCCGATAAGCAGTCCAACCAAGATCAACGGGTCGTCGATCGCGACGCTGAAGGCCTTCTGCGTGAGTTCGGCGACCGTGTCACGGAACGTGCCGAAAAGCGAGGTCGCCGCGATGACGGCCGTAGCGATGGCCATTCCCTTGGTGATTGCCTTCGTTGTGTTGCCGACAGCGTCGAGGTGCTCGATCGACTCGTCGCCCTCGGCCCCGAGACCGCCGGACATCTGGCCGATACCCTGTGCGTTGTCGGCGATCGGTCCGAAAGTGTCCATCGATACGATCACGCCGACAGTCGTGAGCATCCCCATACCGGTGAGCGCGATCGCGTAGAGCGCGAACTCGATGTCGCCGTTCCCAAGCAGGAAGGCAGCGGTTATTGCTCCACCGATAACGAGGATGGAGTACACCGTCGATTCAAGCCCCGAGGCGAAGCCGGCCAATATTGTTGTTGCCGGTCCTGTTTGCGTAGCTGCAGCGATGTCCTTTACGGGCTTGCGTTTCGTTGACGTGAAGTGCTCTGTGAGCACTTGGATCACCGAAGCGAGAATCAATCCGAAAACAACGGCCCACGCGACCCTTAGATCGTCCATGTAAAGCTGCGCCACCACGAAAACACCGGCGGCGGACAGGACCGCCGAGATGAAGAACCCGCGATTGATGGCCTTCATCCCATCCTCGTTCTCGCCACGAGGACGGACCGCCATGATCCCGACGATCGAAGTGATGACACCGATCGCCCTTACAAAGAGTGGGAACATGACTCCAAGCGCCGCACCGCGGGGATTGGCTTCTCCGCCGAAGGCGAAGAAGCCGAGGATCATCGCAGCGACGAGCGTTACTTCGTAGGACTCGAAGAGGTCGGCGGCCATACCCGCACAGTCGCCGACGTTATCGCCGACGTTGTCGGCGATAACCGCGGCGTTGCGCGGGTCGTCCTCGGGGATCCCCGCCTCGATTTTGCCGACGAGGTCGGCGCCGACGTCGGCCGCCTTGGTGAAGATCCCGCCACCGACTCGCATGAACATGGCGAGCAACGCACCACCGAATCCGAAGCCGACGAGAACCTGCGGCGCACCGCCCTTGTAGCCGAGGAAGATCGCGGTGGCGCCGAGCAAGCCGAGGCCCACCGTGAACATTCCGGCCACACCGCCCGACCGGAACGCTATCTCCATAGCCTTACGGCGGCTGGTTCGCGCTGCGGCCGCCGTTCGGACGTTCGCGCGCACCGCCAATGACATACCGACGTATCCAGTAAGTGCCGAGAACCCGGCTCCCACGACGAACGCGACGGACCGCGCTATACGGATCTGCCAGTCGGGAGCGGGAAGACCCAAAAGGACAAAGGTCAGCACGCCAACGAACACGATCAGCGTTCTGAATTGGCGCCCGAGGTAAGCGGAAGCGCCTTCCTGGATCGCTTTCGCGATCTCTTGCATACGCGGTGTGCCCTGGTCCGCGCTGAGCACCTGGCGAACCAGGTATGCGGCAAACAAAAGCGCCACCACGGACAGTCCGAGGATCACCCAGAGAGATGTGATGTCGAAGTTCGAAAGGTCGATGTTCAGGCGTCTTGCTTCAGGCACCGGTGATCCTCCTAGTCAATTTTCGAGGGACTAGCTGCTTCAGCCCCGGAGAAGTGCTCCCACGTCATAGCCCACAAGGGAACCGGGGGATTCTAACCGCGTCCGGCTGCTTTCCGTCACTCCAAGCCGAGCCAAGTGGTCAGCTCGGCTGCCGGACGGCGCGGCGTCGGCGCCCGGTTGCCTTCCGGATATCCCATGTAGACGAACCCGACGACCTCTTCGTCGTCGCCCAGTGAAAGCTCATCCCGGATCGCCGGACGGTAGGCGGCCGGGCCCGTACGGAGCATCGCTCCGAGCCCCTTGGCGTGGGCGCCGATGAGGAAGTTCTCGATGGCCATGGCCACGGAGGCGAAGTCCTCGCTCTGAACCGCTTCCTCATTGGAGGACGGAACCCGCGTGAAAACCACGATCACCGGAGCTCGCTCCACCTTCTTTGTCGCGTCCGCCCTGGCGGCTTCGGGTTCGGCTCCGCCGTCGACGGCCGACTGCGCGATAGCTTTGGCCAGCCGTTGGCGCTCGGCTCCCGCGAGGACGTAGAACCTCCACGGCTCGGTCAGGTGATGGTTCGGCGCCCGAACGGCAAGCTCCAACAACTCCTCGATGTCCGAGCGATCGGGCATCTCGACCCCGACCTTGGGACGCATCGTGCGCGTCCTTATCGCTTCGAGCGCGTCCAAGTCTTCTAGTTGCCGGACTGCTGTTGCGCGCGCTCGACGGCCCGCCGCCCGGCTTGGTTCTCGCGTTGGTAGGTGGCCAGGTCGCCTTCGCGCAGCGCGGCTTCGGCTCGCTCGAAGTGATCGACGGCCTCCGACAACAACGAAGCGACATCTCCGGACGGCTCCGGTTCAGCAGGTTCTTCTTCGGTGGGCGGCCGTGCACCGTCCGTTTCGTCGGCCACCGGACCTCGGCCGGCGATGGCGGCCTGCAGCGACGCCGTAAGCGTCGATTCGAATCCGATCTGATCACCCAGCACGACGATCACCTTGCGAAGCTCGGGAAGCGCCGTTTCTGTGTCGCCCGACTCCAGATAGATCGGCTGCACGTACATGAGCGACTGCTCGATCGGGATCACGAATATGGGGCCGTGGCGGACACGTGAACCGGCGCGGTCCCACAGAGTGAACTGCTCAGAGATCTCGGAGTTCTGATTGATGCGCGCCGACACGTTGCGCGGCGCGTCGATCTCCGCCGTTCGTGGGAATGAGAGCTCCACTATCTCGCCGTAATGCTCCCCATCCATGCGGGCGGCGATCCAGCCGTTGAGTGTCGGACGTCCCCGGGGAGTGAACGGGAGCATCAGGACGAACTCCTCGGTGTCCTCTCCCGGCAGCTTCATGACGACGTAGTACGGATCCATCGCCTGGGTGATCTGCCCGGTGGACCGGACGGGATCGACCGGGATGTCCCACGCGTCCTCGCGGGCGTAGAACTGTTGCGGATCGTTCATGTGGTACAGCCGGTACTGATAGGCCTGCACCGTGAAGAGGTCCTCCGGATACCGCAGGTGATCACGGATCCCGTCCGGGATCTCACTTGCCGGCTCGAAGAGATCCGGGAACGCAGCCTGATATGTCGAGGCGAGGGGATCGGACGGATCGAATAGATAGAACTTCGTCGTTCCGTTGTAAGCGTCGATCACTACTTTTACGGAGTTGCGCATGTAGTTGATGTTGCCGCTGGCGCCGTCGACGACTTCGGCGAGATTGACCCGTTCCGCGTACGGATAGCGGTCGGTCGTCGTGTAAGCGTCGACTATCCAATGCATTCGGCCATCGACGACGACGGTGTATGGATCGCTGTCGTATTTCAGGAAGGGAGCGGCGGCACGGACACGTTCGAGGATGTCGCGGCGCATCATCACGCGCGACTCGGGTGTGATGAAGCTCGAGATCAGCAGATCCGTATCGGCGAATCTAAGGGCGAACGCCGCGCGACGCAGGACGTTCGACATCGGGATTCCGCCGTCGCCCGAATACTTAGAGGTAACGAAGTCTTCACCGCGCGGATAGTCGATCTCGTTGCGCTTGGTCTTGACGACGGCATAGCTCCCGTCCTCCGGAACCTGGCCGTAGTAGGTGCGAGGTTGCTTGTCCGGATTCAGCGCTTCCGTCCCCTTCGGCGGAAGGTCGCGAACGAGGAAATTCGGCAGGCCTTCACTCGTTACGGAGTTGGATGTGTTGGCCACCAACCCGTAGCCGTGCGTGTACGTCAGACGCGTGTTCGCCCAGTTCTGAGCGCCCGGCTCGAGCTTGGCGGGGTCCACTTCGCGCGGAGCGAGCATGACCTGGCGCAATCGGCCGTCCAGCTTGTAGCGGTCTATGTCGACATCGTCGAACTCGTAGTACGTGCGCACTGCCTGTCGACGTTGATACGTGGGATGCAACACGTCGGGATCCCAAACGCGAACGTTGTCGATCGTGCCGCGGTTGGCCTCTACATCCTCCTCGGTCAGCCGGTCATCCGGACTGAAATCGCTGACCTTGATCCCTTCGAGCTCGAAGGCCCGTTTAGTCGCGTCGATATTTCGATCGATGAACGGCGCCTCACGATCGGGTTCGTTCGGGGCGACCTGGAACCGTTGGACGATGGCCGGGTAGACGGCGCCGAGCGCGATGGACGAGAACGCCCACAGACCGATGGCCGCGCCGGGAAGGAGCCAGCCTCGGAATCGGAAGACGTTCACGAAGAAGATCACGGCGGTGATGATCGCGATCCAGAACAACAGCTGAAGAGCCGGACGCTGCGCATTCACGTCCGTATACGAAGCTCCGTTAACGACACCGCGGTCGGAGAACACAAGGTCGTAGAAGTCGAGCCGGTACGCCCAGGCCTTCAGGACCGCGAGGATCCCGAGCAGGACGGAGACATGGACCTTCACGACGGAAGCCACTCGGATGCGGTTCTGCTCGGGCTGGATCGACCCGTGCAGCAGGTGCGCAACTACGGCCAGCAGCAAGGAGACGACGATGATTCCGAACAGAACCGACAAGATCGACCTCTGGAACGGTATGCCGAAGACGTAGAAGGATGCGTCTCGTCCGAACGGGGCAGGAGCTCTGACCCCGAACGGCTTCGAGTTCATGTACAGCAAGATCCGCTCCCACGTGCCCGAAGTGGATATCCCTGTGAAGAAACCGACGATCAACGCGAGCCCGATGTTGGCGAGGCGTGCGTAGGGTCTGAACGCCGACCTGTACTGCTCGGCCACGTCGGTGCCGGGAGTGACGAAGCGATGGCGTGGCGCCGCACGCCGAGCTACTTCGAGGCTGGCGAAGACAAGCAGAGCCGCACCCAGACCTCCGATCAAACCGACGGTCACTCGAGTGCGAATGATCTTCCAGAAGATCGCGGTGAATCCCAGCTCGTCGAACCAGAGCAGGTCGGTGTAGAAGCGGACGATCGAGCTGATCGAGATGAACAACACGATCACGATCCCCGCGATCACGAACCAGCGCCGCTGGATCCTTCTGCCCGGTGGACGACTACTCACGACTTCCTCGACCTAGAAGTCGTCTTGGCGCGTGAGGAAGCCGGTTTTCGTCGCTGAGCCTTGCGCCTTGCGTTGACCTTCACACGAGCAACACTACCGGCCGGAAGCGTGAACGAGCAGGCCGTCCCGCCTTCGCGTGAGTCCCTGAGCACCAAACGGGTCCCGTGAACCCCCAGAACACCGTTCACGAACGCGAGGCCGAGACCAAGACCGCCGAATGTCCTCTCATCACCAGACGACGCCTGCGCGAAGGCCTGGGTAAGCGCCTCCCGTCGGTCGGTGTCGATCCCCGGACCGGTGTCGGTGACCGATATCTCGACGCCCGACCGGGTGCGGCGGGCGCGGACCGATACCTCACTGCCTTCCGGCGAGAACTTGATGGCGTTGTCGATGAGCTCGTCCAGCGCGCGACCAACCATCTCGCCGTCGGCACGCACGCGTGGTTCCGGCCGGGGTATTGACGCAACAACTCGGTGCTTCCTCGATCTCTCCGACCATCGGTCGACGGCGGGACGAAGCAGTTCGCCGACCGGATGGTCGTCCGACTCGATCCTGAAACGCCCGGCTTCCATCGCCGCAACGTCGATGAGGAGCGTGACGATGCGCTCCAACCGCTGCGCCGCTTGACCGATCTCATCCAGATAGCCGGTTGCGCGACGCGCGGGAACGCGTCCCTTGCGCAACATCTCCGTATAACCGCGGATGGGAGTAAGGGGCGTCCGCAATTCGTGCGACACGCTGGCCAGGAAGTCCGCTTTGAGCCGCTCTCCTTCGTCGGCAAGATCAAGCATCGGACGCGCGATGCGCGCGCTCAGCCACAACGCGACGACGATGGCGAGCACCGTCGACAGAAGGATCGCGATGAGAAGTGCGCGCATCAGTCCCGTTGTGGCGTCCACGACCTCGGCTCCCGGGACGGCAAGAACCAACACCGGCCCGTCGACCGAAAGCCTTATCGGCGATGCTGGCCAGTCGCCTTCCGGAGTGTCGACTGATCTAAAGGACGCGATCTCGCCTCCCGGCGATGTGGGAAGCATGAGATTGTTCAGCGCCTCATCACTCGCGGCCTGGCTCGTTTCGTCGATCAGCGCAACCTCGATATCCGGGTCGTAGAGATCGGCGGCCTCCTCGATCCTGTTCACGCTGCGCTGGGTTACCAACGCGACAGCTCCGATCACGTCGGCCGGTGTTCCCGTCGTACCGGGACGAAATACCGGAGCAGCGCCGACGATCTCCAGCCCCGTGCCTCGCAATGAGTAGGCACTCGACGATGCTCCACTCAGAGCGCCAACGACCGCCGTCGATGACGAGAGCGTCGCTACGTCCAGCCGAACCCCACCTTCGAATGTTCTGACCGGTTTCGCTGAACGGTCGAAAAGGACGCCGATCTCAGCCGAGCCCGGTTGTAAGGGTGGCGGCTCGGCTCCCGGATCGAGGACGACTCCCGCGCTCACGGGCGACGCGGCCGCGGCCCGCCGCGTGAGATCGGCAGCAGCCTGCTCCATCTCACGCCGAAGCCCGGCGGCGGCGGGCGCGAGACCGTCGAGCTCCTGATTTCGCTTGTCCAGAGCGGCGACACGCGCCACAGCTCCGCCGGCAACAACGATGGCGATCGCAAGAACGACGATGAAAGCGTTGAGCACTCGTTGCCTGACCGAGGGACGGGTCGCGCGCCACGCCCAGACTGCAAGCAAAACGGACGCCGCTCCGCCGAAAACGTGCGGCCCAACGATGAGGTCGTCGACGGTTCCCCCGGCGATCGAGCCCCAGATGGTCGCGATGAACAGCCCGCCCAGTCCGCCGATGAACATCTCGCGGTCCGGCGCATTCGGAATGGCGATCGCCAAAAGCGTGATGCCAACCAGCCGAAAGATGATCAGTGCGACGTCGTCTTCACCGGACAAGAAGGCGCCGGCGTGCAGCGCTTGTCCGATTCCAAACGTGAGCGCGCCGAGCGCAACCGGCCACGCGTCACGCCTGAAGGACCAGGCCAGGACCAAACCGGCCGCGGCCAACCCCAGAGTCTCGAGTGTGAAGTGCAGAGGGATCGCAACGGTCGCGTCCATCAGCACTCCGATCGCAGGTCGGATGCAGCGAGTTTCGCCACGGCCTGATCCAACCGCTCGACTGAGATCACCTTCATCTCTCCAGCCGACGAACACGCTTGGCGCAGCTCACTGGCCGGCACCATGAAGATGTCTGCTTCGGCCTTGCGCGCGCCGTTGATCTTCTGGCGGATACCGCCGACGGGGAACACTTCACCGTCGATCGAGATCTCACCTGTGCCGGCGATGTCCCTTCCTCTCGCCAAGTCCCTGGGATCCAGGATGTCGACGACACCCAGCGCATATGTAAGTCCCGCCGATGGTCCACCGATGCCGAGCGAATCGATCTGGATGGCCAAGGGCAGATCGGGACGAGAAACGTCTTCGATGCTCACTCCGATGATTGGATCAGACGGATTCTCGGGACGGCCGATCGTCTTCGTTGTCACCGTTACGTTTTCGTCCCCTCGTCTGACAACGATCTGCACATCGTCACCGACCTTGTGGCGGCCGACCTCGGCCACGAACTCTTCCAGTCGCGTCACCGAACGCCCATCCGCGGACACGATCACATCGCCGCGCTTGAGGAGCGCGGCCGCGGGCGCGTCGGGCACGAGATCTCGGATTCGCACACCCGATCGCGTTACGGGCACTTCGTAGCCAAGTAACTTCAGGGCCGCGGCCGACGCGAGCAGCTGCGATTCGTCCATCTGCTCAACCGTTCGACGCTGCGCCTCCCGATCAGTTTCCCCTGCCGGCACGATCGCCGATCTAGAAACGATCTCGTAATCGGAGTCGAACCAGCTCCTGATCACTTCGGCGGCCGTCGTCTCTCGCAGCGAGACGGTCGTCAGGAGCAGCCGTCCGTTGACCTTCGTCGTGGGGGCGCCCTCGATCTCGATGAGCCGGAAAACGTCCTCGGCCGGGCCCGCAGTCAACGAGAAGTACGGGACTTCCAGATTTAGGACCGCGAATACGGCGATCACCGCAGCAAGGATCGCCGCGAAACCGCTCGGGTATGACTTGTTGGACGGAGGTAGCCTGGCCACGTGGTCGATTTCTCTTCGTCTAGCATGCACGACGACACCTCGGGTGGCTCGCCATCGCCAAACCCTCAGGTCGACGCGCCGCCGGTTGCCGCGCCTCTGCCACCCCAGCGGCCGCCCTCTGGACCGGGTCCTCTGGCTCGCGTGATCGCGCTCGTCGTCTCCGTTGGTCTGGCTTGGGCGATCGCCGTCGCGCTGTCGGCCTGGCTGCTCGGGCTCTTCCTGGCGCGCGGCTGAGCCTTCAGCTTCGCCGCAGCCTCAGAAAGCCGATCGAAACTGCGGAAGCAAGGACGGCTGCGCCTATAGCCAGGTACACGACGACGCCGTGCCCTCCGGATTTCGATTCATCGGCACTCTGAGCGCGCCGCAGTTCCGGTTCGCCCGACTCCTCGGGCTTAGCCGTCGGCGTCGCTTCGCTATTCGTAGCTCGCGGGGTCTCGGCCGTCCGGTTGGGATTGCCGGCGGGCGCAACAGGCGGCGACGACGGGCTGGTGAGCGACGAAGTCGCCGGCTTGCTGGTGGAGGGCGGCTTCAATCCGGCAACGGCGGCCGCGATGTCGAGCCGGCCTTTTCCATAAGACCCGTCTGGGCCTCGTCCGCCGAGGTCTTTTGCCGTTGCAAGAAGGCGGCCGACCGTTTCCGTGGGACTGAAGCCGCGGCTGCGCAAGATCGCAGCCGCGCCGGAGACGTGAGGTGCCGCCATCGAGGTTCCCGCTCCGTATGCGTAATGCGCCTTTCCTTCTCGCGACCAGTACGACGAGTACACCCTCTCCTCGACGCCTCCGCTCGTCGAACCCCCGGGCGCCGCGATCCCCCATTTCGCAAACCCTGCGCCGGTCGCATATCCGGCGAGCGTGTCGTCTCGTGTTGTCGCCGTAACGACCATCGCGTTCGCGTCGTCGAACTCCGTGCGGAAGAAACCGTCGTTCCCCGTCACCACAACCGGAATCGCCCCCTTCGCCCACGCGTAGTTGACGGCATCGGTCAACGCGCGGCCGAAAATGTTCTCCACAAGAACGTCGGCGCCGAGCGACAGGTTGATCACATCGGCGCCATGATCGGCAGCCCATCTGATGCCTTCCTCGACCGAACTGCCTTCGGCGTACCCATCTGCGGCTAGTACACGCACGGGCATGATCTTCGCTTCCGGCGCGATACCGGCCACACCCAGTCCGTTGTCAACTCGGGCTGCGGCGATGCCGGCGACGTGAGTTCCGTGTCCGTGGTCGTCCATGGGGACGGAGTCGTCGTCGATGAAGTCGTAACCGGCGACGAGGTTGTCCTTGAGGTCTTCGTGCTTCAGATCGACACCGGTATCGATTACGGCGATGGTCATCCCGCGGCCCTTGCTCACCGCCCAGCCGGATTCGGCTCCAACCTTTTCGATGTTCCAGAGCTTGGCCCAGTGCGTGTCGTTGGACGCCCGTGCGGGCAATGCGGAGATGGCCGCCATGGAGATCGCGGCGAAAAGGACGAGAACCGTACGGACGGTCAGGCGTCGGGATCGCAAGGTCTTCGAAGAGTAGAACGCAACGCGGGTCCCAAAAGTTGCGCGCAAGTTACGTAGACCATCCTTGCTTCGGCTAACAGCGCCTCAGCGATGGCCGATAGAATCGCGACGTGATCCCAAAGCGTTCGTTCGGCGCCTCCGGCGTGGAGGCCTCAGAGGTCGGATTCGGCGCATGGACCCTGGGCCTGGACTGGTGGGGTGAAGTCGACGACGCAGAAGCCGACAAGCTCGTGGCCCACGCGATCGATCAAGGGATCACGTTCTTCGACACCGCCGATACGTACGGCGCCGGACTCGGCGAGGAACGCCTGGGTCGAGCCCTGGCCGCCCATCGCGAAGTGGTCACCGTCGGAACGAAGTTCGGCTACGACATAACGGTCCCGCACGATCAGGGGAACCACTCGGAACGCCCGCAACGCTGGGAGCCCGACTTCATCGTCGAACGTTGCGAGGCTTCTCTTTCGCGTTTGGGGATCGAAACCATCGATCTCTACGAACTGCACAACCCGCGGATGCCTCAGATCCGCGACGACGCGATCTTCGAAACACTCGAGCGGCTCAGGAGCGATGGGAAGATCCGCAGCTACGGCGTCGCGCTCGGCCCGGCGATCGGCTGGGCAGCCGAAGGCGTTCTGGCCTTGCAGAAGAGAAACGGCGATGTGGTACAGACCGTGTTCAACATGCTCGAGCAGGAGCCGGGAAATTCCTTTCTCGCCGAAGCAGGCGCAAAGAGCATCATCGCCCGAGTCCCGCACGCGTCGGATGCATTGAGCGGGACATTCACCACGGATACCGTCTTCCCGGCTACGGATCACCGCTCCTTCCGAAAGCGTGAATGGCTCCTGCGCGCGCTCCAGAAAGTCGAGAGGCTCGACTTCCTACTGGCCGACAGAACGATCGCTCAGGCGGCCATTGCATGGCTGCTTGCGAATCCAGGCATCACCACGGTGTTGCCGACGATGACGACGATCGACCAGATAGACGAGTTCGCGGCAGCGGCAGCCAAGCCGCTGACCGATGAAGAGTTTGCAAAGGTGCAGGAGTTGTACGCTCGGGACTTCGATCTGCCGCCGGCATCGTCCGACGAAAAGATCGAGTTGCGGACTTCAACTTAGAAAGAGGAGGGATCACGGTGCCGCTTGAACTGGGCGAGATCATGACACCAGACGCTCTCACGGCACCGCCCGGCACGTCTTTGGCCGACGGCGCCGCCGCGATGCGCGAACGCGGAGTGGGTTCCCTCGTCATAACCGACGGCGAGGAAGTAGTAGGCATCATCACCGAGCGTGACATCGTCAAGGCCACGGCCGACGGCGCTCACCCGACGGAAACCAAGGTCGACCAGTGGATGACGTCGTCGCCGGTGACAATGAGCATCTCCGACGACGTCACACACGCGCTCGACCAGATGATCGAGCGCCATTTCCGGCACATCCCGGTGATGGACGGCTCCAAGCTCGTAGGGGTCGTCTCCTTCCGTCAGCTGATCGAGGCCGCCAGGATCCGCCACGTCGACCCCTGGGCTCCCGGCACGGGCAAGGGCCTGGAAAACATCACGGTCGCCGAAACCGAGCTGTCCTACATCGACGGACAGGCAGGACGGCTCATCTACCGCGGGTACAACGCCGTCGATCTCGCGCTCAACAAAGGGTTCATTGACGTCTGGCATCTACTTCACTTCGGCGACTTCCCGAAGGACGACTCCTTCGCACGAAAGATCGCCGGCTTGCGCTCATCGCCCGTCGATACGCAGACCCTGCGCGACTTGGCTCAGTCCCATGGAACGTTCATGAGCACTATCCAGGCCGCGATCGCGGCCGCGGGATCCGCGCTCGGCCTTCAGTCGTGGCTCGATCGCGACGCCGACGAAGTGCACGAAGAAGCTCTGAAGCTTGGCGCGATCATGCCCACCCTCGTCGCCGCACTCTGGAGACTCTCGCAAGGCAACGAGCCGATCGAACCTGATCCGAACCTCGACGAGGCTTCGAACTATCTATGGATGATGAACGGCGAGAAACCCACCGACGATCAAGTTCTTGCCGCGGATCGTTATCTCATCCTCTTGGCCGAGCACGGTATGAACGCGTCTACATTCACCTCGCGAGTCATCGCTTCAACCGGTGCCGACGTCGGCTCGGCCGTTACAGGTGGCGCCGGCGCTTTGTCCGGACCATTGCACGGCGGTGCTCCGTCGCTCGTTGCGGACATGCTCGACGAGATCGACGAACCGGACAATGCGGAAAAGTGGATCAAGGATTCGATCACGAGCGGTCGCCGGATCATGGGCTTCGGTCACCGCGTTTACAAAGCCGAAGACCCGCGCGCTGCTTGCTTCCGTGACACCGCAGTCGATCTGCGCAGCGAACGCGTCACATTGGCTAAAGCAGTTGAAGCAACAACGCTCGAAGAACTTCGCGCTTCCAAACCTGGACGCGCGCTCTACACGAACGTTGAGTTCTGGTCGGCCGTGGTGATGGAGCACGCAGGAATCCCGCGTCCTTTGTTCACGCCGACGTTCTGCGTTTCGCGAACCATCGGCTGGACCGCGCACATCATGGAGCAGGTCCGCGACAACCGGTTGATCCGACCGACTGCGGATTACACCGGCCCTATGGACCTAAAACTCTAAAAAGTCTTAGGCGCCGCGACGGCGTTGGTGCGCGCGACTCGCGCGGGCGCGTCGTCCCGATGGATGCATCGCTCTCGCACGCGCGCGCGCTGCATCGCGCAACGTCGTCTGCGTGCGATGGATCTTCGTCAGCGACTGGCGAGCTTTATCGAAGCGCTCGACTGAACCCTTCGCGGAACGGCCGGAGCGTTCCCAGGCAAGGAAGAACAGCACGGCTGCGACGAACAGACCGATACCGCCGACGAGGAACAGCAATCCGGCGAAGGAACTCACTCCGGCATGCTAACGATGTCGCAGGGCAGTCTCAATTGCCGATCGCAGACATCGGTACAATCTTCACGTGACTGACACACCTTCAGGCCTCGACAAGCTCTTGCTGAATGCCGTCCAGAAGGAAGTTCCGATGATTCCGCGTCCGTTTGCGCAGGTCGCGGCCGAGATTGGCACCACTGAAGAAGACGTCATCCAGCGACTGAAGCACTGGCGGGACGACCGAGGGGTCATACGTCAGATATCCGCGATCTTCGATACGAGGAAACTCGGATACACGTCGACGCTGGTCGCGATGCGCATCCCGAAGTCTCGGATCGACGAGGGTGCGGAGATCGTCAACACGCATCCAGGGGTTTCACACAACTACGAACGCGATCATGAATTCAATCTGTGGTTCACACTGGCCGTCCCGCCGGGGATGGAGCTCGACGAGCACATCGATCGTTTGCACGTGCTGACCGGAGCAGAAGCCACTCGGATCCTGCCGACACTCAAGATGTTCAAGATCGAAGTTCGCCTCGACATGGAAACCGGCGTTTCCAACTCTGATGGGCCGGCTCCCCCCAAGGTCGAGATCCCACCATTGACCGACGAAGACATCCAAGCGATACGAGCGCTTCAGGTCGACATGCCCTTGGTTCCGCAACCGTTCGCCGAAGAAGCGTCCACGGTGGGGATGTCGGAGGAAGAGCTACTGCGCTTCGGACACAAGTTCGTCGCCGACGGACGCATGCGACGTTGCGCCGGGATCCTCGCGCATCGTCGCGCCGGTTTTCTCTCAAACGGTATGGGCGTTTGGAAGATGCCCGAAGAGAAGGCAGAAGAACTCGGTTACCGGATCGCATCGTTCCCTCAGGTAACGCACTGCTACCAACGACCCGTTTACGAGGACTGGCCTTATCGCGTGTTCTCGATGGTGCATGCGCGAACCGAAGAAATGGTTCGCGAAGTTATCGAGGGCATCTCATCCGAAACCGGGTTGGACGAATACGACATCCTGTTCTCGACGCGCGAGTTCAAGAAGACTCGCGTCCCTTACTTCACCGGCGAGTACGAGGCTTGGGTCGAGAAGAACCTGGATCCGTCTCCCGTTTAGCGCGACGAGCTCTCCCCCGCGCGGCCGAACCGAGTAGCACCGCACCTACGGTTCCGGCGATAAGTGCGATGCGTCGCGGACGGAATCTCGTAGGGCCTACCGACACCCATCCTTTACGGGCGTCGGCCCCCGCGCGCAGCGTGTCGAGGGTCGAATGCTCGAATTCGAAACCGGTCGACTTGAGCTTCGTGTTCGATGCCACCCACGGGTACATGACGAACGGCAGGTGACCAGAGGCCAGCTCGCTCAGGTGCAGACGCCACATGCGCTCCGCCTGCCTGGCCGTCGCGGCGTGGTCGGTCGTGACCATTCGGCGGCCGATGGCTCGAGCTGCTGAGCTGAGATCCATCCAGTCGTCGGGACAGACGTTGTAGACACCCACCAGATCTGCTTCAAGGGCGTGGACGAAAGCACGCGCTACGTCCGATTCGTGCACGACCTGGAACGGAGGGTCATAGCCGCTGACACCAAGCATGTAAGGCGACTCGATTATCCGGGCGACGAACCCCTCGACGCTCGGCCCCATGGTCAAGCTCGGTCTGAGGATCACCACCTGAACGTCTGGGTGAGATAGCGAGAACGCCCGAACGATCCCCTCGGCCTCGGCACGCTGGCCCGATGTCGGGAAGTCCCGCAACGGACGCGCGAGCGACTCCTCAGTTAGCGGGAAGTCGTTGTCGGGATGTGCCCCGTAGACGGTCGCGCTTGATCCGTGCACTATCCGGCGCACACCAGCGGCAAGTGCCGACTCCAGCACCATCCGGGTGCCGCCGACGTTTATATCGCGCATCTCCTCGGGATCACGGACGTTCTCGGCGAAGCCCAAGTGCACCAGCGCTTGGCACCCCTGCAGTGCACCGGCGAGTTGCGAAGAGCGGACGTCCATCTCGTAGAACTCGAGCTGCCGCGTTGCGAAGGTTGGCTGTGTTGTGTCAATGCCGATGACCCTCGACACCGTCGGGTGCGATTCGATCGCCTTGATGAAAACGCGTCCGGCGTAACTCGACGCCCCGGTCACGGCGATGGTGCGCATGAAGGAACCTACACTAGCGGTAAGTGACCGATCTCCCGGAAGACCCAGGCAACGTCGAGATCCCGAAGCCGCCGGACGGCTGGTGGGAGCAGGTTCCCGTCCTGCACGAGCTGTACAAGCTCCTGTCCTCGACCGATCCCGTCAATTGGGAATTGGCCCGGCAAGTCGGTGTTGCTCTCGCGTCCTACGACGAGCCCGAAGTGCCCGATCGCGAAGGCGCGCAGCAGGAGCTCGAAGCGATGACACGCGCCGCCACTGTTGAGGCCGAGGAATTTTCCGGACTGAGCGAGACGAGCGTCGCGCCGGTTCAGGTCGTCACGCGTGCGGAATGGGTCGAGGCGAACATCGAGTCTTTCAGGTTCTTGATGGATCCTCTGGCCGCCAAGCTGTCCGGCGGAGGCGAGCTCGCCGCGATCGGCGGCCAAGGCCTGCAGGTCCTGCAGCAGATCTCCGGCGTCTTCATGGGCCTTCAGAACGGGTTCGTCCTCGGTTATCTAGGACGTTCCGTCGTCGGCCAGTACGAAGTGCCTCTGCCCGCACCGTCGTCGACGCGGTTGCTCTATGTGCTCGGCAATCTCGCACAGATCGAGACCGACTGGTCACTCGATCCCAAGCAGTTCCGTTACTGGATCGCGCTGCATGAGATAACCCACCATCTCCAGTTCAGTAAGCCTTGGGTGCAGAACTACTTCAGATCACAGATCCGGACGCTGATCGATTCACTCGACTTCGATGCCGACAGGATGCAGACGGCCTTCCAGGGATTGGAGATGCTCGATCCGGAGTCGTTGGCTCAGGCTCTGCAAGACCCCGACCGGCTCATACAAGCAGCGCGCACCCCTCTATCTACCGATGCCATGCAACGGCTCCAGGCCTTCATGACGCTGACCGAGGGTTACGCAACCTTCGTCATGGATGGAGTCGGCGCCCGCGTCCTGACAGATCACCCCCGGCTCAAGGAGGTGATGGAGCGCCGAAAGCGATCCACTTCCCCGGGCGAAGCGCTCTTCGAGAGACTTCTCGGCCTCGAGCTCAAGCGCCGGCAGTACGAGGAGGGCGTGAACTTCTGCCGCTACGTCGCGGCGATGCGGGACATCGACTCGCTCAACAAGGTTTGGGACAACCCCGACAGCCTGCCGACGACGGCCGAGCTGGCCGAACCGGACAGCTGGATCAATCGGGTACTGGAAGAGGCCTAACCCTTCTTCCTCAGAAACTTCAGCAGCCTATCGAGCGGCCACGTGTTGATCACTTCTTTAGCTTCCGTCCATCCGCGCTGTGCCGTAGACACTCCGAAGTGCATGTTGTCGAGCTCGGCGGCGGAGTGTGCGTCCGTCGAGATCACCAACCGCACGCCGTGCTGTCGAGCCCAGCGAACGTGCTCGTCGCGAAGATCGAGCCGATAAGGGTGCCCGTTCACCTCGAGAGCCACTCCATGCTTGGCTGCAGCCTTGGCGACGGCGTCGACGTCGAAGTCGATGCCCTCGCGCCGGTCCAGGCGGCGGCCCGAGGGGTGCCCGAAGATGTGAACATGCGGGTTCTCAATCGCACGGATCATCCGTTTGGTCTGGTCTGCACGCGAGGCCTTGAAGCTCGAATGGATCGATGCAACGCAGACATCGAATCCGGCAAGGACGTCGTCGGGGTAGTCGAGGCTGCCATCGGCGGCGACGTTCAGCTCGATCCCGTGCAGTACCCGCAGCCGTTTGCCTAGCTCGCCGTTGATCTTCTCGATCTCTTTTCGCTGCCTCGTGATCTCGGACGGACCGAGATTGTTCATATAGGTCAGCCGCGGACCGTGATCGGTCACGGCGTAGTACGCGTAGCCGCGATCGGCAGCAGCCATCGCCATCTCGCGGACGCTGAGTGTTCCGTCCGAGTATGTGGAGTGGCTCTGTAGATCACCACGCATGTCGGAAAGCTGGACCAGGGCCGGCAACTCACCTGCGGCTGCTGCCTCGACCTCGCCCTTGTCCTCTCGCATCGTCGGCGGCACCCACTGCATATCCAGCGCTTCGTAGACCTCTTCCTCGGTCTCCGAGACGACGAGCGAGTCGTCGGACACGCGGTGCAAGCCGTACTCGGAAAGCTTCAGGCCTCGACGCACGGCGCGCTCTCGCACCTTCACGTTGTGCGCTTGGGATCCGGTGAAGTACTGCAGAGCCGCGCCGAAGACCGCCGGCTCCACAACGCGAAGGTCGACCTGCATGCCTCGCGTCGTGACCACGCTCATCTTGGTGGGTCCTTCAGCGCTCGACGTGGCGATGCCGCGGAGCGAACGGAAGGCTCCCATTACTTCCTCGGGCCGCTCGCTGGCTACGAGGAGATCGATGTCTCCGATGGTCTCCTTCATGCGACGAAGCGATCCGGCATAGGAAGACTTGAGAACGGCGTCGCTCTGCGACAACCTGGCGAGCATCTCTTCGGCCAACGGAAGTGCGCGGGCTAAGACAACGCGCTGCTCGAGGGTGACTCCGCGCTCGATCGCTTCGAGGATCTCCTCTTCGAACTTCTTGCTGAAGCCCTTGACGTCCGCGATCTTGTGTTGCTCCGCCGCCGCCTTCAGTTCGTCGATGCTCGACACACCGATCTCGCTGAAGAGCTGCATCGCCTTCTTAGGCCCCAAGCCGGGAAGCATGGTCATCTGGCGAAGACCCATCGGTACCTCGGCGCGAAGCTTCTCGAGCGTCGGGATCTTTCCCGTCTCGCAAAACTCACGAACGCACCCCGCGACCCCTTTGCCGACGCCGCTCACCGATAGGAGTTCGTGATCCTTCATCTCGGCGATGTCGCGCGACAGTCCCTCGATAGCTTCGGCCCCGCGACGGTAGGCGACGATCCGGAATCTTGTCTCGCCCTTGATCTCGAGAAGATCGGCGATCTCGTGCAGCGCGGCCGATGCATCCTCGTTACGTCTCGTCACGAAGAGCTACCACCCGCAGGGCCGAGGACGCGATCCAGATATGCGTTGCGGAAGACGCCGGACGGGTCAAGCTGGTCGCGGACGGCGATGAAGTCGTCGAACTTCGGATAGGTCTTGCGCAGCGATTCCGCGTCACGGAAGTGCAGCTTCCCCCAATGCGGGCGTCCGTCGAAAGACATCATCAGCCGCTCTACCTCATGGAAGTACGGCCGGTAGTCCATGCCGCGGTACAGATGCACCGCTATGTAACAAGTAGGTCTGCCGTGCGCCGGGCTGAGCATGATGTCGTCTGGTGCGACGAACCGAACCTCGATCGGGAAGTTGATCTTGAGATCGTTATCTTCGATCAGGGCGTTAACTCCCTTTATGGCTTCTCGCGCGTTGGCTCTCGGTATCGCGTACTCCATCTCCGAGAAACGCACCAGCCGTGGACTGGTGTAGACCTGGTCGCTTCGCGCTATGCGGCGGATGCGTGCCACGCCCGGCGCTACGACCTTGTTCATGAGTCTCGGGATCATCGCGGGTCTTGCGCGTCCCAGCCGGCACACGGCGCCGAACGCGACGTTCGACATGATGATGTCGTTCTGGAACTCCTTCCAGCGACGGCGCGGGGTCGGCGGATCGGTGGTGCGGTTGTTGCGCTTGGTCCAGGCCCGGTCGGTGTGCGGGAACCAGTAGAACTCGAAGTGCTCGTTGGAATCGACGAGTTCGTCCAGCTCGTCAACGACTTCGCTCAACGTCGCCGAACTCTCGTACGCCTGCAGGTTGAAGGCCGGCTCGCATTGCAGCGTCACCGTGGAGATGACGCCAAGGGAGCCGATGCTTACCTGCGCTGCGCGGAACGTTCGAAGGTCGGCGTCCGGCGAACAGCGAAGCGTGCTTCCATCTGCGCAGACCAGCGTCATGTGCTTGATGAACGTCGAGAGATTGCCGAAGCCGGTGCCGGTGCCGTGCGTGCCGGTGGATATCGCGCCGGCGATCGATTGGTAGGCGATGTCACCGAGGTTCGACATAGCCAGTCCTTCGGCCGCCAAGGCCTCGTTGAGTTTGCCGAGACGGATACCGGCTTGGACGGTGATGGTGTTGTTCTCGCGATCGACGTCGAGGACCCGGTCGTAGTTGTCGAGGGACACCATCACGCCTTCGGTGCATGCGATGTCCGTGAAGGAATGACCGGCTCCGACGACTTTCACGCGCCGGCCCTTCTTCAAGGCGCCGGCGATCACCGACCGGATCTCTTGCTCGGACGAAGGCCTGGCATACGTCGCCGGACGGCACGCTTGCGTGCGTCCCCAATTACGCCAACCGCGTAGGCTCACACCGACACTTTGCCAAAGTCGGGAGGGACGGATTGGAGCAGGTCAATCGGACCGAGCTAACCCCGCTGCTGTACCTCGAGCGTTCGGAGAAGGTCTTTCCGGAACGCACCGCCGCCGTCTACGGCGAGCGCAGCCTCACGTACCAAGAGCTCGCAACCCGGGCGAAGAAGCTGGCCACGGCTCTAACCAAGTTCGGCGTCAAGCGTGGTGACCGCGTGGCGATCCTTGCACCGAACGTCCCGGCGATCCTCGAGGCGCACTTCGGCGTACCGATGATCGGCGGCGTCCTCGTCGCCATCAACACACGCTTGAACGCGGAAGAGATCAGCTACATCCTCGATCACTCGGGCGCGCGCGTCCTTTTGGTGGACGCGGAGTTGGCTGCAGTTTTGGAGCCGGCCAAGGACTCGCTCAAGACGATCGAGCTCATCGTGACGATCGACGACCCGGAGTTCGCTCCCGATCAGCGACGTGTGTTCGAGGGGCCGGAGTACGAGGAGTTCATCGACATCGAATCGGACAAATCACTCAAGTACCGCGTCCCCAACGAAGAAGACCTGCTGTCGATCAACTACACGTCCGGCACTACGGGACGCCCAAAGGGCGTCATGTACACCCACCGTGGCGGCTACCTGAATGCACTCGCCGAGACGATCGATCATCGGCTCTGGACGGACACCGTCTACCTGTGGGCCGGGCCGCCGATGTTCCACTGCAACGGCTGGTGCTTCCCGTGGGCGCTCACCGGCGTCGGAGCGAAGCACATGCTGTTGCGCAAGATCGATCCGCCGGTTGTGTGGAGACTCATCCGTGAAGAAGGCGTCACGCATTTCAACGGCGCTCCAACGGTTTTGATAATGCTCATCAACGATGCGAGTGCGCCCAAAGAGCGTTTGCCTCAGAGGGTTCGCATCGCAACAGGTGGCGCACCCCCGTCGCCGACGCTTCTCGCGCAGTGGGCAAGCATCGGCGCGGAGATCACACACCTCTACGGCCTCACCGAGACCTACGGCCCCCACACGTTCTGCGACTGGCATCCCGAGTGGAACGAACTGTCGGACGAGGACCAAGCGCGCCTGCGTGCGCGACAAGGAGTGGCGAACCTCGTCGCCTGCGAGCTGCGCGTCGTCGACGCGGACATGAACGACGTTCCTAAGGATGCCGCAACGATGGGTGAGGTCGTCATGCGCGGCAACAACGTGATGGCCGGCTACTTCGAAGACCCGGAGGCAACGGCTGAGGCCTTCCGCGGAGGCTGGTTCCACTCCGGCGACGTCGCCGTGATGCACCCGGACAACTACATCGAGCTCCGCGACCGCAAGAAGGACATCATCATCTCCGGCGGCGAGAACATCTCGACTATCGAGGTCGAACAAGCCGTCGCGTCGCATCCGGCGGTCCTCGAAGTGGCCGTGATCGCAGTGCCGGACGAGAAGTGGGGCGAGGTACCGAAGGCTTTTGTCGTCCTGAAGGACGGTCAGATGGCGGACGAAGCCGGCATCATCGAGCACTGCCGCGAGCGCATAGCGCGTTTCAAATGCCCGAAGTCGGTCGAGTTCGGAGAGCTACCGAAAACGTCGACCGGCAAGGTTCAGAAGTTCGTGCTCCGCGAGAAGGAATGGGCGGGACACGACAAGCGCATCCACTAGCACCACAACCGCCGAGCGAGAGGCTCAGCTGGGGAAGGTTCGCCGAAAGTAGCGCGGGCCAACGACCGCAGGTTTCAGCAAAACCGGAGAATCGACTCTCGCAAGAGAACGGCGGCGGCTGCCTGTGTTACTCCGGACGGATCGAGAGGCGGCGAGACCTCGACCACATCTACAGCGACAACATCCAGCGCGTCCAAGGCTTCAACGGACTTGAGAAGTTCGGCGAAGCGCGTGCCTCCGGGTTCCGGATTACCTGTACCTGGAGCTTCTGAAGGGTCCACTACATCGATATCGATCGTGATGTAGACGGGACGCCCGGACAGTTCCTTCAGAGCCGACGAAACGTCCACATCCCGCGCGTGATGAGCGAGCACTCTCGGGGCGTCGTCCCATTCATGACGCGCACCCGATCGGAGACCGAACACGTAGCACGGCACGCCGTTGTCGCTTATACGTCGATATGTGCATGCGTGATCACCCGGGTAGTCCTCTCGTAGATCGAGATGGGCGTCGAAGCCTATGACGGCGAGGTTGTCGATCCGCGATGCAACGGCAGCAACAGCCGGTGGTGTCACCGAGTGATCGCCTCCTATCGACACCAGAAGAGGACGACGGTCACCAGACCAAGCAGCGTCGAGGATCGGCCCTAGAGCATCTCCAACCGTCTTGCGGTCATCGTGGTCTCCGGCATCGAGCACTCGGATGTCCTCGAGGTCTCTTCCTGCTCTTGGGCTCCACGTCTCTATCGAATCGGAGAACATACGGATCCCCGTCGGACCCTCGATGGCCCCGGAACGGAAGCTGACTCCCCCATCGGCGGCTAGACCAACGATGATCGCGTCCGCTTCGGACGGATCGAGGTCGGTGCTAGCCGCGAGGAACGGATGTGGGGACGGTGGCCGCACTGATCTCGCGGACGAAGGAGGGGAGAGCGAAAACGCCGGCGTGAAGGTCCGCGTTGTAGAAGCGCGTCGCTATCTTGCGCTCCTCCAAACGAAGTCGGACGACGAGTGGCGATGTGAAAGACACCGGCTTTCCATCCGTTGCCGTCATGTAGCTCCACAGCACGCCGGGGTAAGTGGGGACGAACGACAGGTACGGCTCGACGGTTTCGAACGACCGGTTCAAGTTCCCGAAAGCCATGCGGAACTCGTCCAGCTGGAACATCGGCGAACCGGATTGCGTAACGAGGACACCGTCGGGTCGCAATGCTCGGCGACAAGACGCGTAAAAAGATTCGGAGAACAACACCGCTGCCGGTCCAACAGCGTCCGACCCGTCTATAACGATCGCATCGAAAGCGCTCTCTTGATCTGAGACGAACGCCGCCCCGTCGCCGATCTCGAGTAGCGCTCGTGGATCGTCGAACGCTCCGGCTGAGATGTCCGGCATGTGCTCTCGACAGACTTCGATAACCCGTTCATCGATCTCGCACATCACGACTTCCGAAGGTCCATGCTCGAGCACGCGCCGCAGCGTCCCACCGTCTCCCCCGCCGATGATCAGCACGCGCTCGACCCTTTCGAGAGAAAAGAGCGCGGGATGGACGAGCATCTCGTGGTAGCAGAACTCGTCCGACTGAGTGGTCTGGATAAGGCCGTCGAGGACCAAGACGCGGCCGAAGTGAGGGTGGTCGAAGACTTCCAGCTTCTGGAATGGCGTTTGCTCGCTGTGAAGGAGCTCGCCTTCGTATACCGTGCGTAGCCCCTCGGCGATGCGCTCGCCGAACTCGGTCAATCCTGGATCCCTCGCCGCACTTCCATCACTTGAGTTCGTCCGGGCAGGAAGTGCTTCTTCATGGCTTCGATACCGGCACCGATGTCCGCATCGAGGTTGCACGTGAAGATGTCCACCGCCGCATAACCGTGCTCCGGCCAAGTATGAACGGCCACATGCGACTCGGCGATGATCGCCACCCCGGTGACACCGTGAACAGGGAACTCGACCACTCGTAGGTCGAGGAGGGTTCCGTCAACCGCTTCGACAGTGTCTTTCAACGCGACCTCGAGGGTGTGTGCGTCGTTCAGATTCGTTGCGTCCCACATCTCCACGATCACGTGGCGTCCGAGCGATTTCACGGTCTCACCTCCTCGCTATCAAGGAGGAGTACCGCTGCTGTCGCACAGCCGAGGCGATCGACCTTGTGCTCGGCGGTAGCGAAGCGGACGTCCTCCAGGTTCCAACCCCGGCGTGCGAATCCTTCTTCCACCATCGACTGACACACGCGTTCGGCGTCGTCCGCGGGTCCTCGGTGGTGGTACTCCATCAGCACTCCGCCCTCCGAGCCGGTACCGGCTGCGATGACGGCTGAGATCACCTCCCCGGGGACGTTGGAAGTGATCTGCGCGTAGACCGTTGGCACGACCGTTCCGACCGGTAGATCCGGTTTCGGGCCGAAACGGGCGCCCTTGGGCACGATCGAAGACACGCGGGTCAAGTTGAGATTGTCGATACCCGCCTCGCGCAATGCGTTATCGAAGGCCGTGAGCGGTGTCAGACCTTCCGCACACCCCGAAGTGAGGTGAAGGAGGCTTGGGAGGAAAAGCAATCTAAATGGTCGTCCAAATCAAAAACCCACCCCCAGCAGTCGGTGGGACTTTCTCCACCCCGCATACAAGAGCGGGCCAACGCCGAAGATTATACGGAAGTAGCCCGCAGCGTGTGCCGCCGCCAACGTTCGAGGATTCACACTGTGAACGAGCCGGTTCTGGAGCCAGGAGCGGTATGGCTTAGGATTTCCGTCCACTTCACAACTGCGAGGAGGACGTCATGGAAGTCATCTTCGGGATCCAGGCCCGAGACGGCGCGCTACGAGTGAATATCCCAGACGGCGAGCTCGACAAGCTCCGCAAGCAGCTGGACGAAGCCTTCAACGGCGATAAGGTCAATCAGCTGCTGTGGGTGAAGGACAAGGACGACCGCACCATCGGCATCCCGCTGGACAAGCTCGCTTACGTCGAGTTCGGCGGGGAGAAGTCGTCGCGAACCGTAGGTTTCTCGGCCGCCAGCTGACGTGCGCGCCGCAGACGCGGTCCTGCGCTACATCGAAGGCGAGAGCGTTCGTTACGTCTTCGGCAATCCCGGCACGACCGAAGTCGCATTCATGGACGCGATGGTCGACTCGTCACTCGAGTTCGTCCTGTGTCTGCAAGAAAACGTTGCCGTTGCGGCAGCCGACGGGTTGGCGCAAGCAACTCGGCGGCCCCAAGTGGTCAACCTTCACACCGGACCCGGTGTCGCGCAGGCGATGTCGTCCATCTACATGGCAAAGGCACACCGCGCTCCCATCGTTATCACGGCCGGCAATGAGGACACTCGCTTCGCCCTTACAGAACCCCTTCTGAGGGCCGAGCTCGTCGACATGACCAAACCCTTGGTCAAGTGGGCATACGAAACGACGTCGGTCGACGACGTGATCCCTTCTCTGCGCCGGGCATTCAAGGTCGCTGCGTCAGAACCCGCAGGCCCAGTGCTCTTGTCCTGGCCGATGGATGTGCTCGCACGCGAAGTCTCTGACGACATCGACCTTCGGCCGGCCGACGTACCTGCCGCGCCCGCTCCCGATCCGATGGCGGTAGAGCGGATCGCCGAGATCATCGGCGCATCCGAAAGTCCGTGCTTCATCGCCGGTGACGACGTCGGACGACGCCGGGCGGAAGGTCCGCTGGCAGAACTAGCGGAGGTCGTGGGGGCCAAGGTATTCACCGCACCGCTGGCTATGCAGCAGAACTTCCCGAACACACATCCGTTGTCGGCGGGAGGCGTCCCGCCGTTCCCCAACGTGGCGCGCGCATTCCTTTCGAACCATGACGTGATCGTCGTGATCGGCGCTCGCGCGTTCTTCCTGTACTACTACCAGTCCAGCGATCCGGTGCCGCCGGAATCCAAGCTCATCCATGCCCACCCCGATCCTTGGGAGGTCGCGAAGAACTATCCGACCGAGGTCGGCGTCGTGGCTTCGGCCGACCACTTCATCGACGCATTGATCGACGCCGTCGCGGATTGGCCGACGGAAGCCGCCGCCAAAGCGGCGGAGCGCAGCACGCGATTGATGGCCGAGGGTGAGGGGGCCCGTGGAATGACTGCAGTATGGGCGGCCGGTGAGAAAGACAAGATCCCGCTCACGTCGGTCGGGATCATGGCAACGGTGCTCGACCACCTAGGCGATGCGCCCGTTTCCTTCGTGGACGAATCCGTCACGAACTCACTCGGGACGCGGGCGGTTCCGGCTTTGGACGACTCGGATAGCGCGTTCGGACACAAGGGCGGAGCGCTAGGTTGGGGCGTCGGGGCTGCTATCGGCGTATCGCTTGCATTTCCCGATAGACGCATCGTCTGCACGCTCGGCGATGGCGCGATCATGTACTGCCCGCAGGCGATGTATACGGCGGCGCGTCAGAAGCTGCCGATCCTGTACATCGTGATGAACAACGGCGGCTACGCGATCATCAAGTCGGGAACGCGTGCACAGAAGCAACGCGCTTACGAGACCGACACTTATATCGGGATGGACATAACCAACCCCGAGGTCGATTTCGTCTCGCTTGCGCGCGGCCTCGGCCTCGGCTCGGCCACCGCGGCGAACCCCGAGGAGCTGAATACGGCGGTCAAGAAAGCGCTCTCGCACGATGGGCCGTTCCTGATCGACTGCAAGCTGGACCGCGCGATCCCCGACCTGCCCTTCTGAGGTGACTCATGGCGCGGTGCGCCGGGCGAAACCAGCGAACCGGTGACCGATGCAAGCGCGTCGCGATCCAGGGCTGCGCGCGGCGGTTGGGTGCTCGCGACACTCCGCTGGTTGTGGGGCGCGGATGAGGACGTAAGTCTTCGGGAACTTATTAGGTCCACACCGGCGACGTGGACGCTTCTCGCGATCTTCTCCGCAGTCTCGATCTCCGACATGGTCCTGGCCGGATCGCTACACGAGTCAGGCCCTGTCATCGAGCGGATCGGCCAATCGCCCGCTCACGAAGCGCTCGGCCAGGTGTGGCGATTCGTCACTACGACGCTGATCAACGCACCCGAGTCTGACCCACCGGTGAACGCGCTCCAGCACTGGCTCGGGAACGCGTTGCTGTTCGTCATAACGGCCCCGCGTGTGGAGCGTGTGTTCGGAGCGCTCAGGGTCGTCGTCATGTTCTTCGTCGCGACGATCTGCGGCGCCGTCGCGATCTACGTCGGTGCGCCCTTCTACTGGGTGCCGGGCGGAGGGACGTCCCACGCGGTCTACGCCTTCGTTGGAGGCGTGCTCGTGATTGCGTTTGCCCGGCGACGCCGTTCGAGCCGCGATGCGATCTTCTTCGGCGTAGCGCTGGCCGCACTGGTCGCGAGTGTCGTCGCGACGGCACCGACGTTCCCGACCGGGACGAACGTCAGTCACCTCGCCGGATTCATCGCCGGTTTAGTGATCTCTGCCGTCTGGCTCATCCGACCGGCAGCGCGACGTGTCGGCATTGCCGTCGTCGTAGCGTTCGTTGTTGTCGCGAGTTCGCTTGCCGCCGTGCACACGGTGGACGTGCGGCGGAGCGACCTCGCTGTCCGAGCCGAGGTTCCGGTCAGGTTCCCGAGTTTCCCGCCCGAGGGCCTCGCGACGGGGTTCGACTCGCTCTGGGTAACCGCTCAGGCGGGTAGTGGGAGCGTGGTTCGCGTCGATGCCGGAAACGCCCGCGTGCTCACACGCATCCGTGAGGACGGAGCAACCGGTCTCCCCGTCGTGACGGCGGATCGCATTTGGGTGCCGGGCCGGCGCGTCATCTTTGCGATCGACCCGGCGAGCAACCGCGTCATGTCGCGCATCGGACTGTCCGACAACGCCTGGGGTCTAGCGGCGACGACTGACGCGCTCTGGGCAGCGGTACCCGGGGCCGGGGAAGTCGTGCGGATCGACTTACGAACACACGAGCAGACCCACACCGCCGTCGGGGCGGAGCCCTACGTGGTCGCCGCGCATGGACGCAACGTCTGGGTCACGAGCTATGGCAGCCGGTCCGTATCGCGACTCGATCCCGATTCGGGAAAGGTGCTCGCCCAGACGCGTCTATCGACCGCGCCCTACCAGATGGCCGTTCTTGATGGCTCGCTCTGGGTGGGGGCCCAGGAGGTCGTCAGCCGACTCGACCCCCTGTCGCTGGACGTGATCTCCAAGGTCGACGTCGGGGGCCAGACGTGGACGCTCACTCCCGATCAGAAAGGCAAGCTGATTGTCGCAGTGCGGTTCTCGGCGTTCCTCGTGCGCCTGAACCCGGCAACCAACAAGATCGAGCGCCGGATAAAGGCGGGTTTGCGTCAGCCGATCGCAGTGGCGTTCACGAAGGACATGTGGATGTTGGACGCGTTCGGCAACTCGCTCATTCGAGCATCGATGCTCGATTGAGCTTCAGATTGCCCTCAGGGTTTGACGCCAATTTGACGCCAAGGAGACCTCCGCAACGTGCATGGCGAGAGGGTTGAGCCGAGTCACACCATCGTCTTTGTGGAGGTGAGAAGACACGGTGCGAAATAATGGACAGAGCACGACGGTTCGAGTCCAACCGGCCCAGCGAATTCAAGCTGAGCCCAGCGATTCCCTTCTAGATTTCAGCGTCCTCGAGAACTGGAGCCGCGAACTGCGCGTTGTACAGCCTGGCGTACGCGCCGTGCTTCGCGAGCAGATCGGAATGGTGTCCCTGCTCGACGATGTTGCCGTCCTCCATCACGAGGATGACGTCGGCGTTACGGATGGTCGAGAGGCGGTGGGCGATCACGAAACTAGTGCGCTGCGACCGGATGGCCGCCATAGCTTCCTGGAGGAGGACTTCCGTCCGCGTGTCGACGGAGCTGGTTGCCTCGTCCAGGATCAGGATCGTCGGGTCTTTTAGGAAGGCGCGTGCGATCGTGAGCAACTGCTTCTCGCCCGTGCTGATCGCACCGCTCTCGTCGTCAACAACCGTGTCGTAGCCGTCCGGCAGCACGTGGACGAATCGGTCGACGTAGGTCGCGCGCGCTGCGGCAAGGATCTGTTCCTCGGTCGCGCCGGGATTGCCGTAGGCGATGTTGTCTCGGATTGTGCCTTCGAACATCCACGTGTCCTGCAAGACCATGCCGATGTTCGATCTCAAGCTCGCCCTCGGCATCTTCGAGATGTCTTGCCCGTCGAGGGTGATCCTTCCGCCGTCGAGCTCGTAGAACCGCATGATCAGGTTCACCAGCGTCGTTTTGCCGGCACCCGTCGGCCCCACGATGGCCACGGTCCGGCCGGGCTCTGCGACAAGGGACAGGTCGGTGATCAGCGGACGGTCGGGGTCGTAAGAGAAAGAAACGTGGTCGAATTCGACGCGTCCGCGCAGCGGTGCGGACTGCGACACCGCGAACTCGGTCGCTTCCTTCTTCGTCCGGAAGCCGGACTTAGTCTTCCGACGGCGGCGTCTGTTCTCGGCAACCTCCCAGCGCGCAGTCCACTGCTTCGAGTTCTTCGGCCGATACGCATGTCCGTTGGCCGCCGCACCATTCCTGCTCGGGTACCACTTCGCGGGGTCCGGCGACTGCTCATCGGCGTCGAGGAGGTGGAAGACGCGCTCGGCCGATGCGAGTCCGGACTGGAAGAGGTTCGCCATCGATGCGAGCTGTTGCATCGGCTGCGAGAACTGACGGGAGTACTGGATGAATGCCTGGATACCGCCGATCGTCATCGCACCCGTGGCGACGCGAACACCGCCGATGACGGCGATGGCGACGAAGTTCAGGTTGCCCAAAAAGATCATCGCCGGCTGGATGGTTCCGGAGATGAACTGCGCTCCGAAGCTGGCCTCGTAGAGATCGTCGTTGGTCTTCCGGAACTCTTCCTCGACGTCGTGGGCGCGCCCGAACGACTTCACGATGGCGTGACCGGTCAGCGACTCCTCGGTTAGGGCGTTGAGCTTGCCGGTGTGTCCCCACTGTGCGATGAACCGGCCGCGCGAACGTTTGGCGATGAAACGAATGATGAACGTAGAAAGCGGCAGCGTCACGAGCGCGATGATGGCCAGGATCGGCGAGATGAGCAGCATCATGATGGTCGTCCCGAGCAGCATGAACACGCTCATCATCAATTGGCTGATCGTCTGTTGAAGACTCTGCGCGAGGTTGTCTATGTCGTTCGTCACGCGGCTGAGCAGATCGCCTCGTGCCGCACGATCGACATAGGCCAGCGGGAGCGCGTTGAGCTTGTCCTCAACATCCGATCGCAGCTTGTGCATCGTGCGCTGCACCATTCCGGCGAGGATGAACGCCTGCAGGTACTGGAACGCCGCCGAGCAGAGGTATAGCGCAACCACTGCGAGGAGGATCTGGTGCAGCGACGGGAAGTCGATCCCGCCGGACCCCGGCAGCAAGCCCTTGATCAGCTGGTCGGTGGCTCGTCCGAGCAACTTGGGTCCGTACACCGATAGCGATACGCCGGTGATCGAGAAAACGATGACGGCGACCAGCCGGAAACGCTCCGGCCTCAGCCGTTGCCACAACTGTCGGATCGCGCTGCCGAAGTCGCTCGGTCGCTCGAGCGGCATGCCGGCCGATCCCCATCGCCCCATCGGCCCGCCGGTGATCGGCGGCGGCTTCGGCTGTGCGTCCTCGTCCTCGTCCTGATGCTTGGGGTCGACAGTCATACCCCGACCTTTTCCTGGGCAACTTGCGACGCGACGATCTCCGCGTAGGTCGGGCAGGACTTCAGGAGCTCACGATGCGTCCCAAGGCCGACCGCTGCGCCTTCTTCGAGCACGAGGATCTGATCCGCATTCTTGATGGTCGACACACGCTGCGCGACGACGATGACCGTCGCTTTGCGCGTGTGCGGTGCCAGGGCGGCACGCAACCGGGCATCCGTCGCAAGGTCGAGCGCGGAAAACGAATCGTCGAACAGGTACACATCCGGACTTCGCACGAGTGCTCGTGATATCGCCAAGCGTTGGCGCTGACCGCCCGACACGTTCGCCCCACCCTGAGTGATCGGCGCGTCGAGTCCGCCCATCGCCTTCACGAAGTCTTTCGCCTGCGCGATCTCGAGCGCCGTCCAGACTTCTTTGTCGCTTGCCTCCGGCTTGCCGTAGCGAACGTTGCTCGCCACTGTGCCGGCGAAGAGATACGCCTTCTGGGGCACGAGGCCTATGCGATGCCACAACACGTCCGGATCCAGCTTCCGAACGTCGACACCACCAATGAGAACCGTCCCTTGCGTGACGTCGACGAGGCGCGAGATGACGTTGATCAGGCTCGTCTTCCCCGAACCCGTCGACCCGATGACGGCCGTCGTTTGGCCGGGAAGCGCGCGGAAGGAGATCCCGTGGAGAACGGGCGCTTCGGCTCCCGGATAGCCGAAAGCCACGTCACGTAGCTCGAGCGTCCCGCGCTTGGTCATCCTTCGCACCGGCCGCTTAGGCGCCTCGACCGACGGGTCGGTGTCGAGAACCTCCTGGATCCGTTCGGCGGCGACTGCGGCGCGCGGCGCCATCACGGCGACGAACGTCGACATCACGACCGCGGTGAGGATCAGCGTGAAGTACGTGAGGAACGAGATCAGGTCGCCGATCGTCATGGTCGCGTCCGCGATCTTGTTCGCGCCGAACCAGATAACGGCGGAGTTACTGACGTTGATGAACAACATGATGATCGGGAACATCCCGGCCATCAGCCGTCCGGCCACGAGCGAGGTGTGTGTTAGCTCGTCATTCACATCCTTGAACCGCTCGGTCTCGACCGGCTCACGCACGAACGCCCGAACGACACGCATCCCGACGATCTGCTCGCGCAAGACGAGGTTCGTCTTGTCGAGCCGTTCCTGCATCATCCGGAACTGCGGCACCATCCGGCTCATCAGCAGACCGAAGACGATGAGAAGCAGCGGCATGCTCGCGCCGAGTAGCCACGCCATCCCCGCGTTCTGATGAAGCGCCAGGATCACGCCGCCGACGATCGTTATGGGCGCGGCGAGCAGCATGTTGCACCCCATCACGACGAGCATCTGGACCTGCTGAACATCGTTCGTCACGCGCGTGATCAGCGAGGCCGGACCGAAGTGGTTCACCTCGCGGCTGGAGAACTCGAGTGAGCGATGGAACAGGTTCGACCGAACGTCGCGTCCGAACCCCGACGCGACGCGGGCGCCGAGGTAGAACGCGGCGACCGCGAATACCGCCTGGACTAACGTGACGGCGAGCATCACGCCGCCGAGCGTCCAGATGTAGCCGGTGTCACCGCGAAGGACGCCTTTGTCGATGATGCTGGCGTTTAGGTTCGGCAGATAGAGGTTCGCCAGCGCCTGGATCGCCTGCAGGCCGAGCAGCACGAGCAGGACCCGCTTGTAGGCACGCAAGTGAGTGCGCAGGAGCCTGATCAGCATCCAGCCACTCTAATGTGACAGCACGACTGTCAGGTGGCCGAAGACGCCGCTTCCAGTGCATCGAGAGCATCCACGCTGGTCGTGCAATTTCCGACGCGGTGCTCGAGGTCCCCGTGGAAGTCGGAACCACCGATACCGATGAGGTCCAGCCGCTCGGTCAGCGCCCGCAGCTCTTTTCGGATGACCCGCGGATGATCTGGGTGGTCGACTTCGATCCCTGCAAGCCCGTCGGCCGCGAGCTGCTCGATCAGCGCGACGGGCACCATGCGCTCCGGGCCCTCGTGGTGCCCGACCGCCGCGTGCGCGATCACGGCAACGCCGCCGGCCGAACGGATCAAGGCGATACCTTCTTTCGGTGTCGGTGACCGCTTAGTCACGTCGGCCCGGCCCCCATCTCCAATGAGCTCTGGCGTGAAAGCGTCGCGTACCTCCGCTATGTATCCACGTGCAACAAGCGCTCGCGCCACGTGCGGCCGGGCCAACACATCACCTTCCGACTGTTTCTGGACTTCGTCGAAGGTCAACTCATAGCCGAGCTCGTTGAGCCGATCGACCATGCGGAGAGCACGAGTGAGCCTCTCCTCCTTCAACAGGACGAGCTCTTCGAGCAGCGAACGGGAAGTCCGATCGATGAAGTAGCCGAGCATGTGGACGCTGCGCCCCTCATAGCAGGACAGCTCTATCCCGGGCACGACACGCACACCGATCTCCTCACCGTGGCTCACGGCTTCCGCGATCCCGTCAACGGTGTCGTGGTCGGTGACGGCAATTACGTCGGCGCCATCGGCCTTAGCCCGCTCCACGAGCTCACGCGGTGAAAGCGTTCCGTCCGACGCGCTCGTGTGGCAATGCAGGTCGATCACGGGCACGGGCTACTCTAGGCGCCCACTGAATAAGGAGGGTGCATGACGGTCACCAAGACCCTGGATCTGTCCGGCACTTCGACCGAATCGCTCGAGTCAGCGATCGAGGAAGCAGTAAGCAGAGCATCGCTGACGATCTCCGACGTGACGGAGTTCGAGATCAGCCGCGTCAGCGGGAGCGTCAAGGATGGACGGGTCGACGAGTACCGCGTCTGGTTGAGAGTCACGTTCATCGTCAAGGAGAAGCTGCACGAGTAGCTCGGTGAGCCAGTCCGAACCACGCCCGCAGCATATTGCGATGCCCTTTCCGGGCATCTCTCGCATCACGTGCCCGACGCCGTTCTCGGGCCTGCCGCATGTTCACATCTACGTGGCTGAAGGACCGCAGGGAGGCCTCGTCCTCTTCGACACCGCGATGCCCTACGAGGACTCCTTCGATCGAGTCGTCTCTTCCCTTGAGTGGTTAGGCCGCAAGCTCACCGACATCGAAGCGATCTACCTGACGCATGCTCATCCCGATCACTTCGGCAACGCCGGTGCGTTGCAAGAGGCATCGGGTGCCCCGGTCATCTGCCATCCCTTTGCCAAACGCGCTCTCGAGGCGATGTCCAATCCCGATCCCGACCGGTTCAGGACACGCATGTCCGTCTACGAAGAGTTCGGCCGGACGGTCGACGAGTTCGCGGCGGTCGAGCGCGCAGGAGCAGCGAGCTTCTTCGGTCAGATGAAGTTCCCCACGAAGATGACCACGATCGACGAAGGCGACGTTGTCACTTTCGCTCGCAGTGAGTGGGACATCTACTGGACGCCCGGACACGAAGAGGGCCACGTCGTCTTCCATCGGCGTTCCGACGGTGTGATCATCGTGGGCGACACCGTTCTGTGGAAGATCACACCTCACATCGGATGGATGCTCGAGCCTCCGGATCCTCTGGCGCAGTTCCTCGACTCGCTCGAAAAGGTTGCAAAGCTGCAGCCGTCGCTCGTATTGCCGGGACACGGACGTCCGTTCGAAGACGGAGCGAGCCGTGCCCGTGCGATCGCCGCCCATCACAGACAGAGGCTGCGACGGTGCATGGAGATCTTGATGCACAGAGGGCCGTTACAAGCGATGGCCGTCGCGCGCGATCTGTTCGATCGCGAATTGATGTCCTTCGAGGAAAGACTCGCGCTCGCCGAAACACTTTCGCATCTGGAGAACCTGCGACTCCGCGGACGCATACATCGAGAGATGGTCGACGGTGTTTGGGTTTACGAGATGCCTACACTTGTTCCATGACGGGGGTCTTTGGGGTTGGACTAAAGCGCCGTTGACGACGATCCATCCAACGGCAGCGCAGGGATTCGTCCGCGCGGACGTGTACGAACGTGGTCGCCCCGAGTACCCGGTACAAACGATCGAGCCCCTGAACATTTCGCCCGATGACGTCGTCGTCGACCTCGGTTGTGGAACAGGAAAGCTCACGAGGTTACTTGCGACAACACGAGCCAACGTAGTTGGCATCGACCCACTACCGACGATGCTCGAGGCCTTTGTCGAGGAGATCCGTGACCTACCAGCGATGGCCGGTGTGGCCGAGGCCATCCCCTTGCGAAGTGGATCCGCCGACGTCGTGGTCTGCGCATCGGCCTTCCACTGGTTCCACTACGACCGCGCACTTCACGAGATCCACCGAATTCTGAAGAGGGGCGGCCGTCTGGGGCTTGTTTGGAATCGGCGGGACGAGCTGTCCGGCTGGGCGGCCGGCTTCTGGTCGATAACCGAGTCCTATCGCGGAGATACGCCCGGCTACCGAACGGGGATGTGGAGGGACGCGATCGAGGGCTCCCAGCTCTTCGGTCCGATCTCCGAACATTGGTTCGACAACACCCAGCAGATGGATCTCGAAGGGATCATGGCCCGAGTGGAGTCGATCTCTTTCATCGAAACTCTGGCTCCCGACGAGCACAAGCTCGTGATGGAAGACTGCCGGCTTTTCCTGAAGTGGCACCCGGAGACGCGAGGTCGCGACGTATTCGATCTTCCCTACCGGACGGCGATGTACGTGTGCGAGCGCAGCTGATATCTAGGGCTAGACTTCGCACGCGATGCGTGAGGCGATAGGTGCACTCGAGTCGGCCCTTCGAGAGCTAACGCAGGCCAAGGAAACGCTGCCGGCAGAGCTCGCCGGAGAGGTTCAACAGCTGGTGGAAAAGACACGCTTGTTGATCGAGTCTCTTTCGAAGACCGGGCAAACTGAAAGTTCGGCGAACTAGCGCTTCACGCCGGTCAGGAAGCCACTCAGAGCTTCGTTCACAACGTCCGGCGTTTCCATAGGCGTTGTATGGCCGGCGTTGGGTATCCGGACGAGCTCGGCTTCCGCAACGCCGTTGGCGAAATCCTCGCCATGGGCGATCGGCGCAGCAAGATCGTCCTCGCCGTGGATGGCAAGCGCCGGCATGCGCAGATGGGGAAGCCGGTCGATTACGGAGTCACGGTGGATCAGTGCGCGCAGACCCTCGACAACGGTGGTTCTGGGCGTTTTCGTTTCGCGGTCTACCTGGATATCCATCACGTCCGGGTTGGCTTCGATGAACGGCAGCGCAAAGAAAAACGGCATGACTTCGCGCGCGAATTCTTCGTTTATGCCGTCCTCCCGGTCGGCGCGCGCCTGGTAACCGGTAAAAGCCTCTGCGGCGCCAGGATCCTCGGCATCGGCCGACGAATCGATCAGCACCAGAGACCGGACGAGATCTTCACGCTGTAGCGCAACGCGCACGGCAGCCATCCCGCCGATCGAAAACCCGATCAGGTGACAGGGTGCAGCGTTCGTGCCGTCGATGAAGCTGATCAGATCTACGACGAGATCTTGCATCGACCAGGGTCCGTCCGGACACTCGCTTCGTCCGTGTCCCCGCATGTCCCACGCCAGGCACCGGTACTTGTCGGGCAGCTCCTCGAACTGCGCCGCGAACATCGTGTGGTCGAAGAGAAACCCGTGCGCGAAGACGACGCTAGGACCGTGCCCTTCTTCGACGTAGTGGATCTTGAAACCGCGTCCGTCGAAATGTGGCATCTACTGTGGCTTCAGTCCAAGTGCGCGGGACAGGACGAGGTGCTGGATGTCGGTCGTTCCCTCGACGATCGCGTAATAGCGCGAGTCGCGGAACAAGCGCTCGATGGGAAACTCACCACCGACGTAGGAATAACCGCCGAACGTGCGCAACGACTCGCTTGCCGCGCGCACTGCGGTTTCGGAGGCGATCAACTTCGCGATAGCGATCTCCTTGGGTGTCTCCTTGCCTTCGTCCCACAGGCTCGCCGCCCAGTAAACGGTCACGCGCGCCGACTCCACTTCGGCGGCGATCTGCGCGATGCGGAAAGCGACGGCCTGGAAGCCACCGATCTCGCGTCCGAATGCCTGTCTTTGTTTCGCGTACTCGACCGACACGTCGACGGCTCGCTGCCCCGTCCCGAGAGCGCCGCCGGCCACGATGAGCCGGCCACCGTTCAAGGTTCGCGCGGCCCGGCGGAAGCCGCCCGTGGGGTCTCCGATCAGCGCATCGTCGGGAACCTCAACTTGATCGACAACGACTTCTCCCACTTCCGAGGACCGATGCCCGAGTGTCTTCAGCCGTCGAACGGCGTCGGCCGGCAAACGATCTCGATCCAGGATGAAATTCGCTATGCCTTCGTAGCCGAGTTCGCGATCCGTGTAGCAAGTGAATATGTAGAAGTCGGCCGACGGTGCGCACGTGATGAACATCTTGCGTCCGTTGAGAACCCAGCTCCCGTTCTTTCGCTCGGCCGTGGACCTGATGCCTTTCACGTCGGAGCCGGCTTCCGGCTCCGTCAGAGCGAAGGCTCCCATCCACTCGCCGGCGGTAACGCGTGGCAGATAGTGCTTCTGCTGCTCGGCCGAACCGAACTCGTAGATCGGATAGGAGCCGATGTTCCCCGGGACGCTTAGAGCAGAACTGATGCCGGCGCACTGGTAGCTGGTCTCCTCGCGCCACAGAACCTCTGCGGTGATGCCGGCGTCCGAGCCACCGAGCTCCGATGGGTAGCGCATACCGATGAAGCCCGACTGTCCGGCCTTGCCGTACAGCTCGCGCGGGAACGTCTCTGTTGCTTCGGCTTCTTCCACGCGGGGAGCGATCTCTCTTTGCGCAAAAGTTGCCGCCGATTCCTTAAGTGCTTGCAACTCTTCGGGCAGAGCGAAAGGCATGGCTGGAACATCCTACGCAGTAGCTGCCGCCTCGCTACCGCTCGGCGGTAGGCTTACCGCTCGAATGTCCCAGTTGCTGGAGCAACTCTTCCGCCGTCGCGCTCTTTGGGTCACAGGCAAAGGTGGCGTCGGCAAGTCCTCGGTCTCGGCTGCACTCGCTTTGCTGTCCGCCAAACGGGGGCTTCGAACACTGCTCATAGACGTTGACGCTCGAGGTGACGCGGCCAGCTTCCTGGACGCGGCACCCCCGCGCTACGAAGCGCGCGAAGCGCAGCCGAACCTCTTCCACCTTGCGCCTACATCCCGAAGAAGTTCTGGATGAATATCTGCACATAGCGCTTCGGGTCCCGCGGATCGCACGACTCGGTCCTCTACGCAAGATCTTCGACTTCATCGCCACCGGCGCACCCGGAGTGAAGGAAGTGCTCATCTCCGGAAAGGTCGGCTTCGAAGAGAGGGCGGAGCAAGGAGGACGTCCACGCTGGGATGTCATCGTCGTTGATGCCGCGCCGTCCGGACAGGTGCTGTCCCACCTCCGTGGTCCTAAAACGATCCAGGAGATGGTCGGCGTCGGCATGATCCGCAACCAGACGGCTTGGGTGCGCGAGATCCTCGAAGACCCGGAGAAGACCGGCGTCGTCGTTGTTTCCCTTCCGGAGGAGATGCCGGTAACCGAGACAACCGAGCTTCTTCAGAACATCCCAAAGGAAGTGAACACACCTGTTCTCGCAGTTATCGCGAACCGCGTCGTTTCGGGCCCAAGCGACAAAGAAGCTCTGGAAGCCGTGGCCAAGACTCGCGAATCGCTCGGCGATGCGGCAACGGCCGTCGATGCTGCGCAACTTTGCGCTGCCCTGGCCGAAGAGCAAAGCGAGCATCTCGAGCGGCTGAAAGCTCTCGGCCCCCCGACCGCCGAAGTCCCACTGATCGCCTGGGAAAACCACGACCTCGCTGCGACCAAACGCCTCGCCGAAGCCCTCGAGAATGGTTCGGCGTGAGCGATCTTCGCAACGCTCTAAATGACAAGGAGATCCTGGTCGTGTGCGGAGCAGGAGGCGTCGGTAAGACCACGACGTCGGCGGCCATCGCGCTCGATGCCGCGCGCGACCGTAAGACTATCGTCGTCACGATCGACCCGGCTCGGCGTCTGGGGAGTGCACTCGGATTGGACACGGGCCTTGGCCACAAGGAGAGCCGTGTCGAGTTACGCAACGGCCATGAGGGCTCGCTGCACGCCGCCATGCTCGACATGAAGACGGCCTGGGACGATCTGATCGACCGCTACTCGCCCACGCGCGCGCAAGCGCAGCGCATCAAGGAGAACCGCATCTACCGCGGGGTATCCGAACAGTTCGTCGGGTCTCAGGGATACATGGCGATGGAGCGGCTCGCCGACCTACACGAGCGCGGCGATTACGAGCTCATCGTCATCGACACACCGCCGACGCGCAGCGCGCTCGACTTCCTCGAAGCACCGAAACGGATGACCGACTTCATCGGAGGCAACCTGCTGCGCTGGATGGCCAAGCCTTACGCGGCCGCCGGAAAGATCGGGATGCGCGCGTTTGGTTGGACGGCATCACCGTTCCTGAAGATCGCCGACCGCGTGCTCGGCTCCCAGGTGCTCGAGGATCTATCCGCGTTGGTGCTCGACTTCCAGAACCTCTACGAAGGTTTCAAGGAGCGCGCAGACGCCGTGCTCGACCTCCTCAGTTCCGAGCAGACCGGTTTCCTGGTCGTGACGACGCTTGAGGGTCCACCGCTGGACGAAGCCGGCTTCTTTATCGACCGCCTCACTGACGAACAGCTCGCCCTTAGCGGTGTGGTTGCCAACAAAGTGATCCCGCCGGAGCTGGCCACGGCCGATCCGGCAGCCGTCGAGAAGCTCGATGCTGCGTCGATCGCACAGGCCGCAGGCATCGATGCGGATCGCGTAGGCGTCGCACTCACCTATTCACGCGAAGCTGCCGCCACGTTCTCCACGCTCGCGCGACGCGACAAGAACAGCCTCGAAGACCTGCACCGGCGCTCGCGCGCACCGGTAGCACACGTCCCCTTGATGACGCACGACGTGCACGACCTCGACGGCCTGGCCGAACTTGCACGTCACTTGCTTGGTACATCATCGGGCGCGTGACGCGCTCAGCTCTAGACACTCTCAAGGCCGTATTCGGGTACTCCGGGTTCCGTGGTGACCAAGAGGCCGTCGTCGGGCATGTCTTGGCCGGCGGTGACTGCCTCGTCCTTATGCCTACCGGGGGTGGCAAATCGCTCTGCTATCAGATCCCGGCCATCCTCAGAGACGGCACGGCCGTTGTCGTGTCGCCTCTGATCGCGCTCATGCACGACCAGGTGGTCGCGCTCAAGCAACTGGGCATCCGGGCGGCCGTCCTGAATTCGTCCCTCGATGCGAAGACCGCAAGGGCAACCGAGCAAGCTTTGCTCGACGGGTCGCTCGATCTTCTCTACGTAGCGCCGGAGAGGTTGCTGACACCTCGGTTCATGGATCTCCTCGGCCGCATCCAACCGGCCTTGTTCGCCATCGACGAAGCGCACTGTGTATCGATGTGGGGTCACGATTTCCGTCCGGAGTACAGGCAGTTGCGCATCCTGCACGAGAGATTCCCGGCCGTACCACGCATCGCGCTCACGGCGACCGCAGATCAGCCCACGCGCGCTGACATCATCGAACACTTGGCACTGCAGTCGGCAAGGCTTTTCGTCGCAAGCTTCGACCGCCCAAACATCCGATATAGCGTCGTCCCGAAGAATTCTCCTCTCAAGCAGCTGCTCTCTTTCCTCGACGAGCGACGAGATTCGGCCGGAATCGTCTACCGGTTCTCGCGGCGAAACGTCGAAGAGACGGCCGAAGCTCTGGTGACCGCGGGGTATCAGGCCATCCCATATCACGCCGGGCTCGATGCCGCCACGAGAAGGGCCCACCAGGAGCGTTTCGTGAAGGAGGAAGGCATCATCGTCGTCGCCACCATCGCTTTCGGAATGGGCATCGACAAACCAGATGTGCGCTTCGTTGTGCACCTCGACCTGCCGCGCAGCATCGAGGGCTATTACCAGGAGACCGGCCGAGCCGGACGCGACGGTCTGCCGGCCGAAGCTCTGTTGACCTACGGCATGGGCGACTTGGGCAACATGCAGAACTTCATCGACTCATCGGAGGCAAGCGAAGAACGCAAGCGCGTCGAGCGACAGAAGCTCTTCGAGCTGCTGGGCTTCTGCGAGTCCGCGTCGTGCCGCCGGCAATCCTTGCTGGCTCACTTCGGCGAAGAGCACTCGGGGTCGTGCGGCAATTGCGACAACTGCCTCGAGCCGCCGACGACATGGGACGCAACGGTAGCCGCTCAGAAGGCACTGTCATGCGTGTATCGCACCGGCGAAAGGTTCGGTGCTTCACACCTCATCGACGTGCTCCTTGGTCGGTCGAACGAAAAGATCGAGCGGTTCGGTCACGAAGGCGTCAGCACGTTCGGCATCGGGACGGAGCTCGCCGAGCCACAATGGCGCGCAGTGTTCCGGCAATTGATCGCGCTGGGCATGCTCGCGCCCGACGCCCAGCGGTACGGTGGCCTGCGGCTGACGGAATCGAGTCGTCCGGTGCTCCGTGGCGAACAGACCGTGACGTTTCGAGAAGACGTCCGGGCACGTAAAACCAGGCAAAGGTCCAAACCCCTGCAGGCGCGCGGGTTCGGCGATGCAGATCCGAAAGATGAGGCTCTTTGGGAGTCGTTACGTGTGACGCGCTTGGAACTGGCCAAGGCTCAAGACGTACCGCCCTACGTCATCTTCCATGACAAGACGCTTCGCGAGATAGTCGAACGACGTCCTCAGACGCTGGACGAGTTCGCGGCGATAAGCGGTGTCGGCGAACGGAAACTCGAGCTCTACGGACGGACCTTCCTCGAGGCGGTTCTGGCTTCGGCCTAAAACGCTCCAGGAGAATCTTCAGAGCCCGGGGGCGTCTTCGGTTTCGGTGTCTCACGCTCCACTCGGGGATAGAGCCGGAAGTACATCAAGCAATATGCAAGCTCGAATACCGCGAAGCCGATACCTCGGGCCCCTTTGATCTCATCTCGGGAAACGCCGGCAATCGTGACCATGGCGGTCATCAAGGGAACGAAAAGCAGAACGACCAGAAGACTGCGCGAGCGCTGGGGCTGAGCCGCGGCCAACGCGTAGCCGAGCCCGACTACGAGCATCACGCCTCCGTACAAGTAGGCGGTGCCGGCGGCGCCGGCCGCGATTTCGATCCCCAAGACGTTCTCGAGCATGTCCGTCCAGACGACGCCCCATACGCCGATGATCACGGAGATAACGGCGCCGACAACGAGCAGGAGACGGAACGACGCCTCGTTCGATCTCTTGGGCTTGGGAGTGCGAGCGCTCATCCGGGAATTATGCTCCCGCACATGGACAGGGACTTCGCACCTGTTTTGGGTGGCGCATCGGGCCTGATCGTTCAGGACGCCAAAGTCCTGGTGATCCGCCGGGGCAAAGAGCCCTACAAGGACCATTGGTCGCTTCCCGGTGGCGGCATCGATCGCGGCGAGAAGGTGCGCGACGCCGTCAAGCGCGAGGTACTCGAGGAAACCGGACTAGATGTCCAGGTGGGACTGGTGGCCGGTTACCGCGAAGACAGGGTCGGACAAGACGACCACTGCATCGTCATCGCCTTCCACTGCACGGTCACCGGGGGCGAATTACGCGCCGGAGACGATGCGGCGGAAACCGAGTTCGTTGATCCGCCCGATGTCCTCAAGCGACTAACAACGCCGGGGCTCGCTGATGTCTTCCGCGACGCCGGCTTGATCTAGGCGCCGCGCAGCATTGCGCGCTTGGACTCCAGGAAGTCCAAGAGGACGTACTCGCCCAGGCTCTCGGCGGACGTGAAGAACGCACGCCCCTTGTTCAGCGCGGTCATCCGCTCGATGAAGCGCATAAGGTAGGGCGACCGATCGAGCATGAACGTGTTGATCACGATCCCGTCCTTGCTGCAACGCGCCACTTCCTTGAGCGTCTCCTCGAAGGTCTGAGGGATGGGCGGCCAGTTGAAAAGCACCTCGCCGTTGGGCAACAAGTGCGCGGTCGGTTCGCCATCGGTGACCATCAAGATCTGGCGACTGGCTCCCCTGTGCTGGCCAAGCAACCGGCGGGCGAGCAGCAAAGCGTGCTGCATGTTCGTCCCGTACACCTCTTCCCAACCGAGGTTCGGGAGCTCGTCGGGCTGAACGCGGCGTGCGTAGTCGGAGAAACCGATCAGGAACAAGCGATCGCGCGGGAACTGCGTCGAGATCAGAGCATGCAAAGCCAGCGCGACCTTCTTCGCAGCGACCCAGTTACCCCGCATCGGCATAGATAGCGACAGGTCGATCAGCAAGGCCGTCGCCGCCTGCACCTTGCGCTCAGTGCGTTCGACCATGAAATCTTCCGGGCGTATCTTCACCGGCGTCCCCGTCCCTGCGCGACGGACGGCTTCGAAGACCGTCTCCTTCACCTCTATGTGGAACGGATCGCCGAACTCGTAGTTCTTCAGCTCACCGGTGATATCTCCGCCTCGGCCGATGTCGGGTTGGTCGTGCTCGCCCTGCAGAGCCGACCGCAACCGCTGGTACACCTTGCCCAGCGCCTGCTTACCGATGCGCCGAACTCCTTGTGGTGTTAAGTCGAGGCGTCCCGATGCTCGCTCGACGTAACCCGCTTCCTCGAGCATCTTTTCGATCTCGCGCAAGCGCTTTACGTCCCGCGCGGCTTCCTTGCCGAGCAGACCTTCGACTCGGTCGACGTCCATCTCGTTCAGATCGCTCGGCTTGCTGACACCACGCATATACCGCTCGAGGTCCTCCGACTCCTGCATCCGCTCCATGACCTGCATGGCCTGGAGCATGTCGAGCGGTTCGTCGCCGCCGAACTGGTACTGCTGGTCCCAGAAGTCCCCGGGGATCGCCTGACGCAACGCGTTGGCGAGCTCGTTCATCTGGAAGGCGAGATCGGCGTCCTGCATGAGTGAGCCGACCAGCTCGTCGAGACGCTGACGCATCTCGGGCGACATCGAGTTCATCATCGCCTGCGCCATCGCTATCCGACGCGCGAGCGTTTCGAGGAGCTCCTCCAGGTTCTTCGGGTTCTCGGGGAAGAAGTCTCCGTACTTGCCCATGAAGTTCTCGAAGTCGTACGGCTCGCCCTCGTTGTGCTTGCGCACCATTTCGTTGAGCTCGGACATCATGTTCTTCATCCGCTCGAGCTCTTCGGGCGTCATGTTCTGAAGCGCTTGCTCGGCTCCCTTGAAGTACTGCTGCATCATCTGCTTGCGCAGTTTGTCGGTGAGCTCGTTGAACTTCGCTTCGGCCTCAGGGGAAGTGAAGTCGTAGTTCTGGAGTCCCTTGATCGCGTCTGCGGGACGGCCTTCCAGTGAATCCAGATAGTCCAGCCTTGGATTAAGACGCTGACCGAAGGGCGGCTGCGCGAACTCGCGCTCCAACGCCGAAAGCGGATCGTCGTCCGGTAGTGCATCCAGATCGGGCGCCGACTCGCCCTCCGGCGTCACACGTGCGTCGCGCGAGGACTGGCGAAGGTCAAGCTTGTCCCTGACCTCCTGACGTTCCATCGATCGGACCTCTCTCAGGTCCTCTTCGATCTGATTAACCACCGAATCCATGTCGTACTGACGCATTGCGTCGCGGCGGAGGTTGCGAAGACGTTCGGCCAGTGATTGAAGGCCCGTTATCCGCCGGCCTTCCAGCGAGAAGCCGCGCTGCAGCATCCTTCGGAGGGCCTGGCTCAAGTCGCCGAACTCGAGCAGGTCTTCGGACAGACCTTCGAGAACCTCGTCCGGGTCGGCCCACGGATCCTGCGAGCCGTCCCAACGGCTATAGCGATACCGCGGGCTCACTGGAAGAGCCTAACCGCGACCGGTGGTGGCTCCGCGAGCCTGAACCACCGGAAGGCGCCCCCACTCCGTGGCCGCTACAGCAGCGGCCACTGTGAGCGCCCACATCGCTTCGCCCGAGATCCAGCGGCTTTCAGAAAGGTTCACGACTAGCAGAAAGACGAGAAGCCCCAGCGGCCAAAGGCTTAGAGCGTCATTGCCCCGCCACCCAAGCAGGAATGCACGCCACAACCCGTATCCCAGAAATGAGACGAACACCGCGAACCCAATTGCGCCGACACCGAGAAGGATCTCGTAGTAACCGCTGTGCGCGGAGTAGGGGAAGTTACCGTCGAACGCCGCCGCTGCGTGATTGGAGGTCAAAGGATTCGCCCAGAACGACTCGAACCCCCATCCGGCCAGAGGGCGCAAAGATATGTAATGAAGGTCGAGATCCCAGATCGCCGTCCGATTAGTCAGGTTGCTCGATCTTCCCATCAGGTCGAGGATCGTCGACCAGTTCCAGCTGATCAGCCCCCCTACGATGGTGACCATACCCACCGAGAGAACGGCGCCTCCAGGTGTCGTCAAGATCGCACGACCGGGACGCCGTACGACGTATATGCCCGCCGAAACAGCCAGAGCCACCGCGAGAGCGACAGGCCCTGTCCTGTTGCCTGATCGCACGAGGATGTAGATATCAACTGCAGAGCCGACAGCGATCGCTATCCGCAACCGGGTCCCGGCTTTGGCGAACAAGAACGGCGCGGCGAGCAGGCCGAGGCACAGCACCGGGCCGAGGATCTGTCGGTTGGTGTACATGCCCGACCAGACACCCTCGACGCCCGCTGTCGAACGAGCTCTGTCGGGCCATACCACCAGCGCCAGCAAGGTGCTGACTACCGCCAGCCCACCCACACCGCCGACGATCCAGGTTTGCTGACGCAGCGTGAAACGGTGGCCCATGTACCAGCCCACGATGGCGCCCCCGATGAAGAGTGAGACGCGCCAAACGGTCACCTGCGGTATGGCCGACCATGACAACGAAGCCCAGCCCACCGCGAGGAAGACGATGAGGAAGGGTTGACGTAGCGCAGTAGCCGGACGACTGCGGAAAAGAGCCACGATTACAACGGTTGCCTCGACCACGAGGAAGACGCCGCGGACCACACTGTCGTCGGCCCAAAGAACCCCCGACGGACCTTCGAACACATCGGCCAGCCGATCTCGAAGGAAGATGAGCGGACCACGGCCGAGCAGGAACAACACGAAAGTCAGCAGACCGATTTCCCAGATTGTCGGCACCGAGGCAGATCGGAAAGTGGCCGACTTTAAACCGACAGCGGACCCGGACCTTCCAGGAGCTTTACGCTTCGACGGGTGCGCTACGGTCTCGAGAGCGGTCGCAGAATCCATGAAGCTAATCTTGCCGCACGGAGCATGTCCACGGCACTCACCTGGAAGACCGGTCTCTCTGCCGCGTCGATCCCGCCCGGCTTGCCTTGGAGCCTCGCTAAGCACGTACTCGATCTGGGCATTCACGCTGCGCAACTCGTCCGCCGCCCACTTCTCGAGCGCGGCGTACAACTCCGGTGAGATGCGCATGAGTGTGACAGTCGTGGTGGTATATCGTCGGGAACGCATCGAGAGGGGGTAGTAGGCATGGAGACGACGCAGCAGCAGGCGAACCAACTCCCTCCGATCGAAGGGAACTCATTCCCGTTCGATCCGCGGGATCCGGTCTTTCGCTCCAACCCCTACCCCACCTACGACCGGTTAAGAGAGACCGAACCGGTCCTCGTTTCGCCCTTGGGACTCTTCGTCCTGTCGCGGCATGCCGATTGCGTGATGGTTCTGCACCACCCGGAAACATCGAACGACCAGCGAAACTCGGCGCTCTACAAGACATTCGCCGAGTCGCTCGACTTCGACCCGTTCGAGGACAGGCAGCCGTCCTTCCTGTTCCTCGATCCGCCCGACCACACGCGCTTACGCGGTCTTGTTTCGCACGCGTTCACGCCGCGCCGCGTACGTGACCTCGGCCCCCTGATCGAACAAGTTGTGGGCGACCTCATCGACACGCGCGAAGGCGGTGGCGAGTTCGAGGTTGTGGAGGACCTGGCGTACCCGCTGCCCGTTCGCATCATCTGCGAGCTGCTGGGCGTGCCGCCGTCCGACAACCAGATCTTCAAAGACTGGTCGCACGACTTGGCGCGCGCTTTGGATCCGGATTTCATGATTCCGGATGACGTCCGCCAACGGCAGATGGTCGCTTTCGAGGGGCTCCGCGAATACTTCGAGCGCCTAGTTGCCGAACGGACGAAAAATCCGGGCGACGACATGCTCTCGGCACTTATCCAAGCCGAGCAAGACGGAGACAAGCTCACGCACGACGAGCTGCTGACAACGCTTACGCTACTTCTGATCGCCGGCTTTGAAACGACGGTGAATCTCATCGGCAACGCGGTGCTCCAGCTCGGGCGCCATCCCGATCAGTGGGCGAAGCTCCACGCCGATCCATCACTGGCTCGCGGTGCCGTTGAGGAAACGCTGCGTTTCGATCCGCCCGTTCAACTCACCGGCCGCATATCCATGACCGACCTGCCAGTCAACGGCCACACCATCGGCAAAGGCCAGCAGGCGATCTGCGTGATCGGTGCAGCGAACCGCGACCCGGCCGAGTTCGGCGAGACGGCGCAGGAATACGACATCACGCGGTCCAACATCAACCATGTGTCGTTCGGCGCCGGGATCCACTTCTGCGTAGGCGCTCCGTTGGCGCGGATCGAAGCCACGCTCGCCTTGAAGATTCTGGCCGAACGGATCGAAACCCTCGAAATCGGAACCGATACCCCCGAGTACAAGGAGAACTTCGTCCTACGCGGTTTGCAATCTCTGCCCGTTAGCTTTCAACCTGCTAGGTAGCGATCGCCGATGCGCTTTGTGCCGAAGCGAGGATTAGCTGTAGAAATCGCAGTAGAAAAGAAAAGGAGGAAGGGAAATGCCTGAATTCCTGTCTGATGACTGGATGGCTGAAGTTCGCAAGATGTACGACGAGGCGGCAATGCCGGCGCCGACCGGGCCAATGGCCGACCTGAAGATCAACATCGTCGTCACCGGGGGCCCCTCGGGCGACAAAGAGATCCACATGGCCGCCGGCGAGTTCGAGGAAGGTCTAGCCGCCGATGCACCCACGAAGCTGACCGTTCCCTACGACGTCGCGAAGGCCGTTTTCGTCGAGGGCAACCAGCAGGCGGCCATGCAGGCTTTCATGCAGGGCCAGGTCAAGGTCGAGGGCGACATGTCGAAGCTCATGGCCATGCAGACGGCAGCGCCGTCACCGGAGCAGACGGCTCTTCAGGAGAAGATCAAGGCGATCACCGAGTAGCTTCAGCGATCCCGGAGATCAAAAGGACGTCGCCTCCGGGCGGCGTCCTTTCTCTTGGGTCCTATCGGCCGTATCGCGCGCCGGCCGCCGTCGGCGTCTTGTTCAAACGCTTGCCAAGGTGCAGGCCCTCGCAGATGAACTCGAGAGCCGCCGCGGTAGTGGCCGGTGACTCGCCGGCTTCGAGCTTCTCCAATGCGCGAGCCATCCCCTTGAGGTCGCCGAACTGCCGGCAGAACTCTTCGGAACCGAGCGTTGCCGACGCATCGACGGAAAGTCCCTCGTCGTCGAAGCGCTGGATCAGCTCGACGAACGCTTCGCCTCGAAGATCGCGCTGGAAAACTGCGAACACGGCCTGACGAACGAGTTTGGCCAGGATGTCGCCTTCGCGTCCTTCTTCGAGAGCTTCGACCTCGACCTTGCCCAATGTCGACGAGGCGACCGCATCGAGATCGGAGATACGAGGAACCGCTTCCGTCTCCTCCAGCCTGATCGCACGCTTGAGTGCCGAAGCCGTCACTGTCTCGAAGTTGCAGATCGAAAGGCGGACAGAAACACCCGACCGCTGATTGACCTGAGGTGAGCGACGCGCTTGATGGGTCAGCTCGGCGATCACGTCCTTCATGTATTGCGGGAAGCGAACCGGAAGTCCGACGTCGATGGGTGTCGACTCCTGCTCGACGATGGCAACCTCTTCCTCAATCGTCTCTGGATAGTGCGTGCGGATCTGAGCGCCGAAGCGGTCCTTCAGCGGAGTGATGATGCGCCCCCGGTTCGTATAGTCCTCGGGGTTGGCAGATGCGCACAGAACGACATCCAGAGGGAGCCGGATCTTGTAGCCACGGATCTGGATATCTCGTTCCTCAAGAAGGTTGAGCAGTGCCACCTGGATGCGCTCGGCAAGGTCCGGAAGCTCATTGATCGCGAAGATCCCCCGATTGGTCCTCGGGATCAGGCCGTAGTGGATCGTGAGCTCGTCGGCCAGGTAACGGCCCTCGGCGACCTTGATCGGGTCGACCTCGCCGATCAGGTCCGCGACAGAGATGTCGGGGGTTGCCAGCTTCTCGGCGTAGCGCTGGTCCGGCGTCAGCCAGACGATCGGGGTGTCGTCCCCCTTCTCGGCAACGAGCTGCCGGCACGCCGCACAGATCGGCGCGAAAGGATCGTCGTTTATCTCGCATCCCGCGATCGCCGGAAGCTCGGGGTCGAGCAGTTTGGTGAGGTCGCGCATGATGCGGGACTTCGCTTGTCCGCGCTCGCCCAGGAAGATGATGTCGTGACCGGCGAGCATCGCGTTTTCGACAGCCGGCACGACGGTTTCGTCGTAACCGACGATGCCTTCGAAAACGATCTCACCGCTGCGGATCTTCTTGGTGAGGTTCTCGCGCAGCTCGGCGTGGACGGGCCGCGATTGGTAACCGGATGCCTTTAGCTGTCCGATGGTTGCCGGATTTGCCACTGATTCCCCCTGTTGAACGAGCCGGACGGAGCTGGCAGGCCATCAGTATAGTGAGGGCGCTCAACCACCACTTTCGGAAGGTCGTAGGAGGAAAAACGGATGGCGTACGTGATCTGCGAGCCCTGCGTCGACATCAAGGACAGGGCTTGTGTTGAGGAATGTCCCGTCGATTGCATCTACGAGCACGGACCTCAGCTGTACATCCACCCAACCGAATGCGTCGACTGCGACGCCTGCATGCCCGTATGCCCCGTCGACGCCATCTTCCCCGCCGACGACGTGCCCGGTGAGTGGAAGGAGTTCACCGCGATCAACGCTGATTTCTTCACCGAGCACCCCGACGCCCAGGGCGGGGCTTCACAGAGCGCCTACGCTCCGCAGCTCGAGGATTGAGCTTTCGGGTCAGCATCAAGCCCGGGGACGTCGGAAAACGGGTAACCATCATGTACTTCGACGATTCCGGCGCCCGTCATGAAGCCGTCGGGATCCTCGAGCGAGCCGAGGTCAAGCAGGGTGAGCCCGTTCTTCACATCCGGAGAAAAGACGACTCGCTCGTCGAGGTGCCCATGAGCCGGATCCGCGCAGGACGTGTGGTCCAGCCCACTCGCGGCTAAACTCGCGTTCGCATGCCTAAGAGCAAGAGCCGACAACAGCGCCGCGCACGAGCGCGCAGTCCGCTCAAGAAGAAGCGTGGGGGCACCCGCTGGTTCACCGTGGCGCTGATCGTCGTCCTCGCTTTGGGCTTCGCCGGCATCGTGTACTCCCGCGCCAACCCACCACCATTGACGCGCGGCGCCTCGGCCGGTGAGCACTGGCACGCGTCCTACAAGATCTTCATCTGCGGAAAGCGCCTGGCGAACTACCCGAGCGTCGAAGGTGAGATCCACTCCCACGGTGACGGATTCATGCACATCCACCCCTCAACGATCGCAGCGACCGGAGTAAACGCCTCACTCGGAACCTTCCTTCGTCTTTACGAAACGAGCTTCAGCGAGGACGGCGGGAAGAGCAGCCTCGTACTTCCCGACGGTAAGACCTACAAGGACGGCGATCGCTGTCCGGACGGGAAGAAGCAGAACTGGGTGATGCTCAACAAGGGCAAGCGAGTTAGCGGCGACCCGTCGCTGTTCATCCCGCACGACGGCGACCAGATAGTGATGCGCTTCGGCAAGGAGGGCGAAAAGATCACGCCCAACCCGTACGCCGAGTTGAAGGGTCTGCCGCAGCCGACGACCGGACCGCAGGAAGAACCGGCGCCGGATTAGACGCCGGGCTGTTTAGGTCAGGCCGCTTCTTCCATCTTCTGCGTGTAGCTACCCGACCGCGCGGCGCCGTTGCAGCGTGCGCGATGGAGAAGCTCGTGTTGTCCGGCTTCGACGTTGGAGTCTTCGCCCTTCCACGCCTTGATCGCGGGAGCTTGGAGCGCGCGGCCGTAGGAGAAGGACAGCTCCCACGGATGGGGGCCGAGCTTGTTCATCTCGTTGAGCCTTGCCGTCGCCGGAATATCGTCCTGGCCGCCGGACAGGAAAACGATTCCGGGAATCGCGCTGGGCACCGTGTTGTAGAAGCAACGCAGCGTCTCGCGCGCGATCTCTCCGTCGGTGGCTTGAGTCGGACAATCCTTTCCGGAGAGAACCATGTTCGTCTTGAGCAGTGCTCCTTCGAAGATCACGCGGTGGTTGTAGAGCTGTTCGAACAGCGTTTGAAGCGTGTCCGACGTCGCCGCGTAGCAGCGCTCGATGCTGTGGTCGCCGTCCATCATGATTTCTGGCTCTACGATCGGAACCATCCCCGCCTCTTGCGTCAGCGCAGCGAATCGAGCGAGCGCATGAGCGTTCGCGTCGATGCAGAACTGCGACGGGATCCCGTCCCCGATGTTGATCACTGCACGCCATTTGGTGAACTTGGCGCCGAGCTCGACGTATTCGGCAAGCCTTTCTCGCAAACCGTCGAGCCCCTCGGTTACCTGCTCGCCGTCGAAGCCGGCGAGCTGCTTGGCTCCCGTGTCGACCTTGATCCCCGGAGTCATCCCGGAGTCTGTGAGGATCTTCGTTAGTGGTTCACCGGTCGACGCTTTTTGGCGGATGGTCTCGTCGTAAAGGATGACGCCCGAGATGTGATCGCCCAATCCCTTGGTCGTGAACAACATCTCGCGGTACGCGCGGCGGTTGTCCTCGGTGGACTCTAAAGAGATCGAGTCGAAGCGCTTCTTGATCGTCCCCGAGCTCTCATCCGCAGCGAGGATCCCCTTACCGGGCGCAACGAGTGCCCGAGCTATCTCTTCCAGATGTGAGTGATGCGACATGTACGTCCTCCTTCTTTGTTCCTGGTCCCCAGTTGGGAGTCACTTCATGCACATGATTATCACGGGTTGCTTAAGTGCAGCTCAGGGGGCATTGACCCTCGGCTAATCCGGGTCTATGTTTCGAAGTGACCTGGGCGGTTCATCGGGGTGATGTCTTTCCCCGGTCCCGGACGGAGGTTCGGCAGTGCCCACTAGGGCACGTGACGCTTGGAGCCTCGTCTAGCAGGGGCCGGCGGGGAGGAAGCCTTCCCGACGGGCCGCCTAGGCCTTTTCTTGCTCCTGTTCCTTCTTGTCAGCGGCGTCTTCGTCCGCTCCCTTTTGGAACTCGTCGCGAGCCTCGCGCAGGCTGCGGGCGAGCTTCGGGAGCCGGGCGGCGCCGAAGAGCAAGAGGACGATCAGGAGGATGAGGAGGATCTCTCCGCCACCGATCTTTCCGAACATAACGACACGATACTCCTTGCGCTACTTTGGAGGCCCTCGTTGGTTCTAGAAGGACTCCGATGATCTCCGAACAGGCAGTCCGCGACGCGCTTCACACCGTCATAGACCCCGAGATCGGCAAACCGATCGATGAGATCGGCATGCTCGGTGGCTTCGAGATCGACGGTGGCCGACGTGCGGGTGGACATCCTCCTGACCGTCTCCAACTGCCCGTTGAAAGACGAGCTCGACCGCCGCGTTCAGGACGCCGTTCACTCGGTAGGCGGTGTCGGTTCTGTAGAGGTGCGGATGGGGGTCATGGAGGAGGAGAAGCGGGCCGAGCTCGCCTCGAGTCTCCAGAAGGAGATCCAGTTCCGCGACCCGAACTCTCGCACCACCGTTATCGGCATCTCCTCCGGCAAAGGCGGCGTCGGCAAGTCGACGGTCACGACCAACCTCGCGGCGGCCATGCAGGCGCGCGGGCACGTGGTCGGCGTCCTGGACGCGGACATCTGGGGCTTCTCCGTGCCGCGGATGCTCGGACTGCGCGGCGAGCGTCCGGTGGCTTTCGACGGGACGATCATGCCGCTCAACCGAAACGGCGTGAAGGTCATATCCATCGGTTTCTTCCTGCCCAATGAAGAGGAGCCCGTCGTTTGGCGGGGCCCGATGCTGCACAAGGCGCTGGAGCAGTTCCTGTCCGACGTCTATTGGGGCGCGGATCTCGAATACCTGCTGATCGACCTTCCTCCGGGAACCGGCGACATATCGCTGTCGCTTGCGACCTTCCTTCCGAATATGGGCATGGTCGTCGTAACCACACCGCAACCTGTCGCTCAGAAGGTGGCGGAACGGGCCGCGAACATGGCCGACAAGGTAAAGCAGCGGTTACTCGGTGTCGTCGAGAACATGTCGGGGATAGTTTGTGCGCACTGCGGCGAAGTAACACCGGTCTTCGGTGAAGGTGGCGGTGAGCTCTTGGCTCAGGCTCTGGAAGTGCCTCTATTGGCGAAGATCCCGCTCGTTCCCGATATACGTGCCGCATCGGACGACGGAACACCGTTCGTGTGGGCGCAGCCCGATCACCCGGTGAGTCAGACCTATCTCAGCATCGCCGGGAAACTCGCGGAGTTCCGGCCGCGCCGACGCTTGCCGGTGATGGAGATCGGGCCCAAGCGCTAGAGCAGACGCACCACGTCTATCAGAGACGCCAAGTGCTCGTGATCTTCGTCCCTGCACAGACGCAAGGGATCAAGGTGCAAAGGACGGATCCCCGCTTCGCGCGCTCCTATCACATCGAAGCGAACGGAGTCCCCGACGTGCACGGTGCGCGCGGCGTCGACGCCGAGTGCGTCAAGAGCCAGCTCGAAGATTCCAGGGTCGGGTTTGGCCACTCCGGCCAGATGCGAGTCGATGACCGTCTCCACCTTCTCGCCGATCACACCCAGCGATCGAAGCAAGCGCTCGACACTGCCGTCGGAGTTCGAAACCACTGCCACGTGGCGAACGACATCGTGGAGTTTCGTAACCGCTTCGAGCGCGCCTTCGATGACCAGATTCCACTCCATACTCACGTAAGCCCGGTTCACGGCGACACGCGCCGCATCGACCTGCTCCTCGGCGATGCCAAGCGCGTCGACGAAGGCGTGGTTGTACGGCCACCACGAGAATTCCTCAGCCCGATCCAGGTCAGTTGCCCGCATCCCGACGTAATGCGCTCGGCCTAAAAGACCCGGATCGACTTCGATGTCGACGGACGCCAGCTCGCCGAAGATCTTCGACGCATCGGGCAATAGCAGGACGCCGCCGGCGTCCAGAAGGACGGCTTCAGTTCTTGACATGCGGAAGGACTCGCTCCGCGAAGATGCCTATTTCTTCCGGGTCGTCAAGACCGAAAGGAACCGTGCTGAAGCACATGATCGCGTGTTCGACCCCAACTTCGGCGAAGGCGAGCAGCCGGTCGACCATTTCCTGAGCCGAGCCATGGGCGTACTGAGCAACCGAGCGACGAACCGTGGAGTCGCCGAGCTTCGACGCCCGTTCGGCATAGGCTGCAACGTCCTGGAACCACGCCGCGTTCCAGCCGTCCGCCACCTCGGAGATCAAACTCATCGCTCGATCGCCCTTTCCGCCAACCCAGATCGTCGGACGCGGCTTCTGTGTCGGCGCGGGTAGGGCGACCATCTCGTCGAGTTGATAGTGACGGCCCCGGTATGTCACGGGCTCGCCAGTGAAGCAAAGCTTTAGGACTTCCACAGCTTCTCGCAGCCGCTCGAGACGGACGCCGGCGCGCGGGAATTCGAGGCCGGCCATCGCGAACTCGCGCTCGTACCACCCCGCACCGATACCGAGCTCCAAACGACCGCCAGAAGCGATGTCTACGGTGGCCGCCTGCTTGGCGAGGACGACTGGATGGCGGAACTCGTTGCAGAGAACCATCGTGCCAAGGCGCACATTCGTCGTGGTCGCGGCCAGAACGGCCAGAGTCGCCAGCGGCTCGACACTTCCGATCAGCTCCGGCGAACCACCGTACTTCTCGAGATCGAAAACGATGTGATCCGACACCCAAACGGAGTCGAAGCCCAGCCGCTCACACTCCGCCGCGATATCGACTACTCGCTGCAGCGAGGAGTCCGAACCGTAGTGTGGGAGCGCAATTCCGATGTTCATCGCAGATGGAGCGTATCGGCTCCCTTTAAGAGGCCGTGAGCATGCCAGAGCTTCCCGAGGTCGAAGGGTTCCGCGGAGTCGTCGAAGAACATGTCGTCGGCCGGACGATCACTCGTGCGCGCTTTCTCGACGACTGGATGCTCAAGAACACGACTCCCTGGACGGCTTCACGCCGTATGAAGGGCCGTCGCGTGAGCTCGGTCGATCGTAGCGGCAAGATGCTGGCGATCTTCACGGAACCTCAGCGCGGAAAGCCCGACGCTCCGGTGCTCGCCCTGCATTTCGGTATGACGGGACGTCCGATGATTGAAACGCCGGACGCTCCGGTGCATCACTGGGACCGGGTCCTGCTCGATCTCGATTCCGGCAGCCAATTCCGCTACCGCAACTCCCGGAGGTTGGGTTACGTGAAAGTCGTTACGCGAAACGAGATCGCCGACATAGCGTGGGCGTTCGGACCGGACGCGTTGGTGGTTCCTGCTCAGTATCTGCTCGATGCCTTGGGCAAGCGCGACGCGGCCATCAAAGCAGTCCTCCTCGACCAGACGTTCCTCGCCGGCGTGGGGAACATCTATGCGGACGAGGCGCTGCACGCGGCGGGTATCGACCCGCGGCGTCCGGCCAGCTCATTGGACGAAGAAGAGATCGTCGTGTTGCACAAGGCGCTGCGTCGCATCCTCGCACGCGCCGTGAAGGCGCAGCGCGCAGGAGGCGACGCACGCTTGCCTCTTCTCAGCGTGCGCAGGCATGCGTCCAAGCAACTGGGGATGTCGGGATCACCGAAGGTCGGTTGCCCGCGGTGCGATCGTCCATTGCAATCGGTGAGACTCGGCGGCCGCACGACGTTCTACTGCCGGAGCTGTCAGAAGTAGCTCGCGAATCACCAGCGCCACGTCGCCTCCTCGGCCCACCCGAACACGTCGTCGAGCGCGAGCGCACGGCCGTCGTCCGGGACGACAGTGCCCGAGTAGGTGCCGAAGCACTGGTCCACGGAGGACGAAGCAACACCAAGCTCTAAGCGGGAACGCTTGTCATGGACAGGGTTGAACGCGAGATCGACTCGACGAGACGGCGTCCTGATCGTCCACGGTCGCAGCCAATCGCTTGTGTCGTAGCCCCACTCCAGCTCTTCTGAGATCTTCGAGAGCCGGCCGTCGACACACAGCGAGTTCTCGGTCATGCCTGTGCCGTCCGTCCACTTGCCGCCTAGTTGCACACCGACGGTAACCGGACCTCCGGCTACGTGAACGATCCCGGCTCCCGCTCCCCAGTTCCACTTCGTCCTGTACGGCCACTTCCCGCGGCCGAAGTCGAGACACCCCCAGGCCGAACCGTCCGGCGACAGTTGATAGGTCGCGTCGCGCCACTGGACGGATCCTTCGGCCGGCCGGGCGACGTCCTTGTTCGTGTACTGGAAGCGACGCGACGACCACGGGATAACGACACCCAGCGACTCGTGACCTTCCGGACGCCGCACGAGCACGTCGGCCTCGAAGGATTTGAAAGCGGCGCGGATCCGCGTCCCGCCGTCCACCTCGTCGATCGTCAGTGAAAAACCCGAGCCGTCGAGCCGCAACGGTGAGCCGCCGACGCGGTCGGGTAACGAAACGCCTCGGGCCAGCGGCCGCACCGCCGAGTGCGATACCTCCGCCTTCGTGCCGAAGTCGCGGAACCAAACATCGGCCAGGCCGATGTAGTCGACGTCCGCGTAAGTGACGTTCATCGCGACGCCGGGTCCGGTGATGCACCAGAAGTCCCAGCGCTTACGTCGTCCCCATGAGCGCGGAAGGGTGCAGTCGTGCAGCGGGCTTCGCGTCCATCCGACGGCGTCCGTGTTCAGCGCACCGGCCTTCGTGCACAACTCCACGGGCTCGGTGATCTCGCGCTCGGCTTGCGTCAGGCGAGGTTCCCTTTTGGCGACGGACCGACCATCGAAACCTGCGACAGCGGAGCTGCCGATCGTGCGCCGTCCGGCTTGAATCCCGCTTCCGGTGTGCCCCGCTTGTAGGTCTTCTCCGCTTCCTCGGCGTTCCACGGCTCGACGCGCCCCTGGCTCATCCACAGCTCTATGTTCCGAGTGCGGCGGCGCTGTCTCTTCGCGAGACGCTCCATTAGGTCGTAGGCCTTGGCCTCCTCGGAGGCCGGCCGAACTTCAACGATCCCGGCATCGACCATGCTCTTCCAGTACGCCTCGCCGCGGTCCGTGCGAACCACGACCATCGACCAGCCCTCCATCCCCAAGCCACCGAGTGAGATGTCGGCGTGTTCGGCCGCGAAGTCCGGGCAGAACGGGCAGCCCCAGTCGCGCGCGAAGCTGCGGCATTCGTCCAAGGGGATGTTCGTCTCGCTTCCATCTTCCATCTCGATGACGACCTTGCCCTTGATGTTGATCTTGGAGACCTTCGAGATGTCGATGCCGTAGTCGCCCTGGATCTTCTGCTCGAGGAAGGGCTGCGGAAGGAAGGTCTCCGAGCACATCAGGCCGACAGTCAGCGCGATGCGGTTGGACCACGTCCGAACACCGGAGTACGCCATCTTGGGAGCCGACGATATCTCGCACGACACGCCTACCATCGCGACCTTGCGTAGACGCTGCGCCTTCGCATCTTTGAGGGCCAGCGGAGTCGCGCAATACGTGTAACGAGACTTGGCCGTGCCGAGGACCTCGTCCTTGGTCTTGACCAGCATCGGTGACGTCATCTGGTTGCCGTCGAAGGCCGATACGACGCCGCCGTCCAGAGCGCCGGTCTCCAGGCCATGGATGAGGATCGCCGAACCTATGCCGCCGTCTTGAGCCTTCTTTACTACCTCTGGGTCTTTTGCCCGGGCAACGACGACCTCGATGTACGAGCCGAAAGTGTCGTCCGAGCTGCGAGTCTTGCCGTGTAGCTGCCTGCTCCAGCTGCGGCCAGTTCCATCGCCAGATCCCGAGCTCGTGATCGAGCCTGGGGCAGGCCAGCGCGCAGATCTCGCAGCCGGTTTCACCGTGAGAGCAGCTGTCCGGGCGGGCGACATCGGTCTGGAAGGGTTTCTCTAGGTCGTAGTCGTAGTCCAGGACGTGGTGGGGGCAAACCACGACGCATGCGGCGCAGCCGCAACAGACGTCGGTCGCGACGATCTCAGAGAAAAGCTCTTTCCAATGGCTCATGAGGGGGTTAGAGCCTAAACGCGCGTTTTCCGGTCAGCCCAGAACGGCTCGCGAAGGTCCCTCTTGCGGATCTTGCCCGCGTCGTCCCTTGGAAAGTCATCTCTGAACTCAACCGACCGTGGCTTCTTGTAATCGGCGATCTTCTCGCCGACCCAAGCGATCACATCGCCTTCAGTCAGCGTGTCACCGGGTTTCGGTTGAACGATCGCGTGCACCTGCTCGCCGAACTCTTCGTTCGGGATCCCGATGACGGCGACGTCCCAGACCTTCGGATGCGCATGGATGGCGTTCTCGATCTCCGCGCAGTAGATGTTGACTCCGCCCGAGATGATCATGTCCTTCTTGCGGTCGGAGATGTAGAGGTATCCGTCCTCGTCGAAGTAGCCGACGTCGCCAACGGTGAAGTAGTCGCCGCGCCAGGCCTCCTTGGTGGCTTCCTCGTTCTTGTAGTACTCGTCGACGATCCCCTCAGCCTTGATGTAGATCTCCCCCGGCGTCCCCGGCGGACACTCGTTGCCTTCGTCGTCGATGATCTTGATGTCCTGGCCTTCGATGACTTTCCCGCACGCGCCGGGCTTCTTCAGGTGCTCCTCGGGAGACATCAGGGTGTTCATCCCCGTCTCCGACGCGCCGTAGAACTCCCACAGCGCCGGACCGAACAGGTCGATGATCTTGCGCTTGAGTTCGAACGGACACGGCGCGGCGGCGCAAACGATCGAGGTCATGGCCGACACGTCGTAGCGCTTCTTGACGTCGTCCGAAAGATTGGCGATACGGGCGAGCAACGTCGGCGCCATGAACGTCCACGTCGCCTTGTGTTTGTCGATCAGTCGCAGTGCGTCCTCGGGGTCGAAACGCGGCATAACGACGACGCCGCCGCCGGTGGCGATGCCGGCCGAAGCGAACGCGTAGGGAGCCGAGTGGTACAGCGGTCCGGCCGCGAGATGCGGTGTTCCGATCTGCACGCCGAAAAAACTTCCGCCCGTGCTCCCGGTTGCGCCGGAGATGCCGGCCTTGCGGTGCGCGCCTTTTGGGTTCCCGGTTGTGCCCGACGTATACAACATCAGTCCGCCGGTGGCGCCTTCGGGGACCTCCGTCTCGGTAGGTGCGCCTTGCTCGATCAGATCGGAAAGCCTTAGCCAGCCTTCGGGCACGGCTTCGGCACCCCACGCGATCGCATGGCGAAGATTGGGCGTGCCCCGACGTGCCTTCTCCACCGCGTCGATCTGATTGGGACCGACGAATATGGCCACACAGTCAGAATTGTCGATCTGGTAGGCCATCTCCTTCGGCTTCAAGCGGTAGTTCATAGGGACGCTCGTTCCGGCCATCTTCGAAACCGCCGCCGTGCAGATGAAGTGCTCGACGGCGTTGTCACCGACGGTTATGACCTTGTCGCCGAGCTTGACGCCGAGCGACTGAAGCGAATTCGCAACGCGGTTCGCAGTCTCGTTCAGCTCTTTGTAGGTGAGGATCCTCGGCTCTTCACCGAGTCGGTCGTCGATAACTGCCGGCGCGTCTGGCCGGCCTTCGGCGTGCATCGCCAGGATGTCCATCGTCCCCTAATCCCCCTTCGTGAATCGTTTCCAGAGTTCCCGCTCGGCTCCCACGGTCGTGTCGCCGCCGTGTCCGGGCAGGAGCTTCAAGTCGTCCGGCAACGGTAGCAACTTCGAGCGGATCGACTCTCTGAGGGCGACGGCGTTGCCACCAGGGAACATGGTCTGCCCCACCGTCCCGGACATCACGGTGTCGCCGCTGAAGCAAAGGCCCTCTAGGACGAAACAAACACTTCCACCCGAATGTCCCGGCGTATGGATCACGTCGACGCCCATCGGACCGGCATCCACGTGGTCTCCACCGTGAAGTGGTTCCAGACGGCGCGGTCGCGGACGGCGCACGAAGAACCAACGGAAGTCGCGTCGGTGCATGTACGCGGGGATCTCGAAACGGTCGGAGAGCTGGCGCGCCGTCCAGATGTGATCGGGATGGCCGTGCGTGAGGACGACGGCCTTGGGCGTCAGTCCTTCGGCGGCTACGAGGTCTATGACCTTGTCCCCGGCTCCAACTCCCGCATCGACGAGGAGGGCGGGCCGCTCGCCTTCGTCACTGGGGGCGTAGACGTAGGCATTCGACCGGGCCCGGCCGTTAACGAACCGTTCGAGCAACACACCTCAGATGATGACCGCGCGCCGTCCGCCACGCGATTTCGATCGACACCTTCGCGTTAGCCTCAAGCCGTGATCGTCGCCACACCCCCACCCACTGAGGTGCTCACGCTCGTCTTCTTGAGCTGGGCCGTTGGGGCGATCATGTTCGGGGCAATCACTCGTTTGTGGGGCGAGGTACAGCCGGGACACTTCAAGGTCGTCTGGCTCGTAAGCGCGGGCCTGAGTGCCGCGGCGGGCTTCGGTTATTACCCCGCTTTTGCGTTGACAGCTCTGTCACTCGTCACGTTCGCCGCCATCTATCGAAAGATTGATCTCGCTTTAGGTCTCATCGCCGCCGCAGCCGGGCTCTTCGCACTGGCCACGGGATCGGACCTGAAACTCGAAGCCTTCGCCTCCGCAGCACTATTGGGCGCCGTGACCAACGCGATGCTTCTGGGTCACTGGCACCTCAATCAGCCGCGTTTGGGAACCAAACCGATCGCCCGGCTCGTCTGGTTCTTGTGGGCAAGCATCGCCTTGTTCATCGGAGCAACGGCGTGGCTTGTCATCGACGCCACGGGCGTCCAGCTCCTCGGAGCTTGGACGGCGATCGCGTTCGCCGCCTTCACCGGGGTGCTGAACGCGATGATCCAGCACCTGGTTCGAACGCGATCGATCATGTCGGCTACCGGCATCCTTTACCTCGCGATACTGCTGTGCTTCGTCGCGGTGTTTACCGGTTCGCTGTCTGCACTGGCTCGGGGCTGAGGGACGGCTCGGCGAAGGTCGCGGTTTTGGCTTCGGCCAGCAACTCGCCCATCGCCGTCGCGTAACAGGTGGCCTCCGCCGACTGACGGAAGAAGGCGTACACGTCGCGTCCTTCTCCGACGACGTCGGCAAGCATGTCTCCCCACACGACCAGATCCGCATACGTGTAGGACTCGCGGCGGAACCGCGTGTACACGAAGGGAAACTCCCAGCGCTCGGCTAGTGGCCCACCGGGCAAGAGCTTGCTCGGAGCCATGAGCTCCGTCGCTTCGACGATCACGGGACACGAATCGCGCGACGCGAGAAGCTCCAATACATCCGGACAGATCCACGAGGGATGACGAAACTCCCACGCCGTTCTGATGCCGCGCGGTATCGACTCGATCACCGCGCGGAAACGATCGACATCGCAAGCGAACGTCGGCGGAGTGGTGAACAGAATCACTCCCAGCCGAGGCCCCAGAGCAGTGAGCGATCGCACGAACTGTTCTGTCTGAAGTGGCAACCCGAGTCTTTCGACGTGGGTTATCTCACGCGGCGCACGTACCGCGAAGCGAAAGTCATCCGCCGTCGCCTCACACCAGCTCACCACCGTCTCCAGAGAAGGACGGCGATAGAAAACGGAATCGAGTTCGACGGCGCCGAACAACGTGCCGTAGCCGGCTAAGAGATCGGGAGCAGATGCCGTAGTCGATGGAACGGCGTCGCGCATGACAGGCGACGCAAACCCCGAAGTCCCAACGTAGAAATCCCCCACGATCGGCCATGCTTCACAAGACGATCGGTTTGGTCAATCTCGAGGGCTCTGACCTGCTACGTGACTTCGTGCGCAAGGACGGTGGCGCTACAGCCCTTGCGACACAAGGGATCCAGAAACCGCCTACCTACCGACGACAGGCCTTTCCCGGCAGATCCTTCAAAAATCGTCGGAGGATCGTGTCTGCCAATCCTTCACGGCGTCCTTCAAACGATCGACATTGTTGCCGGATCGTCCGGGTCCGGGACGAGGACGGCGACCACGCGATGGTGGCTGTGGCAGGGGCTGCTCGTCCTCATCGGATTCTTCGGGCGGGACGGTGACCGCAATCAACCGCTCGTCTTGTTCTCGCTCCGGACGTTCGCGATGGACCACCCTGCGACGTTGCCGCTTGGGCGGTTCTTCTTCGACCTCTTCATCGTGGTCTTCCTCGAGCTCGTCGATCAGATCTTGAAGCTCGTCCTCGCTGAGGCTGGCGATGTCCTCGTCCTCTTCCTCTTCGAGGTCGTCGTCGTCTTCGAGTGAGGTTGTGCGTAGTTCCTCGGCGCCGAACTCGACGATCTCCGCGTCGTCGAGCTCTAGCCAGGGAACGCGCGCGGGCGCACGAGGTTCCCTTTCACCGGCCTCGTTCTCATCGGCCTCGAGATCGGCCTGACCTTGCGGAAGGTCGGCCATGGCCCGGTGTAGGCGGCCGCGCTGCCAGCGCCTCAAAGTGATGATGGCCAGCAGGGCGGCAACGATCGCCAGCGCAATCCCCCAACCGATGAACAGCGCTGTGGGCGTGTCCGACTCCCCGGTACCACGAGCCGGCCCGGCTTCGATCGTCAGACCACATGTCGCCGACCTGGGTCCGTCGACCACCACCAACGATCCGTTCCCGGGCTCGGCCGTGTCCGGAATGGACGCCGCCGGCATCGAAAACGCTCCGAGGTCACTGGTTTGAACCCGGCCGAGCTCCGCTGCTCGCGTGCCTTGGCGGAATGTGGCAACGACCGTGGATCTCATTCCAAAGCCGGTCCCTCGGATGACCATTGCCTCACCGGCCCTGAAACCGTTCGTCTGTTGGTTGCCCGTATCGAAGGTCGAGCAGGCCGGACTCGCGCTCTGTGCGGCGGCCGGCGCCTGCGCATGGAACATGCACATAGCGACCGGTGCGATGAGGAACAAGACTCGTCTGAGCATCCTTGTATTGGATCGGCTGCCGGGTCCCTGAACTTCAGCGCGCAGACCGCTCACGGCTTATCCCCCATCGCTATCTCTAGTCTTCCCCCTCCGACGCGCGAGATAGAGCATCGCCAGCCCGGCGAAGACCAGGACGGCACCTATGAGGGCCATGAGCGCCAGATCCAGGTCTGCCGTGGGGATCACGGCGTAAGAGTACGGGACACCATTTGCCGGACGACGGACCTCGACGTACGCTCATTTCCGTATGACCCGTCTTCGGCGCGGGGGCGCCGTATTCCTTGTAGCTCTTGCCTCTCTTACGTTCGGGGCGTCGGTCGCGCGCGCCAACCATTGCAACCGATCGAGAACCCACCCTCCGCTGCCGTTCCAGACACGACTTACCCGTGCTTTACACAAGACGCCACCGACACGCAAACGACGCCTGCGCCAACGGCAGCACCCACGGTCGCTCCCAACGAGACGGCCGGCGCCGGCCGCAACACGGCGACCGGTAGTGCGGCAACCGGCATCCACGGCCAGCGTGGAAGTTCCGGCCGCGGAGACCACGGACCTGTCGACGCCGGAGATCGTCGTCGAGCCGATCGGTAACGACGAGCAGGCCCTCGAGAGCGAACCCGCAGCCAGCGCGTCGAGCTGGATCTTCGGATTCATCGTCGGACTCGTTGTCGGAGGGATCATCGGTCGCGCGTCATGGGGAATCAGGCGACGGCGGCGACAGCAGATCTTCGGTTAAACCTCGCGCCTCGAGGCCGACTGAGCTAAGACACCGAACCTAAGACCAGTCGCTGTGTGGTTCGGGGTCGTCCTTCTTGGTCCTGGCACGCCTGACGGCGGCTGAACGCTTCGGGGAGAAAACCACGAAGTCGCTGGTGTCGATGAGCGGAACCGACGGCGCCGGCAGCGCCGGCACCGACCACGTCTTTTTTGAGAACCCGACGACTCCTCCCTCTGACTGCCGACGATTGGCCAGCCACCGGATCACCGTCCCGATGGCGATGAGCACCAGCGCCAGAAGAACCAGATCCAAGATGTTCGAACCCGTGGTCGGAAGGTTCCCTCGGTCGTTAGCGTTGCCTAGAACGCTGCCCTGAACACTTGTGCCGTCGTCGTTACCACTACCGCCCGCGCCGGCGATACCCAGCACCGACAAGACCGCAGATTCAGAGCAGGTTTCCGAATCCGATTCGACTTGATAGCTGCCCGGCTCAAGGCCCTCGGGGAGGGTGAATGTGGCGGAGAAGCTTCCGTCCTCGTTGGCCTGGGTGGACCCGATCGACACATGACCCGGCTCGGCGAAAACGTTGACTGTGTCGAGGCTGTCTGCGGCACCGGCCGAACCGAAGACGCGAACCTGGCCTTGTTCTTCGGCCTGTCCCTCAACGGTTTCGCCGTTGACTTGTCCCTCTATCCCGATGCAGACATCGACCGAGACCGGTGGCGCGGGCTGGGCCGTCGGTGTATCCGGCGGATACACCCCTGCCGATGCGCGCGAAAACGGAAAAAGGGCGAGCAGGCATAACAGGAGGAGAACGGCTAAGCCTCTAAAGCGAGTTCGCACGCCCTGGCCCCCTTGGCTTACCGGCACACGCAGATCGTGCCGCGGCGCTCCGCAATAGTAGTACGCACACCCGGAAACGTCCCTACGACGGATGGGTGGCATGTGGGAGCGACTGGGTTTCGACCAGGCTCCGTAGATGCTCAACAGCGGCTTCATCCCGCCCGGCCTCCGCCATGCGCCGAAGAGTTGCGATCCACTCCCGAAAAGCGTCCCGGTCGAAACCCGGCTCGGTGACGACGAGCATCTTCTCGTGCGAGCCCTCGGCCACCGCTTCCCCGTCGTCGATGAGCTCCTCCGCGAGCCGCTCGCCGGGGCGGAGGCCCGTGATCTTGATCGGCACATCCACGCCGGGCTGCAGGCCGGATAGGCGAACGAAGTTGTCCGCCAGATCGCCCATACGGATCGGCTCTCCGGTCTGAAGAACGAAGACCTCTCCGTCCCGGCCCAGCGCGCCGGCGTGAAGCACGAGCTCCACGGCCTCGGACGTCATCATGAAGTACCGCATCGCGTCCGGATCGGTGACCGTTACGGCCGACCCCGACCTCAATTGTTGGTGGAAGAGCGATAGCACACTCCCGTTGCTTCCCAGAACATTGCCAAAACGCACGGCGACGAAAGTAGTGCCCTGTCCCGCATGCGCACGTGCGACGAACTCGGCCGCTCTCTTTGTCATGCCCATCACACCGACGGGACGTACGGCCTTGTCCGTCGAGATCAGCACGAACTCTGTCACACCGCTAGAAACGGAAGTCGACGCCACTATGTCCGTACCGAGAACGTTGTTCTTGATGGCTTCCAGCGGATGAGACTCCATGAGCGGCACGTGCTTGTAAGCCGCGGCGTGATACACGAGCTGCGGCGAGTACTCCTCGAAGATCCGCGCGACGCGCTGCTCGTCGAGGATGTCTCCAACGGCGGCTTCGATCTTGACGCCGTCGAATTGATCGACGAGTGATGCGTGTGTGAGGTACAGATCGCTTTCGGCTCGGTCGAAGAGCACGAGCGCCTCAGGGTCAAAAGCCGCGATCTGCCGGGCCAGCTCCGATCCGATCGAGCCGGCACCACCGGTAACCAGAACGCGGCGTCCCGAGAGGGCTTCGCGCAACCGCTCGACATTCGTCCCGATTGCCTGACGTCCAAGGAGCGCCTCGCCCTGCACCGGACGCAACTCACCGACAACTGCGCGTCCCAATAGAAGGTCTGTTAGCGCCGGTACCGTGCGCACTTCGATCCCTGTGCCCGTCAAACCGTCGAGGATCAGCTTCTTGTCGATCGTCGATGCGTGCTCGGTTGCGATCAAAACCACCGTTGCCGCTTGTGCTTCGCAGATCCGCGGGATGTCTTCAAGGCCTCCGAGGATCGGGATCCCGTGAAGTCTGCGTCCGTGGATCCTTGTGTCCTCGCTGGCAAGACCGACCACCGTGTACGGGAGACTGCCGCGTTGTATCTCGCGCAGCAGAGCCTCCGCGACATCTCCGACACCGATGACGATCGCACGCTTGCGCTCGCCGTTGGCTCCGGCCGTCGATGACAGGCGACGTTCGAGCAAGAGGCGCGTCGCAATGCGGAGCCCGGCCGTCAGACCAAGACAAAGGAAGGCGTCCAGGACGAGCACCGATCGCGGGAACCCGCTTCGCCCTCCGGCCATGGACATTTGGACGCCGACGATGAAGATCGCCGAGCTGAGCGTCACGGCTTTGATCAATTCGACGACGTCGCGAACGCTCACGTATCGCCAGAGCCCCTCGAAAAGATGGAAGGCCCAGAAGACGGCGATCCGCAGTGCCAGCAAAGCCGGCAGCGTTACGAGCATGCGGCGTAGCTCCGAAGCCGGCGGGGCGAAGTCGAACCTGAATCCGAACGCCAGCGCGTAAGCCGCCGCGAACAGCAGGATATGCGCCGCTACGATCAACGGCCGGCGGATCCGGAGTAAGGCCTCAGCCTGTCGGCTACTCATGCTCGTGGTCGGTCTGCGCAGCCCCTGTTGCGCCGAGGGCCCATCGCCAACTGGAGTCACGATAGCGCACGAGGGTTCTCGTACCATCTTTCTCCTCAGGAGCGGCCGTCTCGGCTCCCTTTTGGCCCAGAGGTCCGAAGGACGGCGGCAAACGTCCTCATGAGGACCCGAAGGTCGAGTCCGAACGACCGCCGATCGATGTAATCGAGCTCGAGCTCGAGCTTTGCGGGCATCACCTCGGACAGGTAGACCTGCTCGGCGCGTGCCATGCGCAACTTGGCCAGGTCGTTCAACAAGACGGCCTCGTTCCTGTAGGCCACAGAAGCCGGGCTCGTCATCCCGGGCCGGACGCTGAGCACGCGCCTTTGTTCGGCCGAGTATCTGGCGACATAGCGGGGGTCTTCGGGGCGCGGTCCGACCAGGCTCATCTCGCCTCGAAGCACGTTGATCAGCTGTGGGAGCTCGTCGATCTTGAACAGACGAAGGACGGATCCTGCGACCGTTATCCGCGGGTCGTTGGAGAGTGTCAAGCCGATATCCGCCTGCTGTAAGTCGGTCGGCTTCATCGAGCGAAACTTGAAAAGAGTGAAAGGTTCACCATCCCGCCCAACACGCTCGGCCCGATGGAACACCGGTCCGCGCGAAGTGGTCTTTATGGCGACTGCGGCAAGCAGCCACAGCGGACTGGTGAGGATCAGCCCTATCGATGAGGCGACGGCGTCAAACGCCCGCTTAGCCGTCAACGTCGATGACGCGCCGCGACGGCTTCGACGGCCTCCGCTACGTCATCTACGTCCTGATCGCTCATCGCGCTGTGTATCGGAAGGGAAATCAGCTGCTCGAAGGCGGAATCGGCAATCGGGAAGGCGCCGGCATCCGAATGACCGTATCGCTCTCGGTAGTAAGTGAACTGATGGATGGGGATGAAGTGGACGCTCGTGCCGACGCCCATCCCTTCGAGCTCCTTGACGAACGCCGATCGATCGATCGTCAACCGGTCGAGCTCCAACCGGATCGAGAAGATCTGCCAGGCGTGCGTGTAGCCGTCGCGCTGGATCGGAAGGGATAGCTCCTCGCAACCTGCGAGCGCGGATGAGTAGCGTGCGGCGATCGTTTGCCGGCGTGCATGCATCTCGTTCAGACGACGAAGCTGCACTAAACCAATAGCGGCTTGGATGTCGGGCAGGTTGTACTTGAATCCCGCACGCGTCACGTCGTAGCGCCAGGCTCCGTCCGTCTCGTTGCGACGCCACGCATCGCGCGTAATCCCGTGCAGGCTCCAGGAACGCGCGTCCTGAACCAGATCGGAGGGTCCCGTGAGCATCCCGCCTTCTGCCGTAGTCATGTTTTTAGTCGCGTAGAACGAAAATGCAGCCATCGAGGGGACGATCGTGCTCGTCGCATGCCCGACCGTGACGCCGTCGATCGAGGCCGGCAGAGCGTGTGCAGCATCCTCGACGACGGCAAGGCCGCGCGCGGCGGCGAGCTCGACGATTCGAGGCAGATCGCACGGATGGCCGTGGAGGTGAACCGGGGCGATGCAACGAACGTCCCGATCCTGAAGAGCGCGTTCGACCGCGTCCGGATCGATGTTGAGAGTCTCGGACTCGGAGTCGACAAGTACCGGCCTTGCGCCAACGTGCTCGACGACGTGAGCAGCCGACGCAAACGTCATCGTCGGTAAAACGACGGCATCCCCGGCGCCGACCCCGAGCGCAAGCAGTGCACTGTGCAAGGCAGCCGTGCCCGAGCTCAACGCCAAGGCCGCGGGTGCGCCGACGTAACCTGCGAACTCCGATTCGAGCTCTGCGGCGCGTGGGCCGGTTGTGATCCAGCCCGAGCGCAAGGTGTCGACCACGGCCTCGATCTCTTCGATGCCGATGTCGGGCGGTGCGAACGGGATGAAATCTCGAGATGTCAACGTTCAGAGTGCCTTTCGCTCAAGACCATCGTTAAGACGATGTCACTTACGGCGGCGCCACCAGGAGCGGACCTGGTCGGAGAGACCAGGGTAGCTGTACATCTTGGGCGAGCCTTTTTCGCGATTGACGGCCAGCTTTTCCCCACGTTCCAGAGCGGCAAGGGCCTTTTCGACATCGGGCAAACCGTCGGCCAGCGTCTTATGCCCGGCATAGGCAAGGTAAGGGATCAGGTTGGGATCGAGCGTGCCAATGCCCTGAGCGAGTGGATCGCCGTGATCGATTTCCTCGTCGATCTGCAACAGGGTGTAACCGATGCGCTGGGCGTCCCCGTTATGCAATGCCCAGAAGGCGGTGTGCAGTCCCTTGTACTCCGGGGTCAGACCCTCGTGATAGAGAACCGTCCCCAAACGCGGAATCTCCAAGTAGGGGCTTTCGAAATACTGCGAAACGCATGACGCAAAAACAAGATCAGGCTTAAGGTCGGTGAGAGCCTTTACTGCATCCGTGTCGTTCAGGTCTTCAAATTCGAAATAGGGCACGCCGGGCGGCGGGTTGAAGGCGGGCCGCCCGAAAAGATCCTCGAAGGCCGCGGCAAGAAATCGTTGATCGCGGTTGAATTTGAAGACGCGGTAATACCCCTGATAACCAAGTTCGTCCAAAGTGCGCAGGATCCCTCGGCGCGCAGCACGTTTTCGCAGCCATTTCATGCGGTAGCCCGATGAGTAACGGACCGTGTCCGCTCGGAAGTAAGCGACTAGGTCGTGCCTCTCGGCCAGCCAGTTGGCGAAACAGTGATTGGCAAAGTTTCGCCTCCCAACAAACACCACCCGCATGGTCAAAACCTCACGTCGGTCGCACGACGGCATAACGGCGTCGCCAACGCCACAAACCGACCAGGAATCCCGAGCCGTATGCGATATGTAGGGTCGGAAAGACCACCTGCAAGAGAATCACGCCCTCCGGGTCGTGTCTCCCCAGCCAGAAGCTCATCACGAGCACTGCGATCGCGTACGGACCGACCACAGTCGCCGCTATCCAGGGCATCCGCGTGACTACCGAGACAACCGCGGACGCCAACAGCGCAAGGATGAAGGCGGGTGGAACCAGGTGACGCCAGGACGGGAGACGAGAATGCTTGCGGAACACCAGGACCTTGAACAGTCCGTAACCGAAATATTGATCCCAGAGCTCGCCGATCTTGTCGCGGGGACGATACGTGCTGCGTATCGCCGGATCGATGAAGACACGGCCGCCGAACTTGCGTAGGCGAAGGTTGAACTCGTCGTCCTGGTTGCGAACGAGATCCTCGTCGAACAAACCCACCTTGTCGAAGATCGATCTGCGAAACGCACCCATGTAGACGGTATCCACCCAGGACTCGCGCTTCGCGTAGCGAAAGCGTGCGTTCCCCGCTCCGAAACGGGATCCGGTTGCCAACGCGATCGCGCGGCCTACACCTGTACGGCCGAGGGCGCGCTGTACCCCACCAACGTTGTCTGCGCCCGTTCTTCCTAGAGCGTCCAGACACCGACTCACGTAATCGGGAGCGATCTCTGTGTGACCGTCCACACGCACAATCACCTCACCCATTGCACGCGCGAGCGCAAGGTTCAAAGACAACGGCACAGTCTTGTTCGGATTGGTCATGAGGATCACTTTGGCCCGGCCGCGGGCGCGTGCGTCGTCGGCCATCTTGGTCGCGATGTCCGCGGTGGAATCATCCGAGGCGCCATCGACGACGATCACCTCCATCCGGTCTGCCGGATAGTCCTGGCGAAGGACCGCTTCGAGGCTGTGCTCTATGCACTCCTGCTCATTGCGAACCGGCATAACGACGGAAACGAACGGGAGTTTCGTATTCGTCATTGATTTAAGTCACCCGGCCTTCCGAAACCGCAGCGCGCCAGACCCTGGACCAGCCAAGCACAAGCCTGAGCCCGGCTCGGCTCGTGGCACGCGAATCTCGGTCCGACGACACCATGCCCCAAAGGGCATGCACGATATAGATCACGAAGAGTCCGATCCTGAGCAACGGCACGTCGAAGGCGCGGCCATGCTTTTGGAAGAAGTTCAACCATCCTTTGACATACTCAACACTGAGCGTGCCATCGTGGGAAATAGTCTCCGAACCCAAATGAATGACTTCCGCGCTGTGGACGAAAGCGACCTTCCATCCGTGCTCGGCCATCCGACGGTGCCACTCGAGCTCCTCCCCGCCGATCATGGATATCTCATCCATCAGCCCAACGTCAGCGACGGCCGATCCGCGCACGAGCACGAAGGCACCGCGGACGGAGTCCACGTGCATCGTTCGGTCGTGGGCCCAGAACCGCGACCGGCCCACGCCAGAGCGGCGGGCTACATATTCGAGCGCGCGGCGCAAGAGCGTGATTGAACGCAAACCGGCAGCGGAAGCGAAAACTCGAGTTATTGCCGGGAAGGAATACGTGGATCCCTGAACGCTGCCATCAGAGTTGAGTAGTTGCGGTGATGCAACCGCGACGCGCGAGTTCGCGGGATCCTCCATGTAGGCGAGGAGGAGACGTATCGCGTCCGGGCGCACGATAACGTCGTCGTTGCAAATCAAGTAGTAATCGGCGCGGTGATCTCGCATAGTCCTGTTGTGGTTCGCTGCGAAGCCCAGGCGACAGTTGTTCGCGACAACGTGGATGCGCACACCTCGATACCGTGCGGTAGCGGCGTAGACCCTTGCCAGGTCCTCATCAGGCAGCGCATTGGCCGTAACGACACAAACGACCTCAGCAGCGAGCGACTTCGCCTCCTCGTCGACCGACTCCAAGAAGGTGAGGAGCATGTTCACCTCACGTCCGGAGACGACGGAGACGACTATGCGGTTGGTCATGACGGGCTCCGCTCGGCAAATTCGTGCAGGTGCCGCAGAATGTCCGAGACACTGCGTTCGTTGGTGCGCTCAGCTGCCCATCGGCGGGCATTTCCTGAGAGTCGGCGCCGCAGATCGGGATCCTCGAGCAAGCGCCGAATCGCGGTCGCCATAGAGCGGGGATTGCGTGGCGGGACGATTAAGGCATGCTCTTTGTCGACCAAGACTCCACGCAATCCTTCGAAGTCCGTTGTTACGGCTGGGAGCCCGGCTGCCATCGCTTCCATCAAAGACTGCGGCATGCCCCATTCAGTAGGGCTGCCGAACAAATAGATGTCCGCTTGCTTGTACCGCTCGATCAACTCGGGCCCGGGTGCGAGGTACCCGGTGAAATGGACCGCCGCGTGCAAACCAAGCTCCTGTGCACGCTTAAGAGCAAGGTCTGCAGTCGGATCGCGATCGGGAGCCCAGCCGACGAGCTCTAGCTCGGCGGCGATGCCCTCACGACGTAGTTCGCCCAGGGCTTCGACAAGATCGTGTATTCCCTTTTCCTCAACGATCCTCCCCGTGTTGAGGAGATGAATCGTGCCTCCATTGTCGATCTGGCGATCGGCAGCTACCAAAGCCAGGTCGTCGGCCATCTCCTCAGTGATCGTGCTCGTGAACGTTTCCCTCACATCCGTGCAACCGTTTTCGATCAGCCGCGAACGCAACCATGCGTTGTTGACGAGTACCGGTCCCCTCCTGAGTGCTTTCTTCTCATCAAACAGGTACGCCAATCGATACGCATGTATCGACGCGTTGCGCCATGCAGAGTTGGCCTTGTTTGATCGCCACGAACGCAAGTCGCCAACAACTAAAGGGAGCCGCGACGGGCCTCCGCGTGCGCGGAGTATCCGCGGGAACAGAGGACCGGGCCCCCTCACGAGCAACACGTCGAGGTCGTTCCATCGTTCGCGCATCCGCCTGAGCGGCTCACGCGAGATGTACGCGACGGGATGCTGCAGCCGGGGGCCGAGGCTCACGACCTCAACCAGTGAGGCGTCGAGAACTCGATCTCCGATGTCCGGAGTCTGGCCTTCGAACGCGAAAAACCTAACGCCTCCCGACTGGCGGCCCAGTTCCTCGACGAACAACGCGTGATGTCTCGGGTACAGCACCGTACCGTCCGGCGCTCTGCTAAATGGAACATGCAGGTGATAGCCAACTCTCATCTGACCGACCGCAACTCCGGCCACGTCGTCTCGAACTTTTCGACGAGAGTTCCGCAGACAGCTTCCACGGTTGACGCACGTGCCAGGTCGAAACCATGACGTAGAAGCGTCTTCCGCAGGAGGGCGTCCGCCGCCAAACGCTCGACAGCGTGCACCGGCTCGTCGACGGATCCGACTGGGACGAAGAGAGCTTCTCGCTGATCGGTGAGCTCGTGGGGGATCCCCCCGACCGGGGTGCATACGACAAGCACGCTGTGGGCCAGAGCCTCCCAGATCACCATTGGGAAGCCTTCCGCATATGAGAGATGAAGCATCAAATCCATATCGCGTAGCAGCGAGAAAAGATCTGGGCCGGCGGGAACCCATCCGTGAAACGTGCAGGAGCCAAGCAAATCCTGCTCGGAGAGTCGCGACTCCATCGCGCTTCGCGCATCTCCGTCGCCGATGACATGCAGGTGAGCCCCGGGAAAAGCACGCGACTTGATACGCGCAAAAACCTCAATCGCTTCGACGACGCCCTTGGTCTTTGTAAGCCGTCCGCAAATGACTAGATTGAGCGATTCCGTGTTGAACCGGTCCTGCGCTACGTGAACGAATCGCGAACGACGTATCGACCATGGCTCCATAAGCGGCTCGGACACTTCGCCGCGATATCGATCAGCGGCGTCCTTGCTGTTGAACATCACAACCTTCGAGGCCTTGAGAACTCTCTTGGCGGTCATCTCAGTCCTCATGGTGTTCGCGATCTGAACCGCCTTGCGAGGACTGCGGGGAACGGCTCGCGCAACGTCGGGAGCGTATCCGAGGACGATCGAAGCGATACGCGGACACTCGTTGCCGGCAAAGAGCGTGTCGATGCGGCGGTTGGGGAGGCGAAACATAGAGATGTCCCAATCGCGCGATGCCTCCCGAACGACACGTCCGATCCGTTTGCTGCGAGCCGCGTAGTCTCGCCAGCTACCTACCTGACCGAGCGAAAGAACGTCGATGTTTGCTCGATCAGGTTCCACTATGAAGTCCGCAACCTCCTCTTGCCCGCGAGCGATCCGGGGCGGTTCATGCGCCACAACCGTCACCCGATCTACCAGGTTGGCCAGCCCCTCGACGGCCGGACCGATAAGCGAAGGAAGCGAGGGGCCCTGCTCACTTGTGGATGCGCAGCCTTGGATGAAGAAACCGATGTGAGCCGGCAAACGTCTGGTCACGACACTCCCGCACGTCCGGGAGGCTCGCCGGCGACTCCGGAGGTACGTGTCCGCGGCATGAGCTGCAGGCGGACCCAGCGCGCCAGTCCGGAAAAAGCGACTATCGGCCTGTTGCCGTGGTTCGACTTCACGTGACGCAACCGCAGACGTGCGCCGAGCTTGCGCAGCAGGCGTCTATCTTCCGCGGAAAGGGACGGATCCAGGCGCCACGCTCGCTCCCACCGATCGAGGGACTCGAACCCGGTAGCAAGCGCCGTTGGGTGCCAGCGTCCCGCACTCCATAGCGCCGCGACGGCGTCGGGATCCCAATGTTCGCTTGTCATGGCGTTCATGTGGGGACGGAGGATGCCGAGACTTTCGGAGCGCAAGGTCTCCGCGTCTCGGCTGATCCCAGTCGGATGCTTTCTGTAGTCGACTACAACCTGCGGCGCTACGCCGAGCCAGTTACGGCGAGCGAGCTCGAGCCATACGGCGTAGTCGCCGGCGATGGAAAGCTCCGGATAGCCGTCGATGTCGACCAATGCGTTCCGGCGGATGCACATCGTGCTGTGTGCGATGCCCGAAACTACGGGGAGCGCCCAGCTCAGCGAACGCGAAGTCCGTGACGGAGGCTTCCGCGGTTCGCCGACTCGCTTTCCCAACTCATCGATCTCCTGCCAGCCTCCGGCACACGATCGAAGTTCGGGACGCCTTTCGAGGAACTCGACCTGGTTCGTTATCCGATCGGGACGTGCGAGGTCATCGGCGTCGATCATCACGAGGTAGCGCCCCTTAGCTTCTCGCAGACCCTCATTGGCCGCCGCGTAAGGGCCTCCCGACACTGCCCGTCGGATCAGCCGGATCCGCGAGTCGTTCGCGGCCAACTCGCCCACGATGCTGTGGGTCTCGTCCTCAGACCCGTCATCGACGATGATGTGCTCCCAATCCTCATAGCTCTGCGACCTGATGCTGGCTACGGTTTCTGCGATGTAGCGCGCACCATTCCGGACGGCCGTGAGGACGGTGACCGAGGGCTCCACCGATCGAGAGTACCTTCACATCCATGCCCAACCTGAGCGTTGTCGTTTGCACGCGGAACCGAGCGAAGGCACTCGCTACGACGCTTCGCAGCCTCCTCGCTCAGGACCTTCCGACCTCCGAATACGAGGTCGTGGTGGTTGACGACGGATCTACGGAGCACACAGCGGAGGCAGTCGCGCAGTTCGTCGATGAAAACCAGGGCTCAGTGCGCTACGTGAGGCAAGAGCACGCGGGACTTAGCGCGGCGCGCAACAACGGGGCATTCCATGCGCAAGGAGATCTCATCTGCTACGTCGACGACGACATCGAGGCCGATCCCTCGTTGCTCCGAGAGATCGCCGCGGGAGCCAATAGGAACCCCGACGCTTCGTGCTTCGGCGGACGGATACTCGTGCGTTACGAGGGCAAGCCTCCACGGACGTGCGAGCGGGAATACATCGCAGCGAACCTCGACGCGGGTGACATCGAGAAGCCGATCGATCGGGCCGTCGGCGCGAACATGGCGATTCGTCGCCGTGCCCTCGACGAAGTCGGTCCATTCGACGAAGCGCTTAGGTGGCAATGGGATGAGGTTGAGTGGCAGGAACGTCTGCGTCGAAACGGCGGACGCATCGTCTACATTCCCGGTGCACTCGTTTGGCATCGACGCACGGCAGCCGACCTCAAACTTTTGCGGCTGCTTATGGATCGATTCCGCTGGGGCCGGTGCTTTCCCGCCTACGCCCGAATCACCGGCCGTCCTACGCCCATAGCTTCGGAGCTCTGGCGTTTGCTCGTTTCCCTAGTGCATGGGGTACGACGTCGCTGTTTCGGCGGACCGCTGATGGTTTCCTATCGACTGGGTGTGTTGGCATCGATCGCGGGCCACGCGGTGGCAGAACGCTTTCCGTGTCGCCGAGCTAAGCGGGTGGATTTGCTCCGCATTGAACGCCGGCGTTGATGCAGTCCCGCACGAGCTGGAACAGCCTGAATTGGTCCCAGGAGTTCACGAAATCTGCGTGCGGATTCGATGGTGCGAAGAGGGGCGCGAGTATCACGTCTCCGCCGTGCGCTGTTGGGTAGTTAACGAAGATCTTGAGTTCCGTGAGCGGCACTGGGTGCGAAGTGGGACAAGACCCGTTCAACGAGTAGGCCATATGACTGCGGTGATCGGGTACGTCCAGATACTTACCGTCCCAGCAATCGGGGAAACGGATCTCTAACTGAAGGTGCTCTCCCTGCGGACAACGTGGCGGCGTCTTTGAGGACCATCCCTTCGATCCCTGTGCTACGCAGAACCACATATAGGCCTGACTGTCTTTGACCAACATCTTCAACCCTTGCGGAAATGGTTCAACGCGCCGGAAGTCTTTCCCGGCTGCCTGGTAGTACGCCTCGATGGAGCCGGGCTGGGCGTACTCGCCGTTCTCGTAAAGTGCCGGCACCCAATAAGCCGAACTGTCCCCACGAACGGCACACGTCGTTTGGCCGCCGTTTCTCAGGGAGTCGTCTGAGCTGAATGCATCGGTCGCCTTATTTCCGAAGAAATCGTGCAAGTGCGAGGCGCCGGGTTGTGACGGGAAGACGATCGGATCATCGTTCGCGCTGTGGCTGTAGCTGCACCGGCTGACGAACGAGGGCGGACCATCGAGCATTCCCAGCATGACCCGGTTCATGCTCGGTTTTCCCGGACCCAATCGATCGCCGGGCTCGGCCGGCTCGTAGGTCCCTGGTTGGGTGCCGGGAGCATCCGTAGGCGAAGGAGTTGGCATTACAGCCTGCGCCGGGGCCTGTTTGAACGGCCACAACCGGGTCAGATCGATGCTGAGACCCGATGCGCTGCCGGTAAGTATCACCGGCCCGGCAAGGACCAGCATTATTAGGGACGCGGTCCAGACTCGCTTCACGAGACGCGAACGAGCGTTCGGCACAAAGGCAAACTGGTCGACACGTGATTGCCATCGGCATGTCGAGGGCCGGCTTGAATCGTTCCCGGCCTCGAAGCGGCCGGGCTAAGGAGCGACCGTCCCGCAGTTGACCCCGGAGTTGATGCAGTCCCGGACGAACCTCGTGAGGAAGTCCTGGTCCCAAGAATTGACGAAATCCGCGTGAGGGGCGGAGGGATCATCCAGGGGCGCAAGATCAACGCGCCCCTTACCCGCGTCCAGATACCCGATAAACATCACTAGCTGGGGAACGGGGACGGGATGGCTCCCCGGACAGTTCATTCCCACCGCGTATTTCATGTGCGACCTGTGATCGGGCACGTCGAGATACTTTCCGTCCCAGCAGTCGGGAAAAGTGAACCGAAGAGCCAGATGCTCCCCGGTGGGGCAGCTGGGCGGATCCTCGAAGGCCGCGCTGGCACCACGCGCCATGCAGTGCCACTTCGAGGCCTCGGCGTCCTTCAGCAAGATCTTCAGACCGCGCGGAAAAGGCTCGACTGTCCGCGTGTTCTTGCCACCCGCCGTGTAGTAGGCATCCAGATAGGACGGCTTTACCCTCTTCCCCTCTTGATACAGCGCCGGAACCCAATAGGCGGCGGAGTCGCCGTGGAAGTTCCTACACGTCGTAGTGCCGGCCTCGCGCAGTGAGTCATCCGTCGAGAAAGCGTCTGTATGCCCGTTGCCGAAGAAGTCATGCAAGTGTGAAGCGCCGGGCTGCCGGGGATAGACCATCGGGTCGTCGCTCCGGCTGTGGCTGTACGAGCATTGGCTGATAAACATGGGTGCTCTCGAGCCATCCAGCGACCCGGAGAGTGCGCGGAAGAAGGCGGGTGGGGGCGCCGGTGTCCTGTCTTCCGGCTCAGCGAGCTCATATCCGGTGGGTCGGATCCCAGGCAGATCCAACGGGGGACGCCTTTCTGTGGTCGCTACGCCGCTCGATCGCAGGCGATACCGTGCAGGAGATTCGACAGATGAGATATCTCGATCAGCGACGACTTCCGGCGGGAGAGCAAACCGCTCGGTGACCGACACGCCGTTTCCCAGCGGTTCTGGCTCGTCGGACAGCTGGGCAGAAACGAGGACGGCCGTCGCCGTCAACGTGACCGATAACACCAAGACGAGCGTTCTATACCGCTTCAACAAGATCTGCTCCTATCGGCTTAATGCCGGAGGGCTGTCCGCTTGATCTGAGCGCACCAAATCTACCGCTGAACCTCAAGAGGACCAACGACGGAGACGCGTGATCGGCTACGGGCAGACTGCCGCACCTCGCCCTAAAAAATTCCGGCGAAAAACCGGCCCACGGCCCGAACGGGGTTGAGGATCAAGGCGTCAACCAAGGTCGCTCGACGCGTCTTGGTGAGCTCGATTTCAAGGGTCAGGGGACGATTCAGCTCTCCCGAATACCGCGTATCTCCGCGCGCCGTCCATCCTGCGGGAACTTCAACGATGATCTCGCCATGGTCAGGATGAGCGGTCGCCTGGGGAATGACGTGGAGTCGATAAAGGCGCCGCTCCCCCGCTACGACCACAGCGCCCTTGACCCTGGAACGAACCCTTACGGTTACGCCGGATTTGGGCGGGATAGTCACGGACGAGCGGTAGGAACGCAACCGAGCTTCCCGTTCTCGAAGTACGACGGGCGATTCCTCTTCGCCGACCTGAAACTCTTCGAGAGCATCTTCAGGAGCGCGGAGCAAGAGCAAGAGCGACTGATTGGACCCCGGCGCTAACCCCGCTTGAGACCCGATCACATAGTCGGGAAGACCCGCCGATGGAGCATCGTTGCGAAGCGAGCCGACCAATCGCGTCTCAGCTTCTCCCTTATCAGGGTTCAAGCGCACGCGATACACGATGTCGCGGCGAAGATACCAGTCGATCTTGTTGCCGTTCGCGTTTTCAGAAACAAGCGACAGCACATCCGTGCCATCGCGATTCTGGTCAACAGCACCCGAGAGCCCGAGGGTTTCCAGAGCCTTTTGGTCGCTCGTGTGTGTCGAAAACATTCGGAGGTGCCCACCTCGAGTTGCCGCATCGAGCGCACCTGCCGACCGGGGCGAAATCCTTATATCTCCCGACGTCAGACGATCGAAAGTCGTTCTTACAAGTTGCTCGTAGAAATCCTCTCGATCCTGCGCATCCTGCAGCACCACATAGACGTCGTGGTGAGCGATCCGAGACACGTTGTCGGCACTGATCTCTCCAGACCAGGCCGGCACGGTTATAGGTCCAGTTACTTGCAGCAGTGAGCTGATGGCCAAAGGATCGACGGCTATGACTCCGTCTAGATCACCAAGCGAGAAAGAAGCCGTCTCCAGGATGAACTTGGCCACCGTGGGGAAGTCGGTCGTCAGGTTGATATTCATGAAGACGCCGCTGTTCTCTTTGAAATCCTCCGAGAACCAGTCGGGATAGGGCAGACCGATAACGCCGGGCGGTGCGAAGAGCGTTGCCGGATCTCCGGAGACATCACCTAGATCCAGGTCGCCGTCGCTGGCTTCGAGATCGGTAACGTACCCGTAGAGACCACCGGTACCTCTAAGTTCAGCCAGTCCGGAAAAGGCCACGAGGTACCTCTTGCCAGAACCTTCACCTAGCAATCCCGGAAGCGCGTTCAGTGCGACGTCAAGCTTCTCGACGACGTCGACGGCCATAGGTAGGAGTTCGCGACCCTCACGTCGCGCACTGTTCAGTGGGCTGAAGACCCAACCGTCGGGGATCCTGCTGACGACTTCCTGGATCTCGCGAAATCGCGACAAACGCGTCCCAACGACTTTCGACGCTTGGCGCACGACGTCAAGATCTGCCCGGCCGTCCACCAACTGCAGTTGGCTTTGCGGAATTTCATTCATCACCGTGGAAATCGCTAAACCCATCTCGGCCACACGCGAGCCGGCATCGGCCAGCGCTTCGGACACGCGCACGTGCGTTGAGATGATCGGCATGACTTTGAGCGGCCAGGCGAACACCGAAGCAAGCCGAGAGTGCGTACCGTTCAGCACGTCGTTTGCACGGCGAAACGTAGCTAATGCCGCGCGGTCGTTGCGGGCCAGAACGGCGTCTCGACCGTCGATCAGTAGGTTCCGGCCCTCAGTGGCGGCCCGCCAGACGGACGGCAACGTGAAGATCGCCGAGATGACGCACGTTGCGAGGTAAGCCGCGGCCAGCCAGAAAACTATGCGCTGAGCTTTACGACGAAGCTCAGATCGTCTTTTCTTGGACTTCCAAGCCTGACGAAATCGCCGCCTGACTCGTATACGTCCTGAGCGGCCGATCTTTGGGACTTCGTCGGTGAAACGATCGGACAATTGTGCTCGAGTTTCGGCCTAGTTAACTCCGCGCGGCAGGATTGCGCGTTGGAGCGGCGTCCGGGTCCTGTGGGGCGTATTGGTAGTAGTAGGCGTAGTCCATTGCATCATCACCTCGGCGAACGAAGTTCAGGACCACGCCTAAGAGCCGACCGCCGACCCGATCGACAATCTGACTGCTGTCGCTCAACCGCCCACGGTCGGTCTTGCCGGCGCGGGCAACCAGCAGCACGCCATCACAACGACCTGCCAAGACGGCCGGGTCGGCTACGGGAATCAGCGGAGGGGAATCGATGATGAGAACATCGAACTGCTTTTTCAGTCGATCGAGCAGTTCGGACATCTGTTCTGATCCCAGTAACTCAACGGGATTAGGTGGAATGGCGCCGGCCAGCAACACCGAGAGGTTCGGTATGTCAGTCGACATGACGGCGTCTGCCGCATTGACTTGACCGACGATCGCCGTAGTCAATCCCTTGGTCCCTCGCATACCAAACATGGTGTGCAAGGAGGGGCGCCGCAGGTCCCCTTCGATCAGCAACGTGCGGAGCCCGCCGAACGCGAAAGCCGCGGCGAGATTCAACGCAACGGTTGTCTTCCCCTCCGTCGGGCTCGGTGACGAAACAAGAATCGTTCGAAGCGGAAGTTCTACGCCGAGAAAGCCCAAGGAGGTCCGAAGCTTCCTAAACGCTTCGCCACCCATGCCTTGAGGGTCATGCTCAAGGTAAAGCGCGCCGCGTGGGATTTCGAGCGTTGGAACGGTGCCGAGCACCGGCAGGGGTATTTTCTCTATCTCAGAGGGGAGCTTGACCGTTGTGTCCAAGCGATCCCTCAACAACATAAGGCCGATCCCTGCTGCCAGACCGAGCGTCACAGCCAGGAGCACGTTGCGAACGGGCTGCGGCGCCACCGGGTCTGTCGGCACTGTGGCCCGGTCCAGAACCGAGACATTTACCACCGGATCCCCACCGCCTACCGAGGGATCCAAGACGCTTATTTCCCTTACGAAAACATCAGCGATCCCGTTTGCTACCCGTTGGGCCAGGACCTGGTCCGAATTGGAATAGACGAGCTCGATGATCTGGGTGTTGGGAATCGGTTGTGCCCGGATGCCGTTCCTGAGCGCGCGAGGTGAGATATCCAGTTGGAACTCACCGATCGCTTTTTCGGCGATGCTTCGGGACGATAAGACCTCCGAATAGCTCGAGAGAAGCCTGAAGGACAGATCGGAAACGGCCACCGCTACCTGGGCGTCTTGCTCGACGTCCTCGCGCGCTATCTGCCTCTGACCAACGAAGAGCGTGGCTCCGGCCTCATAAACGGGCGTGGTCTGCGCCGTGAGCACAACAGCGATGCCCACAGCGGCCATCAGGGTCAGCACGACATACCACTTGCGTTTCTTGAGGACGTTGAGGTAGTCGCGGAGCTCCCGATCCACTGGGCCGAGTGTATAGGCCGCTCAGGCGTGTCGTCCGCCGGCGAACCATCAACGGTCCATGTGTCGTCGTACGAGGTGATACGATACGCGGCGCTGATTTAGCGTGCCGGCTCATACGGCCGGAACGGTTAACGCGCCAAGTAGGTTTGGTTCGGCAGTTGGTCGCGCGTAGTTCGCCCCCGCGATCGAGCCTCAGGTAGTTACCTGCGCCTCGCTCCGAGCTAGGCCTAGGGGGACGGATGAAGCCGAAGTGGCACAGCTGGTGGCGGAGCACAGCCCTCGTCTTCGACATGACGGCTGTCGCGCTGGCGTTGGTCACCGCCGGCCTCCTGCGCCTGGGCCCGCTCGAAAACCTGGAGTATGCGAGCGACGGGCTGGGGTCCGGTCTTCTGTCCGGACACATAGCGCTTGCGATCCCACTTTGGATCGGAGCCATGGCCGCCTTCAGCCTCTACAGCCCGATCCGGAATATGAATGCCGTGGAACAGGCCCGGCGTCTCGTAGCCGCCGGACTCGCAGCTCCCATTGCCTTGGTGAGCATCTCCTTCGCCCTAAGGCAGGAGCCCAGTCGTCTATGGATCGCGTTGAGCACGCTCTTGGTGATCCCAATGGTTGCCTTGGAACGCCGCGCCCTCTCGGGATTGGTAGCAAGAAAGCGGAGTCGAGGGAAATGGCAAACACCGACCGTGGTAGTCGGGCGACGCGAGGCGAAGGCTCTTCTCGAGGACCTCATGATGAACCCCGTCCGCGGAATGCAGCCGGTCGCTACTTGCGGTTTTGCGTGGGATGGGCTGCCGGACGTGACGCTGCAGGAGCTCGACCAAATCGTTCGCAGAACAGGCGCTGGAACCGTTGTCATCGTCGCCACTGATATGGAGCGAGACGAGGTCAATCACGTAGTCGCCGTGGCCGATCAGCTCCCGGCACAGGTTCTGATCCTTCCCGGACTGGACTACACGCTCGCGCACAACCTCGCGATCGTCCCCGTCGGCGAGGAACCCGGTCTTTCGCTGGAGCCGGCTTCCCTTCGGACATACCAGCGACTCCTCAAACGGACCATGGACATCGTCGCCTCGCTGCTCGCACTTCTCGTTGCCATGCCGGCGATGGTCACCATCGGCATGCTCGTTCGCCTCAATACACCCGGCCCAGCGATCTTCCGGCAGCCCAGGTTGGGACAGGGGGGCAAGGTGTTCACCGTTTGGAAGTTCAGGACCATGGTGGACGGATCGGACGAGGACGCCGAGTTGCACGTCTCACAAGACGATGGCTGGGGATTCACGATCAAGGCGCCCAATGACCCACGGGTAACGAGCATCGGCAAGTGGCTCCGTCGTTTGTCGCTGGACGAGCTCCCACAATTCATCAACGTCTTGCGTGGAGACATGAGCTTGGTCGGCCCTCGCCCGGTAACACTTCGAGAGGGTTCTTACTCCGAAAGCATCCTGGGCGGACGTTTCCTCATGCCTCCGGGGATAACGGGTCTATGGCAGGTCAGCGGACGTCACGCACTGGCCGCGGAGGATCGCGCGCGACTTGACCTCACTTACGTCCGCAACTGGAGCCTGCTGTTGGACATCTACATCATCCTGCGGACGCTGCCGGCGGTTGTCAGCAAGCACGGCGCTTACTAGAGTCACCGCTGATTTGGTTCGTTAGGCTACGAGGCTCCGCAAACAACTGACATGCCGACCGGCCTGAGCGTCGTGATTCCCACAAGGGACCGGCCGGCAATGCTCGAAGGATGTTTAAGTTCCCTGACCAATTCGGTCCGTGAATATGACGAGGTTCTCGTCGTCGACTCTGCTTCAAGTTCCGGCGACATCCGGAGGATCGCCGAACAGTACGGCGCGCGATATCTGCGCTCTGATATCCCCGGCGCGTCCATAGCGAGGAACATCGGATGGCGTGAAGCGAAGAATGAAATCGTTGCGTTCTTGGACGACGACGTGCGGGCCTCGGCCCGCTGGGCAGAGTCGTTGTGTGATGTCTTCGATAGGCATTCCGAAACTGCGTTCATCACCGGACGCATCGGACTGCCCGAGGGGCAGGAGGAGACCTTTCGCCCGGTTGCGTTGCTTGAAGGGGCCAACCCAATCGTTCTACGACGTGGCATTCACGGGTTGACGGGCCACTCCGCCAATCTCGCTGTCAGACGGGAAGCTCTTGATCACATCGGCGGCTTCGATGAAATCCTGGGCGCCGGGGCACCGCTGAGGGCGGCGGAGGACATGGATCTGTTCGATCGGTTGTACGGCATGGGTTACTCAGGTCGCTACGACAACGAAGCGCTGGCGTGGCACGAACAATGGCGATCACGAGGCGAGCTGCTCCGATTGGACTTCTCCTACGGCATCGGCGCCGGCGCCAGGATCGCGAAACTCATGCGCACCGATCGCGTCCATGCTTTCAAGGCAGGTAAGGGCTGGTTTTGGAACACGGGGATCACCCGCGTGCTCAAGAGGGACGAATTTGGCGGTCTGGGAGCCGCCGCTCGAGTGTTTGGTGCCTCGGTTGGGTTCGCCCGTGGGCTCTCACTTCGCGTAGCCCGAGGTCACTTCGTCGGACGGAAGGCCATATCCAAATGAGTTATTCCGACCCTATTCGGGTTGGAGTCGACCTCTCCGCTGCTGTCGTTGGCATTACGGGCGTCGGAAGGTACTCCCGAACACTATGGGAGCGACTATCGAACTCGAGCGAAGTCGTTCCACGAGGGTTCGCCTTCGGCCGCGGAGGAGAATTCAAAGACGGCAACTCCCTTCGGATCGGTTTGCCTCTACGTCTGGTTCACGCACTTTGGCGAGTCGGACGGCTAAAAGCAGAAACGATCCTCGGCGAAATAGATGTCGTGCATTCGCTGGACATGGTGCCGCCGCCGACGAACAAACCACTGGTCCTAACTTGGCACGAGTCGTTAAAGCACGAACGTGACTTCCATCCCGAACGAGCTTTACGGCTGCGCAGAAGTCGGCTCGGCGCGCTGTCAAGAGCAGCGACTGTAGTCGTCAACAGCAAGTCGTCTGCGCAGGATCTCATTGATTACGGATATCCCTCCGAGCGACTGGTCATAGCTCCACCGGGGTTCGAGCTCCCCTCGACCTCGGCGGCGAGTCTCGATCATGAGGGTCCGTTCGTGTTGGCTGCTGGAGCGCTGACTCCACGCAAAGGATTCGATGTGCTGGCCAAGGCCATGGCCAAACTTGGCCCCAGCGCCCCACCTCTTTTCATAGCGGGCCCCGATGGTTACCGAGCCGATCTCGTAAAGGAACAGATCGCAAGCAATATCGCTCCAGCACGCTGCATCCTCCTCGGCGAGATGTACGACTCGATAGGCGCCCTCTATTCGCAAGCAACGGTGGTGTGTCATCCGAGCCTCGACGAGAGCTTCGGGATGGTGTGCTTGGAGGCTATGGGGGCAGGCGCAGCGATCGTTGCCGCCGACATCCCTCCGATAAGAGAGATGGGCGACGGCTGCGTGACCCTGGTTCCACCCGGCGACCATGAAGCATTGGCGGAAGCCCTCCAACGCCTGCTTTCGGACGAAGACGAACGACGCAGGTTGGGAGCGCTGGCCCGCGAGCGCGCCGCAAATTACACCTGGGACGAAACAGTTAGGCGATACATACAGGCGTACAGAAAAGCCATGACTTCTTGAGGATCCTCCACGTACTAGAAGCCGTCGTTGCCGGTGTCGGCTTCTATGTGAAGACCCTGGCCGAACACCAGACACGAGCAGGGCATGAAGTGATGGTCGCCATGCCTGCGGCTCGAGTTTGGGGGTCGACCGACAGCGATCTCTCAACTGCACTCAAGGCATCAGGCGTGGGAGTAGTCGAGATCGGAATGCATACCTTTCCCTGGCACCCGAAAAACATCGGGGCAGCGCGTAAACTTGCCCACCTCGCCAAAGATTGGCGGCCGGACGTGATGCATTCACACAGCACGGCAGCCGGCGCCATAGCAAGACCCGTGGCGGCGCGAATACGGATCCCATCGGTGCACACGCCGAACGGTTTGCGCTTCTCCGATGATCGGAAGGGCACTCGGTGGCTCGGTGAATGGGCGATAGAACGGTCGATGGCGCCCTTTACAAACGTGATCATCGCGGTTTCGCCGAGCGAAGCCGACGTCCTTTCACGGATCCACTCGCCAGATCGGATCGAGATGATCCCGAATGCCGTCTCACTTGTGGCCGAGCCTTCTCCGATGCCACACACACCGAGAGTGGTGGCGGTAAACAGGCTGGTCTATCAAAAGGATCCCATCACGGCGGTCAAGGCTATGGCGAACGCGCGGCGGCTCAGGCCGGAGTTGGAGGCCGTCATCGTCGGCGAGGGCCCGATGTACGAGAAGGTCCGATCCTTAGCCGCCAGACTCGATCCGAAGATCGATGTGGTCGGCACCACGCTCGATGGGACGACTGCGATAGCAGCGAGTTCGGTGCTATTGCTTTCATCCCGCTGGGAAGGTGCTCCGTTCGTCGTTCTCGAGGCAATGAGCCTTTGCCGCCCCGTCGTGGCTTCCAACGTCGTTGGTACAAGAGACGTTGTTCGAGAAGGTGAAACAGGGTTTCTCTTCGCGCCGGGCGACGATCAGAGTGCAGCCGATCGTATCGTCCGGCTCATCGATGATCCCGGGCTCGCTGCGAGCATGGGATCGGCCGGCAGATGCCAAGTCGAAAACCATTCACCCCAGCAGATGATGGAGAGCCTGAGTGAGGCCTACTTGCGCGCGATCAGTCCGCAATGAAGAACGAACACCCTGTCGAAAGAAATGGTTTCGGCCTGTGGCAGACTGCAGCAGTCTCCGCCAGGCCACAGAGGAACGGCTCGCAGATATGACCACCACGAATCGATACGCCCTCGCCCTCTCGACAGAAGGCGAATCGCGATGAGCCGGATCCTTGTCACCGGGGGCGCCGGCTTCATCGGAAGCCATCTCGTTAAGGCCTTACTGCTGGAGGGCCACACCGTTCGGGTTCTTGACCGTCTGGTGGAACAGGTTCATGGATCGGATCGGATCGAGTCCCAGAATGACGACGTCGAACTCGTCGTGGGTGACATCCGTGACGCCGACCTCGTTCGACGAAGCCTGCAGGACATCGATGTCGTGTTTCATGAAGCGGCTGAAGTTGGTGTTGGTCAGTCGATGTATGAAGTGACTCGCTACGTCGAAGCCAACACTTACGGAACCGCAGTACTTCTCGACGCACTCCTGGAACGCAGAGACGAGATCCGAAAATTAATAGTTGCTTCGTCGATGTCACTGTACGGAGAGGGCGAATATCGTTGTCCCAATTGCGGCCCGGTGATCGTTGGATCGCGCCCTGTAGAACAGCTGCTCGAGCGACGATGGGAACCAGCGTGTCCGAACTGCGGTAGCCAGGTGGACCCGATCCCGACAACGGAACAAAAGGAAGCCGAACCCACCTCGGTTTACGCGATCACCAAGCAAGATCAAGAACAGCTATGCCTAGTGGTTGGACGGGCCTACGACCTTCCGACTGTTGCTTTGCGGTACTTCAACGTCTACGGCCCAGGACAAGCACTCTCGAATCCCTACACGGGGGTATGCGCGATATTTTCGGCTCGCCTACTGAACGGAAACCCCCCGATGATCTTCGAAGACGGCCGTCAGACGCGCGACTTCGTGCACGTTAGCGACATAGTCCGCGCAAATCTCCTTGCCTTGTCCTCAGACGGTTGTGACTACCAGGCAGTGAATGTCGGGACCGGCAAGCGAACCTCGATTGAAGAAGTCGCTCACCTTCTCGCCAGTGGTTTGGGGCTTGAGATTGCGCCCGAGTTCGTCAACCGCTTCAGAGAAGGAGACATCCGGCATTGCGTGGCTGATATCAGCCGCGCCCGAGATCGTCTCGGTTATGAACCATCCGTGGATCTGGCCTACGGCATACCAGAGCTACTCGAATGGGTTGGGTCTGAAACCGCCCGCGACGATGTAGGCACGGCAACCGCAGAACTCGAGGCTCGACGGCTCGTTCGGTGAGCCCGACTGTTACTGCGAGCATCCTCGCGTATCAAGACGCCGACTCGATAGGCGATTGCGTACGTTCCGTCTTGGCGCTCGAGTTGGACGGGTCACTCGACGTCCAGGTACGCGAGCAAGGTCAAGACGACGAACAGTTTCGCGCCATAGAGTCGGCGGGCCGAACGATTAACGATCGCCAGTCGTTCAATGTCACACGTGGGGAAAACGTGGGGTTCGCTCGCGGCCACAACGAGGCCTTACGCAGCAGTCAAAGTGACTTCGTCTTACTGGTCAATGCCGATGCACGGCTCGATCCAAAGTTCCTGACCCAGGCACTTCCCGAGTTGGTTGATCCTTCCGTTGGCTCCGTCCAAGGGAAACTTCTGACGCCTAAAGACGATGCTTCCGGCGAGAACTTCATCGACACAACGGGGTTTTTGGCAACGCGCCGAAGGCTCTTCCTTCCCCGAGGCCAAGGTGAAGATGACGTTGGGCAATACGAGGCCCGCGAGCGAGTCTTCGGGGTCGACGGCGCCGTGGCTCTCTACAGACGTTCTGCTCTCGAGGATGTAGCGGTTCCGCGCAGCTTCAATCCACCCGGTCTCGATAGTGACGGCGTCGAGTATCTGGACGAGACGTATTTCATCTACAAGTGCGATCTTGACCTCGCGTGGCGCCTGCAGTTGAGAGGCTGGAGTTGTGCTTACGCTCCCAGCGCTATCGCAAAGCACAACCGAACCCTCCGACGCGGACAGGGACGTACGGCGCGCGAGCTGCTACGCCAGCGAAGAAGCGCGCCGGCTTGGACCCGTGCTCTTAGTTTCTGCAATCACCGATTGACCCTTATCAAGAACGAAACCTCACGTCAGCTGGCAAAGGATGTCCTTCCGTGGCTGGGGGCCGAGGCATCCGCTTGGGCAGTCGCTGTTGGACTCGAAAGACTGGGGTCGGCCGTAACTCGTTTCGCACGACTTGCTCGCTATGCCCGGCGCAAGCGGCACTGGATCCAATCGCATCGGGATCCAACCACCAACCCCTACGCGCTGTTCGTCGGTTGAACACCGCCGCATCCCCTGCTTCATCTGATTAGTCCCCCACTATCATTGGCCGATGCCCGAGGTCTGGGACTGCTTCATGTTCAACGACGAGATCGACATGCTTCGGTTTCGAATCGAAGAACTTGATCCCGTTGTTGACAGGTTCGTGATCGTGGAAAGCGCGATCACTCATATGGGCCTTCCCAAACCGCTTGTGGCCGCAGAGAATCTTTGGCTCTTCGGTTCCTACGCACACAAGATCGAATTGGTTGTCGCTGAAATCAGCCCTGACGCCCCGTCAGCCTGGCATCGCGAGAACGAGCACCGTCGAGCTTTGCGAGACCACATCATTGATGGTTCACCCGACGACGTCCTGATAATCGGAGATGTCGACGAGATTCCGCATCGCGAAATCATCGCCCGGCTTCGTGAGAACCAACTAACCCCCGTACGACTCGGACTTCGGAACTCCCTCTTCTTCGCAAACTGGGTGATGAACACGGAATGGCTGTTCGGGCCGATCGCTTGCCGCCGGTCGCAGATCTACGAACCGATGCTCAGCGAGCTCCTCCACGACGCGTCCCCTAACCCGGAGCGCCTCAAAAATTCGGAACCTGCGCTCCGATCTGCCGGGCATCACCTGTACAACCTCGGCGGTGTTGATCGCCTCCGAAACAAGCTGACCAGCTTCACTCCTCACCAAGAGTTCAACACCGCGGAGAATCAACGGATCGGACACCTCGAGCGCTGCTTGCAGCTCGGTGTGCACTTCACGGGAACGGACGTTGTCCGGCGCCTCCCACTGGACGACTTGGACGGAATGCTCGAGCGTCTCTACGCGCGCCATCCGGAATGGTTCAACTTCGATCCCGCGCCGGACAAATGGCAGATCCGGACATGGGCCGGCTACACCTGGCTTCGCTCACAATCCGCGATGCCGAAGCGACTCGTCTCCTACCTCGATGAAAGGCCGTGGATGATTCGAGGGCCGATCGGGCCGGTCGTGCTGGCCGCCGACACCGCGCGACGAGCCTGGGGCAAATTCAACCGGAAGCGCACATGGAAAAAGACTGTCTATGTCGATCTATAGCCAACCGATCGGCACTGATGGCGGTCATTAGCTGAGGTTCAAGCTCGCATAGGCTTCAACCAGCGCCCTTCCCGCATTTGTCCAGTCGTAGCTGCGAGCGCGTTCGCTGGTTCCAGGCTGAAGAGGCTCACGCTGGGCGGCTCGCAGAGCGGACACGATCGAGCCGACCGACCAAGGGTCGATGTAACGGGCGGACTCGCCGAAGTAATCCGTGGCCGTTCCGATACGCGTCGTGACGATCTCGCACCCCACGGCCGCAGCCTCGAGACTCGCGAGCCCGGGCGTTTCGTAAAACGCAGGGAGCACATGGATGTCGCAGAGTCCCAACCTCGAACGCACCCCTTCAGCGTCCAGGGGGCCGGTTAGTGCGACTCGGCCATTCATTAGTCGGGCAGCATCTCTGACGGCGTCGGCGTAGCCCTTCTCTCCGTCCGGACCGATGAGTATCAGGCCGACATCGTCCATTTGCTTCAGTGCATCGAAGAGCACCAACTGGTTCTTCCTGGGCTCGAGACGAGCAACGCAGCCGATGATCGTCGGCAATCCGGGGTCTAATTCCAATTCGCTCAGTCTCTCCGCACGATGTGTTGAACGAAGCCACTGCCACTTATCGAGCCAGACCCCATTGGGAACGACCCTCCATCGCCCATCGGTCGCGACTCGGAAGTGACTCGCCAATCGCAGGGATTCGCTCGGCGCATTCGGCATCACGAGATCGAACTCTCGCAGCCGGGATCTGATGGCGGGCCACCAGAGCAAGTCTTTGGCCACTTGCTTGGCTGCACGAACCGTAGCGCCGCGTCGCGAGCGCAGCATCGCCAGTGCTTGGGGAGGCCAATAGATCGGCGACAAGACGAACGGTACGGATGGCCACCTTCGCTTAGCGCTGCGCAAGTCAGAAGCGAGAGCCGCCGGCCGCATCACATTGTAGAAATGAACCACATCGACTGCTTCGGGACCATCCTCAACGGTTGATGCGATGGCGTCGACACCAAGGCGATTCAGAGCTTCAACTGTCGACGCCAGTTGAACAAGGTCCCCGCCTACGTGCGTACCGTGATCCGTCCGAAGAACGTGAAGCACTCGAAGTGCTCTCGCACCCTTATCCAACGTTTGGCCTTTCCCCATGTGCCTTGAGCATCGAGACGCGTCGCTCAGGTCCGCTTATGGCTTGCCCACAGGAACCGGATTCACCGATGCGGTCCTGTCGACTGGTTCAAGCACTTGCTCGTCCGACTCGTCGGTTCGGTAAGCCAGCCCGGACAAGAGCCAGACACTCCATGAAACGGTCAGGTCGGACAAGTGCTGCAAGAAGAGTGCACCCAAAGCAACCCAAGCCAATGCGCATAGGCCCGCTAGCGCGACGGAGGATCCCGCCTGAGCTCGTTGCCAGAGCCCCCGGAGAACGGCGATGAATATGCAGGCAACGAGGAGCATGGGTAAGATCCCGAGATCGAGGCCCACTTGTAGGTACCAGTTCTCCGTAACGATCCTTCCCTCGGCGTTGAAGCGGAAATCTTGCCCAGCAGATGACGCCAACCCTGAACCGAGTGGTCGCTCCCACAATCGTTCGACTGCCGCGCTGACCCGAGTCTCATGAAGCGAGCGGCTCGGATCATCGGGGTCAAAGGAAGTCCGGAGCCTATCGCTGAGAACGGATCCGCCAACCACCGGCGCAAGGATCAAAACACCGGCAACTATCGCGATAACCAGACGCACCTTGTTCCGAGAGGTCGCGAGGGCTAATAGCCCTGCGATGGGCATAAGCACTATCGCGCTACGGGTGTAGGTCAAGATGATCGCGCCGGCACAGGCCACCCCGACGACCAACGTTGGCCAGCTCGCTGCTCTGCGGATAGATCGCACAAGGGCGATCGTGGTCGGCACGGCCAGGTAATACGGCAGCGTCAGCGGACTGAGAAGCAGGGAACCAGTTCGGACCACGGTCTCGCCGCCGAACTGACCGTGAGTGACTATCGTTCCGCCGGCACGACCAGCTGCCACGGCATTTCGGTATTCCATGATCCGATTCGATATGACCCAGTCGGTCCAGCCAGACGGATCGAAGTAATTCCAGTAGGCCAAGGCCGCGATCACCGATCCAACAAGCAGGATGGCGTTCTCGATACGCCGACGCTGAGGTCCGTCCAGCACTAGGTACCGAGCCGCAAAGAAAACGAGCAAGAAGCTCGCAATTTGGCGTGCGGCTAGGAATCTTAGGTTTATCGCCGGACCCACCGGGATGACCAAGTAGAGACCGATCACTCCGAGAAACCACAGGGAAGCGCGATCGATCGCGTCCAGCCTCTCGCGCCGCTCGGCTAAGACTCGACAAACCAGCGTCAGGACAATTACTTCTTTCCAGAACCGAACCGGCGCCAGAAAAGCGAGGGGGATCCCCAATGAAAACAGGCGACCGAAGATGAGCTCCTGAAAGGGAACACCTACCACCAGAAGGATCAGCCCGAACGCCGGTCGCCTCCAGCTGGCGTATAGAACGAAGAAGGCGACAACCGAAAGGACCAACAAGGCCCAGAGCGGCAGAAGGAATTGATGGGTGGCGGCGAACAGTCCGATCAACACTCCAGAAAGCGTTGCCGACAACCACAATGGAACCCTGCGAGTGCGTGTAGACCGCGAGGATTTCGAGCGCTTTTCTTGTGGTCCACCCCATCCAGGAAGCCGGGTCGGCGTGACCACGCGTTCGATCATATCTCCACCATCGCGATCGCCTTGGGACATTCGTGCAGTCATCCGGTGCGAGGCGACCAATCACGCGGCCTACCATTCAATCCAAGTCGCCAGGCGATCGCACGTGCCACCCGTGCACCAGCTTTTCCATCGCCGTAAACGTTCCTAGCACCGCGTGTAGCTCTGAATCTTTGACCCGAGAGCAAGCCATGCGCGACATCAAAGATGGCCACAGGATCCGTGCCGGCAACGAAAAGACCTCCGGAATCGACACCTTCCGGTCTTTCGGTGACTTCGCGCGCGACGACAACGGGAACGCCCAGCGCGACACCTTCTTCTTGCAAACCCCCCGAGTCGGTGATGATCAGCTTGCTGCGACGCAAGAGTGCTGACATGTGCGTGTAAGGAAGCGCATCGATCGCCAAAACGTTTGGGATCCCTTCAACTACTGGAAACACGGCTTCCCGCACGGCCGGATTCCAATGAACCGGGAAAACGATGCGTAGATCCGGATGGCGTGTTGCCAAGCGCCCGACTGCAGCAACGAGTTCCTTGAGAATGGGCCAGTTCTCGCGCCTGTGAAAGGTCACCGTCACGTAGGGTCCGGCGGGAAATGAGTCCGGGAGACTGCTCCTGGCGCTCACATCGCGAACGGCGTCGATTCCCGTTTGGCCGGTAACCACAATCCTGTCGGGATCCTTCCCTTCGCGAACCAAGTTTGCCCGAGCCTGCGGCGTTGGCGCGAGATCGAGGTCTGTTATCGCGCTCGTCAGCCGACGGTTCGCTTCCTCCGGGAAGGGGCGCTGGATCGACCCCGAACGCAGACCGGCTTCGACATGAGCAACGGGGATTCCGCGCAGAAATGCAGCCCACGAGAACACGAAGGTCGAGAGCGTGTCGCCTTGCACCACGACATAGGCGGGTTGAGTCTTTTCCAGAGCTTCGGCGGCAGCTTCGATGAGTCGTGGTGCCAGATCGAGAAGACCTTGCCTGGGCGCCATCACGCTGAACTCCATCTCGATCGGCAGATCGAAGGCATCAAGAGCCTCGTCAACGTGTTCCTTGTGTTGCCCACTAAGCACGACCATCGGATCCAAGTGTTTGTGTGCGGCGATCGACTTATACACGGGTGCGAGCTTTATGACCTCTGGCCTGGTTCCCATGGCCAAGAGGACGCGAACTCTTTCGGAGTCGTTCACGGTTGTCATGTCGACGACAGCCTCATCGAGTTGAGAGGACAAGCCAGACTCTACCGTTTGAGCTAGAGAGATCAGCTGAGGAAAAACGGTCACCGTCGTGGCCCGTGGAAGCCGGAAACAGTGCCTTCTCAACAACCTTGGGACCGCTAAGCTGGTCGACCATGCGGACCTCTCGTTCAGTCAAGCGTGCGAAGCAAGAGGAAAACCGGGTGGCCACGCGCGCTCTGCGTCCGGAGAGCCGCGAGCGAATCCTGCGTCCTAGGCGGGGTTGGATGGGTCTGGGACTTCGAGATCTATGGGCCTACCGAGAGCTACTCGCCTTCTTTGCGTGGCGCAACGTCAAGGTTCGATACAAACAAACGGTCATCGGCGGTGGGTGGGCGGTTCTCCAACCGTTCCTGATGATGATTGCTTTCACGCTCTTGTTCGGGCGCGTAGCACAGATCCCAACCGACGGTGTGCCACGTCCAGTCTTCTACTACGCCGCGCTGCTCCCGTGGACATACTTCACGTCAACAGTCAGCGCCGGGTCGGAGTCCATCGCTCAGAGTCAAGCGCTAATCACGAAGGTCTACTTCCCGCGAGTCATGCTGCCGATATCCTTCGCGCTCTCCTCCCTAATGGACCATGCGATCGCTTTCACCATGCTTATCGCTTTGATGTTCTATTTCGGCATAGAGCCAACCGCCGCCTTACTCGTCTTGCCATTACTCATTGGCCTGTCTGTGGTAACCGCAGTAGGGGTCAGCCTCTGGACCTCCGCCCTTAACGCCATGTATCGCGACGTCCGATACGCAGTACCTTTCCTGCTTCAGTTCGGCCTGTTCGTTTCACCCGTCATCTATCCCACGAGTCAGATTCCGGACGCCTGGCGTTCGTTCTACTTGCTGAACCCGATGGCCAGCGTGATCGACGGTTACCGCTGGGCATTGACAGGAAGCGGACAGCGTCCGGGGTTGACCTTCCTGGTTTCAAGTCTGACGGCGATAGTTGTCCTTCTCTCAGGCGCGTGGTTCTTTAGACGCACCGAGGGCCTGATCGCGGACGTGGTCTGATGAGCGCGAACTCGGTCGTCAGCGTTCACCAGCTGGGCAAACGTTATCGCCTGGGCGAACGAGAGCCCTACGGCACACTCCGCGACACCGTCGCACAGGGGGCGAGAGCTGCGACTCAGTTCCTGCGAAGACGGGAGAATTCGCGCGTTCGCAAGACGAAGGAACATGTCTGGGCCCTCAACGATGTTTCCTTCGATGTGGAGCAAGGCGAGGTCGTAGGTCTCATCGGACGAAATGGGGCTGGGAAAACGACCCTGCTCAAGGTTCTTTCGCGGATCACAGAGCCGACCGCGGGCGAGGTTCGGGTCCGCGGATCGCTCAACTCTTTACTCGAAGTAGGAACTGGGTTTCATCCAGAACTTACCGGTCGCGAAAACGTGTACCTCAACGGAGCCATCCTCGGTATGCGTCGGGCCGAGATTCGCCGAAAGTTTGACGAAATCGTCGATTTCGCCAACGTCGAGCAATTCATTGATACGCCCATCAAGCGATATTCCTCGGGCATGCAGGTACGCCTAGCGTTCGCCGTTGCAGCTCATCTCGAGTCCGAGATACTTCTCGTCGACGAAGTGCTTGCTGTCGGCGATCTCGAGTTCCAGCGCAAATGCATGGGGCGAATGGAGCAAGCGAGCTCGATGGGCGGAACCGTCGTTTTCGTCTCGCACAGCATGGCTTCGATCGTGCGACTGTGCCCTCGAGTGATCCTGCTGAATCGTGGCAGCGTAATAGCAGACGGAGATGCGTCGGACGTAATACGAACCTATCTGGAGTCCGGACTCGGAACTTCCGCAGCACGAGAATGGTCGCCCGAGGAAGCTCCCGGCGATGACGTCGTGAAGCTACGGTCGGTGCGTGTCATCGACGGCGATGGTGGCGTGTCCGATCAAATCGACATCGCCCAACCCATCAAGATCGAAGTGACGTATTGGTCGTACTCGTCGGCACGACAACTCGGCCCCACTGTCACTCTGAAGTTCTTCAATGAGGAAGGCGTCGTCCTTTTTGCTTCGACGGACATGGTTCGCCAAGACTGGTACGAATCGGAAAGACGGCCGGGAATCGTGCGAACTGTGTGCACCATCCCAGGACATTTCCTTGCCGAAGGTCAGATAACCGTGGAAGTGATCCTCGCCTCGATTAGACCGCGGGCCACACACTGGATCGAGCCCGACGTGGTCGCATTCAACATCTCCGATTCAACGAAGGGAGAAGGCGTACGAGGTCCTATTACGTTTGACTGGCCCGGTGTCGTCCGACCCATGTTGGATTGGGATATCGACTTCGATCGAGAAGCCGAAACCTCCTCGCCGTTGACGCCTGAAGCGAAGATCTAAGAACCGTCAAGAAAACTGCTCGTCACCCTGGAACGCCTTGTCCCGTTCAGACCCGAGGTATAGCGCTTCGATCTCAGGTGCGACGACACGGTCCCAGTCATAACGGCCGGCGGCCGCACGGCATCGCTCCGATGTCGACGGATCACGCGCCAGCTCCAGCACCTCCAAGCAAGCCTGGGCTAACGCAACCGGGTCCTTGTACGGACTCGCAGCACCGATGCCGGGTTGGACCAGCTCCGGAAGCGCGGCGCGGTTGGAAACGACGATCGGCGTCCCTGCCGCAAGCGATTCGACCACAACCAGCCCAAACGCCTCGTCGGTTGAAGGAAGAACGGTCGCCCAAGCAGACGCGTAACGCCGTGGGAGGTCCTCGAGCTCCCCCACCCCCAGCCAATCCGTCCGTTCCTGCGCCGCCTTCGGGGCCGCGGCCAAGACTTTGCTCACGTCGCCGCTGCCCGAAAGCAACAGCCTCACGCTTGGCTCGGTCTTCGCGACGATCGCGATCGCCTCGAGCAGAACGGGAACTCCCTTCCTCGGTACATCCAGCGCCCCGGAGTACAGCAGTGTGGGAACCTCGTCACGTACCGCAGGACTGAAACGATCGAGTCGTACTCCGCCCGGCGTCAGCGCACCTTGGCGCCCGAAGTCGCGCTGCAAAGACTCCATTGCGTATCTCGAAAGACACCCATACACGTCGATGCCATCGACGACGCGACTATGCGCACCGGCGTCAGGACGACCCTCGAATCCCGCCACAGGAATGCCCAGGCACGTGTACAGCGTCCTGAACCGCGTCACCTTCTTTGCCAGTAGCGCACCGGCAGCATCCCGCGGACCCAGGGCGTGAACGACATCGAACCGGCCTCCGGCAAGAAATGGAACAACCTCCAAGCCGAACCTTCGCTCCGCCCCGAGCGATCCCTTTCGAGCTGATCGCCTCAACCTCAAGATCCGGACGTCTTCTTCTCGTCCGAACGACCAACGAGACGCGCCCGCGATGATCGTCACGTCGTTACCACGACGAGCGAGAGCCGAGGCAAGTTCATGAAGGAAGCGCTCCCCGCCACGTCGAACCTCGGGCCAGCAATGCGCATGCGTAAGCGCTATCCGGAGCCCCATCGGGACATGTTAGGAAAACGATGCCCGAAAGGGTCGACGTACTTACGAGTGGCTACAATCTTGGACCTTGACGAACAAGCGACCTGATGTCGACGTGGCCGTCGTTACGTGGAACACGGCCGAAGTCACTCCGGGCGCCTTACGGGCCCTGCTCGACTCGGAACAGGGTTGTCGGATTCGTCTTCTCGTCCGCGACAATGCGTCATCGGACGGAACGGTCGAAGCCATTCGGGAAAAGGTTCCCGAAGCCGAGATCGACGCTGGAGACCGCAACCTGGGCTTCGGTGCAGGGATGAACACAATCTTCGCGAGGTCCTCGGCCCCTTGGATCCTGATCTTGAACCCGGATGCCTGGCCGGCGCCGGACGCGATCGGGCGGATGATTAAAGCTGCGGAGCGCCACCCGCGCGCCGCAGCGATCGCACCACGCCTCGAGAATGCGGACGGTACCTTTCAGCACTCAACACATCCCTTCCCGTCCATCTCCGTTGCCGCAAACGTCGCCTTCAGATGGGGACGACTTCCACCGGAGAAGGCTGACGCGCTGATGCTCGAAGGAAGCTGGGCGCACGATCGAGAACGAGAGGTCGACTGGGCGATGGCAGCGTCGTTGCTTCTTCGTACCAGTGCATTGGATCGCATCGGCGGATTCGATGAGACCTTCTTCATGTACGTCGAAGACCTGGAATGGTGCTGGCGCGCCCACACGCTGGGCTGGGAAATCTGGTTCGACCCCAGTGCCGTTTTTCGGCATGTCGGAAACGTCTCCGGAGAAAAGGCGTATGGAGACAAGAGGCGCCGCACGCACTTCCTGAACGAGATCGTCTTCTATCGTCGAACGCACGGCCGTGCTGCGGCTCTCGCGTGGTGGGGCCTCAACCTTGCGGGCAGCGGAGTACACATGGCCAGCGCGATTGGAAAGCGGGACCGCGCGCAAGCACGTCACTGGCGGTCGTACGCCCGAGATCTCGTCGCGGCACGGTTGACCGGCCGCCGTAAGGCTCGCGACTAAGTCTGATCGGAGTCGATCGGCGGCCGCGGTGTTGCTCTCATTGCGCGATGCAGGGCGCCACGACCAGTTGGGTTGCGTGCGGCGAGCGAGTGCAAACGCGGAGGTCTCATGTACGAGCCGCCGACTCCGAACGGCATTAGGAATCTCTTCCCGATCCTCTCGACCTGAAATCCGGCCTTGCGCGCAAGCTCAACGAGGCCGGCGCTGTTAACCAGCCACCATTGTTGCTCCGTCCCGGTAACGAATCGTGCGGCAGGGACACGAGGAGTAAACAGTTCCAAGGTCGGGTCCAGAGCCTCGACGAGGATCAACGAATCCCGACAGACTCCCCGCATCGCCTCGAGCGCTCGCACCGGGTCGCGGAGATGAAGCAGGAGCGCACCGCAGAGCACGACATCGAAGGTCCCATGCATATCCGGATCGAGGTCGTAGACGGAGCAGTTGACGCGGACAACTTTCGACTTCAGGACGCCAGCCGCCAGCTCGAATCCTGGCCCTCGCTCAGATCGCCATTCACGTATCTGAGCCGGCCCCGACCGGCGGGAGTCGTATGGCCAATCAAGGGCGTCCGGATCGTCGACATCCAGTGCTACGACTTCTCGGGCTCCTCGACGTTCCATCTCGAAGGCCCAGAAGCCGTCGAAGGTTCCAACATCCAGGCAGCGACTTCCGCTGAGTGACGGTGGCCAAGGCACGTGTTTGGGTGCTTCGCGGGTGTCGTAATAACCCGGCGTCATCGTCCCATCGGGAAATTCGATGGTGTGATACCACGTACGCTTATCCATATTCGAGAGACTAGCTGCTCGACCGGAGGTCCAGCAGTCATGCCAACCCTGAAGTTATGCAGACTTTGATCCTGTGCGGCGGACGAGGTACCCGTGCGTATCCACACACACTCGAGTTACCGAAACCATTGCTCGACGTTGCCGGCCGACCGATCCTCCATCACGTCATGGAGATCTACGCAAGTCAGGGCTACGAAGAGTTCATCCTCGCCGCGGGATACAAGGTCGAGCTGGTGGAGCAATTCGCATCCGACACCTCAGATTCGTGGGACGTAAAAGTCGTGGACACGGGTCTCGAAACGAACAAAGCCGAACGCGTCCGACTATGTCGTGACTATCTCGACGACCGATTCTTTGTCACGTACGGGGATGGGGTCGGGAACATAGACATAGCTCGTCAGCTCGCGCACCACGACGCGCACGGGGGCGCGGCGACGGTGACCGTTGTGCCGCTGCCATCACAGTTCGGCACGTTGACGTTCGGGGACGACGGTCGCGTGTTGAGCTTCCAGGAAAAGCCGCACATACAAGGACACTGGATCAACGCTGGTTTCTTCGTCATGGATCCCAGGGTCTTCGACTATTGGGAGGGCGAAGACCTCGAACGTGACGTCTGCCCCGCGTTAGCGAAAGCCGGCGAGCTGTTTGCGTACGAACACGACGGCTTCTGGAAGTGGATGGATACATTCAAGGAAGCCATGGAGCTCTCAGAACTCGCCGAACGAACTGTTGCCGACCACGGAAAGCCACCTTGGCTTCTCTAAATCAATCGAGCGTCCTGGTTACGGGCGCATCGGGGTTCATCGGCTCCCATCTGACACGTCGTTTGGTGGCCGAGGGGGCCGAGGTGCACGCCCTGACGCCGGCCGTGTCCTCCGTTTTCCCCGAACGGCTGCTCGACTTACGCAACGAGATAACTCTGCACGAGGCCAACATCACAGATCGCTCGGCGATGGACGCGCTGGCCAAGTCAGTCCGACCTTCGATCATCTTTCACCTGGCCGCCTACACCCATGTCGGAAAGTCGTGGCATCGGGTCGATGAGTGCGTTCAGACAAACATCCAAGGCACTGTAAATCTCCTGCAGGCTCTCGACGGCGTCGGCTACGAGCGCTTCATAAACACCGGGACGAGCGAGATTTACGGGGACATCGACGTCCCGTTTCAAGAAGACGCAACGGTCAACCCCAACTCACCGTATTCGGTGAGCAAGTACGCAGCCGAACGCTTTTGTCGCATGTTCCATCAGGGCCACGGTTGGCCCATAGTGTTGGTTCGTCCCTTCAATGCATACGGTCCGGCACAAAGTCCCGACCGGATCATCCCGGAAACCATCGTCCGAGCGTTACGTAAGCAGGTACTCAAGACAACGAGCGGCCGACAGACGCGGGAATTCAACTACGTCGACGACCTATCAGACGGGTTCCTACTGGCGGCAACCACACCCGGGATCGAAGGAGAGCTCTTCAATCTTGGCGGAGGCGACGAGATCGCGATTCGTGACGTGGTCGCTTTGGTGCTCGATGTCATGGGCAATCCAATCCAACCCGACATAGGTGCACTCCCGGATCGGCCAACGGAGATCCAGCGCATGTTCTGTGACTCCACAAGAGCGCGCGAACGCCTGGGCTGGAGACCCAAGTACACTCTGCGAGACGGCCTGGAACGCACAGTCGCGTGGTACGAGTCCGAGCTCAGTAAGTCGGACTCCGCGTACGAAGCTTGAGCTATTCGAAGGAGGCCGCCGGCCTTCGCATCTTGGTTATCTCGAACATGTATCCCCCGCATCACCTTGGCGGATACGAACTGTCATGTCGAGATGTCGTTGGCCGTTGGCGCTCCAAGGGGCATCAGGTTGAGATCCTCACCTCCGACCTGCGTCTCGAGTCCGCAACTGAGGCTGACCAACAAGACATCGGTGTTCGGCGTGTCCTGCGACTGTACTGGCGCGATTTCGAGATCCTTAGGCCTCCTCTACGCGAACGACTGAGCATCGAGCGGTGGAACCAAGACAAGTTGAAGGAAGCGATCGCAGAGTTCAAGCCGGACGTCATTTCCGCTTGGCACATGGGCGCGTTGTCGTTGGGAATGCTTACCACCGTCGGCGATTTCGGCATCCCGTTGGTACTAGTCATGCAAGACGACTGGCTGATATATGGACCGAACATCGACGGTTGGCTCCATCTGTTCAAAAGGCTGCCGGGCATCCGTCGAGCTGTACGAAAGTTGACGGGAGTTCCGACCAACTTCCGTCCTTCGCCTTCGACTACGGCTTGCTACATCTCTGAGACAACACGCAGACGGGCGGAGAACGAAGCCAGATGGGTGCCCGCGCGATCCACGATCACCTACAACGGGGTCGATCCTGTCGACTTTCCGCTGCGCGGTCCCGCAAAGAGAGATTGGAAGTGGCGACTGCTTTACGTAGGCAGGATCGAAGAGCGGAAGGGCGTCGCAGTCGCCGTCGAAGCCCTGGCCTCCTTGCCTGCGCAGGCTACGCTCCGGATCGTCGGGCCTCCAGACGCAGCGTTCGTGTCACAGCTAAGCTCGCGGATCGAACAACTCGGTCTTCGAGATCGAGTTGGATTCGATAACAGCGCGCGATCGCGGCTTCACGAGGTGTACTCCGAGGCGGATGTCCTTCTTTTTCCGGTCCTTTGGGACGAGCCCTTTGGCATCGTGCCACTCGAAGCGATGGCCTGCGCGACACCCGTGATAGCAACGGGCACAGGCGGATCAGGCGAATTCCTAATCGATGAGGCCAACTGCCTGCTGGTCGCGCCCAGAGATGCAGACGGACTCGCGGCCGCCGTCCGTCGAGTCTCGGATGATGCACTCCGCCGTCGGCTTGTCGAAGGCGGCCGGCTCACGGCGCAGAACCTCAATGTCGACGAATACGCACGCGTCCTCGATGCGTGGCACACCGCAACGGCAGCCGGTTATAGCAACGGCGAACCGGCGCCACGTCGTCCACTGGACGAACTACTGGCCACACTTCGCACTGCCCGCTGAGCTGGAAGCTCCCTAACTCAGCCCGAGAGCGGACCGGGCCAAACGCCGGCTGGCGGCGATTGAGCCGATGCTGCGCTCGTCTTGCGGGAGACGATGAAAAGGTGGGTACCGAGACGGCGAACGAGCGGCGTCGCCCTGGCAATGGCCTCGATCACATCGACGATGCGTCGACCCGTCCCGTTCATCCGCTCGAGAACGCGCGCGGTGAGGCCATGCGGAGGTGGAAACTCGAAGGTCGACCAATCGACAGTCGACATCCCGGCTGCCTCGAACATCGCAGACGTCTGTGCAGCGATGTGATGAGTGTGAGGGAGGTAGACATCGGAAGATCCCTTAGGCAGAAGGCTCTCGTCGACTTTTTCCGGCCACACCCACGGACGAAGAGAGATCAACCCCGGCGACGTGGCGCCGAAGGCTTTCTCGATCCACGCAAACAAATGGGTAAGCGGCGAACGCAGGGGAACCTCGGATGCGTTGTTGGTAGTCATCACGAATAGTCCGCCGCGACGAAGGACCCGCGCGATCTCCCAGACCGCGACCTCGGGGCGGATCAGATGCTCGATCACCTCGCTCATCACGACGACGTCGAAAGTCTCGTCGGCAAAAGGCATCGCAGCCGCGTCCGAGCGTGCGAAGGAAAGTCGGAGGGTGCTGGTGGAGTCTTTGAACTTCTCGTTCGCATAGGAGATGTTCGGCCCGCCGAAATCGGTCCCTACGTAATGGACGTCCATGTCCAAGATGCGGTCGGCAACTAGGGCCGAGCCACAGCCCAAGTCCAGGATGCGGTTTCCCGGCACCAGCGCCTTTCGTACCTCGCGAGCCACCAAGTCGTAACGCATCTCGTGGCGGTGCTGATGGTAGGGACCCCAAATCTCGAATTCTTGCTCGATGGTTGGGACACGCTCGTTGTAGTGACGCCAGAAGGCGTCCCACGAAACACTTCGAAGCTGCTCATATTCGAGCGCCGTTTGGGCAAGACCTGCGCGCCGGTAGCGAACATAGATCAATGCCCAGAACGCGAGAAGGACCAAGCCGGCCACGGTTCTCTCCGTCCAGCCGAGCCCGGGCCAGACCAAAACCGCGATGGCGGTCAAGGGGACGACGTGCCGAACTGCGCCGCGAAAAAGCCTGCGCACAACTAGATAACGATCGACCGCGTTCGAATGCACCCGATGAACAACGCGACGGCCGAAATCACATCGATCAGCATCTCGACGGGCACGGCCAGCATCCGCCTACCTAAGGGACTGGGAGTACGGAGAGTTCGCCTGCCGTGATTGCCGGCCCAGGCAAGCGTGGCGAGTAGCGAGATCCAGCGCTGCCCCGCCGCTACGAGCACTATCGCGGCATAAAGGGGTAGTCGGCGCTTGCCGAGGAAGACGCCCTGCGAAAGCATCGATGCACGTAGTTCTGGACACTCTCGGATCAGTTCCGGGAATCCGCCGATGAGCCACGACCGCCAGAGGAGCTCTCGGATCGAAGGTCGCAGCACTGCGTGACGAACCACGGCGTCGCTGGCCGTTACTAACTCTCCATCTCGAGCAACACGCCATCCAAGCAGAGTGTCCTCACCGAATCCGAGAGCACGACCGGAAGCCATTCGAAAGCCGAGCCTGGCTGCAGCCTCAAGGTCGAACCCGCCTGCCCGTTCATAAGCAGTGCGTGTGTAGAACACGTTGCACGTGGGGAAAAGCCCGTCGTTCGCGTCGTGTGCGACGGATCTCTCGAGCGAGCCGAGCTCGCGGGCCGGGGTTGTGGTGCCTTGAACAACATCTGCGCCCTTATCCATACCTGCGACTCCGGCCTCCAGCCAGTCTGGGTCCGGGACGCAATCGCTGTCGGTAAAGGCAAGGATCTGACCACCGGCTTCTTGGATTCCCGCGCAGCGCGCCGCGACGGATCCGATCCCATCGGTTCGCACGAGCTTCAACTCCAACCCGTCCGCGCGCGCTTGGAGAGCGACATCTGCAGATCCATCCTTGGACCCGTCGTCAATCACCACGACTTCGAAGTCGTTGTAGGACTGGTCGGCCAGACCCCGCAGCGTCTGTATCAGCAATTCAGCGCGGTCCCTTACGGGCACGATCACGGAAACTCGCGGTGTCGTGACTATCGCCGCACCGCCCAGGCGAACGCATAAAGATTCCCAGTGTTCTGCACGTCACGAAGCTCCATGCCGCCGCGCTCCAGCGCTGCCCTAACCCGTCGAACCGAAACACGGCTCCCAAGGAATGACGCTGCATTGCGCTCTCGGGCATCACGAGCAAGTCCCATGCGACGCAAGAAGCCGATCAAACGCCGGCGGACAGACCACCAGAACGTTCCCCCACTGTTGTTCCACTGGAAGACGAACATCCCACCGGGAACGAGAACTCGGCCGGCATCCTCGATGTACAGCTCGATCACCTTGATCGACGGTATGTGCTGGAACACCGTGAAGGAGAACACCGCGTCGACGGAAGCCGACTTCACAAGCGCGAGAGTTACGCCGTCACCGATCGCGAAGGACACGCGCGGCTCGGTCACGAGCCTCCGCGCCTGGGCTGCCATGTCCGGGGCTATGTCCACCCCCAGGACGTGGGCGAAACGATCGGACAGCGCTTGGCACACTCGACCCAGCCCACAACCGATCTCGAGCGCGAAGTGAGAATTGGAGACGGAGAAGGCGGGATCGTCGAACGCGTAATCGACGATGCGTCGGCCGTCGGCGAAGAACTGCTCCATGTCCGGCTCGTCGTACTGGAGGGAAGTGTCCACGTACCACGGAGCGTTTTCCTTCGCGCGGTCGTTCCAATAAGCGCGCATCTCTTTGGCTTTTCGGCGTGACATCTGTTGTCCCGATTTCCCCGGTAGCCCCGGTATCGAGTGTCTCAGATCGCTGATTAGGATCGCGCGCGAGCGTACACGACCCCCTGGCGTGTCGAACGAAGCTTGCGCCACTCGCCGTCGGGTTCCCACCCACGCGGTACCGCCGGGGAACCCGGAAGCATCACTAGGAGCTCGCTATCGGTCCGGCGCAGCGCCACGTTCAGATCCGCGGCATTGTCGAACGGCACCTCATCGGCTTCTCCTCCTGCCGCCACGACTCTCATCTCAGTGTCGAGTTCCGCACCTAAGACGCTCCTGAGGTCCTCTACCCCCAGAACGATCACATCGTCCGCCTCGATCGAAGCCAGCGTCGCCTCAAGTTCGGTCCGTGATCTTGATCGATCCACAGACGAGACCGCACCAAGCATTCCGACGAATATGACGACCACACCAAGGGCGACCACCACAGGCTTCCTCGGATTCAGCGCACGCGCGATCTCCGGGACTCGCACGGCGATGATCAGCGCAAGGACCGCGAGAAGCGAGGCCAACCCAACGCTTGCGGCGTCGGCGTCCAGATCCGTCCGGAACCCTGCTCCCTGAAGGATCTTGAATCCGTCGTATGCGATCGCTGCCCCGACGAAAAGGAGGAAATAGATGCGCGGGAGCGTGGCGGCCGCGAGAGCGGCCCCCAACAGCACGGCGGGAAGCGCGTAACGAAGATTCGACCCCATCAAGAACTCGAGCCCGTTCTCGCCTGCTCCGGTGAACGGAGTGAACAGATAACCGGCAAGTGCAACCAACGCGAGCCCGCCCACGGCAAGTACTGGTGCGCGGCGCGACCTTTTGAGGAGCACAGCCACAACGCCGGCCACAACGAGGATCAGGACGGGCCCATAGAAACGAGCCGCGAGCTCGGCCCACCGGCCGAGAACATCGGTGCGCATGTTTACGAAGTGATCGGCGATAGAAGTGGACAACGCAAGCAGCGGACTCTGCCCGGCCGGCAGCAGCTCGCGCGAGCCGACCTCGATCCCCTGCGGGAATATCGGGTTGCCGGTTTCGACTGCGTTGCGAACGAACCAGGGTCCGGAGAAAAGCAGCAAACCCGGCACGAGCCAGAGCGCGCGCCCACGGCGCATGACCAGAACAGCAACAGCCACGACCGCAACGGGAACGAACACCGTGTACTTGCTCCCCAAACCGAGACCAAGCGCGATGCCGCATAGGATCAGCCAGCGACCGTCGGAATCCCGGCGTTCGCGAAGAAGGCAGGCGACGGCGGCGATGAGACCGGCGGCTGCAGCAAGGTCCGTAGCCAAGCTGTTGGCTTGGGTCGCAAATGACACCGGTGCGGCAAGAACGGCCAGAGCGGCCAGCGCTCCTCGGCCACCATCGGCGCCGAGGTCACGGGCAACTGATGCGCAGGCAACTACTACGAGCACTCCGAATGCAATGGGCGTCAGATATGCGAGCTGTTCGCCGCCCGTTGCTGCCAAGGTCGCAAAACCAAGCAGTTCACCGTTGCCCGGATGTGTTGCCGTGAAGTATCCAAGGTTTTGGAACGGAAGCTCCCAGATGCGGTGCGAGCGGAACCACTCGACGAGATTGGCCAAGTGATAGCTGCGCGAGTCGGTTTCGCCGGTGGGCCTGCCACGAACGGTCTGAACCGCGGCAAACGAAGCGACACCTGCACCGATGAACACAGACGCCAACGCTTCGGGAGTGCGTGCGTCGGCTTTATCCTCGCGCGGAGGCGCCGTGCGTTTTGCAAGGTGTTCGCGTCCGATGAAGAAACCGACCGCAACAACGAGATGTGCGAGCAATAACCATCCGCGGGACAGGATGCCAATCATGCCCAGGGAGATGGCGAGTCCGATCGGAACGCTTATGCCGACGGCGACGCCGACCAGGGCGCGAGATAAGGCGTCGGGTGCCCATCGGGAGGAATACCAGGCCGCTACGACGACACACAGCAAGGTTGCCAGCAGATAGGCAGCCCCAGTCACATCAACGTCCGCCGTTTGGATGCCACAGTATAGGACCCCTCATGAACACCAATTGTCCTCTTTGCGGGTCGGCTTCCAATCGCGAAGTGTTCCGGCTTTTTCGTCCCAAACAGACACAAGCTTCGGGACGTCCGACCGAGTCGCTCTACGGTCGCGCCGGCCGTCTAGTTCGCTGTGAAGCTTGCGAACTCGTTCGCCAGAACGCTCCCGTTGACGCGCACTATGAGGAAGCTGAGGATCCCGAGTACCTCGTCGAGGAAGAAGGGCTGCGCCACACCTTCCACCGCAACCTGCTCGACATCGCCAATTACCGTCCGCCGCCGGGACGGCTCCTGGACGTTGGCTGCGGGCCGGGGTTGCTTCTGGAAGAGGCGGCGGCGTTGGGATGGACGGCAAGCGGAGTGGAACCATCGCAGTGGGCCGTCGATAAAGCCACGAAGCGAGGTCTCGATGTAGTGAGGGGCACCACCGACACGGTGGATCTCCCACACTTCTCGTTCGATGTCATCGTGGCCAACGACGTCGTCGAACACGTCCCCGACCCGCTCGCCTTCGCACGACGCTTGCACGAGCTGCTTTCACCGAAGGGAGTGGTGTATCTCTGCACGCCGGACGTTTCGAGCCTCGTCGCACGCAGTCTTCGGCGCTGGTGGTGGTCGGTGCTTCCCGGGCACATCTTCTACTTCTCGCCGACCACGCTGGCCCGCGTACTGGAGACCTCAGGCTTCCGCGTCATTTCAAGCGAACGGCACCCTAAGACGTTTTCGCTCGAGTACTACGCAGGACGTTTCGTCGGCTACAGCCAGTCGCTCGGGCGCCTCTTGCGGATGGCCACCAAACCATTCGGCGGTCCTCGTCGTCTCGTTACGCCGAACTTCCGCGATCGCATGGCGATGATCGCGATACGCGACGACTAACGGCCGGTCGGTTTTTCCAAGTCGAGAAGAATCATCCGGCCGAGCCTGCGAAGAGGGCCCTTCTGCACGAGCTGAGAAGCAAGTCGCGACCGCGGGCCTCCGGTCCACCCCACCGTCGCGCGACCGCGGATCTTGAAAAAGGGACGCACAAGTCGCTCCAGGCTTCCCCATGTGTACTCGCGCAGATGGCTCGTTGCCGCGTAATAAGCAGACGCCGGCTTGCGGCGGCCGGCCCGGCGATCACGCCATCGCTCGCTCAGCACGTCCAGCCGGATTCGGTTCGGCGTCCCCAATATCACCCGCCCACCCGGACGAAGCACGCGAGCCAGCTCGGACGCCCCTTTGCGGTCGTTGGGCAGATGCTCGATCGTGTCTTCACACACCGATCCGTCGAAGCTCCCGTTTCTGAAAGGTAGTGCTTCTAGGTCGCCGACCACGCCGTGAACAACCAACCCAGCTGCTTTTGCCCGCTGAACACCGAGCCGGACGATGCTCCAGCTGATATCCAGGCTGATCATGAAGCGTGACGGCGCAAGCATGATCGAGAAGATCGGGTTTGGCCCGCAGCCGGCGTCGAGCACGCGGGGACCCAGGTCGGCCGCCAGGCGGCCGAGCACAGGTCCTATCTCAGGAAAGGACAACTGAGGTATCGCTTCCGAGTCGCCCTCGACAGCACGATTGAGCATGTCTCCCAGATCGACGTACAAGTGTTTGATCTTGTCTGGATCGCCCGAGGGAAGGACCTGATCGACCTGCGCTCGATGCTCGGCGAGTGCTTCTTGTACAGCTTCCTCGTGCTGATCCTCTGCAGGCTGTTCGTGATCGCTCATGGGTTCTTGTCCTTCACGGGCAATTGAGAAGAATCATTCCGCAGTAGCGGATGACTGAACGGGCTCCTCCCATGTATCGCTTTAACGCTCCGGCGAGGGGCGCCGCCTGATCGACCAACTCCGAGGTTACATGGTGCGCACTCGGCGACCCGAGTTCACGGCTCTTGAGTACTGCCGTGCCATCAGAAGTCCCACTTGCGTTTCCGCGAGCATAGAATCCGTACTCCATGCGCGGCCGTGATGAACAACTGCCGGATCCCATCGTCCCACCCGACACCTACAGCGAGGAGTATTACCGCAAGGCGTGCGCCGGATTTGCAGAGTGGGACGCTTCCGAAGGCAAGGAAGTCGCCGGCATCTACCCCGGCATCCTGGCGCTCTCGCGATTTCAACCTGGTGATGTACTGCTGGACATCGGAACGGGCCGCGGGGAGCTGCTCGCCGTCGCCGTCGAGCAAGGAGCGAGCCGAGCCGTGGGCGTCGAGTACGCATCGGCCGCGGTCGATATGGCGCGCAAGACCCTCGACGTACACAAAGTCACCGACAAAGCGGAAGTCATCTTTGGCGACGCGCGATCGATACCGCTCGAAGACAACACCGCAGATCTCGCGACGATGGTCGACGTGGTCGAGCATCTCGCGCACGAGGAACTCGACCGCACACTGCGCGAAGCACTCCGCATCCTGAAGCCGGGAGGACGGATATTCATCCACACGATGCCCAGCAAAACCCTCTACAACGTGACGTACAAAATGCAGCGGCTCATCAGTTCCAAGCGCCGTAAGAAATGGCCCGCTGATCCGCGCATACACGACTACGAGCACCTGATGCACGTGAACGAGCAAACGCTTTCATCGCTAAGGCGGTATCTTCGCGCCGCCGGCTACACCGGCGTTAAGTCGTGGGTCGGAAAATGGATGTACACCGACTTCATCCCCGATCAAAAATCCAAGCGCCTATACCACGCGCTGGCCAAGTTCCCGCTGACGAAGCGCTTCGGCATCGCCGATCTCTTCGCCGAAGGGACAAGACCCACCTAAGCCGTTTCAGGCGTGTCGAGCAAGGACAAACGCGTGCGGGTCGCCCACTCGTACGCGAAAGATCTCCTCGCGGCCGAATCTCGACGCCAGCGCACGCGCCGTTGGTCTGGTGCGAGCCTGCCCATCACCGGCGGGCATGAAGAACCGTCCGTGGCGTTGGGCCGAGAACCCCGCGGCCTCGATCATCCGGACGTATGCCGCCAGGTTAGGTTTCCACCACCAAGGGCGGCCGAGTGCCTCCAACGTTGCGATTGGTCGCCGTGGGTGTGCAAACGTGAGCCCCAGATCGATCGCGTCGACGGACAGCATCGATCCCCGGCACACCGATCGGACACGCATAAGTGCTCCCACCGGATCACGAAGGTGCAGCAGAAGACTGCCAACGTAGACGTAGTCAAAAACCCCATCGATCTCGGGGTCGAGCTGGTAGACACTCTTCTCGACGCGCTCGACCAACGACCCCAATGCTTCGCGCGCAACCTCGAATCCGCGCCCACGACTCTTCCTTGTCCCTATGGCAGCGACATCCTCAGGCGAACCGCCGGCGGGCCAGTCCCACTCTGAAGGCTCGAGAACATCGATCGCGACGGTTTGCGAGGCGCCGCGACGTTCCATCTCGAACGCCCAAAATCCGTCGAAGGTTCCGACGTCCAAGCATCGCTTGCCATGCAAAGATTCGGGAAATGGCAACCGATTAACGACCCTGCGTGTGTCGAACCAGCCCGGCGTCGTGAGTCCAGGAGCCAACTCGATCGTGTGGTACCACTCGAGTTCGGCGACTTGTGCCCGAAGAGTCTCGACCGTATCGCTCAACATCGCCTCGCAGCGCTTTGTGCCCACCGATCCGGTCGGTGATCCGCAAGAGTATAGTTGTCGCCGCCGAGACTCATCGGCCGAAAACTTCAAGTATGTCCGCCTTCAACCCGACCGACCTGAGCGTTGTCATACCAACGCGCGGCCGTTGGGACATCCTTCGCCGAACGCTTGATGCGCTTCGTGCTCAATCGGTCTCCGGCTTCGAGATCATCGTCGTGGTCGACGGCACGGACCAAGAGCCTCCCGCAGACCTCGGCGTTCAAACACTGGTCAAAGACCACGGAGGGCCGGGTGCTGCGCGTAACGCCGGCGTCGCCGCAAGTCAAAATCCCCTGATCCTTTTCTTGGGCGATGACATGGTCCCAACGCCGGACCTAGTGGCGCGCCACCTGTTGGTACATGAACGGCACCCAGACTCCCGCACCGCCGTGCTCGGTCACATCGACCCTCATCCCGCAGCGGCCGGCCGCATCAACCGCTGGATGGATTGGTCCGGAACGCAATTCGACTATCACAACATCGAAGGCGATGTAGCCGGGTTCGGAAGGTTCTACTCGTCCAACATCTCGCTCAAGCGCGAGCTCTTCAACGATGTGCTCGGGTTCGACGAGGACTTCGTCTACTACTACGAAGACTTGGACATGGGTTGGCGTCTAGATCAAGCGGGGATGGTCTTGCTCTACGAGCGCAAGGCCGTCGCACATCACCTGCATATGTTGAGTTGGCCGGACGTTTTGCGTCGGTTCCAGGGAATCGCTCCCGGCGAGCGAATGATGGCGGCGAAGCACGATTGGTTCGAGCCGTGGTTCGCGCGGCGTGCCCGCGCATCCGCAGGCCGGCGGCCGGTCTCGCGTATTTGGCCAATCGCCGTAGAGCGGGTCCCCCGAAACCTAACGACTGTTCGCCGCGTCGCCGAGCGGAGAGCCGACACCTGGTACTACCAGCACTTGGCCCCTTACTTCTTCGACGCGTGGGAAGGAGATCGTGACCTCGAAGAGCTAAAGGAGTACCTCGGCGACTCCTTCGATGTAGAGAGGTTGCGTGGGCACATGCACGAAGTGATGCACGAGCTGGAGGTCGTTGGGGACGAAGCCACTTTCTACAGATCCAGCGAGGCCTATCTATACGACCTCACGGTATTCGCTATGTCGGCGACGAAGGTTCCGTATCGGGAGGTGCTACGCAGGCTCGTACCGCAAGGAGGACGGCTGCTGGATTGGGGGTGCGGCATCGGTAGCGACGGATTGCGGCTGATCGAAGACGGCTACGACGTGTCCCTTGCAGACTTCGACAACCCGTCCACCAAATACCTGCGATGGCGCCTCGCTCGACGCGGCATCGACGCATCCATTTACGACTTGGACGCCGACAGCATCCCGGGCGGATTCGACGCTGCCTATTGCTTCGATGTCCTGGAGCATGTCGATGATCCGCTCTCGACTCTCGAGGCTCTCGAGAGCCGCGCTCGACTCATTTTCGTCAACCTCGTCTCCTCCGAGCCGGACGATCACCATCCGCATCACGCACTGCCGATAGCGGATCTATTGCGTCGCGCCGCAAGCCGTGGTCTGTTGCACTACCGCCGCTATCACGGGGGCCGCGTGCATTTCATCGCATACCTTGGATCGGCCGAGAGCAGCAACGATGCAAGCGGTCCGTCGCGGCTTCTTTCAGAGATCAGACGACAACTGGGGCGTCTCTTACCGCCAGTTCGTTGATCATCCCCGCTTTATGTCGAGCCCTACCGGCCGCCGTTCTTCTGGACCGAAGTACTCGATGATGCGAGCAGGAACACCACCAGCCAAACAGTAGGCCGGTACGTCCTTTGTGACGAGTGAGTTCGCTCCAACAACGGCGTAATCCCCGACGTTTGCCACGATCGTGACTTTCGAATGCACCATGATGTGGTCACCGATCTTGATCGGCCGGAAGTTGTACCCCTGTTCCAATGGCGGGGTCGTGAGATCTCGGAACTTGTGGCTTCCGTCCGCGATCTGAAGAGCCTGGCCGAACGCGTTTCGCTCGCCGATCTCGACCGATGTGCTGCACTGGATGAGCGCATTCGACGTGAACGTGGTGCCGGCGCCGATGACGACCCGGCCGGTCCCGCTGATCTCGCAGACGAAGCCGCGCCGGAAGATTACGTCTGGGCCGACGACGAACTCGCCACGATCCGGAATCTCGAGGACGAACCCCGGACCGATTCGTACCGGACCCTGAAACTCGACCCGACAATGACGATGAGTGAGTTTGATGGACAGCCGACGCAGATCCGAGGCGAGCTTTGCTCCGAATTTATAACGCACGTCCCATGGGATCTTTCGCAAGTCTCGAGGCATTTTTCGTGGCCACTATATTCGCCGAGGGTCGGGCGCAGCCTGCTTCCTCGATGCGAGAGGATACTTTCTAGCGCTCGCGACTGAATTCCGGGGTGATGGTGAAAAAGAAAGTAGTCGTGATCGGTGGTGGGATCTGCGGATGCGCCGCTGCGCTCGAACTGGCTAGAGCCGGGCACGAGGTGATCGTGCTCGAGCGCAGCGAGAACTTGGGCGGCCTTGTCGTCAGCTTCTCCGTCGCCGGAACCCCGCTCGAATGCTTCTACCACCACATCTTCCCGAACGAAGAGCGCATCATCCGCCTCATCGATGAGCTCGGACTGTCCGACCGGCTCGAGTGGTACCCCTCAAGCGTCAGTGTCCTCACGGGCGCGAAGTTCTGGCCCTTCACCTCTCCGATCGATCTTCTCCGGTTCCGGCCGCTCCCCTTGAGGGACCGGATACGTCTCGGTATCAGCACCGTTCGCCTCACGGCGACGCGTGACTACCGATCGCTGGACGAAACGCCGGCGCGAGATTGGCTGACTGCGAACGCGGGCGAGCGCGCTATGGAAGCCATTTGGGACCCGATGCTTCGCTTCAAGTTCGGGATGGCGTCGGAACGTGTTCCGGCTTCGTGGATGTGGGCTCGTTTCCGGCAGCGTGCAGCAGCGCGAACCTGGCGGGGCGAACGCTTGGGGTATCTCCGCGGTGGCTTCCGGCAACTGTTCGACGGCGTCGCGTCAGAGCTCGCGCGATTGGGAGCCAAGGTTCGCACGCAAGCGGCCGTCGACAGCATCGCCCTCGATGGAGATCGCGTAATCGGCGTCGAGGTTGGTGCTGAGTCCATCGAGGCCGACGCCGTGTTGTACGCAGGACAGCTGCCGGGAGTCTCATCGCTGATCCCCGAGGACCGGCGTGACTACCGATGGTCGGAGATCGGCCGGCTCGGAGCCATCTGCGTGATCGTCGAGACGACCAAACCGATAAGTCGCTACTACTGGACCAATTGCTGCGACGACGAAGTCCCTTTCGGAGCGTTGATCGAGCAGACCAATCTCGTCCCCGCGTCCCACTACGACGGGCGGCACGTTTCCTATCTCGGGCGCTATTTCACGGCCGACGATCCGGTCGCCACCGCGGACGTGAACGAACTGGCCGACCAGTGGGTCAATGCGCTGGCGGATTGGCTCCCGGGTTTCTCAACCGATCAGGTGCTCGGTGTAAACCCTTTCCGCACTCCGTACGCAGCACCACTGGTGACGATCGGCTACAGCTCGGGGATACCCGGTGTCGTGAGCCACATAAAGGGCTTGTACGTCGCAACGACGGGTCAGATCTACCCGGAAGACCGCGGCATGAACGAAGGCATGAACCTCGCTCACAGGGCCGTGCAGCAGATAGTGCGCCGCTGACGGCGCACCGGTTCGCTGTCGTCTACTCGCTTCGCGAAGAAGAAGACATCGCCGCGCCCTGAACAACGACGGCGGGCAGGCGTGCGAGTCGCCCAGGGCCGGCGATGTCATTAGAACTTGGAACCGTTCCGGAGCGTTTCGCCGCACGACGCTCTCGCTCGGTGAGACCGCCCCAGATCCCAAATCTTTCATCGGCCTGCAACGCTTCCGTTAAACACTGCTCGCGAACGATGCATTCCTCGCACACCGCTTTTGCCTGAGCTTCCCGCCGCCGGCGCTCGCGACGTGACTCCGATTCGTCCGGAGCGAAGAACAGGTCGGTACGCCCGCGGCAATTGGACTCCAGAAGCCAGGCATCGGGGTCCAAGGCGAGAAGCGATAGGAGTTGTGACATCAGTGAGTAAACGTCGCAGCGACCCGTAAGGTTCCGGCTCCTGGCATTGCGAACATAAGAAAAAGCCCCAGAAATATGAGAAGGACGCCCCAACTCCTCGCCTAGCCGAACAGACTCCCTATGGCGTCGAAGAGTCGAGTCCAAAGGGCCCCCAACCCGGCCCAAAAGGAACGTCCGCCTTTGGGGAAGGCCTTCGTGAGCTCGACGGGGTCAAGCGCCGGTTCTTCGGCGACGATCAGCCAGCTCCGGCCGTCACCCTCCCAGGCCCAGGTCCCCGGTCCCGGCCCGACCCAGCCTTCGGCATGGCCGATATCCGCGCGATCGAAGCCGTCCGGCGTACTCAGCGAACCCTTCGTCGCGAAAACGGAGAGCGCGTGCAGTCCGTCGGAATAAACCAACTGCTGTGCGGGCAATCCACCGGCCTCGAGTGAGTACGCACGCAGCAATCTGTAGCCGGACGGGAGCATCCTCGGCGCGCCCTTCATCGATGCCGCCTTAGCTTCATGTGGCGGCTCAGTCTCGGGCTCGCGTGGCTCCGGCGAATCAGCGGCGGAGGAACCCCATTTCATATCGGTGATCGTTGTCATGCCGACGAGCCTGTTCTGTGCGTCGAAAAGCTCCCGCCGGTAGACGATCCCCGACTCGGCGTGCACCAGCCATTTCTCTACCGTCGTTCGGTCTCGCCGTCGCGTTAGGGTCAGCGGAACGACCTCCACGCCGAACATCTGCGAAGACTCCCCTACCTCGACTTCATACTTCTCGATCACCTGGTCGGGCTTCAGCTCCACCGTCGACGTCCCGAACTCGTGAATGTCGGTGGCGCTCGCCGACATCACGCTGCTCTCGCGTCCGTGCCACAACCTCGTCACACCGGAGCCCGACTCGGCGCGCACGTATTGCCCGCTGCCCGAAGAGCGGATATCGAGAACGGCGGCCGCCGAGGACGCCTTGCCGAAATAGGCAACGAGCTGACGGCAACTGTAGGTCGAACCATGAGCCTTGGCGACGCGCTCCAAGTAAGTGATCGCTTCTGTGCGCTCGCTTTCCTGAGCCGCTGTCGGTGCCGGCGCGAGCGCCACGATCGCCATGCCCAGCAATGCGAGCGCGCCGGCCATCATCGGCGCTTGCCTTCGGGACGTCGCCCGGTCCGGCACGTTACGGCCCGTTGACTGCGAATAGAACGTGTCCGGCCGTTTCCACACCGGAGTGAACGCTCACATGTCTGTCGATGAAGGCGCCGACCGGTGCCTGGGCAGCCGGTGCTGGAGTCGCTAGGCCACCGAAGGTTATGCCCAGCGCTGCTACAGCGATGCTCGCCGCCACCCACTTACGCCGGCCGGCAAGAAGAGCCGTGGTGGCGGTGCGCAAACCCCGTGACTCTCGCGGACGAAGGGCGACAGAAACGAACGACTCCGGAGCGATCAGGCGCGGAAGCTCACCGACCAGACCGTGGATGTGGGAGAACTCATCCATAGCCTCGCGGCACGGAGCGCATTCTTGAAGGTGGTCGTGAACTTCCCGCCGTTGCGCTGCGTCGAGCTCACCGTCGATCAGCGCAGACAGGATCTCCCGCTCGACATGGCGCGGATAAAAGCTCACTGTCCGGTCTCCGGAGGTTTCTGAGTCTCGTCGGATTCTTCGACGTAGTGCTCCAGCAATTGACGCAGAGCCTCTCGTCCTCGGTGGATGCGCGACCTCACCGTCCCGGAAGGAACCTGAAGGATCTCTGCGATCTCCTCGTACGAGCGGCCCTCAAGATCGCGAAGCACGACAGCTTCTCGATACTCGGGAGGCAGTCTGACGAGTGCTCGCTGGACGATGTCGTGGAGCTCCTGCTTCGCCACCGCTTCCTCGACGACCCCTGAAGTTGTCATGCCGGGTGGTTCGTCCGGGAGTTCGTCCTCGCGAAGGCGCTTGCGCTTGCGGAGCCGGTCACGGAATGCGTTGACCGTCGTCCGGTAGAGCCACCCCTCGAAGTTGCCTTCGCGGTAGCGGGCAAGGCCTCGGTGGAGCCTGATCAACACGTCCTGCGCCAGGTCGCGCGCGTCCTCGTCGTCGCCGGTCAGGCGATAAGCCATCGTGTAGACGACGTCTGCGTATTTGGCAACGACGTCAGCCCAATCCGGCGTGCTTCCCGGATCGTCTGCGGCGCTGCCGATTCCGTCGTCGAGGACGGCGAGAACTTGTCCAGTCATGCCTCTAAACGGAAACGACGCCCGCCAACCGGCGGTTCCCCAGGTGGGAGTCATCGATTTCTTAAAAGCGACCGGACCATCGGCTCGGCCAATCGTACCGGGGAGCGAAAGCGATCCGGCAGTACCACTCGGGTCGGCGCAGCCGACGCCGAGTGAACTACTCCTGGACCCATCCGTATCCTTGGCAAGCGATGCGTTATCTGGTGACCGGCGGTGCGGGCTTCGTTGGCAGCTATGTGAGCGAAGCGTTGCTACAGCGAGGCGACGGCGTTATCGCTCTCGACAATCTGGCCACCGGCAACGTCCACAACGTCGACGCGGTGAAAAGGGAGACAGACTTCAAGTTTGTTCTCGGCAGCATCCTCGACGATCAACTGGTCGACGAGCTCACCGAGAGTTGCGACGTGGTCGTCCACTTGGCGGCAGCGGTCGGCGTAAAGCTCATCGTCGACCAGCCCTTGCATTCGATGCGCACGAACGTCAGGGGCACGGAGATCGTCTTCGAGGCGGCGCACCGCCACGGTAAGAAGGTCTTCGTTGCATCAACGTCCGAGATCTACGGACGCACGACTGAAACGATGGACGAAACCTCCGACCGTATCCTTGGACCGACGACTGTCGAGCGGTGGTCGTATGCCGCCGGCAAAGCGATCGATGAACATTTGGCACTTGGCTACTGGCGCGAACACAAGCTCCCCACGGTAATCGCGCGGTTCTTCAATACCGTCGGTCCAAGGCAGACCGGCGCCTACGGAGGGGTGCTCCCACGTTTCGTCGCGCAGGCTCTCCTCGGTCAGCAGCTCACCATCTACGGCGACGGTTCGCAGACGCGGTGCTTCTGTGATGTCGAAGACGTCGTGCGTGCTGTGATCGGTTTGCTGGACGAAGATCGCGCCGTCGGTGACGCGTTTAACGTCGGCTCTGAAGAGGAGACCTCGGTGCGCGATCTCGCAGATCGCATCATCGAAGCGACTGGTTCACCGTCGCAGGTCCGGCTCATCGACTTCAACGAGGTCTACGGCAGCACGTTCGAGGACATACCGCGCCGCGTTCCGAACACGCGGAAGATCCGAGAGCTGCTGGGTTGGACGCCACAACACGACCTGTCTTCGATCATCAAGCGGACCATCGGCTACGCGACCGATGTCGGACCCGAATCCCTGCTCTCGGAGTAAGGATTCGAACGAGACCGTTCGCCAAACCGCAGGCAGTAGCGGTAAGAGAGCCCCATGAACGACGTTGGTCGGTGTTAGCCTTTCGGCTTCGAGTGGGCGAGGAATCCTCGAGGCGCGCGCGTATATACGCAAATGAAGATCGGCAACCTTAGATTTCGTCCGAGCAGGCGAGGCTGGACGGTCCTCGCTCTGTGTGCGTTGGCCTTGTCCTCGTACACCGCCGACAGCGTCGCGGCGATCAACCGCGTTCGATCGGGCGTCCAGGCCGGGTCGCTGGAGCTGGGCGGTACGACGCAGGATCAGGCTCGCGCTGCGCTGACCGAGCGCGCCCAGCTGCTCGTCTCTCAGCCCGTCGAGGCCTTCGCCGACACCAACCGGCTCGCCGTCGCGCCGGCGGAGATCGGCTTCCAACCCAGCGTCGAGCCGACGCTGGAGGATGCCGCCGGCGTCGGACGCCGCGGCAACTTCTTCGTTCGTTTGTGGCATCGCGTACGGGCTCTCTTCGCGTCGACGGACGTCGGCTGGGAGAGCAAGTTCGACGAGGAAGCGGCGAAGCAGTTGGTCAGTGACTTCGCTTCTGAAGTTGAGACCGAAGGACACGAAGCCGGTATCGAGGCGCGTGGCGCGACGCTTGTCCCGGTGGGCGCGGTTCCCGGACGCCGGCTGGACCACGACGGATCGATGAGACAGATCGTCGAAGGTCTCGAGACGTGGCCGCGTCGATCGATGGAGCTGCCGATATCGGTGAAGAACCGACGTACGGACATCGACGACGCACGGGAAGCGGCTGAGACCGCAAACGAATGGGCAAAGGCGGGGATCAATCTGACCGGTCCGGACGGCTCACGCCTGTTCCTGGCGCGCGACCGTGTGGCAGGGATGCTCGAAGCCGTTCCGCGTCGCAGTGGGTTGGACTGGAAGCTCGAGGTTCGATTCTCACCTGAGATCGTCGCCGGCTCGATCGGACCCGAGATGGCTCGGTTCCAGGAAGAGGCGCGAAGCGCAAGCTTCGCCGTTAGTGGCCGGTCCGCCAGCGTTGTGGCGGGTCAGAAGGGACGCCGATTCGACAGTACAAAGACCGCGAGCGCGCTCGCCGAGGCTGCCAAGAAGTCGGAGAACCGAGTCGCGAACGCGGTCTTCAAGGAAGTCGAACCAGACATCACGACCGATGAGGCGCGCGATCTCAACATCCACGAGCTCGTTTCGACCTTCACGACGAACCACCCGTGCTGCGCACCGCGTGTGACCAACATCCACAAGATCGCCGACCGCGTTGACGGCGCGATCATCCGTCCCGGAACGCGTTTCTCATTGAACAATCACGTAGGCGAGAGGACCGAGTCCAAGGGCTACGTTCTCGCGCCGATGATCTTCGACGGAGAGTTCCGCGACGACGTAGGCGGAGGGGTGTCGCAGTTCGCGACCACCATGTTCAACGCGATCTTTTTCGGTGGCTATGAGTTAGGCACCTATAAAGCGCATTCCTATTACATCTCGCGCTATCCGGCCGGCCGCGAGGCTACCGTCTCCTATCCGCATCCCGACCTGGCCTTCACGAACAATTCCAAGTCCGGGATCTTGATCAAGACGGCTTACTCCAACACGTCGGTCACGGTGAGCTTCTACGGTGACAAGGAAGGAAAGGTCGTCACAGCCGAGGCCGGACCCCGTACTAACCCCAAAGGGTTCAGCGAGCAACGGAAGTACAACCCCGACCTCCCGCCCGGTCGGGAACGCGTGGCCCAAGGCGGCGGGGATGGGTTCGACATCACCGTCTTTCGGATCATCAATCAGAACGGCAAGGAAACTCGCCGCCGGTTCTTCACGCGGTACAAGCCGCAGCCGCGGATCATCGAGTACGGCCCGGGTGGCAGCGCCTCCCCGACCCCTTCGGCGTCGCCGGGGCCGCCGGCAGCTTCGCCGACACCGATCCCTACACCGCCGGGTCCGGGACAATAGAAACGTCCTCCGCTAAAGCGGCGTTTCTGCCGCGCGCTTCGGTTCGCGGTAGTTAGGATTCGAAAGAGAAGTTTGGCGGGGGAGCTCGGGCACAACCGGGCTGAGAGGGCGGCTGGGGCCGCCGACCCCTTGAACCTGATCCGGTTAACACCGGCGAAGGGAGCTTGCCATCATGTCATCAGAAGCCCCGGCCAAGACCGGTACCACTAAGCCGAAGTTCCTGGAAGTTCCGGCCTGGGGAATCGAACCGACACCGCCGCACTTGCGACAGCTCGGCCTGTTCTCAAACGGCGCGTTGTGGGGAAACCTTGGGATCTCTCTGCTCCTGCCGATCGTCGCAGCGTTCCTCGTTCCCGGCATGTCATTCGCACGTGCGGCCATGGCGATCGTGGTCGGCGTGATCATCGGCAATCTCATGCTCGGCTACGCCGGACGCATCGGCGCGACGACCGGAGCACCGGCAATGGTTTTGTATCGGCCGTCTCTCGGGCGCCGCGGTTCCTTCGCACCGACGGTCCTCAACGTGCTGCAGAACGTCGGCTGGGGCGCTTTCGAGCTGATCATCATCTCGACGGCGGCTGCGGCCATCACCGAACGTGCCTTCGGTGTCTCGGCGCGCCCGGCGTGGGCCATCGGCTTCGGCGTGATCGTCACGCTTATGGCGGTGGGCGGACCATTGGTCATAGTTCGCCGCTGGATCGGCCGGTACGCGATCTGGCTCGTGCTTGCTTCGACGATCTATCTCACGCTTTACATCTTGCTGAGCGTGCCCCTCTCGACGTTCACATCGGCGAAGGGAAAGGGCAGTCTTCCGTTCTGGCAGGGCGTCGACCTCGTCATAGCGATGCCGATCTCGTGGATCCCTCTGGCTGCGGACTACACGCGCTTCTCCCGCACGCGGACCGCTGGATTCGCCGGCACTGCGATTGGCTACGGCATCGCTCACGCGTGGTTCTACTTCCTCGGGCTCATCCTCGTGCTCTCGAACACTGCCACCGATCCGTTGGATCCAACAGGCTTCGTCGTCGACGCGATGCTCGCAATTCCGCTCGGAGGGCTAGCGCTTGCGATCCTGGCCGTAGATGAATCCGACGAGGCGTTCGCGAACATCTACTCGGCCTCGGTTTCGATCCAGAACGCTTTCCCGAAGGTCGGCCAGCGCACCTTGTCCATCGCGATCGGAGCGGTGTGCACGCTGCTTGCGGTCTTCGTGCCACTCGTGCAATACGAGAACTTCCTGCTACTGATCGGAGCGGTGTTCGTTCCGCTCTTCGGCGTGCTGGCCGCTCATTACTTCGTTGTGAGACGCGGCTACACGACAGACGAGATCTACGGCACACAACGTTCCGTTCGCATGTGGGGATGCGTCGCCTGGGTTGCCGGATTCCTCGTCTACAACTGGCTCAACCCGGGAACGGTTGGCTGGTGGGTGTCGGGGATGAAATGGCTGTTCGACACGATGCTCGGCGCACCCTTCCCGGCAACAACATCAGTGCCGTGGCTCAGCGCGTCGATCGCTTCGTTCGTCTTGGCCTTCGCGATCCAGGGAGCCGAAGCGTTCGTTAGTTCTCGATCAGCTCGATCAACCTCACGAGCATCCGCGCCGTAGCACCCCAGACGTTGTCGCCGTCCACGTCAAAGAAGTGGACTTGGTATTCGACGCCGTCTCTTTGCCTGATCTCGATACGCCGCACAGAAGGATCGGTGAACAGGTCGAGCTTCGGGGTGAGCACACGTTCCACTTCGCGTGGATCGCGCGAGAATTCGATCGAAGATGGGATGAAACCTACGTAGGGACGGATCAGATAGTTCGACCCGAATGTTGGCAAGTCCTCCAAAGACCCCAAAACGTCGACCGCTTCAGGCGGGAGTCCGATCTCTTCGTGCGTCTCACGCAACGCGGTCTGGAGCAAGGTCGCGTCACCCGGCTCGCGTCCGCCTCCCGGGAACGAAACCTCGCCGGAATGACTTCGCAGATGATCCGAGCGCTTGGTGAGAACCACACGAAGTTCGTCACCTTGGACGAACAACGGGATCAGTACGGCAGCCGCGCGTCGGTGCTCGGGGTCGGGGTCTTGCTCGTCCGGATGTGGAAGGACGTCGCGAAGCCGGTCGATCGTATGCGGGCCGAATCCACCGACCATAGGCCGGCTAGGAAACTTGCTCGGTTGACCTGTTGTCGCTGAGGGTCGATCGGACGTAAGCGCGCCGCTCCTGGGGGTTCAGGCCTCCCCAGACGCCGTAACGCTCACCGGCCTCGATTGCGTAACCGAGGCACTCCTGGCGCACCTCGCAGCGGGCGCACACGGCCTTGGCTCCCGCTTCGCGCTCGGCGCGCTCACGCTTGTCGGCGATCTCCTCGGACGAGAAGAAGTACTCCGGGTCCATGCCCCGGCAGGCGGCGTCCTGCCGCCAGTCGTTCTCGGCCTCGGTGTTGAACAACCGGGCCAGTGAGCTCGTCCGCATCGCCATTTCTCTCCTCTCGGGCCCGCCACAGGCGGTCCCCCACTACTTATCGGCAGAACCCAGGGGAAGCAAAACCCCTCGATGGCCTGTCGGGGGGGCGGCTCCCTCGCGCTTTACGCATCGCTCGCGAGTCCTGGGCGCCGGTGGTTCTGTAACCAGGGTACGACGTTTGGCAAATCTAGAGCCAATGGCGGTTTGATTTACACCCCGCAGGCACCGCCGGTAGACTGCCCTTCGAAGTGGCCTCCACGACCGACCCGGCGCCGATCACCCTCCCCAGGTCCGCCGACGCCCAGGTACTGGCCGACGAGCGCCGCCGTGCCGTCTATCTCTTCGTCACCAGGGCGCACGCCCCCGTGACCGTCAACGAAATCGCCACCGAGTTCGGCATCCACCGCAACGCCGCCAAGCACCATTTGGACCGCCTGCTTGAGGCCGGTTTCCTGCGGGCGGAGTTCAAGCGCGTGAACGGCCGCCAGGGCCCGGGAGCCGGCCGCCCATCAAAGCTGTACTCGGCTACGGGGGTCGAAGCTTCCTTTTCCGTTCCCGAGCGCCACTACGACCTTCTCGCTCATCTTCTTTTGCAAGCCCTCACTCGCGGCGACGAGCTCGAGACCGTAGGAGCTCGCTTCGGACGTCAGCTCGCCGACGGGGTCAAAGCCGACCAGCCCGACGTCGACGCCACAGACGGTGTGCGCACCGTCTTGGACGGTTTGGGCTTCCGTCCCAATGTCGAAACCGATCCGGACGGAAAGATGTGGATCACCACAGAGAACTGCCCTTTCGGTTGGGTTGCGATGGAAGCGCCTGCCGGCGAGGTGTGCAGACTCGACCGCGCGATCATCTCCGGCGTCCTCGAAGGTTTCGGTTGCGCACCTCGGCAGGTCAAGGGACACACCTCGATCGCCGCCGGTCAGGACGTGTGCGTTCGGGAAGTCGTCCCGAAACCTAGACGCAGATAGGACGACAACGTGTCCAACTGGGCGCGCACTTATCGCATCCCCTTCATGCTTGGGCTCGTGTTCGTTGCCTTGTTGCTCGTGTTCGCCGTCACGCCCGACCCCGGTACCGGTCAGCCCGCAGCCGAAGCGACGGCTATCCCCACACCCGGCCCTCGCGAATGCGTTGTGTGCGGCATCGACGAAACGTGCGACCCGGACTCGGGACAATGCAGGTTCATCGATCACACACCGTTGCCGTGTGTCGAGAGCGCGAAGATGGACGAAAGAGCCGGATTCTGCCTTCCCGAAGGTGCGCCGCCCGCACCATCGGCGGCGGTCGACCCCAACGCGCCGCAGTTTCCGGGAAGCATCGGCAGAGATCGTGCGAGGGCGCCGCGACTACCGGGATTCGGCGACTGAAGGTCAGACCTAGCTAACGGTCCAGGTCTCGCCGCTGTGTAGCAACGCATCCAGGTCGCCCGCGCCCGATCGTCCGCGTGCCGTGTCGATCTGCTGCGAAACCAGGTCTTCGTAGACCGGACGCTCCACCGACCGGAAAACACCTATCGGCGTCGGGCCCGTCGGTGTGTGCGCTAGTCGCGAGAGCGCGAAGGCGCGGGTTGCGTCCAACGCCGTCTCGTCGTGGACGAGCAACCGCTCCTCCCCTACTTCCTCGACGTCCACGATCCGGAGTGTTCCGTCTCCAGTGGTCACGACTCCTTTGTCCTCGTTCGCGCCGAAACGGATGGGCTTTGCGTGCTCTAGGTAGATGCGGTTCCCACGTCCAGAGCGCACATCGCGTACAGCGTCGAACGCTCCGTCGTTGAAGATGTTGCAGTTCTGGTAGATCTCGATGAACTTCGTCCCGCGGTGCGCCACCGCCTTGCGCAGGATGTCGGTCAGGTGCTTGCGGTCGTTGTCGATCGTGCGAGCGACGAACGTGCATTCGGCCCCCAGAGCCAGCGATACGGGGTTGAAGGGGTAATCCGTCGATCCAAACGGCGTCGACTTGGTGACCTTGCCGATCTCGGACGTCGGCGAGTACTGGCCCTTCGTCAGACCGTAGATCTGGTTGTTGAACATCAGCACGGTCATGTTCACGTTGCGCCGCATGGAGTGGATGAGGTGGTTCCCTCCGATCGAAAGTGCATCGCCGTCTCCCGTGACCACCCACACGTCCAACTCGGGGCGAGCCACGGCCAGCCCGCTGGCCAGCGCCGGCGCGCGCCCGTGGATCGAATGGAAACCGTACGTTTCCATGTAATAGGGGAAACGAGCGGCGCAACCGATGCCGGAGATGAACACGATGTTCGACGCGATCGATCGCCAGCTCGGGCATGAAGCTCTGAACCGTGGCGAGGATCGCGTAGTCGCCGCAGCCCGGGCACCACCGGACGTCCTGATCCGACTCGAAGTCCTTCTTTGTCAGCTGGACTTCTACGCCGTGACCGTTGCCTTGTCCGTTGCCGTCCGTCATGAGATCTCTCCAAGGTGGTGCTCGAGGGTGGCTTCTAGCTCTGCCGCCTTGAACGGCACACCCGCCACTCTTGTTGTAGCCGCGGGCATCAATCAGGAACTCGGCGCGCACGAGCTTGAGGAGTTGTCCGAGATTGTGCTCAGGGATCACCACGCGCTCGTAGCGGCCGAGCACCTCGCCGAGATTCAACGGGAATGGATTGAGATGCCGCAGCTGCGTGTGCGCGACCGATTTGCCCTTTTTTCGCAGACGCCTGCACGCGGCCTTGATCGGTCCGAACGTGGATCCCCAGCCCAGGACGAGAAGTTTCGCGTCACCCGTTGGGTCGTCGACTTCGATAGCTGGGATGTCCTTCGCGATGCCGGCAACCTTCTGCGCGCGCAGCAAGGTCATGCGATGGTGGTTCTCCGGCTCGTAATCGATGTCGCCTTTCCCGTCGGACTTCTCGAGACCGCCGATGCGGTGCTCCAGACCCGGCGTACCCGGGATCGCCCACGGTCGCGCGAGAGTTTTGGGATCGCGAAGGAATGGCCAGAACTCGCCGTCCGCATTGGTTTCGGTCGCAAAGGCAAAGGCCGCCGTGAGGTCTGGAAGAGACGCAGCGTCCGGGATTTTCCAGGGCTCCGATCCCGTAGCCAGGAATGCGTCAGAGAGCACGATCACCGGAGTGCGGTATTTGAGAGCGATGCGCGCTGCCTCGAGCACCATGTCGAAGCAATCCGCCGGCGTCGACGGAGCCACTATCGGAAGGGGAGCTTCCCCATGGCGGCCGAACATCGCGTGCAGGAGGTCGCCCTGTTCGGTCTTGGTCGGCATGCCCGTAGATGGTCCTGCGCGCTGGATGTCGAGGATGAGCAACGGAAGCTCCACCGAGATGGCGAGACCGATCGTCTCCGACTTGAGGTCCAATCCGGGTCCAGACGTAACCGTTACGCCGAGACTCCCGGCGAACGAAGCGCCCAGGGCGGCGCCCGCCGAAGCGATCTCGTCCTCACATTGCATCGTCTTGATGCCGAAGGCCTTGTGTTGCGCAAGGTCTTGAAGCACGTCCGAGGCCGGCGTGATCGGATAGCCCGCGAGAACCAGCTGCAAGCCCGAACGCACGCTCGCCGCGACCAGGCCGAGCGAGATCGCGGTGTTGCCCGTGACGTTGCGGTATATGCCGGGCTGAAGCGTCGCCGGCTTGACCACGAAGCTATGGGTGAACACCTCCGTCGTCTCGCCGAACGCGACACCGGCGCGGAAAGCCTTGAGGTTGGCTTCGGCGACGGCCGGGTTCTTGCCGAACTTTGCCTGGATCCAGCCTTCGCTGCCGTCGGTGGGACGCGAGAACATCCACGACAGCAGACCCAGGGCGAACATGTTGCGTGGACCGCAGGAGCTCCTTGCTGTTGAGTCCCTCGACGCCGTCGACCGCACCGAGCGTGAGCTTGTTCAGCGGAACCTGGAAGACCTGATAGCCGGACAGGCTGCCGTCGGTCAGGGGATTCGAATCGTACGCCGGCCTTGCTGAGGTTGCGCTCGTCGAAGGCGTCCTCGTTGACGATGAGCGTCCCGCCTGCGGTCAGGTCGGCGATGTTGGTCTTGAGAGCGGCAGGATTCATCGCGACGAGCACGTTGGGGGAATCGCCCGGTGTGAGGATGTCGTGATCGGCGAAGTGCAGCTGGAAGCCGGACACACCGGCCAGCGATCCGGCGGGTGCGCGGATCTCGGCGGGGAAGTCGGGAAGTGTTGCGAGGTCGTTGCCGAGGACGGCTGTGGCGTTGGTGAAGCGGTCACCGGTGACCTGCATCCCGTCACCGGAATCACCCGCGAAGCGGATGACTACCTGCTCGATCTCCTGGACTACCTTTGCCACTTCACGCCCCTGCGTACGAAAGCGGCTCGGGACCCCATTGCCCCGGCCGCACCGTCAGTATAGTCGTGCTCATGGCTCAAAACGTGGGTCGTTACCTCTCACATGACCCGATGTTCGATCGTCTGGAACGACAGATGGACGATCTCGTCGCTCGACTAATCCGCAGGACGACACCGGCTTCGTATCAACGGGCCTGGTCACCACGCACCGACGTTTACGAGACCGAGCACGAATTCATCGCCGTCGTCGAGCTGGCCGGCGTCGATCCCGGTGGCGTAACGATCGAGATCGAACGCGAGCTCGTGTTCATAAGCGGCCAGCGTGCCCCCACCAAGCCGCCCCAAGGGGCCGAACCTCTTCAGCTCGAGATCCCCTTTGGCGGGTTCGAGTGTCGGATGGTTCTGCCCGCTTCTGTCGAGGCTTCCCAAGCGTCGGCCGAGTTCACCGATGGGATGCTCCGGGTAAGGCTCCCAAAGGTGAAACAGGGGCCGATGCGGGTCGAGATCGAGATCCAGCGGTCCGAGTGACCGTCAACGAGAAGCGCCAAGGGCCCCGGGTCATCGACCGCCGGGGCGAATCGAAGCCCGACGAGTCCTTCCCCGAAGTCGTCGGCGTACTTCCGCTGCGCGACAGCGTCCTGTTCCCAAATCTCGCTCTTCCGGTCATGGTCGGTCGCGAGAACTCACTAAAGCTCATCGAGAAGGTCGTGTCCGGCGACCGGATCTTGGCCACAGCCACGATGCGGGATCCGAGGAAGGAATCCGACCCAACTCCCGACGATGTATTCGAGATCGGAACGATCGGACGCGTCGCCGAGCTTCTCCGGTTGCCTCAAGGGGGAATCCAGCTCGCGCTGCAGGGACAGGCGCGCGTGCGTTTCGTCGAGTGGGTGACCGGTGAGCCTTTCCTTCAGGCACGGATCGAAGTAATAACGCCATCGCAGGCCACGACTGAAGCTCAAGCGCGGATGCGCACGGTCCTGACACTTTTCGGGGAAGTAGCCGAGCTCGCGCCTTACATCCCGCCGCAGTTCGCGATCGCCGCCATGAACATCAACGATCCCGGCGATCTGGCCGACTTCCTGGCTGCGAACCTGAACCTCGAAGCTGAGCTCAAGCAGCAACTTCTCGAAGAGCTCGATGTCGATAAGCGTCTGGCCGCGATCCAGGAGTACTTGACCGCCGAACGCGAGCTGCTTCGCATCTCAAGTCGCGCACAGGAAGAAATGACGGACGAGATGCGCAAGATGCAACGGGATCAATTCCTGCGCCGCCAGCTCGACGTCATTCGAAGGGAACTCGGTGAGGGCGACTCCCAAGAGCTGGCCGAGCTCCGGCGACAGGTCGAAGAGGCTCAAATGCCTGAGGAAGCAAGTAAGGCTGCCGAACGCGAACTCGAAAAGCTCGAGCGCATCCCACCGCAGTCACCGGAGTGGTCGGTGTCGCGGAACTACCTCGAATGGCTTATCGAGATCCCGTGGACCGTCGAGACGCCGGACAACGACGAACTCGAACATGCAAGAAAAGTCTTGGACGAAGACCACTACGGCTTGGAGCGAATCAAGGAGCGCATCATCGAGTACCTCGCCGTACAGAAGCTTCATCCGCAAGGACGCAGTCCGATCCTATGTTTCGTCGGACCTCCGGGGGTCGGAAAGACGTCGCTCGGTCAATCGATAGGGCGCGCTCTCGGCCGCAAATTCGTTCGTATGTCACTCGGTGGTGTCCGTGACGAAGCCGAGATCCGCGGTCACCGGCGTACGTATATAGGTTCGCTTCCCGGGCGGATCGTTCAAGGATTGCGCCGGGCCGGCACTCGAAATCCCGTGATGATGCTCGACGAGGTCGACAAGCTCGGGATGGACTACCGCGGCGATCCGTCCTCAGCCCTGCTCGAGGTGCTCGACCCCGAACAGAACCACGCCTTCTCCGATCACTACATAGAGGTGCCGGTGGATCTGACTCACGTCCTTTTCATCTGCACGGCCAACATCCTCGACACGGTCCCGGGGCCGTTGCGGGACCGAATGGAGATCATCGAGCTCCGCGGATATACGGAGCCGGAGAAGGTGGCGATCGCGAAGCAGTACCTGATCCCACGGCAATTGATCCAGAACGGTCTCAAGTCCAAACAAGCCGCTATCGCTATGGACGCGCTTCGCCGGATCATCCGTGAGTACACGTATGAAGCCGGCGTAAGAGGATTGGAACGCGAGATCGGAAGCGTCTTCCGAAAAATCGCGACGCGAGTGGCCACCAACTCGACCAAGGGAAAGGTGACCGTCATCGCCGCCGCACTAGAGGAATACCTCGGCCCGCCGAAAGTCCGAAGAGATGTGCTCGAGAGCGGCGACGAGGTCGGTGTGTCGACCGGTCTGGCGTGGACTCCCGTCGGTGGGGACATCCTGTTCATAGAAGCGAGCCTCGTCGAAGGCAAGAGTCGCTTAACGCTGACCGGGAGCCTCGGCGACGTCATGCGGGAGTCCGCTCAAGCCGCTTTGACCTATGCGCGGTCGCGCACCAAAGAGCTCGGCGTCGAAGCAGATTGGTACGAGATCAACGATCTACATGTTCACGTCCCGTCGGGCGCGATCCCAAAGGACGGCCCCTCGGCGGGGATAGCCTTGGCCACTGCCGTCGTATCGGCGGTGACAAGGATCCCCGTTCGCCGCACAACGGCGATGACCGGAGAGATAACGCTGCGCGGAAGGGTCCTGCCGGTCGGCGGGATAAAGGAGAAGGTCATCGCCGCCCATCGCGCCGGGTGCAAGACCGTGATCCTGCCGAGAGACAACGAGCGCGACCTGGTCGATGTACCGGAGTTCGTACGCAAGGACCTAAGGTTCGTCTTCGCCGAGCACATGGACGAGGTCCTGCGCGAGGCGCTGACCAAGCCGTTGCGGGCGCTCAGACCAACGGCTGCGGTCTCGCCCGCCGGTAGCGCAGCCCTGCCCGACCGGGCCTCCGCCCGCGGCCTTAGCCGCTAGCTGCACCCAATTTGCCCTCGGTGCCCGTTGCTTTGAACTTGGGCATGCCGTTTCCCGGATGGGTTATGGCTCAATGACCGAATATGGTGGCCTGCGGGTTCTCCCCTGACCAACCCGCCACCGGGAGGCTGAAGCCTATGGGCGCTAGGCGTGTCGCGAACTTACCGACGCGCCGCTTCGTCTTCCAAAAAGGATCGAGGGATGGCGGGCCGTCCGAAGTTGGAGAACGGGCAGCACCGCCTCGTCTCGATGAGGAGCGATTGGCTCCGCTCGTCGACCGCGCGCGCACGGGGAACACGGATGCATTCGAAGAGATCGTGCAAACGATGCAAGGTCCGGTCCGTGCGTTCGCGAGGCGAATGATGCGCGACGCGCACCTGGGTGACGACGCAGCACAGGAGACGTTCTTGCGGATGTGGAAAGGACTGCGGCGCCACGAGCCGCGCGGGCGATTCGTCGCTTGGGCGTTCACGATCGCGCGCAACACGTGCATCGAGTTCTTGCGGCGCGAAGCTCGAACGCCGACCCCCGTCGAAGTCACGCAATTCACATCTCCGCTGCGCGCCACTGCCTCCACCGACGACCCGAATGATGCGCATGACCTTCGTCGAGTAGTAAACGATGCCGTTGCGGCCCTTGACGAGCCTTATCGGTCCACGCTTCTGATGCGCGAGACGGGGTTGGCCTACGAGGAGTTGGCCGACGCACTGGACTGCCCCATCGGCACCGTGCGTTCGCGACTGCACGAAGCACGTCGAAGACTCGCTGTAACTCTGAGGCCGATCATCGGAGGAGAGGCATGAGCTCGCTTCAGCTCGACGTCCTCCTCGCACAGACACGGGAAACCGAACCTGTCGACGATGGCTTCAGCGCAAGCGTCATGCGCGACATCGAAAGCCTCGACGTCGTGGCCGGATCGCGACTCACCGCCCTGCGGCGGCCCATGGTCGCGATAACGGCGACGGCGGTTGTGTTGACGGGCGGAGCCGTCGCGGCACTGGTGGGCACGCAAATAGCGAACAACAACGAAGGCGGAGCCACGAGCGAGCCACGGGCATCGGTGAGCGTCAGCTCCGGACCCGATGTCTCAACCAACCCGAAAGCGGGCGGAGCACACGATGCAACCGCCAGCCGTGACTCAGATCTCAAGGCTGCGATCGATGGGTCCGCTCACACCATTTCGGTGGTCGATCCGAATACCGGACTGCGTTTGCAAACCGACACGCGCATGAACGAGTTTCAGACCGGCACACCGCAAAGAGTGACACTCACGCTGACCAACACGAGCGAGAAGCCTTTGGCGATCACCGAATACAAGGACTGCTCGCTTCAAGTGATGGCCTTCCAGATGGGGTCTGCTCCGGCCGGCGAGAACCAAACGCCGGCGGAGTACTACGACCACTACCGAAACGAGGAGGGTGTCGAGCGGGTTTGCGCGGGATCGGGCACAACACCTCGCGCACCGACAGCCGCGGCCAACGCTTTCGTCCTGCAGCCGGGGGCCACGCATTCGAGCGACGCGATGCTCACGCTGCCGTCGGATGGCAACTGGGGCGTCATGGGGATCTGCAGTTGTGATGGAACAGAGGCCGGCGCTCCGGCGCCCAAGGACAATCCGTTCGGCGACTTCAAGAGCCGAGTGCTCCCGTTTCCTTTGATCACACTCGATGTCGACACAGGCGAGGCCACGATCACGCCCCCGATACGCGTCACGGCCAGGTCAGATTAGCTGCTACTTCGTCTTGTAGCCTTGCTTCGTCCAAGGGGACGTAGTGCAGTGGCCTAGCACGCAGGCCTTTCACGCCTGTAACGCGGGTTCGAATCCCGTCGTCCCTACTTGTTGTTGAAGTGTCCGTCGTGAGCAGCACAATCACTTCGTGTTGAAGCTCTTCGAGCAACTTGGGCCGATCGATTCACTCATCCAGAAGGGCCGATCACTTCGGGCCGAGGGAAAAGACACCGAGGCCCTGGCCGTCTACCTCGAGGCCTGGCGGATCGCGGAGGAAGAGGAAAGCGATGCGCTCCGTGTTGCCTCGTCGCACATGGTCGGAGTTTGCGAGCCCGATCCGGCTCGCAAACTCAAATGGAATCTCGCTTCTCTCCGGGCGGCCGAAGCATTGGATGAGGAAACGGCAAAGGACTGCTTTCCCACGATCCACGCGAACATCGGGTACTCATACCTCGCCCTGGGACGTCGCGCGGACGCCCTTCGCCATTACGAGATGGCGCGAGACCTGGCCGCCGACCTAACAGGCCCCTACGGAGACCAGATCCGCAACGGAATAGCCGGAATGTTGGAAGAGCTTGGGTAGCTAAATAAGCGCTGAACCAAGTCGAACGCTTAAGATTGCGCGATGCCCAGCGACTTCACGCTCAAAACGATGAACCGCGTTCATCGCATCCTGCTGGGCGCAAGCGGCGGCCGTTTGGGCCGCAGGCTTGCCGGCATGCTCGTGCTCGATCTCATCACCACGGGAGCCAAGTCCGGCCTCGAGCGTTCGTCGATGTTGACCTCTCCCGTACAGGATGGAGACAACATCGTGATCGTGGCATCTCGAGGCGGCGATCCCAAACACCCCGGCTGGTACCACAACATCAAAGCCAACCCCAACGTCGAGATCGTCGTGGACGGCAAGCGCAAACCGATGCACGCGCGTGTCGCTTCGCCGGAAGAGAAGCAATCGCTGTGGCCGGAAGTAACGAAGTCGTACCGCGGCTATGCGGGATATCAGAAGAAAACCACGCGCGATATCCCTCTGGTGATCCTGGAGCCGCGCTAACCCTCAGCGGTTCACCCAACCGGTACGCAGTCGAAACCGCCGGAAACCATGTCGAAACAAACCCAACGCTACGTTGGCCTCGACTCGTCCGACCGCACGAGGAGGAGGCCGAAATGCTCTACGTCTTACGGGTTTCCTTGCCCGATCAGCCCGGCTCCCTGGGCGACGTTGCCGCCGCTCTGGGCACGATCGGAGCCGACATCGTTTCGCTTCGCGTCATCGATCGGGACAGCTTCAACGCGGTCGACGAAGTCTGCGTCGCCGGCACCGGAATGAGTCCGGAGCGGTTGCGGTTGGCCGTCGAGAACGTTCCGGGCGTGGTGTGCGAGATCGTTCGGCGCATCGCTCGTGTTCCAGATCCTCTAGGCGGCTTGCAGCTTGCCGACAAACTCGCGCGTATCGAAGCCGAACCCTATGAATGCTTGGCCGAGGGTCTACCGGAAGCTCTGGGTGCGAGCTGGGCTCTCGTCATGCGGGTGACTTCAGATGGCCCGACTGCGGAAGCAGCGTCGTCCGACGCGCCGCCTTTTGGCGTCATGGAGACTCCGTGGCTGCCGATGACCGGACCGCGTAAGCTCCCGCTCGGTCATTGGGCGCCTACGAACTGGCGGATGCACCGATTCGAACTTGCGGCTGCACCGTTGAGCGATCCGTTCGAGTTCGTGATCGTCGGACGTTGGGCCGGCATGCGCTTCCGTCCGTCCGAGTTGCGTCAGCTGGGACTTCTGTCCGACATGGCCGTTCGCGCTAGACGAGTCCTAACACCGGCCTAGCTCGCGGGCTCGGCATGTTGTAACGCCCGTACACTCGGGCAGATGAAATTCGGCTACGGACTGATCACCTGCCAACGCCCGCCGGATGATCCGCGTTCGCACGCCGAGCTTTATCGCGAAGCCGTAGAGCGTAGCGAGACCGCCGAGCGATCGGGATTCGATTCGGTATGGCTGTCCGAACATCACTTCGTCGACGACGGCTACATGCCTTCGCTGCTCGTGCTGGCGGCGGCCATCGCGCAGGCAACTCAAGCGGTCCAGATCGGTACCGCGGTTCTGCTCGCCCCACTGCACGATCCGCTACGGATCGCTGAGGACGCTGCGACGGTCGATCTGCTTTCCGGAGGCCGATTCATCCTTGGCCTCGGTGCGGGGTGGCGAAACGAAGAGTTCGAGGCCTTCGGCGTCGATCAGGACGAGCGTGCCGGACGCGTCCGCGAGACGGTTCACGTGCTAAGAGGTGCCTGGGGGCCCGGCGCCTTCTCCTTCAACGGCAAGCACTACTCCTTCAAAAACGTGAACGTCACGCCTAAACCAACCAAGCCGATCCCGATATGGCTCGGCGGATTCGCGCCGGGAGCCATCCGCCGTGCAGGACGCATCGCCGACGGTTTCCTGGGATCGTCGACCGGCACGTCCGGACTTGCTGCGTTCGCCGAAGCCAAGCAGATCGCGCTGGAGGGTCGGACAAAGTCCGGTGGTGATCATTCATCATTCGCTTTCGCTCTTCACGTTCCGGTGTACGTTTCCGATGGCAGCGATCCCTGGGAAGAGATCAAGCAGCACTACGGCTACTTACGATGGAAGTACGCGGACATGGGACAGGCACGCGGGAGTTCTCGAGCATCCTCGCCGCCACCTCTTGATGCGGATCGGGAAGCGCAGCTGCGGTCGACGATCATCTGCGGCGATGCCGAAAGGGTCGCTTCAGAGATCGCCGCCTTCCGGGACGAGCTCGGCGACGACACACACTTCATCTTCCGATCGGACTTCCCGGGACTGCCTTCCGATCAGCAATTCGCCCTCATCGAACGGATCGGCTCCGAAGTAATCCCGCGACTTCGCTGATGCGCGTCCTTGTCATCGGCGGCACCGTCTTCATAGGACGTGCTCTCGTCAACGAGTTGATAGGCGCCGGCCATGATGTCTGCGTCCTCCATCGCGGCAATCACGAACCGGCCGATCTTCCGACAACGCCGCACCTGCACGTGGACCGGGCCGACATCGCATCCGTCGTCGGAGACATAGATGCTTTCGCGCCCGATGTGGTGTGCGACAACATCTCGCTCTTCGCCTCGCACGCTCGTGCCGTGGTCGAAGCGCTGGGTGAACGCCGATACGTAGTTACGTCTTCAATGGACGTCTATCGAGCGTACGGCGCTCTGCATACAGGGACGGCCAGCGAACCGGTTCCGGTCGACGAAACATCACCAGTTCGCGATCAGCGCTATCCATATCGCGGGCAGATGCCCGGCATGGACGACTACGACAAGCTCGATGTGGAAGACGTTTACATGGCACACGGAGCCACGGTGCTAAGGCTTCCGATGGTGTACGGCCCGTATGACGGTCAGCGCCGCGAGGAGTTCATCCTCGCGCGCGTCCGTGCCGGCAGAACGCGCATCCCGATCGGAGCCGGCTCGTGGCTGGGGACCCGCGGTTTCGTCTACGACATCGCGCGGGGCATCCGTATGGCCGTCGAGGCACCGCATACACAAGGCGAGGTTTTCAACCTCGGCGAGTCCAGGACCTACCCCATCGGGCAGTGGGCGCAGATGATCCTCGACGCCGCCGGGTCGTCCGCCGAGCTGGTGAGGATTCCGTCCGCCGAGCTGCCACCGGACTTGGGGATCACAGGAAACATCGCTCAACACCTCTTGGTGGGCTCCTCGAAAGTGCAGGAGATGCTCGGTTGGCGGGATACCGATCACCGTCAGGCGCTTGGAACCTCCGTGTCTTGGCACCTGGACAACCCACCCGAGCAAGTGGTTACGGACTTCACAGCCGACGAGGAAGCTCTAGCCTCAGCCGGCTGACCTGCGCTTCGAGTCCTTCGCGGCGTCCACGGATAACCGGAGTTAACAGTCTGAGCGCGCATTTGTACGCAGAACAAAGACCCGTTCCACGTCAGGTTCTAGTCCATGAACGGGGACGGGCTTTTGATCACACGAACGCGGACAGCACTTACGGCGCTGGTCTCCACTATCACCGGACTGGCACTGCTAGTCGGAGCAGCCGGGGTTGCTAAGGCGTCGACGTCTTCCGATGAGGCGATCGTCCACTCGAAGGTCAACGAGGCCCGCCGGGGCCAGATGACGGAGCTCCGCGACGACGGGCGACTGGACGCCGTCGCACGTGCGCAGGCCGAGCGCATGCGCGACCAGGGACGGATCTTCCACAACCCGAACAACGGAGCGGACGCCGACGCTGCGGGCTACGACTGGCAGCGCATCGGAGAGAACGTCGGTGTCGGTCCCGACGTTGCCGACGTTCAGCGCGCCTTCATGGCCAGCGCCTCCCACCGGGCGAACATCCTCGACTCGCGGTTCACGGATCTCGGGATCGGTGTTGCCGTTGCGCCCAACGGTCGCGTGTACGTCACGCAAGTGTTTGGGAAGACCCGCGAGCAGCAGGTTGCAACGGCCCCTCAGAGTGTTCCGGCAGCCACCCCGAACCCGGTGGTGAAGACGGTGGCCGAAGTGGAGACCGCCGATCCGGCGCCGGTGGAAGCACCGAAAGCCGCGGCCACCGAAGTGTCCACCAAGAGCGAGCCGGTCGTGCCCGCGGATCACGTCCTCCTCGAGGATGGATCCATCGTCGCTCGCGACTTCATCGCGAACGATCCGTGCGGCGCGCGGTTCACCGTCGGCTACGACGGGACGATCATCCCGTTGCTATTCGACGTGCAAGCCCCGAACTGCTGATCCTCTGAGCAGCGAGTGACTAGCAGAGCCCAAGCAGACGTTGCAGCGCGTTACATGCGGGTGGTGGTGGTGGTGGTGGGGCGGCGGTGGTGGCTCCGATCCGCTCCCCGTGAAGAGCAACTTGTTCGGCGTCCCGGCCGTGCACGTACCCAGGAGGTTGTCGAGAAAACTGCAGCTCGTCTGGATTCCACTGATGACACCGGTCGTCGCATTGCTGGCGATCACGTTGTGCACAGTCGCTGGCGAGGCACCCGGGTTCGCCTGGAGGTAGAGCGCAGAAGCTCCGGCGACGTGAGGAGCAGCCATCGAGGTTCCGCTGAGCGCCGCCGTTGCCGTGTCCGACGACGGAGCCGCCGAAACGACGTTCACTCCGGGGCCGTGGAGGTCAACGCAAGCTCCGAAGTTGGAGAAGGAAGCTCGAGCGTCGTTGATGTCGGTCGCACCCACAGTGAGCGCCGTTGCAAGGCGCCCTGGTGACGAATTGCACGCATTCGCGCTCTCGTTTCCGGACGCGACTGCGGTCGACACACCGTCGGTGATCATTGCAGCTACGGCGTTGTCCATAGCGGCGCTGGCGCCGCCGCCGAGGCTCATGTTCGCCACGGCCGGCTCGCCGTCCTTGTGGTTGTCAACCACCCAATCGACGCCGGCGATGATCGCCGAGGTAGCGGTCGAGGTGCCGCACCCGAAGACGCGTACGGCGATCAGAGTTACGTCCTTAGCGACGCCATATGTCTCACCACCAACGGTTCCCGCGGTGTGCGTCCCGTGACCGTTGCAGTCCGTAGTGCTCGGTGAGGCATCGACGGTGTTGACTCCGGGTTGTACGCGTCCACTGAAGTCCTGGTGCGTTGCGTGGATCCCGGTGTCGATCATGTAGGCGTCGACTCCGTCCCCTGTCTCGTTGTAGGTATACGAATTCGAGAGAGGTCGGTTCCTTTGGTCGATGCGATCCAAGCCCCACGGCGGACCGGTTTGCGTGGCCTTAAGAGACACGACACCGTCACGCTCGACGGCCTTGACCTCGGGCTGCGAACGAAGCTCTTCGGCCTCGGACGAAGTGGCGTTGACGAGGAAACCCTTGACCTTCGTGTACGTGTCGACGACGGCGCCGGTTCCGGCCTCGGCCTTTAGTTCCTTGGCCTCTTTGTCTACGTCACCGACCGACTTTTGAAGAGTGACGATGTAGCGTGCCTCATCGGGTGCTTGTGCGTGAGCATTCGCCGTCCAAACGAAGCCCGCGGCGAAAGTGAGAAGAGCCAAAAACCCTGCCCGAGAACGCATGCCAAACCTCCTCATGTGTTCCCTGCCCCCGCTCTTATTTACTCTGCCGGCGCGACGTACGCAAGACAGCTAGACCGCGACGCGCTCGGCTGACGTGCCCAATGTCTGCGCCACCACTTCGACGCGTCGGCTGTGCTCGCGCTCGTCGAGAACGGTAGCCGAGCCGTCCAGCGGTACTGCCTTCTCGAGCGGAACCCACGACTTGCACCCGGCGAAATGCTCGAGTACGGGCAGCTCGACCGGCTCGGACAGCAGCGATGCTCGAACGATCACGACGTTCATCGGCTTGCGCGGCTTATAGGCCATCCGCATCCGTATGTAGTCCTCACTCCAGGCGTAAAGCGGCGCCAGCTCGAGCAGGCGGTCGAGGTCGTGGGTTAAGAAGAGATCTGTCACCTCGGCCCATGAGCTGATGCGAACAACGTCGGGGGAAGGTTGATCGTTCAGCGTTTCGCGGAACCAAGAACGGTAGGGGTCCTGCACGCTGTTCTCGTCCTGATGCTCGTAGGTCGGGTAGAGAAGGAAGCGGTGTTCGACGAGTGCGAAATCTCGCGTCTCCTCGATGATCCCGCCCTTGCGCAGCAAGACCGATTGACGTCCTTGCTCGAGCGCGCGGCAAACGACGGCCCATTCTTTGAGGGCCTTCTGCGGAGCGGCGACTAAAGGCTCGAGCGCAGCTCTTGCGCGGGGTGGACGGACCGACATCACGCTTATCCTACGGCGTGGCTCGCTACGTCCCCGGTGACGGCTCCGTTGACAGAAGCCGGCTGATCGATTCGATGCGCGGTGAAGGCCTCGACGTCACGGAGTGGAGCGACGATCCGGACACGACATATACGGAGCACTCACACGAGCACCGCGAAGTCCGCGTCGTCTTGACCGGCGAGATGACGATAAGAGCCTCGGGCCGGGCATTCGTCCTGCGGCCGGGGGATCGCATCGATCTCGATCCCGGCGAGACACACGGTGCCACAGTCGGATCGGGCGGCGTGAGCTACCTCGCAGGGAGCTTGCGACGAGACGACTAACATCTTCCTTACGGGGATATGGGATCAGGCAACGTCCGGGTCATCACGGATACCTCTGCCGTCATGCCGCGCGCATGGGCAGAGAGTTCCGGCGTGCACATCCTCCCGCTCCAGATGGCCTGGGAGGACGGAGAGGTCGTTGAAGGCGACCTCGAATTCGCCGAACTTACAGCTCAGTTGCAACTGGGACGCCCCCCGCCGAAGACTGCCGCTCCCTCACCCGGCCAATACCAAGAGCTTTACGAGCGACTGCTCGCTTCCAACGATGCTCTGCTCGTCATCTCCCCTCCCACGGAGTTGTCCATGACCTATTCGAGCGCCACGCTTGCCGCGCGCGACTTCTCCGATCGCGTTCGTGTGTTCGACGCACGCACGGCCGCAGGAGGACAAGGTTTGGTAGCCGTCGAAGCCGCTCGCGACGCAGCAGACGGAAACGACCTGGGTGCCGTTCTCGCGCGCGCCCAGCTGGTGGCGTCGAAGATGCAGATCTGGGCCACACTGGAACAGCTCGATTACTTGCGCCGTTCGGGACGAGTTCCTGCGATCGCAGCCATCGGAGCTGAGGCATTACGGCTTCAGCCGATCGTTCGATATTCGGGGGGATCTCCGTCGCTGGCCGGCGTCACCAGGAACTCGGCGCGGGGAGCCGAGCGATTGTTCAGCGCATGGGAACGTTCGCGCGACCGCGGTACGCAACTTCATCTCATCGCTTTCCATTCCGCACGCGGCACTGAAGCGAACGAACTGCGACGCCGCGTTCTCGAGAGGGTGCAGGGAGCCGAAACTGAAGTCGTCGAAGTGCCCGCATCGATGGGAGCACATACCGGGCCCGGCCTTCTCGGCTTGGCCTGGTTCTGGGATAGCTAGAATCCGCAAGCCGTGCGCACTTTCCACTCGTATTGGGCCTACATCGTCCTAGTGTCGAATCTCGCCGTCGGCGCATGGGGCTTGGTCATCTGGCGCCGAAAGTCATCACCAGCGCGAGCCTTCTGGATCGCACTTGCGACCGCGTGGGCCACGATCTACGTGCAGGGAGCCTTCGGATTGGCCATGTTCGAGCGATACAAGCCCGACTTCCGCCACCACTTCTACGGCTTTCTCTTCGCGATCATCACGTTGTGTGTGCTTCCGGTGAGAAGCGAGCAACCGCGCACGCGGTTACTCGTCTTCTCGGTGGCGTCGATCTTCATCGGCATCGTCGCCGTCCGAGCGATCGCATCCGGATGAGCTCGTCGATACGTGCCGTCACGTTCGACTGCTGGGGAACGTTGATCAACGACCGCGACTTCGCCGCCGCCACGGCGATCCGCGTACGCGCGATCGCCGAGGCGGCTCGCGGAGGCATGTCGGCGGAAGAAGCACGAGAGCTGCTCGACCGGGCGTGGCTCGAGCATCACCGCCAATGGCTCGGCGGCACCCAATTCGGCTCCCCGGGGATCGCGAAGATCGTCTCTGAAGAACTAGGGGATGACGTGGTGATCGGTTTGCTGCAAGAAACGTTCGAGGACGCCGGCCGTCACGGTGTGATCTACGAGATTCCGGGCGCTGCGGCGACATTGGCTTCGCTACGCGAGCAAGGTGTACGCACAGCGCTCGTGTGCGACGCGGGCATGACGCCCGGCCGTGTCGTTCGAGATCTTCTCGACAGCGTCGGCGTGCTCGAGCATCTCGAGTTCTGTGCGTTCTCCGACGAGGTTGGCGTGCCGAAGCCGAACTGGAAGATGTTCGATACCGCTCTACAAGCCATCGGCACGACACCGGATGAAGCGGTCCACGTCGGCGATCTGCTGCGAACTGACGTTGACGGCGCCCGCGCTTTCGGGATGCGCACCATCCGGATAACGGCGGTGACCGATGACGTCCGGCAAGGAGTCTCATGGGACGCCGGCGCTGTTGAATCGATCTCAGGGATGCGGGATTCGAAGACCGAGCTCGAATCGCCTTTCGATGACGCCGACGAAGTGATCGCGTCCTACGAAGAATTTCCCGCTGCGCTGGAGCGCTTGGCCGATCGTTAGCTCTGGACTCTAAAGCGTTAAGCGGAAGCGCGGGCGAGGTCCGACATCAGCTTCCACGCGACCGACGGCACCGACTCGATGAGCAAACGGAAGGCGCGTTTCTCGAACACGAGTAGTCGGCCCGCCGTCAGCATGTGGATCGAAGAGCGGTGCGGCGTATCACCGGCAAGCTCGACCTGACCGAAGTACGAACCGGGCTCGAGTAACGACATCCCGTCCGAGTCTTCGATAGCCGCCGTGCCGCTCAGGACAACGGCGAACTCGCCGGCTCGCCGACCCTCGCGCGCCAGCTCCGTGTCTTCGGCGACGTCGACCCAGTCGCCGAACTTGGCAATCGAACGGATCTGAGCAGGGCTGCAGCCGCGGAACAGCTCGATCCTGGAAATCGACTCTTGCTTGAGATCCCTCACGATCCGTCCTCCCCTCGCTTGCGGTTCCAATTAGGACCCTTATCGATGTGCCCGACCCTTCGAAAGCGATCGGCCAACTCACGTTATATCGCGTTTCGGCCAAAGTCAAGATATATCGCGTTTCTAATCCGGCGCGGCCGAGCTCGGTGGCACCGGGGGCGTCTCTCGTGCTTCCTCCATGCGACGCAGCTGCCGCTCGCGGAAGTCGCGGCTGACAACTGAATAAACCGCGAAGTGCGCAACCAGTCCGATCCCCCATCCGAGCAGGGGGAAAAGGAACCAAGGGAATGCGCCAAAGCCTTGGTCTGAGCCCGAAGTCAGCCACCACGTCACGGCCAGCAGTGCATTCACCGACAGATAGACGCCCAGGTGAACTCTGAAGCCGAGCTTCTGATAATCGATCCGCTCGCGTTGTGCGGCCCGTTCGAATGGATCCATCAGTCCTGCCCTCCTCGTCTCGCCAACTTTTCGATCTTCGATGCCGATTCGTTCAACTCCCCGATCAGGACCTCTTCGTCCAACCTCGTTGCCACCGCGCGAACGCGCTCGGTGAATCGCGAGAGCTCGGCTTCGATCCCCTCCACGAAACGCACACCGATGCGCTCCTCCAGCGCCGTCAGTTTTTCGACGCGTTCATTGAGAGCGTCCACGCCGGCCGCGGTCGGTGCGTAGATCCGCCGCTCTCCTTCCTCCGACGCCGCGATGAGCCCCTCCGACTCGAGGGCCTGCACGGCGGGGTAGATGCTTCCCGGCGACGCCTTGTACCGGCGGCCGAGTCGGCTGTTCAGCTCGGCCATCAGCTCGTAGCCGTGCATGGGTTTGGTCGACAGCAAGGCCAGCAGCACCAGATGCAGCTCTCCATGTCCGAATCTCATCAACCGGCTTTCATTAGTGACTTACGAATCTCTTACGAGACTATATCGAGAGACCTACGAAAGTCAACCCCCTAGCCTTACTTCCGCTCTCGACTCGGAGGGGATGCGTGACCGAACAACGCGATATCGAAAACCTTCTCGAAGAGCTCCGCACCTTCGAGCCCGGAGAAGACTTCCGGCGCAGCGCCGTTGTGTCTTCGTCCGACATATACGAAGAGGCCGAGCGCGACTTCGAGGCGTTCTGGGCCGAGCAGGCCGAATCTCACGTCAGTTGGTTCAAGAAGTGGGACACCGTCCTCGAATGGAATGCGCCATTCGCCAAGTGGTTCGTGGGCGGCACCCTGAACATCTCCTACAACTGCCTCGACCGGCACGTCGACGCCGGCTTCGGTGACAAGGTCGCCTATCACTGGGAGGGCGAGCCGGGTGACACGAAGACGGTCACTTATCAATGGCTGCTGGACGAAACGTGCCGCGTCGCAAATGCCCTGAAGGAGCTCGGCGTCGGCAAAGGCGACCGAGTAGCGATCTACCTGCCGATGGTCCCTGAATTGCCGGCCGTGATGCTCGCATGCGCACGAATCGGCGCTCCGCACACCGTCGTGTTCGCCGGCTTCTCGGCCGACTCTCTTTCCGGACGCATCAACGACGCGGGGGCCAAGGTTCTCGTAACGGCCGACGGCGGCTGGCGCCGCGGTCAAATCGTGCCGCTCAAAGAAAACTGCGACGAAGCTCTGAAAGACACACCGACCATCGAGAAGTCTTTGGTCCTACGCCGTACCGAACAAGAGGTCTCATGGACTGAAGGACGCGACGTTTGGTACCACGACATCGTTTTCGGCCAATCGACTGACTGCCCTCCGGAAGAGCTGGACGCCGAACACCCCTTGTATCTGCTGTACACGTCCGGCACGACCGCCAAGCCGAAAGGGATCCTTCACACCACCGGCGGCTACCTCGTTGGAGTTTCAACGACTCACCATCTGATCTTCGATCTCAAACGCAACGACGACGTCTACTGGTGCGCGGCCGACGTCGGCTGGGTTACCGGCCACAGCTACATCGTCTATGGACCCTTGTGCAACGGTGCGACATCGATCCTTTACGAGGGTGCACCTGACTGGCCCGAGAAGGATCGCCTTTGGGCCATCGCCGAGAAATACAAGGCGACGATCCTGTACACGGCGCCGACGGCGATCCGGGCATTCATGAAATGGGGAACGCAGTTCCCTGAAGCGCACGACCTTTCTTCGCTTCGCCTGCTGGGAACCGTCGGTGAGCCGATAAATCCCGAAGCTTGGGTCTGGTACCACACCTACATCGGTGGGGGACGGTGCCCGATCGTCGACACATGGTGGCAGACGGAAACGGGGATGATCATGATCACCCCACTTCCCGGAATCACAACTCTCAAGCCGGGCTCGGCGACTCATCCCTTCCCCGGAGTCTCCGCCGACGTCGTCAACGACAAAGGCCAATCCGTGCCGCTGGGTGGAGCGGGTTACATCGTGCTCAAGCGTCCGTGGCCGGCGATGCTGCGCACGATATGGGGCGACGACGAGAGGTACAAGGAGACGTACTGGTCGAAATTCGAGGGGATGTACTTCCCCGGCGACGGATGCAAACGCGACGAGGACGGTTACTTCTGGTTCCTCGGACGTGTCGACGACGTAATGAACGTTGCCGGGCACCGCATCTCGACCTACGAGGTGGAATCGGCGCTCGTGGACCATGAAACGGTCGCAGAGTCCGCGGTGGTCGGGCGCGTCGGTGAAGACAAGGCCGAGAACATCGTCGCCTTCGTCACACTGAAGTCGGGAGTCGAAGGCGCAGAGTCGCTTCTGCAAGAACTTCGCGAACACGTCTCGAAGAAGATCGGGAAGATCGCCCGTCCGGCGATGATCATCTTCACCGACGATCTGCCCAAGACCCGGTCGGGCAAGATCATGCGCCGGTTGCTGCGCGACGTGGCCGAGGGACGGCCTCTCGGTGACGTTACGACCCTGGCCAACGAGAACGTGGTCGAGGAGATCCGCGACAAGGCCGCCTCCCACTCCGGAGCCGAAGAAGACTGATCAGGGGGGTTGCTTGGTTTCCCAAGCGCCTGCTAGACTCACGGAATGTCCCCTGAGGACCAGCTCCGCAAGCTCGGCGACTTCATCAAATCCCAGCGCCAGCTGGCCGAGCTCTCGCTGCGCCAGCTCGCGGACAAGGCCAAGGTCTCCAACCCCTACCTAAGCCAGATCGAGCGGGGCCTGTACAAGCCCTCGGCAGACATCCTCCGTGCCATCGGCGGCGCCCTGGGGATCTCCCGCGAGGTCCTTTACACGCAGGCCGGCCTACTGGACCCCTCCGAGGTGCCCGAGCACACGCTGGTCGAGGACGCGATCCGGCTGGACGACCACATGACGACAGAGCAGAAAGAGACCCTGCTGCGCGTCTACCGGGGCTTCTTGGGAGCCGACGATGCTGCCGCCTCCCAAACTGGGGCTTGACAGACCTAGCGTCTGCTTGGTATATTTAGCAGGTCAGCATTATCCGGCTCCCCAACAAAGGAGATGACATGGCCGGTTACGCGCAGATCGCGAAGGATGTCGGCGACCAGGTCGAATCCCTCGTCAAGCCCTTGCAGGACCTTTCGGTGGACATCGTCACGTCGGTCGCCAAGACCGTCGGCGATATCCTCCCCGAGGTGAAGCTGGACGTCCCGACCCCCGAAGAGGTCGTCGACGCGAACTTCGGTCTCGCCGAGCAGCTCGTCGGCTCGCAGAAGGCCTACACCAAGAAGCTCCTCGCAGCGCTTGAGCCGATCACTGGCAAGTTCATCGGCTCCCCCAAGCCGGCGCGCAAGGTATCTGCCTAAGCGACCAGGCTGCCAGCTCTGCCGGACGGCCCCTTCGGGGGCCGTCTTTTTTTGGAGCTAAGGCTTGGGAGAAAACCAGGTGCGCGCAGCCCAACGGAACGGGCCGTCGTCGTTTATCGGCACGTCGAACTTCGCGAACATCTTCGAGCCCGGCGTCATGTCGAACCCCTCCCCGGTGGTGCTCAGTTCCTCATACCTCGAACCGTTGCGTTCCACGCGCAACGACACGTCGCGCTTCGCGAACACGTATGTGCGGTCTGTGTCGTTTTCGACGGTGACTTCGACATGGATCTTGTTGATGTCGCGACCCAGAACCGCTTCGTCACCGCTCGGCGCGATGGCTTTGGAGGTCATCGTGATCTTTAAGATCGACGAACCGCCGCTCGAAACCGACTCCTGAGGAGCAGAAGCAAGCTTCCCGTCCGAGACCCGCATCATCGCGCCCTTCGAGCAGAAGTTCGGCTCTCTCTCGCAACTGACGGTCCTCGACTCGCGGGACGCCGGCGATCCGGATAGCAAGGTTGCGCCGGGTGAAGGGCTGCCTGCGAGCGATGGACTCGCCGTAGGAGTTGGCAAGGCAGTTGTGAGCACGACCGGTGTTGGGGTCGTCGTCCCTTCCTCCGAGCCGCATCCGGCAGCGATCGCAGTCATCGCAATGACACCTATGAAGAAGACGCGCTTCATCCCTCTCCCGTGGCCGCTAATTCTTCAGCCGGCGCAACCGGCCGCTTGCTGGTCCTTCGCATGATACGAAGACCGAACCAGCGGTCCCGACGTAACGTGACTAAAACCCAGGGAACGCGCGTACTCGCCGAGGGATTCGAATTCGTCGGGATGGACGTAGCGATCGACCACCGGGTGCGAACGCGACGGCGACAGATACTGACCCATCGTTACGAGGTCCACCTCGGCCGCGCGAAGGTCTCCAAGCGCTTCGCGAACTTCGTCGCTGGTCTCGCCCATTCCGAGGATGACGCCGGCTTTGGTCACCTGCTCCGCACGGAAACGCTTAGCGAGACGCAACACCTCGAGCGAGCGGTCGTAAGAGAAACCTTTGCGCACAGCGCCGTGCAGACGGCGAACGGTCTCGAGGTTATGCGCAAAGACGTCGGGTTCGGCGGCCACCACCGTCTGGATCGCGTGGTGCATCGCGCGGAAGTCCGGTGTAAGCACCTCAACACCGCAAGCCGGGTTGTGGTGACGGATCGCGCGTATGGTCTCGGCCCAGATCGAAGCTCCGCCGTCTGATCTGATGTCGTCGCGCGCTACACCGGTAACAACGGCGTATTCGAGCCCGACGGCAGCGACGGCCTTGGCCACTCGCTCGGGTTCATCGACATCGAGTTCGGGTGGCTTGCCGGTTATCACGTCGCAGAACGTGCAACGCCGGGTGCAAACGTTGCCGAGGATCAAAAAGGTGGCGGTGCGCTGCTCCCAGCACTCGTAGATGTTCGGGCAGGGACCGGACTCTTCGCACACGGTGTGCAAGCCGTGCTCGCGCATGAGCCGGCGTAGCTCGAGGAAGTTCTCGCCGTAGCGGACCTTCACCTTCAGCCACGGCGGCTTGGGCTGGGGGCCCTTGGCGCGACCGTCGCGAAGACGCGCGCGTGTGCCGGAAAGACGGCCGGCACCGGAGGCGCAACCCATCCCGCCGCCCGTTACTTGCTCCGTTGTTTCGACGGGAAGGCGCCTCACGCGACCGGCTCCAGCACCTTCGTGTAGCCGAAAACACTGACGAACTCTTGCTCGAGCGCCTCGTAGACGTCGTGGATCGACGGCTGGGAGCCGAGTTGCAACGCCATCGACGTCACGCCTTTGTCGGTGATACCGCACGGGATTATGCCGGCGAAGTAACTCAGGTCCGGACAAACGTTGAGAGCAAAACCGTGCTTGGTTACGCCGCGTGTGACGCGAACTCCGATCGCGGCGACCTTCGACTCGCCGATCCAGACGCCGGTGTTGCCTTCGTCTCTATCGCCGGCCAGACCGAATCGCGCGAGCGTCCGGATCAAAACGTCTTCGAGCTTCCGCACGTAGGCAACGAGGTCGGCACCCAGGCCGAGATCGACGATGGGATATCCGACGATCTGTCCCGGACCGTGATAGGTGACTTGTCCGCCTCGATCGGCGTCGACAACCTCAACGGAACGCGCGGTCAGAACATCGTCGTCCCAGAGAACCTCTGCTCGGCTCCCCCGGCGGCCGATGGTGAATACGTGTGGGTGCTCGAGCAGGACGAGGGTATCGGCGACGCTTGAGTTCGAACGCTGCTCGTGCAACTCGGTCTGAAGTTGCAGGGCGTCCTGGTAGGCGACGAGCCCCGGTTTGGAGATGACTAGATCTCGCGGCTGAAGTCCCACGTCTCCAGGTTCTCCTTTAGGCGCTGAAGGAACCGCATGGCATCGGCGCCGTCCAATAACCGGTGGTCCCACGACATCGACAAGAACGTGCGATGACGTATCGCGATCATGTCGTCGATCACGGCTACGCGCTTTTCGACCACCTCGGTGCCGAGGATCGCGACGTTCGGCTGGTTGATCACGGGTACCGAAAGGTAGGAACCGAACGGCCCCGGATTGGTGATCGAGAACGTCGAACCGCCGACGTCGTCCGGATTGAGCTTCTTGTCACGCGCTCTTTCACCGAGGTCACGTATCGCTCGCGCAAGTCCCACGACGTTCAGGGCCTCGGCTCCCTTGATGACAGGGACGATAAGTCCGTAATCGGTCGCCACGGCGATGCCTAGGTTCACGTAGTTGTGATACGTCGCTTCGGTCAGGTCGTCCGAGATGCTCGCATTGGCGACGGGCACTGCGTGCAAAGCGTCGCACACGGCACGGCAGATGAAGGGAAGGTAGGTCAACGAGAAGCCTTCCCGTGCCTTGAACTCATCGCGCGCGACGGAACGAACGCGTTCGACGTTCTCCATGTCGACTTCGATCGCGTTCCACGCGCGCGCAGATGTCGCCAACGATGCCGTCATGTGTTCGGCGATCCGCTTGCGGATGTGCGTCAGAGGTTCGACTGATGTTCGTTCCCCCGACGCTTCGCGCGTCGGAGGCGGCGCAACCCGAGCCGCGGCTTGGCCATCGGTCGGTGCGGCCGGGCCGCGCTCTATGAAGGCCTGGACGTCGTCACGCGTGACGCGTCCGCCGGCTCCGGTACCTCGGAGCTGCCCAACGTCGATGTTGTGTTCGCGCGCCAAACGACGGACCAAAGGCGAAACGACTTGGGACGAAGCGGCAGCCGTCGCGGGAGCCGCAGTGGCAGCAGGACGTGACTCCAGAGGTGAGGGTCTTGGTGTTGTCTTGGGCGCGGGCGCGTCTTCCGCAGCCTCGGCGGGTGGCGGTTCTTCGTCCTTCTTTTCTTTGGGCTCTTCGTCCTTGGGCTCTTTCTTCTCAGGATCGGCCTCTTCCTTGGGTTCTTCTTCTTTAGCTTCTGCTTTTGGTTCCTCTTCCTTCGATTCCTTGTGTGCTTCTTCCTTTGCCTCCGCCTCGGGTTCTTCCTTTGCTTCGGCCTTCGGTTCGGCTCCCGACCCGGATTCGTCGATCTCGGCGATCGCGGCGCCGACTTCGACGGTGTCGCCCTCTTCGACGAGAACCTTCACGAGCGTGCCGGCGACGGGCGAGGGAATCTCTGTGTCGACCTTGTCCGTCGAGACCTCGACCAGCGGCTCGTCCACCTCAACGGTGTCGCCTTCCTTCTTTAGCCACGTGAGGATCGTTCCCTCGACAACGGATTCGCCCATCTGCGGCATCTCGACCTTCGTGGCCAACGCGAACCCTCCCCGATTAACCGTGTAGCGGTCGTCCGATTGCTTCGAGTGCAGCTTCACCGATGACTTCCGAAAGCGTTGGGTGCGGGTGCACGAACGCAGCTACCTCTGCCGGTCTTGCTTCCCACCCGACGGTCAGTAGCGCTTCACCAAGAAGCTCTGTAACTCCGGGGCCGATCATGTGCATCCCAAGGATCGATCCGCCTTTTTCCGTGACCAGCTTCGAGAAACCCCGGGCCCTGTGCATCATCTGTGCCTTGGCGATACCCGCGAACGCATGCTTCGTCACTTGGACGTCGTATCCCTGCTCCTTGGCTTGCGCCTCGGTGAGTCCGACTGCAGCCACTTCGGGGACGCAGTAGATCGCGCGCGGAACGCCGCGTTCGAAGTCGACCGGGACGGGCGAGCCGCCGGCGATCCGCTCGGCCGTTGCGAATCCCATACCGAAAGCGACGTGAGCGAGTTGCGGTGTCCCCGCCGTGGCATCGCCGATCGCCCAGACTCCGTCCGCAGCTTTGTTGTCGCCGTCGATGACGATGAACCCGCGATCCGAGACAACGTTCCACTTCTCAAGGTCTAGACCGTCGGTTGCCGGACCGCGCCCGACGGCAACCAGCACGACGTCGACGTCGATCATCTCGGTCTTGTTGCCCTTGGCCACGGTGAGTTTCACACCGTCGTTCGACTTGTCGACGTCCTCGACCTTCGCCGCGACGTGCGTCGTGATGCCGCGCCTCTTGTAGTTGGCGGCGAGCTCTTTGGACAGATCGGCGTCCTCCATCGGGATCAAGCGATCGAGAGCTTCGATGACGGTGACCTCAGAGCCGAACGATCGATAGATGGACGCGAACTCGACGCCCACCGCACCCGCGCCGATGATCGCGATGCGCTGCGGGAAACGGTCGGAAACCAATGCTTCGTCCGAGGTGATGATCCTCTCGCCGTCGGGATCCAGTCCCGGTATCGAACGAGCGAAGGAACCGGGTGCCAGCACCACGTTGGGGGCCGACACCTCCTTGGCTCCCTGTTTCGTATCGACCACGATCGTCCCGCGTCCGCCGAGCGTGCCGTTGCCTTCGATCAGGTCGACCTTTCGCGCTTTCACCACACTTTGAAGTCCCGCGTAAAGCTTCTTGATCGGCTCAGACTTCGACTTCTGCACTTCGGCCCAGTCGAAAGTCGGTTCGCCGACGGTGATTCCAACTAAGGACGCATCCTTTATGGCATCCATCGCGTCGGCGGCGTGCAGGAGGGCCTTGGTGGGGATGCAACCGCGATGCAGGCATGTTCCGCCCACCTTGTCCCGTTCGACAAGGGCGACCTTTTGGTTCAGAAGAGCGGCGCGGAACGCGAAGGCATAGCCGGCCGGACCACCACCAAGCACGACGACGTCGTAGCTTCCGGCCTCGGCCACGTTCCTCCTTTACCCAAAACTCCGGACCCAGTCTAGCCACGCTGAAAATCGAGCCCGTCGGCGGTGTGATAATGCGCACGTGCTACGTCGTCGGCGCGCTTCGCATGCGGAGGACACACCCGCGATCCCCGTCCCCCCGGAGGGCGCACGACATCTCGTCCTGATCGTGCTCGACAGCCTTCGGTACGACTCGTGGATCGCCGCCCAGCCGAAGAACCTGTCTCGGATCGGAACTGTGGAACGTCGCTTCAGCTATGCCTCGTGGACGGCACCCTCCCACTACAACATGATGATGGGACTCCTCCCCCACTCGAGTCCGACCAACGTTTACGCGTCCGAGTACTACAAGCGCGACTACCTCAAGTACAGCGAGCGGCTGGGTGTTGAAGGGATCGAATTCCGCAAACTCCTGCCTTCCATCTACCTGCCCACGTTCCTGAAACGCTCGCTCGGCTATCGAACCAATGCGATGGTTTCGATGCCCGTGCTGAACGAGCACACACCGATCAATCACGACTTCGACTCGTACGAATTGATGCCAACGCACAACGACATGGCGGCCATGATCGATCGGTTGAAACTCGACGGCGAGCCGAGCTTCAACCTCCTCAACGTCGGTGAAACGCACTATCCCTATGCTCGGCCCGACGAGGATCCTTCGAGCTGGCCACGGATCTCCGGAGCGCACGGTGTCTTGAAAAGGATCGACGACGACTCGGAGACCGACGACTCGGGCGAGCCGGCCTTCTTCGACGAGGAAGCTCTCCGCGAGCTCCGCGGGCGTCAGATCGACGTCCTGAAGTACGTCGACGGCCTATTTGAAAAGGTCTTCGACGTCGTACCCCGAGATACCTGGCTGATCGTGACGTCCGACCACGGTGAGCTCTTCGGGGAAGAAGGCTATTTCGGACACGGGCCAGTAGCCCACGAGAAGGTGTTCGAGGTTCCATTTGTCGAAGGCTTGCGGCCTTAGTCTCTAGCCGATGTCGTCGCGTCCAGATCTGCCAAACGTCATTTTCATCGTGTACGACACGGCCCGCGCCGACGCATTCGAGCCGTACGGAGCACCACCGGGGCAGACACCCACCTTCGCTCAGCTCTCGAGCAGCGGTGTCGCGTACAGTCACGCGTTCGCGCCCTGCAACTGGACGATGCCGTCTCACGTTTCGATGCTGACCGGCCTCCTGCCGCGAACTGCGGGACTATCTCTTCTGCCCGGGGGTGACTCGAGCAACTGCAAGGTCGTCCTCGAAAGTCATCGCGAAAGGTTCCTGCCCGAGGTCCTCCGCAAAGCGGGTTACGCGACGGCTGGCGCCAGCGCCAACCCCTGGGTCTCGGAAAGGCTCGGCTTCGCGACCGGTTACGACGAGTGGTTGGATCTGGAGAACGAGCGCTCGTTACGCATGAGCGACGACCGGCTGCTGAGCCGCCTCATCTGGCATGCCCAATGCTTCCTCGCTCGCGTGGACGACGGCGTTTCGATGGTCGACGACGTCGTACAACGCTGGATAGCAAGTGCGCGCCCACCGTTCTTCTGGTTCGTGAACCTCGTCGAATGTCATTCGCCCTACTTGCCACCCAGGCCCTACAACAAACTCGGTCCGATCGGCCGTTTCCGCGCTGGCGAAGACGCCCGGAAGTACCAAACCCTTGTCGCGATCTGGCGTGCCTGTGCCACTGGTGATGTTCCTCCGCAGGAATCGCTAGACCGGATGCGGATGCTCTACTACAGGTCGGTTAAGCAGATGGATGACTGGTTGGGTCAGCTGTGCGATCGGCTCGACACCGCCGGATTGCTCGACGACACGGTGTTGGTAGTCACTTCGGACCATGGTGAGAACTTTGGCGAAGGTAATCTTTTCGGTCACGCGGTTTCTCTGGATGACCGCCTGCTCCGTGTGCCGCTTCTGTTCAGAGGGCCTGGGGTCAGCGAGGACGGTGACGGCCTGATGAGTCTGACTCAGCTCCCCAAGCTGATCGCCGAAGCAGCGGGGCTTGACGAACATCCTTGGGTCGATGACCGACAGCCACCCGGCGTGGCTGTTGCACAGTACGACGTCGGCGGCGACAAGAACGATCCGCGGATGAAGCACTTTGATGATTGGGGCGCTGATGAGTACGGGCGACGTCGGTTCACAGAACCGGGAACATGCGCAACGGACGGCCGGTTCAAGCTGTGGACGCTCGGCGAAGAGGAGAAGATCTTTGACCTGATCGCCGATCCGCTGGAGACAAACCCGAGGCCGCCGGGCGATGCCCCCGCAGCGGTGCTGGAGAAACTGCGCGGCGCGATGAGTGATGCTGCATCTGCCGAGTGGGTCCCGGACCTGGATGTACTGGGCGCGGCCGCGGATGGAACGGCAGAACCGAATAAGGATCTCGAGGAGAGGATGAAGCTCCTCGGCTATCTCTAAAGGAGCGGCTCTTTGGACGACATTCGGATAGAGAAGGACACCATGGGAGAAGTCCGGGTGCCCGCCGGCGCTTACTGGGGCGCTTCGACTCAAAGGGCTGTAGAGAACTTCCCCATCTCGGGACGGACATTCCCTCCACGATTCATCCGTGCACTTGCGTTGATCAAGGGAGCCGCAGCGGTGGTCAATGCCGATCTCGGCCACTTGGACGCCAAGATCGCGTCGCTCATCTCGGAGGCCGCCAAACGCGTCGCGGAAGGTGAGTTCGACGAGCACTTCCCAATCGACATCTTCCAGACCGGCTCGGGCACATCGACCAACACGAATGCGAACGAAGTCATCGCCAACGTCGCAAATCTCGCCGCGGGATCAGAGCTCGCTTCGAAGTCGCCGGTACACCCCAACGACCACGTGAACTTCGGGCAGTCGTCCAACGACGTAATCCCGTCGACGATCTACGTGGCGGCGCTCGAAGGCGTTGTGAAAGACCTGCTTCCCGCCCTCGATCGCCTTCATTCCTCGCTCGCGGCGAAGGCAAGCGAGTTCGCGTCGATCGTGAAACCGGGCCGAACGCATCTGATGGACGCAACCCCGGTCACGCTCGGACAGGAGTTCGGCGGATACGCCCGTCAGATCGAGCTCGGCATCGACAGGATCAATGCGGCGGCGCCGAGGCTGGGTGAGCTCGCGCTGGGCGGCACAGCCGTCGGCACCGGCTTGAACACCGATCCCAAGTTCGCCGGCGAAGTGATCGCGAAAGTCGCTGCTGCCACCGGCCTCGAGTTGAAAGAAACAGCCGACCACTTCGCGTCACAGGGAGGCATGGACGCCACCGTAGAGATGTCCGGAGCCATCAAGACGGTGGCCGTGTCTCTCGTGAAGATCGCCAACGACTTGCGGTGGATGAACTCCGGCCCCCGAGCAGGCCTCGCCGAGATCCGTTTGCCGGATCTGCAGCCGGGCTCCTCGATCATGCCGGGCAAAGTGAACCCCGTGATCCCCGAGGTTGCCGTTCAAGTGGCCGGACAGGTCATCGGCAACGACGCGGCGATCACCTTCGCTGCGTCGACGGGAAACTTCGAGCTCAATGTGGCGTTGCCGCTGATAGCGAAGAACCTGCTGGAAGCGATCCACCTCATGACGACGACGGCTAACGCGCTCGTCGACAAATGCGTCGATCGCATAGAGGCCGACGCCGAGCGCGCACGTGCGCTCGTCGAATCGACCGACATCATCTCGACCGCACTCAACCCGATCATCGGCTACGAAAAGGTGGCCGAGCTCGTTAAAGAAGCAAGGAAGACGGGCAAAACCATCCGCCAGGTCGCGCTCGAGCACAAGATCCTTCCCGAAGACGAGCTCGACAAAGTCCTCGACGTGGAGTGGATGACGCGCGGGGGCCTTGGCACATGACGACGGCCGGACACGACAACCTCACCAGGACGGAGGCGCAGGAGCGCGCGCGGCTTATTCCCGACGACGTCGCCTACGACGTGAAGCTCGGACTCAGGGCGGGTGACGTCACCTTCGAGTCGGAGACGACGGTGAAGTTCGGGTGCAGCGAGCCCGGGGCCTCGACGTTCATCGACATCGACGCCGCTGAGGTACACGAGATAGAGCTGAACGGCGAGATCCAACATACGGAATCCGATTTCGCCGAGGGCCGGGTCAAGCTCGAAAACCTCCAAGCCGCCAACGAGCTGCGCATCAAGGCGACCTGCGAGTACTCGCGCACTGGAACCGGCCTTCACCGATTCGTGGACCCCGTCGACAAACGAGCTTACGCGTACACGCAGTTCGAACCTTTCGATGCGCACAGGGTGATCGCTTGCTTTGACCAGCCCGATATCAAGGGCACTTTCACCTACGACGTCGAGGTTGCCGAGGAGTGCGTCGTCATCTCCAACATGAGGCCGACGATGCGTCCGGAGGAAGGAAAGGCAGGACACTGGGTCTTCGACGCAACACCTGTGATGTCGACGTACCTAGCCGCGCTTTGCGTCGGCCCGTTCCACGGAGTATTCGACAAGCACGACGGCATCGAGCTGGCTTGGTGGTGCCGTCAATCGCTGAAGCAGTACCTCGACCCCGAAGAGCTGTTCCTGTTCACCAAGCAGGGTTTCGACTTCTTCCACGAGATGTTCGACTTTCGCTACATGCTCGACAGCTACGACCAGGTGATGTGCCCCGAATACAAGTTCGGCGCGATGGAGAACCTGGGATGCGTCACTTACACCGAGAGGTTCATCTTTCGCTCGAAGGTCACCGAGGCCGAGCGCGAACGGCGGGCCGAAGTCATCCTTCACGAAATGTCGCACATGTGGTTCGGCGACCTCGTGACGATGAAATGGTGGAACGATCTGTGGCTTAACGAGAGCTTCGCTACGTACATGGCCTATCTCGCCAAGGAACGCGCAACTCGTTTCAAGAACTCGTGGGTTTCGTTCGCTTCGGACGAAAAGACTTGGGCAATGCGTCAGGACCAGCTGCCGACGACGCATCCGATCGTGGCCGACATTCCCGACGTCGAAGCCACACACCTCAACTTCGACGGGATCACCTACGCCAAAGGCGCGTCGGTCCTCAAGCAGCTCGTCGCGTGGGTCGGCCAAGACGGATTCTTCAAAGGCCTTCGCCGGTACTTCAAGCAGCACGCGTACAAGAACACGGAGCTCCCGGACTTCCTGAAGCCACTCGCGGAAGAGTCCGGACGCGACCTCGACTCATGGTCCAAGGAATGGCTCGAGACGGCCGGCGTGAACTCCGTGCGCGTCGACTACAGGACCGAGGGGAACACCCTCTCGAACGTTGCTATCGAGCAGACGGCGATCGCCGACTATCCGACGCTCCGTTCGCACCGGATGGCCTTGGGCTTGTTCTATGCGGAATCAACCGGACTGAGTCTCCGCAAGACCATCGAGCTCGATGTGGTCGGCGAGCGCACCGACGTCTCCGAACTGGTCGGCGAGATGGTCCCCGATCTGATACTTCCGAACCATCTCGATCTGGCCTACTCGAAGATCCGTTTCGACCAACGTTCGTTGCAGACCCTGACCGACCGGCTGAGCGATCTGTCCGACCCGCTGGCCCGAACGCTTTGTTGGAACGCCGTCTGGGACATGCTTCGCGATGCCGAGCTGCCTGCACGTCAGTACCTCGACATCGTGCTGAACAACGTCGCCGGCGAAACCGACATCGGAGTGGTCCAAGATCTCGTTGCGCGTTGCGGAGCGGCGGTGAACGTCTACGGTGATCCGTCCAATCGTGACGCCGCGAGAGCGAAGGTTGCGGACACCGCTCACAAGCGGCTGGATGCATCCGAGCGGGGGTCGGGGTTTCAACTCGCTTGGGCCCGCGCGTTTATCGGGGCGGCGCGTGCCGAAGCCGACATCGCGTTGATCAACGGCTTGCTCGAGGGATCAGCTTCCATCGACGGATTGGAGATCGATACCGACCTTCGCTGGAGCATCGTTTCTTCGCTGGCGGCGACCGGCAATGCGGACGAGACGCTCATCGCTGCCGAGCTCGAGCGTGACCCGACCGATCAAGGGGAGCGCCATGCCGCCTCGGCTCGCGCTGCGCGTCCGACACCGGAAGCGAAGGCCGAAGCCTGGGAGCAGATCACACAGGACTCCGAGCTGACGTTGGCGTTGATCCGCGCGCTCATCGGCGGTTTCCAGATCCCGTACCAGGAAGACCTGCTCGAGGGATACGCCGACAGATACTTTGACGAGCTGCTGCCGTTCTGGGAACGCCGCGAGCTCGATCTAGGTTTGGCGTTCGTCGGTGGTATGTACCCGGACGTCTACGAGCAAGGGGTTCTCGATAGGACGGACGGGCTTCTAGCCAAAGACGTGCCTGCTCCGGTGCGGCGACTTCTGCTGGAACAGAAAGACGACACTCAGCGTGTCATGCGGGCCCGCGCTACCGACCGGTAATTAGAGTTCGGGTTTCGTCGATCGGTCTTGCTCGACGTACTTGTCCGGATCCTCCAAGAACCGGCGCAGACAAGCCGGCGAGCAGAACGCATGAACGACTCCGTTGTACCGCAGCCGGGCCGCGGCGTCGTCGCCGACGGCCATGCCGCAAACCGGATCGCGGTCGGGCGCTTGGTCTCCCCATACACGCTCGACACGCCAGAGCTTGACCGGTTCCTCGAGGCCGGAAACGTCGTGATCGCCGGCGAAGGCAACTTGAACGCCAACCTCGGCCGCCGCATGTGCCACCGGCTCGGTGAGAAGGATCTCGTTCGCCGAAGCGATCGCCGCGATGCGGGCCGCCAAGTTCACGGTGTTGCCGACATAGTCGCCCACTCGATATAGAACCGGACCGCAGTGGATCCCCGTCCTGATGGCCGGAAAGTTCGGCTCCCGTGCGGCCGCTCGGTCGAGGTCGACGGCGAAGCGCACCGCGAGGGAAGGTTCGGAAAAAACGAGCATGAACGCGTCGCCTATTTGCTTGACCATCGTTCCCTTGTGCTCGTCCAGCAGCCCGCGAACGAGCTCGTTGAATGTGTCCAGGATGTTGGCCGCCACTTCGTCTCCGTGGATCTGTGCAAGAGCTGTGAACGAAGCGAGGTCGACGAAAGTGATGGTCGCTTCGAGGTCGTCGCGCTCCGTGCCGCGTTCGGCGGCTTCCAGATCGGCGATGGACTCCTGGACCGATGCGCGGAGCAGGTGGCGGCGGTGGATCGTCAAAAGCAGGGGCTCGAGGATAGGTCCGATCAGTTGCTGTACCGCGTCGAGTCGCTGCGATTGCTCGCGATCCTTCAATAGGGATGAGCGGCCCGTGTCGGTGACGTAATCGCGGATCATCTTCACTTCGGTCTGTGCGAGCCGGCGGAGGGTGTCGCCGTACACCCGCGCGACATCGAGGACCATCTTGAGCGGGATGCCGCCCTCGACGAGGCCGGTCACGGCCTCGAGGAACTTCACATCTTCGGCAGGGATGGTTGTACCGAGACCGGTAGCGGTAAGGATCGTCTCGACCGTTTCTAGTTCGAGCCCGGTCTGTTTGGCTGCCTCCTCCGCCGTGACCATGTCTTGTTCCGACATGCCCCACAACAGGTCGGCGTACAAGATGAGCGGAGCCGACGCTTTGATCGCTTTCTGCAGATCCTTCAGCGAGTGACCGAGGCTCCGGTAGTGCATGAGGATTCGCAAGCGAAGGACGTCCAGCTCGTCCAGCTCTCCGTCGCCGTCGGGGTCTAGGAGCTTGGCCGCGCGGTAGCTCTCGAGCTCGTCGAGGGGCACCTCGGCGATCTGTGCGAGTTGTTCGAGTTTCATCGATCCGCGCATAAACCCGATGCTAGACTGCTCTCCCAAAGCAAGGGGCCCCCGCAGGTGAACATTCTGTTCGTGTGTACCGGAAACGTGTGCCGCAGTCCGATTGCCGAGGGTTTCTTGCGGTCGGACGCGGCGCGACTCGGCCTGAACATCGACGTGCGATCTACGGGGACACACGCCTGGACGGGGCGCGCCGCCACCATCGAAGGACGGCGCGTGATGAACGACTACGGCGTCTCGATCGACGACCACAGAACTCTGGAGCTGGACGAAGCCCTGGTCGACTGGGCCGATTTGATCATCGGTATGTCGCGCGAGCACGCCCGTGACACGGTCCGGGCCTTCCCCGCTGTCGCTGACCGAACCTTCACGATGAAGGGCTTCCTCGAAATGCTTCCCTTGCTGCCGCCCTACGTCGACACTGAGTCGTGGCTCCGGGCAGCGGCAGCGACGCGGGAGGTTGCCGATAGCGTCGCATCGCCGGACATCGATGACCCCATCGGTGAACGAGAAGCTGCCTATCGTCGCGTTGCCGCGGAGATCCGCGAGCTCGTCGAACTCTTCGCTGAAGGTCTCGCGCAGAAGACGGCGTCGCTCGGAGCTTAGGCAGCTCGGCAGCGGCCACATGCACCAGCACAAATCTCTGAGAGCAAAGTCTGTGCGCCGCGTTTTCGGTTCCGTTCTGATCGCGATACTCCTCACCAGTCCGAGCGCTCTCGCACAAGCGCCGACGGCACCTGCTACGGGTCCGGCTCCGATCACCGCTAGCGCGGCGATCCTCGTGTCGCTGTCGGACAACGACCGCGTCCTTTTCTCGCGCGATGTGCATGCATCACTTGCGCCGGCCAGTCTCACCAAGGTCGTGACGGCTCTCGTTGCCCGTGATCAATACGAATTGGACGAAGTCGTCACCACAACAGTTCGCGTTTTGGAGCCGTACGGAAGCGATCTCGGGCTCGCTCCCGACATGAAGCTGACGGTGAGCGATCTGCTCTACGGACTTCTATTGGAATCCGCCAACGACGCGGCTGCAGCGCTGGCCGATCACCACCCGGGAGGCTACGACCACTTCGTGCGGCTGATGAACGAGAAGGCTCGCGCCCTCGGCGCTTTCGATTCGAACTTCCACAACCCGCACGGGCTCGACAACATCGGACATGTCTCGTCCGCATGGGATATGGCGATCTTTTCGCGGAACCTTCTGGCGGATCCGGTCCTGGCGAAGATCGTCGATACCAACCACCACGACATCGGCTGGAAGGACGGCAAGAAACTAACTTTGGACAACCACAACAAACTCATCGACGAGCAGGCTGAAGCGATCGGCGTGAAGACCGGATTCACAAACCAGGCCGGGCACTGCTTGATAACTGCATGGAGGACGCCGGCCGGCACGTTCCTGTCCGTTGTCATGAAGTCTCAAGACCACTACGCAGACTCCCGATCGCTGCTCGAGCGCGGCCGATCCATCCAGCTCGGTACGGCAGCCGGCGGCGGGAGCTCCGGCCCGACGCTTGCCGCCCCTCCGAGACCGGAAGCCCTCGGCCTTGTCCCCGTTCCCACAGGCAAATGGGATCCGCGGGACGAGGAATGGTGGGGATTGATGATGATCGGTCTGGCTCTCGCTGCGATCGCCACCGTCGGGATACGCCGTCGCGATCCGCTTCTCCGCGCGGCCGATGTGCATCCCTGGCTCGATCATTACGTCGCGTCGCCAGCTCGTCTGCGCCGGGGCAAGGCCCCGGAAAGCGTCTAGCGGCGGCGCTTCATGCGGCGGTTGCTGTGGCTCATACCGGTTGTCCTGCTCTTCGTAGTGGTCGGTGTGGGGTTGTTCCGAGCTCGTCCGCAAGCAGAGCTCGGTCGGGCCGCCCCCGCGTTCTCGCTTCCCGCTCTGGACGAACCGGACGAACGGATCGACAAGGCGGGCCTTAAAGGCAAACCGGCCGTCATCAACTTCTGGGCCTCGTGGTGCGAACCTTGCCGCGCCGAAGCCGGAGTGCTTGCGAGCACCGCACGCGAGCACTCCGAACAGGTCACCTTTCTCGGCATCGCGATGCTCGACGGTCGCGAAAGCGCACTGGAGTTCGCGGACGAGTTCAACGTGCCCTACGACAGCGCCCGCGACGCGCGTGGAGTAACGGCGAAGCGCTATGGAGTGACCGGCGTCCCGGAAACCGTGTTCCTCGACGAGCGAGGGCGGCTCGTCGGCAAGTTCATCGGCGCCATCGACGGCACACAGCTCGGATCGATCCTCGAAGACCTGATCGACCTCGGCCCAAACGAACTCTTGAACATCACCGGCCGCGGTGAGACCCGGCCGGTCCCCTAAGCTAGGAGCCGGATTCCTTGAGGGGGCGCCGAAGGCGCATCCGGGTGGCTTTACAGCGAGGGAGGCAGCCATGGCGTGGGACTTCGAAACCGATCCCGAATTCCAGGAGAAGCTCGATTGGATCGAGACCTTCGTAACCGAGGAGATCGAACCGTTCGAGACCGCGATGTGGGCCGGCGGCATCCCGCGGGACAAGATCCGTCCGCAGATCGATAAATACAGGCAGAAGGTCAAGGACAACGATCTGTGGGCGTGCCACCTCGGTCCAGACCTCGGCGGCAAGGGTTACGGCCAGGTGAAGCTCGGCCTGATGAACGAGATCCTCGGCCGGTCCGGTCTGGCGCCGCGCATGTTCGGCGCACAGGCACCAGACTCCGGCAACGCGGAGACGATCGCTCACTACGGCACCGACGATCAAAAGGAAAAGTTTCTCAAGCCGCTGCTCGCCGGCGAGATCTACTCGGCGTACTCCATGACCGAGCCGCACGCAGGAGCCGACCCCACGATGTTCAAGACGCGCGCAGAGAGGGTCGGCGACGAATGGGTCCTAAACGGTGAAAAGTGGTTCACATCGGCCGGCGACCGCGCAGACATCCTTCTCGTGATGGCGGTGTCGAACCCCGACGTCAGCCCCTACGACGGCACCTCGATGTACATCGTGCCGCGCAACACGCCGGGCGTGAACCTGGTGCGCAACGTCGGCACCGGCACCGAAAAACTCGGAAGCGGACACCACGCTTACATCCGTTACGAGGACGTCCGCATCCCTGCAGAGAATCTGCTGGGCCAGGAAGGCAAGGCGTTCGCCGCGGCGCAGACGCGCCTGTCCGGAGGACGCATCCACCACGCCATGCGCTCGATCGCCACGCTCCGCAGATGCCTCGACATGATGTGCGAGCGGGTGCTCTCACGCGAGACCAAGGGTGAGCTGCTTGCCAACAAGCAGATCGTGCAGGAGCAGATCGCCGATGTGTGGACGGACGTCCAGATGTTCCGTCTCCTCGTCCTGCAAAGCGCTTGGAAGATCGACAAGTACAAGGACTACATGAAGGTCCGCAAGGACATCGCTGCGGTCAAAGCGCGGCTACCGAAGGTCCTCATAGACACCGTCCACGCGGCGATGCATATGCACGGTGCCCTTGGTGTGTCCAATGAGATGCCGTTCTCGCAGATGTGGATGGGCGCCCCAACGATGGGTATCGCCGATGGCCCGACCGAAGTCCACAAGGTGACGGTGGCCAAGGAAGTCCTCAAGGACTACACCCCGCACGATGGCCTGTGGCCGAGCCAGCACATCCCGACCAAGCGGGAGGAAGCGCTCCGCTGGGCGGAAAAACACTTCGAGGCCGAGGTCGGAAACCTCTAGGAAAAGAAGAAGAGGCGCCGGGGAGGCGCCTCTTCTTTCGTTGCGGGGAGGGGGATCTAAGCGCTGCGAGCTCTCACGAGCTCCGGCGTTGTCCTTCTGACGTCGAACGCGTGCGCCTCTTCGCCATCGCGCGTCTCGACGTGATACGCGAGAGCGTTGGCGAAAAGCGCGGCCAAGCGGTGGCGCCGGGGCTTGCCCCAGGCCAGCGCCCACGCGCCGCTCGCGTGCGATAGCTCAACGACGATGTCTGTGCTGACTTTGGATGTCGGTCGGATCTCGATGCGGGCCTGGCCTCGGGCCCGGCCTTGCGACCACTCCGCGCTGTAGCGAAGCGTCTTGTCGGGAGCCATGCGTTCTTTGATCGGGCCACCTATGTCCAGCGTGGCCGGCTCCACCACCAGCTGTTTGGGGAGTACCCGTCCAACCCGTGATGCGGGGACGTGCAACCCATTCCTGCTTGCCCGTGTGGTCATCTCGGCCTCCTCTCGGTCCGATGACTAACGGTCAGTCATTAGTATGACCGACCGACAGTCATTGTCAAGGGGGTTATCGTCACTCCAGCCACAATCTCACCAAAGCTCTCTGAACAGGGCGTTTACCCGTCCTTGTGCATTCGAGAACGGGGTGCTACGATCTGACTTCAGGTCAGTTCACTTCCTTTAGGGGTGCAAGTGGAGTCGGTACGGGACGCCGTTTCGTCCGTATTGAAGCGCCGGGTGGTCAAGCCCAGCGAGCAACGCCGTGCCGAGATCATGGAAGCCGCCCTGAACCTGTTCAGCTCCAAGGGCTTCCACGAAACGACGATGGACGAGGTCGCCCAATCGGCCGGCGTGGCCAAGGGCACGATCTATCTCTACTTCCAGTCCAAGGAGCACCTGTTGCTCGCGCTCAAGCGCGACTTCATGGCCGGACTCACCGATGCCGTCGCAACGATCGTCGCGGACGCGATCGAACAGCTCGAGGCGGGTAAGCCCGTCGACTATCGCGACATCATCGACGACATCTTCCACGCCGTCGTCGACTACCACACCCAACATCGCGACGCCGTCGAGGTCGTCGTGCGACAAAGCCCGAGTCCAGATCTCGTTCGCGAGGCCCTGGAACTCGAGCGTGACTACCTCGCGCTGATAACGAGCGCCTTCAACACGGGAGCCGAGTACGGACTCGTCCACACCGAGGATCCGGAGATGACCGCTCGACTGATGACCGCCGCGATCCGCGACAACATCGCCGCGTGTCTCTGTTACTCCGAACCGGACAATCTGGAGCGGCTCGTCGAGGGAGCCAAGCAGTTGCTGTACAAGGCGCTCGCGCCGAACGTGGACCTTCCGCCGCGGCGCCCCCGGCTCGTCAAGTCTTAGAGATCCAGTCCGGACAGGACGAGGATCCGCGTCTCGGACATCTCCTCCATCGCGTAGCGCAATCCTTCGCGTCCGTAACCCGAATCCTTCACCCCGCCGTACGGCATCTGGTCGGCCCGGAAGGCGGATACGTCGTTGTGGATCACTCCGCCCACCCGCCACTCGCTGTGCGCGCGGAACACTTTCTCGACGTCGTTGGTGAAAACTCCCCCCTGCAGCCCGTAGTCGGTGTCGTTGGCCATCTCCAAGGCCTGGTCAAAGGTCGAGAATGTTTGCATCGTGACGACCGGCCCGAAGATCTCGTTACACGACACCTTCATATCCGGCCGGATGTCGGTTAGCACCGTCGGCAGATAGCAGGGATCCTCGCGCCTCGCGCCGCACAGAGCATGAGCACCGGCATCGATGGCTTCCTTTACCCACGCCTCCACACGATCCAGAGCGCCCTTGTCGATGAGCGGCCCAACATCAGTGTCCTCATCCGCCGGGTCGCCTACGACCAACGCTTCCACTCGCGGAACGAGCTTGTCGCGAAACGCGTCGGAGATCTTCTCGTGAACGAGAACACGCTGAACGGAGATGCACGACTGTCCAGCTTGATAGAAGCCGCCGTACGCGACACGTTCGGCAGCGTGATCCAAATCGGCGCCCTCGTCGACGATCACCGCCGCGTTGCCTCCCAGCTCCAAGGTGACCTTCTTACGGGGGACAAGTGACTTGAGCTTCCAACCGACTTCCGTCGATCCCGTGAAGGAGATCTTCGCGACCCGATCGTCCTGCGCCGCTCGCTCGGCGTCGTCCGGCGAGCAAGTGAGTACTGATATCGCTTCTCCCGCTCCTGCCTCCACGAGGATCTCGCCGAGAGCGATCGCGGAGAGAGGTGTCGCGCTCGCCGGCTTCACGACGATCGAGTTGCCGGCAGCGAGCGCAGGTCCGACCTTGTGGCACACCAGGTTCAGCGGAAAGTTGAACGGCGCGATGCCGAGCACGACACCCAGCGGGAACCGTCGCACCAAACCCAAGCGGCCGCGAGCAGCCTCCTCGGTGTCCAGCCGTATCAGCTCACCGGTGAACCTTTTGGCTTCTTCACCAGCCCACGTCAGGGTTGACGCAGCGCGCGCCACTTCGACCTTCGCGCTCTTGTAGGGCTTTCCGCCTTCGGCAACGATCAGCCGCGTCAGCTCCTCGGCCCTCATCCGTATGGCGCCGGCGGCGGCGAGCAACACCTTGGAGCGGTCAAATGCACTCTGCTTCCGGGTCGAACCGAAAGCGATCGTCGCGGCGGCGAGCGCTCGATTGACGTCGTCCCATGAAGCGATGCCAACCTCGTCAACAACCGAGCCATTGAAGGGACTGTGAACCTCGCGAGACTGTGTCCCGGATACTCGTTCGCCCGCGATCAGGAAGGACCGCATCGACTTACGAACTACCCGGAGTTGGATTCGATGAATCCCAGGATGCGCGTCCAAGCGTCGTCGCAGTCGGCCTTGAACTGATCAAAGGCTCGGTCGAAGAACGAGTGCGGAGCCCCCTCGTAGATCTTCAGCTCGTTGGCCACGCCGACAGCGCCCAGAGCTTTACCAAAGGCTTGGATGCCTTCGGCCGTGATCATCTGATCGGTGCCGCCGAACAATCCCAGCACGGGGCATTCGAATCGGTCGACCTTTTCGATCGGGGCGTCCTTATCGTTCTCGTCCCGCGGTACGACCCGGCCGTAGAAACCGATCACGCCGGCCAGAGCCGTGACCTCGCGCTGCCTGGTTGAAAGAGTTGCCGCCGCCGAAGCAGAAACCAACCGTGAAGATCGAATCCGCCGCGCCACCGGCGTCGGAGCCTAGATGCTCGACGGTGGCAGCAACATCAAGAGCAACCGTGTCGGGCTTCGTCTTCATGACTTCGGGCCAGAAATCGAAATCGTCCTCCCGGCGCGCAACGCCGGCCGTCCGGCCGAAGTAGTCGAACGCCGTCGCGTGCACGCCGGCCTCGGCGAAGCGCAGCGCCAGATCTTCATAGAAAGCGTGAAGCCCGCGAACGTCCGGAAGGATCACTATGCCGGGTCCGCCCGCGTCTTCTTTCCTTGCGCAGAAGGCAGCGAAATCGTTGCCGTCCGATGCCTTGAGCGTCAGTGATTCACCGGTCGCGGCACCTCCGGTGATCGGTGGATAGGGCGGGCGTGATGTCGTCTCGTAGCACATGTCCTACCTCCCCAAGTCGGCCAGCACTGCGCGAGCGGCGTTGCGTCCCGGTGCACCCATAACGCATCCGCCGGGACGCGCTCCCGAACCACAAAGGTAGAGGCCCTCGATGGGCGTGCGGTAATCGAACCGCTTGTCGAATGACTGGTCCGGAGTGATCTCGCCGTGAAAGATGTTGCCGCCCGGCAATCCGAACCTTTGCTCCAGATCGGGCGGGCCGAGCGCTTCGCTCGCGATGATCGCGTCCCCAAAATTCGGTGCATAGGCGGTGATCGTGTCGATCACGTTCTTCAAGGCGACTTCACGGGTTGCGTCCCAATCAAGAGCGCCCGGTGGCACGTACTGGGTGAAGGCAGAAACCACATGACCTTCTCCGTCGACAAGTGACGGATCGACGGCCGACGCAACGAACAGCTCCATCCACGGATGCTTCGACGGACTGCCCCCGGCCGCGTCGTCGAACGCGTCGTGCAGGTAGTCCAGAGAAGGCGCGATCTCAACGGTCCCCCGGTGCTGAGGTCCCGGACCGGGAGCAGCGACGAAGTCGGGCAATTCGCTCAGCGCGAAGTTCACCTTGAGCACACAGCCCGGCGTCTTCCAAGAATTGACCCGCGCTTTGAATGTCTCGTCGATCGCGTCGGCCGGACATAGACCGATAAATGTCGCCTTGGGGTCGGCTCCCGACAGGACGGCCCCCGCCGTTACGGTCTTGCCCTCTTTCAAGCGAACGCCGACAGCTCGTCCGTCCACGACCAAAACTTCCTCAACAGCACTGGCGCAATGGATCTCGGCTCCCGACTCCTTCGCAGCCGCAACTATGGCTCCGGACACCGCACCCATTCCACCGATCGCGTACCCCCACGTACCCGATGATCCGTAGATGTCGCCGCCGAGGGAATGCTTGGCCATGACCCAGGCGGTGCCCGGCTCGCGGACGCTTTTGTAGGTACCGACTATCCCTTGCGAAGCGAACGCCCCTTGCACCTCTGGGGACGCGAAGAACCGCTCGACAAGATCTGCGGCGCTTCCCTGCACGATCCGGCGATAGAGGTCGTCCCGGCCGAGCGAGTGCAGGTAGCGCTCGATGTCGACCGCCTCCAAAGACTCCAGAGCAGGACGAAAGATTCGAACGGCGTCCTTCCAGAACGCCGACCATTGCAGGTACGCCTCGCCGTCGCCTCGATGGATCCGATCCAGCTCATCACGCGTGCGCTCGGAGTCGCGCCAAACGAAGTAGTGGCGACCGTCCGGCAAGGGAACGAACATCTGCGGATCCTTGGGTACCGCCTGCAATCCGTGACGCACAAGCTCCAAGTCCGAGTAGATGTCGGGACGAAGCAACGACAACGCATAGCTGGCCGTCGAAACACGGAAGCCTGGAGCGAGCTCCTCCGTCACCGCCGCGCCGCCGACCACGTCACGGCGTTCGAAGACGACCACTCGAAGGCCGGCGCGCGCCAAGTACGCGGCAGCGACCAGACCGTTGTGTCCGGCACCGATGATGACGGCGTCGGCGCTGATGTCCGAGGTTATGGCCGTTCCTACTTGTTGGGCAGCTTCCCGCAGATCACGCGTGTCAATTTGAGCTCACCATGTGTGCTGCGCACTTCCTCGTAGCCGTGCGTCCGGAACATCTTGCGAACTACGTTGGATTCCGATGGAACGATCTCGATCAGAACCCAGCCGTTGGGCCCGAGCCACTGACGTCCCTCGTCGATCACTCGGCGCGTTAGACCGAGACCATCGATCGAGGTATCGGTCAGCGTGTGCGACGGTTCGTACTGTTTGATCTCCTCGGGAAGGTCGTCGACCTCGTCCTTCGGCACGTACGGCGGATGGATCGAAATGACATCCACGCGTCCGCGGATCTGATCGGGCAGAGGCGCGAACATGTCCCCCTTGAAGAACTTCGCATTCGGAGCACCGAGCTTCAGTGCGTTCGCTTGTGCCTGCCGAACGGCTTGGCGGGAGATGTCCACTCCGTAAACCTCGGCATGGGGAACCTTGCGCGCAGAGCCGATGGCGACCGGCCCGATGCCGCAAGCGAGATCGACGTGCACGGGCCGCGTGCGCTTGCGGATGCGCCGGATCGCCTGCCTGGCCAGGAACTCGCTGGTGAGCCGCGGGATGAACGCACCGGGCTCGATGTTCATCTTGAAGTCGAGGAAGTCGACCCAGCCCAAGATGAAGGCCATAGGTTCGCCGGTGCTGCGCCTCTTTACGAGGTCGTCGAACTTGTACGCGACATCGAGAGGCAGGTCCTCGTCCGGGTCGGGCTGTCGTCCGAGAACGTGAGCGAGGATGTCCCACGCCTGATCGTCCTCGTCGCCCTGCCACCCGAAACGTTCATTTACTGCTACGAGCGTCTGCTCGGCATCCTTGAGTAAAAGGTCTGTGTTCACGCGTAAGCATCTATCACATCCGGCCGGGGTACCGGAGGAACGTGAAAGACTTGCCCGTGGTCGAACTAGCCGACATTGCCCACGAGCAGGCCACAGAAGAGCTCTTCGCATACCGGATCTACTCAGCGATGGCGGCACGCGCAGCCCATGAGGAGCAGAGCCGGATGCTCAACGAGCTCGCGCAACAGGAGCTCGGTCACGTCAAGTTCTGGCTGAACGTTTGCCACCAATCCCAGGATCGACTTCGTCCCTCGCGTCTGAAGCATCTCGTGCTCTTAACCGCCAGCCGAGTCCTCGGACCGGCCTTCACCATCCGTTGGCTCGAACGCGGCGAAGAAAAGGCCATCGAGACTTACCGCCGGTTGCTGGCAGAGGACTCGCTCGACTCCGATCAACGCATGGGAGTCGAGCGGATGCTTCGCGAAGAAGAAGAGCACGAGCAGGCCCTGGAGAAGGGGGTCACCGATGAGCGCCGCGAGTACCTCGGCGCCGCCGTCCTCGGCTTAAACGATGCGCTCGTCGAGCTGACCGGTGGATTGACCGGACTGGCTTCTTCCATCTCGGACCCGAAGCTCGTCGGATTCGCGGCCCTCGTCGTCGGTGTGGCCGCGTCGATGTCGATGGCGGCGTCGAACTTCTTGTCCGTTGAGATCGGCGAGGAGTCCGAACTAAAGCCCGGGAAAGCCGCGGCCTACACCGGGATCGCGTACATCGTGGTCGTCGTCGGGCTCGTCCTGCCCTTCTTCATTCTTTCCGACCGCCGTATTGCTCTGGTGATCTCGTGGGCGTCGGCGGTCGTGATCATCGCGGCGTTCTCGTTCTATTCATCGGTGATGCAAGGAGCGTCCTTCCGTCGGCGCTTCGGAATCATGCTTGCGCTGGGTCTCGGAGTCGCCGTGATCTCGTTCGGGATCGGACGAGTGCTCGGCTCCCTGCTCGGTATCGAGCTGTAACTAGGCGAACGTTGCCTTGGCGTTCGCGATGACCACGTTCCCCCTCTGCGTCTCGGCCTGCACGATCGCCTCTTTGCCGTCCACCCAAAGCTTCGTGGTGATGGTGTCACCGGGATAGACGACGTCGGCGAAGCGCGCGTCGAATGACTTGAAATTAGCCGGGTCGTTGCTACAAACGGCCTTCAAGATCGCTCGGCCAACGAACCCATATGTGCAGAGTCCGTGGAGAATCGGCGTTTCGAAGCCGCCGACCTTCGCGAACTCGGGATCGATGTGCAACGGGTTGCGGTCGCCGGACAAGCGGTAGACCGCCGCTTGCTCAAAGCGAGTCTCCTCTGAAATCACATGGTCGGGCTCACGCTCCGGTGGCTCGTTGAATCCCTTGGCCGAAGGACCGCGCTCGCCGCCGAATCCGCCGGCGCCGCGCGCAAAGATGCTCGCCTTCGCCGTGAACAGCGGACCCTTGTCGTCGGATGCCGTCGTCTCGATGCCGATGACGGCCGCCTGGCCTTTGTCCCAGATCTCGGTCAGTTCACCCTGCAATGTGACTTTTGCGTCCGGCGGGAGCTCGCGGTGCAAAGTGATCGACTCCGAGCCGTGCAGGATCAGCATCGGATTGATGCCTTCTATCTGTCCCATGACGCCCATGCCGGCCATGCCGCCGATAACGGCGAATGTCGGCAGAACCTTCGGACCCTTGCCCTCGAACAGGAAGTCGAGGTCGTCGTAGGGACGAGCCCCTACGCCGAAGTTGTAGAGCATGACGTCCTTCGAGTCCCATGAGTAAGGGACGGGATCACCCTTCAGGCCAACCAGGTCGGACGAGATCGCAGGCATGTGCCACTCCTTGTGTCAGATGGACCAACGAACACTACAGAGCCTGAAGCGCTTAGCTCAATCCGATGCCGGCAGCAGCTTGTCGAGCTTTTTCCGAGCGGTCGTCAGGGACTTGGCCTTCTTCGCGTGCATACCGGCCCATGGATCGCTACCGATCCGTTCGGCAACGTTCTTGATGTTCCACCGTTGAGGCGTGACCTTCTTGTCCTCAAGCTCGTCCCAGGTGATCGGCATCGCCACCGGCGCACCGTCCCTAGCGCGAAGCGAGTACGGAGCAACCGCGTGCTGCCCGGGAGCGTTGCGCGCAACGTCGAAGTAGATCCGGTCTCCGCGATCGGCTTTTGAGAACTCCGTCGTGAGAATGTCGGGATAGCGTTCGACCAGCACACGCGCGACATCGTTCACGAAGGCGTGAGTTTCCTCCACGTTGGCTTTGCGATCCAACGGAACCCAGGTGTGCAGACCGCGCGAGCCGCTGGTCATCACGAAACCCACGAGGCCGAGCTCGCCCAGAAGTTCTCGAAGCCATCGCGTCGCTTCTCGAACCTGTTCGAAGTCATCGGTGGACGGATCGAGGTCGAACACCATCCGGTCGGGATGCCAAAGATCGTCGGAGCGCACTGTAAGCAGGTGGAGCTCGATGGAGTTGTGGTTTGCAACATACGCGAGCGCTTCGACGTTGTTGATCACCGAATAGTTCACTTTCTCGTCGCTGATGGTCAGCTGAACGCGCTCGATGTACTCCGGAAAGTACTTCGGCGTGCGTTTGTGGAAGAACCGCTCGCCGTCCAGTCCATCGTTGAAACGCAGCAGCGCGACCGGATGATTTCGCATATACGGCAGCATCGCGTCGGCGACCTCGACGTAGTAGCCGACGACGTCGGCCTTGGTGTAGCCATCTCTCGGGTAGAGGACCTTCTCGGGATGCGTGACTCGGAATTCCATCTTCATCCTCTTACCTACCCGCTTGCCGCGATCTCTTCGAGGGAGGCCGGATTCTCGAGGCTCGATAGATCGCCGGGATCCTGGCCGAGGGCGGCCGCCCGCACCGCACGGCGCAGCACCTTCGCGTTCCGCGTTTTGGGAAGTTGCGTAACGAAACGAATAGCTCCGGGACGAAAAGCCTTCCCCACGTCGTGATCGATCAGAGCCGAGAGCTCGCTGCGGAGCTCATCGTCGGTTTCGATACCGGCCCCCACGACGACGAAGCACCAGATCTCCTCGCCCTTCACGTCGTGGGGAACACCGATCACCGCGGCTTCTACAACGCTTCGATGCGATACGAGCACCGACTCGATCTCCGCCGGGCCAACCCTCTTACCCGCCACATTGAGCGTGTCGTCCGAACGTCCGTGCAGATACCAGTCGCCGTCGGAGTCGATCGACGCCCAGTCGCCGTGTACCCACACATTCGGCCAGCGCGACCAGTACGTGGCGATGTAGCGCTCGGGGTCGCCCCAGATCCCGCGCGTCATTCCGGGCCAAGGCTTGGTGCAAACGAGCTCGCCCACACCACCTCTAACGGGGCTACCGTCCGGATCGAAAACGTCGACGGCCATCCCGAGTGCCGGGCCCCCGAGGGAGCACGCTTTCAGCGGCATCACCGGTGTGGGTGAAAGGAAGCAAGCACCCACTTCTGTTCCGCCGGAGAAGTTGATGACCGGACAGCGCCCACCGCCAACGACGTTGTGGAACCACACGTACGGCTCGGTGTTCCAGGGCTCCCCTGTCGAGCCGAGGATCCGCAAGCTCGACAAATCGTGTTTCGTTACATGCTCGTCGCCCAAAGGCGCAAGCGCGCGAACCAAGGTCGGTGACACGCCGAGGATGTTTATGCGGTGCCGCTCGACCATCGACCACAAGCGGTCGTGGGCCGGGTAATCCGGGGTGCCGTCGTATAGGAAGATCGTTCCGCCGAGCGCGAGCGTGCCGATGATCTGCCACGGCCCCATGATCCAGCCCGGGTCGGTGAACCAGAAGAGGACTTCGCCGCGCCGGTAATCGGTTTGGTAAGCAACCTCGCTCGCGATCTTCACGAGGAAGCCGCCGTGAACGTGCACCGATCCCTTGGGTTTCCCGGTCGTTCCGGACGTGTACGCGATCATGAACGGGTCTTCTGACGACGTGACCTCTATGTCGTCCGAGCTCCCTCGCAGCTCACATACCTCACTCCACATCAGATCCCGTCCGGACCGAAGGGCGACCTCACGGCCCATCCTCGGGACTACGACGATGTGCTCGACAGTCAGCGACGCGTCCGCCGCATCGCTCGCTGTCTCGAACATCGGCACCTCGGCACCCCTTCGGGAGAAACCGTCGGCACAGATCAGAGCCTTGGCTTTCGCATCCGTCAGCCGGACGGCAACGGCGGACGAAGCGAAGCCGGAAAAGATCGGAACGACGATCGCGCCGATGTGGCAGCAGGCCATGAACGTCACAACTGCCTCCGGGACCATCGGCAGGAAGAGACCAACGACGTCACCCTTCCCGATACCGAGACTGCGAAGTCCGCGAGCAAGCCGCCGCACCTCGTCTTGAAGGTCGCCGTAGGTCAACCTGCGCGTATCGCCCTCTTCGCCTTCCCACACAAGAGCCGGCCACTCTGGGTTCCAACGCTTCACGCAGACATCGGCGATGTTCACGCGGCCGCCAACGAACCACTCCGTCCACTGGATCCCGCGCGAGTCGTCGAGAACTTTGTCGTAAGACTTCGCGAACTCGATCCCGAGGTCGGTCACCACGGCGTCCCAGAACCATTCGATGTCTTCACGGGACCGGTTCAGGAGTTCGGCGTAAGAACCGAGTCCGTGCTTCTTAGCCAACCGCGTGACGTTGGCGCGCTCGACTACGTCGTCCGGAGGCCGCCAGACATAGTCACCCATGTACTGTGACTAGCACATGCGCATCAAGATCACGTACTGCTACGACTGCGGCTATACCGATCAGGCTCTCGAACTGGTCGGCAAGCTTCTTTCCGATTTCGAGGACGACATCGAAGACCTGACACTTGTTCCTGCCGCGGACGGGATCTTCGACGTCGAGGTAGACGGCAAGATGGTGCACTCCAAGCACAAGTCCGGTTGGTTTCCGGAGTACGACAAGCTCAAAGCCGTGCTGGCCTAGCCCCTCCTAAGCGACCCGCGCGGCGCGACTATTGGCGCCGCAGATCAGTCAGAGGGCGGATGTATCAACGGGACCCTGCGCAGTCGCCCGATCCACCGAATGACCGGATGCGTCAGGCGGATCGCGTGAGGATTATCGTGTCAGCGTCTTGAGCACTAGGGCGCCAGGTTCCGGCACGACCCAACTACTCGAACGCAGCGCTGAGATCGGCCGGATCGATGACTCTCTCGACGCGGCCGGCGACGCGAAGGGGACGCTCGTTCTTATCGAAGGTCCCGCCGGCATCGGGAAGACAGCGCTCGTCCATGTGTCGCTCGAACACGCGGACGGTCGTGGCATGGCGGTGGCCTCAGGTCGAGGATCTGAACTCGAGCGAGGGTTCGCCTTTGGGGTCGTCCGCCAGCTGCTCGAGCCTTGGGTCATCGGTGCTCATCAAATGGAGCACGGCGAACTCTTCTCCGGCACCGCGGCCCTGGCCAGGCCTCTGTTCGAGCTTTCCAGCACCTCTGAAGGTTCTGCAGCCGAAAGGTCCTTCGAGATATTGCACGGGCTGTATTGGCTCTGCGCCAATCTCTCGCGTTCGCGGCCCCTTTTGCTAGCGGTGGACGATGCGCATTGGGTGGACACCGAATCGCTGAGGTTCCTCGCCTACCTCGCCCAGCGCCTCGAAGGCCTTCCGATCGCGGTGCTGATCGCCACGCGTCCGGCCGAGTCGGTCACCGACGATGCACTGACGGGGCTGATGGCCGATCCGCAAACGATCGCCATCTCACCGCCGCCACTGACCCACAGCGCCACGGCGAGTCTGCTCGCCGACGGGCTCGGCCGCGAACCCGACCCAGCCTTCGTCGACGCGTGCGTGCGCGCCACGGGAGGCACACCGTTCCTATTGCGGGAGCTCATCCGGGAGATCGGAGAGCGAGAACTCGACCCGATCGCGGACTCTGCCGCATCGATCGATCACCTCGGTCCCCGGACGGTCGTGCGCTCGGTGAGCACCAGAGTCCAGCGACTTTCAGCGGAAGCCGCGAGCATCGCCCGGGTGGTTGCCGTCCTCGATGCCGATGCAGCGGTGCCGCGGCTCGCGCGCGCGGCCGGCGTTACACAGGAGCAGGTGGCGCTGGTGCTCGACGATCTCGCCGCCGCCGGGATCATCTCGCCCGGACGCCCCATCGAGTTCGTCCATCCGATCGTCCGTTCGGCCGTGTACCAGGAGATACCGACCGGGGAGCGGAGTCGACTGCATGCGCTCGCGGCAGAGCTTCTCAGAAACGAGGGATTCCCGGCCGACCGTATAGCCGGGCATCTGCTCGTATCCGACCCGTGCGGTGATCCGGAGTCAGTCGAGGTGTTGCGCGATGCCGCACGGACGGCCCTGACGCGCGGAGCTGATGTCCACGCCGTTTCGTATCTAGAGCGTGCCCTCCAGGAGCCTCCCGATCCGACCGCGCGTCCGGAGGTCCTGGCCGAGCTGGGACGCGCCGAGATCCTGGCCGGAAGAACCGCGGCCGCCAGCGTTCACTTCGATGAGGCACAACGCGCCACGGCCGATCCCTCCCTGCGATTCTCGATGGCCCGCGAACGTGCCGCGGCGCTCTCGCTCCTGGCGCGTTTCCCTGAAGCGATGCGGATCATCGAAGACCTGGTCGACGAAGCCGACGACTTCGATAGCGAGCTCGTGCTCCGGGCCGACCTCATGATCATGTCGGCGTTGGGTCCACCACGTGATGGGGAGCGAAGACACGTCGAGGACCTCGACGAAAAGCTCGGTACATCGCCTGCCGCCCGCAACTACCTCGCCGCTAAGACGCTCGTGACAGGGATACGAGGCGGCCCCGCCGCGAAGGTGAGCGAGCTCGGCCGCCGGGCCCTCGACGCCGGCGTCGTCTCCGAGCTGAGGTCGGGAGCCATCGCTTGGAGCCAGGTCGCACACATGCTCATCGTCTCGGGCGACTTCGAGGGAGCCGAACGGCTCGTGAACGAAGCGTTCGAGGAGCTGGATCGACACCCGTCGGTCATCGGCTCGATACGTGCCAACCTCGCCCGCTCGACCCTCAACCTCCGGCGGGGAGCCCTGCGTGAGGCGGTCGCGCACGCTCGCACGGCAGTCGACATGGGACGCGCAACGGTTTTCTCAGGCTGGATCAACGGGCTAGCCGTGCTGGTGGAGGCCCTCTTCGAGCTCGGCGAGGTGACGGAGGCTGACGACGCACTCGTCGAATGTGGCTTGAGCGGCGATATACCGGACGGCTTCGCGCCCAACAACGTCCTCCTCGAGGCGCGCGGAAAGCTTCGTGTTGTACAGCGGCGGATCGAAGAAGCGGCGGCCGACTTCGAAGAACTCGAGCGGCGCAACGATGCCCGCGACATCTCCGTCCCGGCCATCTTCGACCACCTAACCGGTCTGGCGCTTGTTGCCCTCGCGCGAGACGACCGGGAACGAGCCGCCAAGTACGGGACGGAGCAACTCGAGCGCTCGAAGCGGTGGGGCGCGCCGAGGGAGGTCGGCGTCGCCAAGCGTACGCTCGGCCTTTGCACCGATCGCTCGATCGAGCTTTTTCGGGAGAGCGTCTCGCTACTGGAGGGGTCGGGCGCTCGGCTCGAGTACGCGCGATCCCTCATCGAGTTGGGAGCGGCCATCCGCCGGTCGGGGAAACGCACGGAAGCGCGTGAATCGCTGCACGCGGGGATGGAGATCGCACACCGGTGCGGCGCACGGCCACTAGTCGAGCGAGCCCGGGAAGAGCTCCTCGCCGCGGGGGCCCGGCCGCGGCGGTTCGCGCGCACGGGCGTCGATGCCCTCACCCCGAGCGAGCTGCGGGTGGCACGGATGGCGGCCGAGGGTCTGACGAATCGGCAGATCGCCCAAGAGCTGTTCGTCACGGAGCGGACCGTCGAGGGCCACCTCACACACGCTTTCGCCAAGCTCGGGATCTCCACGCGCGGAGAGCTCCCCGAGCACCTGAGCACCTAGAGCACCTAGAGCACCTCGCCCCTCCGTCGGGGCGGGAAATCCCAGGGGGTGCTCCACGGTGTGCATCCGCCCGCCCGGCATCAAGCTGCTCTCATCAGCGAGCCAGGAGGTGGACGGGATGCGTGTACATGTGTTCCAAACGGGCAGTCTGATCGGCAACCAGACGTTCATGCGCGGCAGCAGCTGGAGATCGCTACTTCGCGCCCGAAGGGACTTCGAGTTTCCCGCCTACAGCTTCGTGGTCGAGCACCCAGACGGCCCCATCGCTATCGACACTGGGATGACGGCCAAGCTCCGGTCGCCTCGGCCGTGGGTGCAGCGGCGCTTCGTCCCGCGGCCGATGGTCGAGGAGGAGATCGGTCCGCGGATGCGTGCGGTGGGCCTGGATCCCACCGACGTCCGCACCGTAGTAATGACGCATCTCGACTGGGACCACGCCGGGGGCCTCGCGCACTTCCCCAACGCGGAGGTGCTCGTCCACCGTCCCGAGCACGCATTCGCATCGACGCGGATGGGAAAGCTCCGCTATGAACCGGAGCTCTGGCCGGCGGGCTTCCGTCCGACACTCTTCGATCTCGACGACGGGCCTTACGGCCCCTTTCCAAACAGCCACGCCGTGACCGCGGACGGCACCGTCCGTATCGTCCCCCTCCCCGGGCACACAATCGGACAAGTCGGCGTGATCGTCCGCACCGACGACGTGCGACTGTTCTTCACCGCCGACCACATGCTCCGGCAGGACTGGTTCTGCGAGGACTTAGCGGCCGGGAACCTCCTCGGTCTCGGCATCTTCTTCCCGAAGCTAGCCCGCGAGACCAGTCGGCGGATCCACAGCTTCATCTCCGACGTCCCGACGGTGATGGTCCCGTCACACGACGCCGGGGTGCCCCAGCGCCTCGCGGCAATGGAGCCACTGGAGGTAGGACGATGAACGGGAACACCGGTGGTCATGCTGTGGTGCTGGGTGCCAGCATGGGCGGGCTGGCCGCGGCCGGGGCCCTGGCCGATCGCTTCGAGCACGTCACGATCATCGAGCGGGACGTCCTCCCACGGAAGGCGGCCACCCGACGGGGCGTCCCCCAGGGCAAGCACGCCCACGGCCTGCTGGCCAGAGGCCTCGAAGCCTACGAAGAGCTGTTCGAGGGCTTGACGTCGGACCTCATCGAGCGAGGTGCCGTCCCTACGGGTGATGTCGGTCTGAGTACCCGTTGGATCTTCGACGGTCGGACGCTCGTGGAGACGGAGGCCGGTTTCGCCGGCCTGTGCCTGTCCCGACCGCTGTTCGAGTCATACGTGAGCGAACGGGTCGCAGCGATGGAAAACGTTGAGATCGTCGAGGGGTGCGCCGTCCACGGATTGGTTCACGAGGGCGGATGGGTGCGCGGGGTGCAGGTCATGCGTACGAAGAGGGACAGCTCCGAGGAGACGATCGAGGCCGAACTCGTCGTCGACGCTACGGGCCGAGGGTCACGGACGCCGGCGTGGCTGGAGGGGCTGGGCTATCCGGCGCCGGCAGTCGACGAGGTCGGTGTAGGGATCTCCTACGCGACGTTCACGTTCCCACGTAGGCCGGACGACCTCGATGGTGGCGTGATGGTCGGGCTAGTTCCGAACCCGCCCGATCATCGCTTCGGGATCGCTTTGGCTGCGGAAGGTAACGCGTGGACGGTGACGATCGGCTCTTACGTCGGCGAACCGATCCCCAGCGACATCGCCGGCTTTATCGATCACACGTCCAAGCTGTCTGCGCCCGACTTGTACGACATGATCCGCGATCGCGAGCCGATTGGGCCGGGCGCAACGTTCCGCTTCCCGGCCAGCCGCCGCCGTCGCTACGAGCGGGTGTCCAGCGTCCCGGAGAGATTCCTCGTGTTCGGTGACGCGATCACTAGCTTCAACCCGGTCTACGCCCAGGGCATGACGGTGGCTGCACTCGAGGCGCTCGAACTTCGCCGTATCGTCGAGGATGGCGTCGACGGGCTGTGGAAGCGGTTCTTCCGGGCGGTGACTCCGGTCGTGAATAGTGCCTGGGACATGTCGGCGGGCGGCGACTTCCGATTCCCAGAGATCGCCGGCAAGCGGACCCCAAAGATCCGGATGGCCAACCGGTACATGCACCGTCTTCAGGCTGCTGCCGCCGCCGATCCCGCAGTGGCGCGAGCCTTCCACGATGTCGCGCACATGAAAGCGCGGCCGGAGAGCGTGATGCGTCCGAGCATCGCCCGACGGGTGCTAACGTTCCGCGTTCCGCACCACCAAGCGAACGGCAATCGGGCTACCCGCCGCGCGCCTAAGCCTAGCGAGCGGGTCTAGCCGCGGTCCTTGCGATTCCATCCGACGGCGCCATCGATCAATTCGCGAGTGATGTCCGCGTGACCGGCGTGCCGCGCCGTCTCTTCGATCATGTGGAGAAGCACCCACCGGACGCTGTAGCCCGGTTCCCCACTGCACGCATCGACCGGCGCAATTTCGTCGATCACCTTGTTCGACTTCAGGCATTCCGCGCGGTATGCCTCGACGGCCCCGGAAACGGTGGTCGAAAGATCACCGAATTCAGCGTCGCGGTCTCGGTCCACTTCATTTCCCGCGACGATCCTTTGGAACCAGTTCCGCTCGACGCCCGTCAGGTGGACGATTAGGTTCAGCAAGGAATTAGCCGTCGGGCTCGGCTTAAACCGCGCTTGCTGTTCCGATAGGCCCTCGATCTTGAAGGCCATGATGTCGCGATGCAGCTCGAGCCAGCCGAGCAGCATCTTTTTCTCGTCGGCGTGTCCGGGCGGAGCGTCCTCGACGCTCAGGCGTACATCCGCTCGATCTCGTCGGTGAACTTCTGGTTGACGACCTTCCGCTTCATCTTGAGCGTCGGTGTCACCTCGCCCGAGTCGACCGACCATGGCATGGGCAGGATCGTGAACTTCTTTATCTGCTCCTGGTTGTGAAGCTTGGTGTTCATCTCGTCGATGTGCTTCTGAACGCTGGCGATCACGTCCTCGTCCTGTGAGAGCGACGCAACGTCGGTAGGCTTTCCCTTCTTCGTTGCCCACGCGGCGGCGTCGTCCGGATCAAGCGCCAGCAAAGCCGTCGAGTACGGACGCTTGTCGGCGATCATGCACGCCTGACCGACGAGCGGGTGGCCCTTGAGCATGTTCTCCACGTTGGACGGTGCCACGTTCTTGCCGCCGGCGGTGATCAGGATCTCTTTCTTGCGGTCGACGATCTTGATGAATCCTTTGTCGTCGATCTCGGCAACGTCACCGGAGTGCAACCAGCCTTCGGAGTCGAACGTCTCTGCGGTTAGTTCGGGTTCTTTGTAGTAGCCCTCCGTGACGTTGCCGCCGCGGACGAGCAGTTCCCCGTCCTCGGCCAACTTCACCTCGACACCGGGGATCGACGGACCGACCGAACCGATCTTGACCATGCCCGGACGATTCCACGACGTCGGACCCGTGTCCTCGGACTGCCCGTACACCTCGTAGAGCTCGACGCCGAGCTGCCAGAAGAACTCGATGATCTCCGGCGCGATGGGAGCCGCGCCGGTGCCGGCGACCTCCACCTCATCGAGACCGACCAGGGTCCGTATGAAACCTACGACGGGCAGCGCTTCCTCGTTCTTCTTCTTTAAGTCTTCGGGAAGGTCTTTGCCGGCGTGCTCCAGTTCGACGACTTGCTTACGAACGGCAAGTGCATCCAACGCAGCTTTCTTCTGGTCGTCGGGCGATCCATCGAGCGCATTCTGCAGTCCTTGATAGAGCTTCTCCCAGATGCGTGGAACCGCGAAGAACCACGTCGGCTTCACGTCGCGCAGGTATGCCGCGACCTGACGGGCGTCCGGGCAGAAGTAGATCGTCGATCCGATCTGCAGCGGACCGTAGTGTCCGATCATGCGCTCGGCGATGTGCGCCATCGGCAGGTAGGAGATCTGCTTGGTCCCAGCGCCCAAAGGCATCACGTTAAGGAACGACGTAACGGTCCAGCACACGTTGCGGTGCGAAACCATAACGCCCTTCGGGGGTCCGGTCGTTCCGGATGTGTAGATGAGCGTTACTAGATCTTCGGGATCGATCGCATTCCAGCGCTTCTCGTACTCCGCATCGTCGACCTCGCGGCCCATGGCGATGACGTCGTCGTAGGAGACGATCCAATCGTTGTCCGCGAACTCGTCCGCGCCTTCCCACATGATGACCTTGCGGATGTTCGGGATCTCGCTTTGCACCTTGAGGATCAGCTCGAGGTAGTTGCGGTTCTCGCAGATGACGTACTTGGCATCGCAGTGGCTCACGATGTACGAGATCTGCTCTGGCGCAAGGGTGTTGTAAAGGGAGACCGGGACGCCGCCGGCGTGCAGAACGCCCAGATCCGATATCACGTAATCGGGGGTGTTCGCGCCGATCAGGTTGACGAAGTCACCGGGCTGCAACCCCAGCGCGATCATGCCCTTGCCGAAGTCGCGCACACGGTCGCCGTACTCGGCCCACGTAGCCGACTTCCAGTCTTCGCCGTCTTTCCACTTCAGTGCTTCGACATCGGCGAACTTCTTCGTTGCGTCCTGAAAGAACGTTGCGATGGTCTTGCCGGCGACCGCTTCGTCGATCTTCTTAGCTTCGGCGGCGACGTCCCTCGTCAAACCTGCCACCTCCCCGCGGCGAGCGTTGTTCGAAATGCGAAATCTATCACGCGATTATGCTCACGCCCCCAGGCGCTTGACCATCTTCCAGCTGTTCTCGTCGCCTTCAATAACGACGAATCCGGCGCGCTCGTAGAGGCGGACCGAGGGGTTCTTCTTGACCACGGACAGACTGATGCTTGTGAAGCCATCAGAGGACGCTCGCTCGCACAGCGCATCAAGGAGCCGTGTGCCCAGGCCCTCTCCGCGACGAAGAAGTGTGATCCCGATCCCGAGCTCTGGGGTGTTTTCGTCCACGAATCCGTAGCCACGGTCGTCGGAACGGAAGAGGCGGTACCAGGCCGCACCAACCGGCCGGTCGTCGCTGGCGATGACGGCCGCGTCACCCGGTCGGCCCCACTCCTGGATGTAGCGGGCCAGCTCGGGGATCGCCAGCGCTTGCTCCATCGACGGACGCGACATCGTTGGATCCCAGAACGCAGCCTCGAACCACATGAGTTTCAGGAAAGGAAGGTCGGATGGAGTCGCAGACCGGATCGTCGTCCGGCCGGGTTTACGGCGCGGGGCAGAACGACGCGCGGGCGTCACGAGCCGCCTCTCGGCCGAGATTGAAGCCGGCCACCCCATCTTCGGGTTCGAACTCGCTGTCGTCGTTGGAGCAAACCGCCCTCGTCAAGTTTTCCTTGACATCGTCATCGCTACGCCGCGCGATCTCGGTCAGGGCCGGCACTGCATCGTCCGAGAGATCGGCTGCATAGTCCACGTCGAAGGTTTGCGTCCCGGCGTTCACGTTGTGCTTGACGACGAAGGCTTCCGGATTGAGCACGTTGAGCGCCAGCACGAGCGCGACCGCGCTTATCGCTGCGACACCCCAGAACCAAGGCCGGTGACCGCCGACTCCGCCGATCCACAGCGCAAGCGCAACCAGGGCGATGACGAGCCACACGCAGAACGCCATGCTGTACAGACGAAGCATCGAGAGACCGAAGGCGTGCTCGTACAGCACTAGACGCTGGAAAGCCGACGCCACTACGAGCATGGTCAGGAAAACCGTGCTCACCGCCAGCAATTTGAAGAGGAAGCGCGAACGCGCGTCTTTCGTGTCGGCAACTGCCCGTAGGACTATCAGGGCAGCCAGCGTGATCGCCGCCGCCCACAAGAGCTCGAAGAAGCCCGAACGCGCGTACTCCGCATAGCTCAGGCCGGCCGTGGACAGTACGCGCTCGCCGCCGTGGGTCGCAGCGACGATGCGAGCGGCAACGAACCCGAGGAAGAGCACGTTCAAAGCAACCAGAACGATCGTCCACTCGATGCGACCGAGCATCGGCATGGTCACATCCGGATCGTCGATCGACGGTGTTGCAGCCACGCGTGCGAGCCCGGCTGCACCCCACACCCCGATCAGCAACAGGACGGCATGCACGACGTAGTCGGTTGCGTCGAACTTGAATGCCGACGCAAAGACCGCGTCGCCGGCGGCAAACAGAAGGCCGACCACAATCGCCAGCGGCGCGGCGATGACAACACCTCGAATCACCGGCGCCATACGGGTGATGCGTCCGCGCACCAGATAGCCGGGTCCGAGGATGCCGTTCATGGCGGCGTGGACCACGCGAATAACAGTTCTGGGAGCCGAGAAGTCGAAAACGCTGCCGGCACGGGCCAGCGACGCGGCAGCTACCAAGCTTGCCGACGCTGCAAGGACGTTGAGCGGCGCGAGCCAGGGCGTTGCACGTACTGAGAGCCACGCCCCCATCGTGACGCCAAGGAGGAGAAGCGCTTGACTCTGTCTGTTGTTCACCTCACCGGTGGCCAAAACCGTGCATGCCAGCAGCGCGACCGAGATCGCGCCCGCGATGCCTACCGGATGCGAGCGCATAGCGAGGTCGAACGCGACGGCAGTCGCGGTTCGCAGCGAATACGATTGGTGCCGCCGGACGCAGCGGCCTGGTCCACGCGGGAAGGATCGGTCCTATAGGTGAAGGACGATCAAGCGTCTCGACGGCCATGGGCTTCCCACCCCTTTGTACGGTGCGCCGGACCGCTGATACCAGCATTCCCACAGGTTGGCGTCAACTACCTTCTGCATTGCCGCTGGTAGGGCTGGTTTGCGCCTCTTATTCGATGCCGCGGAGGTGCCCGGTCTCGTTGATGCTCGCGATGCTGCGGATCCCCGAACGCGCTGCCACGACGCGATGGATCGATGCGTAGGCCGGCTCGAACCACAGGCTCCGCTGCAGCCCGAGGACCTCGGCGAGCGCGACATTGATGACTCCGCCGTGACAAACGGCCGCGACCCGCTGACCGGAATGGGTGCCGATGATCCGCGCGATCGCTTCGGCAACGCGCGGACGGAAAGTGTGTGCGTCCTCGATAAGATCGTCCAGGCGATCCTCAGCCAGAGCGCGCCAGTGCGCTTGCAACTCGGGGTCGTCGCTGCGCTTGACCTCTTCGATCGGGATGTACACCTCTGACTGACGGTCGTATTCGGCGATGCCGTCCTCTAGGCGAATTTCAAGACCAAGAAGCGAAGCCAAAGGGTCGGCGGTCTCTCTCGCTCGCTGCATGGGACTGGAGTACAAGGCGTCGAACTTCTCGACCGAGAGCCACTTCGCCGCCGCCTCGGCTTGGCGGCGTCCGAGATCGGTAAGTGGTGGATCCGCTGCACTTCCTTCTTTGACGATGCGTTCGGGCAGCGCGTGCCGGACGAGAACTAGCTCCATGGCGTGTAGAGCTTAATGTTCGTGTTCGCGGCGCGAACACAGCTTGCGAGCCAGCTCGTCCAAGTGCTGAACGAGTTGCGGGTCGGCTTCGCAGCCAACACGAGCGATCGCTTGCTTCAGACCTTTGATCGCCTCAGCTTCGAGCTCGCAGGGCGGACACTCGCTCAAGTGGCGCGCCAGCTGCTTTGCCTTGCCGGCGGTGATCTCCCCGTCGACGATCTCCTGGATGTGGTCGTACGTCTCACGACAGATCTCATCGTGACGGCGCTTGCGCCACGCAGTAGTCCCAGGCAGGTAAGAGAACAAGCTCACGTCTTCGCCTCCCTGTCCAGTGCTGTGCCGCTTAGTGCCCGCCGCAGACGCGAGCGGGCTCGATGCAGCCGGCTCATTACTGTGCCTATCGGGATGTCGAGAACGTCCGCTGCTTCCTGGTAACTCATGTCCTCGACGTCGACGAGCTGAACGACAATGCGAAAATCGGGCGGCAGGTCGTCGAGTGCGGAGCGCAGGGTCTCGTCTATCTCCTGCCCGAGCACTATGTCTTCGGGATCACTGATCTCATCCGGCGCCGGGTCGGGCTCCACGACGCCGTCTTCGGCGAGCACGAACTCCCGGTTGCGTTGATCTCGGTTGATCGCAGTGTTGCGCGCGATCCGCGTCAGCCACGCACGCGGGTAACGTCCGTCGAAGCGATCGATCGCTCGGAAGGCTTTCACCAACGTGTCTTGAGCGAGGTCGTCGGCTTCGGCTTGCGAATGCGACATAGCACGCGAGATCCGGGCAAGGAACGGCATTTCAGGGACGATCAACTCCTCGAAGCGCCGAACTTGGTCGTCGCTGGGTTCGGTCTGTTCTTCGCCGTCACGCTCAACGGTCGCCACGACTCCAACCCTACTGGGACTCGCTGGCTCCCGCGCTGACGGCACTCAAGTGAAACCGCTGCGGCGGGTCGCTTATTTCATCCGTGCGACCGCGTCAGTAGTTTGCCGGCATCAGAAGCAAGAGGCGCGGGAAGACTCCGACCCATAGTCCTGCGGCGCCTGCGATACCGATCGCGATGTAGGCGGCCGTCCACTTGTACTTCTTGGACAAGCCCAGGGACGCAAGCGCACTCGCCAGCGCGACGCTGGCCAGGATCAAAACATCGGCGCCCACGACGGGTTGCTTGCTGGGGCCACTGGTCGGCCCGCCGCCCGTCGGGGCCGATACCAAAGACGCGCCGACATAGTCGGCTTGGATAATCAGCCTTTGTGCGGCTGAGAAGCGCGGATGGCAGGTCGTCAACGTCACCTCGTTGCGGCCGTGTTGCTCGACGACCTGGAAACCGGCAACCGGGTCGACGATCTGCGCCTCTCCTCGAACCTTGTACCTGTACCGCGCACGTCCGGAAACGAAATCGACCAAGTCTCCGGGCGCGAGCTCGTTCAGGCGGAAGAAGGGCGCTCCGTAAGTCGTGCGGTGTCCGGAGATAGCGACGTTTCCGTTCTCGCCCGGGTATTTGGCCTCGGACACACAGTCACTTCCCAGTCCTTCTTTGCAGTCGGGGAAAAGTCCCGGACCCTTCTTCAGCTCCTCGCGGCCCACGCCCTGGATCACCACCGTGTCGAGTCCGATCTTCGGGATCTTGATCGAGAACAACGGAGCGCCGAGCGCTGCGGGCTGCGATGGGCGCGCCGGCGGGATGTTGCCGGCGCTCAGGTTCTCCTGGTTCACCAGCGGATTGGCTTCGAGCGTCTTGGTTGCGTCCTCTTGCTGTTGCTTGGTGTAAACACCGGTCCCCCACAGCAAGTAGCCCGTGAAGAACAGCAACAGCAGACCGGCGGCGACGAAGATTCGCCCGATGATCCCGATTACGCGGACGACGCGATCCGCGGCCGATCGGCGCGGCGGCGGTGGCGGACGATGCTCGGGAGGGGCATAGACCATGGCTAACGACTCGCGCTCGACTTCTCGGACTCGGACCAAATCTCAGCCAGACGCAGTCGCTCCGCGGGCGGAGGGTGACTGGCCCGGATGTAGGACCACCAGCTGGGAGCCAGGTCGATGAGGTTGCGCGTCGACAGTCCTCTGTGTGTCTCGGCGAACGCTTCGCGATCGTTTGTGATCTCCAATGCGTCGATATCGGCTTGCCGTTCGTGCGCGCGGGATATCCACGCCTGAAGCAGAGAGATAACGGAGCTGACGATGGAGAAGACGGCGAGGACAAGCGGAAGAGCTGCGGGATCGGTGACGCTGTCCACACCGGCCCAATCGAGCGCCAAGTCCCAGGTCGATACGAACTTGAGGGCGATGAAGAGCGTCAACGACGTGATCGTCCCCATAACCACACCCTTGGTTATGTGACGGCGACGCCAATGGCCGAGCTCGTGAGCCACGATGCTCGCGATAACTGCAGCCGGCTGGGATAGAAGATTGTCGAAGATCACCACACGGCGGCTGTTGCCGAGTCCGGCGAAGAAAGCGTTGTCCTTGCGTGTGCGCTTGGATGCATCCATCACCTGCACACCGCTCACGTGCATGCCAACCCCTTCGGCCAGTCCACGCAGTCGTACGTAGAGCTCTTCGTCGGTGAGCGGAGTGAACTTGTTGAAGATCGGCATGATCACGATCGGAAGAAGGAATGCAAGCAGGACGCTGAACGCGAAGAAGACGGCCCATCCGTAGATCCACCACAGATCGGTCGTTCGGATCAGCCACCACAGGGCCATGAAAAGGAGTCCTTGAATGATGATGCCGAGGACGAGGCTCTTGAACAGGTCGCCGACGAAGCCTTTGGGCGTTTCCGTCGAGAACTCCCACTTGCGTTCGTGCACAAAGGTCGTCCAGAGGGAGATAGGAAGGTCGATAACCAGCCCCGCGATAGTCAGCGCGACGACGATGGTGATCAGCCGCACGACCCAGGAGTCCGGTCCAACAGCGTCGGCGACTTTGTCCGCAGCTCCCGTCGCGATGACGGCGATCAAGAAAGCCGCATTCAGCGCGAGCGAGATCCCGCGCGCGAGCGTGAGCGGCCGCTGGTAGTCCTTGGCCTTCTGGACCTCGTCGGCTGCGAAGTACCGGGCCGGGTCGGCCTGTATCCGTTTATAGGTATTCATGCGTGAGCCGCCTCACGATAACGCCTGCGGCTCGAAATGGACGGTAATGCTGCGCACATCTTCGTACTTGCGGTGGACCTCGTCCTCCACGCGCAGCGACGCGTCGTGGATCTCGACGATCCTGGCTTTTGGTGATGCCTCGCAATGCAAAACGAGGTGCAGTCCGTCCTCGGCCTGACTAACGGCGACCTCGTGACACCCGGTGATCGGTTCGTGGCGTCGAGCGATGGTTTGGACGTCCCGGACCATGTCAGCCCGCTCCGCGCCGACTTCCCTGCCGCGCATCATCGGCGGCTCGTGGGGCTCGACATGGATCTCAACACGGGCCAGGCCGCCGATCTCCGAACGGATCTCTCGTTCGAGCTCGTCGGTGATCGCGTGCGCGTCGGCCAGAGGTGTCGATGCCGGGACCTTCGCGTGAAGCATCAGCCAAAGACCTTCGGGATGACGTATGGCCAGCACGTTGTGAACCTGGTCGGCGAGGCCGAGACGGTTGGCTGCAGCGAACGTACGCACTACGACGTCCTCGCCGATAGTGCTCGGTTCGACATGCACCGTCGTCTTCGTGCCGGGCACGGCCTCAGCAACCGCGGCCTCTACGTCTTCTGTTATGTCGTGAGAGCGTTCGACCGAGGTCGTGCGCCCGACGGTGACCGTCACTTCGGCGTGCGTGTCGGGTCCGGACTGACGAACGCGAAGCTGGGGTACGTCCACGACGCCGCCGACGCCTCTCGCCGCTGCAGCTATCTGGTCGGAGACACCAAGCGGGACCCTGTCCATCAGAACGTTGATCGCGGACCAGCCGATGCGTCCGGCCATGACCCACATCGTCAGAACGACGATCAGAGCGGCGATCGGATCTCCGGCCGGGAAACCAAGACGCGCGGCACCCAAACCGATCAAGACTGCAACCGACTCGCCGACATCGGCAGTTACGTTCAAAGCGTCGGCTTCCAAAGCGGGCGATGCGTAGCGGATCGCCGCACGCCGCAGGACGCCTGCTCGCCACGCTCCTATAAGGAGAGCGGCGGCCGTGACGACGATCGCGTACACAGGAGCACGTGCGTTGCTCTCGGAAACGATGCGTCTTACCGCTTCAGCAGCGACACCGGCACCGACGATGAACATCACGGCGGACTCACCGAGGGCTGCGAGATTTTCCACGCGTCCGTGACCGAAAGGATGCTCGCGGTCGGGTGGCTTGCCGGACAGACGTACGGCGAACAACGTGACTCCGGCAACGACGACGTCGAGCACCGAATGCAATCCGTCGCCTAGTACCGCGACCGACCCGGTCAAGACGCCGACCGTGGTTTTAGCGGCGGCCAGAAGAGCTATCCAGGCGAGCGATGACACCGCGACTCTGGTCGCGCCGCGCTGCCTTTCCAACGTCGCGGAGTCGGTCACGACGACGCTGTGATCTTGCGATTGACGCAGACGATGCCCGCACGCATTTCAACCAAAAGCGTACTTCGCTGGGGCCTCAACAAAGGAGCAGGTTGCGGCACAAGCAGCGCGTGACGGACCATCAGGACATGCCTATCGCCAAAGTCAACGGAATAGACCTCTGCTACGAGACGTTCGGATCCGACTCGGATCCTGCTCTCGTCCTGATAAACGGACTCGGCTCCCAGATGATCAGGTGGCCCGAGGGCTTCAAGGACCTGCTCGTCGAAAAGGGCTTCAGGGTGATCACTCTCGATAACCGCGATGTCGGACTAACGACGAAGTTCGATGACGCCACCGAAAGCCCCGCCTACACGGTCGACGACATGGCCGACGATGTTGCGGCCCTCCTCGGCCACCTCGGGATGACATCAGCGCACATCGTGGGGCAATCGATGGGTGGAATGATCGGACAAGTCCTCGCTTTGCGTCACACGCCACGCGTCCTGTCGCTGGCATCAGTCATGTCGGCAACGGGCGACGACGCCGTTCTGTCGCCGGATCCGGAAGTGATGAAGATCTTCACCGAGCCGGCGGAGACCGAGCGCGACAGCGTGATCGAACAGGACGTTCGTCACCGTCGGATCATGGCCGGCGGCGGGTTCCCCTTCGACGAGGACTACATACGCGGCCTTGCCGGGCGCTGCTATGACCGCTCCTATCTACCGGCGGGGCGCGTTCGCCAGATGCTCGCCATCCAAACCTCGAAGCCACGCGCGAAGGCTCTGGCTCAGCTCTCGACACCGATCGTCGTCATCCACGGAACCGACGACAAGCTCGTTCCCTTCTCCAACGGCGAGAGCATGGCCGCAGCAATACCCGGTGCGGAGCTCGTGGCCGTCGAAGGGATGGGGCACGATCTGCCGAAGGGTGCGTGGGCGCAGATCGTCGACGCGATAGTCAGCAACACGCGGCGCGCGTCGTACGCCGTCAATTAGTGGAGCCGGTTCGGCCGGAATACGACGGCGGTTGCATCACCAATCTGATCCGCGGGCTTCAATCCAAAGCCGCGTGGGTGCCGGAAGCGGCCCGCAACGCCGAAAGCGTCGTCCTGTTGATCCTGGACGGACTGGGATCGAATGAGATCGATCGTCGGCGCAACATCCTTCCCAACATCTCGCGACTCGAAGGAACTTCGATCACCTCTGTGGTTCCGTCCACGACACCGACGGCGCTGTCGTCGATCTCCACCGGACTGGCTCCGTCCGAGCACGGGATCATCGGCTACCGGATATGGCTGGGTCGCAATGTGCTCAACGTGATCCGCTGGGCGATGCAGGGACAGACTCCGCCCGAACCCGAACAGCTGCAGCCTCGCGAAGCCTTCGGCGGACAATCGCTGCCCGTCGTCTCTCGCACGCAGTTCCGCGATACCAAATTCAGCGCGCTCCTTTATCGAGGCGCCGATTTCCACGGCTACTTCACACCGTCCGGATTGATCGAGCGTTCCCGTTTACTCGTCGAGGCGGGTGAGCGTTTCGTGTACGCCTATTACGACGGACCCGATCTAGTCGCGCACGTCCACGGTATGCGCGACGGTTTCTTCGAGCGCGAGCTCGCATTCTGTGACCGGCTCGTCGGCGAGATGCTCGAGTCGCTTCCGTCCAGCGCAGCTCTCGTGGTGACCGCCGACCACGGCCACGTTCACTTCGAGGAACGGATCGAGCTCGAAGCTCTGAACAAGATGTGCCTCGCGCAGTCCGGGGAGAGTCGCTTCCGCTACCTCCACGCACGTGAGGGTGCCGCAGATGATCTGTTCGGTGCCGCAAGTGAACTCTTCTCGAGCAAGGCCTGGTGCTTCACTCGCGACCAACTCATCGACGAGAGATGGCTCGGCCCCCAGGCGCCATCTCCGGAAGTTCGCCGACGCATCGGAGATGTGATCCTCGCCGCACGGGAGCCGATCGGTTTCGTCGATCCCGCCAACCCCGGTGAGGGACTCTTGCAGAGCGGCCACGGGAGTCTTACGCCGGACGAGATGTACGTCCCACTCCTCGCAGCCGCCGGAACCGGCTGAATCCTTATCATCGCCACATGCCCGAATTGAACGTTGGATACTTCCGCTCGCCTTCGATTGCCGGCGATCAGGTCGTCTTCTTGTGCGAGGACGACGTCTGGACAGTCGGCCACAGCGGAGGTGTCGCCCGGCGGCTGACTTCCAATCTCGGTCCGGTCGGCCGAACCATCGTCTCCCCTGATGGCGAACTCATCGCCTTCACGGGGACGGAGGAAGCGCACGCCGAGGTCTATGTCATGCCTGCCGACGGGGGCCCGGCGCAGCGCCGCAGCTATCTCGGTGCGATGACGGCCGTCCGGGGGTGGACGCCGCAAGGCCAGATCGTCTTCATGAGCGACTCGGGCCTGGCCAACCGCGGCGACTACCGCGTCTACAAACTGGATCCGGACTCCGGGATGCCCGAGCAAGCCGGTTTCGGTCCCGCTACGGAGGCTTCATGGGCGCCGTCCGGCGGAGGTGTCGTCCTCGGACGTCACACCATCGACCCCGCCCGATGGAAGCGCTACCGCGGAGGCACACGCGGTGACATCTGGATGGACGCAAACGGGAACGGCACCTTCCGCCGCCTGCTGAATCTCGAGGGAAACCTCGCTTCACCGCTGTGGGTCGGCGACCGCATCTACTTCCTGTCCGACCACGAAGGAATCGGAAACCTTTACTCGTGCCGCCCAACGGGACGCGACATCAAACGACACACCGATCACGACGAGTACTACGCGCGCTGGGCGTCCAGCGACGGAAAGCGCATCGTCTATCAGCTCGCCGCCGAGATCTGGATCTACGACCCGGACACCGACACCTCGGAACGGATCGACATCGACCTTCGAAGCCCGCGCATCGGACGCAACCGCCGCTTCGTCGATGCCGCACGTTACTTGCACAGCTGGAGCGTGCACACCGACGGGCACGCCGTCGCGCTGGCCGCACGCGGAAAGCTCTTCACGATGCCGCTTTGGGAACAAGCCGTGCGGCAATACGGCCAGCGCGACGGCGTGCGCTACCGGCTCCCGCATTGGACGAACGACGGAAAGGCTCTCGTTTGCGTGTCCGACGAAGGCGGTGAGGAAGCCATCGAGGTCTACTCGACGGCCGACGGCACTCGCACCAAACGCATGGATCGCATCGACATCGGACGGCCTCTCGAGCTCGCAGGATCGCCCGTTGCTCAGCAGATCGTGCTCACGAACCACCGCAACGAGCTGATCTGGATCGATCTCGGCAACAGCCGGAGTCGCGTCCTGGACCGAAGTGATTTCCGGATGATCACGAATCCGTGCTGGTCCCCCGACGGCCGATACGTCGCTTACAGCCATGCACCGAACGCGCGCAACGCCACGATCCGCCTGTGTGAGGTCGCGTCCGGCGACGTGACCGACCTAACTGCGCCCGACTTCGACGACGTGTGTCCGTCTTTCGATCCCGACGGCAAGTACCTGTACTTCCTTTCACATCGGATCTTCGATCCGGTGGCCGACAGCCTCTTCTTCTCTTACGGGTTCCCGCGTTCGATGCGTCCGCATCTGATCACGCTGCGCGCAGAGGATCCCTCGCCGTTCGTCCCTAAGCCCCGCGGATTTGGAAACAACCAACCCGGCCCGAGCGGAAAGAAGGACGCCAAAGCCGGGAACGACAAGGCAGCCAAGAAAGCGCCCAAGGAACCGGACGCAACCAAGAAGGAAGAACCGGAACCGACGGTCATCGACCTCGACGACATCAGCGACCGTGTCATAGCTTTTCCGATGCCCGAAGGCCGCTACACGCAAGTCCGCGGGATCAAGGGAAAAGTCTTGTTCACGAGCTGGCCCGTCCAGGGCACGCTCGGCGACGACATCTTCGAGGTCGACGACAAACCCAAGGGAAAGATCGACGTTTACGACTTGGGCGAGCTGAAGCTCGACACGATCGTCCAGGGCGTTACCGCGTTTCAGACCTCGGCCGACGGTTCCACACTGATTTACCGCGCGGGCCCACGGTTGCGGGCGCTCAAAGCCGCCGAAAAGCCGGATCCCAAAGCCGAAGCGGAAGGTCCGGGACGGCGCAGCGGCTGGCTCGACCTTTCGCGCGTGCGAGTTTCGGTCGAACCTGCCTCTGAGTTCCGCCAGATGTATCGCGAAGCTTGGCGTTTCCAGCGAGAGCACTTCTGGGTTGCGGACATGTCCGGTGTCGACTGGTTGCGCATCTACGAGCGTTATCGTCCTCTCGTCGAGAAAGTAACGAGCCGCATGGAGTTCTCGGACCTCATGTGGGAGATGAACGGCGAGCTCGGAACCTCTCACGCGTACGAGATGGGCGGCGACCACAAGCCGCCGCCGCCCTATCGCGTCGGACTACTCGCGTGCCGGGTAGCACTCGACAACGGCAGATGGACCCTCACTCACATCGTGCGGGGCGACAGCTGGGACCCGGCAAGCAACTCGCCGCTGGCGGCGCCGGGAGTCGGCGCAAAGGAAGGCGACACGATCCTGGCCGTGAACGGACAGGCGACGTCCGTGGATGTTCCGCCGCAATTCCTACTGGTCCACCAAGCAGGCGTGGATGTCGAACTGACACTTGGAAACGCGCGCGGGCGCAATCCTCGAACAGTCGTCGTCAAAACGCTGGCCGACGATTCGGCCGCGTTGTACCGGGAGTGGGTCGAAGACAACCGCCGTTTCGTTCACGAAACAACGAATGGACGCGTCGGCTACGTCCATATCCCGGACATGGGACCGAGTGGATTCTCAGAGTTCCATCGCTACTACAACGCCGAGCTGGACCACGAAGGGTTGATCATCGACGTCCGGTACAACGGCGGCGGTCACGTCTCGTCGATCATCCTCGAAAAGCTCGCGCGCGAGCGCATTGGATACGACGTGACGAGATGGGGCATGCAGCCCGAACCCTATTGGCAGGACTCACCGGCCGGCCCGATGGTGTGCATAACCAATGAACTCGCCGGTTCGGATGGCGACATCTTTACCCATGTTTTCAAGCTGAAAGACTTGGGACCAGTCGTCGGCAAGCGAACATGGGGAGGCGTCGTGGGGATCACGATGCGACACATCCTCGTCGACAACGGGATGACTACCCAGCCCGAATACTCCTTCTGGTTCAAAGACGTTGGTTGGGGTGTAGAGAACTACGGAACAGATCCAACACACGAAGTGGACATCACCCCACAAGACTTCGCGGCCGGACGTGATCCACAGATGGCAACAGCGCTACGGCTCATAAACGAACAGATGCGCAAACACCGCCCGTTGATGCCGGATATGCGCAATCGTCCGAACCTTGCACTTCCCACGCTTCCGAAGAGGAACAAGAGATGACGCGGGTGCTGGTCACAGGAGGGACGGGTGACCTCGGCCGCGAGCTCGTCCCACGGCTGGTGTTCAAGGGCCATGACGTGACCGTTCTGTCCCGGCGCGCGAACCCGCCCGTACCGGCCGGTATCCGCGCGGTCCGAGGGGACCTCATCACGGGAGCCGGACTTGAAGACGCCACTGCCAACGCTGATGTGATCGTCCATTGCGCAACCGGCTCTCGCGATTCGGGTCTCCGCGGGCTGGGCTACAAGCTTCCGAGGCAGACCGACGTCGAGCCGACCGGGCGGATGCTCGACGCAGTGAAAGCAAGAGGCGGCGCTCCACACATCGTTTACATATCGATCGTCGGAGTCGACAAGATCCCACTCGGTTACTACCGCGCGAAGCTCGAGTCCGAGCAGATCGTCGAGCGTAGCGGTCTGCCCTACTCGATCTTGCGAACGACGCAGTGGCACACACTCGCCGACGAATTCAGCCGGCGCTTGTCGGCGTCGCCGGTGGTCATGTTGCCGAAGGGCCTCAAGACGCAACTATTGGACGCCGGCGAGGTGGCGGACCGGATGGCCGCGATTGTTGATCAAGGACCATCGCAGCACGTTCCGGACATGGGCGGCCCGGAGATCCTCGACATGCGTGGCATCGTCAAGTCCTGGCTCAAAGCCAAAGGAAAACGCCGTGCCGTGCTTTCCGTCCCACTTCCCGGAAAGGCAGTGGCCGGCTTTGCCGCCGGTCATAACTTGGCTCCCGACCACGCCGACGGACGGATAACGTGGGCACAGTGGCTGGGCGGAAACGTCAAGTAGTTGGACCTACTTAACGACGACTACTTCAACCTCGCCGACGCGATTCGTCACGTGCACCGCTAGGTCTTCCTCATGCTGGTGCAACATGAGATCGATGGACGCATCTCCGGCACGCAGTCCACGGATCTCTATCTGGTCCATGAACGAAGGCAACACTGGACGGATGAGCGAGATCTGACGTTTCGAAGCGTCTATCGTCAGCCCTAAGCACGCCCTAAGCAGTAAGAAGACCGAACCTGCAGCCCATGACTGCGGTGCGCAGGCCAGCGGGTACTCGATGGGTCCCTGTCCTGGACGGCGCGGAAATCCGCAATAGAGCTCGGGCAAGCGGTGGAACTCCAACGTCGATGATGCGTCGAGCAACGCGCCCAAGACACTTCGCGCGGCCTCCTTGTGTCCGTACCTCGCGAGGCCGAAGGCCACCATCGCGTTGTCGTGCGGCCAGATCGATCCGTTGTGGTAAGTGATCGGGCCATATCTGGTCTCCGTACTCGCCAGCGTTCGGATACCCCAGCCTGAGAAGAACGCATCCGACGTCAGAGCGGAGTCCACCAATCCTGCGCGTTCGTCCGAAGCGATCTTGTGGATCAGGACGTGTCCGGCATTCGACGCGCGCACCTTGCACTGCTGTTTGTTCCCGTCAAGCGCCAACACGTATGTGCCGAGCTCTTCCGACCAGAACGACTCCTCGAACGCTTCGCGCAAGGTCGAAGCCTGTTTGTCCAGGACCTCCGCTCGATCCGCGTAACCAAGAGCCGCCGCGAGCTGGGCTCCCCTGCGCTTGGCCCAGTAGACGTAGCCCTGCACTTCGCACAACGCGATGGGAGGCAGAGCGATCTGTCCGTTTGCGTGAAAGACGGAGTCGTGTGAGTCCTTCCAGCCTTGCTGGACCAGACCGCGGGCCGAGCCCCGGTACTCGACGAAGCCGTCGCCGTCCGCGTCGCCGTATCTGTCGATCCATTCGAGCGCGGCTTCGACGTTCGTCCAGATGCTACGGATGAACTCGAGATCGCCCGTCACCTTGAAGTACTCGCCGGCCAAGGCAACGAACAAGGGCGTGGAGTCGACGGAGCCGTAGTAATTGCCGAAGGGCACTTCTCCGAGCTTCGCCATCTCTCCGTTTCGCTGCTCGTGGACGATCTTCCCCGGCTCCGCTTCGCGTTCGAGATCGACTTCCGTGGCTTGGGTCGCCGCGAGGTATGCAAGCGCTCCGCGTGCGATCTTCGGGTCGACCCAGAGGAGTTCGAAGGCCGTGATGATCGCGTCGCGCCCGAACGGAGCGCTGAACCAGGGGACGCCCGCATACGGGAAAGGACCGTGCTGGGTCTCTGTGATCATCATCCGAATGTCGGCGTAGGACCGTTCCAACAAAGAATTGAACAGCTCGTTGGACGTCCGCACTGTTGCCTGGGATTCGGACATCCGCATCTGCGACTCGCGCTGCCCGACGATGGCCGTCGCGTAGGGCTCGATCGTCCTGCGCTCGGTTCCGGCTTCGCAGACGATCGCTACGAACAGCTCCCGCGGCGTGTGCGGCGGCAGATTGACAATGAAATCGATCTGCGAGTCGTCTACCGCCGCTCCTTCGGACGCTTGGACCCTCGTACTGCGCTCGACACCGTCGAGGCCTTGATATCCGATGACCAGGGCGCCGTCCTCCGTTCGCGGATCGGACAACGTGCCGCGCTGCTCGCGGACGACACCACGCACCTCGAAGATGTCGGCGAAATCGGATTCGACTGCCAGCGACAGCTCCACGTCGAGGTCGGTCTCGGCGTAGCTGAACAACCGGAAGCGCTGGTAGCAAACGCCGTTCCAGAGAAAGATCGAACGGAAGATGTGCAGCGCTCCGCGCGGCACGAAGGTTTCGCCGATCGTCATGTCCGGATTCGTTAGATCGATGGCAAACACGACGTTGTCGTCGGTCACCGACGACCCCAGCACTAAAGGACGTTCGTCGCCCAATCGAAGAACAGAGCGAGATAAGTAGCGCGTTCCCTGGTGGTAGACGCCTTGCTCGCCGCTCCCCAACCGTCTGACGTCACCGTAGAGATCGAAGATCGCGAACGTTTCTCCTTGCTTGAGCACGCGCGTCTGGCTTTCGGCCAGAGGCGAAGAAGCAAGGATGTAGAACTGATCGCGAACCCGGATTACTTCGGACAAGTCTTCTCTCAGACGTCCGGCATGCCGGGGTCCGGCTCTCGCCGCAGAGACACTGCGGCAGCCTCTGCCTCGGCGGCGGATGGAGGAGGCGCATGCGGAGCATGCTCGCCGGATATTACGCGCTCATAGACCCCAACGTAGTTCGACGCCATCTTCGCCGAAGTGAATCGGCGCTCGAATGTCTCGCGACAATTGCGGCGCTGGATGCTCGTAGAGGCCGCAGCTTCTGTCGCCTCTTCGATGGTGTTAACGAGCCATCCGTCGACGCCGTGCGTGAGAACTTCCGGTACTGAGCCCTGGCGGTAAGCGATGACCGGAGTACCGCAAGCGAGCGACTCGATCATCACGAGACCGAAAGGTTCGGGCCAGTCGATCGGAAAGATCAGCGCACCTGCGTTGCCGAGGAACTCCGTCTTCTCCCCTTCGCCGATCTCACCGACGTACTCGATCAGTTCGCTGTCCAGTAAAGGTCTGATAAGTGTTTCGAAGTACTCGACGTCGACCTTGTCCACCTTCGCCGCGATCTTGAGCGGCACTCCGACCTGCTTCGCGATCGCTATTGCCCGATCAACTCGCTTCTCAGGACTTATACGTCCGAGGAAAGCGAAATACTTCCCGGGCGACTCGTGGAATCGGTACATGTTCGGATCGAGCCCGTGATAGACGGTCGCTACCCAGTTCATCCACGGCATCGGCTTGCGTTGGTCGTTTGAAATCGAGACGTTAGCAACGTCGCGGAAAGTGCTGTAAAGCCCAACGAGATCCGGTAAGTCGAGGCGGCCGTGCTGTGTAGAGATATGAGGGGTCCTCATGCGGCGAGCGATCGGGAAGTGCAGGTAGCCGAGATGGAAATGGATGACGTCGAATTCGCCTTCCATCTGAGCGATCCGCTCAACGAGATGCACGTGGTGCGATATCTCGTCGATGCAATGCTTGTCCAGGCGCAGGCTTCGGTGTACCGCGGGAACCAGGTGGGCGGTCGTAACCGAGTCACCCGCAGCGAAAAGCGTTACGTCATGGCCCTGACGAACGAGTTCTTCGGTGAGATATGAAACGACACGCTCGGTGCCGCCGTAGTAGTGCGGCGGCACGCTCTCGTATAAGGGCGCCACTTGAGCGATGCGCATACCTAGAGTCTTTACCCTTTCTGAGGGTCGTGTTCACCGCGAGCGAAGCGAGTGGCAAACGAGGTCGCCTGCAGAGCTGCGGCGGCTCGTTTACCAGTGGCCGCGATGCACAACCTCTCCAAGCAAGCGTCGCCCGCGCCTGAGAGATGGCGAAGCCTGGTCGGGCGCCGGGTATCCGATCGCTATCGCGCCGATCGGCGCGTAAGACGTCGGGATCCCGAAGGCCTTCTTGAACTCGTCCGGCCGGAAGATGCCGAAGAACAGGGCGCCCAGCTCGGCGTCCACTGCGCTCAGCAACATAAGTAGAGATGCAAAACCGGTATCGATATGCCAGTACGGGACGGGCCATCGCGCCGCGTCGCGATCCGTCCAACCTTTGTCCGGCTCCGCGTAGCGATCGAGATAAGCATCCTCGGATGAGAGCGGAACGATGATCACCGGCGCTTTGAACAACCCGGGCCACCGGAAGCTCACGCGGCGCTGTCTATCGAAGGTCGCATCCCAGAATCGAGCTGTTTCCTCGGGTCCTTCGAATACAAGGAATGCCCACCCCTGCGTGAAACCGGCGGACGGCGCATGCAGAGCGTTCTCAAGGATGCGGTCGAGGACCTCGGGAGGTACCGGACGGTCGTCGAAGTTGCGAACCATGCGCCGCCGGCGAATAACTTCCTGGAACTCCATAAGGAATAGAACTCTAGACCGCCGGCTAGATAGCATCGCGCGATGGCTGAGCCCTGGCTGCAGGACGCCTGCTCCCTAGTCGACGCGATGCGCGCCGGTGAACTCACACCGCTCGACGCGCTCGAGGCCTCGCTCAAGGCGATCGAGAACTCTCGGCTGAATGCCTTCTCCTACATCGATGAGGAAGCCGCGCGTGAGCGAGCAGCCAAGGCGGACACCAGCCTCCCCTTCGGCGGCGTGCCTGTTGGCATCAAAGAGCTCGACAACATCGAAGGTTGGCCGGCGGACGAGGCATCGCTCGCCTTCAAGGACCGCAAAGCGACGTACACGAGCACGTGGGCAAGGCGGCTGTTCGCAGCCGGCGCCAATCCGGTCGGGATGTGCACGGCGAGCGAATTCGGCGGGCTCAACGTGAGCGTGTCGAAGCTCAACGGCGTAACCGGGAATGCATGGAAGCCGAGTCAAACAGCCGGTGGCTCTTCAGGGGGTAGCTCCGCCGCCGTAGCCGGCGGACTCGTCCCGATCGCGTCCGGAGGCGACGGCGGCGGATCGATAAGGATCCCGGCCGCGTTCAACGGTCTTCTCGGAATGAAGGGAACCGCCGGACGCATCCCGCGTGGTCCAAAGACTGAGATCGCGCCGATGACGGTCGTGCTCGGTTGCCAGGCGCGCTCGGTTCGCGATGTCGCGCGGTGGTACGACGTGTGTGCCGGATACGACATGCGCGACCCGTACAGCCTTCCGAAGATCGAAGGATGGGAACGCGATCTCGGCACCCGCGAACTCAAGGGCCTCAAGGCAGTCATCTCACCCAACCTCGGCAGCGCGGTGGTTCGTCCCGAAGTCGCCGACTTAGTCATGGAAGCAGCAGACGCGCTGGCCAAAGACGTCGGTCTCGTACTGGTCGATATCCCGGTGAAGATGCCGGAGCTCGGTTTCGAGTGGGCCGTGTCGAACCTCGTCCAGCTGCACAAGGCTCTCCAGGGCAAATGGCCGGAGTGCAAGGACGATCTAACCGAAGAGATGGCTTTCGGCATGACGATCGCCGAGCAGGCCTTCAACCTGAACGTCGCCGCGAACAACGAAGCGCAGCGCACGGAAGCCAACGAGACGATGGCGGCGCTGTTCGACGACGTCGACCTCGTCATCAGCGCGACCAACCCGGATGTCGCCTATCCGGCCGAGGTAACGCTGAACCTGCGTGTCGGCGAGCAGAAGGTGGGTCCGGAGAACAACGGAGCACTGACGATCCCGGCCAACATCGTTGGGAACCCAGCCGTTTCGATCCCTGTCGGCACTTTCGAAGGACTACCTGTCGGCATGCAGATCATGGCGCGCCACCACTGGGACCCCGTCCTGTTTGATCTGGCTCTGACCGTCGAACGCGAACGTCCCTGGGCCTTAACTGCACCCGGCGCGCCGGTCTAACGATTCTTCTAGCACTCAGCCGTGTCGCTAAGCCTCACACTCGATATCGCCACTGACAAGCCAGCCGCCTCCATCCGGAGTGAACACGTTAAAGACCTTTTCGATCTTCTCGTCTCGAATCAATCGAACCATTGGACGTGAAGATTCCGCATAGCCGACCACCTCGACGACGTCCGTAGGGAGCAGCTGTTCCACCTCTCGGACAGCTTCGATTGGATTGTCTGCGTCTCCTCGCAGAACGCCATCCGCACCACCGCCGAAGTCGTGGATGCTGGACTGCCTGGGCTTGTCGGAGTTCCATAGACACTCGGCGCCCACCCAATAACTATCGGTATCGCGAACGATCAGCGGGTGGCGCGCCGGTTCGTCTCTGTTTTGGTGCAAGGAGTGGAAAAAGCACGTAACGTCCACCTTTCCAGGCTCAACCGTTGAGACGAAGTCATTACTGCTGCCTGGAAGTGCTTCACCAAGGCTTGAGATGAGTGCGTGCTCGTCGGCATCATTCCGCACACGAAAATGAACTCCGTCGCGCTGCGTGCGCACAACCGGAGTCACCAGTGTCGTCGATCCGTCCTCATTGCAAACAATCTGGGCAGTCTGGGGGACGGCTACACCTTCTTGCCCGCAACCGGAGCATCCAATGACCACCGCTGCAGCAATAAAAAAGCGGTGGTGCGGTGCCACCCGGATAGGCGACTGAATGAAACGACGAGTCTCAGCTGCCACTTAACCCGAAGCTACTCCTCTTCGATCCGAACCTCTTGCAGAACGACGTCGGTATTCGGACGATCACGACCATCGGTGTCCAACTTCGAGATCGCGTCGGCTACGTCCTGGCCGTTCTCAACTACTCCGAAGATCGTGTGGCGCCCCGTTAGGTGCGGCGTCGGCGCAACCGTCACGAAGAACTGACTCCCGTTGGTGTTCGGCCCGGCGTTCGCCATCGCCAGGTAACCGGGGCCATCGAACTTCGGCCCCGAGTCGACCTCGTCGTGGAACTTGTAACCGGGACCACCGGTGCCCGTCCCGAGAGGATCGCCGCCTTGGATCATGAAGTTCGGGATCACGCGGTGGAACACGGTCCCGTTGTACAGAGGTTCGTTCTTCTTCTCGCCGCTCTCCGGGTCCGTCCACTCCTTCGAACCAGTGGCTAGACCAACGAAGTTCTCGACAGTGTCGGGGGCCGTCTCCGGGAGAAGCCGAACCTTGATGTCACCCAAGGTGGTGACGAGCGTGGCAAACGTGGGCATTAGCTCCAGTCCTTCGGCAGAACTTCGTAGTCGCCGGGCAGCGGATCGAAATCGGGATTCCGCTTCTGGACGAAACTCTGCACGCCTTCCTTGAAGTCCGGGAAGCCGAACGAGCGAGTCATCAGGTTGTTGGCCTCCTTCACCGACGGCGCCAGGTCCATGTTCCAGTGCCGGTAGATCTCCGCCTTGATCGTGGCCATTGAGCGTGGCGAGCAGTGGTCGATCAGGTCCTTGGCGTACTCGCGCGTCTTGTCGAGCAGCTCTTCGGGAGCGAAGACCTGATTGACGACTCCGAGCTCCTTGGCCTCCTCGGCCAGGAACACGCGTCCCGAGAACAGCAGGTCGAGCGCCGCCGCGTGACCGATGAGCCGTGGCAACGCCCACGAGCTTCCGTGCTCGGCGATCAGTCCGCGCCGGACGAAGGCCGTCGTGAATTTGGCTCCCGCTGCAGCGAAACGAAGGTCGGTCATCAACGCGGCACAGAAACCGATGCCCGCGCATGCTCCGTTTATCGCGGAGATGATCGGCTTGTAGATGGTGGTCGGGAACCAGATCGGACGATCTAGACCGGCATCGGATTCGTCGGTTTCGGCGTTGCCTTGAAGGCTGTCCATGTCGGCGCCGGCGCAGAATCCGCGCCCGGCTCCCGTCACGACGATCACTCTCACGTTGTCGTCGGCCGATGCCTGCTCGAGCAGGGAGTAATAGCGGCGAGCCAACCCGCCCGTCCAGGCATTGAGGCGGTCGGGACGATTGAGCGTGAGCGTCGCTATCCCGTCGGAGACCTCGTAGAGAACGACGTCCGTGTCGGTTTTCGTATCAGTCATTGCGGCTCCTCCTCGCTTCGGTGAACTTCGCCTCAACGATGGTCTCGTTGCAGTGGCCCCAAGCGTCGTTCATGCTCATTCTCTAGTCAAAGCGGGGAAGCTATGACACAGACAGAACCGATCGCCTTCGAAGAGTTCCTCTCGCCCGCCCTGCGCGAGCTCGAGGTGCCGGCCAACCGGGCCAACCCTTATCCCGTCTACAAGCGCTACCGGGACGAGCATCCGATCCACCGCTCCGAGATCGGGATCTGGACGCTCACGCGCTACAACGACATATTGTCCGTCCTTCGCGACGAGCGCTTCTCATCAGATCCCCGTAACGCCACAGTCTTCGACCAGTTAATAACTCCAGAGCAGCGCGCGATGGACCCCATCCAGAACTTCGCCGACCGCATCCTGCTGTTCACTGATCCGCCCAATCACACGCGCATGCGAAATCTGGTCAACAAGGCATTTACCCCTCGAACTGTCGAGAAGTTGCGCCCGCACATCGAGGAGATCGTCGGCGAGCTCATCGATGGGGCGCTGGACGGCAAAGAGATGGATGTGATCAGCGACTTCGCATATCCGTTGCCGGCCCTGGTCATCTGCGAGCTCATGGGTGTTCCAGTTGAGGATCGCGACAAGTTCAAGGGCTGGTCCGGCGACATCGCGCCGATCCTCGATCCCTTCACTCCACCGGAAGTCATGCAGACGGCTCTCGCGACCCTTGGACAGTTCGCGGTCTACTTCTCACAGCTGATCGAAGAACGGCGTGAGCGTCCCAAGGACGACATGCTCAGCCGTCTGATCGCAGCCGAGCAGGAAGGCGACCGCCTCGCCTTCGATGAGTTGCTCGGCCTTTGCGTCCTCATCTTCATCGCAGGTCACGAAACGACGCAGAACCTGATCGGCAACGGGCTGCTCGCTCTCCTAAAGCATCCGGAGCAAAAGGGATTGCTTGCATCGGATCCGTCCCTCGTTCGCAACGGGATCGAGGAATTGCTGCGGTACGACTCCCCTGTTCAGTTGACGGCGCGCAATGCACTAACGGACATCGATCTAGCCGGCAACGCCATCAAGAAGGGCGAGCAGCTGATCCTTCTCCTGGGAGCCGGTAACAGGGACCCCGACGTCTTCGAGGACCCCGACTCTTTGAAGGTCGAAAGGGAGGACGTCCAAGTCGTTTCTTTCGGTGCGGGCATGCATTTCTGCCTCGGCGCGGCGCTCGCACGCGTCGAGGGACATGTGGCTTTCACCGAGTTGTTACGGAGGCTGCCCGGTATCGAGCTGGCTTGCGATGAACCCGAATGGAGGAGCACCTTGACCCTCCGTGGATTGAAATCTCTACCTGTGAGGTGGTCGGCATGATCGAAACGATGGATGGAGTCATCCTTGCTGTTCGTGACGCGGCGGCTGCGGCCAAGACCTATGAGGCCATTTTCGGAACCGACATAGTGCGCGAGCGACACAGCGATCTTCTCAACGCCGACATCACATCGGTGGCGTGCGGAACAGATCTGATCCGACTGGCCCAGCCATCCGGACCCGGCCCGGTTGCCGAGTACGTCGATCAATGGAACGAAGGTCTCTTCGGCGCCGTATTCACGTCCAAGGACGTCGACGTCCTGTCGAAGCACCTCGACTCAAAGGGCATCAGCACCAAGGAAGAGCACGGATTTCTCTACCTCGATCCGTCCAAGACCTTCGGACTCAACACGTTTGTTGGTCCCCACGACGAACGAACAGCGGTTGGCGCCATCTCCTTCATCTACGAGGTGACACACCTAGTTGCGGATTGGAAGGCGGCAAATTCGTTCTGGACAGACGCTTTTGGTCTGGACGGTGCAAAGTTCTCCCCGATCTCCAGCGACCAGTACGGATACGAAGGGATGCTGACGCTCTTCGATCCACCGCGGCTTCTCGACCGAATCGAGGTCGTTTATCCGCACGACGAGCAAAAGGCGATGGGCAAGTTTTTCCTGCGCCGGGGCGAAGGTCCCTACATGTTCTTCACGGAGTGCCCCGACATGCCGGCGCTCGGCGAGCGCCTGAAGGCCGCCGGAGCTCGTTTTGCCGGAAACCCCGAGCACGAAAACGCCAGCCTCTTCCTTCATCCTTCGTCCACACATGGCGTACTGATCGGTATCAGCGCCAAAAACGTCGCATGGACGTGGTCGGGGCGCCCGGAGCTGGCCAAAGCGCGCGACTAACAACACTTCGCCCAGTAGTTACGCTCGATAGATGCCGGAACTTCCGGAGATGCAAGCGCTCGCCGAAAGGCTCGGCGAGCACGTTCAGGGAATGATCCTGCGACGGGTCGAGCCGCTACAGTTCTCGGCGCTCAAGACCGTTGCCCCCGGCCCGCAGGAGCTCTTCGGGAAAAAGGTGTCCGAGGTGGGCCGACGCGGAAAGTACGTCTGGCTCGACTTCGGCGGCCCGCGCTTGATGTTCCATCTCTCCCAAGGAGGCCGCGTCGACATCGAGGACCCGGCCAAGTCGACCAGACCGAAAGGCGCGGTAGTGCGGTTCGTCTTTGTCGGCCCGGCCGTCCTGATAAAGGAATACGGCACCGACCGTAAAGCCGGATGGTGGGTGTTGGCTCCCGGGGACGACGGCCCCTTGGTCAAGCTCGGCCCCGAGCCCGATTCGCCGGAGTTCGCTGAGCTCATCCGTTCCGGGGACGACAACCGGCGTGTTCACACGATGCTGCGCGATCAGAGGACTGTGGCGGGACTGGGCCGCGGCTATACCGACGACGCGCTCCATCACGCAAAGCTCTCGCCCTACGCATCTCTGAAATCACTCGGCAAAAAGGAACGCGAAGCACTGCTCAAGTCGATCGCAGCCGTCCTGAAGGATGGACTCAAGAACGAACGCAAGAGAACCGGCGGCTTGCCGACCAAGCTCGGCGACCACTGGCGGATACACAACAAGTACGGACAACAGTGCCCGGTCTGCGAAGGCGATCTGCGCCGCGTGTCCTACGAGTCCCACGAAGTGACGTACTGTCCCACCTGCCAAACAGATGGGAAGGTCCTCGCCGACCGAAGGATGTCGCGGCTCATCCGCTGAGCGACAACCTTCGATAGCCTGGCGTTGGCTTATGCCTCTCGATGTTGCCACCGCAACCAAACATCTGTCCCGCGCCGATCCGGTGATGCGCCGGATCGTGAAGGCCGTGGGTCCATGCCTGCTGAAACCCGGCGCGCGCGGCGACAACTTCACGACGATCCTGCGCGCGATCGTCGGCCAGCAGTTGTCGGCAAAGGCGGCGGAGACCATCTGGCAGCGCCTTATCGCGCTGCATCCCAACGGACGAAAGGTCCACCCCGAGGAAATCCTCACCGCGACCAACAAGCAGCTGCGCGCGGTCGGGCTTTCCAACGCCAAAGTCTTGTACGTGAAGGATCTTGCGGAGCGCGTCCTGAACGGCGAGCTACAACTCGCGCGGATCGGCCGGTTGGACGACGAGCGGATCGTCACCGACTTGGTCGCAGTGAAAGGCGTCGGCCGATGGACGGCCGAGATGTTCCTCATCTTCAAATTGGGCCGTCCGGACATATGGCCCGTAGACGATCTGGCCATACGCAACGCCGTGACGCGCGCCTACAACCTCGAGCCGACCAAGTCGAACATGGCGAGCGTCGCCGAGCCATGGCGGCCGTGGCGATCGGTTGCCTCTTGGTATCTGTGGCGGAGCCTCGCACTCGATCCCGTTTCGGCCCCGGTGCCGATCTAGACATGTCCCGCCGCCCGAAACGATCTTCGTTCGGAAAGATCGCGCGTCTGGCGGGACGCTCGATCAAAGACTCCGTACGCGGCTACCGCTTGCGCCGACGGCGCACCGATGGCTCGGGGATCGAAACCGACCCTGACGCTCGCCGCGCCTACCTTGCCCGCATGGGAACTTCGCTAGGCGGGCGCATGGGCGCTGCGCGCCTGCGGACTCTTGGACGCAGCCGGGAGAAGAAGAAAGAGATCCTCGAGGAAGCCGCCATGCGGTCGGCGGCCGACGTTCTGGATGTCATGGGAAACATGAAGGGCGCCGTTATGAAGCTGGCGCAGATGGCATCATTCGCCGTGGACGGCTTGCCCGATGGCGTGCAGCAACAGCTGGCTCAGCTCCAATCCGCTGCGCCGCCGATGGCCTACGAGCTCGTGGCCGAGGTCGTTACCAAAGAGCTGGGGTCACCGCCCGATAAGGCGTTCGCCAAATTCGAACCGGTGGCGATGGCGGCTGCGTCCATCGGACAGGTGCACCGTGCCCGCACACACGACGGACGCGATGTCGCCGTCAAGGTTCAATACCCGGGCGTAGACAAGGCGATCCTCGCCGACCTTCAGAACGCGGACATGCTTTTCGAAACCATCGCCGCGATGTTCGGCGGTTTCAGTCCCCGCGAGTTCCTCGAGGAGGTCGTCGCTCGGTTCACCGAAGAGTTCGACTACCGGATGGAAGCCGCCAATCAGCAGTACTTCGCCGACAAGTACCGCGGACACGCATACGTGAAGATCGCGGAGGTCGTCCCCGAGGTATCAGCCGAGCGAGTGCTCACCTCGGAGCTCGTAAAGGGCCGGCGCTTCTACGACGTCTTGGACGAGCCACAGGAAGTCCGGAACCGCTACGGAGAGATCATCAATCGGTTCGTTTACAACTCGATCAACGTCGACGGGATCTTCTCCGGCGACCCGCATCCGGGCAATTACATCTTCATGGACGACGGCCGCATCTGCTTCCTCGACTTCGGCCTGGTCAAGAGGCTCACTCCGCATGAGCAGCAGCTCGTCCGAGCACCGGGCGTCGCGATCTTGCGAAACGATCCCGCGCTCCTTGAATCGTCACTGCGCGACCTTGGCCTGATCCCCAATGGACAAGACATCGACAACGCCCGTCTCTGGGACTTCTTCCAGATGATGCTTTCCCCCATCGCCAAAGACGAGCCGTACCGGTACACACGCAAGAAGGTCGGCGACACGTTCCGGGCCGTCGCGATGCCCGACTCGCCCTATCGCGACATCCAGGAGCGCGTGGAATTCCCGCCCATGCTCGTGATCTGGCAGCGCTACACATTCGGAACGGCTGCCGTCCTTGGTCACCTCGAAGCCGAAGCCAACTGGCATCGCTTCTCCAGGGAAGGCCTGCTCGGTGACGCGCCGTCCAGCGAGTTGAGCAAACGCTGGTGACCGGCCAAACGGGTTTCGAGCTCGATCACGTCGCCATCGCCGCGCACGACGTGAGCGGAGTACTCGAAGTCCTGGTGGGAACGCTCGGCGTTCCGATCATCTTCGGCGGTGTGAACTTCGGGTTCCGTGCAATGCAAGTCGAGGCCGGAAACCTTCGCATCGAGCTCCTGGAGCCGTGGAACGTCGAACAAAACGACTTCCTCAAACGTTTCCTCGAACGCAGCGGCGAGGGGCCGCACCATTTGACCTTCAAGACTCCAGATATCCGCGGTGAGTTGGAACGTGTAACCGAAGCCGGTTATCACGCGGTCGGAGTGAACATCGACAACGACTTCTGGAAGGAAGCTTTCATCCATCCGAAAGAAGCCGGCGGCACCGTCGTCCAGATCGCGCAGTCGGCCTTCGACGACATGGACTTCGATGCGGAAGCCGAAGAGTACGGACCGGGCCGATGGTGGTCGGAGCCTCCGCCTTTGGCGGCCGAACGTGCGCACCTCGAGCGAGTCGCGATCAATTCCGTCGACGTCGACAAGTCTTTGGCGCTTTACCGCGACCTACTCGGCGGCGAAGTCGCCGAGCGGGCCGAAGGCTGGCTCGAGCTCGCTTGGCCCGGTGGTGGCCGAATCAGAATCGAAACGAGCAACGATGAACGCGGCATCGACCGACTGGAATGGACCCACCCCTCTGCGCCGGCGAAGCTGATCGCCGCCGGCACGCGTTTCGCTATCTCCCGTTAGCGGGGTTCCTGATCGCTCGTATCCAGATCTATGTCGCCGGCGCCCTCGTGCTTGGCCTCCGCGCGCAATGAAACGGCGATCGAGATACCCAGCGCCGCGATGATGAATCCGAGCGATAGATAGATCGGGATGTCGTAGATCTTGTGGATGAGCATCTTCACGCCCACGAACACGAGGATCGAGGCGAGCCCGATCTGCAGGTAGTGGAACCTCCGCATCATGTTCGCCAGCAGGAAGTAGAGAGCGCGAAGCCCGAGGATCGCGAACGCGTTCGACGTGAAGACCAGGAACGGCTCCCGGGTAACTCCGAAGATCGCGGGGATCGAGTCAACGGCGAAGACGATGTCAGTCGTCTCAACGACGATCAGGACGGCCAGCAATGGAGTGGCCAGCCGCCGGCCGTTCTCTCGAATGAAGAACGCCTGGCCGTGGTAGGACGGCGAGATTTTGATGAAGCGCCGAAGTATCCGGAGCACGGCGTTCTGGTCGGGGTGAACTTCGACCTCACCCGAACGGGCCATACGCAAACCCGTGAACACCAGGAACCCGCCGAAGACGTAGAGCATGAAGTCGAAGCGCTCGAGTAGCGCTGCTCCAGCCGCTATGAAGCCCGCACGGAAGACCAGGGCACCGACGATCCCCCAGAAAAGGACGCGGTGCTGCAGGGTCGCGGGCACGGCGAAGTAAGAAAAGATCAGGACGAAAACGAAGATGTTGTCTGCCGATAGCGAGTATTCGAGCAGGTAACCGGAGATGTACTCACCGGCCGCGGTACCGCCCTGCCAGGCCCAGATGATCGCGGTGAAGGCGACACCCATCGACATCCAGATGCCGACCCACATGGCGCCTTCGCGGTTCGAAACTGCGTGCGCCTGCCGATGGAACACGAACAGGTCGAAGCCGAGCATCAAGAGGATGAAGGCGACGAATCCGCCCCAGATGATTGGGCTGACGTCCATGACCTAGGTAGGGAGCTGTCGTTTTTCGCGGCGACTCATCGGCTACCAATAGCATTCCATACATTCCGATCGGGGAGGGACGCGATGGAGATGCGTAAGCTCGGTAATCTTGAGGTATCTGTGGTCGGTCTCGGCTGCAACAACTTCGGCATGAGGCTCGACGACTCCGGCACCAAGAAGGTGGTCGATGCATGCCTAGATGCCGGGATCAACTTCTTCGACACGGCAGACGTTTACGGCGGCCGTGGCAAGTCCGAAGAGTTCCTCGGCGCAGCGCTCGGCTCCCGGCGCGAGGAGGTCCTCATAGCGACGAAGTTCGGATCGCCGATGTCCGACGACGGCAACTCCCAAGGCGGGAGCCCGCGCTGGATCAAACAGGCCGTGGAGGACAGCCTTCGCCGTCTGGACACCGACCGCATCGACCTCTACCAGCACCATTTCCCCGACCGGGACGCTCCCTTCGATGAAACCTTGGGAGCATTGAACGACCTGGTCTCCGAAGGCAAGGTCCGCGAGATCGGATGTTCGAACTACGCGGGCAAGCACATCGACAAGTGCACACGCATAGCCCAGGACCAAGGGTTCACCCAGTTCGCATCGGCACAGAACAACTACAGCCTGCTCGAGCGAAACCTCGAAGGGGACGTCGATGCGTCATGCGAGCGCAACGGCCTCGGCCTTCTCCCCTATTTCCCCTTGGCGTCGGGTCTGCTCACCGGCAAGTACAAGACGAAAGACGACCGTCCGGAAGGGACGCGGATCACCTTGATGGCTCAGGCGATGCCGGAAAGGGCGGAGCAAACACTCACAGACGAGAACTTCGCGATCATCGGACGCCTTCGCGAGTTCGCGCAGTCCCGCGGACACACGCTGCTCGAGCTGGCCATGTCATGGCTGGCCAGCAAGCCGGTGATCGCATCGGTGATCGCGGGCGCGACAAAGCCGGAGCAGGTAAAGGCGAATGTCGACGCCGCGAGCTGGCAGCTGACAGACGAAGAGATGGACGAAGTAAACCGGCTGGCTACTCGTTAAGTCACGTCGCGCGCACGGAAGGCAACGTAGCCACCCAAGATAACGGCGACGACGTATGCAGCAAGCAGCAAGCTCGGCCGCCAAATCGACAGAACGGCGGGCCCGAGTGGGCCGCCCCCACCTAATCCATCGTCTCCAAACGACCTTTGGACCTCGTAACCAACGAACTGAGGCACATTTCTGGCCAGCGTCCAAACGCTTAGCCGTCCTTCATTCCAGAAGTGGAGCAAGGGATCGATCACGGCCGCATACACACCTCCCACGACGATCGCTCCAGCCGTATTCCGCATGACCATCGCCATCCCGGCCCCCGCAGCAGCGAACATCGCCGCCAGTCCGGAGCCGCGACCGGCGGTTCCGGACAACGTGCGCCAAACGTCGGCGGTCGTCCCGCGCATGGTTCCCCGGACGGAAGCGACAGGCAAATGCACGGCCATGAGCAGCCCGAGCAGGACCGTGACGGCGGCGGCGCAACACAGCGAGATCGCGAGCACTTTGGCGACGTGGACGTGCGCGCGCCTCGGCTCCCACGTGAGGAACGTCGCGAGATTGCCCGATCCCCATTCGGCTCCGACGAAAGAAGCTCCCACTAGGAAGGAGATGATGCCGCCGAGAACGGCACCAGCGCGGACCATGTCGCGCATGGATTCGGCGTATCGGAAGGTCCGGTCGTAAGCGGGAAGGATCTCGTCGAGAGTCCCGCAATGGAAGAGGTCTTCGGGCGCGGGCCTGCCTTCTCGTTCCTCGAACGCTTCTGCTTCCTCAGCTGCGAAGCGTTCACAGCTGGCGATCTCCGCACCGGCGCGTGCGCGGGCATTCTCGATGTTCTCGTCCGCGGAAAAGAAGTTCGCCAGCGCGGCGGCGATGACGAGGAGCACCGCAACGAGAAGTCCCAAACGGAAGAGCCGTCGCCTGGACGCGCGGCGGATCTCGGTGGCAATCAGCCGCATCATGCTTCTGCCGGCTCGCCGGTCAGCTCGAGGAAAACGGCCTCGAGGCTGATCTCCTCGGCGCGCAGCTCCGTGAGAAATATTCCGGCCTTGGCCAGCACTCGCGTGATCTCCGAGGGCTCTTCGTCCTGACAAACCACGCGCAAGCTCCGGTCACCGCGGAATGTTGCCGGGAACCCTGCCTGCTTCAGAACCGCTTTCGCGCGAGCGATTCGTTCCGATCTCACGACGAAGGCGCTCCCACCACGAACCGACAGCACCTCATCGACCGGCCCCTGAGCGATGCATCGCCCGCGCGAGAGGATCGCAACGCGGTCGCAGATCAGCTGGACCTCGCTCAGAAGGTGGCTGGAAAGGAAGACGGTGCGTCCTTCATCGGCCAGCGACCGCAGAAGATCGCGGATCTCCTTTAGTCCGGCTGGGTCCAGGCCGTTGGCGGGTTCGTCCAAGACGAGGATCTCGGGATCCTTGATCAGCACGGCGGCCAGTCCCAGCCGCTGCTTCATGCCGAGCGAGTAGGTGCGGAACCGATCGTCTGCTCTGTCGGCGAGTCCTACACGTTCCAACGCCGTATCGATGCTGCTCTTGCCGAATCCGCGGGCCTTTGCCAGGAGCTCCAGATTGTCGCGACCCGAGAACCCGCCGAAGAACGTCGGCGTCTCAACTATCGAGCCGACGCGATCGACGACGTCGGTCAGTCCTTTCCGAACGTCGGTTCCGAGAATCCGGCACTGACCCTCGTCTGGTCGTACCAACCCGAGCAGACACCGGATCGTCGTCGTCTTCCCGGATCCATTTGGGCCGAGGAATCCGTAGACGCCGCCCTCCGGAACTCGGAGGTAAAGACCGTCGACGGCCACCGACACACGGCGCACCCTGCTGCGATAGGACTTGCGAAGTCCGATGACCTCGATGGCCGACAAGGCGACGTCAGGCGGGGATGGAGGTGTTCTGACGCGAGGTGATCAGATCGTGGACGGCTTTCTCCTCACCGTTCTTGATCAGCTCGATCGGGTCGGGGTTGCCGTTGACTATCGATTCGAAGAAGACCTTCCGATCCTGGTATGTAGGAAGCGTCGCCTTGGCCCACTCACGATATCCGTTGAGGATCTCTGCCAAGCGAGCGTACGGAGCACCGAAAGCCTCGGCGATCTCGCTCTTCATCCGTTTGGCAAGCGCCGGCGACGCGCCCGCTGTCGAGATCGCGACGGCCAATGGGCCGTGCCTGGTTATCGCCGGAAGAATGAAATTGCACAACGGCGGCACGTCGACGACGTTGCACAACATCGCGCGCGACTCTGCATCGGCAAATACCTGGGTGTTGAGCTCAGTCTTCTCGGTAGCTGCTATGACGATGAACGCGCCGTCGAGATCCGCCAAACCTTCGTACTTGCGTTGCTCCCACTTGATGGAGCCCTCGGAGGCGAGCTGCTGAAGTTCGTTGACGGCTTCGGGTGCAATAAGCGTCACATCGGCGTCGCAAGCGAGCAGTCCTTCGACCTTCTCCAGACCCACCGGACCGCCACCGATCACTACGCAACGGCGCCCGATGAGCTTGATGCATGCGATGTAGAACGTCGTGTCAATCAGTTCCTTGTCGGGCATGCGGCGAGTCTAACGGCCTAGCGCAGGCCGAGCCGTTGGAACTGTTCGCTGGGCGCTTCGACCTCCTTGAGCGCGTCGCGCAGCAGGTCTGCAGCCATCTTTTCCTGCTTAGTCCCGGCGAGATTGTCATTCTCGTCAGGGTCGGTGCTCAGGTCGTAGAGGTGGTTGCCGAAGAAGTCGCCCCACGCCCAGAACGGAAGCATGTCACCGTCCTGGAACACCTGCCGGATCACCGGCACCGTCGAGCCGGGCATCTTGTCGAGCACGGCCCGGTCATCGGGCAACGGCAGCTTGATGTCGAAACGCCATACCGGCATCGTCGTCCACCGGTTCGACCACAAACTCATCGGTGTGTTGTTCTTCCCACTGGGCGCGCGACCGTAGTTCTTTCCCTCCCAACGCAGATGCACCTCGCGTCCCCACACACCGCAGAGCGCCCAGTCGCGCACCGACTCTTGCTCTCCAGTGATCAACGGAACGAGTGACCGGCCGTGGGTACGGTGCTTCATCTCTCCGCCAAACGCGTCGACGATGGTCGCCGATAGGTCGACGGACGTAGTGAGTGCGTCGACGGTCTTGGCTTCGGCTCCCGGCCACCAGACGAACAAAGGGATGTGTCCCATCGTTTCGTACACGGGAACGGGAGGTTTCCCGAATACGTCCTTCTCGCCGAGGTAGTGACCGTGATCGGTCGTGACGATGACCGCCGTGTCCCGCCAGTAATCGTTGCGGTCCATCGCTTCGAGTAACCGGCCGAACCACTTGTCGATCATCGTGAGCTTGCCGCCGTACTGCGCCCGCACCTGACGCGCTTGCTCCGGCGTGACCACGCCGCGTTCGACGGCGCTAGTCGTGTATGGCGGCCAGATCAAGTGCGGCCCTTCCCAACTCTCGTCGTACATGGACGCGTAAGGTTCGGGCGTATCGAACGGTTCGTGCGGATCGAACTCGTCGATGAAGAGCAGGAAGCGGTCCCATGTCGACGCGTACTCGGGGAGCTCGTCGGACGCACGGCCGGAGTGAGCGGGCGCCTCTTCGTCCAGCCAGCGGGCCGCTGCCGTCATCGTCTTGGGGCCCGGGAACTCCGACTCCTCGCGGAACCATCCGCGGGACGTGTCGTATTGGATCCATCCGCGACCGAAGGACGGCGTGCCGAGCCAGCTCGGATCGGGCCTCGTCCGCCACGGATCACCTTCGTGCCCGCGGACGTAGTCCCAAGCGGTGAAGCCGACGTGATAGTTCTCGCCGCCGCTCTCGAACAGATGCGGATGGTCGCTGACGAGCTTCGTCGCGACACCGGACCGGCGCAGCGTATCGGTGAAGGCTTCCTCCCAGATCTCGATCGATCCCCACGGACGCCACAGGAAGTCCCACGCTCCGCAGATCAGATCGTGCCGGGCCGGCATGCACGGAAGGGAGCCGGAGTAGTGGTTCGTGAACTTGATCGCCTTGCTCGCGAAGCGATCGAGGTTCGGGGTGTCGAACTCATTGCTGCTTCCGTCGACGTCGTACGGCGCGAGCATCTTGCGATTGAGGCTGTCGAGCAGAACGAAGACGACATTCTTGGGCCGTTCCATCGCTGAAGAATCTAGACCCTACGAACCCGAGAGGGTGAGCTTTGTCCGCCCCTCGTCCGGCGAACTTTTTATGCGGGCCTAGGTGACGAAGCCCTACCTGAAGCGTCATCGTGGTCGTGACCATGCTTCCACGGACAAGGTACGCAGCCATCGGCGATGCGATGCTTGCCTTTCAGACCGTAGGCAACGGACCACGTGATCTGGCCCTGCTCGCGAGCATGGCGAGCAATGTGGAGATCGAGTGGGAGTCTCCCGCCATCGTTCGCCAGCGCGAACGCCTGGCAACGTTCAGCCGGCTGATCCTCTTCGATCGGCGCGGATTGGGCCTGTCCGATCCGATGCCGCCCGAGCAACTCGCGACCTACGAACATTGGAACGACGACCTTCTAACAGTTCTCGACGCGGTTGGATCCGAGCGCGTTTCGCTTCTATGTGAGGTCGACGGCGGCCTATGGGGTCTGCTGTTCGCAGCCACATATCCACAACGTGTCGATGCTCTGGTGCTCTGGAACGTTACGCCTCGAGTTCTAGTCGGTGACGATTATCCCTTCGGCTACACGGCCGACGCTCAGGCAGCTGTGGTGGAATCCATCCGCCAAGGATGGGGTAGCGAAGAGTGGGCCCGCACGGCACATCCCGATCGGGATGAATCCGAATGGCGTTTCATCGCCAGATGGCAACGTGCAAGCATCACTCCGACGGCTGCCGCCCTGCGCAGTCACATCGTGGGCCAGATCGATGTCCGGTCGATCCTGCCCACGATCCGAGTGCCCACATTGGTTATTCACAGCGAAGGAAATCGATTCGTCGACGAGAGCTCGAGCCGTTATCTCGCGGATCACGTCGAAGGGGCTCGGTTCGTTCAGGTTCCCGGTCGCGACGTCCACCTTTGGGACGATGAGCCCGTGCTCGACCTCATCGAAGAATTCCTGACCGGAGACGCACCTGCACCTTCGGGAGATCGGGTCCTGGCGACGGTCCTTTTTACCGACATCGTCGGATCGACCGAGCAAGCCGCTGATCTCGGAGACCGCGCGTGGCGACAGAAGCTCGATGAGCATGACTCTGCCGCCGCCTCGCTGATCGATCGCTATAAGGGCCGGCTCATCAAGGGCACCGGAGACGGAGCCTTAGCCACCTTCGATGGCCCCGGTAAGGCGATCCGCTGCGTCCAGGAACTCCGGGACGCGCTCCGTGAGATAGGGATCCGGATCAGAGCGGGCATTCACACCGGTGAGATTGAGCTTCGCGGCGACGACATCGGGGGCTTGGCGGTGCACATCGCTGCTCGGGTTCTAAACGAGGCTCAGGGTGAAGAGATTTGGTGCTCTCGTACGGTCAAGGACTTGGTCGTGGGATCCGGGATATCCTTCGACGATCGTGGCGCCCGCCGGCTGAAGGGCGTGCCCGATGAGTGGCAGCTGTTCGCCGTGCGCGATAGCTAACGGAGGCGAAGCTCCTGCCCGACGACCAGTGCTACGTCGGCGAATCCGAAGTCCCGCTAGAAGATCACGGGCAGCGCTACGAGACCGCGCAGGATCGGCGCAGGACGCCACTCCAGCGGTGCGTCCGTCAGGGCAAGCTTCGGGAAGCGCCGGACGATCGTCGACAGCGCGATCTCACCTTCCAGACGTGCAAGCTGGGCTCCCAAGCAGTAGTGGATGCCGGCCGAGAAGGACAGGTGGGGACAAGGGTCCCGTCCTATGTCGAGCGTGTCGGGGTCGGTGAAGACCTCGGGGTCGCGGTTGGCCGAGCCGAGCAGGCACGTGACGAACATGCCGGGCTGAAATGTCCTCCCGGCGATCTCTGTCTCCTGCACGACAACTCGCCCCGTGAACTGCACGGGAGAGTCGTAGCGAAGGAGTTCCTCGACCGCCTTCTTCTCGATCCCGTTTTCGGTTCGGAGACGCTCGAGCTGGTCCGAATTGCGCAACAGAGCGAGCAGACCGTTGCCTATGAGATTGACGGTCGTCTCGTGACCGGCGACGAGCAGCAGCAGGAGCATCGCTAGCAACTCACCGTGCGTTAGACGGTCGCCTTCGTCCTCCGCGGCTATGAGTGCGGACATTAGGTCGTCGCGCGGCTCCGCGCGGCGCGCCGGCAGAACCTCTCGGAAATACTCGAGCAGCTGATTGCGTCCTTCCATCGCCTTCATAGCGATGGCCATGTCGTCGATCGGACCGAGAGCAACGGCGATCTTGTTCGACGCTTCTTTGAAGAGCTCGCGGTCCTCGGGGTCGACGCCGAGCATCTCCGAGATGACCGTGATCGGCAGTGGATAGGCGAAGTCGGCAATGACGTCGAACTCGCCATGCGGTTCGGCGCGGTCGAGCCAAGCGTCGACGATCTCCCCGACACGCGTGCGCCACCGTTCGATCATCCGCGGCGTGAAAGCCTTGTTCACCAGCGTCCGCAGTCTCGTGTGGTGCGGTGGGTCGGAGCCGAGCATCGAGCGCGGGATGTCGTTGTCGATCTGCGGTCCGCCTTGGCGCTCGGCGGAGAAACGATCGTGGTCACGCAGCGCGACGACCATGTCGTTGTATCGCGTGAGAACGTATCCGCCGACCTCGTTAGCGCTGACCTCTGCGTCGCGGAAGTGCATCGGCGCAGCTTCGCGCAGTGCCTTGTAGCGCGAATAGGGATCGGCGAGGAATTCCGGCGAGCGCCAATCGAAGGTCTGCGTCGTGGTCATCGCTCTCCCCGAGTGATATGTGACAGTCCTACTGTAACGTTCCTGGCTAGCGAAGGCCCAAACGCCCGCGCAGACCGGACACCACTTGCTCGGCCATCTCGCGGAAAGCAGCCGCTCCGCGGATCGGCTCGAACGCATCCGCGGCTTCGTCCAGCTGTGAAGCTTCGGAGTCGCTCAGCACGATCTCGGCAGCTGCCACGTTGGCCTCCACCTGCTCGACGCTCGATGCCCCGGGTATCGCCACAACGTTCGGGTGACGGATGACCCAAGCGAGCGCGATCTGCGCCGGCGTGCACTGATGACTGGCAGCAACGTCGCGAAGGGCATCGATCAACGGCGCTGCTCGCTCGAGATTCTCGGGAAGGAACAGTGGGTTCGAGCGACGGGCCGTCCCGGATGGAAGATTGTTCGCGTCGTACTTTCCGCCGAGCAGGCCCTGAGCGAGAGGGCTGTAAGCGATCACGACTCGGCCCTCACTCCGTGCAAAGGGAACGAGATCCACTAGCGGACGGCGGTCGACCAGGTTCATACGTACCTGATTGGAAAGCACAGGAAGACCAAGGGCACGGTCGGCCGACATCCAACGCGACAGCGGATAGTTGCTTACTCCGGCGTGACGCACGAGGCCGCTGTCGATCAGTCTGCGCATGCCGGTCATCGCGGTTCCATCGCTCACCAGCGGGTTCGGCCAATGGATCTGGTACAGGTCGATGTTGCCCGTGCGCATGCGCGTGATGCTCGACTTCGCGCGCTGCTCGACGATCGGAGCGATAGGTAGGACGGGCGTGATCTTCGTGGCAAGGAATACGTCGTCCCGGCGGTCGGCGATGGCTTGGCCGACGATCTTCTCCGAACGACCGAACCCGTAAAGCTCGGCCGTGTCCACGAGATTCACGCCGAGATCGAGCGCTCGATGCGTTATCTCGATCGAGGTCGACCGTGCGTACTCGTCTCCGTAACCCCAGTCCCAAGAGCCGAACTGCCAGCACCCCAGACCGATGACGGAAATCTTTGCTCCACCGGCTTCCACGTATCTCATAGAACGCTCCCCCTCAAACCTGAGACCATCGGAGTATGGCACTGCCCGTTCATCCGCCCGTGAAGCCGATGCTCGCCAAAGCCAAGGACGAGGTTCCGCGCGGCGAAGAGTGGATCTACGATCCGAAATGGGACGGCTTCCGCGCGATCGTCTATCGCGACAAAGACTTGCTACAGATCGATAGCCGCAACGCGCGACCGCTGAACCGCTACTTCCCGGAGGTCGAGGCTCTCCTGCGCGACGCTCTGCCCGACCCATGCGTGGTCGACGGCGAGATCATCCTTCCAACACCGGGCGGCCTTGACTTCGACGCGTTGCAGAACCGCCTTCACCCCGCTGCGTCGCGAGTGAACATGCTGGCCGAACAGACACCGGCGAGCTTCGTCTTGTTCGACATCCTCGGGACGAAGAAGAACCTGTGCGACGAGCCGTTGTCCGAGCGGCTGAAGGTGCTGGAGGACGTCTTCGGTAAGACCCGTCCGCGCAAACCCGGCGATCCGGCCGTCCTGCCTGCGCCGACGTTCCATCTCACGCCGTGCACGCGCGATGCGGACGTCGCGACGCAATGGTTCGACGAGCTCGAAAAGGTGAATTGCGACGGGATCATCGCGAAGAATCTCACGCTGCCCTACTCACCGAACAAACGCCTGATGCTCAAGATCAAGCACAAGCGAACCGCGGATTGCGTCGTCGGCGGATACCGGACGCACAAACACGGCGGCGTCGGCTCGCTGCTTCTCGGCCTATATGACGAAGGTCAGCTTCGATACATCGGGCACACGTCGTCCTTTGGCGCGAAGGAACGCAAGGAACTGGTGAAGAAGCTCGACCCGTTGCGGAATAAGACCGGTGAGGGGTTCGGCGACCCCGAGGATTGGGGGCCGGGAGCACAGAGCCGGTGGACGGGAACGAAGGAGTACGACTGGGTTTCACTCGAACCGAAGCTCGTGTGCGAGGTTACGTATGACTACGCGCAGGGCGGGCAACGGTTCCGTCACGCGGCGGGGTTCGTGCGTTGGCGGGACGACAAGACGCCGGAGGAGTGCACCTTCGATCAGCTGAAGTACAGCTAATTGACCTTGCGCTCCTTGCCTTTCCAGAAAGGCGCGCGCAGATCTCGCTTCAAGATCTTCATCGCACCCGATAGCGGCAGCGGCTCCGTCCGGAAGTCCACCGACTTGGGAACCTTGTAACCGGCGATCCAATCGCGGCAGTGGGCGATGATCGCTTCTTCCGTCGCTTCGACTCCTTCGGCGAGAACGACGATGGCGTGTACCGCCTCGCCCCACTCCTCACTCGGGATACCGATGACCGCGCACTGGGCAACGCCGGGGAACTTCGAGATCGCGTTCTCGACCTCGCTCGTGTAGATGTTCTCGCCCCCGGACACGATCATGTCCTTCACGCGGTCGACGAGGTACAGATAACCCTCTTCGTCCAGGTAGCCGGCGTCGCCTGAGTGGTACCACCCGCCGCGGAACGTCTCGGCCGTCTCCTTCGGACGTTTCCAGTACTCGCGCAGATACGAGCCGGACGTCATGCAGACTTCGCCGACCTCGCCGGCCGGAAGGACGTTTCCGTCCGGATCTTGGATCGTCAGTTGGATCCCGGGAACGGCACGGCCGGCCGAACGTAGGAGCTGTCCACCGCGCTTGTGATCTTCCGGAGTGAGGACGGTGGTAACCGCCGTCGCCTCGGTCATTCCGTAGGCCTGATATAGCTCGACCTGAGGCAGCGCTTCCATGATCTTGTTCAGCAGCGCCTCAGGCATGGGCGAAGCGCCGTAGGCAAGCAGGTTCAGCGAAGCCAGCCGCTTCGGATCGAAATCGGGGTGCTGGAACATCATCCCGATCATCGTCGGAACCATGGTCGTTCCCGACACCTGGTGAGTCTCGATGGCGTCCATGACGACCTTCGGGTCGAACGCCGGTATCGAAACAAGCGTTCCACCGATGGTTGCGGTTCCGAGCACGCTGAACACGGACGCGCCGTGGAACATCGGTGTTTGGTTCAGATAGATCTCGTCCTTATCGATCTTGATCGACAAGAACACGCGGTAGTTGTGAAGAGTCCCGGCACGCTGATCGATAAGTACGCCCTTCGGCAGGCCGGTTGTTCCTCCCGTGTAGTTGAGGATCACGGGATCCGACTCTTCGGTCTCCCGTGGGACGTCGGTGCTCCCTGCCTCGAGAAGATCCTCGTACCTGACATCGTGCGCCGCGTCGCCTTCACCGATGAGCACGACCTTCTCGAGGTCGGGGAGGTTGGGACGAATCTGCTCGATGACGGCGGCGAAGAACGGGTCGGTCAGGACGACCTTGGAGCCGGAGTCCTGGAGGATGAACTCGAGCTCTTTGGGGGCCAAGCGGATGTTCAGCCCGTTGATGATCCCGCCACCCATGAAACAGGCCTGGTAGAGCTCCACGAAGGCATGGCTGTTCAGGGCGAGGATGCCGACGCGATCGTCGCGTTTCACGCCGAGCTCGGAGCCCAGAGCGTTGGCCAACCGGCACACACGTTCGAAGTGCTCTTCGTACGTGGCTCTGTACGGGCCGTCGATCATTGCTGTCTTCGTAGCGAAACGTTCAACTGCTGGTAACAACTGACGGTGGTAAACGAGTTCTTTTACGACGAGATCCCGATCGCCCATATCTCCTCCCCCGATGCGTTCGGCGATGCTACCGCGAGTGAAACGAGCGACAGAAGGGTCCAATGCTTCAGCTTTGGACCCTTCTACCGCGAGAGGAAGCGAACGGCTTTAACCGGCTTAGTACATAAGAGTCGATTAAGAGTCGGACACTTTCTGTAACGCTCGCGGCGCTAAGACACGAGAAACGCCCAGGTCACACGTCTGCAACGCGTTGACCTGGTCATGTTTAGAGGTTTGAACGCGAGGGCACTCGGCCCCCGAGACGGAACGTCGAGAAGGACACCGCACGCTCCGCAACAAGCCACGGGGAAGAAGTGTGGTGAGTCAGGTGTCAGCAAGGTCAAGACCGGGCAGCCGAGACGCCGAGGAGGATCCTTCTTGCGCCTAGACGTGGTAATTCCTGCTCACAACGAGGAACAGCGCATCGGACGGACGCTGCACGCGTACCGGGTGCGCTGTGACGATCCGGACACACGCTTCATCGTTGCGCTCGACCGATGCACCGACCGGACGGTCGACGTCGTTCGCGAACACATGTTGGCCGACGATCGCGTTGACATGCTGCTCTACCCGAAGCTCGGCAAAGGCGGCGTCCTCATGGAGACCTTCAGAACCAGTAACGCCGAGCTGATCGGATTTACCGACGCCGATTGCGCCACGCCACCTGCTGAATTTCTGCGACTCGTGGAAGCGGCCCGATTTGCTGATGGGGCGATCGCGACGCGCCATCACCCGGCGTCCGTGTTGCCTACCAAACGGTCGTTCGGCAGGCGTGTGACCAGCGCGACATTCTCGATGCTCGTCCGCGGGATGTTTGCTCTTCCGTACTCCGACACGCAGTGTGGAGCGAAGGTTCTCCAGCGCCAAGTCGTGCGGCGCGTGATCCCGCTCTTGTCATCGCGCGACTTTCTCTTCGACGTGGACCTTCTCGTGACCGCACGCCGACTCGGGTTCAACATCGTCGAGGTCCCCACGATCTGGATCGACCGGGACGGAAGCCACGTGAACGCCGCATCGGACGCAACCCAGATGGCCGTGTCCGCGCTTCGTCTGTGGTTGCACCACAAGACCATTCCCGTCCCGAGCGAACCCGCCACCGTTCCCGACGAGCTTGTCTCCTCCGGCACGGCTACATAGCCCCGATCCGCTTACGCCATGCAAAACGCAGACGTTGCGATCGTTTCGCTCTATCCGCCCCCGGCGTCTAAGCACGCCGGACGCAGCGGTGTGGCGTCGTATACCGCCAATCTCGCCAAGGGCTTGGTCGACGCGGGCGCCGCGGTGGATGTTGTTTGCCCGTACGACCCGGAAGAAGAACCGATACGGGAGCACGACGGACCGGTTTACGTCCGGCGCACGTTTCGCCGTGGAGCTACAGCGCTGGTCGATGCCGTTGCAGCCGCCAAAGCTACGAGAGCGCCCGTCGTTCATGTGCAGTTCGAACTCTTCCTTTACGGCGGTACCCTTGCGCTCCTAGGGCTGATGCCCGCGCTGGCCGCACTGCGCAACGCCGGCCGCCGCGTCGTGGTGACACCGCATCAGGTGGTCGACCCGAGCACGATCGATCGAGGTTTCGTTCGCACGCACCGAGTCCGCTCCCCAAGCCTTCTAGCGCGTGCCGGGATAAACCTCGTTCAGAACGCGATCGGCCGGCTCGCCGACGCCGTCGTCGTGCACGAGCCTTCGTTCAAAAACCAGATCACCGGTTCGGCCGTTATCCGGCACGGCGTCGAGTCTCGTCAGCGACTTGACGCTGCGAAGTCCCGACAAGAGCTGGGCCTCGGCTCCCGTCCAGTTGTCCTCTGTTTCGGGTTCATCGCTCCGTACAAAGGGCTGGAGGCGGCACTTTCAGCCGCGGAGCTGTCGGAGCGCTTCGAGCTCGTCGTCGCCGGCGGTGAGCACCCTCGCCTGTCGAAAGGATCGACCCAGAGCTACGCAGCCGAACTGCAACAGCGATGGCCGAACACCGCCCGCTTCACCGGCTACGTCCCCGAAACCGACATCGCGAAGTGGTTCTCGGCCGCCGATCTCGCACTGTTCCCTTATCCGAAACCGTTCGCGTCGAGCGGCGCACTTGCGCTTGCGCTCTCCTATGGCACGCCCGTCGTCGTGTCGGAAGCAGTTGCTCGATGCATCGAGGCGCCCGAGCTGCTGACGGTACCCCTCGAACCGACCGAACTTGCACAAGAACTCGATCGGGTAGTGAGCGACTACGAACGTATGCGATCCATTCGCACCGCTTGTGCGCAGCTGACGGCAGGACGTTCGTGGCCGGCAACCGCAAGGGCACACCTCGATCTTTACGAGGAGGTGTTGAATGCGCACGGCCCTGTTGGTAGGAGCGTTCGGGCAGGGTAACCCCGGCGACGAAGCGCTCCTTCAGGCATTCGTCCGCAACCTCGACGACTGGCACGTGGTTGCAACGTCAAGCGACGTCGATCACACGACCGCGAGCGCCGGGTGCGACGCAGTGTCCGTCGGCGAGGCGAGAGACGTCGCCATCCAAGCCGTACGGGCCGATGCCGTCGTCTTCGGTGGCGGCACTATTTTCAAAACTCTTCACCCCTCGTCCGGCCGGTCGCCGAACGACCTGCTTCGCAAAGGCCTGGTTCTTGCCGCCGGAGCGCGCGCTCTCGGCAAGCCAGTGGCCATGCTCGGAGTCGGAGCCGGCCGGCTCGACAACGCGTACTCGGAGATCCTGGCGCGGGCTTTCGCACAGAGAAACGACCTCCTCATCCTCCGCGACGAGGAGTCGGCCCTGTTGCTTACCGATGCCGGCGTTCGTCCTCCGTTTCGGATCGGAGCCGACCCCGCATGGGCGTTGTTCGGTGTTGACGGTGGCGCGACTATCTCGAACCCGTCGCGTTCGTCCGGCTCGGGCGAGCACATCGTTGTTGCGCTCAGTCATCTCGCCGGCGACCGCACACTGGCCTCACGCATCACGCATGCTCTTCGTCCCTGCCTGGCCGAAGGCCTCGAAGTGAAGCTTCAGCCGTGGCAGATCGCAGCCTCGGCCGACGGCGACCTGACTCTCGCCGAGGAGCTTGCGGCCGACTTGGCCATAGAGATCCTGCCTCCACCACGCGACTTGGACGACGCGCGCAGGACGTTCTCTCGTGCTCGACTTGTTGTCGCGTTCCGCTATCACGCTCTGATCGCGGCTGCTGTCGCCGGAACACCATTCGTCTCCCACGGTCACGAACCCAAGCTCGTCGGACTTTCCCGGCGCCTGCATCAGACGTCGGTGCCTGAGCGACTACCACCCGACGCATTCAGCGAAGCGATAAAGCTGAGCTTGAACGCCGAAGCTGCGCCACCGGAAGCGATCGGGCGGGAGATCGACACCGCTCACGAAGGCTTTCGGCTCTTGCGGTTGCTGCTCGACGGTGGTGAGGCGACCGCGCCGGAGAACGTCGAAGGCTTGCCACTCGCACCCCAACTCCCTTCCTCATGACCTTGCTGAAGAATCTCCGCTCTGAAATCAGAACAACTGGGGGTGGTCCTGCTCGTGATCAAACACTCACGACGGCAGGCCAGCTCGCTGCGGGCGGCGGCAACCTCCTTTTCTCGTTCCTGATCGCTCGTATCGTTTCCCCGATCGACTACTCGCACTTCGCGGCTTTCGCCGCGCTCTATCTGCTCGTTCATGTCGTTACCGGCAGCCTGAACGCCGGAAGTGCGCGATCTCCATGGATCACCGAGGCAATACGGCCACGCTTATGGAAGATCGGCATCGCGACATCACTCGTGCTCGTCGCGGGCAGCGAGCCCATCGGCGCTTTCATCGGGCTGCCCGGCGGTCTCGTCCTCGCGCTGGCTCTTACCGCACCAGCTGCCGGACTACTCGCACTCGAGCGCGGGCGTTTATACGGCATCGGCGCGTATCGGCAGGTCGTGATGACCCTAGTTGCCGAACCGGCTCTGCGTTTGACGCTCGGGTTGATCCTCGCTGCCGTCGCAGGCGCACGTGGTGCCGCGACGGGCGTGGCGTTGGGTGGATGGATCGCGCTCGCCGTCGCGGCGCCCGATCACCTGGGGAGGCGCTGGGGACGAACCGCACGGCGCGTGCTGCGGCTCCCGCTCGAAGAGTCGGCTTCGGTGGCGGTCCCGGCACCTTCGGAAGACACAACACCGGAGACATCCGACGTCACCGTACCGACCGAAACGAAGTGGACGGCCATCACCTTCCTCTTGTTTGCAGCCGTGATGTGTCAGGGCTTGCTCTGGGCGAACCGCCTGCTTCCCGATGCCGAGGCGGCCGACTTCGCCGTGCTCTCGACTTTGGGTGGAGCCGCAGCCTTCGCAACCTCGACCGTACCGCTCGTATTGTTGGGCGCTGCCGGAAAACCGCGCGCTTTTCGCACCGCGTTGGTTTGGGCCGCGTCCGTCGGTGGTGCAGCCCTCCTCGTCGTGCTCATTGCTCCGCGACTGCTCATGACCATCGCCTTCGGCGGAAGGTATGCGGACGTCGGCGACCTGGCCGCGATCTACGTCCTGGCCATGGCGATGCTCGGTATCGCTCGCGTATTCGCGGCACGGCTGTGCACGCTCGGTGATGCTCGGATCGCAGCATCCATCGTCGGCGGGATCGCGCTGCTCCAAGCGATCGTAATCGTCGCCGGTTCGCGCAGCGCCGGCTCTGTAGCCGTTGCCACGCTGATAGCAACGATCCTTTCGGTCTTCTGCTTGTGGATCGCGTTGTTATTGCGACGCCCTCCTGCAACGCTTCTCGTTCCGGCGGCGGCTTACCCCAGCACCCCGAAGATGGACGAAACCCCAACAACACCTGAGCGTTTGGTGGATGCCCACTCCTACCGGAGCTTTGCGACTGAAGCCGGTGCGCGAAGCGTCACTTGGTTCGGCGGCGCGGCGTCGCGCGAGCTCGAACGAACCCTCGACACGCTTTCGTGGGGCAGAGATCAGGCATTAGGCGCAGCGCAAAGCCTGCGCGCCATGTTGCGCGACGCCCCAACCTACGCTGCGCGAGCTCACGCCTTCGCTTCGACTGCGTGGAAAGATCGAACCGTAAGAGTCGCCGCAGCGTTGACCTTCGTCGCCTTCACTCTGAGACTTGTCGCAACACGAAGCGTTTGGCTGGACGAAGCGATCGCGGTTTCGCAAGCGCGCTTGAATTTCGACGGCCTTATCGAGACGCTTCGTTACGGCGACGTGCACCCACCATTGCACTCAATCGTGCTGTGGGTTGTCGTTCGCGTATTTGGCACGAGTGAGATGGCCATCCGGCTCCCGTCGATCGTCGCTGGAACTCTGCTCATTCCTTTGCTCTACGCCGTCGCGCGCGAGCTCTACGGACGGAAGACGGCGACCATCGCGGCCTGCTTCGCGACCATCGCGCCGTTCCTCGTCTGGTACGCGCAGGAAGCGAGGATGTACGCACTGTTCATGCTCTTCGGCCTGGCCGCCGTGTGGGCACAGATCAGGATCCTCAAGTACGGACGCAAAGCAGATTGGGCACTGTACGTCTTAGCAACATCGCTGATGTTGTGGACCCACTACTTCGGGATCCTGCAGGTCCTCGTCCAGCAGGCGTTCTTTTTGGGCGCGGCATGGCGTCGTCGTCATGAGGACCGCGCGTTCCTGCGTCGCTGGGCGATGTCCGCTTTCGTGCTGGCGCTCTTCCTGATCCCATTGGTACCGATCCTCCGTGACCAGCTCATCGCCTACGGGAACCGAGGTGCGGGCTTGGGCGGCGTTCCCGCGCGGGCCGGTGGCGAACTCGATCCCGCGCAGCAGCAGCTTTCGGTCTATGCATTGCTCGCGAACCTCGTGTGGGCCGTGTGGGGCTACCACTCCGACGCAACGATGGCGAAGCTCGTCGCGTTGTGGCCGCTCGGGATGCTCTTCATCCTCTTCCTGCTCGGTCGGCGCCGGTCGTGGGTGACCGTGGTTGCGGTAGCCGCGTTCGTGGTGCCGATGATCGCGCTGTTCGGGATCGGATTTCTAAAGCGCGACCTCTTCGAGCTCCGATACTTCGCGGTAGCAGCGCCGCTGCTCGTCCTACTCATGGCACGGGTGGTCACGGCTGGGTTCAGGCGGAACGCGATGAGAGTTGCAGCCACAGCGGTGATCGCAGGTTCGCTTCTCGTCGGCGCTATCGACCAGCAACTGAATGGAGCGAATCCGCGGATCTACGACTTCCGGGGGGCCTTGTCGGCCGTTTCCGAGATCGCGCGTCCGGGAGACACGGTCGTCTACGCGCCGCGTTACCTCGAGCCCGTCATGTCGTACTACGCACCCGAGCTGAACGCCGAGTCGCTAAACGCCGAGTCGCCGCAGCATGAAGGTGACCGGATCATCCTGCTCGCGAGCTTCCTCGACAAGAAAGACATCTCCGGACGCGTGGGCGGCGCGCTCGGGAAGTTGAAGGACGAGCGTCCACTGGAACGCGAGATCCGTCTGCCGCGAGTGAAGGTCTGGGTGTTCGGATGAGGCCTCAGCATCTGGAGATGAGCGCAACGGATCCGAGACTTGAGCCGGTCGTTTGGAACGCGGCCGGAACACAAACATCCCGGCGGCGCAGCCGCTCGTTGTGGCTCGTCACGATCCCGCTCGGTATCTGGTACTTCACCTGGCTGCTCCAGCCCGAACGCGTCGGACACCCGGCCCTGTACGTACTCCTTCTCGTCTGCGAGGTCTTCAACGCCGTGCAAGCGCTCGGCTTCTGGTGGACGTGTTCCAAAGCCAAACCGCGCGAACACGCTCCTCTTCAGGACCGGCCGGACGTCGATGTTTTGATCCCGACCTATGGAGAGCCTGTCTCCATCGTCGAGCCGACCGTTACTGCGGCGCTGAGGCTTCGCGGAGCGCACTTACGCGTATGGCTCCTGGACGACGGGCACAACGACGAGATGCGCAACCTTGCTTGGCGACTTGGGGTCGAATACGTTCGCCGACCCGATCGCCGCGGAGCCAAAGCGGGCAGCCTGAACAACGCGCTCACCCTGACCTGGGCCCCTTTCGTCGTAGTGCTCGACTGCGACCACGTCCCGCACGAATCCTTCCTGGAACGCACGCTCGGACACTTGACTGATGAGCGAGTCGCCTTCGTTCAGACACCGCAGTACTACGCGAACGCGAGCCACAACGGCGTCGCATCGGGCGCGTGGGGACAGCAAGCACTCTTCTTCGGTCCCATCGCGCGAGGAAAAGATGGCCTCGGATCGACCTTCTGCTGCGGCACGAATGTCGTTTTCCGGCGTTCCGCTCTGATGGGCGCCGGAGGTTTCCCCTCGAACTCGCTGACCGAGGACTTCGAACTATCCATCGCGTTGCACGAGCAAGGCTGGACTTCGGTTTATGTCCCGGAGGTCTTGGCGAGCGGACTCGGTCCCGAGGACATGTCGTCGTACGTGTCGCAGCAGCATCGATGGGCGCGCGGATGTCTCGGCGCGGTCCGCCGCGTCAGGCGAGCGTCGCTTCCGTTGCGGATAAAGCTTCAGTACCTGCTGTCGTCGATGTTCTTCCTTACGGGTTGGACCTTCCTCGTGTACATGTCGCTTCCCGTGATCCGCCTGCTCACGGGAGCCCAGCCCGTAGCTGCAGCATCGGCCGATCAGTTCCTTCTCCACTTCCTCCCCTACTTCGGCGCCGCGATCGGGGCGGTCGCAGTGGCCGGAGAGGGTCGGTACAGCTTCGAAGCCTTCACGTTGATGGTGGCGAACTTCTGGATCCACATACACGCGTCCATCCGTACGCTTCTGGGCCGATCGGGAAGATTCGTCGTTACTCCTAAGGAGGGCGCTGGAACGAGGCAGCCGCGAGCGGTCGCCCCCGCACTCTTGGCTATGGGGATCTTGAGCCTCACCGCGTTGGCCGGACTCATGCGCGACCAGAGTGCCGGCACACTGAACAACGTGGCTTTCGCCCTTATGCACGTGGTCGTGCTCGGCGTCGGTGCCTGGCCCGCGCTCAAAGGTTCGCGGATAAAGCCAGTTCCCGTTGTCGACTCCACCAAACAAGACGCAGCCATAGCGCCGCCGGCTTACGAACCGGAGCCTCAACTCACCGGATCGCACTCGAGCTTCGTTGCTTGGAGGCCGTCGTGGGACGAAGCGAGCAGCGCCAGCTAAGAATCATCGTCGCGACCGCTGCGTTGATAGCCGTGCTGGCCGGGACATCGCTGGCAAGAGCCGAGCCAACCTGCGACGCGCTTTGCGCACGCGTTCGAGCGGAGTTGGCCACGTTCACCGGTTGGCTCGCGAAATACAAGGTGCTCGGTTACATCGGCGAGGTCGGCTGGCCCGACGACGTGCGCGGCGACGCGGGCCGCTGGAACGACCTTGCAGAGTTCTGGTACCGCGACGCCGACGCTGCCCGTTTGCCGGTAACCGCGTGGGCTACCGGCGAATGGTGGGGGCGTGACTACAAGCTCGCTTCTTACGAGGACCGATTGGAACCGTCCGGCGTCGACTCCCCCGACAGCCAGTCCGGCGTCATCGAAGGACACCCGTCGACGTGGCGCTTTCGCCGTGGTGTCAACGTCGCCGGCGCAGAGTTCGCCGGCGGAGTGAACGAGCCCACCAGCCTGTTCTCAAATGTGCAGCCGGGCGTCCACGGAACCGATTACCAGTACGACTCACAGGCGACGTTCAACTACATCGCGTCGAGAGGTGTACGCATCGTCCGCCTGCCCTTCCGGTGGGAACGGATACAGCCGCAGCTGGGAGCGGCGCTCAATCCTGGAGAGCGGGACAAGTTGACCGCGGCGGTGGCCCGCGCGCACAGCGCAGGTCTCCAGGTCGTTCTCGATGTGCACAACTACGGCGCGTACTACCTGTTCGATGGTTCGAAGGGCGTGCGCCGCGGGCTCGGCTCCCCTCAGCTGACGAAGTCTCACTTCGCGGATCTATGGCGACGGCTCAGTGCGCACTTCAAGAGCAACTCTGGTGTTTACGCCTACGGGCTCATGAACGAACCGACCGGCATCAGCGAAAGTGCCGGATTGTCGCCCGCGCAACGCTGGGAGATCATCTCGCAAGCCGCCCTGGATGCGATCCGCGCGAACGGTGACGGCAAGACCGTGATGGTAGCGGGCTATGACTGGTCGGGCGTGCGTCAATGGGTCACACAACATCCGCAGCCCTGGATCAAGGATCCGTTGGGACGATTTCGCTACGAGGCACACCACTACTGGGACGTGGACAACTCGGGCGACTATCCGGACGACTACATCGATGAAGTGACCGTCGCCGAGCACCAACAGGCGTCCGGCAACTAGCACCGAAAACCGCTTGAGTATCCTTTTCCTTCATGTTCAAGCGGACTGCCGTCGTTGCATTCCAGAAGTACATCTTGAATCCTGTCTCAAAGCCTTTCGCGGGCCGCGCCGGTAATACCGTGCTGCTCGAAACCAATGGCCGAAGGACAGGTGAGCCGCGGCGCACGCCGGTCGGCGCGAACATCGACGGCAACACGCTGTGGATAGTCGCGGAGCAGGGAACGCACGCGAACTACGTGCGGAACATCAAGGCAGACCCCCATGTCCGCGTGAAGGTCGGCGGTCGCTGGAAATCAGGAGTCGCCCACATCCTTCCGGACGATGATGCGAAAGCGCGGACACGTGGAAGCCTGAACGGTTTCATGGTGCGACTTGTTGGAACGGAACTACTTACCGTCCGGATCGCCCTCGACTAAGCGAATACGTCCTTCAGCTCGCGCTTGAGGATCTTTCCCGCAGCGTTCCGAGGAAGCTCTTCGTCCCGGATCTCGATGCGAACCGGCACTTTGAACGCCGCAAGGCGCTGCGACACATGGTCCTTAAGATCGTCCTCGGTAACGGCCGACCCCGTCACGCGTTTCACAACGGCCGCCACTTCCTCCCCGAGAACGCGATGCGGGATCCCTATAACGGCGGCTTCGCTGACGTCCGGGTGCTCGTAGAGAACGGTTTCGATCTCGACGCAGTAAACGTTTTCGCCGCCGCGGATGACCATGTCCTTCGCGCGATCGACGATGTAGAGGAAACCTTCTTCGTCGACGCGCCCGATGTCTCCCGAGTGCAACCACCCATCGCGGAACGTCTCTTCGGTCGCTTTGGGTTTGTTCCAGTAGCCCTTCACGACGTTCGGACCCCGCATGCAGACCTCGCCGAGCTCGCCGGTGGCTACTTCGTTACCGCTCTCGTCGGCGATCATCACGTCGTTCACCGGAGCCGGTCGACCGACGCTCTCCGGCTTGCGCAGGTAATCGGCTCCGCCGTTACCAACGGCGAGTGACGATGTCTCTGTCATGCCGTAGCCGTTGCCCGGACTCACCGTCGGGAAGTGCTCCTTGATGCGCCGGACGAGCTCCGGCGGCGCCGGAGCCCCGCCGTAACCGATGCCTTGAACGCTAGACGTATCGCGCTTGTCGAAATCCGGAGACTCCAGCACCTGCCAGACCATCGTCGGTACGCCGCCGAACGAAGTCACCTGCTCACGCTCGATGAGTTCGAGCGCACGCTCTGCGTCCCACCGATACATGAGGACGATCTTGCTCCCAAAGGCCAGCGCGGGAACCAGCGTCGAGTGGCATCCGGTCACATGGAAGAAAGGGACTGAAAGCAGCTGTGTCGGACGAAGCGCTGGGGCCGTGCTCGCCGCCGCCGCTCCTACGCCGCGGCTCATGCCTGCGTACATCAGGTTGAACAGATTGGTGCAGATGTTCCGTTGAGTTCCCAGTGCGCCCTTCGGGTTACCGGTCGTCCCCGAGGTGTAGAAGATCGTGACTTCGTCGTCCAGGCCGAGCTCGACATCGGGCAAAGAACCAACATCCCTGTCCAATAAAGCTTCGAGGGAAACCGTTCCTTCCGGCGCTTGGGAACGCGCGACAACAACGTGCTTCAACTCGAGGTTTTCCCGATGCGGGGACACACGCTGGAAGCGCTCTATGTCGGCGATGAAGACCTTCGTGCCCGAGTCAGTGAGTCCGTAAGCGAGCTCTTCACCCGTCCACCACGAGTTCAGTGGCACGGCGATCGCGCCGGCGCAAACTGCCGCCCAGAACGCGACCGACCACTCCGGATAGTTCCGCATGGCAACGGCCACGCGATCGCCCTTAACGACGCCGGCATCCTCGACGAGCCAGGCCGCCAGGGCGCAGACGGCTTTGTAATGACGCTCGAACGTCCAGCGGTCGTCCTCGTAGACGATGAATTCCTTGTCCCCGTGTGCGCGCGACCCCTCGAATACCGTCCGCAAAGTAGGCGGCGCGTTCTTCCACAACCGCATCGGGCAGCCGTTCACTTCGCCGTCGATCATCTCCAGCAGCTGACCTTCTGCTGTCAGCTGCTCGACGATCGGGTCGGCGAGACTGTTTACGGGCATCTAGAAACCCAGATCGCCCGTGGCCTTCCGAACCGAACCGGTGTCCGAAAAGGCCTTCATCGTCAGATCGGCGATGCGCCACTGATGCACTTCGTCGGCACCATCGACCAATCGCGCGGATCGTGCGTGCTTCATCATTTGCTGCAGCGGAGTGTCCGACGAGTAGCCGAGCGCACCGTGCACCTGGATGGCACGGTCGATGATGCGCCAGAGCATGTTCGCAACGTGATGCTTGGCGAACGAGACCTCCTGACGGAAGTCGAGGTCGTTTTCGATCCTGAACGCCGCGTGCAGAACCATGAGCTTGCCGGTGTAGAGCTCCATGGCCGAGTCGGCGATCATCCATTGGATCCCCTGCTTGTCGGCCAGCGGCGCGCCGTGCAACTGCCGCTTCTGCGCGCGGTCGATCATCATCTCCAGCGCGAGTTCGGCCTGGCCGATCCAGCGCATGCAGTGCGCAAGGCGCGCCGGGCCGAGCCGCACTTGACCCAATCGGTGGCCTTGCCCGCGTCCGCCGAAAAGGTTCTCGGCCGGGACGAAAACGTCGCGGTAGATGATCTCACTGTGCGCTCCGCGTCCGGCCATCGTCTCGATGTCCCGGACGATCTCTACGCCCTCGTTCGGCAGGTCGACGATGAAGGCCGTGTTACGTCCTTGCGGGGTTGGTGAGTCCGGATCGGTGCAGGCGATGACGATGGCCATGTTCGCCCCGCGGGCGCCGGACGTGAACCATTTGTGCCCGTTGATCACCCAGCCGCCCTCCACTTCCACGGCGGTGGTCTGGATGCCCGTCGGATCAGATCCCGCGACCTCGGGCTCGGTCATCGAGAAGCACGATCGCATCCAGCCTTCACAAAGCGGCTTTAGGTACTTCTCCTTCTGGTGATCCGACCCGAAGTGAAGAAGGGTGTGCATGTTGCCCTCATCGGGAGCCTGGCAATTGAGGACGAAAGACCCGATCGGAGAGCGCGAGGCTTCCGCTTGCACAAACGCCATCGCCGTCGCTCCGAGACCCATACCGCCCCACTCTTTCGGCATCTGCGGAAGGAAAAGGCCGATCTCCTTGGCCCGGATCCGAAGCTCGATGATCGCGGTGATCATCTCGCCCCGCGTGGACTCGTCGTCGAAGTCGAACTTGTCTCCGCGCGGACGAACCTCGTCGTCGATGAAGTCCCGAACCCGGCGGCGGATATCTTCGACGTCCGGCGGCAGCGTGAAATCGATGGCCATTCGCGGTTTCCCCTCGCACTTGACTGAGCAATCTAGATACTCCGCAGGCTTACTCTCAGATGCAAGATGACCATCGAGATCGTCTACGAGACGCACTCAACGACGCTCGACAACGAGCGCGGCTTCGCCACGGGTTGGAACCAAGGGGAGCTCTCTGAAACGGGACGAGAACAAGCTCGCGAGCTGGGCGCGCGTCACGCGAACAGACCGATAGACGTCGTGTACTCCTCCGATCTCAAACGTGCGACAAAAACCGCAGAGATCGCCTTAGGCGGACTCGGTATCGAGATCCGACACGACGCACGTCTGCGCGAGTGCAACTTCGGCGAATGGAACGGCGCGCCGGTCGAACAGGTACACGCCGACCGCAGGCGGTTCATCGACGAACGCCACCCGAACGGCGAGAGCTATCGAGACGTCATCGATCGGATGAGGGAGTTCCTCGACGAACTCGCACGAGACTCATCGAGCTCGGTCGTCCTCATCTCGCACCGGGCTCCCTGGTACGCGATGGAGCACCTGCTGAACGGCGTCGCCCTCGAGCAGGTCGTCGTTTCGACCTTCGAGTGGCAGCCCGGGTGGCGATACGTGCTTAACGGATAATCTCGTCGAAATGACCGAGGGACCTCTTTCCGGCATCCGCGTTCTCGACATGTCGCGTGTGCTCGCCGGCCCGCACTGCTCGCGGATCATGGCCGACCTCGGCGCGGACGTCATAAAGGTTGAGCCACCGGAGGGAGATCTCACACGGTTCGCAACGACCCGGACGAACTCGATGTCCGTCTACTACGCACAGCAGAACGTCGGCAAGCGCAACATCTCACTCGATCTGCGCAAGCCCGAAGCCGTCGAGCTCATCCTGCGTTTGGTACCGCACTCAGATGTCCTATTGGAGAACTTCAGGCCGGGCGTGATGGAACGCATGGGCCTGTCCTATGACGCGGTGAGCGCCGTCAACCCCGGGATCGTCTACGCGTCGATCAGCGGATACGGGCAAACGGGGCCCTGGAGCTCACGTCCTACCTATGCGCCCATGGTCCACGCCGAGATGGGCTGGGTAGAGGTCGTCGCCCGCGGACGCGACGGCATCCCGTTCCACGATCCGCTCTCGCACGCCGACGTCTATTCGGGCGTCTACGGCGCGGTCGGCGTCCTCGCTGCACTGCAGCATCGTGAGCGAACGGGCCAGGGGCAGCACGTCGACCTCGCGATGGCCGAGGTATTGATGTCTGCTAACGAACACCTGGCCGCCGAGCATGTGCGCGAACGGAAGCGCCCCGCGCACTTCGACGATCCGCACCCAATCTTCAAGATGAAGGACGGTCGCTGGGTCTCTGCTTCCGCAGGACCGACTCAACGAGGGGCATTCGGCAGCTGGTGCACGGCGATGGACAAACCCGAACTCGCCGACGATCCGCGTTTTGCGGACGAGGAATCGCGCGCGAAGAACCGCGACGAGCTCCTGGATGTACTTCAGGCTTGGGTGCTCACGTTCGACAAGGTCGACGAGCTCGAGGCCGCACTCGACAAGGGCCGCCTCGTGCTCGGAGTCATCCGCACCATCACCGAAGCGGCTGCGACCGATTGGGCGAAGGAACGCGGAGCGATCGTGAAGATTTCCGACCGCAAGGACGGCGAGATCAGCGTCCCGAACACGCCGTGGCGATTTACCGAAGCCGAATCCGGCGTCACTGGCCAAGTCGCCCACCGCGGAGAGCACAACCGCGAAGTCCTGCGCGACCTTCTCGGCATGACGGACGACGAGATCCACAAGCTCGAAGCCGACGAGATCCTTTCGAGCCGATTGCCTAAATAGCAGCCGCCAACGCGTATTAATGCATGGTGCGACCTGCACGCAACACCTAGGATGCGCCGTACAACCACGGGGGTAGTGATGGGCAAACGCCTGGCTGCGTTGTTCCTGTTCGTCTGCATTCTGCTTGTCCCTGGCGCTCTGGCGGCCGCGATCACTACGAGCGCTGACGACGGAGACGACGTACCTGGGGCACCGGATGTCCGCCGGGTCACACATGTCGACAACGGTGGAGATGTGGCGTTCTACGTCGAGTTCTTCGAGAACCACGACAACAGCAATAACTGGCCCGCCCGAACGACATGCACGTGGGACCTCGACTTCAACAACAATCCCGGGAACGTCGAGATGTTGGTGATTTTCGGGCCATCCGCGACGTCGAAGGTTTACCGGATCACGTACCGGAGCGGCGGCCCACCGGACAAGCGCGTGGATCCACCCGCTGCCGAAATTCATCAGGCCGCTCCGACGGGCGGGTCGTCCACCGCCAACAACACGATCCGTGTTCCCGTTCCAAAGTCGGAGATGGTCGGTCGCGGCATGGCGGCCAATGCCACGTCCTACAAGGCCCGCGCACACTGCAGTTACTCAGGCCCCTCGACGGGCAACGACTACGTCCCGGATGACCGGATGTTCGGGATCACCCACACCTTCGGCGCTGTCGCGACACCGGCACCGACGACTGCGTTCACAGCGGCGCCGACACCTTCGCCAACACCAACAGTGACATCCACTCCGGTGGCCACGATCACACCGACGTCATCGCCGACAACAGAGGAAGACGACACCGGAATACCTGCAGCAGCCATCGGCGGGATCGCGGCCGGCGCTGCCGCGATCGCCGGTGGAACCGCATTCGCGCTTTGGCGTCGTCGGAGGGACGAGTAGCTCTTAGGGAAGCCTCTCAATGAGGACCACCGAAGGGTTCGTCGATTTCCGCGGACATCGAACCTGGTACCACGTCGCGGGCGACCTCGATAACCCGGCTCCCGGGAGGATTCCGCTCCTGTTGCTGCACGGTGGTCCGGGCGGAACGAGCGACGGCTTCGTGCCGATCGACGAGTTAGCAAACGAAGGCAGACCCGTCGTTCGCTACGACCAGATCGGATCCGGACGATCCGATCGCCCGAGGGATCCGTCCTTCTGGACCATCGACTCGTTCATCGAGGAGCTGCGGATCGTCCGACAAGAACTCGGTCTCACACGACTGCATCTGCTCGGACACTCATGGGGAGGGATGCTGGCGCTCGAGTATCTGTTCACGCGCCCGAAAGGTGTTGCCAGCCTGGTCTTGGCGAGCTCGCCGTCGAGCACCAAGATGTGGACCGATGAGGCAAGGCGTCTGCGTCGCGAGCTCCCGGAATACGTGGTGCGCGGTTTGGAGCGGTGCGAGCCGTCCATAAGTCCAAAAAAGCCGAAGACCGGCAAGCCCGCGAAAACTCTCAGCGACAAGACGTTGACGAGCAGAGCGCGCATGATGTCAAGGCTGGGTCCGGCCGTTACTAGCAACGCATCGATGCGCATCGCGGCAGCAGCCTCTCGCGTGCCGTTTCTCAGGCCGGCTGCCTATCAGATCTTCGGCAGCCTTTTCGCGAAGCGCTTCGCTTGCCGGCTCGATCCGATGCCGATCGAGGTTTACAAGATGCTCGCAGGAATGAATCGGCAGGCCTACGAAACGATGTGGGGGCCGACAGAGTTCTTCGCCACGGGAACACTTAAGGAGTGGGATGTAACCGATCGCTTGAACGAGATCGATCTCCCGACGCTAATTACCTCGGGACGCTTCGACGAAGCGACTCCCTCTCAGATGGAAGTACTAAACGCGGGAATACGAGACTCGGAATGGGCGCTCTTCGAAAACAGTGCTCACTGTTCGATGATCGAGGAGCCGCAGCGTTATAGAGACGTAGTGTCGACCTTTCTTGCGAAGGTCGAGGGCTAACTCGTTCCGACCGACTCGATGGCGTTCTCGCGCAAACGCCGGTAGTCGAGCTTCCCGGCGGGACTGCGTCCCAGCGTCGGCACCCCGATCACCTTCTTGGGCGCCTTGAACGCGGAGAGATTGGCCTTCACGTGCTTGATGATGCCGTCCTCGTCCAATTCGTCTCCGGGAACGACTTCGACCAAAGCGGTGATCGCTTCGCCCCACTTCTCGTCCGGAACGCCCACTACCGCGACGTCGCGCACCGAAGGATGCGTCTTGATGACTTCCTCGACCTCTTCGGGGAAAACTTTCTCACCGCCGGTGTTGATGCACACCGAACCGCGACCGAGCACGTGTATGGATCCGTCGGCTTCGATGGTGGCGAAGTCGCCGGGGATCGAATAACGAACGCCGTCGATCTCACGGAAGGTCGCCGCGCTCTTCTCCGGGTCCTTGTAGTAGCCGACCGGGACCAATCCCTTAACTGCAAGCAGTCCGATCTCACCCGAACCGGCTTCGAGCTCCCGACCGTCCTCGCTGATGACTTTGGTGTTCGGTCCGGCCTGGAACTTCGCAGTCGACGCCGCGTTGTCCCCCATTGACGTCGACGAGCCCATACCCAGTGCCTCCGAGGACGAGAACGCGTCGTTGAGCAACATCGACGGATGGTGCTTTAGCAAGCCTTGCTTCGTTTCCTGACTCCACATGACACCCGACGAGATGATCATGAACAAGCTCGACATGTCCCACTTCCCGGGATTCGCATCAAGCTCGCGAAGGATGGGCTTGGCGAAGGCGTCGCCGACGATCGCGAGCATGGCGATCTTCTCGCGCTCGATCGAATCGAGCAGCTCGGCCGCGTCGAACGACCGCTTCTGCAACGTGACGATCGATCCGCCGAGGTTCATCGCGATGAATGCTGTGAAAGCTCCGGTGCCGTGCATCAAAGGGCAAACGGGGCACGCAACCGGACCGGGCGCAGTTGGCGGCGACCACTGCGCGCCTGGACCTCCGGAGTTCTCGGCGAAGGCCTGCGTCAGCATTCCCATCGGCCACATGACGCCCTTGGGCATCCCGGTCGTGCCGCCGGTGTAGAGCATGTAGAGGTCGTCGCCGGAACGTCCCCACTCCGGACGAACCCGCTCCGTAGCCGACGTCGCAGCGTCTTCATAGGGAGTCGCCCAGTCGGGACAATCACCCGATCCGTCGTCCACCCATAGCCACAAGCGCACACCGGGCACGCTCGCACGCACCTCCTCGATACGCGGAGTGAAAGTGCCGTGGAAGACGACGGCCACGGCATCGGAGTTTTCCCAGAGGTAAGCGAGCTCGGCGGCTTCGTAACGGTAGTTGGTGTTGACCGGAACCAAGGAAGCCTTGACCGTCCCGTACAAAGACTCCAGGTACTCGGTGCCGTTGTAGAGGTACTGCGCGACCTTGTCCTGCCGGTTGACTCCAAGCTCGAGAAGCGTCTTGGCCACTCCATCGGCGCGCCGATCGAACTCGCTCCAGGTGAACTTCTTGTCGCCGTGGACCTGAGCCTGCGCGTCCGGAAATGCGTCCGCTATCTGCTCCCAAAGATCGGCGAAGTTCTCGCCCATTCGTCCCCCTGTATAGGCTTGCGGTGACTTACGACAGTAATGGTGTCAGATAAGGGGAACCAAGTGATAAAGACGCGACTGACCGAGATTCTGGGCGTCGACCACCCGATCATGCTCGCCGGTATGGGCGGGGTGTCCTACCACCAGCTCGTGGCCGCCGTGAACAATGCCGGCGGCTTCGGAACCTTCGGCTGCGGAACGATGGGCCCCGACCAGATGGTCGAGGAGATCCGCAAGTACAAGGAGCTGTCGGACAAGCCGTACGGCGTCGACCTGCTGACTCCGGTCGGCGGTGCCGAGCCGTTCCTCGAGGCAGCGGTAAAGGAAGGCGGCATGTCCGTCTTCGTCGCCGCGCTCGGTGTGCCCACCGAGACCCTCGACTACTGCCACAAGCACGGCGTCATCGTCGTGAACATGTGCGGCAAGGTGAAGCACGCCGTCGCAGCCGTCGAGTCTGGCTGCGACGTCGTTGTTGCCCAGGGAACCGAAGCCGGCGGACACACCGGACAAGTCGCCACATTCCCCCTCGTTCCGCAGATCGTCGACGCAGTCGGCGACAAGGTTCCCGTCGTGGCTGCCGGCGGTATCTACGACGGACGACACCTCGCTGCAGCTTTGGCTCTCGGTGCGGACGGCGTCTGGGTCGGCACTCGTTTCATCGCAACGCCCGAAGCGCGTTCGACGCCCGGCTACAAAGAGATGCTGATGAAAACGGCCGAAGACGGAACCGTCATCTCGCGCGCTTACACCGGCAAGACGCTGCGGGCCATCCGCAACACTTACAACACCTACTTCGAGCAGCACCCTGAGGAGCTCCAACCGTTCCCGCAGCAGATGCTTCGTTCAACCAAGGACGGGGCGATGCACCTGGGTGGCGACGAATGGACCGACGTCGATCCGGACAAGGAGTGCTACCCCGCCGGACAGGGAGTGGGAGCGATCCACGACTTGATCCCGGCGGGCGAACTGGTGCACAAGTTCGTAGCGGAGGCCGAAGAAGTGCTGTCCAAAATCGGCCGCCTTCCGGCGAGCGTAGGTTAGCGCAACGCAGGAATACCAGTTGATTTTGCGCCTTTGTTCGGCCAAGGTTCTCGCATGTACAACTGGGGTGCGTTCCGCAATGAGCGTCCAGACCTAGCAGAAGCTGGTCGCGGGCTCTTCTATCAATTCGGTGTGGGCCTAGCGTTCTTAGGGACCGTTCGGAAGGACGGAGGCCCGCGAGTGCACCCGATGTGCCCGGTGATCTTCGAGGACGGCCTTTACGCGTTCATCGAACCCGGTCCGAAACGTTCCGACCTCGTACGAGACGGACGCTACGCGATGCACGGCTTCCCGCCCGTGAATAACGAGGATGCAATCTACATAACGGGAACAGCGGAGCGGATCACAGGCGATGCTTTGATCGAGAACGTCGGCAGCGTCTTCTGGAAGGAACGTGGGACCGAAGAACGCCCGAAGGAATCCATTGGTCAGCAGCTGTTCGAGTTCTCCATCGAAACTTGCCTGCTAACGCGCACGACGGGCCACGGGGACTGGAACCCGCAACACACCATCTGGAAAGCGAGCTAGGTCCGCGAGCTCTCCCGAACACCGGCGAACAGGTCTTCCTCGGGAATCTGGGTCTCCACCAAACTCTTCGCGAGGATGTAGTCATCGAAGGGATGGATCTCCTTCTGCACCTCCGGCGGCAGTCCGAACCAGAAGCGCGAGTTCGGGTCGACCTGAGTGCGGTGCGCAAGCAACGCGTCCCGCCTCACATCTGAGTAGCCGTAGATGTCTACCGAAGTGGTCTGACGATCCTCTTGTGTCGGACGGTTCTTGAACCAATCCTCCGAGAACGGGGACTCGAGTCCGAGCTCCAGGAACTTCTCGTGCGTCGCGAGCATCCGCTTGCGCGACCACATCGTGTAGTAGAGCTTCTGCGGCTGCCACGCTTCTCCGGCCCACGTGTATGCGTCCGGATTGCCGGCCGCCTCGAACGCAGCCACCGACGTGTCGTGGACGCGTAGGTGATCGGGATGCGGATATCCACGCTGATCGTCGCCATAGGTGACGATCACCTGCGGGCGCTCCCGGCGGATGATCGTCACGAGTCGCCCGACCGCCTCCCGGAAATCGGCCTGCGCGAAGCAGTCGGGATGGCTGTTGGTCTCGGTGTCCGGCATACCCGAATCGCGGTACCCGAGCATGACGACCTCGTCGTAGCCGATGATCTTGGCCGCCTTCGCCAGCTCCTCGTGCCGAACGGCTTTCATGTTCTGCCGTACTTCGTCCTTCTCCATCTCGGGGTTGAGGATGTCGCCAGCCTCGCCGCCGGTTGCGCAGATCAGGACGGTCCGGACGCCTTCGTCGTGGTACTTCGCGACCGTGCCGGCGCCCTTGGACGCCTCGTCGTCCGGGTGGGCGTGGAAAGTCAGAAGGGTGAGCCGTTGGTCCATGTCCTCCATTGAACCCGAGGAGGCGCTTGTGCGTTCCGGAGCCACGTTGGGCAGAATAATTGACTAGCGAGTCAAGGGGGAGGCCTGGGCTTGGCTGAGGCGACTGCATCGCAACAGGCTGCGACTTCAGAATCCAAACAGCCGCACTACCCCACGCTTCCGCAGCGCGCCGTGGCCCAGCGTGCGAAATCGCAACCGGACGAACCCGCGATCATCTCCGCCGCCGGCGATAGGACCTGGGCCGAGCTCGACGGCCGCGTCAATCAATTGGTCCGCGCCATGCGGGCGCGGGGCATCGATGCCGGACAGGCAATCGCCGTCGTCTGTTCCAACCGCCCGGAATTCGTCGAGGTTTATGTTGCGGCCGCACGAAACGGTCTGCGGCTCACTCCGATCAACTGGCACCTGGGGGCCGAGGAGATCGCGTACATCGTTAACGACTGCGAAGCCGCGATCTTCGTCGCGGACGAGCGATTCGCCAAAACGTGTGCGGAAGCAGCGAGGCTCGCGCCCGATGCGAAGGTTCTGTTGGCCGTCGGTGGGCCGATCGACGGCTTCGACGATTACGAAGAGGCTCTGACATCTGAATCGCCCGAAGCCATCGACAACGAGGGCTTCGGAAACACGATGCTGTACACATCGGGTACTACAGGACGACCGAAAGGTGTCCACAGGAAGCGGCCGGCGCCGCGACGAGCGCAGAACGAAGCAGTGCGCGTTCACGACCGACGGTGACCTTCATCTCTGCACAGGTCCGCTCTATCACGCCGCTCCGCTCGCTTTTTCACTCGGACTTCCGTTCCTCTGGGGGATCGGCGTCGTTGTGATGGACGGCTGGGATCCGGAAGAAACGCTTCGCTTGATCGAGAAGCACAAGATCACTCACACGCACCTAGTCCCGATCATGTTCCATCGCTTGCTGTCTCTCCCGGACGAGGTGCGCGACAAATACGACATCTCCTCGTTGAAGCGCATCGGTCATGGAGCAGCGCCGTGTCCGGTCCACGTGAAGAAGGCCATGATCGACTGGGTCGGGCCGATCATCTGGGAGTACTACGCGGCCACCGAAGGAGCGGGAACGTCTGTCGAGTCCGAAGAGTGGCTCACGAAGCCGGGAACAGTTGGAAAGATCCCCGAAGGTCACGTCGAGGTCCGCGACGACGAAGGGAACTCGGTTCCTACCGGTGAGATCGGGACGGTTTTCCTGAAGGCGCCGGAAGAGCAGGAGACGAGGTTCGAGTACTACAAGGACTCCGAGAAAACCTCGAAGGCATATCGCGGTGACTACTTCACGCTCGGCGATATGGGCTACGTCGACGAGGACAACTACCTGTTCCTAACGGATCGTTCCGCAGACCTGATCATTTCCGGCGGCGTGAACATCTACCCTGCCGAAGTCGACGCCGTGATGCTCACGCACCCGGCCGTTCGTGACTCGTGCACGATCGGGATCCCCAACGACGAATGGGGCGAGGAAGTTAAGGGCGTGATCGAGCTCAAGGAAGGATTCGAATCGACCGACGAGCTCGCGAAGGAGCTCATCGCTTACGCGCGCGAGCGGCTTGCGAAGTTCAAATGCCCGAAGACGATCGACTTCGAGGACGATCTGCCGCGGCACGAAACCGGAAAGCTCTACCGGCGATTGATCCGCGAGAGATATAGAGAGAAAGCGAGCACCTAATGGGAATCTGTGACGGACGGGTAGTAATCGTTACTGGAGCCGGACGCGGTATCGGCCGCGGCCACGCAATCGAGTTCGCGCGACAGGGCGCGAAGGTCGTCGTCAACGATCTCGGAATGGAAGGACGCGACGGCTCCGGCGCATCTCAGCCGGTCGCTCAAACGGTTGTGGACGAGATCAAAGCTCTCGGCGGCGAAGCCGTCGCAAACTCCGACGACGTTTCCGACTGGAATGCAGCCAAAGCGATGATCGATCAGGCCTACGATGCGTTCGGCGACCTCCACGTCCTGGTTAACAACGCTGGCATCCTGCGCGACCGCATGCTCTTCAACATGGACGAAGCCGAGTGGGACTCGGTCATCAAGGTCCATCTGAAAGGCACGTTCTGTCCCACTCGTCACGCGGTAGCGCGCTGGCGCGAGGAATCGAAGGCGGGAACCGAGCTCGACAAGCGCGTGATCAACACGACGTCTGCGTCCGGCATCTACGGGAACCCCGGTCAATCGAACTACGGAGCCGCGAAATCCGGGATCGCTTCCTTCACGATCATCACGTCGCGTGAGCTCGCGAAGTACGGCATCACCGTGAACGCTGTGTCACCCGGCGCCCTCACGCGCATGACCGAAGACCTCGGACCCGGACGCACGGCACCGCCCGAAGGTGAGTGGAGCCCGCGCGATGCCGACAACATCGCGCCGATCGTCGTTTGGCTCGGGAGCACCGAAGCCAAGGGTGTCACCGGACGCATCTTCGAATCGTCCGGAGGGCGGATCGGCATCGCCGAAAGCTGGAGACGCGGACCGAACCGCACAAAGGAAGGGCGCTGGGATCCTGCCGAGCTCGGTCCGGTCGTCGCGGAGTTGGTTTCCGAAGCGGCCGAGCCCGTGGGCATGGGCGGCGTACCGCTCGCCCAGCGCCAGCGCGGTTAGAGCCACCGCAAAAAATCGCCTGAAACTACAGGGCTGTAAGACGAGTCTGTCTGTGGTTAGCCCTCAGAGGCGCGTCTTAGCGTCTCAGAACCAAGGAGGTACGAAGTGGGCGCAGGCGATGTAGGCCGCAAGGTCAAAGATTCCGTCTCCGGTGTCGTCAAGGGCGCCGGCGACGTAGTCGGCGGAACCGTCGAAACCGTACGCGACGCGGTGGCGGGTGCGCTAGGTGGAGCAGGTGACGTCGCGAAAGAAGCCACCGGTGCCGTCTCCGGCGCGATAACAGGCGCGCTACAGGCCATCGGCGAGGTCGGAGGAAGCCTCATCGATGTCCTCAAGGGAACCGTCGTCGGCGTGATCGAAGGTGTCGGCGAGATCACAACCGTTACCGCTGGAGTCGTGTCGAACACTGTGCGCGCGGCCATCAAGGGAACCGCCGACATCGGCGGCGATGTCGCCGAAGCCGCGGCCGGTACGGCCGAAGCAGCGATGTCGGTGACCAAGAAGGTCGCGATGAGCATCGAGGACACGGCGTTTTCCATCGGACGCGGCGCGATCCAAGGCGTTAAGGACGTCAGCGGTGACGCCGTTTCAACAGCGAGCGAAACCGTAAGCGGAGTCGTCAAAGGCGCAACCGGTATCGCCGCCGATACGACTTCGGCGATCCAGAGCACAGCGAGTGGTCTGGTGAAGGGCGCCGGCGAAGTAGGAACCGACATCAGTTCGGTTGCTCGCGCCGCCGTCGTTGGCGCTATCGACACCGCCAAGGAAGTTGGCCTCAACGTCGAGGAAGCTGCGACCGCCGCCGCCACCGGCGCAGTGAACGGAGCCAAGGACTTCGGTCAAAGCGCCGTGGACGCCGTTCGCGGCGTCGTAACCGGAACCATCGATGGAGTGAAGGTCACGGTTCGCGGCAATGGCGACAGCAAGCGCGGACCGCGCAAGAAGGCATCGAGTTAGAGCGGAGCGGACAAAAAGAACCAACCGAGGCCCCTCTTCGGAGGGGCCTCGTCCTTTCCGGGATCAGCTACGCGCAGTGAGATTTTGGATCCGCTCCTCGCGAAGCTGAGAGCGCCGAACCTTCCCCGCATCGTCGCGCAAAGCTTCGTCTACGAACTCGTAGGTTCTCGGGAGCTTGTAACGGACGAGGAGGTCCGAGAGGAAGTCGCGCAGCTCCTGCTCTGTAACGTCGCCACGCGGCTGCACGATCGCGTGAACGGACTGCCCCATGTCCTCGTCGGGAAGCCCGATCACGGCGCACGATTGCACGCCGGGGTGTTCGTCCAATGCCGCTTCGACCTCGGCCGGATAGATGTTCGCCCCACCGGACAGGATCAGATCCGTGCGTCGGTCGGCGAGGTAGAGATAGCCGTCGTCGTCCATCGAGCCCATGTCACCGATCGACTCCCAGCCATCTAGAACTTTGGCTTCGGCTCCCACGTACCTGTAGGCCGGAACTTCCCCGGGAAGCATGTAGATCTCACCGATCTCTCCGCTCGGAAGCTCTTCCCCATCGGGACCGACGATCTTGAATCGCCCCGGCGTCGTCTTGCCGACCGATCCGCGGTGCTCGAGCCACTCCGTCCCCTGGACGAACGTCGCGCCCTGCCCCTCCGTGCCTGCATAAAGCTCCCAGATCACTTCCGGGCCGAGCCACTCGATCCAGGCTTCCTTCACCCAAGGCGGACAAGGCGCGGCGCCGTGCCAAACGGTTCGCAGCGACGAGACGTCACGCGCGAGCCGCTCGCCTTCGGGCAGACGCATGATGCGCGACATCATCGTCGGCACGACCCACATCCACTCGACGCGATGCTTCTCGACGAGTTCCACGGTTTGAGCAGCGTCGAAGCGCGTCATGACGATCACGTGATTACCGCGGAAGATCGCAAGCGCCCCGAACATGAACGGTGCGTTGTGGTACAGGACGCCGGGGATGAGGACTACGGAGTCTTCGGGGACCCCGAGGATCGTTTGAGCACCGCGTGTGACGGTGCCCGGCGACCCCGACAAGATGATTTTGGGGCGGCCGGTGCTGCCTCCCGATGTGGGCGCCTTCCAAGATCCAGCGATGGCCTCGGGCAGCGGTTCGTCCGACAGCGATTGATCGGGCTCGAATCCGGCTTCTACGCGGACGCGATCTCCGATGTCCGCTTCCGGACCGCCGACGACGATGGGCGGGTCGGCAAGCTCGATGATCGCTTCCAATTCGGCAGCTGGGAGCTTGGCCGATACCGGCTGCGGTGTTGCACCGAGCTTCCAACAGGCGATGGCCGACTCGAAGAACTCGATCCCGTTAGGCAGGGCGATGGTGACCATCCGGTCCTGGGCCACGCCCATCCGTTGATAAGCGCGAGCCAATCGATTGGTTCTCAGTTCGAGCTCGAGCCGCGTGAGCGTTCTGTGTTCGTGCGTGAGTGCGGGACGATCGGGATCGGTTTCCGCGTTGTTGCGTATCGCCGTTCCGATCGCGATCTGTTGAAGCTGGGGTTGCTCGCTCATCGGCTCGACTCCGTCATGCCGGCGCTCCGCATGCGCTGCAGAAACGATCGTCGGCGGGAAGCGGTCTTCCACAACTCCCGCATTTCCCGACTGTTGGTTGCACGGCGGGAGTTACGCCGACCGCGCCCGGTGGTGGTGCCACAACACGTTCGGGCGCGACCGCCGGTGTCGGAATGGGTTGCGGCGCTTCCGCAATAGGTGCGGTCGGCTTCCCGAACGACATTCCGACAAGCGACAAGATGGTCGCCGCGCCGACCCCGAAGGCGAGCGCGGCCAGAGGATTGATGGACATGCCGCCGCCGCCCTCCAACGAACCGATGTCGAAGTTCGACAGCACGTTCACGCGAAGAAGCACGGCCAATGCGGCCAGAACAACGCCCCAAGCCAGTCCGAAAACAGCGGCCGACGTCCAGAGGTTCTTTCGGTCGACATGGTTGCGCATCGCTCTACCCGCTGCGATGCACGCAAGGATCGGAACCAGGATGAACAGCCAACGAGCCGCGGACAGCTCGGCCCCCGAGGGAATGTATCCGATGCGCGTAAAGCCGCTCAAAGGACCGGCGTCCAGATCGATGTTCATTGCTGCTCCGTGAGCGAGCACGACGGCTCCCGCGACAACGTTCAAGCCGAGAAGAACGATCCCCAGCGGTGTCAGGTCGCGATCGACCGGTATATCGACGTCACCTCCACCGCCACGCTGTGCGATCGCCAGAACGATCAGGCACACCACCGCCACGATTGGTGCGACGATCGCGGCACGTTTCAATCCGGCACCCGCGGCACGCAAGACCGTCGACAGCTTTTCCGCTACGGCGGGAGCCATCGCCGTTCCCAGCGCCGCGAACAACGCCGCCCACGCGAATCCAAGAACCAGGACCGGCGCCGGCGAGACGCTCACATCGACGCCGGCGCGTACGATCTCGACGTCGAACCCGAGCCCGGCCTTGGACACGGTGGCGAGCAAAGCGAGGGCGATGCCGTTTACGGCACCGGCGACGCCTGCGGCGGCGGCGATATCGGCGGGACGTGTTGCGCCCGACTTCTGCATCAAGAGAAAAATCGCTGTTCCCATAAGCGCGAGCAGGATGAGCGGCGCCAAACGGATGGCGAAATCTCCGCCGGCCCGCTCGGGAATGTCGGGCACGACGTCCTCCTGCCCGAACACCTCGCCGAGCTGGTCGCCTATCTGCTCCCCGAGGCGTCCGACCCGTTCATCGACCTCGGCTCCCGCCTCGATCCGCACCGTCGCTCCGTTGGCGGCGGAAAGCGTCCAGATCGCGACCTTGCTCGGCGGCGCCACGCCCCACAAGAGGTTTGCCTCCGGTGTGGACGATCGGAGCCAGGCAGCCGCGACCCAGGAGACGGCAAAGCCGACGAGCAATGCGGCCAGCGCCGCGGCGGCGGCCCTTCCCCCCACACGCATGATTTGGTCATGCTAGTGACCGACATGGAGGCGGGCGAGTTCAGGACGGAGCGAAGCGACTCCCTCTTATGAGCACACTTGAGCACGGAGCAACGGTCGGCGGCTTTCGCGTCGAGGGTTTGCTCGGCAAGGGCGGAATGGCAAGCGTCTTTCGTGCGATCCAGATTCGATTGGATCGTCCTGTCGCGCTAAAGGTTCTGAATCCCGCCCTCGCCGCCGACGAGACTTTCTTCCAACGCTTCCAATTGGAAGGCGTCAACGCCGCCCGGCTCGAGCATCCGAACATCGTTCCGGTGTACGAAGCGGGCGAGGACGGCGGTTACGCATTCCTCGCGATGAAGCTCGTCGACGGCGAAACGTTCAGCGCGAAGATCACACGCGCCGGCGCATTGCCGCCGAACGAGGCGGTCCCCGTACTGACCGATGTTGCTCGCGCACTCGACTACGCGCACGGCATGGGTTTCCTGCATCGCGACGTAAAACCGGCGAACGTCCTTATAGATCGCGCCTCACACGTCTATCTTTCGGACTTCGGACTGTCCAAGGACATGGGGTCCCGGGGACTAACCAGCACCGGTCAGTGGATGGGCACGGCCGAGTACATGGCGCCCGAACAAGCCGCGGGACAAACGCTCGACTTCCGCGCCGATCTTTACGCACTTGGTTGCGTTGCATTCGAATGCCTGACGGGCGATCCGCCGTATCTGGGCGACAACCCGCTGGCCGTGATGATGGCGCACGCAAATTCCGAAACGCCGAGCGCGCAAGCGAAGCGTCCGACGTTGAGTTCTTCAGTAGATCTCGTTCTACATCGCGCGATGGCGAAGGCACCGGCCGATCGATATCCGGCTGCGCTCGCTTTCGTCGAGTCTTTGCAAGCTGCGGAGGAAGGGCGTCCTCTCAATTCGGAGGCCGAGCCCGCGGACGGATTCCAGTTATATGGGGGCGAGCCGACGCCTGTGCGCGCACCGTTACCGGTGGGCGATGTCGATGAGAACTGGCCGATGAGCGTCCCGCCCCAGCCGAAACAGCCGACTCTGCCTCCGCCTACGAATCTGTTCTGTCCGAGTTGCGTCGGTCATGTGGATCCCGCGGACGTCTTCTGCGGGAACTGCGGAGCAAGGATCTTGTGGTGTCCAACGTGTCGCGGGCCGCGCGTGGGGACCGACCGTTTCTGTTCACACTGCGGATCGACGGAAACGCCCATCGACCGCTTTTGATTGTTAGGTCGTAGCAGTTGGGAAGCTGCGTCCGCAGACGCCGCAGAACTTGTCTCCCGAATCGCGAGGCGTTCCGCAGTTCCCGCAGAACTTCAATGGGACACCGGCGGGCGTAACGACCGACGGCTGCGAAGGTTGCGACGGCGAAGGCTGAACGGCGGGCTGTTGAGCTGGCTGTCCCGTGGACGGAGTCGGCGCCGAGAACTCGCGCGACTGAACGGAACCGATCAGCGAAGGACGCACGTTCTCGATCTGCGAAGCGCCGATGCTTCCGATGATCGACGGCCGTTCCGGTTCCCGGCGCCGCTGCGGGTTGAGGATCTGATCCTTGAAGTCCTTCTGGCCGTACGCAGTGACCTTCGTGGGTAGCACTGCGCGCGCCGTCGATTCGCGCGGAAAGTCGAGAAGCGGGCCGAGCTCACCGAAGTACTCGCCCGGACCGAACGTCGACACCGGCTCCTCCGTGCGATCGTCCTTGATGCGCACAGTCGCGACCTTGCCCTCCTCGACGACGTAGATCAGATCGCCCCTCGACCCCTGGTCGTAGATCGTCGTGTCGGCTTCGAACTTCATTCGCTGTGGGGGCCCGGTGTCGGAACGGAAATGTGGTGCCAGCTCCACGATCTTGTCGGCGATCGGGACCATCCGGTCGTCGTGTGTGGAGATCACGATCAGACGACCGGGACCGGCAAGCTCACGGAGCAGGCGGATGACCGACTCGGCCTGGATGTAGTCGAGGTTGGCCGTGGGCTCGTCGGCGAGCAGCAAAGGCGCATCGTGCGCGAGGGCCCGCGCTATGGCGACGCGCTGCTGCTGTCCTCCGGAAAGATTGCCGGGCTTGTGATGTTCGCGCTCGGACATGTTGACCGCGGCCAGCAAGTCCCGTGCGCGGCCGCGGGCCTGGCTCTGGCTTACGCCGGCGAGGAGCAGCGGTGCAGCGACGTTCTCCAGAGCCGAAAGCGATGCGATGAGGTTGAACGCTTGGAAGCAGATGCCTACACCGCGTCGGCGGTACTCATTGAGATTGTTGCCGTCCAGATGCGTGATGCTCGTCGACCCGATGAGAGCGAGTCCCTTGGTCGGCTTCAAGATCCCGCCGAGGACGGAAAGAAGGGTCGTCTTCCCGCATCCCGACGGTCCCAGAAGGACGACGAGCTCGCCGTCCGCCGCTCGCAGGTTCAGGCTGTCGATCGGGCGGACGACGTAGCCGCCCTTCGAGTACTCGATCGTTAGGTCGCGGATCTCGAGGTCGGGCACGTCAGCCTCCGGGTCCGGCGAAAGCGAGAGCGGGATCGACGTTGACGGCCTTGCGCAGGCCGCCGAGCGATGCGAGCGCACCGGCGAGCAGAGCGAGGATCGGCAGCTGTATGTACGCCTTGGCCGGCACCTCGATAGGTATCGGGAACACGGGCACCAGCAGCTGTTGGATGCCGGTGGCAACCAACGCGGCAAGCATCGCAACGAGGATCGATTGCGCTGCTAAGCCGGCCAGTAGGCCGCGGGACGACGCACCGACCGCCTTCATCACAGCGAAGTCGCGCCGGCGCTCGAGAGCCGACAGATAGACAACCGCACCGATGATCGTCGCGGCGACGAGCCACAGAAGGATCTGGACGACGTCGATCGCTCCCACAGGTTTCTCCAACGGACGAAGGGCGTCCTTCCACGTCTCTTCTACGGTCTTAGCTTCGAATCCTTCGGGAAGATCCGGCAGGTCTCCCCTGACCACGACCGCGGTCGCGACGGGAGAGCCCTGGTACACGAGCTTCTGCACGTCGGTGAGGTCCATGAACAGGATCGGCGTTCCACCGAAGATCGTGCGGCTCCGGGTGAGGCCGATCACTTGGAAGTCCTCGCCGCTGATCTTGATCGTGTCGCCGACGGCGAAGCGCGTCTCCTCCGCCGCGACGATCTCGCCTTCCTCGACCTCGGCCTCTCCTTCGTAGGTCTCGGGCGTGCCGATCCCTCCGGGTTCGTGTCCGAAGAGGAAAACGTCTGTTGTCTGATCACCCTCGGCGGTGTGCCGAACCATCGAGACGGAGTCCGCTGCTTCGGCTCCGTCCGCCTCGAGTTGCTCGGCCAAGGAAGTAGGGATCGTGGCGCCCGAAGTGAAAGCCCCCGTTACACCTTCGGCAACGACCCAGTGATCGCCGCCGATAGCCTCTACCGTCGTCTTTGGCTCATTGCGGAAGCGCGCCGACAGCCCCGACATGATCAGCACCATCGAGAAGACGAGAGCGGTACCGACGATGGCTATCCCGAAGCGAACGGCCCGGAACTGGAGGTCCCTCAACGTTAGAAGAAACAACCCCGGCCTCCTAGTCGAGCGATAACCAAGCGACAGTACACGAATGCGCCATAAGGGCTACCGCGAGCGAAGCGATGCGGCAGCACCGCCTTGACGCCGGTTCAGCGAGGCGGGCACGCTCAGCGTCATGACGGACACCGTTCGCTGCCCACACTGCGGACAACAGACGCGCGCGTCGGCGGCGTTCTGCACGAAGTGCGGCAAGAACGTCGCCGAACAGCCGCCGCAACCTTCGGGTCCGCCGACACCGCAGCCCCCACCGCCTCCGCAGGCCACACCGCCGCCTCCGCCACCAGAGCCGGGGCCGCGGCCGGTTGGCTGGCAGCCGGTTCCCCAGCGGGAGCGAAAGTGGATCCTTCCCGCGCTGGCCGGTCTGCTCGGGGTCGTGGTCATCAGCGTCCTGATCGTGAATCCGTTCAAGAGCGACGAGCCCAAAGCCCCAGATCTCGCCCTGGACGGCCGATTGCTCTTCACCACCGAACGGGACGGTAATTGGGAGGTCTACTCGGCCTCCTCCGACGGCACCGACCCGACCAACATCAGCAATGCGCCGAGCGACGACTTCCCCGCTTCGCCGTCGCCTGATGGGGAGAAGATCGCATTTCGCTCCGACCGCGATGGAAACGTCGAGATTTACACGATGAACATCGACGGCACGAACGTAGACCGGCTGACGAACAATCCGACAGAGGACCTTTACCCGACGTGGTCGCCGGACGGAAGCCAGATCGCGTTCACCAGCGACCGCAACGGGAACCACGACATCTGGGTGATGAACGCAGACGGTTCCGATCAACGCGCGATCACCAGCCATCGTGCCGACGACATCAACCCGTCGTACTCGCCCGACGGCGGGCAGATCGCTTTCGAGTCGAATCGGAATGGGAACTTCGACATCTTCGTCCTGGCCTCGGATACCGAGAATGTCACCGCGCTAACCGACAACCCGACAGCCGACCGAAATGCCTCCTGGTCACCGAAAGGCGATCTGATCGCTTTCGATTCAGATCGAGACGGCAACAAGGAGATCTACACGATGAACCCGGACGGTACGGAGCAAACCAACCTGACTCTCGATCCCGCCGAAGATGTGTACGCCGCCTTCACATCGAGCGGATCACACATCGTGTTCCAAACCACGCGGTCGGGCAACGAGGACATCTGGGTCATGGAGAACGACGGTGACGGGCCTCAAGCTTTGATCTCAGACGAGGCGACCGACCACCTGCCGGAGTGGATCAGTACGTCGTCGAACACTTAACCGGGGTCTAACCGGCGTGCAGCCGTCCTAGCCGCTCCGCACGAAACACAGAAGACGTCGTCGGATGTGTTGGTTATGCCGCATTCCGCGCACTGCCATGTCGACAAGGTCGACGTACCAGAAGGATCTGCGGACGTGAGCCGCGCTGAGCGTGCACCCTAGTAGGAAGTCGCGGTCCCCCAAACTAACCCCAGCACAAGACAGATCAGCGGATCGAACGCGGCGCCCCCTCCGCCAAGATCGAGCGAGCCGACAGAGAACGAGGAAAGCACCCGGACGCGCAGCAGCAGTGCGAGCAGTGCGAGCAGTGCGAGCGTAAGTCCCCACAGAGCCCCGAAACGTAAAGCGATCGACGGGCTCGACAAAGCCGAGCGGCGCCGGCAGAACCGGCCGGCGATGAAACCGGCGGCCAAGCAGCGCGAGGCGGTCGATCGCTTCCACGTACTCGTCCAGGACGAAAGGTGGCAAGACGTCTACCGGCTCACCAGTGAGCCGCCGTCCCGCTCGCCACAGGACTTCGAACGGCTGATGGCTGCGCAGGTCCGAAAGCAGGGCAAGGTCGAGCGAGTGACGACGAAAAGCATGCGTCTTCTTCGTTCGCGTGCCGTCCCGCTTCTGGAAGTGCACGAGACCGTGACTCTGTCCAAGGACGGCCGTCACACGACCCGCGACGTCGTTTCCTTCTTCGCGCAACAAAACGACGGCTGGCTGTTCGCGTTCAGTGCCCCCGACAACTAGTTGGGGCTTCGACGAGGTCCGGGCTCCGACGACTGAATCTTCGGTTTTCGGGGGACAAGGCCATCGCGATTGAAAGGTTTGCCTAATCCGTGCCCGTCATCGAAATGGGACGGTGCAGGTGAAGCTATTCACAAGAACCGTCCAACTATGGTGACCGTCGAGAAAATCAGTTGGGACTAGCCGCGGAGGCTAAGTGCTACCGCCGCTGCAGCGGCCAGAGCGATAGTCACCAGCAAAACCAAAGGCAACCGGGACGGGGTTATCGGCGAGTCAGAGCGGATCGCAGCGTCGTTGCGCCGATACGCCCGATAGGCCACCACTCCGAGCAACCCGCCGAGAATGATCAAAACGACGCCGGCCCACTCCGAGACCGCGTCGTCCGGTCCGACCACACGAGCAAGGACGAGTCCGGTCGCGACGAACGTCAGGCAGGTACGTCCCCAAGCGAGGAACGTCCGCTCGTTGGCCAGGCTGAAACGAAGGTCCGGCTCGTTTCGCTTCGCTGGATCTGTTTCCATCACCCACGCATCATCGCGCGGGTTTTGTCCCAACTGCTAGGAAACCTTCTCCAGCTCCAGCTCGATGTTCCAGGCCTCTTCGCCGGTCTTGGCGTCCGCTGCGCTGAGCTTCGCCGCGTTGCGAAGAAGCTCGATGCGCCGGTCGACCTGCTTCAGCATGACCTGGCCGAAGAGCATGAAGTCGCCGTCACCGTCGCCGCCGTAGCCGCCGCCTCCGGCGCCATCACCGTTGCCGCCGGCACCGGCCGCGTACAGCTCGGCCTGCTTGCGAGCGTGGGCGATGATCTCCTCGGCGGTCATCCGCTTCTTCGGAGCGTCGCCGTTCGTCGGGATGCCACCGGCGGCCCGTGCCACAGGCGAGATCTCGAGGTACATGTCGCGCAGGTCGTACATGCGCTCGGCGGCGAACTCTGCGAGTTCCGGGCTCCCGGCGATGATCCGGCGGCACAGGTACGTGCCGTACGCGATGTGACGTCGCTCGTCGTCCTGGATGTGTCCGAGACCCTCGCGCAGACCCGGCATCACGCCGAATGTTTCGAACATCTGGTTCCACATCCGGTACCCGGCGATCGCCAGGCATCCTTCGATGAACTGGTTGTAGGTCACCGAACAATCGAGGAAGGCTTCGGGCGAACGGTCGGTGAGCACGCGGCGCATGGTGCGCGGAAGGATGTTTTCGAACAAACCGTCGGGCTGCTCGGGGTCGGGAAGCTTCACACCGCGGGCCGCCTGGTTCGAACGTGCGAGCTCGCGCATCTCGAGCGGGTCTGCGCCGATCGCCTTGAACCAGCGGGAGAAGAAGTCGACATGCTTGGCCTCCTCGTAGGCGAACTGCGTGAGGAAGAGCGTCTCTTCGGCGCGGCCTTCGTCAGCGATCGCGAAGACGAGCGGCATGATGTCGAGCGTCACGCCTTCTTCGCCGACCATGAAGCCGTTGGCAAGTCCGGCGAGCATCAGGCGCTGCTCCATCGGGATGTTCTCCCAGTCCTTCTTGTCCTGGGTGAAGTCGAGGTCCGCGGGATCCCAGTGCAGCTTCTTGCCCTTGTCCCAAAGGCGCCACGGAAGGATGTCGTGGTTCATGCCCTTCGGGGACGACCAATCGGAGAAAACTCGCGTCTGGTTCTGAAGGTCTTCGATCGTCGTCCGCTTGACGGTGTCCGTCATGCCTATCCCCCTGTATCTGGCACGCCGCAGCGGCGTACCGCTGAATAGCAGACCTCGCGGAAAACTATACCCGCCGGGACAGGTTTTGGCCATAGGCGGTGCCGAGGGGTCGCGAAGGGTAGCCTGAGCAGCCTGGACACATCTTTCGACGTCGGACGACGCCGCCTGAGAAGGTTCGCCTTCTTCATCGCCGCTGCCTTTGGCGCGCTGGCCTTCTCCATCTGGTGGTCAGGCCGAATCGAGACACGCGAGAACTCGAAGGTGATCTCCGATAAGGGTTCGACCCTGGCCATCACGAAGATCCCGAAGACCTACCGCGCCGTCTTCACCGTCGAGACGTACGCGAAGGACGAACAAACCATCACGACCGAGCGCGTTTGGGTTCGCCGGCCCTTCGAGAGCCGAGTCGAAACGCGCCGCGGCAAGCCTCCCGGTGCCTCGCAACTTTCCCTTCGTCAAAGCGCGTTCGGTGTTCTCACATCGATCACACCAGATGCGCAACCACTGAACATCGCTGCACCGCCGTCGATCGGATCGAGCGACCTGCGCATGGATGCCGCACTCAAGAAGGCGCTCGACAACAAGACGATCGAACTGCGTGAGCGCCGCGAGGTTTACGGACGTGAATGCCAGGTCTACCGCGCCGGCGGCCCGGTGCTCGCAGGCGACATCGAGAAATATAGGGCGGGCGCGAAAGAGTACGTGGACTTCTGTGTCGACCGGTACGGACTCGTCCTCGAAGAGTTCTGGATATCGGACGACAAGCTGCTAAGGCGTCGCGCCGCCGTCGAGCTCCAGATCGATCCAAAGTTGGACGACGACCTCTTCGAGATCGAAGCGCCGGCCGAGGAAGGACCCACTCGCGGCACCGTGCAACCCGTTCCGCGGGACGCCGTCGACCCGGAAGAGATATGGCGATTGCGATCCACACCGGAAGGTTTCGATTTCCTCGGTAAGTTCGCGGTTATCCGATCGACAGCCTCCGTCCCCCAGCAGGGCGGAGGCCTGCCGACCCCTCCCCCGACGTCGACGAGCGACGTCTACCTCCGCGGCCCGGATCTCATCGTCGTCGATCAGGATCCATCACTCATCGGCGCGATCCGTTCGGAGGATCGTCCATCGATAAAGATCGAGCTCGATGGCTTCGAGACGGCGGAGATGATCGTCGACGCTCGCATGAGCGAGGTTCGGGGAGAGACGGAGGACGATTCCGTCGTCCGTATATATGGGACGGTACCGCCGGACGAGCTGCTCGAGCTCGCGAAAGATCTGCGCCGTCCCACGAAGTAAGGCGATTGGGAAAAACCTGTCCCCATCGGTATCGTTTTCCTCCCGTGGCGCGCCTTCCGTTCACCGATCCCGGCAAGAACTTGGCCGTGAACATCTTCAAGGTGATGAACAACGCACCGGCCGCAGCAAAGGGTTTCTCGAGTCTCGGCTCCCGGATCCTCGGTGAGACCTCCGTCGATCCGAAGTTGCGCGAGCTGGTGATCGATGCGATCTCGGTGAAGCTCGACTGTCCTTACGAGTGGAGTCATCACGCGAAATGGGCCTTGGATGTTGGGGCTTCTCCAGATGAGCTCGAGGCACTCAAGTCCAACGATCTGGGCAAGCTCGGCCCGCTCGAGCGCGCGTGCGTCAGCTACGCACAGAAGGTGGACGACAACACCGTCGGCGACGCCGACATCGAAGAGCTTCGCGAGCAAGGACTCAACGACCAGCACATCGTCGAGCTCACCCTCACCGCCGGCTTCTACGGGATGACCGCGCGCTTCTTGAACGCGATGGACGTCGAATACGACCCGGACGTTCCTGAAAACTTCGAGATACCCCAGTCCGGCGGAAGCGCGGCCAAGAAGATCGTCGAAGGCCTCAACGCATCACGGGAGGCGTAGCTTAGGTATAAGGAGCGCCAAGGGGAGCAAGTGGCCACGACGGAAACCAAGCAGCGCGGGTCAACCGATCTAGAAGAATTCCGTGAGCGCGCACGCCAATGGCTCGCTTCCAACGCTCCCCAACGCGGCGCCGAAGTTGTCGACAACGTCATGGGCGAGAGCCACGACATGGGCTCTCCCGAAGAATCCGCCTACGTCACCAGGGCCCGAGCATTTCAAGCCAAGCTCCACGACGCAGGTTTCGCCGGCATCACCGTCCCCTCCGAGTACGGCGGCCAGGGTCTGACACGCGCCCATCAAGCCGTTTACCAACAGGAGGCCGCGAAGTACGCGATACCCGCCGTTAACGGACTCGGTTTCAGCCTCTTCATCCCGACGATGCTCGCGCACGGAACCGAAGAGCAGAAGAACGAATGGATCCCCAAGGTCCTTCGCAATGAGCGGATCTTCTGTCAGCTCTTCAGCGAACCGGGAGCGGGATCCGATCTCGCCGGCCTTCAATCACGCGCCGAGCGACACGACGGCGAGTACATCCTCAACGGACAAAAGGTGTGGACGTCCGGTGCACAGATCGCCGACTTCGGAGGCGGACCGTTCCGCACAGATCCCGACCTACCGAAGCACCAAGGGCTCACGTTCTTCATGGTCGACATGAAGCAGAAGGGCGTCGAGGTTCGTCCGCTTCGTCAGATAACCGGTGAGTCTCACTTCAACGAAGTGTTCTTCGATGACGTTCCGGTTCCGGAGAGCAACGTTTTGGGTGGCGTCGGCGAAGGCTGGCGTGTCGCTTTGACGATGTTGATGAACGAGCGCATGGCGCTCGGAGGTGGCGGCGGAGGTCCGCAACGCCGCGGTGGGGGCGAAGGCGCGATCGTGCGACTCGCGCGTGAACTCGGCTTGTTCTCCGACGCCGAGTCGCGCGACCGCGTCATGGATCTGTTCATCCAGCAACGTGTTCTCAGCTTGCTGGGTCGGCGCATGGCGGAAGAGGCAAAGAACAAGCCCCCGGGGCCCGAGTTCTCGATGATGAAGCTGATGGGGACTCGCGTCGGTTCTAAGATCACCGAGCTCGCCGTAAATCTGGTCGGTCCCGGTGGCGCCGCATGGGAGAGCGACGAAGGCCTTGGACGCAAGTGGTCACAGCAGATGCTCGCGTCGCGTTCGGGCAAGATCGCCGGTGGAACCGACGAGATCTTGTTGAACATCATCGGCGAGCGCGTCCTCGGACTTCCTCAGGACCCGCGTGTCGACAAGGACGTTCCTTTCAGAGAGATAAAGGTCGGCAACGTAAAGGGCGGATAGCAGATGACAACTACCGAAACCAAGCCGGACGTCGACGTCGAGTCCTACCGCGCCAAGGCGCGCGAGTGGCTCGCGGCCAACGCGACCAAACGCGGAGCTCCGGGCTCCGAGAACATGGGACGCCCCAGCGGCGAGATGGGCTCGGACGAGGAGAAGAGGGGCATCGCCCGAGCCAAGGAATTCCAGATGAAGCTGGCCGAGGCCGGCTTCGCCGGCATCACCTATCCGAAGGAGTACGGCGGCGCGGGTCTGACGCGCGCGCACCAAGCCGCATTCAACGCCGAAGCCGCTGCGTACGTCCTGCCGACCTTCGGCATGTACATCGGACAGGGCATGTGTCTGCCGACCATCTTCACGCACGGCACCGAGGAGCAGAAGAAGCGCTTCATGCCGAACCTCATCAACGGTTCCGAGATCTGGTCTCAGTTGTTCAGCGAACCCGGCGCCGGTTCCGACGTCGCCGGGTTGCAGATGCGGGCCGAGAAGTTCGGCGACGAATGGGTCCTCAACGGACAGAAGGTGTGGACGACCGGCGCCCACTTCAGCGAGTGGGGCGAGGTCATCGTCCGCACCGACCCCGATCTTCCGAAGCACCAGGGCCTGACGATGTTCCTCGTCGACCTGCGCGCGCCGGGCGTGACCGTGCGTCCGCTTCGGCAGATCACCGGCGAAGCGCACTTCAACGAGGTGTTCTTCGACGACGTCCGCGTGCCCGATTCGATCAGCGGCTCGACGAGGTCGGCTCCGGGTGGAAGGTCGCGCTCACCACGCTCATGAACGAGCGCATGTCGATCGGCGGCGCCGGTGGCGGTGGCGGCGGACGCCGCGCCGGCGGAGATAACGCGCTCGTGCGTCTTGGCGAAGGACCGCGGCTTGTGGTCGGAGCGCGAACACCGCGATCGCGTCGTCGATCTCTACGTCCAGAACCGTGTGCTGACGATGCTGCGCGAGCGCATGGCCATGGCCGCGCGCAAAGCGATCCCCGGTCCGGAGTTCTCGATGCTCAAGCTGATCGGTGCGCGACTCGGCGCCGCTCAGAGCGAGCTCTCGGCCAGCCTGGTCGGAGCTTCCGGTATCGCCTGGGAAGGCGAAGGCAGCACGGGGCAAAACGCGAGTGTCGGTCTGCTCAGCTCCCGATCGGGGAAGATCGCCGGCGGAACCGACGAGGTGATGCTGAACATCCTCGGCGAGAGGGTCCTCGGTCTCCCGCAGGATCCGCGCGTCGACAAAGAAGTTCCCTTCCGCGAACTCAAGGTCGGAACGGTCAAGGGCGGCTAGGCCGGGGCTTCGACAACCGGAGCTTTGGGTTCCGCGAAGTGACAGGCCGCGGGGTGTTCGCCGCACCGGACGCTGAGGGCCGGTTCCTCGCTTTCGCAGATGTCCTCGGCTTTCCAGCACCGCGTGTGGAAGCGGCAAGCCGGCGGCGGTTCCAACGGGCTCGGAACGTCACCCTTTAGCACGATCCGCCGGCGCGCACGTTCGAGCTTCGGATCGGGTATCGGAACGGCCGAGATCAACGCTTGCGTGTATGGGTGAAGAGCTTTGTCGAACAACGCATCACGCTCGGCGACCTCCACGATCTTTCCGAGATACATGACGGCGACGCGGTCACACACCTGACGCACGACGGACAGGTCGTGCGAGATGAAGAGATACGTCAAGCCGAAGTCGTCCTGTAGCTCATTCAACAGATTCAAGATCTGGGCCCGCATCGATACGTCCAATGCGGACACGGGCTCATCGCACACGATCAGCTTGGGACGCAATGCCAGCGCTCGCGCGATACCGATGCGCTGGCGTTGTCCGCCCGAGAACTCGTGTGGAAAGCGGTCCGCGTGCTCGGCCCCCAGCCCGACACGTTCGAGAAGCTCTCGCACAAGCGCTGGTCCACCTCCGTCCCAGAGTCCATGGATGCGAAGTGGTTCGGCGACGATGCCGCTCACCGTCATCCGCGGATTGAGGCTCGCGAACGGGTCCTGGAACATGATCTGCATCTCGCGCCGGAGATGACGAAGGCGATCGCCGTCTGCGTGAGTTATGTCTTCGCCCGCAAACTCGATCCTCCCCTCATCGACATCGATAAGGCGTAGAAGAAGCCGCGCGACGGTCGACTTTCCGCATCCAGATTCGCCCACCAGACCGAGCGTCTCTCCCGGAGCTATGTCGAAGCTCACGCCGTCGGCCGCGTGACACTCCGCGACCGTGCGTCTGAGAACGACCCCGCGTTGCACCGGGAAGTGCTTGACCAACCCCTCGGCTCGCAGGAGCACTTCACTCATGCCGGCATCTCCGAGCCAAGCGGCTTCCAGCCCGGCTCCTGCGCGAAGTGACACGCCGCTTCTTGGCCCGTCTGGATCGTCCGCAGATCTGGATAGTCCCGACGGCAGATCTCTTGGACGTGCGGACAGCGCGGCGCGAAGCGACAGGCAGTCGGAGGGTGCAGAAGGCTCGGCGGGGAGCCCGGCACTTGCGCCATCCTCACGCCGCGCGCCCGGTCGATGCGCGCCGTCGATCCGAGAAGGCCCCACGTATAGGGATGCTTCGACGATTCGTACAACGTCACGGCGTCAGCTTCTTCGACCTTCTTGCCGGCGTACATGACCATGATCCGGTCGGCTGTGCCGGCTACGACGCCGAGGTCGTGGGTGATCAGCAGGATCGACATCTCGAATCTGTTGCGAACATCCAGGAGCAGTTCGAGGATCTGAGCCTGGATGGTCACATCGAGAGCCGTGGTCGGCTCGTCGGCGATGAGCAGGTTGGGGCGCAGCGCTATCGCCATCGCGATCATCACGCGCTGACGCATTCCGCCGGAGAACTGATGCGGATAGTCGCGAGATCTCTCCAGGGGTTTTGGGATCCCGACTATCGCAAGGAGTTCAACGGCACGCTCCATAGCGTCCTGCTTGATCAGATCGCGATGGGCGTGGAACACCTCGGCGATCTGGTCGCCGACTCGAAGCGTCGGATTGAGCGCCGTCAACGGGTCCTGGAACACCATCGAGATCCGGTCGCCTCGGATGGCGCGTAGACGATCCGGATGTGCACCGACCAATTCTTCGCCGCGGAACATAACGCTTCCCGACGTGACCTTCCCGGCGGGTTTGGGAAGAAGATCCAAGATCGAGAGAGCGATCGTGCTCTTTCCGCACCCGGACTCGCCAACGATCGCGAATACTTCGCCAGAGCCGATCTCGAAGCTGACACCGTCCACGGCTCGAACGGGTCCGGCCTCGGTTGCGAACTCGGTGTGCAATCCGCCGACCTGGAGAACAGGACCGGAAAAATCGGGCGCAGGCCCAGGGTCGGCGACGTTCGTCATCGGCGGATCAACTGCTGGGTGGGATCGAAGGCATCACGCAAACCGTCACCGAAGAAATTCACACAGAGGATCGTCAACAGGATCGCCAAGCCCGGGAACCAGATAAGCCACGGCGCAACCGTGGCCAGATCGCGGGATTCGGCCAGCATGTTTCCCCATGTCGGCGTCGGGGGCTGGATACCGAACCCGAGGAACGAGAGCACGGACTCGATGAGGATGGCCTGCGCAACCGTGAGGGTGACGTTCACGATGATCGGGCCCAAGGCGTTGGGCAGCATGTGGCGAACGATGATGCGCCGACCGGATGCTCCGATAGCCCGCGCGGCCTCGACGAACTCCTTCTCTCGCAACGACAGAAAGACTCCACGAACTACGCGGGCCATCGGCATCCAGAAGAAGAGCGAGAGGACGAACACGATGTCGAAGGCGCTGCCCCCCAGGACGGTCGCGGCGACGATGAGGATCACGAGCAAGGGGATGGAAAGGAACAGGTCGGTGATCCGCATCAGCAAGGTGTCCAGCCGCCCGCCGTAGAAGCCGGCAAGTGCTCCTATGAGCGTGCCGATCAGACCGGCCGAAAGGGCAACGCTCAGCCCGACGGCCAGCGAGATGCGTCCGCCGTAGATGACACGCGACAGCTCGTCACGGCCGAGGGTGTCGGTTCCAAGCAAGCTTCCCGCGCGAGGGGACAACAGCTGCGCCCCCAGGTCCTGCTCGGCGTACCCCTTCGGTGCGACGAAGCCTGCGAAGATCGCGACCAGGGCGATGAGCACCAGCACCACGACGCTCGCCATCGCGAGCCGGTGACGCCGAAGCCGCCGCCAAACCAGCTGGCCTTGGCTGGCACCCGCGGCCTCGATGCCCATCGCGACGAGAACGTCGTCCGGCATGGCTTCCTCAGACGATGCGGGGTCCGGGATCACGCGGCCGTCAGTCATAGCGGATCCTCGGGTCCAGAACGGCGTAGAGGATGTCGGCTATGAGGTTGAAGCCGATAACGAACGTGACGACAACCATCATCCAGGGAAGGATCACTGTGTAATCGCCGTCGCGCATCGCGTGTATGAACAGCACGCCCATCCCCGGCCACGCGAAGATCGTCTCGGTGACGATCAGTCCGCCGGCCAGAGCACCGATGTCGGTGGCGGCGATGCTCACAAGTGGGATCAGACCATTGCGCAACCCGTGCCGAAAGATCACACGCCTCTCACCCAATCCCTTGGCCCGCGCGGTGCGCAAGTAGTCGGAGTGCAGCACCTCCAGCATCCCGGCCCGCGTGTACCTGCTGTAGATCGCCACGAGCTGCACGGCCAGGACGATCGTGGGCAGAACGAGATGGCGGATCCGATCGACGAGATCGAATCCCTGCGTTCCGGGAGCGAAGATGCCGGCCGTGTAGAAGATCGGTTCTGAGAGGTTGAACCACCTGGTTATGTACACGCCGGAAACGAGCTGCAGGATCAAGGCGAACCAGAACACCGGGATGGACAGGCCAAGGAAGGCCGACCCGGTGGCAAGGTAATCGAAGACGGAATACTGCCTTAGCGCTGAGAAGACGCCGACCCCGATGCCGATGGCAAGAGAGAGGATGAACGCCGTCGCTCCGAGCACGAAGGTATTCCCCAGCGACTCTTTGATGTCCGGAGCGACGGGCCGCCCCGTCGTCAGCGATTCGCCCCATTGTCCACGTACGAATTTGCCGAGCCAAGACAAGTACTGCTGGACGCCGGAACGGTCAAGGCCCAGCTCCTTCCTGTACTCCTGGATGGCGTCCTGGCTAACCCGCGGGTTGCTTCTGAGTGCGGCCAAGGGACTCGTCGTGGTGCGGACTACGATGAACACGGCAATAGAGGCGATGAGGAGCACGGGGATCGAAACCAACGCACGGCGAGCTACAAACTGCCCCATGCGCCCTCATCGTATCCGCCGTGAAGAGATGCGCCCGGTTTCACCAGACGCAACTCGTCATCCGCATCCGTCGCGGCCCGACTACGGCAGTGTCCACTCCGAGAGGTTGTAGAAGCCTGCCAGCGGGTTCTGGTTGTACTCGCCGACCGGACCGGCAACCTTGTCCGTGCGCCACGCTGTTATGACGGTCTTCTGATAGATCGGGAACCAAACGAGATCGGCGCGAACGAGGTCGCCTATCCGTTGGGTCAGCTGTAGCCGATCAGCTTCATCGACGGTTTGGTCGGCACGCTTGGTCAGATTGGAAGCCTCCTCGTTGCACCAGCGGTTGAAGTTCTGTCCGCTGTAACTATTTTCTGCCGTCGGGATCTGATCGCAGTTATAGAGCGAAGTGACAGTGGGATCGGGACTTGCTACTTGCGCGTATATGGCCGCCGAGAAATCACCCTTGGGAACCACATCGGTGAAGATCGGACTCGGTGACGCGTAGTTCTTGATGACCATCTCGATGCCGGCCTCCTTCCACTTCTCCTTGAGAAGTGCCTGCATGTCCTCGCGGCCTTTGTTGCCGGTGGTCGTCGAGACCACGAGCGATAGTCGCTGTCCGCCCTTGGCGTAGATACCGTCGGAACCCAGGGCCCAGCCCGCGCCCTCTAAGATCTGCTTCGCCTTGGCCGGGTCGTAGGAATCGAAGTCGGCGAAATCGGTGTTGTCGCACCAGTCGCCAACGGAGGGGACCCATCCGGCGCAATTCAAGACTTTCGCGTCGGGCTGGATCGGCTTGATGATCGTGTCGACAACGGCCTGCCTGTCGGTTGCCCAGAAGAGTGCCTCACGAACGGCTTTCTCATTGAGTGGCGCCTTCTCGAGGTTCGGCCATATGCCCTCGTACTGAGAAGTACTGCCGACCATGAACTCGACGTTCTCGGCCGATTCGAGGCGCTGTCGAAGCTCCACGTTCGCCTGTGGGTAGATGGCCGCGATTTCGCCTGAGAGCAACGAAGTGATCTGCGCGCTCTGCTCTTCCCGGGGAACGAAAGTGACCTTCGGGATCTTCGCCTTCGGTCCGTAGTACTTATCGTTCGCCAGAAGCACTATTTGGTTCTTGCTATAAGAGTCGAGCACGTAAGGACCACCCGAGAAGGGGATGTCCTGCTGCATCTGGCCTTTGAGGTCCGGCCCGTCGGGGAATTCGTCGGCCTTCAGGACGAAATCGGTGTTACCGCCGAAGTTGTCCGGCCAGTCGGCGAACACTTCCGTGTACTCGACAACGGCCGTTTTCGGGTCGGTGGTGCTCACGGATTTGATCTTGTCGTAGCCGACCGTGAACAAGGATCCTGTCGTGTCGGTGTGCGCTTTCCACGTGAACTCGAAGTCCTTCGAGGTGATCGGTGTCCCGTCGCTCCAGACCGCGTCGGGGTTGATCTTGAAGGTCACGCGGAAGGGGTTTTCCTGGATGCCGCCGTTCTCCAGAGTCGGTGCTTCAGTGAGAAGAGATGTCGCTTCGAAGGTTCCTTCGTTGGTGATCGTCATAGCTTTGGGAAGGATGTGCTGGGTTATGGCCCAGCCGAGCCACGAAGCGTTGGCACACGAGTCGACCGGGTTGAGGCAATCGGGGAACTGCTCGGCACCGAGAACGAGTGAGCCGCCGCCCTCACCGCCACCGCCGCCTTCCTGGGATCCGCAAGCTGCTGCCACAAGGCCGAGCGCCAGAACCGCTGCCGCCAAAGCAAACGCACGCTTGCGCATCGAAATCCTCCTTCGGCTAGCCCGAACCCCCAATGTTCACCGTCGTGCCCACATGTGAATTAGTACCCGATAGCGCGCGTCTTGGTAACCCTGGATGGGGCCGAGGGCGCTTGCAGAAATACGCAATGGCCCTGCAATCCCCGCTCGTTGCACAGTGGTGCGCCTTACTCAATCCGGGCGGATGTTCTGATTCAAGTGGAAGACGTTCTGCGGGTCGTATCTCTTCTTCAGCCTCTTCAGCCGGTCGTATTTGGCGGGTCCGTACGCCTCGCGCACACGCTCTTCGCCTTCGTCACCGATGAAGTTCACGTAGAAGCCCACGTGATGGGGTTCCAGCGCCGACCAGAAATCGCGCACCCACTGTCTTTGCTCGTCGAAGCCGTCGGCGTTGTACGCATTGCCGTTGATGTTGAACGTATGACCGGACTTACGACCGTTGAACGCAGTTTCATCCTCACCAACGCGCGCAACGGCTCCACCCATCTGCCAAAGAGCGAGGGACGTTATTGGCGATGTGATGCGAGTCGCGAAATCAGCGGTGATATCGATCACTTCGTCATTCAGCTCGGCGACGTCGCACGATCGGATGTAGTACCACCAACCGGGGACGAAGGATGGATCTAGTGAAGCTTGATGGACGACGAAAGGTTTCGGTTCGCAGAGATCGAGGACGGGCGACCCGAAGGACTTCAGAGGCCGCACCACCTTTTCACCCTCTTCGATCGATCCCGAGTAGCAGGCAACGACGCCGACTATCGGCTTGCCCACTAGATCCGGCGGCACGATCGGTAGGGCCGGAGCCCTTCGCAAGACGACGAGGGTCATGAGCTCGTCCGGGCAATCGGAGATCCAATCGCGATAGAACCGCAAGACCTTCGGCGCGTCTTCGGCCGCCCAAAAGACCGGCCCGGCCATGACTTGCGGTCCCACCGGATGAAGTCGGTACTCGAAAGACGTGACGATCCCGAAGTTGCCGCCGCCACCGCGAACTCCCCAGAAGAGATCGGTGTTCTCGTCCTCACTCGCCTTAACAAAGTCGCCATCCGCCGTGACGAGATCTACCGAGAGCAACTGGTCGATAGTTAGCCCGAGCTTTCTGTGGAGCCAGCCGATCCCACCGCCGAGAGTGAGTCCTGCGATCCCCGTGTGTGTCACGATTCCGGCTGGTGCGGCCAAGCCGAACGCCTGCGTCTCTCGGTCGAGCTCTCCGAGGAGGACTCCCGGTTCAGCCCGAGCCGTTCGCCCATCCGGATCGACACGGACACCCTTCATCGGGCTCAGGTCGATCATCAGACCGTCGTCACAAACCGAAAGACCGGGAAAGCTGTGACCGCCGCCGCGAACGGCGATGCGAAGTCCCGTGCTGCGCCCGAAGGCGATGGCGGCGGTGACATCCGCTACGCCGGCGCATCGCGCGATCAACGCAGGTCTTCGGTCGATCGAGCCGTTCCAGATCTTGCGATGAAGGTCGTAGTCCTGGTCGGCGGGACGGACGATGGACCCTCGGAACGTAGCCTCTAGCTCGGCTACAGTCCCTTCGTCCAGATGCTGTTCGGACGAAACCGTCGTCATTCACAGACTCCTTGCGGCCTTGAGGTCGAGTTTGCCACACGACAACGGGAACAACAGCCGCAGGGCTCCGGGTTAGCCTGGATGCCATGAGCAGACAGATAGAGAAGACCGAAGAGGAGTGGCGGGAGGAGCTGACTCCCGAGCAGTACGAGATCCTGCGCCAGGCCGGAACGGAGGCGCCCTTCACCGGTGAGTACGTCCATAACAAAGACACCGGGATGTACCACTGCGGCGCATGCAAGGCCGAACTCTTCAGCTCGGACACGAAGTTCGAATCAGGAACGGGCTGGCCGAGCTTTTTCGAGCCGGCGATCGCCGAGAACATCGAGACGCGGGACGACTCCAGCCACGGCATGGTCCGGACGGAAGTGCTGTGCCGCAAGTGCGGATCGCATCTGGGTCACGTCTTCCCGGACGGCCCCAACCCGACCGGTCTGCGTTACTGCATCAACTCATGCGCGCTCGATTTCGAGAAGAAGTAGCCCTCACCGTGGAGCGGTAGCGACACGGCATGAGCTCCGATTCGGCGAAGCCGTTCCGGAGTCCTTACTTCGGCGGACGGAGAAAGACCACCTCCGAATCCGTTCGCACCTTGAAACCGAGCGCTTCGTACAGGCGCAGTGCGTTTGTGTTCGATGCCGCAAGGTTCAGGTACGGCGTCTCTCCACGACTGCGGATGCGATCGATCAACTCGAACATCAGTGCCGTCGCCAATCCCCGTCCGCGAAATTCGTTGGCCGTGGAGACGGCACTGATCTCCGTGTACACACCCGAACGCAATCTTTCGCCGGCCATCGCAACGAGCCGGCCGTCGACGCGGTGTCCGATGTAGTCGCCGAGCTCGATCGTTCGCGGTCCGAACGGACCGGGCTGAGCTTCGGCGACGAGGTCGAGCATCTCGGGAACATCTACGGCACAGAGATCGACGAACTCGAAACTCGAAGACTTCGTCACGACGTCGTCCGAAGTCATCTGGATCGCGGGAACGCTCCCCAATCGTTCCCAACCCGCCGGCACCGAAACCGTGGTTGCGAAGAGGCACGCAAATCCGTCGTCACCGGTGAGCTGCGCAAGGTCGTCCCAAGCGTCAGCAGTCGGTTCGCGCAAGGCTGCGAAAGGCGCCACGTCGGGATGAAAGCGGCCGGCCGATCGGTACAACTCAGCGAGTTCGCGATGAGGACCGTCGATCGAATACCAGACAGCGTTGTCGAGAACGTGGTCGGACAAGGTGTTATGCGGGGGCGGCGGGAGCGTACAGCGAACGCCGCCGCGACGTTATCAACACTATCGGCGCGACAACAAGGATGGCCCCAACAACACAGAGCAGCGCATAGCTGAACACACCGACGAGGACACCCGAGCCCAAACCTGCGATCGCGGCGGACGTCCACACGACGAAATCAGTCGCACCCTGGAGTCGCGCGCGGTCGCTGAACGCGAGCCCTTCGGTGAGCATCGCGCTCCCAGCCACGAAAGCCAGGCTCCATCCGAAGCCGAGCAAGAAAAGAGGGATGATCAGCAGCGTTCCGGCGTGATGTGGCATGCCCGCAGCCAGAAAAGCCGAGGCCATCAACATCGCGAATCCCATAAGCACGACGCGGATGGCGCCGAAACGATCGGTCAATCTTCCGGACACCGGTGAGAGCCCGAACATCCCGAAGACGTGGATGCCGATCACCCAACCGACGGCGCTCAGACCGTGTCCCGTATCTCGGAGATGCAGCGGCGTCATCGCCATGATCAGAGTCATCACCGTCTGCGCCACGGCAAGGGAGATGAGCGCCGCCTGCGCCCGAGGCGCCCGCCACAGTTCGGTAAGTTTCCGTCCGCTCGGTGCACCCTGAGTGTCGTGTGGGGCGAAGACGCCGCGCTTGATCCGGAGAAGCACGACCAGCGCCAGCGCAGCGATCGCCGAACCGATCACGCACAGGACGAACGGTCCCGCAAGTCGCGGCAATTCGAAGTCAACCGCCGCACTTCCCGATGGAGAGAGCAGAGCCGGTCCACCAACCCCGCCGACGGTTCCCGCCCAAACGACCATACCGATGCCGGAAGCCCGGCGTTCGGGCGGATAGAGGTCGGCAGCGGCGTAACGAGCAAGGTAATTGGACGCGTTGGCACCGCCCATAAGAAGAACTCCAAAGACGAAGAGGACGAATTGGTCGTTCACGATCGCGAGCGTCGACACCAGTGCTCCGACTGCTCCGATCGCGAAGCCGAGCGCCAGGCCCGGCCCTCGTCCGCGGCGAGCCATCAGCTGGGCCAGCAACACCGAACCGAGGCCGGTACCGAGGATGGCGGCGGTCCACGGGAAGCCTGAAAGGATCTTCGAGTTCGTCAGGTCCTCGCCCACCAACGGCGCCACCGTTACCGACGCAACGTAGCTGGTCGTCCCCAAGGCGACGGCGAGGAACAACGCTCGGGTGCCGAGCCTAGGATCCGTCCTGCTATGTGCCCCTAAAGCCATGGAATTAGCAGCTCCGATTCGTGTTGAGATTTTAGTGGCTATCCTCGGTACGCCTATCGGAGAATTATGGGACTAACAACAAAAATCGTTCGCGGCGACAACGCTGAGCGACTACTTCTCCTTCTGCACGGACTTGGTTCAAACGAGCAGGATCTCGCTGGCCTGGCTCCCATCATCGACCCCGAAGGTCATTTCGTAACGGTTTCCCCGCGCGCGCCGTACGCCTACGGACCCGGCTACGCATGGTTCAAGATGGATTCTCCTGGCCTCGCCGCTCCCACGATGGGTTCCTCGCTGGAAGCCATCGACGAGTTGATCGACGAATCGGTCGACCAGTACGGGCTCAAGCGGGACGAGATGGTCGTCGGTGGATTTTCGATGGGCGGCGCGATGTCGCTCATGCACACGTTCCGCGAAAGCGCGAAAGCGCGACCGGCCGGCGTTCTCGTCATGAGCGGTTTCCTGCCGCCCGAAGGTCCCGTGGCACTCGACTGGTCGGGTGAGCTTCCACCCGTTCTTGTGCAGCACGGGACGCGAGACCCGATGGTCACCATCGACAGAGCGCGAGCGACCGTCGACTTGCTCAAGGAACACAACGTCCCGCTCGTCTATCGCGAGTACCCGATGGAGCACAACGTCATCCCGGAAAGCGCGCGAGATGCATTCGACTGGCTCGAGCAGATAAGACGCGGAGAGAAGCCGTCCGGGATCGAAGCGCAACTGTCAGAAACTGCCGAACCCGAAGACGACGGACTCGTAAAGACCGTCACGAGGGACACATTCGAGAACGAAGTCTTGAAATCCGAAACGCCGGTCATCGTCGACTTCTGGGCTCCCTGGTGCGGTCCGTGCCGCGCGGTTGCTCCGGTCATCGAGCAGATGGCCGCCATGCGGGGAGACGCGTACAAGTTCGTGAAGCTGAACATCGACGAAGCACCGGACATCGCTCAGAACTACGACATTCAGTCCATCCCGCTGATCGGCCTTTTCCGCAATGGACGAATGGAGCGCAAGTCGCTCGGTGCGAAGCCGCGTCCGCAACTTGAGGCCGAGCTCGGGATGCTCGTCATCCCCTGACGTCCTGATCACGGCTCGTCTCTGACGTCCGGCGTAGGACCGGACGCCGTCCGCAGCCCGAACGGTTAGCGTGCGAATCCGTTCGCCCTGTGAGAGCCTGGAACTCGTTGTCGGGGTTCGGGCATTGGCCGGTACTGGCCGTGTCCAGGGGGTGGGAGTGCAGGCGATCCGTTCGGTGGGCGCGCGCATACGCTCGCTTGTGTTCGGCCGCGAACTTAGTCATCGCGTGTTGCGGCGCTGCGTCGTCCTTTTCCTTGGGACCGCTCTCGTCGCCCAGCTGGTCGCTGCTCCCGATCGGCCGGACCAGAACCTCGAAAACGTGCAACCGGCGAGCATACTGATCACAGGCTCTGTCGGCGATAAGGACCTCGACGCCGTCCCCGGGAAGATCGAAGCCGAAGCGCGCCAGGCGCTGATCAAGCTGCATGACCTCGATCCAAATGACCCGCGGGTGAACGGACCCTGGGCCGACGACGAGATCCGCGGTTTGATGTTCGCACGGCTTCTGGCGACGATCGCTACGTCGGACGACAAGCTCGACGAGCTCGACAAGCAGTACTACCGCTGGTTCCAGCACCTCTTACGCGACGTAAACGCCAGCGCTGCGCAGGGCGCGATTGATGAGTACAACACCTGGAAGTCTCGGGGCTGCGGCTACACTCCCCCGAGCGCCCCCGAGTACTACAGCGGCCTAGGCTGCCGGACGGGAGCGCAGGCTAATACGGGTGGGCCTATCACCGCTTCCCGTCCGCTCCAGCCCACGCTCGACGATTTCCGGACGTGGGGCGTCGCGCGGTCCATCAAGGGCGGCTTCCCCGACCTTCCGAAGGACGCCGATATCAAGCTAATGGCGTGGGCCAGCGCCACCGTCGTCGCCACCATCGGCGCCGGCGTCGGGGGAGTTTTTGGGGCTTCGGCTGCCTTATCTGGTGGAATCTTGTTTCCCACGGTCGCAGCATTCGGCTCGCTGGCCGCGGGAATCTTTGGCGGCTTTTCAATCTTCGTCGTGGTCGCGGCGATCGTCAGTGCCATCTTGTTCGTCATCCAGATCGTCGAGGAACTGCAGCTCCCGCAGAAGCTCCAGGACAACCTCACCGCGTCGCGCCAGCTCCCCGACATTCGCAAGGACTACCACGCGACCGAGGACGGCAAGAAGGTCCTGATGGCCCTATTCCTCGCCCAGATCCCGCCGCAGCCTAGCGGCGGGGGGATCGTGATCGACACCTTCGACCCCTCCGACCCTCTGACGCGCATCGAGCACCCCGACCGCTTCGAGCCCGAGTACACGGGTAGCGGATTCAATGTTCAGCACTACACCCTCGCCGGCGAGGTCGACGGCGAAGAAACGCTCGTCGAGAGCCAGGTCGTGAAGCGCGATACCGAGGGCCGATCGACGCGCATCTACTTCGACCGCGGTTGGATCGTCCACGAGGACAAGAACGGTTTCACACCGACGCTATCGCTGGACTACCTCGATTGGGATTACAAGCCTCGCCGCGCGTTGATCAAGCAGGACAAGTGGTACGACGCTCCGCTCGCGACGGAGCGGGGCGATTTCGCTTCCCTGAAGTCCTGCGAGAAAGCGGAGGATTGTCCGCTGTCCGACACGCTCCGCATGCTCGGTGAGAACGGCAGGCGCTTCACTCTTAAGAACGTTGTCAACCATGCACCTCCGCCTGTATCGATCGGCGCTCCCATCATTGACGACGGCGGACCAGATTGCGTGACGCGCAAGGCAGGCACGATCTGTCGTCCCCCACCTGAAGCGACGACCCTGGTCGAGGGCGGGACGCTCAAGCTTTTCGCCGAAGGGATCAATGCAGACCGAGACGAGGACGGCGACCCGATCACTTACCGCTGGACGATCGAGACCGGGTGCCCGGTGAAGCAGGAGTTTCTCGACGAGCTGCAGCGCAACAGCGATCCAACGACGGTCCAGACCAATTGTGTCTTGCTCGCCCTGCCCGATGAGCCGGGCTTCAACGGCCCCACGACGAAGAAGGAAGGCGCCGCGGTCAACGTCACGTGGACCGACAGCGGGACGCGTCTCGTAAAGCTCGAGGCATTCGATGGGAGAGGGCTTTCTTCCGTCGCGTATCGGTCGTTCAAGATCGACAACGTTGCGCCGACGCTGCGGATCGCGTCGAGCGACCTCGAGAAGGAGAAAGTGAGCGTCACCGGTTGCATCGACGATCCGGGTGGCGCGTACGAATTCCCCGGGCTGACCGCCGACTGGGGCGACGGCAACGTCGTCAGCGGACCGGCGAGCGGCATCCGATTGAAGCAGGGCGAGCCTGCGCCGGCGACGTCGACCTCGTCGTCGAACGGGTACAACGTGTTCGCCAACCACAAACCCAACTTCCTTAACCCCGATGACCCAACGACTAACCCGTACGAGAAGGTTGACCTCGGGATGACGGTCTCGCTCGACAAGATCGAAGGCTGCAACGGCACATACTCCTTCAAGCTGACGCACACCTACGCGGAGGACGCAGAGCCGCCGGAAGAAAGCGACACGTTCCCAGTGACGCTCACCACCTCGGATGGTGACGGCGGCTCGGATTCAGAGGTGTTACGCGCGAGTGGGTTCTCGCCCGTGGACGTGACGCTCGACAACATCAGGTTCGACGCCGCGAGCAAGAACGCGATCTTCCGGGTGACGTTCGGTGAGCTCGTCACGGGATTCGACGAATCGGACCTGGTCTTCAGCGGAACGCCAGGACTCGGTAAGGCTCAGGTCATTGCGTTACGCGGAGAGGCCACCGCCGCGGGAAGCACCATCAGCCAGGCAGCGGTGACCGTGCCCGTGACGTCCGACGGGCCGGTGACAATCTCGATCCCGGCCGGCGCCGCGAGGGCGGGCCGCAAGACGACGGCGGCTGCGCGTCCGATCTCGAGCGGCTCGGACACCATGATCGTCGACCTCACAAAACCGACGGTGAGGATCGCCAGCACGACGGACGCGCTCACCCGGGAGCGAGGGGCGACGTTCACGCTCGACTTCTCAGAGCCGGTGAACGGTTTATCGCTGGACGATCTCGAGCTTTCGGGGACGGCAACGCGCGAGCCGGCATTGTTGGTCGGGTCGACCGGCTCGACGCCGGGCCAGCGTTACGTCTTGGCAGTGCCCGTGACGTCAGATGGCACCGTCTCGGTTGCTCTGAAGGGTGGCGGGGTCCGCGACCTCGCCGGCAACACCGCCGATGCGGCATCGTCGGATTCCGTTGAGGTCGATCAGACGGTTCCAACGGTGGCGGTGGATCAGGCCAATGGCCAGGCCGATCCCACGAACGGCGACTCGTTGGAGATGGCGGTCGAGTTCTCGGAGCCGGTCGAGGGTCTGGTGGCGAGCGACTTCCTCGTCTGGGGATCGGGCGAGGTCGGCGCGCTCGAACTGTCGGGCAGCGGAAAGTCCTACCGTTTACAGGTACCGGTGAACGAGGACGGCACGTTCCACGTCGCGTTACCGGCCGGAGCGACTTCCGACCGGGCCGGCAACCTCAGCGCCGCCTCGAATTACACCGATCGCAGCGTCACCGTGGACCGCGCGGGCCCGGAAGTGCTGGTCTCGAGAGCGCTCGATCAGGCCGATCCGACGCAAGAAGCGACCGTCCGCTTCCGGGTTCTGTTCTCAGAGCAGGTGAGCGGATTCGACGTGTTGGATGTGTCTCTTTCCGGAACGGCGTCCCACGGTGATCCGGTGGCCACGAGCTCGGACGACGTCGCGGGATCGAACGTGGAGTACACCGTCACCGTCCCCGTGACGTCCGGAGGCACGATCACACTGTCGATGCCCGAAAGAGTGGCGACCGACGCCGCCGGCAATCCCAGCATCGGTCCGTACTCGGACGATGCGACTGTGTTCGTCGGGATCCCGCCGAAGCTGATCGTGAAGGCGCACAACAAGTCGCGAGAGTACGGTGCGCCCGACCCGAAGTTCACGGTCACCTCCCAAGGATTCATCAACGGTGAGGGACCGGACGTTCTCGGCGGTACCCGCACGTGCGCGAGCACGGCGGAGAAGACATCTCCCGTGGGGAACTACCCCATCACGTGTTCGGGGATCACCGCCGACACCTACCAGATCGTGAATGTCCCGGGGACGCTCAAGATCAGCAAAGCACCGACGTCGCTGGCGGTCGAACCGGTACTCGCCTCGACGCCGAACGTGAGCGCGAGGCTCACCTTGGGCAGTGACGGTCAACCGTTGGAAGGGAACCGGGTGTCCTTCCGCTCCGGCTCGACTGTGCTCTGCTCTGCCGTTACCGATGCGGATGGAGTCGCAACCTGCGCGCCACAGATCACCGGGACGCTCGCATCGCTCGTCGGTGGCGTTGCGGCGCGGTTCAACGGCACAGGCAACCTCTCGCCCAGCACCGGACAGTCCGGGCTCGCGGGCTAGACGTTCTCGTCCGGATGCCGCCGGCGCAGGAACCACGCGCCTGCCAGCAGCGCGACGGCGGCCAGAACGGTTGCTGTGACCGTCGCAGCCGTGTTGCCACGGTCGGTGGAGTCGCTAGCCGAGCCGGTCGTTCCGGGAGCGAACGCCGATCCCGTGGCGCCGGATGGCGAATCGGGAGTCCCGGCCGAAGACGAACCACCGGATCCGGACGATGACGATCCGCCGGCTTCCGGAGATGCGGAGCCCTGGCGTGCCGCAGCCTCTGCTAATTCACGCTCGCGCTCACTGAGCCCGGAAAAGATTGTGTCGGTCCGGACCTGCTCGGGTCGGGCCCCCGTGTCGAAGATCGTTACGGTGGCGTCCGCGCTGAGTGCGTAATCGGTGTCCGGGACGCACCCGGACGGATCGGACAAACCGATCCCGAAAGTCTCTTCGCCTTCGGCAACTCCGTCGTCGGTGACTGCGAGCTTGATCTCCCGTGATGTGTCGTCGTCGAAGCGCACCGTTTCGTCGAGGCGCTCGAAATCGCTCGGCGAAGAGGCGGATCCCGAGATGGTGCGGACGATCACGCTGGAAGGCTGTTCGGCTCCGTCCCTCGTCACCGTCACGGTAACGGTCTCGCCTTCGCGAACGGTCTCGGGGCTCACAGCGACTGTGAAGCTGTGGCACGACGCGGTCGCAGGCCCGGGCCACAACACGACCAGGCCACCAAGTATCGCGAGAGCCAACCCAGATATTCGGACGCCTAGACGCACGCGAACGACGATACGACATCTGCGCCGTCGCTTCGGCTCATGTCGACTCCCGTCTGTCGACTCCGATCGTCGCCATTTCTTCCCAATCCAACGTTTGCCCTACGGGCAAACTCGCGTAGTTGTTACGCTCCCCGGCCTATGGCAAACACGATTGGACGACTCGACGGACGCACAGCCGTAGTCACCGGCGGCGGTAACGGAATCGGTAGAGCTTGCGCCGTCCGCTTCGCCGAAGAAGGCGCGAACATCCTCGTCGCCGACATCCAGGACGAACCGGGAGCCGAGACCGTCTCCTTGGTCAAGGAACAGGGACGGGAAGCGCTCTTCCACCACGTTGACGCATCGAGCAAGGACGACAACGTCGCGATGGCTCAAACTGCCGTCGAACGTTTCGGGCAGATCGACATCCTTGTGACTGCGGCCGGCATCTCTCACCCTGCTTACGTTTCCGGAGATCGCGACACCACGTCGAGGCTCATCACCGATGCCATGACCGAGGTGATGTCGCCGGCGGACAACCTTCGCAACTTCGATCTGGACGGCTGGAACAGAGTACTGACCATCAACCTCACCGGCACGATGCTGGCGATCGCCGCGGTTGGGCCGTACATGGTCGACCAAGGCAAGGGATCGATCATCACGCTCGCTTCGATCGCTGCGAAGCGGCCGGAAGCCGGTCCTCTTTCCTACGCCGTTTCCAAAGCCGGCGTTTGGATGCTTACCAAGTCGGTTGCGCAGAATCTCGGCCCCCACGGCGTTCGGGTGAACGCGATCGGACCGGGCTACATCAACACGAACATGACGGCGTTCATGGGCGACTTCCCGGGGATCGCAGATCTGGCTTTGACGCAGATCCCGTTGAAGCGCATCGGCGAACCTCAGGACGTGGCTAACGCCGCGCTCTTCCTGGCCTCGGACGAATCGTCGTACTTCACCGGGGAAATCTTGCACCCCGACGGCGGGTTCTACACGGAGTGACCGAAGCCCCCACCGCTTTCTTCATCCCCGACGGCTCGGCGTTCGTCCCGACCGATGCCTCCACAGGCCCTTGGGGCGCGGGACTTCTGCACGGAGGGCCGATAGCCGCCCTGTGCGCCACGTTGCTCGAGCGCTCCAGCGATCCCGAACTCAGGTCGGTGCGCTTGACCGCCGAGTATCTGCGGCCTCCGGCAAAAGCACCTCTTGTACCGAGCATCCGCGAAGTCAGATCCGGACGCCGCGCGCACGTAAGCGAGATCGAATTGTCTACGGACGGAAAACTCGTGGCGCGCGCGTCGTTACTGCGGCTACGCCCCATCGAAGTGAATGTTCCGGACGCGATGCGAACGAAATCGCAGTCGGCCGTCGACTCGATCGACGAATACCAGCCTCCGCGGATTCCTTCAGGCCGCACTAGTGCTCAGATCGTCGGACTAGGGGTTGAGATGCGCGCGAAGGGCAGCCTTCCGCTTCCCGGAACCGGTGCGGTATGGATGCGCTTGCTCATCCCGGTAGTGCCGGGCCAAACGATCTCCCCGATGGCACGTGTTGCGGTATGCGGCGATTTCGGCAACGGGTTGAGCGGACCGGCTTCCGAGTCCTGGCCACCTCCCGTCATGTTCATGAACGCCGACCTCGACGTGCGCTTGCTCAGGGATACCGACGACGAGTGGATCCGCATCGACGCCGAGTCGGCGTGGAACCCAGACGGTATCGGTGTGACTCGCACCGAGATGCAGGACTCTGCCGGCACACTGGCCTACGCGCAGCAAAGCCTCGCATTGCAACCGACGTGAGCTCGAAACGCAAAGGGCCGAAAGACTGGGCCTACCTCGCCGAGAAAAGCCAACTCACCGAAACCGACGTCGCAGCCATCGACAAACGGCTCGACAAACTGGACGACACGTCGGGAGTTGGTCCTTGGACACGCCGAACGCTTCAGCTCATAAGCGAACAACCCGGCGTCGTCTCGACGATGCTCGCGCGCCAGATGAACCTGGACCGCTACGCGTTCAAGGCCCTTGTCTACAAGCTCAAAGGCCTCGGTCTGACCTACAGCCTCGAAGTGGGCTACTCGATATCGCCCAGAGGCCGTTCTTACTTGAAGACCACTAAGCCGTAACGATCAGTGCAGGCCGTCCCACACGCTTCTTAGCTTTCCGTCCGGATCGTCCTCAACGCGGCACTCTTCGTTCAAGAGCATCGTCGGGCGCCTCGATTGGTCGTACTGAGGCCAATCGGGCAGAGCGGCGATGCCTGGGTTGCCACTCTTCGCGAACGAAACCCACGCTGCATGCATCGTGGTTGCTAGTTGTTGAGGCGCTTCGCCGCCGGTGAAGATCTCAACGCCCGGAGCATCCAGGTTGTCGAAGACGAATGGGATCTCGAGTGCGTGGCACGCACCCATGCGCCCACCGAAGGCAGGAGTCTTCCAATCGAACCTGTACATCCACGTGGGAGCGCCGCTGCCGACCTGCGCCTCAGCCAGACGGATGGCGGGGATCCGGAAATTGCGATCCGTCTCCAGTGCGTTGCGCAGATCGAGTTCGTCCGAGATACCGGCCGCTTCGTAAGCAGCAACGACCTCGTCGGCAGAGCGCCCCGCCTTCTCGCTCAGATTGCGCAACGGACGCACCGCTCGCGTTCGCAAAGCTTCCTTGGGAAGCATGATCGAGAACAGCTTCCATTCCTCGAGCGTTGTTCCCACAAGCGTCGTTATGTCCGACGCCGCACCATCTTGAAGCGCGTCTATCGGCGGCTTCGGTAGCACATCGCTGCCCCAAATGGGTTGGTGCGGCATGGCAAACCCTGAGAAATCGGCCCCGAACACTTCGGCGTTGTCTGTAACCAGACCCGCGCCGAGCTTCGTAACGCCGTCCATCAGCTGCTCCGATGTAAGTGCGCGAAGTGCCGCGACATCCCCCGGCTCGACGCCTACGTGCTCGCAGAACTTCCGGGCGATCCGCGTGCCGATCTCCTGTGAGTTCGTTGCATGGGCCGCACCCGACTGCGGTATCGCCTTGCTGAACAATCCCTTGGCGCTCGGCGTGGCCATCAAAGTTCCGACGCTCATTCCTCCGGCCGACTCGCCGAAGATCGTCACATTCTGCGGATCGCCACCGAAGTTGGCGATGTTCGCCTGCACCCACTGCAAGGCCGCGACCTGATCGGCGATGCCACAGATCCCCGAGTGCCGGAATTCCGAACCGAACAGCTCCTCTAGATATAGAGAGCCGAAGGCGTTGAGCCTGTAGTTGATCGTGACCGTGACGATCCCGTCACGCGCGAAGTTGTGTGCGGAGTACCAGGGAACTCGTCCCGAGCCTGTAGAGAAGGCGCCGCCGTGGATCCAAACCATCACGGGAAGCGAGCCATCGATTCCGGGTGTGAAGACGTTCAGCGTCAGGCAATCCTCGGATTGCGGATCGGGATCGACCTGCCGGTCACCCCCGAGCTGCTCCATGGTTCCCGACATCTGAGGACTCATCGGCCCGTACTCCGAGGCGTCGCGGACGCCGTCCCAGGACGGGTGCGGTTGCGGAAGCATCCAGCGAAGATCACCAACCGGCGGCGCGGCGAACGGGATGCCCCTGAATTGCAGGCAGCCGAGCTTCTCAATGCCTTCGACCTTTCCCTGCTCGGTGCTCGCGATCTGACCGCTCATCCATGTCCCCCTTGCCGGTTGGTGTTCTCCAAGAGTAGACAAGGGCCGTGGGCGCCTACCAAAGCCTGATGAAACGACTAGGACATACGCGAGCGTTCCGTTTCGCCTTCAAGAAGACGCTCCCCAAGATCGATCGAGCCGTGAGCCGCCTCACCGGCGGGAAGCGAACGTTAGGTCAAACGTTGGTGCCGACGTTCATCCTTATCCATCAGGGACGAAAGAGCGGTCGCGAATTCCGATCACCGCTGTCTTATGTAGAGCTGGACAACGGCTGGGCACTGGCGGCGACCAATTGGGGCCAGGACACACACCCGCTTTGGTCGGGGAATCTTCTCGCCAATCCGGATGTCGAGGTTGTGGTCGGCGGCGAGACCGTTCCGGTTCGCGCGCGGAAGGTGTCGGACGACGAAAAAAACCAGCTCTGGCCGAAGTTCGTCGCGATGTGGCCCGCCTATAACACGTACGTGAAACGGTCGGGCCGCGACATCCGCGTGTTCGTGTTGGAGCGTCGCTAGCGGGTTATCCGCAACAACCATGCGATCGCGCGCCGGCGCGGCATCAACAACGAAGCCAGCGCGAGCGCGGCCAGAACGGTCGCGAGGATGAGAAGCCAGCCCGCGCGAGTGATCACGCCCGACACGGTTTGCCCTTCGCCCGGGCCCCCGAGCGCGACCGGGCCGACGGCCGGCGTCCCACCGATGCCGGGGACGTCCACCGTGAAGGAACGCGGTGGCGTGAACGTGCCGGCGCCCACGGCCACAGGTGGCAGATCGTCGGTTGCGTCGTCCACAACCTCGGGAATCTCCGAAACGAGTTCGGGTATCCCGCAGAACGGAAGCAGCGCGTTGTTGAGAACGGTCAACGGCTTTATCGGCGTGTCGATCGGAACGGCCAGAGCGGCACCGAGATCGCCGAGGGGGCCGAGCGTGCACAACGGACTCGTCAGCGGATCCGTGACCGGAGCAAGTAGATCGGTCAACGGCCTGAGCTCATTGATCGCGTCCGTCGCTTGATCGGCTGCAGGCGCAAACGGCTCGATCGTGCGTGACGATGCAACGAGCAAGCCTTGCAATGCATCTGGCCCCTTGCCGAACGAACACACGACAGAAACGGGAGCGACCAGACCGCTAACCGGGAACGACACCGGCAGCGACCCTCCCCCGAGCGCCGCGACGACGATGGTCGGGGCGACGGCAACACACACCGGCTCGGCTACGGGTTGAAGAACGTCGCTGAAGGGCTCGAAGGTCAAGAAGAGCTGCTCGGTGAGCGCGCCAAAGTCGGCGGCCATCGCTGCGAAGTCCAACGGAATATTCGGCGGTGGCGGAGGGGGCGTGCAAGCCGTTTTCAGCGGGATGAGCAAACCGTCGAACATGTATCCGAACGCGACGAACCCCATCACGAGCGCTGCCGGACCCTGAGCGCGGCACAGCGACGTCAGGATCGGCGCCATCTGCGTGCCGAGCGCCTTGAGCTGCTCCTCGTTCGAGGTGATGGCGCCGTCCACTTGATCGGCGCCGCCGGAAATGGCTTCGGCAACCTGCTCGGCCAAATCGTTCAGTTGCGCAAGCGATTCGGCCATGGCCGGCACGTTTTCGGCGAGCGCTTCATTGAGCGCGATCAATGCGTTGACGAGCTGCTCGGCCGCGGGGCCGGAGATGGCGTGCGCGGCGTCACCGCCGGACGCGCTCAAAGCCTCGAACTGGGAGCCGAGGGCGCCCAGCGCGTCGGCGACGGCCTTGGACTGCGGCGCGATAGGACCGATGATGTCGCGGATGGCCTGGAACAACCCAGCGAACTGCGGAGTGACCGACGGCGTCTGCGCGCTTGCGCTGGTCGGACCGAGCGAAATACCGGCCACGAGGGTCACGCCAATGAGTGCGCGACGGAAACGCTTCCCCCGGTTCGGCGCGCCCCCGCTCAAGATTTGTTAATCGTCGTGTACATTCGAGAACCTGTCAATCACGGGACGTGCGCAGGCTACGCCCCTTAAGGACTACTCCTTATCTAACGACTCATGGACTTCAACGACTCACCCGAAGAAACGGCTTTCCGCACCGAGGTCCGCGCCTGGCTCGATTCCAATGCCAAGCGGATCTCACCCGACCAATCGAAATCGGGTTCCGTTACCGCACTGCTGAACGAAGGCAGTGACGAGCAAGACAACGACTTCACCCCGCGCGCTCAGGCCTGGCAGCGAAAGCTTGCCGAAGGTGGATGGGCCGGCCTCACTTGGCCGAAGGAGTACGGAGGCCGCGACCTGTCACCGAGCCAGCTCATCGTCTTCAACGACGAGCTCTCCAACTACGACGTGCCGGCCAACATCTTCGGTATCGGACTGGGGATGATCGGTCCTGCGATCATCGCGCACGGCACGGAGGAGCAGAAGCAGCGATACCTGCCGCCGATGCTCCGCGGGGACGAGATCTGGTGCCAGCTCTGGAGCGAACCGAACGCCGGGTCGGATATCGCTGCGCTGCAAACGAAAGCCGAGAGCTCGGGCGATGAGTGGGTTATCAACGGACAGAAGGTTTGGACGTCGGGCGCCCACTACGCGCATTTCGGATTGATCATCACCCGCACCGATCCCGACGCGCCCAAACACCGCGGGATCACGTGCTTCATCGTCGACATGAGCGATGCGAGCATCGAGCCCCGCCCCCTGAAGCAGATGACCGGCGGAGCGAACTTCAACGAAGTGTTCCTTACCGATTTACGGGTTCACGACACCGATCGGGTTGGCGACGTCAACGACGGATGGCGCGTCGCTCTCACCGTGCTCATGAACGAGCGCATGAGCGTTGCCGGAAGCTTCAACGTCGGAGCACTGGTCGACCCGCTCATTTCACTGGCGCGTCGTTCGCAATCAGACACTTACGTGCGTCAGAAGGTGGCGGACGCTTTCATACGCGCAAAGCTTCTCGAGCTGACGACCTACCGGGCGATAACCAAGATCGCCAAAGGCTCGATCCCCGGGCCGGAAGGTTCGATAGCCAAGCTAGTTTGGTCCGATCTGCTGACCGAGGTCGCCGATAAAGGACTCGAGATTCTCGGAGTAGCCGGCGCCCTCGTCGGCGACGAAGCTCCAGACGACGGCGTCTGGTCGTCGACGCATCTGCTGGCGCCGGGCGTGCATCTCGGCGGCGGCACGGACGAGATCATGAAGAACATCATCGGTGAGCGCGTGCTCGGTCTCCCGAAGGAACCGGCAACAGACAAGGACGTACCGTTCCGCGAATTAAGGGTGGGGACGCAGCGCTAAGCGATTCGCCGGTTGTGCGAGGTGTCCCGATCCGCGGCCTTCTGTCCGTCTTGCCAGTGCTTCGCGCACAGGTCGCGCCTGATCGAATACGACCCCGGCCCGGGCAGCCGGATGTCGATGTGCATTTCGGTGCACGGCTCCCCGCACACCTCGCAAGGAGGCAGATGTTCGGCCTTCATACCTGAGGTATCGGCCCAGGCATGAAGCGGATTTAGCCTTTATCGAGCCGCGCTACAGCTTGGAGCGGTACTGGACCTGGATCTCGGTGAAGGCCGCCAGTCCCCACGGACCGTTCTCGACCCCGAGTCCGCTCCACTTGAAGCCGCCGAACGGCTGGTGAGGAGCGAGATTCAGGTGCGTGTTGACCCAGGCCGTACCGCACTCGAGCTGAGACGCAACCGCGGCTGCGCGGTCGGGGTCGCCCGACCACACAGAACCGGACAGCCCGAACATCGTCGCGTTCGCCCTATCAAGGGCCTCGTCGACGTGGCGGTAAGAGATGACCGGAAGGGCAGGACCAAACTGCTCCTCGTCCACGATGCGCGTGCCCTCGGAAACGCCGGAAAGAACCGTCGGCTCGAAGAAATAGCCCGGACGATCCATCGCCTGTCCACCGGCGTGCGCGGTTGCACCTCCGGCGATCGCTTCCGAAACGAGCTCTTTCACGCGCTCGTACTGTGGCGCGTTGTTGATCGGCCCCATCTCGACGCCTTCGTCGAACCCGTCGCCGACCTTCATGGCCTTGGCTCTTGCCGCGAAACGCTCGACCAGATCGTCGTGCATCGCTTCCGGCACGTACACGCGCTTGATGGCCGAGCAGATCTGCCCGCAGTTCGCGAAAGCCTGATCGAACAAACGGTCGGCCACGACGGCCGGGTCTGCGTCGTCCAGGACGATTGCCGGGTCGTTGCCGCCGAGCTCCAGCGTCACGCGCTTGAGGTCGGGTGCAGCAGAAGAGGCAACGTGCTTACCGGTTGCAACCGAACCCGTGAAGCTGATCTTGCGAGGGACGGGGTGCGAAGTCATCCACTTGCCCAGCTCGTCGCCACCACTGACGACGTTCAGGACGCCCGGCGGAAGCGCTTCCTGCAGCAGCTCGACCATCTTCAACGTTGCGAGCGGTGTGTAGGGAGATGGTTTTAGAACGATCGTGTTACCCGCGCGCAGAGCTGGACCGATCTTCCACGACGCGAGTATCAGCGGGAAGTTCCACGGTGTGATCGCGGCGACGACACCGATCGGCTTGCGCACGACTTCGGCGTAAGCGTTGTCGTCGTCCTGAATGACTTCCTTCGGAACTTCGAGATCGGCGAAGTAGTTGAGCCAGATCCCGGCTCCCAGGGGCTCGATGCCGGCCTGGGCCAGCGGCTTGCCCTGCTCGCGAGTCAGGATCGGGCCGAGCTCGCCGCCGGCGGAGAACATGATCCCGGCTGCCTTGCGAAGCGCTTCACGCCGGGCGTCCTCGTCGCTACGCCAGTCGATGTATGCCTTCGCGGCGGCGTCGAATGCTTCGTCCAGCTGTTCCTTGGTGCACTCCGGCGCTTGCTCGTGCACCTCGCCGGTCGACGGATTGATGACGCCGAAAGTCTTCTCCGTCGCGCGGCGTTCGCCGCCGATCACCATCGTGAAATCGCTCACGCTCGTCCCCTTTTCGTTGGCTCTTTGAAAACCCTACGCTCTCGTTGCCGTCCGCAGCTCCCTGAAAGGCTGATCCCGGTCGAGGGACGGCTCCTTCGGAAGTCCTAGCACGCGCTCTCCGATGATGTTGCGCATGATGTCGTCGGTCCCGCCGCCGATCTTGGCGCCCATGGCGCCGAGAAAATTGAGCGACCAGAACGCGTCGTCGGGAGCGCCATCACCCATCAGCGCGCCGGACATGCCGAGGATCTCCGTTCCGATCTCTGAGATCTGATAGATGAGCGCGGTCCGGACGAGCTTCATGATCGAACCCTCGGGACCGGGTGCACCTTCCTTGGCAGTTTTGGTGAGGCTGCGGTATCCGGTGAGCGTCAACAGCTTGGCTTTCACGTAGGCGTCGGCGACTTCCTGACGCACCGCGGCGTCGTCCATCGCTACTCCGCCGTTGCGAACGGCCGATCTCGCCAGCTTTACCAGCGGCGCAACCATCTTGTCTCCCGAACCGCCGGTACCAACGGCGTAACGCTCGAACATCAGAGTCGTCATGGCCACGCGCCAGCCGTCGTTGATGTCTCCGATGCGCTGATCGTCGCCGATCTTCACGTCGTCGAAGAAGACCTCGTTGAAGTCGGCGCCGCCGGTTATCTGACGAAGAGGACGAACCGTTACGCCCGGCGCATTCATGTCGACGACGAAAACCGTTAATCCGCGGTGCTTGGGTAGATCAGGATCGGTGCGCACGATGATCAGACCCCAGTCCGACCACTGGGCACCTGTGGTCCAGACCTTCTGACCATTGAGGATCCAGTTGCCCTCGCCGTCGGCCTCGCACTTCGATTGAAGTCCGGCGAGATCAGATCCCGCGCCCGGCTCGCTCCAAAGCTGACACCAGATCTCGGAGCCTTCGGCGAGCTTGGGGATCCAGCGCTTCTTCTGTTTTTCATTGCCGTGGACGATGATTGTCGGACCGACCATTCCGTGCGGGACCAGATAGATCTCGCTGGACGGAACGTCGTAGTTCGTCGTCTCCTGCCTGAAGATGTAGTTCTGCATCGGCGTTGCTTCTTGTCCGCCGAATTCCTTCGGCCAGGTGATCACTCCCCAACCGGCGTCGTAAAGCTTCTTCTGCCACGCCTGCTGATCGGTGATGTCGTCATCGCGTTCGCCGTCCGTGAACATCGGGAGCTCGCGATCCTCACCCGCGGCGAGCCGAGTGGCGTTGGCGTCGAGCCAAGCTGTGACTTCAGATCTGAAGGCGGCGTCTTCCGGGGAGTCCCTGAAATCCATCAGGTGCCTTTCTTATGGGCCGTTTGACGCCGGCTCATGGCCGGTAGAACGTTAACCACGGGAAACATTCTAGACGCGGAGGAAAAACGTGGCGCCCGGGACGAAGACGTATGAAACGGTGCTGGTCGATATCGACAACGGCGTCGCCACCCTCACACTGAACAGGCCGGACGCTCTCAACGCCTTCGACACCACGCTCGACCGGGAGTTCCACGAGGCGATGTGGGCTCTGGATGCCGATCCCGAGGTGCGCGTCATCGTCGTGACCGGCGCAGGGAAAGGCGTTCAGCTCAGGCTTGGATCTTTCGTCCGGGGGCTCGGCGCTCTCGGGAGCCGAGGCGGAGCACGAGAGCGAGCTCGGTCTTACGGCCGACACGATCCCGGAACGGTCGGCCTTCTGGAAGATGCGCACGCCGGTCATCGCCGCCGTGAACGGTGCGGCCATCGGCGCCGCGCTCAACGTCGCGCTTCTGATGGACATCGTGATCGTCGCGGAGGACGCGAAGCTTCGTCTTCCTTTCAACCGCATTGGTGTCGTTCCGGACGCCAACGCAACATGGCTTCTTCCCCGTTTGGTCGGCACGCAGCGTGCGCTCGAGCTCTTTTGGACCGGAAGATTCTTCACGGGTACCGAAGCCGCGGAGCTCGGGCTCGCCCTGAAAGCCGTCCCAAAAGACGAAGTGCTCCTCGCCGCTCTCGAGCTCGCTCGAGAGATCGCGACCTACGCATCCCCGGCTGCAGCCGGTATTACCAAAGAGCTCGTCTACAAGTTCCTGATGGAGACCGACCGAAACGCTGCGTTCGCTCTCGAGACGAAGATCATCTTCTGGTTGGGACAGCAGCCGGACGCGATGGCCGGCGTCATGGCTTTGATGCAGAAGAGCGAACCGACCTGGCAGGGCTCCAAGCACGCGGAGCTCCCGACGACGGACTAGGGAGCGTCGTACGGATTGCCTTTGTAACGGAAGCACTTGCATCCGTTGTCGAACGCGAAGTGCCGAAGCTGCGCGACACCCCATTGCCGTCCCGGTGCGAATCTCGTCTTGAACGTCAGGGACGAATCGAACGACGTCCCGAGCTTGGCGATCGCCGCGCGAAAACCGTCCGGGGTTAGATCGATCGCTGTATCGAATACCTCTTTGAAGAAGAAGATGCTGTCGCATTCGTATGCTCCCGAACGCGGCTTGTCGGGATCGAATAGTCCGGCATCTTTGATGATCTTGTCGCAGAGTTCGAAGCCCGGCATCTCCTTCGGATCCTGAGCGTGGAAGACGTCCTGTTGCGGGCTCCAGCCGACGCCGACCGCACCTTGCATCGATCGCGCGTGGTTCAGTGCATGCAACCCGGGCGTCAGCTGGCTGTTGAGTCCGTAACGCGGGTAATAGTCCGAGTTCTCAGCAGCCGGGAGCCAGAAGAATAGAAGCGCGCCGGCTTCCTCGACGAGGATAACTCGGTTTACCTCGTCATCCTTGAACTTCAGGACGGCGCCGGCGATCTCGGCCGACATGTCGGCGAACTCCGTGAACCGGCCGGCCATGCGTATCGGTGCTTCCGTCTTTAGCGTCACACCCAGCTTCTTCAGGTGCGGCTTGATGACCTTGTCCGCCAGCCGCTTGTGTGCGGGCGAGTCGAAGCGCGCGAGACCCAGCGTGCCGCCGTTGAAGAACCCTTGTGCCTTGAGACCGTCGAGGTACGCGCGATGCCATGCGCCTGCTTCCCAGCGAGCGGTCTGGTAGAGGTATTTGCCGTACTTGTCGAACTCCGCCTGATCGTAGGGATAAGAGTTCTGAGCGATCATCGGCGTGTCGCGCTGCGAAAGGCAGGCGACCATGTCCGGCCCGACGCTCGATAAAGTGTTCGCCGCCATAGCGACTTCCGCGTCTTCGGCGAAAGTCGTACACGCTTCCTGCGATTGAGTGGCGAAGGTTCCCGCAAGCGGATCGGTTTCGTGGATGACCACCTTCAAGATCCTTCCGGCTACTCCGCCGTGGTCGTTGACCCACTTCTCAACGGCCTTTACCTGATCCACGAGGTTGTCGGCCGCCGTCGTCGTCGCGCCGAGAAGCGCGATCGCGGCGTTCAGATTCTTCGGGACCTGTATGCCGACCCTGATCTGCTGAGCGTTTACACCTCTTCCGATCCTTCCCTTGACAACAGGAGTCGGGCCGCCGCCGGGGGCACCGGGAACGGCGACCGTCCCTGTGGACTTCGATCCTGGACCTGTGGTCGCGCCCGGCGTGGCCGTTGCTGCGAAATCGATGGGCGCGGTTGTTGGTTCACTGTCGGACGCCGTCACTTTCGACTTCTCCTCGGTCGAGAAGATCCCGACGGAAGCGGCGATGATCAGTCCGGCGGCTACCGCTGCCTGGACCACCGCGAGGCGCGAATACCCCATTCGCATCATTGCTGTGCGTCCCTCATGCGCTCGAAGAGCGATGCGAGCAACTGATTCGAGAAGACCGTGATGTCGCGCTGCCCTTCGGGCGTCGCACGAAGACTGATGCGCATGGCCTCACGCGTGTTGCGAACGGCTTCCTCCGGATACGAGGCGATGGTCGATGCGATGCGCATGGCTTCGTCCATCAGGCTCGCACGAGGGACGACCCTCGTTACAAGACCCATGCCTTGGGCCTCGTCGGCCGAGATTCGCTCCCCGGTCAAAAGCATGTAAGACGCGTTCGTGTGTCCGATCAGCCGCGGGAGCCTGTAGAAGGTCACGGCTCCACCCGTCAGCCCGTACTTCACGAACTGCGTCGCGAACTCGGCATCGTCGGCGGCGATGAGGATGTCGGCCCACAGCACCAGCTCGAGCGCTCCACCGAAGCAGTAGCCGTTGACCGCGATCACCACAGGTTTGGGGAACTCGAACTGCCTGTCCGATTCCGCTTCCTCGGGATGCTCCTTGAAGCGCTTCATAAGGGACTCGAACTGCTCACCCGACCAGGCCTGGTTGAGGTCGTCACCGACGGAGAAGGCCTTTCCGTTTCCCGTCAAAATGACGGCTTTGACCTCGTCGTCGGACGCTGCGCGTTCGAAGGCGGAATCGAGCCCGTTGACCACGTCCCAGTTGATGGCGTTCAGCTTGTCGGGACGATTGAGCGTAATGGTCGCGACGTTGCCGACCTTCTCGTATCCAACGACGTCGTCCAACCGCTCGTCCCCCTCGCGTTGACCAAATGTTAATCCAGGATTACATTTGGCTCCACAGGGACCGGGCCCGGAGGGAATGGATGCGAACGATACTTCGCCGTGCTATCGCCGCGGCGGCCATGCTTCTGCTTCTCCTGCCGATCGGGGCAGCCGCGCAGGGCCCCGTCCGCTACGTCGACGTCCTTTTCGGTGATCCGCTGGTCGAGAAGGACATCATCTACGGCGAAGCCATCAACTCCAGGGGCGAGCCGGAAACACTGAAGCTCGATCTATACACGCCGCCGGAGGACGAAGAAACCTCACGCGGGCTCTACGTGTGGGTGCATGGCGGAAACTTCAATACCGGCAACAAGTCGAGCAGCGGACCGCTCCGCGATTTCGTGCGGCGAGGATGGGTTGGGATCTCCGTCGGCTACCGGCTGGATCCCGACCTCGTTGGCGGTGCGGCCATCGGCATCCTTCAAAATCCCGATCAGATCCCGCGCGCACAAGCCGCGGCCAAGGCTGCTCAGCACGACGCACAGGCTGCCATCCGATGGGCGCGCGACAACGCTGACGAAATCGGGATCGATCCGAACAAGATCGGCATCGGTGGGATATCCGCCGGCGGCATCACCGCGTTGGCAACAGCCTTCAACTCCGGCGATCCGGGATCCAGCGGCAATCCGGGTTTTCCGTCCAACGTGCAAGCCGCCGTCTCACATGCCGGCGCTTACGCGCCCGGCCTCCAGGGTGCGGCTCCTCAAACCGGCGATCCGCCGATCGCGATCTATCACGGAACCAACGACGAGCAAGTTCCATATCCGCTGTCTCCGCTGGTGTGCGTACTCACGATCGCGGCCCTCAATACGTGTGAGTTCGTAACCTTCATCGCCGGCACGCATCAGACGCTGGGGGTCGACTTCTCGCGCGACTTCCTGTACCGACACGTGATACTCGGCGGGCCGAACCGGATCCAGGGACTGGCCGATCTAGAGGGTTCTCCGATATCGGCTCTCGCCCGAGCCGAGCCGGAACTCACCGGCAATCTGGGCGCTACGGTCGGCGTCTCCACGCCTACCGATCCCGCCGTCCTGCAGGAAGGATTCCTGCAACTAACCCGCTATGTCTTAGATGCTCTCGGCATCGATGCACCGTTCTAGGAGCAATCTGTGGACTTCGGACTAAACGACGACCAGGAAACTCTGCAGCGTTACGCGCGCGAGTTCCTCGAGAAGGAATGTGCGCCGACCTTTGTGCGCTCTCAGATGGATGGCGACACCGCACACGACGCCGGTTTCTACAAGAAGATGGCCGACCTCGGCTGGATGGCCATCGCGATCCCGGAGGAGTTCGGCGGCCAAGGTATGTCGTACGTCGACCTCGGCGTGCTCATCGAAGAGATGGGACGCGCCGTAGTTCCCGGACCATTCTTCTCGGCTGTCGCGCTGGCCGCACCGGTGATCCTGGAGGCCGGTTCCGACGCTCAACGTAAAGATCTGTTGGCCGGCATCGCTTCCGGTGCACGCATCGCGACCATCGCTTTCACGGAAAGCACGGGACGCGTCGACGCTCTGGGCATTCAGCTTGCTGCAACCCGCGACGGGGACAGCTACGTGCTGTCGGGGACGAAAGCCTTCGTTCCCGACGCGCACGTGTCCGACACGATCGTGGTTGCGGCGCGCACTACGTCGGGAGACGATCCGACACACGGCATAACGCTGTTCGTCGTCGACGCGGGTGCGACCGGCGTCTCGATCAAACAGCACAAGACGATGGACACCACCCGGCGCTGGTGTGAGGTCGCGCTCGACGGCGTGAAGCTGGGTGCGGATGCCGTTTTGGGAGAAGTCGACGGCGGCTGGCCTGGATTGGAGCGAGGGTTGCAGAAGACGACGGCGATGCTTTGCGCGGAGTGCGTCGGCGGAGCACAAAAGGTTCTCGACATGTCCGTCGATTACGCGAAGGTGCGCATGCAGTTCGGGCGCCCGATCGGTTCGTTCCAAGCCGTCAAGCACAAGTGCGCGGACATGCTGGTCGACGTAGAGATGGCGCGTTCGGCGATGTACTACGCGGCTTGGGCGGCCTCTTCAGACGACGCAGAGCTTCCTCTTGCGGCGTCGGTGGCCAAGGCGTACTGCGGTTCCGCGTACACGAGAGTTTCGGCAATCGGGATCCAGGTGCACGGAGGGATCGGCTTCACCTGGGAGCACGACATGCACCTGTACTTCAAGCGGGCGAAGTCCAACGAGCTGTTCTTGGGCGACTCCGCATACCACCGCGAACTGGTAGCGCGCCTGATCGCGGCCTGAGCTAAGAAACGGCTTCGTCCGCGCCGTTCTCTTTGCTCCGCTTCCCGCCCGGAAGCCTGTCGACGACACGTCCGAGCCGTTCGACGGCGCCTTCCAGCGGGCCGGTGATGTCCATGGCGCGCCTCGCTATCGGTTCGAGCTTCTCGAGAAGTGGAAGCGTCGTTTTGATGTTCCTCTCGAGTTGTTCCAGCAAGGGCAGGCCGACTTTCAAGGAAGCATCCACGGCGCCGGCGATCGGGGTCGCGGCCTTCAGTGAAGTGTTGACGGCCTCGACCACCGGAATCGCGGACTGGATGCTCGCGTCGAGCTGCTCGGCGAGCTTCATCGCGCGATCCATCCGGGGTCCCAGATCGCGCATGAACCGGACTACCGACTGAATCTCTTCGATGAGCTTCGGCAATAGAAGCGGAGGGAAGAGCACCTCGATCGGTTTCACAGGCGAAGACTAGCGTGGCCTGATGAGTTATTTGGGTAACTTCACGCCGGCTTTCTCGCGATCCCAGGTGCTCTCGTTCAGCGCGTTCTCGCGAAGCTTCGCCTTCTGCGTCCGCGATGTCGCCTCCGTCTTCGGTAAGGCATCCACGAATTCCACGTAGCGCGGGACCATGAACCGCGGCATCTTCGGGATCAGCGTCTCGAGCAAAGCCTCCGCCGTCAGCTCCGACTCCGGCTTGCGCACGACCAGCACCTTCACTTCGTCCTCACCGAGCTCCGACGGAACCCCGATCGCGGCGCTCTCGGTCACGTCCGGATGGTCGTTGACGTAACCCTCGACCTCGAAGGACGAGATGTTCTCGCCGCGGCGCCGGATGGCGTCCTTCAAGCCGGTCGACGAAGAAGAAGTTGCCGTTCTCGTCGACCTTGAAGCCGTCGCCGGTGTGGAACCAACCGTTGCGCCAAGCTTCCGCGGTCTTCTCGGGCATCCCGTAGTAGCCGACGTTCATGCACCACGGTTCTTCGCAGCGGACGATCAGCTCGCCCACGGCTCCCGGCCCGACCTCTTCGTCGTGTTCGTCCACAACCTTGAGCCGGTAACCGGGCCGGCCCGGACGAACCTTTCCGCAGCTTCGCCAGTCCTCGATGTTCGTCCCTTCGGTGGCCGTGACGGCGCCGATCTCCGTCATGCCGTAACCGGTGCCGAGCTCGAGACCGAAACGCTTCTTGAACGCATCCACTTCCGGGAATAGCGGGCCGCACGTCGCCCTGGTGATGGGGTTGTCGGCATCGTCCGGCGCTTCGGGGTTGAGCATCAGCAACCGCGCGAGCGGTCCAAGCAATCCAACCGCGGTGCAATCGTATTTCCGGATGTCGTTCCAGAACTCCGCGAGGCTGAAACCGGGACGCATCACCAATCGCGTGTTGTGTTTCGCCGTGAGATACAGGTTCAGCTTCCCGGACACGTGGTACGGCGGAAGGAACATGTACAGGCCGTCGTCCGGCGTCAGCTCCCCTTCTTGATAGACGTCGAACCAGTACAGCTCCGGCCAGGGAACGAGCACTCCCTTGGACGGACCGGTTGTTCCGGACGTGTAGATGATGCTCGCGATGTCGTAGTACTCGGGTCCCTCGAGGTCTGTCGCAGGTGTGGCGCCGCCGAGGAACTCGCTTCGCGTGACAACGCGGAACGGCAGATCACCCTTGACGTCGTCGGTGTCCGGAACGACGACGGTTTCCAATTTCGGGAGATCACCCGCAACTTCCGCGAGCCTGTCCGCGAACTCGGAGCCGATGACCAGAGTGCGTGCGTCGGAGTTGTCGACGATGTACCGAAGCATCTTGTCCCGGAACATCGTGTTCATCGGCACGTCGATGGCGCGCAGCCACGCCAGGCCCATCCACGAGTGATAAGTCTCGACGTCGGTGGGAAGCATCGTCGCTACGTTCTCGAAGGGTTGAACGCCCAGACGCCGGTAAGCGTCGGCCCAGAGAAGGTTCCCCTCGTGCAGCTGCCGATAGGTCAGTTCGGGTCCGTCGATCTGCTGGAAGAAAACACGATCGGGTTCGGCTTCGGCACGCATGGCGAGGAGATGCGGAAGCACGCGATCGCGATCGAGCAAACCTTCCCCCTTCGACGTTTGCTACGAACGACCCTTCGGGTCCGCTTGCAAAAGAGACGCGTAGCACATGTCGGCCAAAAGCTTGGCGAGTCGTTCGTCCGGCATTGATGTCGTCGAAGTACGCCACCGAGTTCAACAATCCGCCGGCCGCACGAACGGCGACATGAGCGTCCTCTTCGGAAATATCGGGACGCGCATTGCTCAATAGGTGAACCCACTCACGGATCAGCGAGCGCTGGATGCGCGTCAGGCGTGCTGCCGAAGACGAAGGAAGATTGCGCGCTTCCTGGAAGTAGATGGCGGCTGCGTCCTTGTTTTCGGCCAGCGCCGCCGCCGACAGGTCGACAAGTTTGCGAAGTGCTTCAGCCGGTGGGAGCCCACACGCGCTCACCTCGGTGAGGATCTCCTGGTGGCGCTCCATGCTCCGATCGAGGATCTCAGCGAGCAGATGTTGCTTGCTCTCGAAGTGACGGTAGACGCCGGGGCCGGTTATTCCGACGGCGGCGCCGATCTCATCGATGCCGGTCTCGTGGAAGCCTTGGCGGTGGAAGAGGCTGGCCGCCGCCGACAGGATCATCTCCCGGCGGTTGCGACCGCGCGCCGATTTCGACTCGAGGCCGGGTGCCCGCGAACGGGCAGGCGCTGAAACTCTCCCCATTGCCGTCCTACTCACCCCCTGCTGGGCTGGTAAACCTAACCTAACATCCCGGTCTAAGAATCAAAGAGGTCAGATGTCCGATCGCGCTGCCGTTCTTCAGAGGGTTTTGGCGGACTTCGCAGACGAATCCCGCGCGCTCGAATCACTCCTCGAAACGCTGGATGAAGACACCTGGCTTACACCGACGCCGGCCACCGGCTGGGACATCCGAGACAGCGTCGCCCACTTGGCCGTCGGTGACGAGCTCGCCCTCGAGTGTGTGGTTTACGACCGCAACCCCAAGGTGATGGACGAGGGTCTCGCCGCCGTGATCGAAGGCGAGGAGGCCGCCGCAGCCTTCGAGCGGCGCCTGGTCGATCGTGGCCGGGCGCTTCCACCAAGCGAGGTATTCGCCTGGTGGAAGCACATCAACTTCGAGCTTCGCGCCGCGCTCGCCCCAATGGATCCCAAGCGAAGGCTCCCGTGGGGCGGCAACCGCATGAGCTCGGTTTCTTTCGTTACCGCGCGCTTGATGGAGACGTGGGCGCACGGGCTCGATTGCTTCGACGCTTGCGGCGTCGAAGCAATCGACACCGACCGCCTCCGACACGTCGCCGAACTCTCGCTGCGCTCGCTCCCCTACGCGTTCGTCGTTGCAAACCTGCCCACGCCGGGGCCGGTGCGGCTCGAGCTGAAGTCGCCGTCCGGAGAAACCTGGGAGGTGGGCCCACCCGACGCGCCGACCGTTATCAGAGGAACCGCATCGGATTGGTGCCGCGTCGCAACGCATAGGGATCGCCGCAACGAGAAACAGCGGATCGAAGGTGAAGGTCCCGACGGCGCGAACATGATCGCGCACGCGCAGGCGTACCTTTGAGCGAGATGAGCCAAGCACCCGCCGAAGTCGTCGATCTCATTCAGCAGATGATCCGCAACCGCTGCGTGAACGACGGCAACGTGGAGTCCGGCGAGGAGCAGCGCAACGTCGACCTCCTCGACGCATTCTTCGCCGGGTCCGGTCTCACAACCGAGCGATACGAATCGGCTCCCGGACGCGGCAACCTCGTCGCGCGCATTGAAGGAAGCGACCGAGGAGCTCCGTCCGTCCTTCTGCTGGGTCACACCGACGTCGTTCCGGTCAACGAGGACCGCTGGCGCAACGACCCGTTCGGCGGCGAGCTCATCGACGGCGAGATCTGGGGACGCGGCGCTATCGACATGTTCAACCTCACTTCGTCGATGGCCTACGCGGTTCGCGAGCTCGCGCGTTCCGGATTCAAACCGAAGGGCGATCTCATCTACGCCGCCGTGGCCGACGAGGAAGCAGGCGGCACCTACGGCGCTGATCACTTGCTCCGCAACCATGCCGACGCCGTCAAGGCCGACTACGTGATCACCGAGTCCGGCGGATTCCCACTTCCCGGCGCGGATGGAACGAAGCTTCCAGTTCTCGTCGCCGAGAAGGGCATCTCGTGGTGCAAGCTCCGCGTCACGGGAACGCCGGGTCACGGATCGATGCCGTTCCGGACGGACAACGCTCTCACCAAAGCCGCGGAGATCGTCAAGCGCATCAGCGATTACCGTCCGCAAACGCGCATCCACGAGTCGTGGCGCGGATTCATCGAGTCGATGGGGCTTCCCGAGGAGATGACCAAACCTCTTGTCACCGAAGAGGGCTACACCGAGGCGATCTCGACACTCCCGCTGGGCCTGTCTCGGATGGCGTACTCGTGTGCGCACACCACGATCACCCCGACGGTTATGCACGCCGGCGCGAAGCTCAACGTGATCCCCGACACCGTCGAGATCGAGCTCGACATCCGGACCCTTCCCGGCGACGGCCCGGACGAAGTTCGCGCGATGATCGACGAGGCAGTCGGCACGGAGTTCGCAGACCAAATCGAAATCATCGGAGGCAACAACCACGACGCCACCAGTTCTCCGGTCGACACACCGCTGTGGGACGCAATGTCCCGGGCCGGCAAGTGCTTCTACGACGACAGCTCGCTGATCCCGCTTCTCATGGTCGGCGCCAGCGACGCACGGTTCTTCCGCAAGGCCGGATCGGTTGCCTACGGCTTCGGCCTGTTCAGCCGCAACATCTCGATGGACGACCTCGCCCAGATGGGACACGGCGACGACGAACGGATAGACCTGGAGTCGTTGGCGATGGTCGCGCTGATGTGGGACGGGTTGATCCGCGACTTCCTCGGATAAACATGAGCGACGAGCTATACGCGCTTGTCGAGTCGTATTCGGAACTCGGCGAGCACCGGACGGGCACCGATGTCGACGCCGCCACCGTCGCGTGGTTCGCTGGTGAACTAGAACACCGCGGCGGACAGGTCGAGGCGCACGACTACACCTTCGACCGCTACGCAGCTTCGTGGTCGGTAACGGCCGGTGGGGAAACGCTCGACGCGCTACCTCTCTTCTACGAAGGCGCCGGCAGCCTCACTGGTGCGACGCCGACCATCGGTTCGATCGACGCCTTCGCGGCGATGATGGGACGCCTCGACCACGAAGCGTTCGTTGAGACCGCGCGCAAAGACGGCACGGGCGTAGCCGTGTTGGCGACGACGGGCACCCTCGAAGGCGCGCTTGCCGTTCCCAACCGGGCTCCCAAGAAGCCCCACGAGATCCCTGTACTGCTTGTGGAAGGTGCAGCCAAGCAACGGATCATCGAAGACACGATCTCAGTCGACATCGATGCGCACATCGAACAAGGACGGTCCGCAAACGTCGTGGCGCGTTTCGGAAGCGGCGACGCACCGCTCATCATCGCGACACCGCTATCCGGATGGTTCAGCTGTGCGGGCGAGCGAGGAACGGGCATCGCGGTAACCCTCGAGATCGCCAAGCGTTTGGCCGACAGCATTCCCGTTCTCGTCGTCGGTACCACGGGACACGAACTGGTAGACCTCGGCCTTCAGAGGCTGCTCGGGTCGCAGACGTTCACGCCTCGCGCCGTTTTGCACGTCGGCGCATGCATCGCAGCGATGGATGCGCCGGGCATCCTGTCCACCAGGCGAAGGTGCACGGCATCGGTTGGTTCGGAGTCAAACCAAGCGTTGACCTCGGTGCTGGACGCGATCGACGTCGTGCCCAAATCGGTACCTCGTAAGGAGTCGGCTGATCCGAGTCATTGGATGGGCGAAGCTCAGGAGTGGTGCACGCTCGGTATGCCCCTGGTCTCGGTGACCGGCTATTACCCGTTCTTCCACACACCGAAGGACCTCCCGTCCGCAGCTACGACACCCGGACTTCTTACGCGAACCGCCGATGCGTTGACGGAAGCAGCGGCGCTGTTAAGTAAACTGTGATTCACATGTCCCAGGTCGCGATCGACGAGCAGCTTTTCACCTGGCCTTCGGACGACCCGCGTCTCCTAGGTAGCCGGTGCGGCCGGTGCGCAACCGTGACGTTCCCGACTCAGTCGAGTTGTCCGCGCTGCAACTCAGAAGACATGGAAAAGATCGAGCTTCCGAAGCGCGGCACCCTGTGGACGTTCACGACGCAGGGCTTCCGTCCCAAGTCCCCGCCCGAGGGCGGTTACCTCGGCGACGACACCGAAGATACGTTCGAGCCCTACGCGATCGGCTATGTCGAACTCGCTGATCACTGCAAGGTCGAGTCGCGCCTGACCGGCGAAGCGCTCGACGAGTTCCGGATCGGTATGGAGATGGAGCTCGCGATCGTTCCGTTCCGCAAAGACGATTTGGGCAACGACGTGATGACGTTCGCTTTTAGGCCGGTGCCGCAATGACCGACGTCGCGATCGTCGGCATAGGACTGCATCCCTTCGGCCGTTTCGAAGGCACCTCCGGCCTAGAGATGGGCGCCCATGCCGTGCGGCAAGCGCTCCGCGACGCCGGCATGGAGTGGAAGGACGTCGGCACGGCGTTCGGCGGAAGCTGGCACGCCGGCTTCGCCGACTCTCTGGTCAACCAGCTCGGTCTGACCGGCGTGCAGTTCACGCACGTGTTCAACGGGTGCGCCACAGCGGGAACCGCGGTTGCCATGGCCGCGCGGGCGATCTCGTCGGGCGCGGTCGACACCGCGGTAGCCGTCGGCTTCGACAAGCACCCGCGCGGCGCATTTTCTTCCGATCCGAACCTCATCGGCATCGGCTCCTGGTACGTCGAGACCGGGTTGATGAACACGACGCAGTTCTTCGCGATGAAGATCAACCGCTACATGCACGAGTTCGGCATCACCCAATCCACGCTGGCCAAGGTGGCCGCGAAGAACTACCGCAACGGCGCCTTGAATCCCAACGCGTGGCGCACCAAGCCCTGGAACGAGGAGGAGATCCTCGCCTCACCGACGATCAACTACCCACTGACGCACTACATGTTCTGTTCGCCGGACGAAGGAGGCGCCGCCGTCGTAATGTGCCGCGCGGATCAGGCGAAGAAGTACACGGACCGCCCCATCTACTTGCGTGCGGCCGAGATAAAGACGCGACGGTTCGGCGCCTTCGAAGTCTTCTCGCCCTGGCTCCCGATCGAGCGAACCGATTCCCCCACCGTCGATGCCGCGAAAGCAACCTTCGAAGCGGCCGGCATCTCGCCGTCCGACGTGGACGTCGCCCAGATACAAGATTCAGAAGCGGGAGCCGAGATCATGCACATGGCCGAGAACGGCTTCTGTGCGGACGGCGACCAGGAGGCGATGATCGCCGCCGGTGAAACGGAGATCGGTGGAAGACTCCCCATCAACACCGACGGCGGACTGATCGCCAACGGCGAGCCCATCGGCGCTTCGGGACTTCGCCAGATTTACGAGATCTGCCTGCAGCTGCGCGGCGACGCCGGCGCTCGACAGGTTCCTGGCCCATCAGAGAAGGGGCCGAAGGTCGGCTACACGCAGGTCTACGGCGCTCCCGGCACCGGGGCGTGCACCGTCCTGACGACGTAGGCTTCCTCGCGTGACAACCGTCGCCCTCGAAGTCTTGGACGGCATCGCGCGTCTAACGCTAGACCGTCCGGACGCGCGGAACACGATCAGCCTCGAAGTCGCGCGCGACCTGCATCACGCAACCGAAGAGCTGGCGGCGAACGAATCGGTGCGTGCCGTTCTTCTCTCGGGACGCGGCGACGCGTTTTGTGCCGGCGGCGACCTGAAGTCCTTCCACTCCCAGAAGGACATGGCGTCCCACATCCACGAAGTCACGTCCTACCTCCACCCCGCCATCGAGAATCTCGATCACCTTCATGCACCGGTCGTTGCCGCCGTGCGAGGGGCAGTAGCCGGAGCCGGACTGGGGCTGGCCTGCGTCGCCGACATCGTCCTGGCGTCCACAACGGCGCGCTTTGTTAGCGCATACACGAAGATCGGACTCACGCCAGATGGATCAACGTCGTGGTGGCTGCCGCGTCTGGTCGGCACGCGACGGGCCCTGGAATTAACTTTGACAAACCGCGTGCTCGATGCCGAAGAAGCATGCGCGTGGGGCATCGTCACGCGTGTAGTCGACGACGAACAGCTCGACAAACAAGCCGACGCATTGGTCGCGGAGCTCGCATCGGGTCCCACAGGTGCGTACGCAGGAGCGCGCCGGCTCATCCGCGACTCATTGCAGCGCGCCAACATCGCCGAACAACTGACGGCCGAACAGGAAGTGATCGTCGATGCCGCCGAGCAGGACGACGCTCGCGAAGGCGTCGGCGCCTTTCTCGAGAAGCGTCCGCCGAAGTTCGATAGCTAGATCGGCGGACGGCGATCGGCCCAGGGCCGCGCTTCTTCGAGCTGTGCCGCAAGCCTGATCAACGTCGCTTCGTCGTTCGGCCGCCCGACGATCTGGACGCCCACTGGAAGTCCGTCCTCGTCCCAGTACAAGGGCACCGAAACGGCCGGCTGACCCGTGTTGTTCCAGATCATCGTGAACATAGCCATCGAACGGAACCGCGCGATCTGATCCGGTTTGGCTAGAACGTTTGCGAATTCCCCGATCTTCGGCGGCTGGATCCCGATCGTCGGCGTGACGAGGACGTCGTAACCGTCAAAGAACCCGACGATCGGACGACACCACGCTTGAATCTCGCGCAGCATCTTCGGATAGTCACCAAGCGTTGCCTGGTTCGCCATCTGGTACAGCATCTGATTGATCGGCTCCATGGTCGAGACTTCGGGGTACTCGGTCCGGTCGGCGAATCCGGCAACACGCAGGAGCATCGAGCCTTGCACCGGGTCGTCGTCCCACGGAGGTTTTGAGTTCTCGACGTCGTGCCCCAGTGATGCGAGGAGCTTGGCCGCAGACTCGACCGCTTCGTGATTCGCAGGGTCGACTTCGCCGATATCGAGAGGAGAGTCACTCGTGTACGCGATGCGCAGCCGGCCCGGCGAAGCCGATACCTCCTCGGCAAACGGCCGATCGGGAGTGGGAGCCGAGAACAGGTCGCCGGTCTCCGAACCCGACAGGACGTCGAGCAGCGAGGCGGCGTCCAGAACTGTTCGTGCGATCGGTCCGGCGTGGGCAAAGAGAGACGGAGGATTTGGTGCAACTGAAACGCGCCCACGGCTCGGCTTGATCCCGAACAGTCCACAGCATGACGACGGGATGCGGATCGAACCGCCGCCGTCCGACCCCTGGGCGATAGCCGACAACCCTGCAGCAAGACCCGCCGCCGCCCCGCCCGACGAACCGCCGGGAGATCGCTTTGTGTCCCACGGATTCCGCGCCGGCGGATAACCCATCGCTTCGGTGACGACCGAATGACCGAACTCCGGAGTGTTGGTCTTGCCGAGGATGATGAACCCCGCTTGCTTCAACCGGGAAACTGTGTGGTTGTCCGCATCGGGCATACGGTCGGCCCAGCTCTGCGTCCCGTGTGTCGTTCGTATACCGGCGGTGTCATCCAGATCCTTGATCGAAATAGGCACACCATGAAACGGCGGCAGTTCGCGCTTGCCGATCTCGCCGGCAGCGCGTCGTGCGTGTTCCCGAGCCATCTCGCCAACAACCGTGAGATACGCGTTCAGTGACCCGTTAAGTGATTCGATGCGCTTCAAGTAGAGATCGACAAGCTCCACCGGCGAGACTTCCCCGGTGCGCACCAATCGCGCTTGGTCGATCGCGGGAAGGAACGCTAAGTCTTGTTCGACTTTGGACACGCGATCATTCTTCCTGGTTCGGGTATTGGGTACCGCGCTATGTTAATGGCCGATAACAAACGAAGTCGGGGGTGTCGCGACGGGTGAGGGCCGGCGGCAATAGGCGTTGCATCCAACTGCTGATGCTGACCGTCGCGATAGCGGCCGTTCTACCCGCGTGCCGCGTGAACGACCTCGCGTTCAAAGAAGACGAACGCGTCGAGATCGTCAGCCCGGTAGACCAGGACGAGGTAACACTTCCCTTCGAAATTCGCTGGACGGTCAAGGGCTTCGAAGTCGTCGGTGCCGACGGTTCAGATTCCGAAAATGCCGGTTACTTCGCCGTACTGCTCGACGAGTCACCTATGCCTCCTGGCGAAGGACTCGCCTATTTCGCCAGAGACGACATTTCGTGTGACCGATCGGCCGGTTGTCCGGACGCCCAGTACTTCGCCGAGAGAGGGATCTTCCCGACGTCGGCCACTTCCTTCGAAGTCGCAAACATCGAGGACACACGTCCCACCGACCGCAAAAGCGCTCCCGACAATCACGAGCTGACCGTCATCCTGCTCAACGGAAAAGGCGAACGCATCGGTGAGTCGGCCTTCCGCGTCGACGTCGAGGTCGATCGAGGACAGAACTGATGGCCAAGCGAGCGCCGAGACGCAAACGCGCGGCACCAAAGAAGCGTCCGTCACGATCCAAGCTTTCGATCGCCGAGCAGGAACGGCGCGCGGTCGACGAGGTGGAGTCCGCTCCGGATCTCCTGCGCGCAACCGCCCGGGCCGCGCTCGGTGTAACCGGCGAAGACAAAGCACCTCCTCTACGCCAGGGGATCAAGCGCGCCGGCGTCGGTTGGTACCCGTTGATCGCTCTCGGCGCCCTCGTGGTCGTCGACGAGTTCCAGACTTACGGATTCTTCGTCCTCGGCCCGGAGATCTCCGACGGTCTCGGCGTGAGCCGCGGGACGCTCGCGTTCGCAAACCTCATGAAGATCCTGGTTCTGTCGCTGGCCGCGCTCCCGATCGCCGCTTACGCACAACGCAAAGCCCGGCGTGCGTCCATAGCTGTCGTTACGGCTTTCGCGTGGGCGATCGTCACGTTGTTCACGGGATTCGTGGGCAGCATCCTCGGCCTGTTCGCCGTGCTGATGCTCAACGGAGCATCAACGGCCTCGGTGCACGCGGTGCATCGTCCGCTGCTCTTCGATTCCTATCCGCCGGAGATCCGCGTCCGGCTCAACTCCGCCTACCAAGTCGGTAACGGCGCGGGCAACATAATCGCGCCGCTACTCGTTGCTCTATGCACCGGCATCCTCGGGCTCACATGGCGCGGCGTCTTTCTCGGACTCGCAATCGTCAGCCTCCTCGTCGCCGCGATCAGTTTGAGGTTGCGCGATCCGGGATTCGGACGATGGGACACGGGTCAGGTTCGCCAAACCGTAAGAGGACGGTCCGGTGACGCACCGGTCCTGGAGGACGAGGTCTCGCTCGGCTTCTTCGAGATAGTCCGGCGGCTCCTTCTGATCCCAACCGTTCGGCGCATCCTTACCGCGTACGCCGTATTCGGGATGTTCCTGATCCCGCTTCAGCAGTACTTCTTCTTCTTCTTCGACGAGCGCTGGGGTATGGGGCCGACGGCTCGAGCACTGCTGTTCGCAGCCTTCCCTCTGTTCGCCATCCCCGCGCTGGTGTTCATCGGCCCGATAGGCGACGCCATGTTCCGGCGCGACCCGACCGAGCTGCTCCGTAAAGCCGCCCTATTCCAAGCCGCGGCCGCATTGCTCATCGTTCTCGGAGTTCTTTCCCCCGTCTTCGGCCTGATGGTTGTTTCTTTCGGTTTAGCCGTCGCGGCATTCGGTCTGCTCAATCCCATCCTCGGCGTCGCGATGCTTTCGGTGGTCCCGCCTCGGATGCGGCCGCACGCCACGGCACTCATCGGGATCTCGATCACCGCTGTCGGCGGTATCGCCGGACTTCTCCTTCTCAACGGGATCGACACCCGGTTCGGACTGGAGTGGGCCATCGCATCGCTGGCGGTTCCCGGCGTCGTATCGGCGCTGATCCTGCGCACCTCGTCACCACTCATCAACGATGATCTCGACCAGCTGATCGACAGCGTCGTCGAGGAGGAGAAGGTCCGAGAACTGACGGCGTCCGGGACGAAACTGCCGATGCTCTCGTGCCGCGGTATCGACTTCTCCTACGGCCAGCTCCAGGTTCTCTTCGACGTCTCGTTCTCGGTGGACGACGGCGAGATGGTCGCTCTGCTTGGGACGAACGGCGCCGGAAAATCGACGCTGCTTCGTGTGATCTCGGGTCTGGGCTTGCCGACGAAAGGCAGCGTCCGCTTCCGCGGCGGGGACATCACTTACGTCGACGCCGAACGTCGGCTGAAGCTCGGAATCACGCAGATCCCAGGGGGGCGCGCGATCTTCCGGTCCCTATCCGTCACCGAGAACCTCAAGATGTTCGCCTACACGCACGGCAACGACCGGAAGGCGATCGACAACGGCATCGAAGCTACGTTTGAAGCCTTCCCGGCTCTCGAGCAACGCCGCGAAGTTCCCGCCGGCACGCTCTCGGGAGGCGAGCAACAGATGCTCGGACTTGCGAAAGCCTTCATCCTGCGTCCGCAGCTGTTGCTCATCGACGAGCTGTCGCTCGGACTGGCACCCAAGATCGTGGCCGAGCTCCTCGGGATGGTCCGACACATCAATGCGCAAGGAACGGCAGTAGTTCTCGTCGAGCAATCTGTGAACGTTGCGCTTTCCCTCGTAGATCACGCGTATTTCATGGAGAAGGGTGAGATCCGCTTCGACGGGAAAGCCAAAGATCTCTTGAAGCGGTCAGATCTCTTGCGCTCTGTGTTCCTGAAGGGCGCGACGGCAGGTTTGAAGTCGCGATGATCGACATCTTCGGCTTCGAGATCACCGGGCCCGTTCTGCTGCTCGGGACGATCACCGGTATCACTTACGGCCTTCTCGCGGTCGGTCTCGTACTCGTCTTCCGTTCCAACCGTCTCATCAACTTCGCGCACGGCGAGATCGGTGCACTTGGTGCAGCGGTGCTCGGCGTCGCCGTCGTCGAGTGGGATCTCCCTTACTGGGTCGCCTTCCCCGGTGCGCTTGCCCTGTCGGCGGCCGTCGGTGCGGGAGCAGAGATCGCGGTCGTCCGGCGCTTGCGAAATGTGCCGAACCTGATGTCGATCGTTGCGACTCTCGGGATCGCGCAGTTCCTCCTTCTCTTCTCCTTCGTCCTCAACGAGCAGGCTCGGGCCGGCAGTACGTATCCGCAGCCGAGCGGGTTCCCGTCCTTCGATGTCGGCGCGTTGCGGGTAACGCCGGCGTACTTCGGGATGCTCGTCCTGACCCCGGTGCTCGTTGTCGCACTCACCCTCTTCTTGCGGCGCTCGCGTTACGGGATCGGCATCCGCGGCTCGGCCGACAACCCGGACGCCGCACGCATGGCCGGCGTTTCGGCGGGACGGATGTCCACTCTCTCGTGGGCAATCGCCGGTGCCGTCTCCGCTTTCACCGCGATCCTCATCTTTCCTACTCGAGGATTCATCACCGGCGAAACGCTTGGACCGAGCTTGCTGCTGCGCGCACTGGCGGCAGCCGTCATCGCTCGCATGCGCAGTCTTCCCGTCGCGCTGGGCGCCGGTGTTGCCGTGGGGATCCTCGAGCAAGAGATGTTGTGGAACTTCACCGGCGGCGGCTTGGTCGAGGCCGCCTTGTTCGTGATCATCCTGCTCGCGCTCGTGCTACAGCCGCGCTACGGAGGACGCGAAGAGGAGAAGGGAAGCTGGGCCAGCGTTCAGCCGTGGGCACCGCTGAGCGAAGGGCTACGAAAGGTGTGGGCGGTCCGCAATCTCGGGTGGATCACCGCCGGCGCCGGCATCGTCCTCGCTGTGATCCTTGGGTTGGTCGTAACCAATGCAACAGCAGTGATCCTCGTAGTGATCCTCGCGTTCGGATTGGTGGGCATATCGCTCGGGATCGTCACGGGTTTGGCCGGACAGCTTTCACTTGGGCAGTTCGCCGTCGCCGCTGTGGGTGCGGTCGCTTCGTCGGCCGTGGCAGCGCAAACCGGGAACTTCTTCCTCGCGTTTTTGACGGCGGGACTGACCGCAGCCGGCGTTTCGGCGCTCATCGGTCTTCCTGCATTGCGCATCCGCGGTCTCATGCTCGCGGTTGCAACTCTTTCCTTCGCTCTTGCCGCCCAGTCGTGGCTGTTGACTCAGGATTGGACGCTGGGCGAAGGCGAGGATCCGGGCCGCCCGATCCTCGGGAACAACCCCCTCAACACGGGCAAGGAGTACTACCTATTCGCGTTGATCTTCGTCGTAATCGCCGTCTGGATCGCGCGAAACGTGTGGCGCAGCGGATTCGGGCGAAGGCTGCGCGCCGTGCGCGACAACGAGGACGCAGCGCGCGCTTTCACCATCCCAACAACTTTCGTGAAGCTCCAGGCCTTCGCGGTAGCCGGTTTCGTCGCCGGCATCGGCGGCGCGGTCTACGGTCACGCACTCTCGCGATTGTCGAGCACGGCCTTCCCGGTCGGCTCGAGCATCGACATCGTCGCGATGAGCGTCCTCGGTGGCATCGGCATCCTGGCCGGGCCGCTCATCGGCGCTTTCTACATCATCGGTATCCCAGAATTCCTTCCTTTGGACAGCGCCGGGCTGGCTGCACAGAAGCTCGGCTGGCTGATCCTGATCTTGTACGTGCCCGGCGGGATCGCCGCACTCGTGCGACCTATACGCGATCGCATCATCGGACTGTTCGCGCGCGGTCAATCCGTGACCACCGAAGAGAAGGCACCTGATCCGTCTACGGACGGTTTTTCTCGCGCACCATCACTCCTTCGCAAAGCCAAGGTCGGCCGCCCCGCACAGAACGCTGATCGCGCAGACGTCCTATCGGTGTCCGGGCTCACGAAACGCTACGGCGGAGTCACCGCGGTCGACGACGTTTCGTTCTCCGTGCGCAGCGGCCAGACTCTGGGGATAATCGGTCCCAACGGCGCCGGTAAGACGACGCTGTTCGAGCTCATCGCGGGTTTCGTGAAGCCCGAAGCAGGAACGGTCTCCTTCCGCGGATCCGACGTGAGCTCCTGGAGCCCGGTAGGACGCGGCATGCTCGGGCTCATTCGCTCGTTCCAAGACGCGTCGCTGTTCCCCACAATGACCGTCTTCGAGACCGTCCAACTTTCGCTCGAGCGACGGATCCCAACCAGAGTGATGCCCGCGCTCGTCGGCCTCGACTTCTCCGAACGCCAACGCTCGAAGCGCGCAGCGGAGATCGTCGAGCTGATGGGTCTGGAGGATTACAAGTACAAGACTTGTTCGGAGCTCTCGACGGGAACGCGCCGCATCACAGAGATCGCCTGCATGCTCGCTCTGGAACCGACAGTTCTCCTTCTGGACGAACCCTCGTCGGGAGTCGCTCAGCGCGAGACGGAAGCCCTCGGCGGATTGCTCGAGCAGGTGCGCGACTACTTGGGGACGACGCTCATCGTCATCGAGCACGACATGCCGTTGATCATGGGCTTGTCCGATCGAATCATCGCGATGGAGTCCGGAAGGGTTATCGCGGACGGAACACCGGCGCGCGTTCGCTCGAACACCAGGGTGATCGAGTCCTATCTGGGCGGAGACCTAAGAACTATCCAGAGGTCCGGCCTGGCCGCCCGCTAGCCCGCGTCGCGCAGCTTGTTGTCGAACTTGAAACACGTGCAGGCGTCGTTGTACCTCGCGAGCATCGTCTTGCTTGCACCGTCGGTTCGTCCGGACCCAAAGTTTGTCGCCCACGTGTACGGGGAGTCGTAGGACGTTCCCAGCGTCGCAGCCGAGGCTTGCAAGCCGGCCACGGTCAGGTCGTTGGTGCGCTCGAGCGCTTTCTTGAGGAAGAACAAGCTGTCGCAATGGGTGCCGTCGTACAGACGGCTGCGGTCGTATCCGCCGGCTTCGACGATCGCGAAGCACTCTTCGAAAGCTCCGCCCTTCCCGTAACGCGGATCTTCCCGGAACGCACGGCCGTAGTCCTGACCGGGCAGCCAGCTCACACCGATCGATCCATGCAGCTGTTCCTTGCCGTGCTGTGCCTCCAACGTGCCCATCAGGTTGATGCTCGTGAACCCATACCGGGGTCGGAACCCCTGGTCTTCGGCCTGCGTGAGGAAGAAGAACGGGACGATCGACGCGTATTCGTCGAACACGACGTGCGTTATGCCCTTGCTTCGGAACTGCAAGATCGTGTTCGAAAGCTCGCCGGCCATCGCGCTGAACTGGCTGACCGACTGCGGCGTTTTGATGACCGAAACGTCGGTGAACTTCAGACCGCGACGGGCGAGGTCGTCCCGCATCATCTTCTCGATGCGCGTGAAGACCGGTGAATCGAACCGGATCAGTCCGAGCTTGTGGCCGGCAGTGAAGTAGCCGGCGTCCTTTAGCCCTCCGAAGTATTGGGGAACCCATCGTTCCGGACGCATTCGACTCGGCTGATAGAGATAGCCGGCGTAACGTCGTTGATAGTCGCCGTCGTACGGCCACTGGTTCTGCTGCATGAGAGGAACCTGTCCCTCGGCCAGGCACGCCAGTAACGCGTCGGTGCCGCCGACGTGTCCCGAGACCGCAGCGAATACTCCTTCGTCGTCCACGAATTTCGAGCACGCTTGCTCGGCGAGGGCGTCCCAGCCCTGAGCTTGGGTTGCGTCGTAATCGAAGACGACGGGGATGATCTTTCGTCCGGCGATGCCGCCGTGATCGTTGAAGTGCTTGACGAGGATGTTGATGATCGTCCGCTCGTCGTTACCGATGCTCGGCCCCCCGAACCCGACGGCGGCCAGCGCTGCGTTGAGGTTCTTCGTGATGTTGAAACCGATCTTGATGCTGCCGGCCGTTATGCCGCGTCCCATGCGGACGGGTCCTCCGCCGGGCACGACCTGCGGACCGTTACCCGCGGTGCGCGTCCCTTCCGTCGTGACTGTGCGTGTGCTGCCGCTCGTGCCGGGGTCGGCCGTCGCCCCCGGCTCGGCCGCACCGTTGTCGAGCGAGCCTTCCGTGAGCGAGCGCTGCGCGGTGATCTCGTTGGTGGACGAGCAGGCAACGAGCAACAGCGCGAGGACCGATCCGAACGCGAAAACCGCTCGCCTCCCCATGCCCTCTCCGTCGCTCGAGAAGTTGATGTTAGTCAGGACTAACTCACTCGAGGGTAGCCGTCAATCGCAACGCAGGACCACCAGTGAATGAATTTTCGGACCGTCAACCAAATGGGACGGTCTTAGTGAAATCTCTCACTAATACCGTCCCGTTTCGGTGACCGTCGCGAGGTTCAGTTGTTCACTCCCGGCTACGTTTGCGCCGTTGGGGGCCTAGTCGACCAGCGCCTGATTCACGACCCACCGCAGCTGCGGACGGATCGGATACGTCCCCGAGGGGAACAGCTGTGTCATGAAGACGACGGTGAGCTCTTCGAGCGGATCGACCCAGAAGCTCGTCGACGCCGCGCCACCCCATAGGTACTCACCGAAGGAAGCGTTGGACCGTTGCGACGGCGGATCGATGACGACGCCAAACCCGAGTCCGAATCCGACACCGGGCATCGCCGCCTCGGCCGGACTTTCGCGTCCCATCTCTTGTAGGTCGGCGCCGCCGGGCAGGTGGTTCATCGTCATGTACTCGAGCGTCTTGCGTCCGATGATGCGAACACCATCGAGCTCCCCGCCGCGAACCAAACACGTGGCGAAGCGCTGATAGTCGTCGATCGTTCCGACCAGTCCACCGGCGCCGGACAGCAACTTCGGCGGCTTGTCGTAGGCACTCGGGAACGGCTCGAGGCGGCGATCGCGCCGGATGTAGTTCTGCGCGAAGCGCTCCTGCTTCTCCGGCGGCACCCAGAACGCGGTATCGACCATCCCCAGCGGCGCGAAAACGCGTTCCTCCAGATACCGATCTAACGTCATCCCGCTGACGACCTCGACCACGTGCCCCACGACATCTGTCGACGCGCCGTAGTGCCAGCGCGTTCCTGGATGGAAGACCAGCGGTAACGACGCGAGCAGATCGCAGTACTCGGGTAGGGCCATTCCCCGGAAGCCCAACCCCATTCCGTTCTTCCGGTAGATCTCGGCGACCGTATCCACGCCGAGACTGAAACCGAGCCCCGACATGTGCGTGAGGATGTCGTGGATCGTCATCGGACGCTGCGGTTCCTCGGTCTCGTAGTTCTCGGCGTCACCGGACTTGAAGACACGAGCGTCCTTGAACGACGGGATATATCGGTGCACCGGGTTCTCCAGCAGCACCTTTCCCTCTTCGACCAGCTGCATGAGCGCGATCGAAGCGATCGGCTTGGTCATCGAGAAGAGGCGGAAGATCGTGTCCTCTTCGAGCTTGCGGCCGTTCTCGATGTCGGCCATTCCGTAGGTGTCGCGATAGGCGACCTGGCCGCGCCGCCCAACGATGACCGCCGTTCCCGCGAACCTTCCTTCGTCGACGTAGCCGTGAAGCAGGTCGGCTACGCGCTCGAGCCTGTCGGAGTCGAACCCAAGCTCCTCCGGACGAATGCTCACGCGGCTAGGCAGCCTTGCGCGGCGAGAACGTAGCCGGCATGTGCTTGATGCCGTTTATGAAGTTCGACGACAGATGCTGTGCGTCGCCAGACATCTCGATGTCCGGAAGGAACTTGAACAGATCCTTGAACATCACCTTGATCTCCTGGCGCGCGAGGTTCGCACCCAGACAGAAATGGGGGCCGGGCCCACCGAAGCCGATGTGGTTGTTCGGCTCCCGCCTCACGTCGAAGGCGTACGGATCCTTGAAGACTTCCTCGTCGCGGTTGCCCGAGATGTAGTACATGAGCAGCTTGTCGCCTTCCTTGAACTCGTGACCGGAAAGCGTGGCGCCGTCTTGGGTAACCGTGCGCCGCATGAACATCACGGGTGACGCGTAGCGGACGATCTCCTCGACAGCGTGACGCTGAACGCCGTCGAAGTCGCCCATCCAGATCTTGCGTTGATCGGGATTCTCGGTCAGCGCCTTCAATCCCCAGCTGATCGCGTTGCGGGTCGTCTCGTTGCCGGCGACCAACAGGAGGATGAAGAACGATCCGAGCTCGTGCGGCGCGAGCTTGTGAGCCGTCGACTTCGGCGTGCACGAGAGCCGACATCAGGTCATCCGTCGGATCCTTGGCGCGTGCCTCGGCCATCTCCGTAGCCAGCTGGGTGAGTCCCATGGCAGCAGCCATGAGCTGCCGGCATCGGGTTGTCCATGTCGGCCGTGTACTCGGGATCGCCGAGACCGAGGATCGTGTTCGAGGAGTTGAACACGAAGTCGTACTGCGACTCGGGGACGCCCATCATGTCGCAGATCACCTTCAAGCGGAAGACGCGACGAACACTCGGTGACGAAGTCGACCTCACCCTTCGGGCCGATCGAGTCGATCACTTCGCGCGCTGCGCGGTCGACGTACTCCTCGATCATCCGAACCTGACGCACGGTGAACGCCTTGTTGACGATGTCCCGAAGGCGTTTGTGCTTGGGGTCGTCCATCTCGATCATCGAACCGAAGTACTCGCGCATCTCGGCCGGCATATCGAAGACCGACGTCGCGCCCTGTCCCGAACAGAAGATCTCCGGCTGGCGCGAAGCGTCCACGATGTCCTTGTACTTCGACAGAAGGTAGACGCCGCCCGACCAGAAATCGTCCGGCATGCCGGCGGAGTTGCCCTCCGGCATCTGGAGCTCGAAGTAGGCGATGGGCCGCTCGCGCCGAAGGGTCTTGAAGGCGCCCTCTCGTACCGCGTGGGGCATGCCCCAGAACTCGAAGTCGGACATGTTCAGCTCGTCGATGGAGAATTTCTCGATTGGTTCCAAGGCTGTCCCCTTAGCTTGTTCCCGACAGTTGCCCTGTCTTATTCGCCTCAGCTTACGAGGTCAAGGGTGGGATTCGCCCCTTGAGTGCAGAAGTGGCCCTTGTGGGTAATCCTATTTGGGCAGGATCCCTCGTTAGAGAACAGGAATCGACTCTTGAGGACACGCGTATCGGTGATGGCCGCGGTCGCAGCCGTTGCCTTGGCCGCCGGGCTCGTTCCGCCGGCACGAGGGCAGACCGTCGGCGATCTTCAGGCCGCCCGGGATCGCGTGACGTCTTTGCAGGACCGCATCACCAAGGAGCAGGCATCGGCCTCCCGCCTGCAGGCGCAGCTCCGCAACCTCTCGGCTCAGGTCGGCCGAGAGCAACGCAACCTGAACGGGATACGCGACGACCTCGCGGCCACGACCGGGAAGGTCGACGAGGTCAAGGCCGATCTCCAAAAGCTTCGCGACCAGATCAGGACCCGAGTGCGACGCCTATACAAGCAGGGCCCGCTCGACATGATCGGAGTCTTTCTCGGTTCTGCGACCATCAGTGAATTCATCGGACGCTTGTCCTATGCACGACGCGCCGCAGAGCGGGATGGACAGCTCGTCCTCGATGCGCGGGAAGTCGAAGCCGAGCTACGCAAGATCCAGGAAGAACAGAAACAGCTGGAGAAAGCGCAAGCCGGAGAAGTAGCTACGCTCCGTTCAAGGCAGAACGCAGTAACCGACGTGTTCGCTCGACAGCAAGCGACACTGGCAAACCTCGCGCGGCTGAGAGGCGAAGCGCTCGCTCTTGTCGCCGAGCTCGCAGAGAAACTCGGCCCCGCAGCTCTCGCAGGACTGCGACGAGTCGCGGGACAGGGCATGACTATCAGCTACGGACAGTGGGCTTCCTCGTTCCTCGCCTCGTTGGGAGCGCCCGGATCACGCAACAACATGATCGCGATCGTGGCGTGGGAAGCGTCCGAAGGAACACAAGCGACATGGAACCCTCTTGCGACTACAAAGGACATGCCCGGCGCGACGATCTACAACTCGCACGGAGTGAAGAACTACAGGTCGAGGGAACAGGGAGTTGAGGCTTCGAAACTCACCGTTGAGCTACCCAGGCGCGGTTATGAACCGATCATCGCGCGGCTTCGTGCGGGGGAAGAAGCGATGCGGACGGCCGAGGCCATCCGTGACTCACTCTGGTGTCGCGGGTGTGCCGGCGGGGGCTACGTAACCGGTCTGATCGAAGCGGTAACGAAGTACTACGACCGCTACGCTAATTAACGGGTGGAGACCAACCGGCTCGAAGCGTTCAGCGATGGTGTCTTCGCGATAGCCATCACACTCTTGATCATCGAGGTCGGCGTTCCCGAAGGAAGCCAACCTCTTGCCGAGCGGCTGCTCGATCAGTGGCCCAGCTATCTCGCTTACGCCCTGAGCTTCGCAACGATCGGAGTCATGTGGGCCAACCACCACAACATCTTCACGATCATCGGACGCACGACCCACGGACTCGTAGTGGCAAACCTCGCGCTCTTGCTCGTCGTAGCCTTCATCCCGTTCCCAACCAAAGTGCTCGGCGAGAATCTTGTGAGCGAACCCGGGCACCCGATCTCCTTCGCCGACCAGCGCACGGCCGCCCTCTTCTACAACGGCACCTTCTTCTTCATGGCCGTCGCCTACAACGTGTTGTGGCAGGTCGCTGCCTGGAAGAACCGGCTGATCAGGCCCGGCTGCGAAGACAAGGCCGCCGCCGTCAGCCGCGTCTACTGGCCCGGCTCACCGGCCTACGTCTTCGCGATCGTCGTCGCGTTCTTCAGCCCGATCGGAAGCATCGTCGTGAACTTCATCGTGGTGCTCCTGTACGGACTTCCGATACGGCGCCTACAAGCGGACTAACCCGCCGGGTTGCTGCTCCCCTTCAGGATCAGGCCGACGACGTTGCCGACAGGGTCGGCGAAATGAGCGATCGTCGGAGCACCCGGAACTTCCATCGGTTCGTTGACGGTCTTTCCGCCTAGCTCTCCGGCCTTCTTCAGCGTCTCGTTCAGGTCGTCGACGTCGGCGTAGAAGCACGTCGTTGGATCGCCCTGCGCATAGACGCCGCCGCCGATCGCACCTTCGGGAGTCGGGACCATCCCGTAGTTCATCGGGTTGTTCGCATCGATCTTCCAGCCGAAGAGGTCGCTGTACCACTTCTGCGTCTTGGCGGCGTCCTTCCCGCCGATCTCGAACCATGTGACCGGGGCGCCGGTGCCGTCCTGCAGCGGTTGTTCGCCACCGGTCGCGTTGACGAGACCGATGGTGTTTCCGTCCGGGTCGTTGAACAACGCGATCGTCGGACCGCCCGGGATGTCACTAACGGGCATGATCGTTGTCGCTCCCATCGACTCGGCCTTGGCCAACGTTTCTTTGATGCTGTCGTCGGGACACGAAACGTAGAAGAGAGTCATGACCGAACCGTCCGGAGGCTGTGTGATCCCTCCACCGATTCCGCCTTGAGCCTTGTGGATCATCACGTAAGGTGGGCCGCCTTGCATGTCCTCAGCCTTCCATCCGAATAGTCCGGTATAGAAGTCCTTGAGAACCTTGGAGTCGGGGCCACCGATCTCGAAATGAACGACGTCGTGCGACATACATCTCCCCCTTCTATCGACCGATTCCCACCATCTAACTCCAATCGGTCCGGTCGGGAAACCGAAAGTGGATAATGCCCCACGTTTCCGACACCCTACCGTCGGGAACCGAGATGGACGGGGGACACGGACTGAGGGCAAACTCGTCATCGGGAGGGATTAATGACGAAGACGAAACGATTCGCGGGACTCTTGCTTCTTGCTCCGATGCTCGCCTTGCTGGTAACCGGCTGCGACAGAGAGGGCGGTTCGCGCGCCGGCGTGCCGGCCGAATACCTGAGCTTCTGCGAGGACATCATCGATGCTGAGGACGTCGCGGCCAATCCCGAGGACCCGACTGGGCCGGCGAAATCGAACGCACTTCACGACAAAGCACTGAGCAAAGCTCCTGAGGACATCAAAGGGAACGTTGCCAAGCTGGTTCCTCTAGTCAAGCAGGCCTTCGAGGCCGAAGACCCCGACGCCATCTTCCGAGACCCCAACTTCAGAAAGATCGAGGACACCGTCGACAATTGGGTGATCGACAACTGTGGGATCCGACGCCGGACCATTACGGCCGTCGATTATCGGTTCGACAACGTTCCATTCCCGATCTGGGAAGGCCGAGTCGGCGTCCGTCTGGAGAACGACGGCAAGGAGATCCATGAGATCGCGCTCCTCAAGATCAACGACGGCGTAACCGAGTCGGCCGCCGATCTCGTCGCTCTTCCCATCGAGCAAGCCTTCACGAAAGTGCAGTTCAAGGATTCCGCTGCTGGCGGCCCGGGCAAATCCGACGACGAGGTATTCGATCTAGAAGCGGGACGTTACCTGCTTGCGTGCTTCGTTCCCGTCGGAACTACCGAGACTGCCGAGGGAACCGGACCGCCACACGCTGCGCGGGGGATGTTCGGCGAGCTGAACGTGCGACCGAGCGTCTAGACGTCGAGCCCGACGGGACAGGAGACCCCTGTTCCGCCTATGCCGCAGTAGCCCATCGGGTTCTTCGACAGGTACTGCTGGTGGTAAGGCTCGGCGTAGTAGAAATCGGGAGCCGGACGGATCTCGCTCGTGATCCTGTCGAAACCCGCGTCGCTTAGCGCCCCTTGAAACATTTCGCGCGAAGCCTCGGCCGCCTTTAGCTGGTCGTCCGAGTACGTGTAGATCGCCGAGCGGTACTGCGTCCCGACGTCGTTGCCCTGACGCATTCCCTGTGTCGGGTCGTGCTCCTCCCAGAACACCTTTAGAAGCTGCTCGAAGGTCACCTGCTTTGGGTCGTAGACGACCAGGACGACTTCGGTGTGTCCCGTACGTCCCGAACACACCTCTTCGTATGTCGGGTTGGGTGTGAAGCCTCCGGCGTAGCCGGCCGCGGTCGTGTAGACGCCGGGTGTCTCCCAGAACTTCTTTTCGGCTCCCCAGAAGCAGCCGAGAGCGAAAACGGCCCGCTCGAGCCCGTCGGGGAAGGGCGGCTTCAACGGCGTGCCTAGCACGTCGTGACGATCGGGAACCGGCATCTCGTCGTCGCGTCCGGACAGTGCTTCGTCCGGCGTTGGCATCTGCGCTTTCGTCCGGAACATCAGGCCGAGCTCCGCAGATAAGCCCGAGCGCTCAGTGCGACAAGTGTTAGAGCGATCGCGAACTCACCGAACCACCAAAGACCGATCGCATGATGGCCTGAAGCCGGGCAAGCGAACACGCCGGCCGTGAAGATCGATGCCGCAACGAAGGAAGCGCCAGCGCCGCTTCTCAATCCTCTGGCCAGTCCGACGAGGGCCACCGCGATCGAGGTCAGCAACCCGATCTCGATGAAGAAAGACCACCACGGGACGGCGCCGGCATCCGCAGGCGTCGGCTCGAGCATGAGAGCAAGTGGGAACCCCGTTGCCCAGGCGAGCACCAGACCAACCGCCACCGATCGAGGGATCTGCCGTAGTGATGGCTTTCTTGGTCGTGGGAGCCGGCACTGGGCTGGGCGTTTCGGTGTTCCTAAGCCGCTTCTCGGTCAGGGCCATCGCAACCTCCCTCGTGGACTGCCTCCAGGCTATGCCCACCCGGCAAAGGTTGGCATGAGGCCATTACTCTCCGTCGGACGAAACCATGGCGTCCTTCGAGGAATTCCTAGAGGCCGAACCCGCGGGCGAAGGCGCGCGTTACCGGATCGGCCCGGAGCTGCACGGCGCATTCGGTGGCGCGTTCGGCGGGTTCCTGGCGGCGGCATGCATCCACACCGCACGATCGGCCGCGCCGGGACGGGTTCCCAACGCTTTGGACTGCCGCTTCGTTCGAGGCTTGCGAGAGCCGGGCGCGACCGTCACGGCCACGATCCTTCACTCCGGACGAAGCCTCTCCAACGTCTCCGTCGATCTCACCGACGACAGCGGCAAGCTGTGCACGCGCGCGACGGTTTCGCTCGTCGACGCGGACGTTCTGCAGCCGGTCGAGATCTCCGGTCCGGACCACGGCCGGTGGACGAAGCATTCCGACGTCAAGTCGTGGCCTGCGATCGCGCCGATCGTCACCGCCATCGACTCGCGCATCCTCGGTACCGACGAGCGCGGGATCGCCACCGGTGTACGCATCCCGTGGGACCCGTCACCCGACACATCGGCCGAGGCCGCAGCCGTTGCTGCCGACATGGCCGTCGGTCCGCCGCTGGGTGGAACATTGAGCGCAACGAAGGTTTCCACTCCGAACCCGGATATCTCGATGCGCTTCTGCGGTGAGGTGACCTCGCGAATCGTCGTGGGTGTCGGACGACTAGATCGCGCGCACGGCGGCGTGGCCGCCATCAGCCTCGAGGTTTGGTCGGACGACGAGCTCGTCGCCATCGGCGAGTCCACTGCGCTGATGCTTCCGGCCGGCTAACGGCGGCGGAAGCCCATCGCTTCGTCGATCCGTTCTAGGACCGCGTCATCGATCTTGGGCAGCACATCCAAAGCGCCGAGATTCTCGTGCAGCTGCGAGACCTTGCTCGCGCCGAGGATCACCGTCGACACGTTCTGGTTGGACGCACACCACGCGATGGACAACTGAGCGAGCGAGCAACCGAGATCGTCGGCGATCACTTTTAGGTTTCGCACACGATCGTTCGCTTCCTCGTCCGTCATGCGATCGCGCAACCATTCGTAGCCCGGAAGCGCGCCGCGACTGTCCGGAGGAACCTTGCCGTCTAGGTACTTCCCGGTCAGCATTCCGGACGCGAGCGGCGACCAGATCGTGAGCCCGAGACCGATGTCCTCGTAAAGCCGCTCATACTCCTGCTCGACCTTGCGTCGCTCGAACAGGTTGTACTGCGGCTGTTCCATCACAGGTTTGTGCAGGTGGTGACGTTCGGCGATCTCCCACGCGGCTCGGATCTCGTCCGCCGTCCACTCCGAAGTTCCCCAGTACAGAGCTTTTCCGGACGAGATGATGTCCGACATCGCCCACACGGTTTCCTCGATCGGCGTGTTCGGATCGGCGCGGTGACAGAAGAGAAGATCGACGAAATCCAGATCGAAACGCTCCAGCGATCCGTCGATGGCCTGCATGAGGTACTTGCGGTTGAGCGTCCCGCGCATGTTCACGGTGTCCTGGATGCCCCAATAGACCTTGGTGGACAGGACGTAGGTGTTGCGCGGCCACCCGAGCGATGCGATGGCCTTGCCCATGATCCGTTCAGACTCGCCGCCGGCATAAGCCTCGGCGTTGTCGAAGAAGTTCACGCCGCCGTCGTAGGCGGCTTGCAGGATCTCGTCGGCTTGACCGATCTGGGGGCCGAAAGTGACCCACGACCCGAAAGACAGGACGCTTACCTTGAGGCCGGATCGTCCGAGCCGGCGGTACTCCATCTCCACGGTGTTTCCTCCTAGACCTTGGAATCCGTTAGCGCATCGCGAATCATCTCGAGCGTTTGGTGCATCGCCTGCTGCAGTACGTCGGCTCTCTCGGCCACGATCTCATCGGCTCGGTCCGGCTCGGCCTCGGCCATCGACCGGATGGTGCTTCGACCGTCGGGTACGTGCGAGAACCGTTGTCTCAAGATCGTCGCGTCCCCGTCCTCGGTTATCTCGAAGCTCCACCTACTTTGCGCGAACTCGTCCGCCTCGTCGTAGACCTCATAAGAGAAGAGTCTCGGCTCCCGGGCTTCGACGATCGTGCAGTTGCGCGTCCACTCGAAGCCGCCGATCTTGCTCTTCCCCGCGAAACGGGCGCCGGGCTGCGGCTCGGCCGGCTCGTCCAGCCATTCGACCTGGACCAATTCCGGACTGAACTCCACCATCCGATTCACGTCGGTGATCAGGTTCCAGACCTCCTGCTGCGGAGCGTCGATCCGGATCGTTTCGGCCAGCTGAAATCCGGCGAACAACTCGTTCAGGTCCGGCACAGCAACGCCTCCTCGCAATGCACTGAAGGATAAGGATAGAGAGATGGGCGAGCTCGGTCCGCGCAAATACTCCGAACGTCTCGGTGTCATCGACTCCGAGCAGCTGCAAACCGTTGCCGACGAGTTCGACCTGGGCACGGTCCTGGGAGCCGAACCGGCCACCGAAGGCCTTTTTGGACAGAACATCTTCCTCGAGACCAGCGAGGGCGAGTTCGTCTTCCGCGGTCACCCGCACGGTCACGTCCAGCTGATGAAGGAGCGCAAGGTGGCCGAGCTCATCAACGAGCGATCGTCGCTCCCCGTGCCGTGGCCCTACGAAGTGTCGGACGACACCGAGCTGTTCGGATGGACGTACGCGGTCATGCCGCGACTGCCGGGCACCAACGGAGCGAAACTCTCCGAATCGTCGGACGACGACGACAAGGTCGCCCTCGCACGAGCGCACGGCGAAGGTCTGGCGCGTCTGCATGAGACGTCATCGGACTTCTTCGGTCCCTACGACGTTCAACTCGACGACTTCATGGCGATGGACGACTACTCCGACTGGGCGCTGCACCGTTTGGAGTACTGGCGAAACATGTGCCGGGCCGTCAATGCCTTGTCCACGGAGGCCGAGCTCTACATCGACGAACAGATCGAGGCCTGCTCACCGGCGCTGGCCGAGCCCTTCACTCCGGTCCTCGTCCATCACGACTTCTCACTGGGCAACGTGAACTTCGACGAATCGACGGTGATGTGCGGCGTCTTCGATCTGTTCGAGGCTTACTTGTCCGACGGTGAGGAAGATCTCGTCCGGATGCTCTGGCGATTCAACCGCGCGCAGCGCGAAGCGTACGGCGCGGCTTACGCGGCACATCGTCCGTTCCGCGAAGGCGCTTCAGACCGACTGGTCATCTACGCGCTGAGCGATTGGCTCTGCATCTGGGAATACGGCAAGCGCGTCGGGCAGTGGTTCGAGGACACGACGTTCATGGAAACCATCCAGCCGATCGTGAGGAACGCCCGAGCGGTAGGGTCTTAGGTCCATGCAGCTGCCCGATGTGTCGTTGCCCGAGAACGGAACGCCGCGCGATGTGCTGTTCGATCGGATGCGCGAGCGCAAGGCAGCCGACGCAGACTGGCGCGGCGGCAAGACGTGGTCGCTGATCTACCCGGCCGGCGAGGACGTCGACGCCGTGCTGCACGAAGCCAACAACCTCTATCTGTTCGAGAACGCGCTCAATCCGTTCCGGTTCCCTTCGCTGGCGGACATGGAGAAGGAAGTCGTCGCGATGACGGCGCGTCTGCTGAATGCGCCGCCGGAAGGATCGGGTGTTCTCACTTCTGGTGGGACCGAGTCGATCGTGCAAGCCGTACGTGTTGCACGCGACCGCGCTCGGGCGGAGCGCAGCGTCGTGAAGCCGCGACTCGTCGCTCCCTACTCGGCGCACCCGGCCTTCGCCAAGGCAGCGAAGTATTTCGATCTCGAGCTCGTCCACATCCCGCTGGCCGACGACCTGCGGGCCGATCTGAAGAAGGCGGACGAACTGATCGACGACCAGACGGCGCTGGTTGTCGGCTCGGCTCCCAACTATCCGCACGGCGTCGTCGACGACATCCCGGCGCTCTCCGAACTCGCATCGCAAAGAGGCATCCCCTTCCACACCGACGCCTGCGTCGGCGGTTTCCTTCTTCCGTTCCTCGAGCGCGCCGGTTACGACGTCCCGCCCTTCGATTTCCGCGTTCCCGGCGTGTCGACGATGTCGGCGGACGTCCACAAGTACGGCTTCTGCACGAAGGGCGCGTCGGTCGTTCTTCATCGGGACGGCAATCACGTCCTCCAGTACCAGGCTTTCCTTTATGAGGACTGGCCGGGCGGCATGTACGGCTCGCTCGCGCTGGCCGGTGCGCGTCCGGCATCGCCGATCGCCGCGGCGTGGGCCGTCATGAACTTCCTAGGCATCGATGGTTACGTACGACTCGCGAAGCAGACGATGGAAACCTCTCAAGCCATCAAGCGCGGCGTCGAAGAGCTTGGCCTGGAGATCATCGGCCAGCCGGTCGCCTCGGTGATGGCTTTCGGATCTCCGAACAACGACATCGACATCATGGCCGTCGGCGACCTGATGGACGACCGCGGGTGGGGCCTCGACCGCCAGCACGGACCCGACGCGCTGCACATGATGGTGTCGCCCGCGCACGAACGCATCGTCGAAGAGTTCCTCGGCGACCTTCGTCACGCCGTCGAGAACGCCGGTTCGTCGCGCGGGGTCGAAGCCCGCTACAGCTGATGACCGACGATCCGTTTCGTCCCGACGTCGGAGAAAACTGGATCCCACCGAAGTACGCACTCTCGGCCGTCATGTATGCGGAGCGCGAGGATGGCCAGATCCTTCTCCTTCAGCGTTCGGGCTTCACGTCGTTCGCGGGCCAATGGTTCCTCCCCGGCGGCGCAGTCGAGCCCGCTGAGCCGCCGGAAGAGGCAGCGCGGCGAGAGCTCCTCGAGGAATCCGGACTGGAAACGACAGAAGAGCCCGAGATGATCGGTTGCTACTACATGAACATGTACGGGCACGACTTCATCCAGCTCTCGTATCGGGCCCGCGTTACCGGAGAAGTCCGCGTCAGCGACGAGCACACCGGATCGCGCTGGACGGACCCGGCCGAGATGCGCGCATTCCTAAGCGATGATGTGATCAAAGAGATCGCCGGATCGAGCGAGAAGGCAGTGGGGTTGTTGCTCGCCATCCGCGACGATCTCGATCGGTACCTGAGACGCATCGGACGAACGAAGGAGGCAATTTGAGCGACAGCGTGAAGGTCGTCCGAGACTTCTGCAAGGCCTGGGAGCGCAAAGATGTGGACGAGCTCGTTGGTTTCATGACCGACGACGCGATCTACCACAACATCCCGCTGCAACCTGCCGCCGGACATGAAGCCATAAAAGGCGTGATGGCGATGTTCGTCCCTATGTCGAATGAGATCGAGTTCAAGATCAATGCGATCGCCGCCGACGGCGACACCGTGTTCACCGAGCGCGTCGACACCTTTGTTATGGACGGCGGCAACGATCTCGATCCCCGTCGCCGGAGTCTTCGAAGTGAAGGACGGAAAGATCGCAGCCTGGCGCGATTACTTCGACATGCAGCAGTTCATGAGCCAGATGCCGGGCGCCGGCTAGGGAAAGAAGGTTAAAGATGGGCGAATACGCAGATATTGCCGGTCTCAATACTTGGTACGACACATTCGGGGAAGGCGACCCTCTTATCCTCATGCACGGCGGGCTTTGCACCAACGACACATGGGGGGCACAGATCCCGGGCCTCGCGGAGAAGTTCCAGGTCATCGCTGTCGAGCGGCGGGCGCACGGGCACACTCCCGATGTCGAAGGCGCCGCTGAACTACGACGACATGGCGACGGACACGATCGGCTTTCTCGAAACCGTCGTGAAGCAGCCTGCGCACCTGGTCGGCTGGAGCGACGGCGGAGTCGTCGGCTTGCTGGTCGCCATGGAGCGCCCCGACCTCGTTCGCAAGCTTGTGGCCATAAGTGCACATCCCAACCCGGAAGCCACTGTGCCCGAAGCTCGCGAAAACATGGAGGGCGCACCACCCGACGATCCGTCCTTGGAGATGTTCCGCGGGCTCTACTTCGCCAGTTCGCCCGATGGGCCGGAGCACTGGCCGGTCATGCTCGAGAAGTTCTGGGAGATGGTCCGGACGCAGCCGGACATCAAGCCGGAAGACCTCACGCGCATCAAGGCTCCGACACTGATCGTCTCGGGTGACGATGACATGGTCACGCTCGAAAACACCCTCGGCATCTACCGCGCCATCCCGAATTCGGAGCTCTCGATCGTGCCCGGCACTTCTCATGCTCTTGTGTTCGAGAAACCGGACGTCCTCAACCGCATCATCCTCGACTTCTTGGAGAACGATCCGGCGCCCACGATGATGCCGTTCCGACGCGCACCACAGTGAGTCCGTACGACCCGACTCAACTTCCCGACGACCTCCCCGTACCCGTAGACGACGGCGCGGCCGCGCACCTGGAGGGGATGAAACTTCCTCCGGTCGCATTGCCTTCGACGGATGGGCATCACATCGACTTCGGAAGCACCAAGGGAACGCTCGTCCTCTACGTCTACCCAAAGGCCGGGCGCCCCGGCGGCGCCGCCCCGCCACCGGAGTGGGACGCGACCCCCGGCGCCCGCGGCTGCACGCCGCAGTCGTGCGCGTTCCGCGATCACCATCAAGAGCTGAAGGACCTAGGCGCGAACGTGATCGGCCTGTCCACACAAACCACCGAGGAACAAACCGAGTTCGTGAAGGAGCAGCGCTTGCCCTTCCCGCTCGTCAGCGACTCAGGATTCGTCTTTGCGAAGGAGTTGAACCTGCCGACCTTCACGTTCGACGACACGACACTGCTCAAACGCATAACGCTCGTCGCCGACGGCGGCGTTATCTCGAAGGTCTTCTATCCGGTGTTTCCGCCGGATAAGAACGCCGAAGAAGTTATCGGCTACTTGGGCAGCCGCTAGACGCGGTCGAGCACCAGGATCATGATCGCCGCGTAGTGGCACAGACTCGCGGCCACAACCATCACGTGCCAGATCTCGTGGTAGCCGAAAACCATCGGGCTCGGATTCGGGCGTCGCAGCGCAAAGATGATCGCGCCGACCGTGTACAGGACGCCGCCGGCTGCGATCAGTGCCAGAACGGTGGCGCCGGCTCTTGGGACTATCTGAGGCGCCATCGCTAGAGCGATCCAGCCGATGCCGATGTACATACCGGCCGTGATCTTCCGCGTGCGTTCGAGCCCAACGATCTTCATGACGATCCCGGCAATCGCTGCCACCCACACCGTCACGAGCAAGATGGTGGCCCATACGCCGTCCAACAGGAGAAGGCTTACCGGTGTGTACGTCCCCGCGATCAGGACGAAGATCATCGAGTGATCGAGGCGGCGCATCCGGCTCAAAGCCGGCGGTGTCCATTTCAACCGGTGGTACGACGCGCTGACGCCGTACAGCCCCGCGAGACTCAGCGCGTAAACGCCGGCTCCCACTCGCGAGACCCAATCGGCTCCCGCGGCGATCAGTAGGGCGATCCCCTGCGGGATCGAGAAGAAGAAGGCGAACTGGTGGAGACGTCCGCGCCAGCGGGGCTTGATAACAGCCGCGTTAGTAGCCATAAGAAATGCCTCTCTTAAAGGTAAGGGAAGTTGGTCCGCCCGCAGGCGAATCCTGCGGGACTAGAAAGTGAATGGTATCCGGCTTATCGGCCGTAGACGCCTACCGAGCGAACCGCTTGAGCGCCTCCTCGACCGTCGACTGAACGATCCCCAGCTCGTCGGCAACGGCTTTCATCCATTCCGGACGCGCTTTCGCGCATATCGCGACCGGGTGACTCATCCCGGACCCGGCGACGGCAAGTCGGACGAAGTCGACGGCGTAGTCGGGAGGACGGACGTCCTTCGAAAGCTCGGCAAGTGCATACGGATCCGGCGGCGCAACGGCTGCTGGATCTATGCGTGCCACGGTCGGTGTCCCGGGCATCGGACCGCCGCCTGATATGCCCGGCCCGTCGCACAAGACTGCACCACGCACTGCATCGGCCCGGGCGCCGGCGGTGAGCAAAGCGACGTACGCGCCCTGCCCGCGTCCGATCAACGTCACCTGACCAAGCTCGTTGATCGCTGCGTCGACGTCGCCGATCAAAACCTCGGATGTGTAACCACCGCCGCCGGGCACGCTCGATTTCCCATGTCCGGTGAAGTCCAAAGCGAATACCGGACCCGGCCACGTCGCCAGATCTTCCGGAAGAACTGCGGGCGACTGCAGACCAAGCCCGTGCAGGTGAAGCAACGGACGCGTGTTGCCGTCCTGCTTGAGCTCGTGCAGAGCAAGCTGGATGCGGCCGTGGACTAGCGTTCTCACGACAGGAATTCGAGGACGTGGTCGGCAACCTCGCGCGGCTTCTCGATGTGCACGAAGTGTCCGGAGTCCTCGAAGTAGACCATCTTCGCGGTCGACGGAAGGTACGGCTCGAGCTGTCCGGGCTGCGTTCCCCAGCCCATGTCTTCAGGGATGAGTCCGAGAAGACCGAGCAACGGGACGGATATCGCCGGCAATGCAGCAACGGCCCACGTGTGCCGCCACGGACCGAAGCCACCGAAACGAAGGGACGGGTCGATCTTCCATCGCCAGCCGTCTTCGTCCTTTCGGGCACCGACGGTCACCAAGTACTTGAGCCATTCGTGCGAAAGTCGTGGGTTCATTCGTCCGCGCCGCTTCGCCAGTTCGTCGATGGTGCCCGGCTTTCGAACGGCGTCGGCGATCGTGCGCCGGTGCTCGATCCAATTCTTGATGCCTTGCTCCATCTGAAGCGTCCGCTCGTGTCCCTGCACGTCGAGGTGGCGCATCGGAGAAGGCATGCCGTCGACATTCACGAACCGCCAGATGCGGTGCGGGAACATCTCGGTGATCGTCAGGAACATGCTTCCGCCCTTGGAGTGGGCAATAACGGGAACGGGTTCCCGCGTCGTCGAGTCGAGGACGGCCATGGCATCGCGGACGTCGGCTTCCCAGGAATAAAGAGCTGCGTGCTCGGAGTCGCCGTGTCCGCGATGATCCCAGGCCACAACTCGCCAGCCGGCGTCGGCCAAGAGCGGAGCAAAACCGTCGAAAGTCCGCCCGAAGTCGAAGCCGCCGTGCACGCACATCAACGGGCGCGCCCCTTCGTCTCCCCATTCGTGCACGCGGATCTGCACACCCTGAGCGTCGACCCAGCGCTGACGGTCGGGCGCTCGGGCGCCGGGGTAAGCAATGGTCTCTTCAGTCGTCGCTTGGCTCATTCGGACAGCAATGTTCGCACAGACACGCCAGCTCGTTTCGCGTCTCGCGAGCAGCTATCCGATTTGCCGCGGCGCAAGCGATTCTCCACTCTGGCGGTGGATCCATGGCGAACCGCGACGACAACACGATCCCCCTCGTTGGGCATACGTTCGAGATCAACTTCGGCGACGTCGTGTTTCACAACACGTTCGAATCAGAGGATCGGCTGACATACCGACCCATCAAAGGCGGTCTCGGCGTCACTCAGACCGTCAGCTACAGCCAGGTTGAGATCCGTCCGAACGCCTACTTCCAGTTTTGGCAAGAGGAAGACGGGACGACCGTCGCTCGGTTCATCGACTTCGCGGAAGAGGTCGTTTACGCGACGATCACTCTGCCCGGTCTTCGCTTCTTAACGCCGAAGGGTACGGTGACACGGGTCGAGTAGCGCACCTTCTTGCTATGCGCTCGAGTCGACAGCCACGATCCGCTGCGGACGCGGCATCGCCTCGGGGGAAGTGTCTACCTCTTCCAGCTCGATCTCACCGGCGAGAACGGCTTGCTTCCACTTCTGGTGCTCATCGTCTAACGCTTGGAACTCGGGCATCACTTCTCTGGCGAACAGTTCGAGAGAGTCGCAGATGTCCTTATGGGTGTTCTTGCCGGCCTGATTCAGCAGGATCACCTGGTCGACGTGCGAATCCACGAACTTGTGCAGGCGCGTGCGGATGGTCTCGGGTGAGCCGATGAGACCGCCGGCGTGCATCTTCTTTCCGGCGTCCGACGCTTTGAACGCCTGGTACTCCTCCCAAAGGTTGATCTGCTCGCCTTCGCCCGGCTTGTGCGTAGCGTAGAAGCGCAAAGCAAAAGCGAAGAACGTCCAGCCGTCGGCCTTCACGTGCGCTTCCTCGTCGGTCTCGCAGCACATGAATCCGGACACAACGGCGATGTTCGCGTTTGTCTGGTAATCGGCCAGCAGCTTCTGACGCTTCGTAAACGCGTTGTAGTACGCGTTCACCCAGGCGTGCGCTTCGTCGGCACTAACGAATTGGAAGCCCAGCGCTCCCATCCCCCACTCGCCACACTTTTCGATCGTGTCGCGCTGAGAGCACGCGACCCAGAGCGGCGGGTGCGGCTTCTGGAACGGCTTGGGGATCACGTTGCGCAAAGGAAGGTCGAAGAACTCGCCATGGAATTCGACGGGGTCGTCACCGAACATCGGCATGACGGCCCGAACCGCCTCCTCCCACACTTGACGCTTGTCGCGGAAGCGCCGTCCGAACGGATGGAGCTCGGCCGTGGTTGCAGCTTCGCCCATGCCGAACTCGACGCGGCCGTGACTTAAGAGATCGAGTGTCGAAACTCTTTCGGCTACGCGGGCCGGATGGTTCGTCGTCAGCTGGATAACACCATGCCCGAGGCGGATGTTCTTCGTTCGCTGGCTGGCTGCGCCGAGGAAAACTTCGGGGGCCGACGAGTGCGAATACTCCTCGAGGAAGTGGTGCTCGACCTCCCAGGCGTAGTCATAGCCGAGCTTGTCGGCGAGCTCGATCTGCTCGAGCGACTCGTGGAAAAGCTTGTACTCGCTGTCGACGTCCCAAGGACGTGGGATCTGATGCTCGTAGAAGATTCCGAACTTCATCGTTTCCCTCCCTTGAGACGGATCCCGCAGGTCCGTCGAACTTCAGCACCACGAGTATCGTTTAACGCCTACATGGTTCGGGTGCGGCCCCTCCTTCTTTGCTCACTGATGCTAGCGACCACCGTCGTCGTGGCGCCCGTGAGCGCGCAGTCGGGTGCGGATCTCGTCGAGGCCTGCCGGACGGGCGGCGGATCGGAGCGGGTCTGCCTCGGGGTCAAGCACATCATCGAGATGGCCGGACGGGTCTGCCGTAACGCCGGCGGCGGTGACTTGTGCGACTCGATCGACGGCCGTCAGATCAACAAGTACCTAGTGGACGCCCACGAGCGATCTTGGCTCGCGCAAGCGATAGATCTCCAACACAGCCTCGGCGACGACCTCCCCATCCACGAAGCCTTCTGGGCGTACACACACAACTCCTTCAACAACGAAGCGCTATCACCGACCCTGTCCGACATCGACCCGAACCAGACGTACTCGCTCACCGATCAATTGCGCATGGGGATCCGGTCTCTCGAGCTCGATGTGCACTGGGTTCCTCATCCGCAGGGCGACCCACTCAACGGTTTCAACGCCGTCGTTCTATGTCACGCGGAGCTGTTCCCGATCGGGCCGCTCACCTACCACTTCGGCTGCACGGTGGACCGCTTGCTCCGCGACGGACTGGAAGAGATCCGCGCCTGGCTCGACGCCAATCCCGACGAGGTGATCATCGTCTACCTCGAGAACTCTCTGGACGACAATCCGGTCGCGCACGATCTGGCGGCCAACGATCTTTCAGATGTGCTCGGTGACATCACATACAAGGCGACGCCGCCCTGTTCATCGCTACCGATGCAGGCCTCGCGCAACCAGATCCGGGCATCGGGTGCCCGCGTCCTGCTCACGGGCAACTGTGGACAGGGCGCGGAGTGGGGATCGCTGGTCTTCGAGCGCGGCCCACGCTGGGACGAGAGCGGGATCGACCTTGGTGATGACTTTCCGGCCTACCCCTGCGCGAACGAACGCGCCGAGCACGACTACGCGCACAACTTGATTAGGCGCCAAGCCGACGAGACTGGGCTATCGCTTCTCCTTGACGTCGGCGGCGACGTCACGGTTATCGACGCATACAACATGGCTCGCTGCGGCGTGGACATGATCGGTTGGGATCATCTGGTCCCCTTCGATCCACGCATGTTCGCGGAAGTGTGGAGCTGGGCCGTCGACCAACCGAGCACCGGCTCATGCGCCTATCAAGGAAGCGATGCACGCTTCTACTCCGGCGATTGCCTCGAGGTTCGTCCCTTCGTTTGCCAAACCGCCGACGGCGCGTGGATCACGTCCGAACGCTCCGGTCCTTGGGACGAGGGTCCGGCTGCGTGTTCCGAAGTCTCCGCCACGTTCGCTGTCCCCAAAAACGGTTACGACAACGAGAGACTAAAGATCTCGAAGGCGTCCGGGAAAGCTTGGCTCAATTACTCGGAGCTACCAGACTCCGGCTGGACGCCCGATACCGCTTAGCTGTCGCGGTTCTTCTTGCGGTTCTCGCGTCTGCGATCGGCCTCGCTCAGGAATCGCTTGCGCAAACGGATCGAACTCGGCGTCAGCTCCACCAGCTCGTCGGACGCGACAAATTCCAGCGCCTGCTCGAGCGAAAGAATACGCGGCGGGACGAGCTTGATCGCCTCGTCGGCCATCGCGGAGCGGATGTTGGTCTTCTGCTTCTCTTTGGTGGGATTCACGTCGATATCCTCGGAGCGCGCGTTCTCGCCGACGATCATCCCTTCGTAGACCTCGGTTCCCGGTCCGACGAAAAGCTCGCCACGCTCCTGCAGGTTGTCGAGCGCGAAACCGGTGGTGTTCCCGGTGCGGTCGGCGACGAGCACACCTGAGAGTCGGTGCTTGATCTCGCCCATCCACGGCTCGTAATCGGCGAACACGTGGTGAAGGATCGCTGTGCCTTTGGTGTCGGTGAGCAGCTGCGAACGGAAGCCGAGCAAGCCGCGCGCGGGAACCCTGAACTCCAGGCGCACCCAGCCCGTCTGGTGGTTGGTCAGCGTGACCATGCGGCCCTTACGAAGCGAGAGCTGCTCGGTCACAACGCCGATGAACTCCTCGGGAACATCGATCGTCACGTCCTCGATCGGCTCGTGCAATTTTCCGTCGATCTCGTGCGTGATCACTTCGGGCTTGGACACTTGTAGCTCGTAGCCTTCTCGCCGCATCTGCTCGATGAGGATCGCCAGCTGCAGCTCGCCGCGACCCTGCACTTCATAGGTGTCGGGCGTAGCCGTTGGGATGACGCGGATCGATACGTTGCCGAGCGTCTCGCGCTCGAGGCGCGCCTTGATATGCCGAGCGGTGAGGTACTTACCGGAGCGGCCGGCCAGCGGAGAGGTGTTGACGCCGAACTCCATATGCAAGCTCGGCTGGTCGACGCGAAGCATCGGCAGCGGACGCGGGTCGTTCGGGTCGGCGATCGTCTCGCCCACCAGGACGTCATCGAGCCCAGCGATCGCGACGATGTCGCCGGCTTCGGCAAACTCTGCGGGGGCCCATCCGAGTCCCGACGGAGTCATCAGCTTCGTGACGCGCGTCGGGGGACGCGGACCTTCTTCGCCGATAACCACGATGTTCGCGCCGTCTCGGATCTCCCCGTTGCGCACGCGCCCAATCGCGAGCCGACCTACGTAAGCATCGGCGTCAAGGTTGGAAACGATGATCTGCAGCGGGTGATCGGGGTCGATCTTGGGCGGCGGACACGTCGCGAGGATCGCGTCGAATAGCGGTTTGAGATCGTCGGACAGCTTGTCGGGCGACAACCCGGCCTTCCCTTCGCGGGCATTCGCGTAGATGACAGGGAACTCGATTTGTTTGTCGGCGGCGTCTAGGTCGAAGAAGAGCTCGTATACCTCGTTGAGCACTTCGTCCGGACGCGCGTCCTTGCGGTCGATCTTGTTCAGGCAGACAACGATCGGCAGACCGAGATGCAGAGCCTTATGAAGGACGTACCGCGTCTGCGGAAGCGGTCCCTCGGAAGCGTCGACCAACAACAGTGCGCCGTCGACGATGTGCAGGGACCGTTCGACCTCGCCGCCGAAGTCGGCGTGGCCCGGAGTATCGACGATGTTGATGCGGACGCCGTCGACCGTTACGGAGCCGACCTTCGCCATGATCGTGATGCCCTTCTCGCGTTCGAGGTCCATGGAGTCCATGGCCCGGTCGACGAGCTGGGCGTGCGCGGCGAAAGTGCCCGTCTGACGGAGCATTCCGTCGACGAGCGTCGTCTTGCCGTGATCGACGTGCGCGATGATCGCGATGTTGCGAAGCATGAGTGTCCTTAGGCGGAGCGGCGGCGATCCCGCTGGGTCCGCTTTCTCTTCTGACCGGGACGATCGCCGTTGCGTTCCGGACGCCCACCCTGCGGACGACCCTGGCGCCACGGCTTTTCGCCATGCCTCTTCTTGGTGGCAGCAGGATGCGTCGCGATCGGCTCCACATCTCTAACGGGACGCGGCGCGATCTCGATCTTCGGTCCGAGCGAGCTCTTGTCGGGTACTTCGACCCGCAGCGGCAAACGCAAAGCCTTCTGGATCTGCCTCACGTCCGCAGCGTGCTCTCGTCCGACAAGAGAAACGACCTTGCCGTCCGCTCCCGCCCGTCCTGTCCGGCCGGAACGGTGCACGTAGTCCTTGTGCGTGGACGGCGGATCGAAGTGAACAATCACGGAAACATTGTCTACGTGGATGCCGCGCGCGGCGACGTCCGTAGCGATGAGCGCACGGACTCTTCCATTCGTGAACGCGCGAAGCGCGGCGTCCCGCTGCGGCTGGCTGCGCGCACCGTGGATGGCAACCGATTCGACGCCCGATCGCGAGAGCTGCTTCGCGAGGCGATCTGCGCCGTGGCGCGTCCGACAGAAGACGATCGCGGATTGATGGGTTCCGATGAGTTGAGCGGTCAATTGCACGCGCTCGTCGCGCTCGGCCTTCCAGAACATGTGGCGAACCTCGCCCTGCTCTTCTTCCGGCGTCGCGACCTGGTGTCGTTTCGGATCACGCTGGTAGCGCTTGATGAGGACGTCGACGTCGCCGTCGAGCGTCGCCGAGAAGAGCATCGTCTGGCGGTCCTTGCGGGTCTGGTCGAGCAGACGCTTGACCGCGGGAAGGAATCCCATGTCGGCCATGCGATCGGCTTCGTCCACGACGACGGTCGATACGTCGGACAGGACGAGCTCGCGCTGCTCGAGAAGGTCTTCGAGTCGTCCGGGACAGGCGACGAGGATCTCGACGCCGCGCCGCAAGGCATTTCGCTGCGGCTGGTAGCCGACGCCGCCGTAAACCGTGGCGACGCGCAGCTTGCGCGCGTCGGCCAGCGGTTTCAGATCGCGTTCGACCTGGGCCGCCAGCTCTCGTGTTGGAACCAACACGAGAGCTGTCGGCCTCTTGTTCTGTGCACGCTTGGTGCGCGCAGCTAGCGCCAGGCCAAAGGCCAGCGTTTTGCCGGACCCGGTCGGCGCCCGCCCACAAATGTCACGCCCAGCTAGGGCGTCGGGCAGGGTCGCCGCCTGGATCGGAAACGGGCTTTTGAAGCCGCGCCGTTCTAGGACGTTGGTGAGGTCGGCAGGCACGCCGAGATCACTAAAGGTATTTCGAGACAAAGCGGTACTCCGTTCTGCGAAAGGTGGGTGGGCCCACTCGATGTGTGGGCCCGAAAGGCCCCGCCGGCGCGTAATTCGCACCTGGCGAACGCTCGTACAGCGAGCTATTACAAGGACAACCCTACACGGTTAGCAGTCACAGTGGGCTCATCGAATTCACTTGAGCGCAAACTCTTCGTGAATTCGCTGCGAACGCCTGCGTTGGCCGCGAACTCAACGACTGGCGCCGATCATCTTGGTCGAAATTCTCAACCGTCACCACTTTGGGACAGTGCTCCGGAAGACTTCACTAGCACCGTCCAGCCATGGTGACGGTGCCGGATTCGAGGTCTCCTCTTCCGTCGGCAAGACCTCCGATGTTTCAGTCTCGACAACCACTTCTGTTTCCGTCTCGGCAACCTCTTCGCTGTCGCCGGGCTCTACATCGAACGTGCTTCCGTCGCTCCTCTGTCGCGAGTTCTTCCGCCGACCGCTTCTTCTTCGGCCGGAAGCTCGAAGCCGACCACCGCACCGCCGCCCTCGGCCGCCTCGGCGAACACCGTGCCGCCGTGCGCCTCGACCACTTGCCGGACGATCGCCAAGCCCAAACCAGATCCGGACATCGCCCGCGCCGCGTCCGATCTGTAGAAGCGATCGAAGACATGAGGACGATCCGCCTCGTCGATCCCCGGCCCCCGGTCGCGGACTTCGACGCGCGTTCCGCGAACAACTACATGGATCGACTCACCGACGGGATTCCACTTACAAGCGTTATCGACCAGATTCCTGATCGCGCGTTCCAAGCCCGTCGGACGGCCACTAACCACGCTCGGCTCTGCCACCAATTCGATGGTTTGCCCCGTCCGACGCCTCGCTCGCTCGACAACGCTCGTCGCCAACTCATCCAAGCGAACGTCCTGCGGATCCTCCGCGGACACCTGTGACTCGGTCGCCAGCTCGACGAGCTCGGCGACCAGGGCGGAGAGCTCCTCGAGCTCTCCGGTCAGGTCGGCGAGCAAACGCTCCCGCTCGTCTGGCGCGAGGTTGGTGCCTCGCGCGAGCACCTCTACGTTGGTGCGCAGCGAAGTCAAAGGAGTGCGCAATTCGTGCGACGCGTCGGCAACCAACCGCCGTTGCTGCTCGCGCGAGGCACCCAGTGCACGCAACATCGAGTTGAAGCTTGCGGCCAGTCTTCCGAGCTCGTCGCCGCGATCAACCTCGATCGCGGCGTCGAGCTCCTGTGTCCGCGCCACGTGCTCGGCGGCATCCGTTAAACGCTGAACAGGCCGCAACGCACCGCGCGCAACAAGAAGTCCGGCCGCTGCGGCCAAACCCACACCAACAGCCGACATCAGAACGAGGATCAGCACCAAGCTCCGCAGCGTTCCGTCCACCTCGCTCATGCTTCTGGCGAGCTGCAGCGCTCCTCCTTGCCGCATCGGGACGGTGATCACCCGAACGTGCGCACCCTCGACGCGCACGTCGTGCAAGTAGGCCTCGCCGCCGCCGGACGCCACCTCCCTGTCCCGCTGCGAAACAGGAAGCGGAGCCGCCTGTGTGGCCGGCACCAACACGCGGCCGTCGTCGTCGATGATCTGGATCGCGTTGTCGAAGCCGAAACCCGGCCCCGGACGCGCGAACAACTCGCCGACCGGGCTGTCCAAACCAAAGGGAACCGGAGCACGCGCGAGTTCACGCGCCAGACCGATCAAGCGATTGTCCACCTGGTTGCGCAACTCGTTGCGGACCATCACCCACGCCGTAGCCGCGACTCCGATGACCGCCACGGCGACGGCTCCCGCCGTCAGCAACGCGATGCGCGCGCGCAGACTCGACCGCCGTCCCGTGACGTCACGAACTCCGGACGGACTCAAGGCCTCCTTCAGGGATCCGAAACGCTCGAGGAAAGATCGGGACGCACCCGACTCCGGCGGCATGTCCGGCTCTCGCAAGCTCACGACTTCTTCGGCTCCCGGATCACGTAACCGACCCCGCGAACTGTATGAAGGAGCCGCTGGTCTCCGTCCTCTTCGGTCTTTCGCCTCAGATATCCGATGTAGACCTCGAGCGAATTAGAGGTGGGACCGAAGTCGTACCCCCAGATGCGCTCGTATATGACGGCGCGCTCAAGCACCCGACCGACGTTCGCCATCAGCAGCTCGAGCAACGAGAACTCAGTCTTCGTGAGATCGATCGCCCGTCCGGCCCGCGTCACTTCGCGCGTTTCCGGATCCAAGACTAGGTCGCTCACGCGCAACGCTTCTTCCTGGTCCCCCAAAGAAGTGCGTCGCATCAATGCGCGCAACCGCGCCAGCAATTCCTCCAGCGCGAAGGGCTTCACGACGTAGTCGTCCGCGCCCGCGTCCAAACCGGCAACGCGATCGGCCACCGTCTCACGGGCGGTGAGCATCAACACGGGCGTCCTATTGCCGACCGCCCGCAAACGGCGGCAAGCTTCGAGTCCGTCGACGTGCGGCATCATCACGTCCAGCACGATGGCGTCCGGAGAATCGTTCAAAGCTCGCTGGATCGCGTCGGCCCCGTCCGGGCTCGTTAAAACCTCGTAACCCTCGATCACCAACGCCCGCTCGAGCGATTCGCGCACGGCGCGATCGTCCTCGGCAACCAGTACAACGGGCTTTCCACTTTCGGACATGAACAAAAGGTACGCCGGGTAGCTCGGGCGAAGCTGAAACGCCCATTAGAGAAAGGTAAGAGTCTGCACGGCTTAACTCGGCTCTCAGCTTCGTGTGCTGAACTGCTGGAATGTTCTTCGCGACCTACCTCCGCCAGGAGTTGCTGCGCCGAAAGGGCCGGACGATCCTCACCGCGCTCGGCCTCGGGCTGGGGGTAGCGCTCGTCGTCGCCGTTACCGCTCTCGGCGACGGACTGGATCAAGCACAGAAGGAAGTCCTCGGCCCCCTGGCCGGGGTCGCCACCGACCTCACCGTTACGCGTCCCGCCGAGCCCCGTAGTGAGGACGGTCAGCGCGACCCCGGCCAAGCGGCCGAACTTCTCGCGGAGAACGCGGGACTGGGAACCGATCTCTCCAAGCTCGGGGAGCCGGGAGAGAAGTTCTCCAACGATCTGTTCACCGCGAGCCAGCTGACGTTCCCGGACACCGACACGGAGAAGGTCGCAGCCAACGACGATGTCTCCGCCGTCGCCCGAGCGTTATCTCTTAACGTCACGCATCAGGAAGGAACCGTGCCCGAGATCTTCGCCGAGATCGAGACCGGCGGCGACACCATCGAGCAACAACCGATGACGGACGCAGAACGCGAAGCGTTCACCAAATGCCTCGAGGACCGCGCAGAAGTGGATCGCGGCCCGCAGGTCAACCAGCAGCCCGAGCCCGGTGGCCAACCCGGCCAAGGCGAGGTGCGTTTCGGCGGTCCATTGGAGGAATGCCTTCCCGAACGCTTGAAGGGCGGAGCAGCCATCGCCGTCCCGCGCAGACTCATCCGCGAACAGGTCGACAACCCATCCACCGACATCAAGACCAACTCGTTCACCGTCACCGGCATCGAGCCGGACGCCAAGATCAACGTCATCAGTGCCAACGAAGTCACCGAGGGACGCTTCATAACCGGCGCGGACGAAGCGATGGTTTCCGAGACGTACGCCGAGCGCAACGAGATCGAAGTCGGCGAGACGATCAAGCTCGGCGGCAAAGACCTGAAGGTCGTCGGCATCGTTAAGCCGCCGCTCGGTGGACAGACCGCCGACGTCTACATGGATCTCGAGCAACTTCAAGAAGTCTCCAAGAGGGATGGACGATCCAACGTGATGCTCGTCCGCACCGACGACGCGTCCAAGGTCGAGAGCGTTTCCAAGCAGATCGAAACCGAAGTCGACGGCTCCCAAGTCTCCAACGCCGAGGACCTCGCCGAGCAGGTGTCCGGCTCGCTGGTCGACTCCGCGAACCTTGCGCGCAGCCTCGGCCTCGTTCTCGCGATCGTCGCCCTCGTCGCCGCCTTCGCGCTCGCGAGTCTGCTCACGCTCGGCGGCGTCGCGAAGCGAGTCCGAGAGCTCGGAACGCTTGAAGGCGATCGGGTGGCGGCCGTGGCTGGTCGTCCGTCAGGTGCTCGCCGAATCCGCAGTGGTCGGTGTCATCGGAGGAATCGTCGGCGCAGGCATCGGTCTCGGTGCCGCTGCTGCCATCGGCGCGTTCGCACCGGAGCTCACTGCCGAAAGCGCATCGAACCAAGCCGGCCCCGGCCCCCGCGGACCGTTCGTCTTCGGTCTCGGCGGCGCCGGCAACCAAGCGGCGAGCGCTGCGTCGCAAGTGGTCTCGCTCAACGCGCCGGTGAAGCCGTGGATGGTGGTCCTCGCCGTGGGCCTGGCGCTCGTCGGCGGTGTCCTCGCCGGAGTCATCGGCAGCATGCGCGCCTCGCGCCTGCGCCCGGCCGATGCGATGAGGGATGTGGGCTAGATGTTCGAACTGGAGCAGGTTTCGAGAACGTACAAGCAGGGCTCCCGCGAAGTGCATGCGGTGGACGCGATCTCGATGTCCATAAAGGAAGGCGAGTTCCTTTCGCTGGTGGGCCCGTCCGGATCCGGCAAGTCGACGCTCCTCCAATTGCTCGGCGGCATGGACCGTCCCACACAAGGAGTCGTCTCTTTCGAAGGACGAGACCTCGGCGCTATCAACGACACCGACCTCGCCGACCTCCGGCTCAAAACCTTCGGCTTCGTTTTCCAACAGTTCAACCTGATCCCGACGCTCACCGCCCAACAGAACATCGAGGCCGCGCTGGCTCCACTAAAGATGAAGAAGGCCGATCGCCGCGAAGTAGCCATGTCCCGTCTCGAGGAAGTCGGACTGGCCGAACGCGCAACGCACGCACCGAGCGAGCTCTCCGGCGGCGAGCAACAACGCGTGGCTATCGCAAGAGCACTCGCCAACGAGCCGCGCGTGATCCTGGCCGACGAACCGACGGGAAATCTCGACACCAAAACCGGCAAGGAAGTGATCGAGCTGCTGGCCTGGCTGTCCGGCGAGCACGGAGCGACGCTGATCGTCGCAACACACGACCGAGCCATCACACGAGCTGCTTCACGAACGCTGCAGATAGAGGACGGCCGGACGAAGCCCGCACGCCGCACGCGAAGCAGCGAATAGCCCGCCCAAAGCGGCGGGTACGATGGCGCTTGCGTGATCCACGTCCGGCTGATCGTCCCGACCGATCTCGTCCCTGAAGTTCTCGAGATCCTTCGCGCCGCCCCCGAGGTGACCAATCTCTGGCACCTGCCGAACGCGGCCTACAAACCGGCGGGCGACCTCATCTCCTGCGATTGCGCCAAAGAAGAGGCGAGCACGGTGCTCGACCGGCTCACTGAACTCGGCCTGGAGACCCGAGGCTCCATCGCTATCGAGAACGTAGACGCATCCATTTCCAGCCACGCGGAAGAGGCCGAGCGCGCAGCTCCCGGCTTACCGGCCGACGCGATCGTTTGGGAAGAGGTGTCCAGCCGGGTTTCGGAGAGCGCGACGCTTTCCTGGTCCTACCTGATCTTCATCACCGTTGCGACGCTCATCGGAGCGATCGGGATCATCACCGACTCGATCGTCCTGATCATCGGGGCGATGATCGTCGGCCCCGAGTACGGACCACTTGCCGGCATCTGCGTCGGGCTCGTCGAACGACGACCTAAGCGCGCCCTCGAATCGCTTAAAGCACTGGCCTTCGGATTCCCGATCGCCATCCTTGCGTCGGCTCTGCTGACTCTCGTCCTACTTCAATCGGATCTCGCACCGGACGTCCTGCATCCAGCCGAACACGAGCTGACGCTGTTCATCGCGCGACCGAACTGGTACTCGGTGATCGTTGCGCTACTGGCCGGCGTGGCCGGGATGCTCGCTCTCGTCAGCGCGAAGTCCGGAGCACTTCTTGGCGTTCTCGTTTCGGTGACGACGATCCCGGCGGCGTCCAACGTCGGTGTGGCCGCGGCATACGAAGCTTGGGGGGACGCCGGCCGGGCAGCGGCACAGCTCGGGATCAACCTTTCAGCGATCGTCGTCAGCGGAGCAATCGTTCTTTTGATCGCTCGGCGTTTCCGCGAACGACGGCGAAAGCGAAGCTTCTAGAACCGCATCGAAGCGCAGCGAAAACCTGTCGCGCCCGCCCGGGAGGAGTTTCCCGTAGGATGAGGCTCCTTCCGAAGACAGGAGCCCCGTTTTGTTCGTCTCATACGCCTGCGGGCTCCATGCCTAAGCTCGCTGAAGCCGAAGTCGGCGAGGATCTCGTCCGCGTATATCTCCAGGAGATCGGGCGGCATCCGCTCATCGCCGCGGACGAAGAAGTCTCACTCGCCAAAGCGATCGAGGCCGGGGTCAAAGCGGCCAAGCGCATCGAGAAGTCCAACGGCTCGCTGTCCGAAAAGACGAAGGAGACCCTGCGCAGGCAGATGCACGAAGGTGCAAGAGCGCAGCGGGCTTTCATCGAAGCGAACCTACGTTTGGTTGTGTCCATCGCTCGCCGGTACCAAGGATTCGGACTCCCACTTCTCGACCTGATCCAGGACGGGAACCTCGGGCTCCTTCGCGCCGTCGAGAAGTACGACTGGCGACGCGGCTTCAAGTTCTCGACGTACGCGACGTGGTGGATCCGCCAGGGAATCTCAAGAGGCCTGGCCGACCGGTCGAGGACGATCCGGTTGCCCGTCCATGTAGCTGAGGTCGTGAATCGTCTGCGCCGGATCCAGGCCGACATGGCCGCCGATCTCGGACGCGACCCCACAGACGAAGAACTGGCGAAGGCTCTGGAGATAGACGTCGAACAGCTGACCTTCTACAAGCAGACGGCGATGGACACGGTCTCCCTTTCGACGCCGATCGGCGACGACGGCGAGGGAGAGCTGCACGAGCTCCTCCCCGACCTGACCGACGAGGGCCCGCTAGAGGCTGCCGTCAGGGCGAGGTCGTCGGACGAGCTCCGCGAGATCCTCGACACCTTGGGCACTCGGGAGAGGAAGATCCTCGAGCTGCGTTTCGGGCTAGTAGATGGACGGGAACGAACCCTCGAGCAGGTCGGCAAGGAGTTCAACCTGACGCGGGAGCGGATCCGTCAGCTGGAAGCAAAAGCGATCGCTAAGCTGCGCCACCCGGCGCGCCGCGACCTGGTCGGCTTCCGGCACGACGACTAGCAGCGTCGCTTAGGGCGGTCCCTGCCCGGACCCCCGCCGCATCAAGTAGCCGATCCCGATGGCCACGACCACGCCGATCGCGGGCAACGCCCACAAGGCCGGAATGTAATCGAGCAGGGTCAGAACCACGACGACTACTGCGGCGACGAAGGTCAGGCCGACGATCATCCGGTCAACGGGTCGGTATCGGGAAGATCGTCGGGAGGGAGACAGCCGAGGCGATGGCACTCTCACGATCTGCTTCGTCCAAAAGCTCGAACGATTCGGCGGCATCCAAAGCCATGGGCAGGATCTTAACGTCGCCCGGCGTACAGAAGGCGTGCACTCCCGGCACCGACAACGTGAACGTCACGCCGCGTGCGACGTCTTCCGGATCCGACCACGGCTGATACCAAGTAGTCGCGAATCGATCGCCGTTGTCCCAAGGACGCTTTGCCGCCGCCTTGATCGCCATCACCCCGAGGTCGCGCTCGGCGCACACTTCCAGCAGCGCCTCGGCATCTCGGCGGTACTCCGGGTTGCTCCACTGCGTCGCGTTGACCGGAAACATCACGGTGTCGAGGTCCCACCTGCGCAAGGCTTCGAGGAACGCTCCCGGCACGGATTCGTTGTGCCCGGTTATACCGGCGAACCGAGTGATGCCTTCGTCCCGCATTTTCAGGATCTCGTCGGCGGCGTCGACCCGCTCTTCTAGCACGTCGAGATCCGTCACGGCATGCATCTGATACAGATCGAAGTGATCGGTTCCGAACAACGACAACGACTCCTCCGCCTGCGCGCGCACGCCGGCGGGATTCTTCCGCAGCGTCTTGCACGCCAAGAAGATCTGATCTCGTACCGCAGGAATCAGCGGGCCGACCAGAACCTGCGCAGCACCGTACTGCGGCGCGATATCGAGATGGTTCACACCTCGCTGCAATGCGTCGTTGAAAGCTGTGGCCGTTTCTTCAGGCGTCGATCCCCAGAAGGCCGCCGCGCCTAGGATCGCGACCGATGACTGGTGTCCCGTACGTCCCAGCCTTCGCCGCTCCATGACCCGAATCGTACGCCGACGAGCCTCGTACCAATCTTACCACGAGCGAGCGCGAATGCGCGAGCGACTGGCAGGGACTTGCGGTGCCGCTTGTGCGGCTCCGCAAGTCACTACTATGTGACAGCGTGACTGTCGCGATCGTCGGTGCAGGTGTCTCCGGGCTCGGAGCGGCCCTCATGCTCGCGCGCGCCGGACACGACGTCGTCCTCCTCGAACGCGACGCCACCCCCCTCCCCAACTCTCCGGACGAAGCATTCGAATGGCAGCGCCGCGGCGCGCCTCAGGTACGTCACTCGCACGCTTTCCTCGCGCGCGGACGCAACCTCCTGCGTGACCGTCTCCCCGATGTCCGGGAAAAGCTCCTCGAAGCCGGCGTCACCGAAGTCTCGTGGGGCGACTTCAAGGGAGAGGAACTGGACGATCCGTCACCGCGTCCAGGGGACGAAGACCTGGTGATGCTCGCGTGCCGTCGCACGACGTTCGAATGGGTGCTGCGCAAAGCAGCGCTCGAAACCGAACGGGTTGACCTTCGCGACGGCGTCACCGTCGAGGGCCTGAAGACGAATGACTCCGGCGGAGTTCCGCGCGTTACAGGGCTACCACTTCCCACGGCGACATCGACGCCGACCTCGTGATCGACGCAACCGGACGCCCGTCCCGTCTCGTCGAGATGCTTCGTGATCACGGAGTGGGCGTCCGCGAGAAGAAGAGCGGCACGGGCATCGTCTACCTCTCGCGCTTCTACCGTCTGCGCGAGGGTGCTTCCGATCCCAACAAGTTCCCGTTCAACGGCGGCGAGCTCGGCTACACGAAGTTCGCGGTCTTCCGTGGAGACAACGAGACCTTCTCGGTCACGCTGGCCTACGGAACCGAGGACGCAGACATGCAGAGCCTTCGGGAGCCCGGACTCTTCGACAAGGCGACGACCGTTATCCCGGCCATCAACGAATGGACTAACCAACGACGTTTCGGAACCGATCAGCAAGGTCCACTACATGGGCGGCCTGATCAATCGGATGCGTTGGTTCGTCGAGGACGGCGAACCCGTCGTCCTCGGCCTGATCGCGATCGGCGACTCGTCGGTGTGCACTAACCCGCTCTACGGACGCGGCTGCTCGCTCGGTCTCGTCCACGGCGGACTGCTCACCGACGCCCTCGCCGAACACGGCGACAACCCGAAACAGCTGGCCGTCGCCTTCGACCAGGCGACACAGGAGCAACTGGTGCCCTGGTACGTCGCCGCCGTAGCTCAGGACAAGGTGAGCATGAAGGTCCAGCGCGGCGAAGAGTTGTCCGAGTTCGACAATTACATGCGGTCGGTCGTGCTCGAGGGTGTGCTGCCGGCCGTCCGCGTCGATGCGACGGTGTCTCGGGCATGGATGCGCAGCTTCAACTTGCTGACGACGCCAGAAGCGCTGCTGTCCGACGGCGACATCCTGCAAAGGGTCATGAAGGTCTGGAACGAACGGGACGAACGGGAGCCCGAAGCACCGCTCGGCCCGACACGAGAAGAATTCCTGCAAGCCGTCGCTTCATAAAGGAGAACTAGAATGCGTGCAGCCGTCATGCGTGGGGACAAACTGGTCGTGGACGATGTGCCCGATCCCGTTCCGGGACACGAACCAGCTCCTGGTGCGGACGATCGCGTGCGGCATCTGCGGAAGCGACCTGCACTTCCTGAAGTACGCGAAGGACATGATGGATCTGCAGGACGAGCTCGGCTTGCCGACGAAGCTCGATCTGGACAAGGACATCGTCATGGGCCACGAGTTCTCCGCCGAGGTGCTCGAGCTTGGCCCGGACACTCAAGCGGGCGTAAAGCCCGGCGACATCGTCGTGTCGCTGCCGGTGATGATCACCGACCTGACCGACCTCTCCACGCTCGATGCCGTCGGTGCGTACTCGAACAAGTACAACGGCGGCTACGCCGAGATGATGCTGCTTTCGTCCTTCGTGTCGACGAAGGTGCCGGACGGAACCGACGCCCGCCATGCTGCGCTGACAGAGCCGATGGCGGTCGGTCTGCACGCGGTTAACAAGAGCGGAATCAAGCAGAGCGAAGCTGCGGTCGTCCTGGGAGCCGGTCCGGTCGGGTTGGCGGTGATCAGTGCGCTTTCGCGAATGGGAGTCGAGCCGATCGTCGCCGCCGACTTCTCACCGAAGCGCCGCGAGCTCGCGAAGAAGATGGGCGCGCACGAAGCGGTCGACCCGAAGCAGGAACCGGCGATCGAAGCGTGGCGCCGGCTCGATGGTACGAAGCCGCTGGTGATCTACGAAGCGGTCGGAGTGCCGGGGATGCTGGCGCAAGCGATGAAGGATGCGCCCGCGCAGGGACGAGTGCTGGTCGTCGGTGCATGCATGGAAAACGACTCGGTGCGTCCGCTGGTCGGCGTGATGAAAGAGCTGGAGGTGCGCTTCGCGCTCGGCTACGACCCGATGGAGTTCAACCAGTGCCTGCAAGCGATCGCGTACGGGCGAGATCGACGTCGTGCCACTGATCACGGGCGAGGTCGGGATCGATGGCGTGCCGGGAGCGTTCGAGGCGCTAGGTCAAGCCGGACGAACACTGCAAGATCCTGGTCGAGCCTAGTTTGGGCTAGCTCGACAAACGCGCCCATACTCGGGGTGCATGGACGAGCAGCTCGACGGCCAGATTCGCGCGACAGCCTTCAGCTTCCTCGCCAACCTGCAGGAGATTCACGGTGACGAGATCCCGCGCGCAGCCCTGCACAAGGATTCGAGTCTCGGCGGAAGGCGCGTACCTATTGTCGGACCGCAAGGCATCTTCAAACCAGCTGTTCTTATCCGAGATCGCACTCTCGATCATGACTGCGCCGATCATCGAAGGCCGAGATCGCCCCTATGAAGTCGAGATGCAGAAGGCTGGTCAGCATCTTGTATCGCTATCGCGGAACCGATCCAAACCATCACGAAAACGTCGGATTACGAAAGGCGATGCGGCGATCAGATTCCACTCATCTATCTTCATGGCGTCGCGAAGGGTTTCTATGCAGCAGCGTTCCCCGCGTACATCGTTGGCGACGATCCCGCGACTCTTACCTTTACGGTCGCAGTCGACGAGCTTGTGCTGGAGACCGGCCAGGCGCCGTTCGTAGAAGACCCCACCGCTCGCCGAGCTTACGCGACGCGCGAAGTCCTCCAGCGGCTCCACCAGCAGGGATTCCGTCAGCGTGTAATGGCGCATACCGTGAATCTTGTGCGGTATGCCGATTGAAACAGCGGGATTTGCTTGACGCTGCCGACATCATTCCGGACCGGGATCCTAGATCGGAGCCAATCGTTTCGAGCGGCATCTCGCTTTGCCGCTTGCACCATGCCGCCTTCGATAGCGACATCGTCGGGATCCACCCGGACTATCGGATTGAGATACGTGCCGACGTTCTCGGCGAGAAGGATGGCCCAATGCTCGTGCATGGGCTCCAGGGCTTCCACGGCGCACCATTGATTGTTCCCAGACAGAAAGAACATCTTCCGAACAAGAACTTTCTAGCTGAGCGGTACGCCCGCTTTTCGAAGGCCAGCTAGACTCGACTTCGGAAGGGGGTTCCATGGCCGAGCGTGAGCTGCGCTTCGATCGGATGATGTCCGACGCCGAGGCGATGATGTGGAACATCGAGCACGACCCTCGGCTCTCGTCCAACATCGGCTCGATCGCCATCCTCGACCAGCCGCTGAACTTCGAATACCTCAAGCTCCGCGTCGCCAAGGCCGTCGCCGACCTCCCGCGCATGCGCGAGCGTGTCGCTCCCATCCTCGGACGGCTTTCGCCTCCTGTCTGGATCCCCGACACCGAGTTCGACCTCGACTACCACCTGCGTCGCATCTCGCTTCCCGAACCCGGCAGCGAGCGCCAGCTCTTCGACCTGTGCACGAAGCTCCTTCAGGAACCGTTTGACCGCACCCGTCCGCTGTGGTCCTTCGTCGTCATCGACGGACTCGCCGAAGGGCGCGGTGTTCTTTTCACCAAGCTCCACCACACGGTCGCGGACGGCGAAGGCGCCGTCCGGCTCGCCGAGAACTACATGGACCTCGAGCGCGACGCTCCCCCGCCGCCCGCGACCGACCTCGACGAAGTCATCGCGAAGGATGCAGAGGAGTCGACGGAAGAAACGAGCGACGAATTCCTGCCGTCGCTCCTCCGCACCGGCGGACACACAGCCAAACGCATCCTCGGCATCGCCAAGCGCACGCTCGGCGAAGCCGCGCTCGCCGCGGCCGATCCGGCCCGGCTCGGCGAAGCCGTGAGCAATCTGCAAAAGACCGTCACCTCGGCCCAGTCGCAACTCGGTAGCGGCGGAAGCGAAGGTGGCGAGTCCGGCTCCCCTATATGGAAGAACCGCTCGCGCGGACGCTACTTCGACACCCTCGACGTCCACTTCGAGGGCGCCAAAGCGGCGGCCAAGCAACTCGGCGGCTCCCTCAACGACTTCTTCGTCACCGGCGCGACTCTCGGCGCGGTGCGCTACCACGAGTTCGCCGGCGTCGACGTTCCGTTCTTCAACGCGACGTTCGTCGTCTCCACGCGCGACGACCGATCGGCCGGCGGCAACTCGTTCACTCCGTCGAAGGTGAAGGTCCCCGGCGGGAAGATGGATCCGGCCGACCGCTTCGCGGCCATCCGCGACTCGATGGGCTCCCGGCGCGGCGAAGTGACGGGCGGCGCCGACCTGATGGGCGCGGTGTCCGGTCTCGCGAACCTGCTGCCGACATCCGTCGTCACCGGCATCGCGCGCCCGCAAGCCGGCGCCGTCGACTTCGCGACGTCCAACGTCCGCGGCGCACCGATCGAGGTCTACGTGTCCGGCGGCAAGGTCCTCTCGATGTACCCGATGGGCCCGGTCGCCGGAACGGCGTGGAACATCACGATGATGTCCTACGGCGGAACGCTGAACATCGGCGTCCACATCGACCCCGCTGCAGTGGACGACCCCGACCTGCTCATGCGCTCTCTGCGCGAGGGCTACGCCGAGCTGCTCGCGGCCGGCGGCCAGTCGTAGCGCCGGACTAGCTCCGCGATGTTCCAAGAGCCGGACGACATTGACCGCGCGCATCTTGCAGAGTTCGTTTCATCAGCATGGGACCTCAAGATCGAGACGCTGGCCTACGAACCGGTCGGCTTCGGCACCCACCACTACAAAGGCACCGATACCGAAGGCAACCGTTGGTTCGTCAACGTCGACGAGCTGGAGCCCGAACCCGGCACCTCGATTGAGGAGGAATTCGACACCCTCGATCGCAGACTGCGTACGGCTGCGGCGCTCAAGCGCGCGGATCTCGAATTCGTCCACGCGCCGTCAGGAAAACCTGACGGTTCCGTCTTGGAAGGATTCGATGACGACTACGCCGTCTCCATCTACGCCTTCCTCGATGGAGAGTCGTCCCCTTTTGGTCCGTATTCCGACGACGACGAACGACGACGGGTCCTAACAGCGATCGGACGTATGCATGCGGCCAGCGAGCAAGTTCCGGCGGATCTGCCACCCCGCGACGATCTCGAGGTCGACGCTCGGTCTCAATTCTTCGAAGCGCTCGACGAGCTCGACCAGCCCTGGACAGCCGGTCCGTTCGCCGAGCCCACTCGAAAGCTCCTGATCAAAGACGAAGCGCGGATCCGGAAGCTCTTCGACAACTACGACGAGATGAAGGCAAAGATCCCTCGAGACAACTGGGTCGTCACGCACGGAGAACCGCACGCGGCCAACATCCTGCGCACCGGCGACGAGTCATTCGTCCTCATCGACTGGGACACCGTCGCCATCGGCCCCCGTGAGCGAGATCTCTGGATGCTCCAACCGAAGGACGGAGATTGGTCCGACTACGCAACGGCCGGAACAAACGAAGTCGATCCCGCGGCGCTAAAACTCTTCGATCTGCGCTGGGCACTGACGGAGATCACCACTTACACCGTCTGGTTCCACGGCCCCCACGAAGACGACAAGGACACGAGCTTCGCCTTTCCAACCTTCGCGCACTATCTGACTTCGGCGGGCGAATAGCTCCTCGCGAAACAGCAGCCGGCAGATGCCAAGCCACCGGTGAGGAAGTCGACCACCACCGGAGCAACCACGTCCGCCGGCGCCGCGTGAGTCGCACCCTCGAGAACGGCCAGCTGTCCGTCCGGCAGAACTTCCACCAGTCGCTTCGCCGTTTCCATGAAGAAGTCACCGCTGTCGGATCCTGCAATGACGAGCGTGGGGACCCAAAGATCCCTGACGAAACGTTCGGGGATCCCGCCGCCGTTGTCGCACCCCATGATTTCCATGTCGTAGACCATCGTCGGCGCAACCGCCTGCATCCCCAAGTCGCACGCCATGCCGTCGAGCACTTCGGGTGGCATCTCCTGATCGGCGAAGAACGCCTTGATCGCGTCGTAACGGCGGTCCTCCTCGATGGCCATGCGAATCGTCGTAGCCAGCTCTCGTGCGGCCTTCCGGCTGAGCATGTCGTCGGCTGAGTACGGAGGCTCATGAAGGATGAGCCGGGTGACGGGAAGCCGCGCGAGCGCTGTCTGAAGAGCGAGCGCAGCACCGGACGAATGTCCGTAGACGGCAGCAGCTCCTCCGACATGATCGATCAGGGCGCCGATGTCCTCGACCTCCCGCTGCACCGAATAAGGATGCGTGTCGCCGCTCCAGCCGCGGCCGCGACGGTCGTAGTTGATGACGGTGAAGTCCTGCGCGAGCTGATCGGCCAGGTCGCCGAGCGTGCGGCGGTCGCAGAACATGCCACCCACCAAGACCAGGGGCGGGCCCTCACCCACGCAGTCGAAGGCGATCTTGGTGCCGTCCGGCGAAGTCACGTAATCGGTCATTGGTTCCCCCTTTCTTCTCATAATCGGACTGGGGAAGGAACCGAAAGTCATCGGCAGGACGAACGGCTAGTACTCAGCAGTCTTCCGGCGAGAGGGGCTACTTGAGCTCGAAGACTTTCACAGGCCGAGCTCCTTGAGCCGCTGATCGGCGCCTTTACCGCTCCGCACACTCGACAGCCATTCCGGCCACTCCGGGTAGTCCTTGCAGATCCCGAACGCAGCATCGAATGCTGCCATCCGCTCGTCATGCCCATCGTCTATGCCTAGCGCTTTGTCGAGGATCCGGCGGACGACCTCGGCCTCCAAAACCCCCGCGTCCTTGGCACGGATCGCGAGCCGGTCGCGTTGCTTATCCGTGAGGTGGATCGGTGACTGCTTCATCTTCAACGGCTCCGTTCGACATAACGTCGCAACGCTTCCCGAGCTAGCTGGCTAACGGTACGTCCCTCTGCTTCGGCCTTCTTCTTCGCCTTCGCATAGAGGCCACGCTCCAGGCGATAGCTAATTCGTGGTGAGGCGCCGTTTCCGCCCTTCTCGAGCGAAGGCCGGCCCGGCCGAACTAGAACCGGTTTCAACTCCGAGTGGTCGTAACCTTCCTCGGCCTCCTTGACGAGCTCGTCCAGCAGTTCCTTGGTCAGCACCCTGCCCGACTTCAACTTCTTCAGACGAGCCATCTCTTGGCCTCCTCGTACTCCAAACGGTATTTCTGGCGAAGCGGCATGGCGTGAATGACGCGCAGGTCCTCTGGCTCGAACTCAATTGCAATTACCTCGAGAGGATTCCCCTGTTGATCGTCTCCCACGTAAAGCAACCTTTGTCTTCCGGATTCGATCGGGCGTTGAACTTCGAAAGCCAGTTCCGCGTGCTCGATGACGTATCGACTCCTCTCGCGGCTTACGCGATGCT
>CAVXYW010000001.1:0-838747 GCA_963766295.1 uncultured Actinomycetes bacterium | reverse complement strand
TAGATCTAGAAGCGCTTTCGCAGGAGCTCGTCGAGAAGGCCAAGGAAGCCGGCATCACGGGGGCCGCGCGGTTCGGACGTCCCGCCTGATCTCCGAGCTGCTGGCGAAGCAGAACGAAGGCCTCGATCAGACGTCCGGGATCCTCGAGGTTCGTCCGGACGGCTACGGATTCCTCCGCACCAACGGCTACCTCCCCGGCGCGACCGACGTCTACGTCTCGCGTTCGCAGATCCAGCGACTCGGTCTGCGTACCGGCGACCTCGTCGCCGGCCTGGCGCGTCCGCCGAAGCACTCGTGCGAGAACTACTCGGCGCTGCTGCAGGTCGAGAAGGTCAACGACACGGACGCCGGAAGAGATCGAGGCAGGGGGCGAGCGTCCGGTCTTCGACAAGATGCCGACGCCGTCACCGAACGAGCGGCTGCGTCTCGAGTGGAACCCGGCCGAGCCGATCGGACGCATCCTCGACCTGCTCTGCCCGATCGGCAAGGGACAGCGCGGGATGATCGTCGCGCCGCCGAAGGCCGGCAAGACGACGATCCTCCGCCGCATCGCGCGGGCGATCGTCGAGAACCATCCGGAAGTGAAGCTGTTCGTCCTGCTCGTCGACGAGCGTCCGGAAGAGGCCTACGACTGGGAAGAGACGGTCGGCGAACATGCGGACGTGGTCGCGTCGACGTTCGACCAGCCGCTCGCCGATCACCTGTCCGTGTCCGAGCTCGTGCTCGAACGCGCGAAGCGGCTCGTCGAGGACGGCCACGACGTCGTCATCCTGCTCGACTCGCTCACGCGGATGGCGCGCACCTACAACCAGGCGCAGCGCAACTCCGGCAAGATCATGTGCGGTGGTATCGACTCGAGCGCGCTCGAGGCGCCGAAGCGGTTCTTCGGAGCGGCGCGCAACATCAAGGACGACGGGTTCGCTCACGATCCTCGCGACCTGCCTCGTCGAGACCGGCTCCCGTATGGACGAGGTCATCTTCGAGGAGTTCAAGGGACGCGGGAACATGGAGGTGCGTCTCGACCGTGCGCTCGCGGAGAAGCGCATCTTCCCGGCGATCAATGTCGAAGGATCCGGGACCCGCAACGAGGAGCTCATCACGCCGCCCGAGGAGCTGCAGGGCATCTGGCGCCTGCGCCGCGTGCTCCACTCGGTGGACGCGGCCGAGGCGATGGAGATCCTCATCAAGAACATGACCGACAACCGGACGAACGCCGACTTCCTCGACCGGATCGCGAAGGTCGGCTAGACACCTCTAGCGATGAAGATCAACCATCGGTAACTCTCCGCTTCCTAAGCAACATCGTTGCTCGGCAAGAAGCGACGGTCCTGACTAGTCATCCTCTGAGCTAATCAATTTCAGCCACAGCTAACAGCGCCGTAGTTGGATCTTGGCGAATTGCTTGGACTGACCGGCGGGGTTGGCAACCACTCTCGAGGAATCCGCTCGGTACTAAGAAAGGTAGCCTTCCATCACTTGGGTCGCAGTCTCCAACCAAGACGGCCTCTCTCCCCCATGCTCAACTTCGCAACTGAATGCCGTGATGCTCGATGACCTCTGCGAATCCGCGCACGACGCCATCACCATCTTCGACCTTCACCTGATAGATGAAGTCTCGCTCTTCGCCATTCCAGGCCTCACAAATAACGAACGGGCTATGTGAAGACAATAAGATTTGGCTTCGCGCTATCGGATTCGGATTGAAAGCGAGGGAACGAATCGCCTCATACATGGCTCTTGTCGCGTTTGCGTGAGCCCATTCTCAGGTTCCTCCAGAATACTAAGAGACGGCCGATCAGGACTAAGGAGCAGGACCATGAGGCCTATGAGACCAAGAGTGCCGTCGGATAGATTCTCAGCAGGTACGGCTCCCCGCGAATCGCTGAAGCGAACAGCGAACCCAATGCGATCAGTCTGAACGATGTTGAACTGAATCCCTCAAAGTTGTCTAGGACTCACCTATCTTCTCTTCAATGTTCGCCAGCGTTGGACTCCCGGTCTCAGATAGGTAGTAGAGGGCGCTGGGTAATGATTCCCCGCGATAGTCAACACGCGGCGCTCGAGTTTCCCCCAACGTCTTCGGCGCTAATGTCCGGTAGCCGAGAGGGTCGCGCCAGGTTGCCCGGATCAAGTCGGAACTTGTTCAAGCGACTTATCTTCCGAGCGCACGCCGTCACGAGAGGGTGGGTTTCCGCGTAATCGGCTCCCATCCCCTGCGCGCGACGAATCGCCGCGAAAATACTTCTGTCTTGGGACAGGATGTTCCCGTTTTGCCCATCGGAAATGCGTCCGGATCTGACCTATCGAAGTACGTCTTCCCCGTCGCGCTATCCACTAAGGTCTCGTCGTAAATGACGTACTCAGTTTCTTCCCCGACCGAGTTGGGCGTAGGAGATTCGATACCGCAATCCATCAGGGCTTTCGGCGTTTTCAGTGAGCAGCACGTCGAAGCTAATTCTGGCTGCTGGACTACTTCCATGATGCCGACGAGCTCCGTAAGAGACGGTCCGGGCCCAAAGGCCTGCGAGACTTCCCTCGCGAAACCATTGAGAAGTTGAGCATCGCGTCAAAGAGAGCGGACTTGCCCCCACCGTTATTAGCGCCAACAATGACGGTGACGGGGAAAAGCTCGACTCGCGAGTCCCGATGCACCATGAAGTTCTTAACACCGAATTCGCGGATGAACATTCGGAGCTCCCCTCCTAATGGTTGGCACTACCGCGCGCACACCGCTCCAAAGCTAAGCTGTTCTCAGGGTATTCGAGCGAGCTGAGGAGCGGTGATTCGGTGCGCCTGGCCACGGAGCTGGGGAACCGGGTATTAGTCGGAGGCAGGTCGCATTGTCCAACGGTCGAGTCCTAATAGTTGACGACCATGAGCTTGATCGGAAGCTCAATGTCTTGATCCGAAGAGGCCGGCTACCGCGTGTTTGAAGCCGGCAGTGTGAACGACGCCCTCGAACTGCTAAAGACCTATGCGTTCGATGCCATCGTTCTCGACATCGTCATGCCTGGAACAGACGGTCTCACGTTCCTGCGTGGCCTAAAGATGTCCGAGCGGCTCGGCAAGATTCCCGTCGTGATGCTCACGGCCAAGGACGACATGGATAACGAGCTCACAGCTATGGCCGGTGGCGCAGTCCGTTACATCGTCAAGCTGTCGCACCGCGACTTGCTCGTGAAGACAATTGAGTCTGTACTGGACGATGCAAGACAAAACCCAACTTCCGGGGGACGTCGAGTAAGTCTTTAACCGACGCTACACTCGCGAGGTGAGGCTCCGAGGCGTCGGCCAAGGTCGTTGGACGGACCGATGATTTGTGGCCGTCGAACTCCTTGAGCCTGACCGCGACCGTGCTCTGGCGATCCTTTGGGCGGTGTTTCCAGGCGGCGGTTTCGAGCCGTACACCGTCATCGCCGGAGTAATGTTCACTCTCACAGAAGTGTTTCGGCGCCGTGCGAACGCTCGAAAAGGAAAGCCGGAACGCGGTACTGGTGGACGGGGTGGGTCTGCAAAGGTTGGCAGTGGTGCGGCGATTGGAGGGCCCGGCGGAATTGGGATTCCATCAGGGCGGCGGCATCGGCGGCGCTGGTGGAGACGCAGAAGTTGCTGGCAAAGGGTTCGCTGATGGGCGGCGAGGGCGGCGCGGCAGGGCGAGTTTGGTCACGGAGCCGAAAGTCCATAGGAGCTAATGGGGCTGCCGAATCGACAACTGCCGGACGGAACGTGGCTATGGGATTTAGGTCGCGGAGTGGTGACCGCTCATTTCTGAAGCCGAGCCAGCTTCGATTCGAGTGATGGCCCCGAGAACTGATCTCGATACCGACCAGTGTGCCACCGGAGCCGACCGTCCGACACCTTGCGAAAGGTGTCGCCTTCGGCTCTCGCGATCGTCGTCCGGCACAGCGGCAAAGGTCGTTAGCCCGATCACGTCGCCCGATGGATCTACTGTTGCGTCTATGAATTCCGCAAGCGGTTCACATGGGCCGAGATGATTTGCGGACCCGTCGACGGTTTAACCGGCCGTATACCCTTGGGCGCCGATGGGTTTCCAGAGACCGAGCATTCACCCTTACCTTCAAGGATGGTTCGATTGCCCTGTAGTCGGCGGGTCTACGGGAAGTCGGTGGTACCGACCGTTACGTTTCGGCCTTCGCACGACTTAGAGACCAGGCCGTTCTTCTGGGATGGGCTAACTCTCCGGAGCAATCGACCATGGCCCGCACCGTTCGCATGCGGCGGGCGGGCGACCGAAGTCGCTGTGGCGTCTAGCGATCAGCAACCGCAAGGGTTACGTGTGGGGTCCGGACCCGCGCGTGCAGCACGAGGTTTGCGTTCGCGGCGAACGTGTTGCACCAACGCGAAGCCACGATGCTCGCGCTTGCCCCAGACGACACATCGGACCCTACAGACCTCCAGGGATTCGTGGACATGCTCGGCTGCATGTTCGGCGAAGTCGTCCTCCGCGCATTCCGCTCGAACTGATGCTTAAGGCGCTTCTTGCCAAGTACGGCGTCTCGCCAAAGCGCACGCACTTGATCTGTGAAGTTCTCTACCGAACGCTCCCAGCATCTGTTCGGGACATGCCGAGGCTGCCTATGACGACGCGGTGTCTCCGGAGGATGCGGATAAGGCTCTCCTCAACCTTCTCAAACAAAGCGCGAGTGCGTTCGAGGAGTTCAGATACGACTACGAGTTTCGACCGACACTCGCACAAGTGGGTGCGATGCGCACGGCATTTGACGTTTTCGCAGATATCGAAAATGAGACTGTGGAGTGAACTGCGTACTCGGCGCAGTTAGTGTTTGCTTCAGCTGACGATCTCGAGTAGCTGTTCCCGCGTCGGGCCGGGCATCTGCATCGGCCCCCGGCCCCCGCGGCCTCGGCCGCCTTGCGAGACCGCTCCAACAACTCTTCGTCCCACAAGATCTCGTCCGGACGTCGCAGCAAACCGAGCCACGACATGCACGCGCGGAAGATGTCCGCGTCGTGCGGCAGTCCGGCGAACAACCGGAACCTTCTCGTCAGGTACTCCCCCGACGGCTCCGGCGGCTCCCGGCCCTCACGCGCCGCGTCCATCCCCGCCACACGGTGACGGTCCGCGTTCACCTGATCGATGTACCAGGGCTTGAACTCCTCCTCGGTCACCGCATCGAAAGCCGAAGCCAGATCGGCCGGCGAATCCAGATGCGAACGCACCGTCCGGCGCAGCGCCGCCACGTGCCCCAGTCCCACCGACAATCCCCGTCCCGCGGACGGGTTCGTGCACATCCACGCGTCCCCAACCGACACCATCCCCGTCACCACCGGCTTCCCGTCCACCACGAACCGGCGGTACTTGTCCATCTGACCGCTCATCGGCAGCACGTCGCTTATCGGCTCCCCGTCCAGCCAGTGCGCCTGCAGCGGGCACGCCTTCACGACCGCCCTCCACACCTCTTCCTTGCGCAAAGCTTTGAGCGGCTGATCGCCCGACGACGTGTTCAGGACGATCCCCCACGTGTTGTTGTCGCCCCAGAACGTGAGGATCGTCATCGTCGACAGCTCCATCGCCACCGGACCCATGTACTGCGGCATCTCGCCGCGGAAGTAGCGCGTGTAATAAGTGAACCCCGGCTCCTCGGCCTCCTCATAAGGACGCGCACCACCGAGATCGCCGATCCAATCCACCACCGGCGACCGGCGGCCCATCGCGTCCACGACCAGATCGGCCCGCAGCTCCTCGCCGCCGTCGGTGCGCACACCGACGACATGCGGCACCGAATCGACCGCCGACGCTCCGGTGATCAGGCCGGCCGCTTGCGTCCCTCGACGGATCTCGACCCGCGGCTCCTTGGCCGCGGCGTGACCGAACACGAAATCGATAGTCGGACGCCGCGCCAGCAACTGATCGAACCGGTCGTCGTCCGGACGCGGCTCGATCTTCAGATTCGGCGGCGCCAGCGTGATCATGTTCGACGCCTTCGCGCCCGCGGTTATGAACGCTTCCTTCATCCCGGGAAGCTCGTTCTCGAGCTCCTGGCGGAAGCGCGGGAACATCACGTGCGCCTGACGGAACTGCGGCACACCCTTGCGCTCCCACGACTCCCACGCCTCGTCGACGGTCTCAGGCAGCGGCGAAGCGTCGCGCTCCAGCACCGTCACGTCGTGGCCGTCGCGCGCGAGCATCATCGCGGTGGCAAGTCCGTTAACGCTGCCGCCGAGAACCAGGATCTTCGACATCGCGCGAGCCTAAGAGATGAGGATCCGGTAGCTACGGACTATTCCGGCGGAAGTTCCGGACGATCGCCTGAGAGATCGTCCGTCAAAGCCTCCGACGGCCCCGCCGTTAAGACGTCGGTAGGCTCGGCGGTTTCGTCGTCGGATTCGGGAGGCGGCCTTCGGGTCGCCGGCTTTCTCGCCGTTGGCTTGGTCTTCCTCGGCGATGGCTTGGCCCGTCTGGGCCGAGGCCCGACTCGGACGTTTGAGGAGGACTCGGCTCTCCGCTGGGCCTCCACGATCACAGGTACGTCGGCGATCGGTACCAAAGAGCGCCGAGTGAAGCCGACGGCTCCGCTCAGGCCTCCGACCGCCGCCGCCGGTATCAGCCCGAGACCGATCCGCCAGATGTCCTCGAAGCTGACGCCGCCGCCCTCGGTCGACTCTTCCGTAGCCTCGTTTCCGCACAGCTCGGAACCTGCACCGAAGGCCTGCTCACAGGAAGCGATGTCCTCGGCGCTTTGTGTCGGGACCGGAGTGGGAGCGGGTTCTGCCTCGTCCGAATCGAGCGCATCGACCCCGACGATGAGAAAAAGACCGAGCGCGGCGACGAGCGCGGCGTGACCGAGGGTGCCCGCTATGGCGCCGACGGCCGTCGAGATCGCCCGGTCGGGGCTTCTGCTCCCGGCGTACAGCCCGCCGACGGCGGCCAGGACGATTCCTACGACCAGCGAAACCACCAGAATCGTGGCCAGGGCTATACCGCCGAGGAACAGATCGCCGATGGCCTCGAGGTCGCTTGACGCCGTGGCGTCGAAGAACCCGGTTGCCGAAAGAAAGATCAGCGTTGCGCCGCCGATGCCGGCGCCCACGATCGCAAAGATCGCGACGACCCTTGCCACAAGGGCCAGTGGAGACTCGTAGGCAGACCTGCGTTCGGCGACCGTCATCGCTGCCCCTTCACGTCACACGGCGTCGGCCGCCCACGCCCCTTCGAGCGACGCGCGACGCGCTTGTTCGTCCGCCTCATCCCAGGCAGCCTGATACTTCGAAACTGCTTGCTTAGGGTTCACGTCCAACGCGGCCTAGACGGCGCCTCGGCTACGCAGGTACCAGAGCAACCCGCCGGCGGCCAGCGCTCCAGCGCCTATCGCGATGCCGGCGATGTCCAAACCGGACAGTCCGTCGTCGTCACCGCTGGGCGTTGCCGACGGGAACGGCGTGAACGTCGCGAGCGGTGTGCCCGTCGGCGTGGGTGAAGGCGACGGCGAAACCGTCGGGGAAGGGGACGGTGACGTCGTTGCCGACGACGTCGGTCGTGTGGTCGGTGCCGCCGTCGGCGCCGCCGTCGGTGCCGGCGTGGCGCCTTGGTCGCTCGCCTTGATCCGGACCGTCATGTTGTTGTTCACGAACGAGACCGGCGTGCAGTTGGCCGTTCCGCCCGGCTCGGACAGCTCGATGCGGAAGGTTTCCTCACCTTCCTTGATCGCGTCGTCGGCCATCCTCAGCTCGTAGTTCTTGGCCTGTAGTCCGCTGGCGGTCGTCCAGGTGAGCTTCTCGTTGAAGCTCGGATAGTCCTTGCCGCCCTCGGCCGACCCGTTGACGGTCTTGATGCGGAAGCTCGTCGTGCCTTCGATGCCGTCGCGCAGGACGCGGATCGTGATGATCTCGCCCTCGTCCCCGGGGTTGTTCGTGGCCGACAGCCGCACGTTATGGCAATCGTCTTGCCCGGCCGTCGCTTTGCCGCCGGCGAACAGAACCGCCATCCCTACCGCACCTACCGCCAGCAAGACATGCAGCAGCTTCCGCATTACGCATCCCTTTCGTCGAGATAAGCCTCTATGTTGCCCAACGACGGGCCGTTCGCGCAGATTAGCGCGAGCTTTCAGGCGTAATCCAAAGCTATGCGCCGGCCCTGCGGCGCAAGTACCAGATGACTCCGCCGCTACCGAGGGCCCCGGCCCCCAGGATGATCCCGGCGATGGCGAGGCCCGACAGGCCTCCGTCGTCCGGGAACGGCGTGATCGACGGGATCGGTGTGAACGTCGGCGTCGGGCTCGGCGAACCCGAGGGCGAAGGTGATGGGGACGGGCTCGGCGACGCGGTGAGTGCAGCGGTTGGAGCTGCCGTCGGCGCTGCGGTTGGATCGGCCGTCGGCTGCACGATCACCTGATCGCTCGCCTTGATCGTCACGGATCTGTCCGGGCCGAGCTGGAAATTCGGATTCGGCTGACATCCGCCCGGGTCCGACAGGTGAAGCTTGAACGACTCCGGGCCCTCCATCGATGCGTCGTTCTTCGTTTGCACCGATACATTCTTGGACGTCTGATTCCCTGTGAAGTTCACCATCGTGTCGAGCGCGGTGAAGTCGTTGGGAGCCCCGGCGGTTCCGTTGACGGTAGTAATCCGGACGTGCGAATCTGCCACACCTGCGTCGCGCGAAACCATCACGGTGACCTTCCCGCCCTCGTCGACAGGGTTCGGGGTCGTCGTCTCGATCATGAACGAATGACAGGCCGCCTGTGCCTCGCCGGCACCCAACACCATCGCGCACGCGAAAACGCCAACGGTCATCGCAAGTCTCAGGACCTTTCGCATCCGCAAGCCTCCTCCGCCGGGTCTAGCTATCTAAAGCGCTCGGGCCAAGCCAAGTTCCCGGTTATAGCCGGGTCCGCCTCGCATACAGAAGCAGAGCGATACCGGCCAGCAGCGCCAACGCGGCCACCAGGATCCCGGTTATGGCCAGCGCCGACGTGCCGTCGTCGTCGTCTTCCCCCGGCGTGGCCGTCGCGAACGGAGTGAAGGTCGGGCTGGCCGACGGGCTCGGGGACGGTGACAGGCTCGGGCTCGGGCTCGGCGAGGTCGTGGCGTCCGGAGTGGAAGTGGACGATCTACTGGGAGTGGACGTCGCGGCAGGTGTTGTCGTCGGCGACGGCGTCGTCTCGGTGTCCGACGCAAAGATCCTCACGATCTCGTCCGCGCCGACGGTGAAGTCGTCGTCGGCAGTACAGCCCGTGACACTCTCTTTCGACAGGTGCAAGCGGAACTGCTCCTGCGGCTCATTGCTGCTGTCGTTGATGATCTTGACCTTGAAGCTCTCGGACGTCTCGTTGGTGAACGAGATCGTTCGGTTCACGGGCTCGAAGTCACTTCCGGACTTGGCCGTCCCACTTAGGCCGTCGACGTCGATGCTGGCGGGCCCCGTCCCGATACGACTGACGGTGACCGTCGTCGCGCCACCTTCCTGAACGGGCTCCGGCGCTGCAGTGATCGTGAACGACTGGCACACCGCGCCGGCCGGCGTTGCACCGAGGAAGAGCGCCGTCCCGGTGACGCCCAGGATCAGACCTGCGTGGATGAGCTTCCGCATGCATACCCCCGTGAGTGGAAGTAACAGGATGCCGAAAGTTGCTCGTCTCGTGCCGAGGCGGCCTAAGAGCAGGCCTTACTCAGCAGGCGCGGTCGAGCGCGGCGTCGCCGTATGACCACCCGCTGGCTCTGGCCACGACGTTGTCGTGCTCGGGCCGGCCGGCCGACACGAACTTGAGGTTGATCGACCAGTTCGCCGACTGACCGGTTCCCATCGCGCCGGCGGTGGTCGTGCCGGAGTCGCCGCTGGTGTCCGGGACTCTCAGATCGACGGTGATCGTCGCGCTGCTTAACGAGTGCGAAGTGTTGTTGGTGGCGCTCCCCTTCACGGTGACGTCCCAATTGCTCTGGTCGCTTCCGGTTATCGGGTACTCCTTGAACGCATAGGTCGTGGCTTCGACGGGCACCGAACCGGTCGGACACGACACTTTGGGTGCGGGTGCCGCAGGTGCAGCTTGGGAGCCGCCACTCGATGAGCTGGTTCCGGATCCGGTTCCGGATCGCGAACGCTCCGACGAGCCGGCCGGCGTCGCCGTCGGCGTCGGGCTCGGCGCGATGGTCGGCGCGTTCGTCGCCGTGAAGACGTTGTCGACGGGGATGGCTTGCTCCGTGGACGGGTTGGCACACGCGCTGAAGGCGAGCACGAGTAGAACAGCGAGCGCGAGGAACAGGGCGGCCCAGGACGCGAACCTGGGCGTTGAGCGTCTCATCCTCGCCTACGAGGGTAAGAACCGGAGGCGCCCGGTAGTTGGAACTTACTTCTTGTTGCGGTTCCCCATCTTCGTCACGTAGTCGGCAGCCGCCTGGCGCGATTCCTCTTCGCGTCCCGACCAGGCCAGGAGATCGGCGTCGGCCCACCCCGCCGAGCCGAGCTGGTCGCGGCTGATCGCCTTGAACATGTCCCGCGTGATCGCCAAAGGGGCGTCCGGCATGTCGAGCAGTTCTTCGATGAGCCCTTCGGTGGCCTTCTCGAGGTTGTCGCCTGTTGTCACGCGCTGAACGAAACCGCATTGCTTGGCTTCGTCTGGCTTCGAGCGTTCGTCCGGTCATGACCAGATCACGCGCCATCGGGAGCCCGATCTCTCTGATTAGCCGCGGGATGCCGGCCCATGTCAAAGGGATGCCGATCGCCAGCTCCGGGATCTTCACCTTTATGTCGTCGGACGCGATGCGCAAGATCGCAGCTCGCCGCCAGAAGCGCGGCTCCGCCGATGCAGTGACTGTGGACGCTCGCGACCGTCACCTGCGGGACCGACTCGATCAGCTCGAGCAACCTCTGCCAACCGCCGAAGGTGTGGCGGCGCCGGCTCCAGCCCTTGGATCCGCTTTCCAAAGCGCCACCGACGAGATCGGCTCCCGCGGAAAAGCATCGTCCCGCGCCACTGATAACCGCGATGCGCGTCTCGGTGTCGTCGCGAAGCGCTTCGAACGCTTCGAGCAGATCCTTGCGAACTTCGTCGCTGAGTGCGTTGAGCTTGTCCGGACGGTTCAGCGTTATCCGGCAAACGGCGTTCGCGGTCTTGACGGTTACGGCCGGCACGTCGGACAGCCTAGTAAGTCCGTGCGTTTAGCCGTTTTCGTCCTCGGAGTTACCGCCTCGAAGCAGCTTCTGTAAGTCGCCGATGGTGTCCGCCTCTTCGGCGTTCTTGTCCGGACGGTAACGCTTCACCCGCGCGAACCTCAGCGCCACGCCGCCCGGATATCGGGTCGAGCGCTGCACTCCATCGAGCGCGATCTCCACCACAAGGTCGGGCGTGACGAATACCGCGATCCCCTTGCGTTCCTTCTCGCGCGCGAGCAGCTCCTTGGTTTGAAACTCGAGGAGGGTGTCGGTGAGTCCCTTGAAACATTTGCCGACCATCACGAAGTCGCCCGTTTCGGGATCACGGGCGCCCAGGTGGAGATTGGACAGCCAACCTTGTCGTCGTCCGTGCCCCCACTCCGCGCCGAGAACGACGAGGTCGTAGGTGCGCACCGGCTTCACCTTTCGCCACGCTTTCCCGCGGCGTCCGGCGATATACAAGGAGTCGGCGTCCTTCACGACGACACCCTCGTGTCCGGCGGCAAGTGATTCGTCCAGAACGGTCTGTGCTTGCGTCGGATCGTTGGTGAAGGTTCCCGGGATCTTCAGACCCGGCGCGGCGGCTTCGAGGCGGGCGGAGCGCTCCTTAAGAGGAGTGTCGAGGAGGTCTTCTCCGTCCACGTGAAGGATGTCGAAGAAATGCGTAACGATCCCTTCCGGTGCACCTTCAGTGTCGATGCGCTGCATCGTTTCCTGGAACGAAGCGGGGACGCCGAAGTCCATCCACAACGCTTCCCCGTCGAACACGGCCTTTTGGACGGGAATGTTCAGGACCGTTTCGACGATCCCCGGAAGCGCGTGCGTGATGTCGTTGAGGTTGCGCGTGTAGATGCGGACCTCGCCGCCGTCCTTGTGGACCTGGATGCGGATGCCGTCCAGCTTCCATTCGACGGACGCTAGATCGAAACCTTCGATCGCGGTTGCGACGTCTTGCGCGGTCGACGCGAGCATGGGCTGAACCGGACGGAAGATCTGGAAGCCGATCTGTTGGAGGCCCGTGGCTCCTTTCGTAAGCGCGATCTCGGCGGTCTCCGTTAGATCGCCGGACAGCATCAGTGCTCTTCTTGCTAGCGGGCCGGGGACGTCGGCGGCTTTGGCGACGGCGTCGATCATGAGTCCGGCCAGGGCGCCTTGCCGCAGTTCCCCGGTGAAGAGCCGACGGACGAAATCCTGTTCGGGTTCGGTTGCCTTGCTCAGGAGTTCGGTGAGGATCTGCTTGCGCTTGCCGGCGGAACCTCCGCCGGTAGTTCTCTGGACTTCGGTGATCGCTTTGTCGAGCTCGTCGATCGTGATGGACGGTTCGGTCGCCGGCGCGAGCTCGATCCCGTAGATCGTCGACCAGCCGACGCCGATGCGTCCCTGTCGCGTGCTGCGCCGGACAGCATGCCGACCGCGATAGGTACCTCATGGTCGTCCAAACTTCTTAAGAGTTCGGACAGCCGCGCGATCTTCTTGCTTCGGGACGACGTCTCGGTGACGTCCTTCGACGCTTGGACGACATCGGCGAGCAAGGTCATTGGTCGTCCACGTTATCTATGCGTGCTCGCGGCCAACATCTATGCGCGGTCACCGCCAACTTCTTGCGTGCTCGCGGCCAACGTGCCGCTACTACGTCGGCCGCTCTTGTCACTACCAGAACGTATGATCGCTTTGTAGTTCCCAGAGGCGGAGGGCCTCGGCTCCCTGGGTGGTTCGGACAAAGGAGTACCGATGCGCCCCTCCGCAGATCCTCGCCGCGCGCTCGAACTCGAGGACGCGATCACTCAACTGCACGGAATGATGTCGGCCGCGCTGCGTCACTTGCTGCGTTTCGTCGCTGAGTTCGACGCGAAAGAGCTCTATTACGGAGACGGTGCTTCGTCGATGGAGCACTGGCTGATCATGCGGCTGTCCGTCTCCTATTACACGGCGAAGGAATGGGTGGCCTCGGCGCGCGCGCTCGAAGCGCTACCCGCGACTGCGGAAGCGCTCGGTGACGGGCGCCTGTCCTGGGACCAAACGCGCGAGCTGACGAAGTTCGCCAAACCCGATACGGACGAACAACTTGCGCGCGAAGCACCGGGATGGTCGGCGTCTGAGTTGAAACGGCGCGCACGCGAAGAACGCGAGCTGACGCGCGAGGACGTCGATCAGACCTACAAGGACCGCTATCTAAGGATGCGTTGGGACGACACCAATCGCATGCTCCGTATCTGGGGAATGCTCTCCGACTCGGACGGCGCCGTCTTCGAGAAAGCGATCCTTCGCATCGCCGAGAAGGCGCCGCCGGATCCGATCCATCAAACGTTCGACAACGACCGCTCTTGCGCCGATGCATTGGTGGAGCTGGCGTCACTGCGACTGGGAGCCGATGCCGATACCGATCGCGCAACGGTGGTCGCGCACATCGACGCGAACCGTCTCGAATCGGGCGAAGGCATCGGTCATCTGGAGAACGGGATCCCTCTGCACGCCGATCAGGTCCGGCGCCTCGCCTGCGATGGACGCGTGCAACCGCTCGTCGAGAACGGAAGCACCCGGCCCTTCGGGATCGGACGCGCGAGCCGGAAGGTCCCCGACTGGCTGCTCCGCCACATAAAGGAACGGGACGGCGGCTGCCGCTTCCCCGGCTGCACGCACGATCGCTGGTTGCACGCACACCACATCCGTCATTGGGCCAACGGCGGAGCAACCGACAGCGAGAACTTGGTGATGCTTTGCGGCTTCCATCACCGGCTTGTTCACGACGGCGGCTGGGTGATGATCGCCCACGACAACCGGACTCTCGAGTTCATCCGCCCTGACGGCCGGTCCCTCGACGCGGGCCCACCGTCGTTGCGCCCGGAGATCCGCGCGCGCTTCTTCGCGAATTCGGATCCTTAGGCGATCTACTCGGCGCCGCCCTTTTCGCCTTGATCGATCGCGGAGCGTCGCCTCAATCGATGCGCGGGCACCGCCTGAACTCGAAGAGTGTCCAATCAGGCCGTCCGCCGTCGCTGGAACCGAACCGCACAACGCTCCCGAGATCGTTGACCGCGTGATCGGGCGCGAAGAACCGGAACTTCGTCGGTTGATGCACGGCGAAGGGTGGCCACGCTGTGTCGTCACGTTTTTCGCCCGAGATGACGATCGAGGCGTCGTCCTCGCCGGGAGTCACTACCAGGATGTTGAACGGATGCAGGAATCGTCCGAGGAAGGGTTCTATGTCGACACTTCCCCTCGGCTCAGGTTTCGACTCCTCGATGTCCGCGAAGTGCTTGAGCGCCCAACGGCGAACTTCGCCGTTGAGCCGGAATCCACCCACGGCGTTTGTCAGGACGACGACACCCACGCCTCGATCCGGCGCAACGACGAGTGTCGTGCTGTATCCGACCGTTTCGCCTGGATGTTCGATGGTCTTCACCCCGCTCGCCGTCCTCACGAACCAGTCGAGCGCAACGTCGAAAGTCGCCTCGGCTCCCACGACGGCGGCCTGCAGACGATCGAGACTGTCGCGTTCGATGAGTCGCTTGCCGTCCGGCGTCTCGCCGGTCATCTGGAACCGGCACCACTTGAGGAGGTCCTCGACCGATGCGATCAGCCCGCCGGCGGGAACGTCCAGGCGACTGAGTTCCCACCCCGGTTGCCAGCCGACGTTGCGCAACACGAGCTTTGTCTCTCCGAGTATCAAGTGTGGGGCGGCAACGCGGTGCGTGATCGCCTCGTCTGCGGAAAAGCAGGCGCGATCCATGCCGAGCGGATCGAGGAACCGCTCGCGCACAAACGACGTGTAGGTTTGTCCCGAGATTTTCTCGATCACCGCACCGGCGATGGAGAACGCGGCATTGTTGTAAGAGAAGCCGGTGCCCGGTTCGAATAGACGGCGGGCGTCGGCGATCGCTGCGAGCGAGTCGGCACCGTGGCACCAGTGGTGGTCGCCGTCGAATCCGGCTTGATGGCTGAGCAAGTGCTCGATCGTGATCGCATCGGTATCAAGGCTCGTCAATGTTCCGAGCCCGGGCAGGTGCTTGGCGACAGGATCGTCGAGCGAAACCTTGCCCTCATCGACCAGAACCATCACGGCGGCGGAGGTGAAGGTCTTGGTGACCGAGCCGGCCTGGAAAAGCGTGTGGCTGTCGACGGGAAGCGGGTGCTCGATGCTCGTCACTCCACTGGCCGCGGTGACGACTTCGCCTTCGACGAGCACGCCGGCCGCTGCCCCGGGGAAACCATGGCGGACTACGGCATCGTCCAGATATGTCTGGAGGTCGTCCCTTTGCGCCGGCACGACGGGAAGGTTATTTCAACGCGCCGTTTGCCGCGTGATGGCAACGCGATATATCGTGTTCGCGCATGGAGACGCCCCACGCCGCCCCGGACGTAGAGCACTACTCGTTTACGGACTCCGGTCCGTGGATCGTCGACCCCGAAAAGATGTCGTGGCGCCAAGGCATCGAAGAGCTCCGCGCGCGGACGAGAGTCGAAGCCACGCGCCTGGCCCGGCCCCCGAAGGCCCCACCGCTTCTTCGAATAGCTCGATCCGGAATCTCGCTCGGCGGTGCGATCGCGGGATGGCAACTGTTCGAGCGACGCAAGGGCGGAGCCGTTTCGCGGGCGGGTGTTTCCAAGCGGCTGCGCAAGTCTTTCGAGACTCTCGGCCCCACCTATATCAAGCTCGGGCAGATCCTGTCCGCCGGCGAAGGGATCTTTCCCGAGGAACTCGTAGCCGAGTTCCGTCTCTGCCGGGACGAAGTCCCCGCCGAGAAATGGGACGACGTCCGTCGCGTAGTCGAAGAAGACCTCGGCAAACCGCTGGGCGCAGTCTTCTCCGAGTTCGCGACGTCCCCCGTAGCGGCAGCATCGATCGCACAGGTCCACATCGCCAAGCTGCTGTCCGGCGAAGAGGTCGTGGTCAAGGTGCAGCGTCCCGCGATCGACGAAATGGTGCGGCTCGACCTTAAGGCGATGGCGTGGATCTCACCCAAGCTCATCGGACGAATCCCGATCGCCGCACTCGCCAACCCGCCCGCGATCGTCGAGCTGTTCGCGGACACCATCGTCGAAGAGCTCGACTTCCGTCTCGAGGCGGAGAACATGCTCGACGTCGCCCACGTCATGGCCGAAACCGGACAGCGCTCGATGATCTGTCCTCGTCCGCATCCGCACCTCGTCACAAAACGGGTCCTGGTGATGGAGAGGTTGCACGGTCACAAGTTCGACAACGTCGCAGCGTTAAAGGACGCCGGTGTCGACATGAAGGCCGTCATCCGGGCCGGGATGGTCACGCAGCTCGAAGGCGCGATGCTCTACGGCGTCTTCCACGGCGACCTACACGCCGGAAACCTTCTCGTTGACGACAACGGACGGGTGGCTCTCCTCGACCACGGCATAACAGGACGTCTCGATCAGCAGCGCCGGCTCGCTTTCGTCCGGATGCTCATGGGTGCAGTGACCAACGACATCCAGACACAGCTCGCAGCTTTCCGCGACCTCGGCGCCCTTCCGATGGACACCGACCTCATCGCGCTCGCCAAGGACCTCGGCGTCGACCAGCCCGTGAAAGACCCGACCCAGATGGACGCCCACGAGCTCGTCGAGGAGATCCGAAACATCGTGAAGTCCCTCGTGGCTTACGGAGCGAAGGCGCCGAAAGAACTGATGCTCTTCGTGAAAAACCTTCTCTTTCTGGACGGATCGATCGCGATGCACGCGCCCGACCTCGACCTGATCTCCGAAACCTTCCAGGTCGCCAGTTACATGGCCACCACGCACGGCGCGCGCTTGGCCGCCGAAGCAGGAACCGATCCCAACAAGGACATCGACCTCGACGGCTTCAAGGCGTCCTTCGGACTCGAATCGGACGTCGAAACGCTGACCTACGCCGACCTACAGGAACGCCGCAAGATCATCCGCGAACGCCTCGAGAGCAACAAGAAAGAGACGCGCCGGATGCTGTTCAGGCGCAAGTAGTCGAGTGCCCTTGCGATCCTAGCGACTACCCGGCCGGTAGTTGTCCGCCGTTCCCCGTTCCAGCGTCACTCTCCGTAACCTTCACTTCTCCGATTTGCCCGGGGTGCAGCACACAGACGTAATCGAATGTTCCTGGTTCAGTGAACGTCAGCTCGAACGGCCCCGGCGGGAACGGACCACCCTCCGGACCGATAAGTCCTGAGTGCGCGAAGCCACCGTCGTAGTCCTCGCCGGATTTCACTCCTCCGGGCACGAAGGTGCCTTCTTCCTCAGGACTCTTGAATGGCGACTCGAAGGTGATCGTGTGAGGTTCCCACGGGCTCCGCGCGACCCACCGAACCGTCGTTCCCGGTTCGACTTCGACGGACGCCGGCCCGAACCTGGTCACGGAAACGACTCGGTCGCCCCAGCCTGCACTCACGGTGACGGTGTCGCCGTCCCGCTCGAGTTCAGGATCCTTGATCTTCTCGGCGTCCGTAAGACCTTTCTCGGCCGCCTCCGTGCCTGCTTCGGTCACTTCATCTGTGGAAACTCGGTCGTCCTCGGCGACCTCGACGGTGCCGGCCATCAAACTGTGCAGGATGCACACATACGTGTAAGTGCCCTCGGGGATGTCGTCGGCGAGATTGACCGACACTTCCTTTGAACCGGCTGCCTCCGGCGCCGTTGCCGGCTGGATGATGCCCGAGTTCCAGAAACCACTTCCGTTGTAGTCGGGGAGTTCGGTGCTCGGACACTCGGCCAGGTCGTTGGACGGATCGTCCTCGGTCGAGCAAGGGCCGAAGACGACGGGGTTCGATTTGCCGTCCGGTGCAACGACGGGCGGTTGGTTGGACCGGTCGGCCTTCACACCGAAGGTGATGGTGTGCGGTGCCAGACTGCCCGCATTCGTGAAGGCGATCGTGTCGCCGGGCGCGGCGGTGACCAGGTTCGGGTAATAAGCGCCGAAGAAGAGATTCTTACCTTCGGGACTCGCCTGGTCGGCGCTGACGCGATAAGTCTGTGCGCCGCTCACCCCCTGGCTGCACGCGGAAGCTACGAGAACAAGCGCGACGGACGCAACGAAAACGATCTTCTTCACTAGGAGCCTCCCGGGAGTAGGAAACGCGGCGAATAATACTCCCTTCATTCCCTTGGATGGAACGCAGTCTGGCGGCGCCGCTAAGAAACGCGAGCACTCAGTGCGTCGGCGATCTCGTCGAGGATCGCGGGGTCGTCGATGGTGGACGGCACGGAATATTCGCGTCCATCTGCGATCGCACGCATGGTGGCGCGCAGGATCTTGCCGGAACGCGTCTTGGGCAAACGCTGGACGACCATCGCCCGCTTGAAGACGGCGACCGCGCCGATCTTCTCGCGGACCATCGCAACCAGCTCGGCTTCCAACTCTGCGTCGTCACTGGAGACGCCGGCCTTCAGGACGACAAAGCCGACCGGCACATGGCCCTTCAATTCGTCGGCGACACCGATGACCGCGCACTCTGCGACCTGCTTGTGCGTAGCGATGACCTCTTCGATGGCGCCCGTGGAGAGGCGGTGCCCCGCGACGTTGATGACGTCGTCGATCCGTCCCATGACGTAGAGGTAGCCGTCGGCGTCGAAGCGTCCGCCGTCACCGGTGAGGTAATAGCCGGGGTACGTCGAGAAATACGAATGCTCGAAGCGCTCGTCGTCGTTCCAAAGAGTGAGGAGCGTGCCGGGCGGAAGTGGAGACTTCACCGCAACGGAGCCGTCCACATCGGGCGGACACTCGGCCCCCGTTTCGTCCAGCACCCGGACGTCGTAGCCGGGCACGGGCTTGGTCGGCGAACCGGCCTTCACCTTCATCTGCTCGATGCCCATGAGGTTCGCGCACATCGGCCAGCCGGTTTCCGTCTGCCACCAGTGGTCGATAACGGGAACGCCGAGCAGATCCTCGGCCCAGTGCAGCGTGTCCGGATCGGTGCGCTCGCCGGCGAGATACAAGTACTCGAACTTTTTCAGGTCGTATTTCTTCAGCTCGGCGCCGGACGGATCTTCCTTCTTGATCGCGCGAAAAGCCGTCGGCGCGCAGAACAAGGCTTTCACATCGTGCTCGGATGCGACGCGCCAGAACGCGCCGGGGTCGGGCGTCCCGACGGGCTTTCCCTCATAAAGGATCGCGGTGCAGCCGGCGATGAGCGGCGCATACGTGATGTAGCTGTGCCCGACGGCCCACCCAACGTCAGAGGCTGCCCAGAACACCTCGCCCGGATGTGTGTCGTAAACGTTGGGCAGGCTCCACTGCAGCGCAACGGCATGTCCGCCGTTGTCGCGCACGACACCTTTCGGCATAGCCGTGGTGCCGGACGTGTACAGGACGTAAAGCGGATCGGTCGATGCAACGGGAACGCAATCGGCTGGAGTCGCGGCGGCCATCGCTTCGTGCCAGTCGTGATCACGTCCGGGCTTCAGTTCGGCCTTCACCAAAGGAAGGACGCCCGGCTCGCGCTGCAGCATCACGACGGCGTCGGGTTCGTGCGACGCCAACTCGAGGGCGCCCTCGAGCAACGGCTGATACGGGATCACGCGCTGGACTTCGATCCCGCACGACCCGGAAACGATCACCTTCGGCTTTGCGTCATCGATGCGCACGGCCAGCTCGGCGCTCGCGAAACCTCCGAACACCACAGAATGGATCGCACCCAAGCGCGCGCACGCCAGCATCGCAACGACGGCCTCGGGAACCATCGGCATGTAGATGACGACGCGGTCGCCTTTGCCAACGCCGAGTCCGGCGAGAACTCCTGCGAACAACGCCACCTCGTCGCGCAACTCCTTATAAGTGAACTTGTTGACCGACTGCGTTACCGGTGAGTCGTAGATCAACGCGAGCTGGTCTCCACGACCAGCTTCCACATGCCGGTCGAGCGCGTTGTGACAGGTATTCAGCTCACCGCCGACGAACCAGCGATAGAAGGGCGGACGCGAATCGTCCAGGATCTGCTTCGGTTCTACGTACCAGTCGATCGCCTGCGCGGCCTCACCCCAGAACGCTTCGGGGTCGTCGATGCTGCGCCGGAACGCTTCTTCGTAACGGCTCACGCGCGAAGGAAGCGATGATTGGGAAAAACGGATAGCGAGCGCGTCACGCGGAGCTCAGCCGTCCTTGAACTCGGGGTCGAAGTGCGAACCGTCACAAAGCGGTTTGAGCTTCGACTCGCCGCACCGGCACAAGGCCATACGGTTTCGGATCTCGAGTTGCTTTCCGTCGGAGCGCGTGATCGGGATCTGTCCGCCGGTGACGAGATAGGGACCGTCCTTCTGAACACCGATCTGCGCAGGCAGACCCGGCTCGATGGGGTTCCCGTCGGCGTCCGAAACGGTAAGGGCACCGGAGGGGCAGTGCGAGATCATCTCGACCACCATCTCGCGCAGTTGGTCGTCATCGTCGCTCTTCTTTGCGGCCTTCCATACATTGCTGATGCGATTGCTGCAGAACGCCGCGTGAGCGCAGATGCCGCGGTCATCGCGCACGGTGACCTTCGTCCCGCCCAACACCTCAGCCCGGTCGGCGTAATTGTCGGTCTGAGCGTTTTCCTTGCCGTCGAAGCCGATCTCCAGATGCATGTCGCTGCAGAACGGCTTGGTCTCAGACCGTCCGCACCGGCAGAGCCAGTACTCGTCCTCCGTCTCGATCTCTTCGTAGACGCGCCAGCCGATGTGTTCCTTGTTCTCGTTGGTCACCTTCTCGACGCGGACCAGCTTCACGCCGCCGGTGACGATATACGGCCCGTTCTCGGTGACCTCGATGCCCACCTGCGTCTTCGTCTCGGTCACATCCCCCTCCTATAGTCGAGCGTATCGCGAGGCAAAGATCCGTCTCCAACAGGGAGTTCGCCGGAGGCTCAAGCTAAGCCCTCTGGCATCCTTGGCCTAAAGGAGGAGTGATGACGAAAGCACGAGTGCTCGGCCCCCGCGACGGGGAAATCATCGGAGTAGCCGGCGAGCCTACCGACCGCATCATGCTCACCGCCGAAGAGACTGGCGGCCGATTGTCGGTGGTCGAGCACTACCTTCCGCCACGTGCACTTGCCGCACCGCTGCACATCCACACCGAAGAGGACGAATACAGCTTCGTGCTCGAAGGCCGGCTTGGTGCATTGCTCGGCGACGAAGAGGTCTTCGGTGAGGTCGGGGACTTCGTCTTCAAGCCGCGCGGACAGTGGCACACGTTCTGGAACGCAAGCGACGAGCCGACGCGGATCCTCGAGCTCATCTCGCCCGGCGGGCTGGAGAAGCTCTTCCGAGAGCTCGGCAACATGGGAGCCGAGCCCGACCCCGAGGCGATGGCGGAATTGGCCGGTCGCTTCGGAGCCAAGGTCGATTTCGAGAAGACGTTCCCGATCGTGGAGAAGCACGGCCTCGTTTTCTGAGTTGCCCACGGGCGCCGTGGCCTTCTAAGTTCGGCCCGTGACAGATAACACCATCGAGAAGCTCATCTCCGAGCTCACCCTCGAAGAGAAGGTCTCGCTCTGTCACGGGTCGGACTTCATGTCCACCGTCGCCATCGAGCGCCTCGGCATCCCCCGCATGTGGGTCACCGACGGTCCGCACGGCGCGCGCGGACGTGGCTGGGGCAACACCACCTCGCTCGCGATCCCGTGCGGCACCGCGCTCGGCGCCACGTGGGACGTCGAGCTCTTACGAGAGATCGGCGTCGCCATGGGAGAGCAGGTGCGATCGAAGGGCGCGAACATCCTGCTCGGCCCGACGATGAACATCCATCGCTCTCCGCTCGCCGGACGCAACTTCGAGTGCTACTCCGAAGACCCGTAGTTGTCGGCGCGCATGGCCGTCGTCGTTCGTCCAGGGGATGCAGTCGGTGCACGGCATCGGCGCGTGCATCAAGCACTTCGTCGCCAACGACTCAGGAGTTCGAGCGCATGACGATCTCCTCCGAGGTCGACGAGCGCACGCTTGCGCGAGATCTACCTCCTCCCCTTCGAGTACTGCGTGAAGGAAGCGTTCGCGTGGTCGATCATGACCGCGCTACAACCGCCTCAACGGGACGTACTGCGCCGAGCATCGATTGGCTTCTGCAGGACGTGCTGCGCGACGAGTGGGGCTTCGAGGGCTACGTGATCTCCGACTGGTGGGGGACGAAGTGCACGCGCCGAATCCGCCAACGCCGGACTCGACCTCGAGATGCCCGGTCCCGGCGTGTACTTCGGCGACTCGCTTCTCAAATCGGTGCAGGACGGACGACGTTTCCGAAGAAACGATCGACTGGAAGGTCCGCCGTCTGCTGCTGACGATGAAGGCCGGCGGACGGTTCGACTCACCGGAGGACACCATCGAGGAAGCGCTGGACCGTCCCGCGGATCGAGCGCTGGTTCGGCGCGCGGGAGCCGAGGCGATGGTCCTGCTGACGCAACAACGGCGTTCTGCCCTTGCGCGACGTCAAGAAGATCGCCGTGATCGGTCCGAACGCCGACGTCGCTCGCTTCGGCGGCGGCGGAAGCTCGGAGGTACTGCCCCACTACCTGGTGACGCCGCTGGAAGGGATCAAGAACGTCGGCGGACCGTTCCTGCGACGTCAAGTTCGCGCGCGGTTCGGTTCCCGTACACGATGCTGCCGGCGATCCGGAACGGATACCTCAAGACTTCGTCCGGCGAGGAGGGCCTCGAGGTCGACTTCTTCCCGAACACCGACTGCGAGGGCGAGCCCGCCGCGCAGCAAACAGTCGGCCGCGCGAGTCATCGGTGGATCGGGAACGTCCCGATCGACGCTGAACGGTTCTCCGCGCGATTGACGACCACATTCACCCCGGACGAAGACGGCGACTGGACCTTCGGTCTCGTCGCGGCCGGCCGTGCGCGGCTCTTCGTCGACGGCGAGCTCGTCATCGACAACTGGACGGAGATCGAGCACAGCCCGGTTTTCTTCGGCATGGGAAGCAAGGAGAAGACGGGCGGCGTCGACGATGAAAGCCGGCGAGTCGCGGGAGCTCATCGTCGAGTACCGCGCGGCGACCACGTTCGCTGCCGGCGTGCACGTAGGGCCGTGCCGCCGATGGGAGCCGATCGGATCGCGGAAGCGGTCGAAGCTGCGAAGTCGGCCGACGTCGCCGTCGTCGTCGTCGGCTACGACACAGAGTCGGAGACCGAAGGACACGATCGCGAGTCGATGGACCTAACCGGCGACCAGAACGAGCTGATCCGCGCCGTCGCCGCAGCACAGCCGAACACGGTCGTCGTCGTGAACGCCGGCAGCGTCGTTTCGATGCCGTGGGCCAACGACGTCGGCGCGATCGTGCAGGCGTGGTACCCGGGCCAGGAGTGCGGCAACGCGCTCGCGGACGTGCTGTTCGGCGCGGTGAACCCGTGCGGCAAGCTGCCCACGACGATCCCGATGTCGCTACGAGGACAATCCCGCGCTGCCGAACTATCCGGGCGCCGACGGCGAGGTGCACTACGAAGAGGGCGTCTTCGTCGGCTACCGCGCACTACGACGCCAAGGCATAACGCCCAGCTTCCCGTTCGGGCACGGCCTGTCCTACACGACGTTCGATTACGGCCCTCTCAACGTCGAGAAGTCCGGGGACGAAGTTCGCGCAGCGATCGAGATAACGAACACCGGCGACGTCGCCGGCAAGGAAGTCGTCCAGCTATACGTCAGCGATCGTGAGTCTTCGGTGCAACGTCCGACTCAGGAACTCAAAGCCTTCGAGAAGATCTCGCTCGAGCCCGGAGAAACGAAGTCCGTGCGTTTCGTGCTCGGCTCCCGTGCGTTCTCCTTTTGGGGTGACGGTGGCTGGGTGACAGAACCGGGCGTCTTCGAACTCAGGTGCGGCAGTTCGTCGCGCGACATCCGCGCAACGGCCGAGGTCACGCTCTAGCTCGGTGTCGGCCACGCCGACGATCGGTGCTGCGGCATCGCTTCGCTCAGCGGTTCTTGAACTCCGGCTTCCGCTTTTCCAGGAACGACCGCATCGCTTCGGGCAGATCTTCGGTGAACGTTGTGAGGATCTGCGTCCGGTTCTCGAGGTCGATCGCGGCCTGCATGCTGCCGACCTCGAGGTTCGACCACATCACTTCCTTGGTCATCCAGACCCCGAACGGCGAGTTCCCGATGATCTGATCGGCGATCTCCATCGCGGCGTCCACGACCTGGCCGTCTCCGACGACCCGTGAGACCAGGCCGATCCTTTCGGCCTCGTCGGCGAGCACGAATCGTCCCGTCAGCATCATCTCGAAAGCCTTGGAGGCTCCGATCAGGCGGGGCAGCAGGTAGCTGACGCCGACGTCGCAGCCGGAAAGGCCGATCTTCACGAAGGCCACGTTGAACTTGGCCGAGGTGGCCGCCACGCGGATGTCGCTCGCGAGCGCGAAGGCCAGTCCCCCGCCGGCGGCTGCACCATTAACGGCCGCGATGATCGGCTTCCGCACCTGACGCATGTGCGTGTAGAGCGATGCGATGTGTTGTTGGGACAACATGCCGGCCTGCGGCCGTCCGACACCGTCGGTGTTCGGCGCTGCACCCGATCCCTTCAGGTCGAGGCCGGCACAGAAAGCGCGTCCCGCACCCGTTAGGACGACGACTCGGCACGAATGATCGGCGTCGAGCTCGTCCAGAGCGTTGTGGACATCGGCGACGAGCTCGTGATTCATCGCGTTGAGCGACTCCGGACGGTTCAGCGTGAGCAGAGTGACGCCTTCGCGCGGTTTTTCGAGAGTGATCGTCGACATCTCGGCTCCTTTTGCGTTCCTTCTTCGGTGGACGATTCCGGGCCAGATCTCCAGTTGGAGCCACATCCTGGCAGGTGCCAGACTCTGGCCGTGGTCAAACGGGTCACGGCCAATGGGGTCGATTTCGCATATCTGGATGCCGGTCCGGTCCACGGGCCGCTCGTCCTTTGCCTGCACGGATTCCCCGACCATGCTCCGACGTGGGAGCCGCTGCTGGCCGACCTTGCCAAAGAGGGCTATCACGCGCGTCGCGCCGTGGATGCGCGGTTACACACCGACGGGGCCGTCCCCGGACGGGAAGTACCACACGCAGTCGATGGCGATCGATGCCATCGCGCTGACCGATGCACTAGCCGGCGACGGTGATGCCTACATCATCGGAAGCGATTGGGGCGCAGGTGCCGTACACGCCGCGGTGCCGCACAAACCGGACCGGTTCAAGCGCTGCGTGACGATGGCCGTGCCGCCGTCACCTGCACTCGCTGGGTCTTACCTGAATAGCCCCGAACAGTGGAAGCGGTCCTGGTACATCTGGTTCTTCGGGACGCCCATATCCGATATCGCCTTCCCGACAGGAGACTTCGCGATCATCGACCGCCTGTGGGCCGACTGGTCACCCGGTTTCGATCCGGGCGAGGCGTTCATGCGCGGCCTCAAGGACGTTTTCGCCGCCGATGGGGGCCAGGTGGCGATGGGCTACTACCGCGACTCATTCCACGCTCGGACGGCCCCCGACGGCGAAGCGGCCCAGATCACAGGCGGGCCGCTGCCCATCCCGATGCTCTACTTCCACGGCACGACGGACGGGTGCATGGGGATCGACCTGATCGACGAGAAGGCACTGGCCGGCGCGCTCGGACCCGGCGGTGAGTACGTTTTCGTCGAGGGAGCCGGGCACTTCATGCATCTCGAGAAGCCGGACGAGGTCAACCCCAAGATCATCGAGTTCCTAAAGGCCTAATGGCACGCACCGGCGAAGTCATCTCCGATCCCGTTACCAAGCAACGCATCACGTTCCTCCAAACTCGCGAGGACACCGGCGGCGAATTTCTTCAGATGGACTTCGTGATGTGGCCGGGTGGGTTCGTCCCGACTCTGCACGTGCACCCGAGCCAGGAAGAGCGATTCATCATCCACTCGGGGACGCCGCACTTCACGGTCTCCGGAAAAGAATCTGACGGCTCGCCGGGAGAAACGATCTCGGTACCGCCGGGAGTTCCGCACGTTTTCAAGAATCCGACGGCGGAGGATGCCCACCTCACGATCGAGTTGCGTCCGGCGTTGCGGTCCGAGGAGATGTTCGAGGTTCTGTATGGATTAGGCCGCGACGGAAAGCTCGCCCGAAATGGGCTGCCGCGTAACCCGATCGTGGCGGCGATGTTCGCGCGCGAGTTCCGTAGCGAGACGCAGGCCGCCGGGGCCTTCCTTCGTTTCGCCGCGGCGCTTAGCGCACCGGTCGCGGCGCTCGGGAAGTTGCTCGGGGTAAAGCTTTAGATGGACATCGGGATCGTCGTACCCAATGCGGCCCCCGGTATCGCCGGGGACTCGTTGCTCGAGTGGGCACGCAAGGCCGAAGAATATGGATTCGCATCCGTCGGCGTGATCGGACGAACCGTCTATCCGGCTTACGAAGAGCTCGTGACGCTCGGCGCCGTCGCCGGCGTTACGCAGAGCGTTCGATTGCTGTCCTCGGTGCTGGTCGCACCGGCGCGGGAGACCGTGCTGCTGGCCAAGCAGGCGGCAACGCTCGACCGCATCTCCGGAGGACGTTTCGTGCTGGGCATGGGAGCCGGCATGCGACCCGACGATTTCATAGCGACCGGAACGCGATTCGACAATCGCGGCGATCGATTCGACACGATGCTCGCGACCATGCACGCGCTCTGGCGTGGCGAGCCCCCGCCGGAAGGTGGCTTGCGGGACGTCTGTCCGCCACCCGTTCGCGGGCGCGTTCCCATCTATTTCGGCACGCTGACGAATTCCCTACGGACCGTTCGGCGCATCGCGAGGTGGGGCGACGGTTACATGGCCGTCGGAACACCGGAGATGGTCGACCCGATCATCGCTTCGCTGCGTGAGGCGTGGAAAGCCGAGAGCCGGGACGGCGAGCCGCGCCTCATCGGCGCAACGTACTTCTCGCTCGGTGACGACGAGGAGGCCGAGCGCAACATCAACGCCTACTACGACAACTTCTTCCCGGAGCTGGGCGCCGCCGCGATCGGTGCGATGCCGAGGACGGCCAAGGGATGCAAGCGAATGTTGGAGTTTTACCGGGACGCCGGGTACGACGAGTTCAACTTCTCGGGCGCGGCGGCGGACCCTGAGCAGATCGAGAGGCTGGCCGAGGCAGTTTTGTAGCTAGCCGACGATCAGGACGGGCGTCCCGACGTCCACTTGTTCGAACAACTCTTCGACCTCGTGCATGTGCATGCGGATGCAACCGTGGGATGCATTCGTCCCGATCGATTCGTCGTTCGGCGTCCCGTGGATCCGTATGCCGCTGGCGTTCAGGTTCAGCGCACGGGTGCCGAGAGGGTTGTTCGGTCCGGGACCGATGGACGGCGGCATGTCCTTCGCCCAATCGGCTCCCGGGTTCACCCACGTCGGGTTCCTGCGCTTGGCCGTGATCCGGAACTGGCCGTGTGGCGTCGGGAAACCGCCGGTGCCCGTGGCAACGCTGTACGTCTTTGAAACCTTGCCGTCCCGGTAGAAGGCCAGGCTATTTGCACTCGTGTTCACGACCAACACCTTGGTGAAGGCGTCGGCCTTCAGAGCCGGTTCCGTTGTGACGACGGGAAGCTCGATCTTCGATTGACCGGTGCTCAATGCGCGAATGATGGCCTTCTCGCCTTCACGCGCGCGCATGTCCCGGCCGAGCTTGTGCGGGATCACTTTCAAGGAGTCACCGGTCAGCTCCATGCGCGCGTCCTCGGGAGCGCGATCGATGATCGGATCGACGCGCGCCATGTAGGAATCGAGTACGTCGTCGTCTATCTCCGGAGCAAGCGATACGTCGCCGTCCACGCCGAAGATGCGATGCCAAACGCGTTCGACGACAGGCAGATCGCGCTGACGCTCCAACGTGTCGCTTACGAAGTCACGCACTTCCAAGCGGAGTCCCAGGTTCCACGGCGTTATGCGCTCGCTGAAATCTGGAGCAACTATCTCAACCGGTTCGCGAAGCGGTTCGACGAACTCGTCGTGCAGCACGCTCTCCGCCTCGTCGACCGTTCGGCTGCCGATAAGAAGGCCGCCGATGCGCGTGCCGGGCATGAGATGAGAGGAGCTCGTCTTGTCGTAGATGTAGGCGCCGACCAGAAGCAGGACGATCAGCGTGCCGGCCGATATCAACGCGATCCGCAGGTGGTGGCGCGGCTTGGTTGCTTCGGACAGGATCTCCTCGGCTGACGGCACGACAAAGCCGTCGGATTCCGCCGAAGTCGGCGTCCGTCGTCTAGCCCTTAGTGCCATGGATATGCGCCCAGCTGTAATCTCCTGCGCCTTCGTGTGACAACTGTACCTATCTGCTGGTTGACTCTGGAAATCCATGCCCGAACAGATCTACCGCTGCACCCGCGTCGTCACTCCCAGAAACACCCTGGCCGGTGCCGAGGTTCGTGTCGAGGAAGGCCGGATCGTCAGCGTCGGGCCTCCCGGACGGTCTACCGGAGCCACCATCGAGCTCCCCGGAACGGTCATCCCCGGCTTCATCGACCTCCAGGTGAACGGGCTGGGACGCCATGACGTGCTTGGTGCATCCAGCGACGCGATCCGGGGCATCGCGAAGGAGCTCCCGATGCACGGCGTGACCGCCTGGTGCCCGACGATCGTGTCGTCGAGCGAGCACGAGCGGCTGGCGGCGCTCGATTGTGTGGCCGAAGTTGCACGCGCCGGCACCGAGGGCGCCCGCGTCCTCGGCGTCCATCTCGAGGGGCCGTGGATCTCTAAGGTGCGCAAAGGTGCCCACGTCGAGGCTGCGCTCGAAGCGCCGAAGGAGACGGCCCTCGTGCGCAGCCTCGAACGCCACAAGGGACTCGTTCGCATCGTGACTCTTGCTCCCGAGCTTCCCGGCGCCATCGACACGATCAAGTACGTGCGCAGTGTTGGTGCGATCGCGTCGATCGGCCATTCCGACGCCTCCTTTGCGGAGGCACAGATGGCCATCGACGCCGGCGCAACTATGGCCACCCATCTGTTCAATGCGATGCGTCCGCTTCACCATCGCGAGCCCGGCATCGTCGGCGCCGTGCTCGGCGACCAACGAGTGGTCGCCGGCCTCATAGCCGACGGAATACATGTCCATCCGGCGACGCTCGCCATCGCGTTCCGCATAAAAGGACCGGGCCGCGTTGTGTTGGTATCGGATGTCGTTGCCGGCGCCCAAAGATCGAAAAGCGCGAGTGGCTCCGGAAGCGCAGCACGGCTGAAGGACGGAACACTGGCCGGCGCATTCGCATCTCTCGGTGACGGCGTTCGCGAGTGTGTCGCCGCGGGGGTTGATGTTGGTGACGCTTTGCAGGCCGCGACTCTGACGCCGGCCGAGCTGCTACGCGTCCCGATCGGTCGATTGGAACCGGGCGCACCGGCCGATTTCGTCGTGGTCGGTGAGGACCTGCGCGTGCGAGCCACATACATTGGCGGGAAACGCGTTTGGTCTAGATGATCGCAGATGGCGCGTTAGCGCCTCCTTGTGATGGGCTACGTAAAGGACAGGAATGACCGACAAACTGGCTATCGACGGCGGCACACCGGTCCGCGCCAAGCGGCTCCCGATGGGGCGGGGACTCTCCGTTTTCGGCGAGGAGGAGCGCGCCGCCGCGATCGAAGTCCTCGAGTCCCGTTCGCTGTTCCGCTACTACGGGCCCAATCTCCTCAACAAAACCGAAGCCTTCGAGGGTCTGCTCAGGGAGCAACTCTCGGTCCCCTACGCGGTAGGCCTATCGAGCGGCACGGCCGCCCTTCGCGCCGGACTTGCCGCCCTCGGTGTGGGCTGCGGAGACGAAGTGATCGTCCCCTGTTACACATTCATCGCCACCGTCAATGCCGTGGTAGCCGCGGGCGCCGTCCCGATCTTCTGCGAGATCGACAACTCATTGGGAGCCGACCCGGGAGACGTCGAAACCAAGATCACGCCGCGCACGACGGCGATCATGCCCGTCCAGCTCGAGAACCAGGGCTGCGACATGGACGCGCTCATGGCGGTGGCTCGCAAACACGGCGTGGCCGTGATCGAGGACGCCTGCCAGGCCATCGGCTCGTCCTACAAAGGGAAAGCCCTCGGGACGATCGGTGATTGCGGCGCGTTCTCCTTGCAGCTCGAGAAGAACGTGACCTCGGGCGAAGGCGGTGCGCTCGTCACCAACGACGAGCAGCTGCACGTTCGGGCTTCGCGATTCTCCGACCAGGGCGGTCAGTTCGTGACAAGCTACGGCTCCGAGCGCGGAGAGGAACTGTCCGAGCCGTTCTGCGGCGAAAACTTGCGCATGACCGAGATCGCCGGAGCGATCGCGCTCGAACAGCTGAAGAAACTTCCGTCGATCATCGAACGCTTCCGTGCGAACCGCAGGAAGATCATCGACACCCTCGGCGAAGTCCCGGGTCTCGAGGTGCGCGGCTCACACGATCCAGAGGGCGACGGCGGGTCGACGATCACGTGGTTCCTTCCGGACAAGGACCTTGCCCGGCCGTTCATCAAGGCGCTGTTCGCTGAGGGTGTTCCCTGCGCGCAGGTCTACAACGGCAAACCCGTTTACACGACGCCTTCGATCCTCGCCAAACGGACCGCAACCAACAAGGGCGGTCCGTGGCATTGCGCGGAGCATCCGACCGACGTCACCTACGAGATGGGCATGTGCCCGCGCACGGAGGCGCTCGTTGCGCGCTCGTTCACCATCGGAGTCGGCGTCGCGTACGAAGCGGCCGACTGCGAGGACGTCGCAACCGCCGTCGGCAAAGTCGCTTCTCACTTGCTGTGACCCGGATCGCCGTCGTCGGATGCGGCGCGATCGCGCGACGTACCCATGTACCGGCGTTCACGCAGATGGACGGCGTCGAGCTCACAGCCTTCGCTTCGCGCTCGATGGGGTCGGCGGAAGCTGCGGCTCAGGAAGCCGGCGGGGCACCGGCGATCGTCACCGACGATTGGCGGAAAGTCATCAACCGCGACGACGTCGACGTCGTTGACATCTGCTCCCCCAACTCGCTGCACCGCGAGCAAGCAGTAGCAGCGGCAAAAGCGGGAAAGCACGTGTTGGTCGAGAAGCCGATCGCCTGCACAGTGGACGAAGCCGACGCGATGATCGACGCAGCCGAAGCGAACGGTGTCGTGCTGCACGTCGCGCACAACGTCAGGTACCTGCCCCTGGCGATCGCAGCGCGTGATGCGATTCCGCGGCTCGGCAAACTCGTCGGTGTTCGCGCCGCCTTCGGTCATGCGGGACCGAAAGGCTGGGCTCCCGACGCGACGTGGTTCTTCGACACCAAACTCTCGGGCGGCGGTGCGCTTATCGATCTCGGCATCCATGCGCTGGATCTCGTCCGTTTCGTTACCGGACTCGAAGCCGAAGAGGTGACGGCCGTGACTCTCGGACCCGAACCGGCCGAAGATGCCGCCCAAGTGGCAATCAAGTTCAAGGACGGCGCGATCGGCAGCCTGCATGCGAGCTGGGTTGCACGTCCGGCACCCGATTTCGGTCTAACGGTCTTCGGTACGGAAGGCTCCCTTCACGCCGACGCGCGCGCTCCGCTGAAGTTTCGTCCGGCGAACGGAAGAAGCGAGGAACTCGATCTACCCACCGACGCGTCGAATCCATTTGCGGACTTCATCACCTCCGTCCGAGGAGAAGGCGCGACACAGCCCGCAACCGGATCCGACGGCAGAGCCGCGCTCGCCATCGTCTGCGCAGCCTACGAATCGGCTCGCACAGGAAAGACTGTGAAGCTTTGAGAGCCGGCTTCGGCGTCGCGCCGATCACGCCGAAGCCGCCGGTATGGCTCGCCGGGTTCGGCGGACGGACCGAGGCCGCCAAGGAAGTACATGAGGACCTCGAAGCGCGGGCGGTCGTTCTGGACGACGGCACGACCGGCCTGTGCCTGGTGGTTTGCGACCTGCTCGGGATGTCGCGTGATGTCGCGACCCCCATAAGGGATGCCATCGCGAAAGATCTGAAGATCGACCCCGCCAACGTGATCATCTCGAGCACGCACACTCACTCCGGGCCGAGCGGCATAAGCGGCAGCGATGCGATCGGCTGGCCGATGCCGGACGGCTTCCTCGACACGCTGCACAAGGGCTGCCTCTGGGCGGCGAGCACAGCACGCGACTCGAGCCAAGAGGCGACCGTGCTCTACGGGCGGGCCCCTCTGCCGGACGGGTTCGCGTTCAACCGCCGGCTGTTGCCGTTCGAGGATCCGTGGATCTCCGTGCTCGAGGTGCGCGACGAACACGAATGTCTCGGCGTTCTGGCGAATCTCGGTATCCATCCCGTACTGCTCGGTCCCGGCTGGATGAAAGTCGCGACGGATTGGGTCGGGCCTTTCCGTTTGGAGCTGGAGGAGCTCACCGGAGGAACCGCGATCGAACTAACGGGCTCGCTCGGGGACATCAATCCCCTCCCTCCGAGCGGCAAGCCGGACGAGCCTTACGACCCGTTCGCTTCTTATGAAGAGACGGTCGCGTTCGGAAAGCGAATGGCTGGCGTAGTTGCCGCAGCGCTCGAAGACACCGAGCCCTTGGACGACGAGCTAACCGTCCTGCGTCATGAGACGGTCGCAGCCCCGGTCGGCGGCACCGGGTTGGCCACGCTTTGGGGCGAGGGGACGATGGAGGTCGACTTCACCGAGTGGTCGATCGGGGATGTTCGAGTTGTGTCGATACCGGGCGAGGCCTTCCACGCCCTTGGGAAAGAGATATCCGCGGCGCGTCACGACCGCGTCCTGCTTGCGGGTATCGCGCCGTGGCACGGATACCTTCCGCATCCCTGGGGTGAGGGTGGCTACGAAGAAGGAGTCAGCTACGGCGAGAACTTCGCACAAGCGGTAAGAGAAAAGCTCGCCGACGCTCCGTGACCGATTCGCGAGATCCAACTGGCGAGCTCGTACTCGTTCCGAACCCGCGCCAGCTCGAACTCGGAGCTGAGGGTGCGTCCATCAACGGGACACCGACCGAAAGTCAATCAAGATCTCTTCCACCTCAAGGGTTTGAGCTAACGATCGACGGCAGCGGTATCCGGATCGAATACGCGGACGATGCCGGCCTGCGCTACGGACGAAGTCTCCTCGATCAGGTCCGGTCTCAATCGACCGGAACACTGCCCGGACTTCGCGCGCGCGATTGGCCGGATTTTCCCGTCCGCTCCTACATGCTCGACATCAGCCGAGACCGCGTCCCCACGCGCGAAACGCTCGAGCGGATCGTCGACCTTCTCACGCTTGTCCGCATCAACGAGCTCCAGCTCTATACCGAGCACACCTTCGCATTCCGGGACCACAAGGTCGTGTGGCGCGACGCGTCGCCGATGACGGCGGACGACATCCGGTGGCTGGACAAGTTGTGCATCGATCGCGGCATCGATCTCGTCCCGAATCAGAACTGCTTCGGTCATATGAACCGGTGGCTGATGCTCGACGCCTACCGGAGCCGGGCGGAGTGCCCCGACGGCAGCAAAGCTCCGTGGGGCGCCGATCTCCCTCCATGGACCCTTGCCCCGACCGCGGAGAATGCTCGGTTCGTCGGAGATCTCTTCAACGAGCTGCTCGTGAACTTCTCCAGCAATCGAGTGAACATCGGCTGCGACGAACCGTTCGATCTCGGACAAGGCGTCAGTAGATCCGAAGTCGAGCGGCGCGGGAAGACCGAGGTCTACCTCGAGCATCTCGAGCGCATCGCCGGGCCGCTGGTAAAGAACGGCTACGAGGTCCTCGTCTGGGGCGACATCCTTCGCGAGGACCCCGCTCTTGCCGCGAAAGTGCTGCCGGACGGAGTAACTGCACTGCCCTGGCATTACGAGCAAGTGTGGCCGGAGGAGTTACGCGCGCAAGTTCCGGAGCAGGCACTCCAGACCCTCGCGCAACTCGACCACGATCCCCTCGACGGGTTCAGAGCGCAGATGGAAGCGCTCGCCGGCATCGACATGCCCGTCGAGATAGCGCCGGGAACGGCGACGTGGAACTCACTCATCGGCCGTATCGACAACGCATACGGCAACCTGCTCGATGCAGCGGTGCAGGGAAAAGAGTTCGGCGCGAAGGGTTACCTCATCACCGACTGGGGCGACAACGGACATCACCAGCCGCCGATCGTCAGCTTTCCGCCGATCGTCTACGGCGGCGCCGTGAGCTGGTGCCTCGACGCCAATCGAAATCTCGATGTCGCAAAGGTCGTCGACAAGTTCGTCTTCGAACAACCGCTCGGCTCGTCGATCGATCGCATCGGCCGCCTGTGGGCAAAGACCGGTCAGCTGGCCTTCAACGGGAGCCCGATCTTCCGTGGACTGGTCCCGAGATCCACAACGTCCTTCGGCCAGATCGACGCGTCCAAATGCAATGCGGTGATCGACGTCCTCGATCAAACGCTTCCAATCCTTAACGACGAACTGATCGCCGCCGCCCGTCTAGCTCGACACGGCGTCTACCGGATGTTGCGTCACATCGACGCCGACCGTCCGGACGACAAAGAGCTACGCGCAGATCTGTCCGAAGCGATCGAAATGCAGCACGCGGCGTGGCTCGCAGTTAGCCGGCCGGGCGGCCTGCACGACAGCCTCGGCAGGCTCGAGCAAACGCTCGCGCAGTACGGCTAGTTCGGGTCGCGGCCTACGTAGGCGAGCAGCTTCTCCTGGGCGCTCGCGTTCTCCGGTATCGACCGGTGGTTCGAACGCACCTTTTCGGTTGTCATCGGTCAGACGTCCGTCCAGCATCTGGAACGCGGCCTCCGCGAGGTCCTCGGGCATCTTCGTTTCCTGGCCGGTTCCCTTTGCGAGGTCCCACCCGTGGATGAGGCTGTCCGCGAAGGCGATGCCGAGAGTTACGCCCTTCTCCTCGAGCACCTTCGGGTCTTCGAAAGCCTCGAGGATCTCCCGGCGTCCTTCCTCGAAGGCGCTGACCGGGTCGTTTCCGTCCAAGAGGTTCGGCGGATCGGGGTTCGGCGGATCGACCTTCTTACCCTGCGCCGCTCCTGCGAAGTACTTGGCCCCGTCGAGCAGGTGGTTCACGAGGTCACGAGCACTCCACTCCTCGCACTCGGTCGGTGAGTCGAGCTTGCCTTTGGCCCCCGCGATCTTCGTTGCGGCCCAGGCGCTGCCTCGGTCGTAGAGGTCGAGAAGGTCCATTCGTCAGCCCTCCTTGGGTCTTGGCTCCTGTAGAAGACAAGTACCCTGCGCGACGCAGACCAATCGCTCTCCATTCGTGACGTCGATCCGGACGACGCTGGTGCGCCTGGTCATGGCGATGATGTCCGCCTCGGCCCTCAGGCGCCCGTCCTTCACGGGCGCCAGCAGATTGAGCTTGAACTCCGTCGTGGCCGCCCACCACCCACGCGGCATCACCGGGTACATGACCGAGCCGAGCACGTGGTCGACGAGGACAGAGATCACTCCCCCGTGGAGGTTGCCGAACATCGTGAGGAGGTCGGGACGGACTTCCATCTCCGCTACGAGCTTCCCGGGCCCGGCTTCCGTGAACGAGACACCCAGAAAATCGGGCAAAGCCATGTGCGTCGGCGCGTTCATCAGCGCATCCGCGACGCGTTCGTCGTAGTTCTCGAAGGTGATTGGCATGCGCGAAACGCTATCAATCGCAGAATTTCCGCCGCGAATCGCGTTCAAATAGACAAACTCCTCCGCGAGCGTGTTAAGCTTCGCGACGTCTTGTTATAGGTAACGCCACCGCGCCGGCCGACGGACCCCGCCTGGGGACCGCATGCAAGCCTGCGCGGTTTTCTTTTCCCCCAAATCGGGATCCGTGCGCCGCCTCGTTGGCGTAAGCAGCAAAACGGAGAGGGAAAACGAACAAAGGAGGGCACAAATGACGCTTGCCATTGATGCAGTTGGCCTGCGCAAACGCTTCAAGAACAAGACAAGCAGGAAGGACCGCCGCGAAGGCGCGGTCAAAACAGAGCAATTCACATACGCAGTGAACGGTGTCGATCTGCGGGTCGAGGAGGGCGACGTTTGCGCCCTCCTGGGTCCCAACGGCGCCGGCAAGACGACGACGCTGATGATGCTGCTCGGCGTAACGGAGCCCGATGAGGGTCACGTCACGCTGCTCGGCCATCCGCTCCCCGAGGAGCGAACGGCCGCGCTCGAGCAGACGAACTTCACGGCGGCGTACGTCGGGATGCCGTACAAGGTGCGCGTCCGGGAGATCCTGGACGTCTTCCGCACCCTGTACGGCTCGAGCCGGCACCAGGTCGAGAACTTGATCGAGCGGCTGCACGTGCACGAGTTCCTCGAGCGTTACGCTTCGCAGCTTTCGAGCGGTCAGCGGACGCTGGTCGGTCTGTGTAAGTCGCTCATGAGCGAGCCGCGGCTGCTCGTGTTGGACGAGCCGACGGCCTCGCTCGACCCGGAGGTATCGGAGCGCGTACGCGCCGTGATCCGGGAGGAGCACGCCAAGGGGGGGTTCACGCTGCTGGTGACCTCGCACAACATGGCCGACATCGAGCGGTTGTGCCGACGTGTTGTGTTCCTGGCGGCCGGACAGGTGGTTGCCGACGGCTCGCCGACGGAGATCGGCGCGAAGTACGGCACGGATGACATGGAGAAGACGTTCCTGCACATCGCATCCGAGGTGCGGAACGGATCAACGACATAAGGAGAGATCGAAAATGACACAGGTAGCGGTACGCGAACGAGATAGCTACGCGCCGGACGCGGGCGTAACGCGCTCGGCCCGGCGCATCTGGTCGCTGTACAAGCGACACGCGTACGAGCTGAGCCATTCGCCGCCGGGATTGGTGGACATGCTGTTCTGGCCCGCCATGGACCTGCTGCTGTGGGGTCTGCTCACGCGGTACTTCGTGCAGCAGGGCACCGACATCCCGCAGGCCTTCGGGTTCCTGCTGGGTGGAGTGCTGCTTTGGGACCTGGTGTTCCGGTCGAACCTCGGGATCGGCGTGACGTTCCTCGACGACACGTCGTGGACGCACAACGTGCTGAACCTGATGGTATCGCCGCTCCGTCCCATCGAGTACCTGGCCGGAGCAGTGGCTTGGTCGCTGACGAAGGTGCTGATCGGCTGGACGATCATGGCCACGATCGCCTGGACGCTGTTCCACTTCGTGGCGATCGACATGGGCCTGATCCTGGCCGTGTTCATGCTCGCCCTGATGCTGTTCGGTGTCGCGGTGGGGATGCTCGTGATCGGGATCATCCTTCGGTTCGGCCCGGGTGCGGACATCCTGGCCTGGGGTCTGGCCGTGCTGCTTATGCCGATCTCGGCGGTGTTCTATCCGGTTAGCGCTCTGCCGGGTTGGGCGCAAGCGATCGCGACGGCTCTGCCGACCACGAGGGTGTTCGAAGCGATGAGGACGGTCATCGCGGGCGGCTCGCCGCCGTGGGGCAGCCTCGGAATCGCGTTCGCGCTGGACGGGTTGTACATCGCGCTCGGACTGCTGTTCGCGCGATCGATGTTCAACATGCTGCGCAAGCGCGGGTGGGTCACTAGGTACATGACGTAGTGGGACGGAAGAGGGTCGGTGCCGCCTCCCAGGTACCGACCCTCTCCGAACCTGCTTCGAGACGTGCCTTCGAGCTCCCCGAGTCGGCCTACTGTCCGGAAGGCCAAAGCAATAGCCTTGCGTCATGAGCTCAGAGAACTCCGCGATCCTGAATGTGAGGCGCGGCTCCGACGCGCTGGTTGCCGGCGACATCGCGAGCTACGCCGATCTGCTGGCTTTCGCCCCGCAACCGTGAAGAGCGAGAATTCCGCGGTTCGGTCTATCGCGCTCGGGATTGACATAACGCTTGGTCGTGACTTCGACGCTTATGCCGAACTTTTAGCCGAGGAGTTCCGGGTCGAGGACCATCGATCAGTCATGCGCTCAACCCATGGAAAGCGTGAGTCCGTCGAGAACGCGCGGGTCGTCATGGAACTCGGCCTCGAGCAAATCGACAGCGACGTCTTGGACACTCGATGCGATCGAACGGCGCTTTTCCGCCAGACTTGGCGCGGCACCGGATTCGAGGTGGCGTTTCTACAAGTAGTGACCGTTGATGACGACGGAAGATGGCTTGCTCTCGCATTGTTCGACGAGGACGACCTTGAGGCTGCCCGCAGCGAGCTAGAAGCTCAAGCGGCGCAATCATGAGCGCTGAGAACTCAGCCGTCCGAGTGATGCGGCGCACAGCCGATGCGCTGGTTGCCGGGGACATCCAGGGCTATGCGGACGAGCTCGCCGAAGATTTCTTCTATGAGGACCATCGAAAAGGCTTGCAGTCGACTACCCGTGGGAAACGTGAGTACCTCGAGCACACCCGAGTGATCGCGGATCTCGGCCTGGAGCGCTACGAGCTAGAGGTCCTGGAGACGCGAGGCGATCACACGGCCCTCTACCGTCAAACCTGGAAGGTTGGCGGCTTTGAGGTTGTGATCCTCCTTGTCGGGCGGGTCGACGCGGGGGGAAAGGCCGTGGCCGCCATGACGTTCGACGAGGAAGACCTCGATGCTGCCCGAGCCGAGCTAGAAGCTCAGTCCGGGCAACCATGAGTACCGAAAACATGGCCGTCGCAGGGCTGCGGCATGGGACGGATGCGTGGCTTTCCGGAGACATGGCCACGTATGCGGATGTGCTCGCCGACGAGTTTTCGTTTGAGGATCGCCGCTCAGGTCTTCAGTTGACACTTGGGAAACGCGAGGCCATAGAGCAAGCGCGCGCCACTGCGGAACTGCAATGGGAGCGCGCTGACACCGAGGTTCTGGAAACGCGAGGCGACAACTCAGCGCTTTGCCGTCAAACCTGGCATGTCGAGGGCTTCGAAGCTGTGTTCCTGGTTGTCTTGCGCGTCGATGCCAGCGGGAAAACGCTGGTCTCCATCGTGTTCGAAGACGAAGATCTCGACGCCGCGCGCGCCGAACTAGAGGTTCAGTCCGACGCGCGTTAGCGTCTCTGTCTGACTATTCGACGACGATCGTTCCCGACATCACGTCCGCGCCGTGCAGCTCGCAGTGATAGTCGTAGGTCCCGGCCTGAGTGAAGCGATGGCTGAACTCTTCGTCGGTGCCAAGGTTTTCGTCCGTTTCGAAGACATCGTTATCGGACGTCACGGTGTGCGGATTTTCGCCGCGGTTGACCCAGGTGATCTCGGTTCCCACCGATATCGTTCGCGACGAGGGGTCGTATTTGTTGTCCCTGATCGTGACGTTGCGGTCGTTGACCACGTCCTCGGCGCGGTCGGCCGCATCTTCCACTGCATCGGCCGCGTCCTCAGCCACATCACTCGCATCGTCGGCCGCTTCACCGCAGGCAACAGCGCCTAGGGACACTGTTACAGCCGCGATGACGATCAGAAGTCTTCGCATCAGACTTTTCCTCCTCCCTTACTACTTAGAGAAGGAGTTTCCGCTGGTCACCGAAGCTAAACGTCGCGCACCGCGGAGCGAAGCGAGGCGGCAGCACCGATCGGGTCAGCGAAGCTGACACCGATCGATCTATTCGACGGTGATCGTCCCGGACATCCGATCCTTGCCGTGGATCGTGCAGAAGTAGGTGAACTCACCGGCGTCCTCGAATGTTGCACTGAACTCGCCACCTGATTCGAGATTGTCGGAGTCCACGATGGCGTCGTCGTCGAAGGTGACCGTGTGCGGCTGGTCGCCGGTGTTCAACCACTTCACCGGCTCGCCGGCGGTGGCCGTGAACTCATTCGGCTCGTACGCGAAGTCGACGATCGTTACCTGCGCATCGATGGTGTCCTCGCCCAACGGGACTCCCGGGCTCCCTTCGGCGGAGATGTCTTCAGTGGCATCGTCGGTAGCGTCCACGCCGAGGGTCGGATCGTCCTCCGAACATGCGACGGCTCCGAAGGCCACGACCGCAATAACGAACAGAACCAGCAGCTTTCTCATGGATCCTCCCTAGTCGGGTGCGCTATTTCGCCGGGTCTAGTTCCAGTGCACGCTCGCGGTGCACGGCGGCGTTGCCCGCGACCACGCGGTTGGTCACCGCTCGCTTGAAGTACAGGTGCGCATCGTGCTCCCACGTGAATCCGATACCCCCGTGCAGTTGGATGCACTCGCCGGTCACCGCATGGGCCGCATCGGAGCAGTACGCCTTGGCAACCGAAGCCGCGAAGCGCCCGTCGGGCAGGCCGTTGGCCGCTGCATACGCTGCGTAGTACGCGGCCGAGCGTGAGGTCTCCGTGTGGACGAGCATGTCTGCGGCCTTGTGCTGGACGGCCTGGAAGACCCCGATCGGACGGCCGAAGGCTTCGCGGTCCTTCACGTATTGAACCGTTGTGTCGAGCGCCCATTGCATGCCGCCGACCATCTCGGCGCACAGCAAAGCGATGACGGCGTCCCAAGCCGTAGCCGGACCGGGTTCGAACGACATGTCGATCGCCTCCGACGATCCGAGGTCGCGACCTTTCCCGGTCAGTTTGACCGACGCGATCCGCCGCGTTCCGTCCAGGGAAGGGATCTGTGTCGCTTCGAATTCATCGCGCTCGTACCAAGTCGCCTTCCCGTCCTGGACGAGTAGGAAGGCGTCGGCGAGCTGCGCATCGACCACCTTCTCGACGGTCATCCCCGCGGCGGCACGAACGGAGCCATCGAGGAGTGGCGGCAGCAGATCGGTCGCGCCGAGTGCGAGGAGCACCGGCACGGTCATGCACGCGGTCGCGAAATATGGTCCCGGGGCGTTGAAGTAACCGAGCTGCTCACAAACGACGGCTTGTTCGATGATGCCGTAGCCGACACCGCCGAACTCCTCCGGTACGGCCAAGCCGATCCAGCCGAGCTCGGCCATCTTCTTGTACAGCTCCGGCGAGTCTCCGTCCGGAGAGTCGAAGGCGCTGCGGACGACCGTCGAGGTCACTTCCTTCTTGAGAAAATCACGCGCTGCTGCTTGGAGCGCCTGCTGATCTTCGTTGAGGCGGAAGTCCATTAGTTCCTCCCCCCTCGCGGCAGGCCAAGCACGCGCTCCGCGAGGATGTTGCGCTGGATCTCCGAAGTGCCCGTATAGATCGTCGAAGCACGGGCGGCCAGATACTCGAGCAGCCAGGTGTTGGACTGCCTGTTGATCAGCCCGTCCGCTCCGAGGATCTCCATAGCAAGCTCGGTTGCCCGCACATACCACTCCGACCAGTACAGCTTGCCCATCGAGGACTCCGGCCCCGGTGACTCTCCCTTCAGCAGCGGCGACATCGCACGCTCGGAGTTGCGTCTTAGCAGTTCCACCTCGACGAGCAACTGGCTGAGGCGCTGACGGATAACCGGGTCGTCTATCGCGTGGCCACCGTTCATAGCGGTGGTCTCTGCGAGTTCGCGGAGCTGGCTCATCATCCGGCGGAAACGAACGGCGCTCCCGAGGATGTTCCCGCCGCGCTCGAACATCAGTGTGGTCATCGCGACGCGCCATCCGTCGTTCAGGTTTCCGACGAGCATGTCCTTGGGAGTGCGTGCGTTGGTGAAGAAAACTTCTCCGAATCCGGACGTCCCAGTCATCTGCTTTATCGGACGCATCTCGACGCCGGGCTGATGCATGTCGCAGAGGATGTAGCTGATCCCCTGGTGCTTCGGCGCATCCGGGTCGGTCCGGCACAGGACGAAGATCCAATCGCCGAAGGGCGCCAGGGTCGTCCAGATCTTCTGTCCGTTGATGACGAACTCATCGCCGACCAGCTCGGCCTTCGTTTGTAGTCCAGCCAGGTCGGAGCCGGCATTGGGCTCGGAGTAACCCTGGCACCAGATCTCTTCGGCCGTGAGGATCTTCTTGAGGAAACGGTCTCGCTGCTCTTCGGTGCCGTGGGTCATGAGGGTCGGGCCGACGAGATTTAGTCCGAGGGAGTTCACGGGCTGCGGAGCGTTGGCCTTCGCGTACTCCTCGTTGAAGATGACCTGCTCGACCAGAGTGCGGCCGCCGCCGCCGTATTCCGTCGGCCAGTGCATGGCCAGGTAGCCGGCCTCGCCGAGCTTGCGCTGCCAATCGCGCCTGAACTCGAAGGACGCGGGGTCGTCGTCGAATTCGTCCTCGCCGAGAGCCTTGTTCTCTTTGGGGAGATTGGCCTCGAGCCATCCCCGCACTTCTTCCCGGAATTCCTCTTCCTCGGCGCTCCACGTCAGGTCCATCCGGTACCCCCCAAATTGGTTAGCTCCATTTTGCAAACGACCAACATGCATCGTCGGTGCCCAGAGAATCTACGTCAAAGAGACAATCTGTAACTAAAGCTTCACATCACGTTTGCGCTGGTACGCAGTGGCGCAACACGTTTGTGCTGGTCTAAGGCCCTTGTGATTACACGTGATGCTTGGTATCAATCGGTCTTCAGCAGCATTCATTCCCGAGAGGGGTGGTTCCGATGGACCATTCGGCCGGGATGGGGACGGGAGTTCTCACTCCCGAGAGTTGAGCAGTTCAAGACGGCCCGCTCAACGGACTTCACCACCACGGGGAGGTTGGTATGAGTAACGTTCGAGTGCTCGAACGTTCGCAGGATCACGGTGCGAACTGGCAGGACGCAATGGTTCTGATCGCATCCGTTCATCCGCTTCGGTTCGGCGCATTTCCGGCGGAGCCGTCGATGATCGAATGCGCCGACGCCGGCGTAGATAACCCAGCGCTGGACGAGGCTCTTTCCGTTCGCTGTAACGCGTTCTAGCTCGCGCAAAGCCCGAAGCAACTCCTTAAGAAGAAGGGACGCCCCCGATGTCGATAGACCGTCTTTCCGCTTTGGACGCGAGCTTCCTTTATCTCGAGGGACCGCGAACGCCCATGCACATCTCTTCTCTGGCGATCTACGAAGGTCCCGCGCCGGAGGACAAGGAACTGATCGAGATGCTCGATCAGCGAATGCATCTCGTTCCAAGGTTTAGGCAGCGCCTGGCCGCCGTTCCCTTCAACGCGCACCGTCCGGCCTGGGTGCCCGATCCGTCGTTTGCAATCGATCGGCACGTGCATCGGATGCGTGCTCCCGGTGACGGAACAGACGACGACTTGATGCATGTCGTCGGCTTTCTACTCTCGCAGCCTCTGAAGCGCTCGCAACCCTTGTGGGAGATGATCCTCATCGAAGGGCTGACCGATGATCGCTTCGCCATCCTGTCCAAGACGCACCACAGTTTGTGGGACGGGATATCGGGCGCCGACCTGCATTCGGTCCTTCTCGACGCGACACCGGAGCCGCGTGAGGAGCCATACGTCGAACACGCCCGTCCCCGGGCGCCGAGCACGCTCGAGATGATGGCCTCCGCCGCTCGCGATCGAGTAACTGAATCCGTTGGCGCTGCTCGAGGGATCCTCGGAGCCTTGACCAAACCGCGCGACACGATTCGGCAAGCCGCGGATCTGGCCGGCGGCGCTTTGGGTCTGGCTGCCTCCCTGGTTCGACAGGCTCCCATGATGGAGATCAACTCGCGCATCGGTACCGGGCGGCGCTTTCAGGTCGCGCGTTCGTCCCTGGACGAAGTCAAGACGCTGAAAACAACCGTGGGCGCTTCGGTCAACGACGCGATCCTCGCCGCTGTCTCGGGTGGCTTGCGCCGGTGGCAGATCAATCGCGGAGTCGACCCGCACGACGTGAAGGTGATGGTGCCCGTATCTGTACGCAGCGCAGAAGAAAGCGACTCGTACGGGAACCGCGTTGCCATGCTCGTCGTGAACATGCCGGTCAGCGTTCGCGACCCGATCGTTCGACTGCGTCGGATCCACGAGGTCATGGTCGCCGCAAAGGAGTCGGGTCAGGTCAGGGCCGGAGACGCGATCGCGAAGATGTCCGGCGTGCTGCCTCCGGTGGCGGTCGCGGGCATGTCTCAGCTGCAGTCCAGGTACCGGTCGTTCAATCTGCTCGTGACGAACGTGCCCGGCCCCCAGTTCCCGCTCTACTTACTGGGACGCAGGCTTCTCGAGCTTTACCCACAGGCACCGCTGGTTCGCAATCAGGGACTCGCTGTCGGAGCGATGTCCTATGACGGCAAACTCGGATTTGGACTCTTGGGTGATCTCGACACGATGCCCGACATAAACGTTCTCGCCGGAGGGATCTCCGACGCGATGGACGAGATCCTGTGGAGCGTCGGGTTCGAAGAGGTAATGATCCCGTCCCCTATTCACATGGGGGAGCTTGTAACGGTCGGTTAACTATCTCAGGTCGCGACAGTCCGCCGGTCGACCTTCTGATGCGGCCGAGCGGTAAGCGGCGTCGACCAACGCATGGGCGGCGATCGCATCTGTCGCATCGGGCGATCCGGTTGGTTTCCTGGAGGCCACGGCCTCCAGGAAACGCCGGGTCGCTTCGGTATAAAGACCCAGCGATCTTCGCGACTCCGCCGGCACGGGCAACGTGTCGACCCATTCCGGTAGCGCGCACGTAAGCACCTCGTCCCCCGCCGAGGTGCTTACGTGCAAGGGCCCGGTGTTGTCGTCCTCCGTCCAAACGACGGCGTCTTCGAAGAACACTTCGACTCGTCGAGTTGAGGTTCGTGTTATGACCTGGTGCCAAACCGATGTGAGATTCGCCGTTACGCCACCACCGAAATCGAACGTGGCGACGGCCAGGTCCTCGATGCCCGGATAGCCGAAGAACGAAGCCGTGCGGCACGCAACGGAGTTCGGATCGCCGAGCAGCCATCGGAACAGATCGATGTCGTGGATCGAGTGCTCGATTAGCGTGCCTCCGCCGGCTATGTCCTTATCTGATCGCCATGTGGACGCGTACTGGCCCTGGATAGGGAAGAACTGGTCGTCCCGCAACGTCAGGGCCATAAGGCGGCCGAATCGTCCCGATGAGATCAGCTCCGAGAGCCGGTTGAAGACCGGAGCCGTCCGCAGAACGAGACCCACGCGATGGGGAACCCGGCCGAGCACGTTCGCCACCTGGTGAGCTCTGTGCATGTCGGGAGCCAGCGGTTTCTCGCAGAAGACGGCAACGCCCCGATCCGCCGCCGCGACACACACTCGTGCGTGCTCGGCCGTCGGGTTGCACACGTAGACGACGTCTACTTCATCGAGAAGCGACTCGAGGTCCTCGTGCGAGGCCGCCTCGTGTGGTTCGGCGATCGCTGCCGCTCGCTCGGGATCGGAGTCGTGGACGGCTGTGATCCTCGCGTCGAATAGGTTCGCTTTCCGTAACGCCCAGAAGGCCCAGGAATGGACGCGTCCGATGAAGCCGCAACCAACCAATCCGACACGCATCCGAACTATTTTTCGCTAGGTGGTTCGCCGTCGTCCCTTGACGGCGGTTCGTCCTCTAGCGATGCGGTCGGTGGCGCTTCCGGCGGTGTCCCGTCCTTGCGCCGCTGCCCTCGGGCGCCCAAGACCACGCCGAAACCGATGGCGATCATCACGACCGGAAACACGAGCTGAGCCGATACGTCGATCCAGTCAAGGGCGTCGGCCGCGAAGACGACGCCGAGGACGATGAAAGCGATTCCGGAGATCAAAGCGAGCCTGTTGCGCATCTAGAACCGATCCACGTTGTTGTCGAAGGGAAACTCGTCGGGAAATTCGGGAACGGCCGGGGGATCGGGAACGCGCTGCGGCCTAAGCGGCTCAATCTCGTTCCAGACCCTGCCTACGGGCCGAACGCTTTCGCGCTCGTTGACCGTGATCGTTCCGACACCGATCCGGAGGCGCAGGTCGATTCGGGGCTCGTCGTCGTCGAAGTCGGGGCTCTCCCGATCGAGGTCCGGACTGAAGCCCGCGGAGGTTTGACCGAGCACGCGCAGGGAACCCGCGCCGGCACTTGCAACGACGCGAACGGGGACGTCCTCGGGCACGAGGACACGGATCCGTCCCGTACCTACCCGCACGTCGACTTCGTAGGTCTCGGAGTCGAGATCCAAGGCCGTAAGGTCGACGGTCAACGTTCCGGCTCCCAAGCGGTACGGGTGTATCTGAGAAGAGTCGGTCGGTTGCTCGTAGTGCTCACCTCCGAAAGCGGAAAGCTCGTCTTCCGACGAAGCGGCGAGGAAAACCGTCAGCACAACACCGAGGATGATTAGGACGGGATACGAGCCGCGACGCGAGCCGATGACCAGGCCGATGCCGATGACGATCAGCGCCAACGGCGCGAGCGCGTCCAGTGATACGGCGATGATCCCGGCGGCCTGGAGCAGCCAAGTGATGCCGACGACGATCAGCACGGCGCCGGCAACGACCCGTCCCCATGAAGAGAACGGACCTCTATCGCTCAACGCTTGGAACCCTGAACCACGAGCAGGACCCCGATGCCGACGAGGATCAGCGGACCGATGCCGCGAAAATCGAGCACCCAGGGAAGGAGCGAGCTCAACAACCAAAGCGCGCCGCCGACGATGAGGATCGCGCCGATGATCATCGGTGCGCGATCGGATGCGTCGGCATGCCTAACGCCGGCGACTTCTTCGTCCGGACGGGCTTCCGGGATGATGATCCAGCCGACGATGTAGCCAAGGATCGCCGTCCCGGCGGCGAACGCGAGTACGACGGCAAGGATGCGAACAAGCGCTACATCCATGCCGAAGTAGTTCGCCAGGCCGGCGCAGACGCCGCCCAGCATGCGGTTTTCACGACTGCGAACGAGCCGCGCGGGTTTGCTGGGCGGAGGCGGCGCCGACGTCGGTTCGGTCACGAAACCGTAGCCTAGCGGAGTAGTTGCGTTTTGAGGATCGATCGGAAAGGAGGTCGAATGATCGTCGCGTTCAGCGTCACTCCCGTGGGAACCTCCGACGACTCGGTTAGCGATCAGGTTGTGGAAGCGGTGCGCGTTGTTCGTGAGTCGGGCCTACCAAATCGGACGGATGCGATGTTCACGACGATCGAGGGTGAATGGGACGAGGTCTTCGCCGTGATAAAAGCCGCGACGGACGCAGTCCTGCGGCGTTGCGATCGCGTGAGCGTCGTCATCAAGGCGGACGTGCGACCAGGGTTCGACGAAGTGCTCGATGCGAAGGTGAAGTCCCTCGAGGACAAGCTCGACAACGGCTAAGCCGGGCCGCTACCTCGAAGCGTGAAGCAGGCTATCGGCCGCGAGGCCGGCCAGGTATACGAATCCCCCCGCACCCAGGATCAAAGCCAAGATCAACATCCCGGTCCCGGGTGAGATCGCGATCAACACCGGAATGAACGCGCCCAGAACCCACGCCAGCTGGAAGTAAGCCTCGAAGCGGGCAAATGCGCGGCCCCAGGACGAGTGGGGCGCGTCGCGTTGCACGAGACTGTCGAAACCGGCACGTCCGCATGAACCACCGATGCCCAGGGCCATGGCGACCATAAGGGCGGCGGGCCGCGCTTCCGAGCGGGCGCCGATAACCGCCGCCGCCGCGGGCAACGCGAGGGACACGACCAGGACGGCCTCCTCCCGGAGGAGTCGTCGGAGCCGTGGCGCAGCCATTGCTCCGACGAATCCACCGAGAGAGCTCGCGGCGATGACCAGCCCGTAGAACCATGCAGGCTCGCCTTCGCGCTTAAGCGCGAAGGCGAGCAGAAAAACAACGAAGCCCACACCACTTCGCAACACGGCCATCGCGATCGCGGCCAGACGTATCCCATAGAGATGGATCGGCTTGATCCCAGCCGGTCCATCCTCCGATTCGGCGGCGGACGACTCCGCCTGCATCCCGCCGGATACGGGCACCAACGTCGTCAGCCGCGCAGAAACCAGATAGGTCACGGCACCTAAGGCGAGCACCCAGCTGCCCCCAAGAAGTTGCATGATCCCGGCCGCGATTCCGCCGACGACGACGCCTCCGAAGACTCCGGCCAGCGTCAGCCGGGAGTTCGCGCGCACCAGCTCGTCCGGACTGGACACGACGGTGGGCGTCATAGCCGACTTCGCCACCTGGTAGCTCTTCATCAAGACGAGCATCCCGAAGGCCTCCGGGTACAAAAGCGGACTGTCGAGGTGCCGGGCCATCAGCACGCACAGAACGGCGCGGCCCACGCACGCCACCGCGGCCAGCGTCACTCGTCGCGACCGCGCACGGTCCAGAACGGGACCGAGCACCGGCGCGACGAGAGCGAACGGCGTCATCGTCACCAGCAAGTACAGAGCGACGTCGGTTCTCGCCGAGTCGGCCGGCACCTTGAAGAAGAGCGAACCCGCCAGCGCCACCGCGACGCATGCGTCCCCGCCCAGGCTCGAGGCGTAGGCCCGCGCCAACGTGGCGAACGGCGTCCTCGGGAACCGGGCCGCCAGCGTCGCGCGATCGCTCAACTGCTGAGCAGCCGGTCGATCTTGGCCGCCAGAACGAAGTCGTTTCGTGTCAGGCCCTTGGCTGCGTGCGTCGTCACGTCGACGACGAGGCGTCCCCAATGGACGTGAAGGTCCGGATGATGCCCCTCGACCTCCGCTACGAACCCGATCCGCACCGCGCATGCCATCGACTCCCCGAAGTCTGCGGTTTTGAAGCGACGTCGAAGCTTCTCATGGCCGCCAAGGATCTCCCAAGAACCAGAGATCTCGGACAGGAGCCGGCTGGCTTCTTCGTCCGACAGATGTGGCATCCCCGGACGACAAACCTCGCAGCGCTGGTCGGCGAGGGCCGTGGTTTCGGAGGGCTGGTCGGTCACGCCTCCAGTTTGCCGCGCGCCTGGCCCTTCGGGTCCCAGAACTCGTCCGGCCACAGTTTGTGCGGGATCAGGTCGCGTGCGACACCCTTGAGCTTCACACCGGGAAGCGTCTTGGCCGGCGGTTTGTCGTCCAGGTGTTCGTAGGTTTCGAGAGATACGGCGATCTCATTCTTTCCGGCGATCGTGCATAGCCGCGACGCGCAGTTCACCGTGTCGCCGAGCACCGTGTACTGGCGGTGGAGCTCGGTTCCCACGTGAGCAGCGATGACGTCGCCGGAATGGACACCGATCCCGTACGTCACGGGCGGAAGACCGTCCGAAGCTAGGCGTTCATCGAGCGCTTTGTTCGCCTCCTGCATCGCCCGCGCGCAGGCAACGGCCTTGGATGCGTGGTCCGGATCGGGCATGGGAGCACCCCACACAGCGAAAACCTCGTCGCCGATGTACGTCATCAGCGTGCCGTTGTACTTGAAGACCAGTTGAGAGCATTCGTCGTAGTAGGCGTTGAGCAGATCGCGCACCTGCGTAGGTTCGAGATCTGCCGACGTTGCAGTGAACCCTCGAAGGTCACAGAAGAGCGCGCTGATCTCCAACCGCTCCCCTCGGATCGTGTCTTCCACCCGTCCGGAAGAGATGAGGTCGGCGGCAACTCCGCGCGGGACGTATTGCGAGAACAAAGCCGAGACTTTTCGGCGCCCGCGCAGCTCAGTGAAGTAGCGGAAGCCGAGTGCAGCGACGAAAGCAAGGAGGATCGCCAGCGGCGGATAGATGAGGTTGAGGACTGTGCCACTGTCGAACTGAATCACCGACCAGAACGCGTACCCGCCGAGTGCGAGAAGTGCGGCAACAGGTCCGATCGATACGGGAAGCACCAATGTCGCGAGCGCGACGACAAATGCGAGCGCTCCAGCGGCCAAAGCAACGCGTGAATCGCCGACAATCTCAAGGAACGCACCATTGAGCATGGTGTTAACGGCGTTGGCGTGAATGAGCACACCGGGCATCTCGACGCTCTTTGCCACGGGCGTCACTTGGTTATCTCCGAGCGCAGGATCGGTAACGCCGACGAAGACGATCTTTCCGTCGATCTGATCGCGCGAGTACTTATCATTGAGGATGTCGGCCGCGGAGACTACCGGTGCATCTTCCTGATCAATCCGAAGCTCGGGCGCAAAAGCGATGCGCAGTGCGGCATGGTCCTCAGCCGGGACCCGCTCGGACCCGATCTGGACGGCGTCGGGACGAAGGGTGAGCGTCGCATCGAGCCCCTCTGCAAGTACGTAGGTCGACAACGAAAGTGAAGGTAAGAATTCCCCTTCGGAGTCGACGACGAGCGGCAACTTGCGCACCACTCGATCGTCATCCGGGTTCACCGCCACGTGACCCAATTCAGCGATCCCCTCGGCGATGGTCCGCGCCGGGAGCGCGATCGTCGTCTTCGGCGTACATATCGGCGCATCACGCTCACATGTGAGCTGACCTGCCGCGGCCAGAACTACGTTCTGAGCACTGCGTATCGATTCAGCGACCAGGGCGTCGTCCGCTGACTCCTCGGAGAACAAGACGTCGTAGGCGACCACCTTCGCGCCGGCGTCGCTCAGCTTGCGGATTATGTCCGCATGCAGACGGCGCGGCCACGGCCACCGACCACCGACCGTTATCGCCTCTTCGTCGATCGCCACGACGACGACGTCCTCATCGGCTTTGCCGGTCGGTTGCAGCCGGTCGCTAAGTCCATCGGAGAAACCGGCGAGCTGATCGGTGGACAAGCCGGCGAAAGTCAGGCCGCCGAAGATGACGCCGGCTCCAAGAGCGAGCAGAACTTTTGTGACGAAGGACGAAGGTCTCATGTCGGTACAGGACTGTCTGTCGGTGGCGGCGGCGCCGTGGTGGGCGGAGCCGTTGTCTTAGCGGGTGTCTTCTTAGGTGTCGGCGCAGCCGTCGGTGGCGCAGTCGTTGCAGTCGGTCGGACGAACGAACGCGGCCGCCGAGTCGGCGAAACACTCGCTGTAGGCGACGGCGAAACGGTCGGTAGCGCTCCTATCTGTAGCTGCTGATCCTCGGCCTGGTTTTGTCTGATCCAATCGTCGATCAAACCGAGGGCGCTCGCATCGCAGGGCTCGAGTTGCTCGCCGACCAGGTCGACGCATTGGCCCTCACCGACGTCCTGCTCATCGCTTCCGGCTTTTACGTTGGTCGTCTCGTCTATCCCGAGCACATAACAGTGAAGGTCGCGACTGCAGTCGACCACGAACGTAGTCCCCTCCACGGATGCAACGGCGTTCTGGAAATGCACCTCGTATCGTCCGCGCTCCGAGGTCGACGGAGCGACTCGATTCCACACGCGTCCGGCGTTAACTCCCAAAGAGATGAGACGCTCCCCCTTCGCGTCGGACAAGCGCCGCACCGAAACCTCCGAGAAGACGTCCAGGCGCACGAGCGATCCGTCGAAGTAGTCGATCTGCGCTCGTCCCGTCGAGTCGGTCCGGACGACGTCGCTTGTCTGGATGTCCTCGCCTTCTTTGGCCTTGGTGAAGTCCGAATTGGAGTGCTGGACCTCAACGGCCTCCTCGCGGACGCGAAGCTGGGCTCCCGGGTCGCTGGAGCCGGCGGAGAACACCGCCGCGGCGACTAGAGCTCCCACGACACCCACCAGGAACACGACAAGGAGGATGCGGCGACCTCGCCCCGAGTACGCAGGGACGGCGGCCATCTGTCTTGTGTCTTCGAGGCTTTGTGGGTCCCGCATGACGTCGGCGTGCCCGGGGTGGGAGTCGAACCCACATGGCCTAGCGGCCAGAGGATTTTAAGTCCCCCGCGTATGTCCGGTTCCGCCACCCGGGCCGTGCGCCAGTCTAGTTGGCGCTGTCGGCCGTAGGGTCGGACTTGCGGTTCGGGCGCGCCCAGGCGATCCCGAAGAAGATCACCATCAGAGCGATCGCGCCGGCCAGCGGCAGCGACGTTCCGCGGGACGCGGGCTCACCGGTCGGGCAGGCTGGTTCTTCGGTCGAAGGTGTCGTCGAAGACGGAATCTCCTGAGCGGTCTGAACCTTTGCCTCTTCCTCAACGGGCACCAACGCTGCCTTCTTGCTGCCGAAGATGTCGGGAAGAACGATCACGTCGCCCTTCTCGAGTATGTCGAGCGCCGCCGCTTCCTTGAGGAAGGGATCGTTCTTGAGTTCCTCCTGGGTGAAACGGCAGGGACCGATTTCATCGCCCTCTTCGGTCTTGCACTGTCCGCCGGAGACAACGCTCTGTTCGCCGGCCTTCGTCAGGATTCCGACGTCGCCGAACAGCGTGATGTGGGAGCACTCGCCGCCGTTCTGGAAGCGGCAATCGTTGACGAAGGTCGTCCCGTGCACGGTAGCGACCGCCGTCACAGTCTTCACCTCGAACCGATCTTCCTGCTTTGTGAGTTTCTCGACGCGGTGCCACACCCGTCCGACGTCGAGGTTGGTCTTGATCGACTTATGCGTCGAGTTGTTGATCAGCTCCTGCACTTGGAACGTCGTGTTGTGGTCGAGGCGGGTCAGCGATCCGTCGGTGTAGTCGATGCGTGCTAGACCGTCGTCTCCGGTACGAACCTTGTCGCCGATGTCCAGCGTGGACGCCTTCTGCGCACGCTCGTATCCATCGCCGGGCTTCTGCAGATCGACGCGGCCTTCGATTCCACCAAGGGTGGCGTAGTCCTTGCCCTTGTCGCCGCCGGTCAGCATCAGGACTCCGACCACCGCGGCGACAGCCAGCGCGGCGATGACGGCGACGATCTTGATGACCTTCGAGCGCGAACGCTTGCTCTTCTTTTGCCTTTGCGCCGGAGCGTCATCGACCAAGGACAGGCGCCGGCGCCGCTGCTGCTCTAGCTGGATGGCTGCCGGAACGAAGGCCAGCAGGCCGTCACTCGGGTTGCCTGAAGGGTGGCGAGCCGCCGTCGGACAGCCATCAAGCGTCTCCTCCTCTTGTTGGGGTGGAGGCGGCGGCGCGGCCTGCTGTTGCTCGTTGACCGTCGTCGACTCCGTCGCCCCAGCTGTCTTCGTCGACCTGCCGGGGGCGTTGGAGGAGACCTGGGCCACGTTGTTCTGCGAGCCGGCGGCGTCGGCAACCACAGGAATGGTCAGCTGCGAAGCTGCCCCACTGGCCAGGGACGCCAAGGCTGTGCACGTGATGACCTTCCCGGAGGCCGTGCAGCCCGTCGGCAGCGCGGCGCCGGGGCTTAGGCCGGCCGAGAGGGTCGATACGACCTCGATGTTTTCCGCATTGCCCGGCCCCGCATTCGAGAGGCCGATTGTGTAGCTGAACGCGCCCCCGACCGTGACCGGATCGATCGAATCAGACATCGTGGCCGACACGTCGGCATCGGGCGGCGGCGGCGGGTTGCTCACAACCGTGCTGTCCGACCCGCTGTTGTTGCCCGAGTTGGGGTCGGCCGTGCTGGACGAAACGGTAGCGGTGTTGGAAACGGTTCCCGACTGGTTGGCCGTAACGGTGAAAGAGGCCGCTTCCGCGTTCGCGGGCCCTACTCCAACCGCTCCGAAGCCACACGTGACGACCCCACCCGAGAGCGAGCAGCCGTCGTTGGAGCCCGCGTACGAAACCGTGGCTGGAAGCGTGTCGGCGGCCGTCACGGCTTCGGCGGCGTCGGGACCGGCGTTCGACACGTTGAGCGTGTACGTGATCGATTCGCCGGTCACGACGGCCTCCGAAGCCGTCTTGGCTATGGAAACGTCGGCCTGCTTGGGCGTGATAACCGTGCTGTCCGAGCCGCTGTTGTTCCCGGTGTTGGATTCGTGCGTAGTGGTGGAAACCGTGGCCGTGTTGCTGACCGTCCCCGGCGCCGCGGCCACGACTTGGAAGGAGAAAGTCTCAGATTCGCCGGCAGCAACGTCTACGGGACCGCACTTTACGACGCCCGCGCTGGTCTCGTCACAGACACCTTCGGAGTGAACCGAGACGCCGGCCGGCAGGTTGTCGGTGACTTCGACACCGGTCGCATCGTCGGGTCCGTCGTTGGTGACCGTCAGCTCGTAGGCGTAGGGCTGGCCCGCGCGCACAGAATTGTCCGGGCCTTCCTTCGCGACACTTACGTCGGCCGTCGGCTCGACGTCGACCTGCACCGTGTCCGAGGTGTTGTTCGGGGTGTTGGTGCCTTCGTCGGTGGATGTCTCGACGGTGGCCGAGTTCGAGACCCTCCCGGCTTCGTCGGCTTGGACGGTTATCGACAACCCAACGGGCGCGTCGGATGCCGCCAATGTCCCGAGCTCGCACTCGACGGTCGTAACACCGGTTTCGGAATTGGTCGTGGCTTCGCACGGACTGCTGGCCGAAACGAAGGAAACCGAGCTCGACAGGAGATCTGTGACCTTGACGTTGTCGGCCGGATCGCCTTCGAGGTTGTCGACGCTCAGCGAGTAGGAGAACTGCTGACCGTTGTAGACGGTGCTGGATGGCCCCGACTTGGTTATCGCGACATCGGCCTTGGGAACCGGCTTGGCCTTGATGTTGGTGGACACTTCGTTCGAGCCGGCATTGCCGCCGACCCCCGCGGTGCTCCACTGGACCGAGGCGCTGTTCTTCGCCTCCGGCGTCAAATCGTCGGCGCTCACGGTGATGCTCGGGCTCACTGTTTGATTCACCGCGAGAGCTCCGATCGTGCAGCTGACGAGGCCGGACGCCTCGGAAACCTGCGCACAACCCGTGGCCGATTGGAAAGAAACAGCGCTGGGAAGCTGATCGGTAACCACTACGTTCGTCGCGGGATCTGGGCCGTTGTTGCGAACGCTGAGGCCGTAGTTGTAGTCGTCCTCGACCGTCACCTCGCTCGGCCCCGACTTCGAGATCGTCACATTGGCCGACTGAGGCGGAAGGACGGTCGTGGTTTCGCTACTGGAGTTGTTGCCGCTGTTGTAGTCGTAGTCGGTGGTCGATACCCGGCCTACGTTGCGAGGCGAGCCGGTCGCAGTCGTCTTGACGACTATCGTTACGCGTCCAGACTCTCCGGGAAAAAACGAGTTGAAGCCCGAACACACGACTGTGCCACCGCCACTACACGATCCACCGTCCGTCGCATTGGCGGACACATACACGACGCCGGCCGGAAGTTCATCGGTGACCGTTACGCCACGAGCCGTTTCCAGTCCTCTGTTCCGAATATCCAGCCGGTAGGTGATGTTGTCGTCGATGCGAACGGGGTCGACCAGCTCCGACTTGCTTATCGTCATATCGACGTATTCGATCCCGGTAGCCCGGCCGCCGAAGGCCCCGAATTGGGCGGCGATCGCGAGAACGCAAACGACCGGCAGCAAACGCCGCCATCCCCAACGCTTTGCCCTCGCGCTCATATCCATCCCTTGCCGGTCCCGGACGCAGTGACCCACTGCGTCGTAATGCAGCGTAGGGCCCCTACGAGGCCGCTACTACGTAAAAATTCACACTCAGAAGGCCGATTCCGTCATACGGCGGGCTCGCATGCTTGATGAACCAAGCAAGTGGGCGCGGTCCCATCCGTGCTACACGTCCAAATACTGCTTCTATCCTGCCACAACTGGGAAGGGTCAGGCCGAAAATGACTGCCGGTCAGCCGATCTGGCGGGCTCCTCCGTCCACCACGACGGTTTCACCCGTCATATAGCGAGCGGCCGGCGAGGCCAGGAAATGGACGACGTCCGCGATCTCGTTGACCTCCCCGATCCGCCCCGCGGGGATCCGGGCGGCGATGGCCTTCTTGGCCTCCTCCGTGGGGGCGAGGTATTCGGCCCCTTCGGTCATGATCAGGCCCGGAGCTATGCAGTTGACCCGCACCTTGGGGGCCCACTCCCGCGAAAGCGAACGCGTCGCGTTGATGACCCCGGCCTTGGACGCCCCGTAGGCCACCGAGAAGGCCGCGCCCTCCAGTCCCGCCACGCTGGAGATGTTGATGATCGTCCCGCCGTCGGACTGCTCCTGCATGTAGGCGTTCGCCTTCTGGCTGAAGACCAGGACGCCGGTCAGGTTGATCGCGATGACCGCGGCGAAGAACCGGGGCGAAGCCGTGGACGAAGAAGCGCCGGGAGACCCTCCGGCGTTGTTCACGAGGATGTCGATGCTCCCGAACTCGCCTTTGGCCCGGTCGACCACGGCCTGGATCTGATCCGGCTCCCGGACGTCGCAGGTCATGTGGATCACACGTCCCTCGACGCCCTCGAGGCCCTCGGCGGCGGGCGGCGAGTCGTAGTCACGCCGCGAGCAGGTCACGACCTTGCATCCCGCCTCGAGCAGTGTGCGGCCGATGGCCTGCCCGATGCCGACGTTGCCTCCAGTAACGATGGCGACCTTGTCCGAGATGTCGAAATTCGCAGCCAAACGATCCCCCTGACTGATTTCGCCGCGAAGCGGCCGGTTGCTCGTAGTTTCTAGCGCGCGTCAGGCTATCTGTTGAGCCAGATCGAGCACCAAGCCGTGCAGCATGCCGCGACCCGAAGCAAGCACGTCGGCGAAACCCCAACGCTCCATCAGGACGAGGAGGATCAGCGATCCCGCTGCGATGACGTCCGTTCGTCCGGCATCGACGACTTTCATCTTGCGTATCTCTTCAACCTTCATGGACAACAACCGCTGCGTGATCTTCGCTACGTCTTCGGTGCGCGACGTGGACAGATTCACCGTGTCGAAGTCGTAGTCGTCCAGCTCGAGCACGAGAGCGGCAACCGTTTGAACCGTGCCGCCAATACCGATAAAGGACTCGCGCCCGGTAACGAATCGATCGGATCCGCCGGCGTCGATGGCCTGCTCGATCATCGAGCGGGCTTCGGCAACTTCGTGATCCGTCGGCGGATCGGTATGCAGACAGCTCTCGGTGACGCGGACGGACCCTACGTCGAGAGAAACCGATTCCTTTGGACGCTCATCGCCAACGGTCAGCTCCGTGGAGCCGCCGCCTATGTCGCAAACCACGTAGGAACCATCGGATCGCACCGAAGCGGTGAGCCCAGAAGTGGCACCGATGAACCCGATGCGCGCTTCTTCGGTACCGCTGAGTACCCCGAACCCGATCCCGGTTCGCTCGGAAACCAGACTCACGAACTCGGCGCCGTCTGTTGCGTCACGCAATGCACTCGTGCCGGCGATGCGGATGTGCTCGGCCCCCGACTCGCGAGCTCGCCGGACGAAACCTTCGATCGCCTCCAACGTCGCGGCCGAATTCTTCGGATCGAGCTTGCGTGTGCTGTGAACGTCTTTCCCCAGACGCGTGAAGATGCGGTCGCGCAGGACGAGGCTCACCTCGGCGCCGTCGACGTCGGCTACCAACAGCCGTACGGCGTTCGTCCCAACGTCGACCGCAGCTAAACGCACGGCGGTGGACGGTGAACGTCGCCGATCTGCTCGGCAACCCACGCGCCGACTGGGTTGCACTCACACACAAGATGGTGTGCGTAGTGGGCGTGCAGACATTTCACGCGGTCGGACGGGCCGCCGCCGACGCCGCCGGCACCATCGAGCTTGTGCAGCCCGTCGCGCCGTCGCCGGTAGTCGGCGTCGGCGGCGGCGAAGGCCCGGCCGAACTCCTCGTCCGTCCGGATCCTCGCCGTGACCTCCTGCATCACACCCGATGCTTCCAACCGTCCGATGGCCTGCGAAGCTCGCTGGCAAGTGAGCCAATACAAAGTGGGGAACGGTTCGCCGTCCACGAGGGGATGCGTCTCGATAACGGCCGGCAGACCGCAGGCGCAGCGATGCGCGACACGGACTTGCCCGCGCAAACGGCGGCCGAGCTGCTGCTCGACGACCGACCGGTCTGCTTCGTCCAGAGCGTTTCCCCTTTTGAAGGGCGCCTACGCGATCCTGAACAAGGGCGCCCTACGGGCGGTCCTGCGTCAGCCGAGCTTGTTCCGGACGTTCCGTTTGATGTCGGCCTGGCGCTCGTTGCTGCGCTGCATGAACTTCTTCAGCATCCGCTCGAACTCCGGGTCCTGCTTGGGCGTCGGACGATGTTCCGTCGGGTCCGGTTCCTGGAGGGCCTTTATGGATAGGTCGAGGCGTCCGTCGTCCTTGATGCCGACGACCTTGACCGTGACCTTCTCGGATTCGCGAAGGAAGTCCGTGACGTTTTGGACGTAGGACCTGTCCACCTGCGAGATGTGAACGAGGCCCTTCTCGCCGCCGTCGAGGTCGACGAACGCCCCGTACGGCATGATCTTCGCGACTACGCCCTCGACGATTTCTCCGACTTCAGCCACGGGACAATCCTAGAAACGGGCTTCGGACAGCGTCAACCGATCGCGACTTCGCGCTTCGGCATGGTCTTGTGATTCGCGTCACTTGGTCGGGGGCACTGCGTCCCCCGAACCCCCCGCGTTTCAAGTGAGCTTCGCTCACTTGATCTCCACGGAGCCGCCGGCGGCTTCGATGGCGGCCTTGATCTTCTCCGCCTCTTCCTTGTTGATCTTCTCCTTGATCGCCTTGGGCGCGCTGTCGACGAGGTCCTTGGCTTCCTTCAAACCGAGGGTCGTCACCGCACGCACCTCCTTGATCACCTGGATCTTCTTGTCGCCGGCCGCCGTCAGGACGACGTCGAACTCGTCCTTCTCCTCAGCCGCGGCGCCATCGCCACCGCCCGGAGCTCCGGCCGCAGCGACGGCGACGGGCGCAGCCGCTTCGATCCCGAACTCTTCCTGCATCTGCTTGGCGAGATCGGCTGCTTCGAGAACGCTCAGGCCCTTGATCGCTTCGAGAACCTCTTGCACCTTGCTCATCGTTACTCCCCTTCCTTTTCCGTTGACTCTTCGGGTGGTTGTTCGCTTGATGCTTCGTCGGCCGGTGCTTCCGCCTCAGGTGCCGCTTCCGTCTCAGGTGCAGCTTCGGCTTCAGGTGCAGCTTCGGCTTCGGGTGCAGCTTCCGCTGCGGGTTCAGCACTTGCCTCTGCAACAGGTTCGGCACTCACCTCTGCAGCAGGTTCGGCACTCGCCTCAGCAACCGGCGGTTCTGTTGCTGCTTCCTGCGCCGGAGCTTCCGCAGCTGGAGCTTCTTCGGCAGCTGGGGCTTCTTCGGCGGCTGGGGCTTCGTCGGCAGCTGGTCCCCGTTTGCCGAGCTCCTCCAAGACGTAAAGGATCCGTTGTGCCGGCGCCTGCGCAATCATCGCGATCTGTCGCAGAGCCGCGGTCAGTAGTCCGGCGATCTTTGCGCGAGAAACATCCAGCATGTCGATCGTTGCCAGACCCTTGGCTTCCTCGCCGGTGATGAATCTGCCTTCGAGGACACCGCCCTTGATGACGAGCTCGGGGTGCTCCTTCGCGAAGGTTGCGATGACCCTGGCTGCCGTCACCGGGTCGCCCTTGCAGTACGCAACCGCTACCGGGCCCTCGAAGAGCTCGACGAGCTCGTCGAAACCGAGCTCGCTGACCGCGCGGCGCGCGAGGGTGTTCTTCACCACTCGGTAGCTGGAGTCGACGGCGCCGAGCTTGGCTCGCAAGTCGGCCAACGCCGGGACGGTAAGTCCTCGGTACTCGGTGATGACAGCGACCTGCGTTTCGTCCAGGTCGCCCTTGATCTGCTCGACGGCCTCGGCCTTCTCGGGCCGAACCTTTACTGCGTATCCATCTGACATGAAAAAACCTCCGTCCCGCGGGGGACGAAGGCGGCCGAGGCTTACTTCAACTACTTGACCTCGGCAGGCGCTTTCGCATTACCCCTTGCGGGACCTGCTGTCTACGGTCGGGCCAGTATACGGCCCGAAACTCTTACCGCTTACCCGCCGTCCGTCGCGCCGGACAGTTCGCGCGTTGAAACGTTCGGGTCGACCTTCACGCCGGGCCCCATCGTTGATGAGACCGTGATGCCTTTGATGTAACGGCCCTTCGCGGACGACGGCTTCGCTTTGACCAACTCATCCAGCGCGGCTGCGAAATTCTTCTGCAGCGCGTCGGGCTCGAAAGACGCCTTTCCGAGAACCATGTGGACGTTCCCGAACTTGTCCGACCTGTACTCGGTCTTTCCGCCTTTGATCTCGCTGACGGCCTTGCCCACATCAGGGGTTACCGTTCCGGACTTGGGGTTCGGCATGAGGCCGCGGGGGCCGAGGAGCTTTCCGATCTTTCCGACCTTGGGCATCATGTCCGGCGTCGCAACCGCGGAGTCGAAATCGAACCAACCGCCCTGCACCTTCTCGATGAGGTCGTCCTCACCGACGAAGTCGGCTCCGGCTTCCTTCGCCTCGCGGGCGGCTTCGCCGGCAGCAAACACCGCGATCCGCGCCGACTTACCGGTGCCGGCCGGAAGACTCACCGTACCGCGCACCATCTGGTCTGACTTGCGCGCGTCGATGCCGAGCTTGACCGCAACCTCGACGGTCTCGTCGAACTTCGCGGTGGCGTTGCGCTTGACGATCTCGAGTGCTTCCGCCGGCTGGTAGATCTGCTCGGCGTCGAAGCCTTCGTTTGCGGCCTTCAGTCGTTTGGTTTTGGCTGCGTTGCCCATTACTCCACCTTCACTCCCATCGAGCGCGCGGTTCCCTCGATGATCTTCACGGCCTGGTCGAGGTCGTTCGCGGTCAGGTCCTTCATCTTCTGTTCGGCGATCCGTCGCGCCTGATCCTTCGTGATCTTGCCGACCTTGTCTCTGTGAGGCTCGGCCGACCCCTTCTCGATGCCGGCGGCCTGCTTGATGAGGACGGCGGCCGGCGGCGTCTTGGTGACGAATGAGAACGAGCGGTCGTCGTAGACGGTGAGCTCGACGGGAATGATCGTCCCCTGCTGGTTCCGCGTCGCCTCGTTGTAGGACTTCACGAATTCCATGATGTTCACGCCGTGCTGTCCGAGAGCCGGACCAACGGGCGGCGCCGCCGAAGCCTGTCCGGCCGGCAGTTGCAGCTTGAGCTTCGTAAGGATCTTCTTCGCCATTTAGGAACTCCTAGAGCTTCGTGACTTGATCGAACGTCAACTCTACCGGCGTCTCCCGGCCGAACAGATCCAGGAGGACGCGAACCTGCTGCTTCTCCTGGTCGATCGACTCGACCGGGCCGCTGTAGCCGGCGAACGCGCCGCCGACCACGCTGACGACCTCGCCGACTTCGTACTCGAGCTTCGGCTTCGGCCGGTCTTCGGTCTTCGGCGCGAGGATCTTGGTGACCTCGGTGTGGTCGAGTGGTGTGGGCTTGGCTCCCGATCCGACGAAGCCTGTAACACCGGGCGTATTACGCACCACGTACCAGGAGTCGTCGTCAAGCTGCATCCGGACGAGGATGTAGCCGGGGAACACCTTCTTCTGGATGGCCTGCATCTTGCCCGACTTGAGCTCCATCACTTCTTCGGTCGGGACGACCACGTCGTAGATCTTGTCCTCCATGTTCATGGACTGGATCCGCGACGCAAGGTTGGCCTTCACTTTGTTCTCGTAACCGGCGTAGGTGTGGACGACGAACCAATCGCCGGGAGCGAAGAAGTCGTCTATCTCTTCGTCCTCGTCCTCGTCCTCTTCCGTTTCCTCGGCTGAAACTTCGCCGTCCGCGGAAACTTCGACCGTCGCCGGCGCTGCGACCGCGACGGGCGTCTCAACGAGTTCGTCTGCGTCCTCATCGGTCTCCGCTTCAGCTTCGGCGGTTGCTGCTTTAGCTTCGGCGGGCTCCGGTTGCGAAGCGGCAAGGGTGGCTGGCGGCTCGGCAACGTCACCGGTTTCCTCTTCCGCCGCCCCGCCGGGTTCCGTCTCCGGTTCGTAAGAAGCGACCTCAGAACTCGCCGGCGTCACAGGCTCCTCTTCGGTTTGCTGCGACGAGGCCTCGGCGTCTTCTTCGGTGCCGGTCGGAAGTGTTTCTTCCGGAGCCTCGGTGACATCTTGATCCGCTTGGGTTTCTTGCGCCGCTTGGTTTGCTTCTTGCGCCTCGTCGGGCGCGTCGCCGTTGTTCGGCGTTTGGTCGTCCACTGATCGGTCCTCGGTCGTCGTGTCTAGAGAGTTATCGCTCATCTTGCGGCTGGTTTGAACAGATCGAGGATGGCCTGAGCGAAGCCGAGGTCGAGCACGAACACCAACCCCGTCAGAAGGCTCACTACGCAGACCACAACGATTGAATACGTGACAACTTCGTTGCGCGTTGGCCACATCACACGCTTCAGTTCAGCTTGTATCTCACGGAAGTACTGACGGATCCCCGTTCGCTCACGCTTCTGCTGTTGCACAGGGATCGGCGGACGCTGTTGCCCCCGGGCCTGCGCGCGTTCTTGCGCGCGTTGGTCCCGGCGCATCCGCCGCTTGAACTCTCTGTTCACAACCGCCTTCCTTCCGTGCTTCGCAGGGCCGGAGGGACTCGAACCCCCAACCCCCGGTTTTGGAGACCGGTGCTCTACCAAATTGAGCTACGGCCCTAAAGGGTGGGAATGGCTGTCAAGTATACGGGGGTGCCCAGGGGTCGGCATCCGGCGCCCAAAGCTCAGCGGTCGCGCCGTAACGCGCGCCTACAAAGGCCTGAGTCTAGGCGTTTGTCAAGCGACTTCTGAAGCTGCGACCGGCGTACCGGCCGCGACGCGCCGACGTGCTCGCATCACACCGATTGCGGCCGTGGCCACAGCTGCAGCTGCACCTGCGCCCACCGCTGCCCCACGCCAGAACTTGGGGTGAGCAACGATGTCACGCGCGCGATCGATCCTTGTGCGATTGACCGCGGCGAGGATGTTCGACTCGAGCTCGATGGGCGCAGCCGCAAAGCGGTTACGCATTCCGCTCAACGCCGCTTGCAGATCGGCTGCGCGCCGGCTCTCGGCCCGGCAGGACGGGCAATCGTCGATGTGGTCCGACGGGGCCGCATCGGGTCCGTCCGTCCAGATGATTCTTTCTATGTCTGGGCACTGGTTCATGCCGTCTCCCGTTTCCCTTCTTCATCGGCACCTGAGGCCCATTCCGGGAATTGGTCCGCCAGGTCTTCCTTGAGCTTGCGACGGGCGCGGTGCAAACGCACCTTTACTGCCCCCGGTGAGATCCCCAAGATCTCGCCCGTCTCTTCTCCCGATAGTCCTTGAATGTCCCGAAGCACTACGACGGAGCGATACGGATCCGGCAAAGCGCGGACCGACCGTTCCAACTCGCCCCAGAACACCCTTCCGATGGCTGCCTCCTCTGCGTCCTGCGGAGGTGTCTCCCCACCAAGCGGGAGTCGCTCTCCTTCCATCGTGTCGATCTCGACGGGGAGTTCCCGTCTGCTTCGCTTACGCATCTCGGTCATGCAAACGTTGCTGACGATCTTGAACAACCACGTGGGGAAAGCCCCCACTTCGCGAAAGCGCTTCAGGCCCCGAACCATCCTGATGTACGCCTCCTGGGTCGCCTCGGCTGCGTCGTCCGGATTGCCCATGAGTCGCAAAGCTAGGGTGTACGCCGCCCGGTAAGACCCGGAGATCAGGTCTTCGAGAGCGGCGGGGTCACCCTGCTGTGCAGCACGAACAAGTTCCGGAGTGACGTCCACTAGCGCCTTTCGTGGTTAGACCTGCTCTTTCGACTTCAGGTTACAGAGCTGTGACATTTCCGCCCTGCAGCCTGGCTGAGGGCGTATTAGTACATCGGCCGCGGAGCGGCCCCCGACATCCAACCTTTCGCCCTACGGGGATGGCACGCTCCCCCATATGGCACGGGCGGCGAAAGCCGGCTACAGCACCCTTCCGGACGCCCCGACGCCGCAGCGCCTGCGCTATGGGCGCGCAGCGAGGCGCGTGTTCATCGTCCTGCTCTTCATCTTTCTCGGCCTTGGATTGGCCGGGGTGCTCGGCGTTCGCACTGGGACGGTTACGGCCACAGGTGACGGCTACGAGCTCGAGGTCGAGTTCGCGCGAGTGACGCGGCCGGGTCTGGCGACGCCGTGGTCCACCACTGTGCGCCACCCGGGCGGATTCGACGGTCCGATCACTATCGCGGTGTCGTCGGAGTACTTCGACATGTTCGACGAGAACGGGCTCGATCCCGACCCCAGCGGAGCGACGGCCGATGGCGAGTTCGTCTACTGGGAGTTCGAGCCACCGGATGGGGACGTTTTCGACGTGTCGTTCGATGCGCGGCTCGAACCGGCCCGCCAATGGGGACAAGAAGGAGTCACCCGGCTGATGGACGGAAGTCGCGTGGTCGCCCAAGCCAGTTATCGAACGTGGGTGCTTCCCTAAATGGAGATCGTCCTTCGCTCCAGTGCGATCTTCTTCTTCATCTGGCTGCTGACGCGAGCGATGGGAAAACGCGAGCTCGCGGAGATGAGCGCGTTCGAGTTGGTGCTGCTCGTCACGATCGGTGATCTCGTTCAACAAGCCGTCACGCAAGAAGACATGTCCGTCGTAGGCGCGATCCTTGCTGTCGGCACGATCGGCGCATGGATCCTGATCTTCAGCTACATGACCTACCGCTGGCGCAAGACCGAACCGCTTCTAATCGGTGTGCCGGTTGTTGTCGTGCGCGACGGCGAGCCGATAAAGGAGTCACTCCACTACGAACGCGTTCCCCTGGACGAGGTTCTGCAAGCCGCTCGGCAGCAAGGCTTCGAGGACCTGAGCGAAGTGAAGATCGGGATCATCGAAGCGGACGGTCGCTTCTCTTTCATCAAGAACAACGGGGAACAGCAAAAGCCCGAACCGCGCAGAGCCACGTAACCGCGTCAGTCTGTAGTCGATGGCTTGGACATGGGTTCGTCCCGCGGACGGTCACTTGTTAGATGCGCGCCCGCTATTGGACGTAGGAACGGGTGACGGTCAGACGCTCCGCGCACTCGTCGAGCCGCATGGACTGGTCGTTGGTGTCGATCATGCCGTCGTCCCCATGCGTGCGCTGGCGAGATCGGGCGTGCGGGTTGCGGCGGCCGAGGCTGCGCACCTTCCTTTCAAGAGTGGAAGCTTCGGTGCGGTCCTGGCCGGCGATCTCTTCCACCATCTGGACGACCAAGCCTTGGCTATCGTCTTGGGGGAGATCCGCCGCGTGGTCAGCCCGGATGGAGCACTCGTCGCGTGGTGGTACACCGAAGCCGGCCGCGCCGGCGTGGACGCACCGCGTTACCCCCGCACCTTCGAAGCCGTTGCGGCGATAGCCGAGGCGCACATAGGCGTCGAACCGCTGGAACTCACGGCAACGCTCGATCCGTCACCGCCTACGGCGGGATTGCTGGGAAGGCCCGGCTAGCGGGTTTCGCGGTGCAGAGTGTGCCGGCGGTCGTGCGGGCAGTATTTCTTGAGCTCGAGGCGGTCCTTGTGCTCGCGCTTGTTCTTCTGCGTCGAGTAGTTGCGGCGCTTGCACTCGCTGCATTCGAGCGTGACGATCACGCGGACGTCTGACTTGGCCATTGCGTTTTCTCCTATGTGGTTGAAGCGTAGCGGAGGGCGGACTCGAACCGCCGACCTCCCGATTATGAGCCGGGCGCTCTTACCATCTGAGCTACTCCGCCTTGGAAGCAGTGGGGGGAGCAGGATTTGAACCTGCGAAGCTGAAAGCACCTGGTTTACAGCCAGGCCCCGTTGGCCACTTGGGTATCCCCCCGAGTCCTCTAAACCCGGGATCCAACTCCTCCCGAATGCCTGCCTTCGGGCGATATCGATAGTAATCGACCCTAGAGAACGCCTCGACGGCTAGTCGGTGACGTGGATGCCGCGTGATTGAGGTAACAGCAGGTATCCGTCCACGCGGTCACGGATGAGCTCGGTGAGCAAACGATCGGAGACCAGGGAGAGCTTCTTTTGCTCGAGATCCAAACGCGGCAAGAGTCCGACGGAGCCACCCACCGGGTCGAGGAGCGTTAGGAGCATCGACGCCTCAAGGTCACCCGCGGGCACTCCGGCTTCTGCCGCTTGTTCACGAGCACCTTCGCGTGCCGCCTTGATCTGTTCCCCGCGAACCTTGACGAATTGCGGAGCAAGTTCGATCGCTTCGTCCAGCCATTGATCGACGGAGGGTTTCGGGGGTATCTGTCCCGGGCGTCGGATCTCGAAGTGCAGGTGCGGCGCGCCGCCTTGCGCGTTCCCCGTGTCGCCGACGTAACCGATGACTGTCCCGATGTCGACTCGTTGGCCGTGCTTCAAACCTTCTGCGCGCTCGGCCAAGTGTGCGAAGTAGTAGACGTCGCCAGATTCGCCCCGAACGTAAGCGCCGATCCCACCCGTCGGCCCATTAGAGAAGGTGAGGACACCGCGGTCGGGAGACCTGACCGGCGTGCCGAAGTCGGCAAAGATGTCGAGTCCCTTGTGGAGATGCGGGACGGGAGTGAAGCGCGGATTGAGCCAATCGTCGCGGTAGTGCGCGAGTCCGGCGACCGGGAATCGTCCCATCCCTTCGACGAGCACTTGCTGCAGGGGTATCCCGTACTCGGTCAGATTGCGGAGAGCCTTCACGAGTTCGACCGTGTTCCGCGCGCGTGTCCGGGGGATGGACGGCACGACGAGTGGCGTCAGTTGTTCTTCCAGTCCGGCCGGTAGGTCGTCTGCCGGTGGTTCCTCGCTGGGATCGGGTTTGGTCGAAGGCTTGGCTGTTTTGTCGGGCTTCTTGGTCGGCTCCGGAGTATCACCGGGAACCGGGATCTTGGTCGGCGTGGGCGCCGCGGTCGGCGGAGCCGTTGGCGCCGCCGTTGGAGTAGGCGGAGGACAGGGCGTCTGGAAGAGACCGCCGCATGGTCTTTGCTGGGCCATTCCGGTGTTGCTGGAGCCCAATGTTGAAGCAAAGACGATGATGGCAGCGGCAGCCGCGAATATTGGAAGTCTTGCGAACCGCGGTCGCCTGCCCATCGATGAGTCTCCTAGCCCGACAGCACGAGCCTGGCCGCATTCGCCAATCGGGCGAAAGGCTCCGGGTAGATCCCGAGCACTACGACCCCGACCGAGGCTACCGCGGTTGCCAACGTGATCGACCGAGGTAGGCGTAAAGCCGCCTCGTCCTCGGGGGCTTGGAGGTACATCACCCGGACCACGCCAACGTAGTAGTAGAGCGAGATCACGCTGTTCAGGACCATGAGGACGGCCAGTCCGACCCCGAGGGTCGATCCGGCCTCGATCGCGGCGGTGAAGACGGCGAACTTCGCGAACCAGCCGGCGAAGGGCGGTATCCCGCCGAGCGAGATCAGGAACCCGGCGAGGGCGATCGCGGCCAGTGGTGCGCGGCGTCCGAGGCCTGTGAGATCGCGGATCAGCAGCGTCGGGTACTGCTTCGAGACTCCGATGGCAACCGCAAATGCGCCTAGCGTCATGACCGCGTACACGGCGAGGTAGGTAACGAGCGAACGAACAAGCTGTTGGTTCGAACCAGTGATCTCGCCCGTGTGCGGCGTTATTAGCGCGATGGGAATCAGCATGTAGCCCGCATGTCCAATGGACGAGTACGCGAGTAGGCGGATCAGATGACCCTGACGGAGAGCGACAACGTTGCCGACGATCATCGTCAGCGCCGCGATGACACCGACGAACGGTGCCCAGGACTCGGCGAGATCCGCGAAACCGATGAGCAGGATCAGAAGCAGACCGACGAAACCGGATGCCTTCGAACCGACAGACAAGAACGCGGCCAGCGGCGTAGGTGAACCTTCATACGTGTCGGGTGCCCAGAAGTGGAAAGGAACAGCCGACACCTTGAAACCGAACGCGGCCACGATGAAGACGACGCCGGTCAGCAGTAGCGAGGACGATCCGGCCTGTCCGGCTCCTTGCAAGCGCGCCGCGATCTCGTTCAGATCCGTTGCACCGACCGCTCCGTAAACGAGCGAGATCCCGTAAACGAAGACGCCGGCGGACAGCACTCCGAAGATGAAGTACTTGAGTGCCGCTTCGTTCGATCGCGGGTTGAGCTTGCGCAAGCCGGCGATCACGAAAGCGGGAGCCGAAACGAGCTCGAGCGCGATGAACAACATCAATAGATCGCGGCTCGAAGGCATCAGCATCGTCCCGAGAACCGAGCAGAGCAGGAGGAAGACGTACTCGCCCTCGTAACGGTGGCCGCGCATCGGCGGGATCGAGATCCAGATAACGAACGCAGCGGTCGCGAGGAAGATGATCTTCATGACGATCGCGAAGTCGTCCAATACGAAAAGCCCGCCGAGCGTCGTCGTGGCACCGGCTCCCACCTTCACGGCAACGAGCAAGAGTGCAAGCAGCACCGCAGCGAGACCGATGTACGCCGACGCGACGCGAGCGCGTCCGCGAAGAGCCAGGTCTACAAGAAGGACGAGGCACGCTGCTCCCGTGACGACTAATTCGGGAGCGAGAGCGGCGTAGTCGATCTGCACGCGCGCTTAACCCCCGAACATGCGCGCGACAGCCTCGACAGCGGGGCCCGTGACGTCGAGCAGCAGACGCGGGTACACGCCGACGACCAGGATCAGCGCAAGCATGGGAGCCCAGGCAATGCCTTCCAGCGGAAGAACGTCCTTGAAGCCGTGGCCTTCCCACTCCTCCTTCGGACGGCCGAGGTTCACTCGCTGCAACAACCACAGGAAGTAGCCGGCGGTCAGCAGGGTGCCTACGACACCGATCGCCATCAGCACGCGATAGAAGGTCGTCATCTCGGAAAGCACTTGCGCCGGGTTGTACGCGCCGACCAGCGCGAGGAACTCACCCCAGAAGCCCGCGAGCCCGGGAAGACCGAGCGAAGCAATCGAGGAGTACGCGAGGAGTCCGGCCAGCCAAGGCATGAGCTGTGCCATGCCGCCGAGCCGGGCGATCTCGCGCGTGTGGAAGCGGTCGTAGGTCGAGCCGACCAGGAAGAAGAGCATGCCGGTGATCAGTCCGTGGACGACCATGGCCATGATCGCTCCGTTTATCCCCTGCTCGTTAAGGGTGGAGATGCCGAGCATCACGAAGCCCATGTGTCCCACCGACGAGAACGCGATGAGACGTTTCATGTCCGTCTGAGCCAGACACGCAAGCGACGCGTAGATGATCGCGATAACCGAAAGCACACCGATAACGGGAGCCCAGACCTCCGCGGCATCGGGAAGGATCGGCAGGGAGATTCGGATGAACGCGTACGTCCCCATCTTCAGAAGGACGGCGGCCAGGATCACCGAACCGACCGTTGGTGCTTCCGTGTGCGCGTCCGGGAGCCAGGTGTGGAACGGCCACATCGGCACCTTGATCGCGAAACCGAGGAACAGTCCGGCAAACACTAGGTTGCCGAACAGCGAAGACCACGCACCGGCGCCGCCGAGCTCGGTGAGTTTCAGGATGTCGAAGGTGTGAACGACATCCGGGCCGGGTGCGATGTCGGATCGCAGATACAGGGCGATAAAGCCGAGCAGCATGAAGATCGAGCCGAACAGCGTGTAGAGGAAGAACTTGATCGCGGCGTATTCGCGGCGTCCTGGGCTCCCCCACACGGCGATGAGGAAGTACATCGGGACGAGAACGAGCTCCCAGAAGATGAAGAACAGGACGAGGTCGAGCGCGACGAACGTTCCGGCCATTCCCGTCGTGAGGAGAAGGATGAGCGCGTAGAACGCCCGCCTGTTTCCGGGTTCGGGCATCCACTGGAACGAGTAGATGACGCATAGGAAGGAAATGAGGAAGGTGAGCAGGAACAGCGGTATCGAGATCCCGTCGATTCCTATGTGGTAACGAGCTCCGATCGACGGGATCCAGCTCGCGTCGACCTGGAATTGCATCGCGCCGGAGGAGAAGTCGAACTGCATCGCGATCGCGATAACGGCGATGAACGGAAGCCCGGTGAAGAGGGCTGCCAGGAACTGAACGAGACGCTCACTCGCTGCCTGCTTCGGCAGCACCGTGATCACGAGGGCGCCCACGAGCGGAAGGAAAACCGCTGCGGACAGTCCCCATGTTTCCAGTCCCGTCATCCGTTCCCTCCTCTATAGGTAAAGTGCCGCGGCGAGGACGATCAGGCCCACGAAAAGTCCCGCCGCATACCCTTGCACGTTGCCCGTCTGAAGTTTCCGCAGTACGAAGCTCAGCTTGTTGGTGATCCAGCCAACGCCGTTGACGACTCCGTCCACACCACCTTCGTCGATGGCCTTCGTCACACGGCCGGTCAGGACGGTACCGGATGCGGCGCCGTTCACGACGCCATCGATCACTTTCTGGTCCAGGAATCTGTAGACGAAGCGTGAGATCTGGTACTGGACCGGGCGAATGATGACCTTCATGTAGAAGTCGTCGATGTAGAAGCGGTTCACGGCAGCGCGGTACAGGGGCCCGAGGCGTTCGAGCGGCTCGATGACTCCGAAGCCGTAGACGGCTCGCGAGTACATCCGGTAGCCGAGGCCGATCCCTCCGATCGCTATGGCGATGGAAAGGATCGCGATCCAACCGACGAACTCACCGTGGTGCGCGCCTTCGAAATGGAACCACTCGGCGAACACGTTCCCGAAGGGCGTTCCGATGAAGCCGGCTGGGAACGAGAGCACCGCAAGGATGATCAAAGGCCAAGCCATGGTCGGCGGCGACTCGTGGGGCATCGCGGAATGGTGACTGTGATCGTCGGTGGCGCCACCGGCGATCGGCGCGCGGCGGTAGTGGCCGAAGAAGGTCAGCGTGAATGCGCGGCCGACATAGAAAGCGGTTAAGAAGGCTGTCAGCAGCGCGCAGATGAATACGAAGGTGTGTCCGGTCTCGAAGGATGCGGCAACGATCTCGTCCTTCGACCAGAAGCCGGCGAAGGGTGGAACGCCCGCAAGCGCTAGGGAGCCGACCAAGAACGTGGCGTAGGTGATCGGCATGAACTTGCGCAGGCCGCCCATCTCGAACATGTCGTTGGAGTGAACGGCGTGGATCACACTTCCGGCGCCGAGGAAGAGCAGCGCTTTGAAGAATGCATGCGTCCAGAGATGGAAAACCCCGGCGGTAGCGGCGCCGACGGCCAGGCCGGCCATCATGTAGCCGAGCTGGCTCACGGTCGAGTACGCCAGCACTTTCTTGATGTCGCGCTGAACCACAGCCAGCACGGCGGCCAAAAGCATCGTGATCGACGCAACGATCGCGATCACGTTCATCACCTGTTCCGATGAGGAGAAGACGCCGAAGATGCGCGCGACCATGTAGACGCCAGCCGTCACCATCGTGGCGGCGTGGATTAGCGCGGAAACAGGTGTCGGACCGGCCATGGCGTCCGGCAACCAGACGTGTAACGGAAACTGCGCAGACTTGCCGACGGCTCCGGAGAAAAGGAGCAGCGCGCCGACGGTGACGATTGTGGACGAAACCTCGCCCGCTACAACATGCTCTTGCAGCTCGCCGATGTTGAACGTGTGTGCGCCGACGAACAGGACGATCACGCCGATCACGAACCCGAGGTCGCCGGCGCGGGTGGTGATGAAGGCTTTGATCGCGGCGTCTGAGTTTTCCTTCTCCTCGTACCAGTGGCCGATCAGCAGGTAGGAACACACTCCCACCAGCTCCCAGCCGACCAGTAGCTGAACCGTGTTGTTCGCTATGACGAGGTTCAGCATTGAGCCGGTGAAGAGGTTCACGGCCGCGAAGTACCACGTGTAGCGGACGTCGCCCTTCATGTAGCCGAGCGAGTAGACCTGCATGAGAAGCGACACAAGACAGACGACGACGAACATCATCGCGGCGAGTGCATCTACGCGGATGCCGAGCTCCAGCTCCAGGGAGCCGAACGAGATCCACGTCAGCGACTTCTCGACGATGCCACCCTTCGAGGTTGCGTCGAAGAAGCAGAGAACACCAAGGGCGAAGGCAGAACCCGTGGCAAGGATGCCGATATCCGCGCCCTTACCGGGCGTCTTCTTGCCGAAGAAAACGATCAGGAAGAAGGCGGAAAGAGGAAGTAGTGGGATGAGCCATGCCATCTCCCGGATTCCGGTGACGGCTGCAGCTGCCTCGTGTTCCATCAGCTCACCACTTCATTAGTTGGAGGTCGTCGACGGCAACGGTGGACCGCTGCCGGTAGAGCATCATCACGATCGCGATACCTATGCCGACTTCAGCAGCCGTGACGGCGATGATGAACAGCGCAACGATGTTGCCGATCTGATCGGCCAAGAGCTGCGAGAAGGTGATGAGGTTCACGTTGCCCGCCGTGATCATCAGCTCGACGGCGATGAGGAGCATCACGCCGTTGCGGCGAGCGAGAACTCCGTAAACCCCGCACGAGAACATGAAGGCGGAGAGAAGTAGGGGGATGACGACGGGCATGCCTTTAGTCCCTCCGTGCCAAGACGATGGCCCCGACGAGTGCGGCAAGCAGCAGTATCGAAACGGCTTCGAACGGCAGGATCCACGTCGTGAAGAGTTCGGTGCCGAGCTCGCGGATGGGAAAAGCCACCTTGAACTCCAGCCGTTGGCGGCCGAAGGCGGTGATCATGCCGGCAGCTAGCACCACGAACACACCTATAGAGACGAGCGCGGCCAGCCACCGTTGGTCGTTGTCTACAACTGTTCGACCGCCCGTGCCCGAAGTGAGCATGATCCCGAAGAGGAAAAGGACGACGACCGCGCCCACGTAGATCAGGATCTGAGCGAGACCGATGAACTCGGCGCCAAAGAGGATGAAGATCGCCGCGGCGCCGACGAGGGCAGCGGCAAGGCCGAGCGCCGAATGAACGACGTTGCGTGTAGTTACAACGAAAAGCGACGCCAGTGCAGTAAGTCCCGCGAAGATCCAGAAGGCCGCTTGTCGTAGGAGCAATCTCTGGCCTTATCCGGACATCTGGTCCAGGATCGGACGCAGGTTCTCGACGAGGTCGGCCTTGGGCTGCTCTCCTCTTTCTTGGAGGACGGCCAGCTTCTTGAGTCGGCCGCGTTCTACCGGGCCGAGGCCGTCCGGAAGATTGTTGGGATCGATGCGCGGCAGGCCTCCCGTGTCCGGTGCAGCGGCGGGAGCAGCTGCGGCGGCGGGTGCAGCCTCGGTCGGTGGCGGCGCCGCTTCAGCCGGTGCAGGTGCAGCTTCAGCCGCGGGCGCAGCAGGAGCTCCAGCTGGTGCGGCCGGTGCGGCGGGCGCTATTACCGGAGCGGCAGCAACCGTTTGGCCGGACAGCTTGGCGAGGAACGCTTCCTTCTTGTCCGCTTCTCGGATGACGCCCGCCGTGCCCTCGGCCCGCTTGTCGTGCGCAGTCTGTGCGTCCTGTTGGGCCTTTTCGTCGGCATCCGCAACAAGCTGCGGCGGAGGAAGAACATGTTCCTGCCAACCGGTCAGGACGTCGGCTTCGTGAATCATCCCTTCGTAGCTGTAGGACGTGTACTCGAAGAACGGCGACCAGTGCAGCGCGTCGAAGGGACAAACCTCGACACAGATCCCGCAGTACATGCACAAGCCGTAATCGATCGCGAAGCGGTCGAGCTCGTTAACCGCTTTGCGCTTGCCCGGCTGCGTGACCTTGTGTCCCTCGATGTAGATGCACCAACACGGACATTCCTTCGCGCAGAGCATGCAGACCGTGCAATTCTCTTCGAGTAGCGCGATGACTCCACGCGTTCTCTCCGGGAGCTCCATGCGCTGATCGGGGTACTGAACGGTGACGGCCTTCGAGAGCATCGTCCGCAGCGTCACTCGCATGGCTTCGAGGATCCCGAGCGCAGGAAGACGGAACTTGCGGCGCTGCCGGTCTTCGACCTCGCGGATCGCCGTGTCGTCGTGGATTCGTGCCTTCATGTGACCACTCCGACGATGGCATCCCAGAGCTGTCCGAAGGCACCAACCTTGTAGAGCGCTATCAGAAGCACATTGATAAGCCCAACCGGGATCAGGAGCTTCCACGCGAGTTTCTGCAGCTGATCTTCGCGAAGGCGTGGCATCGTGAAGCGGACCCATATGAAGAAAACGCCGAAGGCCGTCAGCTTGGCGAAGAACCACAGGATCGGAGGAAGGATCGGGCCATTCCATCCACCGAGGAACAGAAGCGTTGCGAGCGCAGAGAGCGCAACGACGTGGGCGAACTCCGACATGTAGAAGAAGATGAAGCGCATCCCCGAGTACTCGGTGTAGGGCCCCGTGACGATCTCCGACTCTGCGACAGGCATGTCAAAGGGGTTCCACATCACCTCGGCGAAGGACGAAAGAACGAATAAAGCGAACGCGATCGCGCCCAACGGGAACGGCCAGAGGACGAACCATACGGATTGGGCCTCGACGATCTCTGTGAGCGAAAGGCTTCCGGCGAGCATCGCCACGGAAACGGCGCCGAGGACCACGGGCAACTCGTAGGCGATGATTTGCCCGACCGCACGCAGGCCGCCGACGAGCGTGAACTTGCTCTGAGATGCGTAGGCCGCCATCACGATCGCGATCGCTCCGAGGGCGGAGATAGCGAGCACGAAGAAGAGCCCGAGCTCCAGATCGGCTCCCACGATGCCTGGAGCGACGGGGATCACAGCGAAGACGAGGAAGGCCGGGAAGAGCGCGAGCAGCGGTGCGAGTCGGAATACCGGTTTGTCCGCCAGCGTCGGGACGATGTCTTCCTTCTGGATGGGCTTCAGGAACTCGGCGATGGGTTGTCCGACACCGTGGAATCGTCCGGCGTACATGGGCCCCATTCGGTTCATGATTCGCGAGTGAATCTTCAAGACTCCGTAGAGAAGGACGCCAGTAGACAAGAGCGCGCCGACGAAGATGATCACGGCGCTGACGGGGACCCGGATGGCGTCCGTCATCTGTCGATGTCTCCGACGACGAAGTCCAGGCTTCCCAAGATCGCGACGATGTCGGGGACGTAAGTGTCCTTCAACAGATAGGGAAGGACGCTGACGTTTGCGAAGGAGCCCGTACGGATCTTGAGACGGTACGGTTCCCTGCCGCCGTTGGAGATCAGGTAGTAGCCGGTTTCCCCTCTCGGCCCGTCGGCACGGATGTAGATCTCGCCGGCCGGAACCTTGAATGTTCTTCCGACTCCGGTGTTGATGGGACCCGGGGGAAGGTTGTCAAGGGCCTGCTCGATGATGTTGCAGGACTCCCACATCTCGCGAACGCGCTGCACGTACCGATCGAAGCAGTCGCCCTTGTCACCCACCGGGATGTCGAACTCGTAGTCGCCGTATCCGAGGTAATCCTCTTCTTTCCTGGCGTCGCTCGCGACGCCCGAGGCGCGAAGGTTGGGACCCGACACGCCGAAGTCGAGAGCGATGTCCGGAGGAAGCATGCCGATCCCACGCGTGCGCTGGACGAACACGTCGTTGTCGATGAGGAACTCGAGCCATTGATCGATGCGCGTTCGGAAATATTCGAGGATCGGCGGGATCTTCTCGTAGAACCCCACCGGAAAATCCTCTTTGACTCCACCGATCCGGGCCCAGTTCGTGTGCATCCGCTGGCCGGTGACCATCTCGAGCAGGTCGAGGGCGTACTCACGGTCGCGGTAGCCGTACATCGGAGGCGTCAGGGCGCCGAGCTCGAGACCGTAGACGCCGCAGAACATCGCGTGCGACGCCAATCGCGTCAGCTCAAAGAGGATGACTCGCTGTACCTCGGCCCTTTTGGGAATCTCGATCTCGGCGAGCTTCTCGCACGCGATGCAATACGGCACTTCGTTGCAGAACCCCGATACCCAATCCAGTCGGTTGAAGAGTGCGGTGTTCTGCAGTGGAGAGCGGTATTCGGCGAGCTTCTCGAACGCGCGGTGCATGTAACCGAGCACCGGATCGGCTTCGACAACTCGCTCGCCGTCCAGACGAACGACCACACGCAGCACGCCGTGTGTCGAGGGATGCTGGGGGCCGATGTTAAGGACCATGTCCCCGGTGGACATGTCGTGCTCGGTAGTGGCGGTGAAGTAGCCGCGAGTTGAAACGTCGACCGTCATTTCTCTACCCCGAGAAGAAGTCGCCGGGCCAGGGCTTCTCGACGCGGGCGCGAAGGACCTCGTCCTTGCGCATCGGGAAGCCTTCCTGCCAGTCGGCGAGCAGTAGACGGCGAAGGCGCGGGTGGCCCACGAACACGATCCCGAACAGCTCCCAGGTCTCGCGCTCGTGCCAATCCGATCCTGCGTAGACGTTGACCGCCGTTGGCACTCGTGGATTAGATCGAGGAACCTCGCATTTGACGGTGATCCGAGCGCGACGTCCGAGAGAGTAGACGTGATCGAGCACCTCGAACTTTTCGTCCTCGGGCCAATCGACTCCGCCGCAGAACGAATAGAACTCGAATCCGAGCGTTTTGAGAACGGCCAGCGCTTCGGGACGTTTCTCCGGCGCTACTCGAAGGATCAGCTGCTCGTGGTTGGAGGAAAGATCGAGGACGTCATCACCTAGGAGCGCCCGGATGTCGGACGTGACTTCGTCCAGCGAGGTGTTCGTTGGCGCGACGGGCGCGTCAGACACTCAGTCTCTCCTTGAGCGACTCGTGCTGGATGCGCTCTTGGAGCTTCATGATCCCGTCCATCAAAGCTTCGGGACGGGGCGGGCAACCGGGAACATAGACGTCGACAGGAAGGTACTGATCTATGCCCTTCGCGACGGCGTATGAGTCCCAGTAGGGACCGCCGGAGTTCGAGCACGAACCGAAGCTGATGCAGTACTTCGGTTCGGGCATCTGTTCCCAGACCCGAATGATCGAAGGGATCATCTTGTCCACGCACGTGCCGGCGACGATCATCACGTCGGCCTGACGAGGCGAAGCCGGAAGCGGGATAACGCCGAAACGCATGATGTCGTGGCGCGGCATCATCGACGCGGCCATCTCGATCGCGCAGCACGCAAGGCCGAACTGCAACGTCCAAAGCGAGTATTTGCGTCCCCAGTTGAGGGTGTACTTGAGCGGTTTCGGCAGCTCGACGGAGTCCAGTAGCGCCATCTAGATCACGCCCACTCGAGAACCTTGCGGCCCCAGGCATACGCCAAACCGAAGAACAGGATGACTACGAACAGGATCATCTCGACGACGGCGAATAGGCCCAGTTGCTCGTAGGTCACGGCCCACGGGAAGAGAAAGAGAGCCTCGACGTCGAACACGACGAAGAGGAAAGCGAAGATGTAATAGCGGACGTTGGGTTGCTTCCAGGATTCTCCGACGGCGTCGATCCCGCACTCGTAGATCGACAGCTTTTCCCAGTTCGGGCGCTGCGGGCGAAGTAGGCGCCAGGCGACGAAGGTCCCGACACCGAACAGGAGGATGACGACGGCTAGAAGGGCGACGGCCGCGTAGCTCACGTAGTAGTCGGTCACCGCCACTCCCGCCAGCTTGTGAACGTTTTCTCAATCTTACTCCGCCCGGCGACAGGCCAGGCGCGGGTCATGCTAGCGCCTACGGCCCGAAGGCCGTCGCCTTCTCTGCCAGCGACAGGAAGAAACCGGGCGCGACGCCCGTAGCGACCACGACGAGCGCAGAGATCGCGATGGCCGCGCGCAGTCCGGGAGAGGGATCGAGCGGCATGTCGTCGCCCTCTGGCGGGTCTTGCATGAACATCACGACGGCAACTCGGATGTAGAAGAACGCGGCGATCACACTTCCGACGACGGCAACGATCGGGAGCCAGGCCTGGTCGGCGCGGATGGCGGCAAAGAACACGTACCACTTGGCCCAGAAGCCGCCGGTCGGCGGGATCCCGGCCATCGAGAACAAGAAGAAAGCGAACAACGCAGCGGCTGCCGGCCGCTTGACGCCGAGCCCGGAGTACTTCGAAATGTGCACCCGCTCCGAGGCGCCTTCGCGGAAGAGCATCACGCTGCCGAAGGCTCCGACCGTCATGGCCGTGTAGATGAGCAGGTACAGAAGCGCCGCAGCCACACCACTCCGGCTGGCGGCCACGACCGCGATACCGACGAACCCGGCATGAGATATGGACGAATAAGCCAGCATGCGTTTCACGTCGGTCTGCGCCACGGCAACGATGGACGCGAAGATGATCGTCAGAACGGTTAGGCCGGCGAACGCCGGCTGCCAGTCCCAGCGAAGAGCCGGAAGCGACAACACGAGCACGCGGATCAACGCCGCGAAAGCGGCAGCCTTCGTAGCACCGGCCATGAACGCCGTCACCGGTGTGGGGGCGCCCTGATAAGCGTCGGGCGTCCACATGTGGAACGGAACCATCGCCGCCTTGAAGCCGAGACCCACGGCCAGCAACGCAACGGCAACCCCGGCAAGGCGGAAGTCGTCTAGCCCACCGACCGAAGCGATCGCGCGGATCCGCAAGAGGTTTGTGGTACCGGTGCCTCCGAAGATGAATGCGATTCCGTAAAGAAGGAAAGCCGATGCGAAAGCGCCGAGAAGGAAGTACTTCATGGACGCTTCCTGCGCCTCGAGCCTTCCACGCTCGAAACCCGCCATGACGTAGAGAGCCAATGACAGAAGCTCGATCGAGATGAAGACCATGACGAGGTCGCTCGAGACGGCGAGCAACGTCATCCCCGTCGTGGATAAAAGGAGCAGCGCGTAGAACTCGGCGCGGTCGAGATTGCGCGGCTTCAGATAGCCGGGAGCGGTGAGCGTGGCCAGCGCACCGGCACCGAGGATCACCCAACGAGCGAAAACGCCGAACGAGTCGGAAACGACCATCCCGCCCAGCGCGAGCTGCGCGTCAGCTCCCCATTGATCGAACGCGAGAACGGCAGCGACGACTAGCGCGACGAGAGTGATGCCCGCCAGATGAGGACCGCGCGACTGAGGTACTGCGGCATCGACGAGAAGAAGGAGGATCGCCGCGCCGACGATCACTAGTTCCGGAAGGAGGACCGTCCAGGCTTCTGTTCCCGGCATCTACGGACCACCTCCCACCAAAGCGGAGAGGGTCTTGGCTACCGCGGGCTCCATCCGCTCCAGGAAAGGCTGCGGCCACACACCGATCAGCAAGATGAGGATGAGCAGCGGAGCGAGCAGCACACGCTCGCGCGTCGTGAGGTCCTTGAAGGCACGGTTGGAATCCGAAGTGATCGGTCCGTGGAACGTCCGCTGATATGCCCAGAGGAGATAGAGGGCTGCGCCGACGACACCGCCGGCGCCGAGGATCGCGGCGAGGCGATTGGCTTGGAACGCGCCGGACAGGATGAAGAACTCACCGACGAATCCGTTCAATCCGGGAAGACCGAGCGACGAAAGCGCAACGATAAGGAAGACACCGGAATAGACGGGGGCGACGGATCCGATGCCGCCGAAGTCTTCGATGGCCCTTGTGTGTCGTCGTTCATAGAGCATCCCCACAAGAAGGAAGAGGGCACCGGTGGACAGACCGTGGTTGACCATCTGGAGCATCGATCCCTGGGCTCCCTGGAGCGTGAACGCGAACAGCCCGAGCAGGACGAAGCCGAGATGGCTGACCGATGAATACGCGACGAGGCGCTTCAAGTCGGATTGCACCGCTGAGACGGCGGCGCCGTACAAGATGCCCACGACCGCCGCGGCCATCATGTACGGCGCCGCCTCCCGTGCGATCTCGGGGAAGAGCGGAAGCGAGAAGCGGATGAACCCGTACGTCCCCATCTTCAGCAAGACGCCGGCCAGGATGACCGAGCCCGCCGTCGGCGCTTCGGTGTGCGCGTCAGGCAGCCAAGTGTGGAACGGGAAAATCGGCACCTTGATCGCGAACGCGACGGCGAGGGCCGCGAAGATCCACGCTTGGGTGCCGAGCGCGAGCTGCGGAGCGAGCTCGAGAAAATCGACGTAAGAGAAGGTCACCTCGCCTGTGCCGCGCACCGCGATGTGCATCACGACGATCCCAACCAGCATCAGCAGTCCGCCGGCAAGTGTGTATATGAAGAACTTGATCGTCGCGTAGATGCGCCGCTCGTACCCCCAGATCCCGATCAACAGGTACATGGGGATCAGCACGGCTTCCCAGAAGACGTAGAACAAGATCATGTCCAGCGCCATGAACACGCCGAGGATCGCGAGCTCGGTGATCAACAAAGCGATCACGTACTCCTTGACCCGCTTGTTGACGCTGCTCGACGCGAGAAAACAGATCGGGAACAGCAGTGCCGTCAGAACAACGAGCAGAAGAGAGATCCCATCGATACCGAGGTAGTAGTCGATCCCCCAGCCGGGCACCCACGTCAGTCGTTCGACGAGCTGGAAGCCGGCGTTACCAACTTCGAACTTCGCGAAGACAACAAGTGAAACGCCGAACGTCGCAAGCGAAACGACGAGACCGATCCTCTTCAAGAGATCGTCGCGCCTCGGAGCAAGCGCAGCAAGGATCGCTCCCGCAAGCGGGATGAAAAGCAGGAGGCTGAGCCAGGGGATCTTGTCCATCAACCTGCCCTCAAGACCGCGTAGAGGATGATCACCGCTGCGCCGCCGAAAATGCCGACTGCATAGTTGCGTACGAAGCCGGTTTGGAGCCCGCGCAGACGTCCTGCGGCGCGGGTGATCAGAGTGCCGGCCCCGTTCACCGCGCCGTCGATCACGTAGCGGTCAAAAACACCGGCGAGGAACGAGGCAAGTAACTGGACCGGCGCGACGATGACCGTGGCATAGATCTCGTCCACGAAGAACTTCTGCCGGACGAGCGTGTTAACCGGACCGAGACGCTTGCGCACAGCCTCGCGACGTTCGAGATCGCTTCCGTATATGGCGAAGGCGGCCAGAACACCAACGGCGGCGAGAGCCCACATTACGATGAGCACCCCGACGGGCTCTTCGTGGTGCACTTCCCCGATCACTGGGGCCAGGAAGTGATCGAGCATCGCGGCTCGAGGCAGCTCGCCGGGAAGATTGAGCACGAATCCTATGACGGCCAGAACGGCAAGGACCGCCATCGGCAACACCATCGTCGACGGCGACTCGTGAGGGTGCGTGCCTTCCGACCATCGCTGTTTGCCGAAGAACGCAAGTACGAGAAGTCGCGTCATGTAGAACGCGGTGCACAAAGCGGCGATCGCGGCGACTGCAAACAGGACGGTGTGTCCTTCCGTCCAAACCGAGGCCATGATCGCGTCCTTGGAGAAGAAACCGGAGAACGGAAGCAGTCCGGTGATCGCTCCCCAGCCGACGAACATCACCGCGAAGGTCCGTGGGATCGCTTTGCGCAAGCCGCCCATCCGATCGAGTGCAGTCTCGCCGCCGAGCGCGTGCATCACCGAACCGGCGCCGAGGAAAAGCAGAGCCTTGAAGAAGGCGTGGGTCACGAGATGGAACATGGCTCCGCCGTATGCGCCGACGCCGGCCGCCAGGAACATGAACCCGAGCTGGCTGATCGTCGAGTAGGCGAGGACGCGTTTGATGTCGTCCTCGGCCATGGCCAGGATCGCCGCGTACAACGCCGTCGCAACACCGACCACGGCGACGACGGTGCCGGCAACCTCCGAGAACTCGAACAACGGATTGAGGCGCACGACCAGATAGACGCCGGCCGTGACCATCGTCGCCGCGTGGATGAGTGCCGAAACCGGCGTAGGGCCTTCCATCGCATCGGGCAGCCACACATACAAAGGAAGCTGCGCGGACTTTCCAACGGCTCCGGCAAAAAGGAGGAGCGCGGCGGCGGTTGCGGTTCCGGATGCGAGTCCGCCTTCCGCTGCCGCGCGATTGATCTCCGGGATCTGGAAAGACCCAACGGCAGCGAACAGGACGAACAGACCGATGAGCATCCCGGTATCGCCGATACGCGTCGTGATGAACGCCTTCTTCGCCGCTGTCGCCGCGGACGGCTTCTCGAACCAGAAGCCGATAAGCAGATACGAGCAAAGGCCGACGAGCTCCCAGCCGGCGTAGAGCAGCAAGAGGTTGTCGGCGAGAACGAGAAGGAGCATCGAGAAGACGAAGAGGTTCAGGTACGCGAAGAACCGCGGGAAACGCGGGTCGTCGTGCATGTAGCTGATCGAGTACACGTGGATCAGGAATCCGACGCCGGTGATCGTTAGGGCCATCACGGCGGCAAGCGGGTCCCAGCGCAGGTCCGCTCCGATATCGACGGGACCGATCTGTGCCCACGTGAACAGGTGAACCTGCGACGATCGTCCGCCTTCATCCAGCCCCACGAGCCAAAGCGCAGATATCGCCGCGGCCGCGAACGCGACGGCGATGGCTACCGATGCAAGGACGCCGGACGAACGACCAACGCGGCGTCCCGAAGTAAGAAGGATCAGTGCACCGGCGAGCGGCGCCGCGAGGATCAACCAGGTGACGTTCATGCTCAGCCTTGGAGCATCGATAGATCGTCGACGTTGGCGCTGTGGCGACGCCGGAAGATCGACACGATGATGGCCAAGCCGACCGCGACCTCGGCCGCCGCCACGATCATCACGAACAGCACGATCACGTGGCCCTCGACGTTTCCGTGCATCCGCGCGAAAGCCACGAAGGCCACATTGACGGCGTTGAGCATGAGCTCGACGCACATGAACAGCACGAGAGCATTCCGTCGCACCAGCACGCCGAGTGCGCCCGTCACAAACAGGAGCATCGAAAGCCCGACGTAATGGCCGGGGGTCGGCGTCCGTCCGCGAAAAACGATGGCCGCGATGATGACGATGACGGCGATCCCGGCAACCAAAGCGACGATGTTCGTCCCGCGACGCTCACCGGACTCGGCCGGCTGAGCGGGCGGCGGTGTTTTGGCGTCCGGCACTGTTGGCTCCGGAGGAGAGGGAAGTTCGCTCACGTCATCTCGGCTTGCGCTTGGCCAGCATCAAGATGCCGATCGTGGCCACGAGCAGGATCAGGCCGGTCAGCTCGAAGGGGAGCAAGTAGTTCTGGAAGAGGATGCCGCCGATGAACTCGGCCGAGCCGAAACCCTGAGGAGCCTCGGGGAGCGGAGACGACAACGTGCGCGTTGCGAGCGCACCGGCCATCGAACCGATGAGGACGATCGCGACGACGCCGCCGATCGCGAGCTGCCGCGTCTGGAAGCGCCGAGGTTCGGCGAGGTCTTCGTTGCGATCGACACCCAACAACATGATCACGAATAGGAACAAGATCACGATCGCGCCGGCGTAAACGATGATCTGCGCGACGAATAAGAACTCGGCTCCCAGCGACAGGAAGAGCACCGCGACGGCCAGCAGGTTCAACACCAGAAGCAGGGCCGCGTGCACGGAGTTGCGCTGAAGGATCATCGCCACTCCGGCGCCGAGAGCCAGAGCGCCAAAAACCACGAACAGCGTCACTGGGTCTCCTTCGTCTCGAAAGGTGCGCGCCAGGTTTCGGTCGGGAGCCACACCACCGGGACATCCACTACTTCGTCGCCGGATTCACCGGCGCCGTGCAAACTCCCGACCCCTGGCTGCTCCATCTCGTCCTGGGAAAGGATGATCGGGTCGCCGATGTAACCGAGCTTCTCCCATTCAACCGACGGAGGCGGCTCGAGCAGCTCCTCCTTGGTGTAGATGAGCGAGCTACGCGATTTGCCGGTGAACTCGAAGAACGAGGTCATCGTGAGCGCGTCGGTGGGACAGGCCTCGACGCACAGTCCACAGAAGATGCAGCGGAGCATGTTGATCTCATACACGGCGGCGTAGCGCTCGCCGGGCGAGATCGGGTTGTCCTTCGGATTCTCCGCACCCCATACGAGGATCGCGTCGGCCGGACACGCACCGGCGCACAGCTCGCAGCCGATGCACTTCTCCATACCGTTCGGGTAGCGGTTGAGGATGTGACGGCCGTGCATGCGCGGAGGAGGGACGCGCCGCTCGAACGGGAACTCGACCGTATCGGCGGGCCGCATGAGCATGTGCTTGAGCGTTATCCACATGCCTTTGGCCACGGCGATGACGCCCTCGATAGGTCCTTGTCTCACCTGACTCATCGCGTCTCCGCTTCGCTGCGACGTGGGGTCTCCGCTTCGCTGCGACGTGGGGTCTCCGCTTCGCTGCGACCTCGACCTTCCGCTTCGCTCGGCGAAGTTTCCGCTTCCTCCTGGTCACGGGTTGGAGCGAACACCCCGATGATGACCAACCCGATGAGTGCACCGACAACCCACAGGACCCACCTTCTGAGGTCGACGATGCGTGCGGCGGCCGAGATCGGTATCCAGAGCATCCCGATCGGGATCAGGAACTTCCACCCGATGTTCATCAACTGGTCGTAGCGAAGACGCGGCAGCGAGGCGCGGATCCAGAAGAAAATGAAGATGAACACGCTGACCTTCGCCAAGTACCAGACGACCGGCCAAAGTGCCGGCAGGAAGCCGATCCGTGGGCCGTTCCATCCCCCAAAGAAGAGCGTCACCGCGATCGAAGAGATCGTGACGATGTGCATGTACTCGGCCATGAAAAACATCATGAATTTGATGCCGGAATATTCCGTGTGATAGCCGGCAACCAACTCGGTCTCGGCTTCGGGAAGATCGAACGGCGCGCGGTTCGTCTCCGCTATTCCCGCCAGCAAGAAGATCAAGAACGCCGGGATCTGCGCGCCGATGAACCAGGCATCGTGCTGCGCTTCGACGATTCCGCGCGTGGACATGGTTCCCGCGTAGAGGATCACGGGAACGACGGATAATCCCATCGCGATCTCGTAGGAGATCATCTGCGCGCTCGAGCGCACCGCTCCGATAAGCGGGTACTTCGAGCCGGAAGACCACCCCGCCAAGGCGATGCCATACACGGCGATCGAGCCCATCGCGAGGAAGAAGAGGATGCCGACGTTGAGATCTGCGAGCTGAAGAGTGATTTCGCGACCGGCGATCGTGATGGTGTCGCCGAAGGGAACGACGGTGAAGGCCAGGAAAGCCGGGACGGCCGAGATGATGGGAGCCAAGCGGTAGACGACTTTGTCCGCCGCAGTGGGAAGGATGTCCTCCTTCATCAGCAGCTTCACGCCGTCGGCGAGCGATTGCAGGATCCCGAACGGACCGGCCTGGTTCGGCCCGACCCGCGACTGCATGTCCGAGAGGATCTTTCGCTCGGCCCAAACGACTATCGCAAGCAATACGTTGAGGAGAAGGAAAACGAGGATCGTCTTGGCTGCGATGATCGCGATGTCTATCCAGTCCATCTAGTCGGGCTCCACAGTGATGGCCGGATTCAGGTCGTCCCAGGAGACAAGTGCCTGCGCGGACTCTCCCCACTGGGACCACGGAACGAAAGCGACGCCTTCGCGGATGCCTTTGGAGATCTGTGCACGCACCTTTAACGATCCGTGGGCGGACGAAACCAATACGTTTTGTCCGTCCTCCACTCCCGCGCGTTCGGCATCGGCCGGATTCAGTTCAACGAAGGCGCCGGCGGTTAACTCGCGCAGACCGGCGGTGTCGCGCATGCGGGAACCGTCGTCGTAGAGAAGCCGGTAGGTGAGGAGCCTTACGCCACCATCCAGGGATGAGGTGTTGGTGTTTGTTTCAGTTTTGCTTTGCGACACTTGAGCACCGCTTGAGTTCCCCAACACCGCATCAAGTTCTTTTCTGACGTCCGTGATCGTTCGACAGCCGATCGGCTTTCCGAGACGGCGGGCCGTTTCCGCCAGGATCGCGTAGTCGGCCCGCGCCGCTCCAGGTGGATCAACGGCCGCATGCACTTCCTGCCGGCGCCCTTCCCAATCGGTCAGCGTTCCATCGCGCTCGACGAAGGTCGCGCCCGGTAGAACGACGTCGGCGTGCTCGAGCAGCGGCGACCACTGCACGTCTTGGACGACCAGGAAAGGAACCTTCTCCAGTGCAGCCTGACCGAGCCCCGGCTCGGGAACGTCGGCGATAACGTCGGCGCCGACAAGCCACAGCGCGTGCAGATTGCCATCGGCCGCGGCCCGGAGCATGCCGGGGGTAGCCAATCCTTTATCCGTTGCGGGCTTCCACCCGGGAAGGAGCTCGGGGTGGGCTCCCGCCGCCAGCGCGCCGTACTCCCCGGCGCGACGCGGCAGCCAGCCGAAACGAGCACGGGCGCTGGATGCAACCGATCCCCAAGCGGCGACGATGTCGGGAGTGCACATACGGGGGCCGAGGAGAACGACTGCATCCTTTGCGTCGGACAAAACCTTCGTGACCTTCTCGAGATCTCCGGGCTCGAGTGCCGCCTCGGTTCCCGGGAGCGGCTGAACGAACACGTCGGCGTACTCGGTCAGCGCCACTTCGCGCGGGTGGACGATCACGGTGCGCAACCCGCGCTTTGTAGCAGCGATCCGCAAACGCAAGAAGAGGATGGGTAGCTCCTCGCGCGCGTCGCAGCCGACGAGCGCGACAACGTCGGCACCGAGCACGTCGTCATACGTGAGACCCGGAGTAACCAGTGCATCGGCGCTCATGCCGGGTTCGAGCCGGTGGTCGATGTTGTTCGTACCGAGCGCTTCACGAGCGAACTTCTGAGCCACGAATGCGTCTTCGTCGCACAGTGACCCGCCAACGATCACGCCGGCCTGTCCATCGCCGTTGACGACGGGGCCCAAGCCCTCGGCCAGTTTCTCGAAGGCCTCGTTCCAGGACACCGCGTAGAGCTCACCGTCGCGCCGAACGAGTGGCTGCGTCAGCCGGTCCGCCGAGGAGATGTAGGCGTTCGCGTAGCGGCCCTTGTCACACAGCCACTCCTCGTTCGTGTCCTCATTAACGGCCGCGGAGAACCGAACGACGTTGCCGTCCTGAACGCGAACACCGACGTTCAAGCTGCAACCGCAGGAACACAGGTTGCATGTCGACGCGACGTTGTGAACGTCCCAGGGACGCGCGCGGAATCGGTATTCGCTGCTCGTCAATGCGCCGACCGGACATATCTGGACCGTGTTCCCGCTGAAGTAAGAGTCGAACATTTCACCTTCGAACGGGAAGATGTACGCGCGACTCCCGCGCTCCATCACTCCGATCAGCGTGTCTCCGGAAAGCTCCTCGCAGAAACGAGTGCAGCGGTAACAGAGGATGCAGCGCTCCCGATCGAGCCTGATCAACGGAGAGATCGGCACGGCCTTCTCGAAGCGCCGCTTCATCTCGACGAAGCGCGATTCGGCGGCGCCGTAGTCCTGTGTCTGGTCCTGCAGCGGACACTCCCCGCCGCGATCGCAGATCGGACAGTCGAGCGGGTGGTTGATCAGCAGGAACTCGAGAACACCCTGCTGCGCTTCGCGCACCTCGGTGTTGACGAACTGCGTCTCGACGACCATCCCGTCGGCAACACGTGTCGTGCATGCGGTCTGCGGCTTTGGCGGTCCCGGTTGCAGGTTGATCAGGCACATGCGGCACGCACCGACCGGATCCATGCGCGGGTGGTAACAGAAGTAGGGGATGTAGATCCCCGCGCGCTTGGCGACCTCGATCAGGAGTTCACCGGGTTCGCATCCGATCTCCTTGCCATCGACCGTGATCGTGATCGTTTCTTGTTTGGTTTCTGTCATTGGGAGGCCGCCATCGCCGGCTCGTGCTTCATCGGACAAGCACCGAGCCGGACGTGCTCTTCGTACTCTTCGAAGAAGTACTTGAGGGACGACAACACCGGTCCCGCTGCAAAGTCGGCCAGTGCACACAGCGTCTTGCCTGCCATGTTCTTGCTCACGTTTTCGAGAAGAGCGAGGTCTCGGCTCGTGCCGTGTCCTTGCTCCATCCGCTCGAGAACCTGAGCGAGCCAGCTCGTGCCCTCACGGCACGGTGTGCACTTGCCGCAGGACTCGTGCTCGTAAAAGATCATCCATCGCGCGACGGCCCGGACGATGCACATCGTCTTGGGGATAACGATGATCGCGGTCGCACCGAGAACCGAGCCGACGGCCGGCAACGACTCGTAGTCCATTCCGGTGTCGAGGTGTTCCTCGATTAGCATCGGAGTGGACGAACCACCGGGACAGAACGCTTTCATCCCGCGGTCGTCGACGCCGCCTGCAAGCTCGATGCACTCGCGCACCGTCGTCCCCATCGGGACCTCGATGTTTCGCGGTGCGCGCACGGCACCCGAGACGCTTACGACAGCAGTACCGGGTGATTTTTCGGTCCCCCACTGGCGGAACCACTCGACGCCGTTGCGGATGATAGGGCCGGCGTTCATGAGCGTTTGTGTGTTGTTGACCACCGTCGGCGATGCATAAAGCCCCTCGACCGCCGGGAATGGGGGCCGGGAGCGCGGCATCCCGCGGTAACCCTCAAGCGATTCCAAGAGTGCCGTCTCTTCTCCGCAGATGTAGCCGCCCGCTCCTCTATGCAGAACGATGTCGCATGAGAAGTCGGTGTCGAAGATGTTCTCGCCGAGGAAACCCCGGCCGTAGGCGTCGCGGATGGCTTGCTCCAATCGCTCATGCGCGAGAATGAACTCACCGCGGCAGTAGATGAAGGCTTTCTTTCCGCCTATGGCGTACGAAGCAATCGCCAGTCCTTCGAGGAGTGCGTGCGGGTCCGTCTCCATCATCTCGCGGTCGTGCCACGCGCCCGGCTCCCCTTCGTCGCAGTTGGCGACGACGTAACGCGGCTTGGGTGAGTCCTTCGGGATGAACGACCATTTACGTCCCGTTGGGAAGCCTGCGCCACCGCGGCCTCGCAGGCCGGACGCGTCGATCGTGTCGATGACCTCCTGGGGAGTCATCTCGGTGACGGCCTTGCGCAGACCTTCGTAGCCTTCGGTGTCGAGGTAGTGCTCGATCGAATAACTCTGCGGATGGCCTCGCCGCTTGAAGATGATCTCGGAGGTCTCAGGCATCCGCCGTTACCTCCGGCAGTTTCGCGTCGGCGCGGAGCTCCTCGATGACGTCGGAGAGCTCCCGTCCGCCGCGCAACGCTTCGCACAGCCGGATCGAACGCTCGGACGTGAAGTTGGGGACGTCTCGGTAGTTCACCTGTGCCGCAGGAGCGGCACCGCAGAACGCCAGACATTCCACCTGCTCCCACGACATCAAACCATCGGATGTCGTCTCACGCTCCGGTCCGACGAGCTCGCGCAATTTGTCGGCAGTTTCGTCCGCGCCGAACATCGCGCAGCCGGGTTCGGTGCAAAGCGAGATCAAGTACGTCCCGGGGTGCTTGCGCTTGAACATCGTGTAGAAGGTCACCACGCCGGCAACGTCGGCCGAGCTCAGACCCATCAGATCTCCAACCTCACGGATGACGTCGTCGGTGATGTATCCAACCTCGTCCTGCGCGTCGTGCAGCAGCATTATGAGCGCCGACCGCGCGACGGGATACTGAGAGATCACCTCGGCGGCGTGCGTGTAGAAGGCTTCCGACAGAACGCGTTCGTTCACCTGTCGACGTCTCCCATTAGTGGATCGATCGACGCGAGGATCGCAATCAGGTCGGCCAATAGCGAACCGGGGGCGATTAGCTCAACCACTTGGAGGTTTGTGAATGACGGCCCGCGGATGTGCAAACGCCAGGGCCTGCCTCGTCCGTCCGACACGACGAAGTGCGCGAGCTCGCCGCGCGGGCTCTCAACGGCGGAGTAGACCTCTCCGGCGGGCACATGCGGACCTTCGGTGAAGAGCTTGAAGTGGTGGATCACCGCCTCCATCGAAACCGGGAGTCTGTTGCGCGGCGGAGGCACGAGCTTGCCCGCAGCACGGAACTCACCCTCGGGTAGTCCTTCCAGTGCTTGGCTCGCGATCTTCGCCGACTCGCGCATCTCTTTCATGCGCACGATGTATCGGTCGTAGCAATCTCCGGTCCTGCCGGTTGGGACCTCGAAGTCGAACTGGTCGTACGGGAGATAGTTGGACTTCTTGCGCAGGTCGTGCGCGACGCCGGATGCACGAAGGTTCGGACCGGTAACACCAAGCCCTATCGCATCCTCCGGCTTGAGAATCCCGATGCCTTTGTTACGGCGAATCCAGATGGGATTGGCGGACAGGAAGTTCTCGTATTCGTCGAAGCGCTTCGGAAGCAGATCGAGCAGCTCGCGGATCATCCCGTAATGCTCGGGACGGAAGTCCATGTTCACTCCGCCGGGACGGATGTACGCGTGATTCATGCGCAAGCCGGTCACGGCTTGGTACAGATCGAGGATCATCTCGCGTTCGCGGAACGCGAACGTGGCCATGGACAGGGCGCCGAGCTCGAGCCCGCCGGTCGCCAGCCATACCAGATGCGAGGAGATGCGGTTCAGCTCGCACATCAAGATGCGGATCCACTGAGCACGCGCGGGCACATCGACTCCGACGAGCTTCTCGACGGCGAGCGCATAGGCGAGTTCGTTGTAGAAGGGCGACAGATAGTCGGCACGAGTGACGTCGGTTACGACCTGGATCCAGTTGAGTGTTTCGGCCTGTTTCTCGATGCCCGTGTGCAGGTAGCCGATGATCGGCTCGATCGCCACGATCGTTTCGCCGGCGATCTCGACACGCAGACGAAGCACTCCGTGCGTCGACGGATGTTGCGGGCCCATGTTGACCCGCATCGTTTCGTCCTCGACCCAGAGATCCCGTACCTCGGATGTGTCGGGCATCGTCGTTTGGACGTCGCTCACTCTTCTTTTCCTTCCTCGGAAGGAGCGGCGGGTTCGTCCGGTTCCCGTCGCTTGACACCAGTTGCGGGCGGACCCGTCCACGTCATGTGTGACATGCGTCCGCGGTCGCGCCGCAATCGCGCAGGAACGCCGCCGGCCGCCGGTCGGCTGTCGGCGGGGACGACGTTCTCGCCTACGTAAGCCGGCTCGATCCTGTACTCAACCGGAACGCCGCCGACCGGATAGTCCTTGCGCAGCGGATGTCCTATCCACTCGTCCGGCATGAGGATGCGGCGAAGGTTCGGGTGGCCGGCGAAGGAGATCCCGAAGAAGTCGAACACCTCCCGCTCGTGCCAGTTCGCGCCGGGATAAACAGGGACGGCGCTCGGAACCGTCGGCTCGTCGGAATCGGCTATTCGCACTTTGACTCGCAGACGTTCCATGCGATCGAGCGAGAGCAGGTGGTAGTTGACGTCAAAGCGCGGCTCGCGCGGGAGCCAGTCGACACAGCTGACGTCGGTCAGCATCTCGAAGCCGAAGTCGTCGCGCGCTGTTCTCAAGACGTCCGTCACGTGATCGGGCGAGCAGGCAAGGATGGCCATGTCCGGAGCGTCCTCTGTGGACACCGACGATTCGGGAAAACGTTCACTAACTTGGTCGGCCAGCTCTTTCAGCCGTTCCACTTCTCCGCCTTACCGCGCGCTTCCGAGCTTGAGTGGCTCTTTTTGGATCTGCCTGTGCAGCTGGAAGATCCCGGCCATCAAGATCTCGGGAGTCGGAGGACATCCGGGCACGTAGATGTCGACGGGGACGATCTGGTCGACGCCTTGGAGAATCGCGTAGTTGTTGAACATCCCGCCGCACGACGCGCACGCGCCCATCGAGATGACCCACTTCGGCTCGGTCATCTGGTCGTAGATCTGACGGAGGACCGGGGCCATCTTTTGCGACACGCGTCCGGCGACGATCATCAAGTCGGCCTGGCGCGGGGATGCGGCGAAGCGCTCCATCCCGAAACGTGAGAGGTCGTGGCGCGGTGCCACCGTCTGCATCATCTCGATGGCGCAGCACGCAAGCCCGAAGGTCGCGGGCCATACCGAGTTTTTGCGTCCCCAGTTGACGAGCTTCTCGAGCGACGTCGTGACAATCGCGGGAAGTCGCTCTTCTAGTCCCACTCCAAACCTCCGTTTCGCCACTCGTACACGAAAGCCACGAGCAGCATGAAGATGAAGACGCTCATCGCGATCAATGAGTAAGTCGGGAAGGCTCGGAAACTAACGGCCCACGGGAAGAACAAGATCACCTCGACGTCGAAGATCACGAACAGCATCGCGACCAGGTAGAAGCGGACGGGAAATCGCTCGACCTGGGGATCGATATCGGTTATGCCGCACTCGTAAGGCATGAGCTTCTGCGGCGTTGGGTCCTTGGGCGAGATGGCCCGCGAAGCGGCCACCGATACAACGGCAAAGGCGCCCGCCAAACCGAGCATGAAAGCGATGGGCAGGTAGCTGGCGAGCAAGGACCCCCCTTTAGTCGAGCCCCCAAGGTAGTTGCGGCCCGAAAGGCGGGGCAACCACCGAGGTGAGCTGCGGGTCAGGTGCCGTCATCGGGCCCGTCCTCCTCGCGGCCTTCTCGACCGTCCGCCTACTTTGTGATTCTGTTCACAAAGCATAGACGCCATGCCTCTGTTGGTCAACGCGGAGGTCGGGGCTAGCCGACCTTGATCACGGTCGCGCCCCGCAGCATGGCGCGAACCAGAGCGTCGCCCTTGGCTCCGCCCTGCTCGTGATAGAGGTTGGCGAGCATCTTGAAGGCGAACTCCATGACCGGCGGGACGCGCATGCCGAAAACCGTGAGGGCGCGCATGATGCGCGGGCGTCCGATGAGCTTCACGAATGTTCGGGCCAGCCTGTAATACGGCCCCCATTGATCGTCGAGACGCTCCGCGTAAACGGACAGATCTGTTGGCCCCCGATGATCCATCGCAGCCAATGCGACCTCGGCGCCGATCACTCCGGACTCAACGGCCTCGGAGATCCCTTCACCGTTGAACGGATTGATGACGCCGGCGGCGTCACCGCAGGCGATCGCACCGGGGCGCCACGGCGGCCACACGGAAAGACCCATCGGAAGGCGCCAGCCCTTGAGCTGTCCGCTTTCACGCAACGCAGACAGATCCGGCAGTTCCCAATCTTTGGGAAGCGCTCGCAGGAAAACTTCCATCAAGTGTGCGTTGTTCACTTCGCGCCAGCCTTTGTAGGTGGACAGCACTCCAACGCCGACATTGATTCGTCCCTCACCCATCGGAAAGATCCATCCGTAGCCGGGAAGCAGCGAGTCGCCGTCGCGCAATTCCAGATGGCTCTCGATGACGCCGTCGTCTGCGACCGGGCGCTTGGCTTCGAAGTGCGCACGCATCGCAGCAGCCATCGGACGCTTGGGATCGGCCACCATCCCCAGCGCACGCCCGATCACCGACGATGCTCCGTCGGCTGCGACAACCACTGGAGCCTGCAATTCTTCGGTTGCGCCGTTGTGCTTAACGGTCACGCCGCGCACTGAACCGTTCTCTACGATCGGTGCAACCGCTGCAGTCTTTTCACGCACTTCTGCACCCGCTGCCACCGCATGGCGGAGCATCATCTCGTCCAGATCGGTTCGCGCGATCACATAGCCGTGATCGGGGAACGAGTCCGAGCCCGGCCAATCGAAGGTTAATGTGCGACCGGCGCCGTGGATCCGAAGCTTGTCCACGCGGTTGAAACGTTTGAGCTCGTTGCCAAGACCGATAGCGTCTATCGAGGCGACGGCGCGCGGGGTCAGCCCATCACCGCAAGGCTTGTCGCGTGGGAACTCGGCTTTGTCGACAATGAGAACGCGGGCACCGGAGCTTGCAGCACGCCACGCTGCGGAGGAACCTGCGGGACCACCACCGGCGACGATCAGGTCATAGGACACAACCTGAGTCTACGGCCGCTAAAGAATCAGCCTTCCGCGACGACTTCGAAGGTGCCGTTCATCGACGGCGGGTGGATGGTGCAGTTGAAGTAATACTCGCCCGCGCCGTCGGAATTGAAGGTGACGTCTTTGCTGACACCTCCGTTGATCGTCCCGCTGGTCGCGATCTGGCCGGCGTCGCCACCCGCGCCGGCCGCCGCCTCCGATTCCCAAACCGTGAAGTCGTGCGGCACTCCGGTGTCCTGGTTATCGAATGTCACGGTGATGTCGGTCGCCGCTGGAGCGATGATCTCATCGAGGTCGAAAGCGATTCCGCTGGCGACGATCGTGCACTCGGTGCATGGGCCCTGCGGCGTTGCAGTCGGTTCAGCGCCAGCTTCGTCGGCTTCGATCGGGATGTTCGTGAAAACGTAAAGCATCGCGAAGACCGGGATGAGGACGTAGAACGCGTACAGCCAGCGCGGAACGCCTGCCCGACCGACTGTGATACCGGCCACGACCTCGTCGCCTTCCTCCTCCGGTTCCGCGGGCACTTCGGCGAGCCGTTTGCGCGACCGCACGAACCGATCGAACCCGAACGCACCGATCAAAAGTCCGCCGGCGATGACCACGAGGACGACGGTCATCGCGAGCACGATGTTCACTCCCGAAAGGACGCCACGCGCTTGCTCGGTAGTTTCCGGAGTTTTACCGCATGCCACAGTCGCCAGCAGAAAGCCGGCCGGGATGAGCCAACGAAGGCGTCGCCAAGACTTCATCAGAAAGGACTCCATCAGACCGGAAGCATGACAACACAGGAAGGTGCGCTCAACCAAGTCACCAAACGAGCCGATCGACCGCGATCGCTGCGAACAGCAGGCCAAGGTAGGTGATCGAGTAACGGAAGAGCTTCACGGCCGAGGCCGCGCTCGGAGCCAGCCGGAGACGTACGGCCTTATAGATGAACCCTCCGCCAAGAGCCGCTGCACTGGCCGCATACAAGACACCCAGACCGCCGACGGGAGACAAGACCAAGGTCGAGACGACCAGCACGACCGCATAAAGGAAGATCTGCAGCGTCGTCGCATCATCGCCTCGAACGACGGGGAGCATGGGGACGCCGGCAGCGGCGTAGTCGTCCCGGTAACGCATCGCGAGAGCCCAGAAATGCGGGGGCGTCCAAAGAAAGATGATCGCGAACATCACCCAAGCCGGTGCTTCGATGGTTCCGGTTACGGCGGCCCAACCGACGAGCACAGGCACGGCTCCGGCCGCACCTCCGATGACGATGTTCTGGGGAGTCGATCGTTTCAGCAGAAGTGTGTAAACGAGGACGTAGAAAGCGATCGCGCTCACGGCAAGGATCGCACTCAACAGATTCACAACAACGGTCAGCCAAACGAACCCGGCGAGGCCGAGAGCGATCGCGAAGATGAGTGCTCGCGTTGGATCCACCAGATGCGATGGAAGGGAGCGTTTGCGGGTTCGTTGCATCTTCTCGTCGATGTCGCGCTCGAGATACTGATTAAGAGCGTTCGCACTGCCGGCCGTCATCATCCCGCCGAGCAAAGTCGCGCCCATCAACCAAAGCGGCGGCATGCCGCGTTGTGCGAGCACCATCGCCGGAACCGTCGTGACGAGAAGCAGGATGATGATGCGCGGCTTCGTGAGGTTCGCGTAGGCGCGAACGCTTGCGAAGGGTTTTCGGATCAGCGGTGCGGAACCTCCTCCGCTTTGAGCGCCGTACCGCGAAACAACAACGAGAGCCACGTAGGCAGCCCACGTCACATACGCGAGCGACGAGTGTCCGACGACAGCGGCCGGTTGCAGGCCGGTCCAAACATTCGCGGCTCCCACGAGAGCCTGTCCAAAGAAGAGAAGCAGCCCGCCGATTCCGAGGACACGCACATCGCGCCGATCGTCGGAGCGCGCCCGAAGCGCAAGAACGATCAGGTGACCCGATGCCAGCAGCACTAGAAGCCGATGTGCGAAGTGCAAGCCGGCCCCTGGTGCGTCGAACGACGGGATCAGCTCGCCGCCCATGAGCGGCCAGTCGCCGAACGCGGAGCCCGCGCCTTTCTCGCGTACATAAGCTCCGAGCACGAGCACCGGCAAGAGCGCAACGACTGCGCCGATCGACGTTCGCGCTAAACGGAGCTGCGCCTTTTCGACAGCGCTTGGTTGTCCCAACGAGTACGAGGACGCAGCAACGATCGTCACTAAACCGACCAGTGCCAGCGCGAGCAAGAAGTGCGCGGTGACGAGCGCAGCGTGAAGACCCGAAGTAACAACTTCACGGCCGAGCAAAGCTTGTGCGACCACAACTACGAGCGCCGACGCCGAGAGGTAAAAAAGCGATCGTCGCTCCCCTACCCAGCGACGAGCTGCAAGAACAAGCACAACGATGAGGACGACGACGATTCCCGGCCAGCGCACGATGCGCGTATTCGATGAGCGCGTGGTATTCGATCGGTGCGATCCAGCCGCCGCGGCATTTCGGCCACTCGTCCAGGCAGCCCAAACCGGACCCGGTACCGCGGACCAGTCCGCCCACGCCGGTTAGAGCGAGGGTTGCGATCGCGGTGCCGAGCGCAAGCCGGCGGAATCGTTGGAGCCCCTGGCTCATCGGCGGGGCAACCCTATCTGAGCCCGCGAGGCCACGCGCCGGTGTCTTTGCTCCCATGGGGCAGACTTCACCGATGGATATAGCGACAAAGATCACGCGAACGCTTCTGCGCTATCTGGAAACCGAGCGCGAAACGCTGGACCAAGAAGCGCATCCGTTGCTCGACGAGATCGAAGCGCTCATCTCGGCCGGCGGAAAGCGACTTCGTCCTCTTTTCTGCTACTGGGGACACCGAGCCGCCGGCGGCACGGACTCTCCATCGATCATCAGAGCCGGCGCTTCTCTCGAGCTCCTCCACACCTTCGCTCTCATTCACGACGACGTGATGGACGGATCGTCATCGCGGCGTAGCCGCGCCACTACGTTCCGCGCATTGGCCGAGCTGGCCGCGGGTGTCCCTCACCGCGGAGACCCGGTGCGCTTCGGAACGTCCGCGGCGATCCTCACCGGACTCTTGGGCTTCGTGCTGGCCGACCGCCTTTTCTACTCGGCCGGCTTCCCGATCGAGGCAACGATGCGAGCTTCGGATCGATACGACCGCATGCGCTTGCACGCGATCGGCGGGCAGTACTTGGACTTGCTCGCTGCATACCGCGGGGAAGCCGATGAAGACGTTGCGCGACGAATCGGTGCTTTGAAGTCAGGCGGGTACTCCGTGGCCGATCCCCTCGTCATCGGCGCGTTACTGGCGACCGACGACGACGCGGTGATCAACACGCTCGACGAATACGGCCGTCCCTTGGGTGAAGCCTTCCAGATCCGCGATGACGTTCTCGGTGTGTTCGGTGATCCGACGCAAACGGGCAAGGACGGCGACGGTGATCTGCGTGAGGGGAAGCAAACCGTGTTGCTCGCGAAGGCACGAGTTCTTGCGACGGGAAGTCAAGGCGACGAACTCGAGAAGTGGGTCGGCAACTCTGAACTTACGCACGAGGACGCCGACAGGATCAGAGAAGTGATTACGGCTTCCGGAGCGCTCGATCGCACCAACGAACTCATCGCAGATCTTGCCGAGCAAGCAACCAAGGCATTGGCCAACGGGAACCTGGAACCAGACGCCGAAATCCAGCTTCGAGAGCTGGCCGAGCGCGCAACGATGCGCAACCGATGACGAAAGAGTCACCGCAAAGTGGCCTCATCGAGGTAGAGGGGCTCGTGAAGGCCTACGGCCCGCACACCGTCGTACGCGATATCTCCTTCGAAGTCTTGCCTGCCGAGATCTTCGTGATCCTCGGCCCGAACGGCGCCGGCAAAACGACCACGGTCGAGATCCTCGAAGGCCTGCGCAAACTCGATTCGGGCAAGGTGCGCGTCCTCGGCGATGATCCCGGGGCTCGCGGCGTTTCTCATCGGGTCGGAGTGATGCCGCAGGAAGGCGACCTCTACGCCGGGATCAGAGCCGAAGAGGCCGTCCGGCTCTTCGCCTCGTTCTACGACGATCCCGAAGACCCAAGAGAACTGATGGAGCGCATAGGCATCGATCGCGTGCGCAAGACCACATATCGCCGTTTGTCTGGTGGCGAGCGTCGCCGTCTGTCACTCGCTCTCGCATTGGTCGGTCGGCCCGACCTTCTGTTCCTCGACGAGCCAACGGCAGAGATGGACATAGAGGGACGACGAACGACGTGGGACATAGTCGCCGGATTGAAGCGTCGTGGCGCCACGATCGTGCTCACCACGCATCTCATCAACGAGGCGGAGAAGCTGGCGGACCGCGTTGCGATCCTTTCGCGCGGCGAGCTCGTCGCACTCGGGAGCCCGGCCGAACTCGCCGCGCGAAAGGACGCGCGGATCACATTCGAGACGGCCTCCCAAATCGATCCTGATGGTTTGACCGCAGCGCTCGGTGTGTCGGTGACGTCGACGGCACCTCGCACCTATCGCGTTGAATCCGACGACCCGACTCCGCACTTGATATCGCGGCTCGCTACTTGGCTCGCAGCACGCGGAGTTCTGTTCCGTTCTTTGGACGTCGGCGCCCGTTCGCTCGAGGAGGTCTACCTCGACCTTACCGGCGATCGACCTGAGAGTGAAGCCGAATGAAGCGCATTTCGGCCCAGGCCCGCATCGAACTGACCCTCACCCTCCGCCGGGGAGAGAGCTTGCTCGTTTCGCTGATCATCCCGGTCGGGATCCTCGTCTTCTTTTCTTTCGTGGACGTTCTTCCTCACGAAGGACGCGCGGTCGACTTCCTAACACCGGGCGTGCTGGCTCTCTCGATAATTTCGAGCGCGATGACCAATCTCAGCATCGCTACCGGTTTCGAGCGTCACGCCGGCGTGCTGCGACGGTTGGGAATAACTCCGCTCGGGCGAAGCGGTTTGCTCCTCGCCAAGACGGCCAGCTTGCTAGTCCTCGTTGCACTCCAATCCGGCGTCGTCGTCGGTGCAGCCTTCGCTTTGGGATGGTCGCCCCAAGCCAGCGCTTCATCTGCCGTCGTGGCGCTGGCCCTCGGTACGGCGGCATTCGGGGGCTTAGGTTTCCTTCTGGCCGGACGCCTGAGAGCAGAGACGAACCTTGCCGTAGCGAACGCGCTCTTTCTCCTGTTCCTTTTGCTCGGCGGCATCGTCGTTCCGCTGTCGCGACTTCCGGACGGCGTCGCCAACTTCGCGCGCGCGCTTCCTGCAGAACCGTTGGCAACCGCGGTGAGAGCTGCGCTCTCCGAAGCCGCGTGGGACACCGGCTCCCTTGCAACGCTGGGAGTGTGGGCCGCGATCACATGCCTCGTCGCCGCGATCACATTCCGATGGGATTGAGATCGCCGTCGAGACCGGTGCTGGTGTTCTTCATCGCAGCGCTCGCCGCGACGGCATGCGCTGAGGGGACGACCTCAGTCGGTCCAATGTCGATCGACGTTCCCAAGGGCTGGCGAGTGACAAGCCGTGGTGGCGACAACCTGCAACTGGCCAACGGCAGCACGGGCGATGCCGATTCAGATCGTGCCGGCACGGCCAAGGCCGTCTTCGACATCTATCTGAATTCCAAAACCACGGTTGATGAGTACAGGAAGGGCCTCCTCGAGCAGAACGTCGGGTCGAAACAAGAAGACTTCGAGGTGGACGACTACGACGCGACCCTCCTGACTTACGTCGGTCCGGCCGTTGGAGGTCGTCAGGAAGCGATCTTTATTCCGCGCTGGAACGTTCGAGTCGTTTACCGGGCGGCGTTCGCCAACGACGACGGTGCGTTCTTCGCGGGACGTTCCGCCTTCCGCGAAGCCTTACGCAGCATCACGTTTTCGGACGTTCGGGCCGTTTAGATTTCGCTTTCGGCTTGTCCTTGAAGCGGAATACGAAAAGTGTTCGGACGGCGACGACCACACCGGCAGCAAGAACGACGAAGCCGAGCTGAATGAAGGTGTCGCGAAGACTCACTGCAAAGACAACAGGTAAGCGGTGAGTGCCTCGAGGTCTTCGTCCGACAGGTATCCGTACGGCGGGGCGTGGCCGTCTTCTCCGCCGGCAAGGAACTCGGTGAGCGCGCTGCCTGTGAGCGTGGGCCCGTGCGTCAGATCGAGACCTATGCGCTCGAGTCCCAGCATGGACGGCGAGCGGCTCGAATAAGCCGCGGCATCCAAAGGCTCATCACCACCACGTTCGGTATCTCGCACGTACTGCGAATGGCAGTACCAACAGCCTTCGCTTCGGTAGACCTTCATTCCGCGCTCTTCCGCTTCGGACAACTCCGTAGCTTCGCCTTTCAGGGACGAATCAGTCGCCGGCAACGCGATCGTCGCGCCGATGGCTACGAACATGAGAAGGACGACGCCGCCGAGGAGTAGTCCGACCCTGCGATCGGCGCGCAGCTTCAAGACGAACGCTCCGTTGCCGACGTCAAAACACCGGTGGACGGGGTCTGAACGAAGGGACCGGACCGCGAAGTCCTGAACGTGTTGTACGCCAGTGCGTACTGCGCCACGACGACCGCGGCAAACGCCGCGGCCGATACAACCCGCAACAACCCGATCACGTTCGTGTTCGGCAGCGTTGCCTGTGCTCCCGTGGACAAGCTCGACTGGACCGACTGTGCTGCCCCGATCGCAAACAAGGCGACCGTGCCGACGATCACACCGATCTGGGTCGTCCAGAAGTGGAAGGAAGCAACCGAGCGCGAGAACCAGTCTCGCCCGACCATCAGCGGGTACAGGTGATAGATGAGTGCAAACGCAAAGGACGAAAAGACTCCGAAGATCGCGAGATGGCGGAGGCCCGCACCCCACGCCGTCAACCCAAAGAATCGGGACACCGCGGGCATCGCGCTGAACGCCAGAAGAACAATCCATGCAACGAGAAGCGCGAGTCCGGTCGTCGCGAATCGCAACGAATAGGACTTGGAGATCAGCTCCCATCGATCCCGGCCGGTCGCATAGAGATTCGCTGCCGAGGAGAGGACGGGAACGAGAAGCACCAAAGTCATGGCGACCGCGATCGTTTCCAAGTAGTCGGGTGCCGGGCCGCCGAGGAAGAAGCGTTGTCCGGCCCAGCCGCCGGAGAAGATCAAGCTCCAGAACGTCGTGCGTGCCAGGGTCGCGGAGTAAAGAGCCTTGCCCGTCTCGACCGGTATCACGTAGTGGGCGACACCCAGCGCGATGGGCAGAAGCCACAACATCTCGATGCCGTTCAGGTAGAAGCCGCTCACGATCGAGTCCGTAACGCCTTCAAAAACGGGAAGATTTCCGATCACGAAAACGACGGGTGCGAGCAAAGCCGCGGCGAGGAGGAACCACCCGGTCACGTACAGCGTGCGTTCCCGCCGTCGCACCACCGTTACGCCGGCGTTGAACAGGACGAAGGCGAGCAGAAGGGCCATGCCCAGATCTGCGCCGGCCGGTAGCTCGCCCAACGGACGCCCCTGGTTTATGCCGAGCACCAACGCAAGGATGCCTCCGGTTACGACGACGCTCCAAGTAAGCGTCGTAGCGGCGCCCAGCACTTCGTTGTGGAGCTGCACCTCGGTGATCCGCGGTATGAGTGCGTAGATCGCCGCGAAGCCCGCCACCGCGAGCCATCCGAAGACGATGGTGGTGTCGGCGACGCCACGAAGCCGCCCATAAGACAAAAAGCCGAGATCTCCTGTGATGTCCGGCCGGATCAGAAGGAGCTGCGCAGCAAGTGTCACCGTCACACCGCCAACGAGCCAAGCGATCGCCCAAAGAAGCGACTGCCGAGCGGCGAAGTCGGGCTCTATTTGATTTGCGGAAGTGGCGCGCGCCTCGACCATCTATCCTCCATCTAAAGCCCTTTGAAGCCGCTGCCTGGAAGATCGCGCGGAGTATAGCCTGCGACAAGCAACCATCGTCATCGCTCTTGCTCTCGGCGGCGTCACCTTATGCATGGTGGGCGTGCTTCGACTGCGGCTCTCCGGCTTCCTCGCGATGCCGAGACCGCTGGCGACGGTCATCGTCGGTATCGGCGGTGCCGTTGTTGTCTTTTCGGGGTTCCTAGCGGCAACCAACGCGCTCGACCCCGAGGAGCTCATTCCGAACGTTGAGCTGTCTACCGCTGCTCCCGACGCGGAAAGCACACCGATGACGGACGACGTCAACGCACTCGTCACGAACGCAAACAACGAGCCGATGGACGGCATCACCGTCGAGCTCGCCGCCTTCGACGAGAAGGAAGGGGACTTCGTGGTCGCCGCGTCCTCCGAGACGGATGAAGACGGACGAGTGCTTTTCGAGGATGCAGACATCAATCCCGGTCGACCCGCGATCGTTCAAGCCGTTTTCGACGAGACGCGATTCGCCGGCCCCGTGGTGCGTGGCGGCAATGAAAGAGGCGACCCGATCCGAATCCGGGTCGCGGAGACGACGCGAAGCGCTGGGGACCTGCGCGTCGAAGTGGAGTCGGTCGCTATCGTCGGCGACTCTCGCGGGGCGCAGGCCGTACACGCAGTGAGCATTCGCAACGGCGGCGAAAGCGCGTATATCGGTGAACTCCGATTGCCTGTGCTGCCCGGCGGCACTGCGATACAAGTTCAGCAGGGCTTCGACGAGCGGCGCGCTTCCATCACCGAAGGACAGATCGTCGCGAGAACACCAATCCTTCCCGGACGCCACGACATCACGTACACCTATCCCGTTCAGTCAGACGCCGACGGGATCCGTTTCCAGCGTTCCATCCAGATCCCAACCGAGCGTTTCGACTTGCTCGTTGGAGGCGAGCTCGACGCGCAACCGTCCGAAGGCCTGGAGCGAAGCGGTGACGCAGAGGTCGGCCCGGCATCCGCGCAACGTTCCTATCGTAGGTACTCGGCAGAGGATCTCGAACGTGCGGATAAAGTTTCAGCGCTGGTGATCGTCGCGAAGACCACCAGTCCTTTCCTCATCGCCGGACCCATCGGTGCCGCAGTCCTCGCCGTCGCGATCGTTGCGATCCCGCTATCGCGTCGGCGCCGCTTGCGGAGAAAGTCGCAAACCGCGGCGCTCGCGAACGAAGTCGAGACACCCGCATGAGTGGAGGCGTCGAAGTCACCGGACTCGTCCGTCGTTTCGGATCCGTTGATGTGCTTTCCGGGTTGGATCTTCTGGTGCAACCCGGAGAGCACATCACCGTCACCGGCGCCAACGGCGCGGGGAAGACAACGTTGTTGCGGGTCCTGTGCGGCTTGTTGCGTCCAACTTCCGGCCGCGTGGCCGTGCTCGGCGGCGAAACGTCGGACCCGAGTGTGCGACGACGCATCGGTGTCATCGCACACTCCCCGTCCCTTTACACACGCATGACCGCTCTCGAGAACATCCGATTCTGGGGAAACCTCTACGACGCCCCGGGCGCACTGGATCGAGGTCGCGAACTTCTGAGCGAGCTCGGCTTGGATCCCGACGACAAGCGGGTCGTCGGTTCCTACTCGCAGGGGATGCGCCAGCGCGCCGGAGTAGCTCGCGCGTTCTGCATAAGTCCGGATCTGGTGATCGCCGATGAACCGTTCGCCGGCCTCGATGCCGACGGCGCGCAAGCCGTCGAGTCACTCCTCAACAAAGCAAACACAGTGATCGCGGCCCTCCACGACCGAACGCGACTTGCGAGCGCGCGGGTTCATGCGCTGGCCCGCGGCCGGCTCGAACGCGCTTAGTCGTGCGCAAGCTGCTTTGGCTCCTTTGGAAGGACGCGCTGACCGAAGCCCGCAGTCTGGAGCGCCTGGGCACGCTCGCATTGTTCGCCGTTGCCGTCCTCCTGACTCTTCAATTCGCACTTCCCCCGGAATCGGAAGCGCGGCCCAAGGCGGCAGCCGGTTTCCTGTGGGCCGCCGTCGTCTTCGCCAGCGTTCTCGAGTTCCGCAGATCTTTCGAGTCCGAAAGACGCGACGGCACGCTGGACGGCCTTCGTGCAGCACCGGTTGATGCATCGCTCTTGTTCCTCGCCAAGGCCAGCTCGAGCTTCCTGGTGATCGGTGTGCTGATCGCGATCCTCGTCCCGGTCACGGCGCTCTTCTTCGTCGGAGACATGGACGGCGTTCCGGTTTCGATCGGCATCGCTTTGCTCGGTGCGGCCGGACTGATCTCCTGGGGCACGCTCTTCGCAGCTGTCAGCGGAAGCACCCGAGCCGGCGAGATCGTCCTACCGATACTGCTCTTCCCGTTGGTGGTCCCCCAGACCATCGCCGCCGTGCGGCTCCTCGCCCATTACATGGCCGACGAACGCCTCGTCGACGTGTCGAGCGGGTTCCTGCTGCTGTGTGCATTCGACGTCCTGTCCTGGGGCACGAGCCTGCTTCTTTTCGAGTACGTTCTCGAAGAATGAAGCAGCCCGCCAAAGTCCTATCGGCGCTATCGATCAGCGCCGTCGGTCTGATCGCAGTCGCCTTAGCGCTTGCTTTCTTCTATGCGCCGACCGAGGTGATACAGGGTGATGTGCAACGGCTCTTCTACATACACGCGCCGACCGCGTGGGTGATGTACCTCGCTTTCATCATCGTTGCTGCAGCCAGTGTGATGGTGCTCGCACGTCGTGACGACTGGGAGCGCTGGGATCGCATCGCGGTTTCCGCGGCCGAGGTCGGTCTGCTTTTCATCACGCTGGTACTTACCGTCGGTCCGATCTGGGGCCATAGGACGTGGGGCACTTGGTGGGTATGGGATGCGCGCCTTACGTCAACGCTCGTGCTCTGGCTCATCTACGCCGGCTATCTCCTATTCCGCGCGACTTCGGCTCCCGGAGAGCGGCGCGCTCGGCTTTCGGCCGTCGTCGGATTGATCGGCGCTCTCGACATCCCGGTAGTGCATTTCGCCGTCTACTGGTGGAGAACTCAGCACCCGACACCAACTGTCTTGAGATCCTCCGGCCCCGATCTTCCCGGAAGCATGTTGCTCACCTTGCTCGTTTCGCTCGCGGCGTTCACCGTCTTGTTCGCCGCGCTTCTCGTGATGCGTCTTCGCATCGAAGAATCGAGACAACGCCTGTACGAATTGGAGGGACGGATCCGTGCCGCCTGACACCGTTACCTGGCTGGGGATCGGGTTCGTCGCGAGTTGGCTGATCATCGGCGCGTACCTGGTCCGGCTGGCGATCGCGCAGCGCGAAGTAGCGCGGCGCATCGAAGAATTTAGTGCCAAAGGCGGCACCGCCGGCGATACGCGGCCCGAACAGGCTCCACCCTCGGCACCGCTAGCCTAGGAACGTGCAGACCGAAGCCGGCCTGGAGCCGGTCAGAAAACCGCCGCGCGCGAAGTGGATCGCCGGCATCTCGATGATCGTGGCCGGGATCGTCGCGCTCGCGGTTTGGGCGATCACATCACCTTCGGCGGTCGCGTACTACAAGACACCGTCGGAGCTGGCCGCGGGTGCATCGACGGCCGGTCAAAACTTGCGTGTCGGCGGCCGGGTGGCCGAGGGAAGCCTGCAGCGGAACGGCACCATCGTTTCATTCGTCGTTTCCGACGGGCACAACGAGGTTCCCGTCCGCTATTCCGGCGATGTGCCCGACACGTTGAAAGACAAAACCGACGTCATCGCCGAAGGCTCCATGAAGGGCGACACGCTTCACGCCACGCGCGTGCTCGCGAAGTGCTCGTCGAAGTTCGTGCCCGTGGAGGACGCCGAAGAGCAACTGGGACGTAAGGCCTGATGCTCGGCCGGGGACTCCTCGGCATAGCGATGGTCTTCGCGGTCTACGCCGCGGTGGCCGCTCCATCCTCCTTACGCAGAGACCGATCAACAAAGACGTGGGTCGTCGTTCGTCCGGAGCTCCTCGCCAGCGCTCGGCGCGCACTGGTGGCGGTTGCTCTCGCGACGGGTGCAGCAGCGATCCTTCTTTGGTACGCGCTGTTCACCCGCGACTTCTCCATCGCGTACGTGGCGATGAACACCAGCCGCGCAGCGCAGCCTTGGTACACCTTCTCCGCCTTCTGGTCGGGCATGGCGGGCTCGCTCTTGCTGTGGTGCACCGTGCTATCCGTTCTTGCCGCGATCTTCGTAGCTCGATCGAATCGCGAGAAGGACGTGTTCGTACCGTGGGCGATCCCTGTGCTCGCAGGAGCCGAGCTGTTCTATCTCGCGATCACCATCGGTCCCGAGAACCCGTTTGCTCGATCTGATGTCGTGCCGTTCGACGGCCGCGGGATGAATCCCCTCTTGCACTCGCCCGGCATGCTCATCCACCCGCCGATGCTCTACACCGGACTGGTCGGTCTGGCCATCCCGTTCGCGATCGTCGTGTCCGCATTGATCAACAAAAGGACGGGGGCCGACTGGATCCGTCTCGTCCGCCGTTGGGTGCTCGTTCCTTGGATGGCCCTAGGTGTCGGGCTCGTGCTCGGCGGAGCGTGGGCGTATACCGAGCTCGGGTGGGGCGGCTACTGGGGATGGGATCCGGTGGAGAACGCAGCCTTCATGCCGTGGCTTGCAGCAACGGCGTTCTTGCATTCGGCGATGGTTCAAGAGCGTCGGGGGATGCTCAAAATCTGGAACGTCTTCCTGGTCACCCTCGCCGCAACGCTGGCGACCTTCGGCGCCTTCCTTACCCGCTCGGGCTTGTTGTCGTCGGTGCACACGTTCGCCGAGTCACCGATCGGAAAGTGGTTCTTCGTATTCCTCGCAATGCAATCGCTCCTCGGACTAGGTCTCCTCGTTTGGCGCCTTCCGCATCTTCGGACCGAGGCCCATCTCGGATCCCCCGTCTCCAAAGAGGGCGCATTCCTCGTGAACAACCTTCTGTTCGTCGGTGCAGCCGTAGTCGTCTTGTGGGGGACGGTGTTGCCGCTCATTAGCGAGGCGATAACCGGAGACCAGCGGGCGGTTGGTCCTCCGTTCTTCAACCGGGTGATGTCGCCTCTCGCGGCGGCGCTTCTCTTGCTCGCTTCGATCGGCACCGTCGTGCCGTGGCGGCGAGGTTCGGTCAAGCGCGTGCTGGCTCGCCTGTCAGCTCCCGCGATCGCCGCGACTGCTGGAGCACTCGTAACCCTGGCCGTGACCAAGCGTGGTGACTTCGCCGGTGTGCTTTGGATCTGCGCGCTGCTCGGCATAACAAGCGTCACCGAGATCGTTCGTTCCGCACGGGCTCGAGCAAGGATCGCGAACACATCCCTGATCGCCGGGATCCGTTCATCTTTAACCGGGAACCCGCGACGATTCGGCGGTTACATCGTCCATCTCGGCGTCGCGATCACAGTTATCGGTTTCGCCGGAAGCGTCGGCCGTGCGCAGACAGAGGTCGTCGTGTCACCCGGCGAACGCTTCGAGTTCGCAGGAACTACCTTTGCTTTCGAGCGACTCGAGAGGTTCGACGCACCGGACAAGGAAGTGAACCGCGCGATCGTGCATCTCTTGAAGGACGAAAAGCGGTTCGCAACGATGCAGCCGCAGCTCAACTTCCATACGAATTGGGATCAGCCGCAGTCGGAGATCGCGATCAGAAGCAATCCTGCTGCAGACACCTACCTGATACTCGCCGGCGTCTCACCGGACGGAGAAAGTGTTTTTCGCTTACATCGCAATCCGTTGGTCTTCTGGGTTTGGACGGGAGCCGTCGTTGCTCTCTTCGGCGCCCTCATCGCGCTTTTCGCCGGACGCCGTGTCCGGTCCGTGCACATCCAAGCCCAGCGCGAGCTCGAGGCGACACCCCGATGATCGAGATCACCGCTTTCTGTTTCGTCCTTCTTGCGTTGACGGTTTTCGTCGCAGCACCGCTTTACGCGGACCGAGGCGGGGGCGCGGAGCCCCGAGCGGAAGTCCTCGATGACGCTCAAGAGCGTCTGCGAACAGCCGTCGGTGAGCTCGAGGTTGATCGCGCCAGTGGCCTGCTTGACGAGGCTGCCTACCGGGCCGAACGCGCCGCCTTGGAGCGCCACCATCTCGGCGGGGAGAACCCGGCCGTCGACTGACGTTCGGTCAACCCCTCCAACCACCGCTCTACCAGGGCAAACGCCGACGTTGTGAACGGATTCACACAGCGTCTGGCCGGGTAGTTACAATCCAGTCGAGATGTTCCCTCTAGGCGTGCTCCGAGCCCTGATTGTGGCGATCGTGCTCGCCGCGCCGCTGGTCCCCGTCCTTAGGCGGAACAAGGACACCAAGCTCACCTGGACAACGGCGATCCTGCTGGGTTCGTGGCTCACCGCCATCACCGTCGTGCTCATAGCGGACGTGCCTTCGCGGATCCTCTATTGGTTCGACGAAGTCCACGCACCTCTAGCCGAGCAATTCCCGATCCTCGAGTTCTGGGAGGGCGATCTTGGCGGTAACCCCGGTTATCAGGTCGTCGCCGATATCGTCGCGAACTCGATCCAGGGCATGTTCTTCGTCGCGATAGCCGCAGGCGCGTACTTCTGGGGCGAGAAGCACCGCAAGGACGGAAAGTTCAAGTCATGACCGAACCCGCCAAGCCGATCACGTTCTCCGGCGAGCATTTCGATGTCGCCGAGATCGATCCGAGCCTGCTCCTGCAGCGCAAGGGCTCGAAAAAGTACCTCGGCTTCATCCCAGAGCTCTGCATCGTCTGCGGTGCATGCGTCGATGTCTGTCCATGGCATTGCCTATTCATGGTCAATCCGCACGCCGTGGATGGCGAGGACGCGCAATGGCTCGTCGACGACGCGATCAAAGACGAAGAGCCGAGCGTCATCTTCTGGGTGGACGACATCGAGTGCACTCGGTGTAACGTCTGCGTCGAGCGCTGCCCGACGGACGTCATCACGATGGACAAGGTCGTGGATCCGAAGAAGCAGCGGAAGCTGGCCAAGGTTCCGGTTTCCCAGGCAGCGGAGGGTTAGTCACTAAGAACGAGGCGTCATCGCTGAGGCGCTTTGTGCCGAAGCGAGGATGAGAGGGAGCTGAAGGGTGGCACGGAGGCTGCGCAAGCCCGACCTCGCTGGGCTGAAAGACGTCGACAACATCGACAAGAAGCTCCGCGACAACCAGCTCTGGAAGTCGATCTTCCGTCCCGGCTCCCCGTTCCGCCGCGGCTACGCCGACAACCCCCGGAACCGCGCGATGGTGATGGTGAACAACGTTCTCTATCACCTGCACCCGGTGAAGGTTAAGCGTCACTCCGTTCGCTTCAGCTACACGCTCTGCCTCGGTGGCCTTTCCTTCTTCCTGTTCGTCGTCCTGACCATCACCGGTATCTTCCTGATGTTCTATTACCGGCCGACGGACCCGGCGGCCTGGCAGGACGTTCGCGACCTGCACACCACCGTCAACCTCGGCCTGCTCATCCGGAACATGCACCGCTGGGGCGCGCACCTGATGGTCTTCACGGTGTTCCTGCACATGGCTCGCGTCTTCTACACCGGCGCGTACAAGCCACCGCGGGAGTTCAACTGGATCATCGGCGTCATCCTTCTCTTCCTCACCGGCGCGCTTTCGTTCACCGGTTACCTCCTGCCCTGGGATCAGCTCGCTCTGTGGGCCGTCACGGTGGGAACCAACATCGGCGCATTCAGCCCAGTCATCCGAAAGAACTTCTCGTTCGTGTTGCTTGGCGGTGTCGAGATCACCGGGACGACCCTGTTGCGTTGGTACGTGCTCCATGTACTCGCGTTGCCGTTCGTCCTCGTGATCTTGATGTCGGTTCACTTCTGGCGCGTCCGGAAGGACGGCTTCTCCGGACCGCTCTAGGAGGTTGGCGTGACGCAACAAGACGCGCCTCCGGGCGCCCCCAAAGAAGAAGAGCTCCCGGTAAAGCCGCAAGGCGGCAAGCCACCGGCGGACCGCCTTCTCGCCGTCGTCCGCCAGGAAGCGATCCAGCGGATGGAGCGCGTCCCGGACGACAAGATCAACGTGTGGCCGCACTTGCTGGTCGCCGAGTTTGTTTCGCTCCTGCTGATGTCGGCGCTGCTCTTCGTCATCTCAGGAATGGGATTCGCCGACGCGACCTTCCGAACGCTAGCCGACCCTAACCTCACACCGAACCCATCGAAGGCGCCGTGGTACTTCCTAGGCCTCCAGGAGCTCCTGCGCTACTACCACCCGCAGGTCGCCGGCATCACGATCCTGCAGTGGAACATCGTCGGTCTGTGGGTGCTCCCCTTCGTCGACCGAAACCCGTCTTCGAAGCCAGGCGATCGCAAGTTGGCGATCGTCCTGTTCACTCTCATGATCTTTTACTGGGCGACTCTGGTGATCATCGGTTCGTTCTTCCGCGGCCCCGGATTCAACTTCGTCTTCCCCTGGGCCGACGGACTTTTCTTCGAGTTCTAGGAGGTAGTCAGTGGCCGTAAGGGTTGTCGTCGGGCTGGCGGTGATTCTGGCCGTCGTCGGCTTCATGCTGCTGGCGATGACCGCCGTCCGCCGGCGAGCCGCTTCAACACCGAAGGCCGGTCCTTCGGGACGATTGGTCGTTCGTTCCCGTCAGCCATCGGAACCCGGTCCGCCTCCGCCCGCGGTTGCCGCACCTGTTCCAGACACTCCCGAAGTTCAAGTGAACCGCCGCATCTTCTTGAACCGCGCATCACTTCTCGCGTTCTCGGTCTTCGGTGTGGCTTTCGGCGGAACCTCAGTGGCGATGCTCTGGCCGAACAAAGTGGCCGGCTTCGGCGGTCAGATCAACGCCGGAAAGCTCTCTGACATCATGAAGACGATCGAGCTGGACGGTCGCTACTACAACCCCGAAGGCCGCTTCTATATCGTTCCCTACCCCCACTCAGCCGACAAAGCCAACATGTACGTCGAAGCGGGCGTCGCCAAGGAGGGGATCATGACCCTCTATCAGAAGTGCGCGCACCTGGGATGCCGAGTTCCATACTGCTCGACCTCGGAATGGTTCGAGTGCCCGTGCCACGGCTCGAAGTACAACAAGGCCGGCGAACGGATGCCCGGCTCGCCTGCACCGGCCGGATTATGGCGTTTCAAGTTCGAGATCACGGACGGACAGGTCATCGTCGACACGTCCGAGTCGCTTGCGCAGCCGGCGCTGGGAACCGACACGGTCAATCAGCCACCGGCCGGACCGCACTGCATCGCGTCTGCCGAGGGCGCGGAACACTAGCCGATAGATGCGCCCCGTGGATAGGGTCAGCTCTACATGAGGCCGCAACAGGTAGCAGTCGTCGTCGTCCTGGCAACGCTGGGTCTCCTCGTCGTCCTGTTATTGCTCTACGGACGGCCGCGGCGTTCAGCTCAGGAGGGCCTCCCGACGAACTTCTCGCGCGGCGATCCGGACTCGGTGCTGGAGGGATCGAGACTCGTCAAAGCGCAGATCTGGACGTTCGTGAGCCTGTTCATCATCACGGGTTTCCTCGTCGTTTATTTCGTCGTAGAACCCTTTCGCGAAGTGGCTTACACGAAGAAGTTCCTCCACGCGTCGGAGGAGCGCGGGGAGATCGAATTCAAGCCGAACACTGCCGAGGGCCAGGCAGGAGCCAACTGCGCGCAATGTCACGGTCCGGGCGGCGAGGGCGGTTTCGCCGCAACCGATCCCGCCTGGCCTGCGCCGCCGCTGAACAACATCTTCGCGCGTTACACGATGGAAGAGATCACGCGCATCGTAACGATGGGCCGGCCGGGTACGCCCATGCCGTCCTGGGGCATCGAGTTCGGCGGACCCCTCAACGATCAAAAGATCGAAGACATCGTGAACTTCGTTGCAACGCTCCAGGTTGCCGACGGCGAACACTGGGAACTCGAAGAGGACGCCCGTGACGGACGAGCGGTCTTCGAGCAGAAATGCGCCGTCTGTCACGGCCCCAATGCGGGGGGTCAGGGCATGGGACAACCTCTGCCCACATTCTTCGCGCCCGACCTAACGACGGAGTTCTATCGTTTAGGACTAAAGGTGAAACGCGTTGAGGTCGAGCTCGAGCTCCGCAACCGCTTGCTGGCCGAGCACGCCGATCGCACGGAGCCGACCGATGAGGAGATAACCAACGCCATCGACGCGTTGTCCGACGACCAGATCATGGAGGCCGGCGAGGAGGCTTCGAGGAACACGATCATGCGCGGGCGGCAGAATACGCCGATGCCGGCATGGCAGAACCGGATCAGGCCCGAGCAGATCGATGCCGTCGTCAATTACCTCCGATCGATACAGAGGGTGCCGGGTTAATGGAACTCAACTCACCCGCCGGAGCGATAGCCGTAATCCTCGCGGTCATCTCGTTCTACGGCACCACTTATCTCGTCATCGCACTGAACGTCGGATGGCGGTTCGGTTACTGGCTCTCGAGCGCTTGCTTCGGAGCACTCATGGTCATGCTGTCGATCTTCTGGCTCATCAACCCTGTCGGTCCTCGGGGCGCCGAGCCGATCTGGAATCCGGTGGGAGCCGCTCGCGAAACGATCTCGCAAGTTCAGCTTGAGGGAGCAAGCCTTTCGTCACCGGCTCAATACCCGGCCGGACCCTGGCGTGCCGCCACCGAGGACGACACCGAGCAACGCGATGCTTTGGGTTCGGCGATCTCGAACTGCCTATCGGCCGACCCCGAGGGCCTTCCCGAGATCGAGGCAGAGACTTGCGCGGACGCGCAAGCTCTGCTTCCTCCCGACGAGGACATCCCAGTGCTCGAGGGGGCCGCAGTCGCCGTCACCAACGAGGTGACCAACTTGAGGTTCACAGAAGAGGGCGGAAAGCTGCTCGGCCAGGCCACGATCATTCCGCTCACGTCCGATCCACGCGTGGCCGACGATCCCGAGGAAGGCGAGCAGCTCGGCGACCCATTCCTGATCGTGGCGGTCTTCGACGAGGGATCCATCCTCATCCCGCCCATATGGTCGCTGGTGATCTTCCTCTTGTACTTCGCGTTCCACTTATGGGGTCTGAACCGGGCTGAGAAGAAGAAGCTCAGCCCCGCCGTCACTTAACTCCCGCGACGTTACTGGGTAGTCCGCGCGAGCTCTTCCAGGAACGCCACCAATTCGTCGGGTCGACCGAAAGTCAGATCTGCTTGATCCGTTAGACCTTCTGGTGCTTCGTCGGACGAAACCGCCGCGATGACACTACGCATTGGTTGGGCGCGAATCATCAGGAACGCTTCGAGATCCGCAGCGTCGTCGCCGGCTACGAAAACTGTTTCCAATTCCTTTTCGCGGGCGAGCGCGACCATCGCATCGCCCTTACCCGGACCGGGAACCACAAGCTCGACAACCCGACGTCCGGGCCGGATCTCAAGGTCGAATTCGCGTGCGAGAACCTCGGCCGCCTTCCGGACCTCATCTGCAGCTTCGGGCGCCTGCCGGTAATGGAGTGCGACCCCGGCGCCCTTGCGTTCCAGCCGGACGCCCGGAAGCTTCGCAACCGTTGCCGATGCGGCCACTCCGACGGTTTCCCATCCTTCAGTAGCGCGTCTTGTTGGCGAGTCGGATCGCTCTCGTCCGTAGGCGCCGGCCAGCAACACCCCGCGCGGGCGAAGCCTCGTCTTCAGATCTTCCAGTGACCGGCCGCTGACTATCGCAACGAGCGCGAATCCGTCGGCCAGCGACTCGAGAGCCTCTCCGGCACCGTCCGCAGGCACTGCATCTTCGGGAGCCGGCGCGATGGACGAAAGCGTTCCGTCGAAGTCGGTGAACAAACCGGTCTTCGCGGGATCGGAGGCGAGTATCTGTAGGGCCTTTTCCGGATTCATTAGCGGACCCGCTCGAGGCGTGGGGCGACGATCACAAAGGCAACGTTAATAGGTCGGCAAGGGTAGTCCTGCGAGGATCGAGTCGATGCTGTACGTCATAGCTTTCGTCGGCGGTGCTGCTTCAGTCCTGACTCCGTGTGTATTTCCTCTGCTCCCGGCCATCCTCGCGGTTTCCGGAGGTGGTCGCCGGCGCGTTCTTGGGATCGTCGTCGGCCTCGAGCTTTCCTTCTTTCTAATTGGTCTTGTTCTTGCCGGGCTGTTGAGTGCGACGGGCCTCACCGACAACGCCCTTCAGTGGGTCGCGGCGGCGCTCATCGCAGGTTTTGGAGCAGTTCTTCTGTTCCCGTGGCTCGATCGCGCGTTCCAGCGCCGCGCCTCGGCCCTGGTCGGAAATGTGCGCGCTGGCGGCGGAGGACAAACATTCGGCTCGGGCGTCATCGCAGGAGCGCCACTCGGCATCGTTTGGGCTCCGTGCGCCGGTCCTATCCTCGCCGGGATCACGGCGGCCGCGGCCTCTACGCAGTTCTCGGCTCGTACCGTCGCGACGATGGCATTTTACGGACTGGGCATGCTCGGCCCCCTCACGCTCGTGATCTTCGGTGGCCAGCGGATCACACGCTTCCTGCGCTCGAAGCTCGGCGACGGAAGGCGTGTATCGATCGTGATGGGGACGCTGCTCGTCATCACCGCCGTCGTGATCGCGAGCGGTGGCCTCAACTCGATCAACCGCTTCATAGCCGAGCGGATAAACCTCACTTCCACTCCGACGGCGGCACTCGAAGAGCGAGCCATCGGCCGAGGAAGGCAAGCGAAGGTGGCCGACACCGACTCGAAACGGATCGACGTTCCCACTTCGGAGCTCGAAGCCACGGGCTACCCGGAGTACGACGAGCTCGTGGACTACGGACCGGCCCCCGACTTTCGCGGAGTCACGGGTTGGTTCAACAGCGGCAAGCTCACCCTCGAGCGTCTGCGCGGCAAGGTCGTCCTCGTCGATTTCTGGACGTACTCGTGCATCAACTGCATCCGCACGCTTCCATACCTGCGCGACTGGTACGCGAAGTACCACGAAGCCGGACTCGAGATAGTCGGCGTGCACACTCCGGAGTTCGCGTTCGAGAAGGTGCCGTCCAACGTCGAGGGAGCAGTGAAGGACTTCGATATCGATTATCCGGTCGCGCTCGATCCGGACTACAAGACCTGGCGCAACTTTCACAACCTCTATTGGCCGGCGAAGTACTTGATCGACAAGGACGGCCACCTTCGCGCAGTCCATTATGGGGAAGGGCTGTACGAGCAAACCGAGCAAAGGATCCGAGATCTCCTCGCGCTGCCGGAAGGCAAGACTCGCGCGGCCGACTACGAGCTGTACGACCGGCGCACGCCTGAGATCTATCTGGGTTTCGGTCGCGCCGAGAACTTCCAAGGAAGCACGGGCGGCGCCCTGGGTTTCGAGCCCGAAAAGCGCGCCGTCTACCAGGCGCCCGCCGAACGCGACCTGCGCCTGCATCAGTGGGCGTTTGAAGGGGAGTGGACGGTCGACGACGAACGGTCGATCGCCGGGCGCGGTGCCCGGATCGTCCTGCACTTCGCGGCGAGGGACGTCTTTATCGTGGCGGGCTCACGGGAGCCGAAGAAGTTGAGCATCCGTGGACCGTCGGGCACTTCGCGAGGCGTGGAGGTGGCAGGACAGCGCCTTTACACGTTGCGCGAGGGCGAGGCCGCCGATGGGCTGATAGAGATCGAAGTGCCGTCCGGGGTCGAGGTTTACAGCTTCACGTTCGGCTGATCAGCCCCTTGACAGGTTCGTCGGTAAGCTGTAACTTACCGTAAGTTATGGCTTACCAAGGTGTTCTCACAGCGCTGGCCGATCCGACACGGCTGCACATCTTCGAGTCGCTTCGCACCGTCCCGCGCACGGCGGGCGAGCTCGCCGCCGATCTCCCAGTAAGCAGGCCGGCGGTGTCGCAGCACTTGAAGGTGCTGAAAGCGGCGAAGCTCGTGATCGTTGAAGCGCAGGGCAACCGCAACCTGTACTCGGTGCGACGAGACGGTTTGGAAGAACTGCGTCGGTACTTAGACACCGTCTGGTCGGAAGCTCTGGGCGCGTACGGCGCGGAGATCAAACGACGCATCAAAGACGAACCACCCGAAAGGAGAAAGAAATGATGGAGCCGCTGGTCAAGACGATCGAGGTCCCGTGCAATCAAGAGAAAGCCTTCAACGTCTTCATCGACATGGGCAGCTGGTGGCCCTTGGACAGGTTCTCGACCGCATTGATGCGCGGCGAGTCCGTTAAGGAGCTTCGTGTCGACGCGAGAGAGGGAGGAAAGATCGTCGAGCTTTCCTCGGACGAGCACGAAGTCGTGTGGGGAACGATCAAGTCGTATGCGCCCTTCAACTACTTGAATCTGGATTTCCATATCCCTCACCCGAGCGAGGAAAAGCCTGGGTTCAGCACCGTCGAGGTCCGCTTCACGCCGATCGGCGACGACAAGACGCGCGTCGAGCTCACGCAGAGCAATTGGGAAGCCCTCGGTGATGTGGCCGAGATGGTCCAGGGCGGCTATAAGCAAGCGTGGGTGATGATCTTCGAGGCCGCGTACAAGCAGGCGTGTGGGGGCCGCACCGGTTGATGTCCCCCGCCTAGATTTTCAGATCGCACACCAAACAGGCGTTTCCTCCGTCCGCCCTGCCGATCGCAAAACGTCGTGCAGCGTAGCCTCTAGTGGATGGCACGCCTGCACGAGGAGCTCGTGGCTGCGTTCGACGCTCTGTTCGGGGCGAACCCAGGAGTCCGCGCGGCGCACGCGAAGGGCGTGTGCTGCGACGCAACCTTTACGGCGGCGCCGGATGCACGAGCGCTGACGCGCGCGCCGCACCTACAGGGTGAGCGCATGCCCGCGACCGTCCGGTTCTCCAACGGCAGCGGCGACCCCGGCGCCCACGATTCCGGACGTGAGCCGCGCGGCATGGCCGTGAAGTTCCGTCTCGCCGACGGACGCGCCACGGACATCGTCTCGATCAACCATCCCGTGTTCATCGTCCGCACGCCGGAGGAGTTCCTCGAGTTCCTGCATCTGCGCACGCCGGGACCCGCGACTGGCAAGCTCGATTTCGAAGCGCTCGCAGCGTTCGTGGGGGCGCGTCCGGAGTCGGCCCGCGCGGCCGAGATTCTGCTGACGGCGCCGCCGCTCGCGAGTTTCCTTCGCACTCCGTACTTCGCGATCCACGCGTACCGCTTCGTCGCGTCCGACGACACCGCTCGCTTCGGCCGATATCGCTGGGAACCCGAGCTCGAACCGGCGACCCTTACAGCCGACGAGGCGCAGGCATTGCCGCCCTCCTATCTACGCGACGACCTCCTTGCGCGCCTCTCCGAGGGACCGGCGTCCTTCGACCTGCACGTCCAGATCGCAACGGAAGCTGACCAGTCCGACCCGACCACTGGATGGCCGGACGACCGCGACCAGATCCTCGCCGGTCGCCTCGAGATCACCGGCCCGGCCCCCGATCAGGACGTGTGTGAGCGATTCGTCTTCGACCCGATGCGTCTGGTGGACGGCATCGAAGCGTCGGACGATCCGGTCTTGCGGGCTCGTCCGCGCGCGTACTCGTACTCGAGCACGCGCCGCGGCGCTTAGGGTTGAAGCGAACGGCAAGCGCCTTAGTCGGCTGACAGCCGCATGGTGTAACAAACAGCCGTTCCCTCGAGGACGACGGTCCCATCGGACAGCAACACTCTCGTATCCAATTCGGTTATCGGTTGTCCTCGCGAACTTTGGTGACTGTCACTTCCCCCGTAATCGTGTCACCCGTTTGACCAACTACGGGACGCCCACCGGGCCAAACGGCATCCGTTCCGCTCATCTGGCGATAGGGAGCTTGATCGCGAAACGCGATCCTCTTTCCGGTTGGCTCTCGACATCAATGTCGCCCCCGAGACCCTGCACGATCCGTTGCGCCAGCGTTAACCCCAGGCCCGATCCCGCACCGACGCGTGCCGGGTCACCGCGCCAGAAAGGCTCGAAGATGCGATCGACAGTGGCAGCCGAGATGCCCTCCCCTGTGTCTTCCACTGACAGTTCCAATGACCTGTCGTCGTCCCGCGCGACAACGCGAACCGACCCATCTGCGGGTGTGTGACGGATCGCATTCTGCACGAGGTTCTGCAGCGCTCGCGTAACGCGCGGCGAGACCATCACCGCTTCCGTCCCGTTCAGATCCGCGGTTACTTCCAAACCTTTCTCGATCGCTTGGGGACGGCATAGCGCCATCGCACTGGCTACGACCTCGTCCAGACGTGCTCGTTCCGTCTCCGACTCGAGCGGTGCAGCGTCAAGCTTCACCAACTCGAACAGGTCGTCGATCAGAACGACCAGTGCGTCGACGGCTCCCTTCATGTCTTGCGCGTACGAACGCAAAGTTGCCGGATCGTCCACCACTCCGTCCTGCACGGCCTCCACCATCGCCCTAAGGCCGGCCAGCGGGGTACGGAGGTCGTGCGACACAGCGGTGATCAAATCGTTGCGCACGGAGACCGCACGCCTCTCGGCGACGATCGATGTCTGAAGACGGTGCGCCATCTCGTCCAGGCTTTGCGCGAGCCCCTGAAGCTCAGGCCCACCTTCGACACGGCCGGCCCGCGCCTGTAGATCGCCGGCGGCCAACTTCTGAGCGGTGTCGTGGATCTCGCGCATGCCTCGCGTGAACGACTGGGAGGAGCTCCACGCCGCCCCGAAGCCCGCGAGTGCAGAGTAGACCAGCAGGGCTGCGATAAGCAGCGCGTCGTGTCGTACCAGCATCAGGCCAGACAACACACCGAGGTTGGCCAGGCTCACAACGGTTGCAAGAACGACCAGCGACAGAACTCGCAGCCGGAAAGAGGTTCGCGCGAGCAGTGGCGCAGCCAGGACGGTTGCAACGACCGTCGTTACGGCAGCCGGTATCAGCATCGCCGCAAGATGTGTGACCTCGGAAGCCGACATGCCGAGCGCGAACGCCACTATCAGTGTCAGAGCGGCGCCCGTTATCGCCACACCACCGACGAGCGCGATCGGACGCAGAACGCTGGCCTTCATCACGGATCGAACCTGTAGCCGCTCCCCCACACAGTGACGATGTGGGCAGGAACGGACGGATCCTTCTCGACCTTCTCGCGCAAGCGCCTGATGTGTACGGTGACCGTCGACGGGTCTCCATCGAACGCGAAGTCCCACAATTCCGACAGGATGTCGAGCCGTCCGAAGACGCGTCCGGGGTTTCGAGCGAGAAGTGCGAGCACATCGAATTCCTTGGGGGTCAACGTGACCTCTTCGCCGCGGACCAGAACGCGCCGGCTGGCCTGGTCGATCTCGAGATCGTTGAACTCGAGTCGCTCTGTGGCGGCCTCGGCGAAAGAATTGGTTCGACGAAGTACGGCCTGCACGCGAAGACAGACTTCCTTTGGAGAGAAAGGCTTGTTGACGTAGTCGTCGGCGCCCATGCGCAGGCCGGCGATACGGTCCGTCTCCTCGCCTTTGGCCGTGAGCATGATCACCGGTGCGTCGGAGAAGCTGCGCATGCGTTCGAAAACGTCGAAGCCGTCGAGCTTGGGGAGCATCAGGTCCAGCAGGACAAGGTCGGGGGAGCCGTCTGCAATGGCTCCGAGGGCGGCCTCGCCGTCGGCTGCGGTGTCGACATCGAAGCCGTCCCGCGCGAGGTAGCGCGAGAGGACGTCTCGCACGATGGGGTCGTCGTCGACGATCAGGACGCGCTGGGCCATACACCATTCTCCGCGCGAATCCTTGCCGGGGCCTTACGAATTCGGGGCCTGTAAGAAGTCCGTAATCGATCCTCGGCTACCGTGGGGAGTAAGCGATCAGGAGGCCGGAATGGACACCAACGCCACGCTCACAAGCAAGCTGCTCCGTCCCAAGGTGTGGATCCCGGCCGTCGTGCTCGTGCTGGCCGCGGTCGGAGGAGTCCTCTACTGGTTCCAGCCCCAGGCGCTGTTCATCGACCAGACGGTCAGCGAGCAGGCGCCCGGCTCCGGCGGCGATGCCATGAGCGAGGACGACGCGATGGCCGACCACGGCGCCATGGCCAAGGACGATGCCATGACGGACGGCGCCATGATGACCTTGAGCGGCTCCTTCCGCAGCATCGATCACGAGACCACCGGCAAGGCGACGCTCAGTAAGGCCGACGACGGGCATCACTACGTGCGATTCGAAGATTTCAGCACCGAGAACGGTCCGGATCTCGTCATCTACCTCTCGACCGCGGCGTCAACCGCGAGCGGGACCCAGTTCGCGCAGGACTTCATCGACCTTGGCGCCTTGAAGGGGAACATCGGTAACCAGAACTATCAGGTCCCCGACGGAACCGACGTCGAGAAGTACAAGTCGGTCGTCGTCTGGTGCCGGCGATTCAACGTCGCCTTCGGAGCGGCACCGCTGAACGCCGCCTAGAAGGCGGACTAGCGATTCCGCAGCTTCAGCTGCGGAGTCGGTTACCGTCGCTGGAACTCTATGAGACGTCTCTTCGCCCTACTTCTCTGCCTGACTGCGTGCAGTGTCGCGTGCACCGACGATCAGGTGTTACTCCGGCGCGGCCCGATCGGTCCCGCACGCTACCGCGTAGAGGTCCAGGCCGAGGGGTCTGTAGCCGAGGTAACCCTGAGCCGGGAAGCCTCGCTCCGCCTCGACCCCCGCCCGGGTGGTGCGGCTCTCACGCTTCGTCCCGAAGGCGAGGGCGCCAAGATCATCAACGCCGACATCCGCCTGCTTAACGACGGATCGGTTCAGCTCGATCGCATACGGGGGACGAGCGTGGCGGGATCGGGACAGACCGATCTCGCCTCGCTCGCCGGACAGCTCAATCCGCCGCTCCCTTCCCAGCGCGTTCGGATCGGTGAGGAGTGGTCAAGTACGCAGCGCATCACCACCCAGACCCTTCGCGCGTCACTTCGAACGAGGCTGCACATTGTCCGGTTCAGACGCATCTCCGAGGTCGACGCGGCTGAGTTCGAAGGCCCGGTCTCCGGCCGCCTACGCACTACCGGGGCGTCTGGAACTTTCGAAGGTCGCCTTTCCGGCCGAACGCGGATCGTGTGGGCGGTCGAAGCCGGACGCGTCATGTCGGCCGATACATCACTGGTGTGGACACTTTCGACAGGCGACCGAGTGACGCTCGATACCGTCGTGGAGCCGGACTAAGAACGAACACCTCCAGCGAGCAGACTCCATCCGAATACTCAGAAAGCGCTATGGGCGATGACGTAGCTCTTTCTTAGACGGATCCAGGACCGGGACTAGGGCGACGCCTTCGAGGAGCTGACCAAAAGGCTTGTCCTAACTCGCGCGTTCTGGCCACGCGCATAACGGCCAACTAGGCGCTAGCGGAGGAGGCCGGTCTAGGAAGTGTCTACCTCAGGTCACCCACGAACGATGTCGGAAAGGGTCTCCAGAGTCTTCTCTCGGTTCGCGTATGTGATGCCGACGAAATCGGTTGCGCCGGCTTCGAACAGCTTGTCGATCTCACCGCGCACGAAGCCCGCGTCGCCGATGATCGCTACGTCGGCCGGCCCTTCGGCTCCCTCACGGTCGAGCATCGCGCGGTAGGACGGGAGCTGGCCGTAGATAACGAACGCATTGGCCGCGCGCTCCCGAGCTTCGGGCTCATCGTCGGTAACCGAGACCGGAAGCATCACCACTACGCGCGGGGACGGGCGACCAGCGTTGGCCGCCGCCTTGTTTATGCGCGGCGCTATGTGGGACTCGATCGTTTTTATCCCCGTCATCCACGTGATCGTGCCGTCGGCGAGCTTTCCGGCTATCGCAAGCATCTGGGGAGCCAGCGCCGCAACAACGACGGGTGGCGCCGTCACGTCGCCTTGGATCTGCACCTGCCCCATCGTCTTCAACGTTTCGCCCTCGAACGCGACGCTACGGTCGCGCAATAAGGGCATAAGGATCGACAGGTACTCGCGCATGTGCCGGCCGGGACGATCGAAGGAGAAGCCCCACATGTTCTCCACGACCATCTGATGCGACAGTCCGATACCGAGGGTCAGCCGGCCGTCCAATGCCTGCTGCGTTGTCAGCGCTTGTAACGCAAGCGCCGATGGGTGACGCGGATATGTGGGGACCACACCCGTTCCCACCGCGATGCCCGGCACTTCTTGCCCGGCAACCGCCAACGATGTCAGCGCGTCGAGGGCGAACACTTGGGGCACCCAAACCGATTCGAGTGCGGCGTCCTTCGCTGCCTTCAGATCGGCCACCAATCCCTCGATCGATGCCGCCGGAGAGAACACCCCTATTCGCACGGAACAAACCGTACTTACCGGGACAGGTTTCGCGCCAACCGCCGCGAGCTAAAGCTCAGACGCCGCCGCTCCGCCCTCGTGACCAGGGCTTTTGCCGTTCGGCTTGCGGAATCCGGTCGGTGGCTGTATCACTTGACTGGCGATTCAAGAAGAACCGCTGAGGCGCAACTAGGGGTGCCTAAGCGAGGAGTGGGTGTGCCTGCCCGGTCCTGGGAGGGGACTTGGCAACACGGGGAGCTCGCAGCACCAGAGGCGCGAACGCGTCCTTACAGCATTCCGTCGACCGCCTAGCGGACGCTTTTGAGCGCCTGGCCGACCGCATCGACGCGCTGGAGGTCGGCGGCAACGGCGGCCCCGCAGGCGAGGCCGACCGCTTCACGACCTTCGTCCAGCGGTGGATGCCCTTCTTCGCCCTCGCAGCGATCTTCCTTCTCATGTTCTTGATCCTCCCCACACGCTCCGACAACGATCGTGAAGAAGCCAGCCAAGTCACCACATCCGACACCTCCACGGGCCTCACGCCAGGCACGGAGGTCGCAGCTGAGACCGAAACCAGAACAGATTCGAACGGATCCGGCCCGGCGACCACCGCCGGGCCAGCGGCAGCGGCGCCGTCAGCCAACGTGTCGGCGGGCTTCGATCCGCTTGCCTGGAACCTCGAGGGCAAAACCGCCGGAGACTATGACTGCAAGCCGGGAGTTCGGCAGATCCCGTGGTCCGCTTATGCCGCGCCGTGCTATCCGAAGTGGACGGAAGGGAACCCAGGCGCGACCTCCCACGGGGTAACTGCCAAGGAGATCACCATCGTTGTTCGCCGCTTCCCCGAGTCGGCCAACTCGCAAGCGGTTGAGGCCGCCACCACGGCCGCCGGATTCGCGTCGACCGAGGTAGCGCGGGCGGTAGGAGACGTCTGGCGACCCTGGTTCAACAAGGTCTATGAGCTCTGGGGTCGCAAGGTTAAGTGGGTGATCTACGAGTCTCAGTTCGGCGATGAAACGGCAGAAGCGCAGAGCAAGGGCAAGGAAGGTGCATGCGCCGACGCGAACGTGATCAAGAACGACATCAAGGCCTTCGCGGTGATGAGTTCGTCGAACGTTTTTGCAGAATGTGCTGCTGAGCGAAAGATGGTCGTGTTCTGGGGCGGGGCTTACTTCCCGGAGCGCTGGTACAAGAAGCACCATCCATACGTCTGGCACACCACGATGGAGTGCGAGCGGATCTCTTACCAGGTGGCTGAGTACGTCGGAAAACGTCTGGCAAATAAGCCGGCCAAGTGGGCGAAGAACCTCCAAAAGGACAAGAAACGTGTTTTCGCTACCTACGTCCCGAACAACCCGGAGTATCAGTACTGCGTTGGCATCACAACGAAGGAGGCACGCGACAAGTACGGCGTTCAACCCGGGCCGCGCTACGACTACACACTTGATATCTCCCGATTCGCCGACGAGGCGGCGAATGCTGCGATCTCGTTCAATGCCGCCGGCGCAACCACATTGGTGATGGCCTGCGACCCGATATCCATGGTCTTCCTCACGCAATCGGCCAAGGCTCAGAACTGGTGGCCGGAGTGGTTCAACATCGGAGTGGCACTGAACGACTCGGACAACTTCCCCCGCACCTGGGACGGGGAAGAGATACGAGGAAGTCTGTTCGGGATGAGCCAGGTCGGCGCTACGAAGAAGGTCCTCGGCCCGGAAAGTGAATCGGGTAAGAGCTACAAAGCGGCTACTGGAACGAACATCCCGGCGGGAACAACGGGTCAGCCGTTCTACATGAACTTCATAGCGGCCTTCAATGCGATGCAGGCGGCCGGTCCCAATCTGACGCCGCAGACCTTGGCCGACGCGTTCTGGGCCCTGCCGCCCGCTGGCGCACCGAACTACGACGTCGGCTACATCTCGTATCAGGACGGCTCCAACGGCACCAAGGGAGCCAAGGACCACGCCGGCATCGACGACTCGCGCGAGATCTGGTGGAACGCCAGCGGCACGGGAGCCGACGGGAAGAAGGGGACCTACGTCGAAACGCACGGAGGAAAGCGCTTCCGCAACGGCGAGTGGCCGAAGGAAGACCCACCGGTCTTCAAGTAAGCGTGGCTACTCGCGGCCCCGACTCCAACCGCGCAATTCAACAATCGATCGATCGGCTCAACAATGCATTCGATCGATTTGCTGAGCGTGTCGAAGCTCTGGAGACCAACGGTCACGCACTGACCGGGCCCGATCGCGTGGTCCGCAACATCCAGAAGTACCTGCCCTTCTACGCAATGCTCACCATCTGGGGCCTCATAGTCGTTCTGATCCCGTTGCGGGACAACGACGCGCCGACAGAAACCGCCAGTCAGGTCTCGTCCGGAGAGACAACCCAGACGTCCGGAGACTCTCCCTCGGCAACAACCGGCCCGTCTGAGACGAAGGTCGAGAGCGCAACGGCTATAGCGGGCCCGTCGACTGTTGCCACGGCCGCTACACCGGCCGGATTCGACCCCTTGGCCTGGACGCTGACCGGCAAGACCAAAAGCGGTTTCGATTGTGGGCCGAACGTTCGGCAGATCCCGTGGTCGGCTTACGCGGCGCCCTGTTATCCGAAGTGGGACGGTAAGAACCCTGGCGCGACGTACCGCGGCGTTACCGAGAAGGAGATCATCATCGTCCGGCGGAAGTTCCCGGACTCGGCCAACTCACAAGCCGTTGACGCCGTCGTCGCGCAGGCCGGCGGTGCATCCGAAGACGTGACCGATGCTGCGCGCCTCGAGTTCTACAAGTACTTCAACAAGGTCTTCGAGCTCTGGGGACGCCAAGTCAAGCTCATCGAGTGGGAGTCTCAGTTCGGCGACGAAACACAAGAGGCGCAAGGTCGAGGCAAGGAGGGCGCCTGCGCGGACGTGAACGTCATCGTCAACGATCTGAAAGCCTTCGCCGTGACGGACGGTGGGCCGGCCTTCTCCGAGTGCGCCGCAGCCCGAAAGCTCATGGTGATCGACGCAGCCGCGTATTACCCGGAGACCTTTTACCGCAAGCATCACCCCTACCTCTGGGCCGGACCGCCGGAATGCGAGCGGATCACATATCAAGTGGCTGAGTACTACGGGAAGCGCCTCGCCAAGAAGCCTGCCAAGTATGCGAAGGGGTTGGACAAGGATAAGACGCGTAAGTATGCGATCTACATCCCCGACAACGACGCATACCAGACGTGCGGCAACATCTTCGAGCGAGATGTGCAAACGAAGTACGGCACCCCCAAGGGGTCCCGTTACAACTACACGCTCGACATCTCGAGGTTCGCCGACGAAGCGGCACAGGCGATCATCCAGTTCAAGGCCGAGGGCGTCACCACGATCGTCCTGACCTGCGATCCGATCTCACCGATCTTCCTCACGCAATCGGCGCAGGGTCAGGGGTACAACCCGGAATGGATCGTCATCGGTGTGGCCCTTACCGACGTGGACAACGTTCCGAGGTTGTGGGAACCCAACCAGGTGAGAGGAAGCCTGTTCGGCATGAGCCAGCTCGGTCCGACGGGGAAGATCCTCGGTGGCAACGGTGAACCGCCGAAGACGTACAAAGCGGCGACGGGAACCAAGCTCGCAGCCGGAACCGACGGCGGCTACTTCCTTGCCATGCGGGTGTTCAGCTTCCTGCAAGCAACAGGCCCCAACCTCACTCCCGTGAACATGGCTGAAGCCATCTTCCGATCGCCGCCCGGCGGAGCGCCCGACTTCCAAGTCGGTTACACGTCCTATCAAGATGGCCCGGACGGCACTAAGGGTGCTCACGACCACACCGCCATCGACGACGCCCGCGAGGTTTGGTGGAATCCCGACGCCAACGGTTACGACGGAGTGAAAGGCGCGTACATCGAAACATACGGCGGAAAGAGATTCCGAAACGGCGAGTGGGCGCGCGAAGATCCGCCGGTCTTCAGATAATCGATTCGAGTCCACAGCTGAAGCAGCGGACTCGCTTGCCGGTCGCTTCGCTCGCGGTAAGGGCTAGCGGCCCGCTGGCTAGCCGAACGTAACGGCTTCGCGGACGAATTCGATGACGAACTGCTGGAAGTCGTCCGTTCTCATCGTGTCGGTCGGCACGTCGATCTTCACGTCGCGGCCGATATCGAAATAGTCGGTCGTGATGGTGGTCCGGAACGAGTTGACTCGATCCTGCCGCTGCTCGAGTCCGTAGCTGACCCGTCGAACCAGCCCGTCGCTATCGATCCAAACGTCGGCATCTATCACTTCGCTGTTCGCACCCATCGTTTGCAGGACCCGAAGGATCCCCTCCCTGCGGTCTTCGTCGTCTATCTCGCGCGCGGCGTTGTCTGGCGCGACCTTAGCCCTGTAATGAGTCGTTTGTGTGCCCCGAACCGTTTCGGCCCCAACGCGGCGAGTGCTTCCCGTAAGAGCGCCCATCAGAAGCTCCAACGACATGATCGGAGAAACCATCGGGACGGCTAGCGAGAACCGCCTGTCCTCGACGTCGACGTCCTCCTCAGGTTCCTCCAGGAAACCAGTGCTGACCCACTTTTTCCCCGTCGAAGTTTCGCTGCGCGGCAGGTAAGCAACGAGATCATCGAAGATCAGCGCTTGCTTGCGACCCGTTGTCTCGATGGTTTGGGATCTGCGCGTTCTGAAATCCACTACACCATTGAGGTCGTGAAACAGCTGATCGGGTGTGGACCGACCCACGATATCGATCGCTTTGAAGTCGACATGCACAAAGGCGCTGGCCGTCTTGGCGCGTTGGGCCGTATCAAATGCGTCGTGCATTGCTTCGGCCCAATCCTCACGCTCACCCAGACTGCAAGCGGCGAACATGAGCAGGCTGCACAAAACGCCGGCGACCGCGCGCTTCATCGAGCCTTACGTGTTGTCCGGCGGCGTGTCGGCTTTTTGCGAGGAGTGCGCACTGCGCTCTTGCGTGTCGGGCGCTTACGTACCGCGCTCCGCCGCTTACGGCCGTCGCCCGCTCCTGTGAGCTCCTTGTAGCCGCTGGTGCCGAGGTACGACTCGACGACGGCCGGGTCGTTGAGCACCTTGTCCGGCGTGCCGTCGGCGATCACGCGTCCGAGGTCCATCGCCACTATGCGATCGGCCAAGGTCGAGATCAACGGCACATTGTGCTCGACGACAACCAGGCTCCCGTCCATGTACTCACGCACGCGTTTCAGCAGTGGTCCGAGCGCTTCGGTCTCCTTCTGAGCGATACCCGAGGAAGGCTCGTCGAGAAGAAGGACGGATGGACGATGCGCGAGGAGCGTAGCGATCTCGACGATGCGTCGTGATCCTGTAGAAAGCTCGGATATGAATTTGTCGGCGAACGCCTTCAACCCCAAGAGCTCGATGAGCTCTTCCGCGCGACGCTTCACATTCCGCTCGGCATCCCCGACCACCGGAAGACCGAACATCGCGTGCACAGGCGACCGCTCGGTGATCGTTCGCTCGAAAGCGACGGCGACGGCTTCGCGCACGGTGAGTGAAGACCAGAGGCGTGCGTCTTGGAAAGACCGACCGAGACCGTGTTTCGTTCGCTTGCTGGCCGGCCACGTGGTGACGTCTTCACCGTTGAGGATGACGCGGCCCCCGTCGAGCGGGGTGAAGCCGGTAAGAAGATCGAAGAAGGTAGTTTTGCCGGCCCCATTTGGGCCGATGATCCCGAGGATCTCATCCTGACGTAGCTCGAGATCGACACCATCGACCGCGAGCACACCGCCGTAATGCTTGCTTACGCCGATCGACTGCAAGACGACCTCTCCGTCCTTAAGGGCACTTGTCGACTTCGTTCGCCCTGGTCCTGCCCGCCGAAGTTCGCCGTTGCCGTCGGTCATCGACGATGCCCCTTTGAGGAACACAGCGCGCAAGACGTCGGGACGTGCGAGAAGATCCTTGGTAGGTCCGGAGAAGCGCACCTCACCCTTCTCGAGGAACACGGCGCGCTTCGCAAGCTTCAATGCGATGTTCACCGACTGCTCGACGAGGACGATGGTCGTTCCCTGCGCGTGGATCTCACGAACGATCTCGAGCAGCTTCTCGACGATGGTTGGCGCGAGACCGAGGGTGAGCTCGTCGATGAGGAGCAGCTTCGGCTTGGAGATGAAGGCTTGGGCGAGAGAAAGCATCTGCTGCTCGCCACCGGAAAGGTCGCCGGCCCGCGCTTCCCAGCGGTCACGCAGCACAGGGAAGTGCTCGAGTATCCGTTCTGTAGAGGCTTTAACGTGCTCCTCATCGCCGCGGTAGATCCATCCGGCCACGCGGATGTTCTCTTCGACCGTGAGCGTCGGGAAGACGGCTCGTCCGCCGGGTATCTGCGCAACACCGAGGCGGGCGATCTGCACGGGGTCGGCGCCCGAGATGATGCGTCCGTCGAACAGAACGGTGCCTCCGCTGGCCGGCTGCAAGCCGGAGATCGCTCGCAAGAGAGTGGATTTCCCCGCACCGTTGGTGCCGAGGAGGGCAATGATCTCCCCGTCCGAAACCTCGAAGTCGACTCCGAAGAGCACCTGAACGCCGTCGTAGGCAACATCGAGGTCGCGGGCGATGAGCAGCTTGGCACTTCCCTCTCGACGGCTCCGGCGCATATCCGCCTGCGCCCGTGCCGAGACTCTCACTCGTTCCATGTCGGCTTCGATCGTGAAGCCCGAAGAAGCGATCAGGAATGAACCAAACAGATAGATCGGCACCATGATCAGCAGCGCGACGCGTATCCCAAAGGCGTCGCCCATCGCGCCCACGATCGGGATGGCCGGCGCACCCAACAGGAGCCAGAGGTTCCCGGTCGAGAAACCAAGAGTGCGCATGCTCGGCGGGATGATGAACGAGATCACAGCGAGCGCTCCCGGGAGTAGAGGCGCGCTCATGAAGGACAGGATCGCGTGGCCGGCGATCGCGACACCTAGATTCGGAGAGAGCGCGAGGATGATTATCCCGGCCGACACACCGATGGCCGACACACCAAGCAGTTTTATCGCAAGTGCCGGACTGCGATTGACGAAGCGCTGGACGAAGATCCCACCGATGATGATCGAGATGATCTGGACGCCCTCGATGGACGAGAAGATCGCACCACGCGTACCCGGACCGATGTTGTATTCGTCGTTGTAGAAGACACTCAGGAACGTGGCGAAACCGAAGAACGACGCAGTGAGGAACGGCAAGGCGTAGTAGATGCGCTTAGCCGATCGCACCGAGAACAGAACTCGGAAGGTCTCCGCGAAGCCCGGCGCATCATCTTCGATCTCTGCGGTCTCTTGGTCGGCTCCGGCCTCTAGCCGCTCGTGCATACCGCGCTTGGGCTCCCGCAGTCGCAAACCGAGAAACACGAAAAAGGCCGTAGGGATGGCGAAAAGAACGAAAGGCGTCCTCCAAGTGAAGGCCGCAGCCAGAAGGCCGGCCGCCAGCGGAGCGATCAGCTGCCCCAGGGAATTCGCGAGTCCGTGCGCATAGAAGACACGAGCTCGAGAAGAGGTCGGGAAATAGTCGGAGAGGAGGCTGCGATGGGTCGCGTTGAACAAGCGGCCGGTTGCCGAGCCCAGCCGTCCTACGATCAGAGTTCCAACGTTCCAGGCCATACCTGTGAACAAGGAGAAGGCGCCCCAGACGCTGGCCCCTGCTACAGCCATTCGGACGCGGTTCTTCCTGTCGGCGTAATAGGCGATGGGCAACTCGAGCAGGAGCGACACGGGGACAACCAGGGTCGCGATCAGGCTTACCGAGAAGAGCGACAGACCGAACCAGTCGCGGATCTCAGGGGTGAGAACACCGAACGCAACACGATCGAGCTCGTCTACAGCGTTTAGCCCGAACAGCACGACGAGCGGGAACAACGGCGCCGGATGGGTGATGCGACGCGGATCGAACCGTCCGTACTCGGGCGGCGGCGGCTCGTCGGGGAGTATGCGCGGCGGTAGCTTGGCTCCCGCGATCTCCGCAGCCAACATCTCGGGGGTCTTCATCTCTTCGGTGGGAGCAGCTTTCCGTGCGGATGGTTTTCTTCGGGTAGGAGCTTTGGCCATCAGCGGCTCCCCGTCTTTGCCTTGGGCAAAGCTCTGTCGACGCGTCCGTTGCCGGAAAGAACGGATGTCATGTCGATGTCGATCTCGCCGGTCTCGATGCGGACGTCGGCCAGCAAGCTCGGCACGACGAGGTCGCGGCGCCGTGCGATGCGGCGGAGGATCCCGTCCCTGACCGTATACATCAAACCTCCGAGGCCCTCGGGCAGGAACATCAGCAGGACGAGGATCCCCGCACCAGAAGCAAGAAGCGCCCATCCACCGGATAGGAAGAACTCAGTGCTTTCGACGTACCCGGCTCCCAGTAGCGCACCGGGAAGGGAGCCGAGACCTCCGATAACGACCATGGAGAACAGCCGGATGCTGACTTCCGCATCGAACGAACCGGTGAAGATGCCGTTCTGATGCAATGCGTAGATCCCTCCGGCGAACCCAGCCATCGCGCCCGATATCACGAACGCGGTCAGCTTCAGGCGCGTTGAGTTGATGCTCACACTCTCGGCGGCCAGCTGGTTGTCGCGCACGGCGATCAACGCTCGGCCGGTGCGCGACCGGCGCAAGTTCCAGGCCGCACCCAGAGCGAGGACCAGCCCGATCAACGTGACGTAGTACATCTTCCAATCGGCGTCCAGCGGGATGCGGTCCCAGAACGTAGGTCTTTCGATACGGTCCTGGACGAACCATGGGAAATACCGGTCTTCCAGGAAGTACGAGCCGGCCGTCACCGCGAACGCCAGCGTCGTTACCGCCAGGAACGGACCCCGGATGCGCAAAGCCGGCAAGCCGATCACCAGCGCGGTCAATGCGGATACCGCGATCCCGCAAATCAAAGCGAGGAAGAAATCGAAATCGTGCCGTCCGTAGAGAACAGCGGTAGTTGCCGCTCCGAAGCCGACGAGTGCGAACTGACCCAGCGAGATGTGACCGGCCCAACCGGTGAGGATCACCAAGGAAACGGCGATGATCGCGTAGATGTAGATGAGTCCGACGACCTCTTCCTGCGCGGTGTTTGCCCAAAGAGGAAGGGTCAGCACGAAAGCCGCCATGACCGCGCGCAGGCCCCAAACTCCCCACCGGACTTCGGGCAGGTTCCTGAGCTCCGCCGGGATCGGACGCACCTCGCGGATCGCCCGCCACGTCGACATACCGGTCTCGGCTGCACGGCTGATCAGTCCACGCTGGACGAGAAGGGCGCCGAGGATGATCAGGACGAGGAACGCGTCGACGATCACGGTGTTCGAGAAGGTCCACGAAGCGGCCTCCTGGAAGATGCCGAGGCCGAGAGCCGCCACAACAGTTCTAGGCAGGCTTTCCATACGTCCGATCACGGCAGCGGCCAGCGTTCGAAGCAGAAGCGCGTTGCCACTCCCCGTAACGCCCGTGAACGCCGAGAACCCGACGATCGGTGTGCGCAGCAGCGCAGCGAGCGCCGACAGGAAAGCGGCGATCGACCACACGCCCAAATGCAGGTAATGGATCGGCACGCCGAGCAGATTGGCTCGGTCGCCGTTCTCGGCCGCTGCCCTGATCGCTATGCCGTAGTCGGTGAACTTAAGGAACAAAGCCAAAGCGACCATCACGACCGGGACGATGATCATCGCCAGCAGGTGATCGCTGCGGAAGATGACCGGGAAGACCGAGAAGGATACGTCGAAGGGCGTCTCGTATCGCCGTCCCGCAGGGATCTCGCCGAACAACAGCGAGATGAGGATGGACCCTCCCTGCAATATCTGCGCGATGCCGATGGTTGCGACGGCGAGTATGAGCCTGGGCGCCCGCCGGAACCTTCGAATGATGAACGTGTAGACAAGCGCGCCGATCAGCGTCGAAGCGATGATCCCCACGATCAGCGAAGCGAAGTAATTGACCTGGTACTGCAGAACCAGCTGGATCGACAAAACGGCAGCGATACCGCCCAACTCGGCTTGTGCGAAGTTCACAACGCTGTTCGCGCGGTATATCAGGACCAACCCGATAGCCGTCAGGGCGTAGAGGGAGCCGAAGACCAGGCCGAGGATGATGATCCCGGCCGGCAGTCCTCTGTCCAGCGTGTTGTCGAGGATCAGCCAAACGCCGATGGCTGCGACGAGCATGATGGCGCGGCGAACCCAATCCGAGGGTGCGGACCACGCCGCGCCCGCTCGCTCGATCAGGGCAAGCGGAGCACGCGTTCGCTCACGTAGCAGCTCTACGATTCGAGCCAGGAACCCCTCCCAGTGGCCCCTTGATTCCCGAGTCAAGAGTCTACCGGCGGCCCCTCCAAAGGGCCTAATCGTGCTGCTAGAGCCGGTCCAGGAAGCTCCGCAGGGCTGCGTTGAAGGCCTCGGGCCGTTCCATGTTCGCGGCGTGCCCTCCCCCATCCACTGTCACCAGCTCGGCCCCCGGGATCTTCTTGGCCATGTACTCGCTAGACCCGATGAAAGGCTTGTCTTCAGACCCGATCAGCACCAGCGTCGGGACCGAGGTCTCGGCGATCGCGTCGATCACCCGTGAATCCGATTGAGCCAGCATCCCGCGGGCCGCCAAGGCCAGCGCGTTCGCCGATCGGTGGTTGGCCGTGCTGACCTCAGCGCTCGCGCGCTTGAGGATGTCCAAACCGTCTTCATCCAAACGTGTAGCGAACCGCTCGGCCATGCTGTTCCACTTCCCACGAGCTTCGGGATCGCGGAACCCTGGGCCTGTGCCGACTAGAACCAACGCGCGCACGGACTGCGGACGTTCGAGGTAGAAGCACAACGACGCATAGCCTCCGAGGGAGTGTCCGACGAGGACGGACGGCTCGGCATCCAAGTGATCGATTAGCGCACCCATGTCGCCGATCATCAGATCGTGCGAGTACATGGCGGGATCGTCGGGGATACCCGACTCTCCGTGCCCTCGTAGATCCCAAGTGATCACGCGATAGGCGCCGTCCAAAGCTTCACGCTGCGGCTGCCACATCGCCTTTGAAGCTTGATAGCCGTGCGTGAAGAAGACGGCTTGGCCCTCGCCCGAGGCTTCGTAACCGAGCTCTATCCCGTTGATCTGTGCGGTGGACATGAGCGATGAGCTTACCGGGGAGCGAGCGACCCGGCATGGGCCCCGATGCGGAGAAGGCGCTTCGGCCCTTACCGGCCGGTGAAGTTGCCGGGCCGGCGCTCGTTCACCGACGCGATCCCTTCGCGCGAGTCTTGCGTTGCGAAAAGCTTGGCCTGCTCCGCCGCCTCGTGCTTGGTTGCGTCGCGAACACGCTCGGCCAAGCCGGCTCGCAACGTCTTGTTGATCGCGCGGATCGCCAGCGGCGCGCCCGCGGCGATCTCCGCTGCAAGCTCCATCGCGGTCTCGCGCACCTTTTCGAGTGGGACGCAAACGTCGGCAAGGCCTAATGCTGTGGCCTCTTCACCGTTGTATCGGCGGCCCATCAGCAGGACCTCGGCGGCCTTTGACGGACCGATCAGGTCGGGAAGCGTTACGGAAAGCCCGAACCCTTGGTGGATCCCCAGCTTCACGAAGTTCGCGGAAAAGCGCGCCTCGGGACACGTAACTCGCATGTTCGCGGTCAGTGCGAAACCCAAACCCCCGCCTATCGCCGGCCCCTGAATTGCGGCGACGAATGGGAGCTCGGCTTCGCAGAGCCGTGCGGCTTGCACGTACAGATCCTCAGTGGAACCACCGACCTGCTCGCTTCCACCGCTTCCTCCAAAGCCTGCCCCTGCACAGAACGACCTACCCTGGGCGGCGAGAACCACTGCGCGGATCTCCATATCGGCGACAAACGCATCGAGGGCGTCGGCCACCGCTTTGACCTGTTCGATGTTCAGGAAATTGTGCGGCGGATCCTGAAGCTCGATGACTCCAACGTGTCCTTCAACTGATGTCCCGATCGGCATGGCCCGTTGTCTCTAACATGTTTGGCGTGATCCGCGCCGTCCTCTGGGACTTCGGTGGTGTCATAACCACCAGCCCGTTCGAGTCTTTCGCTCGTTACGAGCGGGAAAAAGGGCTGCCGGACGACTTCATCCGAGGCCTCAACGCGGCCAATCATCACGAGAACGCTTGGGCGAAGCTCGAGCGCAGCGATGTTGCCTTCGACGAGTTCTGCAACCTTTACGAGGCCGAAGCACTTGCCGCAGGCCACCCAATCGACGCGCGCGAGGTGATCGGCTGCCTGAGCGGCGACCTGCGCCCGCAGATGGTCAATGCCCTCGAGAAGATCAAAGATCAGCGGCTCAAGCAGGCCTGCCTGACCAACAACTTCATCAGCATGGGCAGCGGCAATGGCGGCGGTCGCAACCCGGTGCTCGACCTGTTCGACGTGATCGTCGAGTCGTCGAGGATCGGCGTGCGCAAGCCCGAGCCGCGCTTCTACCAGATCGCTTGCGAGGAGCTCGGCATAGAACCGATCGATGCGGTCATGCTCGACGATCTCGGTGTGAACCTGAAGCCGGCAAGAGAGATGGGCATGACGACTATCAAAGTGCTCGATCCAGACGACGCACTGTTACAACTGTCCAAGGTCGTCGGCTTCGACGTCACACAGCCACCTCCGAGCCGCGAATGACTACAGTCAACCGATGAGGTGGCGGCGCGGCGGCGGCTCGGGTGTCGAGGACCGCCGTGGCATGGGCGGTGGTGTAGCCCTCGGCGGCCTGGGTGGGATCGGGCTGATCGTCTACCTTCTTTTCAATCTTCTCAGCGGCGGCGGTTTCGACATCGACCAGGGGTTCGACCAGTTTCCCCAAGCGCCCGCTCAGGACGATCGTTTGTCGGACGCGCCGGATCCAGACCGCGATCTCGTCGACTTCGTCGGGTTCGTGGTGGACGACGTCCAGGCTTCCTGGGACGAGCTATTCGATAGAGCCGGACAACAATACGAGCCGACCAAGCTCGTCCTCTTCGATCAGCCAACTCAGACTGGATGTGGCGTCGGTTCTTCGGAAACGGGACCCTTCTACTGTCCGGCCGACCGTCAGGTGTATCTCGACCTTTCCTTCTTCCGGCTGCTCCACGAGCGCTTCGAAGCACCGGGAGACTTCGCACAGGCTTACGTGATCGCACACGAGTTCGGCCATCACGTTCAGACCCTGCTGGGTATCGAGCCGGACGTCAGGCGCGCGCAACAGGAGTCGCCCGACGACGCGAACGACCTGTCCGTCCTCATGGAGCTTCAGGCCGATTGCTTCGCCGGTGTTTGGGGCCACTCGGCTTACAACGATCAGCTTCTGGAATCGGGGGACCTGGAAGAAGGACTGGAAGCGGCCGCGGCCATCGGCGACGACAGGATCCAGGAACAGACGACGGGACGGGTTGACCCTGAGAACTTCACGCACGGCTCATCCGAACAGCGCGTCGAGTGGTTCCGTCGCGGCTTCGACAGCGGCTCCGTCGAGGAGTGCAACACCTTCGGATGACGCTCCTCCACGCAATAGCTCTACAGTTGCGAGAGGCTAAGGCACCATTCACAATGTTCCTAATAGGGGACGAACTCATTCGATAGATATCCGGGCGGCCGCCTCTCGCCCCCTACAGTCGAGCCTAGGAGCTACGAGATGTCAGATGCTGAGAAGACCGTATTCAAAGCGCTCAAGGCATTGATGCGAGGCAAGAAAGGCGCCGCAAAGGTAAGCCTCGACTCGAACCTATACGACGACCTCAAGCTCGACTCTCTGGAGGTCGCGGAGCTCTCCGTCGTTCTCGAGGACGACCTCGGGCGCGACCCCTACAGCGAGGGCGTCGAGCCGAAGACCGTAGGCGAGGTCATCGAGTTCTACAAACGCTGACGGAAGGGCACATAACGTGTGGGGTGCACCGTGCTGATTCAGCTGGTGCGCGCCTGCGCCGAGGAAGCTCCCGATCGGCCCCTCGTCGTTTCGACTACCCGTTCCTACACGTATGCCGAGTGTCTCGACACGAGTAACGCGCTGGCGCGAGGGCTCCAGGCGCGCTCTATCGACCGGTTCGGGTGCATCGGAGAAGCTGTAGACCTTCTGCCTTTGCTCTGCGCTTCCTCCGCCGTGGGGAGCGAAGGGTGCGTCTATCCGGATCGTCTCGACGCCGGATCTATCGAGTCGTTTGCAATGCAGTTCGGGCACCGCGTCGTCGTCTCGGCCCGGCCGATTGATCTCGGGTCCGTTGAAGTCGTGCCGCTCGAATCCCTGCCGGTAGAGACCGGAGATGCACCTGCCATAGCCGGCAAAGCCCCGGTGCTGATCCTTACAACCGGCACGACCGGCCGCCAGCGTGCAGCTCGACACGACTGGGCTCGGTTGGTCGGTGCGGCGAAGCACACCGACGTGCAGCCCGGCGCCCGCTGGCTGCTCGCTTACAACCTGAACCAGTTCGCTGGAGTGCAAGTGTTACTCCACGTGCTAGCCAGCCGCGCAACGCTTGTCGCTTCTGATTCGAACCAGCCGAGGCAAGCCCTCGCGGTCATGAGGGAACTCGGCGTTACGCACGTGAGTGCTACGCCAACGTTCTGGCGCTTCATCGCCACACTGCTGGACGAAGAGACGGCGCGCGGGATCCCGCTCGAGCAGATCACCCTCGGCGGTGAAGCCGTCCCGGGCCCCCTCATCGAGCGGCTGGGTCGTTTGTTCCCGTCGGCGAAAATCTCGCAGGTATACGGCGCAACCGAATTCGGCCTCGGGATCTCGGTTCGCGACAGGCAGAGCGGTCTGCCCACGACGGTGCTCGAACGAAGCGACGATGCCGACGTGCAGATGCGGATCGTCGACGGCGAGCTACATGTGCGCTCGCGCGTCGGGATGCTCGGCTACTACGGCGAAAGCGACATCGACGACGACTGGCGGCCAACAGGTGATCTCGTCGAGGTGCGTGGAGACCGGATCGCGTTCGTCGGGCGAACCAGCGAGATCATCAATGTTGGCGGCGTAAAGGTGCATCCCCTTCCCGTAGAAGAGATCGTGGAGTCGATCGCCGGCGTCGAGTTCGTCCGGGCGTATGGCCGAGCGAATCCCGTCACGGGACAGATAGTCGCTGTTGACGTCGTCGCAGTGTCCGGTGTCGACACCGAGGATCTAGCCGACGAGATCCGGACGGCCTGCGCGACTCTCGCTCCAGCCGCGAGACCCAGGCGTATCCGCTTCGTCGACTCCCTCGAGGTGCGCGGACACAAGATCGCCCGCGGCCGTGAAGAGGCGACGCAGTGACGACAGGCCGAGCCATCATCGTTACCGGCGGGAGCCGCGGTCTTGGTGCGGCGCTGATCCGAGCGTTCCTCGCCTGCGGCGACCGTGTCGCTACATGCAGTCGGACACCGACGGCCGAGACGGACTCGTTAGCAGCCGAGGCGGGCCCCGATCGCTTCTATTTCGAGGCCATCGATCTCACCGACCGAGAGGCAGCGAACCCGTTCGTGCGCAACGTGGTCGAGCGGTTCGGTGCAATCGACGTTCTCGTGAACAACGCCGGTGTTGCGATCGACGGAGTTGTCGGTCTTGTACACGAGGACGACGTGGACACGATGGTGGATCTCAACCTCAAGGGCACGATCCGCCTAACGCGCGCCGTTGTCCGGCGCATGCTGAGGCAGGAAACGGGACGCGTGATCAACATCTCGTCCATCGTCGGACTCTCCGGCTATCGCGGACTCTCTGTGTACAGCTCTACCAAGGCGGCACTCAACGGGTTCACCCGTGCCCTCGCCCGGGAACTCGGCGGGCGCGGTATCACGGTTAATTCCGTTGCACCCGGATACCTCCGGACGGAAATGACACACGGCTTGGATGAGAACGATCTCGAACAGATCATCCGACGTACTCCGGTGGGCCGACTTGGGGAGCCCGAGGATGTGGCTTCGGCGGTACTTTTCCTCGCGTCACCTCAAGCCGCATTCGTCACCGGTCAGGTCATCGTCGTCGACGGCGGCCTCACGGCGTGATGGAGCCTTTACGGCTTGCCGGCCGCGATCAGGCCGTACCCGAGGGTACCGTCGTCCCAGAACCCCTCAAGCACGACTGTTCCCTCGACGAAGCGCTCGAGCCCGTCGGGACTGAGGAGGGAGATCACAGCGTCGCGATGAGTCTCGGCGTTGTCGCGCCAGCGAGCGAACGTGGGGAGCGTCACCTGCGTGAGGTCCGTTGCCTGTTCAACGACGAGGCCGTTCGCTTGCGCAAGCTCTTCGTACTTCGCGAGTGGCTCCATCCGAGCTTCGCCGAATACCTCGCGGAGCAGGGCGAGAGGTTTGCGCAACCTGCGAACCTCATCAAAGGGCATCGGTCGGCGGAGCATGATGTCGCACAGCACCAACCGGCCCCCAGGACGAAGCACGCGTGCGCACTCTGCTATCAGACTGTCGCGCTCACGCATCAGATGGGACGACTCAAGAACCCAAACCCTGTCGAACGATTCCTCGGGGAAACCGTTGTCCATGCCGTCACGCTCTTCAAAAGAAACAAGGGAATCAATCCCTTCCACCGTTGCGCGGCGTCGCGCCGAAGCCACTCCTACCGCGCTGGTGGTGATGCCGGTCACGCGTGCCCCATAAACGGCTGCGAGGTGGCATGCGGGTGCGCCTGTCCCGCACCCGACATCGAGCACTTCGAGCCCAGCTTCGATATCCGCTGCATCGATCATCGACTTGGTCAGCGCCGCAGTCGCCTCAGGGAGTCCCTCATTGCCTAAGCGGAACAAGCCGTAGTGAAGATCCTCGCCCAAGAGCAACGTCCAAGCCTCGGTGACCCGGTCGTAATGACTGGCGGGGTCGTGCGAGACATCATTCACAGCAAAGTCCTTCGAGATGCTTGATCGCAGGCCGCAGTGACCTTCAACACGCTCCAGTTCGTCGCGCTTTTCGCCGTGGTGTTGTTGTTGTACTACCGTTTCGGCCTCAAGGGCCAGAACCGGCTGATGCTTGTCGCCGGCTCGGTCTTCTACGCGGCGTTCGACTGGCGATTTCTCGGACTCTTGTATTTGTCCGCGATCGTCGACTACTTCGTCGGCCGCGCTCTCGATACGAAGGACGAGCCGAGCACGCGAAAGGCCCTCCTGGCGACGAGCCTTGTGGTTCAGATCGGCATACTCGCGGTCTTCAAGTACTTCGATTTCTTCGCCGAAAGTTTCACATCAGCCCTCGGTTGGCTGGGACTGTCCGCGAACCCGGTCCTGCTGGAAGTGGTTCTGCCGGTCGGAATCAGCTTTTACACGTTCCAGACGCTCGCATACGTCTTCTACGTCTACCGGCGGCAGATGCATGCGGAACGGAACCTGGTCACTTTCGCCACGTTCGTTGCGTGGTTTCCGCAACTCGTGGCCGGCCCCATCGAAAGGCCCACGTCGCTACTACCGCAGATCCAACGTCGACGCGAAGCTCCGGACCGAGCACTGACAGAGTCCGCGATCGCACTGATCCTCACCGGTTTGTTCAAGAAGGTCGTCATAGCCGACGGCATCGCGACGTTCGTCAACAGTGCCTATTCGGCACCAGAGACCCACAGTTCGCGAACGTTGGTGCTTGCGACGGTCGGCTTCGCGGTGCAGGTCTACGGCGACTTCTCTGGCTACAGCGACATGGCCCGCGGGATCTCCCGATTGCTCGGCGTCGAGCTGCGACGCAACTTCGAAGAGCCATTCCTGAGTCGCGATATGCGGGAGTTCTGGCAGCGGTGGCACACGTCACTTGGTTGGTGGTTCACCGAGTTCGTCGGCCGTCCCCTTGGAGGCGCAAGGCAGGGACGACTTCGAGCGATCTTGAACGTGCTGATCATCTTTGCGCTCATCGGCCTTTGGCACGGCGCGGCTTGGACATTCGTCTTCTGGGGAGTATTTAACGGCGTTCTCGTCGCGTACTGGCGTCTACGTCCAGTGCCTGAAAACCGTCACCCGATGCTGGTGAGATGGAGGGACTTTCCGGCCATCGTGCGGACGTTCGCGCTGTACTGCGTGGGCGTGGTGTTCTTCCGTGCAGCCTCGTTCGACGACGCATTGACCATCGGTAAGCGGATCGCGACACTGCGGCCGGGTGTTCCGTCACCAGAGGGCGCCTTGCTCATTCCGATCGCGGCTCTAGCCGTTCTCGTCATCGATCTCTGGTCGCGCAAACGCCGGATCCAAGCCATCGAGGCGACGCGGACGCGCGCCCAACTCGGGGCTACGGCAACGGCGCAGGAGGCGGTCCATGAGTCACTCACTTACGGAATGAACCCAGTGTCGGCCGGGGCCGTTCTTGGTGTGATGGTCGTCGCCGTGATCGTGTTCAGCGGCGGAACGCCGACGCCGTTCATCTACTTCCAGTTCTGAGCGAGACTTACCCTGCCGGCAAGGAGTCGATCTCCGCGTCGATGATCCGGGTGATGCGGCGCGATCCGACCGTGTTCACATGCACGAGATCGCCGAAGAACCTATCGGGCCACACCCCCGCATCGATGAACGACGCCTCCACGCGCTCGGCCTCACGCTTCAGCACTCGCGAGAATGCGTCGTAATCTTCGTGCTTGCGCGGATGCGAACCAACGTATTCTTCGGTCACCGGCATGTTGACGACGATTACGTGTTCAATGTGCTCACTCAGGAACGCGAGGAGCTGCCGGAGCCGGACCCTCTGCTCGTCCCCGAGCTCATAACTTCGCATCTCATCCACGAACGGCCCGCCGACCTTCTCGTACTTACGCGTCAGAAAGATCCTGAACTGTCCGTCAGGAGCGATATACACGTTCGGATCGGTAATGGCCGGAGCAACACTGAGGCCGAGGAACTCACGGATCGCACGAGGCCGGCGCAGCACTGTGCGGTACTCGAAGAGCTTTGACACGTCCTCGATGTTGCGCTCGACGCGCTGCAACAAGTTCTCGCTTTCGAGCAGGTGACGCACGGCCGGCGCCGCGTAGAAGTCCTGCTCGCGTTCAGTCGTCACAGGATCGTTCCCGCTCAACTCACGGCTGATCACTCCGAGCACGACCACATCCGGACGAAGCCGCGGAATGACTACTAGTTGCGCCCAGGACGACACCATCCCGATGCTTCCTCCTCGTAGGCCTGCGTTGTATGCCGGACGCCTCTCGATACCGTGTCGAATCATGCTCGCGTCTATTGCGCCGTCGACGGACGACGAGCCTAGGAAGGCAACGGACGCCCCACCTCGGCGTTGCAGATCACCGATCTGTAGCTCCTTGTGCGTCAGATCCGGGGTCGACCAACGCTGCGGAGGCGGAAGTGCGGAGGCTCGCACCCGAATGGCCGCCTCGGTGGCCAAAATCAAGAGCAACACGACCAAAGCGATGACGGCGAGGCGAGGCGAGATTCGCTTCGACAAGGGCCGACCCATCAGCTCATCGGCCACTGCGGCCGCGGCATCGGTTCCGTCCGAAGTTCCGCATACACACCGAAGTGATCCGACGGCCAGACACCGTCGACCTCGTCGTCGCAAACCACAACGCAACTCTCGATGCGGCCGACACCGAATTTCTCGCCGAGCCTGACCGGATACCCGACGAACACGTAATCGATCCGCCGGTCAGGTTCGAGCGCGATGGCCGCGAAGTGGTTCCGGTTGCTCCAAGTGAACCCACTCCCACCAGCGCCGGCGATCGGCCACGCGTCGTAAAAGTAGGTGCTGCGGCCCTCGAGCGCGTGGAGGCCGGTCATGTACCGGATCTCACTCGAGTCGGGATCGGCGTTGAAGTCTCCGACGATCACCGGCGGGAACTCGCCGCGAGGACGACGCCGCAGCGCAACGTCCGCAACGGCGACGACCTGCTTCTCCCGCGCCATTCCGTGATGGAACTTCCAGTTCAGATGAGTGCAGGTGAAACCAAGATCACCGAAGGGCGCGTCGATGGTCACGGACAACGCACATCGCGTCTCGTCGGTGTCGGCCGTCGGAAGTTCGACGACTTCCCTGTCGGATATCGGCCAGCGACTGGCTATCGCGTTGCCGAAGTCCATCTCGTCCCACCGGCTGGCAACACCGAGGTCGATCTCGTACGGCAAACCGTCCAGCAGTTCGCCTACCTGGTCGAAACCCTCGCCGCGCATCGACTCCTGGAAGCCGATGACGTCCGGATCGAGGCGCTCGACCCATTCACGTATTCGGTGCTTGCGCTCCTCGTACGGACCCGACCGGTTCCAGAGATTGAGAGTGAGGACGCGAAGGGTCATGCCCTAGGGCAGGTATTGCTCTTCGATCTTCGTGACCTTGCCACCGGAGGTGGTCACCCAGTACCAGCAGCGCCCAGAGCGAACAGCACGACGACTATTGCGACTGCGGACTTGATCGTCAGACCGCAGCCTTCTCGAGGATGTGCACGCCGCACGCGCTGCCGAGCCCGATGACATGAGCGAGGCCGACCTTGGCCCCTTCGATCTGCCGGTCGCCGGCCTCACCGCGCAGGTGGTGGCAAACCTCCCAGATGTTCGCGATGCCCGTCGCCGCGATCGGGTGGCCCTTCGACTCCAGGCCGCCGGAGACGTTCACCGGCGTGTCGCCGTCGCGCCACGTCGCACCGGACTCGAAGAAGTCCGCCGCGTTGCCCGGCTCGCACAGACCGAGGTTGTCGTAGTGCACAAGTTCAGCCGTCGCGAAGCAGTCGTGGAGCTCGACGAGATCGAGATCCTCCGGCGCCACGCCCGCCTGGTCGTACGCCTGCTTCGCGGCGTTCCGCGTCAGCGTGTTGACATCCGGCAGCACCTGGCACGACTCGGTGTAGGGGTCTGTCGTGAGCACGCTCGCCGAAACCTTCACAGCGCGCTTCTGCTGGTCCTTGGATAGCGTCTTGAGCTTCTCACCGCTGACGACGACGGCCGCTGCTGCACCGTCGCAGTTCGCCGAACACATGGGGCGGGTGTTCGGGTACGCGATCATCATGTCGCCCATGATCTCCTCGAGCGACATCTTCTTCGTGTACGCCGCCTTTGGGTTGAGCGTCGAATGGGCGTGGTTCTTCTCGCTGATCTTCGCGAAGAGCTCGAACGGCACACCGGCGTAGGGGTGCTCGTTCAGATACTGCATGCCGATCTGTGCGAACACGCCGGGCATCGTCTGCGTCCCGATGCGACCGTCGACCGTCGCTACCGCGCCGTACCGGCCGCGCGGCTCGTAGACGTTCTTGTCCGACTTCGGACGGCCGCCACCACCGAGCAGACCCGCACCGGCGAGCTTCTCGACGCCGACGGCGAGTCCGACGTCGGTCTCGCCGGCCTTGATCGACATGATCGCGGTGCGCAGCGCTGTCGCGCCCGTGGCGCACGCGTTCTGCACGTTGTAGACGGGGATCCCCGTCTGACCGATCTGCTTCTGGAGCTGCTGGCCGACCCCGCCGCCACCCATCAGGTTGCCCGCGGCGAGAACGCCGACGTCCTTCATCGTGAGACCCGAGTCCTTCAGTGCGGCCATCGCTGCTTCGGCGGCAAGGTCGACGACATCGAGGTCGGGGTGCTTGCCGAATTTCGTCATGTGGATGCCTAGGATCCAGATGTCAGTGCTCGCCATATCAGTCCCTCCTATACCGGCTCGAAGCCGAAGCCGATCGCTTCGGTGCCCTCGTCATCCGTGCCGACCACATAGGTCGCCAAACGGACCTTCATCCCGAGCGTGACGTGCTCGGGATCGGGATCGGTGTTGATCACATTTCCGCTGACATGCGTCCCGCCGCAGTCGATCATGCCGGCGACGAACGGAACGGGGATCCCGGGCGCGGCGAACGCGACGATCGTGAACGCCTGCAGTTCGCCGTCGCGGGCCACGTCGACCTTCTTGAACTGATCCGCGAAACACGACGCGCATGCGTTCCGGTGATCGAAGAAACGGGCGCCGCACGACGTGCATTCGTTCGCGACGAGGTGCGGCTCACCGTCGAGAACGAGGTAGTCAACCAGCGGTATCTGTTTGGCCATAGTGAACGAAAGTTTACGCGCCGAACTCAGGCGGACTCAACGCCGACCGACCTCCGCGCTTCGGACCAGCCCTTTCCCTTCTCTACATCCACGTCGTGAGGGAGGCCGAGAACTCGCTCGGAGATGATGTTGCGCTGCACCTCCGAGGTGCCTCCGCCGATCGTGAGGGCGGGGGCGAACAGGAATCCGTGACCCCAGAGTCCTCCACCACCGGGTCCGGACTGAATGAGCAGCCCCGATGTGCCGGCCAGATCCTTCGCGAGATTCATGATGTGCTGGCCGTGGTCGTCGGCCAGCGCTTTGCGAACCGACGCTTCTGAACCCGGCTGCTCTCCACGAAGCTTGGCCGCGAGCATTCGCATGCGGATGATCCCGAGCAGCTCTCCTTCTATATAGACCTGGGCGAGGCGTTGACGAAGTGCGGCGTCGGAAACACCGCCGCTCGACTTCACGGCGTCCACGAGGTCGCGGGCCGACGGCCCCTGTCCCCACAAGGCACCTTCGCGGGAGAGCGAAACGCGTTCGTTGGCGAGCGTCACCTTTCCGAGCTCCCAGCCGCGTCCTTCCTCGCCGACGAGATTCTCGGCCGGGATGCGCGCGTCGGTGAAGAAAACTTCGTTGAAGGTGTGCATCCCGGTCATCTCGATGATGGGACGAACCTCGATGCCGGGCGTGTCCATCGGGCAGATGAAGTACGAGATGCCGAGGTGCTTCGGAGCATCCGGTTCCGTGCGAGCGATGAGGATCCCGAATTTCGCGGCGTGCGCTATCGACGTCCACACCTTCTGGCCGTTGACGACGTAGTGGTCCCCATCCTTAACCGCTCGCGTGCTCAGGTTCGCAAGATCGGATCCTGCGCCCGGTTCGCTGAACAGCTGGCACCAGATCTCCTCTCCGGACAGGATCGGGAACAGGTACCGCTCCTTCTGTTCTTGCGTTCCTGCGTAAAGGATCGTCGGGCCGGCCCAGCCGATGCCGATGATGTTGCCCGGACGGGAAACGCCGGCCGTCTTGAGTTCTTCGTCGATGATCAGCTGGAGGATCGGGTCGGCCTCGAGGCCCCAAGGTTTCGGCCAGTGCGGAGCAACGAGACCACGTTCGGCCAAAGCCCGCGGTGACGGCGCCGGGTTGGCCTCGAGCCATTCGCGAATCTCGCGGCGCCGCGGATCGTCGTCACCGGGAAGCTGAAGGAAAGAGGAGGTATTGGCTGCCATCAGGGTTGCTTCAACCCTTCGCGTTCCTTCATCAGATCGGCGAGCTTCTGGAGGTCGACGGTGATAAAGATCCCCTCAGCCTCCGCGGTCAGCCGCTCGCCGGCGTGACAGGTTCCGGCGACGAAGATCTTGCGTCCCTCGACGCGATCGACCCATGCCTTGAACCGCAGCTCTTCATATAACGGCGTGGGACTGCGGTAGCGGACGGTGAGCGTGCCCGTCATGCCGGCCCGTCCGGAGATGGACTGTGCGAAACCGAGCACCTCGTCGAACGAAGCGGCAACGAAACCGCCGTGCAGGTTGCCCGGCGGGCCTTCGTAGGCGGCGCCGAAGACCGCACGGCCTTCCGCATATGCATCGGCGCCTTCACCGATGATGCCTAGTTCGATGGGCGCGGCTAGAGGGTTCGCCTTGCCGATGAGCGGGCTGCGATCGAAGAACGCGCGAGGCGATCCGGCCAGCGCCGTTTCGGAGTACCCGTCGTAGGACCAATCACGCTGAGGCAAGAGCTCCTCGAGGCGGTCGGCGAATGCCGCTGCAGCGTCGGCCGCGGCCGCGAGCTCCTCGGCCGGCGGAGCTACCAGCGTGAGCTTTTCTATGATCCGCCTTAGTTCCGCCGCCAAGCGCCACGCTTCAGCCCGGCGAGGATCTGGGTCTTCGGGAGGAAACGGCCTGTAGCCGTGTTCACTCTCGTTCGAGTCGTCGGACGGCATCGGAATGCAGACTACCTGTCCTATGAAACCGAGCCGGGTGTCGGGATTGAACCGACGACCTGCGGTTTACAAAACCGCTGCTCTACCACTGAGCTAACCCGGCAGAGCATCCAGCGTACCGTCTGATATCGGGTTCTAAGACGGCGGCTTTTCGGCGGAGAGGGGACGAATCAGCGCTTCCTGGGCGACGGACACACCGAGGTTCCCAGACTGCGCGTGCATCGTCCCGGCGGCCAGTCCGCGTGCTCCGTAACTCGAGATCGTGCGCAGGTCGAACAGGATCCACTCATCCGCTCGGATCGCGCGGTGGAACCACACCGTATGGTCGAGACTCGCTCCCATGAACCTCTCCCACTCCGCTTCGCCGGCTACGGGAACGCGCGCCGCCGACACAACACCCATATCGGACGCGAATGCGAGAACGCAGGCATGCAGTGCCGGGTCGTCCGGAAGCTCCCCCGCCGTCTTGAACCATGCACGGCGAGTCGACCGGTAGACACCGTCAACCGGTTCCGTCGGACCGAGCTCCCGCATATCGAACGGCATCATCGAGCGCATCCGTCCGAACATCCCCTCCGGCTCCGGCGCGTCCTCCGGTGCGGGAACGTCATCGGTGATCGGGATCTGGTACTCGGGGCCGGTCTCGGTCCTGTGGAAAGAGGCGATCATGTCGAAGATCACCTCGTCGAACTGAACCGCCTTCACTCGACGAGACGTGAACGACTTCCCATCGCGCGGACGCTCAACGAGCATGTCGATCGGCTCCCCCGGACGGCCTGGTCGTATGAAGTAAGCGTGGAGCGAATGGATGGGACGGTCGGCAGACACGGTGAGTTGCGCAGCACGAACCGCTTGCGCTGCCACCTGGCCGCCGAAGACACGGGTCCACGGACCTCGCGTCGGATTCGGTGCGCGAAAGGAATCCTCCCCGAACTCTTCGAGGTCGAAAAGACCAACAAGCCGGTCGAGGCTCCAGCGCTCGGGCTGCTCGGTCAAAGAGTTCTCCTGTCGGGTACCGGGTAATAGTGCCTAGGCGATGGTCCCAAAGCGCCCGTTACCCTAACCCCGGATGTTTGGACGACGCATCCGTACGATCCTGAAGGTTCTCGCCGCTGGCTTGATCCTTGTCGTCGTCGGCGTCGCGTTCGGATTGCTCGTGCTGCGCGCGACGAATCCCGATCCTTCGGCTCAGCCCGGATGGCAGACCGGTAAGGACATGCCTAGCCCCCGAGGTGAGGTGGCCGCCGCAACCGTAGAGAACGAACTAGTGGTCGCCGGTGGATTGCGCGGCGTAACAACCACGTCCAAAGCTGTAAGCGTCTTCGACGCCGCCGAAAACTCTTGGCGCAGCGGGAGGCCGCTGCCCGAGGGACGACACCATGCCGCTGCTGCCGCAACGGGCGGACGGATCTACGTCTCCGGCGGCGCATCGGGTGTAACCAACTGGAGCGCGCGACGAGACTTTTGGCGTTCGTCGCCGGGAGGCCGATGGGAGAAGCTCGCTCCCATGCCCGAAGGTCGCCAGGGCCACGCGATGGTTGCGTTCCGCGGAAGGTTGTACGTCGTGGGGGGAGTTGGACGAACGGACCGAACCCTCATCTACGATCCGAAGTCGGATCGCTGGACGACGGGCGCGTCGCTGCCGAGCGGCCGCGATCATCTCCGAGCAGCCAACTGGAAGGGCAAGATCTGGGCGATCGGAGGCAGGAGCGGTAGTCCGACTCGTCGTGTCGACGTTTACGACCCCGAGGATGACAAGTGGGAACGCGGACCCAACTTGACCCAACCGATGAGCGCGATGGCCGTCGGTGAAGTGGACGACATCCTCCACGTGGTCGGTGGAGAGGATCCCGGCTTACTGGGAGGCCACGTCATTTCGACCCACGTCGCGCTCGACACGCCAACGGGGCGGTGGCGTCGATGGCAACAGCCGCCGCTTCCGGTTCACGGCAGCGGTTTCGGCGTCATCTCCGACCATCTATTCATCGCGGGCGGAGCATCGCGGCCCGGTGCACTTTCGACGATCTCCTGGACCGGCGAGCTACAGGTCTTCAACGGAAAAGGAGTCGTCAGCGATCGAGAGGATTAGCCCGTCCGTCGACGCGACGCTGCGTCCGGCATTCGTCGCACGGACACCCCTCCCGCAGATCCTCCCATCGGTAGATGCCCGTTCGGTGTCCGTCGTTCCAGTGGAAGTTCACGCCGTAAGATCCGACGAGCTCGGCATCGAGGACATCTAGTTCTCCTGCGTCCTTCAAATAGACCGGCTTACCCTCGGCACGAAGCTCGTGACATGTCGCACAACCGCAGGCGCCGCGGATCGTTGCGAGGTCCCAATGAGAAACATGCGCGTCCTCCCACGTGATCCGGATGCCTACGTCTTTGGAAGCCTCGATCTTTTCAGCCAGCCACAGCTCTTCGGTCATGTTTTCAACCGCGTCATCTGCGTTGCCGGGCGATCTCGAACAGCGCGATCGCGGACGCAGCCGATGCGTTGAGGCTTTCGACCTGCCCCGACATTGGGATCCGCACAGCGACATCGGCACGGTCGCGCACGAGCCGGGAAACGCCTTTGCCCTCGCTGCCAACGACGATGCACAGCGGCTCGGTTGCTACGTCGAGGTCATAGATCGTTTGGCTTGCGTCGCCGTCCAGTGCGACAACCCAGATACGGCGCTCCTTGAGCTCTTCGAGCGCTCGCGGAAGGTTCGGAACCTGCGCCACGGGCAGGTAGGCCAACGCTCCGGCCGCCGTCTTTTCGACGGCCGCCGTCACCGGCGCAGCGCGGCGGCGTCCGATGATCAGGCCGTGCGCACCGGCGCCTTCGGCCGACCGCGCTATCGCCCCGAAGTTCTGCGGGTCTGTGACTTCGTCCAGAGCAACGAGCAGAGCGGGACCGCGTTCGTCATCGATCCTTTTCAACAGTGAATCGAGAGACGAGTAGTCGAACGGCGGAACGACGGCGATAACACCTTGCGGCGCCCGCGTGCGGGCGCGCTCGTCTATCTCGCGATTGGTTACCTCGCGAACACGAACGCCTGCGCGACCGGCGAGGTCCACGATCTCGTCGAGGATCTTCGCCGGCCTCGATTGCGAAGCGATGAGAACTTCCTTGATGGGACGATCGGCGCGGAGCGCTTCGACCACCGGGTGTCGTCCCTCGATCTGATACAGACGGGACGAACCCGTTCTTTGGCGCGTAGCGTCCCGAGGTTGTCGGCGCACTTCCCGTCGCCGATCGCCGGCTGGATCCCGGCGTGCATCGCGCTCGCCTCTGCGCCGGTCGCGTGGAGGTCTCGGTCGCTTCACTCCAAGAACCAGCGCGGCCCGGACGCAGAGTCCTCGACGCGGACCCCGATCTCGACGAGACGATCACGGATCTGATCGGCGCGCGCGAAGTCCTTGTCGGCTCGTGCCTGCTCCCGCTGTTCGAGCAACAGCTGGACCAGAGGACCAACAACTTCGCTGCTCCTATCTTCAGCGTCGGCGGACAACCCGAGAACACCCAGACCTTCGACGAGAGCTGCGCGCTCCGAAGCTGCCGCGGCCTCGTCGCCGGACTCCAACGCACGGTTTCCGCGGGACACGATCTCGTGCAGCTCGGTTAGCGCCCGCGGTGTATTCAGGTCGTCGTCGAGGGCGGCGCCGAAAGCTGCGAGCTTGTCACTGTTATCAACCTCCGCCTGTGGAGCGTCCGAGCGAGAAGCGCGAAGGAAAGAAGCGAATCGATCCCACACCGCCTTCGCTTCGTCCAGAGCTTCGGGCCCGTAGTCGATCTGAGAGCGGTAGTGCGCCTGGCAGAAGAATAGTCGCAGGACGTTGGCCGAGTAATCCTCGAGCACCTCCTGCACGTTGATGTAGTTCTTCAAAGACTTCGACATCTTCTCGCCGCCGAACTTCACGTGGCCGTTGTGCAGCCAGTAGCGCGCAAAAGGTTTCTCGAAAGCAGCCTCTGACTGCGCGATCTCGTTCTCGTGATGGGGGAAGATCAGGTCTGCACCGCCGCCGTGTATGTCGAAGGGCTGGCCGAGGTACTTGGCCGACATCGCCGAGCACTCGATGTGCCAGCCCGGACGTCCCGGCCCCCAGGGCGACGGCCACGACGGCTCGCCCGGTTTGGCCGCCTTCCACAGCGCGAAGTCGAGCGGATGGCGCTTCCCCGGCGCGGGCTCGACGCGTTCGCGGTTCGCGAGATCGTCGAGCCCGCGCCCGGAAAGCTTCCCGTAATCCTTGAAGGACTCGACCGCGAAATACACGCTCCCCTCGCCGGGGTAGGCGTGTCCGCCGTCCACCAGCTTCTGGATCAGGTCGATCATCTCCGTGATGTGGCCCGAAGCCCGCGGCACGACGTCGGGCGGGAGAACACCGAGCATCCGCAGGGCGTCCTCGTAAACTCGCGTGTATCGCTCCGCGACGACGGCCGTCGACTCACCCGACTCGTTCGCCTTGTTGATCAGCTTGTCGTCCACATCGGTGATGTTTCGAACGAACAGCACATTGAAGCCGCGCCACATGAGGTGCCGGCGCAGGACGTCGAAAACAATCGCAGCGCGCGCATGCCCTATGTGAGGTACGTCGTAGACGGTCGGCCCGCAGACGTAGATCTTCGCGGTGGCGGGTTCTAGCGGCTCGAAGTCCTTCTTCTCACCGTCGAGTGTGTTCTCGAAGCGCAGACCCATGACCGTCAAGATAAGGTCAGTCGTCCATTAGGAGAGCAACGGCCATGCAGGCCGCTCCCTCTCCCCGGCCGATCGGGCCCAGCCCCTCTGTCGTCGTTGCCTTTACGTTCACCCGATCAGGATCGACACCCAAGGCGCCAGATATCGCGGCGCGAATCTCACTTCGATGAGGCGCGAGCTTCGGTGCCTCGATCAAAACGGTCGCGTCGATCGAGCTGATCGCATATCCGCGTTCCGTCACCTTTGAAACAACGTCACGCAAGATTTCGAGGCTCAAGACGCCCTTCCATCGTTCGTCCGTATCGGGGAAATGCTCGCCGATGTCACCGAGCGCGGCGGCGCCGAGCAGGGCATCGGCGATCGCATGGCACAAGACATCGGCATCGGAGTGACCGGCTAGACCCGGCGCATCCGGGATCGTCACTCCGCCGAGAACGAGGGGCCGTTTTGGATCGAAGGCGTGCACGTCGAAGCCGATCCCTGCTCTCATCGTTGGAGCATGGCCGCGGCGACGAGCAGGTCGTGCTTGGTGGTCACCTTTATGTTCGCGGAGTCCCCATCGATGACGTGCACATCGACCCCCAAACGCTCCACCAGCGAGACGTCATCGGTACCAACGAATCCGGTTGCGGCGGCGTTCGAATGCGCCCGCCGATAAAGATCGGCCCGGATGGCTTGCGGTGTTTGCACGGCCACCAGCTTGCTCCGATCGAGAGTGGAGGTGACGACGCCGGGCTCGGACACCTCCTTGATCGTGTCCGACACCGGAACAACGGGACATACCGCTTCCCAATCGTCTAATGCGAGAAGAGTCGAGTCGAACAGCAGCGGCAAGCACAGCGCACGCGCGGCGTCGTGAATTGCAAAGGCTTCGGTTTCCGGCGCGGCCTCCAAAGCCGCTACAGCGGACGCCTGCCGCGTGGAGCCACCGGCAACGACACTCACTGGTTTGCTCAGACCATGCAGATCAGAAGACGCGCGATGTTCGGATCCCGCCGACACGGCGACGACGATCGAGTCGACGCGATCCGCGGATGCTGCACTGTCCGCTGCTCGGCGAAGCAGAGACTTGCCGCCTAACTCGACGAAGGCTTTGGGACCCGCATGATCCAACCGAGTTCCCTCGCCGGCGGCGAGGAGGAGAACGACTCCCCTCAACGAACTTCTCTTAGTCCTTGGTGGCCTTGCTCTCCGGGGAGTTTGCCGAACAACATCCGTCCGGTGTCGTTGGAAAGAACGCTCGTCACTTCGACCTCGACCTCCTCGCCCAATTGCCGGTTCCCACCTTCGACGACAACCATGGTGCCGTCATCTAGGAAACCGACGCCTTGGCCCGGTCCGCGACCGGCCCGGACGAGCCGGACCTTGGTCGTTTCTCCGGGAAGAACCGGCGGACGAAGAAGTTCGGCCAGACGATGGAGACTCAAGACCCCGACCCCCTGCAATTCGGCAACCTTGGCGAGGTTCCCGTCCGAAGTGACGATCGGCATACCCCGCCGCCGCGCAACAACGACGAGCTTCGCATCGGGATCGGTTGTCGCAGCCGGGTCCTCGTCGATCACGCGGACGGTGGCTCCGGCCTCGCGCAGTGAAGCCAGCACGTCTAGACCACGCTGGCCGCGTCGCCGGCGCAAAGGATCTTCCGAATCGGCGATCCCCTGCATCTCCCACAAAACGAAGGAAGGGACGCACAACGGCTGAGGCAACAGTCCCGCACGGTACAAAGCGAGCACGCGACCGTCGATAGCCGCGGAGGTATCGAGCAGGCAGCCACCCGATGCGCCCTCGTTTCCGGGCGTCACGCCGAGCACTCCGAAGAGCTCGAGACGCTTACGCACGGCAAGGCGCGAGGTGAACGTCAGCAGCACGATCGCGACGAAGGCCGAAATGGCCAGCGCCACATAGGTCGGATGAACGAAAACCAGGACGGGCCAGATGATGAAGGCCGAAGCGATACCTCCGACGAGCAAACCCACGGTGGCCGCAACGATCTCCGATGCGTGGTGGTGCGAGACGTGTTCTTCGCCCTTCCGCATCAAACGATCGACCGCGCGCGCTAGGAAACCTCCAAGCAGATAGCCGACGCCCGCACCTAGCGCGGTGACGATTAGCACGACGGTTTCCGGGCTGGCGTCACCGCCGATCGACGGATTCGCAGACGCGAGCCGGTTGGCCGCCAGAACGACGGCCACAACAACGATAAGCCTCAGGGCCTCGATGAGCATGCTTTGGAATTGTCCGCGGCGGATCGCGTGAGTCGGCCTAGCTCAAGGCCTTCTCAAGTACGTCTTCGGCCTCTTCGCCGTTGAGCTTAAGGGCAACGGCGATCTCGCCGGACAGGATCTTGCGGGCCCGGTTCAGCATCCGGCGCTCGCCTGTGGACAAACCCTTCTGGCGGTCGCGGATGCTGAGGTTTCGGACGACTTCGGCGACCATCTGGATGTCGCCGGAACGGAGCTTCTCGGAGTTGGCCTTGAAGCGGCGTGACCAGTTGTCGGCGCCGTCGGTGACCTTCGCCTTGCGGAGGACCTTCAGCACCTCTTCGACCTGGTCCTTGCCGATGAGGTTGCGGATGCCGACCTCCTCGACGGAGGCAGCAGGAACCATCAGAGTCAGGTCGCCCTCGTCGAGCTCCAGGACGAGGTATTCCTGATTTTCACCGAGAACGTTCTTGTCCTCGATCTTCTGGATGGTTGCGACCCCGTGTTGTGGATAAACAACTTGGTCGCCAACTTTGTACTTCTTGCGCCGCGCCATTGTTGATGAGTTTACCACTGTTTGCTGATTAGTGCTAACGCGTCGCTTATGTGACGTAAACGATGCAAAGTTACACCTTCTAATTCGCTTGTGAAGTTATGCGGCACAAATGCATGTTTGCATCCGACACTGCGCGCTTCGTGCAGGCGGCGATCGCCCTGGGCGACTTGTCGGATCTCTCCGGCTAATCCGATCTCTCCGAACGCAACGGCATCGTCCGGAAGTGGTTTGCCGCGCCAGGACGAAACCATCGCCAAAGCGATGGGCAGGTCGCATGCAGGTTCGGATATTCGTATCCCACCAACGGCGGACACGTATACGTCGTTTCGGCTAAGAGCAACGCCGCCACGACGCTCCAAAACGGCAACCAAAAGCGGTAAACGTGATGCGTCAACCCCGACGGCGGTACGCCGTGCCATCGGACCGGAATTGGCTGCCTGGATGAGCGCTTGCACCTCGCACACGAAAGGCCTGCGGCCCTCGACGCAAGCCGCGAGCATCGATCCGGGATTACCGACGTGGCGATCGGCCAGAAGGTATGCGCTCGCATCGCGGATCGGCAGTAGGCCGTCCGAAGCCATGTGGAAGAACCCTGCTTCCTGCGTCGAACCGAAACGGTTCTTCAACCCGCGGAGCACGCGCACTCCACTCGAGCGATCACCCTCGAAGTTCAGGACGACATCGACGAGATGCTCGAGCACGCGAGGTCCGGCTACGACTCCTTCTTTTGTGACGTGTCCGACGAGGATGACGGTGACACCGTTGTCGCGTGCCGCCCGAACCAAACGCGCGCCGCACTCACGGACCTGAGAAACCGAACCGGGCGCCGACGGTATGTCGGGATCGAAGATGGTTTGGATCGAATCGACGATTACAACGGACGCACCGGATCCCTGTATCGCACCGAGCACGGCCGGCAGCTCGGGGTCGGCGAGAGTACGCACACCCTCCGGTATCGGGCCGAGCCGCATCGCACGTGCCTTCACCTGTTGTGGCGCTTCTTCCCCGCACACCAAAAGCACCTCGCGCGATGTGCCGAGCGACATCGCGATCTGAAGGCTCAGCGTCGACTTGCCGACTCCCGGCTCTCCGGCCAACAACACGACGCCCGCGGGCACGATGCCGCCACCGAGAACGCGGTCGACCTCGTCGATCCCCGTTGGGATCCGATCGGCCGCCTCGTGGTCCTGCGCGGCCAGAGGCAGCGTCGCAACTTCGCGGACGGCAACGCTGGGCGGTGCGATGCGCTCTTCGACGACCGTGCCGAACTCGCCGCACTCCGGACACCGTCCAACCCACCTCGGCATCCGGGCGCCGCACGACTGGCAAGCGGCCTCGACCTTGGTTTTCACCACCCCGCGAGCTTAGGAACGACCTGGGACAGCCCAGCCGCGTTTTGGGACACTGTTCTCCATCACTCGCTTCGGCACAAAGCGCCTCAGCGATGGCTCGACCTGGAGGATTTATGCGCAAGAAGATGCTCATCAGCGCCGTCGCGTTCGGATTCGTCCTGGTGGCATGTGGGCGCGAAGGCGGAGATCTATCCCAGCTCACCGAAAGCACTGCCGCTCCTCGCGCGACGGCTACCGCCGCGGCGACCGCGACCCCGACCGCGTCGGCCACACCGTCACCGACGGCTGCCGGCACGGCTGCACCAGCTGCCACCCAAGCTCCCTCCGATCAGGTTCCCCAGGCGGCCGAGGGACAGGTCAATCGGCCGAAGGCCGGTCGATACGTCTACGACATCTCCGGCGAGTCAACCTCTCCGTTCGCACCGGGCCCGCAGAAGTTCCCGTCGGGCTCTCAAACGACCACCCGGATCACCCGCAGCGGAAACACGAACACCGACGAAACGACATCAAGCGCGCAAGCAGGCCGAGTCGTAGCGAAGAGTCGTTGGGAAGCATCAAAGGTGTTGTTGCTTTCCTACACCGTCGAGCAATCCGGCCAGACCTTGACGTGCACCTTCAGCGCGCCGTTGGAGATCATCCGCATCCCGATCAAGTCGGAAACGTTCCCTACTCAGAATCTCTCCGGGCAGGGCAACGCCTGCGGCGGCACGCTCAAGATCACCGTCGAAGGCAAGGAGAACGTGAAGGACGCCGCGGGGAAGACGTGGTCGACGTGGCGAGTCAAGGTCAGGCAGGAAGTGAAGAACAATCAACTGACTACGACCGCCGACGAAACGCGTTGGTTCTCACCCGACCTCGGGGTGCAAGTGCGTTCACAGTCGAACCAGTCGGGAAGTTTCTCCGGCGCCAATTTCAGCAGCAAGACAACGTCCGCCCTGCGTTCGCACCCCTAAGAGATGCTCGCCGAACGGACAAGGCTTCGACGTGCCGCGGTTGGCGTTGTAGCCATCACATGTCTTTTGTCGCTGGTGGCCTGCGCCAGCGATGACGACTCCGGCACGCCGCCGCCATCGCGTTCACCGGGAAGCGGCGCGGTACCCGAGGAACCCAACGAGGGCGACGTCAATCGGCCCAAAGAGGGCGAGTACGTCTACCGCTTGACCGGAACCGGCGAGAACCGTCCGGCCGCGGGCACGAAGCTCACTCAAACGGTCTCGATCGATGGCGACACCGTCACCTCGGTCATCACCAACAACCAGAACGCGAACAAACGCGAGATCGTCCAGCATTGGCTCACGGATCGCATCCTCCACGTGAGCTCAGTAACGACCTTCCAAGGGGAAGAATCGGATTGCCTGCCGACGCCTCCGATAGAAACGCTCCGGATCCCGGTGAAGAGAGAGAACTACCCACCTCAGGACTGGCGCGGTGAAGGATGCGCCGGTACATCGGAGTATCGGGTGACCGGTTACAAGCGCGTGGAGGACGCCGGGGGCCGCGTGTGGCCGGCGTGGAGGATCGAAGAGAAGATCAACAGTCCGCAACGCGACTTCCTTGTTCACTTCTTCTCACCGGCGCTGGGGATGGATATTCGCGTCGAGGATCAAGAGCGACTGACGACAACGGCGCTGGAGTCCAACCCGAACTGATCCGCTAGGTGCGTGACAAGTCTTCAAGCCTTGCGCTCAAGCGAGGTACGGGCGGTGACTCGAAGCGTTCGAGCACCTTCAACGGATCCGGCAACCCCGCCAACGCTTTCTCAGCACGCTGTCTGGCGGCAGAAGAGTCGAAGCTCTGGGGTCGCTTGCCGTCTCGCCAGACCGGCTCGAGCAAACCCCCCGGTCGATCCTCCTCACGAAGGCCGAGGATGTCCTCGGAGACACCACCGGACGTCCTGAACACCTGCTTGGCTCCCGGAAGCGTCTGTTTCCCCGAGCTCTGCTTAGCTACGGGGCGGCCGTCGTAGGCGACGAGTTTGTAGACGATGTCGACTGCGGGTACGTCTCGCGAAACGACGAGGTCCGTTCCAACTCCGAAGGAATCGATCGGAGCACCGGCACCAATAAGGCGAGCGATGTCGTGCTCGTTCAGCCCCCCGGACGCAAAGATCTGGACCTCTGGAAACCCGGCTTCGTCCAAGATCGTTCGGCTTTCCTTGGACAAAGAGGTGAGATCACCGGAGTCCAGTCGTATCCCGCGCAACTCGTGGCCCGAGGCCCGCAGCTCGCCCGCAACGACGATGGCGTTGCGCACTCCCGTCCGCGTGTCGTAGGTGTCGACCAGAAGGATCGCGTTGTCAGGGAAGTCCTGCGCATAAGCACGGAACGCGTCTATCTCGCTGCTGTGGGCCAGCACATACGAGTGCGCCATCGTTCCGACGACCGGGATGCCGTAACGCCGAGCTGCTTCGATGTTGGATGTCGACAAACCGCCGCCGACGAAGGCGGCCAGCGAAGCCACGACGCCCGTCTCCAGACCGTGGGCACGCCGGAAGCCGAAGTCAACTACAGGACGATCTCCGGCGGCGAAGGTGATGCGCGCCGCCTTCGTGGCAACCAATGTCGGATGCTGCACGAGATTGATGACCGCGGTTTCGACGAGCTGGGCAAAGGGAAGCGCCGCAGTGACCTCGAGGATTGGCTCGTCGGCCAGAACCATGGTCCCGTCCGGAACGGCCCAGACTTCGCCGAGCGGCTGCATCCTTGCGAGTTCGCTCAGCGTCGATTCAGCGAATCCGATGCCCCGTAGAAAGGCGAGGTCATCGTCGGAGTAGCGAAATCCATCGAGGAAATCGAGCACGTAGTCGACACCGTGCGCGATGAACCAAGGGCGCTCCGGTGTTGGCCGGATGTACAAGCTGAATGTGGACTGTCCGGTCATCCCCCGCTTCAGGTACGAAGCGACCATGCGCAGCTCGTAAAGGTCCGTGTAGAGGCCGTGAGCCATCTGGCTGGCACAATAGCTCGCAGATGCTGACCGCGATCTCGCACGAGCCGGACATAGGTTGGAAAGAGATCACCGATCTCTCGAAGATCTCGAACATCTGCGAGCAGAGCGGGGCCAGAGTCTGGGCCGATGCCGACGTCCGGACGCTAACCAAGGACGACCTCGCGACGATCGCCGAGGAGTTCGGCTTTCACGAGCTGGCGATCGAAGACGCCGCAAGCCTCCGGGAGCGCCCGAAGCTCGAGGAATACGACAACCATCTCTTCGTCATCGTCCATGAGCTCCACCCCGTCGAAGGGCAGCTCGAGTCGGCTCAGATCGCGTGCTTCATCGGCACGCGATTCGTCCTGGCCTTGCACTCGGGAGCCGAGCAAACGATCCAAGAAACCAAACGCCGCCTGCGCGCAACGAAAGAGGAGGTCTGGGGCGGCTCCGCGTACATGATGCACACACTGTTGGACACGATCGTCGACGACTACCAACGGATCGCCGACAATCTAGAGCACGAGATCGAAACGCTCGAGGAAGAAGTTCTCGCCGACCCCAGATCCCAGGCGCAGACACGCCTTTACACAGTCAAGCAGGGCCTAGCACGCTTCCGTAGGTACGTCCTGCCCGTAGCCAGGATGATCGCGAATGTTGTCGACCAGGGCTCGCTCGGCTCGTCCATCAGGCTCGTCGACACTCACTTCGGCGCGTATTTCCGCGACATCCACGATCACACGCTGCGGATAACCGATCAGGTTCGAAACATCGAGGACCTCGCCGACGCGATGATCGATCTCGTGCGGGTCGAAGCAACCAACGCGCAGAACGAAGTAACCAAACGATTGACCGGTTGGGCCGCGATCATCGCCGTCCCGACGTTCATCGCCAGCGTCTACGGAATGAACTTCCGGCTCTTCCCCGAAGACGGTCAGATCTTCGGTTTCTGGTTCGCCATCGGACTGATGGCCTCCACGGCCACCGGCCTCTACATCTTCTTCAAGAAGCGGGGCTGGATCTAGCGTGTCCCCGCACCAGACGCAGTAAATGACGGCTGCGTCGCTCGCGCTGGTACTCGGCGCGGCGGCACTCCACGCGACGTGGAACCTGTTCGCCAAGCGCGCCGGCGCCGCCGGCGTGCCCTTCGTGTGGCTGTGCGCGATAGTCGCCGCGATCCTCTACGCACCTATCGCCGCGATCGCATACTTCGTGACGACTCCGGACATCGGATGGACGGAGATCGGATTCCTGGTCGGAAGCGGCGCGCTACACGCCGGATACTTCACTCTTCTTCAACGCGGTTATGCGGTAGGCGATCTGTCGGTGGTCTATCCCCTCGCTCGTGGAACGGGCCCGATGCTTTCAACCGCGCTGGCGATCGCATTCATCGGCGAACGCCCGACGGTTCTTGCTCTAAGCGGTGCGGGCTTGGTCTGCATCGGCGTTTTCGCTCTCGGACGAACCACAACGAGTGGCAGCAACCGCGGCGACACGCGAGCCGGCGTTGTCTTCGGATTGCTTACCGGTCTGCTGATCGCGACGTACACACTTTGGGACCGGTACGCGGTTGCAGAACTGGCGGTGCCTCCTCTGATCCTCGACTGGGCAGCCAACGCGGTTCGGGGCGTCTTGCTGACACCGCTTGTGCTTAGGCGCCGCAGCTTCGTACGAGAGACCTGGACGCACCACCGCCGCGAGATCCTTGCGGTTGCCGTGTTCGCACCATTCGCTTACATCCTCGTGCTTTCGGCGCTCGCGGTTTCACCTGTGAGCTACGTGGCACCAGCTCGTGAGGTGAGCATCCTGATCGGGACGATCCTCGGCGCGCAGTTGCTGCGCGAAGGACGGCTCGGCGCTCGCTTGGCTGGCGCTTCGGCGATCGTCGCCGGTCTGGTCGCTTTAGCTGTCGGCTGACCGCCTCCGGTCTCTGACAGCGCCAGTGACCAGCGCTGTTACAGTCCGGCGATGGTCTACGTGGCTCTGCTTCGCGGGATCAATGTCGGCGGGAAGAACAAGGTCGACATGAAGCAGCTGAAGTCTGTCTTTGAAGACGCAGGCGTGACGGACGTCAAGACCTACATCAACTCCGGGAACGTCATCTTCGCGAGCAAGATCCGAGCTAAGGCACGGCTCGTCGGGCAGATCGAGGCCGGCATCGCAAAGCGTTTCGGTTTCGAAGTGCCGGTTGTCTTGCGCAACCTCGAAGAGATGAAGGCCTTGGCGAAGGCGATCCCCTCAAAATGGACGACCGACCAAAGGATGAGGTGCGACGTATTGTTTTTATGGAAGGAAGTCGATCGGTCCTCCGTCCTGAAAGAGCTGAAACCGGACCCCAAGCTGGAGGATCTGCACTACGCCGCCGGAGCGCTTATCTGGCGCATCGACCGGAAAGATGTAAACAAGAGCACGCTATGGAGAGGAATCTTCGGTACGCCGCTCTACAAGAAGATGTCGATCCGCAACTGCAATACCGTACGCAAGCTCGTGGCACTGATGGAAGGTAACTAGCCGAGGGTTTCGTTACCGATCACGCGCTTCTGCTCGTCGACACGCAGCAACCCCTTTGACGTGTCGAGCAGAACGAGCACGTTGTCCCAAGGATCGGACACAACCGCGCAGAGCCCGATCTGTATCTCGAACGGATGCGCAAGAACGCGTCCCCCGGCAGCGACGAACCGCTCGACGGCGACGAGCACCGACTCAACAGCCAAGTCGGTCTCCATCGGACGATCGTCCGTGTGAAGGACGAGCTCGGACTCCGACTCTGGCAGTCGCAGACCGGCCGCTGTGTCATTGCGCCAGATGAGGTCGTGGCCCAAACGTTCCGAGTAAAACGCCAGGGCTGCATCGAGATCCGGAACCGGCAGACTCAGACAATCGATCTTCAGAAAACTAGGGGCTCGTTTCACAACGTCATCTCCATGTGGATATCGTCCGGCTCGAGGGCGTAAAGCCGGTCGTTGGGGATCTCCAGCGGTTCGAATCCTTGAGCCCTGTAGAAGTCAACGGTCGATCGCGTAGGCGTAGCCGAGACGTAGAGACGCTCCGCACCGTCCTCGCGGGCCCGACGGAGCACTTCGTCGCTCAAGTGCCGACCAACACCGAAGCGACGATGCGTCCTCGTTACGTGAAGCACCGCTAATTGAGCGAGCCCTTCCTCTATGAACGGCAGGTAGATGGCGAAGCCAACGAGTTGATCGCCGTCGAATGCTCCAAGGAGGACGCCGTCGTCGTCTAGCAGTTGTCTCCAGGACTCGATGCGGTGCTCGACGGGATGCTCCCCGGGCTCTCCCCAGCGAGGCGCATCGATATCAACCTCGACCAGTTCCAGCGCACCGCCACGTTGTCTGTACTGCTGCGTGATCCGCTCCGACCGGTCGATCTCAGCGATACGACTCAGCTCGTCGACGGCCATCGGCCGCAGGGTCGTCACGCCTTGAACCTTAGGCACGCTGACGGATCTTCAAGGCCTTCGAGAGCTCGCCGGCCGCCCGCATCCCCGAATCGAACGCTCCGTGCACGGTCTGAGGTCGCACGCGGTCGGTTGCCTCGCCGGCAAAGAACAGAACGTCGGCTACCGGAGCAGCAAGGGCGTCACGTAGCCCCACACCACCGGGCGGCACGAACGAGTAGCCCATCTTCGACCACGGGTCGGCGCCCCAGTCGACGAAGTGGCTCTCGACCAGATCGCCGGCGAGCTGTTCACCAAGTATCTTTTCGAGCAGACGCAGTCCCTCGGCCGACGGATCGCCGAACTCCCTCAACCGCTCGACCGCGTGCCCGCAAACGAGCGCCGTCAAGACGCCGTCTTCATTGTCGCGTCCGGCACCTGAGCGCCACCAGTTCTGGCTGTCGTTGGTTGAGATCAGATTGGTCATGCCGTCCGGCCAGACCGGCTGGGAGAACCGTAGGACGATCTTCGCCGCCGGACCGAAGCCCAGTCCGTTTATCGCTGCCTTCTTTTCGTCCGGAAGCTCCGGCGTGAAGACGACGTCTCCAGACCTCAAGATCGCGAGCGGCAACGTGATCACCATGCGATCGGCATCGAAATGGTGGTCACCACACGTCGCAGAGGCTCCGGACGACGACCACTCGACACGCTCGACGGGCATCGACGTGCGTACGTCGAGTCCTTCGGCGAGACGAGACATGAGCGTCGAGTAACCGTCGGTCACCCGATAAAGGATCCGGTCGCCGTCGTTGTCGCGAGTGGCTTCGGCCAGGCCGCCGATGCCTACCTCGTCTAGCTCCCCACACTGGAACTGGGCCACGAAGGTATTCCAGAAGGCGCGTTTCCCGGCAGATAGCTCACCGTCGATGAAACCGGGCCAGCGCATTGCAGCGTCCGCCAGAGACATGTCTTCCCCACCGCCGTCGATCCAATCCTTGGACGCGTACGTCATCTTCCACGCGAGCAAAGCGTTCGACTGCGTCAGGAAGGATTCGTCCCAGACAGTGCCGTCGCTGAAGAAACGGAAACGAAGCTGGTCGTGGATGTCGACCGTGTCGAGTCCGAATCGCTCTAGGTACTTCCAAGTGCTGACGTACTGTCCGTGAACGAACTCGGCACCGAGTTCCACCGGATGTTCGGCGATGTCGTAGGACGTGAATGCTCGACCACCGATGCGGTCGCGCGCTTCGAGAATAGTTACCTCGTGACCGGCATCACCAAGCGTGCGGGCCGCGGCCAAACCTGCGGCGCCTGCACCAACAACGAGGACGCGTTCGGTCACTATTCAGACCAAACGGCCAGCTCGTTGCCGTTCGGGTCGTTGAAGTGGAAACGGCGCCCGCCCGGAAACTCGTAAGTGTCCTGCGTGATCGTTCCGCCGTTCTTGGTCACGGCTTCCTTGATGGTGTCGATTTCAGTCGCGTAGATCACAACGAGAGCACCGGTTCCGCCGACCGCATCGGCCTTGGCAAAGCCGCCGTTCAAACGGCCGTCCTCGAAAGCTGTGTAATCCGGTCCGTAATCGGTGAAGCTCCAGCCGAATACGCTCGAGAAGAAAGTCTTAGTGGCTTCGATATCGATCGCCGAGTACTCGACGTAGTCGATCCGTCGATCCTGTTCTTGCTGACCCATTGCACCTCCTATGCCAAGTACAGACAACCCAAGAAGGCAAGACCACTAACAATCGTCCTCACCCAGTGAAGATGGCCCCACCGAACAAGGAGTTCACTCGTCCGATCGGCCGACCGATCCGGCGAGTGCGCTTTCAGCTCATCGTTTACCTTCGCCATCACCAGCAGTGTGAATGGGACGACGCTGGATATTAGAACTGCGACGAAGATCCAGGCGGTGCGCTCAGTGGAGAAGTAAGCCGTCGCCGCGGCAACGGTTCCAACAACGGCAAGCGTCGCTTGCATAACGGATGCTCGGGAGTACATAGGGGAGAAAAACCGACTGGCGAAATCCGTGCCCGTCGCTAGGGCGGCGGGGTGCTGCACCAGCGAGATGTAGACCGCTGCGGCAAAGAAGACCCCGATGCAAAAGGTTGCCGACGCCTGGATCCAAGCATCCATCTCTGACCTCGGTTGAGGGTGTACATCGGTACAACGACGGTCAGAAGACTAACGAGCGTTGCACGACCTCGGCGCAAGGGTCAGCGCGTTGGAGCGTGTTCTAGCCGTCGCTCAAGCTCGGGCTCGGCCCGGGCTTGCCCACCTCGACCGGTTCCGGCGGAACCTCTAGCTCCGGTTCGTCGCGGCTCGTGAACACGATCTCACCGTCGGACGCATCGACCACCACGACCTGACCGGCGCGGAACTCCTTCCAGAGCACCTTCTCCGACATCGGGTCCTCGACCATTCGCTGGATCGTGCGACGCAGAGGACGCGCACCAAGAGCAGGGTCGTAGCCCTTCTCAGCGAGCAGGTTCTTGGCCGCCTCGGTCAGCTCCAGGCCCATACCGCGGCTCTTCAGCTGTTCGGTGACGCGCAGGATCATGATGTCGACGATCTCCTTAACCTGCTCGCGTGAGAGCGGGTGGAACACGATCACTTCGTCGATCCGATTCAGCAGCTCGGGACGGAAGCTCTTCTTCAGCTCCGACATCACCTGATCGCGCATCTTCTCGTAGGGGATGTCCTCAGCGTCCTCGGTCTGGAAGCCGATGCCCTTGGCCTTGCCGACATCGCCTGGTTCCGAGGTTCGAAGTCATGATGATCACGGTGTTCTTGAAGTCGACGTGGTGACCTTGCGCGTCGGTGAGTCGTCCGTCCTCGAGGATCTGGAGCAGGACGTTGAACACGTCGTAGTGCGCCTTCTCGATCTCGTCGAAGAGCACGACCGAGTACGGACGACGGCGCACGGCCTCGGTCAGCTGTCCGCCCTCTTCGTAACCGACGTAGCCGGGAGGCGAACCAACCAGACGCGAAACGGTGTGCTTCTCCATGTACTCGGACATGTCGATCTGGATCAACGCCTCGTCGTCGCCGAACAGGAACTCGGCCAGTTGCTTGGCGAGCTCGGTCTTCCCGACACCGGACGGTCCGAGGAAGATGAACGAGCCGGACGGACGCTTCGGGTCCTTCAGACCCGCGCGCGTACGACGGATCGCGCGAGAAACGGCCTTCACGGCTTCGTCCTGGCTCACGTAGGCCTTGTGCAGCTCATCCTCCATGCGCAGGAGCTTGGCCGACTCCTCTTCGGTCAGCCGGTGGACGGGGATGCCGGTCCATGCGGCCGAGAACCTCGGCGACCTCTTCCTCGCCGATGACGCCGTAGAACTCGCCGTCCTCGGCCCGCCAGGCCTCTTCCTCCTCGCGGCGCTCCTTGGTTAGCGTCTGCACCTGGCCCTTGAGCTCTTGCGCACGCGTGTAGTCCTGTGCTTCGGCAGCCGAGTCCTTCTCGGCGTTCAGCAGCGCGATGCGGTCGTCGAGCTCCTTGATCTCCGGCGGACTGCGACAGCTTGCGGCAGACGCATCCGCGATCCGGACTCGTCGATGAGGTCGATGGCCTTGTCCGGAAGGAAGCGGTCGGTGATGTAGCGGTCGGCGAAGTTCGCCGCCGCGACGATGCCTTCGTCCGTGATGACCACGCGGTGGTGCTGCTCGTACTGCTCGCGCAGACCCTTGAGGATCTCGATGGTGTCGGTGACCGTCGGTTCTTCGACCGTGGATCGGCTGGAAGCGGCGCTCGAGGGCGGCGTCCTTCTCGAGGTGCTTGCGGTATTCGGCGAGCGTCGTTGCACCGATGGTCTGAAGCTCACCGCGCGCGAGCATCGGCTTGAGGATCGAAGCCGCGTCGATCGCGCCTTCGGCCGCGCCGGCGCCGACGAGCGTGTGCAGCTCGTCGATGAACAGGACGATGTCGCCGCGCTGTCGGATCTCCTTGAGGACCTTCTTCAGGCGCTCTTCGAAGTCACCGCGGTAACGCGAGCCGGCGACGAGGGCGCCGAGGTCGAGCGTGTAGATCTGCTTGTTGGCGAGCGTCTCGGGAACTTCCTTGCGCACGATGCGCTGCGCGAGACCTTCGACGATCGCGGTCTTGCCCACGCCCGGCTCCCCGATGAGGACGGGGTTGTTCTTCGTCCGGCGCGAGAGGACCTGCATGACGCGCTCGATCTCCTTCTCGCGGACGCATGACGGGGTCGAGCTTGGACTGAGCGGCGAGCGCGGTGAGGTTGCGGCCGAACTGGTCGAGGACGAGCGATCCGGACGGAGCTTCGCCCGACGCCTTGCCCTCGCCCTGCTGGCCCTGGTAGCCCTGCATGAGCTGGAGGACGGTCTGGCGGACCTTCTGCATGTCCAGGCCGATCTTCATCAGCACCTGCGCGGCCACACCCTCGCCCTCGCGCAGGAGGCCGAGCAGGATGTGCTCGGTTCCGATGTAGTTGTGGCCGAGTTGGAGCGCCTCGCGCAGCGACAGCTCGAGGACCTTCTTTGCGCGCGGAGTGAACGGGATGTGGCCCTGCGGCGTGGCCGTGCCGACGCCGATCATGTCCTCGACCTGGGAACGGACCTGGTCGAGCGTGACGCCCAGAGACTCCAGCGCCTTCGCAGCCAGACCCTCGCCCTCGTGGATGAGGCCGAGGAGCAGGTGCTCCGTGCCGATGTAGTTGTGGTTGAGGAGGCGTGCTTCCTCCTGCGCCAGGACGACGACTCTGCGTGCCCTGTCGGTGAACCTTTCGAACATCTTCCTTCCCTCCTACAGGGGCTTAATCCCCTTGTGAACCCTCTCTCAAGGGCTCGGTGCGCTGAGTATACCGGCGCCTTCCGACCTGCTCTGCTACCTCTTACAACGCAAAACGCGCGTTCCTTTTACGTTCCTTCTTGGTCATCGTCCTTCTGGGGGCGTAATGCAGGGAACAGGATCAACCTCCCGGATGCGTCGGAGCCCCCGTGAGCACCATGACCAGGCGGTCGATCCCTACCCCCAGACCACCCGTGGGGGGCATCCCGTACTCCAGAGCCCTTAGATAGTCCTCGTCGATGGGGTTTGCGTCGGTGTCTCCATGGGCGCGCGCCTCCATCTGGGAGTCGAACCGCCTGCGCTGCTCGATGGGGTCGTTGAGCTCGCTGAAGTGGTTACCGATCTCCATACCGCACACCACGACCTCGAAACGCTCGACCAGACGCGGGTCGTCGCGGTGGGTGCGGGCCAGCGGTGAAATCTCTTTTGGGTAGTCGTAGACGATCGTGGGCTCGACGATCGTGGCTTCGGCCACCTTGTCGTAGAGCTGGCCGATGAGCTCGCCGGTGCCCCACCAATCCTCGACCTCGACCTCTCGCCTCGACGCGATTTCGCGGAGATCGTCTGCGGTCGAGTCCAGAGAGACGTCGGCACCCGTGGCATCGCGAACCAAGTCGATCATCGTCACCCTCCGCCACTCCCCACCGAGATCCAAATCATGCCCGCGGAAGCTGACATTCGTTGTACCGATGGCCTCTTGCGCTGCCGTCTGCACCAACGACTGGGTGAGCTCCATCATGTCGTTGTAGTCGGCGTAAGCCTCATAGGCCTCGAGCATCGTGAATTCGGGGTTGTACTTGAACCCCAGTCCTTCGTTCCGGAAGTTGCGGGCGATCTCGTAAACCTTCTCCATGCCTCCGACGATCAATCTCTTCAGATATAGCTCGGGAGCAACGCGCAGGTACATGTCAGTGCCGATCGCGTTGAAGTGGGTGACGAAAGGTGTGGCCGTGCCGCCGCCGGGGATCGGCTGAAGCACAGGCGTTTCGACTTCGAAGAACCCTCGGGAGTCGAAGAAGTCTCGTGACGCTCTGATCGTTTCGCTCCGGACGCGCGCGATGCGGCGCGAGTCGGGGTTCGCGATGAGATCGAGGTAGCGCTGGCGGTAGCGGAGCTCGGTGTCCTGGAGTCCGTACCAATCGTCCGGTGGAGCTCTGAGCGCTTTGGCCAAAAGGACGACGTCTTCGGTTCTTACCGAAAGCTCTCCTCTCTTGGTACGCACAACTTCGCCGGACGCACCGACGATGTCGCCGACGTCGAGCGAATCGAAGAACGGGACGGCTTCGCCGGTTACAAAGAGCTGGATGGTTCCCGAGGCATCCGCAACGTCGCCGAACGCCAGCTTCCCCTGGACGCGCGAAGAGCGAATCCGTCCGGCGACTCGTACTTGGGTGCCGGTGTCGGTGCCGGCATGGAGATCGGTGAAATCTTCGTGGAGCTCGGCAGCTTGATGCGTGCGGTCGAAACGTGGGGGCCAAGGCTCGACTCCGGCGGCTCTCAGCGCATCGAGCTTTACGAGCCGTGCTTGGTAGAGCTCCTCCTCGCTCATTAGCGCGGAGTCTAGTGCCGGGCTGTGCTATTCGGCGTTGCGCTCGTAGATGATCCGCAGCCCCTTGAGAACGAGCCACGGGTCGACGACGTCGACACCTTCCAGATTCGGCGCCATGGTCTCGGCGAGTCCGCCGGTCATGACCGACTTGGTATCGCCACCGAGCTCCTTGCGGAATAAGTCGAGCATTCCTTCGATCAGACACGCATAGCCGAGGACGATGCCGGACTGGATCGCTTCCGCCGTGCTCTTTCCGATCAAACGCTGAGGACGAGACGAGCTCGACGAGCTGAAGCTGAGCGGTCTTGCTGACGAGCGCGTTCGCGGCGATGGCCAGCCCCGGCGCGATAGCGCCGCCGAGGTACTCACCGTCGGCCGAGACGGCATCGAAAGTCGTCGCCGTGCCGAGATCGATCGCAACAACTGGGCCCCCGTGCTCTTCGTATGCGCCGACGGCGTTGCAGATGCGGTCGGCGCCTACCTGCTTTGGGTTGTCGATGCGGATCGGCATCCCGGTCTTCACCCCGGGCTCGACGATCACCGGCTCGAGGTCGAAGTAGTGAGGAACCATCTCGCGCATCGCGAGAGTGGCGCGGGGGACGACGCTGGAAACGGCGACACCGGAGATGTCGGCGTCACGCGGGACGCGGCCGAGCCTCAGGAAAGAGAAAACGAGCAGGGCAAGCTCGTCGGCGGTTCGCTCGACCTGCGTGCCGCTGCGCCAGGTTTGGACGAGCTCGTCGCCGTTGAAGATCCCGATGGTCGTCTCGGTGTTGCCGATGTCGATGGCCAGCAGCATCTACTCGCTCCAGACCCGGTCGAGGTTCAGGCTCACGTCGAGCGCGGGAGCCGAGTGGGTGAAGGCGCCGATGGAGATGCGATCGACACCCGTGGCTGCGATGGCGTCGACGTTGTCGAGAGTGACTCCGCCGGAGGCTTCAATGAGAGTGCCGGGGGCCCGTTCGCGGATGAGCCCGACAAGTTTTAGGAGCTCGTCCGGAGTTCGGTTGTCGAGGAGCAGAGAAGGTGCGCCGGCGCCGATCGCTTCGAGGACGTCGTCGCGCGTCGCGCACTCCACCTGGACGGGAAGGGTCGTCGCTTTCTTCGCCCGTCGGACGGCCTCGCCGACGCCGCCGGCGGCAACGATGTGGTTGTCCTTGATAAGGACGCCGTCCCAGAGCGAGAAACGGTGATTGGTGGCGCCGCCACACGTGACGGCGTACTTCTCGAGAGCGCGAAGTCCTGGCAGTGTCTTGCGAGTTTCGACGATCTTCGCTTCTGGCGCTCTCTGGACGAATGCATTTGCCAGCGTTGCGATGCCGCTGAGGTGACTAAGGAGATTGAGCGCAGTGCGTTCGCCGGCCAGGATCGCGCGGGCCGGGCCGCGAACGGTCGCGAGCTTGTCGCCGGGCTGAACGATGTTTCCGTCCCGCTTCAGGAGTTCGACTTCGACTCGGTCGTCCAGCTGTCCGAAGGCAACCGACAGCGCCTCGAGTCCTGCAATAACTCCGTGCTGCTTCGCGATGACCGTGCCTTCGCTGAGAGTGTCGGCCGGCACCGTAGAGACCGTCGTTATGTCTGCCTCGGCTCCCATCGAGCCGAGGTCTTCAACCAGCGCCGTCGCGATGACTCGGTCGAGCGCTGTAGTCAGGGCTGCCCGATCGCTGCCGGGCGCCGCATCGGAGCTCAATCTCAGCCGGCCTTTCCGGCTACGGGGCGATTGTCGTCGTCGACGAAGATGGCGAGCGGACGGTGCATGCGCGCCTCGTGAGTCTTCGTAGGACGCGAAGGTCATGATGATCACCTTGTCGCCCTTCTCGACCAGACGAGCGGCCGCTCCGTTCATGCAAACCACCCCGGAGCCCGGAGGGCCCTCGATCGCGTAAGTCTCGAGACGAGCGCCGTTGTCGATGTCGGCAACGAGCACCTTCTCGTACGGCGTGATATCGGCCAGTTCCATCAGCTCCGAGTCGATCGTGATGGAACCGACGTACTCGACGCGCGCTTCCGTCACCGTCGCGCGGTGGATCTTCGACTTCAGCATCTCCCTGACCATCAGCTGCCCCCTTGGTTCAACGATTCAATCTCATTGGCTTCGATCGTTACGTTGTCGATCAACCTCGTCGTGCCGACCCTGACGGCACCACAAACGAGAACCGGGTGCTCGACCCGGTCGACTGCCTCGAGGGTCGTGGGGTCCACGACTTCGAGGTAGTCGATCGCGTCGAGTCCGGCGTTTTCAAGGATCGACACGCCGGCGCCGAGCAGCTTCGCCGTGTCGCGCTCCCCTTCTTGCACTAGTTCTTCGATCCGGCGCAGCGCCCGCGAGAGCGACAGCGATCGCTCGCGGTCTTCTGGACCGAGATATTTGTTGCGGCTGGACAGGGCCAGTCCGTCGGCGTCGCGTACGGTCGGGCAGCCGACAACTTCGACCGGCAGGGCAAGGTCGCGCACCATCTGCGCGACGACGCGCAGCTGCTGCGCGTCTTTCTCGCCGAAATACGCGGTGCACGGTCCGACGATCGCGAAGAGCTTCGCGCACACCAGCGCGACACCGTCGAAATGTCCCGGCCTGAATCTCCCTTCCATAGGTTCGGCCAAGAGACCCACATTGACCGTCGTCTTCGCGTCCTTGGGGTACATCTCGTCAACGTCCGGGTGGAAGACGAGGTCGGCGCCTTCGTCGGCGCAAGCCTCGCAGTCGTCGGCGAACGTACGCGGGTAAGCCGATAGATCCTCGTTGGCACCGAACTGTGTCGGGTTGACGAAGATGCTGACGACGACGTGGCCGTTCTCTGCGCGAGCGCGCCGGATGAGCGAGCGGTGTCCTTTGTGCAACGCACCCATGGTCGGGACGAACCCGACGGTTTGTCCCTCGAGACGGGCAGCTTCGAGGATCTTGCGGACCTCGATGATCTTTCCCGTCGCGATCATGCCGTCGCCTTTTCGATGACGTCCGGGTCGGTTCCCGCGAGAGCGGCCGTTAGTCGGGCCAGCGATCGATAGGTCGACCGGATGCGATCGCCGGTGGGGTGATCGGCTTTCTTGAGATCGGCGATGTGCTTGCGAACGATCCCGGTGTCGCCGCGCACAACTGGACCGGTGATGGACTTTGCCGGACCCGACTCGAAAACGTTGTCCACCGAAGCCCTTACGAGCGGCTCGAGCAAAGGACCCGGATTGCGGACGCCGATGCTGCGCAGCAACTCCTGCGCGGCCCACATCGTCGTCACCACATAGTTCGACGCGAAGATCGCCGCTGCGTGGTAGATCGACTTGTTCTCGTCCGCCAGCGCGAAAGGCTGACCTCCCCAGGCGCGGGCTACTGCATGCAACGAGCCGCGGTCTCTCGGCTCGCATGTGACGGCCACCGCCGATCCATGAAGGGCACTTGCGCCGGTTTCGGGGTCCGGGATCGTCTGCAGAGGATGGACCGAGCCGACGTGCGCACCGGCGTTGCGTACTGGGTCGAGGGCCTTCACCGACACTCCGCCGCTCGTATGCACGACGCTCTTCCCTTTGCGGATACCGGGAACGATCTGCTTGGCCATGGGCGCGATGGCGTCGTCCGAGACGCTTAGGAAGACGAGGTCGCCGGCGGCGGCGACAGCGGCCGGCTCCAGCACGGGAGCGTCGAGCAGGCGATGAGCGCGCTGTCGCCCGGCGCGCGAGTTCGACCAAACGGCCGCGATCTCGTAGCCGTTTTCACGAAGCGCCAGGCCGATCGCGCCACCGACGCGACCGCATCCGACTATCGAGACGGTTGGCCGTCTCGCCACGCGACATCTCCTCTACTAGCCGCGCGGGTGGAAAGGAGTGCCCTCCGTTCCAGTTCCCGCTGGGATACCGGACTTGGACCTGCCAGCAGGATACCCGGTGGGCGCAATAGGCGCCCGCCCAGTTAGAGGAGCTGGAGCTGCTTGCGCCGGGGCGGCTCCGGAAGATCAGCGGCTGGCTTGCGGTGGCCGAAGCGCTCGTCCACGTCGACAGACGGCTTCAGACCTCCGGCGGCCCTGACCAGGCCGGCGATCCGCCGGCCGAGCGCCTTGCGGTCCTCTTTTGAGGCGTAGGAACTTTCGTCGTACATCTGCTCGTAGCGAGTGACCATGCCCGGGTACTCCCGCTGAAGCCATTCCATGTACTCCTCACGGACGACCGGCCGCAGGTGAAGCAAGATCGGCGACACATGCGTGGCGCCGGCGTCGATCGCGGCACTGACGACGTCCATCAACTGACGAGGGTGGTCGCTGATCCCCGGAAGGATCGGAGCGACCATCACCCCGCAGCCGATCCCGGCGTCGTTCAGCTTGCGTACGGCCTCGATCCGCTTGCGCGGGTGCGGAGTGCCGGGCTCGCTGCGACGCCAGACGTCTTCGTCAAGCGTTGGAATCGAGAACGCCGTAGAGACCTTCGTGACGGAAGCTGCCTCACGCAACAACCCAAGGTCTCGAAGTATCAAAGTCCCTCTGGTCAGGATCGAAAACGGGTTCCTGTAATCGGTGAGTGCGCGGATGATTCCTGACATCAACCCGTAACGGCCCTCGCCACGCTGATACGGATCAGTTGCCGTCCCCATCGCGATGGGTTCGCCCTTCCACTTCTTAGCCCTGAGTTCGTGCCGTAGGAGCTCGGGCGCGTTCACCTTCGCAACGATCTTCGTAGACCAGTCGTTGCCTGCATTCATGTCCATGTACGTGTGTGTCTTGCGAGCAAAACAAAAGGTGCATGCATGCGAGCAACCTCGGTAGGGGTTGATGGTGTGACTGAATGGAAGGAAGTTCCCCGGCACTTTGTTGATGATCGTCTTGGCTTCGACCTCGATGAACTCGATCCCGCGGAAGTGCGGCGTGTCGAAAGTCCTCCTGCGGAGCTCGAAGAGAGGCTCCCTGTCCATCGCGATACTATACGAACGTATGTTCGCTTCGTCAATCCCTCGCTAGCGGAGGGAGTGAGCGGTTAACCGGACGCCGTCCGTCCCCGCTCGAGCCGCCAGGTCGGCGACTGAGCCGAGCCCGGGGATCTCGACGCCGGGATCGAGGTCCAAAAGCGGCACCAGAACGAATGCGCGGTTCGCGATCTCCGTGTGCGGGACGACGAGATCGAGTTCTTCGATCACTGCGTCGGCGAAGAGCAGTACATCGAGGTCTATCTCGCGCGGTGCCCACCGTCCGCGCTCGCGACGACCGATCTGGGTTTCGATCTCCTTCAGCCGTGCGAGCAGATCCTGTGCCGAGATCGACGATTCGATGCGGACCACGGCGTTGAGGAAGTTCGCTTGATCTCCTCCGACGGGATCGGTGTCGTAGACGTTCGACGCACCTTCGACCGAGAGTCCATCGGATGAGTCGAGAAGCTCGACGGCTTTCTTGAGACTGGCCAGCCGGTCTCCGACGTTGGAGCCCAAACCGACGTAAACAAAGGTCAGATCGATCGCTCCACAACGATCGAGATGTCATCGACGCCGGCGTGGGTGGCCGCACGCGGCTTGCGCATTCGGATACGCACGGAATCGGCACCCAGTGCGAGAACTTCCGTAGCGATCGCATCGGCCAGCGTCTCGAGTAGTTCGAACGAACGCTCCTCGATCACCGAGCGAACCGTCTGCGCGATCGTCACGTAATCGATCGTCTCGTCCAGCTGGTCGGCGTTGGCCACTGGTTTGAGATCTACGTAGACCTCTGCGTCCGCTTCGAAAGGTTGCGGCTTGTCGCGCTCGCCGTCACTTTGCAGTCCGTGCTTGCCCTCGGCCTTGATCCCCTTGACGAAGATGCAGTCCTTGCCGCTCATGAGGGCTCTTCCGTCGGCGGCTCCCAGTAGTCATCGTCCGGCATGTTCTCGACGCGCAGCGTCGCACGTCCTTCCGGGCAGGCCACGATGTAGTCGCACCACCGGCACAGGGGGCCGGGCTGGGGCGGAAATATCCCGGTCAAGCGCATCTCGCGCGCGTGCTTGGTGAGAGCTTCCCAATCGAGCTCCAAACGTTTCGAGTCGCGTCGCGTTTCCACGCGCCGTCCTGTGGACAGATGCTCGACGGCGATCCGCGAAACCTCTCGTCCCAGCGCCGCCGAAACCGCAATCGCGTAGAGGGACAACGGCAGCGACTCGTCCAGGGCGCGAGCGTCTTCACCGAAGCGACCCGTCTTGTAGTCGACGATCACGTACTGGCCGTCGTCGATGTCGAGCCTGTCGACGCGCCCGGTGACCAAGATCCCATCCGCTGTTCGGGCATGGGTGAACTTCGACTCCATCGCGACGACTTGATGCCTGTGCGGTTCGCTTCCGCTGTGGTAACGGCGGAGCATGTCTTCTGCTCGAGCGAAAGCATCTTCGGCCTCTTTGGCCGACCGGTAGCCGGTTCCATCCCATGCTCTTCGCAACGCCCGAAGGAGGTTCTCGAGCGATCGCTCCGAACGGTCCATCCCGTAGAAGTCACGCAACGCCTTGTGCACTGAACGGCCGAGCGCCGTCGGTCCGAACGTTCGACGTTCGGGACGCCGGTCGACGTAGCGGAACCTGTATTGCCGCGGACAATCGAGGTAGCACCGCAGCTTCGACGGATTGAGCTCGAAGAGACTCTCGCCCTCGTCGAAGAGCCGGTCCGAGAGATCAGCCTTCAACGTCGCCCCGCTTGATCGCCGCGATCATCTCGACGGTTCGGCGCACAGCTCGAACGTCGTGCACTCGCACAACGTCGACGCCGTGCACCGCACACCACGCGCATGCCGCCAGCGTGCCCTCCAAGCGATCATCGATCTCGGTTCCCCGCACGGCTCCAACGAACCGCTTGCGCGAAGGACCAACGACGATCGGATAGCCGTCCCCTTCGAGTTCGTCGATCCTCTGTAGCAGCTCGAGTGACTGCTGTGCGGTCTTGGCAAACCCGAGGCCGGGATCTACGAGGATGCTGGACTCTTCAACCCCGGCGTGCCGGGCCGCGGCCACCCGTCCTTTCAACTCGCTACGAACGTCGGCCACTACATCTCCGTAATCGACGAGGTCGTCCATCATTTGCGGCGTTCCGCGCATGTGCATGAGGACGATGGGCACGCGACGGTCGGCGACGAGAGGAAGCATGGCCGGATCGAAGATTCCGGCCGATACGTCGTTGACGAGTGAGGCGCCGGCGTCTAGGGCGGCTTTTGCGACGGTGCCCTTGCGCGTATCGATCGAAATCGGCACTCCGAGCGAGGCGATGCGTTCGATAACAGGCGTCGTTCGAGCGATCTCTTCGTCGACCGCGACGTCCTCGGCCCCCGGTCGCGTCGATTCGCCACCGACGTCTATTAGGTCGGCGCCTTCGTCCACCATCTCGGCAGCCCGGACCACAGCAGCCTCGACCGAGGTGTATAGCCCCCCGTCCGAGAACGAGTCCGGCGTCACGTTGAGGACGCCCATCACGGCCGTCCTTCCCGGTGGTAAGCCCAAGCCTGAAGAGATGCTCATTGAAGGCAACAATCGTACGGGCTGTTTGGAGTCGACTCGACGGTCCCCCGTCGTACACCGTGTGAGGAGTGGGGAAAGATTACGCAGCCGACATCCTCGATGCCTCTACGGCATGGATGGACGAGCTCTGGGACGACCAGGTGGCGCTGCTGTGGACGGCCGACCGGTCGGCGCACATGGTTCGCGAGACATCGTTGTACGCGCTGGGATTATTGAGCCGCTTCGCGGGTGACGACGAGCAGCGTGCTGCTCGGGCGCTTGCGGCGGTCCTCGACCATCAGTTCGACGCGCCCGGTATGGCCTACGACGGCACGTTCCGCCGTGCGCCCGAGGAGCCCGATCCACCGGCCGATCCCATCATGTGGCTGCACTTCGATCCGAATTGGCGTCAGTTCGTGGGAACGACGCTGGCCACGATCGTCGATCGTCACGGCGCTCAGCTGCCGAGCGATCTGGTCACACGCATACGCACATCCATCGAGCGCGCCGTCACCGGGGAGCCGCCGGGCCGCGTCGCGGTGACGTACTCGAACATCGCGCTGATGAAGGCCTGGCTCGACGCATGGTCGGGGCGAACGGATGAGGCCGAGACGTTCGCACGGGACATCCACGCCCACTATCTGGAGCACAACGCGTTCATCGAGTACAACTCGCCGACGTACTACGGGATCGATCTTTGGGCATTGGCCCTATGGCGCGAGTCCACGGAAGCGATGGCCGAGCTGGGAGCCGAGTTGGAGCAAGAACTGTGGCGCGACATCGCGCGCTTCTATCACGCGGGGCTACGCAATCTGTGCGGACCTTTCGACCGCGCATACGGCATGGATATGAATCGCTACGCAACACCACTCGGCCTTTGGATCTGGTCCGTTGCGGGCCGAGATCATGCGCCGTTCCCCGATCCGGCGACGCGCTTCGGGCACCCGCACGACATCTGTTTCGGTCCTCTGATGTCCGTTGGCGGCACACGCATGCCGGAGGACGCGACGGCCGAACTGACAGCCTTCACCGGTGAACGGTTAATCGAGCAGACCATCTCGGGCGATCCGCTTCGAGTCGCGACGGCCTGGCTCAGCGAAGACGTCATGATCGGGGCGCAAACAGGTCCGTCCAGCGGGATCGGCTGGCTCCAGCATCACCACGCGACGCTGCATTGCCGAACCAGCGACGGAGAAATCGCGTGGATGCGCCTACTGCCCGACTGCCCGGCCGATGCGCGCGCGAAACCAAACGAGTTGTCTGTGTGGACCACCGGAAGTGCACTTCGTTTCGAGATCTCGGGAGGGTCGATCTTTCAACTGGTAAAGGCGATGGAAACGAATGCAGCGTCAACAGAAGAGCAGGAAACGGAAGACGGCTTCATCGTTACCTTCGAGCCCGCTCGGAGCGGACAGACGCGCGTTAGCTTCGGCGTCTAAGCGCTCGACGAAGCGCGGCTGGGTTGCTACGCCAGGACCGACCGCGCAACACCGACCAACGTCACGGTCAGCGCCGCGCCACCAAGCATCCGGCGAAACGGGTTCGCACCACGGAACAGCTCGAGCAGCGCCCAAACGACGAGCGCGGCAGTAGTGACGAACGTCAGTGCCGCAAGGAGGTCGCCGTGCGGATCGGCGAACCGGCGTGCAGCCGCCCCGGCGAAGAAGATCCAGAGCGGGACGTTCGGGAACTGGGCGATCGTGATGCGTCCGGTCTGGCGGTTACGGAACAACCAGTCAAAGGCGTGACGCACCGAGACAGTTTGCGCCGCGTGTCGTGGACTTGAACTTAGAGGCCGAGGAACTTCTTGGCCTTGGCCCAAGCGTCGGCCGCGTCCTTGGGACGGTGCGCCGGACGATCGGGGTCGTGCACGAAGCCGTGCTCGGCTCCCTTGTAGATGTGCACGGTTGCGCCGAGAGCTTCCAGCTCCTTGGCGTCGGCGACGGGGACGTACGGGTCCTCAGTACCAACGATCGCCATTACCTGGCTCGCACCGCGCTCCGCCAGGATCTCCAGCGGCTCGCCCTGTCCCTTGCCCTTCCACTGCTTGGGGACGCGAACCATCCCGTAGAACGAAACGGACTTGGCGAACCTGTCCTCGGCCGCTGCCTTGAGCGCGTACATCCCGCCCATGCAGAAGCCGATGACGTGAACGTTGTCGCAACCTGTGCGCTGGGCGGCAGCGAGGATGTCGGCGATCTTGTCCTCGTCCTTCAACATCTTGGCCTTCTTCATGCGCTGCTCGAGGCCCCACTTGTCGCCGCCTGGAAAGAGCTCGGGCGCGCAGACACTGACCTTCCATTCCTTGCAGATGCGCGCGCAGTGCTCCTCGAATAAAGGACGCAGCCCCATGATGTCTGGGACTAACACGATCCCGGCCTTTGGTCGTCCGGTCTGCGGGTGGACGATCTCTGCCGGCGTGCCGGTACTGAGTTCGATCTTCGCCATGTGTGTTGTTGTTTCTGCTCTTCTATGCGGGCGAGAGACCCGGTTCGGGTTTCGGCCGTAGCCGACGCCCAGTAGGCGCCGATTTCCTTTTCCCGGCCGCTCGCGGTTCTTCCAACAGTTTACCGCGTTCGGCCTTGGCAACCGGCAAGCCTTCGAGCAGCTTCTCGAGATCTGGTGCCTCGATCGTCTCCTGTTCGATCAACAGCTCGGCGATCAGATCGAGCTGCTTGCGATTGCGCTGCAGCGTCGATTTGGCCTGATCGAAGGCGGCCTCCACGATCTTGCTCACCTCGTTGTCGATCTCCGAAGCGACGCGATCCGAATAGTCGGGGTCGGACTGGAAGTCGCGGCCGAGGAAGGGCTGATCGTGATGCTGGCCAAGCGCGAGGGGGCCGAGCGAGGACATGCCGTACTCGCACACCATCTTTCGCGCGATCTTCGTTGCGCGATCGATGTCGTCCTGGGCGCCCGTCGTGACATCACTAAAAACGATCTCTTCGGCCGCGCGACCGCCGAAGATCATCGCGAGCTCGTCGGTGAGCTCGGACTTGGTCAGCAGATAGCGGTCTTCGGTCGGAAGGGTCAGCGTGAAGCCGAGGGCGCGTCCTCTCGGGATGATCGAAACCTTGTGGACGGGGTGTGCGTATGGGAGCAGATGCGAAACGAGAGCGTGTCCGGCTTCGTGGTAGGCGACGATCTTCTTCTCCGCCGACGTGATCAAACGGGACTTGTGCTCGGGTCCGGCCATAACTCGATCGATGGCTTCCTCGAGCTCGACTCCGCTTATCTCCTTTTTCTCCCGGCGCGCAGAAAGAAGTGCGGCCTCGTTCACGATGTTGGCGAGATCGGCGCCTGTGAATCCCGGCGTGCGGCGCGCAACGATGCCGAGGTCGACCGAATCCGCGATTGGCTTGTCCTTGGCGTGCACTTTGAGGATCGCTTCACGTCCTCGGATATCGGGACGGTCAACGACGATCTGACGATCGAAGCGTCCCGGCCTGAGCAATGCCGGATCGAGGATGTCCGGACGGTTCGTCGCGGCGATCAGCACGACACCGGTTTTCACGTCGAAGCCGTCCATCTCGACGAGAAGTTGGTTGAGCGTCTGCTCGCGCTCGTCGTGACCGCCACCCAGACCGGCACCGCGGTGACGGCCGACGGCGTCGATCTCGTCGACAAAGATGATGGCCGGTGCGCTCGTCTTCGCCTGCTCGAACAGATCGCGCACGCGCGCGGCACCGACGCCGACGAACATCTCGACGAAATCGGAGCCCGAGATGGAGAAGAAAGGGACGCCGGCTTCGCCTGCTACGGCGCGCGCAAGCAAGGTCTTCCCGGTTCCGGGTGGGCCGAACAAGAGAACGCCCTTGGGGATCTTGGCGCCGATGGCTTGGAAGCGCGCGGGGTTGGCCAGGTACTCCTTGATCTCCCCGATCTCCTCGACGGCTTCTTCGAGACCGGCGACGTCCTCGAAGCCGATCTTCGGCATCTCTTTGGTTACCAGCCTGGGTTTGGCGCGTCCGAAGGACATGACGCGCGATCCGCCGCCCTGGGCCTGATTCATCATGAAGAAGATCAACCCGAATATGAGAAGCAACGGGAAGATGTTCGTCAGGAACGTCATGAACAGCGACTGGCCCTGCGGGTTGGGTGAAACGCGAACATTTTCCTCGGCCAGCGTCAGAGCGAGCTGATCACCTTCACCGGCGAACGTCGTCTCGTACGCATCGCCGTTCTTGAGCTCGCCTTCGATCCTCTGGTCTCGCAGGAACATGTCCGCGGTCTTCACATCGCCGGCCTCGACCTTCTGGAGGAACTGGTCGAATCGAAGCGGGGTTGGTTGCGTCCCGCGGTTCACGACGCTTCCGATGATCCAGACGGCGGCCAGCGCGATGATCACGTAGATCAGTGCGTTCCGGCCCAAACGACCTCGAAGACCCGGGCGCTGCGGGGGTTTCGGCATGGCCTAGAGCGTAGCGCGAGTCCCGCTCGGCATCCGGCGGACAACTAGCTGCAGGTCAGCGGCGCGCTTTCCTCGTTTCGGGGTGGTCGGCCAGCACGGCCAGGAACGGCAGGTTGCGGAAGCGCTCTTGGAAGTCGAGGCCGTAACCGACGACGAACTCCGGACCGATCCGAAAGCCCTCGTACTTGACGGGGATCTCAACACGCTGGCGCCCTTCTTTATAAAAGAGCGCACAAACCTCTACGGATCGCGGGCGGCGGGCCCGTAGGTAACGAAGCAGGTAGTTGAGGGTCAGGCCGGAGTCGATGATGTCCTCCACCACGATCACGTCGTGGTCCTCGATCTCATGATCGAGGTCTTTGAGGATCCGCACGATCCCCGAGGTCTTTGTGGCCGATCCGTAGCTCGACACGGCCATGAAGTCGAAACGCAGCGGCAGTTGGATCTGTCGCGATAGGTCGGCGAGGAAAACCGAGGCACCTTTCAGGACGCCGATGAGGATCGGCTGCTTGCCCTGGTAATCGCGAGTAATCTCCGCGCCGAGCTCGGCGATCTTGGTCCTGATGTCTTGCTCACTGACCACGACCTGGTCGAGCTGGTCGCGGTATTCGTCCGGGATGTCTAGGTCCTGCTCCACACGACTCCTCGCGACCATGACGTTGACGACGGTGCGACGTCGATGACGTCGTGGTTGACGGTAGCTGGTTCTTGGGGACGATGCGTCAGCCCGACGACCGCGAGGGGTTCGTCCTCCGACGCGAGAATCGGAACCAGATCTCGAAGCGGACGAGGCACCTTCGCATCGACCAGCACGTCCTGCACCTTCTTCGTACCAGCGGCGGTGAGGACGCGATCACCGGGCCGCCGCGAACGGATCTTCAGGTTGGACGCATCCCCGGGGACCGTGCAGCGCCATCGCCAAGGCGGTGTGTCGGCGGTCGTCGCCTTTCGAACCCGGATCCTCCACGCACCAAGACTCTGGTGTTGGTCGAGAAGGACGGGCTCGGGCACAGCGACCGGCTCCCGGATGAAGGCCAGCCCGCCATCGATTGACCACACCGAGACCGGACCGCACTGGTGCCGCGTCAACATGCCACTGAGGATCGCGTCGATGTCGGTGTGACTCGGGTCGGCGCCGAGGCGCCGCAATGCTCGTAGCGCTACACGCGATCGGATCGCCGGCGGCTGGCCGCCTAGATCGAGGCTGTTCAGCAAGATCCCGACGTCGTCGACTTGCGCGCGGGCGAGCACTTCATCGGCCAGTGACGACAGCGCTTCTTCGTCCTCCCTGGCTCGTACTGCTGTTCGCGCGAGGACCTCATCGATCCCCGACCGGCGCTCTCGAAGCAAAGGCAAAACCAGATTCCGTCGTCCAATTACGTTCGAAGCGAAGGTCTTCGTTGGTCGGGTCTTCGCGCCAAACAAGTCGCTTCGGCTAAAAGCCACTCGCGCAACTCGACACGACGTGTGTCGAGCAAGGGACGGATGAAGATCCCCAGCACCGGAGAGATGCCGGCAGGCGAGCCGCCCCGCATCATGCGCTGGATGACCGTTTCGCTTTGGTCGTCCAAGGTGTGTGCGGTTGCGACAAAACCTAAGCCTCGGCTTGATGCTGCATCGGACAAAGCTTCGTAGCGGGCTTCGCGTGCGGCGGCTTCCACGGAGTCGCCACGCGTGACCGACACCGCGATCAGTTCGAACTTCATGTCCTGCGCACTCGCGAGCTCGGCTACGAATCCAGCATGCGCGGCGGACTGATCGTGCAAACCGTGGTCGACATGCAGGATGGTGACGTCAAGCGCCAGCGGCGATTTTTTGATCAGGTGAAGAAGCGCAACCGAGTCGGCCCCACCGCTGCACGCCACACCGACCGCGTCGTGCGTCTGCACGCCGAGCGTGGTCAGATCTTCGGTTAGCCGTTCAACGAGGCTCACGGTCCAAGTCTAGGTAGCTCGCTAACGCTCGGCGGTAGCTCATCAGGGGTCAGCTTCGCCGACCCTGATGATGCTGCCACCTCGCTAACGCTCGGCGGTGGGGCTATGCGCGCCAACCCGGGCCAGCCACGACGTCGGCTCCTTCAGCTCGTCGATGGTTGGCACCCACTCGGGACCGCGCCACGCCGGTGCCAGTGCTTCGGCTCCCCCGTGCTTCCAGATCTCCTCGCAGAACTGCTTCCCGATGACGTATTGCTGGCGCTTCATCTGGATCCCCGCCACCGCTTCGAGCAAACGGACCGCCGCCGGCCGCTTGCGTCGAGCTTGGACGCGGCGTTCGATCGCTGCGTGATCGGCCACGACTCTGGACGCCGCCAGCTCGGTGATGTGCGTAGCGTGACCTTCGAGCAGCGTGACCAACGCGTTGACGCTCATGATCGCTTCGCGCTGCTCGTCGGGTAGCAGATCGAACAACGGCGAGTCGCTGGCTTTTCCCTCCATCGCTTCGCGGGCCCATCTCAGGATCTCAGGGAACCGCTCGCGCAATCTCTCCCATGCGTCGCGCGTCCAACCAGTCTGCTCGACGTTGAGCACGCTGCGAGCCACTTCGACGATGCGGTCGGCCATCCACGGCGCCGCCCTAAATTGGGCAACGTGGGTCACCTCGTGTAAGACGAGCCATCTCAGTCCATCTACATCGGCGAACTCGCCGAGATTCGGGTAGACGACGATGAGTTGGTCGCGGAACGGGTCGTACTGGGCGAGAACCATGCGCGCGAGCATCCCCATCAGCGCTCCGCCCTCCCAGGCCACGATCTTCGACTCGGATCCCGCAATCGAAATGTCGCCGACCATACGTTCGAACGTTGCGACATTGCCGGCGATCCATGCGTGACGATCTACGACGAGAAGTTCGGCCTGCGGTGTTGCGGGAAGTTGTGACTCTCGCTCGACTTCCTTCGACGCGTCATCGAGGAAGTCGAGCACTCTTCCACGCAAACGAACCAGCGAAGCTCCGTCGGTGCGAGTGCCCGATCCCGCGATGACTTTTGCGGCTTGCTCCAGCGCAGCCCAGTCGATAGCCGTCAGGACCCCATCTGATCGAGAACCGGCTTGAGCTTCTCGACAAGGTCGGCCGGCGGCGTATCGCCGCGTTCCTGGAAGATGGCGAGCTTCTTGAGCCTTCCGCGGGCTACGGCGTCTATGCCGTCGGGAAGGTTGTTCGGATCGATGCGAGGCAGTCCGCCCGTATCGGCGGCGGGTTCGGATGCCGCCGGTGCGGCAGCCGCTGCAGGTTCGGCGGGTACAGCTTCTGCAGGAGCCGGTTCCTCTGCCGCTGGCGCCGGTACCGCTTCAGCGGCCGGTGCAGCGGGTGCTTCTTCCACCTGAGCAGGTGCTGCTTCGGCTGCCGGCGCAGCAGGAGCTCCACCCATCTGATCGAGAACGGGCTTCAATTCGGAAAGAAGATCGGCCGGAGGTTCCTGGCCGCGCTCCTGCAAAACCGCGAGCTTCTTCAAACGGCCACGAGTAACGGCGTCGATGCCGTCCGGAAGGTTGTTCGGATCGATCTTGGGTACGCCGCCGGTACCGGCGGGGACCGCAGGTGCCGGCGGTCGCGCGGGCGCGGCCGCGGGCGCCGAGGGAGCAGCCGGAGCCGCAGGTGCCGCGGCAGCTGCAGGCGCGGGAGCCGGTGCGGCGGCGGCCGGAGCCGCCACGGTGCCACCGGCCGGCACGGTGGCCGCGACCGGGATCGCAACCGGGGCGGCGTACTTCCGTTGCCGAGCGACGACCGCGAAGAGGTAGTAGACGGCGACGAAAGCAACGAAGCCCAGGAAACCAAGCCCGATTAGGAACGCGAAGTAGAAGACCCAGTTGCGATTGACCCCGCCCTCGCCGCCTTCAGCGGGCGCCGCCTGTGCGAACGCGATGGCGGGGATCACCCAGACAGCAAGACCAACTCCGATCGCGGTAACGATCCGGCGCGTCATCCCTCGGACCTTTCTAACCCTGCCGGCATTGCCGGTACGCGATGTAACAAACACCGACGGATGATGCCATAGCCGCGAAGCTTTACGGAGCGTCCGGGAGGCCGAAGCCCCCCGGACATCCAGCTTTCCTCTAGTCCTCGCAGAGCTTCGTGAGTGCGTTGGCTGCGTCGGTGAACGGCTTGGACTTGTGCGCCTCCAGGTACGGGCGAACCGATGCTGCCGTCGCCTTGCAGTCGTCCGGACGCTTGAGCTCCATGAAGATCCGCTCGAGCAGCCGGTAGTAGAAGAGGTTGGTGTATGGGTTCAGCGCGACGGCGCCCGCTGCAGGGCCGGCGGCGCGTTGCGGCCGCTTCAGCTGCAACTCGGCACGCGCCAGCGTGAACAACGCCTGCGCTTGGCTGTCGTCGAGCTCCAACGCCTTCTCGACTTCTGTCTTGCCACGCTCGCCTTGTCCGATGTCGACCAGGGCTGCGGACCGAACCGCCAGCACACCCGCGTTACGCGGGTCTATGTCCAGCGCGTTCTCCCATCCGGCCAAGGCATCGCCTGCGATCCGTCGCGCTTCTTCTCCATCCGCAGACAGGCGCTGCAACCATCTGATGCTCGCCTTCTCGGACATCGCCTCGACGAAGCGCGGCTCCAGATCGATGGCCTTGTTCAAGTCGCTCAGGTTGGAGTCGTTGTTGCCGCCGACCGAGGTTGCACGAAGGAAGTAAAGGACCGGGTCGTTCCGCGACTCATTTATCAGTGCGGTGACGAACGGCCGGGCGCGCTGCTTCGGGATCGAGGGCTTGATCTCGACCTCTCTCTCCTCGCCGTCCTCGCGCAGGAATGTGAGCTTTCTCGTATCGCCGGCCTTGGCGCGGAGAAGCGCAATGGCGCGCTCGTGATTGGTGACATTCTCGCCGTCTACCGCGGTCAGGAGGTCGCCGCGTGCGATGCCTTTGTCGTTGGAGGGGCTGGCCGGCTGCACGAAGAGCACAACCACGCCGGGTTCGTCAGGAGCGTTCAGCAGCCTCTGCCATGTCTCCGAGTTGGTCCAGAGGATCAGACCGGGGTTAGCAAGCGCTTCGGCGTTGACGCGCTCCGGTGGTTCGACATCCGATGCGTCACGGTTTCTGAAGTCCTCGGCGATCTTCGAAGCTGTCGAGCCTCCGCCACCGCAAGAAGCCGCGATGAGCGACATACATAGAGCCAACACGATCCACATGATCGTGCGGCGCGTGGGTGTATTCGAGTTCACGAGCGCTCTCCTTATTGACCCTGGGCTCCAGGCGGGATTGGGACCCACAGAGGTTACCCGTCTTGTCGAGCCGGAGGCGGGAATTGAACCCGCGACCTGTCGATTACGAATCGACTGCTCTGCCGCTGAGCTACTCCGGCTAACTACTGGGCTTAGGGCGGCGCGGACAAGGGGTGATTGTAGTCAAGCCAGGTGCCGGTAGAGCGCCAGAAACACGTCTTCCAGCGTGAGCAGCACGTTTGCGTTGGAACGGAGCCTGCGCCGGGCCCGCTCGATGTCCGACAAACAGGCCACTATCCCGGCCGAAGCCCCAGGTCCAAGAGACTTTGCGCGTTCTGTTATCTCGCGACCCGCATCCTGGTTCAGGAGCTCTATTTCGCCGGACTGAAAGGCGGCAAGCAGGTCGCGTAGAACGGATGCGATGTCGTCGATGGAGGACTCGATCGCGTCCTGCTCGGCTCTCCGCTGCTCACGTCTGAGCCTCTCGTCGGAGACCCTCTTCGTCTCCTGGTACCACTGGGAGTACGTTTCGCGATCGGACTTGTGCTCGTCCGCGACCCGATCTCGGATGCCTCTGGTTTGAGCAGCGAGCCACTCGGCAGCCTCCAGTGCTTCACCCGGATCTCTGAGTGGAGCGATAACGCGGTTGACGAGCTCGGAACGCAGTTCGCGAGCCTCGGGATCGCTCGAAAGCCTCGACGCACGCTCCAGGTCGCCGCCGATCCGCGCGAGCCGTTGCGCGTCCTCGGCTGGCACGCCTTGCGCTTCGAGGATCGCGGCGATCTCCGACGGCGGCGGGGTGCGGAACGTCACCTCGCGACAACGAGAGCGAACGGTATCGAGCAAAGTCTCCGGGCTCTGAGCGAGAAGGATGATCGTCGTCGACGGCGGTGGCTCTTCCAGCGCCTTCAAGAACGCGTTCTGAGCCGTCGGATTCATTCGATCGGCGCCTTCGACGATGATCACACGACGGCCGGCCGCCACCGGGTGCCGCGAAGCGGCTCGAATAACTTCTCTCACTTGGTCCACGAGCAACTGCGTACCGGCGGGTTCGATGACCTCTACGTCGGGATGAGCGCGGCGAAGAACGCGCATGCACGCTTCGCACGTTCCGCACCCGCCGCTGTCGCAGACCAGGGAAGCACCAAAGGCCAGCGCTGCATCGGCGGGAAGACGTCCGGCGACACCACCGAACATGTACGCGTGTGCGATGCGGCCACTAGACACATCGCGCTGCAGAAGGCCTATCGGTCCTTCGTCGATGGCTACCGACGACCAGACGCTCATCGTTTGGCCCATTCGGAGTCGATGCGTCCGCGATAGACATCCCAAGCCGCGTACAGACCTGCAGCCGATGTGAACAGACCTCCGGCCGCTAAGGCCAGACGGATCCCCTGCTCGGCCTCACCGTCGAACAGGATGTCCTTGAAGAACTCGGCCAGCGCCGGGAAGAGAACCAGCGAAATGAAGAGCGATATGCGGATCACGACTTGAACTGATGAAAGATCCGCCCGCGAACTTCGTCGTGCACGAGCTCTTGAAGGAGGGCGAACATGTGGCGTACGCCACTCCGGCTCCCGCGCCGAACAGCCCGGCGCCAGATGACGGCGAGCGCGACGTTGTGTACTAATGGCTGCGCCACCAAGCATGAGGCCGGCGAAGATGACGGCGACCGCCGCCGACCAGCCTTTGGGGAACCGGTCGCCGACGAAACCCAGGAGGAGAACACCGGCACCCATCCCGGTCCCCAGTCCGGCGACGATCGCACCAAAACTTTCAGGTCCGCCGCCCAGCGCCACGGTGGAGTACGGAGCACCCAAGGAAAAGATGACCGCACCTCCGGCCAGGGCAACTCCGATCGAACGCATCACGCGCGCGACCTCGCCGCGTTCGCGGAGATAGCGCAAGCCCTCTACGAGCTCCTCCCACAAGATCGCGAACCGAACCGGCCGAGGCTGACGCGGCACCTGGGGCACGCGAACGCGCGACACGATGATTGCCGACGCGATGAACGTGGCCGTGTCGATCCAGAACGCCAGGTTCTCGCGATTCAGGCCGAGGTCCGCGAGCGCAGTTACGTGAGTGCCGAGGAAAGCGGCGACGCCGACGAGCGCCGGTGAACATGAGGGCGCCGAGTGGGAACACGCCGTACGTCGTGAACAGAGCAAGCGAGTTCGTCGCGACGAGCAGCCGCTTCGGGACGAGGTTCGGGACGAGCGCGTCCTTCGCCGGCATCCACACGAGCGTCGCGACCTCGAGCAGGAACGTGATCACGTAAAGCGTCGGAACGCTTTTGGCACGAATGGAACCGAAGCGATCAGGCACGCTCGCGCGACGTCGGAAGCGATCATCGCCTTGCGCCGGTCGATGCGATCCAGCAGCACGCCGGCGATAGGACCGACGAGAAACGCCGGCAGAACGCGGAAGATCATCAGACCCGCGACGGCCAGAGTGTTGCCGGGAGAGAGCCGGTTCGTCATCGAAAGCAGCGCGAACAGCCCGATCCAGTCGCCGATGCTCGAAACAAGTCATCCCGGTCCACAGCCGGCGGAAGTTTCGAAGACGCAGGACGGCGCCGAAACCCGATCCCGTAGTCTCGAACTGATCGGGGGCGAGCGACTCGATCGGCGGAACGGGAACTTCGGGCGGCCCGCTTCCCAGCTGCGATTCCGTCGAAGGTCTGTTGGGAGATCCTTCGCCCGTCGGACCCGATCCGGTCTGGTTTTCGGGGGTCAACCCCGAGCCTCCCGGGTCAGACACGCCGTCAGCCCGAGGACGCGTCCGAAGCCGGTGTTTCCTGACCGGAGGACGGCACCTCGACCACGTGTCCGCACGATTGGCAGACGCCTCCGCGCTCGTCGTCGGGCGCCATCGTTCCACCGCACTTCGGACAGGGGTCGTCCAAGCGGACGGGTCCACAACGCGTAATCGCACTCCGGATAACGCGTGCATCCGTAGAAGGCTTTGCCGCGCTTCGCCGTGCGCCGTTGAGCCAGCTTGCCCCTCGTTGCATTTCGGGCATTTTCCACCGATCGTCTTCGACCTGACGAACTTGCACTTCGGGTACTTGGAGCAGCCGAGGAACTCGCCGAAACGTCCGTGGCGGAGAAGCATCGGCGCACCGCATACCTCGCACACCTCTCCCGGAACCTCTTGCGGTTCGGGACGCTGGGTCCCATCGATCTGACGCGTTCCCTTGCAGTCCGGGTAGTTCGCGCAGGACAAGAACTTCCCGTAGCGGCCGAGCTTGACCTGCATCGAGCCGCCGCACTTCGGGACAAACCTCCTCGGTCGTCTCCTTGATGAGATCGTCACGCGTGATCTCTTTGTCCTTCTTTTCCAGGAGTCGCTCGAAGGGTCGTAGAACTGACGCAGCACCTCGGGCCAGTCCTTGTGTCCGCGGGCGATCTCGTCCAGGTCCTCTTCCATCGTCGCCGTGAACGTGAGGTCGACGATCTGCGGGAAGTGCTCGACGAGCAGGTCGGTGACGACCATGCCCGTGTCGGTTGGGAAGATCCGTCGCTGGTCGATCATTCACGTACTCGCGGTCGACGAGCGTCGAAAGCGTCGGCGCGTAGGTCGAAGGGCGCCCGATGCCGTTCTCCTCCAGCGCCTTGACCAAGCTCGCCTCGGTGAAGCGCGGAGGCGGCTGCGTGAAGTGCTGCGAAGGGAGCACATCGATGAGCCGGAGGATCTGGCCTTCGGTTAGTTCGGGCAGCCGGCCCTCGGCCTCCTCGGCTTCGTCGTCGCGTCCCTCGCGATAGACGACGAGGAAGCCGTCGAAGAGCATCACGCGCCCCGTCGCGCGAAGCATGTGGTCGCCAGCATTGATGTCGACCGAGGTTGCGTCGAACAGCGCTTCCGTCATCTGGCAGGCGACGGTTCGCTCCCAGATGAGGCGGTACAGCTTGAGCTGTTCCGGTTCGAGGTAGCGTCTCGATCGTCATCGGGATGGCGTGCAGCGTGCGTCGGGCGGATGGCTTCGTGCGCTTCCTGCGCACCCTTCTTCGACTTGAACACCCGCGGCTTGGACGGGCAGGTACTGGTCGCCGTAGCGCGCCTTGATCAGCTCGCGCGACTCTCCTGCACGGCTGCCGGGCGCCAGATGCACTGAGTCGGTTCGCATGTAAGTGATGAGTCCGACCTGGCCCTCGGGTCCGAGCTCGACTCCTTCGTAGAGCTGCTGCGCGACAACCATCGTCTTGCGCGCCGAGAAGCTCGAGCTTGCGAGCGGCTTCCTGCTGAAGCGTCGAAGTGATGAACGGACGCGGCGGGTTCTGCTTCTGCTCTCGCCGGCGCACCTCGCCGACGGTGTAAGTGCCGGCGTTGCGGATCGCCTCGACGTGTCGCTGTTGCTTCGTCCTCGTTGGAGATCTCGATCTTCTTGCCGCCGACGCTGTGCAGCGACGACGTGAACTGTTCCGGCGCACCCGGGCCGGCATCGGGGAGCGTCTCGAAGGGAACCTCGATCGTCCAGTACTCGACTGGGCTACGAACGCGTGGATCTCGCGCTCGCGGTCGACGACCAGACGGAGAGCAACCGACTGAACGCGTCCGGCGGACAGCCCCCGGCGCACCTTCTTCCACAGCAGCGGAGAAAGTTTGTAGCCGACGAGTCGGTCGAGAACGCGGCGAGCCTGCTGCGCGTCGACGAGATTGATGTCGATGTCTCGCGGATGACTGAAGGCCTGCTCGCATCGCCTCCGGAGTGATCTCCGCGAAAACCACGCGCCGGACTCGCTCGATCGAGCGAACCGTTGGCCAGTCCGATGCGCGTAGCAAACATGCCACGCGATGGCCTCACCTTCGCGGTCGAGGTCGGTGGCGAGCCAGACCTGTTCCTTGCGTTTGGCCGCCGACTTCAGCTCGGACACAACCTTCTTGGAGCCGGCAAGACCTGTAGGTGGGCTCGAAGGCCTTCTCGGTGTCCACGCCGAGCTTGGACTCCGGGAGATCGCGGACGTGGCCGTAGGACGCCTTCACCGTGACGCCCGGCCGAGGACCGGCGTCAGGTAACGCGTGAGGGTCTTGGCCTTGGTCGGCGACTCGACGATGACCAGGTGGCCTCCGGCGGGCTCCCGACGACCGGGCCGAGGGCTTACGGGCCGTCGACTTCTTCTTCTTGGCGGCAGGCTTGCGCTTGGCCGGCTTGCGCTTGGCGGCCGGAGCAGCAGCCTCGTCCGGCTTAGGGCCGGCCTTGGTCGGCGTCTGGGTGTCTTCGGTCAATGGGCTGGTTCCTTATACCTGGTCATACCTAGGGCTTCGGGGGTCAATCGAACGACCCTGGAGGCTCGAGGTCGGGCGCCTCTTCGCCCATCGGAGGATACGTCGGCCCCGCGACGGGCGGGTCAATGACCGCCGCCGACAGCTCCGGCGAGCCGTCGGACCGCCGTTTCGACCGCCAGCGCAAGAACATGCCGATCGCCGCTCCGGTCGCTGCGACGACGAGAGCCGCAGCGACGTCGGAGTACCGACCGACGACGTCGGTGACTTCCTCCCAGCTCGAGCCGAGCTGATAACCCGCACCGGCGAGCAGGACATTCCAGACCAGGCTCCCAAGCGCCGTGAGCAGGGAAAACCTGACCAACGGCATCCGCGTGAAGCCGGCCGGTATCGACACGATGCTCCGGCTCAGCGGGATCATCCGGCCGACCAGGACGACCCAGTTGCCCCACTTGTCGAACCAGCGCTCGACCCGCGCCGAGATCCGCATCACCGACTCGCAGGACGCGGCGCCATCGCAGGACGGCCGGGCGTCCTCCAAAGCGCCCGAGCGCGAACAGGATCCAGGCACCGACCAGCGAACCGGCGGTCGCGGCCAGAACCGTCGCTATGAAATTGAGATTTCCTCGAGCTACCTCGAACCCGGCCAACGGCAAGACGATCTCGGACGGGATGGGCGGGAAGACCGTCTCGGCGACCATGGCCGCGAAGATCCCCAAGTATCCGGCGGACGTTACGGCGTCGGCTGCGAACTCGGCGAGCTCGGCGAGCATCTTAAAGGCCGATCTCGGCGGCAACCAGCTGCAGTCCCTCGATGCCCAGCCCGAGGAAGGTCGTCGAGCTCCAATCCGATGCCGGCGGCTACTTCGTTTGATGTCGTCGCGCGCGACGCCGGGCGCGAACGCCTTGTCCTTGAGCTTCTTGCGCACCGAGGAGACCTTCATCCCTGTTGCCTTCTCCGGACGAACCAGAGCGCACGCGACGAGGAATCCGGCCAGTGCATCGGCGTGAACGATGGCTTTGGACATCAGGTCGGTTTGGTACTCGGGGTGCGCATGCGCTAGCGCCGCGTTCACGACGCGCTCATCGGCTCCCGCTTCTCGCAGCCATTCCGCCGACAGGTAACCATGCCGCTGCAGATCGTCGTGGGTTTGGTCCTGGTCGAGATCGTGGAACAGGCCGGCCAGCGACCAGAGGTCTTCGTCCTCGCCGAAGTGGCGGCCGAGGCGACGCATGAGCCCTTCGACGGAGACGAGGTGTCGCACGGTCGTCTCCTTTTCCGTCTTCCCTTTGACCAACGTCAAAGCAGCGGTTCGGTCCATGCTTCCGGTAGCGTACGCAGTCGTGCGGCGGATGGCGTGGTTCCTTCTTGGCCTGATCGTCGGCGGCGCTGTCGTCGGCTACACGACGCGTGACGCCATCTCCCGGCTGCAAAGCGTCGAGTCACAGCTCACCGACGTGACATCGAAACTAGAAGGCGTGGAAGGTGCGCTAGCAGGGATCCCCCCGCGCCTTGGTGATGTACGGATCAAGCTTCAAAGGATCGGCAAGTTCATCGACCCGGTCGACGCAACCACACGAGCCGGTGACGACGCGTTGTACATCGCAACGCGGCCAGGAAAGGTTTTCCGACTCGAATCGGGACGCAAACCCGACCAGGTACTCGACCTAAGCCGTCGAGTCGACGACCTGGGCGTAAAGGTCGGAGTGGGCTGGGAGGCCGGCCTTCTCGGGATCACCTTCTCGCCACGCGGCGACCGCTTCTACGTGATCTACACAGCGACGTGGGAGAAAGCCAAGAAGTCGGTGATCTGGACGCTGGACGAGATGCGGGTGGGCGACGACGACATCGATTCCTCAACGCGGCGAACGCTGCTCGAGATCCGCAAGAAGCTGGCTCACCACAACGGCGGCGCACTGCGTTTCGGACCAGACGGTTACCTCTATGCGTCCATCGGCGACGCGACACCATCGGAAGACGCACTGAAAACGGGCCAGGACACGTCCGATCTACTCTCGTCGATCCTTCGCATCGATCCTCGTCCGAGCGGGGGTAAGCCGTACACGATTCCTCGAGACAATCCTTTCGTCGGCATAAAGGGTTCCGACGAGATCTGGGCGTTCGGCGTCCGCAATCCCTGGCGCATCAGTTTCGATCGCGTGACGGGCGACCTCTGGGTCGCCGACGTCGGAGAAAAGGAAGCCGAAGAGATCGACTTCTTACCGAGCAAGAGCGGTCGCGGACGAGGAGCCAATCTGGGCTGGGCGTTGCTCGAGGGCGATATCGAGAAGAACGGCGGGCGTCCGAAGGGTTATGTCGCACCCATCAAGACTTACGAACACGATGGGGAGCACTGCGCGATCATCGGCGGGTTCGTTTATCGGGGACGAGCAATCCCACAACTGCGCGGGGGCTATCTGTACGCCGACTACTGCGGCGGCGAGATCCGCGGCTTGGCCCGCGTGGACGGTGACGTTGTCGATCGATCTCTGGGTTCGATGCGCAATCCGTCCTCCTTCGCCGAGGACGCAGACGGCGAGTTGCTCGTCCTGTCCATCAAGGGCGACGTGTATCGCATCGTGCCCGCGTAGGCTGGCTTCACAATGAGTGAGAGCAGCGGGCCGCCACACCTAGCGGAGCCCGACGTCTCCGTTGTTCTCCCGGTCTTCAATGAGTCGACGCACCTGGAGGCCGAGATTTCTCGGATCAGAGCCGCCCTGGAGTCGTCGCCGTATACCTACGAGATCCTCGTTGTCGACGATGGCTCGACAGACGGTTCGACCGAGTTATTGAAACAGCTCGACGGCATAAGGCTCATCAGCTTCTCGACGAACCGCGGAAGCGGGACGGCGCGTCGGATTGGCACCGCGGAAGCCAAAGGAAAGGTCGTCGTCTGGACGGACGTCGACATGACGTATCCCAACGACGAGATCCCTCAGCTCATAAAGGAGCTCGAGGGCCACGATCAGGTGGTTGGCGCTCGCCGAACAGAAGAGGGAAAGGCGAAGTTCATTCGCGTGCCTGTGAAGTGGTTCATCCGGAAGCTCGCAGCGTATCTGGTGTCGACGCCCATCCCGGATCTCAACTCCGGCTTCCGTGCCTTCCGCCGGGACGTTTCTTTGCAGTTCATAGACATGCTCCCCAAGGGCTTTTCGTGTGTGACAACGCTGACGATGAGTTTTCTGACCAACGGTTACTCCGTTAAATACGTCCCGATCGACTACGCGGAGCGTGCTGGTCAGTCGAAGTTCCATTGGTGGCGGGACACTCAGCAATACATCACTCAAGTCGTCCGCCTCGTGATGTCTTACGACCCTCTTCGTGTTTTCGTTCCGCTTGGCATGGCGCTGGCATTGTTTGCCATCGGCAAACTCTCGTTCGATCTGATCGCGCACCCCTTCCGCGTCGCTACCAACACGTTGTTGATCTTCTTCGCTGCCTTCCAGGCCTTCGCCATAGGTCTGATCGCCGACCTGGTCGTGAGGGTGAATCGACGCTCGCATCAGGTTCCGCCGGCATCGTTCTAGGAGCTTGCGGACGCGTCTGTAATGGGCATGCAGACGCCCGATAACGCCGAGCCTCCGGCCCCGAAGCCTCGCGGTGCAGCATCGCTACTGCTTCGATTGCTGCCGGCCGTTCTGCTCGTCGCCGGTGGCGCGATTCTCGTCGTGCGGGAAAGACACGCTTTCGCCGACGCGATATCGCTGATCACCGAGTCTTCTTGGATCAATTTTCTCGGAGCATTCCTACTCGTGATCGCCGGTCGCGGCATCCTCGCAGGGATCTCGATCTCCGTCGTTTCGAAACAGATCACCGGCGCAAGTCCTGCGATCACGGTCCCAGCTTGGATGCGGTCGGCCACCGCCAAGTACATCCCCGGCGCCGTTTGGCACGCGCTTGCGCTCGTTGAACGCCTGCGGCGCGCCGGTGTGGCAACGGCTCAAGCCGGAGCCGTCTACTACGTCGACACGATGGGGACGATCGTCGCCGCCGTCGTAACGGGGGCGATCGCCGTACCTGCATTGATCTCGGTCGAAGCGGGGACGGCCGCGTGGTTGATCCTGGCGCTTCCGGTCGCGTTGTCGCTCCATCCCAAAGTGTTTGCTCTGGGACTTCGAATCCTCGGACGAGTCACGAAGCGCCCCTTGGACGACGTGACTCTGTCGTGGCGCACGGTGGTCGCCGTCATCTGTCTCCATGCGGGTGGCTGGTTGCTCGCGGGTTTTGCCGTCCGGTTGATCCTGGACGCACTAAACGAATCGGTGTCCTGGCCGCTGATCTTCGCCGCCACGTCGCTCTCGTGGGCAGCGGGGATCCTCGCCATCCCCGTGCCGGCCGGACTGGGCGTTCGCGAAGCAGCGCTCGTTGGTCTGCTCGTAAGCCAGGTTCCCCTCGAAGCAGCGGTCGCTACCGCGCTCGTGTCGCGTGTGCTTTTCGTCGCGCTGGACGTGCTGAGCTCCGCATCGTCCTTCGCGGTGGAGGGCTCTATTAAGAGGCTCGCTGCGACCAGTACAAGCCGCCGTTAGTGCCGCGGATCAGCGCGAAGACTCGCCCGGGTACGGCCGCCGAGGCGATGACCGAGTTTGGTCCTGCACGATCGTTTGCTCCACCCGCGTTGAAGAAACCCGCCCATCCACCCGTGGTAGCCCGGCTGGCCGTGAAGATGGCGTCGGAGGGGCCACGCACGAAGACGTGCGAGGTGCCGGCGGGATCGACGACAACACTCGGTTCGGCTCCCGAGGCCGTTTGATCGTCCGAGACCCTGGACCACGCCGCCCACGCGCCGCCCGACAACGTCGTTGCATACAGATGGTTGGCCGGAGTGCCGCGCACGACCAAGACCGCCTTGCCGTCTGGAGCCGCGGCGAGCGCCGGACCGTATCCGGACCCGCCGGACACGCGTGTCCAACTACTCCATCCTCCGTTGTAGGCCGACGACTTGATCGATACATCGCTGTCCCGCGCGACTACGACCGCACCGCTCGCAGTTCCCAGCACGGCGGGCTGGAAACCGTCGTCTCCGACCTTCATGTCGCCCGTCCACGCACCCGAGGTGCTTCTGCGCGTCGCCCAGATCGCGGGGGACGAGAACCCACGCTTGACAAGCCATATCGATCCGTCGGGAGCTGCGGAGATCGCCGGCTCATGACCACGCGAAGTTTCGGGACCGATGCGTGACCATCCGGTCCACGAACCGTTCGCGGCGGTGCTACGGCGTGCCGTCCAGATGTTTCCATTGGATCCGCGCAATATCGCGTGCAACGTGCTGCCGCTGATCGCGAGGCCGGGGTCGGTTCCGTTCGATCCGGCGGGACCGATCCGTTTCCAGGCAGACCAATTCCCGGATGCCGGGTCGCGTCTGGAGTAATACGGCACGTTTGACGAACCGATCACCATCGCGTGCAGAGCTTTGTCGCTGGAGGCCACCATCACCGGACTCTGGCTGGAGGTCGCAAAGTCGTTGGACTGCACGCGCTTCCATGCGGACCAAACGGCGGCCTGGCTGGCCTGGACGCTGAACTTCGTGCTCCTCAAGCCCAGCTTGGAGCGAAGAGTGGCGCCGCTCATCGTCAGCGTCGAGTTGCCCAGCACCCTTACTTCTTTGACGCCGCCGCCGCTCGTTCGCGAACGGATCTCGATCGCATCGACGCGTTGCAGGCCGAGACGCGCCGCAACTTCTTCTTGCGCGAGTTTCGTTTCCCAATGTGCGTAGGGATTGCTTGATCGTTGCGACCAGTGATCGTCGACCGATCGCAGATATGGAAGGTCGCCGCCCCATACGTCGATGCTTGCTTCTGTGCGTCCGCCCGAAGACGAGTGATACGAGGCGAGGATCGGATCGGACGAATGCACAACGACCTTCTTCGTCGTCGCATCGATCGCAGAAACCCATCTCGCGTTGGTCGAGACGGCAGGGTCTTCCTTTTCGTAACCGCGATAAACCTGATCGCGCGTATCACCGTAAAGCGTGCAATCACAGCCGCTGCGATGGTGGCCCTGATTCTTCGCTCGGTGCGAGGCGTACGTTCGCGCCGCTGTGGCCTGAGCCTTCAGCGCTTCCGTCGGCCAGCTCGCAGGAACCTCGGCTATGCCGCGCATGTACCGCTCGAGTGCGATCTCCAAGACCATCCGCACCTTGTCCCCGGAAAGCGACAGCTCGATCTGGCCCCATCTGTATCGAGCCTTCGTCTGCGCGACGTGCACGATCGTCGACCACTCTTCGTAGGCGACCCTTAAACGCTGAGAGGACGAGAACGGGCCGGCGGCCAGGCTCCCGTTCGGACGGTAGACCGCCAAACCGGAACCTGACTTGCGAACGGTCCACGCACCATCGCCCCCGGACGAAGAGGCGACCGTTGCGCCACCGTCTCCGCGGAAAGCGAAGCGGGCGCCGGCGTCGACCTTCATCTCGGTGACCGGATCGGCGAGCTGGACGCGAACGGCCGACGGGACGTCGTCGGATCCGATTGTTGTGCCTTGGTAGTAGTGGCCGAGGATCGTGGTCCAGGCGCGTCCGTCCTTGGCCTGCTCGAGCGCGCCGTACTGGGAGAGCCCGACGGAATGCCCCCATCCCGAGCCGGGGAAAACGAAGGTCGCCGGCGCGGCTCTTGTCGGGGTCGGCGCGATAACGGCAAAAACAGCGGCCAGAGTCACCAAGGCCGCCGGACGCCACCCCGCCAGACGAAATCTCATGTGATGGCAGAGTTTATCATCGTAAAGTTCTGTTTCTAGAGTTTAAAGTTGAGGTTTAGATTCCACGCTTCCAGCGCCCCAAATGTCCGATTCGCGGTCAATCCGCACATGCGGGGCTAGACTTTCCCGCGTTCGCCCACGCCCCCAGGAGCTCGATGACTCGCCTAGCGACGCGAAGCCAACCCCCCTCAGCGATCTCTTCCCTGCTTACTCGATTGGCCGTCGCCGCCGCCGCCTTCGTCCTCGTCCTCGTCCTGCCGGCAACTCCGCTGCCTCGGCTCGGAAAGCCGCACCACGACAGACTGGTACTGCATTTCGAGCGGCTGGGATCCGCTTCAGCCGAATGGATCAGCCCAGCTCTGAGCACTTCGAAGCGTTTTCGAATGATCGGCGCGTCGTGGCCGGCCACCTCAACAACCGAAGGTGCCGCCTTCCTTCGAACAAGTGGAGACGGCAAAGACTGGAGCGCCTGGACCGAACTGGAGATGACCGACATAGGTCCCGACCCCGGATCGGCGGAGCGATCGCGCGCCGACACGACCGAACCCTTGTGGGTCGGCGAAGCGCGCTTCGCTCAGGTCAAGTGGGACGGCACACCGCCCGCGAACGCCCGGCTGCATCTCCTGAATCCGGGTCCCGATCCTGCGACGGCGTCGGACGCCGCCGACGCCGCTCCGGGGATGCCGGGCATCGTTTCGCGTTCCGGTTGGGGCGCCGATGAGAACCTGCGCAAGTGCTGTCCGTCGTACGCGCAGACGGTCAAGTTCGCCGTCGTCCACCACACGGCCACGAGCAACAGCTACTCGGCTGCCGACAGTCCGGCGATAGTGCGGTCGACGTACCAGTACCACGTAGGCGTAAACGGCTGGGACGACGTCGGCTACAACTTCATGATCGATAAATACGGAAAGGTCTTCGAGGGACGCGCCGGCGGGATCCGCGACGCCGTTATCGGAGCTCACGCGCAAGGATTCAACACGGGCTCTACCGGCGCATCACTTATCGGGACGTTCCAATCGTCGGATCCGCCGGGCGCAGCCATGGATTCATTACGGAACCTGCTCGCGTGGAAACTCGATCTGCATCACGTGAACCCGAAGGGATCACTAACCGTCGTTTCGGGCGGAAGCCAGAAATACCCGGCCGGACAGTCGGTGAACATCCCAACGATCGTCGGACACCGCGACACTCAATCGACGCAGTGTCCGGGCGACAGAGTCATGTCCCGTCTCGGATCGCTGCGTTCGGCCGTTCACGATCGCGGTCTGCCCAAGATCTTCAACCCGATCGCCAGCCCACCTGTCTTCACTCCGAACGGCGATGGTTCCGGCGATCAGCAACGGTTACGCGCGACGACGGCCGGCGCGAACTCGTGGCGCATACGTGTGCGCAATGCGAGCGGGAACCAGCTTCGCTCCTGGACGGGAAGTGGCCAACCCGACGTCAATTGGAACGGCCTCGACTCCGCCGGCCAAGCAGCACCTCACGGGTACTACAAGGTTGAGTTCGAGGCTTCGCAAGGATCGTCGGGCGCCACGCCGGCCAAGGTCGACGCCGGGCTCTTCCGAAGCCCCTGGGGCGCATGGACTCCCGCCGGCACGATCCTCGACCAGCGAGAGGCCCCCGGGGTCGGTGCTCGCAAGGGTCAGTTCCACATGGTCTCCCGCGCGCCCAACGGTGCCGTCTACCAAAACCAATGGTCCGGCAGCGAATGGGGCGCTGCGCGAAGGCTGGGTGGCGGAGGAGACTTCGCAGCGGGCGAAGGACGCTTGGGGTTCGTCGCAGACGCGAACGGAACGTTGCACGCGGTCATTAGAGGAACGAACTCGAACCTCTACCACGGACGCATCGAAACGAACGGAAGCTTCGGAGGCTGGCGTCGCATCGGTACTTCGAGCAATCGAGGAAGGGACTTGGGCATCGCAGCCGATTCGGCCGGGACGATCCACGTCATGGTCGAGGGCACCGACGGCGGCCTCTACTGGAACCGCTACAAAGGCGGTTGGTCTACATGGAAACGCGTCGGCGGTTCCGGCGCACACGGCACACAACCGGTCCTTGCCGGAGGCGCGGGCGGCGACGTGATGTCCATCGTTGTCGGCGAAGGAAACGTGCTCTACGCCAACAAACTCGACCCCGGCAAGAGCTGGCGAAGCAGTTGGACGACAGCCGGCGGGTCGAAGTGGTCTGGCATCCGTCCGGCGATCACAGCGGTCAAGGAGGGATTCCTCGTAGCCGTTCGAGGAAACTCGTCGACGAACATCTATCAATCCGCAGGAACCATCGGAAACTGGAGCGGCTGGCGCCGCATCGGTAGCGGAACGGAAGGAGGATCGGAGCCCGCACTCATCACGGCCGGTGAGGACGTGATGCTCGTCATCCGAGGCAGAACGAGCCCGGTTCTTTACTTCAACGTGCGCTCACCGACCGGATCGTGGCGAGGCTTCAGCCAAGCCGGTGGATCTTCGCAAGAGGGCGGGTTCCCAACGCTGGCCAAGGTGGGCACGACAGTGATGCTTGCGGCCGAAACGGGTGGCCCCCCGCCGTCGGTCATCGCACGGCCGCCGCTGCGAGGAAACTAGTTCGGTTCGATCCTGCGGACGAAAAGCGCGAACTCGGAGAACTCGAATCCGTCCGGGCGTCCTTGGAGGGTCTTCTCGATGCTCCGATATCTTGTCGATGCGATCTCGGTCGATGCACGTGGCCAGAAAGTGCCGAAGTGCATCTGCGGCGACACCACATACAGGACACGGCCTCTCGCTGCCCAACGTGCAGCAAGCTCTGCATAGAAATCCATCGGCTGATCCATCGGAGCGCTGGCTACCGGCACCTCACAGAACGAGCGGACCGTTTGCATGTAGTTCTGATCGAGGTTCAGGGTCTGAGCGACGACCACGGCAGCGTCTTCGGGTAGGTGCGAACAGAACCGATCCGTCGCATTCAAGACTCCGACTTGGCTCCGCTCGCGAACGAACGGCTCGAGCGTCCAGGCCGGGAACAGGACGGCCCACAACGCTGCACCGAGCACCAAGGCGCGGGTGATCGATCCGTTACGTCCGGGTCCCGCGGCCCTCCAGACTCGTCCCAGAAGCCAGAAGCAGCAGAAGATCAGACCGGGGATGGTGATGGGCAGGAACCTGCGCAACGCCCAGACATGGTCCGGCGTGATGCCCGGATCCCAGATGTAATAAGCCGTCATGGGCATCATCGCCAGCAGGAAGGGAACGGCACGGCGAGACTGCCCGAGCAGGATCTCTCGCGTCATCGCCGCCAGGCCCAAGATCCCCGCCCACAACGCCAGCGGGCCTATGTACAGTCCGAGCCACTCGAGACTCCGCTCGGCGTATGTGCGGTTGCCGTCGACGACTAGCCCCTCTTGCATCTGAACCATCTCGACGACGCTGCTCGGTTTGTCCGCGTACGTCGACTGGATGTGAGGTCGGACGTAATAGGTGAGCACCGCTAGAAACACCAGTCCGATCGCCGCTCCCGAAGCGATCAGCGACCTGTGCCGGAACAGCCACTCGCGGGTGCCGCTCAATCGAGGACGCAGTACGACATAAGCAGCTCCGCCAACAACCACGGCGACAAGGGCGATGAAACCGAACCGAAGCGACTCCCAGTTGTCGTCCAGATAAGAGGGACTGAAAACAGCCAGATCGATCGCGGCCAGCACGGTCGTCACGGCAGCACCGGCGCCTAGTGCGCCGAGGTACTTTGGCAGCGAGCGATCACGGCGATCCTGCGCAACCAGCTCGTAGACGATGAACGCCGCGAGTGGAACCATAAAAACGAAGGCGTCGGCGCGGGCCATGCACGCAGCGCCGAGCAGAAGCCCGGCGATGAGAGCTCGGCGCCAGCTCCGATTCGATCGCGCACTCATCAACGCCCACAGTCCGCCGAACAAAAGGATCTGGGTCAGGATCTCTGTATAAGAGTCGCGGGTGAAGTTGACCTGCGCGAGGTTCAGCCCGAGCGCGATCGTCGCACCGACGGCGGCCCAGACCGGTACCAGGCGAGCGCAGAACGCAAAGAACACAAGAAGCGCGAGCCCACCGAACAGAGCGTTCATCTTCAGCATCCCGCGAACGCCGACGACCCATGACGAAGCCGCAAGCGTTGTTGGGAAGAGATGGACGAATTGCGGATATATCCGCCCGTCGTCGGGATCGCGCCAATACCCGGCCGCCTCGTACTGGATGCGATCCTCGCTTGTTACACCGCTGTACGTGTCACTCTCCGGCTCGATGACGATGCCACCGGTGCGCGCGATCGAACCTGCCGTCGTGTTGTAGACGCCGGGGTCGCGTTCCGTGAGCAGATGCTGCGAGGAATAACGGAAGTTCAAGCCGGTGAGCACCAGGACGGCGAGGAGCGTGACAGCCGTTGCCTGCTTGCCGCGCGCCGAAACGGCCGCGTCCTGTTCGGTGTGCGGGCCTCGTCCCCACAACTTCCAAAGCCCGAGCCAAGCGACTGCGGTAGCGATTCCTACCGGGAGAGGAAGGAACAAACCGAGCATGGCGAGCGGAATCGCAACGAGAGCGAACCCGACCAGACCGGTGAGGGCGAGGACGAGGAAGCGTTCGAGCCGGCTCGGTATCAACGAGGTTCTATCGCGGCCTGCACGCAAGCGGTGAGCAACTCGTCACGTGGAGCACGCTCGATCTCGAGCACGCGCTCGTGCTGGCGATCCACAATCTGCTTGCGTAGGTCTTCGTCACCCGCAACGCGGTCGATCACTTCGGCCACAAGAAGAGGGTCGAGCGAATGGAGGAGAACCCCCGCGCCTCCAAGCGTTTCCGCCACGGCACCGCCTTCATACGCCACGACGACTGTACCGGCACGCATCGCTTCGATGACCGGAACGCCAAACCCTTCGTGTTCCGACAAACAGAGATAGATGTCGGCCTCCTTGTAATGCGCAGCCACACGCTCGTCGGTGATCGATCCACAGAAGACCATTCCTTCCACACCCAGCTTTTGGCGAAGCCCGTTGATCGCCGACATATACGACGGAGGCCCCCAAGCGCCCACAACGAAGAGCCGAGGAGGAGCCGACGCGTTCGCGCGGAGCGCGGCGAAAGCTCTGAGCAAGTGCATGTGGCCCTTGTGGGGTGATACGCGGCTGACGAAGAGGAGGTCGACTCCACGCTTCGTTTGTCTGAGCCATTCGCTGTGACTCTGATCGGGTTCAGCCTGTAACGACGGGGCGTAGGGCGGAATGACGGCGACGTTCTCGACACCCATCTCGCGCAGCTCGCTTGCCGAGAATTCGGAGTTCGCCATCCCATGCGTTACGCCGGCGCATAACTGGCGGAGCTCGAGTCGGCCCCTTTCGAGCACGACTGCGGCGTGAGGTTCGTAGGGCTCGAAGAACCTCGCAGGAGTGATGTTGTGGTAGTAGATCAGACGTTTCTCGGGTCGCTCCGCAAGGAAACTGGCCATACCGCTTGATCCCGTCGACGCCTGATAGAGGATGAGGTTGGTCCCTTTCCTTGCCGTTCGCTGGCGCGGGTAGTCAAATAGCCGACGCGCCTCGGTCCTGTGCTCTCCGTGTATGTCCTCGGCCCAGATCTCCCCACGTATGCCGGATTCGGCCAGCGCTCGCCTCGTAGCCAACGTGTGATTGCCGACCGCATCGCGGAAACCGAGGTTCGGAAGGAACTGGTGAACTTCGGGACGTCGCATCTAGGGAAATCTCGCCGAGTCGGGATTTCCAGACGGAAGCAGCTGATAGAGACGCGCCCGTCCGTCGTCGAGTTTCAGCCGGAAGTTCGGATCGTCGAGGCCGTCGGCTAGTGGCGCCCACGGGCTCCCGATAACCCTCTCGTAATGGATCACGACGAACACAACACCTCGCTCGCGAAGAAACCTCACCGAACTCTCGCTTGGAAAACTCTGCATCTCCCTAACCATCTGCTTGTGAGTAGGCGGAGAGAAACCGCTGTAACCGTTGAGGAGCGGGCGCCAATGCTCGGTAGAGAATGCCGCATACTCCGCCTCGCGTCGCCGCGTAAGCCGAACCGCTTCACCCTGTTCGTCCAACACGACTGTCGGCAGCTCGACCACTGCGCCTTCTATTTCCGACGAGGCCAGTTCCCGATGAACTGCTGAGGAACGTGGCGCGTTCGTCAGGGGCAGCGGAACGTTCGCGTACTCCAATCCGACCAAGACGAGCGCGACCAGTGCCACGGCCTGCTTCGTTCTCGCCGAGCCGATCCGGGCGATCGCCTGAGCCGCTAGGACCGAAAGGGCGAGCATGACCAGGACGGCCGCACGTCCCGGCGCGCGGATGAAGCGAAGCGGTTCGAACCATTGGTAGAGGTAATAGAAGGGAAACCGCACATCCTTTCCGAACAGATTCACGATCGGTCCGAAGGCGATGATCATCATCGCCCCGCCGGTTATCAGCCACGGAAGACTTTCCCGCGTTCGGCGTCGCCTCACCGCGCCAACAACACCAACGACGGCCAGCACCAGTGGGACAAGTCCGGTAAAGAGGCTCTTTTCGATATAAGCCTCGCGCGAACGGAAGCTCTCGGTTAGGTCGCCGTACAGCAGGTTTTCCGGTGGTGCAGCGATCAACGAGTTCGGCTTTATCGAGTAGTGCACTGCTTCGCTCAGCGGCCGCGTGGCCTGCGGGTAGCGATCCTGAACCGAGGTATAGGGACGCGAAAACGCGAAGGCCACAAAGCCGACGATCGCGGCGACGACCGCGATCGTCACCGCAAGTCGGCGCAGATCGATGATCCTCCGCCTCAGGACGGCCTCGGCGGTCAGCAGAACGACAAGCGACAAAGAAACGAAAACGCCGTAGTACCAGCTGGAGAGAATCGAAAGCGTCCAGAACGCAGCCAGCCCCAGGGCATCACGCAGCCGAGCCTCGCGCGCAACTCGACGCGCAAACAGCCAAGTTGCCGGTAATGCGTAAGTGATCAGCAAAGGCGCGTGTGTTAGGTGAAAAAAGATGGCGGGACAAAACGCGAAGATGACCCCGCCCACAGCTGCCGAAGTTCGGCTTCCGGTAACGTCGAGCGCAAGCCGGTAGGCCGACCAACCACCCAACGCGATCAACGCGATTACCGTGACGTTGTTGACCAAGATGCCGTCGCCCGTCATCAACCAGGCTCCTGCGGCGATCGGAGTCGCAGCGAGCATGTGGTCGCTGTACGCGAGGGCGCCGGGCTCGGGGTGAAAGATGTTGCCGTTGAAGAAATGCAGCGGCTGAGTCCCGATCGCATGAACCGTCCACGGAAGGATCCACGACGTAAGGAGCGGATCTCCCCGGGCCAATACGCGGTCGGAAAGGTGGATCACGAGGGGCCAGGTCATGACCACCGATCCGAATAAGAAAAGAAGGATCTCGATGCAGGAGCGCGCAGCGGGACGCAACAAGATCTGGCGCCAAACAGATCCGGGGTCTTCGGAGAGCTGCCTACCTCGCTCTTCTACGAGCATTACGTCATTCACCGACCAGTGACGGACGCCGCGCGAGGACGCGTGTCATGGCCGCATGGAACCGCTCGAGCACGGCCGGCCAGGAGTACTCGCGTTCTACGTACACCCGGCCGTTTCGGCCGAGTGCCGATCCCAAGTCGGGTGAGGTGATGATCCGTTCGACCGCTTCCTCGAACTCTGCGTATGAGGAAAACCACAGACCCCCGTTCGAACGTTCGCAGTGCTGCCTCGTCACTTCGCAGGCTCCATTGACCAGCGTGGGACGAAGCGCACCCCATGCCTCCAGCAACACGATCGACAGCGACTCGTTGATGCTCGGCTGACACGCGATGGTCGCCTGGCTGAAAACCGAGAACACACTCGCATCCAAGTCGTTGTGCAGCTCGACGATGTCGTCCCGCTTTGGAACCGGGTCGCCCGCCCCTGAGAACTTCAACACGAGATCGTTCTTGCGCCGCGACTTGTAGTGCAGGAAGTAATCGATGAGGACGTGGGTGTTCTTGCCTCCCTCACGTCGTCCGACATACAAGATGCTGGGAGGACCGGCCGGTGGTGGCGGAATCTCAGAACGGTCCGGGACGTCAAGTCCAACACCGACTACTCCCCACGGTGCAAGGTCCGGACAGATCCGTCGCGCAAGCTCTGCTTCCGCATCCGTGTTGAACATCACTCCGGCGGCACCACTCAGCATCTCCTTTACGAACCCCAGGTACGCGAAGGCCTCGTCGTGCAGGCACGGTATGAGCACGAAGTTGGAAGAGTTCGCGGCGAACGCGTAGTAGGTCGTGCCGAACAGATAAGGCAGCGCGAGAACCGCGTCATAGTCCTGACCGCGCGCGCGCAGATGGTCTTCCATCGCCTGGGACGAGCCTCCGTGTCGAAGCCAAAGGTGCTCTTCGTCGGGACTCAACTTGAAACCGACCGACATCGCTCTGTCGAGCTCACCGTGGATGCCGAGATCTCGACCCGTCGTAGGGAAGCGAAGCACTCGCACATCTCCGTCGGTTTCCTCGCCGGCCGGCAGATCGTTGGCCCACGTCCAATGGTTCACTGCGCATGTAGTCAACACATCCACGCTGTGGCCGGCGCCGGCCAATCGTTGCGCCAGCCAGCGACCGTGCAGCTCCGCTCCGCCCCAAAGGTTTCGTCCGTAGCGCGGGACGACCACAGCAAGGCGCATCGATCCGACGGGAGCTCCCAGGCTTTCGCTCACTTTCTAGAGATCAGCGCCTCGCGACGATCGCGTAGTCCTGTGGACCGAAGACGACGTCGTCGAGTCGCTTGAAGTTTTCGTTGACTACCTCGATGACTTGGTCGATCGCGGGATCTCCAGTTGCGTCCAGCGGACGTGGTCGGATGTCGACCGGCGGGGGGAAGAAGTATTCGGCGCGCACGTCCATGAAGCCTGCGTTCTTCGCCAAGTATTCGAGCAGCAAAGGGTGGAGGGGCCGCAGGTGACCCAGGTCGATATAAAAAGCCCAGGCGAAGATGTACAGGCTTCGTGGGTTCGGAGTTTCGATCACGAGACGCCCGCCCGGAGCCAGCGCCCGGGCGGCAAGCTCGAAGAGCCTCGGGACATCGGGGATCTCGAGGTGTTCGATCATGTGCGCGCTGAATATCCCACCCAGGCTCCCTTCGGGAACCGTAGAAAGATGGTCCAACGCGTTGGTATCGACGACCTCGACGCCTTTCTCGCGGCAGCGTTCGATCATGTCCGGGTCTCTTTCGACGCCGTAGCCACTGATCCCGGCTTCCGCGAGAACTTCTAAGAACTCGCCGCGCCCACATCCAAGATCCACAACCTTTCCGGGCAGGTCGCGAAACTTGTCGATGTAATCGCGCATGCGCTGTCTGCGGTCTTCTTCTGGACCAAGGAACGCGTTTTCGAAATCGAGGTAGTCGATGTTTTGGTCGGCCGACAGACTCCGTTCTGCTCTCGGAGGCTCCGCTTGTTCTCCCGCCGCCGAAGACTGAGCCACTCGAACGCCTTCTTCTCGCAAGCTGCGGATCGCACGTTCGAGCACCGGAAGGCGTTCGCGCGCGCGAACGCCGTCGAAATCCTCCCGCAACAACTGTGTCCGTTCGGCGGTCTGGTGGCCCTTCGCCTCGATCGCCTCTACCGACGCCTTTAGGGAATCAAGGGCCTCCGTCTTGGCTTCGAGCTCGCGGATCCGGTCCGTGGTGAGCCTCAGTGCATAGATGACACTCGCCCCGAAACGTTCGATCTGCTGGAGGATGCCGTTGATGTACCAACGCACCGACCCGCGGATCACCCTCTTGAAAGAAGACGCGACCGGCGCGAGGACGGGGAGCTCGGAATCGGTCGTCACCGCGGTCGTGAAGCCGGCCGTCTGCCGAATGCCCATCAGCGCATTGGAAAGTGCGTCCTCCTTGCCCGTGCTCGAAACGGCCGCGTCGAACTCTTCGAGAACTTCGGGCGGATAGAACCCGGCCTTGCGTTTGCGCTCGATCTCTGCTCGGACCTCCGACATGATCTTGGAAACATCGACGTCGGCGCCGATCTCGACTTCTTGCTCTGCCACGAGTTTCTCCTTGCTTCCTAAAGCTCGTCGGCCAGTCGGCCGTCGAGCTTCCTGAAGAGCATCCACCCGGCTCCCAGGATGACGATCGCGAGCAGGGCAACGTAACCCAGCCGCTCCGCGTACCAGCCGATCGGCGCGTTCACGAGGATGTCGTCGCCAGTTTCCGGGTTCACGACACGGCTATACAAAGCACGCTGATAGCCAAGCACGATGGGTGTCATGGGATTGAGCAGGTAGACCCGCCAGAAAGTGGGCCGGCCGCTCACCAAGGAGGTCGAATACACGATCGGTGTAAGCCAGAACCAGGCGAGCAGAGCGATCTCGAGAAGATGTTGGACGTCCCGGTAGTAGACGTTCGCTGTTGTGAGAACCAGCCCCATGCCGACGAGCAGCAAAACCTGGACAACAATCGCGAGAGGAAGAAGCAGAAGGCCCGCGTCCCAGAAGCGGTAGTGCTGCAACACGACCATCGAAGCGAGTAGAACAGCCAGCTGAAGGAGGAAGTGAACCAGGGCGGCGCCGATCGCCGACAGCGGAAGGATCTCGCGCCTAAAGTAGATCTTGGTTACCAAGCTTGCGTTGCCGACGATGGCCGTCGTTGTTGCGTTTGATGCTGCGGTAAAAAGATTCCAAGCCAACAACCCGGACAACAGATAGAAGTAGTACTGAGGCATACCCTGACCGAGCAGCTCGGTAAGAGCGACGCTGAACACCAGTAGATACAGCAACGGTGTCGCAAGCGACCAGACGAAGCCAAGAGCCGAGTTCTTGTATTTGATCTTCAGCTCTTTGCGTACGAGATTCGCGAGCAGCTCTCGGTAGCGAACGAAGCTGCCCGGACGTTCGCCTTCCGGCAGATGCTCGGAATCCACGGGTCGCGCGAGACCGGTCACAGAGGCTCGACCTCCATCGATACGGGGATATCGAGGATGCCATCGGACAACCCCGTGCGCTCACATATGAACGAGTAGAACCGCTCCTGCCAGTGATAGACGGTCTCACTGTCTTTAGAGGTCACTCCGACCGTAATCAGATACCGCCGGTCTTGCATCGGAAGGTTGCGACACACGAAACGGATCCGCGTCTTGCCGTGCATCACACCGAGGGGACGGCCCTGCACCTCGGAGTTGGTTCCGAGGATCAGGTCGCGGTCGTCGCTGATGCCGATACCCACCATCACGTCGTCAACGGGCTCGGCGGCTTCGAGATCGACGATCACCTGAAGATCGTCCCCCGGGCGGAAAACGTGTCGTTCGGCGCCGTCGCCGTCCGCAATCACAACGCGGAGGATCTGGATCCTTCGGTTCCCGCGCTCCTCACCTATGTCGGCTTCTGTGTGGGACTCGCCGTGGAGCGTCTGTCGCAGGGACTTGATGACATCCAGCGGCGGCCCCTCGATCACCGTCTTGCCCTTGTCCAAGAACATGGCGCGCGTCGCAACCCTGCGCATCATGTCCATGGCATGGGTAACGAGCACGATCGTTCGTCCCTCTTTCTGGAAGGCAGCGATGCGGTCCAAACACTTGCGCTGGAACCGTTCGTCACCGACCGCGAGTACCTCGTCGACGAGAAGGATCTCGGGATCGACGTGCACGGCAACGGCGAAGCCGAGCCTCACGTACATACCGGATGAGTAGTGCTTGACCTGCATGTCGATGAACGACTCGAGTTCGGCGAAGTCGACGATCTCGTCAAAAGAGCGTTCGGTTTCCTTCTTGGTCAGGCCCAGGATCGACGCGTTGAGGAATACGTTCTCGCGCCCGGTCAGATCGGGGTGGAAGCCTGCGCCCAGCTCGAGCAACGACGCCATGCGTCCGTGCGTCGAAATCTCTCCGCGCTCCGGACGCAAGATCCCGGCTAGACACTTGAGAAGGGTCGACTTGCCCGATCCGTTGGCACCGACGATGGCGTAAGACTCGCCTTGCGCGATCTCGAAGGACACGTCGTCGAGTGCCCAGAACTCTTCGAATCTCGCCCCGCGCAGGTTGACCAATCGTTCCTTGAGTGAACGCGGCCGCTCGTGATAGAGACGGAAGCGCTTCGAAACGTTCCTTCCTATTACGGCTAGATCTGATGGCATCTGGTTGTGGTCCGCATTCGGCCGAAGATCATCCCTGTCGGCCGCGCTACGCCGGCCGTGGCTTGAGGATAATCTCTGGGCGCCCGCCTCTAGTGGATGCCACTCCGAACGTGACCCGCTAGGCTCGGCCCTCCTTCCCATGCATCGAGCCCGAGGATTTGCGCTGACTGTCGCGGCGACCGTTGTCGTCACGCTTGGCATTGCCGTTGTTCCTCTCATACTTATCGCTAGGCCCACTGAAAAGGAGGAAGCAACCAAGGTCCGCGGGATCAGAGTGAAAACAGAAGAGCTGGCCACCGTTCCGGATCTGCCCTCCTCGCGCCGCGATCAACTGGCGAAGGACCTGGAGATCTTCCTGGATCTCGTTTACACACAAGCCTTCGTGCCGGCGGCGGCTACGGCGACTCCATCGCCGTTCACCAGCGTCAGCCGGATCAGCCACCTGCTCACTGCTGGGTCGCGGAAGTCCCTGAACTCCGATCCCGACGTATTCGAGATCGGACCCAAACTGACCGTATCGAGCGGAGAACTTACCTATCGCGGGACAGTCACGACCAACAAGAACAGACCCGTCGAGGCCGTCCTCGAGATCGTTCTGAACGCGCGCGCAGCTTTGATCGATGAGGACAAAGAGGTCGCCAGCGTCAAGCAAACGGGAACTCTCGTCCTGAAGATGGCGGGAGATGGCTGGCGTTTGCTTGCCTTCGATCTCGACCTAGAGACGAAAGCGCTCCCCAGCCCATCACCCGGGGAAGCAAGATGAAACGCGTCGCATTGGTCGCCCTTGCCGCAGTGATCATCGGCATACTCACGTCGGTTTGGCGCTCTGAACCCGAACCCACGGTGCCGGCCATCCAGCTGAACCGCACGGCAAGCGCGAGCTTCACCGAACCCTTGGGAAAGAAGCCACTGTTCGTGCTCGTCATCGGCAGTGATGTTCGCGAAGGAAATCCGAGGGGCGGACGCGCCGACAGCCTGCATGTGGTCGCGATCGATCCTGATTCCGGGAAAGGAACGATCGTCGGCATCCCTCGCGACTCGTATGTTCCGATCCCCGGGCGAGGTTCGAACAAGATCAACGCCTCGCTGTATTTCGGGGGGCCCGAGCTCGTCGTCCAAACGGTTTCTCAGTTCACCGGGATCAACTTCCACTACTGGGCTCTCGTCGAGTTCTCCCGCTTCCGAGATCTCGTCGACCGGCTCGGCGGAATCGAGGTGGACATCCCGTACCCGATGTCGGACAACGCATCGGGCGCACACTTCGGCAAGGGACCGCGAAAGCTGAACGGCGCAGAGGCTCTGGCTTTCTCGAGGGCTCGTAAGAGCATCCCGGGCGGAGACTTCGGCCGTTCAGAGAACCAGGGCCGCTTGTTGCTGGCCGCGTTGAGCAAGTTCCGGAAGGACACCGCTTCGCCCATATCCCTGGCGAAGTATCTAACGACCTTCGGCGCACTGGTCGAAGCCAACGTTCCAGCAAGCGACCTGATCAGGCTCGCGCAGCTCGGCCGCCACATCGATCCGGGAAGCGTCAGGAACGTCGTGATCCCGGCCGGAACGGGGTCGGCCGGCGGGGCGAGCATCGTGGTCGTCGGTCAAGGCGCCCGGGACGTCTTCGATCGCATCAAGGACGACGCGATCCTGTAGGTCAGATCCGGTCGCGTTCTGCCTTTAGATCCGCGTCGACCATGATGCGCGCCAGCTCCTCGAAGCCGACCTTCGGCTTCCAACCGAGCTTGGAGCGTGCCTTCGTTGAATCTCCGACCAAGTGATCGACCTCGGCGGGACGAAGATGACGTGAATCGCTCTTCACGTAGCGCGACCAATCGCCGAGACCTGCGTGATCGAAGGCGAGCTCGAGGAACTCGCGCACGGAGTGTGTCTCGCCCGTTGCTACGACGTAGTCGTCCGCCTGTTCCTCTTGCAGCATCATCCACATCGCTTCTACGTAGTCCGGCGCATAGCCCCAGTCGCGACGGGCGTCCAGGTTCCCGAGCGCAACCTCGTCTTGGAGACCAAGAGAGATCCGAGCGACGGCTTTCGAGATCTTCCGCGTTACGAACTCGGGACCGCGCCGCGGAGACTCGTGGTTGAAAAGGATCCCGCTGCAGGCAAAGAGTCCGTACGCCTCGCGGTAGTTCACAGTGATGTGGTGGCCGAAGACCTTTGCCACTCCGTACGGGCTTCGAGGATGGAACGGAGTGGCCTCCGTCTGTGGAACCTCCCGGACCTTCCCGAACATCTCGCTGGACGACGCTTGATAGAAGCGGATCGGGTTGTTCTCAGCTCCGCCGACGATCCGTATGGCTTCGAGCATGCGCAGAACACCAAGGCCGGATATCTCGGCCGTCAGCTCCGCTTGCTTGAAGGAAAGGGCAACGAAAGAGATAGCGCCCAGGTTGTAGACCTCGTCGGGCTGCGCTTGTTCGATCGCTGCGATCAGAGATGGGAGGTCCCGTAGGTCCCCGGATACGGCTTCGACATACGGCTGCTCGTCCATAAGGGAATCGAACCGAGGATCGTGCTGTCCGGTCACGAGACCAAAGACGTCGTACCCCTTCCCGCGTAAGAGCTCGGAGAGGTAGTGGCCATCTTGCCCCGTGATGCCGGTTATTAGCGCTCTTGGCATCACCAGATTCTAGGCTCATGCGTATGGACCCATCGGCGCTCCTGGAAGATCTCCAGCGTCGCGACGACTACGAGGGTCAGCTCGCTGTGCATCGGACGATGCCGGAGCGTGAGCCCCGCTACGCAGAGCTGGCGCGCCCGTTGCCGGCCGTCCTCGAAAGTGCTCTTCGATCGAGCGGCATCGCCGACCTGTACTCACATCAGGCAACCGCCATCGACCGGCTCCGCGACGGCCATCACACCGTCATTGCTACCGGAACCGCATCGGGCAAGACGATCGCATACCACGTTCCCGTGATCGAAGCCCTGCTGGGCGGCGGTGTCGCGCTTTACCTTTCGCCCACCAAAGCTCTTGCTCAAGACCAGCTTCGACAGATAAGCCGCTTCGAGCTGGACGAAGTGCGCGCCGACACATACGACGGAGACACTCCGACATCTGTACGCGCATCGATCCGACGCAAAGCGAATCTGGTCCTAACCAATCCCGACATGCTGCATGTTGGGATCCTTCCCCACCATGCGTTGTGGCGCGGCCTGTTCAGCCGCCTTTCCTTCGTCGTGATCGACGAAGCGCATGTGTTGCGCGGAGTGTTCGGCTCTCACGTGGCGTTGGTGATGAGACGTCTACGTCGCATTGCTGCGCGCTACGGCTCGCATCCCACATTCGCGCTCGCGTCGGCCACCATCGGCAACCCGGGTGAGCATGCGTCGATGCTTTGCGGTGTTGAAGTGGGAGCCGTCACCGACGACGGAGCTCCGATCGGAGAACGCCACGTCGCCTTCTGGAACCCGCCGTACCTTTCGGACGCCGACGACGGACGCCGCCGTTCGTCCAACGTCGAGTCCGCCAAGCTCATGGCCGAGCTCGTCGGCAAGGCCGGCTACCGGACTCTGGCTTTCTCCAAGACGCGCGTGGGAGCCGAGCTCGTCGCCAAATACGCCCGCGGCAAGGACAACGGCAAGACTCGTGAGATCGTCGCGTACCGCGCAGGATTCCTCGCATCGGAACGTCGCGACATCGAGCAGGGACTACAAGAAGGACGCTACCCCGGCGTATCGGCGACCAACGCACTCGAGCTCGGGATAGACGTCGGCGGCCTGGACGCCGTCGTGCTCAACGGGTTCCCGGGAACGGTTGCCTCCGCAAGACAGCAAGCCGGACGTGCGGGACGCGCCGGACAGCCCTCGCTTGCTGTGGTCGTTCCGCAAGACGAACCTTTGGACCAGTACTACACGCAGCACCCCAACGACTTCTTCGCCAAGCCGCACGAAGCCGCACTGGTAAATCCGGACAACCCGCACATCCTGGCGCCGCACCTTGGATGCGCGGCTTACGAAGTTCCTCTTGATGCGAAGGGGGACACCGACGCGTCGGTCATCGGCGGGGAGGCGTTCGCGGCGATCACGCGCGAGCTTGGTGAGCACGGCGATCTCCGCGAACGCCGGGGCCGCCTCTACTGGTCACGTGCGCATCCGCCGGCGCCGGCCGTCGACATCCGCTCTGCCGGCGGCCACCCGTTCCGGATCGTGGAGGACGGAACCGGACGGCTAATCGGAACCGTCGACGCCTCGCGCGCGCACGCCACGGTCCACGAGGGCGCCATCTACCTCCATCAGGGAGATAGTTATCGCGTCCAGCGTTTGGTCGTCGAAGACCGTGTTGCCGTCGTCGATCCGCATGATGCCGAGGAGTACACGCAGGCCAAGTCCGACACCGATCTCGTCCTGCTTGCCACCGAGGCTGAATCGAAGATCGGCGTATGCGGGCTGGGACGCGGTCTGGTCGAGGTGACCGAGCAGGTGATCGGTTATCAACGCCGGCGGCTTCCCGGCGGGGAGGTGATCGAGCGAAGCGAACTAGACATGCCACCGCAACGCCTCGTCACTCGCGCTGTTTGGTACGTGATCCCCGAGAAACGTCTGTTCCGGATCATGCGCGACCTCGAAGGTGACGACGCCTTGCTCGGCTCCCTTCACGCCGCCGAGCACGCCGCGATCGGGATCCTTCCCGTGTTTGCAATGTGCGACCGGTGGGACATCGGCGGACTGTCCACGAACTTCCACCCCGACACGCAAGACCCGACGATCTTCATCTACGACGGTTATCCGATGGGAGCAGGGATCTCCAATCACGGTTACGAAGTGGCGGCCGATCATCTTGCGGCGACGAGAGCTCACGTTCACGACTGCCCCTGCGCGACCGGTTGTCCGGCTTGCGTTCAGTCGCCGAAGTGCGGCAACTGGAACGAGCCGCTGCACAAGGAAGGTGCTGTGCGCGTCCTCGATCTCATCCTCGGCCGATGACTGCGACTCGTTCCGAGCCCACCTACATCGCCGTTTGCGGCGGTTCAACAGCCGATGACGACGCGCTCGCCGCGGCCGAAGAAGTCGGACGACTGATCGCGCAGGCCGGAGCCGTCCTCATCACCGGCGGCCTCGGCGGCGTCATGGAAGCGGCGGCGCGGGGCGCCACCAGCGAAGGCGGAACGGCCATCGGCGTCCTTCCGTCGAACAATCCGCAGGACGGAAACGAATACAACACCGTCGCGATAGCAACCGGCCTGGGCGAAACGCGCAACACCGTGATCGTCAACGCTTGCGACGCACTGATCGCGATCGGCGGCGAATTCGGAACACTCTCCGAGATCGCTTTCGCGCTTCGTCTCGGCGTCCCGGTGATCGGCTACGAGACGTGGGAGCTCGCGCGCGGCGATCTAGACATACCGATCCAACGCGTCACTTCGCCGGCGGACGCCATCCAAAAGGCGATGGCCGCCGTCAAACGCTGACGCAGGTCAGCCCGTCACCTCGAGCGTCCCGACCATGTCGGGGTGGACGAGACACGCGAAGCGATACTCACCTGCCTTCGAGACGCGCACCGTGTACGTCGAGGTCGGCTCGCCCGCCAAAAGTCCAGACGAGAAGAATCCGTCACCGTCCCACGTGCCTCCGTCGATATCGATAGGTCCGGACGAGAAGTCGGGCGGCGGCGGATCGGGCGAACCGCCGGCAGCCTTATCGACCACGGGATTTCGCTCAACAGTGCCGTCGTCGCTCACCTGATAGACGGGAACGAACCTCGGTACGTCCAAAGAGATCGTGTGTGCGCCGATCACCGTCCAGCTGACCGGCTCGTTCACGCGAGCCGAGATCTTGTTCGGCACGAACTCGTCGACCGCGACGGTGAACTCATCGCCGGCGTGGTATCCCGCGATAGCGCCGCGTATCGGCTCCCCGTCCGTCTCGGCGCGGCCGGCCTTCATGTCCTCGAATGCTTCGCGCAAAGGCGTAGCCAGCGCCTCGATCTGATCCAGCGCGGTCCGGCTCTGCTCGCGGTTGGTCGGAATCTCTTCGCCGGGCTCGGCAACGATGAGACTGCCCTGCATCGATTGGAAATGGATGACGCAATAGAAGCTGTACGTCCCGGGGTCGATCTCATCCGACAGCGGCACGCGGAACACGTTGCCCTCCGGACCCAAAGGCGCGATGAAGCCGCTCGAGTAGAAGGACTGCTTTCCGTCGAACAAAGGCTGCTCGCGCTGCGGACAGGTCGCGTCACGGTAACGCTCGGGACTGCCGGTCTCCAGATAACAAGGCTTGGCTGTAGTCGGCGCGTTCGCATCGAGGTAGGGATCGAGGACGAGCCCTTCCGTCAGCTCTTTGTAGCGCTGGAACCCGGCTGCTTCCTCCTCGGGAGTGTCGGGTCTGGTCGAAAACTCCTCCTCGAGCTCTTGGAGGTCTTTAGAGAGATCGTCGAGCGCGGATCCGAACGACACGGTGTGCGGCTCGCCCGTCCACTCCTGGCGGAAAACGACGGTATCGCCGGGCTGTGCGTACACGGTGGTTGGGAAGTATCGCCAGTAGTGGCTCGCGAACTCGTCGTGCTTGAAGTCGACGCGCACGACTCGCTCTTCGCCCCCCGCCCCGGAGCAGGCAGCCAGAACCAAGAACATCAGCGCTCCAAGCAGAGCGACCACTCGCCGCATCACACATGCATACTGACGCGCCGCTACGGATTCGTTACTACGGAGTCCGGATCCCAGTCGGTGACCGAGGCCCCAACCTCCTGTAGCGCGGCCAGCGGAAGGAAGGACTTCATCTCGTAGGAAACCCCCATGTCCCACCATCGAAGCTCAGACGGCCACGGCCACGTCTGAGGGCCGAGGGCGCGGCCCACGTCGCGTCCGACTCCTTGCGCCGAACCGATGCGCATCGGACGGAAGGGTGGCGAATTCGTTTCGAGGAACGAATCCAGATCCGGACGAACCTCCAAGCGTTGCCGCACACCCAGGCCGCCTTTGGCGAAGACCACCATCTCGTTCAAGGGCTCCGGGAAAACACCACCCTTTGCGCAAAGCACGACCGCTTCCTGATCGGAAACGCAAACGGTGACCGTCGGCTCCCAAGCCGGCAGGGTCGGGCACTTCAACACGAACCGGAAGCGCTTCTTCGCATCGGATGGATGGACGATCTGATCGTCGTCGAAGTCCGCACGGGGTTGCGCGGCGATGGGACGTCGCAACGCGTCGGGCCACCAATAGGTGCCGAGCACATCGCCGTCATCGTCGACGTAAAGCCAAACCTCGTTGGCGATCACCGCGGTGCGACTGCGCAACTCGTCGGGATAGGGGACCCCACCCGGATAGACGAGACCACCCGATCGCAGGAATCGTCCGCTGACTTCTAAACGCCAGTAGTCCGAACCATAAGAAGGACGGGCCCCCGTTCTACGTTCCACTTCCGCGAGCGTGACGGGAACGACGGCAAGAAGGCTTCGCGGTCCGCGCGGAACCAGTCCTCCACTACCGGACCAGTATTCGGCGATGGTTTGCGCGAACGATTCGTCCACGCGCCTACGCTACGCTTCGGCGTCGCAAGAGTCGGACGCTAGTACGGCATGCGCCCCAGTGCGAGCGCCGATGAAACTAAGAACGCACCCACGGCGACGGGAAGTACCGGACCGCGGGGGTCCTCTCCGGGTTCCTCTACTTCGGTCGAACCACTCTCCGGAGCATCGTCGTAAGGCAGATAGGCCGAGTAGGGCGCGTCGGGAACGGGTGGCGGACGGCCGCTGCCGCGCACCGTCGACAACTGACGGTACGGAATCGTCCGGCGCGTAGAACCGGGGCCTGCCGTCGGCGCCGCCTTCACCGTTGCGGCAGACGAGATCTTGCTCAGCGGCGAGCTGATGCCCTCTTCGGGGGTGACAACACTTCGACGCGTCACTCGTATCGCGTACCAGAACACACCTTCACCAACTTTGGTGTCGCGATATTCGGTGGTCGTCGCAACTGCGATCGGCTTGAGCTTGTCAGCAGAAGGGGCAGCTTTCGCATCCTTGGTTTGCGCGCGGTACACGGTGTACGACTGAACGTCGGCTTCCTTGGCCTTGTTCCACTTGATCGTGTTGGTGGCCGTAGTAGTAGCGACGATGGTGGGTGCAGCGACGGCCAAGGGCGGATTGTCGACGCGGAGATTCGTCCGATCCTCTGTCGACTCGTGGCCCGCGCCAACAGTCGGCCTGGCGCCTACGGCCACGTGCAGTTTGTATTTCCCGTTGAGTGGCGTCGTCTTAACCGAGTCCCAGGAGTAGTCGTACAGCTGAATGTTTTCGTCCTGGGGCGTCGGCTCAAAAACCGGATTTCCACCGTTCGCGCTCTTGACTGCTCCTTCATCGGCAAGGATCGAAAGGCGAACGTAGTCAACGTTGTGTCCTGCGGCGTTCACACCGAAGCGCACGTCTCGAACGCCGACGATCTTCTCTCCTTCAGCAGGTGTGCAATCTTGCGGGACGGGCGTCGGAGTCGGCTTGGGCGTTGGGGTCGGCGTAGGCAGCGCACTCGGGGGTGGCGGTAGGTCTGATGGAGTCGGAGCAGGAGTCGGCTCGGCGGAGCAATCGACGAACGCGATGCCGTGGTTGGCGTCGACCGGCGACCCGAAATAGGAGGATGCGGCGACCACGCCGGCTACGGCCAGAGCTCGAACCAGGCGCTTCATGCGTTATTCGGTTTTGCCCGTGGGGGCCGAAGGTCGCTCATGCAGCTGGAAAGTCTCTCACGAGGAAGCTCAACCCGCGGGGATGACCGCGGATCCCTGATCTGCACTCTGAACGCTGGCCTGGTCGTCCGGGTTCCCGTCCTCGGAGGGCTCGCCCTCGGCGAACGGCGCCTGAGATTCCACGGGCGGAGCCGGCGTGCCTTCGGGCGGCGCGGCGGGGACCGGCGTGGGAGTGGCTGACGGCGTGGGCGATACGCACGGCGCAGGCGTCGGGCTGGCCGTCGGTATGGGTGCCGGGGTCGAGTCAAGCGACGGCGTCGGCGTAGGCGACTGTACCGGAGTCGTTGTCGGGACCGGAGCCGGAGTGACGGTTGGGCACGGACCCGGAGTCGTCGCCGGTGTGCCCAGTTTTCGGACGGCTTCGGCCTGCGCCTCGACGCGAGCCAAGGTCGTGGCCGTGTTTCGTGCGGGCGGCTCCACCGTCGGCAGCTGAACGGCCGCGGTTTCGGCCACCTGCTGACCCTGACGAGAAACGGCTACCAACTGGGCCAGGTCCGTCGCCGTGGCGGTCGGGGTAGCGATCAAGATCTGAGCTGCAGCCACGATCTGCTGACCGGCCCGAAAAAGCGTCTCACCCACCAGCTTCACGAGCTCGGGGTCGTAGATGGCTCCGGCTGCCGCGGCGTAGGTTCCGGCACCGCCGAACGCTTGCTGGTTCGTGGCGCGCTCGAGCAGACCGTCGACCTCCTCTAAACGCTCTTCGGCCAGCCCGATCCGAACACGCGCCTCGGAGGTACCGCTGGAGATGAAAACCCGCGTGCTCTCGGACGCCGTCTTCAACCCGTACAAGGTGTCGCCGGGAAGGCTTTTCAGTCCCGGGATCAACAGAACGGCGAAGACCGCGACGGCCGCTGCGGCGGCCATCGGCGCGAATTGGAAGCGTGGCCTGGGCATCGCAAGCTGCGCAAGCGCTCTGCCCCAAGGACTCGGCCGCTCGGGCACCGGCTCGGCCCTAAGGCGGCGGGCGAAGGCCTCGACCGACTTCGGGCTGGGCTCGGGCATCTGCGCCGCGGACACCTGGAGGCGGGCGGCCAGGGCGAAGATCGCGGAGTCCGTCCCATCAAGCCTGGCCTGATCCGCGATCGTCGCCCTCGCCTCCGCCTCGTCAAAGCCCTGCACAACCAGGCGCTCATAGGCGTCCAAGGCCCCCTGGAGGGCCCGTGCACGGCGGTATTCACGGATGCGCGAAATCATGTGGGTTCCTTCCCACTTGACTCAACGATCGAGGGGCCCTCGAGGTACCCCTCGGAAAGGGGCTTGAGGGAGATCCTTAGGCGGCCGGGCCGGGCCGCGCCTCGGTCTTTGTGAGCTCGGCCCGCACGATCAACCGCTGCCTGGCGCTGCCCTTGGGATGGCAGGTCGTCAGCGTTAGCACGGCGTCGTCGGTCTTGGAGACGACAGACCAGTCGTACGGATGCGTGATGAAAGGCGCTCGGGAGACTCGGTACGTGTAGCGGGCCACCGGTGTGGTCAGGACTATCCGGTTGCCCACCTTCAGCCGGTCGATCTTGTTGAAGGGACGGCCGAAGGTCGTCCGGTGACCGGCGATGGCCATGTTCCCCTTGGCTCCGGGAAGCGGTGTGCTCGGGTAGTGGCCGGCGCCAGCCTTGAGAGCCGACGGCGACGTTCCGTTGACGACGATCGTCGTCACATCGATGGCCGGGATCTGGATACGGGTGAGCGGTTTGCCTTCTCCGCGACTGAGCGAGTCCAGCGAATCGAACTCCGCAGCGAGCTTGTCTTGCAGACGGTTGGTCTGCATGTCGCTCAGGAAGTTCGACCACTCGATGAGCTTCTCGACCGGTACCCGATAGAAGAAGGGATAGCTCTCGCCGGCCCATGGGTAGGCGGCCATGCCGATCCCGAGGATGGCCACGATCGCGAGAGCGGCCGAGAACGAGCGACGAACGACGCTGGCCGACGTTCGCGGTGGCCAGACGACGTAAGCGATCGTCCCGAGTACCGGGACCCGATACAGCTTCTGACGCCAGGCGGGCAGCGGTTTGACCGGCTTGGCCGGCGCGGCCTTCGAGTCCTTGCCGTTGCCGTTCGGCCTTCTCGAAGCCGGACGACCCCGCGCTGGTTTTTCCGGATCGCTCATCGAATGTCCTTTGGATACCCCCGGACGTCCACACTGCGCACATCGCAGTCCCGTGGAGGACCGCCCCACTGTACTGGGAACGAGCTAGACGGTCACCAGGTTCGGGCAACCTCACTCCCCACCTCCCAGTTCGAACCCTTCGGTTCGCAAAACCCTGGCCAGCGCGCGCAAGGCCCGGAACTGCATGGCCTTGACCGCCCCTTCCGTGCGGCTGGTAGCCGCGGCGACCTCGGCTATCTGCAATCCCTGGAAGAAACGGAGGTAGAGGATCTCCTGTTGATCGCCCGTCAGACGCGATAGGGCTTTCTTTAGATCCGCGCCCTCCACGCTGGCCAACGCTTCGGCTTCCGGGTTGGACTTGTCGAAGATCACTGGCGTTTCTTCGACCACTACTTCCCAGCGAACCCTTCCGGATTTGACGTGGTCCAGAAAGCGGTTGCGGGCGATCCTGATCGTCCACGCGAGGAACTCACCCGACTTGCCTTTGAAGGACGTCCTCACTGCGCGCAAGGCACGAAGGAAAGTGTCCTGCGCGAGATCCTCTGCGAGCGACACGTCGCCACAGCGCCCATACAGGTACCGGTAAACGGATGGGAAGGTGATCGTAAACAGAGAAGCGAATGCGCCCGTATCGCCTTTGATCGCTGCGGCTACAAGCTCGTCTGCTTCCGGTGATGGCACTTCGATAGGTGGCGGCACAGCGCTTTGTAGTATCCGTGGTTCCTAGGAAGTTCCTAAAACCTTGATCGGCCAACTCCCGCACCTCCTGTGGCGTTGTACGGTTTCGAGGTAGGCGTACTCCGACATCTCAGAAGGACGCTGGCCATGAGTTCGCGCGACGACGACGTGACCGAGCAGCTGGGCGACGACTGGCGGACTACGCCGCGAGCGTCGACTGAGGAGCTGCCCGTCGACACCGGCGACGCCGGCCCGGTTTGGGATCCACGCACCGGTGAGTGGGTCGAGCAAACCTTCGAGGGCCGGACGTCAAAGCCGGTGGACCGCTCGCCCAAGAACTCCGGAACGCTGCGGGCCGGACTGATCGGAGCGATCGTCGGCGCGATAGTTGCGGCCGCCGTCGCATACCCGGTCGCAAGACTTGCCGATGACGATCCGGCCGTCGAAAGGCGCGTCGTGCAAAGCGCCGACGGTGACAACGACACCGTTTCCGGCGTCGTCGACATCGCATCGCGTGCACGTCCGTGGGTTGTCAACATCAACGTGGCGGCCGACAGCGCAACGATCCTCGGAAACGTTCAAGTTGCCGGCACTGGATCGGGAGTGATCATTCGCTCCGACGGACACATCATCACGAACAACCACGTGGTTGAAGATGCGAACGAGATAGAGGTGACGCTCGCGTCCGGTCAGAGATTGCCCGCCACCGTCGTCGGCAACGATGCCGAGACCGATGTCGCGGTGATCAAAGTCAATAAGGACGGTCTCCCCGCGGCCGCGATCGGAAGCGTCAAGACAGTTCAGGTCGGCGAGCTCGCCGTTGCGATCGGCTCTCCTCTTGGACTCGAGCAATCGGTGACGGCCGGCATAATCTCGGCTCTCGGACGTCGGGTCGACCGTCCTGGAGGTGGCGGTCCGCTGATCGACATGATCCAAACCGATGCGCCGGTAACGCAGGGGAACTCCGGCGGCGCGCTGATCGATGCCGAAGGTTCCGTCATCGGCATCAACTCGGCGATCGGCGCGAGTCCCGAAGTGGGAGCCGAAGGTGTTGCTTTCGCGATCCCGATCGACGTCGCCGTTGCCGTGGCCGAAGAGCTGATCAATTCGGGACGTGCAACACATCCGTGGCTCGGAGTCAGCGGCGCGAACATCACTCCCGAAGTCGAGGAACAGTTCGGTGTCGCTCAAGGCGCGTTCATCATGGAAGTCGTACGCAGCGGTCCGGCCGACTCAGCCGGGATGAAGCAGAACGACGTCGTCGTTTCTTTCGATGGGGAAAAGATCGAAACGATGGACGATCTCATCGTCGCCATACGCGAGCATCGCGTCGGGGAACAGGTATCGCTCGTCGTCGTGCGCGACGGCGACCGCCAAACCCTGCGCGCCACTCTTGGCGACAAGCCCCAGAACCTGTAGCGGTTGGCCACCGTCCTGGCCTTCGAAAGGCATCCGGTCGCACCGGAGAGCGCCGACGCGTTCGGCGAGATCGTCGCTGTGATGCTCGAAGCGATGCGCGCGGCCCCCGGAGCGCTGTGGGCCGATGCCGCGCGAGCAGCCGACGATGACCCCAGCTGGATCGTCCTTTCCGAGTGGAGAACCGAGGCCGACCTCGCCGCGTGGGAAGTAGGAGGTGGGGCCACGGCGTTCGCACAGACCTCAGATGCCCTGCTCAGGGGCGATGTGACGCGCCGCCGGTTCGCCCCCCAGTCACCGTCCGATTAGCTCCCCGGCGCCGACGCTCAAGTAGGACTCGAAGGCCGCCGAAGTCTGTACGGACAAAGGAGCGACTTCGGCATGGGATCCCCCGCTCGCAGGAGCCAGAACGGCCACCGGGAAGTACGAGTAGTCCTCGTCTCACCCCACGCCTTGCCCAGACTTGGTCTCGTGCGCCTGCTCGAGTCGATCGAAGGCGTCCAGGTCGTGGCGCACGCAGCGGCTACCGCCGACGGACAGCGCATGGCGGACGAATACGCACCGGACATTGTCGTTCTCGATGCCGAGCTCGCCGCGGACGAGAACATGCGCGTGATCGGAATGCTGAAGAAGGGATCTCCCGCCGCTCGCGTTCTGCTTCTGGCCGAGCGCGCGTCCCACATGCAGGTGGAAACCGCTCTCGAAGCGGGCGCGGACGGATACACGTTGAAGGACATCTCCGTTGCCGAGCTCGGAACGGCTCTTCAGAGGTTGGCCGCGGGCGACACTGTTCTTCATCCCGATGCAGCGCAAGTCGTTGCCAAGCGGATCGCAGCCAACGGACGAGAGCGCAACGGTTCCCTCACACCGCGCCAGAAAGAGATCCTTCGTTTGCTTGCTTCGGGACTAGAGAACAAGCAGATCGCGCGACGCCTCGGGATCGGCGTGCACACGGTTAAGACGCACGTCTCGCGAGTGCTCGCGAAGATGGGCGCTTCCAGCCGGACGGAAGCGGTCGTTCTCGCGCTGCGGGACCGTCTTATCTCTTAGCGCTAAAGCTTCATCCGGATGCTCGGCGCGTTCACCTCGACCGGTGGCGGAGCTTTCGTGAACTGCGACTTGAGATAGCTCCAAGCCTTCAGCAATCCGAACGCGATCCACTCGATCACCCAGAACACCGCTAGCGAGGCAACGATCACGATCGCCGGCGGGCCGACGACGACGATGGCGATCAGCGCGCAGAGCAACGCGCGGGGGATCTGAGCGAACCGTCCTTTCTTTGCTTGCTTCTTCACCATGCTCGCGAGACGGACGGCCGACCACATGATCCAGCGACGCAGGAACGCGACATCGAGCTCACGCAACGTGCGACGGAAGAGTCCGTCGGCGTCGGCCCAGGAGATCTCGCCGTTTAGGGCCTTAACGCGCCACAGATAGTCGTGCAGGATCGCCGCGCGCGTGTATTTGCCGTAGCGAGGGATGAACCAAACGAAGGGACGAGGAACCGACGCGAAGTCGGTCCCCATCCCAACAGGAATGGTGAACTCCTCGTAGTTCCCCTGATACACGAGCTTGGATAGCAGCTCCCAATCGTTGTCACCGACCTGCTTGACTGCTACGTCGCTGTCACCGACGAAAGGCATCGAGTCCCCCTTTGGTCGCCTGGAATCAATTCTCCGCGACGTTCGCTGTATGTCCCGCCAAGACCAACCCCCTGGATGGAGCCCTTGATGGAGTTACTCGGCGGGCGGTTCGAACAGGCGGCCGAGATCCAAAGACGCCTCCGCGCGCCGACGGATCTCGCTCGGAGCCACGCCGAGCAAGTGCACGCGAGTAGCAACGGAAACGGTTACGGCGGCTCGGCCCCCATGGTTGGGGCAATCGCACTCCTCGAGAACTGCGCCGTTCGCGGCGGCCACACCCGATGCCGCCTCCTCCGGTTTCTCTTCGCCGGAGGAGAGTTGCGCGGCGACTGCGGCCAGAGCTGCCGCATCCGCCGCAGTTTGGCCGCGCGCACGGGCTAGGAGAACATTGGCGGCGTCTGCTGTAGCCAGACACATCAAGGCAGCGAGTGCGAGCAACGCGAGCATGATCGCCGAAGCAAAGCCATCGTCGTTCAAGGCGGCCGCGGGCTCGGACCAGCGTGCGCGCGCTCCATTCGCATCGTGGCCGAAGCCGTCAGCGGAAGCTCGAGGTCGACGATGCGCGACACGATCGGGATGCGCAGCCTTTCGGCGTAGCGCAGACGGATCGCGATGGGACGACCTCGCGTCCGTTCCTGCGCCACGGGCTCGATGACGATCTCGATCCGGTCGGCGGCGAGCGGTCCGGCCGAATTCCTTATCGAATCGACGGTCCTTTCGTCGTCGGCCGAGATCGCCGCCGTGCGGACGCCCTCGCGCGCTGCCTGAGAAAGCGCGAGGGCGTCCCGCACGACGATGCCGACCTGCACGATCAACAACAAGGCGATCAGGACGATGGGAAACGTCAATGCTGCTTCGACGGTCGCCTGCCCTGAATCGCTTCGCACGGAGGGTTAAGCTCCGGACTCGTCGACGCTGTTGAGCAGCTTGTCGAAGATCAGGTTGAAGAACTGATCGAGCTTCCCGGACGACTTGGCCCAGATCAAGAATGCGACGGCGATGGCCGCAACCACCAGTAATACGAGCGCGTACTCGGCGACCGTTTGTCCGGCGTCGCTGCGCAAACGATGAAGTGAACCTTCCGTCCATCCACCCAGCCGTGCGGCGAGCTCCATCACGCGTCTCCCGAGGGAAAGACGTAAACGCCTCAATCTCTGCAATTCATTTCTCCTTTCGGTTGTGGGACTAGCCGGCGATGCCTTCCAGGCCGCCGAGGAAGAGCGGCACGAGACACGCCAGGACGAAAGCGGGAAGGATCACGACACCAAGCGGGACGAGCACACGCACGCTTGCGCGACGAACGTCTTCGGCAAGCTCTACCGATCTTCGGTCGCGCACGTCGTCCGCCAGCGTTCGCAGCGCCGGTGCCAACGGGACACCGAGCGTTGCCGATGTCGCGAAGGCTTCGGCGAAACGTCGCGCAGCCGTACTCTTCGACGCTTGTGCTTCGCGATCGAGCGCTTGATGCGGCGGTGCGCGAACGTCGGCCACGGCCGCTTGCACTGACTCGCCGAAGTCGTCTGCGCAATAAGGAGCGACGGCTTGCAGCGCCGCCGAAGCGGATAGACCGGCGTCGAGCGCAAAGGCCACGGTGTCGGCGGCGTCCGCGACTTCCCCATCAATGGTCGGACGAGCTTTTCCCGCAACCAGCGCGCGCACTGCCCGAACGAACGGCACACGCTGCGCCCACGAACCGCCGGAAGCGCCAACGCCACCGACGATCGCGCCGATCCACAACATGCCGAGCAGTTGGAGGACCAAACCGGCCCCCAATGACAAGCGAGTCCGGGGATCCCCAAACCACGATCCAACTCCGGACGGATCCGTCGCCCCGACCAGCAACAAGAAGGCCGGCGTGAGCAGCAGGATCGTTCGCCCGCTCAGGCGGGCCTGAGTGGTGAGGGCTCTGGCCTCCGCGCGCGCCGCACAGCGGCGCGCTATGCGAGCGGCCAGAGCCCTCACCGCAGGGAGAGGGTCGCCTCCCGCCTCGGCGTGGACGGCAAGGACAGCCAGCGCCGAAGTGAGATCGGCACTCACGCCGTCACGCGAAGCGCCTGCGCTTCGCGTGACGGCCGCTTCGTCGCGGAGGGCTGCGACGAGCGGCCGGCCGGCGGCGAGCGCCGTGGCGACGGGTGCGAGAGGCGACCCGTCCTTCCCCGCAGTTCTTTCGATAGCGCTGCGCAACGACTCGCCGCCGCGCAACGCATCGGCGATCGCATGCAAAGCAGGAACCAGTTCGGCCGAGGAGTCGCGACGTTGGCGCAACATTTAAGACGACGCTTTCTTGGTGAATCGCCGCAACACGGGTCCGCTGTCACCAACGCGAATCTCGGTGACATCAACGACACGCCGAACTCCTTCTTCGTCGCGCGCGAGATGAACGATCAGATCGATCGCGGAACCAACCTGACGCCGCGCCGCATCAACGGACAACCCCGGTGCGGCCATCAGCGCCATCACTTCCAAACGCATCAGCGCTTCGCGCGGCGCGTCGGCATGAACCGTCGCCATCGAACCGGCATGTCCGGATGTGAGCGCCTGAAGCATGTCCAGCGCTTCGGGTCCGCGAACCTCGCCGACGACTATCCGATCCGCGCGCATACGCATGGCGCAACGGACCAGATCGCGCAACGTCACCTCTCCGCGTCCTTCTACGTTCGGAGGACGCGTCTCGAGCGAGACGACATGTCGTTCTCCCATGCGCAGCTCGGCTGCGTCCTCGATGGTGATGACGCGTTCGGAAGAAGGAACCATCCGCGCCAGAACGCCGAGCAACGTCGTCTTGCCGGCCCCGCCGCCGCCGGATACCAGAACGTTTTCACGAGAAGCAACGGCATCGCCCAAACGAACAGCTAGCGAGGAGTCGATCGATCCCATCTCGATCAAGTCGTCGAGAGTCCACAGCACCTCGGCGAATTTCCGGATCGTCACGACCGGACCGCCCAAAGCGATGGGCGGAAGAACGGCATGGAAACGCGAACCGTCGGCAAGCCTCGCGTCGACCCACGGCGACGCGGCATCGGCTCGAAGCCCAAGCGGCGACACCGCTCGCTCGATCAGGTGCCGCACCTCCGACTCGTCGTTGAAACGAACGGTGGTGCGCTCCAACCGTCCGTCCCGTTCGACAAAGACATCGCCGGACGAATTCACCATCACCTCGCTCACCGTTCGGTCGCGGAGCAACGGACCAAGGGGGCCGAGTCCGAGCAGCTCGTCGGCGATGGCCACCGCCGTCCGCCGCGCGGCCTCCGGCTGCCAGCGCAGTCGACGCTCGGAAAGGACTCCGTTGATCGCAGACTCGACGCCGTCGACCGTGACTCGCTCGCCCGCGACGCCCAGCCTGGCGCTGACCTCCCGGACGAGCGTCTCGCGCTCGAGGACGCCCCGGCGGCGGCCCGCGGATTTCGCTCGAACCGCCACTACAAGCCGGCCTTCGTCCGGACGATCCGGGCCCACTGGGGCTGCCTGCCCGGACGCCGCAGCACACGCAGAAGCGAGAAGAAAAACCGGCGCACGCGACCTCCCGGAAAGCTCAGGGGGAAGGCTGCTGGGAAGGAGAAATGAACGTACCAGCCACCACCGACGACGCTCCCCGAAGCCCTCCGTGCGGCGGTTTCATTTCGGCCAACTTGGCGATACTTGAATGAGGTCTTCTCATGCCGCAGCGCTCGAAAATCCCATCGCCTTCACAGGACACAAATCTCTTCGAACTAGAAGAGCGCGAAGCTTCGCCCGACTCGACCGCATGGAAGCTCTTTCGGGAGCAGGGCATCCGCATCGGCACTGCTTCCTGGACGGACAAGTCGCTGCTCGAGCCGGGGCTCTTCTATCCGAAGGGGATGAGCAAGGCGGCCGAGCGGCTTGCGTTCTACGCGGAGAACTTCCCCATCGTCGAGGTCGATTCCACTTATTACGGACTGCCTTCTGAGAAGAACTCAGAGCTTTGGGTCGAACGCACTCCCGAGGATTTCGTATTCAACGTCAAGGCGTTCTCTTTGATGACGCAGCACCCGGCAACGATGCGTGGTCTTCCCAAAGATCTGCGCGAGCTCATCGGAGAAGAAACTGCGGAGACGAAGAAGCGTTTGTATCCGCGCGATCTGCCCAAAGAGGTAGTGGACGGCTCGTTCGAACGCTTCCTTGCGGCGCTCGAACCGTTGCGCCAAGCCAACAAACTCGGCGCGATCCTGTTCCAGTTCCCCGAATGGTTTCCGCCGTCACGTGAGAACCGCACCTACGTCATCGAATGCGGCGATCGACTCGAAGCCGCGCTCCCCGGCGTGTCCGCCGCGATCGAGTTCCGCAACGACCGATGGATGCTCGACGAACGGATGCAAGAAAGGACACTGAAGCTCTTGTCCGACAGCGGCCTAACGTACGTCTGCGTAGACATGCCCCAAGGCTTCAAGACGTCGATCCCGCCCGTCGCTGAAGCAACATCACCTCTATCGGTTGTGCGTTTCCACGGACGACGCGACGACACCTGGGGGAAACGAAACGTCTCGGTGCACGACAAGTTCGGTTACGACTACTCGAAGAAGGAATTGAAGGAATGGCAGCCGCGCCTTGGACACCTCGCCGATAGCGCGCGCGAAGTTCACGTCCTGATGAACAACTGCTATCAGGATTACGCCGTTCGTTCGGCGCGCACCATGGCGCAGCTCGCGCTGTCTCTTTAGAACGGCTGACCAATCGCGAAGGGCGCATATGACTTCGACACCAATCAAGGAGTAAAAATGGGGTGGGGTTGTCATTGGGGAAAGGGGCAGGCATGACCACGGTCGTCAAGGTTTGCCGTCGTCGTTGTCCGGAATTCATTGCGTCACTCGGGCTGATCTTTCTAATTTCGGTAGCGTTTTTGCCCGCAGCTCAAGCTCAGCTTCCCGAGTGCGGCACCACCCTTCCGACCGGAGAGCCCGCCGGCGGGAAGGTTCAGGGACCCGCAACTATCGACCCGGTTGAGCTAGGCAGGAGCCAAGACGGCGCGCGCGAACTAGAGCTGGAATTCCTGTTCTCTGAGTGCAGGCCGCCCAAAAATGTGAAGGTGGCGTTTGGGATTTTCAGGAGTGGCAAGCAAGACCTTCCCATTGGAGCAGTAACTCAGAAGGCCCTTGAAGTGGATGACACCATCGTGCGTCTCACCCTTTCAGTGGCTCGAGACAAGGTTCCGACCGGAAGCTTTACCGGCGTTGCTCGACTTGGCGGCAATGGAGTCCCGGAAGCGCAGGCGCAGGTCAGCATTAAGCGGCAATACGGCGTTCTTCCCTGGCCCTTGGTGATTGGAATTCTGTCGGCTATCGCCGGGATCGGCTTGGCTGGAATAAGACGCCTCTACGAAAAACCGGACACAACCAAGAGCACAACGAACATTGAGAACGCTTCGAAGAAAATCCACAAAATTGGCTGGGGGCTACTCAGACCATTCGAGTGGATCTGGATCGGTATATCGAAGGTCTTTAACAAAGCGCGGCAAAAGGAGAATGCGTGGCCAGTGTTGCTGGGATTTGGCAGCGGCAGCGCAGTTTGGCTAACGGCGTACCTAGAAGATTCAACATGGAGCTTTGACATGGGCAGCGCCATTTCCTTAGCAACCAAAGTCGGCGCTGCGGCGCTCGAAAAGTACCCGCCTTCTCTTCTCCGCGGTGATGAGTATTTTCTCCCCGAGCTAAAAAAGGCGTTCGCTCGCGTTAGCCCTGCTGATTCGGCGGATCCGAGACACAGGGTTGATCTAACCCTAACGACGACGCTCCTGACAGGTGAATGGACACAGTTCGATGACGATTACGGCTCGGTTGTTGGCGACCAGAGCTATTTGGGGCTTTTCCGGTTTCGCAACGACGTTGTGTGGAAAGACTTCGCCCAGCCGGGGACTGCTGATCGTCTTGCGTTAGCCGCGCGAACAAGCGCTTCGTTCCCAGGCGCTTTCGAAGCGAGCTCGATCTACGTTGGGAAGTCTTCGGCTTATCCGCCGGATGCGATTACGTTCCCGGAACATGTGGTGAACTTCAAAACGGCACGCTTCGGTATTGACGGCGGCGCACTAATGAACTCACCGATTCAACCCGTCCTTGAATCGATCGCGGAACAACCGCCAGGGCCACTCGTACGACGCGTTCTCGCATACGTCACGCCCTCACCATCCGACGGCCCGGATCAAGTCGGCCCAAACTCAGGCACGGACGGCCGGTTACCAAGTCCTCCGACCCTCGCGGCTACTTTGACGTCGGCACTGATGCTGCCGCGAGTCGAAACCATCGGCCGCGACCTAAAGGACTTACGTGAGTACAACAGGGTCGCAGCGATCGCACGCCAAATGCGCGAGGACATCACAAGTTTCAGTCCCGATTTGGATGGCGGGGGATCCCTCCCCGAAACGCTCTTTCAGCACTACAGATCTATGCGTATCAATACATCTATTGAGTACATCCTCGATGAGATTGCGCTCGGAATCCGGTCGAACGCGGCGTCTTCGTGGAACCGCAGCAAGCTCCGAGCTGCCTTCAGAGTCATGGCGCGAACCGAATCCGAGGAGGGGGACTTAGGACTTCCCTGGGTACCTACAACGCTTCCGGCAAGCGGGGCTGACATCCCGCCCGCTGAAGACTGGAATTGGGGGTTGGAGCCCGTCGAACAAGCTGCTTTTTTGGTAGCAGATCTCCTCCGTCAAGTGCTGTCGTTGCCTACAGACCCGAACGGGACGCTCGGGGAGACCGAGCAACGAGCCTCCGTGATAGATGCTCGCAAGTCCGTTGCCGACGCCATGGCCGGTCTCCGAGAAGTTCGCGCCAAAGACCGAAACCACTGGCGAGAAGATGTCTCCGGGACGATTCAGCAGCTACAGCAGAACGAGGAAGCAGACACTAAATACCTCGAGACACTAGTCAAACGCGCCACCGACACTGCTGCGGGCATCACGCCGGAAGAAGTTCTCGTAACGAAAACGGTCGTACGCAACCACGGCCTAAGCATCGCGCGAGCGCTGGCAAATGCATCTGCCGCGGCGCGTCTCATTGTCGCTGGAGCAACAACGCCTGAACTCAAGTTGAGAAATGCCATCGAAGCTCTTGTTCCAAGCGATGATTCTCAGGCCACGGATGACAGCAACGTGCTGGCTCGACTTCTGCGGCTCGTTGTCGTTCATGGGGCCCTTGGCCTGAGCGCGCTGGGTCCCGGTTTGTCGGTGAAGCTCCTCGAGCTCAGCGCGGACACACCAAATGGCTACGACAACCGTTTGAAGTCAACAGAGAAACTAGCCGGCAACCAACTCAACCACTTCGGTGCCTTCTACAAGAGTTCTTGGCGCGCGAACGACTGGATGTGGGGAAGACTGGACGCGGCGATGCGCCTCACGCAAATGCTCCTCGATCCCTTGAGGATTCGTCAGGTGTCGAGAGGCGACACGGCGGAACGCTGGGAGGGACGGTTGCGCACTATCGCTGGAACCACGGTCGACCCCGAAAACAATCGAGCGTGGAGACCACTTACGGTTCAAACGGAACTGAGCTTTATCGATGACAACGACACTGTTCCTGCTTCAATTCCATTTACTGCGGGCTCGATAGCTCGGCGAATCCAACTCGAGATCCTTCGCGAAGAGCTGCCCAACATTGCGGAAGCAGCGGAAGCGGACATGCAATCCGGTGCGGAGAGGCTAGAGACGGCTGTCGACTTCCTTGCGAAAGCAGCGAAGCTGAAGACCGATGACTCGCCAAACGCGATCGCTGAAGCGCTGATGGCGTGCAGAGTGGGTGAAGAAAAGCTTGAGGGCGAGTTTCGATCAAAACTCTTTGCATCGACTCTGTCGACCGCCGGTTCGGTGACGATGTCAGCAGTAACCGGTTCGGCGGCGGGCGTCCCTCTTGGACCGATCGGACCTCTCATACGCGGCGCCTGGAAATTCCGAAGACCGTTGGCGTTCGTCGGCCGACGCTTCCCCAGAGTGCGCCGTTTCCTAGACCGCTTCAGACGTAAGCAGCCCCGGTGACCGTTATTGATGTTTCGCGCGTCGCCTAATGGGGTAACCTTCGCGCGACCCTCGACTGCAGGAGCCATAAATGCGCGCCCCGAAAACGATTCGCCTCGCCGCCGTAGCAGCCACCGCTCTCTTCTTGGTAGCCGCGGGTTGCGGTGGAGGCGACGATGAGAACGACAACACGCCGGCACCGACCGCATCGAGTCCACGTCCCGACGTCAACGCGGTTGGCGACTTCCAGCTCGTCGGAACGATAGAACAAGCCCTCGTCGGCCAGTCACCGGAGATCGATGTCTCCGGAGCTTCCAGCGATGACGACGATGGATCGTTAGGTTCGTCGGCAACCGCGACTCCGCAAGCAACCGCTTCGGGCGACTTCGTCACGCCTCCGGTGAACGGGATCATGCGCATCGGTCTCGAGGACGCGAGCGCGGCGCTGCGCGAAAGATGCAGCGCCGATCGGGACGAAGACATCGAAGTCTTCTGGACGACCAGCACGGAGTTCTCACGACGGCTGCTCGGCACCGACATCGAGGAGTCGCTCGATCGCCGGTTGGTCGGTGTGATTGGCAACTTGTATGTAGGTCCTCGTTCGAACAGCGGCGACGACGGTCTCGGACTGGGTCAGACATCGACACAGTCGCCTGCGGCCACCGCGAACGCTGCGACCGCTGAGGACAGCGGTTGCGTCCTGATCGCCGACCAGGTGGCCACGTCGACGGGCGCGATCCCGACGGCACGTCCGCGCACAACCGCACGGCCGACTACAGGCCCGACCGCGACCCGGGCGCCGACTGCCACTCCAAGAAGGACGTCGACGCCGGCACCGACAACCACGGCGGCACCCACCACGTCGGCGGCGCCGACTGCCACAGCTGCCGGACCCTAAGGCCAGAGCACCCCTCTACGCGCCAGGGTCAAGCCCGTGCCCGGACGGGCCGATGGTCGTAACAAGAACATCATTAGTTAACAGATCCATCACGCAGGCGTAGGATTGACGGGACTAGTCAGAACTGGTGTGGGGTGATGAGCCGGACAGATCGCTTCAGCGGGCGCACCTACTCCGTTCTTCAGTACGGAGAGGGGTGATGAGGATGGCGATCCGGAGCTTGTTCGGACACCGGCCTCACACGGCTTTCGTCCTCGGAGGGGGCGGAAACCTTGGGGCCATCCAGGTAGGACAACTGCGAGCCCTGCTGGAGCGGGGCATCAAGCCCGACGTCGTAATCGGCTGCTCGGTCGGAGCACTCAACGGCGCGGCCCTCGCGTCCGAACCAACCGTCGAGGGCGTCAACGGACTCGCAGATCTTTGGCGGAGCCTGCAGCGCGAGGACATCTTTCCGTCCACGAAGAGGGGACGCGGCCCATGGCTGTTCATGCGCAACGGGAACTCTGCATACAGCGACAGCGGACTTCGTCAGCTGGTAAGGCGTTGGAACCACATCACGAGGTTCGAAGAGGCGACGCTTCCCTTCTGGGTCGTCGCCACATCTCTGCACCACGGCGTCGAGCGTTGGTTCCATTCCGGGCAGCTCATGCCCGCACTCCTGGCTTCGACTTCTTTGCCGGGGATCTTCCCGCCGGTCGATATCGACGGTGACACCTACATCGACGGCGGCGTCGTGAATAACGTGCCCATCAGCAAAGCCTTCGAGCTCGGTTGCAAAAGGGTCTTCGTGCTGGACGTCGGAAACCTCGAGAAGGAACGCCCGACAGCGAAGCGACCCTACGAGGTGCTCATGCAGGCCGTGAGCATCGCCCGCGCGCACCGGTTCCGTTACGACCGCGACCACGTTCCGTCCAATGTGCAGCTGCGAAACATGCCGACGATCGAAGTCGGGAAGCTGCGCTACGACGACTTCCACCGGACGGCCGAGCTCATCGAGCGTTCGTATCAGGCCAGCAAGGCATATCTGAACGCCGGCGCGACAGGAGCAACGCTGGCCGAGTCGGCCTAAATCAAACGCGGCACGCGGCTTCTAGTTCGCCGCGGTTCTGTTCGAGCCACGCTATGTCGTAGTCAACGTGTTCCGCGTGGCCCTCGTCCAGAAACTTCTTCCATGGGTGAACGTCACGTGCGCCAAGCTCGATGAGCCAACGCTTCTCCAGCTGCTTTCGTTCGATGACGGCGGCCACGAAACCGCCGCGGTCCTCCAAGCCGTAGGCGTCGAGGAAGACACGCAGTCTTGACGCACGATCCGGCGGCTGCTCCCATCCGCACTCGGAGCACTTCGCATCGTCGCGCAATGGGGTGAACGTCCAGGCGGCATAGGCGACGTCCTCTATCGGAAGACCCGGTCTCGCGAAATCCCAATCGATCAGATGCGTGGTGGTTCCGTCCTGCGAGTAGACGGTGTTCCAAGGGGCAAGGTCGTTGTGACAGATGATCTCACCGGGTCCCGGACGCCCCGAACCCAGGCGCCACACCGAGTCCTTCGGTGGGACGAAACCTTCGACCGCACTGTGGTACTCGCGGATCAACCGCGCCGCGCTCGCCAGCGACTCGTCCGAGCGGACTTCCTCCGGCCATGGAAGAAATGCCGTGCGGCCGGGAACGTAGGTCAAGATCTCGCGGCCCTGATCGTCCAACCCGAATACGCGGGGCGAGTGCTCGAACCCGCTGTCCTCCAGATGTCGAAGAAGTGCGTGCACGGAAGGAGTCCAAGGTCCGGTGGTTCGGCGAACCGTTTCACCAACACGAACCACGGTCTCGACGTTCGCGCCGACCAGCGGAGTTTCGGCGTCGCTCATTCGGCGGCGCGGAGGACGCCCGCTATCGATTCTGTGTAAGGCGGACGCAGCACACCCAAGTCGGTGATGAACGCGGTAATGAGTTCAGCCGGTGTTACGTCGAAAGCGGGGTTCCAAGCCTCGACATCGGGGGCGACGATGGATGAACCGAAATGCAAAACTTCGTCGGCCGATCGTTCTTCGATGTCGATAGATGCACCGTCCGGCGTTTCCGGATCGAACGAAGACAGCGGCCCCGCGACGTAGAACGGGATACCGGTCGAGTTCGCAAGGACGGCCAGCGAATAGGTACCGATCTTGTTCGCAACGTCGCCGTTGCGCGCCACGCGATCGCATCCAACGATGACGGCCTCTACGCGCCCTGATTGCAAGGCGGCTCCCGCAGCAGCATCGGAGATCAACGTCACCGGGATCCCGGCCTCGGCGAGCTCCCACGCGGTTAGCCGTGCGCCCTGCAGCAATGGCCGCGTCTCCGTCGCCAACACCTCGATGGGCTCACCGGCCTCGGCCTTCGCGTACACCACACCGAGCGCGGTTCCGATCCCCACCGTGGCCAATCGGCCTGTGTTGCAGTGCGTCAGCACACGCGACACCGAAGCGAGCTCCTCGCGTCCGTAATCGCCGATGCGCTGGCAGGACTCGCGGTCCTCGTCGGCAACGAGCAGGGCTTCGCTCAACGCGACTTCTCGACCGCCCGAACGCGCCGCCGCGGCGACTCGTTCGACGGCTGCCTTCAAGTTCACGGCGGTGGGTCTTGCGTCACCTATGTCCGAGACCAATCGCTCTAGGTCGCGTCCCTCGTCGAGGCCTATCACGACACCGAACCCGCCACAGACACCGATCGCGGGAGCGCCGCGCACGACCATTCCGCGGATCGCATCGACCACGTCGTCAACAGTCGCCAGCTTGGCGATCTCGAGTCGTTCGGGCAGCGCGGTCTGATCAATCACTTCCAAGTGATCGCCGCACCACTCGACGGAGTTTCGGAGTTCAAACATCGGGACATCATCGTACGTACACCCAATTACAAGGGCCGCCTACCGGTTACAGCGGGCGCCTACCGGCGCATCCTGGCTAGGCTTGCGACCATGTCCGACTCCTTCGAGTTCAAGGACCCAAAGAAGCGCCAGCCGCTCACGGTGAAGACCGTGAAGAAGACCGATCTCGAGGTCATCGGTCACCAGCGCAAGCCGCGCGCCTCGCACCTCAAGCAGCTGACCGCATCTATAGAGCGCATCGGATTCGTGACGCCGCTCGTCGTCGTTGAACGCGACGGCAAGCACGTGATCATCGACGGCCAGCACCGCTTCACGGCGGGCAGCGAGCTCGGCGTACGCGAGTTTCCCGTCATCGTCGTTCCGGAGAAGCTCGCGCGGCGAATGATGAGCCTCAACGTCGAGAAGGATCTGAACATCCGTGAGCGCTGCGAGATCTCGCTATCGATCTACCGCGAAGTCCTCGAACAGAAACCGAACACCAAAGAGGACGACGAGGAGATCTCAGACACCATCGAGAACGCTCATTACGTGACGCTCGGACTGGCTTACGAAGGCCCGGGACGGCTGGCCGGTGGCGCACTCGAGCCGATCTTGAAGAAGGTGGACGGCTTTTTGAACAAGACGCTGACCGACGCTTACGAAGTGCGACAGGCCCGCGCCGAGAAGGTGCTGGAAGCGTGGAAGCTGGTAAAGGCCGTCGAGGATGCGCTCAAATCGAAGAACAAATGGCACTCGATGGTCCGCTACCAGATCATCTCGGCTGCCGATCCGGCCAAGCGCGCGCGCAAGCCTCAGGACTTCGAAAAGGCGTTTCCGAAGTTCATCGCCAAGCTCGAAGAGTTGGCCGGTGCGCCCGAGAAGGTCCTGCGTCAGAAGGTCGACTCAGACGAGTAGGTCTGTTACCACTCGACGAGCTTCCAGATCTCCGGACGAAGCTCGTCACTTTCACCGACCTCTGCGAAGATCGCAGCCGACATCCGCTGATGGCTCATCGCTTCGTCGTTTCGTCCCACTTCGCGGAGCAGGTCCGCGAAGTTCGAGTGCATCGCAGCTTCGCGATGACGGTCGCCCACTCGTGTACACAGATCCAGACGCTCGCTGCGAAAGCCTTACGGCGCGATCGATGTCCGTTCCGCGAACACTCAACGCCAAGTTGTTGAGAGCCGCCGCAATGGCGACGTGGTCTTTCAGCTCCTCCGCCAATCTCAGGCTCGTCTCAAGATGTTTACCGCACCCGTTCGCGTCGCCGTCGATGCGAAGCCAAGATCCCTGCGGTGTTGTGCGCTTGCGCGAGCGCGCGGGAATCGCTCGTTGCTTCGCCTCGCGAAGTGCTCCGGCCGCCCATTCTTTCGCCTCCGCACCCTTTCCGCGCCTGTGAGCGTTGAGACTGCGGTCGGCCAACAACAGGGCACGCTCCGTCTGCTGCGTTTTCATCTAGCTCGTCCAGAGCCTGCGAGTAAAGAACCTCGGCTCCCTCGTAGTCGCCGAGCCTCTGGTGGATCGCAGCCAGCTTGCCGCCGACCGACGCGACGGGAGCGCCGGCCGCGCTCGCGATCTCGTAGCTCTGCTTGGCCTCTTTGTAGCGGCCCTGCAGCGTGAGAAGGTCGCCGACCAGTTCGTGCAATGTTCCGGCCTGTTCTCCGCCACGCTCCGTTGTCGCGCCGGAGTGTGTCGCCTCGTAGAGCTCGGTGGTCGCTTCGTCCGGTCCTACCCCCAGCTCACGTTCGAACAACGCGACGCAGTCTCGGTACTGCCTGATCGCCGCTGCACGATCGCCCTTTTGCGCGTGCAGCCTCATCAGCGATCGATGCGCCGCTTCCTGAAGGGGATCGAGGGCCAGCCATCGGCGTGCGTACGAGATCGCGGCGTCGACGTCGGTTGGAGCGAGTGCTTCGGCCAGGCGCTCGAGGACCGACCCGACTTCGCGCCGCATCTGCTCCTCGGCCCCCCGCTGCCAATCGTCGAATGCTTCGCTGTCCCGCAGACCGAAGCCGGCCAGCAGGTCGCCGCGGGCCAGGTCGACCGCTCGGGTCAGCGACTTTGCGTCGTCCTTCGCGGCGAGCTTTTGGAAGTCGTCCAGATCCAGCCAGAGGTCGTTCCGATCAAGGGCAACGGAGTCGCCGTCGGTTATCAATCCCGACCCGCCGAGCGCGGTGCTGAGCGCCGACATCGTTCGCCGAAGTGCTGCGCGGCCACGGACGTGATCGGAGTCCGGCCACAGGAGGGTCGTCAGTTCGTCACGGGCCGCCGGACGGCTCATGAAAGCGAGGTAGGCGAGAAGCGCGATCGCCTTGCGCGTGTCCACGGGAACGGGCCTTCCGCCGCGCTCGATAACGGGAGCGCCGAAGAGGCGCACGGCGACCAGCGCAGTTGTCTTGGAGGCGCGGGTCACAGGTCAACGATAGCGTCCGTGACGATTCGGTAACGCGCCGCAATTACCATCCTTAGGTGAGCGAGCGAAGCCGTGCCGTACGCCGAAGCTTCTTTGCGCGCCTGGCCGTTGTCGGCTCACTACTGATCATCGCTTCGATCATCGTGGCCGGAGCTACAGGTAACGTCCCCGGAGCATTCTCGTTCTTCCCGCCGGCACTGATATCGCTGATCGTGGCCGTCCTCCTGGGCATATTCGGACGCGGGGTCATCGTCGCCCTTGTGATCTCCTTCCTCGCCTTCCTCTTGTTCGCCGTCCTAGAAGTAGTCGGAGGTCTGCCGGCCCTAAGTCACCCGGAGAGCTTCTCCGACTTCGTGCCGGCACTCCTCCGCGCGGCCGGGTCGGTTATGGCCTTCACCGGCACGCTGGTCGCATTTGTTCAGTCGCGAAGAGGCCCAGAGGGGCTTCGTGGCGGAAACTCGACGGAGCGGAGGCTGGTCAAGGCCGGGTCAATCGGACTGGTACTCCTAGCCGTGGTTTCTGTCGTCCTCACATACACCAGGAACGCGGACATCGACGCTCCGCCGGGTGCCTCCGTGGTCGAGACACTTGAGGATGAGTTCAGCCCCAGCGAGTTTTCCTTCGAGCCGGGTCCGCACAAGATCCTCGTGGTAAACCGGGACTCTTACGCCCACACCTTCTCGGTCGATGAGCTCGAACTGGACGTCTACATCGGGCCCAGAGCAGACCGCCTCATAACCTTCGATGTTCCCGACGACCCAGGCCGCTATGACCTTTACTGCGCGGTTACCGGACATGAGGACATGACTGGGACCTTGGAGATCTCCGGCTGAGGTCGTAACGTTTTTCGGACGCCGTCGACCGACCATCCAGTGATGCAAACGGAGACGAAGGCCCCGAAGCGGAACTGCCTGGCGCGGGTTCGTCCAGATGGCCGCCGTCCTCGACTTCATCCTGCTCGCCGCAGCCGCCGCAGCTCTGACCGACATCGAGGCCGCGCTGATCGCTCTCGGGATAGGCGTCGGTGTCGTCGGCCTGAGGTTCCGCAAAGGGCTGCTCGGCTTCATCGCCCTCGGCCTGCTCTTCACGAACGTGGCCGTGTGGATGCTTCCCGGTGCTCTCAGCAACATCTCCCACAACGAAGGACTGGTCGATACAGCCCTGCCCGGCTTCCTCGCGATCGCCTCGATCGCAGGCGTGGTCGGCGTTCTGGGCTACGCGCTGGCACTCGATCAGCGGATCGGGCGGGTAGTCGCCGTACTTGCCTTCATTGCTCTCATCGCCGCTTTGTTAGTCCCGTTTGGTGTTGGCGAAAAGCAGGTCGAAACGGTGGGCGACATACCCCTCGAGATGAAGGACGTGAAGTTTGCCGACGAGGACATCGAAGCCGAAGCGGGAACGTTGACCTTCTTGGTTTCCAACGGCGACCTGTTCTGGCACACGTTCACCATCGAAGAGCTGGACGTAGATCTCAGGGTGCCGGTTCGAGCCGAGCGCCGAGTCAGCTTCGAAGCTCCTGAGGGAACCTACGAGTTCGTGTGTGCGATACCGGGACACACGCAGGCCGGAATGAAGGGAACACTCACGGTTCGATGACTCAGACACAACCGGCAACGAGCTCACGCCGAGCGACAGTTGTGGCTTGGTCCATTGCTGCTCTGGTACTCGCGCTGGAGGCTGTCTTCATCCGCTACTGGATGCTCGCCTACGCCAGAGGCAAGTCGCCCGACAGCGTGAGCTTGATCGTCGTCGTGTCCATTGCGATAGCGATCTTCGCCATCTTCGGAGGTCTGATCGTAAGCCACCGGCCGGACAACCCGATCGGATGGATATTCGGTATCGCTGCACTCTTCATGGCGCTTCGTGGCGCAAGTGGCGCTTGGGCGAGCTGGGCTTTGATTCCCGAGCAGGACCTGCCGGGCGCGCTGGTCTCGGCGTGGTTCAGCAACCTGATCTGGCCTCCGGCCATCGCCGGACTCGGGATGCTCCTGCCGCTGCTCTTCCCCAACGGCCGGTTGCTCTCGCGACGATGGCGCGTCGTCGTATGGCTCTGCGGAACCGTCATCGTGCTTCATCTGCTGGGAAACGCGTTCGCGCCCGGTCCGCTCGAGGACTACGCGGAGCTGCGCAATCCGTTCAGCCTTGGCCCGCCGCTCGGGAGTGTTTTCGACTTCCTGGCCGGACTGATCTTCCTCTTCCCGCCGCTGATCATCACGTGCGTCATCTCGCTGATCATTCGGGCTCGTCGCGCCGAAGCGATCGAGCGAGAGCAGATCAAGTGGATCGCTTACATCGGCGTTCTCTTGATGGTTGGAGCCGTCCTCGTCTTTGCGGCGACGCCGCTGGAAAATCTCTGGCCGTTCCTCATCTTCGGACCGCTCAGCGCGATCCCCGTCGCTTCCGCGATAGCGATCTATCGCTACCGGCTCTTCGACATCGACCGGCTGATCAGCCGCACCTTCTCTTACGTGTTAGTCACGGCCGTTCTCGGTGGCGTTTTCGTCCTCGTCGCTCTCTTGCCAGCTGCGATCGCCGGGACCGAGGACAACCCGGACTGGCTGATCGCTATCGCTACGTTGCTAGTGATCGCGCTCTTCCGTCCGGTTCGCCGCCGTGTTCAGGGCACGGTGGATCGCCGCTTCAACCGGGCGAGATTCAACACCGTGCAAACCATCGAATCGTTCACAGCGCATCTCCGTGACGAAGTGGACCTCGATGCCTTGGGAAGCGAGCTCCGCTCCGTCGTGGCGCGGACCATGCAGCCGCAACACATTTCGTTGTGGCTTCGCACCGAACACTCATGAGGCTGGTTCGCACCCTGACCTCGATCGCAGCGCTTGCGGCAGTGACTATGGCCGCCCTGGCTTCCTTGATCGTGGCTAACGTCCCTGAAGCAAAAGGTGGCACGTCCGATCACTTCTTCCACACGGCGTGCACGGCCATGGCTCTGGTCGGCGCGTTCGTGGCCACCCGCCGCCCGCGCAACCCCGTGGGCTGGCTCTTCATGGCCAGCGCGCTTCTGCTGTTGGTACAGGCGTTCGGGCTGGCTTACGCGCGTTACGTCTACTCGAGCGGCGCGACATTGCCGGGCCCGGACGTGGCCGCGTGGTTGGGTCTGTGGATTTGGTCACCCGCCGTAGGCTTCGTCGGGCTCATCTTCATGGTCTTCCCAAATGGAGAGCCACCAACGACTCGTTGGCGTTGGGTAGTTCGTATCGCTACGGCGGCGACGGTGGCGATTCCATTCAGCGCACTGCTCACGCTCGGCGCCCCGGGTCGGGTCTTGCTCGAGGCCTCCTCACCCGAACACGTTCCGGGCGGCGAGGCACTGGCGACGCTCGCCAACCTCGGGCTACCAGTCGTTCTGCTCATCGGTTTCGTTGCCCTGATCCTGCGCTTGACGCGCGCGCGAGGGATCGAGCGGTTGCAGATGAAATGGTTCGTTTACGGCGCGAGCTTTGTCGTGCTCGCTGGACTCCTCGCCCTTGGCATGGCCTTTGCCGGCGTCGAGGACCCAACAGAGAACCCGATCCAATGGGCGAGCTTGCTGATCGGGTTCACAGCCATGCCCGTAGCCGCCGCGATCGCCATCCTCCGCTATCGGCTCTACGACATCGACCGCATCATCAGCCGCACGTTCTCGTACGGGATTATCACGGCCATCCTCGGTGGACTTTTCGTCCTCGTCGCGCTGCTCCCAACTGCGATCTTTGGGGGCGAAGACTCGCCTGACTGGCTCATCGCTGTAGCTACGCTGCTAGTCGTGGCGCTCTTCCGTCCGGTTCGGCGCCGGGTTCAGACCGCTGTCGACCGGCGTTTCAACCGAGCGCGCTACAACGCGGAACACACCATCGACGCCTTCACTGCTCACCTGCGGGAAGAGGTTGACCTCGACGCCCTGGGGAGCGAGCTGCGATCGGTTGTAGCGCAGACGATGCAGCCTACGCACGTCTCGTTGTGGGTAAAGGAACAGGCGTGATAGCAGTTGTGCGCGTGTTCGGCGCGGCCTACCTGGCCGTTTCCGCGGTTGCAACGGCGATCTGCATCGGTGACGACCTCCCGGCGAACTTCGCGAACTGGGATCTTTCGAGCGGCAACCTCACGCGCGACTTCTTGATCGGTGGCGGAACAGCGTTGGGAGCGCCGCTGTGGACGTTGCTCCCGCTTGCCGTCCTGCTCGTGCTTTGCGGGCTCCCGACAACAACGGGACGAATCTCATTGGCACTTCTGATCGTGGCCTCGGCAGGTGTCATCGTCGGGATGCTGGGCGAACCCATCGCGCGGGAGGCGCTCGATGAACCCGGAGCGCACGTCGAACGAACGGTGGTCGTGATCGCGGGACTCGTGCTCCCGCTCGGCATGGCAGCGGGGGCTCAAACGGCTTACCAGCTCCACAGACAAGGAGCACCGCTTTGAAGAGGGCGACGATCTCGCTCGCGTTACTTGTGGCGTCCTGGGCGCTCGTCGTTAGCACACTGCTCGTGCACCTGGCCGGCCGATTCGACGTGCGGTGGTACTCGTACATCCTCGCGGCCGCGACCATCGGATTGCTGTTCCCACCGCTCGGCCATCTGATCATCCGAAAGCACCCGAGCCACCTGGTCGGCTGGCTGTTCGTTTTGCTTGGCGCGGCTGGGGCCGTTCAGGTGTCGATCGGCCAGCTCGCGCACTGGGTTGGTGGCGATCTAGGCGGGGCGCTGGCGGTTTCCTCCGAATTCTTTCGACTAACAGGGTTCGGCGCTGTGGGCGTGCTCCTCCTCGTTTATCCCACGGGTCGTTTGCTGTCGAAACGCTGGCGAATCGCGGTAGCCGCGTGCATGTTCCTAACGTGCGCTGCGATCAGTGGGGTCGTCCGCCCACTCGACGTAAATGAGTTCGCGCCATTGCTGAATCCGCTAAACGCACCAGATCTGCGTCCGGCCGCCGACTTCCTCGAAACCCTTTCGTCGGTGGGAATGGTTGGGCTCATCGCCGGCCTCGTAGCGCTTTTCATCAGATTCCGCCGGGGTCGATCGCTGGAGCGCCAGCAGATCAAACTGTTCGCTTTCGGCGCGGCCGCGTCCTTCGTCCTGATCTTCGGAGCCACCATCGCGTTTCCCGGACCCATGGAAACGGGCTGGCTCGCCTATGTCGTTTGGAACCTGCCGCTTGTGTTGATTCCCGCCGCCGCCGCAACGGCCATCCTTCGTCACGGCCTTTACGACATCGATCGCATCGTCACCAGAACGCTCAGCTATGCGATCGTCACTGCTTTTCTCGGAGGCGTGTTCGTCCTGGTCGCATTGGTTCCCGCGGCCACCGTCGGAGCCGGCGACACACCGGACTGGCTGATCGCGGTCGCGACTTTGCTCGTCATCGCGATCTTCCGTCCGGTTCGAAACCGCGTGCAAGGAACCGTCGATCGCCGATTCAACCGCGCCCGCTACGACGCAACGCAGACCATCGACGCCTTCACCGCGCACCTGCGGGAGGAAGTCGATCTGGACGCTCTGGGGACCGAGCTGCGCGCCGTGGTAGCTCAGACGATGCAGCCGACGCATGTCTCCTTATGGGTCAAGGACATTCCGTAACGGTTACGGAACGCAGGATTAGGAAACTCTCCAGGGAATCGGACAGGGAACGAGTTGGCTGACGAGGCGGGACGTCGTCCGTAGCATGTCGCCGATACGGACAACGCTGGGAGCCGATAGATGCGCAGACTGATAGCAGTCGCGGCTGTACTGATGCTGGTGGCCACTGCGTGCGACAGCGTGCCGTTCCTCAGCAGCGGCGGGAACGAGCGAGTTGTGCTCGTCGATTTCAGTCATGACGAATACGCGAGCCTGTTTCTCAAGAACTTTCCCCGCAAGCTGACCATCGCTCAAGGCGACGAGATCCTCTTCCGCCAAACGTGGACGGGCGAACCTCACTCCGTTACCGGCGGCACCCTCGTCGACAAGCTGATGGACAAGGTCGAGCCCTACATCGAAGAGGCCGACCAGGGTGAACAGCTCCCGGACGAACCACCCGAGGAGGTCCTCAAACTCGAGGAGGATGTCCCCTTCGCCTTCCAAGAAGAAGGGGGCTTGAACCAAACCGCTTCGCAGCCCTGTTACTTGGCCAAAGGAAAGCCACGCAAGGACGCGAAGGCGTGCAGTGAACAGACCCAGCCCGTGTTCGACGGCACCCAGACCTACTACAACAGCGGAATAATTCCCTACGAGGGCGCGGCGGGGAACGAGTACCGCGTCAATTTCGCCGACGACATCAAACCGGGCGACTACTGGTTTTACTGCAACGTGCACGGCGAGTTTCAGTCGACGAAGGTCACTGTGAAACCCAAGGGAGCCGAGATCCCTTCGCAGGCCGAAGTCAGCCGCCAGGCCCGCAAGGAGATCGACAAGATGGCCAACCCGCTGTTGAAGGTCTTCCGCGACGCTCAGGACAAACGGATCGCGTTCGACATCCCGGAGGGAGCAGGCCCCCCCACACCCACCGGCGGCACAAGTCCGGCAAGGAAGCTGGATATTCGCGGCAACTTCGCCGGTCTCTTCTCACCCGAGGTCGATTTCGCCGGGATCAACGAGATGCTGCCGGGCACGATCAGGGTGAAACGCGGCGAGAAGATCACGTGGAACCTCATCGGCTGGCACTCGATCAGCTTCGGTGTTCCGCGCTACTTCCCGCCCTTCCAGTTCCTCAGCAACGGAACGGTACGGATCAATCCGAAGCTCGAGCCGTCGGCAGGAGGGGCGAAGAAGTTCGACATCCCGGAGGAAGAAAGGTACGGGGGCCGTCCCGACGCTCTCCCCTTCGACGGCGGAACTTACGACGGAACAGGTTTCTGGTCGTCCGGGATGGTCGACGCCGAGCCGTACATCGAGTACTCGATGCGGATCACGAAACCGGGTACGTACGACTATGCATGTCTGGTTCATCCGCCGATGGTCGGAAAAGTCGTCGTCAGCTAAGAGCAAGGGAGTGGGCGAAATGAAGCGATTCTCCGTATTGCTCGTTGCTCTGGCTTTGGTCTCCGCATCTTGTGACTCACTCCCGTTCGGTGGAGGCGGAGGCGACGAGCGCACCATCCTCGTCGATTACAGCCACGACGAGTTCGCGAGCTTCTACCTGTTCAACTTCCCCAAGAAGGTTCAGGTCACCCCGGGCATGAAGTTGAACTTCCGCCAGACGTGGACCGGCGAGCCGCACACGGTAACGGGCGGCACACTGGTGGACGAAGCCATCCAGAACGATCTGCTGAAGTTTGTCGAGGCCTTCGAGAACCTCGCCGGAGCAGGCGTGGAACTGCCCAATCCCGACGCGGGTGAACTTCCGGAATCAATAACCGTTGGGAGCGTGATCGAGACCGTCGAGGAGTCCGAAGAGTCAGAAGACCGTACGAACTTCCTCGAGTCCTACGACGCCTTGATCGAAGAGGAGGACTTCCCGACTCGAGATGAAGCCGACGACGTCCCCTTCATGGAGTTCGTCGGAGATGTCGACCCGAAGATAGAAGAGGCTTTCTCGAGTCTTCCCGGTGCCTTCAGTGAAGAGACCGAGGGCATTGCGCAGAACGTCGGACAGCCCTGCTTCCTGACCGAGGGCCGGCCGCCGGAAGATCCCGACGAACCTTGTGACGAACAAGATCAGCCCGAGTTCGATGGGTCACAGACTTACTACAACAGCGGCATCATTCCTTACGAAGGGGCGCAGGGGAACACGTTCGACGTGCAGCTCGCCGATGACATCGACCCCGGCACTTACAACTTCTACTGTGCGGTGCACGGTTTTCTTCAGTCGACCCAGGTCGAGGTGCGCCCGGAGGGAAGCGACATCCCAAGCCAGGAAGAAGTCAATCAGCAAGCTGCCAGGGAGATCGACGAACAATCGGGGCCCGTCGAGGAGCTGTACGAGCGCGCGATTGACTCGGGCGAGATGACGATCGCCGGGCCGGAGGGTGAGCAGACGATCGAGGGCCCGTTCGCCGGTCTGTTCACGCCCGACTCGGATCATGTCGCGATCAACGAGTTCGTTCCGAAGAACCTGGAGGTCGAAGCCGGCGAGCCGATCACTTGGACGCTGATGGGCGTTGAGCACACGATCTCATTCGGTGTGCCCGAGTACTTCCCGATCATGGAGTTCCAGGAAAACGGAAACGTCAGGCTGAACCCCAGGCTGGATCAGGTGGCCGGAGGAGCGGAGGAGCCGCCGGAGCCCGACGAGGAAGAAGTTCCGCTGGCGCTCTCCTACGACGCCGGGACATACGACGGAAGTGGCTTCTGGTCGACCGGCTTGATCGGCCACCCCGAAAACGGATACCTCGAGGTAACACTTCGGATAGCGGAGCCGGGCACGTACGACTTCGCGTGCCTGATCCACCCGCCGATGGTTGGAAAGATCGAGGTGACTTGATGAGAAAGCCGAAGCCAAGACTTCTCGCACTCGCTGCTGTGTTGGCGCTGTTGGCTCCCGCCTGCGACAACATCCCCTTCTTAGGTGGTGGCGCTGAGTCGCGAACAGTGCTCGTCGATTACAGCCACGACGAGTTCGCCAGTTTCTATCTCTTCAACTTCCCCAAAGAGGTCTCCGTAACGCCGGGGATGAATCTCGTCTTCAGGCAGACGTGGACGGGAGAGCCGCACACCGTTACCGGAGGAAAGCTTGTCAACGACGCGATCGCCGACCCCTTGCTCAAGTTCGTCAATTCCTTCGAAGCGCTGGCCGGCCAAGGCGTACCGCTGCCGAACCCGGATGGGCCTCCCACCGACGCGACCGTGGCAGACGTGATCGAGGCAGTCGAGGAATCAGACGAAAGCGATATCCGCACCGACTTCCTCGATGCCTATGAAGAAATGGTCGACGATGGCGACATCCCCGACCGCGAAGAAGCAAAGGAAGTCACGTTCGGCGAGTTCGTCGAGGACGTCGATCCGAAGATCGAAGCGGCCTTCAGCAGTTTGCCCTTCGCTTTCATCGAAGAAGAGGGCCCGCCGACCCTTGCACAGAACGCCAGCCAGCCTTGCTACCTCGACAGCGGGAGCCCACCCAAAGACCCCAAGAAGACCTGTCGCGACCGGGAGAAGCCAGAGTTCGACGGAACTCAGAGCTTCTACAACAGCGGGATCATCCCGTACGAGGGAGCGAACGGAAATACGTTCGAGGTGCCATTCGCCGATGACACTTCTCCGGGCGACTACTACTTCTATTGCGCGGTTCACGGCTTCGGTCAGTCGACGAAGGTGAAGGTTTTGCAGGAAGGCTCCGACATTCCGTCGCAAGAAGAAGTCAGCCGCGCGGCTCGTGATGAGATCGACGAGATCTCCGGCCCGTTAGAGGAGATCTATAAGCGTGCCGTCGATGACGGAGAGATGGAGACGATCGGCGAGGACGGAGAGCCGACGACAGTTGATGGTCCATTCGCCGGCGTTTACACAGCGGAACAAGATCACGCGTCGATCAACGAGTTCGTTCCGAAGAACTTAACGGTGCGCAGGAACGAACCCATCACCTGGAAGTTCATCGGAGCCGATCACACGATCAGCTTCGGTGTGCCCAGATACTTCCCCATCGTCCAGTTCTTGGAGGACGGAGAAGTTCGTCTCAATCCCCAGCTGGGGGGTGCGGCCGGCGGTGCCAAGGAGATTCCGCCGCCGGACGAAGAGGGTGGAGGCGTGATCAAGGCCGACGGCGGCACATACGACGGCACAGGTTTCTGGTCCTCCGGATTGTTGGGTGCCGAGCCGTACCTCGAATACACGATGCGCATCTCGAGGCCGGGCACCTACGACTTCGCGTGCCTCATACACCCGCCGATGGTGGGCAAGGTCACGGTGACGTAGCGAACGGCATGCGAAGACTCCTAGTCATTTGCATCGCTCTGGTTCTCGTCGCCTCGGCGTGCGATCGGCTCCCGTTCGTCGGAGGAGGTGGCGAGGAGCGCACCGTCCTCGTGGATTACAGCCACGACGAATTCGCCAGCGCGCTCCTCTTCAACTTTCCTCGCCGCGTCACCGCCGCCCCGGGGATGACGCTCGATTTCCGCCAAACGTGGACAGGAGAGGCACACACCGTCACCGGCGGCGGGCTTGCCAACGAGCGCCTGGGAACCGATGTGTTCACCTTCGGGCGGGCTTTCGATGAGCTGCTCGCGCGCGGAGTCGATGTGCCAGATCCCACCGGACCGACCGACGACACCGTCGGCGAAATGCTCGACGCGGTCGAGGAGTCGCGCTCCGGCCCCGACCGCGACGCATTTCTGGACAGCTACGACGCTCTGGCCGACGAAGGCATCGCTCCCGACCGCGACGACGCGGACGAAGTGCCGGTCGGGACTCTCTTCGAGAAGATAGGGCCGGCCTTCGAGGGAGAGTTCTCCCAACTGCCGATCGCCTGGGACACGGAAACGGGCGAGCTAAACCAGAACGTGGGTCAGCCTTGTTACCTCGACCGCGGGGCTCCTCCGAAGGACCCGGACGAAGCCTGCGATTCACGCGAACAGCCTGCGTTCAACGGGAAACAGTCCTTTTACAACAGCGGAATCATCCCCTACGAAGGTCCGCAGGGGAACACCTTCCGCGTTCCGCTCGCAGACGACATCGCCCCAGGAAATTACTTCTTCTACTGCGCGATCCACTTCTTCGCCCAGTACACCGAGGTCGAAGTCGTCCCATCCGGCACAGACGTGCCTACTCAGGAGGAAGTGAACCGGCAGGCGCGCGAGGAGATAGACCTACGAGCCAAACCGTTGGCCGCCAGCTACCGAGACGTCGTACGCCGTCAGCGTTTGGATGCGTTCGGCCAGACGTTGCGCGGACCGTTCGCCGGTGCATTTCCTCCGAAGGTCCAATACGCACTTATCAACGAGTTCATCCCCAAGAACCTCAGCGTTCGGCGCAACGAACCGATCACATGGACGTTCCTAGGCCTCGAGCACACGATCAGCTTCGGCGTGCCGCGCTACTTCCCGATCGTGCAGTTCCTGGACGACGGCACCGTTCGCTATAACCCGAAGCTGCGAAACCCCGGGGGAGGCGCGCGCGAGCCGCCGGAACCGGAGGGCGCGCCACAAGAGGAGCCGCCGGCTCCGCTGGCATACGACGCTGGAACCTATGACGGCGAAGGTTTCTGGTCGACCGGATTAGTCGGCGCCGACACGTACGCACAGGTCACACTTCGGATCTCGAGGCCGGGCACCTATGACTTCGCTTGCCTCATCCATCCGCCGATGGTCGGCGAGATAGAAGTGACGTAGGGCTTAGCTTTAACAAGACGTGACAACGGCGACGGGGCAGGAAACAGCGGCGCTGCGCGCCGAGGAAGTGGAGGAGACGCGGAAGCGCGTCTCACTTCGAGACGTCATCTTCTTCGTCCTGTTCGCCGTCTTCGTCCTGGCGAGCCTTCTTCTTCTTGCCCAGGGACTGGGCGCCGTCTTCGCATCGGGATCGCCCGACTTCCTCGAGAGCCTCCGGCTGCGGGGTCTGGGCACCGATGCGATAGCCAGATCCGCACAACGGATGGCTCGCGCGTCGCACAACCTGCCGTCCGGGCTCGAGATCGGACTCGGCTACGCGTTCAGCGTCCTGAACATCGGTCTCGCGATCTTCCTCATCTGGCTTCGCCCCCGGGACCGAACTGCGAGATTGCTATCGATCGGGATGATCGGAACGGCCGGTGTCTTCAACCTCGCTGCGCAGATCGCATTCGAAGCGGTTCCGTTGACTCAGACCGAATCCGTATTGCAGAGCACCATCCACATCGTCACGGGGCTTGCCTACGGTTTGGCGCTCGTCACCTTCCCCGACGGGCGACCGGTTCCGAGATGGCGCTATCCAGCAGTGACCGTGCTGTATCTCCCGTTCTACGCCGCCATCGGTTATCTCGCGTTGCGCGTCGAGGGAACCGCGCGTCCCGGCGCGCTGCTCATCTACTTCGGTCTGGCCGTTCCTGCACTCGGCGTGCTCGCCCAGGCTTATCGCTTCCGCCGTGCAGCAACGCCCGTCGATTACGCACAGGCACGACTGCTGTTCTGGGCGCTCATCCCTGCGCTCGGTGTCGGTATCTGGTTCGTAGTGACGCAAGGTCTCGGCGTGATCACCGAGCCGGCGGTGCTGGCCGGACGACACCTCCCGGAGGCACCCACAAACGTGTTCCGCATCTTCCAACCCGTGTTCCTGCTCGTCCCGGTCGCGATATTCCTCGGACTGCTTCGCTTCCGTCTTTGGGACATCGATCGAGTCGTCAACCGCACACTCGTCTACGGTCTGGCGACCGGGATCCTGATCGGTCTGTACGCCGGAGTCGTCGTCCTCCTGCAAGGCGTTCTCGACAACTTCACAGCCGGTTCGGACGTAGCCGTGGCCCTTTCGACGCTCGCGGTGGCCACCGCGTTCTTCCCATTGCGCCGCCGGATCCAGGACTTCGTCGACCGCCGCTTCTACCGGCATCGCTACGACGCCCAGCGCACTGTGGAGGCCTTCAGCACCAGGCTGCGGGACGAGGTCGAGATGGAAGCGCTGGCCTACGAGCTCCGCGGGGTCGTCACCAGGACGATGCAGCCCAGCCACCTGACGCTCCTGCTCAAGGATCCAGACGGGGGCGGGATGGAGCGTCAGTGGACCTATCGGGGCCGCTAAGGCCGCGAAGCTCCGCGCCGTAACGACTTCGGAACGCCCCGGCGGTAGGAAAGGTGTGAAATGAGGACGAGAAGCCGCTTGAGGCGGCGTAAGCAACCAGAAGCATCGGCGCATCCGAGCACCCAGGCGCCGGCCCATACGGAAACCGAGCCGGCGACTTTCGATATCGCGCCCAACGATCCCCTCCTCGGCTACCTCCTGACCGCCGGCGGGCCGGTGGAGATCGACCGGCTAAAGCTCGAATCCCCCGGTCTGGAAACCCTCCGCGAAGCCGGCGTGACGCTGGTCGTTCCGCTCGTGAGCCAGGGCGAGCTCATCGGAGTCCTCTCCCTCGGCTCCCGGATGTCCGAGCAGCAGTACTCGGCGGACGACCGGAAGCTCCTTGACAACCTCGCTTCCCAAGCAGCTCCCGCGCTGCGAGTTGCCCAGCTCGTGCGCGAACAGGAGGCCGAGGTCCGGACGCGGGAGCGCTACGAGCAAGAGATGCGCCTGGCACGACACATCCAGCAGAACCTTCTTCCTCACACGACACCCGAGTTGGCCGGGTGGCAGCTCGCCGCGTTCTATCGCTCCGCCACCGAAGTGGGTGGCGACTTCTACGATTTCATCGAGCTCACCGACGGCCGTATGGCGGTGGTCATCGGCGACGTCACGGATCACGGTGTCCCGGCCGCGCTGATGATGGCGTCCACACGAAGCGTCATCCGGTCCGTCGCGCTGCGGGAAACCGATCCGGGGCAGGTGCTTGCGCAGGCCAACGACCTCCTTTGCCCGGACATGCCGCCGAAGATGTTCGTCACGTGTCTGTGTGCGGTGCTGGATCCGGTCACGGGACGCATGGTTTACGCCAACGCCGGTCACAACATTCCGTATCGCAGGAAGTCCGACAGCGTTGACGAGCTGCGCGCGCGCGGTATGCCGCTGGGCCTGCTTCCCGGCTCGGTGTACGAGGAGAAGGAAGTGATCCTCGAGCCGGGCGAGGTTGTCCTGTTCACCAGCGACGGGATCGCCGAGGCCCACAACCCGGAAGGCGAGATGTTCGGGTGCCCTCGCATCATCGAGACCGTCGACGGGCATCCGCGGCACGAGGGCATGACGGACCAGCTGCTCAGTGATCTCGAGCGCTTCACCGGGCCCGATTGGGAACAAGAGGACGACATCACGATGGTCACGCTCGGGCGCGCATCGCACGTAGCCGCCGATTTCGAGCGAGGCGAAACCAGGACGGGTCAGCAGCTCGCCGCATTCACCATCCCGAGCGCACCCGGCAACGAACGGTTGGCGATGCAGCAGGTCGGCGATCTCATCGCGCCGCTCGACATCGACCCGACACGGCTCGACAAGGTAAAGACGGCGGTCGCCGAAGCAACGATGAACGCGATCGAGCACGGCAACAAGAACGACCCGGACGTGCCCGTGATGTTCGAGGTCTTAGTGGACGCCGAGGCGCTGCGTATCCGCATCACCGATCACGGTGGCGGAGAAGACATCCCGGAGATGACGACGCCGGACATCGACGCCAAGCTTCGCGGCGAACAGACACCACGCGGATGGGGACTATTCCTCATCCGAAGCATGGTCGACGACATGATCGTGACGAGCGACGACGTGCACCACACCGTCGAGCTGGTCGTGAATCTGTCGGTCGCAAGCCAAACCAAGGAAGGGGACGGCTGATGGCATTCAGTGCTGAGGTGACACAGCCGGACGGTGCGGCGGTCATCACGCTCCACGGCGAGGTCGACGGCGCCGCGGACGAAGGAATAAACGCGTCTTACACAGAAGCGACGGCATCGAGTCCGAAGACGGTATTGCTCAATTTCGACGACGTGTCCTACATCAACTCGACGGGTATCGCATTGATAGTCGGCTTGTTGGCCCAAGCGCGCGGAGCCGACATCAAGATCATGGCGTGCGGGTTGACCGATCACTACAAGGAGATCTTCGAGATCACGCGGATCGCCGATTTCGTCGAGATGTTCGGAACGGAACAAGAAGCACTGACGGCAGCGGTCGGCTAAGAGAGACCAGGAGGACATATGGCACCGGGGGAACTGACGCTGGATGTAAGACAGTCAAGCGGAACGACGGCCGTGGTCGACGTGCAAGGCGACATCACGTCCGAATCGGAAGAAGTGCTGATGGACGCCTACAACAAGGCGAGCGGCGACTCGACGAAGTCGATCGTCCTCAACTTCTCCGGTCTCGAGTACATGAATTCGGGTGGGATCGGTCTGCTGGTCACGCTGCTGGTGCGCGCGAACCGCCAGAAGCAGAAGCTGCTGGCGTTCGGACTTACCGATCACTACAAGGAGATCTTCGAGCTCACCCGGATCGACGAAGCGATCACCATCTACGACTCAGAGGACGAAGCATTGGCTGCAGCAGGCTAAGAAGCTGGGAAAGGGTGATGGGCAATGACTGAAGAGCAGAAGCCAGCAGCCGAAGAAACACCAGCGCCGGAAGAGAAGGTCTCGCGGGACGCTGCGTTCTGGGCGAAGCCCGTCGGCGAGCTGAAGCTCGGCCACGACATACCGGCCGAAGCGATCAACCTCAACGTCGAAGGCAAACGACTGGCCGCGATGACCGGTGGCTTCGGGAAGATGTGGCAGAAGACCTACAAGGTGCAGCTCGCCGGCACGAGTGTCGGGCCGACCGACGTCGTCAAGGCCTGGAAGGAGAACTTCGCACGCTTCTGGCCGAAGGCCGGACGCTTCTATGGCCCCCTCACCGGCATCTCTCCCGGCGACGTTGCACTGCTGAACCTCTCGGTCGGCGGACCGGCGAAACTCTCCACCGGGATCTTCGTCCTCTACGCCGACGACACCTCTTTTTCTTTCGTGAATCCCGAGGGCCACATGTTCGCCGGCATGATCACGTTCAGCTCGGCGAGCGAGCAGGGCACAACCGTTGCTCAAGTGCAGGCACTGATCAGGGCCGGCGACCCGTTGTACGAGGTCGGCATGCCCGTCGCGCACCGTAAGGAAGACAAGTTCTGGGCCAAGACGCTCGAGAACCTGGCGGCGCACTTCGGCGTGGCGGCGAAAACCGAGAAGCAAAAGGTTCTCGTCGATCGCAAACGCCAGTGGGATCAGTGGCGCAACATCCGCAAGAACGCGCTGATCCGCACGACGATGCACACGTTCAACGCACCCTTCCGTGCGATCGCCAAGCCGTTCAAGCGCAAGAGCAAAGAGCCCGTCGAGCAATGACCGAAGCGAAGTCGCGGGACGAAGACCACTGGGCCAAGCCCGTCACTGAGCTCCACCTGGAACACGATGTCCCGGCGGACGCTGTACAGCTCAACGTCGAGGGACGCCGACCGGCCAGCCTCGTCGGCGGATTCGGAAAGATGTGGCAGAAGACGTACTGGATCAACTTCCCCGCCGGTCCCTTAACACCACAGGAAGTCATCAAGACGTGGAAGGAGAACTTCCCCAACTTCTGGCCGAAGGGTGCGCAATTCTTCGGACCGATGTCGAGCCTGACGCCGGGAGACGTGGCGCTGATCAATCTCAAGATGCCGGGACGGGTTACGTTGTCGACCGGCATACGAGTGATGTATGCGGACGACGAGTCGTTCGCGTTCCAGACCCCGGAAGGGCACCAGTTCAACGGCATGATCACGTTCAGCGCGCGAGAAGTTGACGGTCATGTCGTTGCGGAAGCGCAGGGCTACATCCGCGCGCAGGATCCGATCTCCGAGCTGGGCATGATGCTCGGCGGACACTTCTTGGAGGACAAGCACTGGAAGCACGTGCTCGAGTCCCTCGCGCGGTCCCTAGGAGTCGAAGCGAAGGCCGAGAAGAGCCGCAAGCTGATCGACCGCAAGCGGCAGTGGAAGAACTTCGGCAACATCAAACGCAGCGCAGCGTTTCCCTCTCTTGCGTACTCGCTGAGACATCCTTTCCGCCGGCGTGGCTGAGCTCGACGCCGTAGTCGTCGGCGCCGGACCCAACGGTCTGTCGGCCGCCGTTGAGATCGCGCGCAACGGCGGCAAGCGTTCTCGTCATCGAAGCAGCCGACACGGTCGGCGGCGGCTGCCGCACGCAGGAGCTGACGCTCTCCGGCTTCAGGCACGACGTCTGCTCGGCGATCCATCCGATGGCGGCGGCATCGCCGTTCTTCAACTCACTGCCGCTGGCCGAACACGGACTCGAGTGGATCCTTCCGCCGGCGCAGATCGGCCACCCTTTGGACGACGGCCCAGCAGTGCTCGTCCACCAGTCGCTCGACCAGACCGCCGAAGAGCTCGGTGACGATGCGCGTGCGTATCACAAGCTCTTCGATCCGCTGGTGCGCAACGCGGACGCGATCGCTCGGGGATTCCTCAGTCCCCTGCTGCGCATCCCCAAGAACCCGATCGCCATGGCGCGCTTCGGCCTTCGCGCATTTCCGTCGGCACAGAAGTACCTGACATCCAACTTCTCCGGCGATCGCGCGAAGGGGATGCTCGCCGGCAACGCCGCGCACGCACTGCAGCCGCTCGACCGTCCGCTGACGATGGGCTTCGCGCTGATCTACAACGTGCTGGCGCACTCTGTCGGGTGGCCGTACCCACGCGGAGGCTCGCAATCGCTCGTCGATGCTCTCGCGTCCTATCTCAAGTCGCTTGGGCGGACGAATCGAGACCGGCACGCCGGTGAAGACCTTCGCCGACCTTCCGCCCGCGAAGACCGTCCTCTTCGATCTCTCCCCGCGTCAGATCGTCGAGATAGCCGGGGACGAGCTGCCGACTCGTTATCGACGCAAGCTCGAGGACTTCAAGTACGGACCGGCCGTCGTTCAAGATCGATTGGGCGCTGTCGGAGCCGATCCCGTGGAAGGGCGAGGGCGCGTCACAAGCCGGATGCCTGCACCTTGGCGGAACGCTCGACGAGATCGCGGAATCGGAACGGCGAAGCGCGGCCGGAGAGCATCCCGACCGTCCGTGGGTGATCCTCGCGCAGCAGAGTCTGTTCGATCCGACACGAGCACCGTCCCGAAAACACACGGCGTGGAGCTACTGCCACGTTCCCAACGGGTCGACGGTGGACATGACGGAAGCTATCGAGAACCAGGTCGAGCGTTTCGCGCCAGGTTTCCGCGACACGATCCTGGCGAAAGCAACGAAAACGGCTGCCGACCTAGAGGCATACAACGCGAACTACATCGGCGGCGACATCGCATCCGGTCGGGCGAATCTCGGACAGATCATCGGTCGCCCGGTGATGAGTCCGTGGCCTCACAGGACGCCGAACAAGAAGATCTACATCTGCTCGCAGTCGGCGGCGCCCGGTCCGGGCGTGCACGGGATGTGCGGTTACTTCGCTGCGCAGGCGGCGCTAAGACGCCTCGGCTAGCTAGACCTCGATGCCGTTGATGAACTGCCCGATGCTGAGCTCGCCGTTGTTGTTCTCGTCCGAGGTGCCCGATTCGGTGGTGTTGTTCTCGCTGACGTTCGCCACGTTGACGTCGGCGTTCCCACTGTAGGTGCGCGCACCGACGTACTGGCCGGTGACGGCGTCGCCGCTCACAGAGTGGGCGTCCTGACCGAGTGCGCCTGTGATCTCTCCCTCAGAGGTGTTGGTTACGTCGACGGCTTCGCCGATCAGGCCGACGATAATGTCGGCGTCGTTATCGCTTTGCGACTCACCGGTCTGCGCCGAAGAGTCACGGGTTGCGTTGTTGGCGTTGATCAGCAGATCGTCCTCGGAAACTCCACCGACGACCTGTCCGCTGATCGCTGCGCCCGAAAGCGTCTGCGCCGACTGATCGGCTTGCGCGTCGGTGTCGCCTTCCTGCGTGTTGGCGACCGCGTCGCCTTCGCCTTGCTGTCCGGTCGTGGAGTCGAGCTCGTTCACAACGCGCGCGTCACCGGATCTGGTGTCGACGTTGTCCGTTGTGTTCGAGGTGGTGATAGAGGTCTCGGCCCACGCCGTCCCGGAGAGCCCGGAGAGCGCGAGCACTATCACTGCCCCGGCAACCAGGCGTCCTCGACCCATCTCGGGAACAGCATTGTCGCATCAGGGGGGTACGTCAAGCACTTAAGTCACATCTGCCACAGACACCACAGGCCCCTAGTGCGAGAAGTGCCTCACTCCGGTCATGACCATGGCCATGCCAGCGGCGTCCGCTGCGGCGATGACCTCGTCGTCCCGGTTGGATCCGCCGGTCTGGATGATGGCCGTGATCCCGGCCTCGGCCCCCACTTCGACGTTGTCGGCGAAGGGCAAAAGGGCGTCCGAGGCTGCCACCGACCCCTTGGCGCGCTCGCCGGCACGCCGGATGGCGATCTCGAAGGACTCGACGCGCGACATCTGCCCCGCACCCACCCCGACGGCCTGGCGTCCGTTTGCCAGGACGATCGAGTTGGACTTCACGCGGGCGCAGACCGTCCAGGCGAAGAGAAGGTCGACCCACTCGGGTTCGGACGGCTCCCGCTTTGTCACCACCTTCATCTGATAGCGGTCGTCCGCGAGCATGTCCGTCGTCTGCAGCAGCAAGCCACCGGAGATCGAACGCATGTCGATCGGGTCGAGCGCCCATTTGTCGTCGGGCAACAGCATCAAACGAAGGTTCTTCTTCTTACGGAAGAGCTCGAGCGCTCCTTCGTCGAAGGCCGGGGCGACGATGCACTCGAGGAAGAGCTCGCGCATCTGCTCGGCCACGCCCTGAGTAACCGGACGGTTCAAACCAACGATCCCGCCGAAGGCGGCGCGGGTGTCGCATTCGTAGGCGAGTCGGTAGGCCTCGTCGATGTCTGCGCCGATGGCGGCGCCGCACGGGTTGGTGTGCTTGATGATGCAAGCCGCTGGATCGCTGAAAGCCGACGACAACCGGAAGGCGGCATCGAGGTCGAGGTAGTTGATGTAGGACAGCTCTTTTCCTTGCAGCTGTTCGGCGAACGCGATGCCACCGCTCGACCCCTGCAAGTGATAGACGGCGGCGCGCTGATGCGGATTCTCGCCGTAACGAAGGATCTCGAGCATCTCGGCGCTGACGTTGATCTTCTGGAGAAGCTCGTCGTCGCCGAACCAGCTCGCGATCGAGGCGTCGTAGGACGACAGAGTCGAGAAAGCCTTCGCAGCGAGCAAGCGCCGCGTTTCGAAGGTGAGTCCGCCTTCCTCGATCTGAGCGATGACAGTCTCGTAGTCGTCCGGAGAAACGACGACGCCGACCGACGCGAAGTTCTTGGCTGCCGCGCGCACCATGGACGGCCCGCCGACATCGATCAACGGAACGGCCTCTTCATCGGGCGCACCCATCGCGACCTGACGGTCGAAGGGATAGAGATTGCAAACCACTAGGTCGATCGGCTCGATGCCGTGGGATTCGATGGTCGACATGTGTTCGGGCTTGGAGCGGTCGGCGAGGATCCCGCCGTGCAGCTTGGGGTGCAGGGTCTTTACGCGTCCGTCGAGCATCTCGGGAAATGAGGTGACGTCGGAGACGTCGCGAACATCCAAACCTGCCTCGCGCAGATGGGAAGCAGTACCTCCGGAAGAAACGATCTCGGCCCCCGCGGCGACGAGTGCGCGAGCGAGCTCGACAAGCCCGGTTCGGTCGTACGTGGAAAGCAGAGCTCGCCGGATCTGGATGCGATCACTCACGTGCTGAGCCCCGGAGGTAGGTTGCCCGCCCACGGCGGGTCTTCGACGTCACGTTCGATCACCACTTGCCTTCCTTCTATGTGGAAGCGTCCTTCGGCGAAAAGCTTCAGGGCCTTCGGATACAACGTGTACTCCAACAGATGGATGCGTCGCTCGAGGTCTTCTAAAGACGGGCTTTCGGAAGTGTCGAGCGGGCTCTGGTAGACGATGGGGCCGGCGTCCAGTTCCTCGTCCATCACGTGGACGGTGACTCCGGTGACCTTGGCTCCCCAGTTCCAGGCTTCTTCGATGACATTGGTGCCGGGGAAGGCTGGGAGCAGCGAGGGATGGACGTTGAGGATGTTGTCCCGGTAGGCGTCGATGAAGACGCTCGGAGAAGATCCGCATGAACCCGGACGCCGCAGACAAGGTCGGCCTTGAATCCCTCGAGCGCATCCAGGAGACGGGCGTCGTAGACCTCGCGGGTAGGCACTCCTTTAGAGGGAACGACGACCGTCTCGACTTCGGCCACCCGGGCGCGCTCCAAAACGCCGGCCTTGGGGCGGTTGGTCGCCACGCAGACGATCTCGGCGTCGGCGTAGCCGGTGTCACAGGCGTCGTGGAGGGCCTGAAAATTGGTCCCTTTTCCGGAGGCTAAGACGGCGACCCTGAGCATGGAAGCCGAGCGTAGCAGCGGGTACCTACATAGATGGTCCGCCCGATTCAGGTGCGCTGACCTGCACTATTAGGCAAGTCGGGCCCAGAGGACGTATGCTCACTTGTGAACATGACGGTCTCGAGCATCGAGGCGCGTGAGGTGCAGATAGCGGGGAAACACCTCAGGTGCCAAGTCTGTGACTACACGCGGTTCTTCCGACGTGAGGCTAGCCTCTCGACGGGTGCTTCGACGACCTTCGGCCAGGACTGGGCCAACTCCAAGGCGAACTGCTTCATCTGCGAGCAGTGCGGGTTCGTCCATTGGTTTGCCCGGACCCATTCGGTGGGCGCAGCGGCAGAAGACACCACACTCGCCGCCGAGATCGAAGGCCTCCGCCAGCGCCTCGAGGCCGAGTACGGCGAAAGTCTCGAAAAGACCCGCAGCTAGAGGATCGCAGCGACGTGCTCGCCGACTTCCGTCGGCGTCCGACCAACCTTCACTCCCTTAGCTTCGAGAGCCTTCGCCTTCCCTTCAGCCGTTCCGGACGAACCCGTGACGATCGCTCCCGCGTGACCCATGCGCTTGCCCGGCGGAGCTGAGAATCCAGCGATGTAGGCGACGACCGGCTTTGTCATGTGCTCGTCGATGAAGTCCGCGGCACGCTCTTCGGCGTCGCCGCCGATCTCACCGATCATCACGACGGCCTTGGTGTCCGGATCTGCTTCGAAGCGGCCGAGCATGTCGATGAAGCTGCTGCCCACTATCGGATCGCCGCCGATCCCAACACACGTCGTCTGTCCGATGCCGCGCGTCGTCAGCTCGTTGATGATCTGATACGTCAGGGTTCCAGAACGTGAGACCAAACCGACCGGCCCGGGTTTGGTGATGTCCGGCGAGATGATCCCCATGTTCCCCTTGCCCGGTGAGATCAGTCCAGGACAGTTCGGACCGATAAGTGTGCAGTCCCTTCCTCTTAAGTAATCGACGGCCAGCATCATCTCCCGAACGGGAACCGGGTCGGTGATGCACACGACGAGCTTGCATCCCGCCGCTTCGGCCTCCAGGACGGCATCGGCCGCAGCCACACCGGGGACGAAGATCAGGCTCGCGTTGCAGCCGGTTTCGTCAGCCGCTTCCGAAACGGTATTGAAAACCGGGACGCGGTCATCGAGCGCCTTCTGTCCGCCTTTTCCCGGCGTAACGCCGGCCACGATCTTGGTCCCGTATTCCAGGTTGCGCGTTCCATGGAAGGTTCCCTCGCGACCGGTCAGCCCCTGGACGCACACGCGCGTTTCTTCAGTTAGGAGGATCGCCATCCGCGTAGGCTATCGAAACGCTAGTCCTCGTCGGGTTTGAGCGGCGTCCACTCTTCGAGGTCTTCGGCCTTCTGGTCGGTTCGTGGCGGAGGCGGTGGCACTCTGTGCTTGAACTTCTCCCATGGGTTCTCGCGTTCACGCCACGGCTTGCCGATCCAGCGGATCAATCCCCGTTTGATCTTCGTCTGGGGTGACGGCTTACGTTCCGTCTTATCGAGCAAATCGGCGATTACCTCACCGTGGCTACGTCCGCTCTTGGACGCCGAGGTCTCGATGAACACCACGACTTCGTCCCATTCGTTGTCGAACAGGTCTTCGAGCTTGGACTGGATCTCGTTGAACGGACGTCCGACCTTGGACTCGATCTCCGTGCGGTAACTGTCGCTAGCCACGCGCTGCTTCGACTGCGGCCTGCGCGGCCTCCCACATCGTGGGGACCGATGTCACGCCGTCGACGTTTGCTTCCTCGAGGATCTTGCGCCCAGCCTCAGCGTTCGTGCCGTCGAGCCGGACGACCATCGGGACCTTCAGATCCACACGCGTAAGCGCGTCGAGGATGCCCTCGGCCACAAGATCACAGCGGACGATCCCGCCGAAGATGTTCACCAACACGCTGCGCACCTTCGGATCCGAAAGAACGATCTCTAGTCCCGCCGCGATCTGCTCTCCTGATGCGCCGCCGCCGACATCGAGGAAGTTCGCGGCCCCGCCGCCGGCCAGCTGCACAAGATCGAGCGTCGACATGACCAGACCGGCGCCGTTGCCCATGACGCCGACCTCACCGTCGAGCTTGATGTAGGCGATCCCCTTCTCCTTCGCGATCTTCTCTTGGGGATCGGTGACCAGGATGTCGCGGTACTCCTTGTAGTCGTCGTGACGGAACAGCGCGTTGTCGTCGACGGAGAACTTCGCATCTAGTGCATGTACGCGTCCGTCTGTGGTTAGAACGAGAGGATTGATCTCGACCAGCGACGCGTCGCCGTCCATGAAGCACTCGAACATCTTCGTGAAAATGTCGGCGGCGCCTTCGCGGGCTTCTTCGTCCAGATCCATCGTCAGGTAACGCGTGTGGAACGGCTTGATCCCCACAAGCGGATCGATGTGGATGCGCTTGAGTGCCTTGGGATCCTTCTCCGCCACCTCTTCGATGTCGACGCCGCCTTGTGCCGAGCACATGGCGAGGGGGCGCCCCTCTCTTCTATCGAGCAGGATCGACGCGTAGTACTCCTTGGCGATGTCGGTCGATGCTTCGACCCACACGCGCTCGACGATGTGTCCCTTTATGTCCATGCCGAGGATGTTCTCGGCGTGCTTTTTTGCCTCGGCGGGCGAGTCTGCGAGCTGTATGCCGCCGGCCTTGCCCCGGCCGCCGACCTGAACCTGGGCTTTGACGACGACCTGTCCGCCTATCTGTTTGGCCGCGGCTTCGGCCTCTTCGGGTGCCGTGCAGATCTCACCTTGCGAAACGGGGATGCCGTACTTGGCGAAGACCTGCTTACCCATGTACTCGAGAAGGTCCATCTGGTTAAGCGGCCTCCCCGAGCGCTCCACGCAGCCACTCGATGATGGTTTGGGTTGTCGTGCCCGGTGTGAAGATCTCGGCCATCCCCGCGGCTTTTAGGTTCTCGACGTCCTCGCCCGGGATGATTCCGCCACCGAATACGAGAACCGACTCGGCTCCCTTGGCCTTCAGTCCCTCTATGACCTTCGGAAATAGGGCCATGTGGGCGCCCGACAGGGAAGAAAGGCCGACGGCGTCGACGTCCTCCTGGATCGCGATCTCTACGATCTGCTCCGGCGTTTGATGCAGGCCCGAGTAGATGACCTCGAAGCCCGCGTCTCGCAACGCGCGGGACACGACCTTCACACCGCGGTCGTGTCCGTCCAGACCGGGCTTAGCCATGAGGATGCGGTGCCGGGAAGCCATTAGAGGTCTGATGGTACCGACGCGAGCGCTAGAGCGGCGAGCCTGGGCTCGGTCGAGGCGATGGATCGGCGTATACGCCGGCGCGATTAGAATCCTCTTTCTTCTATTCCTGCGTTGAGGTCGCATATGCGTGGCAACAGGAAAGGCCAGAGAGGACCCAAGGTCCCAACAGATCTCCCGGTGATCAGAGCTCTCGACGAAGTCGTCGACGAGCGGCGCCGTCAGTCTGGGGATCGCGCGGCAGCGAAGAGTGCTCGAAGGCCGACGACGGAAGAACGGGACAAGATGCCGACCTTTGGTCCCGCGTCGCCGCACGTTCGGACGCCTAGGACTTATATACCGCTCGCGGGACAAGACCGCCCTTCAAGGGCGGAACGCGGAAACTACACCGAGCCTCCGCAGCCATCGGAAGATAACAACGATCGTTTGGAGCGCGAGACACAGACAGTCGAAGGTCGCGCAACGGAACTCGTCTATGTCGAGCTCGATGAACTCGAGTCCGAAGTCGATCAAAAAGCCGACGAAGAAGTCACCCGCGATGAATACCTAAAGAAGCAGCTGCGCACAGCGCTAGCCGCCATCCAAAGAGCAAGCCGCGCGATGGCGACGGATGAAATCGATGAGGACGCTGTCGGGGATCGGGCCGAGGATCTCGGCGGGCAACCCAGCGAAGCCGAGTCGGGCAACAGCGAGATCATCGCCACACTTCGAAACGACCTCGATCAGGCCAACCAAGCGCTCCGCCGGGCGCAGGCAAAACGAGATGCGCTAGAGCAGACGCTGCAGGAGAAACACCAGGAGATCGAAAATCTCTCGCGGGCGCTAGAACTGAAAGAGACGTCTAACGAAGAAGTGGTCGCCGCCGGACTCGATGAAGCCGAAACGGGTCAAGAGGAGGAGTCCGAGGAGCTGGAGCTGGCCGACGAGGACGAAGAAGAGGAAGAGGACCTGCCCCTCGCCGGTTCCGCTCGCCGCCTTGCGCGAAAGTCCAAGAAGAAGCAACAAGTGACCACCGGCCCCGTCCGGCGAGCCGCTAGCGCAGCTCCGAAGCAGCCGCGCGCGAAGAAGGCGCGGAAGAAGTCGAAGACTCGCTGACCTTAAGACGGTGGCGAGACGAGCTGCCCAATCTCTTCCAGATTTTCTGCACCCGGTGAACGTTCGCCAGCTTCTATCTGCTTCAAGACAGCGAAAACGGCGGCGCTCAGGGGAGTCTCTACTCCGTTGACCTCGCCGCGGCGAACGATCTCGCCGGTTACGGCGTCGATCTCTGTTTTGCGTCCAAGCTCGAAGTCGCGCCACGTCACCGACTTGATCGCGCCGTAGGCCTCACCCACGCGGACGAGAACACGGTGCATCACGGAGCGCCATTGCGCGGGCGAGTTCACAAGCGCCGGCGGAACGAGACCGAACACGTTCGGGAGTTGTACGCCCTCGGCGGTAGCTACACCTACACCTTCGGCAACCACATCGGCGACGATCCGCCTTCGTTCCGGCGTTACAAGAAGTTCGCCGGTGAGCATGCCGCCCAAAGCGCCGAGAACGGTCATCGAGTTCACGAGCATCTTGGCCCAAAGTTCGCCGCGGATATTGGACGAAACCTTTGTCGGGAACGCGTTGCTCAGTAGGTCCTTGGCTCGCTCGATCCGCTCATCGGTTGAACCGTCGAGGCGTCCGATGCTCAGATCGCCAGCTGCATCCAGTGAGATGTGTCCCGGGGAGATCCAGGTCGCGCCGAATCCAACGGTGCACCCGATAGTGCGCTCGGCCCCCACGAGCTCGGCGACCAAGTCCTCGTTGAGTCCGTTTTGAAGCGACACAACGTCTGCATCGGCACGCAGATCGCCGGCGATCTTGCTCAAAGCCCGCGCGGTAGATCCCGAACGAACCGCGAGAAGCACCACGTCGGCTTCGTTCACGCGCTGCGCACTCAGGCTCGGTGGGATTACCGCGTCGAGCGGCGTGATGCCTCCTTCGTCGATGCCGTCGACCTGCAGACCCGGGTCGCGGATCATCCGAACGTGCTCGATGCTCGTATCGACCGCAGTTAGATCGATGCCCGCTGCTTGCAGACGTGTCGCGACCGCGCCGCCGACCGCACCCGCGCCGATCGACAGGACGTTCAATGCTTAAAGCCCGCGCGCTTTCGCTTCCGCCTGGCTCAAGTAGAAGTCGCCGCGTCCCCAATCGTGAACTACGACGTCGTCCGGCGGTTCGGCGTCGTCGCCGCACAGAACTTGGAACTCCTTGCGGCTCGCGGTAGGCCAGCGCGAGAAGAAGTCGTCCGGTGTTGGGTTCCGGCGCGGAGCATCGGTCGATCCGGGCGAAACGTCCTCCATGGCCTGCAGGTAGTCGTCCAGCGGGCACCAGCCGGGGACGGTCCTCTCGTTCCCGTTCGCACGGAAGATCACCGTCGGGAACACGAACCGCCAGTGGCCCTCGGTGTTCTTCGCCTTGCCAATGCCCGGACGATCACCTTCGAGTCTCATCACGTACTCGTTGGGACGCCGCGTCTCCTCCCAGTCCTTGATGAAAGCCTTGGCGGCGACATCGCCCGCGAAATCGGCCCGGAAGCGGTCGATGTCCATGCCTTCGATCCCGGCAACGGCATCGATGATGCGCGAGGCGGTATCGGCGGGACGTCCGAAGACGAAGATCGACTCGCGGAGCCGGCGCAGCACCCGCGCGGCGGCTTCGTCCGACTGAAGTTCTGCAGCTTTGATCGCTTGTCCTGCGAGCTCGGTCGACGAATACATCCATTCGAGGTCGACGGGGTACGTCATACCGGTGTGCTCGTAAACAACGCCCCAGTAGTCGACGTACTTCGCGGCCGCGCGCACGGGATCGAAGTCGGGGATGTAGTTGTTCATGTCGCCGATGAGTCCGCCGAGAGCGGTCCGCCAACCTAGGCGGTCTCCGTAACGCCAACGGATGAGCCGAAGCTTCGGTTCGGTCCCCCACGCCCAGGAGCAGCCGGGGTCGGTGAACTCGACAACCTCGATCTCGTTCACGGATGGCCTCCCCCAGGCGCGACTCCCGCATACTACTTCGGTGTCCGGTAAGACCTTCTATGACGACGTTGCGGACGCACTAGCTGCGTTCCTGCCGCCGAAGCTGCGCGACTTCGGTTCGTATCGATCTTCCTACAACATCAAAGTTTGGTACGGGGACGAACAGCGCGAGCACTACGAAGCGCAGTACATGAAGCACAGCCGCAAGATCGTTCTCGAGATCGGATTCCACGCGGAACACAAAGAACGGTCTCGCAACGACGAAGTGATGGAGCGGCTCATGTCCGAAGAAAAGAAGTGGCGGAAAGACCTCGGTAACGCACCGGAACCCGGTCCATTCATCGGACCGCAGTCTGGTTCGTGGCGGCGCATCTCCGAGCTATGGGAGGGACAGATTGGCGGAGATGCCGCCGTCGAAGCCGCCGAGCGTCTCGCGACGTATATCCGCACATTCGAGCCGTTGCGCAACTCCTCCGCGCCGGCGAGATCCAGAGCCGCAAAAGTTTGAGCGAACGCTTGACCGCCCGAGAGCGAATCGTATCGCTCACCAGCTCCTTCGAAGAGCAGGACGAAGCACTTGTCGGCATCGATCCACTCGGATTCCCCGGGTATGCGGAGCAGCTCGAGACGGCGCGTCGCGAATCGGGACTCTACGAAGCCTGCGTTTGGGGATGGGCCGAGATCGACGGAGTGCAATGCGCACTAGTCGTCGGTGACTTCGGATTCTTGGGCGGGTCGATGGGTGTTGCCGTCGGCGAGAAGGTTGCGAATGCCTTCGACGCCGCGCGACGCGTCCGGCAGCCGGTGGTCACCGTTACCGCATCGGGTGGCGCTCGAATGCAAGAAGGTATGGCCGCGCTCGCGCAGATGGCGTCGACGACCGAGGCGATACGGCAGCATCGTGACGCCGGACTCGCTCACGTTTGCTTGTTGACCTCGCCGACCACGGGTGGTGTCTATGCATCGTTCGCATCGCTTGCCGATGTCGTCCTTGCCGAGCCCGGTGCAACGGTTGGTTTCGCGGGGCCGCGTGTCGTCGCGGAGCTCACCGGCGACGCACCGCCTCCGGACGTACACACCGCGGAGTTCGCGTTGGCGCACGGACTCGTCGACGCGATCGTCGAGCGTGCCGATCAGGCTTCGACCATCGCTACCGTCCTGCACGCATTTGAAGGACGCGAGCACGCCGGCGATCCGCCCTCCAATTCCTCGCCCGAAGCCCGTCCCTCCGCGCCGCCGGCTCGCGTTCCGACCGCGTGGGAAAGACTTCAGATGGTGCGCGATCCCGCTCGACCTAAGGCGCGCGCGATCCTCGATGCGCTGTTGTCATCTTCCGTCGAACTTCGTGGCGACCGTTCGGGCGAGCCGGACGATCCGGCTGTGGTGGTCCGACTCGGAGCTTTGTCGGATGCAGGCACACCGGTTGTTGCCATCGGCACGGATGCTTCGGGTGATGGACGTATCCGTCCTGCCGGGTTCCGCAAAGCCATCCGCGCGATCGAACTCGCCGGACGATTTCATCTTCCCGTCCTGACCATCATCGACACGAGAGGCGCCGATCCGCTTCCGTCATCGGAGGGTGGCGGGATCGCGTCGGCGATAGCCCATACGTTCCTGGCCATGCTCGAGTGCCACACGGCAACCCTTGCGGCCGTTACCGGCGAGGGCGGAAGCGGCGGAGCGCTGGCCCTGGCCGCCGCCGACCGCGTCGTGGCCTGGGAAAACTCGGTCTTCTCGGTCATCGCACCCGAAGGCGCGGCGGCCATCCTTTATAGGGACGCCGAAAAGGCGCCCGAGCTGGCCGATCAGCTCGGCATCACCGTGCCGGATCTCGTCCGATTGGGCGTCGTCGATGAGGTGGTTCCCGAGCCTGATGGTGGGGTACAAAACGATCCCGAGGGTGCTATCGCGGGATTGGCCGCGGTTTTGTCCCGGGAGCTGGAAAACCTCGTGAGCAGCCGAAACGCAGTACGCCGACGCCGTAGGACCAGGAAGTGGCGCCGCCTGGCGGCTCAGCTTCTTGGTCAAAAGAACGATTGACCTGAGAGAATGTCTTTAACTCCGGTTAACACTGGGGCAGGGAATCTCGTGGGGGACGACCTGGAAGAAAAAGAGCGGTTTGCGTCCACGCCCCTGGGCGCCGTACCGCACCTGACGCGACTTGCTAGGGACCTGGCTACGAGCCGAGGTATCAGGGGGCTCGTCGGTGAGGCCCGGGGCATCGGCACGCACATCCTTCGCTACCCGATGGGCCTGCCACCGGTGAAGGTGCGCCCCAACGGCAACGGGGACGGCAGCAAGGTCGACAAGATCCACGACACGCCTGTGGCTCTCGTACACGGCTACTTCCACAACCGGTCCGGATTCGCGGTGCTTTCGAAGGAGCTCCGCGACCGCGGGTTCCGCTGGATCCACGGCATGAACTACAACCCCATCGGGCACGGCGTCGCGGACCTGGCCGAGCGCTTCGGGCGCTATGTCGAAGATGTGCGCAAGGTCTCGGGAAGCGGACGCGTGCACGTCATCGGACACTCGCTGGGCGGCGTGATCGCTCGGTGGTACGTCGAGCAACTCGGAGGACACAAGATCGTCGACACCTGCGTGACGATCGGAACTCCGCACCACGGTACGTATGCGGCCTATCTAGGGATCGGGCAAGCGGCCAAGGACATGCGTCCTGGGTCCGAGGTGTGCCAGACGCTCGAGGCCGGGTTGCGCAAGCGGCGCACGAAGTACGTGAACCTCTACAGCGACCTCGACATCCTTCTCATCCCGCCGGAGACGGCGATCCTTCCGGACCGTCCGAACGTTCACAATCACTTGATCGAGGACATCGGACACACGTCGCTGCTGTTGTCGCCGCAGCTTGTCGATCAGGTGTGCAAGCACCTGGAGAAGGTCGAGCAGACGGCGAAGCTTTCGAAGCTGATCGCCTAGAACGCGTTCTAGTCTTCTTCTTCTTCTTCCTCGCCGATCTCGTGCAACTTCCTTCGCAATGGCCTGAGCAACAGCAAGCTGGCCAGCGTGATCACAACCGTTACTCCGCTGGCCCAGAACATCCCCAGACCAACGGCCATCCCCACGGCGGCGACGATCCACATCGTCGCTGCCGTCGTGAGCCCGCGGACCGATAGTCCTTCCCGAAGTATCGAACCGGCGCCAAGGAAGCCGACGCCGGTGACGATGTTCGAGGCGACGCGCGTGGGCTCAGGGAGCCCCAACTTCCCGCCCTCAACTCCTTGGAAGCCGTAGGCACTAACGAGGGTGAACAGACACGCACCGAGGGCTACAAGCATGTGGGTGCGCAGTCCGGCCGAGTGTTCCCGCATCTCGCGCTCGATCCCGATCGCCATCCCCATGCCGGCGGCTACTGCCAGCCGTACGAGAAAGTCAATCTGCGCCTGGTCGATGCCCACGGGCGGAGCATGACGCCGAATGATGACACCGCAGGGGTCGATCGGCCGAGGCTCGGGGGTCGACGGCAGGAGTACCATTTGGCGCGAACGCCGTCGCCCCCGACGTCCGAATGTGTTGGCAGCCATCGGAACGATCCGCATTCGAGCTAGCGATGCGAAGGGAGGACGTATGGGCTACTCCTTGAAGAGCAAGAGGATGCTCCTAGCAGCCGCTGTAGTGGCAGCGATCCTCGCGGGATTGGGAGCTTCGGCGAAAGCCGGATTACTCAGCCGCGCCGAGTCGACCGGTACCGACAGCCGCGCCGCCGGTGCTGCCGTCGGCACAACCGAAACCGGCGATTTGATTGCGGTTGCGGAGTCGGATGCTCACTGGCCGCAGGATGAAGAAACTTCGCCGTCGGCCGGCGCCAGACTGCTTCGTGTCGGAGACACAAGTATCGGCGAGGCACCCGAGGGGTTCTCCGACCCCTTGGCGGAAGCTCTCAATGGTCAGCCGACCGAGGCCATCGTGGACACGGGGTGCGATGCAGGATCACTGGAGCCACCTGTTTGCTTGTCTCTGCTCCGGTCGGACGTCTCGAGTGACTCAACAATTGTCCACGGACGGTACTCGGTGGCATTGGTCCGCGTGAACAACACAGGCGTCATCCTGCTGACGTCCGGAGCGGATCAAGGGCCGTGCTTTGGCGACAGTGGCGCTGCAGTTGCGCAGATCTTCCCGGACATCTCGGCCTCCGGGACGCCGACAGAAATCGATCCCTCACTCACGTCCGGTGAGTGCCCTGAGCCAGTTACAGGCGGCCAGTAGTAGTGGGTGCGCGCTGCCCTTAGAAGGGCAGCGGTTCGAAGTAGGAGGACGGGGACTGAGCTCCCCGTCCTCTCTGCACGGTCCGTCGAAGCGTGACGCCGGGCAGGCGACTGCGTGCATTTCTACATAGTGAGCGGCACCTAGCAGGCATAGATTCGACCTTGCGTCGGGGCTCTGGCGCGCGGGCAAGCCATCGCTGCGGGGACGCGGTGGGAAAGGAGGGCACGTTTTGCGCGACGCCTTGAAGGGACGGCGGCTGCTGATAGCAGCTGCGGTAGTGACAGCCGTGATGGTGGGCGTAGGGGCTGCGGCACAAGCGGGTCTTCTGAGCCGGGCCGAGACGAGCGATACGCACAGTCGCGCAGCTGCGGCCGCGATCGCTGACCCGCAGGGCAACGGAGATGTGATCGCCGTGGCCGAGACAGAGGCAACGCGAGAAGTCGAAGGGGAAAATTCAGCAAACGCGACACTGTTGCGCGTGGGCGACACGAAGATCGGCGAGACTCCGAAGGGGTACACCAGTCCGCTCAGCGTTCTTAACGACCAGCCGACCGAAGCACTCGTTGATGCCGGATGCGACGGCCCCGCCTATCCACCGGCGCCACTTTGCGTCGGACTCCTTCAATCCCAGGTTAACGATGACGCCGAAGGCGGCTTTACCGGAGCCTCGATCGTCGTAGCGCAGGTGGGTTCGCCCGCCGTCGGCTATTACGGCGTGCTCGCCTCCGGAGCTTTCCAGGGACCGTGCCCCTCCGGCGATAGTGCCGTCGGAGCGGTTGTCTTCGACCTGAACAACATCTTCCCAGGGAGCAGCATCGACCCTTCGATGAGTCAGGCGCCGTGCGAGCAGCCTCCGCCCGCCTGCAACGTTGAAGAGAACCCCGAGTGCGCTGATCCGGGAGACGACTAGGCGAAGAAAGCGAGCGGGCTCGATTGAGTCCGATCTCTTAAGAATGGTTTGCGGTGGCCGGGGGCGATCGTCTCCGGCCACCACCCTTATTGGGCGTAAGAGACGCCTGACTGGGTTTGTAGGGTGGTGATGGAATGACTGAGTCGCGCTTCGATCTACCCGAGGGTCCGGTGACGATCATGTTCACCGACATCGAGGGGTCGACGGCGCTCCGAACATCCCTCGGCGACACCGAGGCCGACGCTCTATTTGAAGAGCACGGCAAACTGCTGCGCACCGTGATCTCCGAGCATCGCGGTCAGGACCAGAAGGCCGCTCTCGGCGACGGCTTCCTCGCGGTCTTCGTTTCGACCCGCCGCGCCATCGCATGCGCCATCGAGATCCAGCGTGCCCTTGATGCGTTCAACAGATCTCGCGCCGTCCCGCTCCGCATACGGATCGGGCTGAACACAGGCGAGGTGACGGTCAAGGACGACCAGCTGTCGGGCGAAGCGATCCACGCCGCCTCCCGCGTATGCGCTGCCGCCTCCGGCGGACAGATCCTGGTGTCCGACGTCACACGCCAGCTCGGCGGAACGATCCCTGACGTCTCCTTCAATGACACCGGTGAACACGACCTCAAGGGATTTCCCCACCCGTGGCGTTTGTGGGAAGTCATCTGGGTTCGCGAAACGACTCAAATCAATCAGCAGTGCTTCGTTGGTCGGGAGAACGAGCTCGCCGCGTTACGCAAGCGACTCAATTCGATGCTCGACGGCCGCGGTGGCCTCGTGCTCGTTGGCGGGGAGCCGGGCGTGGGCAAGACCACTCTCGTGAAGCAGCTCCTCCAAGAGGCAGAGAAGCGCGGGGCGCTCTCGCTGTTCGGGCGGTGCTACGAGTCAGAAGGCACGATCCCGTATTCGCCGTTCGTCGAGATGCTCGAGCAAAGCCTTGCGATCATGCCGCCGGAGATGGTCCGCGAGGACATGGCCGACGACGCCGCAGAAGTTGCGCGTCTGGTGCCGGAGATTCGGCGCCGTTTCCCGGACATCCCTGAGCCCCTCGAGCTGCCGCCCGAGCAGCAGCGCCGTTACTTCTTCAATGCCGTCGCTTCATTCGTAGGGCGTGGATCCAACCGGTTCCCGCTGGTTCTCGTGATGGACGATGTCCACTGGGCGGACGAATCGACTCTGCTCCTTATCGAGCACACGGCCGCACTCTGGTCGGAGATGCGCGTGCTCGCGGTGGGCACCTATCGGGATGTTGAGCTTGAGGTCTCTCGTCCCCTGGCCGCAACCCTCGAACGATTGATGCGCGCTCGCCTCGTCGAACGGATACCGGTCAAGAGATTTGACCGCGATGGTGTCGCCACGATGATCGCCGCGCTGGCCGGCAAGAACCCACCCGATGCGATCGTCGATGCGATCTTCAGCGAGACGGAAGGCAATCCTTTCTTCGTCGAGGAGGTCTTCCGCCACCTCAACGAAGAGCACAAGCTTTTCGACGAATCGGGTGATTTCCGCTTCGACATCATGGTGGACGAACTCGACGTGCCGGAGAGCGTCCGGCTCGTAGTCGGACGCCGGCTCGAGCGTCTGGGTGAACAGGCGCAGAAGGTTCTCGCTGCAGGCGCCGTGGTCGGACGAGCCTTCCCCTTCTCGCTCCTGGAAGAGATCTCGGAAGTCGATTCCGGTGAATTGCTCGACATCGTCGAGGAGGCGGAAGCGGCGCGGGTGATCGTGCCCGAAGAACGTGACGGCGCCGTCCACTTCTTCTTCGCGCATGAGCTGATCCGTCAAACACTCCTCTCGGGCCTCTCGCTGTTGCGCCGGCAGAGGCTGCATCTCACGGTCGCCAACGCGCTCGAGCGTTTGGATCCGGACGGCCGCGAACATCGTCCGTCCGAGATCGCGAACCATCTTGTGCAGGCCGGAGCTGCAGCCGAGACCGAACGCACGCTCGACTATCTCGAGAGAACGTTCGATCGAGCGATGGAAGCTGCGGCGTTCGAGGAAGCTCACAAGGCGATCGATGATGCGCTTTCCGTAGTCGACGAGACCGATATGGCGCGCCGGGCGCAGCTCCTAGAAAAGAAGGGTTGGGCGATCCGCGCGCTCGGGCACTTCGAGAAATGCATCGAAGTTTGGGACGAAGTCGTCGAGCTCTACATCTCACTCGGCGAGTCCGAGACCGCGGGCAAGCTGCTGTGGGAGATGGGGTACCAACTCCTGTGGCTCGACCGGTTCCAGGAAGCCTTCGCGATGTACGCACGTGGACTGCAGGCGATCGGCGACAAACGCTCCTACGGACGCGCCACATTGTTAGGCGCAGCCGCCACGCTCACCGGATTCGCCGGGTTGTACGAGCAATCCGAATCGGGTTTTGCCGAAGCACTTGAGATCGCTGAGGAGACCGGTGACGAGCGAACCCTGGGCCAGATCAATTGGGGGCATTGCGTCTCGCTTTGGTCCCATGCGCGCATACCCGAAGCGATCGCGGCTGGCCGTATTGCTGTAGAACACCTGCGGCGCGCAGGCGACGTATGGACGCTGGTCGACGCGCTGGCGTGGCTGTCCTACCCCCTCGCCATATCCGGATCCTCGGAAGAAGCTCTGCGCATCGCCGAGGAGGGCGTCGAGCTGGGCGAGAAGTTCGGACACCGAGCAGGAGAGATCCTCGCGGCGCGCGGAGTTTTCATCGCCAAAATGATGATCGGTGTGTCTTTGGAAGAGGCTCGCCGGCGCGCGGACTTCGATCTCGAACGCATGAAAGCGATCAGCTCGCCCTGGGAATCGCAATCCCATGCTTGGCTCTGCGCAGTGAACAACCTGAGCGGCGACCTCGACTTGGGTCTCGAGCAAGTAGAGGCGTCGATCAGCATCGAGCCCGCTTCAGCTTGGTCGGGCGTGGGATGGGGCTACAAGTTCCTGAACCGTGTGTACGCCGGAGATCTGGATGTCTGCACTGCGATGATCGATGAGAAGCACGGTTCGCTACCCCGCGATCCCGACTCGGTCACCGGGGGCTCGTTGGTTGCGCTCCTGTGTGCCGCGGAAGGATGCGCGATGCTCGGCCGGAAGGAAGAGCTAAGTGAGCTCTATCCCGTCCTTGCCGCATTGGTCGATCGGGCTCCGACGCGTCCATTCGACTCCGCCAACGCCGATCGAATCGCCGGAATGGCGGCGGCGGCCCTCGATCTCTGGGATGAAGCCGAGCGTCATTTCGAGATTGCGTTGAAGCAGGTGGAGAACTGGCCGAACAAGTTCGACGAGCCGATCGTCTGGCACAGATTCGCGGAGATGATGCTTCAACGCGGCCGGCCGGAGGATGCCGATCGAGCCCAGGTGCTGCTGGAGAAGGCGATCGCGGCTTACGGCGAGCGGGGAATGCCGATCCTTCTCGCACAGGCCGAGGAGCTGCTTTCACGGGCGAGCGTATAAATCTCCACAGACCGGCACTGATAGACGTCCTACGCTGAGTGGGCGAGAGGGGACTTTGAGCGAACAGCTTCGGGAGCTACCCGAGGGTCCCGTGACGGTGATGTTCACCGACGTCGAGGGCTCTACCGCTCTTCGCACCAGCCTGGGTGACGGCGAGGCCGACAAGCTCTTCCATCAGCACGACGAGATCATCTCCGCCGAGATCGAGGCGAACCGAGGTCAGGATCTTCAGGCAGCACTGGGCGACGGATTCCTCGCGGTGTTCGTCTCGACGCGCCGAGCCATCGCCTGCGCAGTTGGGATTCAGCAGAACATCGAGCGCTTCAATCGGGGTCGGGCCGCTGCACCGTTAAAGGTTCGCATCGGACTCAACACCGGCGAAGTTGCATGGCAGAACGGACAGCCGTCGGGAGAGGCGATCCATGCGGCTTCGCGCGTGTGTGGTGCAGCCGATGGAGGCGAAGTTTTCGTTTCCGACGTCACGCGACAGCTCGCAGGGACGGTTCCCGATGTCACGTTCAGCGACCGCGGTGAACACACGCTCAAAGGATTCCCTCAGCCGTGGAAGCTCTGGTCGCTTGCCTGGCTCGGCTTGGCTCCCGAAACGCCCGAAGCCGTCTTCGTCGGCCGCGAACAAGAAGTGGAAACACTCCGCAAGCACCTGCTCTCTGCTTTGGACGGCAAGGGCGGCCTCGTCCTGATCGGCGGTGAGCCCGGCGTCGGCAAGACGACACTCACGAAGCAATTGATAAAGGAAGCGGAGGCTCGCGGAGCGGTGGCACTGTTCGGACGCTGTTATGAATCCGAGGGTGCAGTTCCTTACTCGCCTTTCGTCGAGTTCATCGAACAATCTCTTCGCACTGTTCCCGCCGAGTGGCTTCGTGAAGACATGGGTGAAGACGCGCCGGAGATGGCGCGCATGGTGCCCGAGCTTCGCCGCTATTTCCCGGACATCCCCGAGCCGCTCGATCTGCCGCCCGAGCAACAGCGGCGCTACTTCTTCAACGCTGTCAGCTCGTTCATCGAGCGCGCGTCCTCCCGGCTACCTACCGTTCTGGTGCTTGATGACGTTCATTGGGCGGACGAACCCACTCTCCTGCTCATCGAGCACGTCGCAGAACAGTTGAAGGAGCTTCGCGTGCTCGGAGTCGGAACGTACCGCGACGTTGAGCTCGATGTGTCCCGTCCGCTTGCCGGTTCTCTTGAGCGTCTGCTCCGGGCGCGCGTGGCCAGCCGCATCTCCGTCCAGCGGTTCGACCAAGCCGGGGTCTCTCAGATGCTTGGCGCCCTCGCCGGCGGTGATCCTCCGCCGAAACTCGTCGACGCGATCTTCAGCGAGACCGAGGGCAATCCGTTCTTCGTCGAAGAGATCTTCCGTCACTTCGTCGAGGAAGGAAAGGTGTTCGACGAAGACGGCGCGTTCCGATCGGATATCGAAGTCGACGAGCTGGACGTTCCCGAAAGCGTCCGCCTGGTCGTGGGACGACGGCTCGAGCGATTGGGAGCCGAAGCAAAACGAGCGCTCGCAGCAGGAGCAGTCGTCGGCCGCGGCTTCTCTTTCCGGTTACTCGAGACGATCTCGGACATCGTCCCCGACGCGTTGTTGGACATCATCGACGAAGCCGAAGCCGCAAAAGTCATCGTGCCCGAGGAGCGCGAAGGCGACGTCCACTACACCTTTGCGCACGAGCTAATCAGGCAGACACTGCTATCGAGTCTTTCGATACCGCGCAGGCAACGACTCCATCTCGCCGTTGCCGACGCCATCGAGCGTCTCGATCCCACAGCGTCGGAAACCAAACCGTCTGAGATAGCGACACATCTGCTCGAGTCTGGAGTGGCGGCTGACGCCGACCGCACGATCAAGGCGTTGACCAGAGCGGCCGACCGCGCCTACGATGCTGCCGCCTTCGAAGATGTCGTGCGCCTCGTCCAGAGCACTTTGGACATGCTCCCGGCCGACGACGCGCTTCGACGCACTCAGATGCTCGAAAAGCTCGGACGAGCTCAGCGAGCGATCGGTCACTACGAGGAGTCGCTCGCAACGATGCGCACCGCGATCACCACTTATCGGGATCTCGGCGAAGCCGAGGCGGCAGGGCGCGTGACCTTCGACGCCGGATACGTGCTGACAGTCCTCGGACGTTTCGACGAGGCTGCGGCGATCAATCAAGAAGGAATCGACCTGTTAGGAGATCGCAACGTACCCGAACGCGCAAACCTTCTCGCCGGTGTCGGTGTGATCGTCACCTTCGCCGGGTTCTTGGACATGGGTGAGGAGTACTTCCAGAAAGCCGAAGAGGTTGTCGAAGCACTGGGGCCCGCCGTCAAAGGACGAGTTGAATGGCTGCGCTCTGTAAACCGGCAAGTTGTGTTGGACATCCCCGGCGCAATCGCATCCGGCCGTCGAGCAGTCGACCTCTTGCGCGAGAGCGGCGATGTTTGGACTCTGGCGGACGCTCTGGGGTGGCTCTCGACTGCAAAGGTCTTCAACGGCGACAACGACGAAGCGATCCAGCTTGGACGAGAAGGGGCGGAACTCGCTCACAAGATTGGCCACATCTCGGCGATCATGATGGCGCAACGAGGGGTAGATATAGGACTCGTAAACAACAGTGGGGACTTGGAGGCGTACGAGGCCGCCGCCAACGCCGACCTTGCCCTCGCTGAGTCAATAGCGAGCCCGTTCGCGGCACAGTCGTACACGTGGCTCGGCGTGGTTGCCCAATTGCGTGGGCGCGTAGACGAGGCGCTGACACATCACGACAAAGCGTGCGAGATCGAGACACCATCGGCGTTCGCCGCGGCTTGGGGGTTTCGAGTGCTCAACCGAGCCTTCGCCGGAGATCGCGAGGCGTGTGGGACAGCCCTCGCCGAACGCACGGAGGAGCTCACGAATCCCGAAACTCCCCAAACTGCAGGGCATGCCTCGGACGTCCTAAACGCCGCGGAGACGGCTGCGATTCTTGGACTTCAGGCTGAGGCGGCGAAACTCTACCCGGCGATCTACCTGCCCGATTCATGGGCGGGAGGGCGCTTCTATGACGGTGCAATCCCAGCCCGGATTGTCGGGATGGCGGCGGCTGCGGCCGGTGAATGGGACGAAGCCGAGAAGCACTTCGAATTGGTGCTGTCGCAGCTCGAGCGCCAACGGCACGCCTTGGAGGATCCTCAGATCCGCCACTGGTTCGGGAAGATGCTGCTCGATCGCGGACAAGCCGAAGACCGCGATCGAGCTCGCGAGTTGATCGGAGCCGCGCTCGAGGATTACAACCGGATCGGCATGCCGCTGCACGCGGGATGGGCCGAGGAACTTCTTAAGTAGCTAGCCGGCCTTCGTGAGATTCGCGTAGGCGAGAACGAGCCGCTTCTGTCCCTCATCGTCGAAGTTCACGACAACTTCTGTATCGGCGCCAGCCCCGTCGACCTCGACTATCTCGCCGGCGCCGAAAGCTTCGTGGAACACACGGTCGCCACGCGAGACACGGATCGTCATTCCTTCGGGAGCTCGGTTCTTCTTCTTCGGCTCCCAGGCTCCGTCCGGCGGCGCCCAGCGCTCCTTGCCCCGGCTCGAGTTCCACCCACGGTCGCGCGGTTTCTCCGCTTCGCGTAGGACGTCGATCAATTCCTCGGGAATCTCGCCGATGAACCGCGATTGCGGGTTGTAGTTGGTTCCTCCCCACAGGCTTCGTGACCACGCGTGCGTGAGATACAGAAGCTGTTGCGCTCGTGTGATTCCGACGTAGGCCAGGCGACGTTCCTCTTCGAGCTGATCGGGCTCGTTCATCGACCGGATGTGTGGGAACACTCCTTCTTCGAGACCGGTGAGGAACACAACCGGGAACTCGAGCCCCTTTGCGTTGTGCAGCGTCATCATCGTGACCACTTCCTCGGCCTCGGCCATCATGTCGACCTCGGAGATCAGCGAGGTGCGCTCGAGGAAGTCGGCCAGCCGCGCTTCTGCACCTTCTTGTTGCGCGGCTTTCTCGAACTCCTCAGCCACGCCGATGAGCTCCTGCAGGTTCTCCACGCGGCTTTCGGCTTCGATCGTCTTTTCGGCCTTGAACGACTCGAGCAGTCCGGAGTCTTCGATCGCAGTCCGGACGACATCGGCCAACGGCGCGTTCGCCACATCGCGCTCGCGGATCAGTCGGAGGATCTTCGCAAGTTCGAACGCACCGCCCCTGGAGCGGCCCGTCAGACCCTGCACCTCTTCGGCCCGCGAGAAGGCGTCGGCCAGAGGAAGGTCTTGCGCGCGGGCGAACTCCTCGATCTTCGCGACGGTTCCTTCGCCCACGCCTCGCTTGGGCGCGCCTGCTGCGCGAACAACCGAAACGCGGTCCGCCGGGTTGTTGGCAGCACGCAGGTACGCGATCGCATCGCGTACCTCCCTGCGGTCGTAGAACTTCAAACCGCCGACTACTCGGTACGCGATGCCGTAACGAAGGAACGTTTCTTCGACAACGCGGGACTGAGCGTTCGTCCTATAGAACACGGCGACGTCCGACCCCTTGAACTGCTCGCCGGTCAGCCTCGCGATCTCGCCGGACACGAAGTGCGCCTCGTCGTGCTCGTCGTCGGCCTGGTAGCGGACGACTTTCGTCCCTTCGCCCAGATCGGTGAACAGCTTCTTGTCCTTGCGCTGGGTGTTGTTGCGGATGAGGGCGTTGGCTGCGTCGAGGATGGTCTGCGTGGACCGGTAGTTCTGCTCGAGCTTGAAGACCTTGGCGTTGGGGTAGTCGCGCTCGAACTCCAGGATGTTGCGGATCGTCGCCCCCCTGAATGCATAAACGGACTGATCCTCATCACCGACTACGCAAACGTTCTGGTACTTGGCGGCGAGTAGATTGACCATCCGGTACTGCGCGTGGTTGGTGTCCTGGTACTCGTCGATGACGATGTAGCGGAAGCGCTCCTGCCACTTCGCGAGCACCTCGGGCTTGGTCTCGAAGAGCTGGACGGTGCGCATCAACAGGTCGTCGAAGTCCAGCGCGTTGGCCTGCTGCAGCCGGGCCTCGTAGTGCTCGTAGACCTTCGCGGCCATGCGCTCGGGGTAACTGTCGGCTACTTCCGCAAGCTGCGCTGCGCTCACGCAAACGTTCTTGGCCGAGGAGATGGCGTGCTTGAGCGACCGCGGAGTCCAACGCTTGGGGTCGACGTCCAGGTCTTTGAGGATCGCGGAGATGACGCGTTCTGCGTCCTGATCGTCGTAGATCGTGAAGTTGCGACCGAAACCGAGGTTCTCGGCTTCGTATCTAAGGAGTCGAGCACAGCAGGAGTGGAAGGTCATGATCCACATGTCTTCGGCCGTCGAAGAACCGACCAATTGACGTATGCGTGCGCGCATCTCGCCGGCCGCCTTGTTGGTGAACGTGATTGCGAGGATCTGCCGAGGACGAACGCCTGACCGCAGCAGGTGCGCGACGCGATAAGTGATGACCCGGGTTTTTCCCGAACCCGCCCCGGCCACTATTAGGACCGGCCCTTCCGTCGCCAGGACGGCCTCGCGCTGGACCGGATTCAGGTCAGCGAGCAGCTCCTCAGAATGTGTCGCTGCCGCGTCTTGCGTTCGGTCGATTTGGGTCACAGCGCCTAAGTATCGCCGCGAGGCGGACAGACGTGGCTCCCGAACCGGCCAGGACTGTTCGCGCCCAAGGACTGTTCCCGCCCCTGGAGAGATAGCAAATTCCCTTCGGTCACCCAAATTGGACGGTCTTCGAGAAGAAGCTCACAAACACCGTCCCATTTAGGTGACCGTCGGCGACTAGCAATGAGCAACCGGTGCAAAAAGAGCGACGTATTAATGGGAGGCCCGTCTACTTAATAGAAGGCCCGTCGACGGCTAGACACGAGCCGAAGCAGACTCGAAGTGCGACACGAGCTCGGCGTTGACTTCGTCCGAGTACTCGGCGTTGAGCGCGTGACCTGCTTCTTCCCAGATGCGCAAGCGCGCGCCCGGGATGTCGCGGGCCAGGATCTTGCCGTTGCCCACGGGTAGCAGCAGGTCCTCGCCGCCGTGCAACACGAGGGTCGGCTTGTCGATCTCTTTCAGACGCTGCGAAGCACCCCCGGCACCCATCCACAACGCGACGGCACCGAGCTGTCCGAAGAAGCCTTCCGTCCCGGCCCCCGAGCCGCCGCCACCCTCGCCGAGTGAGCTCATCCCCGGGATCCCGGTCATCATCGTGCTCGCAATCAGGTCCATCATTGCGGGGTTCTCCGTCCGGAACTTCTTGCCGAACGTGAGCTCGAGCGTCTTGCGCATCCGCTCCTCGGGATCTCCGATCATCATCGCGGCGCCGAACTCCGGCGACATCGGTACGGACTCCGGGCCACCCGGTGTAGTCGACAGCAGCGTCAGCGAACGAACGCGCTCCGGCCACGTCAGGACGAGCTCTTGGGAGATCATCCCGCCCATCGAGATGCCGGCCAGATGGAAGGTCTCGAACCCGGCGGCATCGGCCAAGGCGATCGCGTCGCCGGCCATGTCGGCCATGGTCCACGGCGCTGCACAAACCGTCTCGCCGCAGCCGCGGTTGTCGTAGGAGATGACGTCGTAGTTCTGGGACAGGAAGTGGAACTGGGTGAACCAGCCGATCCGTGGGGTGCCCAGACCCATCACCAGGACGACCGGCTCGCCCGACCCGCCCCGGTCGTAACCGATCTCGACGCCGGAGACTTGGAGCTTCATCGCATCAGATGGTACCTGTAGTCTCTTAGTGCCCAACTAGGCAGGCAGGGGATGCGGAAAGCCTGGAAAACCTCGCTGACGGTCGCGTGCGCCTTGGCCGTGGGGGCGACGCTGCTCGGCGCACAACCCGCCTCGGCTGATCCGATCCTCGACGGGGGCGCCGATTGGGCCGAAGCCGAGCGCCTCGAGGAGCGCATCGCCGACAACCTCCGGGTGCACGGGCCCTTCGGAGGCGCACAGCTCTTCGAGGTCGACTACGACTCGCCCGCTCGCACGCTCGGCAACGTCGAACAGACCGGCCACTACGCGGATTCCGCACTTTGGACCGGCACTTACCTAGCGTCGCAGTCCTTCCGTTACTCGCTGGCCAAGAAGTACATCGCCGACGACGTAGACGTTGGCTTCTGGACTACCCAGCGCGACGAAGCGAAGGGACGCATCGACGAGATGGTCAAGAAGTTCCACGTCCTGGTGAACATCTCCAAGAGCTGGAACCACGTCTTCCAGCCTTCGATGGAGCAGGCCGGCTTCGGCGGCGGCATCTTCGCCGGGGAGCCGGGCTACCTGATGCGCGCCTGCGTCCCCACCGACGCGGAACCCTTCGAGATGTGGCACAACGCGACCCAGCCCGACCCCACCGGCATGCCTGAGCCGTACACGGAAAATCCGCGCGTATTCGGGCCCTTGTCCTGGACCAACCCCGACAACTCAGTCACTCAGTACTACTGCGAGGACGGAACCAGCCGGGACGCCTACGCCGGAACGACCTTCGGCATGCTCACGGCCTTCGACCTGGTGAGTCCGGACGACCCGGACATGCGCGCACAGTTGAGGGACGACATCGTCACGCTCACGAACTTCGCGTTCAAGTACGTGTGGAACACTCCGCGTCCCCACGGGCGGATCTCGATCCCCATCGGCACCAACCCGAACGAGTCGCCGTGCTCCGAGATCAACGCGATCCTGAGAATCTGCGGACACGATTTCAACAACTTCATCTCACCGTTGTTCCTGATCACACCCACCGCTCGCCTGAACATGGCGCAGGCGGCTTCACACGTGGTGACGGCAGCTCCGGGCCGGCCGGACTCGATCTTCTGGCAGGCCGTGTACCTCGAAGAGCTAGTGACGATGGCGCCGTTCGTCGCAGCAACGCAGTTCTTCGACCAGTCGCAGCCCTACAACGACTACTACAAGCACAACCTCGATCATCTGATCGGTTTCAACCTGGCGCGCAATGCTCCGAATGATCTAGCGAAGACGATCTACTCGCTCGCGATGAGCTCGATGGACTCGACCACACGCACGCACCTCAACGCACACTTCGAAACCATTACGTACGCGATGACCGCCGATCCGGCTCGTCTCGACGATGCCGTCCTGCACTTGCGTGAATGGCGTGACTACCGCACGAAGATCGAAGCCGGTGGAACGTTCAATAACCAGCAGTTCTGCGGGACGACCATCGAGTGCGTACCCGAGGATCAAACCGACGTCACGCTCTTCCCCGGAGGCATGCCCTTCACATTGCCGGGGAGCTCGGGAACACTGCGCGCGCGTAACCCGCTTCCGATCGTCGACCGAACACCTACCGACTTCTTGTGGCAGCGGCCGCCGAACCAGCTGAACGGCTCGGTGTCGAACGTGCACCAAGCGCCGGGCGTCGACTATCTGCTGCCGTACTGGATGATCCGGTACTACACGGAGGGCGGCGCGGCTCCGGGCTTCGCTCCCTTCAGCGCGTGGCCGGGTCCCACCTTCAAATAGTGAAGCGGCTCCGCCTCGCGGGAATCCTCGCAACCTTCGCCGTCCTGCTGCCGCTGGTCACGGTTCTACCCGACGGCTCCGCGGCCACCGGCGAGTGGCTTGCAGGCGATCTTCATGTACACACCTGTTACTCGCATGACGCGTTTTGTCTTCCCGAGGACGACAACACCGGGATCGAGGAGATCTACACGCTCTCGGCGCCTGTTATCGAACGCTTCCTCGAAGCCTCCCTGCGTGGACTCGATTACTTGGCCATCACCGATCACAACGACGTGCGCTCGGCGACCGATCCGGGTTTCGGGGCGTTCGGCGTCATCGGGATCCCCGGTTATGAGAACTCCCTCAGCGGCCACGCGCAGATGCTCGGGGCCGACCACATCTACGACAACGGCTCCGGAAATGCCGCCGACGTGAATGCGCTGGCCGATGCTCTGCGAGCAGACGGCGGCGTCTTTCAGATCAATCACGCCGGAGAGGGTCTACTCACGCCGTTGGACGATAACTGCACGGATACGTCGCAGCTCGACTGGAGCTACGGCTTCGACGTGATCCCCGACACCTTCGAGGTTTGGAACATCTCTTACCTGCACCAGCCGCCGTTGCCGTCAGGTTCGTCCAACGACGATGCAGTGAAGTACTGGGAGTGCATGCTCGACCGCGGATACCGCATCGGAGCCACCGGTGGTAGCGACTCGCACTGGCTCGTTCTTTCGCTGCCGCTCGGCCCGGGCAACCCGACCACTTGGGCATTCGCGGCCGAGCGCAGCCGGGTCGGGGTACTTCAAGCGCTGCAAGACGGACGCACGACGATCTCGCTACTACCACCGGTACTCGGCGACCTTCGGCTTCTGCTGGAAGCCGACGCCGACGGGGACGGCAACTACGAGGCGATGATCGGCGACGAAGTACCGCCCGGCTCTCGCATGCGCGTCAGGGCGGAGGGTTTACTCGGCGCGGGCTTCGTTCAAGTGCGAGCCAACAGCCAGACGCTGTTGGACCAGGTTTTGGTGTTGCCGGGCCAGAGCGTCGACTTCGTTGCGCCGTCCGAGCCCGGTTGGGTGCGCGCGACGCTTTCGCTTCCCGATCTCAAAATGGAGCGGAAGCAGCTGTGTGATCCGCTCATTGGGACGTTAACGACCTACTGCCGGAACCAGCTGTTGCTGACGGCGCTTACGTCGCCGATCTATTTGGCGGGAAGTTAACGCGGATCACGCCACATGGGACGCATGAGCGGCCCGCCGTCGATCGGGTAGACGTCCTCGATGATCCTGTATCCCTCGCGCTCGTAGAACGTGACGTTCTTGGGATTGGACGAGACGAGATACGCGCCGATCCCTTCGTTGTCACAGATCTGAGTTACCCGCCGCATCGCATCTGCGCCGAAGCCACACCCTCGAGAGGCGCTGCGGCACGCGATGTACACGCACTGGAAGTGCGGGCCCTTGTCGGCAGGCTCGTGCTCGGCCATCACACCGAGCACTGAAATGACCTCCATCGCCATCTCTTCACCGAGTTGCTCGTTGAGCAGAGTCGCGGCGCGCGCGAAGGCGGAGTCCTCGGCGAGCTGAACGTCCGGTGGGATGAAGATCGCTGCGGCCGCGCCGTCGTCGACGAGATAGGTATGTCCGCGCGAGAAACACGCCTCGGTGATCAGGCCGAACCACTCGCCGGCGTGCTTCTTGTACGTAGAGTCGTCCGGGTACTGCCAGCGGAAGTACGGATCTTCGATGAAGCCGTCTACGAGTGTGTCGCGGACGGTCTCTAGGTCGGCACGGAGCGCATGCCGGACGGTCATTGGAGCGAGCCTATTCCCACTCGATGGTGCCGGGCGGTTTCGACGTGATGTCGTACACCACACGGTTAACACCACGCACTTCGCCGGTGATTCGATTTGAGATCCGCTCGAGCACATCGTGGGGGATGCGCGCCCAGTCCGCCGTCATCGCATCCTCCGAAGTAACGGCCCGGACGACGATCGGATACGCGTAGGTGCGTTCGTCGCCTTGCACGCCCACCGATCGAACTCCTATCAGTGCCGCATAGCACTGCCAGATCTCGCGCTCCAGGCCGGCTCGCGCGAGTTCCTCGCGAGTGATGGCATCCGCCCGGCGAACGATGTCCAGTCGCTCCGGTGTCACATCGCCGATGATGCGAACGGCCAATCCGGGGCCGGGGAACGGCTGGCGCCACACGATCTCCGGAGGAAGCCCGAGCTCTTCACCGACCAAACGCACCTCGTCCTTGAACAGTCTTCTGAGCGGCTCGACCAGCTCGAGGTTCATGTCCTCCGGGAGCCCGCCGACGTTGTGGTGGCTCTTGATCGTCGACGCACCTTCTCCTCCGCCGGACTCGACTACGTCCGGATAAAGCGTGCCTTGGACGAGGAACTTCACGTCGCCAAGTCCGTTCGCGATCTCCTCGAAGATGCGGATGAACAGCTCACCGATGATCTTCCGCTTGGCTTCGGGATCGTCCACACCTTGCAGGGCACCGATGAACCGCTCGCGGGCGTCGACGTGGATCAGCTCGACGTTGAAGTGGCGGCGGAAGGTCGCGACGACTTGTTCGGCTTCGCCTTCGCGCAGCAACCCGTGGTCGACGAAGATGCACGTGAGCTGATCGCCGATCGCGCGATGCACGAGGAGCGCCGCAACCGACGAATCGACGCCGCCAGACAAAGCGCAGACGACCTTGGAATTGCCGACCTGACGACGGATCGCCTCTATGGACTCATCGACGATCGAAACCGGCGTCCACGTCGGGAGGGCTTCGCAACCCTTATAGAGGAAGTTGCGCATCACATCCATGCCGCGCGGCGTGTGCGCCACTTCCGGATGGAACTGGACTCCGTAAAGCCCGTCCTCGACGTCTTCCATGGCCGCAACGGGGCAGGTCGGCGTCGACGCGGTAACGCGGAAACCGGGCGGAGGTTTGATCACTGCATCGCGGTGCGACATCCAGGCCGACGTATGTTCCGGGAGCCCGGCAAGCAACACCGAATCCTGGGCACTTACGTCCAGATCGGCTTTTCCGTACTCCCCGGCCTCCGTGTGGCCCACCTCACCGCCCAAAGCCTGGGCAACGACTTGGTGTCCGTAACAGATGCCGAGAACGGGAACTCCGAGCCGCATGATCCGCTCGTCGCAATCGGGAGCGCCCGCCTCGTACACCGACGACGGCCCGCCGGAGAGGATGATTCCTTGTGGGTTGCGGCTAAGCACGTCGTCCGCGCTTATCGAGTGAGGAACGATCTCCGAGTAGACGTGGCACTCGCGGACGCGGCGGGCAATCAGCTGCGCGTACTGCGCACCGAAATCCAGTACCAGGACTGGTTTCGGCGACTCAGTTGGCAAGAGTTAGATCGACCCCACACCTTGCGTGTGCTGGAGGAGCTTGCCCTCCGTCTTCACCGACGGCGCAACGGCAACCTCGGCCTTCTGGAACTCGCGAACGGTGCCGTAGCCGGACGTCGCCATCGAGAAGCGCAGAGCGCCAAAGAGGTTCAGCGTTCCGTCGTTCACGTCGGCCGGGCCGACGAGGATCTCCTTGAGCGTTGCCGTCTGGCCCGCTTCCACCCGCACACCTCGCGGCAGCTCGGGATGGAACGTGGCCATCCCCCAGTGGTAGCCGCGTCCGGGGGCTTCGAACGACGCAGCTAAAGGTGAAGCGATCATCACCGCGTCTGCGCCGCAGGCGATGGCCTTGGAGATGTCGCCACCGGTGCGCATGCCACCGTCGGCGATGACGTGACAGTACCGGCCGGTTTCTTCGAGGTGTCTGGTTCGTGCGCCGGCCGCATCGGCGACCGCGGTTGCCTGCGGCACACCGATACCGAGCACCTGTCGCGACGTGCACGCCGCGCCCGGGCCGATGCCGACGAGCACTCCGGCCGCTCCGGTCTTCATCAAGTGGTACGCGGTCTCGTAAGCCGCGCAGCCGCCGACGATAACCGGGAGGTCGAAGGTGCGGATGAACTCCTTGAGGTTCAGCGGTTCGCGTGTTTTCGACACGTGCTCGGCCGAAACGACCGTCCCCTGGATTACGAGGATGTCGAGCTCGGCCTCGAGAACGTCCTTCGCGTACTGCTGCACGAGTTGGGGCGTCAGCGACGCGCTGGCTTCGACTCCGCCTTCCTTTATCTCGCGGATGCGCTCGCGGATCAGCTCGCCCTTGATGGGCTCGGAGTAAACGGACTGGATGACCTTCGTTGCTTCGGACGCACTCGCTTCGGCTATGCGTTCGTAGATCGGGACCGGGTCGTCGTAACGAGTCCAAAGTCCCTCGAGGTTCAGGACGGCCAGACCGCCGAGTTTTCCGATCTCGATCGCGGTGGCCGGCGACACGACGGCGTCCATGGCCGATCCCATGAGAGGAAGGCCGAAGGTCCAGGCGTCGAGGTTCCACGAGATGTCGACGTCGTCGGGGTCTCGCGTCCGGCGCGAAGGGACGATCGAGACTTCATCGAGTCCGTAGGCCCGCCGGGCCGACTTGCCCATCCCGATCTCGATATCCATCGATGCCCTCCAGCGATGCGGCCAAGCTCAGGAAAAGAGAAGCCTATCCGACGAAAATGACGTTCGCGGAGGCCCTACGCGGCTTGGCCGAGTACGGCCTCGCACGCCACCAATTGGAAGGCGAAGTGGCGCTGCATGATCTCGCGAACCTGCTCGGTGATCTCCCAGCCCTCGCCGCCCTCGTGTGCGGCAGGTACGAAGAACCGGAACAACTTGCGCAGGAACGCGCCTTCAACGAACGCGCGATGGATCCCGGCGGGTTCGTCGGCCAGCACTTTCAGCGCGAGGGCCGGACACGTGAACAGCTGATGGTCGTCGAGGCGAACCAGGACGGGGTCGCGCAGTTCGGACTCGAGGCTGCGGAGGAAGCCTGTATCCAACGCGAAACGGATGTCCGGGTCGTCCGACGCGGCGTCGAAGTAGATCCCGGGATCGACGTGATGTAGGACGAGTTGGGTCGCCTTGTGACGGAAGTCGGCCATCTTCTTGTCGAAGATGGCTTCGACCTCAGCTCTCCTAACAGGTCGTGCGTCTAGGCTCATGCCGCCTCCGCTTAGCTACGGCGTGTCCTCTACTGAAGTATCGTCCGCCGAAGCAACGACATGTGGGAACGAGCTAGACGATCGGACCTTGGTGTACCCAGTCCGAGAGGTCGCTCGATATGAGCTCCGTCACCCGTTTCGCATACCGCTGCAGGTCATCGGCATCGAGCAGATCACGCCACTGGCCGCTCGTCCCTTTATGGAAGAAGTTCTGAGTGTCCTTCCAGACGGGCTCGGTGGCGTTTGGTGCCACTCGTGTGGCCCGTTCTCGCATGCTGTCGAAGGTCGCGGCCGCCGCCAGCCCTGGAATCGCGTCGTCTTCGACCGCGATCCCAAGACGCTTGGTGAGGCGGCGCATCTCGCCGGGCAGGTCGCCCTTCAGGTCCCCGTAATGCAGCAAGACGACGTTCGGCTGATCCCGGGCCATCCAGTACGTATCGAGGTGATGGAGCGTATTGCCTAGTCCGCTCACCGACTGCCCGGGCTTGGAAACGTCGTCGACCCATTCCCAGAAGCGGTCGATAGGCCTCTCGAGCGGCTGGGGAACTTCGGTCGGGATGACGTCGGCGAGCGATTCCAAACCGACGGCCTTGTCGATCAGCCCCAGGAAAGCTTCGAAGTTCATGTTGTCGAAGTGGTGGGCCATCGACATCGCCACATCTCGCGGGTCACGACCAACCGTGATGTACGTGACGCGCTCGTCGAAAGGCAGTCCGTCCAACGGCGTGTGGGACTTGATGAAGCGGCGATGGGTCTGCGCCTCTAGATCCGAAACAACGCTGGACAGCGAGCGCGTATTCATATCGAGCCATGGCGAGATCAGGTCGAGGTTCCGATCGAAGTCCGGACTGCCGAAGATCAGAAGAGCGCAGATCATCTGCGTCCATGTTGTCCCGCACTTCGGCGGCGTGGAGATGATGATGTCGCCCTCGCGAAACTCGAAACCTTCCCAGCGCGCATTGTCGGCGACGAGTGAGCGGTAACTCTGAAGCGAGCTCATCGGGCAACTCTAAGAAAGGAAGAGGGCCCCCGGAGGGGCCCTCTTCTCTAGTGCAGTTGGGTCGTACTTCTTAGAAGTCCATGTCTCCCATGCCGCCACCCGGCATTCCGCCGCCGGCCGGCATGCCGGCCCCGGCCTTCTCGGGCTTCTCAGCCACGACGGCTTCGGTAGTTAGGAACAAGGCCGCGATGGAGGCCGCGTTCTGCAGCGCCGAGCGCGTCACCTTGGCCGGGTCGGGGACACCGAACTTGAACATGTCCCCGTACTCGCCGGTCGCGGCGTTGAAACCCTCGGTCGCCTTCAGGCCCCGCACCTTCTCGATCACGACGCCGCCCTCATAGCCTGCGTTGATCGCGATCTGCTTGAGCGGCTCTTCGAGCGCCTTTCGCACGATCAGCGCGCCGGTGCGCTCGTCGTCCTTCAGTTTGTCTGCAGCCTTCTCGACTGCATCGGTCGTGCGGATAAGTGCCACACCGCCGCCGGGGACGATGCCCTCTTCGACCGCAGCCTTCGTCGACTGCACTGCGTCCTCGATGCGGTGCTTCTTCTCCTTCAGCTCGACCTCGGTCGCAGCTCCGACCTTGATCACCGCAACACCGCCGGCCAGCTTGGCCAAACGCTCCTGCAGCTTCTCGCGGTCGTAGTCCGAGTCCGTGCGCTCGAGCTCACCCTTGATCTGGTTGATTCGACCCTTGACATCGTCGGCAGAACCGCCGCCCTCGACGATCGTGGTCTCGTCCTTCGTGACGATGATCTTGCGCGCCTTGCCGAGCATGTCCACACCGACGTTCTCGAGCTTGATGCCGAGTTCCTCGGAGATGACCTGGGCACCGCACAGGATCGCGATGTCCTGAAGCATCGCCTTGCGGCGCTCGCCGAAACCGGGAGCTTTTATCGCCACGGACTTGAAGGTGCCGCGGATCTTGTTCACGACGAGCGTGGCCAGAGCCTCGCCCTCGACGTCCTCGGCGATGACAGCCAACGGCTTGCCGGCCTGCATGACGTTTTCGAGCACAGGCAGCAAGTCACGAACGTTCGAGATCTTCTGGTTCGCGATGAGCACGAACGGATCCTCGAGAATCGCTTCCATGCGGTCGGGGTCGGTCACGAAGTACGGGGAGATGTAGCCCTTGTCGAAGCGCATGCCCTCGACGAGCTCGAGCTCCATGCCGAAGGTCTGAGATTCCTCGACGGTGATGACGCCGTCCTTGCCGACCTTGTCCATGGCTTCAGCGATCAGATCGCCGACGGCCGGGTCGGCTGCGGAGTTGGCTGCAACGTGCGCGATCTCGTCCTTAGAAGCGAGTTCGCGAGACTGCGATCGGATCGAGTCGACGGCCGCCTCTACAGCAAGCTCGATGCCTCTCCGAAGCGACATCGGGTTCGCACCGGCCGCAAGGTTCTGCAGTCCCTGGCGGACCATGGCCCACGCGAGCACAGTGGCTGTGGTCGTGCCGTCACCGGCGACGTCGTCGGTCTTCTTGGCTACTTCCTTAACGAGCTCGGCGCCGATCTTCTCGGCCGGGTCCTCGAGGTCGATCTCCTTGGCGATGGTGACGCCGTCGTTGGTGATCGTGGGGGCTCCCCACTTCTTCTCGAGGACGACGTTGCGGCCCTTGGGGCCGAGCGTTACGCGGACGGCGTCCGCGAGCTTGTTCATTCCCTCTTCGAGGGCCCGGCGGGCTTCAGCCGAGTACGTGATGGACTTGGCGGGCATGCTTTTCCTCCCTAGATAGGTCGCTTGATTAGCACTCCTAGGATAAGAGTGCTAGCACGCTCCGGTGGGTTGTGTCAATTGGAACCGCCTGCTCAGGCGTCTCAGAAGCCGGCTCAGGTCCGGAGAAACGGGCTTCGGCTGACCAGTAAGATTCGCCTATGCGCGTGGCTTTAGGCGTCGATCACCGTGGGTTCGTCATAAAGGACGACCTCGTCGCCCTGCTCAAGGAGGGCGGTCACGAGGTGCTCGATCTAGGCACCCACTCGACCGATTCCGTCGACTATCCGGACACCGCAAAATCCGTCGGAGAGGCCGTCCGGGGTGGTGAAGCAGAGCGCGGCATCATTGTTTGCGGCTCGGGAGCCGGTGCAGTGATCGCGGCGAACAAGATGCGCGGCATCCGCTGCGCTCAGGCTCACGACACCTACACCGCGCATCAGTCCGTCGAGCACGACGACGCCAATGTATTGGCGCTCGGTTCGGGGATCGTCGGTATCGAGGTGATCCGCGAGGTCGTGAAAGCTTTCCTCGGTGCGAAATTCGACGGCGGCGAACGCTACGCACGGCGTTTGAAGAAGGTCGAGGCTCTCGAAGAAGAGGGCTGACCCGTGGTCAGGGACGCCTAGGCGTCCTCTAAGCCTATTCTTCTACTCTTGTCAGCCATGCTCACACGCCCGCTCGGGCAAACTCGAGCGCCTTACCGACCGATGCTGGACCGTCGGCCCCTCCAGAACCTCCTGGTCGTGGCCGCGATCGGGATCGCCGTCTACATGCTGGCGCCGCCGCTGTCCCCCGTCCTTTCCGACACCGATCTCCCGTTCTTCGGCCAGCGGACGCAGCAGGTCCAGTCCTTCTCCGTCGATCCGCTGCCCAAGGACTTCGAACCCGTCCCGCGCGAGGCGCCCAAAGAAGAAGCCAAGGGAATCCTCATGACGGGCTACTCCGCCGGCGGGCCCAACTTCGACAAGCTTCTCAGGCTCATCAACGAGACCGAGCTCAACGCCGTGGTCATCGACATCAAGGACGAACGCGGCGAGGTGTCCTGGGTGCCCAAGTCGCGCGAGGCGCGGATGGCCGGCGCCGGCCTTCCGAAGATGCTCGATCCCGCCGCCACCATCAGGAAGCTGAAGCGGGCCGGGGTCTACGTGATCGGGCGGATCGTGACCTTCCAGGACTCCTACCTTTCCCAGGTCCGTCCCGACGTCGCGGTCCAGGACGTGGGCGGCGGCACCTGGAAATCCACGAAGGGTCTGGGCTGGCTGGACCCCTATTCGTTGGAGGCGCAGGACTACAACATCGCGCTGGCCGTCGAGGCCATCAGCCTCGGATTCGACGAGATCCAGTGGGACTACGTACGGTTCCCGACCGACGGCGACACCACTCGCATGTGGTTCCGGCACCGCGACGAGCGCTTGTTCCACGACGTGATCCACGATTTCCTCGCTCGAGCGCGAGCGCAGCTTGTTCCGCGGGGCGCGTACATGTCCGCCGACCTGTTCGGACTCGCCGCGTTGGTGTCCGACGATCTCGGCATCGGCCAGAAGCTGGAGCTTATGGCGCGGCAGGTCGACTACATCTCGCTGATGCTTTACCCATCGCATTACAACAAGCCCGAGTACGGACTCCCCGACCCGGAGAAGGAACCCGGCCGCACCGTATCCCTGTCCATCAACGACGCGAAGGAACGGATCGCGGGCACACGAGCGAAGCTCAGGCCGTGGCTGCAGGACTTCACTCTCCGCGTTCCTTACACTCCGGCTGAGGTCCGGGCGCAGATCGACGCCGTCGAGAGCGCTGGGGTCAAGGGGTGGCTGCTTTGGAACGCCAGCAATCGCTACACCGAGGACGCAGTCCGGTCGACGTTGGAAAAGCCGCCGGACCCGGACTAGCAGTCACGAAGTGACGTCTCGAACGTGACCCTGCACCCGTCCGCATGGATCGCGTGGCTCACCGCGGTGTCGGTGTTCGCCTTCGTCGTTACCAACCCTCTGTACATACTGCTTGCGCTGCTGGCTGTAGCCGTTGTGCAGCTTTCGTTTCCGCGTGAGGAATCTGCATTGGGACGAGCCGTCCGGATGTTCGTCATGGCTGGAGCCGTTCTTCTCGTTATCCGGATGCTGTTCGTTGCTCTGCTCCCCAATCCCGGACGAACCGTGCTGTTTTCCGTTCCCAGCTTCGCGACGCCGAGCTGGCTCGGCGGGCTCGATCTCGGCGGACCGGTTTCGGCCGAAGTCGTTACGCAAGCGTTGGTAGAGGGCAGCCGGTTCATCCTGGTGCTTGCTGCTTTCGGTGTTTTCAATGCGCGCGCCGATCTGGCCGGGCTCGTAAGGTCGGTGCCGGCCGCTTTCCGCGACGTTGGGTTGATCGTTTCGATCGCCGTCGCTTTCGTCCCCGGGATGCTGAGAACTGTCCGCGACGTTCGAGATGCCCAGCGTCTTCGCGGTGAGTACGGATTGCGAAGACTCGCACCGTCGCTGGCCGTGCCGGTGCTCGGTATGTCATTGGAACGTGCCCTGTTGCTGGCGGAGTCGATGGATGCGCGCGGATACGGATACGGCGGAACTTCTGGTGCATCTCGCACCTCGCTTTGGGCCGGATTGTTGGCGATGCTCGCTTCCGTTGCGACGTGGATCGCCGGCTTCAACACGGCTGCGGCCGCACTGGCGATCGTCGGTGCCATCGCGATAGTTGTCGGCTACCGCAACGCATCGGTCTCCTCGCCGACCACGCGGCTGGCGGGCCGTCCGGTCACTTCATTCGATGTCGTCGTGATGGTCGCGTCGGCCGCGGTGGTTGTACTCGCATCGATGGCCGGACCGGACGCGTTGTACGACGCGTTCCCCGAAGTAACCGCGCCGCCCTTCGCGTGGCGCACCGCTGTGCTGACGTTCCTGCTCGCGTTGCCGGCCATCGCCGGAGCCGAGTCGCGATGATCCGACTACGCAACGTCACCTTCACCTATCCCGGGTCGGACGACCCTGCGCTTGCCTCCATCGATCTGGATGTAGCCGACGGAGATCTCGTGCTCGTGGCCGGCGCTTCCGGATCCGGAAAGTCGACTCTGCTGCGGATCCCACCGGGTCTCGTGCCGCACCACACCGGCGGAAGTTTCTCCGGACGGATCTCTCTGGACGGTAAGGACATAACGGGAGCTGCCCCTCGGGATCTTGCGGCTGCGTTCGGATTCGTGCCGCAAGATCCCGAGGCGCACGCAACGTCCGACCGGGTGATCCCCGAGCTGGCCTTCGCCATGGAGAACCTGGGGACGGCGCCGACGACCATGAGGAAGCGGATCGAGGAGGTGCTCGATGCACTGGGCATCGCTCACCTCCGCGATCGGCGGCTGGAGACGCTGTCCGGCGGCGAGCGCCAGAGAGTGGCGATCGCTGCCGTCCTTACGGCGCAACCACGCGTCCTGATCCTGGACGAGCCGACTTCGGCCTTGGATCCGCAGTCGGCCGAGGACGTCTTCAGCGTCCTAGGCCGACTGCGCGACGAGCTCGGGCTGACGATCTTGTGCGCCGAACACCGGCTCGAACGCGTCGTTGCGTTCACGGATCAAGTCGCATTTCTCAATGGTTCGCCGTTGATCGGTCCGCCGCGCGAAGTCTTCGCTAGCGCAGACTTCGCGCCGCCCGTTTCCGTCCTCGGACGAGAGCTCGGCTGGGATCCGCTTCCCTTGACGGTGCGCGAGGGCCGCGCTTTCGCCGCCGGGATGACGGCGACACCACCACGACCCCGTCGTACGAGTGCCGGCGTCGCTGCGCTCTCCTGCGAAGACCTTACCGTCGAAGCCGGTGGGCGCGAAGTAGTCCGCGGTGTGTCGATGCAACTGAACCGCGGAGAGGTAGCGGCATTGGTCGGTCGAAACGGTGCGGGCAAGACGACTCTTCTTCGTGCGCTGGCCGGACTCGTCGATCCATCGCGAGGAACCATCGCGCTGGATGACGAGAACGTAACCGAGACCTCGCGACGTCGCTTGCTCGGCAGAAAGAGAGACCGCAACACGGCGGGGCGAATCGCATTCGTTCCACAACGCGCGGAGATGTTGCTTTTCCGCGACACCGTTCGCGCGGAGATCGAGGCGTCGGCTCCCGGACCCGCAGAAGCGCGCGTCTGGCTCCGACGATTGGGTCTGATCGATCTCGCGGAACGGCATCCGTGGACGCTTTCGGCCGGCCAACGTTTGTGGACGGCGCTCGCAACGGCCTTCGTTCGAACGCCCGATGTCTACCTCCTCGACGAACCGACGCGCGGCCTCGATCCACCAGGCAAGGACCGACTGGCGACGATCCTCCGCGAGAAAGCCGATGCCGGCGCCGCCGTCCTGCTCGTGACCCACGACGTCGAACTGGTCGCACGCACCGCCGATTGTGTGCATCTGCTTGCCGAGGGCGACATCGTCGCGTCCGGACCCGTTCGCGATGTCTTAGGTGAGTCGTTGTTGTTCTCGTCCCAGACCTCGAAGGTCATGGGTGATGCACGCTTTCTCACGCCGGACGACGTGATCCAAGGTGTGTCGCAGGTTAGGCCCGTCACGGAGTCAGACGAATGAACAAGCATGTCGGGCTGGCAGCTTTCATCACTGTGAACGTCCTCGGTCTGGTGGCACTCTGTTGGCCGCTGCTGCTCGGTGTTAGCGGGCCGACCGGCGAGGACCAGGCGCATGCGGGCGACGCCCCGGCTCTTATAGCGATCCTCGTCCCGTTGTTGATCCTCGTCGCGCTCGACACGGCACGAGAGGGACGCGGCGATGCGCGGCTCATCGCGTTGCTCGGTGTGTTGATCGCCGTCAACGCGTTCCTGCGGATCCCGAAAGGTCCGTCCGGTGAAGGACTGGTTTTCATCCTTCCGATCCTGTCCGGCTGGTTCATCGGAGCGCGGTTCGCGTTCTTGCTCGGCGCGTTCTCGATCCTTGCTTCGGCGGTGATAACAGGCGGCATCGGTCCGTGGATGCCCTTTCAGATGTTCGCCTTGGGTTGGGTCGGGGCGGGCGCAGGTTTGCTACAAAAGGTCGTGGGCGGTCGCCTGCCCGTCATCGCTCTTGGCGCATACGCGTACGCATCGTCCATCGCTTACGGATTCGTGATGACGCTTTGGTTCTGGCCGTTCTACGGCGAAGGCGGTGACATCTTCTTCGCGGCCGGACTCGGCCCCCTGGAGACCCTCACGCGTTACCTGCGTTTCTACGAATTCACATCGCTTCCGTGGGACACCGGGCGCGCGATCCTCGTGAATGTGCCGCTGGTAGTGATCCTTGCCCGGCCGGTCGGCAAGCTTTTCGGACGAGTGCGCGAGCGTTTCGTTGCACGGATCGAATTCGCGGACACAGCGATACCCGGCTAAACGCGTTCCTTTATCGCGGCCAGGATGGCGGCTTCGTCGTAGCCCTGCTTCTTGTCGAAGATCTCTTCGCCATTGACGCGGATCTTGAAGACGCCCTTGTCACCGGTAACCAACGCAACGGCGCGTAGCTGCTGGCCGAACTCGTTGAGGATCGCGCGCTGCGTTTCCATGGCCTTATCGAGGTGCCCGCAAGGCACGCAGTATTCAATCTCGACGTCCGTGGGCATATATCTATTGTACTTCGGTACATCCCTCTTCCCACAAGAGATGAAGCCGGGTAATACTGCTGCTCGTTTGTAGATCAGGAGCGCATGACAAAGACCGAGCTCGAACTCGAGCAAGCACACGTAGATCACGCATACGAACGTCTGGAAGAGCTTCGTTCCGAAGCTCAGACGGCCGCCGCGCGCGCAGGATCCTCCCCCGGGACCGGTTCGGATCACAGTCTTTGGGAACGAGACGCGCTGTTCTCCGCCAGCCGCGCACGATTCGTCGCGTTGACGATCGGCGACGACGAACCGCTCGTGTTCGGCCGCATAGACACCACGGACAGAGAGAGCTTCCACATCGGGCGCGTGGGCGTTACCGATCTTGAACGCAACAGACTCGTCGTTGACTGGCGCGCGCCGGCGGCCGAGGCCTTCTACCGGGCGACACCGGGTGATCCCAAGGGTGTCGTGCGACGTCGTCACCTGCACTGCCGGGGCAAGCGCGTTCTCGGTATGGACGACGAGTTGCTGGATACCGACGACCCACTAGCGTCCGAACTATCACTCGTCGGCGAGGCCGCCTTGCTCCGTGCCGTCGGGCGAGAACGTACAGGGCGTATGCGGGACATCGTTTCGACCATCCAGGTCGAACAGGACAGCGTGATCCGCGCGCCGATCGACGGGATACTGGTCGTTCAAGGCGGACCGGGTACCGGCAAGACCGCCGTCGGTCTGCATCGGGCCGCCTACCTTCTCTACACCCACCGCCACCGCCTCGAGCGCACCGGGGTGCTGCTCGTAGGTCCGGATCCGATCTTCCTCAGATATGTCGAGCAGGTGTTGCCGTCTTTGGGTGAGGGTTCCGTCCGTCTGGCTACCGCTTCCGAGCTCGCGGACGGCGTAACGGCGAATGCGTCCGAGAGCCCGGCCGCAGCGAAGGTAAAGGGCGACACGCGGATGATCAAAGTGGTCCGAGCGGCGATACGCGACCGCGAGCGCGGCATTCAAGAGCCGATCAGGATCCTTCACGACGGCGAGCTACTTGAGCTCACGCCCGACGACACCTCGCGCATCGTCGCCGGAGTGACCAAAGGCCGCGGCACTCACAACGAACGGCGACGCCCCTTCGAGATGGCCGTCCTTCTTCACCTCCTTGATCTGCACCGGCGCGAAGCGAAGAAGTCGGCGAATGCCGGCAGCCGTGGCCCGGCTCCCTGGGGCACCAACGTTCCGCGCGAGGAGCGCGTCGAGTTCTTCGAGGCGATGCTGGAACAGGAACGCGTCACCGAAGCGATCGAGGAGATGTGGCCGGTGCTCACTCCTCAACGACTACTGCGTGACCTCTTTTCGGATCCTTCAGCATTACGTCGCGCAACAGCCCGCGTGCTCACCGACGAAGAGACGGACGCGCTCATTCGGCCCGAAGACCACGCGTGGACTCCCGCCGATGTTGCGCTGCTGGACGAAGCGCGCGTGATGCTCGGCAGCCCGCCTCAGCGCGCGCCCGACCAACAGCCGCAAATTGAAGAAGAAGAGCGCTGGATGATCGAGCGCATGCTCGACGACATCCAGGAGTTCGAACCGATCGTCGGCATGGAACGCGGGTGGATGGCGGAGAAGTACCTGCAAGATCGATCCGATCTGGACAAAGGCCGGAGCGTGCCGCAAGAGCGCACCACCTACGGACACGTGATAATCGACGAGGCTCAGGATCTTTCGCCGATGCAGTGGCGGATGATTGCGCGGCGTTGCCCGTCCCGGTCGATGACGATCCTCGGCGACCTCGCGCAAGCTTCAGGTGCCTGGGTGCCGTCCGAGTGGGAAGAAGTGCTCGAGGCGTTGCGATCGCGGCGGGAACCGCATGTCGCCGAGCTCACGATCAATTACCGAACACCGGCCGCGATCATGGACGTAGCCGATCGTGTGATCCGTGACGTTGCTCCCGGGCTCGCGCGGCCGCGCTCGGTGCGGACAGGTGATGGTCCACCGCGTTTCCACCTGGCTGAGGATCCGGTCAACTTGATCGATGAAGCGGCGCTGATCGCTTTGTCCGAACGTAAAGAGGCGGAAGGAACGGTTGCGGTGATCGTTCCCTCGGGTCTCGTTGCCAAGATGCACGAGCGCCTGGACGACGATGCGGGTGCGGCCCCCGGTGATCTCGATGCGGGGATCGTCGTCCTCGACCCGCGGCGGGCCAAGGGCCTGGAGTTCGATGTGGTCGTGGTCGTAGAGCCGAAGCAGATCGCCGAGGAAGCCGGCGCGCGCGGTCTTTACGTGACGTTGACGCGTCCGACTCAGCGGCTAGTTGTGGTCCATTCCCAGGAGCTGCCGGAGGCACTTAGGCCCGTATAACTCACTTGACACCATACGAACGTATGTTCGATGGTAGTTGGTCCAATGACGGACCGGCTCGGAGCACTGCTTGCTTCCAACCCAAGCCTCGAGCTCGCCTCGCGACTCGCTCCGCGAACCCTCCCCGTTCTTCCTGCATTCGAGTCGCTTCTCCCCGACGCCGGTCTTCGTCCGGGAACGACGACGTCGATCACCGGGATCGGCGCGACCTCGCTCGCTCTTTCTCTAGTCGCCAGAGCAACGAAGGACTCCTGGACGGCATCGATCGGCTTGCCCGCGATGGGTCTGCGAGCCGCCGACGAGCTCGGGATCGATCTCGACCGGTTCGTCGTCGTCGATGACCCGGGGAAGCAATGGGTAGAGGTATTCGCCGCACTCGTCGACGCGTTCGACGTCGTGCTCGCTCACGCGCCTGGAACGCGCCACGCCAGAAAGGTCAGCGCGCGGGTGCGCGAGCAGGATGCCGTTCTCGTCGTGATCGGTCCGTGGGTCGAAAGCGACGTGCGGATCGCCGGTTCGATTTCTGAGTGGCATGGGATCGGGCGCGGTTACGGACACCTCGAATCGCGAAGTATCGACGTCACCGTTACCGGCCGTCGCGCCGCCACAAGACCCAAAACAAAAACCCTTTGGCTTCCGGACGACGAAGGCAACGTCACGCTCTTCGAACGCGACAACGTTGTGAGGCTGGCCAGATGAGGACGATGGCCGTCGGTTGTCCGCGGTGGCCAATCGTCGCTGCCGATCTGCCGGCCGACGCGCCAGCCGCCGTCTTTCACGCCAACCGTGTCGTTTCGGCATCGCCGGAAGCTCTCGCCTGGGGCATCCGCAAAGGGATGCGGCGACGGGAGGCGCAAGCGCGCTGCCCCGAAGTCGAAGTGCTCTTGAACGATCCCGCGCGCGACATGCGCGGTTTCGAAGCCGTCGTCACGGCGATCGAAATGTTCTCGCCGCGCGTCGAGATCGTCCGACCTGGCCTTTGTGTATTGGCATCGCGCGGACCGGCGCGGTACTTCGGTGGTGAACAAGCGCTGCGCGACGCCGTTGCCCATGCGGTGGACGAAGCCATCGGCTCGTTGCGCACGCATCCGCTGCACATAGACGACCGAACGAGAACGGGCATCGCGGACGGACCGTTCGCAGCGCAGCTGGCAGCCATGCGCGGTCGAGTCATCCAACCCCTTGGGAGCCGGGACTTCCTTGCGCCGTTCGCCATCGATCAGCTGGATCAACCGGACCTGTGCGATCTGTTTAGAAGGCTCGGTATCCGAACGCTTGGTGATCTCGCTGCGCTCCCACGCGAACGAGTAGTCGCCCGTTTCGGCGCCGAGGGAGAGGTCGCTCATCGTTTGGCATCTGGCGACGACGCCCGGCTGCTAGAGCCGAGGCAAGTGCCGCCCGACCTGAGCGTCGTGCGCGAGCTCGAACACCCAGCCCACCGCGTCGATATCGCGATGTTCGCCGGTAAGTCGGCAGCCGACGAGCTCGCGATCAAGCTCGGCGAGCTCGGCCTGGCTTGCGCGAAGCTCGCGATCGGTGTCGAGACCGAGCACGGCGAAGAGCACACGCGGGTGTGGCGCTACTCGTCTGCATTCACCCCCGCGGCCATCGCCGAACGCGTGCGCTGGCAATTGGAAGGATGGCTGCACGAACGCGATCGTCCGACCGGCGGCATCGCGATCATCCGCTTGCTGCCGGAGGACGTCGGTGGTGCCACGGGAACCAAGGTCGGTTTCTGGAGCCGGCGCGGAGAGGTAAGCGATCGCGTCCGGCGTTCCATCGCGCGCGTGCAGGGATTGCTCGGACAAACCGGTGCAAAACAGGCAACGCTTTCCGGCGGACGTCATCCAAGCGAGCAAGCGAGCCTCGTCCCGTGGGGGGACCCGATGGAACCGGAGCGACCCGGGCTTCCGGGTCACAAGACCGTCGCCGGTCCGATCTCCGTTGAGCTGCCACCGTGGCCGGGACGGCTTCCTTCTCCCTCACCGGCGATGGTCTACGCACCGGCACTGCGCGCCGACGTCTTGGACGAGAACAAGAAACAGGTCGGCGTGTCCGGAAGATTCACAGCAACGTCGAAGCCTTCGCGCGTCCGGTTCGCGGGACGAGGCTGGGCCGAAGTCACGGCCTGGGCCGGTCCGTGGCCGGTGGACGAGAAATGGTGGGACAAGGACGCACACCGGAGACGCGCAAGGTTCCAAGTGGCACTCGCCGACGGAACAGCACATCTCTTGGTTCTAGAAGACGGACGGTGGTCCGTGGAAGCGACCTACGACTAGGCTCTTTCCTTCAAACACAAGGGGAAGGGACATGTCACTTCAGGAGTTCACGCGAAGCGTCGGTCAACGCATCAACAAAACCGGCACGGGGTTCATGCTCCACCCCGAGACGGGCAAGCGCGGCGAGGAGATCGGTCTCGACTTCTTCGGCTATTACACGCTCGGCCGCGGCGGTGTTCTCGGGAACGTTGCCGGTGACGTAGTAGCCGCAGCCTTTTTCTTCTTCGAGCCGTCGATGGTGTGCGGGATCTGGAACGGTGCACGGGACAAGGCCGATCCCATGGAGGCTGCAACTCATTACTTCGAATCGTGTGCGGAGTGGGCTCGGTCCCGACTGAACGAAGTCGATGGTTTGGACGAGTTCTGCAAATCCGCGCAGCGTGTTTGCGAAGCTGCCGACGTCCGAGGGCTCTCGCTCTTCGCCGGCTGGCGCACCATGCCGCTCTCCGACGACGCACCGGGCCGGGCTTTGCAGCTGATACACGTCCTGCGCGAGTTCCGCGGAGGTGCCAACGGAGTCGCCACGAGGGCGCTGGGCCTGACTGCACCCGAAGCTGTCGCGGCGAATTCACCCGGCATGTTTCAGCTCTTCGGCTGGCAGGACGAGATGCCTGACGCCGAGCCATTGCGCGACAAGATGGCGCAGGCGGAAGACCTAACCGACGAGATCGTGGGCCAAGCCTTCTCCGTTCTCAGCGAGAGCGAGCAGGAAGCTTTCGCAGTGGCTGTTGAAGCTTGCGCCACGGCCGCAGGAGTGTAGATCTGACCTCGTAACCCTGGGCATTGCTATACGAACGTGTGTTCGTATAGCATGTCTCGCCCATGGGTTGGAACAACGGGCCGCGGAGCTGGAAGGAATTCCATCGCAGGCTCGCGGACGGCCGGCCCAGGAACGTTCCTCCCGGGGCCGAGGGCGACTCACCAGCTTGGTCACGTAAGCGCCAGCCTTATGAGCTTCCACCGCGATTCGAGCGTGGCTCGAGCGTTTCTTATGCGGAACTGCACTGTCATTCAGCTTTCTCGTTCCTTGACGGTGCATCTCATCCCGAGCAGTTGGCCGAAGAAGCCGCGCGCCTCGGCCTTGATGCATTGGCCCTCACCGATCACGACGGCATGTACGGCGTCGTCCGTTTCGCGGAGGCCGCGCGCGCCGTCGGTCTGCCGACGATCTTCGGCGCCGAATTAACCGTCGGCGCTACGCGCGTACCGAACGGCATCGCCGATCCTGAAGGCGATCACCTCGTCGCGATCGCTCGCGATCCCTACGGATACGCACGCTTGTGTCGCGCGATCTCTCTAGCGCAGTTGCGCGGCGAGAAGGGGCGACCGGTTCACAACATCGCCGAGCTCTCGTCGTTGCACGGCGACCACTGGCTGGTTCTGACCGGTTGCAGAAAAGGTGCGGTGCCGCGTGCGCTGGTCGAACGAGGACCGGCGGCTGCACGCATCGAGCTCGAGAGATTGATCGAAGCCTTTGGAAAATCGAACGTCGCCGTCGAGCTGTGGGACCACGGCGATCCGCTCGACTCCCATCGCAACGATGCGCTCGCGCAGATAGCAACCGAGATGGACATCGATCTGGTTGCGACGAACAACGTCCATTACGCGACCCCGCGCTCTTACGGCCTTTACACCGCACTCGCGGCCGTACGGGCGCGGCGGTCGCTGGACGAGATCGACGGATGGCTGCCTCCGGCCGGCACCGCACACTTGCGCTCGGGAGCCGAGCAACGACGGCGTTTCGCGCGATATCCGGGAGTTGTCGAACGGGCTGCGGCGCTCGGAAGGGAGTGCGCATTCGATCTCCGATTGATAGCGCCCAATCTCCCGCCCTTTCCCGTCCCGCAAGGCCAAACGGAAGCGACGTTTCTGCGAAAGCTCACCTACGAAGGAGCGTTGAAGCGCTACGGACCGCGGGGGTCGGAAAGGATTGAAGGTGCCTGGGCTCAGATCGACCGCGAGCTCCTCGTCATCGAGCAGCTCGGCTTCCCCGGCTATTTCCTGATCGTCTGGGACATCGTCGAGTTCTGCCGGCGAAACGACATCCTCTGTCAGGGACGAGGCTCGGCCGCCAACTCCGCCGTCTGCTACGCACTCGGCATCACCAACGCCGACGCCGTATCGCTCGGCCTCCTGTTCGAGCGTTTCCTTTCGCCGGCTCGTGACGGGCCACCGGACATCGACGTCGACATCGAATCCGGACGCCGCGAAGAAGCCATCCAGTACGTCTACGAACGCTTCGGACGGCACAACGCAGCTCAGGTCGCGAACGTCATCACCTATCGCATGCGCGCGGCCGTTCGCGATGCAGGCAAGGCGCTCGGCCATTCGACGGGACAGCTCGACGCGTGGTCGAAGATGGTCGACGGCTGGACGGGAGCCGTTGATGACGGCGACGTCCCAGCATCGGTTCTGAAGCTCGCGCGTGACATCGAGAACCTCCCGCGCCATCTCGGTATCCACTCGGGCGGGATGGTCTTGTGCTCACGTCCGGTGATCGAGGTTTGTCCCGTCGAGTGGGGACGCATGGAGAACCGCACCGTCCTTCAGTGGGACAAGGACGACTGCGCCGCCGCCGGCCTCGTGAAGTTCGATCTGCTCGGCCTGGGGATGCTCACTGCCATCCACGAAGCGCTCGACATCATTCGCGATGCGTACGAAGTCGATATCGACATAGCAACCCTGTCGCAGGACGACGACGTGTACGAAATGTTGTGCGAAGCCGACACGATCGGCGTCTTCCAGATCGAGAGCCGGGCTCAGATGGCCACGCTTCCACGTCTGCGTCCGCGCACGTTCTACGACCTGGTCGTCGAGGTCGCATTGATCCGTCCCGGGCCGATCCAGGGAGGATCGGTGCACCCGTACATCAACCGGCGGAACGGCAAGGAGCCGGTGACGTATCTGCATCCGCTGCTGGAACCCGCGCTCAAGAAGACGCTCGGCGTTCCGCTCTTCCAGGAACAGCTCATGCAGATCGCTATCGACGTCGCCGGCTTCTCCGCAGCCGACGCCGACGAGTTGAGGCAAGCCATGGGATCAAAGAGGTCACGCGAGCGGATGAACCGCTTGAAAGATCGCTTCTTCGAAGGCATGGCCAAGCGGCGCGTCACAGGTGATGTCGCCGATCAGATCTGGGACAAGCTCGAGGCCTTCGCGAACTTCGGATTTCCTGAGAGCCACTCGGTTTCGTTCGCCTATCTCGTCTACATCTCGGCTTGGCTCAAGTACTACTACCCGGCCGCGTTCTGCGCGGCTTTGCTCAACGCGCAACCGATGGGGTTCTGGGCTCCCCACACCCTGGTCGCCGATGCCCGTCGCCACGGAGTGAAGGTGCGCAGCGTCGACATCAACGCATCGAAGGCCAAAGCGACCCTCGAAGAGGGCGCGCTCCGTCTCGGCATCGAGTATGTGCGCACGATCGGCGAGGACCTAGCGAAGAAGATCGAGGAAGGACGTCCCTATTCATCGGTCACAGACGTTGTCCTTCGTTGCGACCTCACCGAACCTCAGGCCGAGGCACTGGCAACCTCCGGCGCCTTTGGATGCTTCGAACCTTCTCGACGCAAGACGTTGTGGACGGCCGGAGCCGCTGCGCGCATCCAGCAGGGAACTTTGCCCGGCCTGGTGCCTGGATCCGTCCCACCAGACCTCTCCGAGATGGACGTGATCGAAGAGGCGGCCGCCGACCTCTGGTCGACTTCGATGATGCCCAACGGATCACCGATGGAGTTTGTCCGGGATCGCCTGAAGGATGCAGGAGTGCTGACGTCCGAAGAACTGACAACTTGGGAGCACGGTCGCACCGTCCGAGTTGCCGGTGTGGTTACGCACCGCCAGCGTCCGTCGACGGCCGACGGCATCACGTTCCTCAACCTAGAGGACGAAACCGGTTTGGTGAACGTGATCTGCTCTCGCGGAGTTTGGCGGCGCTATCGGCGCGTAGCGCGAACGGCGAGGGCGATGATCATCACGGGGAAGCTCGAACGGATCGAAGGCGTGATCAACCTGGTTGCCTTCAAGCTGGAGATCCTAGAACTGAACCTGGCGACTGCTTCTCGCGATTTCCGCTAAACCTTCGAAATCAATACACCGAGAAGGCCCGCAGTCATTGCCCACATCGGGACGAAGAACGCAAGCGTGAAGCGCAGCAAGCGCGAATCGATGTAGCCCTTGAGTTCGGCGATGTCGGCTTTGGTCGCAGCCGCCAGCTCAGCTATGTCCGTCTTTGAAGCGATGTCCTGGGCCCTGGGTACTGCTTCCGCGATCATCCTGGCCGAATCCTCGCTGACATCCTTCTTCAACGCCTCGTAAAGCTCGATGTTCGTCAAAGACATTGTGCTCCTTCCACGGCGACAAAGGGGAAGGAACGGGGAAGAAGCTGAATGTAGCGGAACTTACCGACGGCTACAGATCGAGGACCCCGTCGCGGATCGGACGGTTGTCGTCCAGATACTTCTTGGGGTTGCGCCCGTCGACGTTGCCGAGCAACCCGTGCACCGAGTAACCGAGCAACTCCTGCAACTTCGGATCGAGCTGCTTAACGATCTCCTTCGGCACCCCCAGGATGTGGTTCTCCTGCGGACGAACCCAAGCCGCGCAGTACTCGAGTATCACACCGAGCCGCGACTTGTCGGTCTTGTTGGCGCCACCACCGTGGAAGATGCTTCCGACGAACATCAGCACAGAACCGGCCGGCATCACGGCGCGCATTACCTTGGTGTCCTTGTTCGGACGCTCGTCCACCCACTTGTGGCTCCCGGGAACGACTACTGTCGCTCCGTTCTCCTCGGTGAAATCATCCAGGGCCCACATCGTGTTCACCACCAGATGCTTGTGTGGACGCGGGATCGGATAGACGCCGTCGTCGGTGTGGATCGGCTGAGCCTTCTCCCCCGGACCTATCGAGATACCAACCGGAGCACTGAGCTGGAAGCCCGGACCTAGGATGTTCTCGAGCACGCCGAGGATCAGCGGATCGGTCGCCTGTGCGTCGAACGTTCGAGTCTTCGCGAAGATCGCGTAGATGCGTTGGGTCGAGAAGCCTTCGAAGTCGTTTCGTCCCGTGGGATTCGAAGCCAACACGCGTTCGAGATCGGCACGTTTGTCTTGCACGTCCTCGGCACTCAAATAGCTTTCGAGGATCGCGAAACCATCGCGCTCCAGAGACTCGGTGATGGAATCGACAGTCGGCTCACTCATGAGTTCACAAGGCTACGCTGACCAAGTGGACGCACGCGACGACCGCTTCCGATCGAACGCTCTTTCTGAAGCTGTCCTACAGATCGCATCCGAGACCGAGCTCGAGCCCGTACTCCTGAAGCTCGTGCACTCGGCACGCGAGCTCGTCGGAGCCCGCTACGCAGCCCTCGGCATCCCGGACGGACGCGGAGGATTCGATCGCTTCCTCACCTCCGGCATGTCCGATGAGCTCATCACCGAGATCGGCCCCCTTCCGCGAACGCACGGACTACTCGGCGCGATGCTCAAGGACACCGCGTCATACAGAACCGACGACATCCGCGACGATCCCCGGTTCGAATGGTGGCCGCGCGAGCATCCGGTGATGACATCGTTCCTCGGCGTACCGATCGTCGCCAAAGGCTCGACCCTGGGCGCCTTCTATCTCACCGACAAGGAAGACGCGGACGAATTCTCGGAGGACGATCAAAAGCTGATCGAGCTCTTCGCCGCCCATGCCGCGGTCGCGATCGAGAACGCAACGCTCTTCGAGCGGAGCAGGGAGCTGACCGTTGTCGAAGAGCGCAACCGTTTGGCGCGCGATCTCCACGATTCAGTAGCGCAAACCTTGTTCAGCTTGTCCTTGATGTCCGAAGCGGCATTGAAGCTCACCGAGGATGGTTCGCAAGGAGCGGCAGACGAGATCCGCCGGATGAGCGAGCTCGCTCGCAGCGCGCTGAACGAAGTGCGCTCGATCGTCTTCGAGCTGCGCCCGGCCGATCTAGCTGCAGACGGTCTGGTGCCAACGCTGGTGAAGCACACCGAGGTCTTGTCCAGGGTCTTCGGGCAGGACATCGTCGTCTCCGTCACCTCGGAGAAGCGGCTCGACGACCGTATGGAATTGGAGCTGTTCCGCATCGCGCAGGAAGCGCTGACCAACGCGCTGAAGCACGCTCAAGCTTCTCGCATCGACGTGGACGTTGACCTCGAAAACCACCCGGTTCGACTTCGGGTTCGCGACGACGGTGTCGGCTTCGATCCCGACTCTGCGTTGGTTCGAGCCCGCCATCTCGGCCTCACATCGATGGAGGAGCGTGCAAGCGAGCTAGGTGCTCGGTTCGACCTGTCGTCGACTCCCGGACACGGAACCACCGTTACCGTGGAGCTAGATGCCTGAGTCGATACGCGTACTGATCGTGGACGACCATCCCGTCGTTCGTGAGGGCTTGCGGACATTCCTTGGAACGGTCGAAGGCATCGAGGTGGTCGCCGACGCTTCGGACGGAGCGGAAGCCGTCGACCTGGTCGCAGAACACTCACCGGACGTCGTCCTGATGGATCTGTCGATGCCAGGAGTCGACGGGATCGAGGCGACACAAAGGATCGTTGAGTCGCAGACCTCCACCAAAGTCATCGCGCTTACTTCCTTCGCCACCGACGACAAGGTCTTCCCCGCCATCCGGGCCGGCGCCGCCGGGTATCTGCTCAAGGAGGCCGAACCGGCCGAGCTCGCAGAGGCCATACGGAAGGTGCATAGGGGAGAGTCGATCCTTCACCCGAACATCGCTGCGCGACTGATGGCCGACGTCGCGGCGGCTACACCACGGGCTCACAGAACCGACCTGACGAGGCGTGAGCTAGAGGTGTTGCGACTGATCGCGCAGGGGATGTCGAATCGTCAGATCGCGTCCGAACTCACGGTGGCCGAGAAGACCATCAAGACGCATGTGTCCAACGTGTTGTCCAAGCTCGGCGTCGCCGACCGCACGCAGGCTGCCTTGTACGCGGTTCAACACGGGCTCGCCAACCCGTCCTAGCTGGGACACCCCGCACCCCGGGCCAACTAGGTCCAAGGACCTAGATCCGTACGCCTTCCTCCGCCTGATGTGCTTCCGCGTCCTCACTCCTAACGTTGGGGAAAAAGGAGACGTGGACGTGAACAAGACTGCACTTGTAACTGGAGCGAGCAAGGGCCTCGGACAGGTCATCGCGACCTACCTCTCACGCAGCGGCTATGACTTGGTTATCACCGCTCGGGGCGCAGACGATCTCACATCGATCGCCCGCCGGCTTTCGCGCAACGCCGTTCGCATTCGGGCCGTTCCCGGCGACGTCTCCGCACCGACGCATCGCGCGCGTCTCGTCGAGGCCGCTCGTGAGCTCGGCGGACTCGACATCCTGGTGAACAACGCATCCGATCTGGGGCCTTCCCCCATGCCGACCCTGGTCGAGTACCCGCTGGAAGACCTCGAGACGGTCATGCGCATCAACGTGATCGCGCCTATCGCTTTGGTGCAGGAGGCGTTGCCGCTCCTCAGCGCTCGTCGAGGCCTGGTCGTGAACATCACATCTGACGCTGCCGTCGGTGCTTACGAGAACTGGGGCGGATACGGCGCTAGCAAGGCTGCATTGGAGCTCGCGTCACGGACGCTGGCCGCGGAGCTCAAGGATGCCGGCATCGGTGTTGTTGTTGTTGATCCAGGCGACATTCGCACGGAAATGCACCAAGCTGCGTTTCCGGGCGAAGACATCTCGGATCGCCCGATGCCCGACATCACGACTCCGTTCTGGGCTTGGCTGTTCGCCGCGGATCCACAAACCGTCAGCGGACAACGATTCCAGGCTCAAGGAGAGAGATGGGAGCTGGCGTCATGAAGACTGCCGAACTCCGATTCGAGCGCCCGGACGGTCTGGAGGCGACCGAGCCCCCCGAGGCACGAGGCAAACGTCGCGACGACGTTCAGTTGCTGGTAAGTACACCGGCCGGTCACACCCACGCGAACTTCCGTGACATCCCGAAGTTCCTCGATCCTGGCGACCTGATCGTCGTCAACGACAGCGCAACACTTCCCGCGAGCCTGTCGGCGCACGGAGACGTCGGACGATTTCGCCTGAATGTCTCGACCAGGTTCGGACCGAAACTCTGGCTCACCGAACCTCGGTGGGCGACGGACCGTCCAGGTCCGCTTCCGTTGCAACCCGGGGACCACATAAGCGCGTGCGATCAAGAGATTCGTCTGATCTCGCCCTATCCGGGCGCGGAGAGACTCTGGTTCGTAGAAGGCGATCTCCCGCACGCGATGGCGAAGTGTGGAGAGCCGATCCGCTACGCGTATGTGGAGAAGCCGCAGCCGCTCACCGCGTACCAAACGCTTTTCGCTCGGGCGCCTGGATCCGCAGAGATGCCGAATGCGGGCCGTCCTTTCACGAAGCAGATCGTGGGCGAGCTGGTCGACAAGGGGATCTGTCTCGCAACGATCCGACTGCACACGGGCGTTTCGTCGCTCGAGATCGAAACCGAAGAGGTCGAGGAGCACACGCTTCCGCCCGAACCGTTTCGCGTTTCAGCCCAAGCGGCCGAAGAGGTCAACAACGCGCGCGATCGAGGGCGGCGAGTCGTTGCGATTGGCACGACGGTCGTGCGAGCACTCGAGTCGTCGTGGTCGTCCGAAGAAGAGAAAGTTGTTCCGCGCGCCGGATTCACCCGGCTGCTCGTATCACCGGAACGTGGAACCTTCGCGGTGGACGGGATGCTGACCGGACTCCATGATCCGTTGGCGAGTCACCTGGCGATGCTTTACGCCGTGGCCGGGAAGGATCTGGTTCGCGAGGGATACAAGGAAGCCGTACTCGGTGGATACAAGTGGCACGAGTTCGGCGACAGTCACCTGCTACTGCCGCGCTGACTACTGTCCGCCGATAAATCCTTCGCGCTCGAGGTAGAGGATGATCTCCTGCGCGGCTTCTTCAGGCGAAATGTCGGCGGTGTCGATGACAATCTCGGCATCCTCGGGGGTCTCGTAGGGATCTGAGATCCCGGTGAATTCCTTGAGCACACCGGCCCGCGCCTTCGCGTAAAGACCCTTACGGTCGCGTTCCTCGCACAGCTCGAGCGAGGTCGCGACGTGCACGAGAACGAACCCACCACTCAGCTCGATCCCCGAACGGACGTCTTTGCGAGTGGCGTCGTATGGAGCGATCGGTGCGCAAAGGGCGATACCGCCGTTCTTCGTGATCTGTGAGGCGACCCACCCGATCCGGCGGATGTTGATGTCGCGATGCTCTTTGGAGAATCCAAGTTCCGACGAGAGGTGCTTGCGCACCAGGTCGCCGTCGAGCAGCGTGACCGGGCGTCCGCCCATCTCGAGCATCTTCACCAGCAACGCGTTGGCGATCGTCGACTTCCCCGACCCCGAAAGTCCGGTGAAAAAAACGGTGAAGCCCTGCTGTGCTCGCGGCGGATACGACCTGCGCAATTCCGTCGCCACCTCGGGGAAGGTGAACCAGGACGGGATCTCACGCCCTTCCGCCAATCTCTGTCGCAGCTCGGTTCCCGAGATATTGAGGGTGCGCGTTCCTTCCGGAACCTGGTCGACCGGGAAGTAGGTGTCCTTATCTTCGACGTAGACCATCATCTGGAACGGCACCATCTGCACGCCGAGCTCTTCTTCGTGTGTGCGCAGCAACTCCTGCGCGTCGTATGGGCCGTAGAACTCCTTACCGGTCGAGTCCGAACCCGGACCGGCGTGGTCGCGTCCGACGATAAAGTGCGTGCAGCCGTGGTTCTTGCGGATGATTGCGTGCCATACGGCCTCGCGCGGACCACCCATCCTCATAGCCAGCGGCAACAGAGAGAGCGTCGCTGTTCCCTTCGGATAGTGCCGGCTCAGCGCTTCGTAGCAGCGCACTCGCGTGTAGTGGTCGACATCGCCTGGTTTGGTCATCCCGACCACCGGGTGCACGAGCAAATTGGCTCCCGAATCCTTAGCTGCACGAACGGTGAGCTCGAAGTGAGCGCGGTGCATCGGGTTTCGTGTCTGGAAAGCGACGACCTTCCGCCAAGCAAGCCGCGTGAACTCGGCCCTCATTTCGGCCGGCGTCTGTCGGAGCTCCCGGTAGTCGTAGTGGGTTGGAGCCTCCACACCCTCGAGTCGGCCGGAGATGTAGACGGGATTGGTTCGCTGCAGAACGTGTGCAACGCCGGGGTGTTCGGTCGAGGTCGTGCCGTAAACGGCCGCGGCCTCGGCGATGAGGTCCGGCTTCCAGATCTCTTCGACGTGAAGCGCCGCCAGCATCGAGCCTTCCGGATCGCGCAATGCCACCGACGCGCCCGAACCAAGTGCGGACGCGAACTCCTCGGTCACGTCCAGCACCACCGGCATCGGCCAGAGGGTTCCGTCCGCCAAGCGCATCTTGTCGCGAACCGACTCGTAATCGCCTTGCCCGAGGAACCCGTCGAGTGGCGAGAACCCTCCCGACATCAGCAGCTCGAGATCACAGATCTGACGCTCGGTTAGGTCCCAGGAGGACCAGTCGCGTGACGCCTTGCGCAGCTCGCCGCGACGGTCGACGTCGGCGATCAGCTCTTTGAGGACGCCACCATGCGGGGCGATGAGATGGTCGGACACGAAGGTGGAGTCTAGGCGACTAACTCTTGCGACGCAGTTCGACGGCCGCGGGCTCACTACCGTTCGTGTAACCGTTGCCGTTGTTGCCCATGCCGTGGATGCCGCACTCGGCCTTGTCGAAGCCGTCCCAACGACCGGAACGTTCGTCCTCGCCGTTTGCCACGGGCTTCGTGCACGGAGCGCAACCGATCGACAGATAACCCTTGTCGTAAAGCGGGTGCCGCGGAAGCTCGTGCCGGTTCGAGTACTCCTCGACCTGTGCACGCGTCCAGAACGCCTGCGCGTTCACTTTCCAGATCTTGCGTCCCGAAGTGAGCTCCTGGATCTCGAAGATCTCGGTGTTGCCGCGGGAAGGCGACTGATCGCGACGGACACCGGTGACCCAGCCACCGAGCTCCTCGAGTGCGGCCTCCATCGGGAGCACCTTGTTCAGCTGGCAGCATTGATCGGGATCGACCTTGTACAGCTCGGGATGGATCTCTTTGGCCTGACGCTCGGGTCCGAGCGTCGGCGTCGTCTGTAGGAGATCTAGCTTCCAGTCGCTCACCAACTTGTCGCGGAACTCGAGGGTTTCCGGGAAGTGGAAGCCGGTCTCGAGGAAGAGGACGCGAACGGGATCCACCACCGCCCGCGCGATGTGGATGTTGATCAGGCCTCCCAATTGGAAGCTCGTCCCGATGGCAAGGTTCGGGATGTACTCGAACGCCCACGCGAGGATCTCCTCGGGGTGCGCGTTACGGAAACGAGTGCTCAGCTCGTGGAGATCACCCGGATCGGGGTGATACTCAGCGAGCGGGAGCAGCGCTGCTTCAGCTGGTAGCTGCGCGAGATGATCTTCGCTCATCTCGCTAGCTGCCCTCGAAGCAGCGCTTCGCGCTGCTTCAGCTGGTAGCGATTCGTTGCGCAAAGCGCTCACGTTCCTCATCTCGATTGTCATCGGGACGGATGTCCTCCTCTGCGACGGGCTTCGGCCCGACTCGCTCTAGTCCTTTTGCTGCTTCCTGCGCTACCTGGTTGACCTTCTTCGGATCGAGTGATGTAACCCACTCGCCGAAACTTCGATGCCCGTTGCGTTGCGATGTGTACAGACGGATCACACGTTCCGCGAACGAGGAGAGCTCGTCTGCACGAAGACGTAAGCCCCGAACCTTCTGTCCGAAGGCGCGCGGCTCGCCCAAGTGACCGCCGAGGTGGACGTTGAAGCCCTCGAGCTTCTCCACCTCGCCGTTCCCGTTGACCTTCTCTGTGACGAGCACGCCCATGAACCCGATGTCGGCGAGCTGGTAGCGCGCGCACGAGTTCGGGCAGCCGTTGACGTTGATACGGATCGGCTCGTCGAAGTCGGGAAGGCGCTTCTCGAGCTCGCCGTAAAGCCACTCAGCGCGGCCCTTGGTTTCGACGATCGAGAGCTTGCAGAACTCGATGCCCGGTGCACGCCATCATCCCGTTGCGGAAAGCCGAAGCGAACACCGGGAAACCGAGATCTTCGAGCTTGTCCATCGTTGCGGATAGGCGCTCGTCCGGGATGTCGAGCAATACCATCTTCTGCTGTGGTGAGGCGCGCAGGCGGCCTTGGCCTTCAGCGTCGGCAAGATCGGCGAGGGTGTTGAGCTCGGTTCCCGTGATGCGCCCGTTGCGCAGCGCGAAACCGAGATAGTTCTGACCGTCCTTCTGGCGTCCGACACCGGTGTGGTCGCGGTGGACATCGGAAGACGGCTTGGCGGCCGGTCCGTCGGCGAGCTTGTAGCCGAGGTATTTCTCCTCGAGCACCCGCCGGAAGAGCTCCGGCCCCCACTCAGCCATGAGGAACTTCAGGCGCGCCTTGTTCCGGGAGCGGCGGTAGCCGTAGTCGCGGAAGATCGACGTAACGCCGATGAAGGTCTCGACGACCTGCTCGGGCTTGACGAAGACTCCGAGCCGCTGCGCGAAGTGCGGCGTGGACGAAAGTCCGCCGCCGACCCACAGATCGAACCCGACGGATCCGTCGTCGAGAACGTTCCCGACGAACGAGACGTCGTTTGCTTCGTGTACTGCGCACTGGTGGCGGCAGCCGGTGATCGACGGCTTGTACTTGCGCGGAAGGTTCGAGAACTCTGGATCGCCGACGATACGTTCGTTCATCGCGAGCAGGAGGTCGGTCGCGTCGATGATCTCGTCCGCGTCGATGCCGGCCAGCGGGCAACCGAGGATGTTGCGCGGTGTATCGCCGCACGCTTCGGTCGTCTGCAAGCCGACGGCTTCGAGCCTTTCCCAGATCTCCGGAACGTCGGTCAGCTTTATCCAATGCAGCTGGATGTTCTGGCGGTCGGTGATGTCGGCGACGTCTCGACCGAACTCCTTGGAGATATTGCCGATCGTCCGCGTCTGCTCCGAGGACAAGACGCCACCGGGGATGCGGATGCGCCACATGAAGTAGCCGTCGGATTCGGGACGCTGCGTGTACAGGCCGTACCAACGGAATCGCGAGCGCAGGTCGGCGACGAAGATGTTGTCGATGCTCGTGATCTCGCCGCGCCGCCACTGCTCGGCGTACTCGAAGATCCGTTCCTTCACGTTCAGCGGGTTGTCGTCCCGCTTCATCTGTTCGGCAGCGTTCAAGGGTTCGCGGTAGCCGAGGCCCCATTGGCCTTCGGCTCCGCGTTTTGGACGAGGGATAACCAGCGGCTCGGTCATATCTGGAACACGAGGTAGGAAGTCCGGTCGAGTTCGTCCTGCCGCTTGATCAGGTCGGCGAGCGTCACGCTGGCCAGCCGTTCGCGGATCGTTATCTGGACGTCGAGCCAAAGCTCTTGGATGGACGAGTGCGCCTGGGCCCGGGCTTCGTCGTCGAAGGGATCGAGGCAGGCCTGGGTTACGACGGCGCCTTCGGCCACGTCGACGACCTCGCTGACGGTGAGCGTCGCGGGATCGCGAGCCAGGCGAACGCCTCCGGTGGCTCCGCGCTGGCTCTCGATGAAACCGGCCCGGCGGAGATCGGCAAGCACCTGCTCGCAGAAGCGCTCGGGGATCCGCTGGGCGGCGGCCACCTCGCGGGACGGCACGGGGCAGGGATCCTTACCCGCCTGAGCAGCGGCTTCAGCCCTGCGGCCGAGCTCGACCAGGGCTCTCAGGGAGTACTCCGTGCGCTGGGAAAACCTCATTTTTGCTCCGAATCTAGGTAGGGATATAATTACCCATATGTCGGTAGGATTTCAACTAGACAAATCCCTACTAATTTCCTAGGATATCGGTCCAAGCCAGGAGAAGGTAATGAGCGACCAGGTCAGCGTCCCAAACGGCCAAAACGGCAACGGCCAGAAGAAGATGACGATCATCGCCTGGTCGGGCGAGCTCGACAAGGTGTGGCCGACGCTCATCCTGGCCACTACGGCCGCGGCCTCGGGTATGGAAGTGGCGGTCTTCTTCACCTTCTGGGGCCTACGGATCCTTCAAAAGAACAACAAGCGGGTCACAGGCAAGGGCTTCAAGCAGAAGATGCTCTCGATCTTCAATCGCGGCGGCACCGAGCACCTCAGCCTGTCGAAGCTGAACATGGGTGGGATGGGGCCGCTGATGATGCGTCAGCTGGCCAAGGAGTACAAGGTCGCCGAGCCGCAGGAGCTCCTGGAGATGGCTCAGCAGCTCGGCGTGAAGCTTTGGCCCTGCCAGATGACGATGGATCTCATGGGCCTCAAGCGCGAGGACTTCATCGACGGCCTAGGCGAAACCGTCGGAGCTGCGACCGCGCTCCAAAGGATGAGCGAGTCCGAGATCCAGCTGTTTATCTAAGAACTCTCGGGGGAGAGAAGTAGGAAGGGCCGCCGATGCGGCCCTTTCTGCGTTCTAGGACCAGAACTGGTCCAACTTGTCCTGATCGGTCGGCAGTTCCCAAGCTTCGGTGATCTTGCCGCCGCTCACGTTGAAAACGATCGAGTAATTCGAGTCCAGCTCCTTGCCCTCCCGACTTGCAGTGGCTCGCAACAAGGCAACGATGTGCTCGTCGTTCGCGAGCGCGTCATGTACCTCCGCGACGGTGTACGTACCGCCGGACAACTCGAATTCCTTCGCGAACGCATCGAATATCGCGTCCCGGCCGTGGAAGTCGCCGGAAAGCGGATTGTGACCGGGGGTGTGCCAGATCGCGTCCTCCGTAAAACACGCCGCAAGGGCTTCCATGTCGCCTGTATCGAACGCGGCGTGAACGCGCCTAAACAGGCCGAGATTGGGATGATCTGGCACCGTGCTGGACTAGCTGAAGAACTCCTCGCTACGCCGCTGGTCCTCTTCGAAGGCCCAGAACTCCGTGACCAACCCGTCCTCGAAGTGGAAGACGTGGACCTCGTTCATCTCGTACGGCTTCCCGTCCCGGTTGGCCGAGAACTTAACGAGGGCCGTTCCGTGCATATCGTTGGCGAGGACGTCGTGAACGTCGATGATCATCTCAGCTCCGGCCAATTCAAGAAGCTTTCCGAAGAATCCGAATACTTCCTCTTGGCCTTTGTAGTCCCCGGATATCTTGCTGTTCCCCAACGCGTGCCAAATGATCCCGTCGGCCCACGTAGAGGCCGCTTTCTCGATGTCGCCCGCAGCAAAGGCTTCGTATCCCTCGCGAATCTTGGCGACGTTCGGATGATCCGGCATCGCTTCCTCCCTCCATTTGCAGACCCGTTAGCTCTATCCAACACCCGGTGCGTGGGAAAAGCTAGGCCGGCTTGTCTAGCCGCCAGCGACGGCTGGGATGATTGAGACCTGCTCGCCTTCGGGGATCTCGGTGTCGAGTCCCTTGAGGAACCGGATGTCCTCTTCGCCTACGTAGACATTCACGAAGCGGCGCAACTCGCCGGCGTCGTCACACATCCGCTCCTTGAAGCCCGGGAACTGCTTCTCGAGGTCATCTACGACGTCGCGGATCGTCGACCCGGCAGCGTCGACCTCGGCTTGCTCCTTGGTGAGCTTTCGCAGCGGTGTCGGTATCCGAACCTTGACGCTCAATCCTGTTTCCTTCCGTTGGGGATAAGCCCCAGCTCCACTTTGTCTTCGAACTCGTCGAGGGACGGAGTGATCGTAACCGCCGGACCTGCGCGGTCGGCCACTGCTTCCACCGTCTTCAAACCCATACCCGTTATGAGGGCAACGACGCGCTCCCCAGGTGAGAACACGCCGGCTTGAGCCAATTTGGCCAAAACGCCCACCGTTACGCCGCCGGCGGTCTCCGTGAAGATGCCCTCAGTGCGGGCCAACAGAAGGATCGATTCGACGATCTCCTCCTCAGTGACAGTGTCGGCCCGGCCCCCGGTCTCGCGGATCGCCTGCAACGCGTACGGTCCGTCCGCGGGATTGCCTATCGCTATCGACTTGGCGATGGTGTCCGGCTTCTGAGGACGCACGTGGTCGACACCTTCGAAAAACGCCTGCGCGACCGGCGAGCAACCAAGCGCTTGAGCGCCGTGCACCTTGGTGTGCGGCGCGGCTGGCATGAGCCGCACCTTGTTCAGCTCGTCGAGGCCCTTGCGAACCTTCACCAGCTGGGAACCGGAACCTATGGGGACGACGATGTGCTCGGGGTACTTCCAACCGAGCTGCTCGACTACTTCGAAAGCCAGCGTCTTCGACCCCTCCGAGTAAAAAGCCCGAACGTTGGTGTTCACGAAGGCCCACGGATAGTTGTCGGCCACCTCCGCACAAAGACGATTCACGTCGTCGTAGTTACCTTTGATCGCAACGATCGTGGCTCCGTAGACGGAAGTGGTGATGATCTTCCCGGCCTCGAGATCAGACGGCATGAAAACGACAGCCGGCATCCCGGCCTTGGCCGCGTGAGCTGCGACTGCATTCCCGAGGTTCCCTGTCGTGCCTGCGGCCGCCACCCGAAGACCGAACTCGCGGGCTTTCGTCAAAGCGACCGAAACAACGCGGTCCTTGAACGAGAACGTCGGATTGACCGTGTCGTTCTTCAGCCACAGGTCGCTTATACCGAGCTCTGCTCCCAGGCGCGGAGCCGGGACCAATGGCGTGAAGCCGGCGCCAAGATCTACGCGCGGTGTCGACTCCGAAACCGGCAGGAGGTCCACGTAGCGCCAGATCGACCGCGGACCGGCAGCGATGTGCTCGCGACTGATGGCGGCATCGATGGCCTCGTAGTCGTAGTCGGCCTCGAGGGGGCCGAAGCAGAACTCGCAAACGTGGATGGGCGCAAGGTCGTAGGTCCGGCCGCACTCCCTGCACTTGAGCTTGTCGATCTGCGCCAAAACTTGCCTCTTTCCGCTAGGAGCCGAAAAACAAAAACCCCCGCCGACTAAGCGACGGGGGCGCTCTTCGCGCTCCTAGTTCATCGCCCCCGCGCTCGGGTCGGCGTTAGCACCTCGCTCGGCTGAACTGCCAGCCTCACCGGTTGCCGGGGCTTCACAGGGCCGGTCCCTCCACCCCTCTTGATGAACCTCATCCATGAAACCAGAAACCGGCCAAGCGTGCACGACCCGCTAATCTGCAGACCCCACGGGAGGGGTGTGACATTGCGTGAACCCCAGAGCCAGGCGGAGCCGCACCGTCCGACCGTCACGCGGTCGAAAACGCTCGACCGCGTCGTTTTCGCGGCCGCGCTCCTCCTCCTCGTGCTGGGCTCTTTTCGGCTGATCGTGTACGCGCATGTCACGCCGATCTTCGTGTCGGTGGCGGGCGTGACGGCCATGGGACAAAAGGTGCCACTCGCAACACCCTTGCGGTTCAACGGGGTCGGGTCGGACAGGAAAGGACTCGAGGAAACGATCCGCTCCTACTCGAAGACGCCCGATGGTCTGCGTTTTGCGGGGTCATACAGGCAGCTCGAATGGAAGCTGTTGTACTCGGTGGATTCGATTCGCTTCGACAAGACATACCTTTTCACGACGCCATGAAGAGATGGCAAGACCGGCTCGACCGATTCCTCTTCGTTCCCATCGATGGTTCCGCGGCCGCGTGGTTCCGAATTGCGTTCGCCATAGTAGTGCCGTATCTGTTCTGGTCCGGCGGATTACCCGCTCCAGCTGCGCCGTTGTCGATACAGCAACTGTTCGACGACGTGTTCCTTCATCGGGGCTATTGGTCCTTGGTGCTGACGCTGTGTGTGATCCTCGCCTTCGGCTGGAGGTCGCGAGCGGTCGGGGCGACGCTCGCGGTCGTCCTGTTGCCTTTGGCTTTCGTTCCGGGCTCGACACGCAGCCGACAAGTGGTTCTCGTGGCGTTGGTAGCTTTCTGCTTCTTGCGTTCCGACGCCGTGCGCTGGCCTCGGTTCAGTCGAGGGCGCCGAGAAGATGTCCCCAGCGCGGGTCCGGCGTGGCCGATCCGGCTCATCCAGTTCCAGCTGACACTGCTGTACGGCGTCAACGCGATCGCAAAGGCGTCGCCGGCATACCTCAGTGGTGACGTCCTCACAGGCATGGCGCTCGCTTTACCGAACTTCAAGGCCGACGTTCGGTCCGGCATGATCGAGCTCGGGTTGATCGCCGTACCCGTGATGGCGGCCGGGATCGCTAGCGCGATGTCGGAAGGTTTCCTCGCTGTCGGGTTTTGGCTCGGCCGCTGGAAGTGGCTGGCAGCGCTTTTCGGGATCGCGTTTCACTTGTCGCTGCGCTTCATGATCGACATCTACAAGCTGGACGTCGCGACGATCTTCCTCTACCTCGCCTTTCTTCTTCCGCTCATACGACCGTCAACAAAACATTCGGACGCGCATGAAAGAGGGCATGCCTAATCGCTGCCGGTGCCGGGCTCGATACCGGCCGAAGCGTCCGAACTCGACGCTTCAGCACTTGCTTTCGCCTCGATTTCTTCTGGTTTGGCTTGTTCGGCGGGGATGAGCTCCATCTCTTCTTCTTCCTCGAACACCTCGTGCCCCCAGGGCACGCGCGTCCGCCAGAAGTGGCTTGCGACCATCTTGGCCGAAGCCGTGACGGGCACGGCGAGCAGCATGCCGAAGAACCCCGCCAATGTCGCACCGGCGATGAGCGCGATCATGATGGTCACCGGATGCAGGCGCACGGTCCACCTCATAACGTTCGGAGAAATGAAGTGGTTATCGATCTGTTGGACGCCGGTAAGCACGAGCACGACCCAGAGGATCGTTATCGGCGGTGCGAGCGCCGCGGCGATGAGGATCGCGGGAACAGCTCCAACGAACGGTCCGATCAACGGGACGAGGTTGAAGAACCCCGCGATCATGCCGACCACGGCCCAGTACGGAAGACCGACCAGCCATAAGCCGAGTGACGACATGATGCCGACGATCAGGGCCACCAACAGCTGACCCCGGAAGAACCCACCCATCGCTGTGCCGATCTCGGAAGCAACCTCCCGGGCTTCCTCTCGTCGGTCGGGCGGGATCAGGCGAACTGCGGCGCGCCTCAGCCGGGGCAGATCGACGAGGAGGTAGAAACCCAGCACGAAGCCGACCACGATCAATCCCGCGGTTGTCGCGGCCCCGGCCAGGAAACTGCCGACACGGCCGAGGTTGTCGGTGATCAGATCCGTCCGGCCTCCCAGCCACTCACGGACGTTCACGCTTACGCCGAATCGGCGGTCGAGCCACTCGGTGACGTTGTGCGCGACGTCGGTGATCCGGTCCCACGTCCTCGGAAAGTCGCGTGCGAGCTCCTGACCTTGATCGATGAGGACGGGGATCAGTAGAGCGATGGCGATGGCGATGGTCGCAAGGAGAGCGAGATAAGACAGGCAACTACCGGCGAGGCGGGGCATCCCGCGGTTCTGCAGCTGAGAAACCACTGGATTGAGGACGTAGACAACGATGAGCGCCACGACCAGTGATGGAAAGATTTCCTGTACGCGCGTGAGAGCCCACAGAACCCCGACGACGAGAATCACGACGCCGATGGTCGACCACGCGATGATGCCCCAGCGGCGGAAGCGCTCTTCTGCGGGCGGCCGAGCGGACTCGGGGACGGCTAAGGTCGTCTCAGTCGAGGGAGGAGCGCTAACGCGCCATCGTTTGCTCATTTGCGTCTGGCCGACCCATCGTAGTTGACTCGTCCGCTCCACGGACGGTTCGCCAACTGTGGAACAACGCGGCAGGAGTCCTGTCCGGTATAGATGGAAGGGTTCATCGGTTGAAGACAAAAGGAATCGACTGACATATGCGCTTCGTTCCCGTTTGGCCGCAGCCGATCGACTCGTTCCGCACGATCGTCGCCAACGAAGTGATCAACGGTCTCCAGCGCAAGGCTTGGGAGTTGCAGGGTAAGAAGGTCCTGCACATCAACTCCACGGAGTACGGCGGAGGTGTAGCCGAACTCCTGCTCGCGCAGATACCTCTTCTGGAGGATCTGGGGATCCACGCTCAGTGGGGAGTCATCGACGGCGACGAACGCTTCTTCGAGATCACCAAGGGCATCCACAACGGGTTTCAAGGCAACAAGCAAGTTCCCTGGGACGCCGACATGGAAGAGCACTACCTCACGACCGTGCGATCGAACTTGGAATCGCTTCCCGGCGGATACGACGTTGCCGTCGTGCACGACCCGCAGCCGATGGCCATCCCTATGCTTCTCGGCGACAAGCGCTTCGACATCGCCAAGCACTGGATATGGCGCTGCCACATCGATTGCGCCGACCCACATCCCGAGATCTGGGGGTTCGTCCGGCGCTTCCTCGAGCCTTACGAGGCGGCGGTCTTCACGATGAAGGAGTTCGTGCAGCCCGAAGTCCCCGGCGATCGCGTTGTTGTTTCGGCTCCGTCCATCGACCCGACATCACCGAAGAACTCTCACCTCGAGCAGGTCACTGTCGCCGACATCTGCCGTCAGTACGGGATCGATCTGAAGCGTCCGGTGATAACGCAGGTATCGAGATTCGACCCGTGGAAGGATCCGCGCGGCGTCATCCGCGCGTACCGGATCGTCAAGGAGAAGATCCCAGATGTTCAGCTGCTGCTGGCCGGTTCCCTGGCCCACGACGATCCGGAAGGACTCGTCCTGTATGACGAGCTGCTGCGTGAACGGGGTGACGACCAAGACCTGCTGATCTTGTCCAACTTCCAACAGGTCGGTAACACGACGATCAACTGCTTCCAACGGGCGGCGAACGTGGTCATCCAGAAGTCCATAAAAGAAGGCTTCGGTCTGACCGTGGCGGAGGCGGCGTGGAAGGGCAAGCCGGTGCTCGGGGGCCGAGCCGGAGGCATCACCCTTCAGATCGAGGACGGCCGGACGGGATACCTCGTCGACTCCGTCGAGGAAACCGCCAGCCGGACGATCGAACTCCTGGAGAACCCGGAGCTCGCCGATTCGATGGGCAAGGCCGGGCGAGAGCTCGTGAGAGAGAAGTTCCTCACCACGCGGGAGATCGGCGATTGGCTGCAGCTGTTCGACGACGTTCTTCGCGCGTCCTAGCTCCTTTTCGAGCACCATCTAGTCATGGGCGCGGGACGGTCACTGCCGGAACTCGTCGTTTGCTCGAACCGTGGCCCTTACTCGTACGCCCGGATGAACGGACAGATCGAGTCGAACCGCGGCGGCGGCGGACTGATCGCCGCGATCGCTCCGGTGCTGGAAGCCACCGGTGGAACCTGGATCGCCGCCGCCTTGAGCGAAACGGACCGAGAGGTGGCGCGCTCGAACCTCGATGGCCGTGAAGAGCAGCACTTCTCCTCGCTACTACTGGATCTCCCTCCCGAAGTTCACGCCGCTCACTACGAGATCGTTTCCAACGAATACCTCTGGTTCCTCTTCCACTATCTGTTCGAGGAGACGGCCAAACCGGTTTTCGATGCGACCTTCGAGCGGGCGTGGGAGGCGTACATCGAGGTGAACAGGCGCTTCGCCGATGCAGTGGCTCGCACGCCGGCCGGAGCCGTGCTGATCGACGACTATCACCTACTACTGGTCGGCCGGATGCTCAAAGAGGACGGTGACAATCGGCCGAGGAGCTACTTCCATCACACACCGTGGTGTGAGGCGCACTACTTCTCGCACTTCCCCGAGCCGCTTACAAGAGAGATCCTCACGTCGATGCTCGCCTACGACGCGGTCGGATTCCACGCGCGCAGATGGGCCGACGCGTTCCTACAGTGCTGCGATCGTTTGGTGCCGGGCGCCCAGGTCTCCGAGGATCGGATCGAATTTGCCGGCGCGTCGGTAAACGTTTTCATTGCGCCCGTCCCACTGGACGTGAACAGGCTTGAAGCCGATCTTGCCTCTCCTCACACACAGAGATGGCTCGAGGAACACGAACGTATGCGCAAAGACCGGCAACTGATCGTGCGCGTCGACAGAACAGATATCTCCAAGAATCCACTGCGCGGCTTCCTTGCCTTCGAGCAGCTGCTCGACCGCAGACCGGAGCTCGGCTCCCAGGTCCATTTCCTGGCCCAGATGTACCCGTCTCGTCAGAGCGTTGTCTTTTATCAGCGGTACTTTGCCGAATGCGCGAGCGTTGCGGACAGGATCGCCGAGAAGCATCCCGACGCGATCGAGCTGCACAACGAAGACGATTTCTACAAGTCCCTGGCCGCCCTCGAGCTCTATGACGTCCTGCTTGTTAACCCGGTCATCGACGGCTTGAATCTCGTGGCCAAGGAAGGTGCGGTGGCCAACAAAAGAGCGGGGTCGATAGTCCTATCCCGCAACGCCGGCGTTTACGAGCAGATGGGCCCGGCCACCATCGGCATCGATCCCTTCGACATCGACGACACCGCGAACGCCATCGAGCACGCGCTGGTCATGCCGGAGGTTGAGCGAGTGAGCATCGCGCAAATGTTGCGCGATCTCGCCACGCAAGGCTCTCCACGTGAATGGGTCGGCGCCCGATTACGTGCCGCCGGCGTTTCGATCTAAGCCTGTCTAACCCTTGGCCGCCGCAAACGCCGTAGATGCAGCATCTATCGTCGCCTCGATCTCCCGATCGCCGTGCGCGAGGGACGGGAACCAAGCCTCGAACGGAGACGGCGGGATCAACACACCGCTGTCGCGAAGCGACCGGTGGAACCGCGCGAACGCTTCGCGGTCGGTCGAGTTCGAGTCGTCGAAATTCCTCGGTGCGTCTGATACGAAGAAAACGGTCAGGAACGTCCCGGCCCGGACGACCGCTGCTTCAGCTCCTGCATCCTTAGCCGCGGCACTCAAGCCGTCGGCGAGAAGAGTCGCTGTGGCTTCGAGCGCCGCGTAGTCGTCCGCGGTCAACGCTTCGAGCACCGCCACTCCAGCCGCCATAGCGTGCGGGTGCGCCGCATAGGTTCCGGCTTGATAAACATCGCCGACCGGCGACAGGCGGTCCATCAACTCGGCGCGTCCGGCGACGGCGCCAATCGGAAGTCCACCGCCGAGCACTTTGCCGAGCATCGCTAGATCGGGTGTGAGTCCGAAAGCTTCCTGGGCGCCACCCGGCCCCAGGCGGAATCCGGTCACGACTTCGTCAAACACGCTCAGCGCGCCGTGCGCGGCGCAGCCGTCGATGATAGACGCGAGAAAACGGGGTTCCGGAAGAACGGTCCCCATGTTCGCCGCAACGGGCTCTACGAAAACCGCCGCGATGTTCGAGCCCTGAAGTTCGAACAACTTCTTGACCTGTCCAACGTCGTTGAAAGCCAAGATTCGTGTGTTGTCCGTGCTTTCGCCTGGTACACCCGAAGCCATCGGGACGGCGAACGTTGCGACACCCGAACCAGCCTTCGCGAGGAAGGCGTCGGCGTGGCCGTGGTAGCAACCCTCGAACTTCACGATCACCGATCGTCCGGTTGCCGCTCGCGCGATCCGCGCTGCCGTCATCGAGGCTTCGGTGCCCGAAGTCACAAACCTTGCGCGCTCGGCGGTCGGTACGCGCTCGACGACAAGCTCGGCGAGTCGAACTTCGGCTTCCGTGCTCAACCCGACAGCACCGCCGCGCTTGGCCGCCGTGGCGACCGCCTCGGCCACGCGAGGGTCCGCGTGACCTAGGATCACCGCGCCGAAGCCTTGGATGTAGTCGACGTAACGATTGCCGTTGGTGTCGACGAGGTATGCACCTTCACCGTGCTCGGCGAAGATCGGATCACCGCCGACCGCACCGAACGCACGCGCCGGTGAGGAGACACCGCCGGGGATTACCTTTCGAGCTTTTTCGGGAAGGTCCGTCATCCGGCGAGCCGCTCGGCGAGCTCCTTAGCGAAGTAGGTGATGACGAGATCGGCGCCGGCGCGCCTTATCGCCGTCAGGTGCTCGATGGCTACGCGCTCGCCGTCTATCCATCCGCGCTCGGCCGCGGCCTTCACCATCGAGTACTCGCCGGAAACGTTGTAGGCGGCGACCGGCACGGGCGAGGTCTCCGCGACTGCGCTGATGACGTCGAGATAAGAAAGCGCGGGCTTGACCATCACGACGTCCGCGCCCTCTTCGATGTCGAGCGCCGACTCCCGCAGAGCCTCACGGACGTTGGACGGGTCCATCTGATAACCGGAGCGGTCGCCCTCCTGCGGTGCGCACTCCGCAGCTTCGCGGAATGGGCCGTAGTGAGCCGACGCGTACTTGGCGGCGTAAGCCATGATCGCCGTGTCCTGCTTGCCGACGGCATCCAGCGCTTCACGGATCACCGCAACCTGTCCGTCCATCATCCCGGACGGCGCAACGAGATCTACCCCGGCTTTCGCTTGCGCCATCGCCGTCTTCGCATAAAGCTCGAGGGTCTGGTCGTTTACGACCGAACCCTCATGAAGGACGCCGCAGTGCCCGTGGTCGGTGTACTCGCACAAACACAGGTCCCCGATGAGGACGGCTTCGTCGCCCAGCTCCTCGCGAAGCGCGCGAAGGCCGAGCTGGGAGATCCCGTCGTCGGAGAAGGCCTGGGAGCCGTTTGCGTCCTTGCTGCCCGGGACACCGAAAACAAGGAACGCATGCACACCGCGGGACGACATCTCGCGGGCTTCCTTGACCAAGGATTCGAGGGTGTGTTGTGCGTGTCCGGGCATGGACGAGATCGGCTCGGGATCGCGGATTCCCTCCTTCACGAAGAGCGGCGCGATGAGGTGGCGTGGGAGCACATCGGTCTCGCGCGCGAAAGCACGCAAGGCCGATGTGCGACGCAGACGACGGGGTCGTTCGATCGGGAACGGCATCGGGTACTAGCGTCCCACAGCTGCAACGAGGGCGTTCACGAGACCCTCGATGGTGTGCTCTGCGGCAACCGCATCCACGCGGACGCCCGCTGCGCGGGCGGCCTGGTCAGTGCGGGGGCCTATGCAACAAACGATCGTGCCTTCCAATGGTTGTCCCCAAAGATCCACGAAGTTGCGAGCGGTACTCCCGGATGTGAACAGCACGGCGTCCACTCCTTCGTCGAGCGCTTGTCTTCCTGCGGCCACCGAGGAATCGTCCACCTCGGTTCTGTATGCGTTCACCGCGACACAGCCCCATCCTCTCTCACCCAGGCGCTTCGATAGATCGTCGGGTGCGTTTTCGGCTTGCGGGAGCAGCACGACCGAGCCGCCGGTCGCTTCACCCATCGCGTCGGCGAGCGACTCTGAAGTGAAAGTCTCAGGAACCAGGTCCGGCTCGACGCCGTGCGCTCGCAACGCGTCGGAAGTGGCCGGGCCAACGGCGGCCACGCGCAGTCGCGCGAGAGCTCGCGCATCCTTGCCGGCTTTACGCAGGCGCGACCATACGGCGTCGACGGTGTTCGTGCTGGTGAAGACGATCCAACCGAAGGTCGAAAGTCCGGCCAGCGCACTGTCCAGCGGCTCGTAGCGCGACGGCTCGACGATCTTGATGGCCGGGAACTCGAGCGCTTCGGCCCCCAGGTCGCGCAAAGCTTCCGAAAGCTTCCCCGCCTGAGCACGCGTGCGCGTGACGAACACGCGCTTACCGAGCAAAGGCTTGCGGCTCACCCAATCGATGCTGTCGTTAAGCGTCACCACGTCGCCGACGACGAGCACGGCGGGCGGCGAGATGTCCGCGGTTTGCACGGCGTCGGCGACCTTCTCGAGCGTCGAACGCAATACGCGCTGTTTGGGCCAGGTTGCCCACGAGATCACGGCGGCTGGCGAGTCGGATCTGCGTCCCGCGTTCTGAAGTTCGCGAGAAATCTCGCTCAAACGCTGAATGCCCATCAGGAATACAGCCGTTGGTGCGCGGGCGAGTGCTTCCCAATCCAATGCTGACGATTCCTTCGTCGGATCCTCGTGCCCCGTCGCTATCGCGACCCACGACGCATGGTCGCGATGAGTAAGTGGGATACCTGCATACGCCGGGCCGGCCACGGCCGAAGTCACGCCGGGCACGATCTCGAACGGGACACCGGCGGCCGCGAGAAGCTCGGCCTCTTCTCCACCGCGACCGAAAACGAAAGGATCGCCGCCCTTCAAACGGACGACGACCTTGCCCGCACGTGCTTCGTCCACGAGCAGTTGATTGATCCGTTCTTGTCCCGGCGCGCTTTCACCGGGTTGCTTGCCGACGTCGACGAGCTCGGCATTGCTCGCGAGCTTCAACAGATCGGGATGGATCAGACGGTCATAGGCAACGACATCGGCGCGAGCAAGAAGCTCGGCTCCCTTGCGCGTGATCAGTCCGGGATCTCCCGGACCGGCGCCTACGAGATAAACGATCCCTTTGCTCATATCAGGATGTCGCTTAGCGACCCCTTCCTAAGGGATCCAAGCGAGCCCGCACCCGACGACGTTGGTGCGGACCTGCTTCATGCGACCGCCGCCGGTCTCGGCCGCATAGAGAAGACCGTTGCCGGGGGACAAGTAGACCCATTTGCCGTCGTCGTCCCACGCAGGGGTGGGATCGCAGTCGCGGTACTTGGTGTCGAGCGGCTTCAGCGCCGTGTTGCCACGAAGGTCGGAGATCCCCAGCGTCAATCCGTCGTCGATGCGCATCGCGAGAGCGATCCGGTCGCCCGACTCCTCGAAGCTCGCGCCCACGACTTCGGCTCCGTCGACTCGCAGTCTCTGCATCGAGCTTCCGTCCCATATCGCTGCGCCACCATCGTCGACGAGAGCACGCTCGCCGTCGCCGGATATCGCTAGAACGCGGCCTTTCGACGGCGCGCGGATGCTCTGACCGCCGAGTGCCTGAGATCCGTTGCGCAACATACCGTCGCGCTCAACCACGGCGCCGGACGACGTCTGCCACAGCCTGTCGGCCCGTCCGGCCGGCTCCGACCGCACGTCTCCGTCCTCGACCAGCCAGCGCGTTAGCGCACGATCGCCATGACGAACCAAGAGCTCTTCGGACGACACCCAGGCGGCCTCGACGCCGTCTACCCATCCGTGCGGAGGAGAACCGTCAACGGAGAAAGCGACGTATGAGTTGTTGCGTCCGTCGCTGGCCACTAAGGCGACGTTGCCGCGAAGTGTGACGACGCGCGTGCCGACGCTTCCCGAACCCATCGGGGCGGACAGTCGCAGTCGGGGCTCGACGTCACCCGATGCGAGATCCTGCGAAGCCACCGTGGCCAAGGAGTCGCGCGACCACAGCGCGTAGACGGCCGAGCCTTGCACCCCGTCAAGCGCAAGCGGATCGACAACGGGTAAGGCGCGCACGGTCGGACCCGGACTCGGAGACACCGAAGCCAATCTTCCGAGCAGGAAACCGACGGCGAAAACCAACACGGCGAGGGCGGCAACCAGGACACGCGGCGACGGTCCCTTGGGCCCGGACAACCGGCTGAGGGCCCGCCGGTAGCGGCGCGAAACGGTGAGTCCGCGAAGCGCCGGTACCGACTCGATGGTCTCAGCGACGCTTTCGGACTCGCGCTGGATCAGCCGGGCGTTGCACCTAGGGCACGCCGGCCCTTCGGGGAACGTTTCATCACACCGCGGACACCAGGGCATGGGGCACCAGCGTACCTCTGGGTAGGCTTACGTCCGGGCTGTAAGCTCTCCGGCTCCCGCCGCAAGAAATTTCTGCGCGAGGTCGACGCCAACAGCCGCCGGAACGCTCCCTCGCGCCGCGTCGCGGATGGATCGCGCGCCGTCGGACGATGAAAGGAAGCCTTCGCATACGACTTCGCCACCCTGGGTGCGTGCCCAAGCTCCGAGAGGCACTTCACAGCCGCCCTCGACACCGCGCATGAACGCGCGCTCGGCTTCCGTGCATGCCCGCGTATCCGGATGATCGGCGTCAGCGATCCACGAAAGATCCGAACCCAAGCGATCGCTCTTCGTCTCGATCGCCAAGGTTCCTTGTCCGGGCGCCGGCACGAACTGCATCGGATCGAGCCACTGCGTGATCTCGCTCTCGCGGGCAAGCCTCACCAGACCGGCGCCCGCGAGAATGCCGGCGTCCATCTCTCCGGAAGCGATCTTTTCCATCCGAGTGTCGACGTTGCCGCGCAGGGCAACCGTTCGCAGATCGGGACGGGCGATACCGAGCAACGCGCGTCGCCGTGAGGAGGAGGTTCCGACCACCGCCCCCGGCGGGAGCTCCGACAGGAGCTGTCCTCCACGCGAAACCAGAACGTCGCGCGGATCCTCGCGTTCCAACACGGCGGCGATGACCAAGCCTTCCGGTTCGTCCGATGGGAGGTCCTTCAAGCTGTGCACGGCGACGTCGATCTCGTCGTCCAGCAGCGCGCGCTCGATCTCCTTGGCGAAGATGCCTTTGGGACCGATCGCTTCGAAGGGCTTGTCGGTGACCTGATCGCCCTTGGTCGTTATGCGGACGATCTCGACTTCGAAATCGACACCGTGATCTGCTGCCGGCGCACGCAACGCATCCACTGCGAGGCCAGTCTGGGTTAGTGCAAGAACGCTTCCCCGAGTGCCGACTCGGAGAACGCTACTCGGCATCTAGATCGAAGATCTCCTGGAACGCTTCGAGGAAGACCTGGCCGTCCTTGCCCCGGACGAGGTCGCGCATCTGTGTCATCGGACGGTGCAGGAGCTTGTTCACCAGCGTACGCGTAACCCGCTCGAGCTCTTCGAGGTCTTTCTCCTCCAGGGACTTCTTCTTAGCGAGCTTGGCGACTTCCTGACTGCGAACGTTCTCCGCCCACGCGCGAAGCTCCGTGATCGCCGGACCAAGAGCAAGTGAACGCTCCCACGCGCAGAAGCCCTCGACTTCTTCGTCCACGATCGTTTCGACCTTGGGAAGCTCGGCCTTGCGCGCCTCGGCTCCCGCATCGACGAACGAACGCAGGTCGTCGAGGTCGCGAAGCTCAACACCTTCTATGTCGCGCGCCGCCGGATCGATGTCTCGGGGGACGGCAACGTCGACAACGAACAAGCGACGGCCGTCGATGGCGTCAGAGATCGTCTGGGCATCGACAACGGTTCCGGGCGACGAAGTACCGGAGATCAACACGTCGGTGTCCCTCAATAGAACATCGATCGCTTCCAGCGAAGCGCCGCTTCCGCCGAGCTCGGCAGCGAGCTTCTCCGCCTTCTCGGGCGTCCGGTTGGCGATCGTGATGTTCGTGCAGCCACCGTCCAGTGCCGCACGCGCGGCGAGTTCGCCCATGCGTCCCGCACCGATGACGAGAACGCGTTTGCCCTCCAAACCGCCGGATAGATCAGCTGCGACGCGCGCGGCTGCTTGTGGCAGCGAAACTACGTGGCGAGATATGGCAGTCTCGCTGCGCGCGCGCTTACCGACACGCAAAGCCCTCTGGAAGAGCGCGCCGAGCATGCGGCGCGCTGTGCCTTCCTCGGACGCCACGCGGTAGGCCTCGCGCACCTGGCCGAGGATCTGCGGCTCACCGACGACCATCGAATCGGTGCCCGAAGCGACGTTGAAGAGATGTCTGACGGCCGAGGTGTCGTAGTAGGTGTAAAGACCGTCCGACACTTTGTCCTGGCCAACACCGGAGACATCCGATACGAATCGCCGGACCGCCTGCACCGCCGGATGGAAACGGTGAACGATCGCGTATATCTCCGTCCGGTTGCATGTGGACAAGATCACGGCCTCGTGGATCGGCTCGTGATCGAGTAGCTGCGTCAGCGCCTTCGGCAGCGCGTCCGGAGTGAACGCCACCTGCTCGAGAACGGGCAAGGGAACGGTCTTGTGCGAGAGGCCGCAGACGACTATCGCCATTACGAGGTCAGTCTAAAGGCTCGAGGATTCACGCTTTGGGGGCCTTCCGGCCGGCACCGCGCTGCTCATAGAAGGCGAGTATCTGCAGTTCGACGGACAGGTCGACCTGCCGCAGATGGATCTTGTCCGGCACGGTGAGCACGGTCGGCGCGAAGTTGAGGACCGACCGAACACCGGCGGCGACGAGGCGCTCGGCCGTTTCCTGTGCCGCGGGAGCCGGCGTGGCGATGATCGCGATGGAGATGTCCTTCTCTTTGAGGGATCGCTCTAGGTCGTCGACGTGTTCGATCGATAGTTCGCCGACCTTTTGTCCGGTACGAGCGTCGTCCTTGTCGAAGAGAGCCGAGATGCGGAAGCCGCGTTCGGGGAAGCCTTTGTATCCGGCCAGCGCCTGTCCCAAGTTGCCCATGCCGACGATGGCCACCGGCCAGTCCTGCGTGAGTCCGAGCTCGCGGGAGATCTGGTACACGAGGTACTCGACGTCGTAGCCCACGCCGCGCGTTCCGTAGCTGCCCAGGTACGAAAGATCTTTGCGAACCTTCGGCGGATTCACGCCGGCCGCTTCCGCCAACCGCTCCGACGAGACGGTTTGTATCTGCTGGACGCCGAGTTCGCCGAGGACGCGCAGATAAACCGGGAGCCGGGCGACCGTTGCCTCGGGGATGGGCTTGGTCCGGACGCGGGCGCCGGTGCGCGTTCGGTCGGCCGGCTGGCGCCCGCCGGGAGCATTGGTCATTTGGTGGCGGATGCTAGCGGGGGCCAGCGGTCGTACACAAGTTCACAAACTCGTCAGATGTTCCAGAAATCCAAGCCCACGTCGGACATCACCCGCTGCGCCCAGATGGTGATATCGGTGAGGCGTCCGGTGACCATCAAGATCCCGACGCCGACCAGAACGACGCCGCCTACCAGTTGGATGGTCGCGGCGTGACGTTTCAATCTTCCGCCGAACGTCATGAGACCCAACCCGGCTGCGATGAACGGAAGTCCGATCCCGAGTGAGTAAGCGAACAAGAGACCGATACCGTCGACCAGTCCGTCGGAGGTGGCAGCGAGATTCAACGCAGCGCCTAGCGTCGGACCGATGCACGGCGTCCACGCGAACGCGAAAGCCGCGCCGAGGCCGAAGGTACGCAGGACACCTCCGCCGGGACGAACGTTGAACCGTCTCTCGCGAAGGAACGGAGAACGGGGGCCGAGGACCATCAATGCCCCCAGGGCGATGACGAACGAGCCGCTGATGACCTCGATCAGTCGTTTGTTGTCGTTCAAGAAGGACGACAGCACGGAGGCCGTCGCGCCGAGCGAAACGAAGACGACGGTCAATCCGCCTACGAAAGCCAGCGTTCCGGGCAGCGCCTTGCGGACGGGAACGCGCTCGTCCACAGCGGTTCCGGTCATGTAGCCGACGTAGCCGGGAAGCAAAGGCAGAACGCAGGGTGAAAGAAAGCCGACCAAACCGGCGCCGAACGTGATCAGACCGTCGACGAACACGTGTCCACGCTAGCGGCCTAGGTTCTCGTCCGGACAAAGCCGGCGTACATCAACCCGATCCCCCAGGCCAGTCCAATAGCGAAGACGACTATGTAACCGGCTCGCGCAAGCTCGCTGGCTACTCCGGCCACGACCACGCCTGAAGCCAGCAGACCGAGGCCGAGTGTGTTCCTCCGGCCAACTTGAAGAAGAGACATCCCGAGTCCGGCCAGGACGATCACCGATCCGGTGATGGAGAACCAGCGCGACAGATTTCGAGCGAGGGTTGGCATCACCTCGCGCGCCGACGGCAACTGATCGGAAGCGAACGCAGAGGCAGCACCCGGGATCAAATCAGTAGTTGCGACGACTGTCAGCGCCCAGACGCTGATCGCGAACAAGAGGATGGTTGCGATGATTGCTGCCGCTCTCTCCCAAACCAGCCAGAGCGTCCCGAGACCGAGCCAGGCGACATTGAGGACGGCTCCGAATCCGTAGAAGACCCGATACGTCGCTCCGTTCCATCCGAAAAGCGTTCCCCATACGACTGCTCCACTGCCTATAGCGAATTGAGCAAGAGCGACGGACCAGATGCGCAGTGCCGCGCGACCCTTGGCCTCGCGCCACGTCGCGACACTGAAAACGGCGGCGAGCAAGGCCGCCAATATTGGAAAGAGGATGAGCATGCCGATTGAAAGGAGCGCCTACGGCGCGTCCTGGTGTTTGAGCTCTCGGCGAAGGACCTTGCCGGCGGCGTTGCGCGGGATCGCAGTGACGATCTCGACGGTGCGCGGGAGCTTGTACGGCGCGAGGCTGCGCGAACAGAACTCGATGACTTCTTCTTCGGTCAAAGAAACACCCGGCGGATCTGGAACGACGACGGCGCGTACGCGCTCACCAGTCTGATCGTCGTGATCGCCGACGACTGCGCAGTCGCCGACGCCCGGGTGCCGTCGCAGAACTTCCTCCACCTCGCGCGGGTAGACGTTGAAACCGGAGACGAGGATCAGGTCCTTCCGGCGATCGACGATGTAAAGATCGCCGTCGTCGTCGGCAACGCCGACGTCCCCCGTCCGGAACCATCCGTCCACGAACGCCTGCTCCGTGTAGTCAGGATGGTTCCAGTAACCGCTGAACACGTTCGGCCCCCGGACGACAATCTCGCCGGGATCGCCCTCCTCGACGTCTTCTCCGTCCTCGTCGACCAGACGCAACTCCACGCCGTCCAGCGGCCGTCCGATGGATCCCGGTTTGGCGACACCGCCGATGCCCGTGAACGTAAGTGCCGGGGACGTTTCGGTAAGTCCGTAGCCCTCCCAGATCGTCACTCCGAATCGCTCGCGGAACTGCTCGAGCACTTCCTTGGACAAAGGCGCGGCGCCGGAGATGGCCACGCGCACGTTCGCGAACGACTCGGGTGGCGCATTGAGCCAAGCGACGTAGACGGGCGGGGCGCCGGCGACCACCGTCACGGCTTCCTTGGCTATCGCTTCGACGGAGGCAGCTGGATCGAAGCGTTGCATCAATACGATCTCGGCTCCCACGCAAACGCCCAGATTCAGCACCACATTGAGACCGAAGATGTGAAAGAGCGGAAGCACGCAGAGGACAACGTCTTCCGGCGATACGGCGATGGGCGATGCACGCATCTGTTCGACGTTGGCTCGAAGATTGGCGTGCGTGAGCATCGCGCCTTTGGGCAGGCCCGACGTCCCCGAGGTGTAGGCGATCAGAGCCAGATCTTCACCTCCAGCCTCCGCGATGGAAATAGAGGACTCGGCGGTCGAGGCGTCGGCACCGTCCGGCGCGTCGCCGGGGAGGACGAACGCGAATATGCCGAGCTCGTGCAACAGCTCTTCCGCTTCGGCATCGAGCTGGTCCTGTCCGACGAAAGCGGCCTTGACTCCTGCGTCTTCGAGGATGTGACGCGCCTCCGGCTTGGTCAGTGCTGCGTGAACGGGAACAACGATCGCGCCGACCTGCCACACCGCGTACATCGCCGATGCGAAGGCTGGATGGTTCGGAAGCCACAGGGCGACGCGATCCCCGCGTCCGATGCCTTCCTCGGTCAGTCGCAACGCCGCACGACTGGCCTGCTCGGCCAAGCCTGCGTAAGTCGTAGTCGAACCTTCGAACACGATCGCCGGACGGTCGGGTGATCGTTTCGCCGTATCGGACAGGTACTGCGCGAGGTTGGTCATCGCACCAGAAGGGCCCCGGACGAGACCAACTCAGCTCGCAGCTTCTCGGCATCGATCTCGCGGGGTCCGACGTCTCCTGACACCGACATCGCCGCCGCGCGGCCGGCGGCTTCGCCGATCGCCATGCACGTACCCGTAACTCGCGACGATGCGAGTGCCTCGTGTGTTGCCGAGATGCACCGTCCGGCCACCAGCAGATTGGAAACGCCGGAAGCGACCAAGCTCCGGAACGGGATCTCGAACCAATCTCCGTCCGGTAAGAACTCCCAGCGCGTCTCTGCCCCTTCGGTATGGAACTCGAACGGCCAGGTCGCAGCCGCCACTCCGTCCGGATGCTTAGTGCAGGCCACCGCTTCTTCGAAGGACAACACGTGATCACCGATAGCGTGCCGCGTCTCTCTCACACCGAGAGTCGTCGCTGTGTCCTGCAGGTAGGACGAAGCGAAGCCCGGCATCTCGTCTTTCAGGAAACGCGCAGATTCTTCCGCGATCGCGCGACCGCTGATCTCAGCCGCCGTGAGATCGAAGACATCGGTCCCGTCGGGAACGCCGCCGGAAGGTTTGGCCACTCGCGTCATCGCGCCGACGACCTCGCCCTCGCGCATGGTCGGGATGACCGCGCCGGCCGAACGCGTCAAGTCGTGCGATCTGCTGTCGTATGCCTGCTTGATCTTCTCGGCCAGCAGTCCGAGACCGGCCTTCATCGCTTCGGCGAGATCGACATTCTGCATATAAAACTGCATCGAGGGGTATTGCAAGCGCCCGGTTTCTCCCATCTCCCACGAAGAACCGGCGTGATAAACGACGTCGGCATCGCCCGTCGCATCGACGAAAACACGTCCGCGGATCGCCTTCGGCCCTTGCTTGGTTGCGATGACCACCGCTTCTATCGCATCGCCCGAGCGGACGACGCCCGAGATGAACGAATGAAGGAGCGGGGTGATCCGTTCTTCGTCGGTGATGAGCCGGTCCGCCAGCCGCTTGTAACCCCACGGTACGTATGGCATCACGGCCGTCTCCTTGTACGGGATCGGACCGAGTCCCCATCCCGACGCTGACAAACCTTCCGCCCACTCGCGCGCGATGCCGTTGCTTACGTGCTCGAAGGAGCCGCTGCTTCGAACGTAGAGCCCGCAGATCGAACCCAGACTTGCAGCGGTAGCGTTGCCGCCGAAGAAAGGCCAGCGTTCTACAAGTGCGACCTTCGAACCGCTTCGCGCAGCGGCCAGCGCCGCACCGAGCCCGGCCGAACCGGCGCCGCACACCACTACGTCTGCGTCGAGGACGACCGGTGCCTCGCGCGAAGAAACGTTCACGCTCCCGGTCATCACTCGTTCCCTTCGCCGAGCGTCAGCTCGATTTCGGGACCGTTGACTTCAACGACCACGACTCCTTCTCCGAGCCGGACGTCGGCCCGGAGTCCGGAGGGGATGTTGGGAAGCCTGATCAGATCCCTGATCCGGCCGGCTTCGGACCTAAAGCTCTCGTGGATCTGGGAAAGGCTTGTCGGAACCAGGACGAGCTTTCCACTCTCGACGCGGGGCAAGTAACGCGCCGGTTGACTCAGCTCGTCTCCTTCGGGCGCGTCGTCGTTCTCCAGCCTCACGCCTTCGGTGAGGAAGAAGACCTCGATCCCCGATGCCCTTACTTCTACCGAGCCGATGCCCGGAACCTTCCCAGAGATGTAGTCCTCGAGATCGTCCTCGGCCAGCTCCATGGATCCGATCGGAGAAGAAGATGTGACCTTCGAGCGCGAAGCGAAGCTCGACCGCGCCAGCGCGAACATCCGCCCCGGCGAGAACCTGACGTCGGTCAGCTTCGCGGTCACCGCCTGGACGCGAAGTCCGCCCGGAGCGTTGGCCCCACGGATGCGAACCTCGGCGGTGCCCAGGCGTCCTCTAAGGAAGCTCGGCAGGAAAGGGACGTTGCCCAGATCGAGCGATCCGTCCTCAGCGGACATGGTCTGGACGATCTGATCGCGCCCCCGGGACTCGAGGTATCGAAGCGTAACGATGTCGATAACGAAGAACAGGCCGACGGCAACCAGCACGCCGACCGCTAGCCATCTGAGGCCCCGCCGTCGTCTCATGGAACGCCAGGCTAATCTGAGAGGTCCCTATGGCTGCATCGCCCCGAACAAATCCAACCCTGGCTATATCTACGGGCCCTCTTTGGCGCCTGGACCTGTCCCTTGCCTTCGAGGCGCTGAAAGGCGCGGGGGCCGAGGGCGTGGAGATCATGGTCACGCAGAGCCCGGAGACGCAGTCAGCCAACGAGCTAGAGAAGCTGGCGGAGCGCCACGACCTGCCGATCGTCGCGGTCCATGCGCCGCAGCTGTTGCTAACTCGCGGCGTCTTCTCGACCAATCCCTTGGAGAAGATCCGCCGGACGGCCGAACTGTGCAAGGCGCTGGATGTCCAGACCATCGTCCTCCACCCGCCCTACTTCTGGCAGCCGCGCTACGCCCTGTGGCTGCTGCACGAGCTGGAGGACGTTCTACAGGAAGGTGGTCCGGCGATAACGATGGAGAACATGTATCCCGTTCATGTCGGGGGCCGGCGCATGAGCTTCCATCGATTCAGAGGACTCGAGGGTCTACGTCGCTTCCGTTACGTGACACTCGACACATCACACCTCGCGGTTTCGGAGCAAGATCTGGTCGAGTCGTATCGGGAGATCGCAGACCGTGTCATCCACATCCATCTTTCGGACAACCGGGGCAAGGGTCGCGACAGCCACGCTCCCTTGGGCCAAGGCATCCTTCCGATCGCCGACTTCGTCCGCGCGCTGGACGGACCGGCTTTACGCACCATCGCTCTCGAGATCGAGCCGGGACCGGCAACGCAGGATCTGCACGATCTCGAGCGACTCTTCGGCGAGTCGCTCGACCTCGTGCGCGCCAACCTGCCCGTCACCAATCCGTCGAACCCACCGGCATCGCAAAGCCGCGACGACAACCGCTGACGCGCGCGGAGCCATAACCTAAAGCCGATGGATGCCATAGAGGCTTTGCGCGCAACCGCCTTGTTCGGCGATCTCGACGATCGCGCGCAAGCGCGCATCGCCGAGATCGCCATCCACCGCCGCTACCGCAAGGGAAGCGTCCTGTTCGTACAAGGCGAACAAGCCGAGCGCTGCTTCGCGATCGTCACCGGCGCAGTAAAGATCAGTGCATACCACCCGGACGGACGCGAAGCCGTGCTAGCCGTCCTCGGCCCGGGCGACGTCTTCGGCGAGCTCGCGCTCTTCGACCAATCACCGCGATCGGCCGACGCCACAGCGATGGAAGATTCCGAGCTCCTCTCCATAGATGCCAAGGGCCTGCACGAAGCGATCGCCGAGAGCCCGAAGCTGGGCCTGACGATGCTGCGCGTTCTCGCCGAACGTCTGCGGCAATCCAACGAGGCTTTCCAGGACATCGCATTCTTCGACGTCCCCGGCCGTGTTGCTCGACGCCTGGCCGATCTGGCCGACGCTCACGGCAAGGACGCCGCGGAGGGAGGGACCCTCATCGACTTCGCTCTTTCGCAGGAGAGCCTGGCGCAGATGGTGGGAGCAACGCGAGAAAGCGTGAACAAAGCTCTCGCTCTTCTGAAACGGCGCGGACTCGTGGCGAGGGTCGGCAAGCGCTACGTGGTCAGCGACATCTCGCGCCTGCGCGAACGCGCGAAATAGGGCTAGCGAGCTCCGAGCCAAGCTCATCTGAAATAGAAGAGCGGGCCCCCGAAGGGGCCCGCTCTTTGAAAGTAGCGACTAGACCGGCCCGTCCAAGCCGATCTCGTTCTGCTGGCCGACGAACTCCTCGGACTCGTTGACGAAGTCCGAATCACCCGACTCACCGTCAACGTCCTCGGAGGTGTTGGCGAGCACGAGGTCCGCCGAACCACCAGCCGAGGTCACGACACCGGCGACCTGCCCGGCAACCGCGTCACCTGAGTTGGAAGAAGCGTCCTGCGCCAACTCAGAGGAGATCTCGCCGTCCGAGAAGTTGTCGCCTCCTCCGCCGGCCTCCTGGCCGACTTCGTACTCGGCGTCGTTCTCGGCGTATGCATCGCCGGTCGAGACGTCGACGTCAGTCGACTCATTGGTGGCATCGACAGACGCATCACCAGCGGAGACGATACCGAGCACCTGACCACCAACTCCGTCGCCGGTTGCGGAAGACACGGTCTGCGCAGCCTCGAAGGAGATGTCGTCCTCGGCGTCGTTGTCGTCGCCACCACGATCGAAGTTCAGCTGGCCAACGTCGGCGTCCAGGAAGTTGAACGCCGTGGCGTCACCGGTTTCGATGTCGACGTCTTCAGAGGTGTTGGCGGCCACAACGTCGGCCGAACCACCTGCGGATGTGACAACACCGATCACCGAACCGCCGACTCCGTCACCGGAGCTGGCCGAAGCGTCCTGGCTCACTTCGCTGTCGATCTCACCGTCTTCGAGCTCATTGTCACCGGCGCCGATGTTTTCCTGACCGACCCCCTGCTCGAGGTCGTTCTCGGCCGTGGCCGTCACCGGTTTCGATGTCGACATCTTCTGAGCGGTTGGTTGCGTCGACGGAAGCGTCGCCGGCAGAAACAACACCCACGACCTGGCCGCCCACTGCATCACCGCTGGACGAGGATCCGGTCTGCGCGACCTCAGAGGAGATGTCGTCCTCAGCGTCGTTTGCCCCTCCACCCTCGCCTGCAAGCGCAGATCCACCGATTGCGAAGCCGGCGACCGCGAAGAGCGCTACGAGAAAGATCTTGAAAAGCTTGTTCATTCGTTCGCACCTCCTTCTTGCACTGCTGTTTTGAAGACTGCTGAATCCTAAGTTACAAGGCCGGATTCTCAAAGAAGAGCGGGCCCCCGAAGGGGCCCGCTCTTAATCCGACTAGGGCAGCTAGGGACAGCTATCATCCCGCCTTCGTTCTGCTGACCGACGAACTCCTCGGACTCGTTAACGAAGTCCGAATCACCGGACTCACCGTCCACGTCCTCAGACGTGTTGGCGAGCACAAGGTCCGCCGAACCACCAGCCGAAGTGACAACACCGGCAACCTGCCCGGCAACGGCGTCACCCGAGTTGGAAGAAGCGTCCTGCGCCAACTCAGAGGAGATCTCGCCGTCCGAGAAGTTGTCGCCTCCTCCGCCGGCCTCCTGGCCGACTTCGTACTCGGCGTCGTTCTCGGCGTATGCATCGCCGGTCGAGACGTCGACGTCAGTCGACTCATTGGTGGCATCGACAGACGCATCACCAGCGGAGACGATACCGAGCACCTGACCACCAACTCCGTCGCCGGTTGCGGAAGACACGGTCTGCGCAGCCTCGAAGGAGATGTCGTCCTCGGCGTCGTTGTCGTCGCCACCACGATCGAAGTTCAGCTGGCCAACGTCGGCGTCCAGGAAGTTGAACGCCGTGGCGTCACCGGTTTCGATGTCGACGTCTTCAGAGGTGTTGGCGGCCACAACGTCGGCCGAACCACCTGCGGATGTGACAACACCGATCACCGAACCGCCGACTCCGTCACCGGAGCTGGCCGAAGCGTCCTGGCTCACTTCGCTGTCGATCTCACCGTCTTCGAGCTCATTGTCACCGGCGCCGATGTTTTCCTGACCGACCCCCTGCTCGAGGTCGTTCTCGGCCGTGGCCGTACCGGTTTCGATGTCGACATCCTCGGAGCGGTTGGTTGCATCGACGGAAGCGTCGCCGGCGGAAACAACACCCACGACCTGCCCGCCCACTGCGTCACCGCTGGACGAGGTACCGGACTGAGTCGTCTCCGAAGAGATGTCGTCCTCGGCGTCGTTCTGACCGCCACCTCCAGCCAGAGCTGAGCCGCCGATCGCGAAGCCGACCACCGTGAAGAGCGCTACCAAAAAGATCTTGAAAAGCTTGTTCATTCGTTCCACCTCCTCCCTGCAGTGCTGTTCTGAAGACCGCTGGATACTAAGGGACCAAGCCGGAATCTCAAGGAAGAGCGGGCCCCGAAGGGGCCCGCTCAGTCCTACAGGGCTGCTAGCGACTAGCCGCCGCCACCCTCGATCTGTTGACCGACGAACTCGAGGTCATCGTTGAACATGAAGGCATCACCTGTTTCGGCGTCTGCGTCCTCAGATGTGTTGGCGAGCACAAGATCCGCAGTTCCACCAGCCGACGTGACAATCCCAGCCACCTGACCGGCAACCGCGTCACCGGAACCGGCCGTGGAGTCTTGCACCAGCGTGGACTCGATCTCGCCGTCGGAGAAGTTGTCGCCGGTACCACTATCGACCGACTGCCCCACGAACGAGTCGATGAAGTTCTCCGACGACGCTAGTCCGGTCTCGACATCGACATCGGTCGATTCGTTGGTGGCATCAACGGAGGCGTCACCGGCCGAGACGATACCCAGCACCTGCCCACCAACTCCGTCACCCGACGCGGCCGCTGCCGACTGACCGAACTCACCGGAGATGTCGTCCTCGGCGTCGTTGTTCCCGTCGGCGAAGGTGAACTGGCCTACGTTGCCGACGTCAACGAAGTTGTCGGCGAACGCGTCGCCGGTCTCGACATCGACGTCGTCGGACGTATTGGCGGCCACGACGTCGGCCGAACCTCCCGCGGAGGTAACAAGGCCGATCACCTGACCTCCGACACCATCGCCGGAAGTGGACTCTGCGCCCTGATCGAACTCGCCGGAGATCTCGGCACCGTCTTCGAGCTCGTTATCGCCGGCGCCCACCGCGGTGTCCTGGCCGACGATCGAATCGATGTAATTGAAAGATTCGGATTCGCCGGTCTCGATGTCGACGTCCGACGAATCATTGGTGGCATCGATGGATGCGTCGCCGGCCGAAACGACTCCGATCACCTGGCCGCCGACGCCGTCGCCAGAAGCCGTTGTGGCTTGTTGCGCGAACTCGCCGGAGATGTCTCCGTCGGCCTCGTTGTCTCCGGTGCCTTCGACGTTGAACTGAGCGACGCCCACATCAAGGAAGTTGTCGGCAAAGGCGTCACCTGACTCGATGTCGACGTCCTCGGAGGTGTTGGCTGCCACGACATCGGCCGAACCTCCCGCTGAGGTCACGACACCGATCACCTGACCGCCCACTCCGTCACCGGATGTGGCATCAGCGGCCTGAGAGACGTCACTGGAGATATCAGCTCCGTCCTCGAGTTCGTTCTCGCCGCCGGTGTTGTTGAACTGCTGCACATCTGCTTCGGTTTGGTTGAATGCATCGGCGTCGCCCGTCTCGACATCGACGTCTTCCGAGCGATTGGTCGAATCCACCGACGTGTCGCCGGCAGAAACCACACCCACGACCTGACCTGCGACAGCATCCCCGCTAGCGGACTCACCCGAATGGTTCGTGTCGGATGAGATGTCGCCCTCTGCGTCGTTTTGGCCCGGGTCACCACCCGCGCCCGCCAGGGCTGATTCGGCCAGCGCGAATCCGGCCAGCGCGAAGGCCGCAACTAGAAAGATCCTGAGACACCTATTCATCCGTTCGAACTCCTCTCTATACGGCTGCTCTATGCGGCCGCTCTGAAACAGCTGCATCCTAATCGGCTAGACCTTCTCACCAAAAGAATCACCGGCTGTCCATCAATTCGGCGCCAGCCGCTCGAGGATCGCCTTGGTCGGCGGTTGATAGAAGGACAGAACCACGTGCTGGACTCCTGCCTCTTCGAACTCCTCGAGCTGACCCGGAAGAGCATCGATCGAGGCGTCTTCGGTGCTGAAGATGAACTGCTGGATCGAGCGCCTGATCTCCGACTCATCCCGGCCGACGTCGGCGCAATGTTCTCTCAGGATGTCGTTCAGCTGAACGAATTGATCGACGGAAACAGCCGGAGCGTTCCACTCGTCGGCGTGTTTGGCTACGACGCGGAGAGTCTTCTTCGGCCCGGACCCGCCGATCACTATCGGGATCCTCGCCTGGACCGGCTTCGGTTCACAGATCGCGTCGTGCAGCTTCCAGAACCGGCCGTCGTGGTCGACCTTCTCCTCCGTCCATAGGCGGCGGATGATCTCGCACGCTTCGTCGAGCATCGCGATGCGCGTCCCTGCCGACGGAAAGTCCATGCCGTACGTCAGATGCTCCGGCTCATGCCACGCAGCGCCGAGACCGAACTCCAACCGGCCACCGGAGATGTGGTCAACGGACACGGCCATGTTGGCCAGCAGTGCCGGGTGCCGATAGGTGACGCCGGTGACCATGCACCCAACGCGGGAGCGAGTCGTCACCTTGGCCATGGCGGCCAGGGTCGTCCAGCCCTCGAGTGTCGGAAGCTCCAAGGGCTGGCCCGCGAGATACAGCCCATAGAAGTGGTCGTAGTTCCAGACGGCGTGATAACCGAGGTCGTCCGCATCACGCCAGAAGCGCTCCAGTACGTCGTAAGAGAAGACGGGGGCGATCTTCGCGGAGCGCAGCACGTCGCAGATGCTATAGAACCCGGTCGTGACGGTTAAAGCCTGGTTCACCATTTCGGCCCTTGTGCTCGTGGCCTTGGCCGCGGCCGTGATCGTGCGTTTCCTTGCTCCGGTCGATCCGCCGCCGATCTTCGTCCGATCGGGCAACGTCCGACTGGTCGGGGTCCTGGACGAAGGATGCTGGCCTCAGCGCGGAAGCGACCTGCGGTGCAAGGAAGGCCCGGACGAACGGCCGCAAACGGGAACCTTGCCCGCCGAGGGCAAGTTGCGGGTAGTTGTGGCATACCCTGCTCAGCCCGATGGCGGTTCTGGAACTATCACGATCATCGACTCCTCAGGAGGCGAGGTCCTCGACGAGAAGTGGGACGAATCGATCGACTACGAGCTGGAGTCGGGCAGCTACACAATGACGGCCGACGCGCGCTACCCGGCCGAGGCCTTTGTCCGTTACGTGTTCAGCTTCCGCGTTAGCTGAGTTCACGTGGTCGGGCGTTTTCCGGATCCGCGCCGTCAGTTGCCATGATTCGGTCATGGAACCCGATCGCGCATCACCGTCGGCGGAAAACGTCGCCGCTGCGCGAGCGCATTTGACGCGTCGGGGGATCCTCGATGACATCCACGCCGAGCGCTTCGTCGGGCCAGCGAAACGCATCGCGATGGATCGTCTCGCTTGGCTCCCCGGTCCTGCGCGAGCGATCTCCTGGATCGCAGCGCGGACGCGGTTCTTCGACGAGCTGATCACCGACGCCCTCGACGGCGGTATCCGACAGGTCGTTATCGTCGCCGCCGGGTACGACTGTCGGGCTTGGCGACTCGCTCGCGATGGCGTTCGGTTCATCGAGGTCGATCACCCGGCAACACAGGCGCGAAAGAAGGAACTCGCCCCTCCCGATGGTCCGGAGTACGTCGCTGCGGATCTATCGGCGCAACGCCTCCCGGATGTGCTCGCGTCTCAGCTGACGACAAGCGAACCGCTGGTGCTGATTTGTGAGGGGCTGACTTACTACCTCGCCGAGGCGGACGCGCGGAGCCTTCTATCGCAGGCTGCAGCGATTGCTACCGAAGCGTCGCAGCTCGGTGTTGACTTCGCATCGAGGCAAGCAGGGCCGTTGCGGTTGCGAATCCCTATGGCGGTTACGCGCCTTCTACAAAGATGGGCCCGCGAGCCGCTTCGATTCGGACTGCATCCGGACGATGCGCCTGCCTTACTCACTGAAACCGGATGGAGTTCAGCTCAGGTGGTGACGCATGGCGAATTACATACAAGGTTCCTGCGCAACACAAATCTCCCTGAGCCGCCGTCGGTCGGCTCGTATGTCTGCCGAGCCGCTAAAGCGACGTGACCGTCACGGTCTCCGGGTCGCCCAATAGCTCGCGTGCGTTTCCTCCGTTGCATGCCACAGCGACGTGGCCGCCCGAGTCCAGGTAAACCACCAGCTTTCCCGGTTGGGCATCGCCGAAGGTTCGTCCCAAAGAACCATTAAGCACTTTGCCGGCTCCAGCTATTTCAAGATCGCGGACGAATCCGGCCGCTCCAAGGTCATCGGCTCGGGCAGCAAGCTGAAGGTTGCCGTACCAATCGATGCGCAGCACGTCCGCGACCAAGCGACCGTCAGAAACTACGACGCGGGGTTCGTCCAAACGGACGAGAGTCGAAACGTCGAGAGGCAAACCAAAGTCTTCGGGCTCGACACCGAGTGAAAGGTGCGCCGCGGCCGGGGCGAAGATATCTCGTCCGTGGAAGGTGGCCGACAACGGCGACAACTGGTAATCGGAGTTCTGGAGTTCGAAGGCTTGCGTTGCTCCACCAAGCACATCAGCCGCGGGTGTAAGCAGGCCGTTGTCAGGACCAACCAAAAGCGCTCCGTTCCCGGTGCTGATCACCACCGCTCGCCGGTCGGTCCCCACTCCGGGATCAACGATTGCCAGATGCACGCCGGCCGGCGAGAAGGGCAGAGCCTGTCGGAGCAACGTCGCTCCGGCACGGATCCCTCGGATCCCGTGGACGAGGTCGACGACACGGACATCGGGAGCTATACCGGCGATCACCAAATGGCACACGCCAACGTATTCGTCGGTGGGGCCGTAATCGCTCGAGAAGGTTAAGAGACCCGGATGGCGCGTAGCGCCCCCCATTGTGGGAATTACTTCTTGTGGAGACGTTCCCAGCGCGTCTTCTTCAGAAGCTTCTTGTGCTTCTTCTTGCGCATCTTCTTGCGGCGCTTCTTAAGTACCGAACCCACAAAATCTCCTTGTTAGCTGCTAATCCGTCCCGAGCACCATGCGTAGGTCCACTCGCTCGGTGATCTTTCCGTCTTGCGTCACGCGGACCGAACCCAGACGGAGCGCGCTTATCCCCTCGGACACCGGCGTCAAAAGACGCAACGCATCCTCGCGGTACTCAAGGATACCCAACCCCAGGCAGTCGCCCTTTCCGTTGTCCACGCCCACCAGAAGGCCGTCCAGATCCTTTTGCTCGATAAGCGGGGGCAGTACCGGATAGAACACGGTCGGCTTGACCCGCCAGCGGTAGACCTGACCGCCCAGGAACTTCGCCAGGCGCTGCTCGCGATAGGACGCCCGTTCGTCCACCGACCGCATCCCTATGGACGGATGGACTCCGAGCTTGATCACCTCCACCCCCAGGAACCGCTCGAGCACCTCCACGATCGGCTCGAGCTCACCCCCTCGCGCCAGGGCCACAACGTGGCGAGGACGGCACAGCTCGGCCTTGGCGAGCTTGAGCATCTGCCCGGAAACGCCGTCGATCATGCCGGAGGTATCGATGATGATCAGCCGGGCGCCCATCTCGATGGCCCGCATTACGAGCTTGGCCGTCCCGGTGACGTGAGGCAGGAAGTAACCGCGCGCGGAAACCGCACCGACGAAAGCGAGCGCGTCGGGTGGAGCCTCTCCCTCGAGGTCGGCCGCCTCCCGAATCAGTTTCAAGCCAACCGTGCCGGGCGGACCGATGGTCGGCTGGCTCAGATCCGCATCGATCAGCGCGACCCCGTGGCCTGCTTGCAGTCCGGCGCGCGCAAGCAGCCTGGTGAACGTTGTTTTGCCGGAATCGACACCACCGAGGACAAACACTCGTCCCGGTTGAGCCGCCAGCTCGGCTATCGCATCGCTATGCGACTTGTCGATGTCTTCCATCGCGTCCCCAAATCACGAAAGGACGCGGACGAATCGAAACTACGAGGTCAAACGCCGGTGACCGCTTGCTCCTCCAGATACAGGTTCAAGTCGTTCTCCCGGACTCTGTAGTTTCGTCCGACCCTGATGGCTTTGAGCTGTCCTCGTCTGATCAATCGGTAGACCGTCATCCGTGACACCCGCATTACCTGCGCGACTTCGGCGACGGTGAGCAATCGAGAAACCATCATCTGTGGGAATTCCCCCACGCCCCAGGGTTCGTCCGCATCATCCCTTGTTTCCTTCGATATGAAGCGCTAAGGGTACTTGCACCGGCCGCCGTCGCGCCAAGAGACAAAATCGCGCAGCAAGGATTTCGAAGGAGAAAAGGCTCTTCTGTCAAGAGCAACTAGAGGCGGTCGATCACAAAACGCGCTAAAGCGTCGTACGCAGCGGCCGGGCGGTTGTCGTCGCACAAGATCGGGACGACACTCAGACCCCGCGACCACGCAAGCACAAGTGCCGGATCATTCGTATCGACGACGGCCACCGCATCGATGGTTCTGGCCAGCGCCGCACCGGTGAATCCGTGATCACCGACAACAAGATCGGCGCGCAATCCGTTTCCGAGTAGGAACTCCATAGCTCGCGGCGAATGTGTGTGCACCAGATCTCCGCTCATCGATACGCAAGCGACGTCGCACACGTATCTGATCTGCGCACCGTTGATGTAACCCTCATACGAATCGCCTTCCGAGAAACGAACGACCTCGGCTCCCTTTTCGCCCATCGCTTGCGCCAGTCGCGCATACATCTCGAGCGGGCCGGTGGGGTGTCCGGTGCCGAAGAAAACGCGTTCGCCTCGCTCGCACGCGACCTTGAGACGCTCGGCGGCGGCCTCGATGTAGGACACCGTCGCGGCCGGCGAAACGAAGGACTTTCCGCCCGACCCGTTGGTTTGCTCGACGAAGTCCCAGTCGGCCAGCCGGTTGAGGCCCTCGAACACCTCCTCCGTCGTCGCAGGTAGGAGGTCCCCCAGGCCGAAGGTGGTCCCGGGATCGCCGGCCACGAGCATCCGGATCTTCCGGTGCACATCCTGAACTTGCGTATCGATCCAGCCGACGACGCGATTGCGCTCGAGGTTCTCGGCAAGTTTGGCGGGACTCAAGCGCCGAGCTCCTTGCTTCGCCGATGGGCAGCACGAAGGGCTTCACCAAACGCGGCGCGCACGGCCATGGCTTCCAGAACACCGAGCGCGGCAGCGGTCGTGCCGCCCGGCGACGTCACTTGCGCACGCAGGACGGCCGGTGGGTCGCCGGTGGTGCGCAGCATGGTTCCCGATCCTTCGATGGTTGCGAACGTCAGGGTCTCGGCAACGTCGCGAGGAAGGCCGAGTGCGACTCCAGCTTCTACCAACGCTTCGGCCACCAAGAAGATGTACGCGGGCCCCGAACCGGACAGAGCGGTAACGGCGTCGAGCTTGTCTTCATCCAGCCAAACAACGGGACCGACCGCACGGAAGATGTCGTCGGCCAGAGTCTTGGTGTCGTCGGTCGCATAACGGCCGGCCGTCAACGCGGTAACTCCGCGACCCACTCGTGCCGGCGTGTTGGGCATCGCCCTCACCACGGACACACCCTTGCCGAGCTGATCCTCGATCGTCGATGTCTTGAGCCCCGCGACGATCGACACGATGCCGGCCGCATCCGCCGACCCGCCAATGTTCTGCAACGCCGCCGCCGCGTCTTGCGGCTTTACGGCCAACAGGACGCCGGTCGCGTCGATGGCTGCTTCGGCCGGACTCGTGGTCGTTGCAACACCGAGCGCCTTGCCGACCTGGGCCAGTCGCTCCACAGCGACGTCCGCGAGGATCATCTCGTCCGAAGACCAACCCGCGTCGAGGAGGCCTCGAGCCAGAGCCTCGCCCATCATCCCCGCGCCGATGAAAGCTAGTCGTCTAGTCACTTCGCGTCCTTTTCTTCGACCGTTACGACCTCGGCACCTTCGAGACAGGAACGGATCAGCTCGTCTACATCCAACTCGGCTTCCGCCGATCGGCAGGATGCCACGGTTGCACGGGTCGCGGGCGATCGCGGCACGAACAACGAACAGCAGTCCTCGTAGGGAAGTATCGACGTCTCGTAAGTGCCGATCCGCTTCGCTTGCTGGATGATCTCCTGCTTGTCGTCCCCGACCAAAGGACGCAGCATCGGCATCTCGATGGCATCGTCGATGCACGCGATGTTGTCCAGTGTTTGGGACGCGACCTGACCGAGGCTGTCTCCGGTGACCAGAGCTTTGGCTCCCTCGCGTCGTGCGATCTCGGAGGCGATCCTCACCATCAACCGCCGATAGAGGACCACACGAAGGTCCGGCGGTGATGCCACGACGATCTGCTGCTGCGCATCACCGAGCGGGACAACGTACATGATCGTTTTTCCCTGCCACGATGCGACACGTCCTGCCAACTCGGTCGCCTTGCGGACGCTCGAGCGATCCGTGAAGGGAGCCGAATGGAAGTGGCAAAGGATGGCTTTCGCTCCGCGCTTGAGGATGCGATAGGTGGCGACCGGAGAGTCGATGCCGCCGGACAGCAGTGACACGACCTTTCCGGACACCCCGACGGGAAGGCCTCCGGGACCCTCGTGGCGATCGGCATAGATGTACGCGAGCGGTCCAACGACTTCCACGTAAACGGTTACGTCCGGATCACCGAGATCGACATCGGAGCCGTAAGCAACCTGCACCGCAGCTCCCAGTTCGACGTTTATCTGTCGTGAAGTGATCGCGAGCTCCTTGGTCGCTCGGCGAGCGGCCACTGCGAAGGAACGGAAGTCACGCGTTCGCAGAAGCTCGACCGCTGCGTCGATCATCGACGGCATCTCAGCGCGAACTATGGAGCAAGGCGAGAACGAGGCGACGCCGAAGGTCCGGGCCACGCCATCCAGCAGCTCTTCGTCGATGTCTGTTTCAGCGTGAAGGACGATCCGGCCATTGAGTGTCTCGACTCGAACGCAAGGTCCCACAACGGCTTCCAGGTTTTTAACGAGGCGGCGTTCGAAGAATCCACGGTTGCGTCCCTTGAGGCCGATCTCGTTGTAGTGAACGATCACGGCTGACGCTTCGGCCGAGCCTTCTGGCCGAGGGTCTGGGGCGCGGAACGAGTGGTCGAGTGCGGCGTTCTTCACGCTCCTAGGCTACGGCTCCCGGACTGGCGGCATCCCTTTACACTGTCTGGCACTCAGGGGAGAGAACCGAGAGGTTCTTCGGAGGGCGCAGTTGGCAGACCGGATTCCGCTTTTCCCGCTTCACACCCTTTTGCTTCCCAATACAGACCTCGGCGTCCACGTCTTCGAAGATCGCTACCGCTCTCTCGTCGCGGATTGCCTCAACAACGGTCACACGTTCGGTGTGGCGCTTATCCGTTACGGGAGAGAAATCGGCGGCAGCGCCGAGCCTCATCCAGTCGGCACCCTGGCGAAGATCAGCGGCTACGCACGACTGCCCGATGGGCGCTATCTGCTCGAAGTAGAAGGAACGCGCCGCTTCCAGATCGACTCCCCCGTGAGCAACGGTTCTTATCCAGCCGCGAAGGTGAGCTGGCTCCCCGAACCGATCGGAAACTTCGCGCGTGCGCGCGTTACTTCCAGCGAAGTCGCCCGGTTGTTCCGCTTGTATCGCGCCGGCAACGGCGACGGAGACCTGCCTGTGCATCTGCCCGTCGACCCGGTAGGACGTTCCTACGTCATCGCCTCGCTATTGCGAATCGACGCAACGGAGAAGCAAAGTCTGCTCGAGGCACCCACAGCCGCCGACCGTCTGGGAGCCGAGGTCGAGATCCTGCGACGCGAGATCGCCGTCCTCGACCATCTGCGCAGCCGCCGCGTCTAATCGCGGCTCGGCAATAACTCTTCGATCTTTTCCTCTAGCTCGTCCGAGCGGATCTCGCCGTTGTGGACGAAGGCCAGGTCGCCGTCGTCGTCGTAGAACTGCGTGACCGGGAGTCCGAGGATCTTCTCTTTCCGCCTGATGTCTCCGGCACGGTCGGCAAGGCTTCGGAACGGGATCCGGTAGCGCCGCGCGAAGTCGGGGGCGGCATCGGGGTCGTCCTGCACATCGATCCCGAGGAACGCAACGCGTCCCTTGTACTTCTCGTAGGCCGCCACAAGCCTGGGCATCTCCTTCTTGCACGGATCGCACCATGTCGCCCAGAAGTTCACGACGGCCGGTTTTCCGCGAAACCCGCGCAACGCGTCGGCCAATGCCTTAGGTGAACCCGGGTCGATCGACGCCGCGAAGCTCCCATCGACGGGCGGATCGCTTCCTCCGCACGAACACGCGGCGATCGTCAGCGCAACCGCAACAGCTATTCGACGCAATCGAACGCTCAGGGCGCTTTGAGCTCTTGCGAGATCCGCTCCAGCTGCTCGAGCCGGCGCTCGAGCGACGGGTGCGTCGAGAAGATCTCCCGGATGCTCGTCGGGACGATGAAGAACGCATTCATGCGTTCGACCTGACGCTTCGCCGCCGGCGATGTATGGGCGACTTCACCCGCGATCTTCACCAAGGCGCTGGCCAAATGCTCCGGGTGCCCGGTTACGTACGCGCCGCCGCGATCCGCAGCCAGCTCGCGGTATCGGCCGAGCGCCAGGATCAGGATCTGGGAAACGAAGTACACGAGCATCGACACCAGGTACACGAGCCAAATGGAACCGCCGCCGTTGTCGTCGTCATCGCCTCCGCCACCGAACAGCCCGGTGAAGAAGAACATCCTCATGGCGAAGAAGGCGATCATCGCGAAGAACGAGGCAAGTGTCATCACAGCAACATCGCGATTCACCACGTGGTAGATCTCGTGACCAAGGACGGCTTCGACCTCGTGCAGCTCGAGCTTGGCCATCAGCCCTTCGGTCACGGCCACTACTGCGTGGCGGGGGCTTCGTCCCGTTGCGAACGCGTTGGGGATGGGCAGCTTCGAGATCGCGACCTTGGGCTTTGGTATCCCGGCTTCGTTCGCGAGCCTTTCGACCATGGCATGGAGCTCAGGCGCTTCTTCGGGGGAAACCTCTTTAGCGCCCATTCCCCACATCGCGAGCTTGTGCGAGAAGAAGTACTGCAGGCCGAGCATGAGCGCTGCGATCGCTATGAGTGGTCCGAAAGACACTCCGCGCGCCGACAGGTAAGAGAGAAAGCCGATGTAGAGAGCGGCAAGCAGGGCCATCGTTAACAACATGCGGAACCGCAGGCCCCAATCCGCTTGTAAAACCCGACGTGCCATCGCGTTTCCTTTCAGTTCAGAAAAGCCATTGTAGATTCGCTTCTCATGGATAACGCTCCGCCGACCCCCGTTGCTCCACGACGTCTCCACCTGGGAAAGGGAGCCCAGGTGTGGGTCGCTGGAGATGGCGACAACGACTCTTCAGGAGCTCGGGGAAGGAAACAGGAACGCGTTCTATTGCTTCACGGCTGGGGGCTCCGTCCGGAAGTGTTCCTGCCCAGCGTGCGTCACCTGGCCGGCCGCGGCTTCGAAGTAGCTGCTCCCGGACTGGCCGTGGTCGGACGCAAGTGGGACATGGACCGCGCCGTCCATCGTGTGAACAGAACCTTGGAAGAGCTCGAATGGGACAAAGCGATCGTCGTGGGCTACTCGCTCGGCGGGGCGATAGCTACTTCGTTGGCAGCCGCGCATCCCGAACACGTACGCATGCTCGTCCTGGTGAACTCCGTCGGGCTGCGAATAGATCGAAGCATGGCGGGGTGGGCGATGCCGTTCACGAGATACGCCCGGACGGGAAACCTCAAAGCGCTTCGCGCGTTCGGCATCAACGCTCTTCAGATCGGCGGCCTGCAGAACCTCGCCGCCGCCGGACGATATGCGCGCCTCGCCACGCTCGACGAGGAACTGGCTCGCGTGCGCGACCACGGGATCGAGTCCCTAGTTCTTTGGGGCGCGGATGATCGTTTGTTGCCGGCAGCGATGGGTCGAGACATTGCAAACATGCTCGACGCACCGTTCCATCTGATACCGGGAGCCGACCACGATTGGCCGGTTATCGATCCCGCGCTCTTTGCACGCGAGATCGACCATCTGCTGAGAACCAACCTCGCGACAGACAGGAAACGCAGACTTAGCGCGCGCACCCGTCTTAGCGGACGCCGACCAAAGCGCGTCTCACGTCGGGGCACGCGGTAACCGACGCAAAGGCATCGAGGATCCCGTCCGCGGTGCGCGCCCAAGGAAACCCGTTCGCAAGGCGAACGGCGTTCTCACCGAGACGGTCACGAGCAACCGGGTCGGATAGCACTCGCGACAACGCCGCAGCGAAGGCTTTCGGATCGCGCCGGTCGACCAAGTAGCCGGTCTCGCCGTCCCGGACGGTCATGCGCAAACCGCCGACGGCGGTAGCGACAACCGGTGTGCCGCACGCTTGCGCCTCCAGCGCGACCAACCCGAATGACTCGGACGCCGACGGGACGACCACAACATCCGCTGCTCGATACAGATCGGGTAGTTCGGCGTGCGTAACGGGTTCGAGCAGGTGAAGCCGTTCGTAAACGCCGAGACGGCGGGCCTGCAACCCAAGACGCATGCGTTCACCTCGGCTCCCACGAGGAGAGTCGCCACCGACGATGGCAAGCTGCGCGTCCGGAACCATCCTCTTCAGCTGCGCCAGGGCCTGAACGGCGACATCGGTGCCCTTGAACGGCTGCAGCCGTCCCACGAAAACTACGAGTGGATCTGCGCTGAAGCCGAAACTGCGCCGAGCGGTTTCGCGATCTCCCGGCGTGAATCGTTCTAGGTCGACTCCGGGGGGAGCTACGTAGATCCGAGCCGGGTCGGCGTCGTAGAGCTCGATGAGCTGACCGCGCTCGATGTGTGTAGGAGCGATGATGCGATCGGCCGCCCGGATCACGCGCGCTTCGCCGCGCTTGCGGAACAAAGGCTCCGGCGGATCACCAGTGCTTGCGTCGTCCTTCACTCGGGCCAGCGTGTGGAACGACACAACGAGAGGTACGTCCTTCCACACTTCCTTCAGATGTGTTCCGGCTATCCCGGACAGCCAGTAGTGCGCGTGAACAACGTCGTACGGTCCGTGTTCGGCCACGCCGGCAGCGAAGCGTCGCACCAGTCGGCGCAGCAAGTCCTTGTGAAGCGGACGGGGAAGTCCCGCACGGATCTGGATCACCCGTACCCCAGGGGCCAGCTCCACGACGTCCGGAGTTTCGGTGTCGGTGCGCCTGGTGAATATGTCCGACCGAACACCGCGACGAGCCATTTCGGCCGCCACCTCGCGGATGTACACATTCATGCCACCGGCGTCGCCCGACCCTGGTGTATCGAGCGGCGACGTATGCAGCGAAAGAACGGCTATCCGGCACGAGCCGTTATCAGGAGAGATCGGGTCGATGGCTTCCGTCACCGCGCCAGTAATCGTAGCGGGGAACGGCTACAAACCGCGCCCGAGGATGAGCTCGTAAACCGGTCTGGGGACGGGACCGAACCGGCGTTTGTACGGCTCGTCGCCGCGCAGGAAGTCGAACAGGTGCTTTCCCTCGCCGATCGACTGCTCGATCAGCGATCCCACCAGGACCATGCCGGGGGCTTGCTTGGCCAGATCGGGACGAAACGAGGAGTTGTACAGCGCAAGCGTGTCGCGGAAGTCGTAGGAGAAGGTGCACGCCACCGGTTCGCCGTTCAGGTCCAGTACGTCGAGGCGAGCCAGCCCGAACAGGAAAAGATCGGCTGCCAGCCGGCGGAAGAATCGCTCGCGTTCCTCAGTGAAGAAGCCCGCCTTCTCTCCCGGAGCTTGGCGATGGAACTCGAAGAAAGCAGCGAGGTCGGCTTCCCAGCCGAGGTCGTCGGCGCGCCGGATCTGCCACTCGCCGACGTCGCCGAGCCGTCTGCGCTTCCGGCGCAGCTCGTGCCGATCATGACCGGATAGACCTTGCAAGTACTCGTCGAAGGTCGACGGCAGCTTTATGGCCGGTGCTACGTCGACCTGTTCCTGCTTGTACGACATGTCTGTCGACTTGGACATCTCATCGACGACGCCGAGCCACCGCGTTCCTTCCAACACTGAGTGGAAACGGATGCGGGTGAACCCCTCGTCGGTGAACGCCCAGTTGAGGAAGAACCCCAAAGCTTCGGCTTCCCGGCCGGGTATTGCGGTGGGCACTTGCTCGTCGGTTACGTCCTGGGAGCCGAGGAAGCTCAAGAGACCGGGCTCGTCGACGCAATTGCAGGTTGGAAAGATCCCGATGGGTGTATCGCCGTCCCAGACAAGAGCCAAGATCAGGTCGCCCGTCCCGAGGGTCTCCCACCACGCCCGAAGCCAAGCCGGATGGCAGAAGATGCCGGCTTCGGTGTCGGCGTCCAGGATCCGCTCCCACGGCCCGACCACATCCGGAGAAAACGCGTCGAACAACCCTATTCGCAGCCCCATGGTTCTCAGGATGGAGCGTAACGACTCCTTGTGAATGGTTGATGCAAAGCGCCGGCAAGAGTCGGTCCGAACGAACGTTTTCCGCATCGGTGTCGTCTTACCTAGCCAGACGCGGGGAGGGCTCGGGAGGGGCACCAGCTGGAGTCCCGGCGGTGCGCCCACCCCTCCCGACCGAAAAAGAAGAGGCCCGCGCGGGGAGCGCGGGCCTCTTCTGGTTTCAATGACCGAGCTTCTTTAGTGGTCAGAAAAGAAGAAGCCCGCGCGGGGAGCGCGGGCTTCTTCGGGGGTGCGGGGAGGGGTTCTAGGAAGCGTCTGTCTCCGCCTTGGCGGAAGCAGCTGCTTTGGAAACGTTCGACTTGCGAGCCGGCGCCTTGCCGTTGTCGCGGCCGAGAACCTTCTCGATCCGGCCACGGATCTCGGTTACCTGCTTGCGGGCGTCGGTCCGGATCGTCTCGACCTGCTTGCGAGCGTTCTCCGGAAGTTCTTGGATCTGCTTGCGCGCCTCCGCCGGGAACTCTCGGATCTTCTCGCGACGCTCCTTGGCTTCGGTGCGGAGCTGCTTAACGACCTTCTCGCCGCGCTTGGAAAGCTCGGACGCCTGCTTGCGGACCTTGGGCTCGATCTCTCGGGCCTGGTCGATAAGCGACGTCTCGCGGAGCTTCGATGTGCGCTCGACGACGAACTTCACTGCCGGCAGCTCGCGAACCTTCTCGGCTGCGAGATCGGCAGCGCCAACCGTTACGTACACACCACGTTCTATGGCGCTCATGCGTCACCTCCTGTGACTGTCTCTTTGAATTCCTCTTGCGCCTGACGGCGGCCGCGCCTGGAGACGGTGCCCGAGCGGAAACGCTCGTAGGTCTCCGCGAGCTCGCGTCGTTGGCCGTCCGTAAGTTCCGGGTCTCGGAAGATGGCCCGAAGGACGCCGGTCTCCCGATCGTCTTCGGGGTCAACGTCCAAGATCCCGGCCTGAGCGAAGATCGTCTCAGCCGACACCTGCAGCGCCGTAGCGATCCCCTTGAGGATCTTCGCGCTCGGCTGTCGAAGCCCTCGCTCTATCTGACTGAGATAGGGATTCGACACACCTGCGCGCTCGGCGAGCTTTCGCAGCGATAGCTGCGCGTTACGCCGCTGCTCACGGATATAGGCGCCTACGTCCGGGAGGCGGTGCGGTCGGGAGCCGTTATCGCTCGTCACCCCCCGACCATAGCAAGGTCGATATCCTTTTGCAAGCGCTCGTGAATTAATGCACAAGCGGAATGAGCGCGGGGAACACCGCAAACCCGCAGGTCAAGACCGTGTAGCGAGGACGTAACAAACCGGCAAGGAAACCGTTAACGATTGCTTGCTGCCTCGAAAGGCTGCTAGCGAGTGGGCGCCGGCGGCTCCAGGCCTTCTTTGTAGCGCCGGGCCAATTCGTCCTCGAGAGCGTCTATCACGCCGTGCAGTCGGCCTCTCACCGCCGAAAGCTCCTTCTCGGCTTCGTCGACCTTGCTCAGCAAGGACTCGATCTGCTCTTCGGAAAGGTCGGGCAGTTGGGTTAGATCGGCCTCGGACAGGACCCGCTCAGCGTCGCGCCGGCCGGCGACGGCCGCGGCTCGCAGCCCTACTCCCAGACGGGCCCCGCGGGTTTTACTGCCGTTCGCTCCAAGGACCGCAGCCAGTGCTTCGACGCTGTGGCTCGTCCCACGGCCGCCTTTGCGCGCATCGAGCTCGTCGGCCAGCACCGCGAACTTCCCGTGCAGGTTGCGCCGGACGTAGGAGACCGCGTCCTCTTCCTCCCTGGCATCGCGGAGCTTCGACCGGATGTCACCGGGTGATTCGTTGTCGAGGGCTTCCACGTAGGTGGGGTCGAGGACTTTGTCGATCCGGCGGCGCTGTTGGTTTGCCATCAACTGGCTCATCGTAACGCGGGGGGCACGCAAGCAGCCCCCGGAAGGACATACATCAACCCCTCGAAAGAGGGACGGATCCGTTGGTCAACAGACCCGCGCGAGGCTGGGGTAAGGGTCGATCGACCGGCCCCCGCCCGGCTTGATCTCGAAGTGCAGGTGTGGCGGCCCCCCACTGGCATTGCCGGTGTCGCCGTTGGCACCGATGCGCTGCCCGGCAGAAACGGATTGTCCGGCGCCGACCGAGATGCTCGAGAGGTGGGCGTAGTAGAACTCCGTCCCTCCGCCGAATAGGTAGACGGCTTTTCCTCCGAGACCGCCGCTGCCGGTTCGAGTGATTCGTCCCGAAACCGTGGCGATGATCGGCGTGTTCTGAGGCGCCATGATGTCGTTGCCTTGATGGCGCCGACTTCCGCCACCGCGCGACGCTCCGTAGTTGTTATGGACGGTGTGCGGGTCACCGACGGGACACGCATCGAGGGGGATGGTTCGTCCCCTGACACCGGAACCGCCCGTTCGGAAAAGGCGAGCGATCTGCTCGCGCGATAACTGTCCCTCCAGATCCCGGATCAAGCGTTGCGCTTGGCTAAAGCTGATCGTTAGGCGACGTCCTTGCTCGGCCAAGCTGTCTCTTTGATTGGTGAAGATGCCCTGCTGCCTATCTAGTTCACGCTGCCGCTCTGCGAGCTCGGCTTGCTTCTTGCGAAGGTCGAGGATGAGGTCTTCGTCGTTGAGCGTTTGCCGCTGCAAGTTGACCAGTCGAAGGCTGAAGTCTCGGAACGATCGTGCATCGAGGAGGAACTGGAAGAAACCGACACCGCGCATCCGGTAGGCCTGACGTACACGATCTTTCAACTGTTCCCTTTGCTGACCTAGATCGGTTTCGGCTTTGGCGATCTCCTTTTTCGTGGTCGTCATCCTTTGCCGGGTTTTTTGAAGATCGTCCTCGGCCTGTGCATACGCGCGTGCGATGCGTTCGTAAGAAGTCTTGGCACGGTTGGCACGCTGACGGGCCGCATCCAGCTTCGACTGCGTCGATTGCGCCACTGCGGGAGCCGAGCTCACAACCAAGCCGACAACGCAGAACAACGCCGCTAGAAAAAAACGCCGGCTGAATCTCGGTGTGCGCTTCATTAAGGAACTAGAAGCTGCGGATGATCGCTGCGATGGCCAGGCCGACTAAGAACAGAGCGCCGGCGCGCCGCGCGTGCACGAAAGCAACGGGCGCGTACCACAACGGCCACACCGGATAGCCCTTGGGTGGTTCGGCAGGCTTGGGATCCATGTAAGCGCGCCACACCTGTACGAGTCGGAAGACGCCGGCGAAACTGAGCAGCGTCCACACGGGAAGCGCGCCGGCGATGACGAGCGCGCCCGTGGAAACGTAGAACCCGAGCATCATCCCGAGGGTCGCCGCGCGCGCTGTGTGCTCACCAAGCAGTACCGGAAGCGTGCCGATCTTGCCGGGGCCGTCCCAGGGGAGCTTGTCGATGTGCTTGCCCATCAGAACCGTTGTGGCCAGAAGGGCATACGGGACGGACGCAGCGATGATCTCGCCCGGGATCGAGCCCGTCGATGCGTAGAACGTGCCTCCGACCATCAGCGGGCCCCAAACGATGAAGACGCCGGGCTCTCCGAGTCCCCGCTTCTTCAAACGGAAAGGAGGAGCGGCGTATCCCGCGCTCACGAAGAACCCGCCCAATGCGAATGCCAGGATCGCCCAGCCACGTTCGGCAGTGAGTGCGATGAGCGCTCCGAGCGAGAAGAAGTTGACCACCAGCGCCGCGATGACGAGTCCACGCTTCGAGATGAGCCCGGACAGAACCGGGTGCGGTGCGTATAGAGCTCTCGGATAGCTCTTTGTGTCGATGGAGGACTCGAGATCGAACAGATCGTTCATGAGGTTGTTGGCCGCGTGCGCCAGGAGCAGCCCGAAGCCGGCGAGACCGAACAGCCACGGATCGAAGCCGGGCTCACCAACGGCGAGCAAACCTCCGATGGCGGCCGAAGTAACGGTTAGCGGGAAAACGCAGGCGCGAACGAGGACGAGCCACTTCGATACCAGGTCGACCTTGCCCGGCGGGGGGTTGCACGTCCGGAGTACGAACCCCCAGCGCCAGAAAACGCTTCGCTGGGCGACAGGCGTACGCGGCTCGGTCTTCGCCATGGCCGCCAAGCCTAAGGCACGGGCTCGTAAAGCGGCGAAGCCGCTGCGAGCCCATAGAGAGCTACCGCCGAGCGAAGTGAGGCGGCAGCATCTATAGGTTCAGCAGCGCTGACCCTATAGAGCTATCGTTCGGAAGGCCCAGTAGAACGCCGGTGCGGCGAACAGGACGCTGTCGATGGCGTCCAGGGCCCCACCGAGCGGGCCCAGATAACGTCCGGAGCTGCGTGCGCCCGCACTGAGCTTGATGGCAGAAAAGACCAGATCGCCGACCGGAGCCAGCACGCCCATCCCGGCGCCGAAGGCGATCCCCGAAGCAACATCGAAGGGTGGATCCAGGACGATTCCGGCAACAACTCCCACGATCACACTCGCTGCGAACCCGGCCGCTGTTCCTTCCCATGTCTTGTTGGGCGAGAGCGACGGAGCCAACGGGTGGCGGCCGCGCCACCGTCCGACGAAGAAGGCGAACGCGTCGTTGAGGAGAACCATCAACCCGAACACCATCAAGCCGCGGAACCCGAAGTGATCGACTTCTCGTATCAGTAGTACGTGCGCACCGAGAACACCGACGACGCCGGCCGCTCCCAACGTCGCCGAAACATCCTGAGTGACGCCTTCGGCCTTGCCCTGGATCTCGTGCAGAAGGATCCTGCTCAAGAGCAGAGCAACGACCAACGCACCAGTTGAAGCGGAAAGAAAATCGAGGCGCCCGACGTAACCCGCCCACAGGGAGCCGAGGACGCCGCCGGCGCCGAGAACGAACGTGACCACGTGTCCCCAGTCCGCAAGCAACCGCCTTAGGTCGTTGTAAGCGACAACGCAGAGTGCTGCGAAGAACGCAGACACAGCGATCCGTCCGGCGAGAAAAGATCCGAGGGCTGCAACGCCGAGAGCGAGACCGACGATCGTGTGCACACCGGCACTCGGCGGCGCGAGTATCGGCTCATGCCTTCCGGTGATGAGTGCCTCCACTCCTCGGATGTGAGTGGGCCGCCAGGGAATCGAACCCTGGACACCCGGGTTAAAAGCCCGGTGCTCTGCCTACTGAGCTAGCGGCCCCACACAAATCTAGCTGGCGAGCGTAATCCCCATTTGCGCGCTTCTTAGTGTGCGCGATGTCCGGTGATACCCTGAATCGCTTCGGGGGCGTGGAGCAGCGTGGAGTGCTCGCCACCCTGTCAAGGTGGAGGTCGCGGGTTCAAGTCCCGTCGCCCCCGCGGATCCCAGCAGGCTGCGTCGCTTAGGCGCCCTGTTGGGAAGCGGCCAGGTAGCTCAGTTGGTAGAGCACGGCACTGAAAATGCCGGTGTCGGCAGTTCGATTCTGCCCCTGGCCACAAAGTTGCATTGTCCCGAGTGCGGTACCGAGCTACACGGCCAACGGTCGCCGATCTTCTGCAGCGAGTGTGGCGCTCGCCTGAACAAGTCGCGGCGCGGGCTTGTTGTCGGCGCGATCGTGCTGCTCGCCGCCGGAGGCATCGCAACGGCCGCGGTGGTCAACAATTCGGATAGTTCGCCACAGGTCGTCGGTTCGCCGACGGCAACGCTGTCCCGGACGATCGAACCTTCTCCCACCGTCACCCTTGCCCCAGCACCCGCTTCAACCTCGGTCCCGGAAGGGCCTCGACCGCCGTCGAGTGCGCGGATGGTTGAAGTCACCCGGGTAATCGACGGCGACACCATCGCGTTGTCAGGTCTTGATGTCGGGCGCCGAGACGGCAGGACCGCCAATCGAGTCGCTCGCCTCATCGGTGTGGATACGCCGGAACCTCGGGGCGACGTGGAGTGCTACGCAAGCGAGTCGACGGAGTTCACCCGTAGCAACCTTCTCGGACACAGGGTCTTCGTCGACTTCGACGTGGAAAAAACCGACAGGTTCGGGCGTGTGCTCGTCTACATCTGGGAGTCCGAAGGGGCGTTCTTCAACGGACGGCTCGTCGCCGAAGGCTTCGCGCTACAGGCGACCTTCCCACCCAACGTTCGTTACGTGGACCTGTTCTCGCGACTCGTTCGAGACGCACGCGAGAATGCGCGTGGGTTGTGGTCGCGTTGCTGAGTTGACGGGTCTAGCTACCGGACGCCAGCTGCTCCGACCCATCGGGAAGCGGAGTCGGTGTTGGCGTTGGCGTTGGAGTTGCAGAAGCCTCATCGGCCGGAGCTGAGGGAGTAGGTGTTGGTGACGCATCGGGATCACCCTCCTCGACCGGCGGCGGTGTAGGACTCGATTCAGCACCGCCTCCTTCAGAGGACGCCTCCATCATCTCCAGGAACTCCTCAGTCGAGATCATTTGGCAGCCGTCCTCGCCGCAGACTTGTACTGCGTCGACATCTTCCAGCTGCTCCTCCAACTCCTCTAAACATGCGGCCTCACAGTTCTCGACCCTGCTGTCGTTGTCGGTTATCGCTTCTCCGCTCTCGAGATCGACATCGATCACGTCGTTCAGCGCGTCGATGTCGACGCCGCCACACGGCCCACCGCCACCCTGAACGCCGATTATCTGCCCGGCCATGGCCACGCCGCTGATGGCTTCGGCGTCCTGATCGATGTCGAGTTCGACATCCTTGCGATCCACACTCGGGTCGAACAGGACGACACTGCGGTTCTTGGCGATGGCGTCTCCGCTCTCGACCTCGGCATCTTCGACGTGGTTGCGTGCTCGAACCACCACGCGGGCACAGCCTTCGCCGGCATCCACCGCGATGATCTGTCCGGCGATGGCGTCTCCCGACCTGGCTTCGGCTTCCTGGTCCACCTCGACTTCACCCTTGAACCCAGGCGCGATGTAGGTAACCAGGGAGTTCTTCACTTTCGCGTCACCCGACTCGATCTCTGCATCACGAACGACGTTGCTGGCATTCACCACGACGTCGCGGCAGAAACAGCCGGACCTGAGTCGGCCGCCACCGGGGTCACCAGCCTGGCCAAACACCGAAGATGTGTCCGATCTGTATGCGGCGGGGCTCGCGAGCAACGTGGGGGAACCGGATAAGCCGAGGGCGCCGAGGATCCCGAGCCAGGGACCGAAGGACAGACTCGCTATTGCGAATCCAACTACGGCTCTACGCATTCACCCTCCCGCACGCCGAGGAGCGTATCACCAGCACGCGCGCGGCTACCCAGATCGGTACGTCAATTCAGGGACTCGTGACGACGCGGGTGCGACCATCTCTCGTTAACACGCCGGTAGTAGAGGCTCGCATTCATCCCATTGCCCTCTCCGAGCGCGGCGATCGCGTTCCACACGTCGGACGAGGAATGGTCGTCCGCCAGCTCATCCGGATCAAAAAGGGTGGCGACACTCGCGTAATCGAGCTCGAGAAGGCTCAGCTCGTTGAACGAACCCAGCCACTCCTTGAGCTCGTAGATCATGCCGACGATCACTGGATGGACGATGCCTCCGGTCAGCGTGTTCAGGGCAGCGGCCACACGGTCTCTTGCCTGTCCGATGCGCGTCTCGTATCGGATGGTTGGGTGTTCACCCACATGCTCCACCCGTCGATCGGCATCGTCGAAGCAGACGAACCACCTGACCGGAACATGCCACACGCTCTGAACGACGCACGGGCGGATGTTGGGCTCCGTGCGTTGGATCGTTTCGAGCTCTACCCGCGCACGCGAAACATCCTTTTCCGAGAAGAAGGACGACACGACGATGTCCGGGATGGATCGCTCGAAAGCGACGAGGCCTAGAAGTGTTCGAAGCCGGTTGTGCGCGGGACATACGTACACGGCTCCATCGACGACCTTTTCATAGATCTCTTGGGATTCCTCCGGTGGAAGCAGCCCAAGCACCGGGAACTTCGGCCGTTGTGCGACCGCGGAAGCACTCCGCGCGCGTTCGACCAGTATCTGTTCGACATCGGTCAAAGCCGAGATCGGCTGGTAGACGCGTAGGTACGCACAGGCAAGCCGGGCCTTCATCAATCTGAGTGTAGTTGCGCGCGCTTTCGCGACGAAGGTCAGCCCAAGGCTTCCTTCATCGCCGAATCCAACTGCGCTGCGATAACAGCCGGCGCGAACTCCTGCTCCATCCTGGACCGGCCCGCGCCGCCCAGCATCGCGCATCGAGCCGGATCTTTCCGCAGATCGACAAGCACTTCGCCGAGCGATTTGGGCGTCGGGTCTTCAATAACGATTCCCGTGCCGCCGTCCACCACGGCCTCGGACGATCCACCGCACTTGCCCGCAACGCAAGGAAGTCCGGTTGCTTGTGCCTCTAGGTAAACGACACCGAAGCCTTCGGTGTCGAGCCCCCCGTAACGGTTGATGCACGGCATGCAAAAGACATCGGCGGCCGCGTAGTAGGAGGGCAGTTGCTCATCGGGCACCATCCCGGCGAACACGACCCGGTCGGCAGCCTCGCTCTCACGAGCCAGTCGTTGAAGTGAAGCAGCTTCGGGTCCGGTTCCAACGATCAAAGCCGCCGTCCCTTGCATCCCGGCCACCGCGCGTATTAGAACGTCGGCGCCTTTGCGCTTGACCAGCCGGCTCACAAACGTCACTACGAAGCTGCGGCCGAGGCCGTGCTTTTCGCGGACTCCGGAGCCGCTGACGTCCAACGAGAACCGCTCGGTGTCTACCGACGGGTTCAAAAGGTGAGTGCGCGCTTTATCGCGTGTAACGCGATCGACCTCGGCTCTCGTGAACTCGCTGACGGGGAAAACCACATCGGCAGCCATGAGGACGTTGCGCAACGCGCGTCGCGCCAGCGGCACGCGAGCCGGCAGAAGGATCTCGCCCGTACCGTGAGCGACAACGCTCCAACCGACACCGGTCTGTGCGGCTAAACGAGAGCCGAGACGTCCGAGTGGCAACGCTGCCAGGAAGTGGACGGCCTTCGGTTTTCTGGTTTGAACCGCGTCCACCAGTCCTGCGTATGTTCGGCGAGTCGCTCGCAGGTAGGTACCGGGGAGTCGGATCACCTTGTAGGGGAGCTCTGCGTCGACGTCCTCCGATCCGAGCCGCGTAGGTGCGACGACTGTTATGTCCTTCGGATCAAACCCCAAGCAGAGGTTCGTCAGATAGGACTCGATGCCGCCGAGCTTGGGAGGAAAGTCGTTCGTCACGAACAGGTGCTTCAACGGTTAACGCACCTCTGCTACGAACTCGATCTCCACCGGGATGTCGAAAGGGAGCACAGCAACGCCGACTGCCGACCGTGCGTGCTTGCCGTCCTCGCCGAAAACTTGCTCCAACAGCTCGGACGCACCGTTCGCAACAAGAGGCTGATCCGTGAAGTCCGGCGCACTCGCTACGAAAACCGTGAGCTTCACGAAGCGCCGAACGCTGGCAAGATCGCCAATCTCCGCTTTGATGACGGCAAGACCGTTGAGGCACGTAACGCGTGCCGCCTCCTTAGCCTGCTCTAGCGAGACATCGGAACCGACCTTTCCCGTATAGCTCGTCCCGAACGGGCCTTGGCCGGCAGTAAACACAAGATTTCCGACACGAACAGTAGGAACGTAGACAGCAGCCGGTTTCGGCGGATCGGGAAGGGTTAGGCCAAGTTCGCGGAGTCGTTCCTCAGGGTGCATGCGAGTCCCCGTTTGGATGGGGGTGCGCGTCCGTCACCTCGAGCTCACCTCGTGCCACAGCGCGAAGGTCACGCATCACGCGCGTCATGGCGCCTATGAGGAAGGCAGTCATGCTGACGATCCCGAACCCAAGCACCCACGGCGAGACGCGCAAGTAGGGCCCGGGGAACAGGAACAGAGACCCTGCAACAAGTCCCGCGAACCCGAATAGCGTTGGGAAGCTGAGGCTCTGAAAACGAAGGTCGAGAGCGAACAAGGCGACGCCGACGACGATCAGCGCGAAGCCCAACCAGGAACTGCCGAGCGACACCATGCCGTAGACCGTCAACGCCAGTGCGACGAGACCGGAAACACCCGCGGGGCCCGTTGATGGGTGAAAGAGCTCGAACACGATCCCTACAAGCGCCAGCAGCAGGAGGAGGTAGACGATCGAAGGCTGGGCGGCGGCGTGCAGTCCACGTCCCAGCAGATCTCCCTTGTGGAACCGGATGCTCGACTCCTCGGGGTCCGTAGACAAACGGATCTCTTTCCCATTCAACTCCAATCGTGTGCCGTCGATCTCGTCCAAAAGGTCGGCGATAGCTGGGACGGAGAACCGAGCCATAATTTCGGAGGAACCAAACGGATAATCGTTCTCGGTTGCATCGGACGCACTCATGCGATCGATCAGCGCGATCGATGGACCGAGCCGTGAACGTCTTTCACCCAACGGAAGCTGTGGCGGATCGCTCAAGGCCACGCTCTTCGGCGCCCTGCTCAGATTCAGCGTTTCGATTGGTCCGATCGATGCACCTGGCGCGATTGCGCGTATTTGTCCGGCGAGTGCGATTGCTGCCGCACCGTTCTCGGCTCGAGCGGCCGCGGGGCCTACCCAGGTTGCGACTGGAACTTTGGACTTAGCGATCACCTCGAGGATCGAGTCGACGCGATCACCTCCGACGGTTCCTCGCGAATCGATCTGCAAGACGACCAGCTCTGCTCCCTCGCGCCCAGCGTTCTCGATCGTCTTGACGATCGAGCGCTCGACGTTGCCGTCGATGATGCCCTTGACCTCCACGATTTCTATACGGCCGTCGTCCTGCGCAACCGCACGCAAAGGTACGAGGAGCGCAAAGCCGGCGAGCGTCGCCAAGAGGAAACGGCGCATGAGTAAGGCGAATCCTAACGGGTAGACTTGGCGGCTCGGGACGTAGCGCAGCTTGGTAGCGCGCAGCGTTCGGGACGCTGAGGTCGCGGGTTCGAATCCCGCCGTCCCGACTGATCACGCCATCGCTTAGCGCTGGCGTGCCCTGGTAACAGACTTCTTCTAGAGACCCAGAACAAGCTCGGCCGTCTGGATCGCGTTCAGAGACGCGCCCTTGCGCAGGTTGTCTCCACAAGCGAACAGTGTGAGGCCGTTCTCCAGAACCGGATTACGACGGATCCGCCCAACGAGAACATCGTCGATACCGGCCGCTTGTTGTGGTGTTGGGTAGATGCCTCGGGCGGGATCGTCGAGCAACCGGACACCGGCGAACTCTCCGAAGATCGCACGCGCCTCGTCGACGGAGACCTCGCGCTCGAGAGAGACGGATAGCGAAACCGCGTGGCCGACGACGACCGGCACTCTCACGGCCGTTGCTTGCAGCACGATGTCAGGGCTCCCGAGGATCTTGCGAGTCTCCGACTGCATCTTCTGTTCTTCGGTCGAGGAGTCCGATCCCTCCTCGAACGTCTCGCACTGCGGGATCACGTTGAAGGTCAAGGGATGAGGGAAGGCGACGGGGTCGGGAAGGTCGACCGGTTCCCGGCCCCACAGGGCATCGGTCTGTTCGAGCGCCTTACGGGTCGTGTCGACAAGCTCCGAAACCGCGTCACGACCGACGCCCGAAACAGACTGATAGGACGAGCTGATCGCCGCGCGCACACCGACCGCGCGATGAAGCGGCGCCAGTGCCATTACGGCGACGGTAGTTGTGCAGTTTGGGCTCGCGAGGATCCCCTTGTGAGCCTTCGCATCGTCGGGGTTGACCTCACGAATTACCAGCGGCGTGGCCGGGTCCAGCCGGTAGGCCGACGACTTGTCGCTGACGATCGCGCCCGCCTCGACCATCCGCGGTACCCACTCCCTTGCGAGCGCCGCGGACGTTGAATTAAGGACGACGTCGAGGCCAGCGAAACGGCCGTCCTCAAGCGCCTCCACTTCTATTTCGGTGCTGTCCCATGGGATGCGGCGACCGACCGAGCGACGAGATGCAAACACGCGCAGCTCGTCGACCGGAAAGCCCCGTTCGCGCAGAAGCGCGAGTGTGGCCTGCCCGGTTGCACCCGTAGCACCGACGACGCCTACGCGGAATCCCATGCAATAACCCTACTAACGAACCAGCGGAGATTAGGCCTGGTCGTCGTTTGCTGGGTGCTCGGCGCGAAGCACGACTTCATCCGAGAGCTTGAACCGCTCGTGGATCGCCTTAACGGCATCGGCCACCTGATGTTCTCTGATGACGCAGGAAACGCGAATGGTCGATGTAGAGATCATCTCGATGTTCACGCCGGCGTCGGCAAGAGCTTCGAACATGTCCGCCGCAACACCAGGGTGTGACTTCATCCCGGCACCGATCAGGCTGACGCGGGCGATGTCGTCGTCCCTGGTGAATCCCTCGGCTCCCACCTTTCGCGCGATGGCTTCGATCGCCTCGGTTGCGCGGTCCAGGTCGATCCGCGGAACCGTGAACGAGATGTCTGTGCGTCCGTCGTGGGAGACGTTCTGGACGATCATGTCGACGTTCGCTCCAAGCTCGGCCAGCGGCCTGAACACCGACGCCGCTACACCCGGGCGGTCGGGAACGCCAACCAACGTCAGCTTCGACTCGGTGGCATCGTGGGTCACGGCCGAGATGATCGCCTTCTCCATCATCCGTGCGTCTTCCTCTCTTACGAACGTGCCCTCAGCATCCTCGAAGGACGAGCGAACGTGCACCAACACCTTTTCATTTCGCGCCAGTTCGACCGAGCGCGCCTGGAGCACCTTGGCCCCAGTCGCCGCCATCTCGAGCATCTCTTCGTAGCTGACGGCGTGCAGCTTGCGCGCTTTCGGCTCGAGGCGCGGATCCGCGGAGTAGACGCCGTCGACATCGGTGTAGATCTCGCAGACTCCTGCTCCCAAGGCCGCGGCCAGGGCGATAGCAGTCAAATCCGATGCACCCTTACCCAGCGTGGTTATGTCCAGAGTGGATTCCGAAACGCCTTGGAAGCCGGCGATGATCGGGATGGTTCCTCGCTCGAGCGCCTGAAGGATGCGAGTAGGTCGAACGTCGGCGATCCGTGCGCTTCCGTGCAGGGCGTCGGTGATGATTCCCGCCTGCGAGCCGGTGAACGATTCCGCCTTGTAACCGAGCGCATCGATGGCCATGGCCACAAGGGCCATCGAGATGCGTTCTCCCGACGACAGCAGCATGTCGAGTTCGCGTGGCGGAGGACGAGTCGAGACGCCCGCCGCTAAGCGGCGAAGATCCTCGGTGCTCGTCCCCATCGCCGAAACGACGGCCACCACCTGGTTGCCTTCGGCAACAGTGGATACGACGCGCGCAGCTACGTTGCGGATGCGATCGGCATCTGCAACCGAAGTACCGCCGAACTTTTGGACGATGACGCTCATCACTTAAGAGCGTATCCGCCGGGCTCAGACGTCCCTTCGACCTTCGAGGGCGCGGCCCAGCGTCACTTCGTCCGCGTAGTCGAGGTCGCCACCGACAGGCAGACCAGAAGCGATCCGCGTCACCCGGATCCCGAGCGGATGGATAAGGCCCGATAGATACATCGCTGTCGCCTCACCTTCGACGGTCGGCGATGTCGCGAGGATCGCTTCCTTGATGCCCTCGACCTTGATGCGTTCGAGCAGCTCCCGGATCCGAAGGTCTTCGGGGCCGATCCCGTCCAAAGGAGAGATGCAACCGCCGAGTACGTGGTACTTGCCGCGATATTCGGCCGTGCGCTCCAACGCGGCGAGGTCTTTCACCTCTTCGACGATGCAAACGATCGAAGGGTCGCGTCCTGCATCGGAGCAAACGGGACAAAGCATCCCCTCAGCCAAGTTGAAGCACGTGCGGCAGAAGGAGACCTTGTCCTTCATCTCCTTCATGGCCTCTGACAATCGATCGACGTCTTCCTGCGACGAACGGAGGATGTGCAGCGCCAACCGCTGAGCGCTCTTCTGACCGATGCCGGGCAGCCGATTGAGCTCGTCGATGAGTCGTTGGAAGACCGGAGCGAAGCTCAGCTGTTACTAACCTCCTCGACGACCTCGGCCCCCAGCGTCTTCCGAACAAGGTCCTCGGCCGACACCTCGTCGGTCTGGTCGGCGCCGCCTGACTGGTTGCCCGGCCGCTCGCCGGCGCGGACCTGAGGTTCGAGCCTGAGCTTTCGTCCAAAGATCTCTTGGAGGACTCCGGTGATGCGCTCGATGTGTTCGGGACGCTTCTTCAGTTGCTCGGCGTGGAAGTCCTTCTCGAAACCGACGACGAGTTTGTCGTCGGTGACTTCTATCGCCCACCCCTCACGCAGATGCGTGTGCGTAACGCGGCTCTGCGTCCTTACTCGATCGAGGACGGCCTCCCATTGCTGGGCCAACGACCCGTCAACGGGAGCCGCCGGGGCCTTTGTTGGAGTCTTCGGCACTTCTTCTTTCTTGCGGGCCGACGGGGAAGACGGCGCGGGTGCTGTGGATGGTGACTTGGCTGCTGCTTTAGTTGTTCGCGGCGTCGGAGACGCGCCCGGCTGTTGAGGCGACGGCGCCGGTGCTTCGGTTGCTGCCGGCCGATCTCCATGCAACAGAGCACGTTCCAATCGCTCGAGACGCGCAACTACCGTCTGCGTTTCGCGCACCTCGAGGTTCGATGCGCGTGCGAGCGCCACTTCGAGTGTCAGCCGCGGGTGAGTCGACAAACGCATGTCGGCCTGTGCGTCCGCCAGTGCCTGAAGAACCCATTCGAGGTGTGCGCCGGTGAACTTCTGCGACAAGGATCGACGTCGTTCCGCGTGCTCAGGATCGACGCCGGTGGCGTCCACGACACCTCGGTGTGCAAGGAACAACGCGCGGAACTCTTCCAGCAATTGAACGAGTAGTTGGCGCGGATCCCATCCGAGGGCAACGAGCTCCTCGACCTTGCCGAAGACGGCAAGGATGTCCTCTGACGAGATGGCTTCGGCAAGGTCGAGGAGCACGTCCTCCGGCGCCTCGCCCAGGATCTCGAGGATCACCTCGCGAGTTACTTTCCCAACCGCCGTTCCCGCGGCCTGATCGAGAAGCGATAGAGCATCGCGGACCGAACCGCGCGCGTGGCGAACGATCAGCGCAATAGCGGTGTCTTCGACTTCGATCGACTCCGACTGCGCAACGTTCGCGAGATGGCCGGCGAGAACTTCTCCGGTTATGCGCCGGAACTCGAATCTTTGGCAGCGCGAAACGACGGTGGCCGGCACGCGATGTGATTCGGTTGTGCACAACACGAACACAACGTGTTCGGGCGGTTCCTCGAGCATCTTCAGCAATGCATTGAATGCTGGGTTCGAGAGCTGATGAGCCTCGTCGATGATGTAGACCTTCCGACCGCCGCCGGCCGTCGCGTACGGGATCCGTTCGCGGATTTCGCGGACGTCGTCCACCGAGGTGTGCGACGCGGCGTCGAGCTCGAGTACATCCAGCGACGTACCTTCAGCGATCTCGCGGCACCGGGTGCACACACCGCACGGCGTCACGGAGACGCCTTTCTCGCAGTTGAGCGACTTGGCCAGGATGCGCGCCGTCGACGTTTTGCCCGTCCCCCGCGGACCGGCAAACAGATAGGCGTGGGACAGCCGATCGTCGCGGATCGCTCCGGTCAGCGTCTCTGTGACGTGGGCCTGGCCGAGCACGTCAGCAAAGGTGCCGGGCCGCCACCGGCGGTACAGAGAAAGGTAGGTCACCGGAAGACTCTACGACTCACTTGGGACGCCCCCCTGTCGTCTTCTCCGGATCACTTCACAGCCGATCCGAAAGGGCCGCTGAAACGCGATGGAGCGCCGGTCAGGCTAACCCGCGGCACCCGGATTGCGCCGCTACCGTTGCTCCCTCCCGGGCCTGGCGGGGTTCGCGGGCCGTCCGTCGCGCGGGACCCGACCGGCGCTCCATAGCGTCAAGCCTGCGCGATTGTATCCACGCACCGCCGCAGCTAACTGCGGCGATCTTGGATGCCAGTCGCTTCGCTCGTGGTATCCACGCACGTTCAGGACGGATCGAGGCTGTTCAGTTCCAAGGTGAACGCCTCGTCTATCTCTTTGTGGCTCGCCGGGTCTTCGCCCGTTCGACGCTGTGTCAAGCGCACGGCTAGACCGTGTTTGGGGGAGAACAAGACCCTGCTCGTTTCCTGCTGTTCTACGACCTCCGAAGAACCGAACACGAAGCGAAGGGACGACTGAACGCGAATTACCCAAACCACGACGTCCTTACCACCGATGATCACTTGTGCCGCGCCGGTGACTTCCGATGTCGCCGACCGTTCCATAACCAGACCTGGGTAGGGGCTGCACGAAGACCGCCACTTCCACTGGCCCACTTCCAACGGGAAAGCCAATTCGCGAGCGTCCGGTTCCCAATCGCAAACGAGTCCCTCGGGTTGCCCGTACATGGTCTGCAACGTGTACTTTCCGTCCGGCCGCCACGCGACGTCATTCACACGCTGGCCGTCGAGGTATTCCTGTTGGCCAAGGGCGCCTTGGTTGGCAACGCGTACCACGAACGCCCGGTCCGGGTCCTTCGGGTCGCGCGGTTTCATCCGGTATCGATAGGCGCCGGGTCTGGGTCGCTGATGCGGTCCCGGATCAAGTGGTGCGGGAGTGCCGAGCAGCTGAGGGGCCGGCGATGGTGTCGGCACGTCCGTCGCCGTCGGCAAAACCAAATCAGTTCCGGGACCGCCGTCATTCTCGTCGTTCATTGCAAAAACCAATGCAACGGCGGCGACGGCAGCCACGACCACAATGGCGGCTGCAAGTGAAACCCGGTCGCGTACGCGCTTCCTCATTGTCGATTTGCAGCCTCTAGAGGCCTAAGCGGCGCTATCGCGGAGGAGGTGGGATTTGAACCCACGTGGGAGTTGCCCCCCAACACGCTTTCCAAGCGTGCGCACTCGGCCGGGCTATGCGACTCCTCCGGAGTCCAGATTTTAGACAGCGAACCTATATGGAGCGGGTCTTGCCGGCCCAGTAGGGATCGCGCAGCAGCCTCTTCTGGAGCTTGCCTACGGGCGTGCGCGGAAAGTCCTCGTGGAAGTCCCAGGATCGCGGGTTCTTGTATCCGGCGAGTTTCTCCCGCGCGAAGGTCTTGAGATCGTTCTCCACTTCCGGGGATGGGGTCACGCCGGGCACGAGCTGCACCGCAGCCTTCACCTCTTCGCCGAACTCATCGTTGGGAACGCCGAAAACGGCGACGTCCGCGACGGACGGATGCGTGATGAGAACCGACTCGATCTCGGCCGGATAGATGTTCACGCCACCGGACACGATCATGTCGATCTTTCGGTCGGACAGGAACAGGTAGCCGTCCTCATCGAGGGAACCGACGTCGCCGTATGTGTAGAAACCCGGCTCCCGATGCACATCCTTGGTCTTCTCGGGCGCCCCGAGGTATTCGAAGTCCGCACCGATCAAGCTCTTGAACCAGACCTGGCCGACTTCACCGGTCGGAAGTTCGTTGCCTTTCTCGTCGAGGATGTGCACCTCACAGGTCGGAAGTGCCTTGCCCACGGTGCCGGGCTTGCGCAGCCATTCCTCGGACGTAACGAATGTGCCGGACCCCAGTCCCTCCGATGCTCCGTAGTACTCGCTGAGGACGGGACCCCACCACTCGATGATCTGCTTCTTCACTTCCGGCGGACAAGGAGCACCGGTGTGCCAGACGTTCTCCAGGGACGACAGATCGAAGCGCTTCTTTGTTTCGTCGTCGAGCTTTAGGAATCGAACGAAATGAGTCGGGACGAAGTACGCCTGTCGCACCTTCTCGTCCTGGATGAGCTGGAGGCTTTCGATCGGATCGAACTTGCGCCGCAACAGGACGGAACCGCGCGATGCCGATGCAACGGTAGCCGCCGCGTACGGACCAGCGTGATAGAGGGGCGAGTTCACCAGAGTCTTGGCGTCCGAAAGGATCCCGAGAAGGCCGCCCATTCCCTGGATGGTTGCCACGAGGTTCTCGAGCGGTTGTCCGGGTTGCAGTGCGGTCGACTTAACGCCCTTCGGCTTACCGGTTGTGCCCGAGGTGTAGAACATGTTGCCGCCCCCGGACTGATCTTCCGGCTCGTCGGGCGAAGAAGATTCGAGCAGCTCCTCGAAATCGACCCAGCCTTCGGCTTTGGCACCTGAGAACAGGATCTTCACGTCCGGACCGCCGGCGATCTTCACCGCGGCGTTCGCCGTGTCCACGAAGTCGGGCTCGGTGATGATCGCCTTGGCTCCCGAGTCGGAAAGGATGTAAGCGATCTCGTCGGGAACCAAGTGCCAGTTGACCGGTACGAGCACCCCGCCGCTGTGAAAACTGGCGGCATTCACTTCGAGGAACTCGTGCCGGTTGTTGGACAGGAGTGCGATCGGATCGCCGACGCCAAGTCCCAAACTCCGCAGTCCGTGGATAAGCCGATTGACGCGTTCGTTCACCTGCTTCCAGGTGAAAGCAGCTGTCTCGTCGGCGATGGCGACCTCGTCGCCCTTCTCGTCTATGAGATCCATCGCTAGCCGCACTCCACGTCCCCCTTAGTCGTAGACGAGGTCCAACAGTAAACTGCTCGGCGGAGGAGTACCGAAGCGGCCGAACGGGCGCGCCTCGAAAGCGCGTGAACCCTCACGGGTTCCGTGGGTTCAAATCCCACCTCCTCCGCTTCTGCCATGAATCGATATCGCGCACCGGCAATCACGCTTCTGGTCGTCTTGCTGCTGGGCATCGTTGTCAATAACTCGGTACTACAAGCGCGGACGGCAGTCACCGGGATCCGCACGCCAATTGCGGATTCAATTGGTGCTTTTGATTCACGGCTTGCGGCTGTTAAGGCGGACCTTCCCAAACGGGGAACCGTCGGGTACCTAACGGATCACCCAGAAGAGGTATCCAACTACTACGGCACCCAGTTCGCTTTGACGCCCCTCGTCGTCGCGAACAGTCCCGGGCACGACCGCGTCATCGCGATCTTTTTGGATGCAGCCGCCGGGCAGCGACTGATGGCAGAGCTTGACTTGAGAACGCGTCGCAACTACGGCGGCGGCCTCATGCTCCTCGAGCCGCGCAGGTCCAGATGATCGGACTGTTACCGGCGTTCCTGCTCCCCTGCTTTGCCGGCTGGTGCGTCGTTCGGGCCTTGCTGCCGCCCGATCCGTTACCAGCCGCCCGCTTGTTGAGACTGTCACTGGCACCGGCCGTCGGCTTGGGTTTGTCGTCCGTCGGTTTCTTCATCGCGGGCTTGGTAACCACTCCGTCGAGCGGTCTTGCGATCGGTGTCGACACGGCGCTCCTGGTCGGCGCGCTGCTATTGATGCGGTTGAGCGCTTCGAGGGCCCGTCCAATCGCGATCCAAGCACGGAGATCCGAGCCGATGGGGGTGCTGGATCGATTGATCATCGTCGTCTTCATCTTCGTGGCGTTTGTTGCCGTCCTCGTCTTCATCGCCAAGGTAAGGAGCTTTCCCCACGGCAACTGGGACGCTTGGGCGAATTGGAACCTGCGTGGCCGATTCTGGTTCCGCGGAGCGTCGCACTGGCAAGACATGTTCAGTCCCGAGATCCTTTGGACGAGCCCCCGTTACCCGCTTCTCTTGAGTGGCACGGTTGCTCGAGGATGGTTCTACGCAGGACGCGAGTTGATCGCCGTCCCAGTGATTACTGCCGCGCTAGTCACGGCGTCCACCGTCGCGGCACTGGGGTCCGGAGTAACTTTGCTCAGAAACCGCCGGACAGGTCTGTTACTCGCCACATTGCTCGTCGCAGCACCTTACTTTCTCGATCACGGTGGATCTCAGTACGCAGATGCTCCGCTCGCCTGCCTCTTCCTTGGAACGCTCATCGTCATCGCGATAGCCATAAGACAAGGGGAGTCGTCTTCAGTCGCACCTTTGGTCCTCGCCGGAACCCTGACTGGGCTGGCTGCTTGGACTAAGGAGGAGGGCTCGGCTCTGGCGGTGGTGGTAATCGTTGCGACCACCATCGCGCTGGCCTCCACGCACTCGCGGTCAAGTGCGATCAAGCGAACTTGGCCGCTCGCGGCAGCTACCGGTCCTTTTCTTGCGATTGCGCTCTTTGTCAGGTTCGGCTTAGCACCACCGACGCCGGACTTCTACTTCTCGGGAGGTGTATTCAACCGGCTAATCGACTTTTCGCGTTACGTGACGATCGGCGAACGAATGATCGCCGAAAGCTATCGATTTGGAGCCTGGAGAGGTGTAGGCAGCGCTTTGAGCGTCGTGTTACTGGTGTCGCTGTTCGCCTTACTCCGGCTCAACAAGGGTTCGCCAACGGACAGCGCGCAAAAACGAATCGTTGGACTGGCCCTAGTGGGGATGCTCGGCGCCGACTTCCTTGCCTATCTCTTCACCCAGCTCGATCTTGCCTACCATCTGCAGACGTCGATCAGCCGTTTGTTGTTCGTTGTCTGGCCTGTATTTCTATTACTCGCCGGACTATCACGATCAGCATCGGTGGGAACCGCGGAAAACACTTCTCGGTCCTCGCTCGAACCTATTCCCGCGGGCTAAGCGCGCAGCTGGTCGAACAGGTCGCCTAGCAAGGTCGAGCACTCATCGGCCAGCACGCCGCGCACGACCTGCACCTTGTGATTGAGTCGAGCATCGTCGGTGATGTTGTAAAGGGACCCGGCAGCGCCAGCGCGAGGGCTCCAAGCACCGAACACCAACCGTTCGATCCGATGCCAAACGATTGCTCCGGCACACATCGGACAAGGCTCAACCGTCACGAAGAGCTCGTATCCGGCCAGCCTCCAGTCGCCGGCTCTTAACCGCACCCTGTCGTAACGCGCTCATCTCGGCATGAGCCGTGCCGTCACGGAGGAGCTCCCGGGTGTTGTGCGTCGTGGCCACAACTTCATCGCCCTTGACCAAGACCGCGCCGACCGGAATATCTCCGTGTTCTAACGCGACCTTCGCCTCGTCCAGAGCAAGGCGCATGAACTTCTCGTCACGATTCACGCCGGTAGCGTACGCGTCGCGGGTATTTTGGGTTAGCTCGTTGGCAAAGGAGGATCCAAGTGAAGCTCGAGGAGAGGATCGACGCCGCCGTACTCAGCGATCTCGGGACGTTCGAGCCCGACGAGATGATCGAAGATCTCGATCAGATCACCGACTCGAAGAAGGTGACTCTTCGCGATCTTTACTACCGGTGGGAACGCACGAACTGGTCCGTCCAAGAACTGGACTTCTCTCAGGACATTCGAGATTGGAACTCACTCGGCGACGTGATCACCGAACGCTTGCTCTGGGTCATGTCCATGTTCTTCCACGGCGAAGAGTGCGTAACGGCGACGCTCGCACCTTGGGTCGACTCGGCTCCCACCGAGGAGATGCAGCTCTTTCTTGCAACACAATTGGCGGACGAAGCCCGTCACACCGTTTTCTTCGATCGCTTCTTCGAGGAAGTGATAGGCGCCGAGGGTGGCGGATTGAAAGATCGACTCGACGGTTGCCACCATCAAGTCAACGCCGGTTTCGACAAGCTCTTCTACGACATGCTTCCGAGCGTCGCACGCGAGGTCGCGGCGAATCCTCGCGATCCCGTCGTTTTCGCTCGCGGAATCGCGATGTACCACATCCTTTTAGAAGGAGCCCTGGCCGTCCCGGGACAGAAGTACATCCTCGCGTTCTGCCGAAATCAGAAAACGCTTCCGGCGTTCCGCGCCGGCTTCACTGCAGTCGCTCGGGACGAATCACGTCACGTGGGAGCCGGTGTTCGCATCCTCGAGGAACTCGTCCAAATGGATCCGAGTGCCAAGGACGCCGTTCAGGAGCTGATAGTCGAGGCGCTCCCTCACGTCGTTCACAACTTCCAGCCGCCTCGCGGAGACTTCACCTATCTGAGCGTCCTGGGGTACGACCCAGTCGAGCTCTTCCGATTCGGGCTGTTCTCGCTTAATAAGCGGCTGCGCGCCGCGGGCATCCCGATGCCGCGCATCGGTCCGCTGCGCAATCCTGCGCTGGAGGGCGAGCCGATCTTGCCCGAACGCGAACTCACTCCGGTGCAGGAAATGATGCGACCGATGCGCGACGAGATCACCCCCGGAATGGTGTTCCAGGGGTTGCCGATGGTTTTCAACGCCGAACGCGCCAAGGGCATCAAAGCCGATTACCAATTCGACATCACTGGAAACGGCGGAGGCACATGGACGATCCGTATCGCCGACGGAACGTGCGAGATCGTCGAGGGGACACTGGGACACCAGCCGGAATGGAGACTCGAGCTCGATCGCGATACGTGGATCGGTATGACCACGGGCGACTTCATCGGCCAAGAAGCATTCCTTATGGGACGTGTAACTCTCGAAGGAGATCCGACGCTCGGACTGCACTTCGACGAGCTGTTCGTCCCGCCCGCTGCTTAATCGATTGGCAATGGTCGACTGGAGTGGCGGAAAAGTAACTGCCGCATGGGATCGCCCCAAAGGCGATCCGCGGGCGGTTCTCGTTCTTGCGCACGGCGCCGGCGGTGACCTCAACGATCTGTTGTTGAAAGCAGTCGCGTCCGAGCTCGCAAAGAAAGGTGTTGCCGTCCTTCGCTTCAACTTTCCTTATCGCGAACTTGGCCGGAAAGCGCCGGGTTCACAAGACGTTTCCGAGAACTGCTACCGCGAAGTTGCCGATGCAGCTCGGGAGAACGGACTACCTCTGTATTGCGGTGGAAAGTCTTACGGCGGACGTATCGGATCGCACATCGTTTCCGACGGCTTCGCAGCGAACGGATTGGTGTTCCTTAGTTATCCGTTGCACCCACCCGGCAAGCCCGAGCGATTGCGAGACGAGCACTTGCGACGGATCAAGAAACCGATGCTCTTCTTCCAAGGAACCAGGGATCCGTTCGCGACACCGGTCCTTCTCAAGAAGGTCGTTGGCTCACTCTCGAGCGCGACGCTCCACAAGATCGAGGGTGGAGATCACTCGCTGAACGTGCGAGGCACGAAACGCGAAGAGATCGTTGACGAGCTAGTCGACGCGATCGATCAGTTCATCCGCTAGTCGCGCTAAGCGCTAAGCGGGAGCCGAGCCTGCCGGCTGTGCTGGCCCTGCGGGCTGTGCCGGTTGAGCCGGACCGGCTGGCTGTGCCGGCTGTGCGGGCTGCGCCGGACCAGCAGGCTGAGCAGGACCTGCCGGCTGAGCAGGCTGGCCCGGCTGTCCTGGTTGCCCCGGCTGTCCTGGTTGCCCGGGCTGGCCGGGACTGGCGGGTTGTGCTGGCCCTGCAGGAGCTGCGGGAGCTGCCGGTTGTGCAGGACCTGCGGGAGCTGCCGGTTGTGCAGGACCTGCGGGAGCTGCCGGTTGTGCAGGACCTGCGGGAGCTGCCGGTTGTGCAGGACCTGCGGGAGCTGCCGGTTGTGCAGGACCTGCGGGAGCTGCCGGTTGTGCAGGACCTGCGGGAGCTGCCGGTTGTGCAGGACCTGCGGGAGCTGCCGGTTGTGCAGGACCTGCGGGAGCTGCCGGTTGTGCAGGACCTGCGGGAGCTGCCGGTTGTGCAGGACCTGCGGGAGCTGCCGGTTGTGCAGGACCTGCGGGAGCTGCCGGTTGTGCAGGACCTGCGGGAGCTGCCGGTTGTGCAGGAGCTGCCGGAGCTGCCGGTTGTGCAGGACCTGCCGGAGCTGCTGGTTGTGCAGGACCTGCGCGGAGCTGCGGGTTGTGCAGGACCTGCGGGAGCTGCCGGTTGTGCAGGACCTGCCGGCTGTGCCGGAACTGCTGGTGCCGCAGGTTGGGCAGGAGCGGCTGGCTGCGCGGGTAATGCAGGTGCTGCTGGTGCAGCGGGCGCCGCGGGTTGTGCGGGAAGAGCGGGAGCGGCCGGTTGTGCGGGAGCGGCCGGTTGTGCGGGCAAGGCTGGAGCGGCCGGTTGTGCGGGAGCAGCGGGTTGTGCAGGAAGAGCGGGAGCAGCCGGTTGTGCGGGAGCAGCCGGTTGTGCTGGCAAGGCTGGAGCGGCCGGTTGCGCGGGCAAAGCTGGCGCTGCGGGTTGTGCGGGAGCTGCGGGTTGCGCGGGAGCTGCGGGTTGTGCAGGAGCTGCGGGTTGTGCAGGAAGAGCTGGCGCTGCGGGTTGCGCGGGAGCTGCGGGTTGTGCGGGCAAGGCTGGCGCGGCCGGTTGCGCGGGAGCTGCCGGTTGTGCGGGCAAGGCTGGCGCGGCCGGTTGCGCGGGAGCTGCGGGTTGTGCGGGCAAGGCTGGTGCGGCCGGTTGCGCGGGAGCTGCGGGTTGTGCGGGAAGGCTGGTGCTGCGGGTTGTGCGGGAGCTGCCGGTTGTGCGGGAAGTGCAGGTGCTGCGGGTTGTGCGGGAGCGGCTGGCTGCGCGGGTAATGCAGGAGCTGCGGGTTGTGCGGGAGCGGCGGGTTGTGCGGGAAGAGCAGGTGCTGCGGGTTGTGCGGGAGCTGCGGGTTGTGCGGGAAGAGCTGGCGCTGCGGGTTGTGCGGGAGCGGCTGGTTGCGCGGGTAATGCAGGTGCTGCGGGTTGCGCGGGAGCTGCGGGTTGTGCGGGAAGAGCAGGTGCTGCGGGTTGTGCGGGAGCGGCCGGTTGAGCGGGAGCAGCCGGTTGTGCGGGCAAGGCGGGAGCGGCCGGTTGTGCGCGGTGCTGCCGGTTGTGCGGGAGCAGCCGGTTGTGCAGGCAAGGCAGGAGCAGCCGGTTGTGCGGGAGCTGCCGGTTGAGCTGGAGCTGCGGGTTGTGCGGGAGCGGCAGGTTGTGGCAGGTAGAGCTGGTGCTGCGGGTTGTGCGGGAGCGGCCGGTTGTGCAGGAAGAGCTGGCGCTGCGGGTTGTGCGGGAGCGGCCGGTTGTGCGGGAAGAGCTGGTGCTGCGGGTTGTGCGGGAGCGGCCGGTTGTGCCGGTGCTGCGGGTTGAGCTGGAGCTGCGGGTTGTGCGGGAAGGCTGGAGCGGCCGGTTGTGCGGGAGCAGCCGGTTGTGCGGGCTGGGCTGGGAGCGGCCGGTTGTGCGGGAAGAGCTGGTGCTGCGGGTTGTGCGGGAGCGGCCGGTTGTGCAGGAAGAGCTGGCGCTGCGGGTTGTGCGGGAGCGGCCGGTTGTGCAGGAAGAGCTGGCGCTGCGGGTTGTGCGGGAGCGGCGGGTTGTGCGGGAAGAGCAGGTGCTGCGGGTTGTGCGGGAGCGGCCGGTTGTGCAGGAAGAGCTGGCGCTGCGGGTTGTGCGGGAGCGGCCGGTTGTGCAGGAAGAGCAGGTGCTGCGGGTTGTGCGGGAGCGGCCGGTTGTGCGGGAAGAGCTGGCGCTGCGGGTTGTGCGGGAGCGGCCGGTTGTGCAGGAAGAGCTGGCGCTGCGGGTTGTGCGGGAGCGGCCGGTTGTGCGGGAAGAGCTGGCGCTGCGGGTGCAGCAGGTGCGGCGGGTTGTGCCGGCGATCCCGGTTGAGCCGGACCTGCCGGCAGCGCCGGTGCGGCCGGACCTCTAGGACGACGCGGGCCTGCTGGTTGTGCGGGGAGTGCCGGACCTAATGGTGCAGCCGGTTGTGCGGGAGCGGCGGGTGCTGCGGGTTGCGCCGGTGCGGCTGGCGCTGCAGGTGCCGCAGGAGCTGGCCGGTGCGGCAGGAGCGGCTGGTTGAGCTGGCAATGCAGGAGCCGCCGGTGCTGCGGGTTGGGCGGGACCGGCTGGTTGTGCGGGTTGGGCGGGACCGGCGGGTTGGGCGGGACCGGCTGGTTGGGCTGGTTGAGCGGGACCGGCGGGTTGGGCCGGACCGGCTGGTTGGGCTGGTTGAGCGGGACCGGCGGGTTGGGCCGGACCGGCTGGTTGGGCTGGTTGCGCGGGACCGGCGGGTTGGGCCGGACCGGCTGGTTGGGCTGGTGAACCCGGGCCCCCGGGCGCGCCCGGGCTTCCTGCGTTGCTGGGACCGTTTGCCATGCGCGCAACTTCGGAGGGTTCCCCAGGAAGCGCGGGTGAGATCGGTTGTGCCGGACGTGGAACCTGAGCGCCAACACTCGTTGCAAGAAGGAGCGACATTGCAAGAAAGAACGACATTCCGAAACCGACGGCGAGGGCCCAACGGATCTGCTTTATCGAAACGCCTCCTCGTGCCCGGGTCGGCTCCAACGATGCACGGCGCCGCTGACGGTGTCCAGCCAGAACAGCGAAAACGTACCCGTTACACGCACGTACCCGTTACACGCACCGAGCATTCCGAACTCTCGAACGCGCGATGCGCTCGCGACTACGTCAGACGCTTTCGTTACTTAGATGCAGGTTCGGAGAAGACGAGCCCGATCTTGCGAACTGTTTATCAACCCGAGGATCGCTTCGATCGTTTCCTGGCAGTCGTCCACGCGATCGAGCCTCTTGAATGTTCTGCCAAGCAATTCATAGAAGCGGACGTCAAAAGGATTGAGCTCGATCGCTCTGCGCGCAGCTTCGGCCGCTTCGGCATCGTGCTGCTCGGCGAGCTCACTAAGGCCGAGTGCGTAGTGCGCAGTTGGCAGGCGGTCGTCGACGTCCAGCGCTTTCTGCGCGAAGTTCTTGGCTGAAGGAATCTGGTTTAGGACCGCACTTGCTTGCGCCACACTGGCCAGCGCTCGAGTGTTGTTTTCCTCGATCTCGAGCGCATCTCTCCAATCGGTTAGCGCATCGCCCACAAGCGTTTCTCTTTCGTCGTTGGACCGGGACGCGTTGCGAGACTGGGTCCAACGGCGCTCAGCCCGCAGTATCAAGGCCTCCGCGAACTCATCATCGATCTCGAGTGCGCGGTCGAGATCGTCCACCGATTCATCGAAGTCACTCGTGGGTCTAGCTTGCGCACGCAAATAGCGCAACACGGCATCGTCCGGATCGTTATCGATAAGTCCTGAATAGACGTCAACCAAGTCAACGCGTCCGGGAACGCGCGCCTGCACCGTTGCGTTTTCGCGATCGCCGTTGTTCTTTACAACTGTGAGCTGTCGGCGTGCACCGTCTTTCGACCGGAGTTGGACGACTCCGTATTCGGCGTTAGTCGAAGAATCCCCGTCGATCTCGGTAATGACATCGCCGCTTTCAATGCCGGCTCGATCACCGGGACCGCGATCCTGCACGAACAAAACGACAAGTCCGTTTTGTCGTGGTGAGCCAATTAGGCGCCTAAAAGAAGGTGTGTTGTTCGCGACGATCAACCCGACCCTTGCCGTCAAAGACGGGTCCGCCTCCGGCGGCGGCTTAACTCCGGCCGCGGGTCCGCGATTGAAGATGCAAGCGGCCGACGCGACGGTAAGAAGCGTCAACGCGGCGACATATCGGCTTCGTGTCATAAGGGTTCGCACGGATGCGTAGGTTATGGCACACCGGCCCGCTGCCTGGCCAAACACGGCGCTACTCGCCCTGGATGACATGGGACATTTCGGTATCGAAATCCTTTTGTCCAGAAACTGTCATGAAAGGTCTGAAAAAGGACGTTTAGGAAGAGCCAAATCTGGGCCTCTACCAGGGCTTTTACCCCGAAGGTTGAAGCAGCTTGACACCCGTATGCGCCGCCATCTTTAATAGGCCAGCTTTCGCAGCACGCGTATCCGTCATTGCAACCGACATAGGAGTAGGTGACCGTGGGCCAAATTAGGCGTGTTCTTCCAGGGCGGCGAAAGCTCGCCCTTCTTTTTGTTCCGCTGTTGGTAGCCGGCGCGTTGGGCGGGTACGCCCGAGCCGGCGAGGACATCGAGGGGCCGGCTAACGCCGACGCCATCCAGGCCGGTAACAACGAGCTCGAAGGCGGTCAGTCCGGCGATCTCCAGGGTGGAGACGCGGTGGCTGGCGGAAACGTCGTTGGCTCGGCCGGCCAAGGCGACACCTCGATCAACGTCGAGAACAACTCTCGCGACTCGAGCGCCGAATCCGGCGACATCGAGGCTGAGAACACGATCTCCGACATCCACGTCGGCGAGCAGACCGAACAGCCGACAGGGCCCCCCGGCCCACAGGGCCCGATCGGCATCACCGGCCCAACCGGTCCTCTTGGCCCCTTCGGTCCCGAAGGCCCGGTGGGCGATACCGGCCCGTCCGGCCCCACAGCTGACACCGGCCCCAGTGGCCCCGTTGGCCCCGAAGGCCCCACAGGCGATAGCGGCCCGACCGGCCCAACCGGCCCCACAGCCGACACCGGTGACACCGGTCCTACCGGTCCTACTGGCCCCGATGGCCCGACCGGCGCAACAGGCCCGACAGGCCCGACGGCCGAAACAGGCCCAACCGGCGAAACAGGCGCACCAGGCCCTGACGGCCCGACCGGTGGAACTGGCGCCACAGGCCCAACCGGCGGAGTCGGCCCGACCGGCGACACTGGCCCCACGGGTGCGACCGGAGCGACCGGAGCGACCGGCCCGCAGGGTTTCTGTCCAGTCCCCACGGACATCCTCTGCCTCATCGCCAACGCGCCTCCCTCTGAGGACCTCAACATCACGTCCACCGACGGCGCGGCGGGTGGTGCCGAGGACGCTGCCGGCCCCGCCCCCGTAGACGACGAGACTTTTGGTGACGGCGGTGAGGGTGACGGCGGTGCGGAAGCCGCAGCCGAGGACATCTCCGGCGGAGTAACCGGCTTCATCGTCCACTCCGGCGACAACGTGTTGGAGCTCAACCAGAACGTGGTCGCCGCAGGTGGCGACGCGATTGCCGGAGCCAACGTGGTCGGCTCGGTTCAGAGTGGTGGACCGACGGTCATCGACGTCTCCAACAACTCCACCGACTCCGACGCGGAGTCCGGTGACATCGAAGTCTTCAACGACATCAGCAACATCCGCGTTGGGAACCTGATCGTTCAGGGCCCGACCGGACCGACTGGTATCCAAGGACCACAGGGCCCGCTCGGTATCACTGGCCTGACCGGCCAAACCGGGCCCCAGGGTGATGTCGGCCCGACCGGCGTCACCGGTCCTGAGATCACCGGACCCACTGGACCGACCGGTGGAACTGGACCCACTGCCGGAACCGGCCCAACCGGCGCCACCGGTCCCGAGATCGAAGGCCCCACTGGCCCCACCGGACCCACGGGTGACACAGGCCCGACCGGCGACACTGGCCCGACGGGTCTTGCTCCCACCGGTCCCACAGGCGGTACGGGCGCTACCGGTCCCACCGGCGACACAGGTCCGGACGGACCGACCGGCCTTGAGCCGACCGGCCCGACCGGAGACACCGGAGCCACCGGAGCCACAGGTGACACGGGTCCGACAGGCGCGACCGGCACGGTATTCGTGCCACTTGGTGGGGGCCCAATCGGCCCAGCCGGCGCCGACTCGGCCGCAGTTGCGGCTGAGGACGCGGGCGCTGCCGACATCGGTGGCGAGTCCGCCGAGGACGGAGAGGGCGGAGCCGAGGCTGCCGATATCACCGGCCCGGCAACGGCTTTCATCATCCAGGACGGCGACAACGAGATGGACTGGGATCAGGACGCACAGTTGAGCGGCGGCGACGCCGTCGCCGGCTCGAACGTGGTTGGCCTTGCGGGTGTCGGCGCTGCCGACGTCTCCGTGAGCAACACCTCGGTCGACGCCGATGCTGAGTCCGGTGACCTGGAGCTCACGAATTCACTGACGGATGTTCAGGTCGGAACGCTGGCTGAAGGCCCGCAGGGCCCGACCGGCCCCGACGGACCTACCGGACCTCAGGGTCCGCAAGGTGACATCGGTCCCACGGGTCTCAGCGGCCCCGATGGCCCGACTGGTCCCGACGGCGCAAGCGGCCCGACTGGTCCCACCGGCGACACGGGTCCCGATGGCCCGACCGGTCCTGAGATTCCCGGCCCGACCGGTGACTCTGGACCGACTGGAGCAACCGGACCTACCGGCCCGACTGGTATCGGCCCGACCGGTCCTATCGGACCCACGGGCGGCACCGGCATAACCGGACCGACAGGTGACACCGGACCCACCGGCGCCACGGGTCCGGACGGACCTGCGGGACCATCCGGCGCGACCGGCATAACTGGACCGACCGGAGAAACCGGAGCCACCGGAGCCACCGGAGCCGTTGGCCCGACTGGTCCTAGCGGATTCAACTGCCTTATCTTCGGGCCCGGTCCGTTCGATCAGATCTGCTTCGAAGGTCCACCGGTTCCGTTCCCGTAAGAATCGTCTAGCGGGGCGAGCGCTCCGAGCTGGAAAGGAGCGCTCGGCCCAGCTGGATTGGGCGGGGCGGGGTGAGATCAGGTCGATGAGGTTGCCAAGCGTCGCTACGCAAACCAAGGCCGTGCGCGTCACCTACGCGCTCGCCATCGCTTTTCTGGTTATCTCAGCCGTTGTCCAGCCCGCACGCGCGCAGAACGTTCAAGACGGCGACAACGTCGCCGACATCGTTCAAGAGGGCTCGGCGGCAAGTGGCGACGCCGTCTCCGGCGGGCAGGTGTATAGCCGTCGTCTCCGACGGAAACGTGAGTATCAATGCAACGAACATCTCCGAGAATTCCGACGCAGAAACGGGCGACGTGAGCGGCCTGAACAGCATGTCCATCACTGTTGGGCAGGTTTCGACCGGGGGCACACGAGAGGACGGCATCGAGCAAGATCAAACGACGTTCGCTAGCTCTCCCTCGATCGGTGCCGAGCTCAATGCGACATTCCCGGCCTCGGCCCCTGCTCCCGATCCGTCGGGGCCGGGTGGGCCTGTAGGACCGGCAATCGCCCTCCAGGTCGAGGATGCGGGTCCGGGCCCGTCGGCACGAGCCGGTTTTTCGAACCTCGGGCCTTATGCGGCCGACCTGATCGGGCCGCTCGGTCCGGTTGGTCCCTAGCCGCTAAGCAGGGCTTCAGTTGCTAGCAAGTCCGGCTTCGTTAGTGGCGTCTGTCCTTCTCGCACGACGACTTCGCATTTTGGAGTTAGTACCCAGGTAGAGCACGACGAGCCCCAGCACGCCGACCGCGAAGAGGATCGGATAGAAGCCGACCGGGACATACCGGAACTCAACGGTGTGCACACCCTCGTTGACCGTGACGGCCGGGAAGCCCGGGGCGACCATGTACTTGGACGCTTGGCGCCCGTCGACGGTCACTTTCCAGCGACCGTGGTAGGAGGACTTCAGGACCACTGCAGCGGAGCGTGCCGCTTCCACTTGCACGCGGAAAACTCCGTTGTTGGGACGGTACTCCACCGGAGTTACCGACCCAGGCGATCCGGTTGGTGGATCGGAGCTGGAAGCGGTCGGTCGTCCGGCGGCTGAGCCACGGAGGGCCACCGTCGGATATAGACCCTGCCTTATTCCGCGGGAGAAGAGGAACTTCGCGAAGGCATCCACGATCTCGCGATCCGTCGAGACCCTCACGGGCTCGATCGTGTCTACGAGGGAGATGTATCCCGATGTCGGAACCTCCCACAACGCATGCGAACCACGGCTTTCGATCGGGTCGGCTGTTACCGGCGGCGACTGACCCCGCCGCAGGAGCAGATATCTGATGCCGAAAGCGTTCAACTGAAACCCGTTCCGGTCGAACAGGTAAGGCTCGACGTTGGTCAGGAGCGACGGAACGCGATATGTGAAGCCGACACCGTCTGCATCGTGATTGAGCAACGACGAATACGTCGGGACGTGCCCGACGACGTATGAACGACCCGCGTTGCTGGGCAGGCCGGCATGGATGCGTCCATTACCAAGATTCTTAGCGAGCTCTATGAGGCCCGTCCTGGCTCCGCCATCGTTGAGCTCCGCTAGTTCCTGGTCGGCGATCCTTCCCGATGCGTACCGTGCGTACCGAGCTCGTTCGATCCAGGCCGGCGACAGTGCTCCGAAGACCAGGACCCCTGCGACCGCCGCCGCCACGACCGGCCGAAGCCGGATCGTCGATCGAACTACTCCCATTAGCAGGTTGAACAAGAAGCTTCCGCCCACTCCGGCCAGCAAGAGACCGGTCATGTGTACGGCCACGATGTTTTGGTGGAAGAGAAGACTGTCGGACGCGGGTAGGAGATCCAGGACAAAGCCAAAGGTCGGCAGTCCGGCATAGAGCACGAGCGACAACGCAAAGACTCCGAGTAGGGCTCGATAGCGAACGTCCTGCTTGAAGCGAATCAGGCACATCACGATGCCGGTGACCACCAGGATGGTTATTACCGGGAACCTCGACGACTGGAACCCGGCGTCGAAGAGCTTGCCCGTGAACAGCCAGCCGAGCACCTTGCGCAGGCCGTGCGAGTCTCGGATGTACTGATTGGCCTCGCTGAACAGTGGACCGGCCACCCATTTCCGATCGATCAGAGCCGGGATCAGGAGCCAGGCGCTCGCCGCCAGCGCCCCCAAGCCCACGCCGGCCGCTCGGCCCAGCCGGCGCCCGATCTCGCGGCGTCCTCGCACGATGACCCAGATGGCGAGCGCGAGGAAGGCGAAGTACCCGGTCAGGAAGTGAGAAACGACCGTCAGCGATAGCACCAACGCAGCCAAGACCGGTGTTCGGCCCCGGTCGACGGCGCGCCACGTCAGACCCAGGGATATCGGAAGGAGCCACATCCCCCAGAGCTGGCTCCAGAGCCCGAGCCCGGAGAAGGTGTAGCTGCCGAACTCGTAGCCGTAGCCCGCGGTGGACGCGATGAGCGAGGCCACGACCGCCGCAGACAAGGCCGCACGTACTCGCCAGCCCAGGAGTCGGGCACCCAGGTAGACCGCCAACGGCCAAAGAGCCAGCAGCAGATACAGAGACAGGGAGTAAGCGCGATCTCCGCCTATGAAGCGCCCGAAGAAGCCCGTGACGATATGCGGGAAGCTGGATGTTTCGTGGAAGGCGGGCGCGCCCGTCGTGAGGAACGGGAACCATCCGTCCAGCGGCAGACGCCAAGAGGAAAACGCCCGTCCGGCCCACCGGATGTAGGCGGCATGGACGGAACCGTCGTTCAGGTTCTCGACCACACGTACTTCGGCCCGCAGGAACCAGAGGTTGAAAGCTACCGGCAGAGCTAGAAGCAGCGATGGAGGCAGCCGGGACCTTCCGTCCGGCTCCGCATCCTGCGTCGCCGAGGAAGCCTCGACGCCTCCCGTCAAGCGCCCGGCCTAGGGATTCTGGGGCTCGTCCGGCCCGGCCTCTTCTGCGGCATCGACGCGCTCCTGGAGGCTCGGCTCGAGGGCGACGGCCCGATCGAATTCCCGTTCAGCTCGAGTGTTGTCCCCCTGCTCGCGCAGCACGAATCCCAGGTTCAGATGAGCAGCGGCGTTGTCCGGCTGGATCTCGAGCAGATCCTCGTACATCTCAACGGCGGCGTCCTGGTCGGTTGAGGTCAGGATCGTGGCCAGGTTGAAGAGCGCCGGCGCGAAACGGGGGTCGGACTCGAGTGAAAGCCGATACTTGAACTCGGCGGTGCGGGGGCGTCCCGCGCTCTGGTCGATGAAACCGAGGTTGTAGTAGGCGAACTTGTTCTCCGGGTCGTGGACCAGCGCTTGGCGGTAGAACCTGGCTGCCTCGGCCAGCTTGTTGTCCCGGTTTGCCTCTAGGCCCTTGGCTATCAGGTCGTTGGCGAGTTCCGCCTCGGACTTGCCTCCGCAGGCCGTGCCGGCCAATAGGGCCAGGGCGACGACGGCCATTCCGATTGCGGCCTTGACGCTGCGACGGCGGCTCTTCGGTGGCGGGTTATGGGCCGAACTCGAGCTCACTGGGTCCTCCTGTTTGGTCGCGTTCTCGCGGTGGAAGTGGGCATTCTAGCCTGTCCCGCTCCGTGCTTTGCCTCAGTGGGGGCGGTCGGGATCGCGAGCCGCATCTTCCTCGGACAACTCCGAGCGGATCTCGAAATACTCAGGGACACGCACGGCGAGCGGCTCGTTGACCTGCATGTCCATCCAGAAGGCAAAGAACAGGGAATTGAGCGCCGTCACGGCGAGGAAGGTTGCTGCCAGCGCGGGCAACGTCGGTATCAGCCCGGTGTCCAGCCAGCGGAGGGCGAGATAAGTGATCATGCCGAGATCCGCCACACTCGCGACGATGGCGAGCATGTAAAAGAGCACCAGCGGGTGGAACTCGCGAAGCACGTAACGGTGGAACAAACGCCACCAGAACCGGCGGAAGAGCAAGAAGGCTATGCGCACGAAAACGCTGAACGCGTTCATGGTCGATTTCTCACCAACGCCGTAAACAGGACGAACCGGTATGTCTGCAACACGGCAGCCCGCGACATTCGCTCGGATGAGCATGTCGTTCTCGCGTCCGTAGGACTTGTACAAACGCTCCCACTCGATGTTGTCGAGTGCATAGCGAGAACAGGCGACGTAGCCTGACTGTGAGTCGGCCACCGACCAATAACCGGAGGCGATCTTTGTCAGCAGGCTGAGTATGGCGTTGCCCAGAAGGCGCATCTTCGGGATTAGTGGCCAGTCCCTGGGGAACAGAAGCCTGTTGCCTTTGCTGAAGTCGGCTCGTCCGTCTGCGATCGGCCGGATCAAACGCTCCATGTCTTCCCAGTCCATCTGACCGTCGGCATCGACGGAGATCGTGACGTCGAATCTTTTGTCGCGCGCCCAGATGTATCCCTCGGCCAGCGCCGCACCGACGCCGCGATTCCGCTCGAAGCGAACCAGCTCTATCCGCGGGTCGTCACGGCAACTTGCGTACGACATCAGAAGTGCTGTCGGTGCTTCCGTCATCGACAACCAACACCTCGTCCACGTACTTCGGCAGGCTGGCAAGCACCGAGCCGACCTGCTTCGACTCGTTGTACGCAGGTATCAGGACTGCGATCTTGGCGCCGTCCAGCGTCATCTCAGAATTTTAGGGCTCTTCGAACAAACCACCAGTAAGCAGCCAGGAAAGGATTACCGACCAATGCGACAGGTCTGGGCACGAGTTCTTCGGCAAGCGCCGAGGAGAGGAGGGCAGACACGTCTCTGTCCGCGACTGATCGCACCTGCTGAACCATGGGATCTTCGTTCCCGCAGCCAACGGATATGGCTCAGCAGCCATCTGATCCCGCGAACCTTCTCGGGCAACCAACCCTGGATCGCAGAGACCATCAGCAGGCCCAGCTCGACGGCAAGGAGCAGCGGCAGTAGAAGCAGCAGCGTCCTGCGCTCATAAAGAGTCAGGACGAAAACCGCCCGGTTACGCTCGACCAGGTAGCTCTTCTCGCGATTGCGAGAAGGCTCGTAGTGATGCAACACGACCGCTTCGGGAGCATAGACCACCTTCTTGCCGGAGATCCACGCCCTCCAACTGATCTCGGCGTCTTCGTGATAGGCGAAAAACTCCTCACAAAATCCTTCGAGCTCTTCCCAAGCTTCTCGGCGCAGCGCCATGCAACTACCAGTGGCACCGGCGATCATCCGCGGGCTCGAGTAATGGTCGGCCGACTCGCCAATACCTCCGGTCCAGCTAAAACCCAAGTAGTGGATCGGGTTACCTGCTGTGTTGATCCGATCCGGTTCCTCGGCAAGACGCACGCTGGCGCTCGCGATTGCCACGTCGGGCGGTGAGCAGGATTTGACGAGCTCCTGGAGAGTGTAGGGCCTGACTATCGCGTCGCTGTTGACGAAAACCAAAACGGAACCGGACGCGTGCCGCGCACCGAAGTTGCAACCACCGGCAAACCCGAGGTTCTCGTCCGCTGTGAAGACTCGGACGTTGCTGCGCTCCCTTAGTTCCTCAACGGCACCGTCGGTGCAGCCGTTGTCGACAACGAGGATCTCGACATCCACACCTTCGGTTGCGCTGAGAGCGTCAATGCATTCCTCGAGCCAGGGTTCGTCCTGCCACGCAAGGACAACTGCGCTGACCAGCGTCACGGCTCGATCACGACCGGCGGGATGGTTGCTGCCACTTCCGGTCCGCGCGCGGTTAGGAGTTTGTCCGGAGAAGCAAGACGCAAACGGAGCAGCATTCCCATCACTACTGCGGAGATGGCCGACCCGATAAGGAAGCCCACTTCAACACGTACGAACAGGTCGGATCCGAGTGCGATGACCACGACATACGCGACGTTTCCGGCCAGCCAGGCGGCAGCCGCTAGCGCCGGACCTTTCAGCGCAATAAGAGCCGATGCCATAGCCAAAGCCAAGATGAAAAACGAGGCGGCAGCAGCCAGCAGCGCGAGGTCTACGCTTGGAAGCTCGTAGGCAGCACCGAAGAGCGTTCGTACGATGAATCCACCGATTACGAAGGCGCCGCCAACCGCCACAACACCAACAACCACGAGCGCGAAGACGAGCCGACCGATCGTCGACCGGAACTCCTGGAATCGACCAAGGCTCGCCTGCGCGGCAAGCTTAGGTAGCAGAGCGGCCTGCACGGCAAAGAACATGAAGAGCGGCACCCTTGTGACCACGAGTGAAGCAAGGAAACGGCCGGCAGCGTCGCTCTCCTCCGGTCGAGCCAATAGCTGAACCGCGACCGGCCCGAGATTTACGAGCAGCAGAGAAAAGACCTTCCGACCAGGAGAAAACCGATCTGCTCGCCCAGCTTCACCCATTCGATTGTTGGACCGCCATCGACAAATCTGACGCGGCGGATGAACACGAGCAACGCAACCAAAGGCGCGAGTGTGAGAGCTATGCCATATGGACCCGGCGCGTTCGAGCCAACCAAGTACAGGACGACACAAACTCCCATACGCGCCAGGCCTTCTCCAGCCGAAACGACTCCGTAAGACACGAAGCTCCGGGAGCCCGACAGAACGCCGCGGATCACATGCAGTACAAAGAAGCTGACGAAGGACAAAACGAGCGCAAGTGCGAGCGTTGCGTAGTCGGTGAACAACCGATCTATCAGAAGCCCGCGGACTGCCACTGCAGCAGCGATCAACAGCACGACGAAAACGCCACCTGCCAGCGCGGCCTGGCGAACGACGCCGCTGGCGCCGAGGCCGTGTTCTCTTCGGGCGGCAACGACGCGGGCCAGCTCTTGTTCCAGCGGAAAAAACAGTCCGGGCCCGATGGTGAAAGAGACAGCCCAAAGAACCGAAAGCGACGAATAATCCGCCGGCGATAGCGCTCGCGCCGTCAGGAGAAGGAACCCGTAGGCCATCGCTCCGTTCACAACGAGCCCGGCCCCAACGGCAAGTGCACCCTCGGGAAGGGGACTGCGCCGGCTCATTAGCTCTCCAGTCACGCGCTGGAGGGAACGCGGGCAACGAGGATGGACTCGTTGTGCTTGAACACCTTGCCCACGAACCTCCGAAATGGCTGCGAGTACACACGCTCGACATCCAAGCCGGCGGTACGAGCTAATTCCGCCAAGTCGTCGAAGTCCACGAATCGGACGTGCGTCGCATCGGAACGAAAGCCGACTTCCTGCGGAACTATCACAACGACGCGCCCAAGCCTTTTCACATTGGGCAAATACTCACTGAGTAGCCCGATCGCCTCGGATGTCGTCATGTGCTCGACCACGTGTGCACAAGGAAGCGAATCAAACTTTCCGCTTTGGCATGAGGTGACTGCTTGAACTCTTCCGGCAGATACGCCTCAAGCCCACGCGTTCGCGCGACGGATATCGAATCGGCGTTGTGATCGACACCGACTCCATTGCCGGCCAGGTGAAGTAGGTTCCGTCCTATTCCGCAGCCCACGTCGAGGGTGAAGCCCAACCTCAGGCGCTGGAGATTCTTCCGGTACGGACGTTGCACGTCGAGCACGCGCTTCCATCGGGCCAGCTCGAGACGTTGCAGTCGCTTGGAGTAATCGAAGTTCTCCGTCACGTCAGCGAAGGCTCTTCGACTTCCGCAACCGAGGAGCGCTGTCCCATGCCGCGGCGCACGGCGAACCTCGCTGCGATCCTGTCGCGGAAGACAAGGGCCATGAGTGTCAACGCTGCAAGGAGGAACAGGATCCAGTGGTAAGAAATCACTCTGTAGACAAACCTCACATCGTGCCGGCCGGACGGAACCTCCACACCGACGAACGAAGGCCCGATCATCTGCGGCGTCGCACTCTTTCCGTCCACCTCGACCGACCATCCCGGGTCGAAGGACGATTTCAACAACACCACCGCTTTCCGCTCCGCCTCGATAGTTGCCGAATACACACCATTGCGCGGATCCTCCGACGACTCGACCACCGTGCCCGCACGCGAATCCGGCGCGCGGCCTTGCACCGTAGGTTTCGCCGCCGGTCGGCCGTTGAAAGCGACGGTCGGGTAGACGTGCCGGCTGGGATTGGTCGACCGCAGGAACTCCGTCATCGCCGGTCCCAAGGTGGCTCGGTCGGCCGTTACGGTGCCCGAGGTGTCGATGACGTCGAAGTAGCCGGTCGTATCGCGTTGCCAGAGCGTGTGATTTCCTGCTCTCCCCAACAACTCCGCTTTTACCGGCGGCCGCCTGTCTGCGGGGATCATCAGGTAGCGCACGTTGAGCATCTCGTAGTGCGCCGGATTGCCTTCGTCGAACCGCACCTCGATGTTCGATGAAAGCGACGGTGTGCGCAGCGTGAAGCCGATCGCATCGATGTCGTTGTTGGCCAAGATCGAGTAAACCGTGGCCGATCCCACCTTGTATTGACCACCCCAGTTCGCTCGCAAACCTGCATACGTTCGTCCGCCTCCCATGGAACGGATGCGGTCGATGAGAGTTTTCACGTTCGCGCCGTCCAAACGGTCGGCCGCGATCTGGCTCTTCACCCACGACCCACCCTGCCTGTCGCCGGAGATCCGATTGATCCAGACGGGAAGAAGAAGCAACAGACATACAAGGATTACAGCGCCGGCGGGAGCCCAGCGAACACCCGAGAGTCGCGACATAGCGCGCGGTATCCCACGTGCTGCGTTAACAACGTATCGAAGCCCCATCGCGGCCAGCAGGATCCCGGACATGTGGACAGCCAGAACGAATCTCTCGAGCGGGATGTTGTCGATCAAAGGAAGGAATCGGAGGATCCATCCGAACGTCGGCATCCCGAAGTACAGGAGAAGACTCACCGTGAACGCGATGACGAGCGCGCGTGACAGCTCCTCGCGACGAAATCGCAGCAGCCCAACGACGAAACCGATACCGAGCAGGACGGTCACGATCGGCAAACGGCCTACGTCGAAGAGTTCTCCTGTAAACAACCAGGACAACACCCTTCCTGCACCGTAAGAGTCGAATATCGGCGTGCCCGGGCCGTACTCGGTCGCTCCCGTCCACTTGTTGTCCAAGATGAAGGGCACGAGCAACCAGGACCCGATCAACACGCCTGAGGTGGCAAGGATCGCAGCCCGCTTTCCGCGCTCGCGAAGCTCGCTGGGCTTCGCAAGGAGCAGGACCACGATCCACATCAGCCCGAAGAGCGAGGTGATGAGGTGCATCGAGAACGTCAGGGCCAACGTCAAAGCCGCGGGCACGTACGACTTCCCCTCTCGAACGCACTTCCACGCGAAGCCCCAACTAAGAGGGAGCAGCCACATGCCCCACAGTTGGGACCACACTCCATATCCCTGCCAGGAGTAAGAAGCGTGCTCAAATCCCAGACCGGTCACACTTGCTATGACCGGCGAGATGAAGCCCGCGAGAGCCGCCGTCCACTGATTCAGTCCCATCAAGCGCGCTGAGATGTAGATGCACAGCGGCCAGAACGAGAGCAGTAGATACAGACTCCAGCCGAAAACGTCTTGCGCATTGAACGGAACGGCAAAGAATCCGGCGATGATGTGCGGAAGGCTTTGGTAGTGATGGAAGAAGGGGGAGCCGAGCTGCAGGAACGGGAACCAGCCATCGAAGGGCGTGTTGCCCGAGCCGATGCGGAACTCGGCCCACCGGATCATCTGCAGGTGAACGTCGCTGTCGTTGAGGTTCTGGACGGAGAGCTTTTGCGCGCTCAACGCTATGAGATTCAGGACGATCGCAAGAGCGACGAGCGCGACCGGCAGCAGCTCTCGGCGACGTGTTTTCACTTCGTCTTTCTCAAACCCGCGCAGACTTTGGGTTTCCGACTAGGAAAGCTGCGTTCAAACGTCCGAGCCTTCGTCCCGAAGATATCGCGCAGCTCGCTCGCGTAGCTCGCGGAAGGTGGCTTTCGTGGACTTAGCTTGAGGGACAGATGGTTCTCGCCTCGCCGGTGACTCTTCACCCGGATCATCGTTCGTCGGGGCTCCGAGCATCTGATCGCGCTGCAGCTCTCTAAGTGCAGCACGAAGAGCGTTGATCTTCTCCTCTTGCTCTCGTGCGGTCGCCTCGAGCCGGCCCTGCTTGCGCAAGGAGTCCGCGAGCGCGTCATCGAGCCTTTGGATCTCCTCTCGCAGTGCTTCTTCTCGTCCGGCCCACTCGCCTTTTCCGCGTTCGCGCTCGGTCCGCGCTTCTTCGAGTGCAGCCTCGACGTGGCGCTCGGCGTCCTCTCGCTTCTCGCGCTCGCGTTGCGCTTGCTCGAGCGCGCTCTGCGCTCGTTGCTCGGCCTCAGTGCGTGCAACACTTTCCAAACGGGCCTGCTCCGTTGCTTCTTTTACGGCCTCTTCGGCAACCGAACGAGCTTGAGCCTCGGCTAGCGTGGCCTCGTTAGCTTCCTGCGCTCGTCGCGCCGCTTCACTTCGAGCCTCACGCTCGGCATCGATCGCCTCGATTGCTGCTTGCTCGCGGCGCTCCGCCGCCCAGCGGCCCTGCCTCTCGGTCTGAGCTTCTTCCGCGGCGACCCTAGCTTCCTCTAGCGCCTGCGCGGCTCGGTCGTCGGCCGCTTGGCGAGACTCCCTGTCTTTGGCGGCTTCTTCGGTTGCGGTGACGGCACGAGCCTCTGCGTCGGCGATCCGCGCTTCTACCTCCTGCAGACGCTCTTCAAGCGCCCCCCGGACTCGCTGCTCCTCTTCCTCCGCCGTGTCGCGAGCTTCTCTCTCATCCTCCGATGCGCGAATGGCCGTCTGCGCGCGGATCTCGGCAGCGTTGCGCTCTTCGCTTTCACGTTGTGCGTTGGCAAGCGCTTCTCGCTCGCGCAGCTCCGCCGCCTCCGCGCGTTGCTCTGCCTCTTCTCGAGCTTGGCGCTCGCTTTCGTGGTTTCCGCGAACCTCTTCGACCGTCTCGTCGGAGGTCACAGCCCGAGCTTCGGCCGCTTCACGGCGAGCTCTTTCCTGGTTGAGCTCGGACCTCAGGGACTCGATCTCTTGCGAGAGCTGCACACGCAACTCGTCGGCCTCTCGCTTGGACTCTTCAGCACGAGTCTCGGCTTCGGTTCGAGCATCCGTTTGTCTCTGCGCTTCTGCCGTCGCCGATTGCGCTTGCTCCTCAGCAACCCTCCGAGCATCCTCGTGGGCTTCAATGGCAGAAACGGCTTCCGCCTCGCGTCCCTCAGCGGCGCTGCGCGATTGGGACTCTTCGTCTCGGAGGCGGATGGCTTCCTGCTCCCTGACGGCGGCCTCTTCGAGTGCCCGCCGCTCCATCACCGACTGCGCGCGCAACTCCTCGTTTTGGCGCTCAAGTTCCGCCGATAGCTGGCTACCCTGCGTCTCTGCATTGGCCTGTATCTGGGAGCGTTCGCTCTCGCGTGCTCGAAGGGATTCAACTAACGCGGTGCGTTCCGCCTCTAGCGCTTGCCGTTCGTCATGGATTGCCTTGCTCTCGGCGTTGATCGCATGGCGTGCACTGTCGTTCTCGTCCATCATCTGCTGGCGCCAGTCGATCAACTCCTGGCGAGAACGATCCAACACTTCGGCCTCTTGAGCGAGAGCTGAGCGAGCGGCCTCGATCTCCTCCCACTCACGCCTCGGCTGTTCGCCTTCCAACTCATGGGACCTGACCACGCGATCTGCTTCAGCTCTTGCCTTCCGCACCGCTTCTCGCTCGACATGAGCACGTTCGGCTACTTTTCGAAGACGCCGTTCGGCTTCTTCTCGCGCCTTGATTTCGACTTTCAGTTTTTCGGCCAGGTCCTCGTCCGTGGGGGCAGCCCTGCTCGAACGCTTCTTTTCTGCCGCCGCTGTGCCGGATCCGCTGCGCTCTGCGAGAACCCGATCCAGTTCACGTTGTTCGATCCGGGACTCCGTCGCTCCGTCCACTTCGATCTGATGGACGGTCAGCAATCCCTTGCGTTCCCAGGCCGCGATGCTGTTCACGTGCACGCCGGCTCGCTCCGCGGCTTCCTTACGCGAAAGAAAAGGTCCGCTCGTCCGGCCTGTCGGCTTTCGCTTACGTGGAGGCGTCATTTTCCTGCCGGGCGCCTAAATCGCATGGATAGATGGTCAAGCGCGCCCGGAGGGACTCGAACCCCCAGCCTCCTGGTCCGTAGCCAGACGCTCTGTCCAGTTGAGCTACGGGCGCAACAATTCAGGATGCCGCTTTAGCGGCCCCATTGAACGACACACGGTACTCAAAGTGCAGCGGAGGAGGCGGGATTTGAACCCGCGAGGGAGCTTTCACCCCCAACCCGCTTAGCAGGCGGGCGCACTAGGCCGGACTATGCGACTCCTCCATTTACCTAATTGATTGTAGGGACCGCTCGTTGGTCGGCCACGATTAGGCAGATGAGCGGAGGAGGTGGGATTCGAACCCACGGTGCCTTTCAGCACACCCGCTTTCAAGGCGGGGACCTTCGTCCGCTCGGCCACTCCTCCGCTATCAGCGTAAGGCGGCCAAAAGTCGCTCGGCGACTACGCGTCTCCCGAGGAGATCCTTGTTACGCCCTCAGGCATGTAGGCATGGAGCACCTTAGGGATCGACACGTCACCGCCCGCCTCCTGGAAGTTCTCCAAGATCGCCGCAACGGTGCGCTGAACTGCAAAAGCCGTTCCATTGAGGGTGTGGGGCAACATGCCCTTGACCCCTTTGCCTTTCAATCTGATCTGCAGCCGGCGCGACTGATAGTCCGTGCAGTTCGAGCAGGACATAACCTCCCGGTACCGGCGTTGTTCTGGGAACCACGCTTCGAGATCGACCTTCTTCGCGGCCGGGGATCCCAGTTCGCCGATACACACGTTCATCGCGCGGTATGGGATGTCGAGCGCTTGCAGAAGACCTTCCTGAATCGCTACGAGGAAATCGTGTTCGTCCCATGAAGCGTCCGGCGCGGCGAAGGAAAACATCTCCACCTTGTCGAACTGATGGACGCGGAAGATCCCCCGCGTATCTCTTCCCCACGTACCGGCTTCGCGACGGAAGCACGTCGAGAATCCCGCATAGCGCTTGGGCAGCTCTTCGACGTCGAGCTCCTCTTCCATATGTATGGCCGCTAGTGCCTGTTCCGACGTTCCCGTTAGATAAAGCCCGTCCTGCACCACGTAGTACTGCGCTTCGTCGCCGGGCAACGCTCCGGCGCCGTACATAACCTCACGCCGGACGAGCACCGGCGGTGACCACCGGTACGAAGCCTTTGGTCGCCAGTTGATCCATAGCAAACCGGATGAGCGCTAACTCGAGGTGAACGGCGGCGCCGAACAGGTATCCGAATCGTGAACCAGATGCGCGAGCGGCGCGGTCCGTATCGATCACACCGAGTCGTCGGCCGACGTCCAAGTGATCTTCGGCTCCCGGGATCTGTGCAGGCTCGCCAGAGCGTCGCAGCTCGACGTTGTCATCGTCGCTCTCACCGTCCGGCACCGATTCGTGCGGGATATTCGGGAGCCCGGCCGCGAGCATGTCCAGCTGCTCCTGCGCATCGCGAAGCTTCGGGTCGAGGGTTTCGATCTCGAAACTTGAAGTCCTTGGCCTGCTCGAGCAGTGGTTCACGTTCCTCAGGCGCTGCACGCCCGATCTCCTTGGTTACGGCGTTTTGCTCGCGCTTCAGGTCCTCGATCTTGTGGATAACGTCCCGTCTCCGCTCATCGGCGGCCAGGACGTCGTCGACGAGACGGTCGGCCCCGCGGCGCGCGAGCGCAGCTCGCATCTCCTCGGGCACGTCGCGCAGCCGTTTGAGGTCGAGCACCGCCGATTACTCCGATCCGGGCCGGGCCTGCGCCGCGCTTGCGCGCCGCGCAAGGCGCTCGGCGTCCAGGCGTCCTACTGCTCGCGGGTACGAACCCAGCGACTTCAGCTTGGCCACCTGCCCATCGAGGATCTTGATCGCGTCGGACACGGGACCGTCGTTGATGTGACCTTCCAGATCGATGAAGAAGCAGTACTCGCCGAGCACGCGCTTGGTCGGTCGGGACTCGAGCTTGGTCAGGTTGATCGTGCGTTCCGCGAACACCGTGAGTATCTCGAGCAATGCACCGGGTTTGTCCTCGGCGATGAAAGCGACGAGAGAAGTCTTGTCACGACCGGACGGAGGTGGTGATGGCTCCTTGGACGATAACGACGAAGCGCGTCTCCGCCTCCGGGTGATCGGTAACGTCACGCGCGATGACCTCGAGAGCGAAAAGCTGCGCTGCCAGGTTAGGTCCGATCGCAACCGCCGAACCCTTTTCGTATGCGACACGGCCGGCTGCCTCGGCCGTCGAGTTGGCTGCGACGATCTTCGCGTCTCGGGATGTTTTCCCGGAGCCAACGCCGGCATTGCGCGGTTGCGTGTGGCATCGAGTAGACCTCTTTAACCGCACCCAGATCGGTTCCCGAGCGGCCGAGCAGATGCAATCGCACATTGAGGATCACCTCACGGTGGATGCTCAGCCCTTCGGTCTCGAAACCTAGTGCGTCGACGGTGGCGTTTACTGTCCCTTCGACGGAGTTCTCGATCGGCACCATCCCTTGCTGCACATCGCCGCTGTTCACCGCCAGGATCACTTCGTCCACCGACGGGTAGTAGATGAGCTCGGCGTTCTCGGGGTCGACAACCTGGAGTGCAGCTTCTTGCGTGAACGTTCCAGGGGGGCCGAGGAAACCGAAGGTCGGCTTGCTCATCGTCGAGTCCTAACCCGCCAGCGGTGCGAGCGCAAGGCGTATCGCCTCCTGCTCCTCGGGAGACAAGTTGTAAGCAGACGTTGCGCGCTGGATGGGTTTCGCGTACGTGCGCGCCTCCTGGCGTCCATTGATGCAGGAAATGACGAGTCCATCTCCATGATCGTTAAGCAGCGCTGCTGAAAAGGACAGCTGGCCGCCCATGTCCTCGAAGGCGTCGTAGCGGTACACGGCGAAGCGCTGCAGCGCACCGCGGAACGCCTCCGCGAGGGTCTGCAGGTCTTCGGCGAGCTGCTTGATGTCCGTGCGCAACCCACGGACCTCTTCGACCTGTCGGGAAACCGCCTCGAGCAGGTCCTCCTGGCGTCCCCGGCCCTGCAGCATGATCAGTCGGCGCCGCACGGCCGCGAAAGAAAGGAATACCCCTATGGAAACGATGAGCGCGAGCGCGCCTAGAACTACGGCAATGAGGTCCGGGCCGGTAGGCATGGGCCTTCGATACTAACTGGCCGAATAAACCATCAGACTGGCTCTCATGGAATCTGACAACAGATGGGAACCCGCCGATTTCGCGCACCTGGACCACGATCGCGAAGAGCGCTGGGGACTTCCCGAGGCCGTACTCGGTATAGGCAAGACTCCGCAGCAGATCGCACACATCGTCGAGCGCTTGCGCGATCGCAATGCGGGGCCCGTACTCGTTACGAAGACGAACAGCGAAGCGTTCGAAGCGGTCCGCGCGGTAGCGCCCGAAGCCGAGTTCTTCTCCGACGCTTCGATCATCCGGGTCGCGCGCGATCCCGTTGTCGCCGCGGGAACGATCGGCATCATCGCCGCCGGTACGGCCGACTACCCGATAGCAGAGGAAGCCGCCCTCACTGCCGACGCGGCCGGCGCGACCGTCGATCGCATCTACGACGTCGGCGTTGCCGGGATCCATCGCTTGGTGTCCAAGCTCGATCGCATACGTAGTTGCGATGCGCTCGTGGTTGTCGCCGGTATGGAGGGTGCGTTGCCGACGGTTGTCGGTGGGATGACCGGTCTGCCGATCGTTGCCGTACCGACATCCATCGGTTACGGCACTTCTTTCGGAGGCTTGGCGGCGTTGCTGGGGATGCTCAACTCCTGCACTCCACAAGTCGTCGTTGTGAACATCGACAACGGCTTCGGGGCAGGGTTCTTCGCCGCCCTCATCACGCGAAAGAAATGACTCGAGTCGCGTACTTCGATCTCGCGAACGGGATCTCGGGCGACATCTTGCTCGCTGCACTGGCGCACGCCGGACGAAAGCTCGCCATCGATGTGGAGTCCCGCATCGCGAGCGTCATCGACTCACTCGACCTCGGTTGCACCGTCGCATTCGTCGACGACGAACGGGGCGGGATCGCGTGCTTGCGGGCAGAGGTCAAAACCACATCCGAGCGTTTCGATGTGAAGCGGCAGCGCGCCGCGCTCGAGGGAGCCGATCTCAGCGAACGAGCTCGCGCCCGAGCGCTTCGATCGCTTGATGAGCTCGTCCGGGCTGAGGCGGCCGTGCACGGAACCGATCCGGACGACGTGCATCTCCACGAGCTCTCCTCGGCCGATACGGCTGCCGACATCGCCGGTGCTTGTGCGGCGATCGACCACTTGGGAATCGAAAAGGTGCATGCCGCTCGCGTGCCGGTGCCCAGTGGGTCGATCGTCACCGAACACGGAACGCTACCGTTGCCGGCCCCGGCGACCGTCGAGCTGCTCGCTGGAGTCCCCTTAAGGGGCGTCGATTCATCCGACGAGCTGGTGACGCCGACGGGCGCCGCGATCCTTGTCGGCCACGGCACAACTTTCGGTGCGCTTCCCGATATGACGCTGGAGGCCACCGGTGTGGGTGGCGGACAACGCCGCTCGGTCACGCCCAACATCTCCCGCGTGCTCATCGGAAGCGACACGAGCGGTCCGGATCTAGAAACGTGCGTGTTGCTCGAAACGAATATCGACGACCAAACCCCTGAGGCGGTCGGTCACGCGATCGAGCAGCTGATCGGTGCCGGCGCGCTCGACGCGTGGGTCATGCCGATCGTGATGAAACGCTCGCGTCCGGCGTTCCTACTTTCGGTTCTCGTCGCACACGCCGACGAGCCTCGAATCACAGAGGTCATTTTCCGCGAGACCTCAACACTCGGTGTGCGTCGTCGCGATACGACGCGCTGGGTTCTCGATCGGGAATCGATAACGGTGGACGTCGGTGGACAACGAGTGCGCGTGAAGGTCGGACGTCTGGGCGCCGAGATCGTGAACGTTGCACCGGAATTTGCCGATTGCGTTGCAGCCGCAAAGGCAACGGGTGTGCCAACGAAAGACATGTACGCCGAAGCGACGGCGAGAGCGAAGCAGACGCTCGGGATCTAAAGCGCCGTTCGATCACACGTAAATAGACTGGCCGCCTTCTCTAGGAGGGGACGAATGGTCAAGTTCGGTCTGCAGATCCCGTGGTTCAGCTGGGCCGGCTCGCCCGACAACCAGGCAGATGTGCTGGCCGAGGTTGCACGAGCCGCGGATGAAGCGGGGTTCTCTTCACTGTGGGTGATGGACCACTTCTTCCAGTTGCCGATGATCGGCGAAGCCGAACTGGACATGCTCGAGGGGTACACGACGTTGTCCTATCTGGCCGGCGTGACCGAACGGATCACCCTCGGCACCCTGGTCACCGGAGTCACCTACCGGCATCCGGCCGTCCTGATCAAGCAGGCGACGACGCTGGACGTCCTGTCCAAGGGACGGGCCTGGCTCGGTATTGGGGCTGCCTGGTTCGAGCGGGAGCATCGCGCATTGGGCGTTCCCTTCCCACCGGTGAGCGAGCGGTTCGAGCGCCTCGAGGAGGCTTTGCAGATCGCCTATCAGATGTGGTCGCCCGAGAACGGCCCCTATAAAGGGAAGCACTACACGCTGGACGAAACGATCTGCTCGCCCCAGCCGCTGCAGCCGGCCCCGGCCCCCGATCATGGTCGGAGGAGGCGGCGAGAAGAAGACACTGCGACTAGTCGCGCAGTACGCCGACGCTTGCAACGTCTCCGGCAACGCCGAAGAGATCTCGCACAAGTTCGACGTCCTGAAGCGCCACTGCGACGACCTCGGGCGCGACTACGACGAGATCGAACGGACGGTTCTGACCATCGCGCCGCCCGGCGACGCTGCGGTAGAACCGGCGCGCAAGCTGATCGATGCGGGAGCCCAGCACGTGATCTTCTCTGGGCTTCCCGTCCATCACCCGGAGATCATCGCGAGCTTCGGGACCGACGTCTTCCCGCTTCTCGATGAGGGCTAGAACGAAGCGTCATCGCTGAGGCGCTGCTTGCCGAAGCGAGGATTGGTGGGCTCGGGGGGATTTGAACCCCCACCCTGTTTCCAGGACAGGTTCCTGAAACCTGCGTGTCTGCCGTTCCACCACGAGCCCTGGGATACTTCTCCTAGCGCGGCGAAAGGCAGTGTACCGGCCCCCATGGAGGGGCACTTGACCTGCGTGAACCCGTGCAGGACCCGCGGAGTTTGACACACGACCACAGCCGTATACTTTTCTCCGCTTTCCGCGGGGGGACCCGAGGACACTGTGAGCCTTATCGGGCAATTCGAGGAACGTCTGGAGCGCGCCGTGGAAGGATTCTTCGCCCGGCTGTTTCGCTCCGGCGTGCATCCGGTCGAGATCGGCAAGCGTCTCCTCCGAGTCATGGAGGATGGGCGCACCGTCGCGCTGCGTCGCACATACGTTCCGAACGTCTACCGGATCACGATCGGACATCAGGACTACGAACGGCTCGCGAACCTCGAGGCAAAGTTGATCGAGGAGCTCGAGATCTTCGTCGGCGAAGCAGCGCGGCAACGTCAATGGGCACTTCCGGACTCACCGCGCGTATCTTTCGCAACCGACGGAAAGCTGGGACAAGGCGAGTTCCGGATCCAAGCAGAGGCCGTTTCCCTCCGCGCCGAAGACGACGCGCCGCAGGCTGTGCAGCCTTCGGCTCCGCAAGCGGCCCCCGAGCCTGCGCCCGCCCCGTCCGGGCCCCCGACCTTGGTTCTGCTGTTGGACGACCAGCCAGCGAAGACCCTGCCCATCGAACGGCGGATCAGGATCGGCCGCCAGTCGGACAACGACTTGGTCGTGGCCGACCCCGGCATTTCCCGGCATCATGCCGAAGTGATCAACGAGAGCGGCACATGCACCCTTCGCGACCTCGGGTCGACAAACGGCACCTACGTCAACGGTTCCGTGGTGCACGAGCATGCGCTCCGCGACGGGGACCGGATCTCCCTGGGGTCGACCGTCGTGGAGTTTCGACGAGGCTGATCAGTCAGTGACCGAACTCCTGACCGGCCCGTTGGGCAAGGTCGTACTCCTTGGCGCGATCTACTTCCTGCTGGCCGTCGTTGTCTGGATGGAAGCACGCGAGCTTGCCCACGCAACGACCCGCCGCATATCGCCGGTCGCGCCGGTACGTGGGCGCCGCATCGCGTCGCGTCTCGTCCTCACCGAAGGCGGCGGACCGCAAACGACGGATCTCGTGCCGCCGGAAACGATCATCGGAAGAGATGCCGGTTGCCATGTCCACGTACCCGACTCCTCGGTTTCGCACCGGCACGCTCGCATCTATCACTCAGACGGCGAGTGGTACGTCGAGGACCTCGGCTCGACCAACGGTACGTACGTGAACGACCGTCCTCTTACCCGGGCGGTCGTCCTTCGCCCCGGGGACAACATCGCGATCGGGCGTTCGAACTTCGAAGCGAGGGCGTGATGGAGCTCCGGATCGCACATCTGTCGGATGTTGGTCGCGTCCGCGAGGACAACGAAGACTCCGTATTGACGGACGCATTGCCGCTCGTCGCAGTGGCCGACGGTATGGGCGGCCATGAAGGCGGCGAGGTCGCCTCGAAACTTGCGCTCGAGCAACTCAAGTCATGGAAGGACCGCTTGGCGGCCAGCGACGAGGTGTCCGACCAGCTACGCGAAGCATTCGGTGATGCGCACCGCGCCGTCTTCGACCGGGGACGAGCGGAGCAAAACTTGGCCGGGATGGGCACGACATTGACAGCCGGCTGGATCGAAAACGACAAGATGACGCTCGCGCACGTGGGCGACAGTCGCGCTTACATGCTCCGCGGAGGAAAGCTCCGACAGCTGACCCAAGACCAGACCGTGGCGCAGGAGTGGGTGCGCCGAGGCAGGCTCAGTGAAGACGAAGCGGCTACCAGCCCGCATCGCCACATCCTGCTGCAAGCGATCGGGGCCGACACGGACGATCTCGATATCGAGATGGGTTCCGTGCAGTTGCGCTCCGGTGACAGGATCCTTCTCGCGAGCGACGGCCTATACGGGATGGTTCACGACGCCGACGAGATACGCGACATGCTCGTGCGCAACATTGACCCGGACGAAGCGTGCCGGGAACTCGTCGAAGCGGCGAACAAAGCCGGTGGTGAAGACAACGTCTCAGTCGTAATCGTCGACGTCGACGGTGGCCCTCTCGCCGGTACGGACGAGGACGATCAAGTCGTCGTCGAAAGGCTCGAGGCTCCGAAAAAGCAGCCGGAAAAGGCCGAGCCGGCTGTTCCCAAGCCACAACGGCGCGTCGCTCGGCGCATCCTGCTCGGGGTTGCCGCTCTGGTCGTCGTCGGCGTTGTAGTCGTCGTGTTCCTCGCGTCTTCAACGACAACGTTGCTGGTTTCATCGCGGGGCGGCTCGATCGTCGTCCTTGAGGGCCGGCCCGGCGACGACGACTCCGCTGCGACGGGGAAGGTCATTCGACGGTATCCGGACGAGCCGGTGGATCAGTTCCCCAGCCCCACCCGCCGGCAGCTGCGATCCGGGATCGTTGTCGAATCCCTACAGGACGCCGAACGGGTGATCGAAAGACTTAATCGAACGCTCGGTTCGCAGGAGACACCGACGCCCCGGCCGACCACTACTCCGGAGGGCAGCCCCCGGCCCTCGCCCGATGTCACGCCTCTCAACGCCTGATGAGGCACCCGAGGTTCCGCGAACTAATACTGCTCATCGCGACGGCCGTAGTCTTCGCGATCGGTTACATCCAGCTCGGCAACGACATCGCGTTACCTTTCCTTGGCTTCTTGACTTCGTTCGCGGCGATGCACGTGGGTGTGCGCGCATGGGCGCCGCGAGCCGACCCTCTATTGCTTCCGCTGGTGGCACTCCTCTTCGCGATCGGGTCCATGCAGCTCGCGTCGATCGACAGCCTCCAGACGGAGGTCAGTTCTGCTTGGAAGGCGCTCGCTCCTTTGCAAACGGGTTGGCTGGCCTTCAGTACAGCGGCCTTTCTGGCCGTGCTCTATCTGTTCCGCAACGGTCTCGGGCCGGCATGGCGTACTCGTTACACGCTGGCGCTTCTGGGCATCGTCGCTCTTGTTGCACCGCTTCTGCCGGGGATCGGATACACCGTGCGCGGCGCAAGACTCTGGTTACGATTCGGCCCCCTTTCGTTCCAGCCGGGGGAGGCAGCCAAGGTTCTGATCGTCCTGTTCCTCGCCGCGTACTTATCCGAGCGTCGCGAGCTATTAGGACTTGCTACACGACGCATCGGTCCGCTGTTGCTACCTGAGCCGCGTTATCTAGCTCCGTTGCTCGGCGTGATCGGCCTTTCACTTCTCGTCTTCGTTCGCCAGAACGATCTCGGTTCGTCGCTGCTCTTCTTCCTCACCTTCATGGCGATGCTTTGGATCGGTTCGGGAAAGGCTTACTACCCGGTGCTCGGAGTCATATTGTTCGCCGCCGGCGTCTACATCGCGTTGCAAACCTTCGGCCACGTGGAGACGAGGTTCGAGGCTTGGCTGAATCCCTGGGGAGATCCTGCTCAATCTGGCTACCAGATACTGCAAGGCCAATACGCGCTGGCCGAGGGAGGAATATCGGGAATGGGGCTGGCCGGAGCGGATGCACAGCCGCATCTCATCCCCTTCGGATGGACCGATCTCATCTTGGCTGCGATCGGACACACGCTCGGACTAGGAGGCGTTATCGCTGTCGTCATGGCATTCGTCTTGTTCCTGACGCGCACGTTCTACATCGCGCTGCGATCCAACGCCGACCTTCATGCACTCGCTGCTTCCGGATTCGGAATCGTGCTCGGTGTTCAGGCCGCACTCATTGCCGGCGGTGTACTCCGCGTCCTGCCGCTGACCGGCGTGACCTTACCTTTCGTGTCCTACGGAGGGTCGAGTCTCTTGGCGAACTTCGTGATCCTCGCCTGCCTCATGGCGATCTCGAACTCGGAGTCGACGACCGAGGCTCCAGCCGATCTCGAAGAGGCGTCGGTCTAGATGGACCGCCGCATCCGCCAGATCGCCGGCCTCATAACGGTTCTCCTCCTCGCGGTTGCTGCGAGCGCCGGGTGGATCCAGGGGATCCGGGCCGAGAACATCGCATCCAACGAGCCCGTGGCGCCCAACGGCGATCGCGCCATCAACCGATTCCGCATCTTCCAGGAGTGCCGATGGGAACGGGGGCCGATCCTGTCTATAGATGGACAGGTCCTTGCCGAAAGCGTTCGAGCACAAGAGGGACGGCGTTGTTTGTACGCACGCACCTATCCGTCGGCAGATCTAGCCCCGCACGTTGTCGGACAATGGTCGCTGCACTACGGCAAGACCGGACTCGAAAGCGCTTACAACGGTGATCTCGTGGGCGAGCCTGCCGAAGCGAAAAACTTCGCGGACCTTTTCCGACAGCGTCCGCGCGTCGGCCGCACGCTCGTTTCAACCATCGACACACGGCTACAACGCGCGGCGCTGGGAGCACTCGGTGACAGACGAGGCGGCGTAGTTGCGCTGAACCCGAAGACGGGAGCCGTGTTGGTCGCAGCTTCCAACCCGTCGTATCAACCGGACGAACTGGCTTCCAACGACCGGCGCACCGCCGACCGTGCTCGTTGCGAGCTCGGTCTCGGACTGCAACGACTGTCCGACGGCTCACTGCGAAAAGACGCGAACGGTGACGCGATTGCCTGCGAAAACCCCGCGTCGCCAACGCTCTCGGTCGCACTTCAAGCACGGCGCCCTCCCGGCTCCACCTTCAAGGTCGTTACCGCAGCAGCGGCTCTGGAGTCCGGGAAATACACGCCGGACACCCCGTCGATACCTAGCAGCGCCGCGTACGTGCCGCCGGGAGAGACCAGCCGGTTCGCGATCAACAACTACGGTTCGGGCGGTTGCGGCGGGTCGCTCGCCGACGCTTTGCGAGTCTCGTGCAACACGGCCTTCGCTCAAGTAGCGGTGGACATCGGCGCCGAGCAGCTATACGACACCGCCCAGGCTCTCGGGATGGACCAGATCGGCGGATCCCAATTCGTCGGCTGCGACAACGAGGAGTCGCTGGCAGACGTCGTGCAGACGCGCAGCGGCTGCCTACCACTAGAGCTTCGCAGCAAGAACGCCGACGGCACGGAACGTGTCGAGCGGCTTTCCACTCCCGGTTTCCGCGCGCGTGCGGGATTCGGTCAATGGGTCATCCAGGCATCGCCCTTCGGCATGGCCATGGTCGCCGCGACGGTTGGCAACGGCGGATTCGTTCCGCGTCCTCGCTTCGCCGAACGTGTCATCGACCGCACCGGCGCCACGGTTCGCGAGATCCGGACGGGAATCGGAGCCTCGGCGATCTCACCGGAAGCAGCGGGCCAACTCGCTCAGATGATGCGACGCGTGGTCACGGCCGGAACGGCATCAAGCGCTCTGGGGAGCTTCAGTCCCGCCGTTGCCGGCAAGACGGGCACGGCCGACCAGCCGACGTGCTCGCAAGACGAAGCCGCCATCTTCGGCCCGGCGTGCTCTCGTTTGGCGCACGCTTGGTTCATGGCGTTCGCTCCACTCGAAGACCCAACCATCGCGATCGCCGTGCTCGTCGAGCGCGGGGGTGGCCGCGTACAAGCCACCGGAGGACGTGTTGCCGCGCCTGTAGCCCGGCAAGTTCTCGATGAGTACTTCAAGCTGTATCCAGCGGCGGGGGAGTCTCGAGAGGAACAGTGACCAGATCCCATGGCTAGTGGCGACCGAACTCGGCGCATGACGCGCAAGCCTCCTGCTCGCAGGACGACGGGCCGCCGCGTGCCCCAGGTCCTTGCGAAGCGTTATGAGATCGTCCGGCGCGTTGGTGTGGGCGGAATGGCCGACGTCTTCCTCGCCGATGACACGCAGCTCGGTCGCGAGGTCGCGATCAAGATCCTCCATCCGCAATACGCAGGGGACGAATCCTTCGTCGAACGTTTCCGCCGAGAAGCCATGTCGGCGGCCAAGCTGCAGCACCCCAACATCGTCCAGATCTACGACTCCGGAAAGGACGGCGACTTCAACTTCATCGTCATGGAGTACGTGGAAGGGAAGTCGCTCAAGGACCATCTCGCCGATGAAGGTCCGCTGGAGATCGCTGATGCAACGCGCATCGCGCGAGATGTGCTGAGCGCACTGGCCTACGCACACCGCACCGGACTCGTTCACCGCGATATCAAGCCCGGAAACATCTTGCTGTCCGAAGACGGAAAGGTTCAGGTGACCGACTTCGGGATCGCGCGAGCCGAAGCCGGAAGCACGATGACGCAAACCGGAACGATCCTTGGCACTGCCTATTACCTTTCGCCGGAACAAGCTCAGGGACTTCCGCTCGACGGGCGATCGGACATCTACTCGCTCGGCATCGTGCTGTACGAAACGCTGACCGGACGTCGGCCGTTCGAAGGCGATTCACCGGTATCGATCGCGTACAAACACGTTCGCGAGATGCCCCGTCCCCCGTCCCACCATCGCGAAGACATCCCCCGCCCTTTGGAAGCCATCGTTCTCAACTCACTGGCCAAGCGTCCGGAAGATCGTTACAGCTCCGCAGCACTGATGGCCCGTGACCTCGAAGCGTTCACGCAAGGCAAAGCGGTCACCGCAACGATGAAGGTTCCGACCGTCGACGACGGCACGCAGGTGATCCGCAAGGTCGGACCGATGCAGCGGCAAGCCGTCCGGCGGCCCGGCTGGCTCGTTGCTCTCGCACTACTTCTGCTCGCAGCCGGCCTCGCGCTCGGTGCTTGGTCCTTGGTCACCCTCTTCGACACTGTCGTCGGACGCGTCGACGTCCCGCGCGTTTCCGAGCGACAACCGGACGAAGCCAACCGCCTGATCCGGTCCGCCGGACTCGAGCCCGCTTTCCAAACTCAGGAGTTCTCACAGTCCGTCGAAGACGGATTGATCACGCGGCAGGAGCCTCCAGCAGGACGAAGCGTCGCGCGTGGGAGTCAGGTGAAGTACTGGGTGTCCAAAGGACGCCCGATAGTTACGGTTCCCAACATCGTCGGAAAATCGCTCGAGGACGCAACCTCGGCGCTCAGGGAGCTCGGCCTGACGATCGGGGAGCGAACGCAGGCCTTCAGCGACAAGGAGGTCGGCACCGTCCTCGATCAAGATCCCAACCCCGGGCGCGAGGTGCGCAGCGGTGACAGGGTCGACGTGTCCGTGTCGCAAGGCGAGGAACGCGCGATCGTCCCAGACGTCGTAGGCCAGGACGAAGCGGACGCCTCGGCGATCCTCGCCAACGCCGGCTTCAGGGTGAACCGCATACGAGAACCCCACCCAACTGCCGAAAACGGAACCGTCTTCGATCAGGACCCGAGCGGTGAAGGTGAAGCCGCGCCCGGGTCGGTGGTCGACATCTTCATCTCCGAAGGACCGGAGCAATTCGCGATGCCGGACGTTCGCACCGATCTCGAAGCCGACGCCGTCAACGAGTTGGAGTCGAGGGGTCTAGAAGTGCGCGTGGTTAAACAGTTCACTGCGGACCCATCCGAGCGCGGACACGTTATCGATCAGTTCCCGGCGCCCGGAACGACGGTGAGTCGCGGGGACGAAGTGGAGATAACGGTCGGGACCGACTAGCGCGGCGCTTTGGCCTTAGCCGACTCGAGGAAGTTGGCCAGCAACGCCATCCCTTCGCCTGTCAGGATCGATTCCGGGTGGAACTGCACACCTTCTATCGGCAAAGACTCGTGCCGGAACCCCATCAACACGTCGTCCGCCGTCCAAGCCGTCACGTCCAGCACTTCGGGAAGGGAGGAACGCTCGACCACGAGCGAGTGATAGCGCGTCGCTTCGAACGGATCGCTCAACCCGTGCAGGACACCGGCACCCGTGTGGTGGATCTGCGAAGTTTTGCCGTGCATGATGCTCGGCGCCCGGACGACGTGTCCGCCGAAAGCCTCGCCGATCGCCTGATGGCCCAAACACACACCGAGCAACGGCGTCGACGATTCCGCGCACCATTCGACGACCGGAATCGATATGCCGGCGTTGGACGGCACACCCGGACCGGGCGAGATGACTACTGCGTCGGGCGCACGCTGCGCGATCTCGTCGACGGTGATCTTGTCGTTGCGCTCGACATCGAGGGTCGCGCCCAACTCACCGAGGTACTGGACGAGGTTGAAAGTGAACGAGTCGTAGTTGTCCAGGACGAACACACGCGGGCTCGTCACGAAGGAACACCGTCGAAAAGATCGTTCTCGCGATCGGTGAAAGAGTGCGTGCCGGACGGTGCGAGAACGTAAAACTCCGTCGCGAACATCAAGTTGCGGACGTCATCGGGGATATCGAACCAAACCTGCGTCGTTCCCAGTTGCGTTCTGTGCGCTTCCAGCGAGTAGAACTTCGTCTTCACGAAGTCGCTCACTTCAATCGCCGTCGTCACGAGTGAATCATCGGTGCCTATGCGCTCGACGTCCTCCTCCGAGATGAACTCTCCTTCGCCCTCGAAGAATTCGGCTGCAAGCTTCATCCCTTCGCGCATAAGGGACACCGGAATTGCGTTGTAGTAGACCTTCGTGACGGTGTGCGGCTCCCCGAGATCGGGAGCGTAGGCCGAGTCTTTCGCGGCCTCAACTGCGGCGAGCGCCGCCTCGTGTGCCCGGATGTGATCGGGATGCCCGTAAAACCCGAATTCGTTGTAAGTGATCAGTACCTGAGGCTTGACCTCACGCAGGATCGCAACGATCTGCCGGACGGAAAGATCGAGATCTTGGTTTACGAAGGCTTTCGGGTCGTCGTTCTCCGGTGTGCCGTCCATCCCCGAATCGTGGAAGCCCAGCATCCTCAGATCGACGTCACCAAGGCGCCGGCAGGCCTCCTCCAGCTCTGCTCTTCGTACCTCTCCCAGTCGGGGTGCTATCTCTTCAGGGGTGCCGAGTTCGGGCACGTCTGCGATCTCGCCCACCTCGCCGTTGGTGCACGTGATCAAGCAGACGTGGGCGCCTTCGGACGTATAACGCGCAATCGTTCCTCCGGTGGCCAAGCCCTCGTCGTCCGGATGTGCATGAACGAGAACGAGACTGCGCTTCCCCATCGATGAAACGTATCATCGCTGTTGCTCATGCCCGTTTCGAGATCCAAACGCAAGCGAGACGGACGGCGATCCAAGCCGCCCGCCGTTCGCACGCCGCCGCGCAAACGGCGAACGAAGCGCTGGGTCCCCTACGTTTTCTTCACCGCAGTAGGCGTCGGCGTCGTGCTGATCCTGACCAGCTACGTCCTTTGGAACGGAGATCCCGTTCCGCTCTTCTCCGGGCTCGGACTGATCGGTGTTGCCTTCGCGGTCGCGACGCAGTGGTACTGAAAAACCACTAAGGGACGGGCGGCCGAAGCTAGAATCCATCTATACCCCCACCGGGTATGCGCATGGTCCAAAGAGCGGCTGGAGGCCTCATGCCCTATCCCTATGCATCTGACCGCGATGAGCTGCTTTCTCGCCTGAGGAAGATCGAGGGGCAGATACGCGGGGTTCAGCGGATGGTGTCCGAGGACGTGTACTGCGTCGACGTTCTCACCCAGATCTCGGCGGTCATCTCCGGTATGGAGAAGGTCGGCGTTCGCCTGCTTCGTGAGCACATGAAGGGGTGCGTGTCCGACGCGATCCGAACAAAGGGGACGGCCGACGACAAGATCGACGAGGTCGTGAAGGTAGTTGAGCGGTTCCTACAGGCCTGAAATTCCATGGGTGTCGTTCGTCCCCAGTTCATCCACAGTCTGTGGATTACCGGACGAACACGCTGGTCAGAGCCTGTGTTGCTCATCCACGACTACCATAAAAGGGACGATGCCGGTCTTCGAATACTCCTGCACTGGATGCGAGGCGACCCTCGAGGTCATCGTCCTGCAAGGGGAGAAAGCGCCGATCAAGTGCCCCGAGTGTGGGAAGGCCCTGAAGAGGCGCTGGAGCCGCATCGGAGTCCAGCTGGTGGGCTGGGGCTTCGCCCGAAACGACGCGCTGCTGCCCTCGGACGGGAAGAGGAAACCCTTCAAGCAGGTCCGCGACAAGGCGGCGGAGCTCTTCGACTAGCGAAGGGTCCCCTGCCGGGCGACTAGTCCGCACGAGCTAGAGCATCGGCCGGCTTCGCGTCCGATTCCCCTTCATGCGGGGAAGGCTTGCCCTCGTTTTAGTTCTGCTCGGTTTGATGGCACCGAGCGTCGGTAGCGCGCCAGCGATCGCCCAGGAGTACAAGACGGGCGACGAAGCCCGAGTCGCGTCGTTGGTCAATGGGACGAGATCAGGAAAGGGCCTCCAGGGGCTGTCGACGCACGCCGGACTGGTGAACATGGCGCGCGAGCAGGCCGTCCGGATGCTCCAGAAGGGCAACATCTTCCACAACCCGAACCTCGGCGCCAACATCCAGGCACTGAACGTCGTCTGGAGGATCGTGGGCGAGAACGTCGGCATGGGACCCAATGTCGACCTCATCGGGCAGGCCTTCTTGGACAGCCCCCACCACTACGAGAACATCGTCCGGCCCAACTTCAACAGCATCGGCGTTGGCGTAGTGCCCGACGCCAAGGGTGGGGTTTTCGTGACCCAGGTGTTTGCCGAGATCGAAGGGGCCGCCGCCCCGCCGGCTCCAGAACCCTTGCCCACGCCGGCTCGCACCGCCCCTCCCGCACCGCCTCCGCCCGCTCCACCTACACCTCCGCCGACGACCGTACCCACACCGACCCGGGCGCCGATCAGACCGGACCCGAACGCCGTCAAGGACGGGATAACTCCTGGGGATCCGTTCCCTGTCCTCCTGACGCCTGCCCCCGCGTCGGCGGCCGTCGAGGAGGATTCCGAGTCCATATGGCAGCGCTTCGTAGGCGGCTTGCGGCGTGTAGCGGACATCCTCGGTTTCTGGGCCTGATCTCAGAATCTTCACAAATCTTCAGGATCACGTTTGGGCTGGTCAGCGCACCTTTTCACGCTGCTCCGGGCTTTCGTTTGTCATCGAATCGACATAAACGCTTGCGGTACCGCCTTTTCGGCTGGTACAACTGTTGCTCCTAGCGCGCCGTCATTTCTGGTGTGCGCGAGATCGGCAGTGCGGCAAGGAGGTGCGAACGAATGAACAAGCTTTTCAAGATCTTTTTGGTAGCGGTCCTCACGGTTGTCGGCTTCGCGATCGGCGGCTCAGCTCTGGCCGGCAGTCAGAACGACGCTGAGGACGACATCTCCTCAGAGGTCAGCCAAACCGGCACCTCGTCCAGCGGTGACGCAGTGGGCGGTCAGGTCGTTGGTGTTGTTTCCGCCGGCGACGCTTCCGTCGACGCAACCAACCGCTCAGAGGACGTCGACATCGAGACCGGTGAGGCCTCGGCCAATAACGAGCTCCTGCAGGAGGTTGGTCAGGAGAACGAAAGTGGCGGAGACAACGAGCTCGAATCCGGCGAGATCTCTGGCCAGGTCAGCCAGGACGCTTCGGCCAGCTCCGGTGACGGGGTCGGTGGTTCGGTGATCGGTGTTGTGACCTCTGCTGGTGGTTCGGCCGATGTTGTGGCCGCTAACACCTCCGAGGACGTCGACATCGAGACCGGTGACGCCGACGCCACCAACTTCTTGGAGTCCGAGTTCGGCCAGCAGAACGAAGGTGACGAGAACGACGCCGAGGACGACATCTCCGGTGAGGTCAGCCAGACCGCGTCTGCGGCCACCGGCGACGGAGTCGGCGGCCAGGTGCTCGGCATCGTCTCGGCTGGTGATGCCTCTGTTGACGCCACCAACGAGTCGACCGACGTCGACATCTCCACCGGCGATGCTTTCGCCGATAACTTCGCCGACTACGAAGTCGGCCAGGAGACCGAGGGCGGCGACAACTTCTCGGACGGCGAGATCTCCGGTGAGTTGACGCAGAACGCTTCAGCCAACTCGGGTGACGCCGTTGCCGGGCAGGTTGCCGGCGTGGTTACCTCGGCTGGTGGTTCGGCGGACCTCGTGCTCGCCAACACATCTGAGGACGTTGACGCTGAATCGGGCCTCTCGGAGTTCGACAACGAGTCCGAGGAGTTCGTCGGTCAGCAGATCGAAGGCGGCGAATAGTTCGCTTCCTGGATTAGCGTTTCGAGAGCGGGCCCCTTCGGGGGCCCGCTCTTCTTTTCGGATGGATCGTTCCCCCAGGTCAGAGGCCATTTCTTCGCTTGCTCGATTACGGATCGTAATTGGATCGTCATAAAACCTTGCGCTCCAGGCTCGCGGCTGGTAGAACTTACGAGTCCGGATGCGGGCTGGGTGGGGCAGCGCCAAGCTGCAACGCACCTCGCGCACTACGGGCAATACAGCAGGGCAGGAAGGAGGTGCGAACGAATGAACAAGCTTTTCAAGATCTTTTTGGTAGCGCTCTTCACGGTGGTCGGATTCTCGATGGGCGGTTCGGCTTTGGCTGGCAATAACGACGCTGAGGACGACATCTCTTCGGAGACCACTCAGTCCGGTACCTCGTCCAGCGGTGATGCAGTGGGCGGTCAGGTCGTTGGTGTTGTTTCCGCTGGCGACGCTTCCGTCGACGCAACCAACCGCTCCGAGGACGTTGACATCGAGACCGGTGAGGCCTCGGCCATCAACGAACTCGATGCTGAGGTCGGTCAGGAAAACTTTGGCGGCGAGAACGAGCTGGAGTCTCCTGGTGAGATCTCCGCTGAGTTCGTTCAGGACGCTTCGGCCAGCTCCGGTGACGGAGTCGGTGGTTCGGTGATCGGTGTTGTGACCTCTGCAGGTGGTTCGGCCGACGTTGTGGCCGCTAACACCTCCGAGGATGTCGACATCGAGACCGGTGAGGCTTTCGCCGACAACGACGCGGACGGCATCGATGGCGACCTCGATGTGGGTCAGGAGTCGGACGGCGGTGAGAACGACGCCGAGGACGACATCTCCTTCGAGATGAGCCAGACCGCTTCCGCCGCCTCGGGCGACGGAGTCGGTGGCCAGGTCCTGGGTATCGTTTCGGCTGGTGACGCCTCAGTTGACGCCACCAACGAGTCGACCGACGTCGACGTCGAGACCGGCGATGCTTTCGCCAACAACGAAGTCGACTACGAAGTCGGTCAAGAGAACGACGGCGGTGACAACTTCGACGACGGTGAGATCTCCTCTGAGTTGACGCAGGATGCGAATGCCAACTCGGGTGACGCCGTTGCCGGGCAGGTTGCCGGTGTGGTGACCTCGGCTGGTGGTTCGGCGGACCTCGTGCTCGCCAACACCTCTGAGGACGTCGACGCTGAGTCGGGCTTCTCGGAATTCACTAACGAGTCCGAGGAGTTCGTTGGTCAGCAGACCGACTAGCTAGTTAGAGGAACGGATTCAAGAAGTGGAAGTTCTGAGCGGGCCCCTTCGGGGGCCCGCTCTTCTTTTCGGATGGACCGTTCCCCCAGGTCAAGGGCTAGTTTGCCCTCGGCTCGTTCTCTGATCGTAATCGGATCGTCATAAAACCTTGCGCTCCAGGCTCGCGGCTGGTAGAACGTACAAGTCCGGGTGCGGGCTGGGTGGGGCAGCGCCAAGCTGCAACGCACCTCGCGCACTACGGGCAATACAGCAGGGCAGGAAGGAGGTGCGAACGAATGAACAAGCTTTTCAAGATCTTTTTGGTAGCGCTCTTCACGGTGGTCGGCTTCGCGATCGGCGGCTCAGCTTTGGCTGGAGGTAGCGGTCAGAACGACGCCGAGGACGACATCTCTTCGGAGACCACTCAGTCCGGTACCTCGTCCAGCGGTGACGCAGTGGGCGGTCAGGTCGTTGGTGTTGTTTCCGCCGGCGACGCTTCCGTCGACGCAACCAACCGCTCCGAGGACGTTGACATCGAGACCGGTGAGGCCTCGGCCATCAACGAGCTCGATGCTGAGGTCGGACAGGAGAACAACAGCGGCGGCGACAACGAGCTGGAGTCTGGTGAGATCTCCGCCGAGTTCGTTCAGGACGCTTCGGCCAGCTCCGGTGACGGAGTCGGTGGTTCGGTGATCGGTGTTGTGACCTCTGCAGGTGGTTCGGCCGACGTTGTGGCCGCCAACACCTCCGAGGATGTCGACATCGAGACCGGTGAGGCTTTCGCCGACAACGACGCGGACGAAGACGGTGGTGGTGGCCTCGATGTGGGCCAGACCAACGATGGCGACGGCCAGAACGACGCCGAGGACGACATCTCCTTCGAGATGAGCCAGAACGCTTCCGCCGCTTCAGGCGACGGCGTTGGCGGCCAGGTCCTGGGCATCGTGTCGGCTGGTGACGCCTCAGTTGACGCCACCAACGAGTCGACCGACGTCGACATCTCCACCGGCGATGCTTTCGCCAACAACGAGGCCGACTACGAAGTCGGACAAGAGAGCGACGGTGGTGACAACTTCTCGGACGGCGAGATCTCCTCTGAGTTGGCGCAGGATGCTTCTGCCAACTCGGGTGACGCCGTTGCCGGGCAGGTTGCCGGTGTGGTGACCTCGGCTGGTGGTTCGGCGGACCTCGTGCTCGCCAACACCTCTGAGGACGTCGACGCTGAGTCGGGCTTCTCGGAATTCACTAACGAGTCCGAGGAGTTCGTCGGTCAGCAGATCGACGAAGACGAGTAGTCGCTTAGCTCTTCAGTTCCAGGTCATGAGCGGGCCCCTTCGGGGGCCCGCTCACCTTTTAGGACGCTGCCTAGCCCTCCGCTGGGGAGCCCTTTAAGATGCAGGAGTCTTCAAACCAGCTGGGTGGATAGGAGGTGCGAACGAATGAACAAACTTCTCAAGGTTTTCCTTGTTGCTCTCTTTGCAATCGTTGGCTTCGCGATCGGCGATTCAGCTTTGGCCGGCGAAGGTGGCGGCGGGCCGAACGACGCTGAGGGCGACATCTCCAGCGAAGTCGCGCAGACCGGTACTTCGTCCAGCGGTGACGCAGTGGGCGGTCAGGTCGTGGGAGTGGTTTCCGCCGGCGACGCTTCCGTCGACGCAACCAACAGCTCCGAGGATGTCGACATCGAGACCGGCGACGCCAACGCGTTCAACGGGCTGGGCCAAGACGTGGGCCAGCTCAACGGGTCTGGTGGCGAGAATGAAGCCGAAGGCGACATCTCCAGTGAGGTCGCTCAGAACGCAGCTTCCTCGACCGGTGACGGTGTTGGTGGATCGGTGATCGGTGTTGTGACCTCCGCAGGTGGTTCGGCCGATGTTGTGGCCGCCAATACATCTGAGGAAGTAGACATCGAGACCGGTGACTCCTTCGCCGACAATGGCGTTGAGGCAGGTGTCGGCCAGGCCAATTTCGACGGTGGCGAGAACGACGCCGATGACGACATCTCCAGTGAGGTCGCACAGACGGCGTCCGCCGCTTCCGGCGACGGAGTTGGCGGTCAGGTGCTCGGTATCGTTTCGGCCGGTGACGCGTCGGTTGACGCCACCAACGAGTCCACCGATGTCGACGTGGAGACCGGCGATGCCGACTCGGAAAACTTCCTAGGCCACGCTGTTGGTCAGGAGTCCTTTGCCGGCGGAGACAACTTCTCCGATGGTGAGATCTCGAGTGAGGTGGCGCAGGACGCTTCGGCCAGCTCCGGTGATGCCGTTGCCGGTCAGGTCGCGGGTGTCGTGACGTCGGCTGGTGGTTCGGCTGACCTCGTGCTCGCCAACACGTCCGAGGACGTGGACGGTGAGTCGGGCGACTCGTTCTTCTTCAACAATCTCGAGGAATTCGTCGGTCAGCAGAACGCCGGCGTGATCAATGGCGATTAGCAGATAGCCACCTGAATCAAGTACTTAGAGCGGGCCCCTTTCGGGGGCCCGCTCTTCTTTTGAAATACTCCGGCCACCATCTAGGATGACCGCTTAGGTTTCCAGGGTCGGCGGAAGGAGCTCCAAGGTATGAGCAGGCTCCCTAAGTTCATTCGCGTGGGCGCGTTGGTGCTCGGGGGGCTACTCGTGGTTGCCCAAGCGCTCGCTGCGCTGTGGCTAGACGCCCCTGTGGCTCTTGCCGGCCCCACAAGTTCCGCAAGCGCATCTCCGGGTCAAAACGACGGCGAGGGTGACATCTCCTCGGACAACGGCAATACGCAGTCGGGATCCTCGTCCAGCGGTGACGCAGTAGCCGGTCAGGTCGTTGGTGTGGTTTCCGCCGGCGACGCCTCCGTCGATGCAACCAACCGCTCTGAGGGCGTCGACATAGAAACCGGCGACGCCAACGGGTCCAACGGCCTGAACCAGTTCGTCGGGCAACTCAGCGTTGGCGGCGGCACCAACGAGCTCGAGTCCGGCGCCGAGATCTCGAGCGAGGTGTCGCAGGCTGCCGACGCTACCTCAGGGGACGGAGTCGGCGGCCAAGTGATCGGTGTCGTTACCTCCGCAGGTGGCTCGGCCGACGTCGTTGCGGCCAACACATCCGAGGACGTGGACATCGAAACCGGCGACGCCGACGCGAACAACTTCGTAGGTCCGACCCTCTGTCTCTTGGGTCCATGCAACGGCGTCGGCCAGTTCGCTTTCGACGGCGGCGAGAACGACGCCGATGACGACATCTCCAGTGAGCTCGCACAGACGGCGTCCGCCGCTTCCGGCGACGGAGTTGGCGGTCAGGTGCTCGGTATCGTTTCGGCCGGTGACGCGTCGGTTGACGCCACCAACGAGTCCACCGATGTCGACGTGGAGACCGGGGATGCGCTCGCCGACAACTTCGTGGACCACACCGTGGGCCAGGACGCCTTCGGCGTCGAAGCCGCAAACTTCTCGGACGGCGAGATCTCCAGCGAGATCGTGCAGGACGCTTCGGCCAACTCTGGTGATGCAGTTGCCGGTCAGGTCGCTGGTGTCGTGACGTCGGCTGGTGGTTCGGCCGACCTCGTGCTAGCCAACACGTCTGAGGACGTGGACGCCGAGTCCGGCCTCTCCGAGTTCGACAACGAAGTTGAAGAGTTCGTCGGGCAGCAGATCGAAGGGGAAGTGGACCCCGGCTGAGCGCCCGGATCTGCCAATTGAAAAGCGGGCCCTTCGAGGGCCCGCTTTTATTTCTGCTGTCAGGGGGCCGAAGCCCGATCATTCCGTAATCGGCTCGTCATCAGATCGACATAAAACCTTGCGCTCCGAGGAGCCTGGCTGGTAGACATGCGCAGCACCTCTCGTATTCGGCGGTCAGGCGGAGGGACCCTTCGGAATGAGCAAGCTGATCAAGATCCTTTTGGTGGGGGCCCTCGCCCTGAGCGGGTTGTCGATGGGCGCTGCGGCGCAGGCCCAGAACGACGCCGAAGATGACATCTCCTCGGAGACAGCGCAGACGGGTGCGTCGTCCAGTGGGGACGCCGTTGGCGGTCAGATCACCGGAGTTGTTTCGTCCGGTGACGCTTCCGTTGATGCAACCAACCGCTCCGAAGACGTCGACGTCGAGACCGGTGACGCCACCGCCACGAATCTCGTCACCCGCGATACCGGCCAGCTCGTCCTCGATACTGCGGTCGTCATCGAAAGCTCAATCACCGGCATCGCCCTTAACACCCAAGAAGGTGAGATCTCCTCCGACATCTCCCAGGCAGCCGACGCGACGTCGGGTGACGGTGTTGGCGGTCAGATCATCGGAGTTGTGACATCTGCCGGCGGTTCCGCCGACGTTGTTGCGGCCAACACTTCTGAGGATGTCGACGTAGAGACGGGCAACGCCTTGGCGCTCAACGAAGCTGTTGGGTTCGTCGGCCAACAGTCCGTGTTGACTATCGGAATCGAAAACGCCATAGCCGGTGTCACTGCTAACACCCAAGACGGCGATAGCTCATCTGACATCTCGCAGGCCGCCAACGCCGCAACTGGCGATGGTGTAGGTGGTCAGGTGCTTGGCATCGTTTCGGCCGGCGACGCGTCCGTTGATGCAACCAACCGCTCCGAGGACGTCGACATCGAGAGTGGTGACGCCACCGCCGACAATTTCAACAACCAACTCACTGGCCAGCTCTCGGTCGCCGGTATCGGCATCGCAGACGCTATAGCCGGCGTCGACTTGAACACCCAGGAGGGTGACAACTCCTCAGACATCTCCCAGGCTGCCGACGCTGCGTCGGGTGATGGCGTCGGTGGTCAAGTCATAGGCGTAGTCACATCTGCCGGCGGTTCGGCCGACGTTGTCGCCGCCAACACGTCTGAGGACGTCGACGCGGAAACCGGTGACGCCTTGGCGGACAACGAAAACGTCGCACTAGTCGGTCAAGAGACCGTTACTTCGACGTCCATCGACGAGGCCATCGCCGGGGTTTCTTTCAACAACCAAGACGGTGACAACTCTGCCGACATCTCGCAGGCCGCCAATGCCGCAACTGGCGATGGTGTAGGTGGTCAGGTGCTTGGCATCGTTTCGGCCGGCGACACATCCGTTGATGCAACCAACCGCTCCGAGGACGTCGACATCGAGAGTGGTGACGCCACCGCCGACAATCTCGTTGGCGAGCACCTAACAGGTCAGCTCGCCGTCGCCTCGGTGTTCATCGACACGGCCCTCGCCGGCGTCGACTTGAACACCCAGGAAGGCGATAACTCCTCCGACCTCTCCCAGGTCGCCGACTCAGCGTCTGGCGACGGCGTCGGTGGTCAAGTCATAGGCGTAGTCACATCTGCGGGCGGTTCGGCCGACGTTGTCGCCGCCAACACGTCTGAGGATGTCGACGTAGAAACCGGTGACGCCTTGGCGGACAACGAAAACGTCGCAATCGTCGGTCAAGAGGCCGTCGCCGGCATAACGATCGACACCGCCCTCGTCGGCTTGTCCCTCAATGAGCAGGTAGGTGACAACTCCGCCGACCACTCGCAGGCCGCCGACGCCACGACCGGTGATGGTGTGGGCGGTCAGGTGCTGGGGGTCGTGTCATCAGGAGATGCATCAGTTGATGCAACCAACGAGTCCAGCGACGTGGACATCGCGACCGGCGATGCGGTGGCTGACAACTTCGTGGCCAACACCACCGGGCAGGTTGCAATCATCGGAACCACGTTCGACACCACGGTCGCGGAAATCGAGTTCAACACGTTGGATGGTGACGTCTCGTCACATGAGGTCCAGGAAGCGAACGCTGCGTCGGGTGATGCCGTCGGCGGTCTTGTGGCCGGCGTCGTAACTTCGGCTGGCGGATCGGCGGATCTCGTTCTGGCCAACGCCTCCGATGGCGTCGACGGCGAGTCCGGCGAGTCGTTCTTCTTCAACACGTCCGAGGAGTTCGTTGGACAGCAGGCCACGTTGGTCGAGACCGACGACTAAGGTCCGGTGATCATTTGACCATTCGCAGGCGGCGAAAAGGTCCTCGAAAGGGTCCTCGAATGAACAAAGCACTCAGGTTGGTCGTGGTTGCGCTCCTGACCCTTGGCTCCGCCTCGGCGGCGGGCCTCGCCCAAGCTCAGAACGAGCAGACCGGCGACAACGAGTCGAGCACCGATCAGGGCGGCGCGTCGAACTCCGGCGACGCCGTCGGCGGTCAGGTCGTCGGCGTCGTTTCATCTGGAGATTCCGCCATCGACGCCACCAATCGATCCGAGGACGTCGACATCGAGACCGGCGACGCCACCGGAACCAACGACGCAACAAACTTCACTGGACAGCTCGCCGACGGCAACGAGACCATCGTCGCTGCCCCCGGCGACGGAAACGTCGCCGACATCACCGGCGATATCTCCGTGAACGCACAGGAGGGTGACAACTCATCCGACGTCTCTCAGGCAGCCGACGCGACGTCGGGTGACGGCGTTGGTGGTCAGGTCATCGGCGTTGTGACCTCCGCCGGCGGTTCGGCCGACGTTGTAGCGGCCAACACATCCGAAGACGTCGACATCGAGACCGGTGACGCCGATGCGGACAACTCTCTCGGTACCTTCGTCGGGCAGCTCGCCGACGACAACGAGACCAACGTCGTTGCCTCCGGCGCTGGGTCCACCGCCGTCATCACCGGCGATGTTTCCTTGAACGCCCAGGACGGCGACAACTCATCCGACGTCTCTCAGGCGGCCAACGCTACGTCCGGTGACGGGGTGGGCGGTCAGGTGCTGGGGATCGTCTCGGCCGGTGACGCGTCTGTAGATGCAACCAACGAGTCAACCGACGTCGACATCACCACGGGTGACGCCGATGCCGACAACTTGCTCGGTAGCTTCACGGGTCAGCTCGCCGAAGGGACCGAGACCAACATCGTTGCCGCCGTCGGCGGGGCCATAGCCGGAACGACCGGCGACATTTCCTTCAACACTATGCAAGGCGATAACTCCTCTGATCATGTCCAGGACGCCAATGCTGTTTCGGGCGACGGCGTTGGTGGTCAGGTCATCGGCGTGGTGACCTCTGCCGGTGGTTCCGCCGACGTTGTGGCCGCCAACACCTCCGAGGACGTAGACATCGAGACCGGTGACGCCGATGCGGACAACTTGCTCGGTAGCTTCACGGGCCAGCTCGCCGACGACACCGTGACCAACGTTGTTGCCGCCGGTGACACGTCGATAGCATCGATCGGCGCCTTCTCCGTGAACGCACAGGAGGGTGACAACTCATCCGACGTCTCTCAGGCTGCCAACGCAACCTCCGGTGACGGGGTGGGCGGTCAGGTGCTGGGGATCGTTTCCGCCGGTGAAGCGTCCGTAGACGCAACCAACACCTCCGAGGACGTAGACGTCGAGACAGGTGACGCCGATGCGGACAACTTGCTCGCTAGCTTTACCGGTCAGCTCGACGACGACGCGACTAGCAACGTGGTTGCCGCCGACGACGGAGCCGTAGCCGGAACCGGCGACATTTCCTTCAACACGATGCAAGGCGATAACTCCTCTGATCATGTCCAGGACGCCAATGCTGTTTCGGGCGACGGCGTTGGTGGTCAGGTCATCGGCGTGGTGACCTCTGCCGGTGGCTCGGCCGACGTTGTAGCCGCCAACACCTCCGAGGACGTAGACATCGAGACCGGTGACGCCGATGCGGACAACTTGCTCGCGTAGCTTTACCGGTCAGCTCGACGACGACACCGTGATCAACGTGGTTGCTGGTGTCGCCGGAAGCGTCGCCGGAATCACCGGCGATATCTTCGTGAACGCACAGGAGGGTGACAACTCATCCGACGTCTCTCAGGCTGCCAACGCAACCTCCGGTGACGGGGTGGGCGGTCAGGTGCTGGGGATCGTTTCCGCCGGTGAAGCGTCCGTAGACGCAACCAACACCTCCGAGGACGTCGACATCGAGACCGGTGACGCCGATGCGGACAACTTGCTCGGTAGCTTCACCGGTCAGCTCGCCGACGACACCGTGATCAACGTGATTGCCGCCGGCGCCGGGGCGGCGGCGGCCATCATCGGCGACATCTCCGTGAACGCCCAGGACGGAGACAACTCGTCCGACCTCTCTCAGGCTGCCAACGCAACCTCCGGTGACGGGGTGGGCGGTCAGATCATCGGTGTGGTGACCTCCGCCAGTGGTTCGGCCGACGTTGTCGCTGCCAACACGTCCGAGGACGTAGACGTCGAGACCGGTGACGCTGATGCGGACAACTCCCTCGGTAGCTTCGTCGGTCAGATCGCCAACGACACTGCGACCACCGTGGTTGCCGCCAATACCGCCGGCGTCGCCAGCATTACCGGCGATATCTTCGTGAACGCACAGGAGGGTGACAACTCATCCGACGTCTCTCAGGCTGCCAACGCAACCTCCGGTGACGGGGTGGGCGGTCAGGTGCTGGGGATCGTTTCCGCCGGTGAAGCTTCTGTAGACGCAACCAACGAGCTCCGAGTGATGTCGACATCGAGACCGGGGACGCCGATGCGGACAACTTGCTCGGTAGCTTCACCGGTCAGCTCGCCGACGACAACGACATCAACGTCATCGCCGCGGTCGCCGAAGACGTCACCGCCATCACCGGCGACGTCTCCTTCAACTCGCAGGACGGTGATATCTCGTCGGATCAGGCCCAGGACGCCAATGCTGTTTCAGGTGACGCCATCGGCGGCCAAGTGGCCGGTGTCGTGACTTCGGCTGGTGGTTCGGCGGACCTCGTGCTCGCCAACACCTCTGAGGACATCGACGCCGACTCCGGCTCGTCGGAGTTCGACAACGACGATTTCGAGTTCGTCGGCCAGTTGATCGAAGGGGAAGAGGAAGTCCTCCCTTAAGCCGTTGATCGGATCGCATCTCGACAGAGCGGGCCATCAGGGCCCGCTCTTCCTTTCAGGCGTCTTTCAGACGCTCTCGAGGCACGGAAGCGGACTAGTCCGTGCGGTGGCCGGCTCTCACCCACAGTCGTCAGTTCAGTGCGCGGCGCCTCCACGTTTCCAGGCCAGAGGGAACAAGGAGGAGCGCCATGCAGGAGCAGGGACAAGTTTCAGTCGAGCAGGGGCCCCAAGCGGGCGAGATGGACCGCAACGAGGCGATGCTGACCTGGTACCCGATGGTCCAGCGCATCGCCCACCGTGTCGCAACGACCTACGGGCTTCCAAATGGGGTCGACACGGCGGACCTCGTTTCTTGCGGAGTGTTGGGATTGGCCGAAGCCTTCGACCGCTTCGACCCGCAGCGGGGAGTGGCCTTCGAAGCTTTCGCCATCCCGCGCGTAAAGGGCGCCATCGTGGACGGCATCCGTGCCGCCGACTGGGTGCCCAGGAAGGCCCGTCTGCGCAACCGGGAGACCGGTGCGCCGCTCGCCGTCCTGGTGAGCATGGACGAGCAAAGCTCATCGGATTCCGGAAGCAGGTCCGCCGCCGACCGCATCGCCGACAAGATCGAGGGGGTGCCTGGGGACGAACTCGAAGCGACCGAAGGACGTCGCGAGCTCGTCGATGCGCTGAACCGGCTCCCCGAGCGCGAGCGTCTGATCGTGACGCTCCACTACTTCGAGGGTGTGGCGCTGCAGGAGATCGCCCGCTCGCTCGGCGTCACAGAGTCACGCGTTTCGCAGCTCCACACCCGCGCGCTGAAGATCATGCGCGGGACTATCGAAGTGAGCCAGCAAGAACCAGCCACAGCCGCCTAGATATCGCTGCCCGCGTTAACCGACGAGCATCGGTCGATGAGGATCGACCGATGCTCGTCAACTCTTCCCACTAATGTTGCTGCCGGGCCTCATTGGCTGTTACAACTGCTTGTGATTTCCCATCATCGCGAGGGCAGACGACGAGAGGCGGCACGTTGACCAAGTTTGTGAAGATCCTCCTAACGGCGGCGATTGCTCTTGGGGGCCTTTCCCTTAGCGCCCACGCTCAGGCCCAACAACTTCCGGGTCAGAACGACGCCGAGGGCGACATCTCCTCGCAGACCAACCAGGGCGGTTCTTCGTCCAGCGGTGATGCCGTAGGTGGTCAGGTCGTTGGTGTGGTGTCCGCCGGAGACACTTCCGTTGATTCAACCAACCGTTCCGAGAACGTCGATGTCGAGAGTGGCGACGCAGAGGGCTCGAATACCGTCACTGCGACGGTCGGTCAAGTGGTCGAGGGCACCGGCGAAAACGAGTTGGACGGCGGAGACATCTCCAACGACGTCGGCCAAGCGGCCGACGCCAGCACCGGGGACGCCGTCGGCGGTGCCGTGATCGGAGTTGTTACTTCAGCCGGTGGGACGGCCGACATCGTGGCCGCGAATACATCCGAAGACGTCGACGTAGAAACCGGTGACGCCTTTGCAGATAACGTCATCGATCTCGCCGATACCGATGTAGGTCAACTGACCGACAGTGGCGATAACGAAGCCGACGGCGACATCTCGAACGAATACGCGCAAGCGGCAACCACGGCTTCCGGTGACGGAGTAGGCGGGCAGGTGCTCGGAGTCGTTTCGGCCGGAGTAACAACGGTGGACGCCACCAACTCCTCGACCGACGTCGATATTGAGACCGGCGAATCCGAGTCCTTCAACTTCATCGATTCGATCGTGGCCCAGCTGAGCAGGTCCGGCGCCGGCGATAACGAACTGGAAGAGGGTGCCGATATCTCCAGCGAAGCAAGCCAGGCCGCGGAGTCGACGTCCGGCGACGGAGTTGGCGGTCAGGTTATAGGCGTTGTGACCTCGGCCGGAGGATCGGCAGAAGTCGTTGGCGCCAACACCTCAGAGGATGTGGACATCGAGACCGGCGATACCTTTGCCGACAACTTCATAGACTTCGGAGACGTTGGGCAGGTTACGGCGCTCGGCGGCGGGAACAACGACGCAGACGACGACATCTCTGCCGAGTTCGGTCAAGCGGCCGTTGCTTCCTCCGGGGACGGGGTGGGCGGTCAGGTGCTCGGTATCGTGTCGGCCGGGGACGCGTCCGTCGACGCCACCAACGAGTCGACCGATGTCGACGTCGAGACGGGACTTGCTTCAGCCGACAACTTCATCGACTCCTACGTAGGCCAGAACACGTTTAACGGCGGTGGCGACAACTTCTCGGACGGCGAGATCTCCTCCCTGGTCACGCAGAACTCCACGGCCAGCTCCGGCGACGCGGTTGCCGGACAGGTTGCCGGCGTGGTGACTTCCGCCGGTGGATCGGCGGACCTCGTGCTCGCCAACACCTCCGAGGACGTAGACGGCGAGACCGGCGACTCGTTCATGTTCAACGCAACCGACGAGTTCGTCGGGCAGAACGCCCAGGGCGAGGGCGACGTTTAAGCACTCTGCTTTAAGTAAGAACGGGACTTTGGGCCCGCTCTTTTCTTTGGAGCTCGGTCGAGTCTTCAGGCTCGCCCGATGCCCGTCCCTTAATTGGGCAAGGCTTGCAGGCCCCGGTCGCGCCTGCTACACAAGGTGAAAGGTTTCCACCTTCTCAAGAACTCGGGCCATCCAATGAATGAAGCTTCACGCATTGGATGGCGACATCTCGAGCGAGCTGGCACAGGACGCGAACGCCGTGTCCGGGGACGCCGTTGCCGGGCAGGTCGCCGGCGTCGTGACGTCTGCCGGCGGTTCGGCGGACCTGGTGCTCGCCAATACCTCTGAGGACGTGGACGGTGAGTCGGGTGACGCTTCGTTCGACAACGACGTCGAGGAGTTCGTTGGTCAGCAGATCGAAGCCGTGACCGTCCTGACCCCGCCGCCGTAGAAATCGCCTTGACACACTCGCGCTGAGCGCTGCTCTTCGCGCCCGTCTTGCTCGGATGGAGTCGCTTCGGCGAGGCTCCAACGGTGCCGGTAACTCCCCGCGACGCCGCAACCGTGATCCTCGTACGCCCCGCCGAAGGCGGCGCGTACGAGGTGCTGCTAACGCGACGGCCGGCCTCCATGGCCTTCATGGGCGGCACCTTCGTGTTCCCCGGCGGCACGCTCGACGATGCCGACAGCTCTGACGAGATGGCATCGCGGTCCTCTATGCAGCCGCGACGACGCCAAGCAGCGTCTGGGTGAGGAGATCGCAGTAGAAACCTCCTTAGGCCTCTTCTGCTGCGCCGCCCGCGAGCTCTACGAAGAAGCCGGCGTGCTGCTGGCCACCGAAAACGGGGAGCGTCCGGTGAACCCGGCCAAGGTGCGAGAGGTTTACGCGCCGCACCACGAGCAGGTCGGGCACGACGCCGCCGTGTTTGCGTCCTTCCTGTCCGGCGAAGGACTCACCCTTGCTACCGACTTGCTTCAGCCTCACGGACGTCTCGTCACCCCGGAGCAGGCACCGATCCGCTTCGACGCGCGGTTCTTCATCGCGCCGATGCCCGACGGCCAGGCCGTGTTCCCGCACCCGACCGAAGTAGTCGAGTGGTTGTGGATCACGCCGACTGGGGCCCTCGAGCGCGCGCGAAGCAAGGACCTCGACATCCCGATCCCGACACTCGCGATATTGCAGGGGCTTGCCGAGATCCCTGGCTACGAGCAAGTGCTCGGTGGCGTGCAACGTCCGCGTTCGGTCGAAGCCGAGGAGCTCTCACCTCTCATCACCGTCGTTCGCTCGCCGAATCCCGGGCTCATGACCGGCGGCGGCACCAACACCTACATCGTCGGGCGCGGAGACGTCGCGATCATCGACCCGGCCGTCCCGGACCCCGTCTACATCGAACGCGTTGCACGCGAGGCCGGCAATCACGGACGCGCGAAGATCGTCCTCATCACTCACAGCCACTTCGACCATCTCGGCGGTGTCGTCCCACTCATCGAGCAGATGCGCATGGAAGTTGCGGCCTTCGGTGAGTTCGGTGATCCGACGTTCGTCACCAGGACACTCAAGGACGGTGACGTCATCGAGGTCGGCGGCGCGACGCTACGTGCGCTTCACACGCCGGGACATGCGTCCGACCATCTGTGCTTCTTCCTCGAGGAGGAGCAGAGCGTTTTCGCCGGAGACGTTGTCGCCGGCTTCGGAACGACCGTCATCTCACCGCCTGACGGAAACCTCCGCGACTACATGCAAACGCTCGAGCGGTTGCGTGAACTCGAGCCGGCGCGCATCTATCCCGGGCACGGTCCAGTGGTGGAAGACGGAAACGCCAAGCTGGACGAATACATCTCGCATCGTCGCGACCGCGAGCGCCAAGTCGTCGATGCGCTACGAGCTGGGCTCCACGAGATCCCAGCGATGGTCAAGCAGATCTACGCAGAGGTTCCCGAGGCTTTGCATCCGATGGCCGAGCGATCGTTGCTCGCGCACCTGGAGATGCTCGAGGCCGACGGGAAGGTCGACGCGCACCGACGACGTTTGGGAGCTCGTCCCCAGCTTCAGCTAGAGGCGAGGCTCGGCTCCATCTCCTCGCCGCAGTGCTTCGGAGCCTTACCCGTCGCGGCGATCTCGAGACGCACGCGCGTCCCGCACACCGGACACTCGTAGACGACGTCGGCGCTCTGCGCTTCTACTGTCGGCGGTGAAGGCGGCGGCGGTTCGGTCAGCGCGAGCAACATGCGTCGCGCGAAGAACGTGAAAACGAGCCCGATCGCCAAACCCACGGAGGCGCGAATGGCCAGACTCCCCTTGCCCGTGTCGCCGGGAAGGTTGCCGAGCACCATCACCACGACCCAGATCGCGGCAACGACCGCGGAACAGACCGAGGACGATGAACAGCACTCGGCCCACGAAAGAACGGGGGGCCCGCTGGGGCCCCCCGCCACTTCGTTCGATTCGATCTGATCTCGGGTCAGGCAAGACGTTCGATGATCATCGCGTTGGCCATGCCGCCGCCTTCGCACATCGTCTGAAGGCCGTAACGCGCGCCGCGGCGCTCGAGCTCGTGCAGTAGCGTCGTGCACAAACGCGCGCCGGATGCGCCGAGCGGGTGGCCGAGAGCGATGGCGCCGCCGTTGGGGTTGACCCTTCCGTCCGGCTTGGCCGCCGTCGTCTCTTCGGGCGACAGACCCATCTCGCGCTGCCAAGCGGCGATGACGGAAGCGAAGGCCTCGTTGATCTCGACGACGTCGATGTCGTCCATCGTGAGACCGCCGCTTGCAAGCACCTTCTGAGTTGCCGGGATCGGCGCGGTGAGCATGATCACCGGGTCGGCTCCGGCGAGCGAGAACGCGTGGAAACGCGCACGCGGCTTGAGCCCGAGCTCCTCGGCCTTCTCCGGCGTTGTGATGATGACCGCGGAAGCGCCGTCGGTTAGCTGCGACGAGTTTCCGGCCGTCACCTTTCCGCCTTCCGGCTTGAAGGATGTCTTGAGTCCTCCGAGAACTTCGAGACTCGTCTCGCGGATCCCTTCGTCGGTCGATATCGTCTCGCCGCCTTCGGTCGTGATCGGCGCGATCTCCTTGTCGAAACGACCTTCGTCGCGCGCCGACTTCGCGAGCTCCTGCGAGCGAAGTCCGATCTGGTCGAGCTCTTCACGGGAGACGTCCCATTTCTCGGCGATCATCTCGGCCGAGATCCCCTGCGGCACGTAATCGAAGCGGGCCGCCAGTTGCTTGGAGAACGGGAAGCCCGGACCGTTCTGAACGCTGGCTCCCATAGGCACGCGCGACATCGACTCGACACCGCACGCGATAACGAGGTCGTAGGCACCGGCCTGCACGCCCTGTGCACCGAAGTGGATCGCTTGTTGCGAAGAACCGCACTGGCGGTCGACGGAGGTTCCCGGAACTTCGACGGGGAATCCCGCCGCCAGGAGTCCGTTGCGCGCAACGTTGATCCCTTGCTCGCCGACCTGGCTCACACAGCCGGCAATAACGTCGTCGACGATCGCAGGATCGATGCCCGAACGGTCGACGGCAGCCTTGATCGCATGGGCCAGCAGATCAACGGCGTGTACCCCTGAAAGCTTGCCCCCTTGCTTGCCGCGGCCGAGCGGGGTGCGAACGGCCTCGACGATTACGGCTTCACGCATGACAACACCTTTCGGTGGACGGATGAGACAGCACTACTGTAACGCCGTAGGTCTACTCCCCATTTCCCGAGAGCTTCGCTCCCGGTCCGGCGTCCGGCTCGGTCTTGGCTTCGTCGAAGGTGACGGATACACGCTGGCCTTTGACCCGCTCCTCGACGCGGGCACGTCGTTCGAGCGCTTCTCTGTCCGTACCCGTGAGGTTGCCCATGTCGATCGCGCGCGGCCACAGTCGGTACTTGCGCACGACGTTGATCTCGGCGGCCATGAGCGTGATCTGGGCTCCGAGATACAGCCAGAGCACCAGTCCGATGACAACTCCGAAGACGCCGTACAACTCGCTGGCGTCCCTTAGCCGGCTTCCAACTATGAAGGTCCCAGCCGCCTGAAGACCAGCCCAAGCGATACCCGCGACCACGGCGCCGGGAAGAACGTCGCCCCAGGACACTTCCTTGATCGTCAGGACTTTGAAAGCAAGCAGGAAGGCAACGACGTTAAGGACGACCGTACCGGGGATCGTGATGACTCGCGCGAAGCCCTCTATCGCACCGCCCGCACCGATCGCCGAGATCGCTGCAGAGGTCAGAGCGAACCCACCGAGGATCAGCAGCATGAGAAGCGCGGGCAGGATCCGCTGCGGAAAGCCGGGGCGCACGCGATGCGGGACGTCCCAAACGATGTTCATTGCATCGTGCATGGCACGTATGCCACCAAGGCCTCCCCAGAACGCACCCACGAGCCCTATCACCAGCGCCACGGTGCTTCCCTCGATCGAGTGCAGGCTGTCGCGGATGTGGGTGCCGATGACCGGGAACTGCGAGACCGCGGAATCGAGCAAGCGGTCCTGGAGATCGGGGTTGCCGCGAAGCACGAATCCCAGCACCGTCGCGGCAACCAGGAGGAGCGGGAGCAGCGAGAAAAAGGCGTAGTAGGCGAGGAGGGTTGCTTGCTGGCTTCCTCTGTCGTCGCCGAACTTCTTGATGACAGCGTGAGGAAATCCGAGTAAGGCATGCCGCTGCTGAAAGGCATCTATCGCTCGGATCAGGCGCCCGATCATCGTTGGATAATCAGACCATGCCCAGGGTCGACTACGACGAGATCGCCGACGTTTACGACCGTGACGACTATCGGGTCAAGGCATTCGACGCCAAGCTCGGAGAATTCATCGATGTCCGGGGGTCCATCGATGGTTTGCGCATGCTCGACGTCGGGTGCGGGACGGGGCAGCAGCTGGCCGCCAACCTGGCCGGGCTTGACGGCGCCATGCTCGTTGGAGTGGACCGGTACGCGGGCATGCTGCGTCAGGCAAAGATGCGCTGTAGCGGTGTCGGGCTTGCCCAGGGGGACGGCGTGGATCTGCCGTTCCCGGACGCGACGTTCGACTACATCTCGAATCAGTTCTCCTACCACCACGTAGGTCGAACCCCGGCCTTCGTGCGCGAGGTATCTCGCGTCCTTCGCCCAAGCGGGCGCTTCGTCATCACGAACATGGACCCTTGGGAGATGGACGACTGGATCTGCTACCAATACTTTCCGACAGCCCGCGACGTCGACCATCGCGACTTCGTACCGGCCGAGCAACTAGTTGGGCTGTTCCGGGACTCGGGCTTCGTAGACGTTGGTCTCGAACTGACCCGCCGCGCATCGTCGATCGCGACACTCAAAGAGACGCTCGAATGGTCGCTGTTGAGGAACACAACTTCGCAGCTGCTCGCGATCACGGATGAGGACTACGAGAAAGGTATCGCCCGGATACGCGCAGATCTGGCCGCAGACCCCGAGGCAACCGTGGAGACGGTGAGCGCACGGCTCGCACTCTGGGGAACGAAGCCGGACTAGCCCGCTTCGATCGCTTCCTCGACCTCTTCTTCGACCGTTCCGAGCTCGACGTCGGCCACCGATGAACCCTTGGCAACCTCGATAACAGCCAGACGGCGCTCGAGAGCGCGTTCGCCGAACTGCTGGAACTCGGCCGTGATGGCTTCTGAGATGGCCTTCATGCCGGCGGCCTGCTCTTCGTCCATCCCCGTGAACTTCACAACCGAGCCGAAAGCCATGTCCGCAGTGTCGGCCAGGAATTCCAGGCCGAGCTGGCGCAGCTCTTCCATACGACGCTCGACGAACGACCAGGTCTGCGGCTCCTCGGCCACGATGCGCCGGCAGATGTAGGTGCCGTAGGCAAGGTGGCGACGCTCGTCACGTTGGATGAGGTCGATCCCCTGCTTCATGCCCGGGAAAACGTCCTGCATCTGGAACAAGCGACCCCACGCCCAGTAGCCGGTCATCGCCAGGACGCCTTCTACGAAGTGGTTATAGGTGAGAGCTGCGTCGAGGAAGGCTTCGGGCGACGTATCGGTTTCGAGACGTCCCATTGCTCGGGGAAGCTCTTCGTCGAACACTCGGCGATGTGCGTCCGTCAGGTAATCCTCAACCGAAGTGAGTCCACCGACTTCGTCCATCCATGTGCGGAAGAACTCTGCGTGGTGCGCTTCGTCGGAGATGAACGTTGTCAGGAATAACGTCTCCTCAGCGCGCCCTTCGGAGGCGATCGCTCTCATGAGCGGCATGATGTCGAGCGTCACTGCTTCCTCCCCGGCCATGAACGTGGTTGCAAGACCGGTAACGAGCTGTCGTCGGGCCTCGTCGGACGCCGCCCAGTCCTTCGCGTCCTGCGTGAGGTCGATGTCGGCCGGATCCCACGCGAGCTTCTTGCCCTTCTGGTACAAGCGCCAGGGAAGGATGTCGGTGCGGAACCCGCCCTTCGTTGTCGAGTAGCGGGAAAGTTGCGTAGCCATTTCTTCCTCCTATGCGGTGATAGCTCGAATCTTCTCAGAGGCTTCTAGAGCTAACGGATCAACCGGCATGGCGCTCAACGCCATGAGCTTCATGATGTCGCCATCGACCGTCACGGCGCCGGACATGAAGGCCTGCATCGCGGCGTTCATATCGGCGTCAACGATGAGCGCCTTCGCTACTTCATAAGAGGTCGTAACCGTCAGGTCGGGTTCGGTGAGATGTCCCAAGTCGAATTCGACATCTCCGGAACTCGTGTCGAGGTGCGCGTGAACGATGCTCGCCCCAAACGGGACCTCGTTGATCACCTGGTTCACGCGAAGAACCGGTGGGACGACGCTGTTGCGTCCGCGATACGACTCACGGATGATCCGGGTCTCGTCGAGCCACTCATCGGACAAGAAGGGATGGGCGCCGTCCGTATCGACCGGGTCCAGCCAGTGCGTGACCTGGCCGACGACCTGGAGCACGCCCGCCGGCATGCCGAACATGCGTCCGGCCACCCGCACGTAGCTGCGCAGACCGGTGGCGGCGATCTTCCGGGTGATCGGGAAAAGTTTCACGAGTCTTGGGACCTCGGGATTGACATTTACTACCAGTAAGTTACTCTCAGTAGGTGCGGAGCGCAACCCCTCGCAAACACGCCGGTGAGCGGCGTGTCGGACGCCCCCCGGGTCCGGCCCCCGATCCCGCCGTACGCCGTGAGGAGCTCCTCCAGGCCTCTGTGAGGGCCATCCGGCGCCTCGGCCCCGAAGCCTCCATGGACGAGCTGGCCGCAGAGGCCGGCATCACCAAGCCCATCCTCTATACGCACTTCGGAGACAAGTCCGGCTTGGCCACCGCGATCGCCGAGCACTTCGCCGTCGATCTGGTCGACGAGGTGCTCGCGAGCTTCACCGCCGGGGCCGAGCCGAGGACGGCCGTCCGGCAAGCGATCGACACCTTCATAGGTTTCGTCGAGCTGGAGCCGCACGTCTACCGGTTTTTAGCCCGCGGAGTTGCCGCCAGCGAGAACACGCTCGCCAGTCAACGACTTGTCATCGAGGTGGGCTTAAGGCTTGCCGACGTTCTGCGCGATCAACTTAGCGACGCCGGCCTAGACACGAAGGGGTCAGAACTTTGGGCCTTCGGAGTTCTCGGCTCCGTCTTTGTGGGGGCCGAGTGGTGGCTGTTCCGGCAAACGATGACTCGAGACGAACTCGTTGACCGTCTTACGGAGCTTGCATGGTCCGGACTGTTCGGTTCGGCCACCGCTGTTGCCACAACTTTAGAAAGGACCGACGCATGAGCATCCCCGAAGTTGCCGGCGCAGAGAGTCTCGTTCCACCTCTACCCGACATGCGAGATGTTCTTCCGCACTCGCCCTGGATCGCAAAGCGCGAAGGTCTTCGGGAAGCCGCCGAACTGTGGCTCGAGAAAGCTCCTCCCGAACGTCTGCGCCTTCAGCACAAAGCCGCGCGACTATCGAAGCCGTCTCTGGGATGGGGATCGATCTCCGCAGTTGCCCGTACCGGCGGACGCGTCATCACCACCGTCGGTCCGGACGGGCTGGCCGAGATCTTCCGAGCAACGAGCGATGTTCGCCGGGTACGCGACGGAAAATCACCCAAAGAGCGACGTAACGGGAGCCGCTCGGCCTCGAGCGTGGCAGTAGAGCGTGCGCAAGAGCTCGTTGCGGCCGGGGGCCCGGCCTACGTAAAACTCGGGCAGTTCATCGCCTCGGCAAAGGGACTACTCCCGGACGAATGGGTCGAAGCCTTCGCCTGGTGTCGCGACGAAGTGCCACCGCTTGCTCCCGGCGTGGCCGAGTCGATCATCAAGCGGACGTTCGACCAGTCACCGCACGACATCTTCGCGTTCTTCGACCCGGAGCCGATGGGCGCTGCGTCCATCGCGCAGGTGCACAACGCAACGCTGAAGGACGGAACCGAAGTCGTCGTAAAGGTGCGGCGGCCCGGCCTGCGTCGCAAGTTCACCGAGGACATCCGAGTGATGGCCTTGCTCTCGAGCGTTGCCGAACGACTCGTGGCCGAAGCGCGCATGGCCAACCTCTCCGGCTTCGTGAATCTCTTCGCGCAGATCGTTTTGGAGGAACTCGACTTCCGGCTCGAGGCCGTGAACATCATCGAGGCCGCACTCGCCTCCGAGAGCGCCGGACACACCTACGTGCACTATCCGCGCCCGATCCCGGATCTAGTCGCGAGCAACGTCCTGGTTATGGAGAAGGTGCCCGGCGTCCGCTACACCGACGCGCTCGAGGCTTATCCCGGCGCCGTCGACGGCGAAAAGCTCCTGCGCTTGGCCATCACCAGCGTGCTCGAGCAGACGATGATCTACGGTCTCTTCCACGGTGACCTTCATGCCGGCAATGTCTTCATCGCTCCCGACGGAGGCTTCTCGCTGGTCGACTTCGGCATCGTCGGACGTCTGACGGCCGATCAACGCGCCGCTTTGGTCCGCTTCATGGTGGGATTCGCACGCAACGACGTACGGCTGCAGCTCATTGCCATGAGCGAATTCGGCGCGATGCCCATCGACGCGAACTTCGACGAGCTGGTCGCCGAGCTCCAGGTATACGCGGATCAGGCTGCCGCGATGGAGATCAAGGCCGGTGAGATGTCGAAGGGCCTGGAGCAGATGGCGGAGGCGATGAGCGCGATCATCCGCATCCTGTCGCGCACAGGTCTGGTCGTCCCCAAGGAGATGGTCCTGTTCTTCAAGAACGTCCTGTACTTGAACGGATTCGGTGCTGCGCTGGCTCCCGAAGCCAATCTGATGGCGGAGATCGAGCCGATCTTCATGTACTTCGCGACCAAGTACCCCGAAGCCATCACGCTGATGGCCGGCACTTGATGCGCAAACGCTTTTTCATCTGCGGCGCGCTGATCGCGATCGCTGCGTCGTTGACACCGGGTGCGGCCGCCGCGGAGCCGGATCCTCTCTATCCGGTCTTGTCTCCCTTTGATCTGTTCGCAGGTCCGGTCGCCGATGGTTCGGACCCCATGCTGGGCATCTATTCCTTCGAGTCGAACTTCGTGAACGTTCCGGGCCGCCTTACGGCTCGTCTTGCCGAACCGACGACCCCCGAGCAGTTGCTTCAGGCCGCCGTCGACGGCACGACGCACGCGCGTCCGACCCTGCTCGGCGTCAACGTAGCTTCCACCGGCAATCCCTACTTCATGCCGGATTGGAACAACGACGGCACCCACGGAAACTCCGCCGATTACGACGTCGACAACTCGAGAGCGCTCGCCACCGCACCGTTCCGATACCCGTGTATCGCCATGGACGGGAAGGTCACTTACGAGACGACATCCGGTGATTGCGCAGCAGCTGGAAACTTCAAGACCGGCACCGTCCGAAAGGTCGAGATCGTCGATTCGCGGGGCCTGGTCCTTGCCGCGCGGTTATGGCTGCCGGACGGCGCAACCGATCCCGACGCTCCACCGAGGCCTGCCGTTGTCTTTGCTCCGGGGTTTATCTCTCGGCAGGCCGATTACTACGCATATGCGATGACGGCAGCGAGAAGCGGCTACATCGTTCTCACCTACGACCCGGCCGGACAAGGCGACAGCGAGGGGTCCGGCTTCGATCTCGCGTTTATCACGCCGGCCGTGCCCGATTGCGTCGTGCCCGGCGCTTGTCGCGATCTTTGGGACGCAGTTAGGTGGCTGGTCGGCGACGACATCACGCCCGTAAGCGGCACGGTACCTCGACTCGTACCTTTGGCCGATCCGGATTACGCGCCGGCAGGAGACAACGTCGCCAACCCCGTGGTCGACAAGGTCGATGCGACGCGCATCGGGATCTTCGGGCAGTCGATGGGTTCGCTGGCAACGATGGGATACCTGCAAACCTTGGTGCGCGGCGCCGACCCCGAAGGGCGCGACCTCCCACCGGTCGGAGCGGCCGTCGCGATCTCAGGATTCACCAAGCTCGACTCGATCGACATCCCGCTGCAACTTCAGACGGCCGATTACGACATCCCGGGCTACGACGCAAGCAACGGCTTCAATGCAACGGACGGCCCGATCGGAACCAAGGACTGGTACGACGTGCATCGCGCGTCGGGAGCCGGCGGTGGTGCTCTATCGATGATCCTCATCGAGGGCGGCCAGCACGGCGACACCACCAACGTTCCGCATCTCGCGCGAGCGATCTGGACGCTGCCTTTGTCAACGGCGTATGCCGTCGATCACTTCGACTGCCATCTAAGGGCCGATACTGCCGCGTGCTCGCGGGCGACATCCGCGCGACCACGCCTCTCGCGGATCGCGGCGTCCGAATACGACGCCGACGGCCCGGCCGGACCCGGACCGAGCCGGTGCATAACGATTCCGGACAAGGGCTCGCTTGCGCAGGCCTACCATCCGGACGTGATGCTCGCTTCGATCCTCGGCAACGCTCCCTACGACTGCACTCCCTGAGCCACGAGCGCTTCCGGCAGCGTGTCACCTTCAACCGCGTCGGCATGAGCCACGGCGAACCCGGCCCAGGGTGAGAACCCCAAAGGCTCGTACCCACACGACGCAGCCGCCTCGTCGCCGTACAGGCATGCGAAATGCACACCTCTGTCCCGTGAATCCAGATGGGCCTTGATCGTTTCGCGTGTGTAGTCCAGATCATCGACAGGCATGTCTCGTTCCGGTGAACCTGCGAAAGCCGACGCCATCCCCTCCTGGCGAAACATCTCGCCAAGTGTTTCCGGCAGGCCAAAGCGATCCAGGTACAGCCTCCGGTACATCTCGGCCTGCACATCCCGGTACAGACGCTCGCTCGACGCGCCTTCGCTCGACCACTGAAGCACCTGCACCCAGCCTTCGCCGAGCATCGCCTTCTTCGTGAATCGGAACTCGTAGTCGGTGATCGACCGGTCCGTCCATCCGCCGCGCGCATCGTCGGCAACGACGATGAAGATCCGCATGGGCCGTTCGATCCCTCCGATCCTTCGATCGGCGACCTGCGCAGCGTCGGCAGCGATCTCCTCGGCTCCCATTTCTAAGAGAGCGTCGAGCACTTCTGCCACGTGCTCGCGCGACATGGGATTGAAAGTTTGCAGAGGCAAGATCACCCGCTCGTGGTCATCGATCATGGTCTTCACGTACTCGTCGAAACGTTCCATCCCGCGCGGCAGCTCTAGAAGGTCTCGTTGCGCGCGAAGAGCCGGCACGACCTCGATGCTCATGAGAGCGGCTGTTTTAGGAGACGCGGGCAAGAACAGCCGCGTGAGGCACGCCGGTCCGCTTCGTCATCACGCGTTGCAAAGCGGCCTTGCCCAACTCGACGATTCCGCCGCCTCCCTTTGGATGTGACGGCCCGTAGGGCTCCGAGTAGGCACCGGTCGAACGCTCGATCTCGAACCCTGAGGCGCGAACCATCTGCTTGTGTGCTGCCACGTTCGGGAGCGTCCAGTGCACCTGTCCACCTACGCCGTCGATCCTCTGAACGGGTCGGCGCGGGTGCGCAACCGTCAGGGGCAGATCGATCGCCTCAATGGACATGAAGCGGTCCGAACAAACGCTGCGGATCGCGGCCAGTGCTCGCAACGGGTCCCGAAGGTGCAGCATCAGGCTCCCGCAAACGACGACGTCGAACGTGCCTATCTTGTCCGGACTCAGGTCGTAAACACTGAGCTCGAGTCTCTCAACAGACGAGCCGAGAGCTTCTTTGGCGATACGGAACCCGCCGCCCTTCTCCGGCCCTGCGATCTGAGCGAGAACATCTGGACCTCGCGCTCGCATGGCGACGGGCCAGTCCCACTGCGTGTGATCGCTGATGTCGGTAGCAACCACCTCGGACGCTCCTCGCTTCTCGAGTTCGAAGGCTAGGAACCCGTCGTAGGTGCCGACGTCGAGGCAGCGCTTGCCGCGGACGTCCGGCCAGGGCAACAGATTCACGATCGGACGCAGATCGAACCAACCGGGTGTCACCACTCCCGAACCGAGATCCAGGGTGTGGTACCACAACGGATGGTTCCGGACTGTGGCCTGCAGATCGGCGCTCACGGTCCGCACAGATTACCGGTTGAGGCCGGCGTCACCGCCTAGTGGAGATGGCCGGATTCGAACCGGCGGCCTCCGCCGTGCAAGGGCGGCGCTCTACCACCTGAGCTACATCCCCGATGCCACTACGACTCTTTGGGTGGCTCCCAGCGTCCGAGCTCGACCTGTTCGGATCGTCGCCCCCTGACGAGTTTTACCGCCATGCCGACCACCGTTCCGAGCAATCCGAGGAGGAACCATTTACGGGTCTTGGCCATGACTGCACCTTCCTTTGTTAATAGTGGGCCTGGGTGGACTCGAACCACCGACCTCAGCTTTATCAGAGCTGCGCTCTAACCGCCTGAGCTACAGGCCCCAAGGGGCTGGGGCGCATCTGCGCCGGCCAGAAGCTTACCGGCTCAGGCCGGGCTGTAGTGGCTTAGGAGGTTCTTCCATTCGCCGTCTACCTTCGCGAAGGTGAAGGTGAAGGCTCCTTTCGTGACGGATCCGTCCGCCATCTCCATGATGAAGTCGCCGAATAGGATCGCAGTATCGCCCACGATCCGTCCGTCTACGTTGTCGATGTTGAAGCTCTTGTACGAATCGATCAGTGTCGGTGCCAAAGGCCGGATCGACGCGAGCGTCATGAACGCGGCGTTGTAGGTGATGGCGTCCTCATGAAATGGATCCATCCACGCCGCGACGTCTTTGTTGTTGAATCCCTCGCACGAAGCGAGGGCCTCTTTGTGCAGCGCAACAAGCTGCGGATCGTCCATGCCTGGCCCTCCTTGTCAACAACGTTTGACCACCTCGCCTGACGCGTGTGGTTCTGCCAGAGCTATCTTCATGAGCATGGACGAACTCGCCGTCGCGGTCGAGCAGGTCTGGCTATCCATGCGTGAGCTCCTCGGCTCCCTTTCTGCAGAGGATTGGCGCAAACCGACTCCTTGCGAAGATTGGACCGTCCACGAGCTCGTCTCCCATGTTGCCGCCGGCACCTCGAGCCTCGCCGGATTCGAGCAGCCTGCACCGCCCGAAGGTTTCACTCCGACGCACGAGGGGATCAACGCCTTCGGCGACTTCGCGATTGCCGCTCGGCAATCGTGGTCGGCGGACCAACTTCTCGATGAGCTAGTCCGCGCGACGGACGCCCAGCTCGAGAGGTTCCGATCCATGGGTGCCGCGGATTGGGATGAGGCGTCCGCAGGTCCTCCCGGTGTTAGCAATCTGCGCCAGCTCGTCTACGTCGCACTGCTGGACTCGTTCATCCATGTCCTCGACCTCCGTGCGGCGATGGGTCTGCCTCTCGCCCCGGAGACGATGCCATTGGCGCTCGACCTCTGCATAGCGCGCGCTATCGAGTTGACGCCGTGGGGCGCGGTGAAGCGCGGCTTTCTAGCTGACGGGTTCCGCGCGCGTCTCGACCTCACCGGTCCGCATGCCATCAAGCGGGACCTGGTAATCGAGGCGGGTCGGGGACGCTTCGTTGATCCGGACCCGGCTACGCCCGACAGCGTCACAGGGACGACACTTGCCTATCTCTTCGTTGTGACGGGTCGAGCGGAGTGGGCGTTGGCCGCCGGCGGGATCGAAGCCGATGGAGAAATGGCGGGCCAGCTCCTCGATCGCTTCGTTATCTGGGCCGACGCTAGTCCGCAACGCGATAAAGTCGCCAAGCTCCCGGTACGCCTTTAAGCGTGTGCTCTCCGTGCTCGGCGAACGCGACGCCCGAGCCGGCAACGAGATCCTTAACGGTGCTCGACACAAGCAGCTCGTTGCCGGCCGCCAAGTCGCAGACACGCCTGGCGATATTGACCGCGATACCGGTCACGTCCTGATCGCGCACCTCGACCTCACCCGCATGAAGTCCGGCTCGAATCTCCAGGCCGATGCCTCTGAGCGCAGCGCGGATGTCCGATGAGCAGCGGATAGCTCGCGCGGGTCCGTCGAAGACGGCCAAGACGCCATCGCCGAGGCCGACACCGTGCACCTTATTCCCTCGATACCGTTCGAGCTGACGCTCGACGGCAATGTCATGAGCGTCGAGCAGTTGGCGCCAGCGGTGGTCGCCGACTTCGACCGTGCGCTCGGTCGAGCCAACGATGTCGGTGAACAGGATCGTGGCCAACACGCGATCAGGCTCGCGCGCCGGACGTGTGCCAGTCGCGAACTCCTCGACCTCATCGAGGATCGAATCTGCATCGCCCACCCAAGGGAAATGGTCGATCCCGTCGAGCTCGACGTAACGGGCTCCGGGAATCCGCTCGGCCAGGTTGGCACCGTGTCCGAGTCTCACGTGACGGTCTCCCTTGCGCTGGATGACAAGCGTGGGCGCTGTAATCCCACCGAGCACGTGGCGGACGTCGGTCTCGTACATCATGCGCAGGCTCGCGCCGGCGCGACCTGGGCTGGCACCGAGACGTCGCCATCGCCCCAGCCACACACGAAAGCTTTTGTCGTGCTCGAGACTCGGCGCCATGATTTCGGCGCCGCCGCCTTTACCCCAACCGAGTTGGCCTTCTCGCACGACAAGATCCAACGCGTCTTGTGGGATGCCCCAAGGATGGTCAGGCGCACGTACAAGACGGGCGAACGCGTTGACGAGGACGAGGGCCGTCACGCGACCCGGATGGGTCGCGGCGTAGAGGCAGGCGACGGGCCCACCCGAACCGACGCCGAGCAGAACTGATTGTTCGAAACCGACGGCAGTGGCCACGGCGATGATGTCGTCGATGGATTCCTCGAGTGACCCCGGTCCGCCCTCCGGTCGTGGGTCGGACACGCCGGTCCCTCGCTGGTCGAACATGATGAGTTGGCTAAACGAGGAGAGCCGCTCGAGGAACCGACGCAGACGGGGCTCTTCCCACATCAGCTCGATGCAATGCCCAAAGTCTTCGATGTAGACGAGCGGCGGCCCGGAGCCGATCGCCTGATAGCCGATGTAGAGGTCGCCGCTCTGCGCGTAATGGGTCTCGGGCTGGGTCATGGCTGGGTTCAGCCTAGAGACCCGGGGTCAACGGCATGCGCCTAAGTGTGTCAACGGCCTTCGGAGTGGACCTCGACCCCGCCGATCAGTGGCTGTAACGCGTTGTATAGCAGGACGACTACGCCGCCGATGATCGCCAGCAGTACAGACGCCAAGAGCGCTACAGCCATGAGCGCAACGATGAACGGCAGGATCGTGAATCGGAAACCGGTGAATCCCAGGCTCGCGATGAACCCTTCGACCCCACCCAGCCCCCCGGAAACCAGACCCAACAGATAAAGAGCGATAAATCCCACGAGAAAGATCGCCCAGAAGCAAAGCGACACCGCGAACACGACACGCACCGTCGACCTGAGATCGATCGCTTTAACCACGCGCCGTTCGCTCACGCTCATCCTTTGACGACGGCCAGGGGCCTGAGCCTGGCTACGCGCCGGGACAGACCCGCTGCTTCGCACACGCGCACAACTTCGGACACGTCTTTGTAGGCGTATGGGGCTTCCTCGGCAAGGAGACGCAACTGGCTCGTCGACACCCAGATCCCTTCGCTCTGCAGTTGGCGCTTCAGATCTCCACCGTGCATCTGTTTGGTCGCCGCCTTTCGCGACATCATCCGGCCGGCACCGTGACAAGTCGATGCCCAGGCCACCTCATCGGCCCCCGCGATCCCAGACGTGCCCACGAGGACCCAGGAAGCCGTACCCATGCTCCCAGGAACCAGCACGGGCTGGCCGACACTTCTGTACTTCTCCGGGACCTCGGGGTGTCCGGGCCCGAAGGCCGGCGTGGCTCCCTTGCGGTGGACACACAGATTTCGCTGCACGCCATCGACGTCGTGCTGCTCGATCTTGGCGAGATTGTGCGAGACGTCGTACAGGACGGACATCGCCAGATCCTTCGCCGACGAGCCGAAAGTTCGCTCGAAGGCTTGCCGGACACCGTCCGTCAGCACGTGACGGTTCGCGCGGCCGTAATTGGCGGCCGCCGCCATGCCCGCCATGTATTTCTCACCTTCCGGCGATCGAACGGGTACGCAAGCCAGCTGGCGATCGGGGACCGAGATCCCGTAGCGGCTCATAGCTCGATCCATTGTTCGCACCTCATCCGTGCACACCTGATGACCGACGCCACGGGAGCCGCAGTGGATCATCACGACGACCTGCCCGTCGTAAAGTCCGAAGGTTTCTGCCACATGGGCATCGACTACCTGGTCGACGTACTGCACCTCGACGAAGTGGTTGCCGGCTCCCATCGATCCGAGCTGCGGCGCACCCCGTTCCTTTGCCTTGTCGCTAACCGCCGCGGGGTCCGCGTCGTCGACTCGGCCGCCGTCCTCGCACATCTCGACGTCCTCGTCCCATCCGACACCCTTGGACAGCGGGAAGCGCACGCCGTCGACCAGAACGCGCTCCATCTCTTCGGCGTTCAGCCGCATCAGGCCCTTCCCACCGACACCGCGCGGAATGCGGCCCAGCTCGCGCACGAGATCTTCAACTCTTTCGCGCGCTGCGTTCACTTCGAGATTCGTTCGTACGATGCGGACTCCGCACGAGATGTCGAAGCCGACGCCGCCGGGTGATACGACACCACCCTCATCGATGTCTGTCGCCGCGACGCCTCCGATCGGAAACCCGTAACCCCAATGGATATCGGGCATCGCGAACGAACTGCCCACGATGCCGGGAAGATGCGCAACATTCGAGACCTGATCCAGCGCCCGGTCGCTCTGCGCCTTCACGATCAAATCCTCGGAAGCAAAGACGCGGCCGGGAACGCGCATGCCGCCTTCGGCCGGGATCAACCATTCGACGTCGGACACGCGTTGAAGGGTCACTCGTTCAGCTATACCGGACCTGGAGTTGGCCCGCTGTCATATCAGACGTGGACTAGGGCACTCCGGTCTTCGTTTCGCACCCAACGGCTGTATCCGACCCGGCGTCCCCGAAACATGTGTCGGTGTGGTTTCCGCCATCGATACCGTCGTTGCCGTCACCGCCCTGGATCCAGTCGTTGCCGTCGATACCCTTGAGAGTGTCGTTCCCTACGCCGCCCGTGATCTTGTCGTCACCGACTCCGCCTTCGATGACGTCGATCCCCGCGTCTCCTGCGATCGAATCGTTCCCGGCAACGCCCTTGATGAGGTCGTCGCCGTTCCCGCCCTCGAGCATGTCGTTTCCATCACCACCGTTGATCGAGTCGCCGCCCTCGCCACCGCAAAGCAGGTCGGTGCCTCCCAGGCCGTTGATCGTGTCGTTTCCGCTGTTGCCGAAGATGACGTCGTTTCCGGCCGTGCCGTTAAGGATCTCCGAGCCTGCGCCTCCGTTGATCGACTTGGGCCCCGGGTTGGCGCAAGTGGCGATGATCGTGAGCTTGGCGCCCGTTGTGGTCACGTTGTAGTTGGGGTTCGAGCCCAAAGCGATCGAGATCGCATACGGACTCCCCTGAATGCCGGAGGACGTCGTAGCCGGTGTGGACAACGTGTAGTTCAGCACGTCGTTGTTGACAGTGCCCGTCACAGTGGCGGAAAGCGGTGGAGTCGAAGACCCGAAATTGCGTGTGATGTCGTTAGCCTTCACGGTCGCCGACCGCTTGGTAACCGTCAGCTTGCCGATGATCGTGGTCACGTCGTAGTTGGGGTTGGAGCCCAGCGTGACGTTGATGGGGTACGGACTACCCGACACACCGGAGTACTTCTGAGCCGGGGTCGACAGCGAGAAGTTGATGATGTCGCCGTTCACCGAACCCGACACAAGAGCAGCGAAGGCCGGGTTGTCGGAGCCGTAGATTTTCGTTGCATCAAGCGACTGGACGGTCGCCTTCTTCTTCGTAACCGTCAACTTCCCGCTGGTCGTTGTAACTGAGTAGTTGGGGTTGGAGCCCAGGGTGACGTTGATCGGGTACGGACTTCCCGAAACGCCTGAGTACTTCTGTGCCGTTGTCGACAATGTGTAGGCCAAAGAGTCGCCATTGATAGTTCCAGCTACGGTGGCCGTAAGTGGTGGGTTGTCGGATCCATAGACTTTGGACTTGTCGTTTGCCGTGATGCTGGCGGCTCTCTTGGCAACGCTCAGCACACCGTCTACGGCCGTCACCGCGTAGTTCGGGTTGGAACCCAACGTCGTTCTGATCGGGTGGCTACCCACCGAGGAGTACTTCCCAGCCGTGTGTGCCAAGGAAAAGGAAAGAACGTCGCCGTTGACCGCTCCGGTCACTACGGCGGAGGGCACGGGGTTGTCCGCTCCGTATGTCTTTGACTGGTTGTTCGCCGTCACCGTTGCCGCCTTGCGGGTGACGGTCAACGCACCATCCACACCCGACACCGAGTAGTTGGGGTTGGAGCCGAGATTGACCTTGATCGGGTAGGGACTTCCCGCAACCCCCGAGAACTTCTGGGCCGTGGTCGACAGCGTGTAGTTGATCGTGTCGCCGTTCAAGTTTCCGGAGACCGTGGCCGTGAGGGCCGGGTTATCCGAACCGTAAGTCTTGGTCTGGTTTGTCGCGCTGACCGTGGTTGCCTTCTTGTTGATGGTGAGTGTTCCGGATTCGAAGGCGATGTTGTAGTTGGAAGAGGTCAGGCCGGTGGGGACGATCGAGTAGGTTCCGGCGTTGGTGGCCGAGGTGGCGTTGCCGGTGAAGGTAAGGGTTCCCCCAAGGTCGTTCTTGTCATCGCCCAGGACTAAGCCGTCGTAACTGACCGTGAAGGCAGGCTTGGTTCCACCGTAGGTGACCTGCTTGTTCTCGGCATCCACCGTGAGAGGAGCCTTCCCTAGAACAAGTTCTAACGTGTCGGTCTCTACGGCGCCGGATCCATCGATCTCGCCATGGCGAACAGCTTCGACTACGCAACTTCCGGTCGCGGCTTTGATGACCAGCTGGTCGGACGATTCGATCGTGCATTTCGATTCGCTGCCCGACGCAACGGTGAAGGTCGAGGGCCCGCTAAAATCCCCGCCGGCCGTCGAGAGCGCCAGTCGCTCACCGTAGAGGGCAGAGCTTCGCGACGTCCCATCGCTGTCCTTCGCTTGAACGGTGTATTCGGTGGTTACCGTGTACGTCACCGACGCGCTTCCGGACGCCGTGCTCGGGTTACTTGCGGTGTCTTCGGCCGCACCGGCCTTGACGGAAGCGGTGATGACGCCCGCTGAGGTCACCGGGACGGAGACTGTGTATGCGACACCGGAACCGGTGACGCTAGGCGTGCCGTGGCCGGCGTCGCCGGTGAGCTCGATGTCATCCGCCTCGAAGCCGGTGACAGACTCAGAGAAGGTCACGGCGAAGCTCACGGGCGAAGTGGTCGTTGGGCTCGTTTGCCCATCGGCCCTGGCGATCGTGGCCGTGGGGGCGGTGGTATCGCCTCCGCCGCCGCCGGTGAAGGCAGCGTTTACCGACACGTCCGGCTTCATCGTGAGCGTGCATTCGCCCGTTCCCGTGCAGGCGCCACTCCAACCGGCGAAGGACGATCCTGCTGCTGGAGTCGCCGTCAGAGTGACAGGGGTACGTGCTCCAAGCGAAAGGACGCAGTCGGTGCCGCAATCGACGCCGGACGGCGACGACGTCACGGTGCCCGTTCCGATGCCGGACCCGCTACCGAACACCTCGATCTCGTAGATCCGGACCGTCCCGTTCGGCACGTTCGGATCCGTCGCATCGATGATGTTCGTCGCGTGCGTGCTGACGAACTTCACGTAGCGCGCCTCCACGGACGACCCAATTACATGCTGGGATACGTCGGCTGTGTTGGCTCGGTGCCGGTGAACCTCGGTGAACGTCGAATTATCGGTGCTCGTGAGGAACTTGAAGTCTCGCGTGTTGCGCGCGGGGTCTTCGCCGCCAGATCCGGCGTGCCGAACCGTGAACCCGGTGATGGTCCGGACCGAACCCAGATCGATCGTCATCGACTTCTCCGCGACCTGGTCGTCGTCCGATACCCACTTGGTCGTCGGGTCCCCGTCGATGGCTTTGCTCGCGTTCTCGGTCGTCTCGTTGCGAACCCGGTGAGGCGTAGTAGCCGTTGCGCCGAGCGCGAGGTTGTTTTGTCCGACGGTCAGCAGATCGGTGACACCGGGTGCCGCAAGCACCCTCGATCCCTCGAGAAATGTCTGATCTACGTTGTCGCCGTCCAGGTCAGCACGACCGATGCCGGATCCGTGACTCCAATAGATGTATGCGCCACCGACCGCGACACTCGTCGGGAAGCTCGCTCCCGTGATGAACGACTCGTCGACCGAGCCGCTCTCGACGTCTCCGTCCGTGGTCAGTGTTGCTCGACCGATGGATCCGCTGAAGTTGTTCACCCAGTAGAGCGTGTCGCTGCTCACGATCGGGCGTTGCGGTGTGGCGTCGGTGAGCGTGAAGAGAGTCGTCGGAGCACCGCCGCCGATAGGGGCGCGTGAAACCGACGCACTCTCAGAAGACGACGCCGAGGTCTTAGTGAGGTACAGCCCATTCGCCGTCGCTGCGACCCCGGTAAAGCCAAGCCCGGCAATGAACGAGTTGTCCGGCGTTCCCGTTCCATTCTTCAAGGCACGGCCGACCCCGGCCGTGCTGGCCCAGAATACGTAGTCGCCATGGACGGCAACCGACACAGGTGGCGCGCTCGTTTGGATGAACGAGTGATCTGGGGTGTCCCGGCCGTCGAGCCGGGCGCGACCGATCGTGTTCGTAGCGCCTTCGGCCGTGTACAGGTACGTGCCGTCGGTCGCCGCCTGACTAAGGTCGCCGACGTCGGAGACGAACGGGTCGATTGCGTTCGTCCCATCGGCATCCACTCGCTTGATGACCGTCCGGCCCGGCTTGGCGATGTACAGATGCGGGTCGCCGATCGTGAAGTCGTAGGAGATCAGGTTGAGGGTGTAGTTGCCTCCGGCGGAAAGGGTGCCGATCGTGATCGGATACGCACCCGGATCCTCGCCGGGCTCACGACCGAGCGCACCGGAGAAAACGCTGTCGGTGTCACCCGAACCGAGCGCCGCATGAACGTACGTGATCACTGGATCGGATGCGCCCGTGATCTTGGTCTGGCCCCGCGCCGGCCTTACCAGGATGGGCTTCGGGACGATCTCGAGGTTCACCGTTGTCGATGACAACGCGATGGCGTAGTTGTCCCCCGCGCTGAGTGTTCCAAGCGTGATCGGCCAGGTGCCGACGTCCGATCCCGACGTAGAGAGCTTGCCGCTGAACACGTTTCCATCGACGTCTCCGGGAGCAAGTCCGGAGTGCGTATAGATGAGTTCGGGGGACTGCCCGTATTCCAGTCTCTGTCCGGAGGATGGAGTGATAGTCAAAGGCTTCTTCGACACGGTGACGCTCTTGGTTGCGTCAGCGGACAGGTGGTCGGAGTCGCCGTCTTTGTGCACCTTGATCGAGCACGTCCCCGTACCGGCTGAAATAGCGACTTTGAGGGTTTCGGTCGTCCCTCCAGCCTTCGTGCACGCGGTCGACGAGGAGTCCACGTCGATCGACTGGGCGCCCGAGCCCGAACCGCCGGCGAGGTTGAACGTCAAGATGTCCCCGTACACGCCGGACGACGGTCCGGTTGCCGAGAGGGCGGCCTGAGCAAGCTTAGGGTTCACCTGGAACAGGTCCGCCGGTGAGGACGCCTCTAAGACGTTCGCTTCAATCGCTGAGCCCGGCACGTATTCCGCCGTTACTGAATAGGTCCCGGCTGGCGGTGTGTACGTCAGAGTGGCGTCCGCTGGCCAGTCGCCGACCTGCGCTCGAATCTCGAGGTTCTGAGCGTTGACTTTGAATATCACGAAACCGCTGAGCGCCGTTGAAGCGGCCTTGGCCATGGTCACGTCCGCGGAAAGCGTGACGCTCGTGCCTGCGTACGATGACCGCGGTGAGGGAGTTACGGTCACCGATGGCTGGTTCTTGCCCACGACGATCGAGAACTGTTTGGTGGCAAAGCCATGCCCGGTCGACTGGTCGGTCACTGCCGCCTGAACAGTGAACGTCGATGTGCCGACCGCAGTAGGTGCGCCGCTGATCAAACCGCTCGGCGAGAGCGTCAAGCCGGCGGGCAGCGAGCCACCTGAGAGAGTGAATGTCGTCGGTGACGTGCCGGCGTTCAACTGGAACGAGTACGGTGCGTACGCTGTGCCCGCGGACGGGTTCGGACCGATGAAATGCGCCGGACCGTTGACCTTCGTAACCGTGGTCACACCTTCTCCCAGCCGCCCGTCTGAATCGGTGATACAGACTCGGATCGGAGTCACGCCGGGGGCGAAGTAGGACCGAACCTGAACCGTGTGCTCCTTCGTGTTCTCCACGTCATAGCCGCCGCTGAGCGCGTCGCCGCCGCTTCTGGCGCCTTCATCCATGAGAGTCGCGGTCTCACAGCTACTGCCACCGGTTCGTATCTCGTAAGAGCCGTTCTTGGTGGCCCGCCACCGGAAGGTCGTAGAACCCGTCGTCTCTATGTGGTCCGAGGTTTGCGAATAGGTCAGCGTTGAGGGCGTAGGCGTCTGCGTGAACGTGACTACGGGAACGGGATCTGTGACCGTAGTCGTTGCGGACCCGGTCCCCGATGGGGCGGTCACGCAGACGCGGACGGTCGTCCCAGCCTCCCCTTGCGCCCTGAGATTCGGTTCGGTGACGACGCTATTGACGGTTCCGGAGAGGTACGTGCCCGTTATGTTCGAACCGCCGGTTGCCAGTGGTGCATCCGAGCAGGTCGTGCCGCCGATCCGAACCGCATACGCACCGCTCTTGTTGGCATTCCACGAGATCGTCGAAGATCCGCCGGCCGGCACTGTTGTCGGATTGGTGTTCGTGATCGTCACATTTGGCGCGCCGTTGGTCACCGTAGCCTGGGCCACGCTCTGATTGTTCTCAGTGTCGGCGAACTCCAGACAGACGTAGTTCAGGCCGGGACCCCAGGCATTGTTGACGAGGTCCGTCGTGATCTGCGAGCCCGCTTGGGCGGCCGAGATGTCTCCACTTGGTCCGTTCCAGAAGTTGTTCCTGTTCGAACACGGCGTGGGCTGAACGCGGAAGAAATAGTGTCCGGGCTCGTTGGATGTCCAGGTCGCATGAACGGTATCTGCGTCGCCTGCTGTAGTCGTTGGAGAAACCGAAAGGCTGAGCGTCGACGCCACGTGGTCGTTGGTGAAGCCCGTGACGTTCTTCGAGGCCTCACTCCCGAGCAATGTTCCATCCCCGTCGAAGGTTGCTTTGTACGTATGCAGGCCTGTGGTCAGCGCCGGGGCGGTAAAGGTCGCGACCCCCGTCATCCGAAGCTGGCCGGGAACGGACTGAAGCGACGCCGTGCCGAGGACGGTATCCCCGTCGTAAAACGTCACCGGCACGGTCGAGAGGGTGGAGCCGTCGTAGACCACACGCGCATTCAGCGTCAGGGTTTGCCCGGACTCACGACGCGTGCCGTTCTCGTCGGATTGTCCGGTAGCACCGTTGCCCTCGATCTCGAGGGTCGTCGTCGTCGGCGTCGTGTAGTAGGTGATCTCGGCATAGTGGCCATTACCAGCCCCCGCCAGCGTCCGCCCGCCGCTCGTGCCCGCGCCGAGGTGGCCGCTCCCGCCGCCCCCACCACCGGCACTGTAGGAGAGAACGCCGAGGATGAAGACGCGACCGCTTCCTCCGCCGCCGCCGAGCCAGCCGCCGCCGCCGCCGCCGCCGCCGACCGCTGGCTTGCCTATGAACGGCACGCCGATGCCACCCGCTCCGCCTTGGCCGAACGTTCCTTCGTCACCGCCACCCGATCCTGCGGGCCCGCCGCCGCCGCCGCCGCCGAGCTGGTTGGCGGCGCCTCCCCCTCCGTTGTAGTAAGGCCCCTCGCTTCCGCCGCCGTGGCCGGAGAGTCCACCGCCGGTGCCTGAGCCGCCGTCGCCGCCGGCGACGATCACCCGCTCGTTCAGCCCGTAAGGGGAAGTTCGGATATCTGTAGCGCCGTCCCCCCCGCTGCCACACCGTGAACTCGACGTGCTCTGAACAAACTCGCAGCTGTAGCCGAACCCGTCGTGCCCGCCTCTCCCGCCGCCGTTCCAGCCGCCCTCGCTACCGTTAAAATCAGGATCCTGTCCAAAGCCACCCACGTTGACCTGGAGGAGCTGGCCCGGCGTGACGGCGAGATCGGCCTCTGTGAAGCCGCCCGAACTGGCCACCACGCGAACTTTCGTTGCGTGTTTCGGGACGGTGTACGTGTCTTGTATCCCGCTGGTATCCCCGGAGCCTGGGAGGGGTGTGTGCTTCTGCCACTTGCAATGGATGCCGACCGAATCGATGGTCTGAACGCCGTGGGCACCGCAGGGCGATGTCGCCGCTTTGGCCGGAGGCGCTGCGGGCCCAACCCCAACGACCAGCGCGAGCGTAGATGCAAAGGTCGCCAAGGCTAAGCCGATCGCGCGCCACCTCGACCGGCGCGTCATCGGGCGTTCGTCTCGTGGGCAGTGCGAAGCGCGACCTCAGGACGGCCCCCATGGCCGCAAACGACCTCAAGCTCGATCCGCACGCCCTGCCCCCAGGTCGTGGAAAATCCCCACATAGACGTTAGGCCCGATTAACCAGCGGCGCAACACCGATAGCTCAAACGTCCAGATATACGCGAGCCTCGAACCCGTTTTCGGACGTCCCTAGCTCGAGCGCGTGATATGTCACGGCCTTCACGGCCGGGCCGTGCTCGCTGAAGACTTCGGTCGATGGTCCTTCGATCGTTGCCGAGAGTCGCTGCTCATCTTCCACACGTACACGAACGACAGTAGGAGCGATTTCGCGGGCCTCGAATCGGAAAAGCACTTCCGAGAGCCAGTCGACGAACAGGCTCGCCAGGTCGGGAGCCGCGATTGAGATCTCCTCGCATTTGACGGACACGCCGGACGCATCCCCCATCACAGCTATGAGCCCGATGGCCGCTTCTTCAAAGAGTTCGTTCAGCGTCGGCGCCCAGACATGCAGGCCGACGTCGGCGGTGTGCTCGATCAGCTCGTGGCCCCGGGCCGAGGCCACCGCGGCTATTCCTCTTCTTCTGCGGCTTCGCCGTTACCTCGGCTGGAGAACACCGGCGCCGCCGAAGCGACTCGCTGCCCGCGTTCCATGTTCATCACTCGAACACCGGTGGCATCGCGTCCTTGCTCCGATACACCCCCGACGGGGATACGCACGGTGATCCCGCCGGACGAAACCATGAACACCTCGTCGTCCGGACGAACAAGGAACGCCGCTGCAACGTGGCCCTTGCGCTCGTTCAGTTTGATGGCCCTGATGCCCTGGCCACCTCGGCCGATCCGGCGCCAGTTGCTGAGCTTGGTGCGCTTGCCGAATCCGCCGTCGGTGACGATGAGGATGCTCCCGTCGGCATCGACGACGTCACACGACACGACCTTGTCGTCGGGCTTCAGCCGGATCCCGCGAACGCCGGCGGCTCCGCGCCCCATCGCGCGGACGTTTGCTTCTGTGAAGCGGATCGACTGCCCGCGGAAGGTGACGATGATGATGTCGTCTTTTCCGGTCGTCTCGATCACGCGAACAAGCTCGTCCTTGCGGTTCACGAGGTTGATCGCGATGAAGCCTTCCTTGCGGCTCTTGTCGTACTCGCGGATCGGCGTCTTCTTCACCTGGCCCTGCTTGGTGGCGAAGAACAGGAAACCGTCGCGGTCGAAGTCCTTGCCGGCGATGACTGCTGCGATCGATTCGTCCTTGCGCAGCGGCAGGAGGTTCACGAGAGCAGTGCCTCGTGCCGTGCGCTCCTTCATCGGGATCTCGTGGGCACGCAGGCGGAACACGCGGCCCTGGTTCGAGAAGAGCAGTAGGTGCGCGTGCGTCGTAGCGTGGACGATCTCGCACACCAGATCGGCTTCCTTCAGGTTCGCGCCTTGCACGCCACGCCCGCCGCGCTTCTGGGTGCGGTAGCCGTCCGCCCGGACGGTCTTTATGTAGCCGGCCTCGGTGCGAACGACGACGATCTGTTCGTCCGCGATGAGGTCTTCGATGTCCATGTCGCCGACGTCGGCCGCCAGTTCGGTGCGGCGATCGTCGTTGTACTTCTTCTTTATGACAGCGAGCTCGTCCTTGATGACGGTGCGAACCTTCTTGTCGCTGGCCAGGATCGACTTCAGCTCCTTGATCGTGGCTTGCAGCTGGTTCATCTCGTCGCGCAGCTCCTTGACGCCCAGTCGTGTCAGGCGGGCAAGAGGCATGTCGAGGATGTAGTTGGCCTGGATCTCGCTGAACTTGTGCGGCGCCCCCATCAGCTTCTTGCGCGCATCTTCGCGGTCGGCCGATCCGCGGATCAGCTTGATGATCGCGTCGATCTTGCCGAGAGCCTTGAGCAGACCCTCCACGATGTGTGCGCGCGCTTCGGCCTTTTCGAGGCGGAACTTGCTCCGGCGCCGGATGACCTCGATCTGGTGGTCGACGTAAGCGGAGATGGCCTGCGCCAGGTTCAGCGTGCGCGGGATACCGTCGACCAGCGCGACCATGTTCACCGGGTACGTGGTCTGAAGCGACGTCATCTTGTAGAGGTTGTTGAGGACGACGTTCGCGTTCGCGCTCGGCTTCAGCTCGACCACCAGACGCGTCTGACCTTGCGCCGACGCGTCGTTGATGTTGCGGATTCCGTCGAGCTGCTTGTTGTTGACGAGCTCGGCGATGCGGGCAGCGATCGCACCGACGCTGTTCTGATACGGGATCTCGGTTACGACGATCTCCATACCGCGGCGGCCTTCGACGATCTCCGCGCGTCCTCGCACCTTGATCGAGCCGCGTCCGGTTAGGTACGCCTCCTGGATCCCCTGGCGGCCGAGGATGATGCCGCCGGTCGGGAAATCGGGACCCTTCACGAACTTCATCAGGTCCTTGGGGGTGGCCTGCGGGTTGTCGATGATGTGGTTCGTCGCGTCGATGATCTCGCCGAGGTTGTGGGTCGGGATCTTCGTCGCCATCGCAACGGCGATGCCGTCGCTACCGTTGACCAAGCAGGTTCGGGTACCGCGCGGGCAGGACGGTCGGCTCTTCGAATTCATTCGTGTAGTTCGGCTGGAAGTCGACGGTGTTCTCGTCGATGCCGTTCAGGAGCTCCATCGCCAGGGCGCCGAGACGGGCCTCTGTGTACCGCTCGGCGGCCGGCCCCATGTCCGGGGAGCCGAAGTTGCCGTGGCCGTCGATCAGCGGATAGCGGAGGGTGAAGTCCTGGGCCAGGCGCACCAGCGCGTCGTAGGCCGCCGGCGTGCCGTGCGGGTGGTACTGACCGCAGACGTGGCCGGTGATCCGTGCGCATTTCTTGTGCGGGACGTCGGGCCGCGCAGCCAGCTCGCGGTCCTGCATCGCATAGAGGATCCGCCGCTGGACGGGCTTCAGTCCGTCACGAACGTCGGGCAGCGCCCGCATCGTGATGACGGACATGGAGTAGTCGAGGAACGACCGCTCCATCTCCTCCTGCATCTCGATGGGCTCGATGCGCCCGAGGACGAGAGTCTGCTGATCTGCTCCGCCGTCGCCGCCGGCCGCCGCCTTACGCGCGCTGGGACGTTTGCCCTTGCGCGCGCCACTGCCGCCGCCGCGGCGTTTCGTTGGTTTGTTCGGAGGCCGTCTGCTCACGTTCAGTCTTAGATGTCCAGGAAACGCACGTCTTTGGCGTTGTGGACGATGAAGTTCTTCCGCGCTTCGACGTCGTCACCCATCAGCACGCTGACGGCCGACTCGGCCAGCGCGGCCTCGTCGAGACCCACCTTGAGCAACGTGCGCAGCGAAGCGTCCATCGTCGTTTCCTTGAGCTCGTCGTAGTCCATCTCGCCCAAACCCTTGAGGCGGACGAACTCGTGCTTGTGTCCGTTTCGCTCTTTGATGAATTCCTCTCGCGCGCCGTCGTCCTTCAGGTACACCTTCTCTTTGCCGACGATCGTCGAGTACAGCGGCGGTTGCGCGATGTAGATGTAGCCCTTCTCGATCAAGCGGCCTCATCTGACGGAAGAAGAAGGTGAGCAGCAGCGTGCGGATGTGACTTCCGTCGACATCCGCGTCGGCCATGATGATCACCTTGTGGTAGCGGGCCTTGTCGACCTCGAACTCGTCGTTGCCGACGCCACAACCGATCGCGGCAACCAGGGCCTGCACCTCGAGGTTCTTCAGCATCTTGTCGACGCGGGCCTTCTCGACGTTCAGGAACTTGCCGCGGATCGGAAGGATCGCTTGCGTCGCGGGATCACGCGCTTGGATCGCGGTACCACCGGCCGAATCGCCCTCGATGATGAACAGCTCGGCGTCCTCGGCCGATGTTCCGGACGCGCAGTCGCGGAGCTTGTCCGGCATACCGGCGCCTTCCAGCGCCGACTTCCGGCGGGTGAGGTCGCGCGCTTCCTTGGCGGCCAGCCGCGCACGTGAGGCGATGAGCGACTTGGTCACTACCCTGCGTGCCTCGGGTGGGTTCTCCTCGAGCCAGGACGCGAGCCGCTCGTTGGTCGCGCGCTCGACGAGCGACCGGATCGATACGTTGCCGAGCTTGGCCTTCGTCTGTCCCTCGAACTGCGGTTCGCGCAGACGAACGGAAAGAACGGCGGTCAATCCCTCGCGGATGTCCTCGCCCTGGAGGTTGCCGTCCTTCTCCTTGAGGAGGCCCTTCTCGCGCGCGTAGCGGTTGACGACGTTGGTCAGGGCTTTCTTGAAGCCCTCTTCGTGCATACCGCCTTCGACGGTCTCGATGCCGTTGGCGAAGGAGTGGATGCCCTCGTAGTAGCTCGATGTTCCACTGCAGCGCGATCTCGACCTCTTGTTCCGTTTCCTTCATCTCGAAGTCGCAGACCTTGCGGAACAGAGGTTCCTTGGTCTCGTTCAGGTACTTCACGAAGTCGACGATGCCGCCGGCGTACTTGTAGGTCTGCTCCTGTTTGTGGTCCTTGCGCTCGTCGACGAACTTGATCTCCAGACCTTTGTTCAGGAACGCGTAGGTCTGCAGGTGCTCGAGGATCGTCTGTGCGCGGAACTCGGTGCCTTCCGAGTTGAAGATCTCGGGATCGGGCCAGAAGGCGACGGTGGTTCCGGTGCGTCCGCGCGGGGCCTTGCCTATCGGGTGCAGCTTTTCCTTGACCTTTCCGCCGTTGTGGAACGTCATCTGGTGCCGCTTGCCGTCCAGCGTGCTGTCGATCTCGAGCTTCGAGCCTCGTCGACAGCGCGTTCACGACGGACACACCGACGCCGTGCAGACCACCGGAGATCGAGTAGCCGCTGCCTGAGCCGAACTTTCCACCGGCGTGCAGCGTCGTCAGCGCGATCTCGGCCGCCGATTTCGTCTTGTAGCGGGGGTGCTGGTCGACGGGGATCCCTCGTCCGTTGTCACCGACGCGGACCCCGCCGTCGGCGAGCAGCGTGACTTCGATCTTTGTGCAGAAACCCGCCATCGCTTCGTCGACTGCGTTGTCGACGAGCTCCCAGACGAGGTGGTGCAGACCCTTGAGTCCGGTGGACCCGATGTACATCGCCGGACGTTTGCGGACCGGTTCCAGGCCTTCGAGGACGGTGATGTCTTTTGCTGAGTACGTCGATTTGGCGCTGTTTTCGGCGGCCTTGGTAGCGCGGGGCGCGGGCTTCGCGCGGGTGGGTTTGGGCTTAGCTGAACGTGCCAAAAAGTGACCCCTTTTCTCGCTTCGGCTCAAACCACCTAAGCGATTGTTCTCGGTCGCTTTTCGCACGAAAGGCCCCCGAAATGGGGCCTCTCAGTGTTGGCGGTTCCTAAGCCGATTCGGAAGCGTTCCGAGTCTCCGAACCGGTTCTAAAACCGCAGGTCAGCGACCGTTTTCGTACTTCTGAAGTATAGCACGAACTACCGTCAAAAACGTTGTGATTTTCGTCGTCTAATGGCTATCTGAGTGACAACTTCGTCACCCAATTTCGCGTTCAGTTTCTCGATCACCGCGGGCGATAGATAAGTCAGTTCCGTGGCCCAGGAATCGGACGAAACCTCCACATCGAGGACCTTCCCGCGAAGCCTCACAACGTTCGCGTTGGCGGCGACCTGCTCCCCCACGGCGTCCTTCCAGAACTTGCGGAGCTTGGCTTCCGTCCAGACGCTTTTCGGACCCATGCGCTCTAGAGCGGGGGCGAGGATCTCGCCCAGCCGCACGGGCCAGCCGCCACGGATACCGCCGCCCGGAGGGTCTTGATTGCTCATTCGGCGTGCTCCAATTTTCCGTCGATGACACGCCACGTGCTCTCAACCTTGACCGATGCCGGCAGAGCTTCGGTGTCCGTCGCCGTGACGATCGTTTGCGAGCCGGCCGTCACCTCGAACACTCTGCGGCGGCGATCGGGGTCGAGTTCGGAAAGCACATCGTCCAGGAGCAGAACCGCATCGGGGAGGAGCTTGAGCTCGGCCAAACGGAAGGCGAGGGTCGCCGAGCGTTGTTCACCGCGCGATGCATACCAACGCGCTTCCCTGTCGTCCAGGAGCACATCCAGATCGTCGCGATGGGGACCGACCGTAGTGCGGCCTCTATCCATATCGGTGTGGAGGGTCTCACGATAGATCCGCGCGAAATGCTCGACGAGGTCGACTCCCGATAGGTCACCGGCGTCGGAGCTGTCCCGGTAGACGAGGTCGAGCTTTCCTCGCTCGGCCAGCTCGGAATACAGCTCATCGGCGGCCGGCCTGAGTCTTTCCGACACTTCGCGCCGGCTTTCGAGGACAACGGCAGCGGCAGCGGCCAGCGGCTCGCCGTACAACGCAGCTTCTGTCGGCAATCTGTCGCGCAGCGCCGCATTGCGCTGGCGCAGCGCACGTTCGAGCTCCTGTCGTGTGGAACGGAAGCGCGGCCGAAGCTGCACGAGCAGGTCGTCCAGCGCGCGCCGACGCAGGGCCGGCTCCCCGCGAACCAGATCCAGGTCCTCCGGGGTGAAAAGAACCGACCGGAACCTCCCGAGGAAATCGCGGGCTTGAGCCGTCGACCCACCGGTGCGCAGCATCGCTCGCCCGCCACGTATGTGGAACTCGAGTGACGCGCCTTCGGACGTTTCCAAACGAGCACCGGCTTCGTCGCACCCTTGCCGTACGAGCACCTTGAGGCTTCCCGCACGTGGAGACGACAACGTCGAGAAGACACCGATGGACTCGAGCAGACTCGACTTGCCCGATCCGTTGCCGCCGATCACAACGGTGGTTTCGTCGGCCGGCTTGAACTCCGCGGCTTCGTAGTTGCGGAGGTCCTTCAGCCTGAGGACCTCCACGCGCATGGTTTAGCTCACGCGGATCGGCATCAACAGGTACAGGAACTCGCGATCGTCGGGCGCGTGGATCAGAGCCGGGCGCTGCGAGTCGGTGAAGTCGACAACCACTTCCTCCGACTCCGCCGCGACCATTCCGGCTTCGAGATAAGCGGCGTTGAATGCCACGCGCATGTCCTCACCGGTGTAGTCGCCCTCGACGTCTTCGCTTCCCTCGCCAAGCCCCTGGGCTGTGCACGTCAGCCTGATGCCTTCGGAGGAAACCTCCATGAACACCGGCGTTGCGTCCTGTGCGAGGACGGCAACGCGTTTGAGCGCCTCGAGGAACGGTCCCTTGATCACACTGAGCTTGCTCGGTAAATCCTCGGGCAGCAGCTGGCGATAGGCCGGGAACTCACCCTCGATCAGCCGACTCTGGATCACGACGTCGCCAAGATGGAATCCGGCTTGCGCAGAACCGATCTCGAGACGAACGGTTTGCTCGGCGGCGGCCAGCCGCGCAACCTCTACGACGGCGCGCGCGGGGATGAGCACCTTGGTTCCGTCCACTCCGTCGACCGTGAGCTCACGGACCGCGAGCCGGTAAGAGTCGGTGGCGACAACACGAAGCTGACTGCCTTCACCCTCGAGAAGCACTCCGGTGAGCACGGGGCGGGTTTCGTCGCGCGACGCCGCCGGCGCAACTTGTCCGAGCGCCGTAGCCAACGTCGGGCCGTCCAGCTCCAGTGATTTGGTTTCGGCGGTCGACTCGACGCGTGGGAAGTCTTCAGGCGACAGCGAGCGGATGTTGAACTTCGAACGTCCTCCGGCGACACGAACGGATCCGTTCTCGGTAACGAGCTCTACCTGATCTGAAGGCAGGCTTCGGACGATCTCAGCCAGAAGGCGAGCGGGTAAGAGTATCCGTCCTGCTTCTCCTGTTAGTCCCAGCTGAACGCGTGTAGTGAGCTCGAGGTCGGTAGTGGTCAACGTCAGGTCTGTGTCCGACAGCTCTAGCAACACACCTGATAACGCTGGTATCCCAGCTCTGGCACCAACGCTGCGAAGTACGGTTTGCAGTCCTCGAGAGAGCTCTTCCTTTGAACAGACCAGCTTCATCGCGTTCCTCCCCAGGACAAGGTCTTGTCTTCTACTTTAAAAAGCTTTAGATCTTCAGAGCAGTAGTAGTAAGGCCTGTGCATTCTGTGAGTATCCACCCATCCGGCCAGGTCACGACCGGGAATGCGGGTGGGGACAGTATCGGGATATCCAAGGACAACCTGGGGACGGACGAATCCCAAAATCCGCGCGTCAACGAGTCGTCCACAGCCTGTGCCCATCAGTTGGACAACGGTTAGTTGCTGCCGCCGCGCTTGCGGATCCGAGTCGTCAGATCTTGGATCTGGTGATAGACCTGACGCTTCTCCGAAAGCTGTCCAACGATCTTCTGGCATGCGTGCAGAACGGTGGTGTGGTCACGGCCCCCAAAGACCGCACCAACTCGCGGCAACGATAGGTCCGTGAGGTCGCGCACCAGGTACATCGCGATCTGACGCGCCTGAACGATCGGACGCGACCGGTTCTGCGAGCGCAGGTCGTCAACGGAAACCCCGAAGTAGGACGCAGCCTCTGCCAAGATCGTTTCCGTTCGAACGGGCTCGGCCGAGGTCGGGAACAAGTGCTGCAAGACCTCTTCAGCCAAGTCGAGAGTCGCCGTCGTCTGATTCAGCGATGCGTAAGCGATCACGCGGATCAGCGCGCCTTCGAGCTCACGGATGTTGGACTCGACGCGAGACGCGATGTAGCTCATCACATCTTCGGTGACCGTCAGATTGTCCATCTCCGCCTTCTTGCGAAGGATCGCGATACGTGTTTCGAGATCTGGCGGCTGGATGTCGGTGATCAATCCCCACTCGAATCGTGAACGAAGACGATCCTCGAGCGTTGCGATCTTCTTCGGGGGACGATCCGACGAGATCACGATCTGCCGGTTGGCGTTATGCAGAGCGTTGAACGTGTGGAAGAACTCTTCCTGTGTCCGTTCCTTGTTCTCCAGGAACTGTATGTCGTCGACGAGCAGGACATCGCTCTCGCGATAACGCCGCTGGAAAGCCTCCGAACGGTCGTCCTTGATCGAGTTGATGAAGTCGTTCATGAACGACTCCGAGCTGATGTATTTCACACGCAGGTGCGGGTAGAGCTCGCGGGAGTGCTTACCGATGGCGTGGAGCAAGTGAGTCTTGCCGAGGCCCGCACCGCCGTAGATGAAAAGCGGGTTGTATGCGCTTGCCGGCGCCTCGGCAACGGCCATGGCCGCCGCGTGAGCGAACCGGTTGGAAGCACCGATGACGAAAGTCTCGAAGTTGTACCGGGGATTGAGCGCCCCGGATTCGTCCTCGGGCTGGGCCTGAGCCGGCGCCCGGGGCACCGGTATTGGGAGCGGGCCGGTGCCGCCCGGTGCCGCCGACAGGATCTCCAACCTGAGATCGCGCCCGCAGGCCCGGCGCAAAGCGTCCTGAAGGAGGTTGCCGTACCGGTGCTCGAGCCATTCCTTGGCGAAGGAATTGGGGGCCCTGAGGGTGATCGCGTCGTCGGAGATCGCGAGTGCCTCGGTTTCCTCGAACCACGCCCGCGAAGCCGGTGTTGTGAGCCGGGCCTGAACGTCTTCCACACACTGCTGCCACACGGAGCGGACGTCGGCGGTGCCCGCCGCTGCTCCGATAGAAACTCCCCCCATTAAAAGGCCCCCCTCAGCACGTTCTGTGGGTTATCCACAGGAGCGTCCACAAGTGTGGAAACACCCCCCAAACGTAAAAAACCGCGGCCCAAGGACCGCGATATGCGCTTGCGCGCATCCCGTACTATTCATCCTTGGACGGCACCTTGTCAATGGGGCCCTGACCTGCGGTTTTGCGGAGATTATTGGGACCACTCCAGACCCTCAAAGTTGCCCAAAGTGACACGTTGGAACAGCTGCGAAACGTTCGTTTAGGGACGGTCTGGTAAGTTGTCTCTTCGGACATGAAGAGAACCTTTCAGCCCCACAATCGCCGCCGCAAGCGCCGCCACGGCTTCCGCAACCGCATGCGCTCACCGGGTGGCCGGGCGATCCTGCGCCGACGCCGCAGCAAGGGCCGTTCCCGGCTCGCCGCCTAGGACGCCGAAGGGTTGTTGAGGCGGGCCAACCGCCTGCGCTCCCGCTCCGACTACCAGCGGGTTACCCAGCAGGGCGATCGTGTGACCGCCGGAGAGTTCGTCCTGTACCATTTCGCGCGGGAGGCGCCGGAGGTGCCTCGCATAGGGTTCGCCGTGAGCCGCCGCGTCGGCTCCTCGGTCGTCCGTAATCGGGCGAGACGAATCCTTCGTGAGGCGGTCCGACCGCTCATCCCGCGTCTTGTGGCGTGTGACATCGTCGTCGTGGCGCGTCCGCCGGTGGCTCAGGCGGGTGTGGCCGACCTCGAGAGGTCGCTGGCCGACGCCGCATCGCGAGCAGGATTGTTACCGACAGATCGCAAAGAAGGCACCTCGTCATGAAGTACATAGCTCGCGCGCTGGTCGCGCCGATCAGGTTGTATCAGCGGCTTATCTCGCCCCTGTTAGGTTCCCGTTGCCGTTTTTATCCGTCGTGCTCCGAGTATTCGGCACAAGCTCTCCTGAAGTTCGGCGTCGTTCGCGGTCTTTATCTCGGGGGACGCCGCTTGTTGCGTTGTCACCCATGGAACCCGGGCGGGTTCGACTATCTGCCGGAGGAGTTCTCGTGGCGCCGCGGCCCTTCCGTTACCGAAGCGCCACTCGAGACAAGGAAGCGTGAGGCTGCATGAGCAACATCTGGAATCAATTCGTCGGCTACTTCAAGGACGGCCTTTCCGCGATAGCGGATGTTTATTCGTTCCTCGGCGACTACCGGTGGGCGGCCGCGATCATCACCCTGACGATCATCGTCCGCTCGTTGTTGTTGCCGTTGGCGATCAAGCAGATCCGTTCGATGCGCGAGCAGCAACGGTTGCAACCCGAAGTTGCGCGACTGCGTCAGAAGTTCAAGACCGATCGACAGAAGATGACGCAGGAGATGATGGCGCTGTACCAGCGCGAAGGCGTAAACCCCTACGCCGCGTGTCTTCCGATGATCGCGCAGATGCCTGTGTTCATCGCGATGTATTACGCGATCCGGGAGCTCAAGCCAGCGGGCGGTATGCCGTTCTTTCTCGTGGACTTGACCGACAAAGCGAACTCCGCGGTCGGTGGGTGGCTGCTGATCGCGCTCATGACTGCCGCGCAGTTGCTCAGCACGCGTCAGCTCAACCCCGGTCAAACCGATCAGCAGCGCCGGCTGCAGATGCTGATGCCGTTGATGTTCATCTTCTTGTTCATGGGATTCCCAGCAGCGCTCGTTCTCTACTGGGCGACGCAGAGTACGTACCAACTCGTGCAGCAAATCATCATGACGCGCGACATGCGAGTTGGTCAGCCGTGGTGGCGTCCTTTGTGGCCCTTCGGCTCTTCTTCTTCGACGAAGCCGTCGAAGAAGAAGCCGTTGAAAGAGAAAGAGAAGGTCCCGCAACGCGTTCCCGATGTACCTCCGGCCGCGGCTTCGACAACACCGGCGCTCGCCGGAGGTTCGACTCCGGACTTCGCTAGCCAGCGCCGCGATATCGCCGAGAAGCGGGCTCGCAGAAGGCGCAAGAAGAAGAAGCGCAGGCGCTAAAACCCCAGCTCAGGAGCCTAATTCAAGATGCCTTGGATCACCAAAGAAGGACGCACAGTCGAGGAGGCGCAGAACGCCGCTGTGTCCGAAACCGGACTGCCTACAGACGCCCTCGACATCGAAGTAGTTAGCGAAGGCGCGAAAGGTCTGTTCGGATTGGGCGGCGAGCCGGCCATCGTTCGTGTGCGACCGAAGACCGAAGCCGCCGACGTGCGCCATGCATTTCGCGACGACATAACACCGGCGCGCGACGAAAGCGCGACTACGCAAACAACCGCGCCGGAACGATCGCCTAGACCGGAGCGATCGTCTAGAGATGAAGTGCCCTCTAGTGTCGAAGTCGTCGCTGAACAACCCGAGTTCTCCGAGGACGACGACGACGAAAGCAAGATCTCGTTGTCGGAACGACAGGAACAAGCAGCGGAATTGGGTGGCGAGATCGTTCGCGGAATCCTCGAGCGCATGGGACTCGACGGCGATGTGAACACGCGCGTGGCCGGCGGCACCGTTTACGTCGAGATCTCCGGTGAAGAGATGGGGATCCTCATCGGACGCAGCGGTACAACGCTGGAGGCGTTGCAGGAACTCGTTCGTGCGGGAGTCCAGCGACGATTGAAAACTCGCCAAGCGCTGGTTGTCGATGTCGAAGGTTATTGGGAGCGCCGTCGCCGTCCAGGTGGACGTGAAGGAAACGAACGCGGTGGCGGCGGAGGACGCGGCGGACGTGGAAGGAACGACAACAATCGCGGCCGCGGACGCGGTGGACGCGGAAGAGGTCGTGCTCCTCGTGAAGCCGAACCGGACGGTAATCGCGCAGACGTCGTGAGCGAAGAAGACGAGCCCGACGGCAACCGCTAGTCGTTAGTTACGCGGTTCTTGCATCGGTACGTTCAATCCACTTGCTCGGCGCATAAGCGCGTCCTTTGCGCGGTCCGGTAGGGCTCGGGCGACAACGCCCATCGCTTTGGCATCCGGTCCGATCAGATAGCGAGCACGTGGGTTCGCTGAGAACAGCGCCCGCTCGACGACCTTGGCAACGCGCTCCGGAGCGATACCTGATCGGTCTTGTCGGTCGACGAGTTTGCGCAAAGCTTTGTAGAGCGCGCCGTATCTTTCGTTCGCTTCAGGACCGAGGCTTTGTTCAAGTTCGTCGGCCTGTTCTCGTCCCTTGTCCCAGATGTTCGTCTTGATCGCGCCGGGCTCTATGAGAACCACCTTTAGCCCCCAGGGACGAAGTTCCTCGCGAAAGGCTTCGGCGATTCCTTCCAAGGCGAACTTGGAAGCGTTGTAGGGGCCCATCATCGGCGTACCGACGCGACCTCCGGCCGAGCCGATGAACAGGATGCGGCCCTTCCCCAAACGGATAAGGGGCATGAATGCCTTCGTAACGGCGACCTGTCCGATGACGTTGACCTCGAGCTGGGTTCGCCACGTTTCGATGGGCAGGTATTCGATCGGTCCGCCCAGGGCGACCCCGGCGTTGTTGACGAGGCCCGCCAAGCCGTTATCGCCGAGCTCGGCGCTGAGAGCCTCGACGGCGGCTTCGATCCCCGACTCGTCGGTGACGTCCAAGGTGATGGGCTTGAGGGCATGCCCTCGGGCCTCGGCGCCCAGGCTATCGGCGTCGGCCTGCCTGCGGACGCCGGCGTAGACGGTGTTCCCCCGCGCAGCCAGGTGGAGGGCGCATGCGCGACCGATCCCTGTTGACGCTCCGGTGATAAGGATGGCTGGGGCCACGGCGCCTTAGTGTCGTCGCGTCAGAGCGGACGGCGCAACGCCCGGGCATAGCGCTGTTTCATCTGTACGTAGCGCTCGCTCGCGTGGGCATCCAAAGCGGGGGTGAGCCGACGGTCGAGTATCGGCAGAATCCGCCGGAGAGCGGGGCCGCGGAGGATCCACTGAAAGTACGATCGGCCGGAATGGTGATACGGCCCGTACAGACGGGAGCCCGGAACGATCTCGAGCAGGCGGCGGAACATCGTCTCGTGACGCGTATGCATCCGGACGGTGATCGAGGGTTGGCGCCCATCGCCCCCGAAGCTGCCCTCGCCGATGAGGACGCCCATGAGGAAGCCAAGGTCGAATTCGTCTTCCATCAGTGTTATTTAGGGCACATGACCAGGGGGTGTTGTTACACCGTATGGTAGCACGTGAAACAGCGATCGCCGGATATCTCGAGGTTCTGGGCGTTGCGCAGCCTTTCGAACCTCGCGTGGAGCGGCTCCTTGCGCTTACCGAGATCCTTCGGGAGGAGGGTGTTTCACGTGGAATGCTCGGGCCGAATGAGTCTGAGAGGGTACTGACGCGCCATGTGCTTGAGTCCTGCGGCCTGGTCCCCTTTATCAACAGCGGTGGACCAACTGTGGATGTAGGTTCCGGCGCGGGACTTCCCGGGCTGCCACTCGCGTGCATCGTGGATCACGAAGTAATCCTGCTGGACGCACAAGAGCGGCGTGTTGCGTTCGTGCGGAGCCTGATCAAGCGCCTACGTCTGACGCATGTGACGGCTCAGCAGGCGCGGGCGGAAGACGCAGGCCGAGGGCCGCTTCGTGAGATAGCGGGATCGGTCGTTGCCAGAGCGCTGGCGGCGCCGGCTGTCGCGCTGGAGCTGTGCCTGCCGCTGGCGGCGCAGGGAGGAACCGTTGTGTTGGCCGCGACCCAGCATCGCCATGGGCTGGAAGAAGTTCGGTCCACCCTGGCGCGAGTCGCCGTCGAGTTGGGTGGCGGACCGCCGTCTTATGAAGATCTTCCCCTCCCACCCGACTTGGAGGTCTCGCCTCCGGCCGGTGGCGCCGAATCCTCCGCCCGGACTGGATTGTCGGCACACGATGAGTCAAGATTGGTGATGGTCGTGCCGAAGGTAGTCCCAACGGACGATCGCTACCCTCGCCGTACGGGTGTGCCTGGCCGGCGCCCCCTCGGCTAGGTGGCTGTGGCGTCTGATAGGTACTGTTACTTAGTGTGGCTAGTGGGGAGAATGATATGCGTGTAGCCGTCGCCAACCAGAAGGGCGGCGTGGGGAAGACCACAACGGCCATCAACTTGGCCGCTTCTTTGGCCGCGCTCGGCCGGCGCGTGCTGATCGTCGATCTGGACCCCCAGGCCAACGCCACCACCGGCGTGGGCATCGATCACCGCTCCTTGGACTCCACGATCTACGACTGCCTGGTTTCCGGCGCGGATCCTCGTCCCATAGTCCGGGAGACCGCCTGGCCGAATCTGTTCATACTCCCCTCGACCATCGATCTGGCCGGAGCCGAGCTCGAGCTCGTCTCGGCCCTGGCGCGTGAAACCAAGCTCAAGGGCGTTCTCGACCGGCTCGAGCCCTACGACGTGATCTTCATCGATTGCCCTCCATCCCTCGGTTTGCTCACGGTGAATGCAATGACGGCCGCGGACGGTGTTCTCGTCCCGATCCAGTGCGAGTACTACGCCCTGGAAGGCCTTGGTCAGCTTCTGCGGAACGTGGACATCGTCCGAACGGGCCTAAACGCATCGCTGTCCATCGTCGGGATCGTCCTCACCATGTACGACGCCCGGACGAAACTGTCCGAGGAGGTAGCGCGCGAGGTCCGAACGCACTTCGGTGACCAGGTGTTTTCCACGATCGTTCCGCGCAGCGTCCGCCTTTCCGAGGCACCTTCTTACGGTCAGCCGGCCGTCGTCTACGAGCCTTCGGCGCGCGGTTCGAAGGCCTACGTATGGCTGGCCGAGGAGTTCAATCATCGGGTTCTGGGTGGACCGGACACACAGAGTGGTGGAAATGGCACCGAGAGTACTGGGGAGGGAGCAGCATGACGAAGAGGTCAGGACTGGGCCGGGGACTGAGCGCTCTGCTTCCGGGCGCCGACGTCGCGGTCGCTCCCGGACAGGCTCAAGCGGCCGGCCTCCAAGAGATTCCCGTAGAGGAGATACATCCGAACCCTCGTCAGCCGCGAACGGTCTTCCGCCAGGAGGACCTCGACGAGCTCGCATCCTCGATCCGCGAACAAGGTGTGCTGCAGCCCGTTGTTGTTCGTCCCCGCACGCAGGGCGGCTTCGAGCTGCTCGTCGGAGAGCGGCGCTTGCGCGCGTCAAAGCTCGCCGGTGCGACAAAGGTGCCGGCGATAATCCGCCAGGTCGACGATCGCCAGGCTCTGGAGCAAGCGTTGGTGGAGAACGTCCAGCGCGCCGACCTCGGCCCCCTCGAGGAGGGAGTTGCCTACCGGAACCTGGTCGAGCTTTTCGAGCTAACGCAGGAGGACGTTGCGCGACGTGTCGGCAAGAGCCGCGTGCACGTGACGAACACGCTGCGTTTGCTGGAGCTTCCCGAAGAGATCAAGACGTTCATGGACGAAGGTCACCTGCAAGCAGGACACGCTCGCGCGTTGCTCGGCATAAAGGATCCGGACAAACAGCTTGCGACCGCGCGCCGTGCTGTTGAACGTGGTCTAACCGTCCGCCAGATCGAAGAGATCGCACGCGAAGTCGAGTCGGCGCAACCGACGACGGAGCGTGAAACGCGGAAGCGGCGATTCCCCGATCTGGAAGAGTCGCTCGCAGATCACCTGAGCACGGAAGTGCGGATCGAATCCGGCCGCGGCCGCGGACGTATCTCGATCGCTTTCGGATCGCGCGACGACCTTCATCGCATAGTGGAGCTGCTACTCGGCTACGAGTAGCCAGCTCGGTGTCGGCTTCTCCGACCCGAGCAGTGCTGCCGCAGCGCTTCGCTCCGCGGTAGGCGCCTACGCGCGCGCAGTTGGTGCGCGTGTTAGCGCGGCTTCGATCAAATTGCCTGCGAAGGCGTCGAAGCTCGAGCCGCTTTGCGCAACGGCAAGAGGAACCGTCGACGTTTCCGTCAATCCCGGACACGTCTTCACGTCCAAGATCGTCGGACCGTCGTCACCGATGCGCATATCGACGCGCGCGAAGTCTCGAATCCCGAGAACGCGACAAGCTTCGGACGCGATCTTTTGAGCGGCCGGTATCTGATCGGCCGCGCTCGTTGCCGGACAGATGTATTCGTACATACCGGGACTTACACGCGTTTCGAAGTCGTACACACCTTCTTTGGTGCGGATCTCGACGGCGGGCAGGGGATCGAGATCAAGGCCTTTAACGGGGATCGATATCTCGGGGCCCGAAACGAACCGCTCGAGCAACAGCCGGTCGCCGTGGTTGAGCGCTCCCATTGCCGCTTCGGACAGCCCCTCGGGGTCGGCAACGACACTGAGTCCCAATGCACTTCCCTGAGCGGCGGGCTTGACGGCCAAGGGGTAGCCGAGCCGCTCTGCCGCCTTCCTTAGGGCGGTACCGGCCCCCATATGGCGCACTGCTTCGGCTGAGAGAACATACCCCGGTGGGGTAGGCAGGCCGGCCCGGTGGAGGATGCCCTTGGCCAGACCCTTGTCGAAGCACAGCCGGCAGGTGAGCGGTGCCGATCCCGTATAAGGGACGCCGAGCGCTTCGCATGTGAGCTGGACGGTCCCGTCCTCGCCGTCTCGGCCGTGCAATGCGATGAACGCAACGTCTACGGAAACGAGCGACTTCGACAGGTCCTGATCAACGTCCAGTTCGATCACATCGTGTCCGCCATGACGCAGTGCCGTCGCAACGTGATGACCGGAACGCAAGGAGAACTCTCGCTCTAGCGAACGCCCACCGCGAACAACCGCAACTTTGGCCACGTCAGCCCTCCACAGAACGGGCGAGCTCGAGCTCGTCGTTAACGACGGAGCCGAGACGGCGGATCCCCTCTTCGATATTGGAGACGGATGGGTATGAGAAGTTCAGACGCATCGATGTCCGCCCGTCCTTCTTGCGCGGATAGAACGCCGTCCCGGGCACGTACGCAACGCCTTCGTCGAGAGCGCGCGCGAGCATCCGTTGCGTATCGATCGGCTTGGGAAGTGTGAGCCACAAGAAGAGTCCACCTTCCGGCACGGTAACGCGCGCCTCGGAAGGAAAGCGAACCTCGATCGCATCGAGCATCGCATCACGACGCTCTTTGTATGTCTTCCGGACGATCTCGAGATCCTCCTCGATGTGCGGAGAGCTCAAGTATTCGGCTGCCACGAGCTGAGTGAAGGGTGAAGAGCACAGGTCGGCCGCTTCCTTCGCAAGCACGAGCCGTTCGCGAACGTGCTCCGGTGCGAGGACCCAGCCTGTGCGGATGCCGGGCGAGAAGACCTTCGAAAGCGTGCCGAGGTAGATGATCCCTTCGTCGGTCAACGCGCGTAGTGGAGGAACGGGCTCACCTTCGAAACGGATCTGTGCGTACGGGTCGTCCTCGACGATGAGGACATCGCTGCGCTGGCAGATCTCGATGACCTGCGGCCGACGCTCCGCCGAGAGTGTGTAGCCGCTCGGGTTCTGGAACGTGGGAACGAGGTAGAGGAACTTGGCGCGCCGTCCCGCGGCCGCCAGCTCGTCCAGCTTTTCGGAGAGCGAGGAGGGGATGATGCCGTGCTCGTCCGTTTCCACCGATTGCATCTCGGCCTGAAACGATGTGAAGGCGCCTAGCGCTCCCACATAGGTGGGTGCCTCGGTCAGGATCAGATCGCCGGGCTCGCAGAAGACTTTCGCCATGAACTCGAGCGCTTGCTGGGCGCCGTTGGTCACGACGAGCTGGTGTGGTTCGGCCTCGATGTTCTGGGTGGCCATGAGACGGCACAGCTGCTCGCGCAGAACGAGGTGCCCTCCGGCCGCGCCATAACCCAGCGCCGCACGTGAATCCTTTTCGAGCACCGCTCTTACGCAGTCGACGACCCGATGGGCCACGATGTCGGTGTCGGTGTTCCCCCCGGCCAGCGAGATGATTTCCGGGCGCTCGAGCACGGAGAACAGAGCCCGGATCTCCGAACCGGTCATGCCCGCAGCGCGTAGAGCGTAGCGGTCGCTATAGGGGTCTACGGGGTTCGGCATGTATCCATTGTGCGGGACGCGTTTGGCGTGCGCGCGCTAACTAGCGAAGTAGTGCTCGACGCCTCCCGCTACGGCATCGCCGAGCGCCGTGAGGTATGGATCCTCGGCCAGCAGCTGATCGTTGGCATCGCTTCCGAGGTCGACCATCACCGCGGGCATGCGCGTTTGGCGCAGGAACGGTAGGTTGCGTCCGAGGATCTGCGTTCGTCCCAGTCGAGGACGTAAGGCCTCGCCGATGATGTTGGCGAGCTCCCGGCCCATCGTGGACTGCGTCCCTTCGACCGACCAGAAAGCCACCGTCGGCCCGGGGTCCGTCCTGCACGCAAGATGGAAAGAGATCGCGAGATCGGAGCCGGCTGTGTTGGCCGATTCGCATCTCCTCTCGACGTCGGGACCTTGCTGAACGGCGCGCGAGAGAACCGGACTCGCACCGAAGCGGCTCAGGTGTGCCGCCGCAGCTTCGGCAACGCGGTAGACGACATACGCCTCCGGGATGCCGGGCGCGGTTAGTACGCCTGCGTCTGAGCCGCCGTGTCCGGGGTCGAGGAACACCGTCCTTCCTTCGAGGCCGGGTGACTGTTCGCGGGCGATGCGTTCACGAAGCTCGGCCTTCGAACCGGGTCCGATCCGCCGGCGCAATCGGTCGAGTGCTTCGAACGTTTCGTGTCCGGCGATCCCGTCGGCGGGGAGTGCAACGTTGCGCTGGAAGTCGTACAAGGCGTCGTGGGTCTCCATCCCGAAGATGCCGTCATCCTTGCCGGAGTCGAACCCGAGTGCGTTCAGTTGTCGCTGCAGATCGCGTACGTCGTCTCCACGCATAGGGGGACGCCGCAGGTAAAGAGTGCGGCCGCCGAACGTCCAGCCCGCTTCGACGAGCTCGCGCCAGGTGTGCTGGTCGACGATGCCGTCCGGGCTCAATCCACGGCGGATCTGGAACACCTTCACGGCCGACTCGGTGTGAGGGCCGAAGGTCCCGCGCTCGTCTTCGGATATGGGGTAGCCGAGTGCGACCAAGCGCGCCTGGACGTCGAGAACGGCGCTGCCCTGGTCGCCTATGCGCAGGGATGGAGGGGGGGCCACGGCCATCGCGAGCAGCCTAACGGAGCGAAGTGATTATTGGACGCAAGCCGCCGGGAGCGGCTAGAGGTGCGGGTCGATGTCCTTGAGGAGCTGCTGCTTGGCGCGCGCCCCGACGATCCGCGTCTTCTCCTCGCCGTTGGCGAAAAGGATCAGCGTCGGGATGCTCATCACGCCGAGCTTTCGGACGACGTCGGGATGCTCGTCGGCGTTGAGCTTCACTACCCGCAGCTTGGAGTCGTACTCAGTGGCGATCTCTTCGAGGATCGGGGAGATCGCGCGGCACGGCGCACACCACTCGGCCCAAAAGTCCACAAGGGTCGGCGTCTCCGCGGCGACCTGATCGTCGAAGGTCTCAGAGGTCAGGGCTGTGATGTTGGCCATGAAGATATCTCCTTTGCTCGCCTCGGCATAAAGCACCTCGGCGATGGTGTAGGACTGGAAAACCGCCGAAGGGGCCCATTCTATTCCGCGCGAGCGTCACGTTCTTTAGATCCGGAAAGCCTCGAGCTTGGTCTCGTCCAGCTCGATGCCGATGCCCGGGCGGTCCTCGAAAACGAGGTCCCCGTCTTCCCAGTTGAACGGCTCGACGACGATCTCGTCGAAGAAGCCACGGGACATGTAGATGCTCTCCTGTATCAGGAAGTTTCCGACGTTGACGTCGATCTGCATGGCTGCCGCGGTGATGACCGGGCCACCCCAGACATGAGGAGCCATCAAGACGTACGAAGCCTCGGCCAGCGCAGCGATCTGCTTCGCGGCGGTTATGCCGCCGCAGCTGCCGAGATCGGGCTGCGCGAAATGGCAGGCACCGGCGGCGAACAGTCGCTGGAAATCGTGAACGTAAACGAGGCGCTCGCCGGTTGCGATCGGTATCGACGTGCTTGCTGCGATCCGAGCCATCTCCTCGACGTTCTCCGGAGGACAAGGCTCCTCTAGCCATAGCGGATCGAACTTCTCGAGGCGTTTGGCGAGCCGGCGGGACACCGACGGAGTGATCTGGCCGTGAGTGCCGATGCAGATATCCGCGCGGTTCCCAACGGCCTCGCGGATCGCTTCTATCGTTCGTTCGGCGCGGTCGTATTCCTCCATCGTTACTTCCCACGGGCTCACGGGAAGGATTCCGGGGAGCGTGTAATACAGCGGATCGAGCTTGATCGCCGTGAAGCCTTCGTCTACGTGCTTCGCGGCGAGCTCACCGACGCGCTTGGGATCGTTCTGCCATTTCGAAGCCGACGCGGCGAGTCCGCCTTCATCCTCGGTGTCGTAAACGTAGGTGTACGTACGGATCCGATCGCGGTAACGGCCGCCGAGGAGGTCGGCCACGGGAACTCCGAAGTGCTTCCCGCAGATGTCCCACATCGCCACATCGAAAGCGCTGATGATCCCGCCGACGAAGTAGTCCGCGTGTTGAGACGACAGCCCCGCGTACATGACCTTGTTCAGTGCGTCGCGGTTCATCGGGTCGCGACCCACCAGGTAGCGGTTGAAGACGCCGTCGACGAGCTGTTCGAACGCGCGCTCGTGGTTGTACATGCTGAAGAGGACGGCCGCTTCGCCCCAACCGACCAAGCCTGAGTCGGTCTCCAGCTTCACGAAGTACCAGAAGTAACCGCCGTAGTTCGGCGGGGGAGTCCTTATCGCGTAAGCGGTTGCCTTGGTGAGCTTCAACCGCGAAACACTAGCTAACCGCGGGGAGCCGGGTGACACTCGTTTCCATGAGGGCTTCGGCCGTGCTCGCGATCGCGTTGGAGGAACAGATCCGAGCGCGCTCGATAGTCGCCAAGCTGGGCCGGAGTCCCATCAAGATCAGCCGGACGACCACCGAGCTTGGATCGATCATCGTCGACCGGCGTTCGAGCAATGTCGTCGAGATCCGTATCAGCCGGCACATCGTGAACGATGAGCAGGTTCGGGAGACGACTCGGCATGAGCTCGCTCATCAAGCAGCTTGGGAGCGATACCGAGACCTCGGGCACGGCGCGCTCTGGCAGACGATGGCTCTCTACTTAGGCTGCTCACTCGAACCGTGCAGCGATCACGCTCTCGATCCCGACATCATCCGCAAGCGCCAGCGTTACGAGGTTTCGTGCGCCAGCTGTGGGTGGGCAACGCGCCGCCAACGTCGCTCGCCGCTCGTCGACCGGCCGTGGCGATTCGGCTGCGGTAATTGCGGTGGTGCGCTGCAGGTCGCCTTGTTACCGGTCGGCTGAACTAAGCGTGCTGCTGTGACTCGAGCCAGCGTTCGGCGTCTATCGCGGCCATGCACCCCATACCGGCCGCGGTAACGGCCTGGCGGTATGTGAAGTCGACGCAGTCACCACCTGCGAAGACACCATCCACCGAGGTGTACGACCCGTCGTGCACCTTTATGTAGCCCGCATCGTCGAGGTCGATCTGACCCTCGAAGATCTTCGTAGCCGGATCGTGACCGATGGCTATGAACAGTCCCTCCGTCGCACGCGTAGTTTCTTCGTCTGTCTTGAGATTGCGCATCTTAACGGCAGTCAGCTTGCCGTTCTCCCCGAGCACCTCGGTGAGAGCCGTGTCCCAGACGAATTCGATCTTCGGGTTGTCGAACGCACGCTGCTGCATGATCTTCGACGCTCGGAGCTCGTCGCGTCGATGAACGATGGTGACCTTGCTCCCGAAGCGCGAAAGGAAGATCGCTTCTTCCATGGCCGTGTCGCCGCCGCCGACGACGACGATGTCTTTGTCCCGGAAGAAGAACCCGTCACATGTTGCGCAGTACGACACGCCGTGGCCGGCGTATTCGTCCTCACCGGGAATTCCAAGATGCCTATATGCGGCTCCCGTCGAGATGATCACGGCCTTGGCGGTCTCGACCTGCTCTCCGACCCAAACCTTGAAGGGCGCTTGGGAGAAGTCGACCTTCGTCACCTCAGATGAAACGACCTCAGCGCCGAATCGCTCCGCCTGCTTTCTGAAGAGCTCCATCATCTCGGGGCCCTGGATCCCGTCGGGAAAGCCGGGGTAGTTCTCCACATCAGTTGTCTGTTGGAGCTGACCGCCCCACTCGAGTCCGGCCAGGACGAGGGGAGCGAGATTTGCGCGCGCGGTGTAGGTCGCAGCCGTGAAGCCGGCCGGACCGGAGCCGATGATGATCACTTCGCGTTCGGTAGCCATGAGGCGTGTCTATCTTCCTATCAGTTGATCTGTCCCACCAACGCGCGCCCTACCAGCCCTATTCCCTCTAGGCCGGAGCGAAGACGTCCGCCTCGGCGATCGAGCAGGTGTACGGTCCCTCTCCGGCCAACCGCGTGATCCAGATCATCCAGAAGCGCGCCTCGGCGGCTTCGAAGATGATCGCGGACGACTGTGGGCTCCGTTCTACGGTGGCTGCCACTTCCCAATCGCTCAAGGGTGCCGAGGCTTCGTTGGTATGGCGGAGTTCGAAGGCGCACCCCGCTGACGTTTGTGGGAAGAGAACCTGCGCCTGCCCCACCTCCTTTTCCTCGCCGAGATCCAAGATCAGGCCGACACCCGGTTTGTTGCCGTTGAAGTCCGCGCTCGAGCTGTAGCTCTCTGTTGTCCAGAACGTCTGTGGCTGACCGTCGATAGCGCGCGCAACCCTTGCGCCGTTCTCGTTGTTGTCACCGCCCAGGGCGGCCGGGTCGAAGTCGTCGGCCGACGCAACCGCTAGGGGTTCACCTTCGATGCGACCGCCCGGCGCGAACTCCGTGCCTGGGGAGCGCCCGCCCAGGCGCGTTAGGCCGAATATCGCAAGTCCGACGAGAACCGCGATAACGGCCACGATCAATCCCCGCCGGTTTACCGGCCGCCGAGGCTTAGTAGAAGGGGGACGAAGCTCGCGTAGATCGGTCAGCGCTTGGGCCGCCGAGTCGTATGCCCCGTTGGTCAGTCCTTCGACAACTCGGTCGAATCCGGCGGAAGCTCCCTGACCGGGCGCTCGGGAAACCCGGCCGAGCATCGCTCCGAACGAGCGGAGGTCGTCCATCTTCTCGGCGGACTCATCGAGACGCGCCAGCGAGAAGTCGGCGACCTTCGCGCCGGCTTCGGAAAGAAGGACGTTGGCCTCGTGGACATTTCCGTGGACGACTCCGCGCTCGTGCGCGTAGTGAAGCGCCTCGGCCACGTCGATGGCGGTTTGCACGGCCGTTGCCGGTGCCAAGGGCAGCCGAGCTGTTGCGAGGGATGCATGAAGCAGCTCGCTAACGGTGAAGAAGCTGCCGTCGTCTTGTCCGGTATCGAAAACGCGAACTACGCGCGGATGAGTCAGCGAAGCGGCAGCGCCGGCGCGTTTAACGAGAGTGGCGCGATCCAGCCCGCTGTTGAACACTCGGAGAGCAACGGATCGGTCGAGTCGTTCGTCGAGTGCTTCCCACGTGACACTGTGTGTGCCGTGGCCGAGCAGTTTGCTCAGTTGGTAGCGGTTCCCGACCCGTTGGCCCCGGGCCAGGTTTGACTCCATTCCGCGAACTCGGCGCCTATCCCGAAGCGGCTCTACGCGCCATCCGGGCGCGTGACGAAGGCAACACCGACAACGCCGGGCCCGGCGTGCGCACCAACGATCGCGCCGAGCGTCCAGACGTCGCCGGATGCGACCGGCGCGACGTCGGCGAGAAGCTCGACGAGCTTGTCCGTGTCCGGCGCGTCCCCGCTGAGAACGATGAGTCTGCCGATTCTGCCCTTGTACTCGCGAACGAGACCGGCCATGTGCTCGAGTGCCTTCGCCCGCGTGCGCACGCGACCGACCGGTTCAACGACTCCGTCTTCGAGACTGATGACGGGCTTGACCTTGAGCATGGTGCCGAGGAGAGCTTGTGCTCCGCCGATCCGTCCTCCGCGGCGCAGGTACTCCAGTGTGTCGATCGTTCCGAATAGATGAACGTTCTCGAGCTTTCCGCTGATCTCTGCGGCTATCTCTGCAGCCGATGCCCCGGCCTTCGCTCGCTCTGCCGCTTCGAGGGCGAGCAGCCCGGTGCTTGCCGAAACGGCAAGTGTGTCGACTACCTCCACCGGTACCGCTGAGATCTCCTTTGCCGCAACGGCCGCGGACTGGTACGTCGCCGAGAGCTTCGAGGACAGATGCAGGGAAACGATGCCGGTCGCGCCTTCGGCCACGAGCTTCTCGAACGCGGTTTGGAAGTCGCCGGCACTTGGTGCAGCCGTCGCCGGGGGCTCGCTCGACGACTGAAGTTTGGCCCAGAACGCGTCGGCGTCCATGTCGACGCCGGATACGAACGTCTCGTCGCCGAAACGAACGGTCAGCGGAACGACGGTGATGCCGGCTTCGGCCGTCAGGTGCTGCGGAATGTCGGACGCCGAATCCGTTACGACCCTTACCGTCACCTTCGCCCTCCTCGAAGACGGCGCCCAAGCGGCTCGAGGAGTATCGAGCGCTCCCCGACACCTGCTACCTGCGAAAATGCGAGGTAGAGGATAGCACCGGCTCCAACGCACGCCCCGACTACGAGCACATCGGGGGAGCGGACGGCTCTGGTCAGGGCCCAAACGCAGATGCCCATGCCCGCGCCGGCAGCCGAGATCCTGAATAAGGGGCCGATCAATGCTCTCGGGACCAGGCCCCCCGGCACCTTGCGATCGAGGACCGCCAAGAGCAGTACGACACCCACCGCGTAGGCGATGGCATGTCCAAAGGCAAGGCCACGCACTCCCAGCCATGCATACAGCGGGATGTTCACCGCGATGTTCACTCCGACGGCGGCAGCGTTGAGCGTGGTCGGTGTTCGCGCGTCGGACAACGCGTAGAAGCATCGCGTCAACAACTGGAAGGTCGAGAAGAACACGAGGCTCCAAGCGAAGCCTTTGAGTACGGAAGCGACGGCCGCCGCGTCACCGGCGTCGGCAACACCGCGAGCGAGAAGCAAGCGCGCGATCGGGTCGGCCAGCAGGCCGTAACCGATCGCAGCGGGCACAAGAAGGAAGGCTATTCCGCGCACGCCCCGCGCGAACCCGTCGCGGTAGGCGTTCCAGTCGCTGGCCGACGCCGCACGAGATAGATCGGGAAACAGAGCGGTGTAGATGCTGACTGCGAAGAGTCCATGAGGGAGTTGAAAGAATATGTAGGCAACCTGCCAAGACGTAACACCACCGGTTTGTCCGTTCGCGAGCGCAAGCACGACCCACAGACCGATCTGATTGACGAGGACGTAACCGGAGACGAATGCGGCGAGGCGGAGCATCTTCTTCACCGCCGGATCTCGGAAGCGGGGAAGGAACCGGATGCCCTCTTTCCTCAGATAGGGCAGGAGCGCGAAGGCCTGAACGGCCACGCCGGCCGTTGTGCCTGCCCCCAAGAGAAGCTTGGCGCCCGAGGACAACGCGAGGCTTTGCGCGCTCGCGATGCGAGCGAACGCGAAGAGCGTCCCCGCCACTACCAGGTTGTTAAGTGCGGGGACGAAGCTGGCTGGCCCGAATACACCGCGCAGATTTAGCAAAGCTTGCGCGATCGCCCACACGCCGTAGAAGAAGATCTGCGGCGCGAACCATCTGAGCAGATAAGTAGCGAGCTCGAGTTGAGCCGCGCGCGTCGAAGGATCGGCTATGCGGAACGTGTAGATACGCATGATGAGCGGTGCGCCGACCACGGCAAGCACCGACAAGACGGCCAGCGCGATCAAAGCAACTGAGACGAGCGCGGAGTCGCCGTCCGGCGCATTGGTTTTGTCTCGCTCCCGCGCTTCGACGAGAACGGGGATGAAGACCGCGGTGAGGATCCCGCCGAGGAATAGCTCGTAGATGATGTTCGGCGTTGTGTTGGCCAAGTTGTAGGTGTCGGCGAGCCTGGTTCCGGTAACTCCGAGGGCATAAGTCAGAGCGGCAACGCGCAATAGCCCCGCGACGCGAGAAACGGCCGTTCCGATGGACATGACGCCGGCTGCGCGCCAGAACCGCGTCGTATCGCTCAAGCGCGCCGGCGTCTCGGGTTCGGTCATGCCGCTCGTTTCCGGCCACGCCGACGCACGGCCCACGCGATCAGGAGGAAAGCGCCACCTACTGTCAACACGAGTGCCGAGATGTTGACTGCTGTCGAACGAACGGAGAGTTCTGCGGTGTCGAACGCGATCGACCGGTCGGGGCTCGTGAGCCTCACGAGTATCGGAAAGGTTCCCGTCGATCGCGTTATTGCCGAGAACTCGACCCTGGAGTTGCCGGGTGGTTCAACAGTTACGACTTGGCTCGTGCCGTCGGGAAAGTCCACCTTCGGCGAGGAAACGTTGATACGAACGCGAACGGGGTAGCTCGCCTTATTGGTCACCGTGATTGGTACTTTGCCCCGCCGCGCGGAAAAAAGGAACGAGCCGCTGAAAGTAGTGACCTTCTCGGCCTCGTCGGCGATGGCATCGGCAAGGTCCTCGGATCGGCGAGCGGCAGCATCTTCGGTTTGGTTATCAGGACGCTCGTCCTGGGGACGCTCCTCAGCGTCGCTCCACGCGAGCGAGGCCGCCGCCAGCGCTCGCGCATAGACAGCCCTGAACCGCTTCCGCAGGGGATTGCCGGGAAGCGTGAAGTTGTCGAAGGACTCGAGGTTGCGCCGGGCGCGCACAACGGACCGGCGCGGTTCGTCGCTCGGCGCCTCGCGATCGGGGAAGTCGACGAAGATGCGCAGGGCTGTATCGGTCAGTCGTTCGAGGGTCACGACCTCCACTTCGTCCGCCGAAGCGGCTGTAGCGACCCGGCTAGCCCAGGACTGGTCGGCCGCCGGGATGACCAGCGCTCCTTGCAGGCGTCCCTCGCCCACGGAAGTCGCATCTGTCGGCGGCACCAAAGTGATCGCTCCGTGTTCGTCGGTGGCTCCGCTTCGCACGGGCACACCCGTTCGATTCGACATGGAGGTGTCGATGCCAACGCTGCGGGCGACGTCGACGGCTTGATCGTCCAGATCGAAACCCGGCGGCATCAATATGTCGACCGGGTTCTTGGCCAGACAGTCCCGCAGCTTTAGCCGTCCGCGTTCGATCTCTGTTCGAATCTCGTCGTCGCGCACGAGATAAGGAAGATTCACGTCTGCATAAGGAGCGCTGAGGACGTCGGCTCGTCGTGCAAGAGATCGGAGCGACGACAGTACCCGCCGCGCCTCCTGCGACGCGAACAGCTCCAGCTCATCGCACAGGACAGGACTAACGGCCAGGCTCATCGGGAACCCGGCGTCCGGCTCCTGCCAGCTCTCCAAGCCTTCCGCCAGATCTACGAGTCGCTCTCGGGCAGAGCCTTGAGTTTTCCCGTCGAGGTTCAATAGCGGATCCGTCGTTACGTGAAGCACAACGGCGAGAGGAACCGAGGTCGCAACCGTCTGAGCGTTCACACCGCCGTTCACACCCGCAACCAGGATCGCTGTGCACGCCAACGTCGCAACGCACGTCGAAAACGCGAACCTTCGCGAGATCATGAATCCAGTGCGCGGATCTCGGTGACGGCGAACGCGATGGCCAGCACGGCCATGGCGATCGCGACGACGGTCCGTAGCTTTCGATCTTCGGCCGCAACCGCCATCCGTGAACCGATACGAGCGCCGGGAATGACACCGATCACGAGTCCGCCGGCTATGGCCCAATCGATGTTGCCGATGATCGCGTGAGTCACCGTCCCGGGGATGGCCTGAGCCGCGACAACCGCCAGCGACGTGCCGAGGGCCGTCTTCACCGGGAAGCGCAGCAAGACGGTCAACACTGGAACAAGGATCACCCCACCGCCCACGCCCAACAGACCTGCCACGAACCCCGAGATCGCCCCAATCACAAGGAGGACGGGAACCGTTGGACGGAAACGAGGATGTGGAGTCTCTTCCGCACGACGAGGAAGCATCCGCACAGACAGGACGAAGATCAGAACCGCCGTTGTGATCAACAGCGCTTCACCGGCTACGGCTTGAGTAACGAGCGCTCCGAAGATCGCGAACACGCCGCCGGCGGAAGCCGCTACGAACGCGCTCCTGGTATCAACCATCTTTCCTTTTACGTAGGCGACAAGGCCCGTCAGCGCCGTCGGGATGATCACTGGGAGCGTCGTGCCCACCGCGATCAATGCCGGAGCATCGAGCGCCCAGCGGATCCCTGGTGTCGAAAGCAGCGCACCGCCGATGCCGAAGGCGCCGGATGCGATGCCCGAGCCGAACCCGATGAGTGCCGCGATGAGAGTTCGCAAGCGGCTAGCTAACCAATTAGCTCGCCAATTAGGTCACGACGCGCGCGGCGAGTTCCGCGGCGCTTTGGAGAACGCCCTGATCTGTCTTGTAGGTGAGTCGCCGAATCGCCTGCGAGATGGGGAACCAACCAACCTCCTCAACCTCGTCGTCGTGGTCGGCTATGTCACCGCCGGTTGCGCGCATCAGGTATAGGTGAACGGTCTTCCTGTATCGAATCTGCTCCGGAGGCCAGATGAACCAGTAGGTGATGTTCTCCAGCGGAGCGACGATCTCCGCGTCCAGTCCGGTTTCTTCCCGAACCTCGCGCAACGCGGCCGAGGTTGCGTCTTCGCCCTCTTCGCGGCCCCCTTTGGGCAGCGACCACACGTCCTTCTCACGCAGGTTCTTGGTGCGGATGAGTGCAACCTCCAGCTCGCCGTCGCCCAGACGGAACACCACGCCTCCGTACGACTCGGCGCGTCGCACTGGCCACTTCTTGGGATCGGGACGTGCACCCCCGGCTGACGGGGTCATGGCGGAAGTATCCCATCACGGGCACGATGTCTAGGCGATGGAAAGCGTTATCGACTTCGTCGAGCCGTATTTCGAGAGCTACGGCTATCTGATCGTGTTTGTCCTGGGGTTGTTGGAGAACTCGGCCTTCATAGGCGCGATCATCCCGGGAGACGTCGTTCTTCTGCTTGCCGGCTTTTACGTCGAGCGCAGCGAACTGGACCTGGCGCCCGTCGTCATCCTGGCTTTCTTCGGCGCGATCATCGGCGACTCGATCGGATACAGCATCGGACGGTTTTGGGGCCGCAAGGTCCTCGACCGCTGGGGCAAACGCTTCTTCCCGGACGACCGACTCGCGCGTGTCGACCGATACTTCCAGGAGTACGGCATGTGGGCCGTAACATTCGGACGCCTGGCTCCCGTCATACGCACGGTCAACACTTTTGCCGCGGGCCTGGCGCGGATGCGTTACCCGGCATTCCTCTTCGCCGTTGCCGTTGCCGCCGCTATCTGGGCCGTGGCCGTACCGGCCGCCGGGTTCGCGTTCTCGGGATCCTTGCAGCTTGTGAAGTCGGCGCTCGGCTGGGCCGGCGTGGCGATATTCGTCCTGTTCTTCGCCGGCGTGTACATCACGTATCGGAGGATGAGCAAACGCTTGGCCGGGGAGGTAATGCGGAGGCGCGAATGACTAGCGCCACCGTCGGTTTCGTCCAGCACGAAAGCTCGTTGCAACACGAGAACCATCCCGGACACCCCGAGGACGCGAGCCGTGTGCGCGCGATCTTCGATCACCTTCGATCGACCCAGCTGCTGGACTCGCTCGACGTTCACGAGCCAGACGCGGCCGATCGTGAGCTCATCGAACTCGCACACGAGCCGGCGCTCGTCGACTTGTTGGAAGAGCTGGACAAGCAAGGCGGCGGCCGCATCGACCTCGACACGTCGATGGGTCCGGGCTCCCTCGATGCAACCTTGCGGGCCTCACAAGGTGCAGTGGATGCAGTCGGAAAAGTGTTGGACGGAACCTGGTCGTCGGCGTTCGTTTGTATGCGTCCGCCCGGCCATCACGCGCGGCCACGGAGGCCGATGGGCTTCTGTCTGACCAATCACGTTGCCATCGCTGCGAGATGGGCGATCAACGACCGCGGACTCGATCGCGTCGCGATCATCGATTGGGACGCACATCACGGCAACGGAACACAAGAGATCTTCTGGAGCGATCCTTCCGTTCTTTACGTGTCGCTCCACCAATATCCGTGGTATCCGGGCTCGGGTGACGCTACTGAGCGCGGCGAGGGAGAAGGTCTTGGTTACACGCTCAACGTCCCGCTGCCGGCCGGCACGGCGGAGGACATTTACGAACGAGCCTTCTCCGAGCTCATCGATCCGGTGGTCGCGGATTTCGATCCCGAGCTGGTCCTGGTCTCGGCCGGCTACGACGCACACGCTCAAGATCCGCTATGCATGATGCGCCTGCACGCCGGAGCTTTCCATCGGTTCGCAAAGCGGATCAGCGGCTGGGGTAAGCCGGGGCCGGTGTGCGTGCTCGAAGGCGGGTACGACCTGGACGCCTTGGCTTGGTCGGCCGGCGCCACGATCGAAGCTCTCCTAGGCGCCGACGAGCCTCGCCACGTCCTGGGGGCGGAGCTGGACAGTGCGTATGCCAGTCCGCCGGAATCCGTGCGCTGGCTCGAGAGGGCGGCAGCCATCGGCGGACGCCGTAGCTGAGGGCCGCCGCCCTCGCTTCAGGCGGCCTTCAGGAGGTGTGACTCAAGCGGGCTGCCTGATGCCCGATATATCCAAAAGATGGCTGTGGGCTGTCCGGAGGGACAATTTGAGCACTGACCTCGATCGTTTTCTCAAGAAACTCGTCAATGCCGGAGGTTCGGACCTTCACCTGAAGGTCGGGCACCCGCCCGTTATCCGCGTTCAGGGTGACATCTCGGAGGTCGACGGCATCCGCGTCCTCGAACCCGAGGACGTCGAAGCGATCGCTCGCGAGATCATCCCGGCCAACCTCGCAACTCCTTTCGAGTACACAGGTGGTGCCGACTTCGCGCACTCCGTTCCCGGTCTTGGACGCTTCCGCGTCAACGTCTACCGGCAGCGCGGTGTCGTCGGAATCGCGATGAGGCGTGTTCTTCCTGCTCCGCCGGTTCTGGATTCCCTACATCTGCCCGAAGCGGTCAAGCGGCTCGCCTCCGAACCGCGCGGCCTGGTGCTCGTCACCGGTCCGACCGGCTCGGGCAAGACGACGACCTGCGCCGCGATGATCAACCACATCAACTCCACCCGAGCGTGCGTGATCGTCACACTCGAAGATCCGATCGAGATTCTTCACTCGGACAAGAATTCGCTCATCAACCAGCGTGAAGTCGGCACGGACACGGAGTCGTTCGCGGCCGGCCTTCGTCACGTCTTGCGGCAAGACCCCGACGTGATCTTCGTTGGTGAGATGCGCGACCCCGACACGGTTTGGGCCGCGCTGGCTGCAGCCGAGACCGGACACCTAGTTATCTCGACATTGCACACCACTGACTGTCAGGAGACGGTCAACCGCATCGTCGAGTTCTTCCCGACCGAGAGGCAGCGACAGGTCCGCCACTCGCTTGCGGGAGCTCTCAACGGCATCGTGTCGCAGAGGCTTCTCCCGCGTGCCGATGGTAGTGGACGTATGCCCGCCGTCGAGACCCTGGTGGCCAACGGGCGAGTTTTCGAAGCGATCGTGGATCCCGATCAGACGCGGATGATCCCCGACATCATCGCCGAGGGTGACTTCTACGGGATGCAGACGTTCGATCAGCACCTGCTCGAGCTCTTCGAGGCCAACATGGTGACGATGGACGACGCGCTGCACGCATCTTCGAACCCGCACGACCTGACCCTTGCCATGCGCAAGGCGGGCGTCGCGTAGTTACGTACACAGCTAGATAGCGGCTTCCTTTTTCTGCGCCTCCGCTTCGCTGCGGCGTGAGGGCGTATCTCCAGCGCTCACAATTCTTGCTTCCGCAGGGCATCGTCGTTCTGCGCGTAGCCTGGACCCATGAGCGACACCGCTCCCCGTATCCCCGAGCTGATCGCCGACGCCGAAGTTGCGACGGACATCGGCAAGCGCTTCGCCGACGCAGGTTTCGAAACCTGGTTGGTCGGCGGCTGCGTACGTGATTGGCTGCTCGGCTCCCGTTCAGCCTTGCCAGATCTCGACATCGCCACCGACGCCCGGCCGTCCCAGATGCTCCCGCTCCTGCGCGGTTGGGCCGACGAGCTGTGGATGCAAGGCGTGAAGTTCGGGACGATCGGCGCGAAGGTCGGCGGGCGCACCGTCGAGATCACCACCTACCGCGAGGAGTGGTACGTCGAGGACTCACGCAAGCCCGAGGTGCACTTCGCTCCCGACATACGCTCCGATCTCTCGCGTCGCGACTTCACGGTGAACGCGATCGCCGTGAAGATCCCAACCGGCGAGGTCTTCGACCCGACCGGAGGTCTTCAGGATTTACGTTTGAAGATCTTAAGAACGCCTTCGCAGCCCGAGCAGGCATTCACGGACGATCCGCTGCGGATGCTTCGCGCTTGCCGTTTCGCGGCAGCGCTCGAGTTCGAGGTCGCCGACGAAGTCGTCGAAGCGACAGTCCGCATGCGCGATCGCTTGTCGATCGTGTCACGCGAACGTGTCCGCGACGAGCTCTCGAAGCTCCTCGTCTCCCGGCGCCCGTCCATCGGTTTGGATCTGATGGTCCGAACCGGGCTCGCCGATCACGTCATCGGTGAGCTGCCCGCGCTCGCGATGGAGCAGGACCCCGTGCACCGGCACAAGGACGTTCTTAACCACACGTTCGCCGTAGTCGAGGGAGTGCCAGCGAACCTTGTATCGCGTCTTGCCGCATTGATGCACGACATCGGCAAACCCGCGACCCGTGAATTCTCGGGTGACGGCGTTACGTTTCATCATCACGAGGTCGTCGGTGCTCGCATGACCAACGAGCGGCTGAAGGAACTGCGCTACCCGAATGCCATCGTGGAGGACGTTCGAAAGCTCGTCTTCCTGCATCTTCGTTTCCACACCTACCGCTTGGGTTGGACCGATGCAGCCGTTCGTCGGTACGTCCGGGACGCCGGCCACCTTTTGGATCAGCTCAACTCGTTGGTTCGCGCCGACTGCACGACCCGCAACAAGCAAAAGGCCCGCGAGCTGCAAGAGCGGATGGATGCACTCGAGGCGCGCATAGCCGAGCTCACCGAGAAGGAAGAGCTATCGAAGATCCGTCCTCCGCTGGACGGCCACGACGTCATGGCCTTCTTCGGTCTTACGCCTTCGCGTGACGTCGGCGAGGCCTTGTCCTTCCTGACCGAGCTCCGGCTCGAGCGCGGACCGCTCGGCCGCAAAGAAGCCTTCAAAGAGCTCGAACGCTGGGCGTCCGAACGGGGGCTGACTCCCAAAGTCGCCATCGAAGAAGCCACCGAGCTCGCTGAAGCGTCGCGAGCCGAAGCCGACGAAGAGGACTCTTAAGCCGGCGATTGGCGAGGCAAGGGCGGTGTCGGGCACAGTTGCCCGCGTGAGCGGATTAGCGGTGTCGATGGCTCCCTCGGGGCTCTCCTTCCGCGACAACGTTGCTTTCGCGAAGGAAGCCGAGGATCTCGGCTACGACTCGGCCTGGGTTCCCGAGGTCGGCGGCAACGATGCGTTCGCGCTCGGAGCGGCCGTCGGTCTTGCGACGGAGAGGCTCCGCATCGGTACGGCCGTCGTCCCCATGAACATCAGGGGACCGGCGCTGCTCGCGATGGCCGCTTCGACGATGGATGCGATGTCGGGCGGAGGTCGCGCTATATGCGGCATTGGTGTCTCGTCGCCTCAGATCGTCAGCGACTGGAACGACGCCGATTACGGCAAGCCCCTGAAGCGTGCCGAAGAGACAATCGAGGTGCTGCGTCAGATGTTCGCCGGCGAGAAGGTGACCTTCGATGGCGAAGTCGTGAAGGTGAACGGCTACCGCATGATGCCCGGCCCACGTCAGCCGATACCTATCTATCTGGGAGCGCTCAACAAAAAGATGTTGCAGCTGGCCGGCGAGAAAGCGGACGGCGTGATCATCAACATGCTCGGCGAGGAGCACGTACCCAAAGTCGTGGCCGAGGTGCGGAAGGGAGCCGAGCGTGCGGGCAAGGACCCGAACGACATCGAAGTTGTGATGCGAGTGCAGTGCGCGGTCACCGACGATCCACAACAGGTCCGCGAGGCGTTCGCCCACGGGTTCGGTGCGTACATAGTTGCTCCGGGTTACGACACCTTCTTCACGTGGCAGGGCTACGGCGATGTCGTCGAAGGAGTGCGAGCCGGACGAGCGGCCAAGGACCGAGCAGCATCCCGAGCCGCCGTTTCGGACGACATCTTGAACGCCTTGGTCGTAGCCGGCTCGGCCGACGAAGTCCGTGGACGACTAAAGGCCTTCATGAATGCTGGCGTCACTACTCCGGCCGTGCACATCTTCTGGCCCGACCCCGAGGTGGCGTGGCGCACGATGCGAGAGCTGGCGCCCGGGAGTTAGCTGTCACTCGTCCGCGTCTTGGTCGTCCGGTATAGGACACACCCACTGGAAGTCGCCGTCCTTAAGATCGCAGTCGCAGTTGTCGCCCGGCGGTTCGCCTTCACAGATCACACTCGGCGGACGCGTGCGCCGCGGCTCGTCGGTGGGCGTTGCACTTGGCGAGACCGACGGCGATACAGACTCTTCAGGCGGCGGTGTCGGGGTTGCCAGTTCGGCTCCCTCGCCGACCACCGAGACGGCAACGTCGTAGCGACCCGAAAGCGCATCGCGCAACTGAGAACCGACAAGCCAGCCGACCACGGCAGCCACGACCACGCCGACGAAGATCAGCGAGATCCGTCGTCCACTCATTTGCAGGTCACTCGGCTATCCAAAGGAAAGTTGTTGGGTTGTGATCACGATCGTGCTTTCGCGCCGCTCGGCGGGGATAACGCGAAGCGTGTTGCCTCGGGCGATCAGTAAGGCTCCGCCGTTGGGCGCCGGAAGCTCGATCGTAATGTCTTTCAGAAATGTCTGATCGCTCGGTTCGAAAGCGTAAGCGGCTAGCTCCCCGCGCTCGTAGGTGATCGGCGCCTCGCCCTCGCGATCGAGCTGAACCCTTCGGTCGATCCTGACCCGTCGCACCGTGATCGTCGCCGCCGTCGAGAGCGCTCCAGGCGGGAACGAGATCCGGCCACCGTTGTCGAAGGTCAAACCGCCACCGTCCGGCGTTACCCGCCCGCTGGCGATGACGTCGTCGGCTTCTTGGTTGGTCTGGTATCCGGCGTAGCCGGCAGCGAGCAACGAAACCAAGACCAGAACGACGCCAGCTGCCCCGATCCAACGCGCACGCCGATCGGGTGGAAGCGCGATCCGCTGCGTCGGCGGGGATGTCGATGGTCGACCCGAAGGCGTCGGCATCTGCCGCGTCGACTGTTCCTCGGTGCCCGAAGGTTCCGGCATTGCCTGCGTTGGCTCGTCGACGCCGCCCGACTGTTCTGTTGGCGGTTCTCGAGGCGGTTCTCGAGTCGTCATCGGCAGATGATCACGATCCCGCCGGTCGGATACGTGCATTCGCAGCCGGACGGACACCGCGGGTCGCGAGCACTTCTACGGCCACCGCCAGACGGCGTCGAGGTCTCTTCGGCTTCCGGCGATGGCTGTGGGCTCGGTGTGGGTTCCGAAGGAAGTGCGACCACGCTCAGCCGGGCGGAGGTGGTCGGTGCGTCCGGTGCGATCTCGCGCGTTACGACGAAGCCGAGCACGGCCGCGAGCATCGCGACCAGCACCAGCGGTATGAAAAGACCGGACCGGATCACGGACATCATCGGCTGGTAGCCCGCGGGGTCGATGTCGACGACGGGTCGGTGTCGAAGGAGAAGTCCCGGACCTCGATGGTTGCCGTTCCGCGAGCTTGGTCGACAGTGCCGGCCAGGAGGACGATGTCGTTGCCCGTCCGCGCGAAGGCAGAGCCGTTGCGAGCGCCAGGTGGGAGGCGGAAGGTTATCTGAACACCCTTGGCGAACGCGACGTCGATAGGTGCGAACGAATAGGCGAAGAGCCGGCCGGGCTCCATCACGATCGGGTCGTCCTCGGCACGCACGCGCACACGATCGCGAACGAGCGACCGACGAACGACGAATCGCGTGGGCTCCGAGACCGCGCCTTCCGGCACTCGAAGGTCCCCGCCTTCGAAGCGAACCGTCCCGCCGTCCGGGCCTACTGTCTGCGCCGCGACGGTGGATTCGTCGCTGGCTGTGCGCGTCGCAGTAGCAAGTCCGATCCCGATCAGGAACGCGCCGGCCGCAACTGCACAGAAGATCAAGGCCAGATATGCGGGACGACCCGGCGAAGAAGTGGGAGGTTTGGTGAACTCGTCGGTCGGCGTTTCGTGTTCGACCGAAGGTCGACTTCCACCCGTCGTCGGATCAGAGCCCTCAGGCACCACTAAGACCCAACTTTCCCTTATAGGTAGGGAAAGAAACTACTCGGGTATCTCTGGGCGCGTCTCAGTCTCGATGAAGTCTTCCGTCATCTGACGAGCGACCTCGTCCGGGTACTGAACGGCCGGCGACTTCATGAAGTAGGCACTCGGTCCGGTCAGCGAGCCAGCGATGCCGCGATCGAGAGCGAGCTTGCAGCAGCGGACGGCGTCGACGACGACGCCGGCTGAGTTCGGCGAGTCCCACACCTCTAGCTTGAGCTCGACGGACATCGGAGCGTTCCCGAACCCGTGTCCCTCGAGACGGATGTAAGCCCACTTGCGGTCGTCGAGCCAAGGGACATGATCGGACGGACCGATGTGCACGTCGCGATCCGCGATCTCCTGGCTGACGTTCGAGCGCACAGCGTTTGTCTTGGAGAGCTTCTTTGAGGCGAGCCGCTCACGCTCGAGCATGTTGCGGAAGTCCATGTTGCCGCCGAAATTCAGCTGGTAGGTGTGGTCGATCGTGATCCCCCGATCTTCAAAAAGCTTTGCAAGCTGCCTGTGGACGATCGTGGCGCCAACTTGCGACTTGATGTCGTCGCCGACGATGGGCAGGCCTGCTTCCTTGAACTTGCGCTCCCACTCGGGATCAGAAGCGATGAAGACGGGGATGCAGTTGACCACCGCGACACCGGCTTCGAGAGCCTGCTCGACGTAGTAACGCGTCGCTTTTTCCGATCCGACCGGCAGATAACTGATGAGCACGTCTACGTTGTGCGCGCGTAGTGCCTCGGCCACATCGACCGGCTCTTGGCTCGACTCTTCGACTTCTTGTCTGTAGAAGGTTCCAAGACCATCGAGGGTCGGGCCGCGCAAGACGGGAGCGCCGAGGTTGGGGACCTGAGCGAACATCATCGTGTTGTTCGGGCGAGCGAAGACCGCCTCACTCAGGTCATTGCCCACCTTCAGCTCATCGACATCGAAAGCGCACGCGAATTCGATGTCACCGACGGCGTAACCGCCGAGCACGTTGTGCATCAATCCAGGGATCGGATCGTCACCGCGTGCACCGGCATAGAACTGCACCCCCTGGACAAAGGACGAGGCGCAGTTGCCCGCACCTACGATCGCGACTCTGATCTTTGACACCCTCATGACCCCCTTCTGGCGCGGCGGCTCTCCCCAACGGCCGCAGCACGCTCTTGATCGATGAGCCCCGCAAGCCACTTGATGTCCTGCTCGGTCGTCTCGACCCCGTGATCGATGAGCGATCGCGAGTAACCGTCGAGACGTTCTCTAGTGGCGCGGAGCGTTTCCTTGAATTCGGCGAGCTTCTCCTCGAGATAGGCCTTCCTGTGCTCGAGGACCCGGATGCGCTGATCACCCGTTAGGTAACGGAAGAACGCAAAGCGTGTCTGGAAGCGGTCGGTGTCGTACACCGCGCCCATCTCCAACTGTTCGAAGAACAGCGCTTCGCCCGGGGAAGTGATCTGGTAAACCTTCTTCGCCCGGCGGACCACCGGACGAGCCTGGCGTGCCTCGACCTTTGTCTTCGTCGTCTTGCGACGGCGCGGCTTCGGCAAGTCGACTGGGCCCTCTTCGACCAGGGCCGCCTTCTTCAGCCGCTTGAGACACGGGTAAAGCGATCCATATGAGACGGCGTATAGAGGGCCTAATGTGAAAGCCAGCCTCTTGCGCAGCTCGTAGCCGTGCATGGGCCCCTCTTTGAGGAGTCCGAGGACGGCAAGCTCTAATGAGGAAGCGCTCAATTTGTAGTCCTTACGAGGGTCTCGATATATCGATTCGATATATCGAGTATCACGATATCAGGACCGGTGTCAATCATGGCCGCCGCGCTCGTGACGCGCCCGCGCGGCGCTCTTGCCCGTGCGATAGGGGTTGTGGACAATAGCCGGACTTATGGAGGAGCCGAAGCTGCCCATCCAGAAAGGCCCGGGCGCGCACGTCGACTACTCCCTGGCGCGCAAAGCCGTCCTTCGCGCATATCACTCCGGACGGGTCTCGCGATTTGAGATCTGCGACGCCCACCCCGACCTTCTCCGCGCGGCGCGATTCTGCGGCGAGCGGACGACTTCGCCTTGCCCGGTATGCGATTACGGACCGGTAGTCCTGGTTTCTTACTTGTTCTCCGACGAGCTGTCCAAGCAAGAGAACGGCCGGGTTTGGAAGCACGGTGACCTGGCTCCGCTTATGAAGTTCCGGGAAGCCCGCCTTTATACGGTCGAGGTTTGTCCGGACTGTTCGTGGAACCACGTCCGCTCGCAGCTGTGGGTTGGCCGTGGCGGCCGTGCCCGGCGCGTGCGATCCGGCCGGCGCGCCACCAAATAAGCAGAAGTCTTGGCCCGATCTCAGAGTCGCTCGGCAACCTTGCGAGCGCGCCGTCTCACCTCCGACGATCATGCTCGTTCGGCTCTTGCCGCCGCCGCCCTCGGGGCAGTTTTGGTCGGATTGATCGGCGTTGACGGCGGAGTCCTTTGGGTTGTGGCCGGCGTTTGGACGGCTAGGGCGGTGTCGGGTTCATCGATGGGTCTGGGTTGGGGGCTGGCCTGTGTGGCCGCAACGATGCGTTGGGGCACCCTCAGCGTGGGTGACGTAGAGGTGTCGACCAGACTGGCCGGCCCCACCCTTCTCAGCGGGACGTCGCCCGTGCAAGCCGCCATGGCCATCGCGTTGGCCGGCGCTCTTTTGGACGAAGCCAGGATCGACGGTCTCCGTAGCGGCTCCAGGGCCGAGCAGGCCGCGGCCGTGTTGGCCTCGGTCGCGCTCGTGGGGCTCTTCCTGACCGGCGGACCCCTGGAGCCCTTCATCGAGGCCGTTGGCGGATGGGCCACCGCCGCGGCCATCGTTGCCGTGTGCACGCTGTTCACCTCTAAGATCGCGAAGCGGATCCCGGCCTGGGCGCCACTTGCCATCGCCGCCGCCGGGCTCGTTGGGGGTGTCCTCGCCACGTGACGATCGTCCTGTTGGGGCTGGGGGCGCTTGCCTCCGCAGCCGGAACGCGCGCGGCATTGTTGCTCTTCGCCGGAGCCGCCGTTGCCGGAGCGATGGACGATTTCCTTCCGTCTCTATCCGTCTGGACGGCGTCGATGCTGGCCGGGCTTCTCCTGCGTCCGGGGCTTGCCGCCAGACGCCTGGCGCTTCCGGCTCTGGGGGCCGGAGCTGTGCTGGTCGCCGCTTCATCTTCGAACGCTGCTGCCGTCATGGGTTTGTGGGTGGTTGGTACGGCGGTCGTCTGCTTCGGGCGCGGCCATGCTCCGGAAAGCCGCCGATGGGCACTGATGGTGTGCCTGGCCGACATTCCGTTGGCGGCGGCCGTGATTTACAACGCCGTCGATTCGGGGTTCGAGGCTTGGCCCCCAGCGAGCGGCAGCGCAGTCGCGATCGCGATGCTCGTGAGTGCTGTCCTTCGGCTGCCGCTGGCTGCAGGCTCGGACGACGAGAACGAGGAGACCGCCCTGGTGGTGGTCCGCACGCAGGCAGCAGCACTGATCCTGGTGGGCTTGAGTTCGGGTGGCTTGGGCATCGCCGAAGGGGTGATCGCCGCTGCCGCCACCTCCTTCGTGCTGGCCGGACTTGCAGGTAGTGATGCCACTCGGGACGGCGCACAAGAGCTCTCGCTCGTGGCTATCGCCGCTGCCGGATCGGTGCTCGGCTGGACACCAGACGGATGGGTCTGGGGAGCCTTGGCGGCCGGTACTCTCATCCATCACTTGAGGGTTACCTCCCACCTGCCGCAGCCGAATGTGCTGGTAGCGGGCGTGCTGAGGAGCGCTGGGCTCGGTCTTCCCTTCCTTCCCGTAGTTGCAGCTCTACTTGAGGGTTCCCTTCGAGCGGGGTCCTGGTACGGAGCTGTGACGGCCATGGCTTGCCTGCTCGGGCTTGCTCTGCGTGCGCGGCCCGAGGCTTCCGGCGACTCCGCACCCAGACGCCGGAAGGGCCGCGATCCGGCCGGGATCCTGCGGCTTTCGTGGCTCGGGTTAGCCGTCTTGGCCGGGCTGACGGGAGTAGTTCTGGCCCTCCCGCGTCCGCCGGCCGGAGGCGCGGTGTCTTGGCCGCCTCTGTGGGCGGCCGCCGTTGTAGTTGTGTGCGGGCTCGTCGGAGCCCGCTTCCCGCGCTTCGCGCAACCTGCCTCGGACCGCCCTGTGCGCCGAGCGGTGTCGATCCAGGCCTGGAGGCCGGTGATCCGGGCGTCCGCGCCGCTGGAGCGCATAGCCCGGACGCGAGCCTTGGAAGCGAGTCTGGCTCTGCTGGTCGTGACGGGCGTCGTCCTCTGGGCAGCGGGCATCCTGCGGGGCTTCCTCTGACCCCGGGTCCGACGCCCACCTGAGCGCTCCGAAGGTTGACCTCGCCCTGGGCGCTCGGCTACGCTTCCGCGGGCAGGGGTCTCTTTTCGCCCCCTGAGCTGTGCTGTATTCCCATTGATTTGGTCTCAAGGAGCGAGGTACGCCGGTGAAAGGGTTGATCCGCGCAGGGCTGGTGGTGGCTGCGGCCGCCGCGTTCTTCGCGTTCCTTTCCACCACAGCATCGGCAGACGTGGTCACCCCGGAGTCGGCGCTTCAACCGGCCTCGGCCAATCTCATGTCGCAGCCGGAGTCCGAGGAAGCGGCCGCCCAGCCTCAGCCCCTGGAGGAGACCCTCCAGGCGGAGCAGGCTCAAGCGGAGGTCGTGGAGCCGACGCCGGCACCGGAGCAGGTGGTCAGCCGCGCGCCGTCGCGTCCGGTAGTTCAGGAACCCGTTCACAACGAGAGCTCGGTGCTTGATCGCGCCGTTCAGCCGCTGCGGTCGGGTTTCCAACAGGTCGGGGCATTCCTCGGTCGGGCAGCCAACGCCTGCCAGGTGGGTCTGGGCTCGGGAGCCGGAGGTCCGGTTCTCGTCCTTGGCGTCCTGTGCATGGCGATTGCCCTCGAACGGCGCTGGGTCCTGCGGGCCCGGCCGGTTGCCGACGAGCAGGTCCCCGAGTTTCTCTTCGCACAGGAGCTAACACCTCCCGGATAAAACCGCCTCTGACCTGCCCTTTTGGGCCGGCCGAAGCGCCGGTTCAAGGGCCAAGGAAGTTCCGTCGATGCAATTCAAAAGGGAACAAGGAGCTAGGAAATGAGCAAGAAGATCAAGGGCCTTCTGATCGCCGGTTTGGTGGCGGTCTTCGGCCTCGCTTTTGGCGGTGCTGCGCTAGCGGGCGGTCCCATCGGCGATCTGCCGGGTATGGACGCCGCCGGTGCGAACACGGGTGGCCTCGAGGCCCCCGCCGTTGGTGAGCTTGGTGACGCGTCGCACGGTCCCTGCGTGGAGGATCTGCTGGACATCCCCGCGCTCGGTGCGTGCCGTGACGCCGAGGGTCGCATCATCATGGACCTTCCGGCCCTCAAGCTCGTCAGCCCGCGGGCGCTGCCTGCGACCGGTCTGAACACCGAGGACTTCGCGGCCATCGGCGCCGTGGCCCTCGCGGCCGGTGCGGTGCTGCTCCGTCGGGTTCGGCTGGCGCTGGCTAGCTAAAGCCGCCTACAGATCCATCGAAAAGGGGCCCTTCGGGGCCCCTTTTCTTTACTCGTTTGATAGCCTCGCCAAAAGCGTTGACCGTACGGGCGGGCGGCCCGTAGAATCCCTGAAGTGGGTTGGGTCGTTGATTGTTAAGTATTGGGAAAGGGGTAGTGAAATGAGCAAGAGGCTCAGAATGCTGTTCCTCGCGGCGATGGTTGCCGCATTCGGATTTGCATTTGGTGGTTCGGCGCTGGCGCAAGCCGGTGGCGACCTGCCGGCCGATGCACATGAAGACTGCGTCGAGAACGTGATGGACCTCCCCGCGTTGAACGTCTGCAAGGACGCGCAAGGCCGTCACATCCTCGACCTTCCGGCCATCGGTGCTCTTCGCGAGCCGGCTGCGCCCGAGGCGCCGCGTGGTTCGTTGCCGAAGACCGGTGTGAACACAGCTGACTTCGCAGCGATCGGGTTCGCTGCGCTAGCGGGTGGCGCGGTGCTTCTCCGCCGTCTCCGCCTCGCCGTTTCTTAAGACTCAAACCCACGCGCTTCGCGCAGAAGAAGGGGCCTTCAAGGCCCCTTCTTCTTTTTGTGGGACAAGTCGCGGGCGCTTTCGAAACAAGCCGCGGGCGCTTTCTGTCGGGGGCCGGTGGTAGGTTTCCGGCGAACGAGGCGTCCATGGGGGGCGCGCTTCCCTCTCGAAGAAGAGAGCCCGAAAGGGGAAAGATATGGCGCTTGGAAACCAAGTCACGTTGGTCGGAAACCTGACCGACGATCCCGAGCTGCGTTACACGCCTACCGGCGTTCCCGTAGCGACATTCACCGTTGCGATAAATCGTCGTCAGCGTGATCCCGTCACAAACGAGTGGAAAGACGGCGAGACGTCTTTCATCCGTTGCAACGTATGGCGTCAGCAAGCGGAGAACGCTGCGGAGTCCCTGACCAAGGGAACGCGAGCGATCGTTGTCGGACGGCTTCGTCAGCGTTCGTGGGAGACGCAGGAAGGCCAGAAGCGTTCGGTGACCGAAGTAGAGGTCGAGAACGTCGGCCCTTCGCTCGAGTGGGCAACCACGAATATCACCAAGACGCCGCGCTCTGAAAGCGGGAGCGGGGACTCCACGGCTGCATTCGCTGCTGCCACAGCACCGACCGGCAACGGCGCACCGGCCGACGAAGAACCTCCGTTTTAGCGCAAGGCAGCGGCGCCGTGTTGAATCGCTAATCTCGGACATACTCGCTCGATCACCGCTGCGCGGCTCGCTTCACTGCGTAACTCGCGCGCTTCAACACGGCGCCGCAACACACCACCCTGATTAAGACGGCTGGTGCGTTGGGTGGCCGTGGTCCGCACCGCAGCGACTCATGGCGGGCCCGCAGCACGTGATGGGTGAGTAAGGAGTTGTCCGTGACCTGCGGGCCGAATGGTGGAGCGGAGGGGCGGACCACGGCCACCCATAAACGCTGATAACCTCTTGCGACTCCTGTTCCATGCACAGGCATGGAGCCGCATAGACCAGAGGAGAGTTGATTGCGTCCGTACGAAACGATGCTGCTTCTCGATGCACGGCGGGACGACGCCGAGATCGAGCAAACCATCAACAGCTTCACGGCGCTCGTTACCGAGCGTGGCGGCGAGATCGCAGGAGTCGACAAGTGGGGGCGCCGCAAGCTCGCCTATGAGATCGATGACCACACCGACGGCTTCTACGCGGTGTTCACGTACACGATCTCACCCGAGCACCGAGCTGAGATCGAGGCGGCGATGCCGTTCGTCGATGGACTGGTTCGCGCTAAGACCGTCCGTCGCGACGTAAGGACGAGAGGAACCAAGTAATGCCGCGATCCTCATCGAGAGACAAGAACTCGCGCGATCGCGATCGCAAGGAGAAGCGAGACGGCGGCAAAGGCGGGTTTCGCCGGGGACGTGTGCGCGTTTGCTACTTCTGCAAAGAGAAGGTTGGTTACGTCGATTACAAAGACACCGCGCTGTTGCGCCGGTTCGTCTCCGATCGCGGAAAGATCCGCGCTCGACGGGTAACCGGAAGCTGTCAGCGACACCAGCGAGACATCGCATTGGCCGTCAAGAACGCTCGCGAGATCGGGCTTATGGCCTACACGGTCAGGTGATCCGATGGCACGCGTAAAGATCGTCCTGCGTCAAGCAGTTGCCAAGCTCGGTGAGCCGGGCGACGTGGTTTCCGTCGCCGGCGGGTTCGCGCGGAACTATCTGATCCCCCGAGGCCTGGCTGTTCCCGCTAACAAGGGCAATCTCCGTCACGCCGAGACCTGGGCCTCGAGCCGGGCAACAAAGGAAGCCAAGGTTTTGTCCTCAGCCGAGGGGCTTAAGACCCGTTTGGCTGCGCAACGGTTCTCAGTTACGGCTCAGGCGGGTCCGGACGGCCGCTTGTTCGGCTCTGTGACCGCCGCCGACGTTGCCGAGGCGGTCAAAAACCAGATCGGCGTGGAGCTCGATCGTCACAACATCGACCTCGAGCCGATCAAGCACCTCGGGATGCACGAAGTTCGTATCACTTTGCATCCTGAGGTAACGGCCGAGGTCACGGTGGAAGTGGCCGAAGCTGTGCAGGCCTAGCTCCGCAGAAGTCCCGGGAGTCCACAAGTAATCCACAGGGATTCCCGCCTCAATTGGGCGGCTATCCCCTTGCGCGTCCACAAGCCGAGGAAGCACTCTTTGGAGCCCGGCTCGGGCAGGCGCCGGAGGGCAGGATGTCCCACTTGGGGGTCAAAATACCCTTGTGTAGTTCCGAACGTGCGTTCCCAGATGTAACTGCTTAGGAGCTTGATCGGCGAAAAATGACGACCCTCCAGCAAGCACCCCAGCGAGTACCGCCGCATTCGGTCGAAGCGGAGGAATCGGTGCTGGGGGCGATGCTCCTTTCCGAGTCGTCGATCTCGGACGTTCTGGAAAAGGTCCGCGCCGACGATTTCTATAAGCCGGCCCATCGCAAGATCTACGACGCAGTGGTGGCCCTGTTCGGCCGCGGCGAGGCCGTCGACTCTGTCACCGTTGCTGAAGAGCTCCGCCGCAACGGGCAGCTCGAAGAAGTAGGCGGAAAGCCTTACCTCTTCCACCTCGTCAACTCTGTTCCGGCCGCATCGAACGCCACGCAATACGCGCGAATCGTCGAAGAGACCTCGATCCTTCGCAGGATGATCGAAGCCACGCAGCAGGCCGCGGCCATGGCTTTCGAGTCGGCTGAAGACGTCGATCACATCGTCGATCAGGTCGAAGCGCTCATCTTCTCGGTCGCCGAGAAACGGTTGGGTGATCGGTTCTCGCACATCCGCGACCTCCTCCACGAACACTTGGAGCACGTCGAGGCGTTGCAGCTGAGCGGCGCGGCCGTTACCGGCGTTCCGACTGGCTTCGTCGATCTCGACAACCTTACGAGTGGTCTCCAGCCTTCCAACCTCGTCATCGTTGCTGCCCGGCCGAGCTTCGGGAAGACGTCCTTCGCGCTGAACATCGCGCAGCAAGCGGCAGTCGAGCACGCGGTCCCGGTTGCGATCTTCTCGCTCGAGATGTCGAAGATGGAGCTCGTCCAACGCCTGGTTTGCGCTGAAGCGTTGGTCGACGTTCAGAAACTCCGAACCGGACGTCTAAGCGATCAGGACTGGTCGCGCTTGGCAACTGCCGTCGGACGACTAGCCGACGCTCCGATCTATATCGACGACACCGAGTCGGTCACGGTTCTCGAGATCCGTGCCAAGGCTCGCCGGTTGAAGCAGAAGTCGGGATTGGGATTGGTAATCATCGACTACCTGCAGCTGATGAGCGGCCCGCGCCGGTCGGAGAATCGCCAACAAGAGATCTCGGAGATCTCGCGGTCGCTCAAGATCTTGGCCCGCGAGCTTCAGGTACCCGTGATCGCTGTTTCGCAGCTATCGCGTGCGGTGGAAGCCAGGCAGGACAAGCGTCCGATGCTTGCCGACCTTCGCGAGTCGGGCGCACTGGAACAAGACGCGGACATCGTGCTCTTCATCTACCGCGATGAGGTCTACAACCGTGACTCAACTGACAAGGGCACGGCAGAGATCTTGCTGGCGAAGCATCGCAACGGGCCTGTCGGTCGCATGAAGCTCACGTTCCTGGAGAACTACACGAAGTTCGCCAGCTACATGGGCAACAGCTAGAAGTCCAAGCGCGCCATCCGGTCGATCACGCGTGCGATGCGTTCAGCATTGGCCGGATCCGGACCGCTTCCCCCCGCGGGTGGGTGCAGACCGCCGGTCAATGCGATCGCGGGTCGCCGCATGCGCAGAGCTGCGCGCGCGTCGGAATGGGACAACCGAACGCGCCGAATCGACAGCGGATCTCCTGAAGCTCGAGCGGCCGCAACGATGGTGCGGCTGAGGATCGCGGGCGTCCCCGGATGAGGCAGCCGGGCATGGATCGGTGAGGCGACAACTTCGCCGGAACCGAGCGCGTCGATGTCCACCACCCACGCATCCCGGATGTCGCGATGCCGTCGCAGGAAGGACGTGACGCCGAAGCTCCCCGGTGTGCCTGCGCCGGTCGCCACCAGCCACACGTCGTGAATCGGCTCGCTGGCTGATAGCAACTCAGCGAGCCGCATTATCGCGATGAGTCCCGACGTGTTGTCGTCCGGCTGTTTGTCAGGAGTCGTAAGTTCTCGGCGGGCAAGCCAGCCCAGGGTTCCTACGGCCTCGGCCGCGACGAACGCTGCCAGCCACCGCGACCCGGCTATGCCGGGCCCGCCGAAAAAAGCGGCTACCAGCGCGATGATCCCCGAGATCGTGCCGAGGGCTCCATGGGCGCGGCGCATGGGTTGTTCCGCTGTGGGATGCGTGTCCAGGTGCGCTGTGACGATGATCGACCGGGCTTGGTGGTCGGTTCCTCGACGTTTGGCGACGACGTTCTGAGAGATCGCTCCAAGGAATGGGATGTAACGGATCAATCCCGCAACGGAAGGGAACGTCGCCAACGTCGAGATCCCGGCCAATGCCCCGGCGGGTAAGGACCAGCTCGCGGCCAGGAACGCAGCCGCCCACACGCGGATAAGCGCGCGAACCAACGGCGGCCACGTGGGGCTGGTTGGAGCCCGAAGGTCCTCGGTCGTGGGCCGAAGACCGGCCGCGCGCAGCCGAGATGTGACGGCAATGGCTGCGTCGCGCTCGGCGACCGAGCACGGGGGCCGAGCCGGAGCGAAATCGGCTATCTGCAAGTGGAATCCAAGATAGGCGACGACCCTGCCGGGTTCGCGAAGATGTGCACATGGGCTTCATCCCGGTCGGCGACCTCATGCGCGAGCTCATTCTGGCGCTCGGCGCCGCTCTCCTCGTCGGCAACATCGCCGTTTTGATCCGCGAGCGCCGCCGAGCGCCGGGGGATGTTCGTCCCAGGCCGAATATAAAGATCGTGACGCTGAACCTCGTGCTGGGCTTCGTGCTTGCGCTATGGGGGCTGGCGTCGATCTTGGCTGCCTGACGGCGACGACTCCTAACCGGTTCGGCTGGGAACTGCGTGGTCCGGAAGCCGGATGAGGGCCGCCGCGCGCTGACGATACCCGGAGGTGTCGTTGACGGATTCGGCGGCCTTCAAATGGTCGTCCAAACATTTGGAACAGAGATCAACGAGGTGGTAGCTGTTGTTGCCGTTCTCGAACAGCGCTTCTTTGCCCTGTTCGATCGGAACCCGCGTTCCACATAGATCGCAATCGATCGTGATCTTGCGCATGCGCCCTCCCAAGCGGCTAGCGACCTTTGGCGAGCGGGTGAGGGGAATCGAACCCCCGTCTCAAGCTTGGGAAGCTTGCGTTCTGCCGTTGAACTACACCCGCGGGGCCAGGTCATTCTAAGCCTCGAACCTATCCCGCCCGGTCGTGTCGGGCAATGCCTCTACAATCCCTGCCGTGATCCTGTCCGATGTTGATATCCGCAAAGAAGTCGCGTCCGGCCGAGTGGTGATAGACCCGTTCGACGAGAACGCGGTCCAGCCGTCGTCGGTTGACCTTCGCGTCGACAAGTGGTTCCGCGTCTTCGCGAACAGCCGGTACCCCTACATCGACGTGAAGGAACCGATGGAAGATCTGACGGAGTTGGTCGAGGCTTCGGACGAGCAACCGCTCATTCTTCATCCCGGCGAGTTCATCCTCGGCAGCACGCTCGAGAGAGTTTCGCTGCCGAACGATCTGGTTGCCCGCGTCGAGGGCAAGAGCTCTCTGGGACGTCTCGGATTGCTGATCCACTCGACGGCGGGCTTCGTGGATGCGGGATGGGACGGACACCTAACGCTGGAGCTGTCGAATGTCGCCAACCTTCCGATCACGATCTACCCGGAGATGAAGATCGGACAGCTCTGCTTGTTCAAGATGTCGTCCCCCGCCGAGCGACCGTACGGATCCAAAGAGATGACGTCCAAGTACCAGGGACAGAAGGGTCCGACCGCTTCGAAGTACTACAAGAACTTCGAGGAGTAAGCCACGCCGAAGCGGAGCGGAGACGCTTACGTCGGCTCGGGGGCCGCTACCTCTTCCTCGACGGCGGCTGCTGTCGCACTCCCATTCATCGAGCGGAGCAGAACGTTGGCGATGTCCATCACCTCGACGTTCTCGTAGCCGCCGCCCATCTGCTTGTCCTTCACGCCGTCGTCGAGCATGACGAGGCAGAACGGACAGGCACGTCCCGACGATGTCGGCGTTCGGTTCCGAGCGCTTCCTCGATGCGCTCGACGTTGATGCGCTTGCCCTCGGTCTCCTCCATGAAGAACCGCGCGCCGCCGGCGCCGCAGCAGAACGTGCGCTTGCCGCAGCGGTGCATCTCGGTCTGCCGCGCTCCCGTCGCGGTGATGACGTTGCGCGGGTCGGTCGAGCACGTCGTTGTGACGCGCGAGGTAGCAGGGGTCGTGATAGGTGACGAGCAGCGTCGAGCGGCGTCGTCGGCTTCAGCTTGCCCGTCCCCGATCAGTTCGCGCGAGCAGCTGCGCGTGGTGCACGACGTCGTAATTCCGCCGTAGTCGGGGTACTCGTTGCGGAACGTGTTGAAGCAGTGCGGGCACTGCGTGATGATCTTCTTCACGCCGGTCGCCGTTGAACTTCTCGACGTTCTGCTTGCGCCATCTCCTGGAACAGGAACTCGTTGCCGATGCGCCGGGCAGGGTCGCCGTTGCAGGTCTCCTGGGGGCCGAGGACGGCGAACTTCACGCCGGCCTTGTCCAACAGAGTCGGCGACGGCGCGCGTCGTCTTGATCGCGCGGTCGTCCGAAGCGCCCGCGCATCCGACGAAGAAGAGGTACTCGACGTCGTCGGGGATCGGCCGTCCGGCCGGGATGACGGGGACCTTCGTCCTCCATGCCCTTCGCCCACTGCATGCGCGCGTCGCCGGCGATGCCCCACGGGTTGCCCGACGACTCGACGTTGTTGAGCATCCCCTGTCGCTTCGCGCGGGAACTGCGACTCCATCATCACCTGGTTGCGGCGCATCTCCATGATCATGTCGACGTGCTCGATGTCCACCGGGCACTCGTAGACGCACGCGCCGCACGTCACGCACGCCCACAGCACGTCCTGGGTGATGACGTCGCCGACCAGCGATCTGCTCGCACGCGACCTTCGCATCGCCGGTCGCGTTCTCGGCCGTCGACCGCGCCCGTCAGCACAGGCATCTTGGCCATGGCGTGGTCGCGCAGGTTCATGATGAGCAGCTTCGGGTTGAGCTCCTTGCCGGTGTTCCACGCCGGACACACGGACTGGCACCGGCCGCACTCGGTGCATGTGAGCTGGTCGAGGAAGTGCTTCCACTCGAAGTCTTCGACGACGCCGGCGCCGATCTTGGTGTTCTCGTCCATCGTCTCGATGTCGATGTGCAGCGGACGCAGCCGGCCGAGCGCGAGCGGGTGACGGCCGAACGGGACGTTGATCAGCGACGTGAAGATGTGGAGGTGCTTGCTGTTCAGGACGATGATCAGGAACACCGGCGACGACGCCGACGTGGACGATCAGCATCCGTACTCGAGCGACCTCGAGCGTTCCGTGTCGAGATCCGGCCGGCGAGGAAGTTCCCGAGCGGACGGAGCCAGGAAGGCGCCGTCCGCGTAGGGCAGCACGCCCGAGCGCGTGCCGCGCCGAGTTCACGGCGAGCAGAGTCGCGACGACGCACGAAGATCAGGAACAGGATCAGGTACGCGGGCCCCATGTGGGACTTGTAGAACCGCGACTTGCGCTGCCAGAACTTCGGGTTGTTCTTCAGACGGATGATCGCGAACGCGATGCAGCGACGTTGCCACCGCGAACACGAAGAAGTCGAAGACCGCGCCCGAGCCACGCCATACGTTCCGATGATGCGGAAGGCTGCTTCGGTCCAGAAGAACTCGAACACGCTCTCGACCAAAGCGACCTGGATCGACCAGGAAGCCCCAGAAGGTGAAGGCGTGAGCGAGGCCCGGGCCGGACCACTGCAGGAGCTTTTTCTGCCCGATGATCTTTACCAGCTCATACCGGACACGCTGCGGCATGTTGCGAAGCCGTTCTGGATTGGGAGAGCCGGCCATGACCAGCTTCGTCAGCTCGAGCACCCGCTTGAGAGCGAAGGGGCCTATGACGAGGGCGAGGACGACAAGACCGATCGGTCGCCACCAAGTCATCGCGTGCTTCCTCCTGTGGTCTCCGAAGAACGGCGTAAGAGTATCGCCCGAGACTGCCGGGGTGCCTGAAGGTAAAGTGCCTGCAGGATGCACCAAAGCGACTCTTTGTGATGGCGGCCAGAAAGCGTCCTCCGGACGGCAGGAGCTTGGTGATGCCGCCCGGACGGCGGATCCCTCGTTCGCCGTCGAGCAAGCCGCCAATGCCCGAATTGCCACCGGCCGAGGCCGAACGACACGCCGTCCCAGGTATTGAAGGCCGCCGGTGAGCTTGTAGCCCTTGGCGGACAGATACGGGAGTGCAAGGTGTGCGGCCGGTCAAAGTCGATCGTTCTCGGGACGGGGTCTCCGCGCGCGCCGGTGATGCTTCTAAAAGCCTTTCCATCCGCGGCGGACCTCGAATCGGGCGGCGCCTTCACAGATGAGGCAGACGCCTTGACGAAGGCCTTTGAAGCTCTCGGCATCCCGATCGGATGGACCTACGGGACCACTGCCGTACACGTTGCGACGAAAAACACTGAAGCCCAAGATGCGATCGCTCACGGTGCCGCGCATCTGGTTGTGGAGGTCGAAGCCGTCGGTCCGCGGGTCATCGTTGTTTTCGGCCCCCGAGCCTCGGCCGCGCTTTCGCAATTGAATGGCCTTTGCGGTTTGGAAGTGCCGGACCCGCTCCCGGCTGCCGAGCCGGTGCGCGTGCGAACGGATCTGCACGTTCTTGTAACCGAGGCCCTGCCTGAGGGTGTGACCAACAAAGAGGCGAAACGCCGGCTGTGGCGTGACCTTCAGACGGTGCCCGCCGTCCTGGCCGAGTAATGCGACGGTTCTCCCTGGCTCTGCTCCTGCTTTTGTTCGCCGCGGCGTGCGGCGGAGATGAAACCCCCGATATCGCCGGCACCTCGCCACCCGTCGACGTAACGGCCCCACCTGGGGGCGCCGTTGTCGGCTTCGGAAGCAAAGCCATCGGCGCGGAGATCGCCGACGAGGCGGAAGAGTGGGGTCGCGGCCTGATGTTTCGTGAGCGAATGGACGAAAACGCCGGGATGATCTTCTTCTTTCCCGTCCGCAGGCCCGGGACCAACGGTTTCTACATGAAGAACACCCTGATCCCGCTGTCCATCGCGTACATGCGGATGCTGTCTCCGGACACCTTTGAAGTCGTGGCCTTCCGGGACATGGATCCCTGTCCCGCTCAGACCTCCCCTTGTCCGCTATATCCCGGCGGTGAACCCTACGACGCTGCTTTGGAGGTCAATCAGGGCTGGTTCGAGGACGCCGGTATCGAAGTGGGAGACACCGCCACGGTAACGGAATAGTAGGGTCTGACCTGCAGGTTCCCTCCTGGAGTTGACAGCTTCGCACTCAAGTTAGTAGAGTGCTAAGGCTGTAGTTAACCAACAGATCAAGAAATTTCCAGGAGGGAATGGATATGCCAAGAGTCGTAGGTATCGACCTGGGGACGACCAACTCGGTCGTCGCCACCGTTGGAGGGCGGCGAGCCCGTCGTCATCCCCAACGCCGAGGGTTCGCGGACCACGCCGTCCGTCGTCGCGTTCTCCAAGCAGGGCGAGGTGCTCGTCGGCGAGATCGCCAAGCGCCAGGCCATCACCAACCCCGACCGCACCGTCCGGTCGGTGAAGCGCGAGATGGGACACAAGGACTGGAAGTTCGCGGCCGACGGGAAGGACTACCTTCCGCAGCAGATCTCGGCTCTTCGTACTGCAGAAGCTGAAGCGGGACGCTGAGGCCTACCTCGGCGGCAAGGTCGATGAAGCCGTCATCACCGTCCCCGCGTACTTCGACGACGCCGCAGCGGCAGGCCACCAAGGAAGCCGGCGAGATCGCCGGTCTTCAAGTGCTGCGCATCATCAACGAGCCCACCGCCGCCGCTCTCGCGTACGGACTGGAGAAGGGCGCGCACGACGAGCGCATCCTCGTCTTCGACCTCGGTGGTGGAACGTTCGACGTCACCGTGCTCGAGATCGGTGAAGGCGTCTTCGAGGTAAAGTCGACGCACGGAAACACCAAGCTCGGTGGAGACGATTGGGACCAGCGGGTCGTCGACTGGCTCGTCACCGAGTTCAAGAACAACCACGGCGTCGACCTTTCGAGCGACCGGATGGCGCTGCAGCGGCTGACAGGAAGCCGCCGAGAAGGCGAAGGTGGAGCTCTCGCAGGCTCAGGAAGCGACGATCTCGCTCCCGTTCGTAACGGCAACCGCCGAAGGGCCGCTGCACCTCGAGACCTCGCTGACGCGCTCGAAGTTCGAGCAGCTGACTGCCGATCTTGTCGAGCAACTGCGTACTCCGTTCGAGCAGGCGTTGCGCGACGCGAAGATCTCGACGGGCGAACTGAGCCACGTGATCCTCGTCGGTGGCTCGACCCGCATGCCCATGGTGCAGGAGCTCGTCAAGTCAGCTGTCCGGCAAGGATCCTCACAAGGGCGTCAACCCCGACGAGGTCGTCGCCGCCGGCGCTGCCGTGCAGGTTTCGATCATCAAGGGCGATATGAAGGAGATCCTCCTTCTCGACGTCACGCCTCTGTCGATGGGCGTCGAGACGCTCGGTCACATCAACACGAAGATGATCGAGCGCAACACGCACATCCCGACGCGGCGGTCGGAGATCTACTCGACGGCGGCCGACAACCAGACTTCGGTCGAAGTCCACGTACTGCAGGGAGAAGCCGAGATGGCCGACTCGCCGGGCGTTCGCTCGCTCGGCCGGTTCCAGCTCGTCGGTATCCCGCCGGCGCCGCGTGGCGTGCCGCAGATCGAGGTCACGTTCGACATCGACGCCAACGGCATCGTCAACGTATCGGCCAAGGACGTCGCCTCAGGCAAGGAGCAGGCGATGACCATCACCGGCGGAACTTCGCTTCCGCGCGATGAGATCGACCGCATGGTGAAGGACGCCGAAGGCGCAGCCGAGAGCGACAAGCAGCGTCGCGAAGAGGCCGAAGCGCGCAACCAGGCCGACAACGCGATCTACGCCGTCGATAAGGCGCTCGGGGAATCCGGCGACAACGTTCCGGCCGATGAGCGCAAGGACATCGAGGGCAAGATCGAGGCGGCGAAGGAAGCGCTCAAGGGATCCGATGTTGCCGCGGTCAAGAAGACGACCGAGGAACTCCTCGAGGCCTCGCACAAGCTGGCCCAGGCCGCTTACGGCCAAGCCCAGCCAGGACAAGCTGCGGCCGCTTCCGGCGGAGCTGGTCCGGCCGGTGGCGACGACGTGGTTGAGGGCGAAGTCGTCGACGAGAGTGATGCTTCGTGACGAATCGTGGTCCTGAGGACCGACACCACGCTCCGCGCATCCATGTAACGGACAAGCGCGGACAAGCCAAGTCGCCGGAGTCGCCAGTCGAACCTGTCTCTCCGCAAGGCGACGATACGGCCAAGCTCGCCGAGGAGAGGCTCGATCAGCTTCTTCGGCTCAAGGCCGATTTCGAGAACTACCGCAAGCGCGTGATCCGCGAGCAAACCGAGCTCGTGGATCGCGCGAGCTTGCGCATCGTCGAGCGACTTATCCCGGTGCTGGATGATCTCGACCGGGCACTTGACGCGGCCGAGGAGCACCAGCAGTTAGATGCGATCGTTAGAGGGATCGAGCTGGTTCAAAAGCAGCTGCAGGAGGTCTTGGTCGAAGAAGGACTCGAGCGCTTTGCCGCGGAAGGAGCTTTCGATCCTCACGAGCACGAGGCAGTATCGACGGCTCCAGGTGCTGTTGATGAACCCACGGTTCTCGAGGTCGTCCGTCCCGGCTACAGGCTCAAGGGGAAGACGATCCGTCCTGCTTTCGTCCATGTGTTGGTGCCCGACTCTCGAGAGCAAGACGCCAACGAGCTGAGTGAATAAGTAGTGGCTTCCCAATCCTGGATAGACAAGGACTTCTACGCGATCCTCGGGGTGCCCAAGACCGCGTCGGCCGCCGACATCAAGAAGGCGTACCGCCAAGCGGCGATGAAATACCACCCGGATCGCAACCCGGAAAAGGCCGACGAGGACAAGTTCAAGGAGATCGGCGAGGCGTACAGCGTCTTGTCGGATACATCCAAGCGTTCCGAGTACGACAAGCTTCGCGATGCCATCGCCTCGGGTTACGGCAGAGGAGCGCCCGGCGGGTTCCGCGTCGAGGACTTCGGTTTCGGCGAAGAGTTCGACGTCGAAGACCTTCTTCGCCAGATCTTCGGAGGCGGAGCCGGCTTCCGCACGGCCGAAGGGGGTTTCAGTCCCTTCGGTTTCGGACGAGTGCAGCAGCGTGCACAGCGGGGTCGTGATGTCGAGACCAACGTTTCGCTCTCGTTCGAAGAGGCTGCCGAGGGTACCGAGCGCAAGGTTCGCTTCGATCTGCCCACCGGGAGGCGCGATGTAACCGTGAAGATCCCTGCCGGCGTTGCCGACGGCTCACGGATACGCGCCAGAGGACGCGGCGAACCGGGAGGAGAAGGCGCCTCCTCCGGCGACCTTTTCGTTCGCGTCAACGTGCACCCACATCGGTTCTTCGGACGGAAAGGCAACGATCTGACACTGGTTCTGCCCGTAACCTTCGCGGAAGCCGCGCTTGGATCGGAGGTCAAGGTGCCGACGCTCAACGGTCCGGTGACTCTCAAAGTCCCGGCCGGTACGTCTTCGGGGCGTACTTTCCGCATCCGAGGTCGCGGCATCAAGCGTTCGGATGGCACGACGGGGGACTTGCTCGCGACGGCTCAGGTGACCGTCCCAAGCAAGCTCCCCAAGAAGAAGCAGGAACTCGTTAAGGAGCTTGCCGACGGCGAAGAGTCGCCGCGGAAGCACTTGGAGGACTGATGATGGCCAAGCGCGGAGAAAAGAGAACAGCGGTGTATGTGATCAGCGTGGCGGCGGAGCTTGCCGGCGTGCACCCGCAGACGCTGCGCGTTTACGAGCGCAAAGGTTTGTTGTCCCCCGAGCGCACAACCGGCAACACCCGCCGTTACTCGGCGCAGGACATCGAACGACTCCGCCGAATCCAAGACCTCACCCAGCGAGATGGTGTGAACCTCGCGGGGGCAAGGATGATCCTTCGCCTCGAAGAGCAGCTCGATCGGATGCGCCACGAAATGACGGTGATGGCTGCCCGTGTGCTGGAACTAGAGGCCGACGTTGCACTGGAGATGCGTCGCATGGCGCGCCAGGCCGGCGACCTCATCCCGGCCCGGGAGAACAGATCGCTGCAGGAACTCTGGATCGAGCAGCGCACCAGGGAGAGAAAGCCGCGGCGACCCATAGAGATGGGTCCGCCTGCGACGTGACCGGCTGCACAGGGTGCTACAGGCCCATCTGATTAACGAGCTGGCGCACGAGCCTTTCGATCTCATTGCGGATCATCCGGACCCCGTGGAGGGACTTTCCGCTCGGATCCGGCAGGTCCCAGTCGAGCTTGCGCGCGCTCGGGACGACGGGACACGCATCCCCGCACCCCATGCCGACCACGACGTCGACGCCCTCGACGACTTGTGGCGTTAAACCCTGCGGTTTGGCTGCGGCGAGGTCGATATCGATCTCGGCGAGCGCCTCCACAACTTCCGGGTGCACCTCGGCCGCCGGATCGCTGCCCGCCGAACGAGCCAGCGCCCGTCCCGCGGCGATGTTGTTGAAAATGGCTTGAGCCATTTGCGAGCGTCCTGCGTTCTGGACGCAAACAAAGAGAACGGTCGGTAGCGCGGCTGTCATTTCATTATTGTGCTCAGCCCTAGATCGAGGGCGCTCAGCGGGCTGCGGTCAGCTCTGGAGTCGTGTGCGCGATCGCTTCGAGCACGAGACCCTCGCGAAGGCCTCCATCGCTGACCGTGATTCCCGGTAGGTCGAATTGCTCACTCAGCGTCGACAGGACGAGTGCACCGGCGGGAAGCACATCGACTCTCCGTTCGGCCATTCCGGGCAGACGCATCCGGCGCGCACGATTGTTCTGAGACAGCTGGGTTGCCCAAGAGTTAAGCCTTGCCGTGGGCAATACGACTCCGTTAATCGTCTCGGCGCTTACGCCTCGCCTCGCGATGTCTAGCCGAGCCAGCGCACGGGCCGTACCCCCGGTGCTGATACAAGGCAAGAACGGATGATTATTGGCCAGATACTCTTCGGCGCCCTCCAATGTGCTGTACACCATCTGGACAATCGCGTCGCACTCAGCCTGGGTCGGCGGGTCCATGCGCGTAAAAGTTTCAGTCAGACGAGACGCGCCCAGCGCATAGCTGGCATCCCACACAACCTCACCACCGATCCCCACAGCGAGCTCCAAGCTGCCACCACCTAGATCGACCACGAGGGTAGGTGCGTCACCCAAGGGGAGCGACCACTGGACGCCCTCGTAGACGATCCGTGCCTCTTCGCTTCCGTCCAGGAGGCGGATCGGGCATCGAACCGCCGTCGATAGTTGCTCGAACAGGTCGGCACCCTTTGCCGCCTCTCGCAGAGAGTGCGTGGCAGCAGCCACAGTGACGTCCGGTTTGGTCGTGTCAGCGGCTCGACGAAGGACACGAGCGGCTCGGACGGCTCCCGTGCTGGAAGCGACCGGCAAAGGACTGCGTTGCCTGCCGTCTGCGGCCATGTGAACGACCTCGCGTCGGCGGACAATCCGTGTGATCCGACCCTTTTCGTCGACATCGACGACTAAGAGGTGGAAGGACGTGCTGCCCAGGTCGAGAACTGCAACTCTCATGGTTTTCATGGGGGACGGAGGCAGCTTACAACCATGTAACTCTGATGTCCGTTAAGGACTGGTAAAGACCTGAACGATGAACCTGGAGTGGGTAGCCCCGCCGAGTCAGTCGGCCGAGCGGCCGTTCCGCGGCGGCGAACTGACGCGTCCAAGCTCTTCTAGATAAAAGAGCACCGCAAGGATCGCGTAGAGAGTGCCAACTGCGATCGGCACCCAGAGATGTTTGGCTTCGATCACCAGGACCAACGCCCAACACACGACGGCTGCGAATGCGAAGAATCCCTGCCTAGTCGATAGCGCTCTCTTCATCGCAGCCTTTCTATATGAACGGTTTCAGGACCATGTACGTTGCAAGAGAGATCAGGAACGCGCCGGGGATCGTCAGGACCCAAGCCCAAACGACCCTGCCCGCAACTCCCCATCTGACAGCTGACAGTCGCCGAACCGAGCCGACTCCCACGATCGCTCCGGTGATGGTGTGAGTGGTCGAAACCGGAATGCCGGCACTCGATGTGAAGAAGAGCGTCACCGCAGCAGCGCCCTCGGCGCACATCCCACCAAGGGGTTGAAGGTGCGTGATCCTGCTCCCCATCGTCTTTACTATCCGCCAGCCGCCGGCAAAAGTGCCGAGGCCGATGGCGGTATGAGCCGAAAGCACAACCCACAGCGGGATGTCGCCACCGGGACTAGCTATTCCTTGCGCGATCAACAACGCGAAGATGATTCCCATCGTCTTCTGCGCGTCATTGGCCCCGTGGCCCAAAGAGAATGCTGCCGCCGAGACAAGTTGCATTCGGCGGAATCCCTTGTTCAGGGTGGCAACACCCTTGGTTCGGTGAAAAGCCCAAAGAACGATAAGCATCAAAGTCACCCCGAGCGCCAACCCGATGAGGGGTGAAAGAACAATGAACACTCCGATCTTGCGCAAGCCCTCGCTTGCTAGAGAATCCCACCCCGCCCGGGCAACCGCGGCTCCGGCCATTCCCCCAATGAGTGCGTGAGATGAAGACGTTGGGAGCCCGAACCACCAAGTGACCAGGTCCCAGCCGATCGCTCCTACCAGCCCGGCAAAGATGACCGGTTGGGACAGAACCTCCTGAACGACCACATCCTTGGCGATCGTCGACGCGACGTGGGTGCCGAACACCAAGAATGCGATGAAGTTGAAGAACGCCGCCCAGGCCACGGCCAGTCGCGGAGACAAGACACGTGTCGAGACGACGGTTGCGATCGAGTTGGCTGCGTCGTGGAACCCGTTGACGAAGTCGAATGCAAGAGCAACCAGCACGATGAAGACGAGGCTCGGTGTGACTGCTCCTCTCATCGAGTGCTACTCAGGCATGCTTCAGCACAAGCGACTCGATGACGTTCGCGACGTCCTCCAAGGAGTCGAGAGCAGCCTCTACCTCGTCGACGATGTCCTTGTTCTTGAGGACGTCCATGGCTTTGAAGTCACCCGAGTACAGGTGCGCGATGGTCTTGCGGAAGATGCGATCGCCTTCGTTCTCAAGACGATTTATCTCGACCCAGTACTGCTCTAGGTTCCGCATTGTGTGGAGCCGCTCGAGCGCTTCGTGAGCTACGAAGGCTGCGCGAACCAGCACATCGGTTTGTTTGGCGAGCTCCGGCAAGGGTTCGTCAGGGTTGTGCAGGACGACGTAGTCCGCGGCCGCGTCGATGTGGTCGAGCACGTCGTCCAAGTACGAGGCCAGGCGATAGATGTCTTCGCGGTCGAACGGTGTAACGAAAGTCGTGTTCAGGCGGCGCATGACTTGATGGGTGATCTCGTCGCCTTCGTGCTCGGCCTGCCTGATGCGTTCTCGCACGCTCTCCCGATCGGAATAGTTGAGGAAAAGCTCGCGAAGGAACTCAGAGGCCTTGAGGTTGTTAGCCGCGGCGTCAACGAAGAGGCCGAAGAACCCCTCATCCGATGGGATGACCCTGAATCTCATCGCCAGCATGGTGCACGGAGGCTGTGACATCCCGCAAGCGCGCCCGGGGAGCGGAGCGTTCATGAAGCCTTTGCCCGGCGTTCAGGAATCTTGAGGTAGTCGGCCCGATGGCCGGCCTAACCTGGGGTCGACCATGGAGGCAGACTCCATCTCCGGCTCGCCGGACGATGCTGTAGGTACGCTTGGGCCCGTGCGGACGAGCTTCCATCAGCAGTTAGCCGAGGCCGAGCGGCTGATAGTCGAGACAGCCGGCATCGTTCTGCAACAGATCGAGCGAGCCCTGAGGACGCTCGAGACCCGGGACCCCGACCTAGCCGACGTGGTGATCTCCGGCGACGACGCAGTGGACGAGAAGTACATCGAGATCGAGCAGCGCGTGCTGACGTTGCTCGCCACTCAGGCCCCCGTCGCCTCCGATCTGCGTCTGGTGTCGGCGGTCATGCACATCAACATCCATCTCGAGCGGATGGCCGACCTGTGCACGAACACGGCAAAATTCGTGAAGCTCGCACCTTCCGGGCCGTTCTCCGAGGAGATTGTGCGGGAAGTAGTCGAGATGGGCCGTCAAGGTGCACGGATGCTCGAGGTAGTGATCCAGGCATTTGCCGAGCGCGATCTGGAGAAGGCGCTGTCCCTTCCAAATCTGGACGAGATGATCGATCGGCTCAACCGAAGCATGTTCAAAAAGGTCGCACAGCAGTTCGCGGGAACCGAGGAAGAAGTCGAGTGGGGCAGCCGAATGGTTCTGGTGTCGCGTCAGCTCGAACGTCTTGGTGATCACGCGGTTGATATCGCGGAGCAAGTCGCCTTCATGATCACCGGCGAGTTCCGCGAGTTCACCGACGCCAGCAGCTAACTGGGCGGCGATGGTCGAACTCCATCGGCATAGAAATTTTCGAGACGTCGGCGGTCTGCCGACACGCGATGGTCGTTTGATCAAGAGTGGTGCCTTGTTTAGGTGTTCCTCTCCGCACCTTTTTACCGACGATGACGCAGCCAAGTTGAAGGCAGCGGTTGCGCCTCAGGTCATGATCGACCTGAGGGATCCGGCAGAGGCGGGGCGCTATCCGGCTCCGATGGACAGGCTCGGAGGCCGTCTCGTACGCCTCCCGTTTCCTTCTTCGTCTTCGGGCTCAGAAATTCGCGATGGAGACTTGCCAGACCTAGTGACTGCTTACCGATTCATCGCCGATCTTTCGGCTCCATCGATCGCAGCGTTATTCACGACGTTGGCCGTGCCAAGCAATCTGCCCGCAGTGGTCTTTTGCGCTGCCGGTAAGGATCGAACGGGAGTCGCGATCGCCCTTGTCCTTGGAGCCCTAGATGTCGAACCCTCAGAGATCGCGAAGGATTACGCGATCACCGGACGTTTCGATCCCCGGACGATCGGAGAGGAGTACGCAGCTCGGTATGACTTCCTTCCGGACACTTATCGCGACTCTGATCCCAAGACGATGCAGCACTTCCTGGAAGGGATCGCGTCGGATCATGGATCTGTTCGCGGCTTCGTGATGGACGCCGGAGTCGAAGTGGCGACACTAGGTGAGCTGAAAGCGCAACTGGTCGTCTAGCCGACCCGGCCGGTGACGTAGTCCTCAGTTCGCGGGTCCGACGGTGTCGTGAAGATCTGACGCGTAACGTCGTATTCCACCAACGTGCCGGTCCGCTCTCCATTTGGGCCGACTTCGACCGTGAGAAAAGCGGTCATATCGGCCACGCGCGCAGCTTGCTGCATGTTGTGAGTGACTATGACGATCGAGTACTGCTCCTGAAGGACTTGCATCAAGTCCTCAATCCGGGTTGTTGCGATCGGATCGAGTGCGGAGCAAGGCTCGTCCATCAGGATGACCTCGGGTTTGATGGCCAACGCGCGTGCTATGCAGAGGCGCTGCTGCTGTCCGCCCGAGAGCGAGTATGCGTTTTGCTTCAGCTTGTCCTTGACCTCGTCCCAAAGCGCAGCCTGCTGGAGAGCGTTCTCCACGATCTCGTCCAGATCGGCCTTAGTGCCGTTCACCCTGGGACCGAAGGCGACGTTGTCGAAGATCGATTTCGGAAAGGGGTTCGGTTTCTGAAAGACCATCCCGATCCTCCGCCGAACCTCGACTGCGTCGACGTCCGGCGCGTACAGGTCAACCCCGTGAAATCGGATCTTCCCCTCGACCCTAGCTACGGGTATCAAGTCGTTCATCCGGTTGAAGCAGCGTATGAGAGTCGATTTACCGCACCCGGACGGACCGATGATCGCTGTGATCCGATTGCTCTGTATGTCGAAAGAGATGTCACGTAGTGCAGGGAACGCCCCATAGAAGACGTTCAGGTCGCGAACTTCGAAAACCGGCTCGCCCGGTGACTGTTCTGGCATTCGGAACGCTTGTTGTCCGTTCGCCTCCCTCAGCTCGAGTCGCATCGACTCGCGCCGTTTCGCCTTGATGTTACTCATGGCAGGGGCCTCCGCCCTTCACCATTCCTGCCGATATCGATTCCGCAGCCAGATCGCCACCGCATTCATCGAAAGAAGCATGACGAGAAGCACGATGCTGGCGGCGGCGGCCAGTTGGGCAAATCCGGGACGCGATTCGATCACCCAGCCCAGGATCTGGATGGGCATCGCCGTGAAAGCACTGAACGGGGTGGGGTCGGTCGTGATGTAAACAACTCCACCCAGCAGGACCAGTGGCGCGGTTTCGCCTATGGCGCGAGAGAGGGCAAGGATCGTGCCGGTCATCATGCCGGGCACTGCGGCCGGCAGGACTTGCCGGCGGACGACCTCCCACCTCGTCGCTCCGAGAGCAAATGCCCCTTCGCGGATGCCAAGAGGTACCGCGCGGAGAGCTTCGCGCGAAGCGATGATGACGACGGGCAATACCAAGAGTGAGAGAGTCATGGCGCCGGCGAGCAGGATGCGGCCCATGTTCATCGCCTGCACGAAGACCCCGAGCCCGAGCAAGCCGTAAACCACCGAAGGCACGCCGGCGAGGTTGGCGATGTTGGTCTCGATGGCTCTCGTCAGCCGATTGCGGGGCGCGAACTCCTCGAGATAGAGCGCGCCGCCGATACCCAGTGGAACTGTGATGACCGCGATCGTGATCATGAGCCAGAGCGTTCCGACCAGCGCCGCCCGTGCGCCCGCCCTCTCGGGCCGGAACGATCCGTAATCCGTGAGGAGGTGCGGCCGGATCCAACCGGCGCCGTCGACGAATAGGTCGACGAGCAGCGCAAGGAGAACGGCGATCGAAGCCATCGTTGCCAGCAGAAGCAGGATCTTGAAGAGCCGGTTTTGGCGCTCGACCTTCGGCGGTGCCTGGAGCGTTGGCGGCGCGGTTAGGACACCCATCAATACACCTGCCGGAATCTGCGGACGAGGCGCTGACTGATCACGTTGAGCCCGAGGGTCAAAAAGAACAGGACGGCCCCGACCGCGAAGATCCCTTTGAACTTGAGAGAGCCCTGAGGAACGTCGCCGAATGCGACCTGTGCGATGTACCCCGTGAGTGTTTGGATGCTTTCACGGGGGTCCCACGTGAGGTTCGGGGTCGAGCCTGCGGCTATGGCCACGATCATCGTTTCCCCGATGGCGCGCGAAACGCCCAGGATGATCGACGCCATGATGCCGGACAGCGCCGCCGGTACAACCACCCGTACTGAGACCGCCATCCGGGAGGAGCCCAACCCGTAGGCGGCTTCTCGCAGAGCGCGAGGAACGGCGGACATCGCATCTTCAGAGACCGAAGCGATGATGGGAACGATCATCACGCCGACGACGATGCTTGCCGACAGACCGTTGTAGAAGTCGGTACCGGGTAGGAGCTTGCGAACGATCAGCGGCGTTACGAATGTCAACGCGAAATAGCCCAGGACGACGGTGGGCATCCCTGCGAGGATCTCGAGGATCGGTTTGAGCCTCCTTCGTACGGGTGGTGTTGCGTACTCGGATAGGTAGATTGCTGTTCCTACGCCGAGCGGTACGCCAACCAACGCGCTGATCGCGCCGATCATCAGAGTTCCGGCGACAAGAGGCAGTACGCCGTACGAGTAGGGCTTGATCAACGGAGACCATCGGGTTCCAGACAGGAACTCAACCACTGGCACTTCGCGAAGAAATTCCAGCGTCTGAAAGGCGAGGGTTGCAAGAATGCCCGCCGTTACGGCAATGGACAACCCTCCGCACATGAACAGAACCGCTTTGACGAGGCGTTCGTTGGCTCTGCGCCGCTTATTGATTCCGCCAAGGGAAGAGCGGCCGAGACCGACGGTCCCGGCCGCCGCCTCCTGGGGGGTGGTGGGGGAATCCGTCACCCGGTCGCTTCCGGCGACTCCTCGTTCGCTGCTCCGCTCCCGCTGACCGCTGCCGCGAGAGCGTTCTTTGACTGCTGGAGCTGGCTGTCGGGAAGTGACACGTACTTCACGATTCCCTCATCGAGGAGCCCGCTCACGTTGTCGAGGTAGAAGCTCGCGAATTCCTGCACTTCTTCGCGCTCCAACGCCGCGTTGGAGATGTAGATGTACAGCGGCCGGGAGAGCGGAAGATAGGAAGAGTCCATGATCGTCTCGACCGACGGCTCGATGCATCCCTCGCCGCCATCCACGCCCAGTCCCTTCAACTTCTCGGCATTCTCCGCCAGGTACGTGTAACCGAAGTAGCCGAGCGCGTTCTCCTCATTGGAAACTCCCTGGACGAGAACGTTGTCGTCCTCGCTTTGTGTGTAATCGGAGCGCGATAGGCCTTCCTCGCCGTTGATCACATCGGTGAAGTAATCGAAGGTGCCGGAGTCTGCGCCGGGGCCGTAGAGCTTGATCTCCTCGTCCGGCCAATCTTCTCGCACGTCACGCCAAGTTGTGACCGTGCTTCCTTCGTTCCAGATCTGCTTGAGCTCATCAGTCGTAAGACACTCGGCGAAGTCGTTCCCAGTGTTCACCACTACCGACAGGCCATCGATCGCGATCTTCAGCTCTGTGTACTCGACCCCTTCGCTCGTACACGCAGCCTTCTCTTCGTCCTTGATGGGTCTGCTTGCGTCCGAGATGTCGATGTCACCTGCGCAGAACTTGGTGAACCCTCCGCCGGTGCCGGCTTGTCCGACGCGCGTCTGTACGCCCGAGTTCTCTTCACGGAAAATCTCGGCGACGGCTTGGCTGATGGGGAAGACGGTCGATGAGCCGTCAATCTGGATGGTTCCGGTTAGACCTTCACCTGTTGAGCCACTGTCCGTATTGCAGGCCAGGCCCGTAAGGCCGAAGGAGGCGGCGAGGGCCACCATAACGAGTCGACGTCGCACGAGCGTGCTCCTTTCGGGTGTGTATCCGTCGGTCGAACGCTAGACACGCGGTGTGAATCGCTAACGGTTCGAATGTGAACAATCGGTGAACACAGGCTCGCCAAGCGCTCAGGAGTCGGCTTGCACTTTCCTCAGGACCTGCGGCTTAGATCAAAAGGGGGCTACCCTAACGCCCCATGCCGCTCTACTCGTTCGAGGGCCGTAGCCCTCATGTCCACCCGACAGCCTTCATCGCGCCGACGGCCACGCTTGTGGGCGAGGTGGTCGTCGAGGAAGGAGCCTCGGTCTGGTACGGCGCCGTTATTCGTGCCGACTACTCAGCAGTAACGATCCGCAAAGGCGCCAACGTGCAGGACGGCGCCGTGATCCACGGCCCGCCCGGCGAGCCCACCGAAATAGGAGAAGGGGCCACTGTTGCGCACAACTGCGTAGTTCATGGCGCCGTGCTTGGAGCCGAGTGCCTAATCGCAAACGGCGCGATAGTTCTGGACGGAGCAAAGGTCGGCGCCCGCTCACTGGTTGCAGCCGGGTCGGTCGTTTCGTCCGGGCAGGACATCCCGGAGGGAGTGCTCGTCGCGGGCGCGCCCGCGGTCGTTAAGCGGCCAATCGAAGGAACTCCATCCGAGTTCTGGGTGAAGGCGAATCCGGGCGCGTACCAGGACCTGGCCAAGCGTCACCGCGAAGGTGTCGCTGAGGTCGAAGGCCCGGCGGTGCAAGAAATCTCGAGCTAGGTCTCGAAGCGGTAGCCCAGTCCGCGAACGGTTCGCACGTGACGAGGGCTGCGCGGGTCTTCCTCGATCTTTGCTCGGATGCGCTTCACGTGAACGTCTAGCGTCCGCGTGTCGCCGTAGTAGTCCTCGCCCCAAACGTGGGAGATGATCGTGTCCCGAGTAACGAGCTTCCCAGCGCGTCGCATGAGCAGTTCGAGAAGAGCGAACTCTTTCGGGGGCATATCGACGACGTCACCATTCACACGGACCTCGTGTCTTTCCGTATCGATTTGAACCGGGCCGGCCGCGACGGCCGTTGCATGTTCCTCGGCTTCGGGAACGATTCCTGAACGTCTAAGAACGGCGCGGACCCGAGCGATCAACTCCCTCATGCTGAACGGCTTGGTGATGTAGTCGTCTGCTCCGAGCTCGAGCCCGATCACCTTGTCTGCTTCGGTGTCCTTGGCTGTAACCATGACTATCGGAACGTTGCCTATGCGTCTGATTTCGCGGCATACGTCGGTTCCCGGCAGGCCCGGAAGCATCAGATCGAGCAGGACTAGATCTGGGCGCCAGGAACGCACGAACTCGACGGCTCGAACGCCGTCCGCCAAGACCGTGCATTCGTAACCCTCGCGCTCGAGTCCGTAGCGGATGGAATCGGCTAGCGCAGGCTCGTCTTCAACGATGAGCACTCTGGTCATCTTCGCCTGCCGTCGTCGGGGCCCCCAACGGGAAGGAGGAGGGTGAACGTGGATCCGGTCCCGAGCTCGCTCGTCACCTCGACACTGCCGCCGTGGTTCTCGGCAGTGTGACGAACGATCGCGAGTCCGAGGCCCGTCCCGCCGCTGCTGCGAGAGCGTGCTTTGTCGACCCGATAGAAGCGCTCGAATATGCGTCCGAGTTCGTCCGACGGGATGCCGATACCTTGGTCGGCCACAGATATCGCAACGGACGTTCCCCGGCGGTCGGCAGTCATTTCGATCTTGCCGTGCTCCGAATAACGGACGGCATTGTCGACCAGGTTCTTGATCGCCATACCGAGCTGATCGGCATCTGCCTGAACCTTGATCTGAGAGCGCTGGATGATGAGTTCGAGCTCCTTGACCTCGGCGACCGAACGCGCTCGATCGGCGGATTCCGCTAGTAAGAGATCGATGTCTACAGTCGTCAGGATCAGATCCGCACCCCCCTCGACTCGGGACAGATCGAGAAGGTCGGAAACAAGTCCTGCGAGGCGAGCAGACTCGACCCCCAAACGCTCGACGAATCGGGTTGCGGTGTCGTGATCATCCGCTCCGAGTGCTGTCGAGGCCGTTTCGGCCAATGCGCGAATGCCGGCAACCGGCGTCTTGAGTTCGTGCGATACGTTCGCAACGAAGTCTCTTCGCACGCGGTCGAGTCGGTAGGACTCGGAAAGGTCGGACAGCAGCAAGATGGTCGCACCGTCGGCCATCGGTACTGCTCGGGCTCTGGCCGGCCTAGCATTGGGGATCCACAGCGTCACGTCCTCAGCCAGCACATCTCCGGATTTCCGTGCGCGTTCAACCAGGTTCTCAAGGTCGGGTTGTCCGAGCTGTTTGTTCACTTCGATCGTGGGTCCGTGGAGTATCGACCGTGCCATCTGGTTGGCGAATACGACCGCACCCGCCACTTCGATGATGAGCACTGCATCGGATGTTTCGCGGAGAGCTGCCTCCAGACGAAGGCTTTCGGACGATGCATCGTGAAGACGATCGAGCGTTCTTCGATGTCCGACATTGAGGTGGACCGTTCGTTCCGCCCAGGCGGCTACGGCTATCGCCGTCCCGACGGCTCCAACGACCAGGACGGCAGCCGCCGCTAGTAGGCCGGCGCCCGACCGGCTCACCGCCAAGGCAATAGTGCCGGTGACGAGGATCGATGTCGCAACCCAGAGGGATACGCGGCGCATCGGCTGTAACACTAGAGCCACACAGGGTGCAGGCGGGGAAGGGGGTATGAACGGAACCTGAACTCGCCCGATCGCTTCCCTGGAGCCACCGAACCGCGTAAACTTTCCCAACGGGACCCAAAGACTGCCCAGCCGGGCGGATACGTCCAAATCCCCTCGGAGGAGTTCAGTAACGCATGCCCGTGACGGTGGTTGTCGGCGCCCAGTGGGGTGACGAGGGGAAGGGTAAGGTCACCGACCTCTTGGCTTTGGGCGATGGCGAAGAAGGCCGTGTGGAGATGGTCGTCCGCTATCAGGGCGGGGACAATGCAGGCCACACGATCGTGGTCGGGGAGCAGATCCACAAGCTCAACCTCATACCGTCCGGGGTGCTTCACCCTCACATCACGCCGGTCATCGGCAACGGCGTTGTCGTAAACCCGCATCGACTGATCGAAGAGATCGATGAGCTCGAGTCCGTAGGGATCTCTTGCGCGAAGTTACGCGTCTCGGTCAACGCTCATCTGATCATGCCGTACCACTTGCTGCTGGATAAGGTCACCGAGCGCTACCTGGGCAAGAACCAACTTGGAACCACCAAGCGCGGGATCGGACCAACGTACGCGGACAAGAACGCGCGCGTCGGCCTCCGAGTTCAGGACCTCGAAGATCCAAAGATCTTTCGCGAGAAGCTCGAAGTTGTCCTTCGCGAAAAGAACGCGATCCTTTCGAAGATCTACAACACGCTGCCGCTGAAAGCGGAGGACATCGTCACTGAGTACATGGCCTACGCCGAGCGGTTAAAACCCTATGTCGCCGATACAACATTCGAGATCCACGAAGCCGTGCACGACGGTAAGCATGTCCTTCTCGAGGGTGCGCAAGCGACGCTCTTGGACCTCGATCACGGGACATATCCGTTTGTGACGTCTTCCAACCCCGTCGCGGGTGGCGCGTGCGTGGGCGCCGGCATCGCGCCGCGCGACATCACACGCGTTATAGGTGTTGCCAAGGGCTACATAACTCGTGTCGGAAGCGGCCCGTTCCCCACAGAGCTGCACGGTGAAGAAGACGAGCTCATGCGCAAGCGTGGTGAAGAGTACGGTACGCGGACAGGCAGAGCCAGGCGCACCGGCTGGTTCGATGCCGTACTCCTGCGTTACGCGGACAGGTTGAACGGGTTCACCGAGCTGTGCATCACGAAGCTCGACGTTCTGAGCGGCATGGAAGAGCTAAACGTTGGTACCGAGTACGAGTTCGAAGGCAAGCGTTACCGTGAGTTCCCATATCACCAGACCGTGTTCCACAAGTGCGTTCCCGTCTACAAGAAGATGCCCGGCTGGTGGGAGGACCTCTCCGCCGCAACCTCGTTCGACGATCTGCCTAGGGAAGCGCGGAACTACCTCGAGTTCCTCGAGCAGGAGTGCGGTGTTCCGATTCGGATGGTCTCGGTGGGCCCCGAGCGCGAGCAGACTCTTCGCGGCGCTGCATGATCTAGTGCCAAGGCCTCGGCGACTGTCGATGCCTGACCGTACTGTGTGTCCATGCGCGTTCTAGTCATCGGTTCTGGTGGCCGTGAACACGCTCTGGCTTGGAAACTCGCGCAAAGTCACAGCGTCGACGAGGTCATCTCGGCTCCGGGGAGCCCGGGGATGGAGTCATTGGGAAGAACCTTTCCTGTCGGTGTCGAAGACCTCGAAGGTCTGGCGAGACTGGCAACCGGCGAAGCGATCGATCTCACACTGGTCGGACCCGAGATCCCACTCGTGGCCGGCGTCGCCGACGTCTTCGAGAGCAAAGGCCTCACGGTGTTCGGTCCGTCCAAGGCAGCGGCGCAGATCGAAGGAAGCAAGGTCTTTTGCCGCGACCTGGCGCGTCGCCACGACGTCCCGATGGCCGAAGGCGAAACCTTTGCCGACGCCGACGCAGCCATCGATTTTGCGCGAACAATCGCGCCACCCGTAGTGATCAAGGCAGAAGGTCTCGCCGCCGGCAAGGGTGTGCTCATCTGCGGCGACCACAACGAAGCGAAGGTCGCGATCGATCAGATCATGCGCGAGCGCGTGTTCGGAGAGTCCGGCAATCGCGTCGTCGTTGAGGAGTTTCTCGAAGGACGAGAGACATCGATCTTCTGCCTCACCGACGGCGAAACCAAACTGATCCTCGAGCCGGCACAGGACTACAAACGTGCGCTGGACAACGACCAGGGGCTCAACACCGGCGGAATGGGCTCATACTCACCGGTCCCCTGGCTTGAGCGGGAGGTTCGCGATCAGGCCGTCCGGGAGATCATCTTTCCGCTAATCGACGGCCTCGCGTCCGAGGGACGCACCTATAAGGGGTGCTTCTATCTGGGAGCGATGTTCACGGCCAAGGGTCCGCGTTTGATCGAAGTGAATTGCCGCTTCGGCGATCCAGAAACCCAAGTGCTGATGCCGCGGCTTAACAGCGACCTCGGTGAAGTGCTCCTTGCATGCGCGACCGGCAAGCTGAAGGACGTCACCCTGGACTGGAGCGGTGACGCCTGCGTGAGCGTCGTCCTCGCGTCGGGTGGATATCCGGAGTCCTACGAGAAGGGGCTGCCGATCCGTGGGGTCGAGGACGCTGAGGCGATGGACGCAGTAGCGGTGTTTCATGCCGGAACGGCAACCAAGGATGGATCACTCGTGAATGCCGGGGGCCGCGTATTGAACGTGAGCGCGCTCGGTCCGTCCATCCCGGAAGCCAGGCAGCGTGCCTACGAAGCAGCTGAGAAGATAGAGATGCAAGGCAAGCACTACAGGCGCGACATAGCGAAAGGGATCTCTTGAGGCCACTCCGTAGCGAAGCTGAGGTGCAATGAGTTTCGTAGCCATCCTGATGGGTTCGGAGTCGGACCGTGACGTGATGAAACGGGCCGAGGAGGCTCTCGCCGATTTCGGCGTGGCCTCCGAGACCAACGTGATCAGTGCGCACCGCAAGCCTGAGGCCCTGGTCGCTTATATAAAGGCGGCAGAGGGGCGCGGCGTGAAGGTCTTCATCTGCGGCGCCGGGTTGGCCGCACATCTGCCGGGCGTGACGGCTGCGCACACTTCCCGCCCCGTCATCGGTGTCCCGATCGAATCGGGCGGACTGGGTGGCATGGACGCTCTCCTCGCTGTCGTGCAGATGCCCAAGGGAGTTCCTGTGGCGACCGTCGCGGTGAACGGAGCCCAGAACGCCGGGCTGCTGGCCGTGCAGATTCTGGCAACAGGCGACGCCGAACTCGCTAAGAGGTTCGAAGAGTTCAAGCGCAAGCAGGCCGAGTCCTAGAAACGACACCCCCGATCAAACCGGCTGAGGACGCGAGCCCGACACGCTATGATATCCGTAGCGCTACATCTTCCGTAGCGCTACGGGAGGACGAATGCCTAAGTCGGTACACGCAAGGCCCGTCCGTGGCTCATCTACGGGCCGTCCGATCATGGTCGTGCTCGATCTCCTCGGGCGGCGCTGGGCCTTGCGGATACTTTGGGAGCTCTACGATTCGCCTCCGGCCACCTTCCGCGAACTACGCGATCGATGTGACGACGTGTCGCCCAGCGTTCTGAACGTCCGGCTTCGAGAGCTCCGGGACGCTCGGATCGTCGAGCTCGGCGACGACGGCTACGGTCTAACCGCCGAAGGACGCGAGCTTATGAGGCTTTTCAAACCCGTCAGCTCTTGGGCCAAGCGATGGGGACGGAAGACCGTCCGCGCGAATCTTAGGATTGCCCGATGATCCCTCGGTACACGCGCCCGGAGATGGGCCGTCTCTGGTCGGATGAAGCGCGATATCAGCGCTGGCTCGACGTCGAACTCGCCGCATTAGATGCATGGGAACGAGAAGGACGCGTGCCGGCTGGCACGACCGAGGCTTGTCGCAAGACGGCGCGCGTCGATGCGGCGAGGATCGCCGAACTCGACGCGCAGGTCTCCCACGAGACGGCGGCCTTCGTTTCGCAGGTCCAGGAGACCTGCGGTGACGAAGGCCGCTTCATCCACTATGGGCTTACGTCCTACGACGTCGTCGATACGGCGCAGGGCATCGCGATGCGCGATGCCTGCGACGTGCTCGACACGGGGCTGCACGCGTTGGTTGCGGTGATCAAGCGCCAAGCGCTCGATCACCGCGACACCATATGCATGGGTCGCAGCCACGGCATCCACGCGGAGCCGACCACCTTCGGCGCGAAACTCGCAGGCTACGCCTTCGAGTTCTCGCGCCACACCGAGCGGCTGCACATGGTTCGCCGGCAAGTGGCCGTCGGAACGCTCTCTGGGCCGGTGGGCAGCTACGCGAGCGTGCCGCCGTCGGTCGAAGCGTATGTTCTCGCTGCCGTCGGCCTTGCTCCCGAACCTGCGCCCACGCAGATCACGAACCGCGACCGTCACGCCGAGTTTCTGAACCTGCTCGCTCTTGTCGGCGCGTCGATCGAGCGGTTGTCCACGGAGATCCGTCATCTCGCGCGCACCGAGGTGCGGGAGGCCGAGGAACCGTTCGAGCAGGGCGCGCAGAAGGGTTCGTCGTCCATGCCGCACAAGCGCAATCCATGGCGAAGCGAGCGGTTGTCCGGCTTCGCTCGTTTGCTCCGTGGTTACGCGCAGGCCGGCCTGGAGAGCGTCATGACGTGGCATGAGCGCGACATCGCTCAGTCATCGGTTGAGCGCGTCGCTCTCGTCGACGCATCGTGCCTGTGCGACTTCGCGATCGCCGAGATCAACGAGATCGTGGACGGCCTGGTCGTCTACCCAGATCGGATGCGCGCGAACATGGAGGCGTCGCACGGACTGGTGTTCTCACAGCACGTCCTGCTCGCTCTGATCGATGCCGGTTTGTCGCGCGACGATGCATACCGGATCGTCCAGAGCGCAGCCATGAAGGCCTGGGAAGAGGATCGTTCATATCTCGAAATCCTCAAAGAGGATCCTCAGGCTTCGAGCGCTTTGCCAGGACCAAAGCTCGACGAGATCTTCGACGAGCGCAGGTTCATCGCCAACCTCGGCGTCGTTTTCGAACGACTAGAAGCTCTTTAAGTGCCTCACGGAGCAATGGAAGGGCCTCCGCGTCAAGGCCCACTGATCTCCGACCTCGACGGAACGATCGCGGACACGGCTCCGGCGATCTTCGAGTCGCTGCATATCGTATGTGCCGCGTTCGACATCGAACTGGGTCACGACTCCGATCTGTCGTTCGCGCTCGGCCCCCCTTTGCACTCAGTACTGACCGAGCTCGGCATCACCGACGAGCGCATGCGTGAAGCGATCGCCGTGTTCGAAGCCGCGCACACCGAGCGCATGAGTCTTGTTGTTCCCATGCCCGGCGCCGAAATCGTCATCCCCGAGCTTGTGGAGGCGGGAGTTTCGATCGGAGTCGCAACGATCAAGCCGAAGTTCATTGCAAAGGTCGTCCTGCGCAACATCGGTCTCGCCGAACACGTCCATGTGCTTCACGCACGCAACGACGACATGGACCCGCGCACCAAGACCGATCTGGTGCGCGGCGCTCTCAACGATCTCGCCGGCGACTCACCGCTGTATGTGGGCGACCACGGCAACGACGAGCTCGCTGCGCGCGAGCTCGGGATCCCTTTCCTGTCCTACCCGGACAACAATTGGAACGACATCCGGGACGCTGTACTAGCCTCCTAAGGCTGGCGCCCCATGAAGCCGGCGAAACGGTCGGTCGCCGATGCCGACTCGGGCACCTCAATCACCGGTCCGCACACGCCCTGCATGCGCCACATGGCTTCCATCGGTTCAACCACTTCCCGGGCTTCGGCGATGAGGTCGTCGGGGATGGTGGTGTCCTGTCCGGTCGCCTTCGCTAGGTCCCAAGCGTGCGTCACGTTTTCTACGAAGCAGATCCCGGCCATCGCTTGGCCCGGCAATTCACCGAACGGCATCTTCCAGGTACGGTCGAGCGTCCCCGGCTCCTTTAGTACTTCGAGCAGCTTCGCCGAGCGCGCGTCGTACTCCTTGCCGGGTTCGGCACCGAACTGATCGCCGTCGGGCATGGCAGGGCTGCCGCCAGAGGCGGCGTCGCGAAGCATCTCGAGCCCACCGATCACGTGGTTGAGGAGATCCTTCACTTTGAATTCCGAGCATGGAGTTTGAACTCCGTACTGATCGTCCTTTACCCCGTTGACGATCTTCGACGCGTGCTGCACCGCGCTTTCGATCCTGCCGATCGGGTCCATCCGTTCCCTCCTCGTTTGATTGCTACCAGCATGCTCCCGGCGGTCGCGTGACCACCAACCTGATGCTGCTCGTCCCCATCAGCGCGATGTTGCCAATGCGACGCCGAGGTTTCGCATTGCGCGCCGGAACATGAAGCGCATCCCGAAAGGCAATATCGGACGCGCCACTCGGAAGATTGTGCGGGGGTCCATAGCGAAGACCCAGCGAACCAGCGTGCCCTCGCCGGCAGCAGAAGTCGTCCATTCCTCGAGGAGTGCCTTAGCGATCGGCATCGTTGTCTCGTCGACCCGGTAGGCCCATCGATTTGGCGAGTCCCAAGCCATGATCGTCTCTCGGTACCTGACCCCCAGCGAGCGAACCGTGCGTCGGGTCCCCACGCCGTATGGCCCGCGTCCTTCATACGGCTCACCTTTGACTCCCGGGAACCACGTCCAGGTCGTCGGTTGGTCGCTGAGCGCGGCGAACACGCGATCCGATGGCGCGAGCACGACCGCCTCGAACGAGAGCCGCATGGGAGCGGTCTCGAGGAAGTCCATCTCGACGGGACGCAGCTTGGTCATTCGGAAACGGCGTAGATCCGCCACTCGCCGGGCACGCCCTTAAGTTCGTGGTAGCCACGATCGTCGAAATCGATACCGGAACCGACCACGAGATCCTTAACGGTGCTCGAGACCATCACCTCACCGGCGATGGCGAGCGACGACACACGTTTGCCGATGTGGACGGCGATACCGGCAATGTCGTCATCGAGCAATTCAATCTCGCCGGTGTGGAGCCCGGCTCTTACCTCCAGACCCAGACCGCGGATCGCATCTCGGATTGCTATCGCGCAGCGGATCCCTCGAGCGGGACCATCGAACGTCGCTAAGACGCCGTCCCCTTCGATCTGGATGAGTCGGCCGTCGTGTCGCTCTATTTGCCGGAGGACGAGCGCATCGTGGACCTTGAGTTTCTCGACCCAGCGGTGGTCACCGGCTTCGGCTGCGCCCTCCGTAGACCCGACGATGTCAGTGAAGAGCACAGTCGACAGGACGCGCCGGGAGCTCGGTGCAGGCTGCGTCCCGGTGAGGAACTCTTCGATCTCATCGAGCGTCGCCGCGGAATTGTTCATCCACATCGTGTCGTCTCCAGGTAGCTCGACGAATCGGGCACCAGCGATGCGCTCTGCAAGGAAACGGCCACCGTTCGCACGTATCTGAGGGTTGTCGGCTTTATGCAGAACGAGCGTGGGTACTCCGATGCTCGGTAGGACATCCCGTACGTCGACGGCGAAATTCATACTTTGGACGGCGACGGCTGTAGCCGGGCTCATCGCCATCCGCTGATACCTGGCTATTATTTTGCGTTCCCGATCGCTGTACTTGTCGGCGTCCTGACCTTCCAGTCGCCCCCAGTTTGTTTTGGCCCGTTCGTTGGCGGCTGCCCCGTAATGAGCAGGCACTCCGATCGGATAATCGGGGGTTCGTATGAAGCAGGCAGCGGTGTTCGAGAGTACGAGCGAGCTCGTGCGCTCTGGGTGTGTTGCTGCGAAGAGCGCGCCGAGTGGTCCCGCGTAGCCATAGGCCAATACGGCAGCCTTCTCTGAGTTTGCTGCCTCCATCACAGCGCCAATGTCGTCCATGCGCACTTCGAGGGTTGGCGGATCGGTTAGCGGGATGGGATCCGACATCCCTGTACCGCGCTGGTCGAAGATGATTACGCGACTGAACGAGGCGAGGCGGTGGAGGAAAGCTTCCGCTTCGGGCCACTCCCAGATGGCCTCGACATGGCTGTACCAACTCGGAACGAAGACGAGGTCTATCCGGCCATCTCCGAACACCTGGTACGCGATATGAAGGTCGCCCGACTTTGCGTACCGGGTGTCCGGAGGCTGCACACCCCTATCTTCTCGCCCTGCTCGTCCGTCGTGCCTCTCGGATAGTCTCGGGACGTGACGGTCGCGCTCTCGGATATCGCGCTCGACCTCCCCCGCGTCGCCTCAGGCAAGGTCCGCGAGATGTTCGACGCCGGGGAGCACCTGCTTATGGTCGCGACCGACCGGATATCGGTTTTCGACGTCGTCCTGCCTACTCCGATCCCGGACAAGGGAGCCGTGCTGTCCGGTCTGTCGGTGTTCTGGTTCGACCGGACGGCGCAGATCGTCCCTAACCATCTGGTCGAATGGCGCTCGAGCGCCTTCCCGGAAGGGGCTCGAGCTCCTGAAGTCGCCGGGCGCTCCTTGCTCACGCACAAGGCGGAGATCGTGAACCTGGAGTGTGTCGTCCGGGGCTACATAACCGGAACCGGGTGGAAGGACTACCAGAGGACCGGCGAAGTATGCGGCTACAAGCTTCCGGAGGGTCTGCTCGAAGCTCAGCAGCTGCCCGAGCCTCTTTTCACTCCGTCCACCAAGGCATCGACCGGACACGACGAAAACATCTCAGTGGTGCAGGCCAAGGAGATCGTCGGCGACAGTGCACTCGTCGATCGCATCGCCGACCTCTCGATCCGCCTGTACGAGGACGCCCGCGATTACGCCGCTACCAAAGGAATCATCCTGGCCGACACGAAGTTCGAGTTCGGTCTGGTCGATGGCGAGCTGACGCTTTGCGACGAAGCGTTCACTCCCGACTCATCGAGGTATTGGCCGGCCGACGAATGGGAGCCGGGCACCAATCCTCCGTCCTTCGACAAGCAGTTCGTGCGCGATTACGCGGAGACCGTGAACTGGAACAAGGACTATCCGGGGCCGGAGCTTCCCGACGATGTCGTCGAGGGCACGCGCTCGCGTTACCGCGAAGCCTACGAGCGCATCACCGGTAAATCGTTCGACGAGTACATGAAGCAGGCGTCATGACCTCGTCCAACGGTTCGCGCGTGAAAGCCGTCGCCCGCATCGACGTGATGCTCAAGCCCGGCATCTCCGACGTGCAGGGCCAGGTCGTCGAGCGTTCGCTGCCGGCATTGGGCTGGGAGAACGTGTCCGGCGTTCGCGTCGGCAAGCACCTGGAGCTGCTCGTCGAGGGAGCTTCGATCGAAGCGCTGAAGGAGCAGGTCGAGCAGATGTGCGAGCGCTTCCTCGCGAACACGGTTATCGAGAGCTACACGGTGACGGTCGAGCCCGTCGACGCTTGAAGCCCAACGTCGCTGTCGTCGTCTTCCCCGGCTCCAACTGCGAGCAGGACGTCGTCTACGCGCTGCGCCGCGAGGGAGCCGACGCCGATTACGCATGGCACGGCGACGACAGCCTCAGGGGCGCCGATGCCGTCGTCCTTCCCGGAGGGTTCGCTCACGGTGACTATCTGAGGACCGGCGCGATAGCCCGGTTCTCGGCGGTGATGGAAGCGGTCAACTCGCTGGCTGCTAGCGGGGCTCCCGTACTCGGGATCTGCAACGGGTTCCAGATACTGGCTGAGGCGGGGCTCGTGCCCGGCGCCCTTCGCCGCAACGAGGGGCTTCGATTCCTTTGTATGTGGACGGACCTGGAGGTCGTCGATACGGACACGATCGCCACGCGTGCATGCCAGCCCGGACAGACGCTCCGGATTCCCATCAATCACTACGAGGGGAACTTCACGCCGCCCGAGGGCTGCGAACCGAGGATCGTCTTCCGCTACCGGGACAACCCCAACGGCGCGTGGCGCGACGCTGCCGGTGTGGCCAACGACGCCGGAAACGTGGTCGGCATGATGCCTCACCCTGAACGGGCTTCGGAGTCGTGGCTCGGTTCTGAGGACGGACGGCTGGTGCTGGGTTCCCTCGTCGAGTCCTGCCGCCTAGCGGCTCTCGCGTGACGACGGATACCACTCCGCTCTACGCCGCTCTCGGTCTGACCGCCGAGGAGTACGGGCGCATACAGAAGGTGATCGGCCGCGAGCCGACACACACCGAGTTGGCCATGTATTCCGTTATGTGGTCTGAGCACTGCTCGTACAAGTCGTCGCGCATCCATCTGCGCGATCTGCCGACCGATGCGCCGTGGGTCGTGCTCGGTCCGGGCGAGGGTGCCGGTGTCGTTCAGGTCGCTCCGGGCGTGCGCGTGGCTTTCAAGATGGAGTCGCACAACCACCCGTCCGCCGTCGAACCCTTCCAGGGAGCAGCGACCGGTGTCGGCGGGATCGTGCGCGACATCCTTTCGCTGGGTGCTCGTCCGATAGCTGTTCTCGATCCTCTTCGCTTCGGTCCTTTGTCCGACGAGCGCAACCGATTCCTGTTCGACGGAGTCGTGCGCGGCATCGCCGCCTACGGGAACTCGCTCGGCCTGCCCACGGTCGGCGGCGAAGCGATATTCGATCCTGCATATTCCGGCAATCCACTCGTCAACGCGATGTGTGTCGGCATCCTCGAGGACGACGAACCACTGCGCGCTTCTCCTTCGGGCGCCGGAGATCTGGCGCTGCTCATAGGATCCAAAACTGGCCGGGACGGGATCGGCGGCGCATCGATCCTGGCTTCGCAGGAGTTCGAAGAAGGTGCGGAAGCCAAGCGCCCGTCTGTTCAGGTGGGCGACCCGTTCACGGAGAAGCTGCTCATCGAAGCGTGCCTCGAGCTGAAGCGCGATGGCTTGCTTACGGGCATGCAGGACCTCGGCGCGGCCGGCATCACGTGCGCGCTGTCGGAAACTGCTGCGGCCGGCGGACTCGGTGTGGACGGAAACCTCGACGACGTTCCGCTCCGTGAGGGCGACATGGAAGCGTGGGAGATATGCATGTCGGAGTCCCAGGAACGGATGCTCGCGTGCATCGCGCCCGATCGAATCGATGCCGCGATCGCCGTCTGCGAGAAATGGGGCCTCGACGCAACTGTCGTCGCGCGCTACTCGGACGGCGGACGACTCGTTCTGCGCGGAAAAGGCCGGCAGCTTTCGGACATCCCTGCGGCCTCGCTCGCGGACGGTCCTTTGTACGAGCGTCCGGTCGTAGCAGCGCGATCGTTCGAAGCTCCATTCGCTCGATCCCCTCGAGCTCTCCTGGCCCGACACGGAAGAGATCCTCATGCGGCTGCTCGCTTCGCCATCGATCGCTTCGAAGGCGTGGATCTGGCGGCAGTACGACCACATGGTGCGTCTCAACGCACTCGTTGGCCCCGGTGCAAACGCCGCGGTTCTGCGCCTGCCCGAGAGTAAGCGCGGTGAGGAGCGCCAACCTGGGATCGCGCTTGCCACCGATGGACCGGGACGGATCGGTTCCCTCGACCCCTACATAGGCGGTGCGCTCGCGGTGTGCGAGTCGGCGCGGAACGTTGCGTGTTTCGGTGCCCGTCCGCTGGCGATCACGAACTGCTTGAACTTCGGCTCCCCGGAGCGTCCGGAGGTGATGGGTGACTTCGCGGCAAGCGTCCGCGGGATCGCAGACGCTTGCCGCGCCTTCGGGATTCCCGTCACCGGCGGCAACGTGTCGTTCTACAACGAGTCGCCGTCGGGAGCCGTGCACCCAACGGCGATCGTCGGGATGCTCGGTGTGCTCGACGACGTTTACGCGCACCGCCCGGCGGCGGCGCGCGAAGGCGACGCGGTGGTCCTGCTCGGTGAGAGCAAGCCCGAACTCGGCGGCAGCGAGGCTCTCGCGGTGATCCACGACACGATCGCGGGACGCGCACCTTCGCTCGATCTTGGAAACGAAGTGGCATTGACCAAGCTCCTCGCTACCCCGGGACTCGGGGGCCACGCGTGCGATCTATCGGAAGGTGGGCTGGCGGTCGCCCTGGCAGAGATGAGCATCCGGTCGGCTTGCGGAGTTCGGGTAGCGCTGGATGCCGAACCGCTGTGGGAGCTCTTCGGAGAATCGACGGCGCGTGCGCTGATCACTTGCACGGACGGTGAGGCTGAGGAGCTGCTCAAGCAAGCATCGAAGCTGGGAGTAACCGCTCGAGTGATCGGCCGCATGGAAGGCGACGACCTCATAGTTGACAAAGTGATGGGTGTCCCGGTCGTCGGACTCAGTGAAGTGTTCGATACAGCGATCCCGGCTCTGATGGAACGCTGAGCTGATGATGCAACCACGCAGGATGGGGGTTTTGGTTCTTCTTGCCGTTCTCTGTTCGTCCTGCTTCTTCGGAAGCTCTTCGCAAGGAGGAGCGGCGGCTGAGCTCTCCAAGCTCTCGTCGGCATCGACGGATGCAACCTACGCCGCCATCTACCGCTTCACCGTTACCGGCCAGCTCGCCGGTGCAGTAACCACTCGCATGGAGATCGTTCAGGATCCGCCGGTTTCGCTCCGCAAGCTCGACACGACCACCAGGCCCGAAACCGGGGATCCCATCACGCTCACCAGCTGGTTCGTTCGCAACGCGGACGGAGACTTCGCGTGTACGACCTACCCCGACGTCGGAGTGAAATGTCTTGCCGATCCGGTCGCCAGCGGCACCTTTGGTAACGCGCAACTCGACGCTTTCTTCGACGTGCCCCAAGAGGAGGGCGCTTTCAGCTCGGTGCGCGAGACCGCCCGTCCAGTTCGCGTCCAAGGTGAAGAAGGGCAGTGCTTCGAAGCCGTTCCGTCCGGTGATGGATCGACCACGTCGCCTCAGGCGACCGTGGCTACCGAGAGGTTCCGCTTCGAGCTCTGCTACGCCGAGGATGGGATCCTTCTCAGGGGCCGCAGGACCAATTTGTCCGACACCGACGGCGGCGGTTCGGCCACCGAGAGCCTGGTCGAGCTCGTGTCCCTGTCCAGAGTCGTGGAGCCTAGGGAGCTGAGGCTCCCCGGTCAGGTCGTCCAACCAGACGACGTTCGCCGATGAAAGCCCCGCCGAAGCGCAGCGGAGGCGCAAAGACTTCGAACAGACGGGGATCGCCGGATAGACTGACCTTGTCCAGCGAACGACGAGATCTGTCCAGGGGCCGACCATGACCACGCCGTTCGACAAACCCGGCGAAGAGTGCGGTGTTTTCGCCGTATATGCACCGGGTGAAGACGTAGGCCAGCTCACCTATTTCGGCCTCTACGCTCTTCAGCACCGCGGCCAGGAGTCGGCCGGCATAGCGGTCGGCGACGGCGAGGACGTCCTTGTCTATTCCAACCTAGGTCTGGTCAACCAGGTATTCGACGAGAAGGTTCTGGACGGACTGGCCGGGCACCTCGCGATCGGTCACGTCCGTTATTCGACTACCGGGTCGTCCGGGATGATCGAGAACGCGCAGCCTGCGTTCATGACGCGTGCGGACGGCACAGGCATAGCACTGGGGCACAACGGGAACCTCGTCAATCCGATCGACATCGCCAAGGAACTCGCCGAGGCTCGACATCTTTCTCCAATCGACTACCGACTCGCACTTGATCTGCGCGTTGCTTGCGCAGCAGGACACGCCCGATCTCGTCGAGGCCTGGAAGCGCGTGGTGCCGAAGCTGAAAGGCGCGTACTCGATAACGGCAATGGACGAGAAGCGCGTCATGGCGATTCGCGATCCGCACGGAGTACGTCCCTTGGTGATCGGACGCACATCGACCGGCGGCTGGGTGTTCGCCTCCGAGACGTGCGCCCTCGACATCATCGGCGCCGACTTCATCCGCGACGTCGAACCAGGTGAGCTCGTCGTCGTCGATGAGGACGGCCAGCTGCGCAGCCACCAGCTTTCGGAACCGACGCCCCGCCTGTGCGTTTTCGAGTTCGTGTACTTCGCTCGACCGGACTCGACGCTTTTCGGCCGCAGCGTTTACTCGGTGCGGCGAGCGATGGGCAAGCAGCTGGCCGACGAGGCGCCTCCTCCCGAAGGCACAGACATCGTTATCCCGGTGCCGCAATGCGCAACCGCGGCGGCTCAGGGTTACGCCGACAGAGCGGGGCTCCCGTACGCGGACGGGATCGTCGTCAATCGCTACGTCGGCCGTACCTTCATCCAGCCGACGCAGTCGGTTCGGGAGCAGGGTGTTCGCATGAAACTGAATCCGATGTCCGAAGTGATCGAAGGCAAGCGTCTGATCGTGGTGGACGACTCGATCTTCCGCGGGACCACCACCCGCGAAGTCGTGGACATGCTCAAGAAGGCCGGCGCGCGAGAGGTGCACCTTCGTGTGAGCTCGCCGCCCGTGCAGTGGCCGTGCTTCTACGGCATCGATATCCCCAGCCGCGACGAGCTCGTCGGCGCGTCTCGTGATGTCGAGCAGATCCGCAAGCTCATCGGTGCGGACTCTCTCGGGTACTTGTCCATCGACGGAATGCTCACGTCGACGGGTATCGCCACGGAACGTTTCTGTCACGCATGCTTCTCCGGTGGTTACCCGATCGAGATACCGTCGGAGACCGCGCGCACGAAGAGTGTCTTGGAGCAAAAAGGCAGTTCTCCGAACGGCTCGTCCAATGGAGACATCCGGGGGGACGGCCAAGCGCGTCGCTCGTTGCCGGTCCTTACCGGTAACGAAGAGAAGCTTCCCGGTCTCGAGCTGGAGTGAGCTCTAGCTATCGCGAGGCCGGTGTCGACCAGGACGCCGCCGACGCGCTCATCCCGAGATACGCGGCCGAAGCTGCTCGTACGCGCCGCTCCGAACGCATCCAGGACATCGGCGGCTTTGCGGGCCTTTTCTCTCTCGAGGATCTGAGCAGTCGCGGGTTCAAGCGGCCCGCGCTCGCGCTTTCGACGGACACGACGGGGACGAAGATCGAGCTTCTTCGCAAGGCCGGGCTCCACCGCACGGCGGGGTGGGACTGCGTCGCGATGAACGTCGACGATGTCGTGTGCTGCGGCGCCGAGCCGATGTTGTTCGTGGATTGCATCGCTACCGAGCGCCTCGATCCGGACGAAGCAGCCGAGATCGTGGGTGGTGTTGCCGACGCTTGTGTCGAAGCGGGTTGTGAGCTCGTCGGCGGAGAAACTGCGCAGCTTCCCGGGCTGCTTGCACCAAGTGCTTACGAAGTGATGGGCACTTGCGTCGGCATAGTCGATCTCGACAAGGCGTGGGGGCCACACAAGGTTCGTGACGGCGACGACATCGTCGCGCTAGCAGCCAGCGGTTTGCACTCGAACGGGTTCTCTCTCGTCCGCCGTGTCCTCGGCGATGACGATCCGCCGCAAGGATTGCTGGCGCCGACGGCGATCTACGCGCGGAAGCTTCTTGACCTCGCCGAGGAGGTCGAGGTGCACGCGGCGGTTCATGTGACCGGGGGCGGGATCGAAGGCAACCTTCCCCGCGCATTGCCCGACGGTCTCGGCGCACACGTTGACCTGTCGACTTGGGAGCGGCCCGGGATCTACGACTGGCTGTCCGAGCGTGGGATCTCGGAGGACGAGATGCTCGCGACGTTCAACTTGGGAGCCGGGATGTTGGTCGTCACGCCCGAGGGAGCCCGGGCCGCCGAAGCCTTCTCGGCGCTCGGCGTGTCCGCCTGGGTGGCCGGCCGGGTGGGCGGATCGATGGTAGAGGTCCACTAAGCGGCTTAAACAAACGTTCGCTTGACATCCATCAAACGTTCGTTTAGGTTAAGTTAGTGAGCGCGGAGACCAAGACCCGCATCCTCGAGTCCGCTCTGGCGGTGTTCGCCGAGCGAGGCGCCGACGGCGGCTCCATGAGAGAGGTCGCGCGTCGTGCCGGGGTGAACGTGGCTACGGCTTATCACCACTTCGGGTCGAAACGCGAGCTGTTCCTGGCGATCTTCCGAGAGGTGGGCTTCGTAGACACCCCGGTAGCTGTGGACGAGTGGCCGCCGGAAGGTGGAACGCCGCAGGAATCGCTAGAGGCCATCCTTTTTGGAGCATGGATCCTCATGCGCGGTGGCAGCGATGTTCTTCGTCTTGCGGTGGCCGAGACGATGAAGGGCGACGAGGAGGTCCAAGCAGTCTTCGAGGTGTGGCAAGAGCAGGGCGATGAGCGCATCGTCCAGATGCTCATGCGCACCGGGCTTGCAAATGAGCAGAACGCGAAGGCTCGTGCCTGGGTTGTTCGTCAGGTCATTTGGGCCACATTCATCGAAGAGCTCCAGTACAGGCCTTGGTCAGATGAAGAGCTCACGCAATTCGCGCGAGATACATCGACCGCGCTTCTCGAGGGTGGATGGGCCTGATGGAGCGCAGCTTATGGACGGCCCTTGGCGTCGCGATGGTAGTCATCATGTTCGCCGGCTCATTGATGTTGTTGCGCGGGGGCTCGACACCGATCCCGGTCGCCAAGGCCGTAGAGCGTTTCCGTTCAGATACTCCAAGGAGTGAAGCGCCGGCGACGGAGAGCCCTTCCTCGGCGCTTGAGGCCCCGACATCGCGATCGTCTTCCGCATCGACCGCAGCACGCGTCGCGCCATCGCCCACGAATCCAAGCGCCAACGATTTCGGACGTCCTCTTCCTGCTGAAGGCGTCTATGTCTACTCGACCACGGGCGGTGACGATGTCGACGTCCTCGGTGGAAGCAAGCACACGTATCCCGAGCGGACGACGATCACCGTTCGCCGGACCGAGTGCGGGTTCGTCGAGCGTTGGGATGCACTAGCCGAGCGGTGGGATGAGCGTGAATCGTGCCGGGTTCTCGACGGTGACGCACTCAAGCGCGTCACGAGCTTCCACGAGTTCTATGGCCGCTCAGATGAAAGAACGCTGCGATGCGATGGGCTGAACTATCCCAAGGGAGCGAAGCCTGGTGACGCGTGGTCCATGACCTGTGCCTCTGATGTCACGAAGACCTTAATCAAGCTAAAGGCACTCGCGTGGGAGGAAGTCGACGTAGCCGGGGCTGCAGTAAAGACGCTGCACGTGCGGGTCGAGAACGAGATAACCGGGGACCAGCAAGGTCGCGGTGTGCGCGACGTGTGGGGAGCAGTCGACACCGGAATCCTCGTCCGAGAGCGATCAGAGATGACAAGCTTCAGCAACCAGCCCTTCTTCGGCAGGACGCGTTATCACGAGAAGTTCGATATCAGGCTGGCGTCGCTCAATCCTCAAACTTAGAGCCAAGGCCCGGTGCATCCGGTAGCCTGCGCTTCGTGCCCAAGATCGATCGACGCGGTTTTTTGGCGCTCGGACTCGGTGCCGTTGCGTGGGCCTGCTCGCGCGGCGGCGACGACGACGGCGATGTAGGCGAAGCACTCGGGCCCTCGGCGCCTGATCCAAGCGAGGCCATATCCGTTGTCGCGACTTCGGTGCTCCTCGCGCGCGGCGACTCGCGTCAGGCCTTCGCCGTTTTCCGGGGACAGCGGCCATTCGTTCCTGACGACTTGAAAGCCAAGATCGTGAAACCGGACGACTCCAAGATCGACGTCGATGTCGACCGTCAGCAGATCGCCCGAGGCATCGGGGGGCGAAGCGAACCCACCGATGTGACCGACATCTTCGTCCTACGCAACGAGTTCGATGAGCCGGGGGTGTGGGGGGTCGAGGTGTCGTTCGACGGGGGCCGTGGTAAAGCGCAGTTCCAGGTTTTGGAGGACTCCAGGAATCCGTCGCCGCGTGTCGGACAGAAGGCAACGGCGGTGGAAAGTCCCACGAAGGAAGACTCGGGCGGTGTCACGCCCATTTGTACGCGTGACCCGGCTTGCTCGATGCACGAGATGACCGTGGCCGACGCCGTTGGCTCGGGGAAACCGGCCGTGTTGATCTTTGCGACACCTCAGTTCTGCACGTCGCGTACTTGCGGACCGGTCGTCGACGTCGTAGAAGAGCAGGCCGAGCGCGTGGGGGACGACGTCGCCTTCGTGCACGTCGAGGTCTGGCGCAACGACGAAGAAGCCGTCAACAAGCCGCCGGACGGATGGGCACCGGCCTTCGCCGCTTGGAAGCTTCAGACCGAGCCGTGGGTGATGTTCGTCGGCGCGGACGGCGTGATCAAGGATCGCTGGCTGGGCGCGTTCGGCCCGGCCGAGTTCCGCGACGCCGTCGAGGAGTTGCGATCGTAGTCAGCTCAGTCGAGCGGTGGCGTTGAGTCTGACGTAGTCGATCCGTCGGTCGGGCAGTCTTTCAGCTACGACCCGCACGAACTGTTCACGTTCGTCAGGCGCGAGTCGCTCCAGATGCGGACCCAAACACACCGTGCGCAGGTATTCCTCCAAAGAGTCCTGCGTTTCGAAGTCGGCCGGGTCGTCGTTGGTCCAGACCTCGGTGTCCGTGAAGCCCGCGTCCAGAAGATCGTGCTCGGTTTGTTCAGCGTTGGCGAAGTACCACGGGCCCGTCCATCCGTCGCCAACTTTTGTTAGAACGTCGACCAGGCGAGCGATGTTGTCGCCGCCGCCCCACTGCGCGACGAACTGTCCGCCGGGGCGCAGCACGTTCGCCAGATTCCTGAAGAGCGATCGGTGATCGGTGATCCAATGGAAAGCCGCAGTGGAGAAGACGGCATCGACCCTTGGGAGTTCTGGTAGCGGCCGGCTGAGATCTGCTTGGACGAATTCGATTCGGTCACTGAAACGCTCCAGCTTTTTCGTGGCTTCCGCGAGCATAGTGTCGGATGCATCGAGACCGATCACTCGCACATCGGGAAAGCGCTCGAGGACCATCTGTGTGACCCGGCCGCTTCCGCAGCCGGCGTCGAGTAGCTGCTTCAGTCCAGCGGGATCGATGCGTTCGATCACCGGACCGGCCCAACGAACGTGCGGGTTCGAGACGCGGTCGTATGTAGATGCGTCCCAGTCCTGACCCACTGAGCTAAGTCGCGGGACGGAATTTGGGCAGCGTGTACATCCCCTCGTTGACGAAGGTGACCTCGACCGGCATCTCGATCCGGACATCGGCCGGCGCGCACTCGACTACGTTCGCCGTCATGCGGACGCCCTCTTCGAGGTCGATGATCGCAGAGACGTAGGGAACTTCATCACGCCAGCCCGGCATCCCTTGTTGGTGGATGACCGTGAACGTGTGCACGGCTCCCCGGCCCGACGCTGCGACCCACTCGACGTCGGGCGAGCCGCAGTGGATGCATATCTTGCGCGGGTAGAACTGCTTGCGTCCACACGACGGGCAGTTCTGGATCAAGAGCTTCCCTTCCTTCGCCGCCTCGAAGAACGGTTCGGCCCCCTCGGGCGCGCCCATGAAGAACTTCCTCGGCGCCTCGCTCATGAGTCCTTCCCGACGATCAACGTTGCGTGGGATGAGAGTTGTCCGCCCACACCGTGCACGAGGCAGGTGTCGACACCACCCTCGCGTGCGATCGCTCGTCCCGGGCCTTCTTCCCCACGGATTTGGCGGACGGCTTCGGTTACCAGGAACATCCCGCGCATGCCGGGGTGAACCGCGGAGAGCCCGCCACCGTCGGTGTTGATCGGAAGCGGTCCGCCCACACGCAGATGCTCGCGCACGAAAGGACCACCCTCGCCCTTGTTGCAGAAACCGAGGTCTTCGAGAAGCAGCATCACCGTAATCGTGAACGAGTCGTAGAGCTCCGCACAGTCGATGTCGCCGGGCTTCAGTCCTGCCATGCCGAAAGCCATGCGTCCGGTGTCGACCGCTGCAGTTTGCGTGAAGTCGGGCATCTGGCCGATTCCCGCATGACCGATCCGCTCTCCGTACCCGAGCATCCGGACGGCGGGCCTCGGAAGATCCTTCGCGCGTTCGGCCGTTGTTACGACATAAGCGCCGCCGCCGTCGGACACGACACAGCAGTCGAGAAGGTGCAAAGGCTCGGCTACCCATCGCGAGTTCAGAACGTCGTCTACCGTTATCGGGTCCTGGTATTGCGCTTTGGGGTTCATCGACGCGTGGTAACGCGCGGCGACCGCGATCTCGGCCAGGTCCTCCGACGTTGTTCCGTAGACGTGCATGTGCCGCTTCGCGGCCATCGCGTACGCACCGATCAACGGGAGCCCGGTCAGCGAGTCCCAGAAGAAGGAGCCGAATCCCTGTGGCGGACCGCCACCGCCCCCACCACGCATCCCCCGGCCCGGCCTGCTGCCGGACTTACCGGTCTGGCCCATGGCCACGACGGCCACCTCGCATAGACCGGAACCCACGGCCAGTGCCGCCCGCGCGGCGTGATAGACGAAGGACGAGCCGCCGACCGATAGTCCGTCGACGAAGGTCGGACGGATACCGAGGTATTCGGCCATACCCATCGGGTTCACCCCGCCGCCCGCTCCGCCGGAAGCGATGATGAGACCGTCCACGTCCGACAGCTGTAATCCGGCATCGGCCAGGGCTTTGCGGATGGCCAGCACATGGTGGTCGAAGGCGGATAGGTCCGGAGTCAAGGGGTAGTCGGAGATAGCCGCACCGACGATGCGGGTGCGTTCGAAGGCGTCCTTCAGGACCTCGTGATCCACGGGAGCCAGCTTGACTCAAGAGTCAAGTGGGACGCTAATTCGCCTGGTCAGACCACCATTACCCAGGCATCGGCGACACGGTCAAGACGTCGAAGTCGCCGAACTCGATGTAACAGCCCCAGCCGTAATCCTTAGCCGTCCATGTCCAGCGGACTTGAACGAGCTCCGTCTGACGGTTGGGGTGGTTGGCCGCCAGCCAGCGGTGGCAGGCGTCAACGTCAGGCGTGGTGACGGCGAGCGTTCCCGGGTTCCAAACGTTGGTGACGTTCAGCACGAGAAGAGCGCCGGCGATCAGGACGCCGATGGCGAAAAAGACCTTGAGGATTAGGCCGATCATCTCTACTTATATTGATCGGCCTAAACCCGGGAGTGGTAAACCTTTCGCTAATTCGCGAGCCAGTGCTCGTACAGCTTCGCGTACAGCCCACCCTCGATCCCGATGAGTTCGTCGTGCGTGCCCAGCTCGATGATCTTGCCGTGGTCGACGACGGCCACGCGGTTCGCACGCGCCGCCGTCGACAGTCTGTGAGCGATCACGATCGTCGTTCGGCCGTGCGACGCCAGTCGCAGCGCCGACTCGACGTGCGCTTCGGTCGCGGCATCGAGGGCCGACGTTGCTTCGTCCAGGATCATCAGGCGCGGGTCGACCAGGACCGCGCGCGCGAGCGCGATGAGCTGCCGCTCTCCTCCGGATAGAGCCGCGCCGCGCTCGCGCACCTCCGTGTCAAAGCCCTGCGGCATGCGTTGGATCGCCTCGTCGATGCCGAGCAAGCGGCAAACCTGCTCTACCTGCTCATCGGTTGCGCCCGGTCGTCCGAAGCGGATGTTGTCCCGGATGGTTCCGCGGAAGAGGAAAGCTTCCTGTGGCACCATCGATGTCCGTTCGCGCAGCGAAGCAAGCCGGACGTCGCGCAGGTCCTTTCCATCGATGGTGATGCGTCCCGATGTCGGGTCGTAGAAGCGGAGCAGTAGCTTCGCGATTGACGACTTGCCTGCTCCCGTCGGACCCACCAACGCGAGCACCTCGCCGGCGGGGATGTCGATGGTGACGTCGGCCAACGCGTCGGGAAGCCCGTCCCGATAACGGAACGTAACGTCGTCGACGCCGGCCTCGCCGTTCACGGATGCAAGATCCACGGCGCCGTCGCGGTCGACGACGTGTGAGCTGCGATCCAGAAGATTGGCGAGCTTCGCCAACCCGGCCATCGCCTGTTGGAACGTGTCGTAGAGCTGCGACAGTTGAGTAATCGGATCCAGCGTCGTGTTGAGGTACAGGATGAACGCGGCGAGCAAGCCGATGGAGATGTCGCCGTGCGCTGTACGCCAGCCGCCGTACAAGACGAGCACGCCGGTACCGAGCACACCTACGAACTCCACGAGCGGAAAGAACACGGCGCTCGGACGGAAGGACTCGACGTTGGCTTCGACCCAGTCGGCGTTCACCTGACGGAAGCGCCGGCGGTTCACGCCTTCGCGTCCGAACGCTTGGACAACCTGCACGCCCCGAACTGTCTCTTGCATGAAGGAAAGGACCGAAGCGATGCGATCACGCACGCGCCGGTAAGCGCGCTCGGACCGAACCCGGAAGATCATCGACGCGACGGTCAGGATGGGAAGTGTGGCCGCGAACCCCGCTGCGGCCAGCTTCCAGTCCATCAGGAAGAGCACGGTCAATGACCCGGCCAGGTACATCAGCGTCGAGATCGACGCGACGAGACCTTCCGTTACGAACAACTGGATGGTCTCGACGTCGGACGTAAGGCGCGCGACCAAACGTCCCACCTTCTCGCGCTCGAAGAAGCCGAGATCGAGGTGAGCCAGATGATCGAAAACGCTGACACGGATCGATTTCAGCGCGCGCTCACCGAACCGGCCGCCGAGGATCATGGAGTTGCGAAGCGCGATCCAGTTGATGATCGAGGTGCCGGTAAGGGCTAAGGCGGCGAACGTCAGCTGTGACGTGTCCTTGCCGAGTATCCCTTTGTCTATCCCGTTCCGGATCAGGAACGGCGTGGCCAGCGCGGCGGCCTGCGCAAAGATCAGCAACAGAACCGAACCGAGCGCGAGCTTCAGGTGCGGCCGGAGGTGTGGCCACAGAACTTTGAGCTCGCGCCGGCCGAAGCGAGTCTCGCCCTCTTCACGTGGATCGCTGTCATCGAGCGCTTGCCCGAGCTGTGACCACCTCAATGGACCGTCTCCTCGACCTCTTCGATGTGCTCGACTTCCAAACCGGCCTCGCCGGCCACGGCGTCGACGTCTACGGTGGCCAGGAGCGTTTCGCGATATTCGGTGTTGGATCGCCAAAGATCGGTGTGCGGGCCGGTATCGACGATGCGCCCGGCCACCATGAAGGCGACGCTGTCGGCCATGGCTGCGGTCTGCGGCCTGCGCGCCACGATGATCGTCGTCCTGTTCTCCATCGCGCGGCGCAAACCCTTGCGGATAGCTGCTTCGACGCGGGCATCGACGTTGGAGGTTGCGTCGTCCAGGATCAGGATCCGCGGGTTCATCAATATCGCGCGCGCGATGGCTACACGCTGGCGCTGACCGCCCGACAACGTGTAGCCGTGCTCACCGACGGGCGTGTCATACCCCTGCGGAAGCTCTTCGATGAATTCGTGAGCCTGCGCGATCACGGCTGCGCGCACGATCTCCTCCTCGCTCGCATCCGGGCGCCCGAACGCGATGTTGGCGGCGACGGAGTCGCTGAACAGGAGCGTGTCCTCGAACACGATCCCGATCTGCGCTCGTAGCGAAGAGAGGGTGACCTCCGAGACGTCCTGATCGTCGAGGGTGACATCGCCTGATACAGGTTCGATGAATCGCGGAAGCAACCGCATGAGTGTGGACTTGCCGCAGCCGGTGTGTCCCACGAGTGCGACCGACCGTCCGGCTCCTACCTCCAGATCGACACCGTCGAGAACGGGGCCGCCCTCCGGGTACGAGAACTCGACGCCCGAGAAGCGGATCGTTCCGCTGGACAGTTTTACGTCCTGTGCGTTGTCGTGGTCGGCGATACCCGGCGATGTGTCGAGGATCTCGAACACGCGGCTGGCGGACGTTGTTGCGCGCTGAGCCCAAGAAACGATCATCCCGATCGACCGCAACGGCCAGATCAGCATGAAGAGATAGGAGAAGAGAGCAACGATCGTGCCCGCGCTCATGTTGCCGGTGATGGCCAGGCGTCCGCCGTACCAGAGGACGGCGATCAGGCCGATCTGCGGGAGGAGGTTGAAGATGGGGACGAACTTCGCGCGCAGCTTTACGGAGTCCATCGCTGCGTCGTAGACGCGGTCGGCGTCCTTCGCGAGTTTTTCGACCTGCTGCTTCTCCTGACCGAAGCCCTTGACCACCCGGATGCCGACCACGGTTTCCTCAACGACGGACGCAAGGTCACCCAGGCGCTGCTGCATCTCCCACACGATCGGGTCGAACTTGTCGGCGAATTTGTACGTGTACCAGCCGAGGACAGGTGCCATCGCTAGGAAGATCCCTGCCAGCGGCGCGCTCAGATAGAACATCACGCCGTAGATGACGATGATCTGGATGACGAGCGTCAGTGACCACGCAACGCTCATCAGGTATTGCCGGATGGCCTGGATGTCGCTGGTCGCGCGGGACATTATCTGTCCGGTCGAGATCCGCTCGTGGTAGCCGACGTCCAATGCCTGGACGTGGTTGTAGAGCTTCTCGCGCAGGTCGGCTTCCACTCCTATGGAGAGCTCGCCGGCGATCTGTCGACGAACACCGTGCAAGACGGCTTTGAGCACGGCAACGCCGATCATCGCGCCCATGAGGATCGCAAGCAGCGTGAAGTCGCTTTTCGGGACCGCCCTATCGATCGCCGATCTAACGAAGAGGGGGATCGACGGCACGGCTAGGGCGACGCCGGCCGCCGCGAAGAAGGCGATGATCAGCTTGCGCCGGTACGGACGGCAGTACCTCATCAGACGGACGAAGGTTTTCCAGCGACCCATCAGGCTTCAGGTAAGCCGAACGCGCGGCACCCCAGTCGAGTGATCTGCTCGAGTCGTTCGTCGAAGCCCTTCGGATCCTCACGCCGAAGGTCGGCGAGGATGTCCGTCACTCCGCGGACGACGATGGTTGCAGAAAGATCGAGTTCGTCGGCGTCCAAAGGGGAACCGAGACGCCTGCCCAGCGTTACGAAGAAATGTATGACGCGGTGCATGTTCTGCTCGCGCTGAACCGCGACGCTCTGCTCTGATGCGTTGATGGCCGCTCGGAGCACCTCGGCCAGGCGCGGGTTGCGGTCGGCATATCCGACCAACGACCGGATGACGGCCCCCAAGCACTTCGCAGCTCCTTGATCGATCGTGGCCTCGGCCGTGTCTACTGCTTCACGCAACATCTGAGACGAGGTCCGGCCGTTCAACTCGACGAAGCAGTCCTCCTTGGAAGCGAAGTGCTCATAGAAGGTGCTCTTCGACAGCCCGGCCTCGGCCACGATGTCGGCTACGCGCGTCTTTTCGTACCCCTCACGCGCGGCCAGGGCCGCAGCGGCCCGGAGCAGGTCGCGGCGCTGGCGCCGGTAACGATCGGAATGGCTGACTTTGCCCCAGGACCGGCGTTCGCGAGCGGGCTCCGGCTCGATGACCTCCGGCGGAATGGGCCAATCGGTGGGTGACTGTGACATACCTTTCTTATCCTCGCATGTTCGAACGATTCGGTCCCCGTCGGTACAGGTTTGGAAAGGCTAACCGAGGACGACGACCAAAGAAGCCGGAGCCCCTTCCTTATATAGACGCGGGTTTTAGTGAGAAGGTGCGCCGAGGCGGACGTCGGTGACGAGGTCGGCGATCTCTTCCGCCTGCCCACCTCCGCGGCCCCGGTCCACCGCCACGAGGACGACGTCCGTTCGCCGCTTGATCTCGTCCGTCGCCGGGTCGGCCTTGGTGTGGAGCGTTGCCAGAACCCTGGGCGCCGACATGATCCCCGGAAGCAGAGCGCGGAAACGGTCTGAAAGGAGTTCCATGCTCCCGATCTCGTCGACGACGAGCGTCGAGCCCAGTTCGAGGCCGTTCTCGAGCTCTAGCAACGCGACCTCTTCGAACGCGTCCACATCCACGCCGTAACTGCCGACTTTGGGGCCATTTCCGCCCCGGACGGCGAGCATCCGCTCCAAACCGCCAAGGCCGGTGAGCGTGAATCCCGTGCGGCGGCCGCCACGGCGGATCTCGGACGTGGTGAAGCCGGCCAGAACCTCATTACGCGCTCTAAGGATGTCGACGACGCGAAGCGTCAGTGTGGTCTTCCCGCTCCCAGGCGGGCCGGTGATGATGACTCGTGCCACCTGCAGTAATGGTAGCGGTGATGCACAATCTAGACTCGCGTTCTTTGGGAGATAGTTATGAGCGCAGCGGCTTACATCTTGGTTTCGGTAGAGGCAGGACACGCGAAGGAAACGCTGAAAAAAGTGCGATCACTGGCCGGCGTCAAACAGGCGCATACGTGCTGGGGCCAGCCCGACATATTCGCGTTCTGCGAATTTCCCGACGACAAGCATCTGGCTGAGGTCGTGCTCGATCAGATCCACAATCTCCCTGGGGTTCGATCGACAGAGACGCACCTCGTCGTAGAGATGTAAGCATGAGGCGCGTTTCCGCAGTTCTCCTTCTATCGGCTGCCTGCGCGGTCTTCGGCTGGTCTTACGCACAAGCGGGGATAGTCGACCCGTCAACTCCGCCGCCGACAACCCCGGCCCCGACGGCGACATGCAGCCCGCCCTTCACGGCCTGCCCCACGCCGACGCGCAGACCGATCGCTACGCCAGCGGTGGCGCCGACGCCTCGGCCCACGCCTCGACAAACAACGAATCCGAGTCCCACCCAGGGGCCGGCAACGTCATCGCCGACGGGGACGCCGTCCCTCGAGACCTTTCCACCGACACCGACACCCGAACCCGAAGGTTCGTCTGCGAACCGAGGTCTTGCCGTTCTAGGTCTGTTCGGTTCCGGCGCGATGATCGGCTCTTCTGCCTGGATCTGGCGTCGCTATCTCAGCTGATCCACGGCGACGAACTTCCGACGGGGAGTCTCTTCGTTTTCTGACGACGCAAAACTCCCAAATCTCTTCGATTCTTTGAATTGAACTCCGCCCTTTGCCCACCCCTTGACAGAACGGGGTCAATCCCTACAATTACACGAACGTAATTACAATCCTGTCGTACCAGGGGGGCTCGGGCGTGTGGCGAATCCGTTACGACTGGCAAGAAAGTGCCGCGTGTCGCGGCGAAGATCCTGATCTGTTCTTTCCAGAACGCGGAAGTCCAGGTGATTCCGCAAAACGCGTGTGTGTGAATTGCGATGTTCGTCTCGACTGTTTGGAGTACGCACTTGCGAACAGCGAGCGGTACGGCATCTGGGGCGGTCTCACCGAGCGCGAACGCACTCGTTTGCGAAGGCAAGCACAGCGTTTGTTCGGATTGATCGCAGACGGAGAAGACATTCGTGACGTACTCGCGCGCGTAGCGTCTGTGCGCATTGGACGCAGACCACGCGCGCGCGTTGCTTCTTAACGCAGCTGTTTACGCGCTAATTACGCACAAAATGTGCATGTCACGCGGTGAATCACACGTGTAACGGGGTAAAAGCGCTGCAAATCCGTCAAAAGAGCGACCTTCACACGCTTGACAATGCTTGCGAAAACCCTTCACACATGCACTTTTTCCGTCTAGGGTTAATCGTGACCTCGTGATTGAGGTCATGTAAGTGTGTTTGCTTTTTGAAGTTGTTGGTCATCTGACTGTAGGAGGGAGGTGAACCGAATGCCACGCAAAGCAGCGAAGCGTAAGCCAGCGAAGCGTAAGCCTGCGCGTCGCAAGGCCGCGAAGCGGACGACTGCGAAGCGCAAGCCGGCACGTCGGAAGGCTGCGAAGCGCAAGCCTGCGCGGAAGAAGGCTGCGAAGCGCAAGCCTGCACGTCGTAAGAAGGCTGCGAAGCGCAAGCCGGCCCGTCGTAAGAAGGCCGCCAAGCGCAAGCCCGCGCGTAGGAAGAAGGCTGCGAAGCGCAAGCCGGCCCGTCGTAAGAAGGCCGCCAAGCGCAAGCCCGCGCGTAGGAAGAAGGCTGCGAAGCGCAAGCCAGCTCGGAAGAAGAAAGCCGCTGCGCGCAAGAAGCCCGCGCGCCGGCGCCGCCGGAAGGCTGCCGCTCCGGAGATCGCGATGAAGCGACCCGCCCGGAGAAAGAAGCGGTAACCACCGTGCGAGTGCGGTACTGAGACTCCCCCGCGGAGACCCGCGGGGGAGTCCCTTTTTCGGTGATGTTTCGTGAGCGCTGTGCGCGTTCCCCAGTTCGTAAAGGAAACTGGTCGCGTGACGGCAGAGATCCGTGAGGCATTCGCACGCGCCCGCGCTCGGGTCGAGGAGATATCACGCTCCGGTATGTCGCCGGACGAGGTGGTCCGTGCGCACACCGCCGATGTCGACGCTATCGTCATCGGCGCCTTCGAGGCGGCCCTTGCCCGTTCTGGACGCGACGCCGGCGGGATCGCATTGGTTGCGCTTGGTGGTTACGGCAGGAGCGAGCTAGCGCCGAGCTCGGATCTAGACCTCTTGCTTCTCTACAGCGGCTGGTCGTCGAGCGAAGTTACTGCACTCAATCGCGAAGTCATGTACCCGCTGTGGGACTCGGGAAGAGAACTCGGCGATCGTATCCGGGAACCGCGGGATGTCATCAAGAGCTTGACCGGACGCGTCGATGAGGTGTGCGCTTTGCTCGACGCAAGACTTCTGACCGGTGATAGCGCACTGTTCGCCGAGCTCGACGGACAGGTTCGCAGGCGTCTGGACCGAGGCCGTCATTCCTTCTTCAAGGACCTAGTGGAGTCGATCGTCGATCGCCATCGACGATACGGTCACGCCGGACACCTCCTGGAACCGAATCTTCGTGACTCTGCGGGAGGACTTAGGGACATCCACACTCTCGGCTGGGCGTCCAAGTTGGTTCCCGGCCGAGAAGGTCTTGACGGATTGACCGAGGCCGGATTCTTGAGCGATATAGACGCGCGCTTCGTCGAAGAGGCAAGATCCTTCTTCCTTTCGGCCAGGATCGAGCTGCACCTAGCAACCAACCGCCACCAAGATCAGCTTTTCCTTCCCGATCAGGATGAAGTTGCACGGCGCCTCTCTTACGTGGCAACGGGCGATCGGCCCCCGGCAGACAAGTTGATGCAGCAGTTGTACAAGCACGCACGACAGGTCGAGGTGATCGTCAGGAGCTTCTGGGATCGGACGATCCACTCGAAGCCCCGGCGATTCCGCAGATCGTCGGGAAGTGAATCGATAGGCGATGGGTGCGTTCTGGTCGAGGGCCGCGTAGAAGTGCTCGCCGTCACGCAAGCGCGCGAGGATCCTGCGGGCTGGTTGCGTGTCTTCAGGCAATCCGTGCGTCACTCGGCCCCCGTCGGACGAGCAGCGATCAACCGGCTGCACGAGGAGCTCGCGACGACCGACCAACTCGAGTGGACCCCCGATGCGCGTGACGTTTTCCTCGATCTCATCCAAGCCGGACAAGCGGGAGTGGATGCGCTCGAGGCGATGGATCTCGCCGGATTCCTCGGCGCGCTCTTCGGTGAGTGGGAGCCGATCCGCGGATATCCGCAGCGAGACGTCTATCACCGCTACACAGTCGACCGTCATTTGCTCGCGGCCGTCGCCGAACTGGCCGCAAGCCGCTCTCTGGAGGAAGCCGATGTTCGCGATGCATGGTTGCTCGTTGCGGAGCCCACCGTGCTCTTCTTGGCGACGCTTTTCCACGACATCGGCAAGGGACGCGGAGGCGACCATTCAGAGATCGGCGCGCAGCTGGCCGTCGATGCTGCGAAAAGGATGGGAATCGACGGCGCCCAGCGCGACGACCTCGAGTTCCTCGTGCGAGAGCACCTCACGCTGGCCACATTGGCGACCCGCCGCGACCTGAATGACTCCGCAACGATCAACGAGGCGGCCTTGAGGCTTTCCGACAGTCAACGCCTGGCCATGTTGTTCCTCCTTACCCGCGCCGATTCGATCGCCACCGGACCCGAGGCGTGGTCGTCTTTCCGGTCATCGCTTGTTCGGGAGCTCTATGCGAAGACCAAGCAGCGTTTCGAGGGCATCGAACCCGAGCCTGCCGTGGCCTCACAGGAGCTGGACGGCCTGGCCGACATGCTGGACATGTCGAGGGAAGAAGCCGTTCGACTGATCGGGCCCATGCCCGAGGCGTGGCTGGGCACCACCGATCGCGAATCGGCCAAGCGCCAGCTCGAGCTCTTGAAGAAGCCTCCCGGGCCAACCGAGGTCGTAACTGCACTGCACAGCGCGAAGGAAGCAGACGAATTCATAGTGGTGGCGCACGACAGGCCGGGGATGTTCTCGGCGGTTACCGGCGTTCTGTCCCTCCGCGGCATCGATGTCCACGACGCAGAGATCTACACGCGATCGGACGGCGTAGCCGTCGAAGTTTTCAGGGTGATCGGGTCGCACGGGACGATCCCCGAAGACAGATGGACGCGCGTCCGTGCCGACATCCCGCTCGCTCTGGACGGCACTCTCGATCTGGACGCCGAGCTCGTCCGCAAGCAAACGCAAGCACGAAGGCGCCGGAGCGCCCCGCGTGCCGGCGCGCCGACGCAGATCGTCGTGGACGATTCGGCTTCCGAAAGCCACCTGGTGGTGGAGGTCCACACCGAGGACAGCCTGGGACTATTGCGCCGGATAACCAAGGCCTTGGCCGACGCCGGCTGCGACCTCTCGCTGGCACGGGTCAACACGTACGGGACGCACGTGGTCGACGTGTTCTACGTGAAAGACCTCGAAGGACACAAGATCACCGATCCCGCGTTCATGAAGCGCATAGAAGAGGGTCTGCGAACGGCGGTTGGAGCCGCGGAGGCGGCGGCGAAACCGAACTAGTCACACCGCGAGATAGCGCAAGGCGCGCGGGACGCGATCCTCCCACCACATCAGCTCGTCGCCCGTCTTCGACCATGCGAGCAACAACGCCGCAGCCAGCAGGGACAGCTCGAGCTGCTGGTCCCACCATGTGGAGACATCGACACCGCGCTTTTCGAGTGCTTCCTTATATGCGGCGATCGTGTCTTCTTTGGAATGCGGAAGAAGATCGCTGTTGACGCCGACATACCAGCTCAGATCGAGGGTTGCCGGACCTTCTCCCGGAAAAGCCCAATCGATGAGGATCGTCCTGCCGTCGGGAAGGGAGCCGAGGTTGCCCGCCTTCCAATCGCCGTGGATCAGTGTGGCGGGACTTCTTTGTTGTGCATCGACCAGCGGCCATGGCTCATCCAGCAGCGGCAGGAGGATCTTTCCGAGCGCGGGCGACTCCTCGACCATGTGTTTCCAGCGCCCGATGACCATGCTCGGCACGGGATCCGGAGGACCGCGTTCGGCTTCCACCGCGCCCATCAGCGGAGCGAGCATGAAGTAGCGCGTCGACATGGTTTGTAGTCCGAAGGTGTCAGCGAATCCCCAACAGGACGCATGGAGCTCCGCCATGTGATCTAGGAAGCGAAGGTGTTGGTCCATCGGGATGGAACCGTCGGCGACTTGCACCATCCACGGCGAGACGTCGCGCATCAGAATCGCCGTGCCCCACCCGTTGCGTCCCAAGCCTGCCGCCATGTCGGTGATCGTGTGGTCGAAACTAGAGGGAAGCGCATCGAACAGTCCGTTGCGCCACATGGTCAGCGGACGCGTCCACAGGTCGCCTTGGACTCGTTGGATCCAGTCGTCGTCGACGTGCAAATGCTTGAGGACGAAACGCTCTCCGTCGATCTCGAAACGCTCGAAAGCGCTGCCAGAAAGAGAGTCGGCGGTCTTCCATCGTGCGCGCGAGGTTGCGCGCCCAACGAGTTCGTCTATCGATGTCCGCGGAGTGCGTGGTTTGAGAGTCATCTTGCTACCGCCTAACCCAGCGCGTTCCTTCGCTCGAGTCGAGCAGCTCGACACCCTCAGCGCGCAGGCGGTCGCGGATCTCGTCTGCTCGTTGGAAGTCGCGGCTCGCCCGCGCTTCGTCCCGCTGTCTGATCAGATCGCGAAGCTCGGGCGAAAGGTCATCCGTGCGAACGAGATCAAGACCCAGCACGTGATCCCATGACGCAGCCAGCGACCACCTAACTGTCGGAGGTAGCGATGTGTCAGCGAGCGTCTCGTGCAGGACCGTCAGCGCCGTCGGAAAGTCCAGATCGTCGTCCAACGCTGCGACGAATCTCTCGTGATACGCGAGTGCCCCGTCCTTTGCGCCGGCTCTCATCTCGCCGTCCGTAACGGCCGGGCGGCCGGACGTGCCTAGCAATGCGATCTGCTCCCGAAGGCGACGTAATGCCGTCGCAGCAGCGTCGAGTGCTTCCTGCGTGAAGTGGACCTGACGACGGTAGCGCCCGGTGAAGCACAAGTAGCGGAAGGCAAGTGGGTCGGTTCCGGCCTCGATCAGGTTCTGGATCGTTATGACGTTGCCGGCCGACTTCGCCATCTTGAGCTGTCCCATCAGCAGATGCTCTCCGTGAACCCACGTGTTCACCACCGGATGTCCTATGGCGCCTTCGGACTGAGCGATCTCGTCCTCATGGTGAGGGAAGCGGTTGTCGACGCCTCCGGTGTGCAGGTCGAAGCGGTCGCCGAGGTAGTGGAGCGACATCGCCGAGCACTCGATGTGCCATCCGGGATAGCCGGTCCCCCAAGGCGAATCGAAAACGAGCTCACGGCGCGGACCGGCGGCGACCCAGAGCGTGAAGTCCTGGTGGTTGCGTTTGCCGGTGTCGACGTTCTCGATGCGGTGGCCTGCACGCATCGCGTCGAGCGACTGTCCCGACAACGCTCCGTATCCCTCGAACGTAGTGACGTCGTAGTAGATCGTCCCGTCCTTTTCGTAGGCGTGTCCTCGCTCGATGAGCTTGGCGATGAGCTCGATGATCTGAGGTATATGCGCCGTGGCGCGCGGGTAGGAGGCCGCACGCCGGATGTTCACGGCATCGGTGTCGGCCATGAACCGTTCGGTGTACTTCTCGGCGATCTCCGCCGTCGTCAGGCTCTCGTCCTCCATCGCGAGGAGCATGCGGTCGCGGCCTTCGTCGGTGAGCTCGTCCGTCATGTGGCCGACGTCGGTGATGTTCATGATCTTCCGTACCTCGAGACCGTGGTAGGCGAGCGCCCGTTCGACGAAGTCGGAAAGCAGGAAAGAACGCAAGTTGCCTACGTGCACAGGGCGATAGACGGTCGGCCCGCACGAATACATCCCGATGCGCCCGGGTTCCAAAGGCATGATCTCTTCGATCTGTTTGGTTAGCGTGTTCCTCAGGCGCAGCATGGGCACGCCAAGGGTAGCTTGGAGCCGTTGTGCTCACTCTTGACGAGTCCTACGAAGCCGCACGCCAATCTTCGGTCCGCGTCTCTTGGCCGCCAAGTGCTCGGTTGGTCAGGCTCACCGGCCCTCAGCGGATCTGGTTCCTGCAGAACACGATCACGACCGATGTTGAAGGGGTCGACGCCGGTCGGTGGGTGGAGTCTTTTCTTCTAGAGCCGAAGGGCAAAGTGTTCGCGCACTTCCGGGTCGGCATCCTCTCAGACGAGATCTGGCTAGACGTCGACTCGTCCGCTCCGGAGCTGGCCGATCGACTTCAATCGATGAGGTTCCGCACGAAGGTCGAGATCGAATGGTTGGAGCGAACCAGATCGACAGTGGTCGGTCCGGAATCGGGAACCTTCGGGGCGTCCGGCGAAACGAAGCTGGATCCAGCGTCGCTGTCCTTCGGCTCGACGATCGGTGACATCCCTGTCGTCGACGTCCACGAGCGGGACGCCGGCGCGGTTACGGCGCTCGACGATGTTCCCATCGCACACCCGGACCTTTACGAGATCCTCAGGGTTGAGGGGGCCGTGCCGGCTTTCGGAGTCGACTATGGGACGGAAAACCTTCCGCAGGAAGCCGGTCTAACGCTAGCCGTCTCGGTCGAGAAGGGTTGTTACATCGGTCAGGAGACGATCGCTCGCATCCACTTCCGCGGCCACATCAACAAGGTCGTGCGTCCACTCACCTTGGACGGTGTAGATCCGCGCTCAGCTGTTGGACGCGACCTCGCGCTCGATGGACGAAAAGTCGGACGGATAACGTCAGCTGTTCAAGCGCCCGGCAAGGGCCCGATCGGACTCGGAATGGTCAGCGTGGATCCCACGGACGGTTCTGCTCTCGAGATCGAGGGCGGAGGCAAGGCTGTAGTCGGTGCGATCCCGGCCGGGACGAAGATCAAGTCCGGCTGAGCGTTTCGCTCAAGAAGGGCCGAAGTTCCGCCAGGATCTCGTCCGGTACCTCGATCGGCAGTGTGTGCGAACCGTCCTCGATGACGACGAGCTTCGCATTCGGGATGCGCTCGGCCATCTCCTTGGAAACGATCAGCGGTGTGAAGGGGTCAGACGTCCCGTGCACTATCAGCACGGGGACTTCGATCTTCTCGAGGAGGTCCTCGGCCGAATGAGAGTGCATGCCGCGGATCATCTTTGCCGCGATCAACGGGTCGATCATGGATACGTGGTCGAAGTAGCCGGCCATATCCTCCGCCTTGGCTCTTGCGCCGATCGCTCGCACCAGCTTGCCCGCGTGATAGGAGAGCGGATTGTGAACGAGCGCACGCCAGCCCAAAAGGCTAAGACGCGGCAGTACATGCAGCAGGGGTAGTGCGACCGGCATCAACCGGGAGCCGAGGTCGGTTCCGTAGAACGTGCGCAAGGGAGTTCGATACGGCCCGGCCAGCGCGACGATCGCACTAACGTGCTCGGGGAACTGACGATAGGCCTCGAGGGCTACCTGCACACCCATGGAGTGGCCGATGAGAGCGGCGCGCTCGATGCCTTCGGCTTCGAAGATGACATGAAGGTCGCGTGTGTTGCTCTCGATCCCGAGCTCTTCGTCCGCGATCCGTACCGCGTGGTAACCCGGCGGCCGCGGCAGCTCGGACACGCCGATACCTCTGTAGTTCCAGATCAGGAGGCGGTAGTCGCCCTCTAGCTCGGGCGCTATGTACTTCCAATAGGTGTCCGGACAAACGAAGCCGGCGCAAAACGCCACGACCGGCGCGTCGTCCGGACCGAGCATGGTGTAGCGGACCAGCGTTCCGTCGAAGGAACGGATCGAGCGGTCCTTGGGCCAAACTTCGCCGCCGTGTTTCGGCCCCCACCACCAACGAGAGATCACGTCCGAGAATCTATGCGGCCGAACCGGTTTGTTGCGCGACTACCGCGTCGTAGCGGGCTGACTCTTGCGCATTCGCCTGGTCGTCCAACGGCGTAGCGGCTTGCCATCGAAAGCGAGCCGAAGAACGTTCTCTTCAGTCGGGGTGAGCTTGTGGCCGGCCGAGTTCGTGACGAGGAATGTGTCGACGGCGACCTCATCCTCCGTACGGACGGTGGCATGTTGGATCTGGAACCCGGCACGGGAGAAAGCCTCGGCTACGCGGTGCAGGAGGCCCTTACGGTCCTGAGCCCGGACCTCGACGATCGTGTGCCACGGGGATGCGACGTTGTCGATGTCCATGGGGCCGACGATAGCGGCCGGGCCTCCGTTCGTTTCGGCTCCCGCCAAGAGCCCCATCGCCGCGTCGCGCACAGCACCGAAGTCGACAGTGCGAGGCGCGCTGACACGAAAGACATCGACGGCCACGTCGTTCGACCACGTCGATATCCACGCTTCAACGATCGGTATGCCGCATGTCGAGAAGGCTTTGGTTATCGCGGCCAGTACGCCCGGTTTGTCGAGCGTGATCACGTCTACGGTCCACTCACCTTTGTCCAGGTCCGGGTCGGCGTGGATCCGTACTTCGTCGCGGACCGGCATGGGGTCTAGCATTCGCGCGTGCCGCGCGATCACTTGCGGGGAGTGCACGAGTAAATATCGGCGGGGCGCATCGTCCAGAAGGCGGCGTGCCGAGGCCTGGGGCATCCTCTGCAACGCCTGAACGGCCGCTTCCTTCTTCGTCTCAACGAGATCGGCTGTGACGGCACCCGTCAGTTCGGGATGAGCCATCGCCGACGTGATCAGACCGTAAAGCTCGTCCAGCGCGTCGCGCGTCGTTGGCTCCGTTGTGGTCGCGGCCGCCAGGAGGTAAAGCGCATCGGCGCGCTGCCTGATCCCTATGTGTGCGGCCAGCTCGAGTACCGCCTCCTCTCTTCCCAGCGACATACGCGTCGCCGCTGCCGTAAGCAATTCCCGTTCGGCAACGAGCAACTCGACCTCTTCTAACTGGCGGAGATCCAAACCGATGGTTTCGGCAAGGCGCCTGCCCGATCCGGCTGCGTCGGCTCCGCGGAATGCGCTTCGCGCGAGGGCTGCGACGAGGACGGAGTCATGATCGACCACCGACCACAAACGCGCAGCGGGGTCCTCCGACCGACTAACCAATGCGTTGAGGGCTTCGACTTCATCCCAGCGTAGCCCTGCCGCGGGGTCCAGATCGAAGAGATCTTGTTTGCGCTTCCGCATCGCGGTATCGATGTCGGGAAGGAGAAGACGAAGCAGCCCGGTGACGTCGAGCAGCCGCCACGATCTCGCGTTGCCGCCACGTAGCACCGTCAAGAAGCGATGACGGAGGTCTTCGTCCCAACTCGGAGACTCCGCGGGTGCTCGCGTCAACCAGTCGAGCAACCGTGGGCCGGGGCGTCGTTCTCTACAGATGAAGGCCGCATCTAGTCCGATATTGGTGCCAATCCGGCCGGCGGTTCGGCGCGGAGCTCCACTTCAACGTCGCCCACTACGAGCCAACCTTCGTGCGGAGCCGATTCAACGGCGCGCTCTAAGGCGACGCGACGGGTTCGTTGTATCCGATGCCGAAGCCATGGCGGCGCAACGACGGTAGTCGCGACGACAACGATCAGCAGGGCAGCGTGATAGCGCGCGTTCAGAACTCCACCGGCCAGACCGAGCGTTGCAAATACCACCCCGACCTCCCCGCGGGGAATCATGCCGATCCCGACGAGGTAACGGTCCGCCGTCCCTTTTTTCACAGCCAGCTCCCGCAACGACCTTTCCCAGGACCGCAACGACGCCGAGCACGGCGATGATCAACAAGACTTGGGGGTCGGCCAACGCGCTTGCTCGAGCTTCAGCACCGATTAGAAGAAAGAAGACGGGAACGAATAGATGGGTCACGGGCGCCAGGCGTCTGCTCAGGTCATCACGGTCTTCGATGCGCCCAAGTGACATGCCGGCAACAAAGGCACCGACGATCGCGGCGAGCCCGGATACTGCCGCCAAGCCGGCGAAGGCGAGTGTGAACGCGACGCCACCGCCGAGAAGCGTGCCTTCGGTTCTCGCTTTCCCGATCAGCCGATCGAATATCAGCGGTGCCAGCCACGCACCGACCGCCGTTGCCACGACAACGAACCCGATGCCAAGGCGCTGCGATCCGGAGCACGCCGCCGACCTCGACGCTGCCCGTAGTGGATAGACGCGTGACCACCGTGAGTATCAGCAGACCGATCACGTCGTCGGCTACGGCTGCGCCTAACACGGTTTGAGCTTCGGAACTGGCCAGCGATCGCATATCCGCGAACACGCGAGCGGTTATGCCAACGCTTGTCGCCGTGATGCCTGCCGCCAGGAAGAGTGACACCTGGCTGTCTATGCCAAGAGCTCGCATAGCTGCGAAGCCTCCGGCCATGGGGACGACAATGCCCAGAACGGCAACAGACAACGCCGAACGGCCCACGCGTCTCAGGTCGGCGAGATCCATATGCAACCCGACCTCGAGAAGCAAGAAGATTGCGCCGAGCTCACCAAGGAACTTCAACGATTCGTCGTGTCCTATGAAGCCGAGAAGCGATGGTCCGAGAAGCACCCCCGCAGTGATCTCGACGAGTACGGCCGGGAGCCGAAGTCTCTCGGCCAGCTCGGCTGCGCAGCGCGCAGCGACGAGAAGGGCGAGAAGACGAAGTAGCAGCCCGGCAGCTTCCATGCGCTTAGCGCTCGAAGACCGACGGCTCGAGTATCCAGCCGCGGTTACGGATGTTTCGGACGAATCCCTCCGGCAGCAAGCGGCGCAACGAAGTCAGCACGACGTCGACAGATCGCGCCTGTTCCAAGCCAGAGGCACCGGCCAGTTCGTTGCGCGTGACCACTCGATGGCGGTTGGCCACCAGGGTGATCAACAACTCGAGCTGTGACGGTGTCAGCTCGAGAATGTGGCCGTGTAGAACGGCCCGGTAGGCACCGGTATCGATCTCGAGATGACCGACCACCAGAGATGTTTGAGCCGGGCGGCCGGTAACGGTTCCCATGTTTCGAAGCTACGGACGGAGGGTTTCAACGATGTTGGCTTTTGTTACCAGCCCGTTAAGAACCGACAACGCGCCGGTGTATCCGGCGTAATCGGATCGGGTAATGGCACGAAACATGCGGCAACCTAAGGGATTTGGGTGTGCAATGCCTGCCGTCTAGCTTCTGTACTCGCGACGGTGGAAGGAAGTTCCCTGTCCCCCACCTGGGGGTTTACACGCCTGTAACAATCCTTAACATGCAGGCAAACCCCGTCCCCTAGGTTGCGCTGGGTTTCAGAACTGTTACCTAGGCCATCGCTGAGGCGTTTTGTGCCGAAGCGAGGAAGGAAAGGAGATCCATGAGGATCTGGCGGCGGGCAGGCGTCGTCGGTGGCGTTTCGGTCGCAGCACTCGCACTGAGCGCACTACCGGCGGCGGCGCAGGAATCGACGGTCGATACGGGGGATACGGCATGGATCCTCGTTTCGGCCGCATTGGTGATGTTCATGACGCCCGGACTGGCGTTCTTCTACGGCGGACTCGTCCGGTCGAAGAACGTTCTCGGGACTCTCATGCATTCGTTCATGGCGCTCGGGATAGTCACGGTCCTTTGGGTGATCATCGGCCACACGCTGGCATTCGGGCCGGACATCGGAAAGGTCATCGGTGAAGGCGGTTGGATAGGCGGGCTCGACTTCATCGGGTTCAAGGACGTCGGCGACGCACCAAGTGCTCTCGCGGCAACGATCCCGCACACCGCGTTTGGCATCTACCAGATGATGTTCGCCGTCATCACTCCGGCGCTTATCGCCGGTGCCTACGCCGAGCGCATCAAGTTCAGTGCGTACCTGGCCTTTACGTCCATCTGGGTGCTCGTCGTTTACGCACCGGTTGCTCACTGGGTGTGGGGCGGAGGCTTCCTCAACGGGTTGGACGGGCTCGGTGCTCTCGACTTCGCCGGCGGGACAGTCGTCCACCAGAACGCCGGTATCGCAGCGCTGGCGTTCGTGTTCGTACTGGGCAAACGCAAGGGCTGGCCACAGCAAGCGCACGTGCCGCACAACGTGCCGTTCGTCGTTCTCGGTGCTTCCATCCTGTGGTTCGGGTGGTTCGGGTTCAACGGAGGAAGCGCACTTGCGTCGGGTGGGCTGGCCTCACTGGCCTTCTCGAACACACATGTCGCAACGGCGGCGGCCATCTTCGGTTGGATCATCCCGGAGTGGATACGGCACAAGAAACCGACGACGGTAGGTGCTGCGACTGGAGCAGTTGCCGGCCTCGTGGCGATCACTCCGGCGTCGGGCTATGTGCGTCCATGGTCGGCGATGTGCATCGGATTGGCGGCCGGTCTCATCTGCTATCTCGCAGTGAGCCTCAAGCACCGCTTCGGGTACGACGACGCGCTCGATGTGGTGGGCGTGCATTACGTCGGCGGACTGGTCGGCGCGTTGCTAACCGGTGTCTTCGCTACCGAGCAGACCGCGCTTATGGGCCAGAAGGGCTTGGTCTACGGCGGTGGCTTCGACCTGCTGGGTAAACAGGCTGCAGCGTCGGGCATCACGACGGTGTGGGCCTTCGTCCTGACGATCATCATCCTCAAGGCCATCGACCTCGTCATCGGATTGCGTGTCAAGGAAGAGGACGAGGAAACGGGGCTCGACCTGTCGCAGCACGGTGAAGCCGGCTACGCGATGACGAGCTGAGAGTGAGACAAGCGATGAGACCACTAACCGAACAGGGGGAGCCGCGATGAAGCTCGTAACTGCAATCGTGAAGCCCTTCAAGCTCGACGAAGTTAAAGACGCTTTGAAGGACGCCGGTATCCAAGGCATGACGGTGACCGAGTCTCGCGGCTTCGGCCGGCAACGCGGCCACACCGAGGTCTACCGAGGTGCCGAGTACCAGATCGACTTCGTTCCGAAGGTCCGTATAGAGATCCTGGTCGACGACGGCATCGTCGACCGGGTGGTCGAGGCCATAACTGAATCGGCCCGGACGGGCTCGATCGGCGACGGAAAGATCTGGGTTACTCCGGCCGAGAGTGTGACTCGGATCCGGACGGGAGAAACGGGATCGGAGGCTATATAGATCCCGTAACGCGGCCGTAACCCCGGGTCATACCGAGGAAAAGCAGCGGATCTAGATTCGACATAGCAGCTCCCCCACACGAACGGGGGCCGGTGAGAGGTTTTGAGACCGTCGCTCGCCGATCCGGCAACCGTGTCGCTCGTAGGAGCCCCGCCCGTTGGGCGGGGCTCCTCGTTTTAGGCCCGGTCTCTATGACGCGTTGCGGCGCGTTGAGAGCTCGCGGGCTCTAAACGCTGCCCCCACGATCAGGACCAGCGCGAATGCGCCGAGCAGGTAAGGGTCGCTGGTCTTACCGCCGAGGTCGCGATCGATCACGTGCGATACAGCGTGCAAAGCCGCTCCGAGTCCGACGGCGGTGAGGGCGAGAAGTGTCATGTCCTTCATGACCAGAGGCAGCAGCAAGACGGCACCGAGCCCGATCTGGAACGCACCAACGTCGTGGAACAGGTGCTTGTTGTACGGAGGGAACGTCGCAAGCTGCTCGTAGAAGGACAGCGGATCCGCCATCGCCCAGACGCCAAGGGCGACCAGAAAGAGCCCTGCCCCTGCGCAGATCGCTTTGACCAGCCAGCTCAATTTGTTACGCCCCTGTGGGTGGCGACTGCGGCCGGGTCGTCGGCGTGGAGCCTCTGGATGCGACCGGCTCGACCGAAGGTGCGACTCCGACCTGCACATGCTCGTCGCGCTCGTTCGACCCGTTGGATTCCGCACGCGCAGAGACTTCCTCTGCGGCTTGCAAGAGCTCGGCGATCGACTTCTCCAGACCCTCGGCGATAACACCGAGATCGGGGATCGCGTCGAAGTCGGCCACCAGTCCGAACCCGAGCTGTCCGTCGTAGGACATCACCGCGATGTTCAGCGCTTGGTTGGCACCCAGAGGCGCCATGGGGAATAGATCGATGAGCTTGTGCCCCTGCGTGTACAACGGGAACTGCGGGCCCGGCACGTTGGTCACCAACAGGTTGACGAATCGTTGCTGCGCTTGCAGCCGTGCCGCTTGCCCAAGGATCGTCGGCGGTGCGAAGCCGGTGAGCTGCATGACCATCTCTGCGCCCACGGCTTGCTTCGAGCTCTTGACGTCCTTCATTGCCTCGCGGACGATCGCCAGGCGCAACATCGGCTCTTCCTCGTAGATAGGAAGCGGTGCGGCCATCGACGTCACCCGGTTCCCAAGTGCGCCCTGCTCGCTCTCCGAGCGTGTTGACACCGGTACCATGGCCTTCAACTCCAGGCCTCGCACGTCGATCGCGCGATGCTCGAGGAATCGACGAAGCGCTCCGGAGACGACGGCGAGCACGACATCGTTCACCGTTCCGCCGAGGGCGCCCTTGATCGTTTTGAAATCCGCAAGCGAAGAGCGGACGAACTCCACGCGGCGGTGCGGCCCGATGGGCACGTTCAGCGCGGTCTTGGGAGCCGGGTTGAGGCCGGCCCAGGCCAGCGCGCCCATCGCTTCCAGGAACTCGGCACCCGTTTTTGCTATGCGACGCGGTGCTCGAGCCATGCGGCGCACGTTCCGCACTATCTCCACCGGCTCGGTCATGCGTTCCCGAACGGCGTCCGCAACAAGCTTCGCGTGCGTCGGTTCGGGCTCCGGGGTCCAGGGTTCGGCACGCAGATCCGGCGGTTCGGGCGCGAGATCCAACAGGACGGCGGTGATGTCTGCGCCGGACACACCGTCGACCAGGCAGTGGTGGGTCTTCGCGATCATGGCGAAGCGGTTGCCGGCGAGCTTGTCGACGAGCCAGATCTCCCAGAGCGGCTTCGTCCTGTCGAGCTGCTGCGACATTATGCGTCCGGCGAGGTTCTTCAGCTGTTCCTCTGATCCCGGTGCAGGCAATGCCGTGTGCCGAAGGTGGTACTCGATGTTGAAATGCTGGTCGTCGACCCAAACCGGGCGTCCGGCACCGAACGGCACGAATTGCAACTTCTGACGGAACCGCGGAACGAGATGGAGCCGGCGGCGGACCTCCTCGACTGCCTCGACGTAGTCGACCGATCCCTCGAAGATCGTGCACGACGCAACGTGCATATGCGTGTGGTCGTCCTCTAGATGAAGGAACAGCGCGTCCGCCGGAGTTAGACGCTCTGGACTCATACCTGCCTCCCCGTGGTCTTGCGTGAAGACCTATAAGACTGCGCTTGTCTCCAGATCGACGCAACCGGTGGAAAGGTGGGCGTTGGCTGTTGCAAGCTATCCTCGTCAACGTGCCGTCCGACGACAAGGCCATCCAGGACGAGGCCAAGGCCGAGGAGGCTCGCCGTAAAGCGGCGGCGGACTTCGAGCTCATGCGCAAAGCCGAAGCCGTCCTGGCCGAGCTCGACCGCAACCTTGGCCTCGAGGACAGGCACGCCGATGTGCTCGCCGCATTGCGCATACGCATCGAGGGCGTGCCGCGCAAGTCGCTGGAGGAGCTGATGTCGGCCGCCGGTGACATCCGAGGGAAGAAAGGTGAGCTCGACAACCGCTTGAAGGCGGAGGAGAGCAAGCAGACAGGAGACCTCGGGGACCTGATGTCGCGAGAGTCGAAGAAGAAGAAGTCTTTGGACGACTTACTCGGCGGCTGATCGGTGCTCAACCCGTTCTCACTTCCTCTCCATCCGGCGATCGTCCATTTCCCGATCGCGATGCTCAGCGTGGCGTGGGCCTGCGTGCTGATCCGATACGCGACGGGCAACCTCACTTGGGACGGCCGTGTGCGCTTGTTCGAAATAGTGGGCGTCGTGGCGCTACCATTCACGATCGTCGCCGCCTTCATCGATACGCGCGGATTCGACTTCTTGCTCAACCCTCGCGCGGACGCGCCTCTCATCTGGCACATGACGTCCGGGTTGGTGGCGACGATCGCGTTCGCCGTCCACTACTTCTGGCGTAGGACGAAGTCCTCCGAGGAGCTCACCGGACTAAACGCCGTCGCCGACGTCGCACTCGCCACGTTCGGGATGGTCGCTCTCCTGGCGGCGACATTCTTGGCGGCGGAAGTGGTGTACGGCGGATGAGACGCATCATTGCCTTGTTGCCGTTCTGCCTCCTCTTCGCCATAGCGCTGCCCGCGCTCGGAGCTACGCGTCAGGTTGCGAGTGGCAACTACTACTTCCAGGACAATGCAACCGGGAGCCGTCAGCAGGTCGTCGTCAACAAGGGCGATCAGGTCACAGTGACGATCGCCGAAGCACCGGTTGCAGCCTTCCTCGGTGCCCACACGGTCGACATCGAAGAGATGAACGTCCATTCGGGGAATCTCACGCTCGGCCAAACCTTCACGACTCCACCTCTAACGAAAGTCGGAAGCTTCGCGCTGTACTGCGACAACCACCGCAACATGGGCCACCTGACCCGGCTCGTCGTGAAGGCGCCGCCCGCCAAGTCCACACCGGAGCCAGCCGATCCCTCGGCGCCTGCGGCAGACGAAGGGTCGGGGATATCTGGCGGACAGGATGTCGTACCGCTAACCGGTCAGGCGATCCCGCTGCCGGCGCTCTCGATCCCCACCCCCGCGCCGACTTCCGAACCGGCCGGGGTCGGAGAAGCAACCACGCAGCAGCTCCGAGCTGCCGGTGTCGATCCCGATTCACTCGAGGGACTCATCGGACGTAACGTCGGTGGAAACCAACCGTGGACCAGAGCGCTTTGGTTCCTGTTGATCGGCGCAGTCGCCGCCGTTGGTGCGGCCGTCATAGCGATGGTGCGAGGACGTAGCCTGGCGGCCCTTGCCGCCGCGAAGGCGGCTAAGCGCTCAAGAACTGTTGAGTCGTCTTCGGGTCCACGGCGTTCGTCCGGCAGATCTCGGAAAAGTAGTCCGCGGAAGGCTTCGGCGTCCGGACGAAAGTCCGGCGGTCGACGGCAATAAGCCCGAACGTTCGCTGATAGCCGGCGTTCCATTCGAAGTTGTCCATCGAACACCAGTAGATGTAGCCGCGGAGATCGACGCCTTCATCCATGGCCTTGCGCGCCGCGGCTAGATGTGTCGCGATGTAGCGAATGCGTTGCTTGTCGTCGGCGGTACCGATCCCGTTCTCTGTCACGAAAACGGGAAGGCCTGCGTCCATTGCACCTTTGAGCACGGTGGTGAAGCTTTCGGGCACGACTTCGTAGCCCATCTGTGTCGTCTCGGCGTCCGGTGGCGGCGCGAGCATGCCCTGGGAGGCGGAGATAACACCACGCGAGTAGAACTGCACACCGACGAAGTCGCTCGATCCAGCAAGTCCTGGAATCGACTCCTCGATGTTCGGTCCTTTGACGATGCCGGTGCGAAGCGCGTCGTAGTACACCTGCGCCATCCTGTGATGAACGCGGTCGCGCACCTCGACCGAATCGTCGTCCGCCGCTTGGAAGTCGGTGATCGCCAGGGTGATCCCGATCTTCGTGTCTGCCTGGTGAGCCTTGAAAGCTTCGATTGCGGCCTGGTGCGCGGCTATGAAGTTGCGAGTCACCGGCCAGAACAGGGTCTTATCGCCGGCGCCGGGTGGGAAGCCGGGCAGTTGGTAACCGGCCCAAGCAACGATCTGCGGCTCGTTGATAGTGCACACGTAGGGGATTCGGTCGCCGAGTCTGCGGGCGACGACGTCGGTGTAGCGGCGAAAGCGATCGACTATCTCGGGGTTGGCCCAGCCGCCGTGTTTGTGGATCCAGCGCGGTGAAGAGAAGTGATGCAGTGTCACGAACGGTGTCATGCCGTGGGAGTGCACGCTGTCGAGCACGCGCGCGTAGTGGTCTAGGGCGGCGTTCGAGTACTCGCCCGGCTCGGGCTCGATGCGCGCCCACTCGATCGAGAAGCGATTCGCGTTGTGTCCGAAAGAGCCCAAGAGCTCGAAGTCGCTATCGAACCGGTGGTAGTGGTCGATGGCATCACCGGATACGTCGACGCAGTTCGACCGGGGGTCGTGCTCCCAGGCCCACCAGTCGTTGTTCCAGTTACCGCCTTCCGCCTGATGGGCTGCAGCGGCCGTACCCCAGACGAATCCGGCCGGGAATTCGACGCGCTCGGCTGGCGGTTCGTTCACGCGTCGAACGCGGTGGCGATCTTCGGCCACGGCTGGACCTTTTCGAACGCCGCGGCCAGCTGAAGGGCGACGTGATCGTCAAGGCGGCGCGTGACTATCTGAAGGCCGACGGGAAGTCCCTCGGAGTCAAAGCCACACGGCACGCTGACGCCGGGATGCAGGGAGACGTTGAATGGATAGGTGAACGTGATCGTGTGCATGAGCCTTACGTCCCGGCCGTCGATCTTCGATGGCATCGGCCCCTCGGCTCGGAACGCAGTGGTGGCCGTCGTCGGTGTGAGGATGATGTCGACGTCCTCGAATATTTCAGCCAAACGTTGGTTGTTCTGGTGGCGGCGCTCGATCGCACGAGCGATCTCCCGCACGTTGTACCGGCCTTCGCTCATCGTCACGCCTGCTCGAACGGCCGGTGTAAAGTCTTCGGCTCGATCCGGCCAGTAGTCCTTCACGTTCAGCCACGTCCCCGGTGCGCCGAGTAGCGCCCAGCCGGCGGACATGTCCTTCAATTCGACGGGCCGGTCGACCAGAGTTAGGTTCGCGGCCTCGACCAAGCGCTCAGCTGCGGCGCGTGCGATCCCGGCAACTTCCTCCCCGCATGCCCCGTAGCCCAGATCCTGAGACCAAGTGGCGCGAAGACCGGTCGGCGTGTTGTCCAGCACGGATTCATAGCTGAATCCCGGATGCGGAAGGGAATGAGCGTCGCGCTCGTGTGACCCCACGACGCAGTCCCAGTAGCGTGCGGTGTCTCGAACCGAACGTGAGACGCACCCAGCCACGCTGGTGTAGGACGAGTCCGGCGCGTCGCCCGTTGGGATCCGTCCGAAGGTGCACTTGGCTCCGACAAGTCCCGTGTAGGACGCTGGGATTCGGATCGATCCGCCACCGTCCGACGCCGATCCGATCGGGATGAGAGCTGCGGCCACCGCTGAGGACGAGCCACCGGAGGAACCACCGGGGGTGCGTTCGAGGTTCCAGGGATTGCGCGCTGTGCCGTTCAAGAATGTTCGCGTGTAAGCCGTCGATCCGAATTCGGGTGAGTGTGTCTTGCCGACGATGACGGCCCCAGCGTTTCGCAAGCGTTGCGTCTGAACCGCGTCGCGCGTTGCGATGTTGTCCTTGTACGGCACCGAGCCTTTGGTCGTCGGCATGCCTGCGACGTTCTCGAGGTCCTTGATCCCGACCGGCACGCCTGCCAGGGGGCCGGGATCTTCACCCGAAGCCACCGCCGAATCGATCTCGGCCGCGCGGGCCCGTGCACCGTCGAGGTCTAGATGAACGAAGGAGACCAGCGTTTCGTTGTGCTCCTCGATGCGTTCGGCGAAGGTTTCGAGCACTTCCTTGGCCGAAAGCTCGCCGCCGCGCACCAGATCGGCGATCGCGTGGGCGTCCAGTCTCCAGATGGGCTCGGCCATGTTCGCTTCGCGAGCGTAGTGACACCGGCGATGTTGATGCCAGTCCCATTTTGGGAGTACCCCGACCCCTGGCTGGGTACCATTTCGCTACGGACCCGAGCTACGGGAGGATCAAGTGCGGAAGCTCATTACTGTTGTTGCGGTATTCGTCCTTTCGTTGGCGGCTTGTAGTTCCGACGAGCCGACGGTGGACGACGTCGCCGGATCGCCCGACGCTACCGAAGGAGCCGAATCCTCACCCGACGCTACAGGGGAGGACCACGGCACGAAGACCTTTACCGATGACAATTTTGAGCTCGAGATGGAACTGGACGACTTCTACTTCGAGCCGACCACCGTCAAGGCGCCCGGAGGATCGACGGCCAAACTCATGCTCTTCAACGAGGGAGATCAGACCCACACGTTCACGATCGACTCACTGGATGTGGACGAGGAGCTGGAACCGGATGCGAAGAAAGAGATCACCGTCGAGCTTGGGGCCGACTCAAGAACCGAGTTCTATTGCCGTTTCCACGCAGAGTCCAACGACATGAAGGGTTCGTTCTCGCTGCACTGATCAACGAGCCGTTTCGAGTCAGAGACGGCGTCGCGCTAAGAACAGGACGCCGCCGGCGAAGACCACCAGCGCCGCAAGCGCTGCATACTCTCGGGCGCCCAATAGTGACTCGTCGGACGATCCTTGGACTCCCAAGAACGCCTGATTCTGGCCCCGCAATTCTTCGGGTGCCGGAGTCGGTGTTGGGTAGGGAGTCGGCTCTGGTGTTGGCGCGGCAGTGTTGACCACTTCCTGTTTCTTCTCAACTGCCTGAACCGGTGCCTGTGTTCTTGCCACTTGAGCCTTGGGCGTTGAGACGGGAACAGCGGGTTGAGAAGGAGCGCTGCCTCCGGACGAGCGAACCTGAGCGAACTCCATCGTCACCCACCACCAACCTCGCGCCGTGTCGTGGTAGGTGCCTACACCGGCTACCGTCATCCGGCTGTCGTGCATGCACGCGTTGTGGCTCGACGACCGGCTCCAACCGTTGTAGATCGCATTCGCGACGTTTTGGTTGTCACTCACGTAACCGGTGTTCTCGCAATACGTCCCGGTGTAACCGGCCGGAGCGCTGTTTCTGATCCGCGATGCGGAGCCTGCGTGGGTGAGGTTTCCTTGCGCGGCCATGTTGCGCGAATGAGCTCGAGCCGCGGATTGGAGGCTGGAGCTCGAAGAGAGCTTCGGGGACCGACCGCCGTTTACGAGCGAGAAGATCTCAGCCTCGTACGAGTTCGCGTGTGCGCTGGGAAGCGCCGGCAGGGTCGCCGCCGCTATGACCAGCAATAGGAATCCGAGTCGTAGGAGCCGCATCTTTTCCGGCCTTCGCAGGAGTCGTCATTGTCCTCGGTAATCCGGTCTTTCGCTTGAGTCTGAGCAGCGTCAGGAGCAACCCCAGGAGTAGGGCGCCGACGGCCGCCGCGACCTCCTGAACCCCGAGCTTGGGGTTCGTGACCGCGGCGACCAGGACGTCGCTCAGGTTCTCCGTCGCCGCCCTCGCTTGCTGAGAAGCCTTGGCGGCGGGTTCGGTTATCACCAGTATCCGATCGCCGTCCGGATCGGCTGAGGGCGCCGCAGATTCCTCAGGCGTCGTTGCTTCAACAGAACCAGTGTTCGACGACGTGTCCTTCGGCGCTGATCCTTCAGCCGCGGGCTCCGTTGTCGTTTGGTTGGGAGCGGGCGCAACGGCCGGAGGCTGAGTGGCTGCCGGTTTTTCTTTCGGCGCCACCGGCGCGGCGGGGGCCGGGGCTCCCGGGGGTGTGTGGTCGAGGTACGCGATGAACGTGGCCCACCAAGTGCTGCCGTCCCAGAAGATGCCGACCGCTCCGGTGTTCAGAGTCGTGTCCTGCATGCACCGTTGATGCGCGCCGGACCTGCGCCACGCCTCGTAGATCTTTCCGGGCGCTTCGGCCTCCGTCCCGAAGTTCACGTACGTGACGTTCTCGCACCAGTCCCGTCCGTAGCCGTCGTCCGGAGCCCCGTTGCCTTCCGCGGGGTCGGGAGGTGCATTGGAGATCCGCGCGTCCGCGTTCGCGTGGCTTAACCCGCCGCGGCTGGACATGTCTGCCGAGTGATGCCAGGCCACGGTGTGCACGCCGGCATGAAAGATCAGCTTCTTCGAACGCGCGGCGTTGATCTTCGCGAAGACCTGGCTCTCGAGGGACGGCTGCGACTGAGCTTCGACTACGCCCGGAACTAGAAGGGGGACGGCGACAGCGGCGGCCAGCAACAGGAGGCGGCGGGCGGGCATCCAGGAGTCAGGATGTAACAGGAACAACAATAGGTACAGGAACTTAACTCTTATCGTCACATCTTGCGCTGACCAGCGGCAACGGACCATGCTTGTGGCTCATCTGGACACCAGGGAGGGGTCATGAAGCTCGGATTGCAGGTCGGATACTCGGGCGCGGATATTGCCGGTCAGGTCGAGCAGGCCAAGCTCGCCGACGAGCTGGGCTTCGATTCCATCTGGACGGCGGAGGCCTACGGATCGGACGCGATCTCACCGCTGGTGTGGATGGGCGCGCACACCAAGAAGGTGAAGCTGGCCACCGGGATCATGCAGATGCCGGCTCGAACCCCGGCCATGACCGCGATGACGGCCGCAACCATAGACGCGCTGACGGGCGGGCGATTCATCTGCGGGCTCGGTCTTTCCGGCCCACAAGTGGTCGAAGGCTGGCACGGCGTTCCCTACGGCAAGCCGCTTCCTAAGACTCGTGAGTACATCGAGATCCTTCGAACGATCTGGAAGCGCGAGAAGCCTCTCGAGTTCTCCGGGACTCATTACGAGATCCCCTACGCCGGTCCGAACGCGACGGGACTCGCCAAGCCGCTCAAGTCGATCCTTCATCCGCGTCCCGACATCCCGATCGTCATCGCCGCGATCGGACCGAAGAACATCGCTCTCGCGTCCGAGATCTCGGACGGATTCCTACCTGCATTCTTCAACCCCTACCGATCCGACGTTTTCAAGCCGTCGATGGACGAAGGCTTCGCGAAGCGTTCGAGCGATCTTCGTCCGGCATCGGAGTTCGATCTCATCGCAACGTGCGCGGTGATCGTCACCGACGACGTCGCCGGCGCTTTGCAGTTCGTGAAGCCGATGCTCGCTCTGTACATCGGCGGCATGGGTGCGCGCGGACGCAACTTCTACAACGATCTCGCCTGCCGCTATGGGTACGAGGCTGCGGCAAAGGAGATCCAAGATCTGTATCTGGACGGCAAGAAGGCAGAAGCGATGGCCGCCGTCCCGGACGAACTGGCCGACGCCATTTCGCTCGTCGGTCCGAAGGAAAGGATCCGCGATCGCTACGCGGCGTGGAAGGAAAGCCCGTGCTCGGTGATGCTCCTCGGCGGTGGGGGCCGGGAGATCTTCGAAATGATGGCCGAACTGACGGCCTGACCTAAGGAAGCGGCGGCAGCGTTACCGGAATGTCGGGTAACAGTTGCGGCACCCCGGCGATGTGGGCTTCCGCGTAACCGCGGATAGCAAGCGTTTCGAGCAGGCTGAACCTTAGATGCTCCAAGCCGGCGTCGTTGAACATCAGCGAACAAACGTCGGACGTACCCTTCAGAAGTCCCGGAGCTGCGAACTCTACGCAGTTCGCGTAGTGGTGATGCGCACCGAAGGCGTGCCCGATCTCGTGCGCCGCGATCTTCGCGTCGATGTTGCCGTAGAAGTCGACCAAGCCCTGAAAGGAGAACGGCTCCAGAGTCCCGGACTCGCCGATGGAGTACGAGTCCTTCGTCCCGATCGATCCTATGCAGTTGTCGATGCCGGCAACCGCATTGCCGAGTTCACCACTCGTCAGGTCGCGGTTCGTGATCAGGTGTACGTGATGGCGGTTTAGGTTCGGGAAGGTCTTTCGGTAGTAGCGGATCAGCTGGGCCATCAGGTCGTCGCCGACCGGGCTGTCTTCGGTGTAGAAGCCGGCCACGTCTGTTCCCGTCAACTCCTTAGTCAGATCGTGGACGGCCACGATGTTGAACTTCACGCGCGGAGTCACTTGGGCGTGGTTCCCGTTGGGCGCGTAAGGCTTGGCCGCCTCGGCCATGATCGCCCGAGCCTTCGATTCGCTGACCCCGTCGCGTGCGATGACGATGTTCGCAGTGATGACGTCACCCCGCACCGTGCTCGGTAGATGTGGGACGAACGAGTAGCACTCGATGAAGGGATCGGTGTCGATGGGGATCCCGTCATCGGCCCCTGTCGGGAGGGTGGTCCAAGAAACGCCGAAAGCAGCGATAACCGCGCCCAGCACGAGCACGACCCTCAGGCGACGGTTGTTGGGGAGGCTCATCTGTCTAGAACAACGATCGACCGGTCAACGTGGTTCGCCGCCGTCTGTCCCGCCAGCGCCATCGCGTTGTGCAGCTCGGTCTTGAATCGCCCGAGCAGGTCACGAACCCCTTGTTCGCCGTCGACCGCGAGAGCCCACAAGTATGGACGCCCGATCAGAACCGCCCGCGCTCCGAGAGCAAGCGCGCGCAGGACGTCGATGCCCGTTCGCACGCCACCGTCGACGTAGACCTCGAGCGCGTCCCCGGCTGCTTCGACGACATCGGGAAGCGCGAGAGCGGGTGGAAGGGAACCGTCGAGCTGGCGTCCGCCGTGGTTGGAGACGATCACGGCTTTTACGCCGTGGTTGGGTGCGATCCTCGCATCGTCCGGGTGAAGAACGCCCTTGAGGATGACTGGGAGCGTTGTGTTGGACGCGATCCGCTCGATCTCCGTCCAGTCAAGGCTTTGGGTGAAGGAGAGGATCGGTGACTCAACTCCTATCGATTGAAGTTCCAACAAGAAGGCCTCGATATCGGCGAGTCCCTGATAACGGATGCCGAGTTGTGGCGTGTCGACGGTTATCGCGACCGCAAGGAACCCCGCGTCCTCGGCCGCCGCGACCCGTTGGTCGGTGACGGCCTTGTCGGTGTCGGCATACAGCTGCAGCCACTTCGGACCTTTCGAGACAGCCGAAACCTCGGCCGGCGGCAGCGCCGTAGCGGACGAGAGGACTTGAATGGTTCCTTCGGCTTCGCATGCGCGAGCGACCGCGAACTCTCCGTCCGGGTGCGCGAATTTGTTGAAGCCGCATGGAGCAGTTAGGACGGGCACGGCGATCTTGGTGCCCATCACGGTCGTGCTCAGATCGATGTGCGCGACATCGACGCCGATCCGGTTGCGCAGGTACCAGCGTGACCACGAAGTGACGTTGTCCTTGACGCTCTTTTCGGAGAAGGAGCCTGCCGAGTAATAGGCCCAGGCAACCGGCGACACGCGTTCGCGCGCGGCTGCCTCGAGAGCTTCAGCAGTAGTTGGCAGAGTCATGCAAGGCCTGCCTTCTGCCGCGCATGTGCGGCGATCACGGATAGGTCTTCGTCCCCGCGATCGGCAACGAGAACTTCTTCGATGCTTCGAACGAGATCCATGAGCGGAAGATCAACACCGAGATCCTGGGCCGTTGCGTTGGCGATCTCGAGATCCTTCAGGTGCAACGCAAGTTTGAAACCCAACGGGTAGTCGTCCTTCAGCATGTTTCCGCTCCGCATCTCGAGAACGGCAGACCGGCACATGCCCTGCGATATCGCTTCGACCACCCTGTCCATGTCGAGACCGGCCTTTAATCCGAAGATCAACCCTTCGGCCAGTGCGAGGAAGTATCCGCCGATGATGATCTGGTTGACCGCCTTGGTCAGCTGTCCTGAGCCGCTGGGCCCGATGTGGGTGACCTTTGAGCCCAATGCTTCGAGCACCGGCCTTGCTTTCTCGACTTCCGCCGCCTCGCCGCCGGCCATGATCGTGAGCGTTCCCTTCTCGGCACCCTCGGAGCCTCCGGACACCGGCGCGTCGACGAAACCGACGTTGCTCGCTGCGAGTCTTTCACTGAATGCGCGCGTCGCTTCCGGCGAGATCGTCGACATGTCGACGACGACGCATCCGGCTCGGATCGTTTGCGAGATCCCATCGGGACCGAACAAAACGTTTTCGACATCTGGTGTGTCCGAAACGATCGTGACCACGACGTCGGCATCGGTGGCCGCCTCGGCCGGCGTCGCTGCTCGTTCAGCGCCCTCGGCAGCAAAAGCCTCTTCCTTGGAACGAGTTCGGTTGTGCACTGCAACGTCGAAGCCGGCGCGCAGCAGATTGCGCGCCATCGGCGCTCCCATGGTTCCCAGCCCAACGAATCCGACCTTCATAAGGGGAGTAAACCTACCGGCTAGACCCTCCAGCCGCCCCCGACTTCCAGCACTGCTCCGGTGATGTAGTCGGATTCGGGCCGGACCATGAAGGCAACGGCCTCCGCAACATCCTGAGCTGCGCCGACGCGCCCGACCGGCGTGTGCTTCACGAAGCCGATCGCGACGGCTTCCTCACGGGTTGGGGCGTTGTCCGAAACGATGCCGGGCGCGATCACGTTGACCGTTATGTGCTCGGGACCGAGCTCACGAGCGAGGGCGCGAGAGAAACCGACGACCGCGGATTTCGCAGCGGCGTAAGCGGCGAAGCCCGTCTGGCGCACCGGGTATTCGGCTCCCGCGGCCGCGAAGTTGACGATCCGTCCCGCTCCCGCAGCCTTCATGTGCGGAAGTGCCGCGCGGATGCAGAAGAACATCGTGTCGGTGTTCTGCGCGAACTGTTCACGCCATTCCTGCACGGTCGTTTCCTCGAAAGGTTTTTTGAGGAATCCGCCGACGTTGCAGACGAGGATGTCGAGGCGTCCGAAACGCTTTACGACCGCATCCACCAATCCTGCTGAACCGTCTTCGGTTGTGAGGTCGAACCCGAATGCGCCGGCTTCGCCGCCGTTCTTACCGATTTCGGCAACAAGCTCCTCGGCCATGTCCTTGTTCCGGACGTAACAGACGGCGACTTTCGCACCCTGAGAAGCAAGGTGTGCGGCCGTGACTCGTCCCATTCCACGGGACGAACCGGTGACGATGGCGACCTTTCCGTCGAGGGAGCCGGGCAACGTCTGGGCCTTAAACGCGCGACGAGATGTCGGCGCGAACCCGTTTGGTCGCTTCAGCGATCGCGCGCATCTTGCCCATCGACTCTTCAACGGTGCGCGTCTTGAGTCCGCAGTCGGGGTCGGGCCAGATCGTCTCGGCGGGAAGGATGTCGATGGCTTTGCGGATGCGCTGTTCGACTTCGTCCGTGTCGTCGATCACGTGGGTGTGAACGTCGACGACACCGAGCGAGAGGTCCTTGTCGAAGCCGAAGTCGCGCAGGCCCTCGAGGAAGGCGAAGTCGGAGTTCGCGAACTCCATGTCGAAGTTGTCGACGGCCAAGTCGAGCACGTCCGGGAATACGGTCTGCGGATAGCCGTACTCGAGCGCGTGAGTGATGAAGTACGCGTCGATGCCTTCGCAAGTGATCTGCATGGCTTCGATCGCGATGTCTATCTCGTCGGCGCGAACGGAAACCGCCGGCTCGTCCACTTGGATGATCTTGCAACCGGCTTCGACGAGAGCTTCGACCTCTTTACGGAACTCAGCGGCGAGCGCCAGCGCTACGGCTTTGCGGTCGGGGTAGTGCTCGTTGAAGGACCAGTCCATCGTGGTGTAGCCGCCGGTGAACATCCCTTTGACCGGCTTGTCGGTCAGTGATTGAGCGAACTTCCACCAGTCGACGGTGATCGGGCCGCGCCAGCGGATCTGGCTGGTGATGATCGGCTTGTGGTAGTAGCGGTTCCCGTAGGAGCGAACCCAGCCGCCCTTCTCGAAGCCGTCCATCTCCTCGGCGAAGTACTCGACCATGTCGGTGCGGTACATCTCGCCGTCGACGGGGACGTCGACACCGATCTCGTTCTGAAAGCCCATCCACATGGCGGTGGCTTCCTCTTGGTGCTTGCGGAGTTCGTCTTTGGAGATGTCGCCGCGGACGAACTTCGCGCGGGCCTTGGTCAGCTCTTCGGGCTTGGCGTAGGAACCAACTGCCGTGATGGGAAGCATCGGCAGATCGATGCCGAGCTTGGCCAGCTTTTCGCGTCCGTTCATGCCCCTGCCTTTGCTACCGCGTCCCTGATCTCAGCGAGCCGCTCCAGCTTACGTTTGGCGCGATCACGCGGCAGGAACTCGAGGCCGTTGGACGGCTGCAGGTGCACCTCGCCTACCCCCTTGGCGTCCAGGGCGTCAACCACGCGGCCGACTTTGGCGGAAACGTCCTTAGTGTCGTCCAGCTTCGTGTTCCTGGCATCCACCACACCTAAGGCGATGGGACGATCGGAGCCGTGCTGCACGATCGTCTCGAATAGGCCCGGACCATAGATGAGATCGACGGCGAGCATGTCGCACGGCATGTTGATCAGCTCACCGTAGATCGTGGTGGCGTCGCCGAAGTACGTTGCCAGGCTGATCGTGAGGTTTCCCTTGGATTCGACGGCGCGCTTGAGAACGTTGCGGACCATCTCGGCATCGTCGGGGAACTTCAGCAGCGACGGCTCTTCGATCTGCACGACCGTTGCACCGGCCGCGTTGAGCGCTTCGAGCTCGCGTCCCAACGCTTCGGCGTATGCCATTGCCATCGATGAGAGATCTCCGTTGGACTTGCTGATCGAGTGCCGGGCCAGCGTGTACGGGCCGGGAATGACGGCCTTCAGCTCCTTGGTCGTCTGGCTCTTGGCTTTCTTGAAGTCGTCGGCGATGCCGTAAGTGCCACCGATCTTGCCGTTGACCTCGGGCTGGCGGACGTAGGTGTTCGTGTCGAAGAACCGGACCAACCCGTTGATCGTGATGTTGTCCAGGCGGCGAGCCGGGTGGGCCAGGAGGTCGTACCAATAGACGAGGCCGTCTGTGACCAGGTCGAGCCCGGCGTCCTCTTGTTCTTTGATGACCTCGCCGACGTAATCGCGGGCGATGGTCTCGAACTCGTTCTCGTCGATCTTCCCGGTCTCGCGGTTGGCGTACGCGCGGCGCAAGCGTTGGGCGGTGCCGCCGTCGCCCACGCGCGGATAGCTGGAGTGGTTAGCCAGAATGAGACGCAAGAGGGACAAAGGGTACCGAAAATCCCAATCGCATCTCGTGGGTCAGTTCTCCGGCGCGCTCCTCCGGCGTCGGACAGTCCGAACTCCGAACCAAACCGCTATTCCCAGCGCAGCGAGCGGGATCAGACCGCCGAGGACGACGAGGGTTCCGGCCACGATCGTCAGCCCGATCTCGAGGGCCGTATCCCACGCATCGACGATGATGCCGTCGTCTCCGTCGTCGGGCTCAGCCCCCTGCTCGAAGACCGTCACGTTGATCGTTGCGAATTCGACCTGGTCCTCGAAGTACTTCTGCTGCGCTTTGAGCGATTCGATCTCCTGACGGACGCCGTCCAAGCGGTTCCGGATCTCGAGGACCTCGGAGACGTTGTTGGTTCGGCGCAGGAGCTCCTGGATCTGCAGCTCTTCAGCCTCCAGCGTTCGGACGCGTGCCTGAAGGTCGACGATCGGAGGCCGACACATCGGTTGCCACCCGTGTGCTGGTTGGCGATCGTGCCGATCTTGGCCAGGTCGTCGACGGCGGCCTGGTATTTGTCGGCCGGAACGCGCATCGTCAGCGTGCCGCGGGCGAGCTTATCGGAGATCTCTTCGGTGTTCGAGTTGGTGACGAAGCCACCGTGCTTACCGGCGACTGCATTGGCGCTACTCCATGCGTTCGAGAAGCCCTCCACTTCGATCTCGTATGTCGGCCGTCTTGACGATCTTTGGGCGGGACGCTTCCGGGTCGACCGGTTACCGGAGGGACGGGAGCGATGGCAGTGTCGGGCTGAGCTTGCGTTGTTCCGGCGCCGTCGCTCTGGCGTTGACTCGGCAAGCCGTTCGTCTGCGACGCTGATTGACTTCGCCGCGAGTTCGGCCGCCTACCGGCTTCGCGCGCATCCTCGGGTGCAGCGCCTCCCGGCAGGGCAGCGTTGCCGGAGATTCCGCGGCGTTCGAAGGTCGACGGCTGGTCCTCTTCCCGGCGATTACGGTTCTCCAGCTCTGATCCTCTCACGCCGCACCCGAGGTCGCCGACGAGTCGTTGAAGAGCTCCCCACTCGGTTGATCGCCGGTTGACGCCACCAGATTCGATGTCTCGCGCGTAACGAGCGTTCCCACCGCAAACAGCATGATCGCCGCGCCGAATGCCGCTCCCGCATACATCCATCGCGGGTAACCACTTGCCGGCAGACGCATCTTGCGGGAGTCGCGGAGGGTGCGAAGCCGGTCGCGTAGCGACCGCTTCGCACTCTCGGCTGCAAGCTGCATGGTTCGGCTCGCGAGGTCGACCGGAAGGTCGACCTCGTGAGCCTGCGCATCCAGCGCTTGCCTGATTTCCGTATCGAGCGACTCGTTCACCATGACTTGTTCACCCCGTCGTTCCCGCGGCGGCCACGAGCGCGTCGTCGCCGGCCAGCAGCCGGCGCGCCTCGTGCAGTCGCGACTTGATAGTCCCGGGGCGGACTTTCAGTACTTGCGCCATCTCTTGCTCGGATAGATCGAGGAAATACCTGCAGATCACGGCCACCCGCAGTCGGTCGGGCAGTTTGTCTATGGCTTCCGAGACGACCGATGTGCGATCGCTCGCGTCCATCGGGTCGTAACCCTCCTGTGGCCGGATCCGCTCCACCGCTGTGCGCTCGCGCTTCCGGCGGCGCACCTCGTTCAATGCCGTGTTGACCGCTATGCGGTACAGCCAGGCGCGCACACCTTCGCCCGGATCGGCCCGGCGTGCGGCGTTGTACGCGCGGATGAATGTCTCCTGGGCTACGTCTTCGGCGGCTTGTTTGTCTTTCAAGATCAAGTAAGCGGCACGGTAGACGACAGGCTGAAAAGCTCGAACCCAGCGCTCGAGGGTGACCATCGCCCGGTCTTGTTCTTCGTCCATCCGTGTCACCTCTAGGACACCGCGGGGGCCGTCGAGGTTCGCCACCACGAAAGTCGGCCTCCGGAGCTAACCTACGGTTTCATGGCGGACATCATCGACGGCAAGAAGATCGCTGGCGAGATCTTCGACGAGCTCCGCGACCGCGTGGCCGCTCTGGCCGACCGCGGAGTGGTCCCTGGTCTGGCCGTGATCCTGGTCGGCGAGGACCCGGCTTCCGTGACCTACGTCCGTCTCAAAGGAAAGGACGCTCGCAAGGTCGGCATCGATGCCGTCACGCACAAGATGCCCGAGGCCACCGAGCCCGACGATCTCGAGGAGATCATCGATTCCCTCAACGCCGACGATTCCATCCACGGGATCCTTCTGCAGACGCCGATCCCCAAGCATCTGGACGAACCGGCGTTCCTGCGCCGGATCAACCCGGCCAAGGACATCGACGGATTGCATCCTTTCAACCAGGGCCTGCTCATGAGCGGAAACCCGCGCTTCATCCCATGCACGCCCTTCGGCGTGCAGCAGCTTCTCGTCCGGACGGGTGTCGAGATCGCGAAGCAACACGTCGTAGTCGTCGGACGAAGCGTGTTGGTGGGCCGTCCGCTATCGGTGTTGCTGTCCAACAAGGCCGACGGCGCGAACGCAACAGTGACGATCTGCCACACGGGAACTCGCGAACTCGCGCACTTCACAAAACAGGCCGACATCCTGGTCGCCGCCGCTGGGAGCCCGGGGATGATCACGGCCGATCACGTGTCGGAAGGCGCGGTGGTCATCGATGTCGGGACGACGGCTAACGCCGAAGGGAAGTTGATCGGCGATGTCGACTTCGATGCCGTCTCTCAGAAAGCCCGAGCCATCACTCCCGTTCCCGGAGGTGTCGGCCCTATGACGCGCGCGATGCTCATGGCCAACACGGTCAGGTCGGCGGAGCTTCTAACCGGAGCGGCTTGAGCCGGCAGACCTCCAAAGTCGCCGGAGTCCTTTCCTCCGGCTGCATGAATCCGGCGATGACCCCCACGGCCAGCGAGCACAGCATCGCTGCTGCCAGAAATCCCACGAACGTCTCGCCGGGTTGACGATCGAAGATCGAAGCCCATAGATAGACGACGGCCACCGAGAAGAAGACGTTCCACGCGCCGCGCGCGATTACCGTGCGGCGCGCTTCACGTCGAGCGGTGCTTTGAAAGCGCCAGATGCGCGGGATGCCAACGAGGAAGCCAAGCCACCGCCAAGCGATTAGGACGGTGAGTACCCAGGCGACCCATCGCAATCCGGCTGACCTAGGCGCTAATGAACCAGGGATCTTTTAGGTCGACGTACTCGACGTTACCGACGACCTCGCCGTACTCCTCCATCATTTCCTGCATCTCGGCCGGCATCTCTCCCTTTTCTCCCGCGCGAGCTTCGGCTTCCGATGAGAAGTAGTTGGTGTCTATCACCGTCCCGTCGGCTGAAACGGCCGAGGTACCTCCGATGATGTCCGGCCGGCCGCTCATGTCCATGTTCTCGAACTTCTTGTTCAGTTCCTTGGCTTTGTTGAGGTCTGAAGGCTTGTAGATCATCAGTTGGACGAAGCCCGCGTCGTCTGACCCGCCACCCATGAATTCGGTGACAGACGTGCAGTTGTAGAAGGTCGGTGCGCCTTCGAGGAGCGGAGACAGCTCCTTCTGGAACCACGCAGTTTGCTCAGGGCGATCGCTGTTGGCCTGCGCCTTCTCCTCTGACTCGAAGCGTGCTACCACGACGAATGTGCCGTCGTCGGCGACGCCGCCCGTCATGCCGACGAATCCGATGGCGCCGGACTTCACCTCCGCCTGCCACTTATCGCTGGCGGCCTTGACGCCCGCGGCATCCTTCGTCTTGCTCTTCACGACCTGGATGAACATCGCAGGCCTCCTTTCCTAACTTCCCGGTTTGACGACCATGTCGAAGACTACGGCGATGAGAAGCAAGGTATTCAGGATCGAGAAGAATCTCTGTCTGCTGACGAGGCGTTGCGTTACCGGATCCTGCGGACCGCGCTCCTGCATCGCCGGACCGATCTTTCGTCCGTTGGGGGCGAGGAATCCATTACCGATCCCGGCCGTTAGGACTATGCCGACCAGCCCCAGACCGATCCAGACATCGCTGAACTCCCACGGACCGTCCAAGATCATGACGATGCCGAAGATCAGAACCAAGACGGATGCCGGTGCGAATATGCGGGTGCCCGTCCACAGGGCCAGCTGTCCGATCCGCCCGCTTTCGGCAGGATCCTTTGTCGCAGCCGTTCTCGCGGAGAGAAACAGGAACACGACCGAACCGCCGACCCACACCATCGCGCCGACGACGTGCAGGAATTTCCAGACCTCGTAACGGCTCACGTCGCTCCTTCCTTCTAAGACCCGGGTTTAATGATCATGTTCAGGACGACCGCCAACAGGACGACCTGATCGATGCGAGAGACGGCCAATATTTTCTTCATCCCTTGGACCGCTAATGGGTGGGTATCGCCATGCTCGTCTGCGAGTTTCGCGACTCTCTCCGACTGAGGGCCGAGGTACCCGGCACCAGTGATAAAAGTGAGCGCGTAGCCGACGAGCCCAAGAACGATCCATGTGTCGCCGAACGACCAATCCCCGACGAGGACGGTGATGATTCCGAAGATCAAGGTCGCCAGCGAAGCCGGAACGAAGAAGCGGTTGCCCAGCCACGCGATGTCCCGGCCGAGCTTCACGATTTCCGCGGGGTCAGTGGCTCGGCTCGCACGAAGCGCGAGCACCGTGATGCAAAGTCCGGCACCGACCCAGATGACGGCAAAGAGCACATGAAGGAACTTGACGATGTCGTAGCTGTCCAACGCCACCTCCTAGCCGGGAAGCAGGTCTTTTACGGCCTCGCGCTCGGAGACTAATTCGTCCGTCGTGATCTTTATCTTTTCCTTGCCGAAGTCGTCGTGGGTGAAGCCCTCGATCACGTCCCAATCCTTCCCAGTGCTGCGGACGGGGAATCCGAACTGAAGACCTTCGGGAATGCCGTACTCGCCGCGGCTTGGGACGGCGAGTGCGACGTTGTCGCCGGCCGGTGTCGGCTCCCAGATGCTGCGCACCGAATCGACCGCGGCGTTTGCGGCCGAAGCAGCCGACGAAGCACCCCGGGCCTTGATGATCGCGGCGCCGCGTTCCTGGATGGTCTTTAGGAAGTTTCCCTTGAGCCAGCCCTCGTCTCCGATGACCTCGGTTGCTGGCTTCCCTTTGACTGTCGCGTTCTGGTAGTCGGGGAACTGCGTGGCCGAGTGGTTGCCCCAGATGGCTACGTTGGCGACTTCGGACACCAGCGCGCCAGACTTCTTGGCCAGCTGAGCCTTCGCCCGGTTCTGATCAAGCCTGGTCATGGCAAACCAACGGTCATCTGATATGTCTGGGGCGTTCGATCGCGCGATCAGGCAATTGGTGTTGCAGGGATTTCCAACGACGAGGATTCGCACGTCGGATGCTGCGGCGGCATTGAGGGCCTCTCCGTAGGGTCCGAAGATGCTGCCGTTGATCTTCAGGAGATCGCCGCGTTCCATCCCGTCCTTGCGCGGGATAGACCCCACGAGCAATGCCCAAGAAACACCGTCGAAGGCGGTCTTGGCGTCGGCGGTCACCTCGATGGAGTGAAGTAGCGGGAACGCGCAGTCGTCCAGCTCCATGACCACGCCCTCGAGGGCGGGCAGCGCCGGCTCGATGTCGAGGAGTTGCAGCGCGATGGGCGTGTCCGGGCCGAGAAGCTGCCCCGAGGCGATCCTAAAAAGCAGTGCGTACGAGACGTTTCCTACGGCGCCGCTGATGGCGACGCGAACGGGTGCCGTGCTCACGACTCGTCCTCCTTTTGAGCTTTACGTCGTGAGCATAAGACGTCCCGGACGAGGGCCGACACCCCGCGCTTAGTTGCGTGCTCGGCGAACCAACGGGATGACGTACCAGACGAGCAGGAAAGCAAGGCCGAGCCCCGCCGCGAGTATTGCGGCCAGGCTCGATCCATAGATGACCTCGGCCACGAGGAACAGCGCGCAGGTCATCGCCGTGGCCAGGAAGACCGTCCCGGCTAGGGTGAGCCTGTTGGATGTGACGATCATCCACTCCTTGTCCCGCTCGCGGAAAAGGATCCGGTGGAAGGCGCTCGGTGCAACGAGGAAGACCGACGCGAGCGCGGCGCATAACAGGGCTGTGAGGAAGAGGCCTTTCTCCGAGTCTGTGGCGGCGTCGAATCGATCGGTAAAGGGAACGGCCAAAAGGAATGCGAACAGGACCTGGACGCCGGGCAGCAGTACCCGCAGCCCTTGGAGGAGCTCGCCCAGCTCCCGGTCGAGTTTGTCGGACTTGGTCTCGGCGCGGGGCATGGTGTTCACATACCCGGGTGGACGCGGCGAGCAACGTCCTACAGCCTTGAACCTCTGACGCTCGATCAAGGAGTACCGATGCCCTTCTCCGATGTAACCCCGCCGGAAGGCGGAAAGATCTCGATCTCAGATGGCGTCCTTCAAGTACCGGACGATCCCGTTCTCCCGTACATCCAGGGCGACGGGACCGGACCCGACATCTGGGCGGCGTCGCAGCTTGTCTTCGACGCGGCGGTAGCCAAGGCCTATGGAGGCACGCGAAAGATCAACTGGTTCGAGGTCTATGCCGGCCAGTCCGCCTTCGACAAGTTCGACACATGGCTCCCGGACGACACGGTCGGTGCTTTTCGCGAGTACCTCGTCGGGATCAAGGGACCGCTCACGACTCCGGTCGGCGGCGGGATCCGGTCGCTGAATGTTGCATTGCGTCAGATCCTCGACCTGTATGTGTGTTTGCGGCCCGTGCGTTGGTACAAGGGCGTGCCATCGCCGGTGAAGGAGCCGCAGAAGGTCGACATGGTGATCTTCCGCGAGAACACCGAGGACATCTACGCAGGCATCGAGTGGGAAGGCGGATCGAAGAAGGCGAAGAAGGTCATCAAGTTCCTCGAAAGCGACATGAAGGTCACGAACATCCGTTTTCCGAAGACGAGCGGGATCGGCATCAAGCCGGTGTCGCAGGAGGGCACGCGTCGGCTCGTCCGGGCTGCGATCGAGTTCGCGCTAAAACACAACCGACGTTCGGTTTGCCTGGTGCACAAGGGCAACATCATGAAGTTCACCGAGGGTGCCTTCCGCGATTGGGGCTACGAGCTCGTTCGTGAGGAGTATCAGGGCAAGGCTGTCGGTTGGGACGACTGCGGCGGCAAGCCTCCCGAAGGACAGTTGCTGGTCTGGGACAACATCGCGGACATAACGCTCCAACAGGTGCTTACGCGTCCGGATGAGTTCGATGTCATCGCGACGATGAACTTGAACGGTGACTACCTGTCCGATGCATTGGCTGCACAAGTGGGCGGCATCGGTATCGCGCCCGGCGGAAACATCAACTACGTCACCGGACACGCGATCTTCGAAGCAACGCACGGGACAGCGCCGAAGTACGCGGGGCAGGACAAGGTGAACCCGTCTTCGGTGATCTTGTCCGGCGTGATGATGTTCCGGCATCTGGGATGGGACGAAGCCGCGGACCTCATCGAGAATGGGATCGAGAGCTCGATCGCCTCCAAGGTCGTGACCTACGACTTCGCCCGGCTGATGGACCCGCCGGTTGAGCCGGTGGCGTGTTCCGCCTTCGGCCAGGCGATCGTCGATCGCATGGCCTAAGGCCTTCCGGATCCTCGCGCCGCCCTGACTGCTGAACCGCACGCCTGTAAAGCACCCTTGACATCGAGTCAAGGATGCTTTACTATCTGGAAAGCGACCTTGACTAAGAGGAGAGGAGCGGGATGAGCGATCAGCCGGATGCCGGAGGTGAGAAGGGATTGCTCCAGCGGTTGGGCAAGGACACCGGTGGACTGCCGTTCGTTGTTGGTGTCGCCGTCTACTCGGTCTTGGTGATAGCCGGCTCGGTGATGCGGGACTCGGTAGGTGAAGACAGCAGGTGGATGATCCTTGTTGCCGCGGCGACGATCGCGGCAGCACTCGCGACGATGGTCGTGGTCATCCGGGCGGGGCGGCGCTCCAAGGAGCTCGAACGCTTCCTCTTTACTGAGGCAACTTCGATCGCCTTCTTCGTGACGATGCTCGCGGCCCTCACCTACGGACTGCTGGAATCTTGGCTCGAGCTTCCGCGGCTCTCGGCTTGGGCTACTTGGTCTGTTGGGATGACTTCTTGGGCCGTTCTTTCGATAGCGATGCGCCGAAGGGTCTCTTAAGCGTGCGAAACAGACTCACCGTCCTCAGGGCCGAACGCGGATGGACGCAGGCCGATCTCGCTAAAGAGCTCGACGTCTCTCGTCAGACCGTTGTGTCCATCGAGAAAGGGAAGTACGACCCGTCCCTTCCGCTGGCTTTCAAGATCGCCGAGCTCTTCGGTCGGCCGATAGAAGCGATCTTCGAGCCGAACTCGGACGGATCGTAATCGTGCGGGTTCGTCTTACCCTTGCTTCGCTGGCGTTCCTCGTTATCGCTTCGTCTTGCAGCGGGAAATCCGTTGAACGATCGATACGGGGATTCGACGTATTCCTTCCGCCCGAGCTGATCACGGCAGCAGAAGCCGCGGATGTCGATCTGCCCAAGGAGATCGACCTTGCGCTCAGCCGGATCGAGTCGACGCTCGATCCGGAGCCGGCGACGATCGCTTTCAAGGTCGGACGGATGGTCATCCCTCAAGCCGGACTGGTGGGGTTCACCGACCCCGCGTCCGGCGACATCGACATGACGGTCGATCCCGCCACCTCGATCGGCTTGAAACAAAGCCTCACCCACTGGCTGCCGGCTCAGCTTGCCCATGAGCTCCACCACAGCAAGCGGATCCGAAGCGGGCCGGGTTACGGGAGGACCCTGCGTCATGCACTCGTGAGCGAAGGTTTGGCGGACGCGTATGCGTCTGAGGTCTATCCGGACGTCAAAGCTCCGTGGACTGACGCGATCTCAGTCGAGCAAGAACGGGACGCGTGGAACAAAGCTCGACCGGTGCTTGACCAGTCCTACGACGTCGAGGACCACGCCCGCTGGTTCTTCGGCGCCAGCGATTTCGCGAACTGGACCGGATATACGCTCGGCTTCCGGACGGCGAAGCGTTACTTGGACGCGAAGCCGTCAATGACGGCGGCCGATGCGTTTTCGGCGAGCGCTGGGGACGTCAGCGCTTTCGGCGGATCTTCCTGATCAAGAACGCGATCGGATCGTACTTCGCATCGGCCACGCGTTCCTTCAACGGAATGATCCCGTTGTCGGTGATCTTGATGTGCTCCGGACAGACCTCGGTGCAGCACTTCGTGATGTTGCAATAACCAAGGCCGAACTGATCCTGGGAGATGTCCCGTCGGTCCATCGTGTCCAAGGGGTGCATCTCCAACTCGGCCAATCGGATGAAGAACCGCGGCCCGGCGAAGTACGTCTTGTTCTCGTCGTGGTCTCGGATCACGTGGCAGACGTTCTGGCACAGGAAGCATTCGATGCATTTGCGGAACTCCTGTCCGCGGTCGATGTCCTGCTGGAACATCCGGTGGTGGCCGTCCTCACCCTCCGGAGCCTTCGGCCTGAGCGGCGGGATCTGCTTGGCGACCTCGTAGTTGAAAGAAACGTCGGTGACGAGGTCCTTGATGATCGGGAACGTCCGCATCGGCGTGACGGTTATCGGCTCACCTACGTCGAAGAGGTTCATCCGCGTCATGCACGTGAGCCGCGGTTTCCCGTTGATCTCGGCCGAGCAAGATCCGCACTTACCGGCTTTGCAGTTCCACCGGACGGCCAAGTCGGGAGTCTGCGTCGCCTGCAGCCGGTGTAGGACGTCGAGAACGACCTCGCCCTCTTCGTAGGGAACATCGAACTCCTCGATGGATCCGCCCCGTTCGTCGCCGCGCCACACGCGCAACCTCGCGACCTGTGTGCCGGTGACAGTGTGCTCGTCGGCCCACTGCTCGAGTCCGCGCGGTCGCGTCATCGCCATTACGTCGGCTCCTCGTCGAGGATCTTTTGCAGTTCGTCTGGCACTTCGGGCAGAGGCTCTTGTGCTGTGGTCATCCCGTCCGGTCCGATGCGGCAAGCGATGTTCACCTTCGCGAAGGCGCTGTCGGGAGCCGGGTAGTCGTCCCGGGTATGGCCGCCGCGGCTCTCCTTGCGTTCGAAGGCCGCGCGCGCGCAGCACTCGGACACCGTGAGCATCGCTTGGAGATCGAGCGCCATGTGCCATCCGGGGTTGTAGGTACGGGAGCCGGTGATGCGCACCTTGGACGCTCTATCTCTGAGCGTTGTGAGCTCATCCATGGCTTTGGCCAGATCGCTCTCGGTGCGGATGATCCCGACCAGGGTCTGCATCGTTTCCTGCAGGTCGTGATGGACCTCGAATGGGTTCTCCCCATCGACGTGAGTGAACGGCGCCAAGGCTTCGCGCTCGAGGTCCACGAGCTGACTTTCGTCTATCTGTGGATCGCCTTCGCGTCCATGCGCATATTGAGCGGCGTACTCGCCGGATCTCTTGCCGAAGACAAGAAGGTCCGAAAGTGAGTTGCCACCAAGGCGGTTAGCGCCATGCAGTCCGGCCGCGGACTCTCCGGAAGAGAACAGTCCGGGCACTGTCGCGGCGGTCGTATCGGCGTCCACCCTGATGCCTCCCATCACGTAGTGGCACGTCGGACCTACCTCCATCGGCTCAGCGGTTATGTCGACGTCGGCGAGCTCTTTGAACTGGTGATACATCGAGGGCAGCCGTCGTTGAATCGTTGCGGAGTCGAGTCGACTGGCGATGTCGAGGAACACGCCTCCGTGCGGGCTGCCGCGTCCGGCTCTAACTTCGGAGTTGATAGCGCGCGCTACCTCATCGCGTGGCAAGAGATCGGGCGTGCGGCGGGCGTTCTCGCGATCCTTCGCGAGCCAGCGGTCGGCCTCTTCCTCGGTCTCCGCCGTCTCCTTGCGGAACAGATCGGGGATGTAGTTGAACATGAAGCGATCACCGACGGAGTTGCGAAGCACGCCGCCGTCACCACGCACACCTTCGGTAACCAAGATCCCGCGCACGGACGGCGGCCAGACCATTCCGGTGGGGTGGAACTGGACGAACTCCATGTCTATTAGGTCCGCGCCCGCCCACATCGCCATCGCATGTCCGTCTCCGGTGTACTCCCAGGAGTTGGACGTGACCTTCCACGCCTTCCCGATTCCGCCTGTGGCGAGAACTACGGCCTTCGCCTTGAAAGCGATGAATTCTCCGGACGGCCTCCAGTAGCCGAAGGCACCCGAGACGCGCCCGCTCGAATCGTTGAGCAGCCGCGTGATCGTGCACTCCATGAACACGTCGATCTGTCCCGTGCCGACGGCGTTCTGCTGGAGCGTGCGGATCATCTCCAGGCCGGTTCGGTCGCCGACGTGGGCGAGCCGCGCGTAGCGGTGCCCGCCGAAGTCTCGCTGCAAGATGCGACCGTCGGGAGTGCGGTCGAACAGCGCACCCCACTCCTCGAGCTCCCAAACACGATCGGGCGCTTCCTGTGCATGGATCTGCGCCATGCGCCAGTTGTTGAGGAACTTTCCTCCGCGCATCGTGTCGCGGAAGTGCACCTTCCAGTTGTCTTCGGGGTAGACGTTGCCGAGAGCGGCGGCCACTCCGCCCTCGGCCATAACCGTGTGGGCCTTACCCAACAATGACTTGCAAACAAGTGCGGTCTTGACGCCGGCCGCCGACGCTTCGATAGCGGCACGGAGCCCCGCTCCACCGGCACCGATGACTACGACGTCGTAGTTGTGCGTCTCGAACGACGGCATCTAAAGGATCCTGAAGTCGGTGATCGTCCCATTGGCGACAAGCCGAACGTAAAGATCGGTGACCGGGATCCAAAGAAGGCTCGCGAGTGCGTACGGCCCGTGATTGAGGTTCAGCCGGCTAACCAATTTCCAGAGCCTGTAACGCGTCGGTGAGCGCGAGAACAGATCGGTGTGGCCGCCGACGGCGTGGCGGCATGAGTGACACGACGCTATGTACAGCGTCATCGTCGCGATCATCACTACGAATATCAAGCTCCCCACACCGATACCGAAACCGTCGGGGAACATGAAGGCTTTCACAGTGTCGTAATAAAGGAAGCCCAGGTTCACGATCATCAGATAGAAGAAATAGCGGTGGAGGTTCTGAAGGATGAACGGGAACTTCGTCTCGCCGTGCTTGCCCAGCGCGATCGGGGGCTCTCGGACGGCGCACGCTGCCGGGGAGAAGAACATTCCTCGGTAGTAAGCCTTCCGGTAGTAGTAGCAGGTCAGCCTGAAGCCGATCGGCAGCAGCATGACGATGAGGGCCGGAGAAACCATCCACCAGGAACCGATGAGTCGGAACGTCGCGTGTTCGCAGTTGGCGGCCAGGCAAGGCGAGAAGATCGGCGAGATGTACGGCTCCGCGAAGTAGCCGGACGTTTGCAGGCCGGCCCATGTGGAGTAGACGAGCATCACGGTCAAGAAGGTAGCGATGGACAACGGGTAGCCCCACCACGGGTCGCTCCGCAGTGTTATCTGGTCGATGGCCGCGCGGGCCTTCGTTTGTATGCGGTTTCGGTCTGATTCGGTGAGCACGACCGAAGCATACCGACGCTCCGCCCCGAGTCGCCTACATGACACCCGCGACATATCAAAGGGTCGATAATCCGACTGTTTTCTACTAACAGGGGAGAGCGATGGATATCGATCGAGGGGCCATAGATTCCTTACTGGATGGATTTGCCGGCGCCGTGATCGAGCCCGGCGTCGCGGGTTATGACGAGGCTCGAACGTTGTTCAACACGATGATCGATCGACGACCGAGCGTGATAGCGCAGTGTGCGACGGTCGCCGACGTTCAAAAGGCGATCCGCTTCGGCCGGGATAGCTCTCTCGAGATCGCGGTCCGCGGCGGCGGCCACAGCGTTGCCGGCAAGTCTTTGACCGACGGCGGGATCGTGATCGATCTGCGACGGATGAACTCAGTGACCGTCGACCCAGTTGCCAGGACCGCGGTTGTCGGCGGCGGCGCGACGATGAGCGATCTCGACCGCGCGTGCGAGCCCCACGGACTGGCAACCACCGGGGGCCGGGTCTCAACCACCGGTGTCGGAGGCTTCACTCTGGGCGGTGGCTCGGGGTGGCTCGACCGGAAGTTCGGCCTCGCATGCGACAACCTGATCTCTGTCGAGCTCGTTACGGCCGACGGCAACGTCGTGCGCGCGAGTGATGACTCCAACCCCGAGCTCTTCTGGGCCCTTCACGGTGGTGGTGGCAACTTCGGTATCGCTACGTCGTTCACTTTCAAGCTGTACGAGCTGCCAACCGCGACGCTCGGGATCTTCATCTGGGATGCGGACAGGGGAGCCGAGACTCTGCGCGCGTACCGCGACTTCATCGAACATGCGCCGGATGAAGTCAACGGAGGCTTCTTCTACTTCACGGGACCTGAAGAGGAACCCAACGTCGAACGTCTCTACAACCAGATGGTCTCGGCCGTAGTCGTCACGTTTGCCGGCGGAGAGGCCGATGCGAAAGCATCGATGGACCAGATAATCGCATTGCGCCCCGAGGGACACATGATCGCGGAGATGCCGTACGCGGACCTCAACTCGGCGATTGATGATCCTCCAGGGTTCAGGAACTACTGGTCGGCCGAGTTCCTAGACGCGCTGCCGGACGAGGCGATCGACGCCTTCTGTGCGTGCGCCGACGACCTCATCGTGCCGTCGCCTTCGCAGCACGTGGTCTTTCCGGCGGGGGGTGCGGTGGCGCGAGCAACCACCGACTACCCGATCCCGTGGCGGAAAGCGCCGTGGGTTGTGCACCCCTTCTGCCTGTGGGCCGACCCATCGGACGACGAACGCGCACGAAAGTTTGCACACGACGTTCGTGAAGCAGTGAAGCCCTGGGCCAGCGGCAACGTGTACCTGAACTTCATCGGAGATGAGGGCAACGAACGGATCGTGGCCGGCTACGGTGCCGAGAACTACAAGCGTCTCCAAGCGGTGAAGACGTCCTTTGACCCGGATAACGTTTTCACCCTGAATCAGAACATCAAGCCGCTATAGGGAGCGAGATGGATCTCGAAGACGCGAAGAAGATCGCCAAGCGATTCGTCCACTTCTGCGAAACCGGCGAGACGAACGAGGCGCGCGAGCGTCAGGCTCGCGAAGCTCCAATGTTTCGTCCATAGCCGATGTCGATCCTGGACGGCATCAAGGATCGAGAGCCCTTCGCCGGTGAGTGGGGCAGGACAGGCGCTAAGTTCGAGCGAGGTGTTCTCGCGGATGGAACGTCGGTCGTTATCAAGCACATAACTCCAAACGATTGGCTGATCGCCGCAGCCGGTGGAAAGTCTCACCTATTCGATGCGTGGCAAAGCGGAGTTTTCGATCGCGTCCCGGACCAGATCGATCACACGATGCTCGCGATGGAGGAGCAGGGCGACGAGTGGATATGTGTGATGCGGGACGAGTCGGTTTCGATGCTCGAGGAAGGCTGCGTTCTAAGCCGCGACCAGAGCCGCCGGCTGATCGCGGCCGTTGACGCGCTCCATGCTGAGTTTTGGGGCGAGCACGTGCCGGGTCTTTCCCTGCAGGAGCACTACGTCGTTATGACTCCGAAAGGAACTGCGGTCGCGGACCACGTCTCTCCTATCCCGGCTCTTCAACGGCGCGGCTGGGAGATGTTCGGGGACGTCGCACCATCCGATGTCACAGATGTGCTGCGTCGACTGTTGGACGACCCCACACCGATGGTCGAAGAGATGAAGAAGCACCCTATGACGCTCATCCACGGGGACTACCGGCTGCACAACCTCGGACTGAACGACGAGAAGGTTGTCGCCATCGATTGGGAGATCGTTGGAAACGCTCCGCCGAGCGTCGATATAGCGTGGTACCTGATCATCTCCGCCTCGCGCATCGATGCGACTCGAGAGCAGGTGGTCGACGACTACCGGGAGATCGCCGCAGACCGCTTCGACTCCAGGGCTTGGGATCTCGCGTGCATCGGAGCGCTTATGTGGCTGGGCTGGAACAAGGCGATCGACATCGTCGAGAACCCGGCTCCGGAGATACGCGAGCAAGAACGTGCCGATCTCGATTGGTGGATCCAACGAGTCCGTCAGTCCTTCGAGACATGGTCCCCGGGTTGACCGGGTAATATCCCGAGGTGCCATCCAAAGAGGCATCAACACGCGATCTCGTTTTCGCGCTTCCGGACATCCTGCGTTTGTTGTGGCGGGTCGTCCGGGACGATCGTGTTCCGCGCCTCGTGCGCGGTGGTCTTATAGCGATCGCTGGCTACCTCGCCGTCCCCTTCGACGTCGTTCCGGACTGGATACCCCTGCTCGGGCAGGTCGACGACGTCTTCGTTCTGACGGTGGGAGTGAGGACGCTCCTGCGACGCGTTCCCGAGCCGATCCTCAGCGAGCACTGGCGCGGCGAGTCACGAACTCTCGAGCTCCTCTTGGGCCGCGCTGTGCGCGATCCGTCTGCCAACGGCGCCTAAGCGTTCAGTTCACCGGCAAACGTAGCCATCTGCTCGAAGGCCTGCATACCGTTGATGCGCTCGGTCGCCCGCTTCCCGTCCAGTTCGAGCCACAAGCGCATAAGGTTCAAGACCAGCCGCTCAGGATCCTTCCACTCCGAGTAATTCCCGATGTCAATCTCTCGGGCTGCCTCGATCGGCGACAGACCTTTGTCTTTAAGGGCTGCACCGTGAGTTACAAGGTGACTGAGATACCCCTGCATCGCCCTCAGCCCTTCTCCGTCGGTGACCGGACCGTGTCCTGGGACGATCACGTTCGGTTTCAGCGCGAGCATCCGATCAACGGTGTCGATCCAATTTAGGAGCGACCCCTCCCACACGAGCGGCGTCGAGCCGATGAAGGCGAGATCACCCGCGAACAGGACGCGATCGTCCGGAACGAATGCAACGATGTCGCCGAGCGTGTGACACGGGCCGAAGTACTCGAGCCGGACACCAACTCCACCGGGATGAAGCCAGAGCCGGTCTTCGAAGGTTACGGTCGGTGGGACGGCGGTGATCCCGTTGAAGTCGAATGAGCTGAACGCTTTCTTCATGTATCCGACGGCGCCGTTGCCGCCTTCGGCCGACTGCAGCGCAGCCAGCATCGACGGCTGCGTTCCCGTGATGATCTCCGTCCGGCAACGGTGGTGGCCCACGATCTTCGCGCCTTCAACGAGCTGGTTCCCCCAGGTGTGGTCGCCGTTGTGATGGGTGTTGACCAAGGTTCGTATCGGCCGGTCGGTAACTGTGCGGATCGCGTCTAGGAGTTCCTTGGTCTTTGGGAGATCCATGAAGGTATCGACGAGGACGGCTTCGTCGTCGCCGACGATGAGACCGGCGTTGGACCATCCCCACCCGCCGTCCGGCTGAAGGAAGGCGTAAGTGCGGTCCCCGACCCGTGTGAGGCCGCGCTCGAACGTCACTCTGGGAGGTGTACCCAAATCAGGCGGAACGCATGCCCGCCCGTCAGTCGACGACGATTGTCACCGAGTCCGGACAGTTCCTGGTTACAACTACTTCGAGCGGCTCAGTTAGCGAGACGTTCGACTCCGTGTGCACCTCGCCTGCGGGGATGTAGACGAAATCCCCGGGATCGGCTATCAGCTCGTGTTCTGTGCCGGTAGGTCCCCACGTGAACTTGGCGCGGCCTGAAACGATGTAGATCGACGTCTCGCATTCGCCGTGGTGATGCATGCGAGTTGATCCTCCGGGAGGAGTGACCAAGACCGACGCATAGATCCCTTCGCTTCCGACGGTTGGATTGCTGATTGCAATCTCACGCGAAAGTCCCGGGTGCTCGCCCTGCTGCACCCTCCGGTCGCGCGGTCGTACTCGTCTGGCCATTCCGCCTCCCCTATAAAGCTCTACCATCGAAGCATGGCAGCTGATGAAAAGCCTCGCCTGACGTCCTCGGACATCGAGATCCAACCCGTTTACAGCGAGGAGGACGTAGCAGGCCTCGATCTTCCGTCGCGCCTAGGCGAGCCCGGGGTCTTCCCATTCATGCGCGGCGTGCAGCCGACGATGTACCGGGGCCGTCTGTGGACCATGCGTCAGTACGCCGGCTTCGGAACAGCCGAGGAAACCAACAAGCGCTTCCGTTATCTGCTCGACCACGGCCAAACGGGGCTGTCGGTGGCCTTCGATCTTCCGACGCAGATGGGCTTCGATTCTGACGATCCGATGGCCGCCACTGAGGTTGGCAAGGTCGGCGTGGCCATCGACACCGTCGAGGACATGAAGACGCTCTTTGATCAGATCCCGATGGAGCAGGTAACGACATCCATGACCATCAATGCGCCTGCGGCGATGCTCCTGCTGCTCTACGAGCTGGCTGCCGAGGGTCAGGGCGCCGACACGTCCAAGCTCGGTGGAACTATCCAGAACGATGTGCTCAAGGAGTACATCGCGCGCGGCACGTTCATCTATCCGCCCAAGCCGGCGCTCAGGCTCATCACCGACACCTTCGCTTACTGCGCCAAGAACATTCCGAGATGGAACACGATCTCGATCTCCGGCTATCACATGCGGGAAGCGGGCTGCACGGCCGTTCAGGAGATCGCATTCACTTTTGCCGACGGTGTGGCGTACGTCGAGGCCGCGCTTGCGGCAGGTCTCGATGTGGAGGAGTTTGCACCTCGGCTCTCGTTCTTCTGGGGATGCCACAACAACTTCTTCGAGGAGATTGCGAAGTTTCGCGCCGCCCGCCGCCTCTGGGCCGAAATCATGGCCAATCGATTTGGGGCGTCTTCTCCGAATGCTTTGAAGCTCCGCTTCCATACACAAACCGACGGCGCAACGCTGACGGCTCAACAGCCCGAGAACAACGTCGTTCGAGTGGCCTACCAGGCGATGGCCGCCGTTCTCGGGGGCACGCAGTCACTTCACACGAACTCCATGGACGAGGCGCTCGGTCTCCCCACGGACACCTCAGCGCGCCTGGCCCTTCGGACGCAGCAGATCTTGGCTCACGAGACAGGTGTCCCGGACACGGTGGACCCCTTGGCCGGGTCGTACTACATCGAAAAACTCACGGCCGAAGTGGAGGAGCGAGCCAAGGACCTTCTCGAAAAGGTGCTTGATCGCGGAGGTGCCGTCGAGTCGATCACTTGGATGAAGCGCGAGATCGAAGAGGCCGCTTATCGCGAGGTGAAGAGCATCGAGGCGTCAGAGCAAGTCGTTGTGGGCGTAAACGATTTCGTCGTTGCTGAAGAAGAGCCGACGGAGGTCCTCAAGCTGGATCCGACGATTGGCAAACGACAAGTAGCCAAGCTCGACCGCATTCGGTCCGAACGCGACAACGCGGCGGTCAAGGAAGCCCTCGAGGACGTACGAGCTACAGCAAGAGGAAAAGACAATCTGCTTCCAGTGATGAAAGAAGCCTTCCGTCGCATGGCCACGCTCGGCGAGGTGTGCGGTGTTCTTCGTGAAGAGTGGGGCACCTACAAGCCCGAATCCACTCTCTAAGAACTATTTCCCGAACTTCGCGGCTTCCTCCGAACCCCCCGTCGCATCGCCCTCGCTGTAGGAGTGCGCGCCGGCGCCCGCCAGATGTCCGCCCTGAACGATCAGGTACTCCTCGCGGATGGGCTTGTTGTCGAAGAAACACTCGAGGATCTCTCGCGTACCAGCCGAATAACGCGTCTGCGCCGATAGCGAGGTGCCCGACGTATGGGTGGTCATCCCGTGATGCGGCATCGTTCGCCATGGATGGTCCTTGGGCGCAGGTTGTGGGAACCAAACATCCCCGGCGTATCCGGCGAGCTGTCCGCTCTGCAGGGCCCGGGCGATGGCGTCGCGGTCGCAGATCTTCCCGCGGGCCGTGTTCACGATGTACGTGCCGCGCTTCATCTTCCCGATCAACTCGTCGTTGAACATGTGTTCGGTCTCGGGGTGCAACGGGGCGTTGATCGTTATGACGTCGCACACACTCACTAAAGATTCGACGTTGTCGTGGAAGGTCACGCCGAGCTCGTCCTCGACATCTTTTGGAAGGCGATGACGGTCTGTGTAGTGCAGTCCGACTTCGAACGGCTTGAGGCGACGAAGAACGGCTGAGCCGATCCGTCCTGCGGCAACTGTGCCGACCTGCATACCTTCGAGGTCGTAGGAACGTGTCACAGCATCGGCGATATTCCAGCCGCCGTCCCGCGCGATCTGATGCTGCGGTAGGTAGTTACGCACCAACCCGAGGATCATCATCACGACGTGTTCGGAAACGCTTATCGAGTTCGAGTACGTCACCTCCGCCACCGTGACACCCCGTTCGATGGCCGCCTGAAGGTCGGTGTGGTCGGATCCGATGCCAGCAGTAATCACCAGTTTCAGGTTCGGCGCCTTGGCGAAGCGTTCGGCCGTCATGTATGCCGGCCAGAAGGGCTGAGAGATCACGACGTCGGCGTCGGGAAGGTTGCGATCGAGTTCGGAGTCGTCTCCGTCCTTGTCCGATGTCACGACGAGGGTATGGCCAAGCTCCTCGAGGAACTTGCGCAGTCCGAGCGCACCGGAGACGCACCCAAGGAGTTCGCCGGGATTGAAGTCGAGCGATGCAGGGGTCGGGGCCGTCTGGCCTCCGTGGTAACCCTCGATCCTTGGTATGTCGTCCCGCGCATATTGCGGCGGGTAACCGTCGACGGGATCGTCGTATAGAACGCAAACAACCTTCACCGGATACCTCCTGGATCGACTGACGGCGCCAGGCTAAGTCGTTGTTGTCAGGAAGGCCAAAATGCGGTCGAGTGTTTCGTCCGGATTCTCCATCGGGAAGAAGTGTCCGCCGTGCACTACTTCGCCGTGTCCGTTGCGCAATCGCTCCGATGCCTGCGAGGAGCGCTCACCGAACCACATGGGGGAGTCGTCTCCGGTGAGCAGCAGTGTCGGAGGATCGATGTCGGCCAGCCGGTCCCACCCGTCGTGTCGGCCTCCCATCTGATAGATCTGCGCCTCGACATCGGGCGGGCACTTGAGCTCGACGGTTCCGTCCTCGCGCGGTTGCGTTCCATAGGTGACGTAAGCGCGAAGGAACTCCTCTTTCCAAGAGGCGAGTGGACTGCCTTGCTTTAGACGCCGAACCATCTCGTCGGCCGAGTCCCAGATGGCTCGACGCCGGCGCGCTTGATCCGACATCGGGTTCTCACCGGATGCCATGAACGCGCCGATGTCGGGCTCCGGTGTTACCGGATCCATGAGCACGAGCTTCGAGAAAGAGCCTGGACGCTTGGTTTCGGCCAGAACGAGCGCGGCTGCCCCCGCTGAATGTCCGATACCAACCGGTCGTTGGAGCTCCAGCTCTTCGATCACGGCAAGGACGTCGTCCCCGAACTTCGGCCACTCGTATCCGTCGGCCGGCTTGTCCGAATCGCCGTGTCCTCGCTGATCGAACGAGACGATCGAAAAGTGTTCTCGCAGCCTCGGTACGAATGGTTCCCAAACTCGTCCGTGGAAACCGGTCGCATGTACGCATACGAGTGGAGGCCCGGTCCCGCCAAGATGGTGTATCTGGATGCGAACCCCATTCGCGTTCGCAGTGGGCAACGAGCTATTCCTCGACGATCGTTGCGCGTTCGACGTAGGTGTAGGCGCTGGGTGGCTGCATGTCCGCAATAGCGGTTTGCATGATCTTGGCGACCACGTCCATGCCCTTCGTGACTTTTCCGAGTACTGCGTAGTCGGGCTGCAGATTCTGTCCCTTAGGTCCGGAAACGATGAAGAATTGCGATCCGGAAGTACCGGGGACCTCGATGCCTCCCTTCGCCATGGCCACGACGCCCTCGTCGTAAGTGAGGTCTTCGGGCGGGTCCTCTTGAACCTTATAACCCGAGCCTCCCGAGCCTTGGCCGGTGAGGTCGCCGCCCTGAATGACGAACTCGGGGGCCAAACGATGGAAGAAGGTTCCGTCGTAGAACTTCTCTCGGACAAGGAAAGCCACAGAGTTTGAGGTGAGCGGGGCCCGCTCGACATCGAGATCGACCTCGATGTCTCCGCAGGACGTTTCCAGCTTTAGCGTGTAGCTCTTGTCCGGATCGAGCTTCTGGTCTTCGGCGCTGCCGTACTGCTTCTTCTTCGATCCTGCCGTCTCCGGTACTTCCGCGCCGCAGGCGACGTTGCGCTGAATCGGGACGGTTATGAGGCCGTCTTCACCGCTGGGACCCGGGGTGGCCTCCGGTGTTGAGGGGGTACGCATGACGTAGAGAACCGCAAGAACTATCGCGGCTACGGCGGCGAGGGATCCGAGCAGGATCCCCAATCTTTGGCGGCGGCGCCGCCGTAGATAGGACTGCACCTCGGCTTGGCGGGCATGCCGGCGCTCCTTCTGCCTGGCACGCTTCTCCGATCGGCTCGACATGGCTGGGAAGTGTTTACCAGATACTTCCCGAGCCGCATGCGTCCCGAGGCGGCTACTCCGCTTTGAGGCGCTGCTTGCTGGAGCGAGCGTCCTGGTTGGTGTGACCAAGTTCACATTGGGACCACTCCAAAGTGCGTCTTGATGGGAGTAGGCTCACCCGTTATGGGTGCGGTGCGACAACGGAATGTCGCGCTGATTCTTGCAAGGGAGCTCGCGGTTAACGTCGCGACGCCCATGTGGATTTGGGACGAGGAGGGGGAGCTCGTCTATTACAACGAACACGTTCAAGCCATCGTCGGAAGTCCTGAGCGCGAGATCGGCGTGGGCAGGCTCGCCGAGCTCCCTCAGTTCGCGCCCTGTGATCTCGACGGGAGCCCTGTCGATGTATCCGAGCTGCCCTCGGCCATCGCGTTGACCAAACACATCCCCGCGCATCGTGAACTTCGGATCACCGGGTTGGACGGTGTTAAGCGCAAGATCGCCGTCACGGCTTATCCGTTGATAGGACGCGGCGGAGAGTTCTGCGGCGCCGTTTCCGTCTTCTGGCAGTTGGAGGACAACGGATAGCGTGCGAATCCGAATCTGGGGTTGCCGCGGATCGCTCGCCTCACCCGGCCCGAGCACGGTCAAGTACGGCGGCAACACCTCGAGCGTCGAAGTTCGGCTAGAGGACGGCGAGCTGATCATCCTCGACGCCGGTACGGGGATCCGCGACCTCGGACGGCACATCGCCGGAATGAGCACGGGCAAGGCCCAGCCGGACCCTCACCCCACCCATGACGGCCGGCTGGCTCCGGTCGAACCGATCAAGAAGATCAATCTCTTCCTGAGTCACCTTCATCTAGATCACGTCGAAGGGATCGGATTCTTCTCCGCTCTTTGGAACCCGGACGTCGAGCTGCATGTATGGGGCCCTCCATCGCCACTTCGCTCACTCCAAGACCGGATCGCGACGTTGATGTCGCCACCGCTCTTCCCGGTGCATCTTGCCGACGTGCCGTGTCGTCCGATCTACCACGACGTTCCCGAAGAGGAGCTGCAGATCGGAAGCGCGCGAATCCTTGTGCAACCCGTGGCGCACCGCGGCTCCACCGTCGCGTTCAGGATCGAGGAGAACGGACGCTCCTTCGCCTACATCCCGGACCACGAGCCGGCGCTGGGACAGGACCTCGAAACGGTGGAACCGGAATGGGTTTCGGGCTTCTCCGTCGCCCACGGAGCCGATCTTTTGTTCCACGACTCCCAGTACACGGAGGACGAGTACCCGAACCATCGAGCCTGGGGGCATTCGAGCATCGCCCACACCGTTTCATTTGGGCTGATGACCAAAGTCCGAAACCTCGTGCTCTTCCACCACGACCCTGCGCACTCGGATGAAGAACTGGACGTGCACCTGAAGCGAGCGAAGGAGCTGTGGGGCTCTGCCAACGACGCGCCGGAGCTCGCGCACGAAGGCATGGAGATCGTCCTGAAGTAGCAAAGTTTCCCTAGAGCTTCCACTCCTTGACGAAGCTTCGGATCCTCTCCCGCTCCACCTCGGTCATGTTGCGATCGCGGAGGCGGTAGTCGGCGGCCAGTTCCAAGCGACGGCGTATCGCATCTCGGTCGAAGTGCCTGATGACGCTTCGAGCGAACAGTCCGCGGCCGACCTTGATAAGGAACCGCTCGAGCCGACCAACGTCCGGATTGGCGCACGACATGATCAGCCAAAGGTCGGCGACCTCGGCTTCGGGTACTCCGCACCCCGCGTTGGACCAGTCGATCACGACCGGCCCATTCGGCGTGAGCATCACGTTGTCGGGATGCAGATCCAGATGGACGAGCGTGGTCCCTTCTCCAGCGTGCTTGGGGTTCAGCCAATCGGGAGCCGGAATCTCATGGAGCTGCTTCAGGAGACGGGCGAGTGTGGCGCCATGTTTGTAAAGCAACCAGGGCCTTCGCGAGAAATCCGCGAGCATCGTCTGTCCGTCCAACCGCTCCATAACGATGTCCCGGCCCTCGGCTTCGTACACCTCGGGGATGGGGTAGGAGTGTTCGTGCACGTGGCGCATCACCTTGGCTTCGTACGCGCAGTCGTAGTCGGTGCGGTATCGGCGCAGCACCCGTCCCTCTCCGTATTCGTAAACGTCGGCTGCGCGGCCCTTGGCGATGAGGGCACCCATCTCGGGCATGCTGAGCATCATGCGCGAGTTGATCCGGTTCCTGCTCGTCGGTTTCGTGGCGGGCTGGATAGCCAGCATCCTCGTAAGAGGACGGACCCGGTTGCGGGGCTGTTTGGCTTATCTCGTTATCGGAATCATGGGAGCCGTCATCGGCGGATACATCTTTCGCGCCCTCGGGCTGCACGAGGTCGCACAGGTGATCAGCGCGACGGTCGGAGCGATCGTCCTTCTATTGCTCGTCCGGGTGCTGCGTAACGCCTAGCCGCTGCGGTCGGGCCCGGCGTTCTCGATGTTCACGCGAACGATCACTCGCTTGTCGCGCTCCATGACCGAGCGGTAGTCATTCCAGTCGTCGTGCTCGCCCGACAAGCGCCGGTAGTAGTCGACGAGCAAGTCCATCGCTTCAGGGAGAGAGATGATCTCTGCGGTTCCGTCGATCTGGACATGGCCTCCGAAGAACTCGTTTGTCAGAAAGCAGAGCGACGCTCGCGGATTGCGCCGCAGGTTGCGCACCTTGTACGCCGTTTCGCGAGTGGAGATGATCAGTCGGCCTTCGTCGTCGATCGCAGCGAGGATCGGCGAGGTCTGAGGCCTTCCGTTCTCGCGAGTCGTAACGAGAACGGCCCGGGGATTCTCATTTATGAACTTGAGCGCCTTATCCATATCCATACGTCTCTCCTTCACGCGTTCAACCAGGGCTACCATTGAACTATGGGCCAACGCGCCGCTTTCTTCGACCTCGACAAAACCCTGATCCCCGGGTCATCGCTATTCCTGCTGGCACGGGGCATGTACGCCCGTGACTACTACCGTGTGCGCGACATCGCTCGGTTCGGCTGGCAGCAACTGATGTTCCGGGTGTCGGGCGAATCGGAGAAAGGCGTCGATTCATCTCGCGAGTCGACCCTCGAATTCGTGGCCGGACGCGCCGTGCGCGAATTGCAGGAGATGGGGAGGGAGATCGCCGAGGAACGCATCCTTCCTCGCGTCTACGAGGGACTCGCTCGCGTCATCGAGCACCACCGGGACGTCGGAGATCTGACTTACCTCTGTACGGCATCCCCCGTTGAGTTGGCCGATCTGATCGCCGAGAGCCTCGAGATGACCGGAGCTTTGGGAACAACGGCCGAAGTCGAGAACGGTCGTTACACGGGCCGGCTTACACCGGAAGGTGTGCTGCACGGTGAAAGTAAGGCGGCGGCTGTGGCCGACCTCGCATCGCGCATGGACATCGACCTCGAAGAGTCCTACGCATACTCGGACTCGATCAACGACCTGCCGTTGCTCGAGCTCGTTGGCCACCCAATCGCGGTCAATCCGGATGCCGATCTGAAACGAGCAGCAAGAGAATGCGGGTGGCCCGTTTTCGAGTTGCGGACGCGCCGCCCGCTCTTGCTTTTCGGCATCCCGTCCGCGTTCGCCGCCGTAGCGATATTCGGCGGTGGTGTTGCGGTGGGCAGCTGGCTCAGCCGGCGTCGCGACTACCGCTGACGCCTAGTCGATCAGTACGGACACCAGCGCGTGCGGCGCAGCCGCGAAGAGCAATGACCGTCCGTCGAGTTTGACTTCACCGTCCGTCGGGGTTTCGTCCAGGCGAACGATCTCCGCGATGGACGCATCGAGACCGAGGGCGATCCGCGCATCGATCGGTTCGTTGGTTGGGTTGAGCACCCGGACGACGAATCCCTTTCCACTTTCGGCAGGCTTCAACGCGCTCAGCTGGAGTTGGGAGGGCTCGATGGTTACGAGCGAGATGAGCGGTTCGAGCATCGGCTCGGCTCCCGCGGCCGTGGCAAGCAATCCGAGCTCGGCGTCGCGCGCAGCGCTGGCATCTTCTCCCGGAAGTAGACACACACGTGCCTCGAAAGTCCGGACGCACTGGGCGCCCGGTGTCGGCAAAGCCGGACCCGCGTGGCTCGGACGTGTCTTCAGATCCATACGTGAGAGCCAGCCGACGGAACGCAGCAATGTGATCGCGACTATGCCGTCGGCTGTCACTTCGCCCTCGGTCAGTCCGGGCGCGACGACCGTAAGCCCGTTCGCGCTCACCCAGCCCTGATGGGGGAAGGTCGCGGGAGCCGGGTGCAGCCACAGCGATCCGTCGCGCACCTCGGTTGATCGCGTCGCGACGTCGAACGTCGTCGCCGTCTTGAACCTGTCGACGGGTGCACCCGTGGGAAACAACATCCGCAGCCGGTGATCGGTCGCTTCATTCCTGACGACGACCCGGACGTCGACGCGATCGACTCCAGGCGCGATGCGTATCTCTGTCTCAAGCTCCAAGTACTTGTTGATTTCAGAGCGCTGCGTTCTGCTTTCGTCCAGCCGCGGTACGCCGAAGAAGCGCTTCGTGCGCAATAGCTGGATTCCATTCGGGTTGATGACCCGCTCTGTGCGGACATCGCCGATCTTCCACTCACCAGGTACCGGATCGAAGTCGTAGGTATCGCCGCGGTCGCCGATGTTCTCGAGATCGAAGAGGCCGGTGAACTTCTTATCGGCGAACGAGACGTCGATCGTTCCGTCGTCGTTCGCTTCGACAAAAACCGATCCGGCTTCGATCGAGCGCCCGTCATCGACCGCGTCCGGGCTTTCGGTTTCGCTTCGCTTCATCGTGAACTTGCGATAGCCGAAAGCCGGAACGTCCGGCGCAACGAACTCGAGGTCCCAATCCTGCTGCTCGTTGATGATGCGAACGCGATCGTGTGTCTCGACGGGAACCAGCCGTGCGGGCTTCCCGTCGATCTCGTATCCGATCGGTCTCATGTTCGACCAGTTGATCGGATGGATCCCGTGTCGTTCGGCGTTGTCGAAGGGCGGAAAGCCTTGCAGCGGGAAGCGCACGACATCGGTACGCGCATGCGGCGATGGATTGAAAACCGCGATGTCGATGTCGGTAGTCCAGTCGACTCGTCGTTGGGGGCCGAGGCCTGCGAGTCGTTCGCAAACGCGTGCGGTTGTCTCGCGCGCGATCTCGCGCGCCGCGTCGTAGCGTGCAAGCATCTGTTCGTGGACGGCGTCCTGTGAGCAGCCGCAGATCGAGTCGTGCGCTTGGTTCTGCAGCAGCTGGCGCCAAGCAAGACGGATCGACGGGCTCTCATCCTCACACCCAAGTGCTCGTCCCAGAGCCACCCATGGTTCGGCCCAGCCGTCCAAAGCGGTCTCGCATGTCCGGTTCTCGATCTTCAAGTAGGTGCGGGTCGACCACACCGACGGCAGGAGGTTCGCGATCCGTCCGCCCAGGAGCTCTCCTCGGAATTCGGTCCTTCCGTCGAACGTCAGTCCATCGACGAAGTCCCTCAAGACTCCGCGTTGCACCGTCCATCCCGTTTCTGATGCCAGCGCTTCGCACACCTCTCGAGTGTGCGGGTCCGGAGGCTGATGGTCCGTGCCGGCAAGAAGCAGAACGCGATCGGTTTTCGTGCGAGCCGCCAGGTCCTCAACGGCCTTCCTAAGCCGGCCAACGGCGTGATCGACATCGCGCGGCAGCCCGGCAGCTGCGCCGTAACCTCGCCACAGGTGACAGGCCACGATCGCGGTGCCGTCTGGAGCGACCCATGCGTACTCGGCGGGGAGCTCGGCGATCTCGTCGGAGTTGCCGCGCCAGTACACGAAGTGCTGCATACCGAATCCGGCGAACATCTGCGGGAACTGAGCTGGGTGGCCGAAGGAGTCCGGTGTGTAGGCGACACGGGAAACCGGTCCGAACTCCTCACCCGCGCGGCGGCCCTCGAGCAGGTTGCGCACGTGAGCTTCGCCGCCGGGGATCAGGGAGTCCGGCTGCACGTACCAGGGACCGATCTCGACTCGGCCTTCACGGATGTGCCGCTCAAGGTCGGCTCGCCGTTGTGGTCTTATCTCGGCGTAGTCCTCGCAAACGATGGTTTGCCCGTCCAGCAGGAAGGTGTAGCCGGGATCGCTATCGATTAGGCCGAGAACGAAATCGACCGTGTCGACCAGCCGGGACCGGAAGGCCTGGAACGTGCGATACCACTCGCGGTCCCAATGGGTGGTCGGGACGAGGATGACTTCCATCGCATGCATGATGCGTCACCAGTCATTGCCAATGACAAGTGCACTGCTAACGGCTGCGCCCGCTACGCGCAGGGTCCCGTGTCTACCTCACCCGATCCGCGCGCTTGTTGAACTCGCGGAACGATCTCTTGAGAAGTCAGCGCGTAGCCCACATTGGCCTCGGATGTCGACGCCGCGAAGATAACGCCAACCACTGTTCCGTCCTGTCGGACGAAGGGCCCGCCCGAATTGCCCTGCTTGATCTGGGCCTGCACCTGGTACACGTCCCGTCTGGTCAGGTTGCGGCCGTAAATGTCTCGTCCGGTCGCAACGAATTTCCGAAGTACAGCTCCCGGCCCCGCCTGGAAGGCTCCACCGCCGGGATAGCCGAGCACCGCACCTCCCTGTCCGCGCTGCACCTCGGCGTTGAGGACGGGTAGAGCCGAGCCCGCCAGGCTTGTACTCGTTCTCAGGACCGCAACGTCAAGGGCCGGATCGAAAAGGACGGGTGTCGATCGGTGCGTTCCGTTCGAGTCCTCGATTTGGGGAGCCGTGATTCCGGCCACGACGTGAGCATTCGTCACTACGAGTCCGTCTCCAGCCACGAAGCCCGAGCCCGTTTGTATCCCGCCGCAACCTACCCCCGTGATGCGAACCGTCGATCGTTGGGCGGCGTTGACCGCCGCTTGCACCAATGCGTTGTCCGGCACCTGGATGGGGCCGGCCGGGATCGGCTCGATTCCCTCGAAGACGCGAGGGAAAGGCGTTGTGGCGATGAACTGCTGGAGTCTTGCGAACACGCTCGGGGCCGGCGGTAGGCGATCCACCAGCGTTCGAACGATTACCGACTGATTCACCGCGCGCGCAACGTTGCGTGTCGGACCGGCGGTCAAAAGGATCGCCAGCAACCACACAGCGGCCAATGCCGCGATCACGGCGACTACTGAGCCGAGGACGGCGTCCGGAGCACCGAGGTTCCTCCGCCGCAGTGCGCCCCACGCGTGAGTGCCCACGTACCGACCGATCGCCCCGCCCAAGAGCGCCAAGCCCAGAAAAGTGATAAGCGAGACGAATACGTTCGCGAAGTCGGAGTCGGCGATGCTCGACGTGACCGGCGCCAGCGTGGCGCCTAGCAGCAATCCGATCCAGAAACCGCCGAACGAGAGGACCTGAAGCGCCGCTCCTTGTGTTACTCCGTGCGCCGCGGCCAGTCCGAGAACGAGGATGATGCCAAGATCTACGAGGTTCACCGCTCGCCGCGCTGGTCCTTCAAGTAGCGCTCGACTTCCGCGGCGAGTTCTTCGCCGGACGGGATCTCGTTCATGTCCTCGGCGTCGGCTTGACGCTCGAGCTCTTCGACGGTTGCCGTGATGTCGGGATCCGATCGCACGGCTTCATCGACTCGGGCCTCGTGAGAACGTGACCGCTCTTCAAGCTCCGTGAGATCGATCGGTACCTCGAGTAACGCCGACAGCCTTTGCAGGACGGCCAGCGCTGCAGGTGGCGAAGGACTCCCTTGCAGGTAATGGGGAACCCAGCCCCACAGAGTCACCGCCGGTATGTCCTCTCGGCGGCATGCGTCCATAAGGACGCCGAGGATGCCCGTCGGTCCCTCATAGCGCGGGTTGGCCAGTCCGAAGCGCGACGAGAGCTCCGGCGTCGACGCGGTTCCCGAAACTCGGATCGGCCTAGTGTGAGGCCGGCCGGCCAGCAACGCGCCGAGACCTACAACGAGCTCGGCTCCCGATTCGCGAGCCACGTCGAGGACGTGTTTGGTGAATGTGGGCCAGCGCATCGATGGCTCGATGCCCTGAAGCAGGACGACATCGCGTTCGACACCGGGAACACTGGCGTGCTTGAACTCGGTCGCCGGCCACGTGATCTCGCGTATCCCTTCCTCGTTCACGCGGACCAACGGACGATGTGCCTGGAAATCGAAGAACTCCTCGGGATCGATCGAGGCGAGTGGTTTGGCGTCCCAGGTTCCACTTAGATATCCCACGGCAGATGTAGCCGCATCGCCGGCGTCGCTCCACCCCTCGAACCCGGCGATCAGGAAAGGGCGACGCAACTCGGGGCGCGACAGGTAGACGAGCGAGGTCATCTCCGATGATGCTAACCCTCATGCCGCGCTTTGAGTCGTTCGACCAAGTAGCGCTCGCCTATGAGGTGGATGGTGACGGGGTGCCCGTCCTTCTACTGCACGGGTTTGCTTCCGACTCGTTCATCAACTGGGTGCGACCAGGGGTCGTGGATGCACTAGTGCGCGCCGGATTTAAGGCCATCGCACTCGACCAACGAGGGCACGGCCTGTCGGACAAGCCGCATGAACCCGAGGCGTACGCCGGGGACACGATGGTTCGCGACGCACAAGCGATGTTCGAGCACCTGTCGATCTCCAGTGCGCTGGTCGTGGGGTTTTCGATGGGATCGATCAACACCGTCGGTCTGATCAAGGCGGACGATCGCGTGAAGGCGGCCGTGCTGGGCGGTGTCGGTTCGCACACGATCATGGTCCGGGCCGAGGGCGGCAACTTTCTCGCCGACGCCATGACCGCGGAGGACAAGTCAACGATCACGAACCCGATCGCGAAGTCGTTCCGTGATTTTGCGGACCTTACGCGCGCCGACCGGAAGGCTCTCGCTGCGTTGCAAAGCGCCAGTCGCTCACCGATGGACGATCTCGAGGCGATAAACGTACCGGTCCTAGTGCTTGGTTCCGACAACGATCCGTTGGCCGGTGACGTGCAGGTCCTCGCCGACAAGATCCCGGGAGCCAGGGCGGAAGCGGTGGGTGGGACTCACCTGAACGTCGTCAACAACCCACAGTTCCACCAGCACATCGTCGACTTCTTGAACGAACACCGAGGCTTGGTTGAAAGGGGAGTCGGATGAAGGACTTGAGAGGAGCGAACGCGATCGTTACCGGCGCGTCGCGCGGACTCGGCGTGGTCATCGCGGATGCACTTGCCGATGAAGGCGTCAACCTCGTACTCGCTGCACGGTCAGCCGAGGGTCTGGAGAAGGTGCGCGGGGACATCGCAGCCAAGGGAGTAACAGTGGTGAGCATCCCTACCGATGTGACCGATCGTGCGCAGCTCGAGGCGCTTGTAACCAGCAGCGAAGCCGAGCTTGGCCCTATCGACATCCTGGTAAACAACGCGGGCATCTTGACCGCGCATCCTTATCAGTCTTATCCGCCGGAGGAGATCGAGCAGCTGATCCAGGTGAACCTGACAGCGCCGATGCTGCTCACCCGTCTCGTCCTGCCTCAGATGATCGAACGCAACCGTGGGCACATCGTGCAGCTCGCGTCGCTTGCAGGCAAAGGCGGATTTCCCTGCGAGGCTCCATACGCGGCCACGAAGGCTGCGCTGATCATGCTCACGCACGTACTACGCGCTGAGCTCGCGGACACCGATGTCGGATGCTCTGCGGTTTGTCCCGGTTTTGTTGCCGACGAGGGCATGTATGCGGACATGCAGCGAGACACGGGCGTCCAGGCTTCGCGGCTGCTCGGAGTTTCCAAGCCGGAGAAGGTTGCAGAAGCCGTCGTGAAAGCGATCAAACGGAATTCCGCAGAGCTCATAGTTAATCCGACACCCATGCGGCCGGTGATCGTCGCGGAGCAGATGTTTCCCGACATCGCCCCGCGGGTGATGAAGGTTTTCGGCGTTACGGCTCTCGCCAAGCGGTTGATCGCCGGGCTCGCCGCGCGAGACCGCGCCACCGGTCCGCCACCGCCAGACGCTTAGTCCCGGCTCCCTGAGCGACCAGTAACGCGGCGGCCGCGACGAGGATCGTCGCTGCCGACGCGGCACCGGTAGGTAACCACGGGAAGCCGGACGATGTTGCCGCAGCGTCTTGACGCGCCGGCAACTTCGCCGGTGCCCCAACCGTCGCAACGGCTCGTCCGAGCACCGCCGTGACGGGATCGCGGGGAATCTCGATGTCGAACCATGCAGACCGGAGTCTCAGTGCCGTCTTGAAGGTTGCGCCGCGCACGATGGTTTGATCGTCGCGTCCTCCGGCTACTCGAAGCCGCAGAACGCGCGGGGAATCGCCCCTTTCGGTGACGGCCACGAGCTGGAGTGGATGCGGGACGTCAACTCCTTGCGCGCGCAAGGCGCCGGCTATCTCGGACATGTTCGTCCGCTTCTCCCAGGTGCTCGGATCGGCGTGCGGGTATTTAACGGACTTCAGATACGGGTGCGTCAGGCTTCGACCTTCGGTCGCAGTGGCATAGGTCTCCGTCTGGCCGCCGCCGTTGCCGTGGTACATCGCCATCAGCGCACGGCCGTTGTGCGTCCTTATCTTCCCGGCCGTCTCGGCCACTGCGCGACGCATCGCAGGTTCTTCGCCGTCGTAGCCGAGGTAGACCTGGCAATTGCCGGAGGGGCATATGTCGTAGCCCTTGTCGCGATGCTTACCGAGCCAAGTCATAGTCGCGACGCCGAGCGTGCGCGCGGCCACGGCGAGCACCTTCAAGCCCTCGAGCGGCCAGCCCTGTCCTTTTTCTTCGGCGATGCCGGCGACGTAGGTCTCCAGGTCCACGTGGTTCACGACGCGAGTTGAGCCGCCGCCGATGCGACGGACTTCCATCACGCCGCGATACCGCCGGCCGGTCCGGTCGACTCCGACGAGTGCAGGGTTACCGGATCCTCTGATCCAGAACGCGCTTACCTTCGGAGGAGCCGGACGAGGTGTTGGTTCCGCGACCGGTGGTTTCTTGGAAGCGGGTGTCGGAGTGGGCGCGAGCGATGGGAGGGGAGAAAGTATCGGCTCTTCCTCTTGCCCGATCTGCGCGTAGCGCGATCCACGTTCGCCTCCGCCGGCTGCTTGGGCTCCCGATGCCGCACCAACGGTTCGCAACGTCAGCCCACCACTGCTCTCGCCGATCTCGACCGCACCGCCCGGACTTATTCGGATGGGATAGCCGTCCCCCGACCCAGAACCGAAAGGCCGGTCGGAGATCTCTCCTCCCGAAGGAAGCGTCAGTCGCTGGCCGCCACCATCGCCCAGACCGACGCGGATCGTCCCCGACCTGGTGCTGTTCTCCGTCCCCGGATAGAAGAGCGACAGGATCTTGTCGTGGTCCCACCCGGCGCGGGCTTGTCCTTCGACGCCGTCCATCGCCAGTCCGAAGCCGTGAGCGGCTCCGTGTCCCTTGATGACCACAGGTGTCGCATCGCTCACCACCTGTGCATGCGCCGGATGCGGAACCGAAGCGGCGACGAGAAGTACGGCGATGAACAACAGGAGGCCCCGCAGCATGGGTGCCAACGCTAGGACATCTTGGACGGCCCGCGCTCGGCGGGACGAAAGCCTAATTGGCGATGGGACGGGCCCCACCAACGGCGTTGCCGTGCAGCGGAACGATCTCCACATGCCCACCTGTCTGGGGCGAGTGGATCATCTTGCCCTCCCCGACGTACATCCCGATGTGCCCGGGGGAGTAAACGAGATCTCCCGGCTTCAGATCGGCTAGGGCGACGCGCGGGAACATGTTGAATTGCCCTCGTGAGCTGTGGGGCAGACCGACGCCGACGTGCTTCCAAACGAATTGCGTGAAGCCCGAGCAGTCGAAACGGTCGGGGCCGGCGGCTCCGTAGCGGTAGGGATCGCCGAGCTGCTCGCGAGCTACCTCCATCACCTTCTTGATGATGGTCGAGGGAGTCTTGACCCTCGGGAACTCCGCCTTGAGCACTTCCTGGGGCTTAGCGGCCACAGCTTTCAGAGGATGGATCACCACGCGCTTGGTTTCATTTGGGCGACCCCAGAACATGTTTCCGGGCCAGAGGAGGATCTCCGGCGAGTCCTTCTGCTTGAGAGCGGTGGTTACTGCCTTGCGCTTGGTCTTCTTGGTTGCCTTGCCGGTTGCCGACTCAGTGACGGCGGCACTTGGTTTGTCGGCACCGTCGGCCTTGGGCCATCCGGTTAGAACAGTCGCGATGGCAAGGACGGCCACGATCGCGTAAGCCCGCAAGTCGTCGTGCAGCATCAGCTCTTGTCTCCCTTGGGATCGCCTGCCCGGCGATTCTGAGATTGGCTCTGGCCTGAGTCCCCAGCAGTTGGGGCTCCGGGAAGTTTTCCAGACCTTACCGAAGTGTCAACGATGCCGCTAGTGCACTAGTGAACACTGGTAAACGCAGTCGATGGACTACACTTCCTCAAGATCCGCAGACGGGTTATATGGGCGATGACCAGGGGTTTTACGGGCCGACCACCTTGACATGGCAGTTAACGCGCGAGCGCGTTTTGCTGGTCGGCGGACCGCGCGCATTGCTGCTTCAGCTGGCACACCCTTTGGTGGCGGCGGGGGTCGCGGACTACTCCAACTTCGCTTCCGACCCTTTCGCGCGGCTACGGCGAACTCTGGATGCCACGCTTGCGATGGTTTACGGGACCAAAGCCGAAGCTGAGGCAGCTGCGGCAAAGATCAACTCAGTACACGAACGCGTGCACGGGACGCTGCCGGAATCGGCCGGCCGTTTCGCTGCCGGGACTCCCTACTACGCGACGGATCCCGAGTTGCTGCTCTGGGTGCACGCCACTCTCGTTGACACGACCTTCAAAGTGTTCGGCCGTTATGTCCGTCCCCTGTCGGAGGCCGAGCTCGAGCAGGCGTACGAAGAATCGAAGGTCGCGGCCGAGTTGCTCCGGGTTCCGGCCGATGTTCTCCCCCGAGACGTCGCGGCCTTCCGTGAGTACTTCGACGACATGATCTCTTCGGACGCGATCGCGATCGCGCCATTCCAGCGGGCTCTGATACGAGACATCCTCTATCCGAATCTCCGTTTCGTGCCCAAGCCGGTCCTATGGCCGACGGTCGCGGTGACCGCTTCCCTCCTGCCCCCCAAGGTCAGAAGTGAGTACGGGCTCGGACAGAATCTCGTCGGGCGTCAGATCGCCGGGTGGTCGCACAAACTCGTGCGTGCGATGCTTCCCTTAACGCCGTCGGCGCTCCGCGAGATGCCGCAGGCACGGCGCGCCGAACAAAAGTTTCGAGGGGGAGGGGCGTGAGTGAGGATTTCGAGCATCTAATTCCGGCCGCCGGGCTTCGTTCCTATCTCGACTCCCGGTTCGGGCCCTCGGAAGCGGAGCTGTCGGTCGAGCGCTTGGGTGACGGCCACTCGAACCTGAACTTCTCGATCCGCCGTGGCGAGGAGCGCTGGGTGCTCCGCCGTCCGCCGCGCGGCAATATCCAGGCCGGAACGCACGAGATGCATCGTGAGTACGGGGTAACGAAAGCGCTCGCGGATGCGGGGATGCCGGTACCGGTCCCGCCTCCCGTTGATCTTTGCCAAGACGAGAGCTACATCGGTGCGCCGTTCTATCTCATGGAATACGTGGAAGGGATCGTGATCCGTGGGGCGGTACCGGATGTGTTCTCGTCGGACGAACACCGGCGAGGGGTCGGCTTCGAGCTGTGCGACAAGCTCGCCGACATCCACGGCGTCGATTGGCGCGCGCTGGGCCTGGAAGAGATGGCCAAGAAGCCGGAAGAGTTCCTTTCGCGAAATCTCCAGCGCATGCAGCAGCTGTACCACGGAGTTCGTCATCGCGAGGTCCCCGAGATAGACGAAGTCGGCAACTGGCTCCGTGCAAACACTCCGAAACAGAAAGATGTGTCACTTACACACGGGGACTACAAGCTCGACAATGTCATGTACGCGCCGGATGCACCGCCGCGCATCGCCGCGGTCGTGGATTGGGAGATCTCTACCATCGGGGACCCGCTCGTCGACCTTGGCTGGATGCTCTATTTCTCTCCGGAGTCGAGTTCGGCCGGTGCGACACCGATCGATCAGGGTGCGCATGAGGGTTTTCCGACCAGAGCCGACATGGCCAAGAGGTACGCGTCCAGAACCGGTCGGGGGCTGGACGATCTTCGGTTCTATTGCGCGTTCGCGGGCTGGAAGATCGCGATCATCATGGAAGGGTCCAACCACCGCTTCAAGCAGGGACAGGCGGACGACTCGATGTTCTCTGCGTTGGATGCGGTGGTTCCCATGCTCGCGCAGCGATCGCTGCAGTTGATCTCCGGCGAATCATCGGTCGGCGTATGAGCTCTAGATAAGGACGACCGAACGCAGCACTTCGCCGCGCTGCATCTTCTCGAAGGCCTGCTCGACCTCGTCGATGGCGATGGTCTCGCTCACGAACTTGCCCAGGTCTATGCGCCCCTGGAGGTGCAGGTCGATGAGCATGGGAAAGTCCCGGGAGGGTAGGCAGTCGCCGTACCAAGAGGGCTTGAGCGCGCCGCCTCGTCCGAAGAACTCGATCATCGGCAGCTCGACTTTCATCGCCGGGTCGGGCACGCCCACCTGAACGAGTGTGCCCGCAAGATCGCGCGAATAGAAGGCTTGAACCATCGTTTCCGGACGTCCGACGGCTTCGATAGCGACGTCCACACCAAACCCCTCGGTCAGCTCCTTGATCGCTTCGACGGGGTCGGTCTTGCTCGCGTCGACGGTGTCGGTTGCGCCGAATCCCTTGGCCCATTCGAGCTTTTTTGCGTCGACGTCGACGGCGATGATCTTGCCGGCACCCGCGAGTTGGGAGCCGAGGATCGCAGAGTCTCCGACTCCACCGCATCCGAAAACGGCGACAGAATCGCCATGCGAGACGCCGCCCGTGTACATGGCTGCGCCGAGCCCGGCCATCACGCCGCAACCGATGAGGCCCGCAGCTTCGGGCTTAGCAGCCGGGTCGACGCGCACGGCCTGACCGGCAGCTACCAGCGTCAGCTCGGCGAAAGCGCCGATGCCCAGCGCCGGACTTAGCTTCGTGCCGTCGGCAAGCGTCATCGGCTGTGATGCGTTCTGGCTTTCGAAGCAGTACCACGGCCGCCCGCGACGACACGACCGGCACGTGCCGCAAGGAGCACGCCAGGCGATGATCACGAAATCTCCGACGGCGACGTTGTCCACACCTTCGCCGGTCGAGTCGATCACGCCGGCTGCTTCATGTCCGAGCAAGAAAGGGAAGTCGTCGTTGATCGCACCTTCCCGGTAATGAAGGTCGGTGTGGCACACACCGCACGCTTGCACCTTCACGCGAACCTCGCCTGGCCCCGGCTCCGGTACCAATACGGTTTCGAGCGTCACGGGTTCACCCCTCGAGCGCGAGATGACACCTTGTACCTCGGCCGGCATGGAACCTTCCTACTATCTGCCAGCCTTGAAGCGCGACTCCGCGAGCCGATCGGCGGCCGCGGCTGTAGTGATCTTCAGTTCCGCGGCCGTGTCGAGAACGCGCTCGAGCGTCTCGCCGATCCGGGCGCAGTGCGCGAAGGCCTCATCACGGTTGTATCCACCCGGTGCAAGCTCGTAAGAGATGTTGATCACCCCGCCCGCGTTGACGATGTAGTCGGGGGCGTAAACGATCGAACGATCGGCGAGTATCTGCGCCGACTCGGGAGTGGCCAGCTGATTGTTGGCGCAACCGGCAACGGCCGTACAGGACAACTCTGAGATCGTTGCCGGATTCAATGCACCGCCCAATGCGCACGGCGCGAAGATGTCGCACTCGACCTTGTGGATCTCGTCGGGGGCCACCACTTCCGCTCCGTGCGCGGCCTTGATCCTTTCGGATGCCTCCGGCGTCACGTCGGCGATCGTCAGCCGCGCTCCGGCGCCGGCCAGATGCCCGGCCAGATAAGAGCCGACCTTGCCAACCCCTTGGATCGCGACGTGACGTCCGTCCAAAGACTCCGACCCCCACAATCGTTTTGCAAGCGATCGGATCGCGGAGAAAGCACCCCATCCCGTCGCCTCCGATGGGTCGCCGGAGCCTCCATCTTGTACCGCGAATCCAGCGACGCGGTTCGTTTGAGTGCGGATGACGTTCATGTCGGCGACGGTTGTGCCTACGTCTTCTGTCGTTATGTAGCGACCTCCGAGTGAATCGACGTACTTCGCGTACGAAGTGAGTAGGGCTTGTGTCTTGTCACTCTTCGGATCTCCGATCACAACCGCCTTTCCGCCACCGAGGTCCAAGCCTGCGGCGGCGGACTTGTACGTCATGGCGCGTGAGAGTCGAAGAACGTCGGCCAGGGCATCGGCTTCGGTTTCGAAGGGATAGAAGCGTGTGCCGCCCAAGGACGGGCCGAGTCGCGTCGAGTGGATGGCGATGATCGAGCGCAACCCGGTCGCGCGGTCCTGGCAGAACACGACCTGCTCGTGATCGTTGGCCTCGAACATGTTCATCTCTTCCTCCTAATTACCATCGGCCAAACCGCAGGCGCATGGACTTAGGTCGCGACCTCCCCGAAGCGCTCGGTGGCCTCCTCGACAACGGGTGGCGGCAGCCTTCGCATCGCGACGGCCGTACCGCCCAGGGCGATGGCCGCACCGAGCGCGTGTAAGGGACCGAACGCTTCGTCGAGGAATAGAGCGGCCCCCAAGGAAGCAACGATCGGCACCAGCAGGTTGAGGCTCGAGGACGCCGCGACGTGGATCCTAGGCTGCGCCCACGTAACCAGGAAATGGCCCAACGTCGCCGGGCCCAGAGCGATGGCGATGAGCTTGATCCACTCTTCAGCGTCCGCATCGAAGAACGGTTCGTTCGCGATCAGCGCGATCGCAGTGACGATCAAGCCGGAGACGATCGTCATCACCAGCAGCCACGAGATCGTTCCTGTGGCCGCTCGTGCGCGCTTGGTTGCCAGGTAATAGGCAGACCACGCCACAAGATTCAAGGTCGCGAGCAGTGTGCCCAGCGGTGTGGCCTCTGCCTGCCCGAATGACGCGGCGACGAGGACGACACAGCCGCAGATGGCCACCGCCGACCATCCGAAGAAGGCCTTTGTCGCCTTGTCTCCTGTGATGCGTCCGCCGAAGGTCCCGACCAAGATCGGTTGAAGTGAGAAAAGGATCGTTACCACCGCAGCGGTCGAATAGCGAAGCGAACTGAGATGTGCGATCTGGTGCAGAGCGAAGAGAACTCCTCCGAAGCTGGCTGCGCGCCACGGCAAGCTTCTGTCCGAGTGGAACATCCACGCCACGAAAAGGATCGGGATCGAAAATGCGTGACGGTAGACGGAAACGACCATGAACGGGGAGACCGTGAGCTTGATAACGATGACGCCGATGCCCCAAACGGTCACGCCGCTGGTCATCGCCAGCAGTCCCGTAGGTGTGTACGGACGCGTTTTGACGTTCCTCACGTCCGTATAGTCGCAGGATGCGTGACGTTGCCCTTGTGGGTCTGCCCACGTCTGGAAAGTCGACGGTGTTCACCGCCGTGTCCGGACATGTTCCTCAGCGCGGATCCAACGCTCCGGTCGCCGTTGTTTCGGTGCCGGACGCTCGCACCGACAAGCTGGCCGAGATCTACCGATCGAAGAAGACGACATATGCGCAGCTGGAGATCGTCGATGTTGCCGGTCTCGATCCGCACTCGCTCGGCGCTGCGCGCGCGACTGATGCGCTGGCCATCGTTCTCAGGTCCTTTGGCGACGACGTCGACGTCGCGCGAGATCTTTCCTCGTTTCGCGCTGAGCTTGCGGTCGCCGACCTGTCGACGATGGAGAAGGTTCGTGACCGGGCAGCCAAGCAGGCCAAGGCCGGTTCACCGCTGGAGCTCGAAGTCGCCGAAAAGGCAGAAGCGGCGTTATCGGACGGGCATTGGTTGTCTGAGGTGGATTGGACCCCGGAGCAGCTGCAAACAGCATCCCTCTGGACGCCGCTCACACTCAAGCCCTACATGCTCGTTATCAACGCCGATCACGAACTCGTTGATGCACCTGCCGGCGCTCCGTCTGTTTCACTGCTCGGCGCCGTAGAGTCGGAAGCACGCGACCTACCGGAAGAAGATGCCGCCGAGCTGCTTCGTGAATACGGCATCACGTCCCCGGCTCAGGAGCGGTTTCTACGCGCAGCTTTCGAAACGATGGATCTCATAACTTTCCTGACCGGCAACGCCGAAGAAGCCAGGTCGTGGGACATCCCACGAGGTTCGAAAGCTCCTCAAGCGGCCGGCGCGATCCACACCGATCTCGAAAAGGGCTTCATTAGGGCGGAGCGGCTCTCCTTCGATGATCTGGTCGCGGCCGGCTCGTACGAATCCGCGCGCGAGAAGGGGCTCGTTCGCGTGGAAGGCAAGGATTACGTCGTCAACGACGGCGACTACCTCGCGATTCTGCACTCTTGACCGACTTCGTCTGGTACGCCGCGTACGGATCGAATCTGAGTCGCGCAAGATTCGACTGCTACATCAAAGGTGGACGACCGGAAGGTGCTCTGCACGACTACCCCGGGTGTCGTGATCGCACAGATCCAGAAACGACGCTGCCCTGGAGACTCGATGGAGCACTCGTCTTCGGAAAGGAGTCCCGTGCCTGGACGGGACACGGTGTTGCCTTCCTCGATCTGTCAAGAAAGGAGAGAGCGCGAAGCCGGATATATCTCGTAACGCGCGAACAGTTCGAGGACATCACAGCGCAGGAGAACCACGTCCCGGCGGGGGATGTCAGGTTGCCCGAGATTTCACCTGGAGAATCTTTTGACTTGAAGTCGGGCTTCTATCCGTTGGTCGTATGCGTTGGGGAGCACGAAGGACGCGACGTTCTGACGGTGACGGATCGAATCGCCGAGCACCGCAAACCCTCTCCCGAATACCTGCGTCATGTCGCTCAGGGGTTACGCGAGTCGCATCACATGTCGGACTTTCAGATCGCCGATTACCTGAGCGGCCGGCCCGGGATCGTCGGTGCTTTTGACGCAAGCGAGCTTCTGTCTGCCGTGCGTTTCGCCTAAGAAATGAGTTAGGCTCGGCTAAATATGGCCGAGACTACCGCCGTCCAGGACTATCTGAAGGCCATCTATCAGTTGGGCGGGAGCAGAAGTGAGGTACCGACGTCGGCGCTCGCCGATCGCCTAGGCGTGAAGGCTCCGTCCGTTTCAGGGATGCTTCGCCGGCTCGACGAGATGGGTTACGCCAGCCATCGCCCTTATCGCGGTGTGCGACTTACGAAGCGCGGAACACGCGAAGCCGTCGAGATGATCCGCCACCACCGCCTTCTCGAGCTCTATCTCGCCGAGGTCGTCGGGATGCCGTGGGACAAGGTGCACGCCGAGGCCGACGCGCTTGAGCACCACATCTCGGAGGAACTCGAGTCGCGTCTCGATGAGCTGCTCGGCTACCCGACGGAGGATCCGCACGGACATCCGATACCGACCGCGGGTCTGGAGCTGGACGAAGACGTGTATCCAACGCTCGGCACGCGTCGAGTCCGGGTGAGAGTTTCGTTGTTCGTCGCGTGAGCGACCGAGACCCCGATCTTCTGCGTCATCTCGCCGAACTGGGGTTGCGTCCGGGCGCGCTGATCCGTGTAACGGAGGTAATCCCGTTTCAGGGGTGGCATCCGTGTCGAAGTCGACGGAAGCGACATCGTCGTCGGATCGGACGCGGCTGAAGCCGTCCAAGTAGCGGCGGCACCCGGAGAGGGAGCGGCATGAAGATCTCGCGACGTGATCTTTTGCGGCGCGCCGGTGGGATCGGCGCAGCGACGGCGGTGTCCGGAGGACTGCTGGGACGAATGGTCAATGCCCAAACCCATTCGCACGCACAGCAAGGTTCGGACGAAGCGGTGCACACGGGTCATGGAGCGATGGGAACCGTCGGGACGGTCGACCACAAGAAGAACGGCTTCGACCCTTCCGAGATCCTCTACGACTGGGACTTCGGTGAAGTATCGCGTGCAGCCAACGGTCAGACCGTTCGCGAGTACACGGTCGTTGCGCAGGATCGAGAGATCGAGATCGCGCCGGGCTTGTTCTTCCCGGCGTGGACGTACAACGGCCGCGTGCCAGGACCGACCCTTCGAGCCACCGAAGGAGACCGGCTGCGTATCGAGTTCATCAACGGCAGCTCACACCCGCACACGATCCACTTCCACGGCTTCCACTCGGCCCGCATGGACGGTGTGCCCGGGATCGGTGCCGGCGACGTCCAGCCCAACGACAGAACGGTCTACGAGTTCGACGCCGGGCCCATTCGGCTGCCACCTTTACCACTGCCACTCGGCTCCCTTGAAGCGTCACATCCACAAAGGTCTGTACGGCGCATTCATCATCGATCCGGACCCTGCCAAGCACGGTGACCAAGTCGAAGCAGCAACGAGGCGAACCTTTGAAGGTGCGCGTGACGCCGGCATCAAAGAGATGGTCATGGTCATGAACGCATTCGACACCGACTTCGACGCGGAGAACGAGGTCTACGCCGTTAACACCGTCGCGTTCGCCTATCAGAACGCACCTATCCGAGTCGGTACCGACGAAGAGGTTCGGCTTTACCTCGTCAACCTCACGGAGTTCGATCCGATCAACTCGTTCCACTTGCACGGGAACTTCTTCAACTACTACGACACGGGCACGTCGCTCGACCCCGACCGTGTTCACCGACATGATCATGCAGGCTCAGGCGCAGAGGGGGATCCTCGAGTTCCACTTCCACGACTTCGAACCCGGGATGCACATGTTCCATGCCCATCAGTCGGAGTTCGTCGAACTCGGCTGGATGGGGTTCTTCGATGTCGTTGAGGGCCGCTCATGAGCGTTAGCGAGAAGAAGCCGGAAAGCAGGACGACATCTCGCGTAGTAGTTTTCGGTCTTCTTCCATTGATCGCACTCGGGCTCGTGATCTTCGCGTTCGTGCGCACCGATCCTCTCGAGGGAGTGCGTGAAGCCTTCCCGCCCGTCGAGGAGCTCACCTTCGAGCGCGTGACTCTGAAGAGCGATCCGCAAGACATCGTCGTGAAGGTTCGCAACGGAGGCCCAGACCCCGTGAAGATCGCCCAAGTTCTCGTCGACGACGCGTATTGGCAGTTCACGGTATCTCCGGACGCCGAAGTGGGCCGGCTCGGCACGGCCACACTTCACGTGCCTTACCCCTGGGTTGACGGTGAGACCCACCACCTTGTGCTCGTGTCTTCCTCAGGCGTGAAGTTCGAACACGAGATCGCCGTCGCCGTCGAGACCCCCGAAGTCGACGCCAGTGCACTTTGGACGTTCACGCTCGTCGGCATCTTCGTCGGAGTTATTCCGGTTTTCCTCGGCCTGTGCTGGCTGCCCTTCGTGCGTCGCCTTCCCGAGCAATGGGTTGGCTTCTTCCTTGCACTGACCGCCGGATTGTTGGTCTTCCTCGCCGTCGATGCAATCGACGAAGCTCTGGAGATCTCCGGAGGAGTAGCCGGCGCATTCCAGGGTGTCGGGCTGATCGTCCTCGGGTTCATCGCCGCGCTCGCGGTGCTGTGGGGAGTCGACGGCTGGCTGCGCCAGCGCCGAACCGAGATGACCGCGTCCTACGTCGCTGCTCTCATCGCGATCGGTATCGGACTCCACAACCTCGGCGAAGGACTCGCGATCGGTGCTGCTTACTCACTCGGAGAGGTCGGGCTGACGACGTTCTTGATACTCGGATTCACGCTGCACAACATCACGGAGGGACTCGGCATCGTCACTCCGTTGGCTCGTGCACGCCCGAGCATCAGACAACTCATCCTTCTCGGTGTTGTTGCCGGCGTACCCACGATCTTCGGGACGTGGTTCGGCGGCCTGGCTTACTCGCCGGTACTCGCTGTTCTATTCCTCGCGATCGGTGCGGGTGCGATCGTCCAGGTCATTTGGGAGGTCGGGAAGCTCCTCGCCAAGCAGGGCAAAGGAATAACGTCACCGCTGAACGCACTCGGCTTCACGGCAGGGGTGCTCGTTATGTATCTGACTGGGCTCTTCGTCTCCGCATGAAGTAGAGCGCCGTAGCCAGCACTGCGAAACCGAGCGCGAAACCTCCAAACATCAGGTAGCTGGCCGGCTCGGTGTCGTCAGAGTCCGTGGACTCCTGCGCAGTGGTGCGTTCGCCGTTCGTTGACTTTGGCGAGCTCCCGGCCGAAGGCTCGGGCGAGATGCCGTCTTCGAGCTCGAGCCTGGCTGTTTCCGTCCTGCCCGCTGCTGGATCCGAACCGCCGTCCGGATCGGATCTGCCGGCCGAGGAAGGAGGACTGTCGCCGCCGCCGCCGCTCTTTCCTCCCGAAGGCGGGACCGTCCGGGGCGTGCTTGTTGCAGCCGCAGCTGCCGGACAAACATCCGAGAACGGCATTGCCGGTGGCTTGGGAGGCGAACCGTTCGGGCCCCAAGACCAACCGTCGAGATCGCCGTCCCGGACATCACGCGAGTCGGCGCCAACCGGAGACAGATCCCAGGTCGGGTCACCTTTGTTGCGGGTGAGGTAGTTCCACGACTTGGACTTGTCGCAGAAGCAATCCTGGCCTTGGGATGTGTCGCATCCGTCCGGGCCGATCTTGCATATGGCATGTCCGTAACCGAAGTTTTCGTCCTCGAAGTCGAAGCCTGAACGAACGAGCAGCTCGTACCCGGAGATCTCTTCTTCATCGAAGAAGACGCACATGTCGCGAACGGTTCCATCGCTCTGTCGCACAACCACGCCCGCGCGATTGGAGCCTCCTCCACCGGCCCTCGGGGATGGCAGCACGACCGTTCCCAGCGCAGCGGACAGAACAAGGACCAGGACTGCCACGCGACGAAAGGAGAGTTTCACCGAGCTCTTTTGTTTCTGGCCAAGCCCATCAGCGCGACGCCGACGATGGCAACAAGCGAGACAGGCCACACCGGCCGTCCATTACTGGGATCGGTGCCGGTGTCGGGCAAGGTAATCCGCGGTTCGGCGGAATCTGAGTCGAGCGTCGTTGTTTCGTCGTCCTCCGCGTCGTCATCGTCCGGTGGATCGTCGGGTGTTGGTGTCGGATCGGGTGCGACGGCGGCAGGCTGCACTGGGTAGGACTCACCGGCCATACCGGGCAGTGCGTTAACGGTCGACAGGTTGATGGTGCCGGGGTCTGCTTCGGTGAACCGGAAATAGCCGTCGGCGTGCTGGAGGTTTTCCAACGCCTCGACGGGATCGTCACCCTCCCCGTCGACCCATGGTGTTGCCTCTGCGTCCTCACCGAGGGCGGATACCGCCGTAAGCGCGAGACCGGTCGAGTCGCTGGAAGTTGTCCCTGCGCAGCAGAAGGTGTAGCCGCCGTCGGTGTTCTGTGCATTCAAAAGGTAAGTGCGCGCGGTCGTTAGGGCGTTGTCGACCCCGGCTCCGCTTGTCCCGGAGTTGGCGAGAGCATTGATGGCCAATGCTGTGGTGTCGACATCCGATCCGAATTGACACCTCGCGAACCCGAACCCACCGGCATCTGCGCCAATCGTGCACTGCTGCGAGATGATCCAGTCAACCGCCTCATCCGGCAGTGAACCGGTGGCTGCTATCTGACCGTTGGCAGCGATGAGATTGCCGAAGAGATTGTCACCGTAAGGTGTTCCCGTCCCGTCCTCGTAGGAGCCTGTCGTTTCGTCGAACTGCGAAGCAAGGATCGTCGCGTAGTCCGCGTCGCCGAAGTCGGTCGGATCTTCACCGCCGGCGAAGATGCCGGCGACTAGCCGGCCGGTACGTGCACCTTCCGTCGCACCGGCTTCGCCGTTTTCCTCGATGTATTCCAACGCTGCTTCGAGGGTTGACTCGTCGATACCGCCGGCTACGGCTGCTGCAAGCGCCTCGGCGTGCAGGTCTACGCGGAGATCTTCGGCAAAAAACGCGCCGCTGGCGGTCTGCTGATCCGCCATCCACTGGGCCGCCGCCGCAGCCGATGCTGCGCGTGAAGCTGGTGATGCAGACGCACTCGCGACAACTCCGAGCGCGATGACCAAGAAGCAACCGACGGCGACCAAGCGTCGCTTCGCCCGGTAGGTCGTGGCACGTGAGCCACTCATGAAGCTCCACCTCCTCGTTCCTCGAAGGAGACCGGAGCACCGCGGCGGACGAGTCGTCCTGGCTCGTGGGAGTCGCCTCCCACTTACAGTTGCGGGTCAGCGCCGGACTCTCACCGGCTTCGCTGCGTTCTCACGCCCCCAGGGCATCCGGGCCGCTGGGGCACCCACCGCGCTGCTTGATCGGATTCTATACAGCTGCTCGACCGGGCTTACTGCAATAGCCTTACTGCAATAACCTTGCAACTGCTCATGGCCGCAACACGGACCGAAGAGATCCTTGAAGCCCTGTCCGCAGCCGGTGGAAGGCGCACGGCCGCGAGACAGGTGATCGTCGAGACTTTGCTCGACGCGCGCGACCACCTGACCGCCGAGGAGCTTGCCTCACGGGTGCAGCGCAAGTTCCCTTCGGTGAACATCTCGACGATCTACCGCACGCTCGAGACCTTGGAAGAGTTGGGCATCGTCGACCATGTGCACCTCGGGCATGGACGTGCGATCTATCACTTGGCCGACGAGGAGCATCAGCACCTGGTTTGCGAAAGGTGCGAAGAGCGTCGATCGAGCTCCCGTCGGCGAAGCTCCGGCCGTTCCTAAGGTCGATCGATAAGGATCACGGGTTCGAGGTTGATCGCCGCCATTTCGCGATCGTCGGTTTGTGTTCGAAATGCCGGGCGAGCTAGCCGCCAAAGAACACCGGCAGCCAGGAGTCCTGGCCCAGGAGGAAGGCCACTCCCAAAACCAAGCTTGCAACCGCAGTGACTATCGACACTCCTGCATAAATCGGGAATCGCTTAGAAGCCGCCAGGAACCCTGAGGCGGAGGCGAATGCAAGCGCGGTGTTCGCCGCGAAGAGGCCGAGCAGGAAGACGGCCAGAACGATGATCCCGGCACCGACGCCGCCTGCTTTTGCAGCCGTGAGGAATATGAGCACCTGCGTGGGAGTCTCGGCCCCCACGCCGTGCAGCATTCCAACGGCGAGAGACGTCCCTGTCCCGTAGTTCATGAATGGGTCCGTGTGCGTATGGCTGTGCGTGTGAGTTCGCGTGGCGACGGACGCAGCGCCTTCGCTCACAAGCCCGCCGTCGTGATCGTGGTGCTCGAAGCCATCGTTAGAGAAGTGAACATGTTCGTGTTCGATCGAAGACGCTTGCCCACGGCGTCGTACCCACCGATAAGCACGCCGGACGCCGTCGAAGAGCAGCATCCAGCGGCTGCGCAAGCGGAAATCTTCTCGATAGCGGATGAGCGCATAGAGCACGTAAATGCCGAGGATGACTAAGGTCGCCCCAACCACGCGGCCCATGGCGGAGTCGATGGAATCCGGCAGATTCTTGCCTACAGCGATGGCGACGACGCCGATCACGAAGACGACAACGGCGTGGCCTGCGGCATAAAGCGTTGCGAACTTCAGTCCGATGCGAACAGAACGCTGCGAGGACGTTATGTCGGTGATCGCGGCGATGTGGTCCCAATCGATGCCGTGCCGGAACCCGAAGGCGAAGGACGAGAAGAGCAGGGCAAGGCCGAAGCCGGTGGCCGAGGTTTCCATCCCTCGTTGATACCGGGTCCTGCTTGCTTCTGCAACCTGGTCGCGATAAGGACTACTTGCGGCGTCGTTAGACGTCCTTCACGTAGGCCCGGTCGAAGTGATCGACCTCGAAGCCGAGCTTACGGTACAGCTCGACCGGCGCCTTCTCGCCCGAGTCCACATAAAGGCATCCCATCATGACGCCCCTGTCGGCTAAGTACTGCAGGCCTGCGACGGCAAGCGACTTGCCGAGTCCCGATCCGTGCCGGGACGGATCGACGCCGATCACATAGATCTCGCCGCAGCTTGGGTTGATCTTCGTCCAGCAAAAACCTGCCAGTCCTGAATCGTCCTCGGCGAGCAGGAAGCCTTCGGGATCGAACCAGTCCTCGGCCATGCGCCGATCGAGCGTGTCGCGGTCCCACGATCCTTGTTCGGGATGCTGGGCGAACGCGCGGTTGTTTACTTGGATCCAGGCTTCTTCATCGCGACCCACATCAAAGCTACGGAGCCGAACTCCTTCCGGCAGGTGCACGTCGAAGCTCAGCGGCAGCAGCACCTTCATGTGCAGCAAGTCTCGTCCCTTCTTGAAGCCCAGATTTGCGGAAGCCTGGTCGTGCGCATCGTCCGGCTGGAAGACCCACCAATGAAGATGGCCGCCTCCTTCTTCGACGACGACATCGAGCGCGCGCCGGAGCAAGACCTCCTCTGCGCCTTTGCCTCGATGATCGGGGTGGACGACAACCTCGAGGCCCCACTCCGCGCCGCTCGGTTTGTGGTGGCGGGATAGGTGGGCGTAGCCCACAGCGTCCTCACCTTCTCGCCCGACGACTCCGGCGAACGCTCGGCGTCCGCCGTGAACCAGATCGAGCCACTTGTGTTCCCCGAGCGGTTCGTGGTGGTCGCTTTCGCGAGCGGCGTCGAATAGCGATCTAAGCGCTGAAAGCTGCGCGTCGTCGATCTCGCGGATGACCTCGAGGTCCATCGAGCGCAATCGTCGCACGTACGGGGTATCGCTCCGAGCCTTCGACTGGCCCCGGCGACTCCCGGGGTTGCAAGCTCTCACTCGTGCCGGACTTCGGATTGGACGGAAAGGTCGCGCTGGTCACCGGGGGTAACTCGGGGATCGGACGGGCGATCGCGATCGCGCTCGCGGACCACGGCGCGCGCATAGCGATCGCTGCCCGAAACGAGGAACGCAACGAAAAGACCGTTGCCGAGCTCGGCGACCAACATCGCGCCTACGTGCTCGATGTGGGCGACGCCGATGCCGTAACCGCAGTCGTCGAACGTGCCTTCGACGACTTCGGCTCCCTCGACGTCCTGGTGAACAACGCCGGGATGGCAGTGTGGGGACCGGTCCCCAACCATCCTTTGGATGGCTGGCGGCGCGTGCTCGACGTGAACCTCACCTCGGCTCTGGTTGCATCGCAGTGCTTCGCGCAGCGAGCCGAACGCGGAAAGATCATCAACATCGTCAGCGAGTACGCGACGTTCGGCGGACCCAACCTCGTTTCATATTCGGCCTCCAAACATGGTTTGGAAGGCTTGACCAAGACGATGGCCATCGACTTGGCGCCGAATTTCCAGGTGAATGCGATACAACCCGGCTGGATCGCGACGCCGATGACCGAGCCCGTTCAGAACTTTCCCGAGATGAACGACGAGGTCTTGCTGCGCACACCGATGGGCCGCTGGGGCCAACCGGAGGACCACGCGGGAGCGGCCGTGTTCCTGGCTTCATCGGCGTCGGATTTCGTCACCGGGATGACGATCCCAGTCGACGGTGGGTACCGCATCAGATAGGAGGAACGCATGGACCTTAAGGGGACGAAGCGACGTGGCTCGGACACGGCACTTACAAGTTCAAGACGACCGAAGGGAAAGTCGTCCTCGTCGATCCCTGGGTTATGAACAATCCTGGGTGTCCCGATGACAAGAAGGAACTCGATCAGCTCGATCTCGTCCTGATCACCCACGCGCACTTCGACCACATCGGCGACGCCCTCGAGATCTGCAAGAAGCACGAGCCGCAAACATTTGCGATCTTCGAGACCGCGATGTGGCTCGGTGCGAAGGACGTCCCGAACGTGACCGGCATGAACCTCGGCGGCACCGCGGAGTCCGAAGGCGTCCGCTTCACGATGACTCAGGCCGCCCACTCGTGCGGCATAAGTGACGGCGACCAGATCCTGTACGGAGGCGTTGCCGCCGGCTACATCATCGAATTTCCCGGCGGTCTTCGGATCTACTACGCGGGGGACACGACGGTCTTCGGCGACATGGAGATCATCGGCGAGCTATATCAGCCCGACGTTTGCTTCCTGCCGATCGGCGACTTCTACACGATGTCGCCGAAGGAAGCCGCGTATGCCGTCGATCTTCTCGAGGCGAAGGTCGTCGTCCCGATGCATTACGGGACGTTCCCCGTCCTGACCGGCACGCCCGGACGAGTTAGCCGAGCTCGTCGGTGATGGCGTCGAGGTATTAACGGTGAAACCGGGAGAGACACTCACCTGAAGTACGTCGCGCTAGCCGCCGGGCTATCAGTCGTTATCGCTACTTATGTGAGCGTCGTGGCGACGCTCATCGTTCCACGCGACACGCCGTCACGCATTGCCGCGTACGTTGCCGCATTCATACGGTCCGTCTTCCGTGTCCTCGTGAAGCCGTTCAGCACCTACGAGGCGAAAGACAAGATTCTCGCGTTCCAAGCGCCATGGTTCCTCATCGTCCTATTCGTGACTTGGCTTGGGATGCTTCTCAGCGGTTTCGCTTTGATCTTGTGGGCGAACTCACCACTCACGATCACTGATGCCTTCCGAGAGTCGGGGTCCTCATTGCTGACCCTGGGTTTCGCAACTACGCGGACGCCGGGCGCAACAGTGACGGACATCATCGCCGCGGCGTCGGGTCTTGCCGTCGGGGGATTGCTCATCGGTTACCTGCCCACTCTGTATGGAGCTTTCAACCGACGGGAGAACGCCGTGACGCTCCTGGAGGCAAGAGCCGGCGCGCCTGCGTGGGGTCCCGAGATTCTTTGGCGCCATCAGCGCATTGGTATCACCGACAGCCTTCCCAAGTTTTACGAGAACTGGGAGGAATGGTGCGCGGACGTGGCCGAGTCGCACTCGACTTACCCGATACTCCTCTTTTTCCGTTCGCCCGATCCGTTGCGCTCGTGGCTCACGGGACTGCTGGCGGTACTGGATGCTGCCGCGCTCCACACTGCCCTGTGTCCACAAACGGCACCTTCTCAAGCTCGTCTTTGCCTACGGATGGGATTCACTGCGCTTCGCACGCTCGCGGACACGCTGTACATTCCCTACAACGCCGACCCGCATCCCGACGATCCGATCGTCGTCTCGTATGACGAATTCCGAATGGGTGTGAAACACCTGGAGGAAATCGGGTTTCCCCTTGAGCGCACCGCCGAGGAAGCTTGGGCCGACTTTCGCGGATGGCGGGTGAACTACGAGTCGAATGTTCTGGCACTCGCCGAGCGAATCGTCGCGACACCGAGCCAATGGATGGGTGGACGTGTGGAAGGGATGACCATCCCGACCAAACGGCCCGTCGACCGCACCCCGAAGGAACCGGAGGGAACCGAATTCACCCGTCCTGGGACTTACGTCTACGACTGGACGGATGGCGAGTCGGGCGACCACGAAGAGTCCTAACGACCCTTGGGGTTCTCCTTCTCAAGCAGCGCTATGTACTGGGGGCCGCGCTGTGGATAGGTGCGGACGACACGCCAGCCCGTTTGTTCGACGATCGTGCGCATCTCCGTACGGGAGACGAACAGGTAGTCGAACCACGGAGTCTTGAGCGCGCGGGAGCGCGCACGGATGCGCAGTTGACCGGCCATCCTGCCGCGCTTGCGGTTGAAGCGGTGGTACGCGAGGTGATCGAGGTTTGTGGTTTGGTGCGGATCGACCGTCTCGCCGAGGATGCGGGCCTGCGGCGAAGTCATCCGGTGCAGGCGGCGCAGCAGCCGCTTCGCCCGCGTTGGGGAACCGAACAAGCCGAAATTGTTCCCGTACAGAACGATCGTGTCGAAGCTTCCCAGCCTCTGATCGATCTTCGCGAAGTCGAGGACTCGCGCGTTCTTCACGCCGCGCCTCTTGCAGACATCGATCGCGAGCGGTGAGATGTCGATCGCAAGTACATCCAATCCCTTGGCTTGGAGATACAAGCTCACACGACCCCCACCGGCGCCTACGTCCAGCACGCGCCCTCGAGCTAGCCGGATGGCCTTGCGTTCGTTGGCGTCCCACTTGGCGTAAGGCGCGAATAGGTAGTGCCCTCCGTAGGACTCGATGTAGCCGTCGTCCCGTTCGATTATTTCGGGAGCTTCCTGTCCTTTAAGGACGGAGAGGATCTCCTGGCCGTATGCGTCGTCCTTCTTCGACAGACCTCTCATCTAAAGAGCCGCACGGACGAAGGCGATGTCTTCGGCGACGTCGTCGACGGTCCCCGGCGTCTCGCAGATAACCGGAGATTTCGCCGCAGCGATCATGTGCCGCATGACATCGGGATCGATGTTGCCCGCGCCCAGATTTGTGTGACGGTCGCGTCCCTTTCCTGCTTCGTCTTTCGAGTCGTTGGCGTGAACGAGATCGATCTTTCCTGTGATCGCCAGCACGCGCTCGACGGCGTCCGTTAGTTCTTCACCCGCGGCGTGCGCGTGGCACGTGTCGAAGCAGAGTCCGATCGGGTAGTCCGGAGGCTTCTTGTGGATCGCCTCCCATAACTTCGCCAGATCCTCGAAGCGTTTCGCTACTGCGTTCTTGCCGCCGGGAGTGTTCTCGATGAACAGCGGCACTTCCGACTTCAGCATCTCGAGGCTTCGCACCCACCGTCCGAAACCTTCCTTCACATCGTCGTCGGCGTGTCCTCCGTGGACGATCACTGCAGCGGCACCCACCGCAGCGGCTGCGTCGCAGGTTTCCTGGAGGATCTTCCGGGAGCCGAACCGGATGTTGTTCTTCGGTGAGCAGACGTTGATCAGATACGGGGCGTGGATGTAAACGGCGATGTCGGAGTCGCGAAGCTCATCCGCGTCTGGTCGTGTCGGAGGTTTCTTGAAGCTCTGAGGATCGGACAGGAAGATCTGCACGCAATCGGCGTCCAGCGACTCCGCGATCTTCAGCGGTTGGTCGGGAGCGACGTGTGCACCGACGGGTTGTCCGGCCATCCACGGAGGATAGCCCCGACGGGAGTCAGTGCTTGGCGCCGTTGCCTTCCTTCTCGGCCGGGACCGATGGCACGAACGCTCCCATGCGGTCGAGACTGCGCGGCTCGATCACCTTGTCGAGGAGACCGTAAGTCAGAGCTTCCGTCGGCGACATGATGTTGTCGCGGTCGGTGTCCCGGGCGATGGTTTCGACGTCTTGGCCCGTGTGTCGGGCGAGGATCTCGTTCATCATCTGGCGCTGCTCGAGCATCTCTTTCGCGCGGATCTGGATATCGCTCACCTGTCCGTGACCGGTCTCGCCGTGTGGCTGATGGATGAGGATGCGACTGTTGGGAAGTGCCGACCGCTTGCCGTCCGAACCGGCTGCGAGCAGCACCGCGGCGGCCGATGCGGCGAAACCCATGCAGATGGTCTGGACGTCCGGACGGATGTACTGCATCACGTCATAGACCGCGAACAGCGCAGTGGACGAACCGCCCGGAGAGTTGATGTAAAGCGAGATGTCCCGTTCCGAGTCCTCGTGCTCCAGCATCAGCAGCTGGGCGTTGATGAGGTTCGCGACGTTGTCGTCCAGCGGGGTGCCGAGGAAGACGATGCGGTCGCGCAGCAAACGGGAATAGATGTCGAAGGAGCGCTCGACGTTGCCTGCCTGCTCGACGACCATCGGGATCAGCAGCTCGCCCATCGCAACCTCCTTGGTCATGGTCTGACGTGCAACCCTACGGTTGCGAGTCTACTCAAGATCCGGGGATGCGCAACTGGAAGGTTGCGCTATAGTGGGCCGGTGAGCGACGTCCATAAAGAGGTGTTCGTGCCCGCCGACTCCGACGAAGTGTGGTCGGCGATCGCAGAACCCGACGAGCTCGGCGACTGGTTCGGCGCCGACGTGGAAGGCGATCTCGAGAAGGGTGAGGTAGCGACCTTCAGCTTTCCGGACGGTTCGCAGCGCCGTGCTGTCGTCGAGGACTTCGACCCGCCTCGGCGACTGATCTTTCGCTGGCTCGGCGACGATCCATCCCGTGTGACGATCGAGATCGACGAAGTTCCGGACGGCGCGATCGTTCGCGTCGTCGAGCGGCAGGTCGAATCTGCAGTAACTCCGTCCCCGCAGATCGGTTTCAGGCCTCTCGCACGCGCTTCTGTATGAGAGGTGACGCGGGCGCGGTCTTCGATGCGCTCGGCGACCCGACCAGACGAAGGGTTGTGGCCGAGCTCTCAGCTTTGGGTGGAGCAACTCCGACCCAGCTGTCCGAGCGACTACCGATAACGCGACAGGCGGTAAGCAAACACCTTGCATTGCTGGCGTCGGCCGGACTCGTCTCGTCTAAACGAGACGGTCGCGTTTTGGTCTTTCACCTCACGCCGGAGCCCTTCGCCGACGCGATGGGTTGGATGACGCAAGTGGGTGCGCAGTGGGACGAACGACTCGCCCGCCTGCGTGCGCAGCTCGGCCGTCGTCGCTGATTAAGAAACCGCGGGACGACGGTCAGCCCACGGACGAGCTTCTTCGAGCTGCGCCGACAACCTGATCAGCGTTGCCTCGCCTCCCGGACGCCCAACCAGCTGAACACCGACGGGCAGTCCATGCTCGTCCCAGTGCATGGGGATCGAAACGGCGGGCTGTCCTGTCGTGTTCCATGCCGGAGTGAACGGGACGAAGTTTCCGGCCGCGAGGAACTCCATCAGCGGATTGTCCGGGTCGTGGTACGTCCCGACCTTCGGCGGAGGGATGGCGACGGTTGGTGTCATCACGACGTCGACATCGTCGAAGAACGCGACGAGCTTGCGGGCCTCGGCTTGGATCGATCGTTGAGCGCGTTCGAATTGGGGAGCCGAGTAGCCGCGCCCGACTTCGATCAACGCACGGTTCAGTGGCTCGAGCGTCTCGAACGGTGGCATCGGCTGGTAGCAGTCCGAGCGCACGCACCACGTGATGAGGAACGCCTCGATCAGGTCGGGCGGCCACGTCGGTGGTGAAGAATCGACGATCTCGTGGCCGAGCTCGGCCAGGAGCTTGGCTGTGTCTTCCACGGCTTGCTTGTTTCCCGGTGCAACGACGGCGTCCATCTCGGCGCGCGTCGACCATGCGATGCGCAGTTTCCCGGGAGGCTTTCCGACTTCTTCAGCGAATGGACGCTCGGGCGGAGGCGCGTGCCACGCATCTCCCGTCGCATAACCGGCGATCGCGTCGAGCAATCCCGCTGCGTCGGCGACGGTGTGCGCGATCGGCCCGTCCTGCGAAAGGAACGACTGGGGGCCGGGTGCTGCTGAGACTCGGCCACGTGATGGTTTGATGCCAAATAATCCGCACACCGAGGACGGGATGCGTATCGATCCTCCGCCGTCGGAACCCTGAGATATGGGACACAGCCCTGCCGCCAGTGCGGCCGCCGCTCCTCCCGACGAACCACCGGGTGTTCTCTCGGTGTCCCAGGGATTGCGCGCCGGACCGTAAGCGATCGGTTCCGTCCACGGCGTCGTTCCGAACTCGGGGGTGTTCGTCTTCCCGAGCATGATGAACCCGGCCTTCTTGATTCGAGCAACGACCTCTTCGTCCTGATCGGGGATGCGGTCGTGAAACGCGGCCGTTCCGTGGGTCGTCCTAACGCCGGCCGTGTCGTTGAGGTCCTTGATCGAGATCGGCACGCCATGGAACGCAGGAAGGTCGTCGCCGTTGACCTGGGCTTCGGCAGCCCCGGCCTGTTCGCGCGCTTGGTCGATGGTCGTGGTCAGATACGCGTTCAGCTTCGGGTTGAGCTCTTCGATACGCGATGCGTAAAGGTCGACGAGCTCGACCGGCGAGATCTTCTTCAAGCGGATCATCTCGGCCAGCTCCGTGGCCGGTGTAAACGCGAGTTCTGCGTCGCTCATCGATGTCTCCCCTTCGTCCCCGGATGACGAGGGCACAGCCTAACCAGACGCCGTTAGTCCTTACGCGCCGGGGGCTCCATGATCGCCACGCCCCAGCCGACGTGGCCGCTCCAGACGCTGGCGATGCGTCCGCCCTGAACTGCGGGCTTCGGGTCGCCGATCGGTCCGCCGGCCGCTCGGATCGCTTCGACCGTTGCGTCGAGATCGGTTGCGCTGAAGGCGACACCGATCAATGCGGGCGGTTGTCCGGATGAAACAACTTCTATGAATGCTTCGCCCACCCGATAGAAGGCCATCTCCGGTCCATCGGGTCCGCGGGGATGGAACCTTCGCCGCGGGGGCGTACCGAGCGATTTGGTCAATGACTCGACCGCTGTGTCGAGATCCGGGACGGTGTAAACGATGTGATCGACGATTTCGATGCCGTTGGGTTGTTGCTCCGCTTTTCGCGTTGAGTCGACGACCTTCGTCGGCATTCCAAGACGGGAGCTTTCGTCGACAAGCTCGTCGAATCCCCAGGCCGGATCCATGCCCGTTTCGCAGCAAACCTGTCCGACTTGGAAACGCCCGTCGTCGACGGAGAAGCCGAGCTCGGTCCATGCATCGGCAGGCCCGGGTATTCCCAGCCATGTCAGGATGGCCATGGGTCAGGATAGGCAGGTCATCAGCAACGGGGGGTGTCATGGGCGCAGCTTTTCCGGTTGATCCATCGCAGCTGAGCAATGATTGGCTCGGCGATGCCGTCGGTGGACAGGTTTCAGGTTTCGACGTCGAGCAGATCGGCGTCGGTGTCGGACTGCTCGGCCGTCTGTTCCGCGTGTCGCTTCAAGGGGAGGGAGTTCCGGCCAGCGTCATAGCTAAGTTCCCAACCCTTGACGAAGGTGCCCGCATGAACGTTGTCGAGCCGCTGAACTTCTATCAGAAGGAAGTACGGTTCTACAGCGAAGCAGCCAAGGACACACCGATCTCCACGCCGAAGGCTTACTTCGCCGAGCACGATCCCGAATCCGGAGACTTCGCCTTACTTCTCGAGGATCTCAGCGAACGCCTGATGTGCGACCAGAACGTTGGCTGCGCGATAAAGGAAGCGGAGGTAGCCATCGATGCGATGGTCGTCCTTCACTCCACTTGGTGGGCGAGCGATCGCTTCGAGAAGTTCCCGTGGATCCCGGCCTATTCAGACGTGCCCTACCCCCAGGTGCTGGCGGGTATGTACAAGCAGGCATGGCCTCGCGCTCTCGAGGTCGTTGGCAGCCAATTGCAGAGCGCTTACCGCGACTACGGCGACCGGTTTCCCGATCTGATCGAGTGGAATCTCACATTGGGGGCCGAGCCACCCGTCACTTTGAACCACGGCGACTACCGGCTGGACAACATGTTTTTCGCGCGGGGCGGCGACCAGGCCGAAGTCACACTCGTCGACTGGCAGATCTGCTGCCGCGCGCGTGGCGGGTACGACTTGGGTTATTTCGTGAGTCAGAGTCTTTCGACGGAAGATCGCCGCAAGCACGAGTCCGCGCTGCGGGACAGGTACCTCGAAGGCATGGCGAAACGAGGTATCGACTACCCGGAAGACGCCTTCGACAGCGACTACCGGCGGACGGTGGCGTGGTGCTTCATCTACCCCGTCGTAGCGACTGGTCAGATCGAGATCACCAACGAACGCCATAGAGCGCTGGTCCAACAGATGTTCGATCGCTCGGTCCAGGCAATGGAGGACAACGACGCCCTGGAGTTGCTGCCGAAGTAACCAAACCCCAGAGTAATCTCTAGTCGATGGCTAAGGCTCAAGTCCGGGCCGCCCGAAAGCACCGCGGAGTCTCCGCGGACGAAGCCGTCGAAGATTTCCGTCTCGCCTGCATCTCGCGAGCTATCGACGACCGCGAGATCGTCCTTCGTCAGCAATCGAAGGTCTTCTTCCAGATCTCGGGGGCCGGTCACGAGGCTCTGTACCTCGGGCTCATGCGGTACCTCCGGCCTTCTTACGACTGGTTCTTTCCGTATTACCGTGACGGCGCGCTCATGCTCGGCATGGGTGTCGACGCGAAGACGCTTCTGCTGCAAGCGGTCGGATCGGCGGAGGATCCGGCATCGGGCGGCCGGCAGATGCCGTGCCATTGGAGCTTCCCCGAGCTGAACGTCGTTACCCAGTCGTCGGCAACCGGAAGCCAGTGCCTCCCTGCCGTCGGCTGCGCCGAGGCGTCCCGCTACATCGTTAGACGCGACCTTCCGGGTTGCACCGCTCACGGTGATGAGCTCACCTACGTTTCTCTTGGCGAAGGTGCGTGCTCGGAAGGCGAGTTCTGGGAAGCGCTGAATACGGCTTGTACGTTGCACCTTCCAGTCTTGTTCGTCGTTGCCGACAACGGATACGCGATATCTGTTCCTTCGGACGAACAGCACCCGGCTCCCGTCTCCGAGCTCGTACGTGGGTTCCGCGGACTGGCGATCCACAAATTGGACGGACGCGATTACTTCGAGGTGCGCGCCAAGGGAAAGAAGGCTATCGAGCGCGTGCGAGCGGGTGAGGGTCCGGGTTTGATCCACGCGATCGTGACGAGGCCGTACTCACATTCGCTCTCCGACGATCAGCGCAAGTACCGCACACCCGAAGAGCTTGCCGAGGAGCAGGAGTACGACCCCATCGATCAGCTCGAGCGTGAACTTTTGGAAGCCGGCTTTCTTTCGGCGGACGAAGCCAAGCAGATCAGGGACGAAGCCAAGGCTCACGTCGTGCAAGCGGCCAATGAAGCGCTCGCCGCGCGGCGTCCCGATCCGGCAACCGTGCTCGAGAACGTCACGGGTCCGTTGCCCGATGTGGTCGAGCCCGACGATGCCGGCGCCGGTGATGTGGTGACGTTCGGAGAGTCGATCCGCCTCACGTTGCAGGAAGTGATGGAACGGGACGAACGCGTGCGCGTGTTCGGCGAGGACGTTGCCGATGCGGCGTCGATCGAAGTGCTGGAACACGTGCCCGGCAAGGGCGGGGTGTTTGGGATCACCCACGGACTTACACGAGAATTCGGAATCGCTCGCTGCTTCAATACTCCGCTCGCCGAGGCGAACATCGTAGGCCGCGCTGTCGGGCAGGGAATAAGAGGATTACGGCCCTGTCCGGAGATCCAATTCTTCGACTACATCTGGACGGCCATGCAGCAGCTCCGTACCGAGGCGGCAACGACGCGGTGGCGGTCCAACGGAGGTTTTAAGGTGCCGATGGTGCTGCGAGTTCCGATCGGCGGTTACCTGCAGGGTGGCTCCATCTGGCACTCGCAATCGGGGGAGTCGATCTTCACGCACACACCAGGGCTCTTCGTGGTCATGCCGTCGCGTGCACGAGACGCCGCGGGCCTCCTGCGCACGGCCTTCGACTGCGAGGACCCGATCCTCTTCCTCGAGCACAAGCACCTTTACCGGCAGATGTACAACCGCGACCCTTTCCCGCCGGACGACTACAAGATCCCGCTCGGTAAGGCGGCGTACGTCACCCGCGGCGACGACGTCACGCTGGTCACGTACGGCGCGACGGTCCAGCGGTCGATGCAAGCAGCACGTGAGCTGGAGAAGTCGCAGGGTCTGTCGGTCGAGGTCATCGATCTGCGGTCACTGTGGCCCTGGGATCAGGAAACGGTTGCTGCATCGGTCGCGAAGACCTCACGGCTGCTCGTGGTTCACGAGGACATCCTCGAGTTCGGTATGGGAGCCGAGATCTCGGCTTGGGTGACCGAGCACTGCTTCTGGGATCTCGATGCGCCGGTGATGCGCGTGGGCGCCAAGCACTCGTGGGTGGCCTACGAACCTACGCTCGAGGACGCGATCCTTCCACAGTCGGCGGACATAGCCGTCGCCTTGAAGCGACTCAGTTCGGCCTGAAGGCTCATCCGACGACATTGATCAGGGTTCATCTGCAACGAGTTATTTAGATGATAGGCTAAATATCTATGGACGGTTCCTACAAGGCGCTTGCGGACCCCACGCGCCGAAGGATCCTGGAGATGTTGAGGGACGGTGACCTCACGGCGGGGGAGATTGCGGGGGAATTCGAAATGGCGTGGGCGTCGGTATCGCACCACCTCAACGTCTTGAAGAACGCAGACCTGGTCCTGGCCGAACGCGATGGACAGAACATCCTTTACTCGCTCAACACGACCGTCCTCCAGGAGGTGGTCGCGAATTTGATGGAGCTCGGCGGAAGAAGGAGGAGGACGAGGAATGCGTAGGCCTTGGGTGGGTTGGATCGCTACGGCAGGAGCAATCGCCTTCTCGTTGGCGGTTTATTCGCGCCTACCCGAACGAGTGGCGATCCACTGGAACATCGAGTTCGAGCCGAACGGCTACGCATCCAGGCTTGCCGCGGCTGGGGTATTGCCGCTGCTGATGATCGCCATCCCAGTACTCGTTGCCGTTGCCGTCCGCACCGATCCACGCCGAGAGAGTCACGAGAAGCACCGGGACACGCTTTGGGCCGTGATCAACCTCTTAGTGGTGATGCTTGGAGCGCTGCATGTTTTGATGCTCGGCCTAGCATTGGGCTGGCCGATCGATTCCGCTCGTGCGTTTCCGATCCTTGCCGGCGCGCTCTTTGTAGGCATCGGCAACCTCATGCCGCGCGTGCGTCCGAACTGGTTGGTGGGGATCCGCACTCCGTGGACGCTCAGTTCCGATCGCGTCTGGCAAGCCACGCATAGGGTCGGAGCTTGGGCGATGATCGGCGGCGGAGTTCTGCTGGCCGTCGGAGGGCTCCAACCGATCGAGTGGATCCGATCAGTGTCCTGGGTAATGGCGATCGCAATCATCGCGGCGATCCCTATCACGTATTCCTACGTTCTCTGGGTTCGGCTCGGACGACCAAGGAGAGAAGTGCGAACGTGACAGACGACGTCCGCATCAGTCGCTCGTGCGTTGTCCCCGGACGTGAGATCCATTTCAGGTTCTCTCGTTCCGGAGGTCCGGGCGGACAGAACGTCAATCGTCGTGAAACTCAAGTCGAGTTGGTCTTCGATGTTGCGGGTTCTTCCTCGCTTGGTCCCGTACAGCGAACTCGTGCGCTGCAGCGCTTGGCTTCCCGTCTCGACTCCGACGGCAAGCTCCACATCGTTTCATCCGAATCACGCACGCAGGGAGCGAATCGAGAAGCGGCGATCGAGCGGTTCAGGCGACTCATGGCGGAGGCCCTGAAACCGCCGCCTCCGAAGCGACGGCCGTCCAGGCCGAGCAAGGCGGCTAAGGAGCGCCGCTTGAAGGAGAAGCGACTTCGCTCGCGGCGCAAGCGTGAAAGGCGCGTAGAACCGGACGACTGAGCGCGGTCCAGCGTCTGTACGTGTATAAGGAAACGAGATGGAGTCCTCCTTCACGCTGTTCCGCGTCCGCGGGATCCGGATCGGCGCCAACTGGTCCTGGTTGCTCGTCTTCGCGCTCTTCGCGTGGTCCTTCGCGACCGGCTACTTCCCGCGCACGTACCAGGACCTCGAGTCGACCACGTACTGGGCGATGGGGATCATCACTGCCGTCCTGTTCTTCGGTTGCATCATCCTTCACGAGCTCGGACACGCCTTTCGTGCTCAACGCGAGGGGATGGAGATCGAGAGCATCTCGCTTTGGGTCTTCGGCGGTGTTGCGAAATTCAAGGGCGACTTTCCGTCTGCGGGAGCCGAGTTCCGCATCGCGATCGCCGGTCCCGCCGTAACCGCAGTGCTTTGGGGAGTCTTCCTTGCGATACGTGGCGCGTTCGACGCGGCCGGACTTCCCGATCCCGTGATCGGTGTCGCCGACTACCTCGCCCGTATCAACCTCGTCCTTCTTGCCTTCAACATGATCCCCGCGCTGCCGCTCGACGGCGGGCGAGTGCTTCGCGCCTATCTCTGGAACAGAAGCGGAAGCTACGAAGCGGCAACGGTGAGCGCTGCCCGGCTTGCCCGAGTGCTTGCGATCGGTTTGATGGCCGTTGGGATCCTTCAGTTCGTTACCGGCGCCAACACCGGCGGGATCTGGTTCGTCTTCATCGGCTGGTTCCTTCTTCAGGCCGCCCAGTCTGAAGTCGCTTACGCGCAGTTCCGGCACACACTCGGTGATCGCCGCGTCCGCGATCTCATGACGGCCAACCCCGAAGTAGTTGCTCCCGACTTGCCCATCGCGTCGTTCATCGAGGACGTCGCCCACATCCGCGGGCATTCCACATATCCGGTCGTCGACGAAGGACAGCTGCTCGGTCTGATCTCGTTGCGGCGGGCCGGACGAGTGCCGCAGGAGGAGCGTGCTGCGACGACTGTTCGCGACGTGATGGTCACAGCCGAAGAGATTCCGGCCCTGCGTCCCGACACAGACCTGACGGAAGCCGCCATCGCCTTGCAGAAGGGCCCCGGCCGCGCTGCAGTTATGGACGACGGTCGCATCGTTGGGATCCTTTCTCCGTCCGACATCGCTCGTGCCGTAGAGCTTCAGCGCATCAGGGAGCCCGATCCGGTTGTCCCGACACGCAGGCGTAGCGGCCCGCTGCTGTGGATCCTCGGTGGCGTTGTTGTTGTCTTTGCGATAGGCATTTTCTACCAACCACCCGTCGTGGTGTTCGGGCCAGGAACGTCCTTCGATGTATCCGACGACATCAGCATCCGCGGAGCCGACACCGATCCCGTGGACGGCGGCTTCTTACTGACCTCTGTGTCGGTTCAGCAGCCGACCGGTTTCGGGTTCCTTCTCGCGGTGGTGCAAGGAAAGGAAACCGCGCCAATCTCTAACCTCGTGCCGCGCGGTGTAGATGCCGACGAGTTCTTCGAGGAGCAACGGACTTTGTTCGAGCAGACGCAACGGATCGCTGCGGCCGCTGCTGCCAAAGCTGCCGGCATGGAGGTCGACATAAAGGGAACGGGAGCCATCGTTTCCGCGGTGATCCCCGGCGCTCCCGCTGCGCGGGTTCTCGAAGAAGGCGACGTGATAACGGAGGTGGACGGACAGCCCGTTCTTCTCGCCGACGACGTCGGACGTCCGATCCGATCGAGGCCGCGTGGTACCCGTTTCGAGATCACGGTCGAACGCGACGATCGCGAAAGGACGTTTGAGCTCACGAGCCGCGAAGGGGTCGTCGAAGGCGCGCCCGGGATCGGCGTGCTGCTCGAGACCCGTGACTTCGATGTCGAGTTGCCCTTCGACATCACGTTCCGTGAGCGGGAGATCGGGGGTCCGTCTGCAGGCCTCGCTTATGCGCTGGCGATATACGACTTGATCGAAGGTGCCAACGTCGCCGACGGTCGCGATGTGGCAACCACCGGCACCATCGATCTCGATGGACGCGTCGGTCCCGTCGGAGGTCTCGAGGAAAAGGCGATCTCGGCCACGCGCGCGGGAGCCGATCTCTTCCTCGTGCCTGAGGACGAAGTCCGAGACGCGAGAACTTCAGGTCTGGACGTGGTCGGTGTCAGCACGCTGGAGGATGCGCTAAAGGCGCTGAGTTAGCCGCAAGCGGCGCATAGTCCGTAAACGTCGACGGTGTGACCCAGCACCTTGAATCGTCGCTGACGCGCCACCCGCTTGACCCAGCTCTCGACGGCTTCCGCGCCGACTTCCTCTACCGATCCACATGATCGGCACACGAGGTGGTGGTGGTGATCCGGACCGCACAGCCGGAACCCCTGCTCTCCTTCGTGCGTGAACGTATCGAGATATCCCGCTGTGCTTAGCGCGGTCAACGTCCTGTAGATCGTTGCCAGCCCGGGGGCTCCGGACGTTCGTCGCAGCTCGTGGTGCAGATCTTGTGCGGTAACGGCCTCAGGTCGCGCGCGCAGGGCATCGATCACGGCCACACGCTGACGAGTGGGCCGAAGCCCTGCCCGTTCGAGCATTTCACGCGCTTCTTGGCGGTTGGCGGACTTGGAAGGCACGCCTGGTAGTCTATATCGATAATCATTCTCAATCAACGGAGAGCAGCGATGCGGGTGTTGGCCGTCGGCTTGGCTCTCTCGGGCCTGGTTCTTGTCGGCTGCGCGCAGGACTCACCGGAGCGAAGCGAGGGCCGTCTCAAAGTTGTCGCCGCTTTCTATCCCCTTGAGGAAGCCGCCAAACAGATCGGCGGTAATCGCGTCGAGGTGAAGAACCTCACGCCTCCGGGGGCCGAGCCTCACGACATCGAACTCACCACGGATCAGTTCGACGATGTCATCGATGCCGACGTAGTCCTTCATGTCGGCGGCGGATTCCAGCCCGCGCTCGAAGAAGCTCTCGACCGCGCGACAGGAGTGGTCCTCGACGTCCTCGATGATGCGCCGGTCCGGGCGATCGATGACGATGATGACGGAGAAGCCGATCACTCGGGGACGGGACCAGCCGACCCGCACATCTGGTTAGATCCAGCGCAGTGGGCCGCCGCGGCCGAACGGATAGCTCGCGTCCTGACGAAGGCCGACCCCGACAATGCCGGCAACTATAGGAACGGCGCTGGTGTGTACACCGACGCTCTCGAAGAGCTCGACGAAGAATTCGAGGAAGGGCTAAGCGTTTGCGACCGCCACATCTTCGTCACGAGCCACGCGTCGTTCGGGTATCTCGCCGACCGTTTTGGCCTGGGTCAGAATTCCATCGCCGGCCTTTCTCCAGAGGCCGAGCCGGACGCGGAGCGACTTGCAGAGCTCGCGGATTTCGTCGAAGAGCATGACGTCACGACCATCTATTACGAGACGCTCGTTACCGCCGATGTGGCGAAAACCCTTGCAAGAGAGACGGGGGCGGAAGTCGGCGTTCTTGATCCCATCGAAGGACTTACGTCCGAGCAGATCGGAAACGGCGAAGACTACGCGAGCGTCATGCGAGAGAACCTCGAAGCTCTGCGCTCAGGTCTCGGTTGCCGGTGACTCCCGAAAACGGGGCGATCCTCCAAACCGATGGCATTTCCTTTGCCTACAACGGTCAGTCCGTCGTCGAGGATGTGTCGATCGGTGTTGGGCGACGCGAATTCGTTGCCCTCGTCGGCCCCAACGGATCGGGCAAAACGACGCTTGTGAGGCTGATTCTGGGTTTGCTCCGACCAAGTGCTGGGCGAGCCATGCTCTTCGGCGAGGATCCACAACGCTTCCGCGACAGGTGGAGGCTTGGCTACGTTCCCCAGCGTCCGCAACTGGCAGCCAGTCTTCCCGCGACCGTTGAGGAGATCGTCACAACCGGCCGGCTCGCGCGGGGTCGGTGGTGGCGAAGAGTGGGAGCCAAGGATCGCGGAGCGATCGCCCACGCCCTCGAGATCGTTGAGCTCGAGTCATTGCGCGATAAGCGAGTAAGCGAACTCTCCGGTGGTCAGCAACAGCGGGCGTTCATCGCCCGAGCTCTGGCCAGCGAACCAGAGCTGCTCGTGTTGGACGAACCCATCGCCGGCGTCGATTCCGAAGCCCAGGCCCGATTTCGCGACGCCCTCGTCCACCACGTTCTTGCACACGATGGTTCAGTGCTGCTCGTATCGCATGAGCTCAGCTCTGTCGCAGGAGACCTCGATCGTGTGATCGTTCTGCGCAATCGCGTCCGCTTCGACGGTACGCCGCAGCAACTCATCGAGTCCGGTGTGAGTCTCGGTGTTCATGCCGAAGACCTGCCGGCCTGGCTCGAGGAGCTTCGGTAGACATGCCGTGGCCCTTTGATCGCGAGTACATGCAGCTCGCTCTAGCGGCCGGTGTAATTGTCGGCGCTACGGCTCCGCTGATCGGGACCTTCCTGGTTCAGCGCCGCATGGCTTTGATGGGAGACGGCATTGGTCACGTAGCTTTCGCCGGCGTCGCGGGCGGGCTACTGGCCAACATCTGGCCCGTCTGGACGGCTCTCATCCTTTCCGTCCTAGCCGCGGTAGCGATGGAGAGGTTGCGAAGTCGCGCTCAAGCCAGTGGTGACGTTGCGCTTGCGTTGTTCTTCTACACCGGCATCGCCGGTGGCGTAGTCCTGGCAGGTCTCGACAAATCTCTCAACGCTGGCCTTTTCTCCTACTTGTTCGGGTCGGTCCTGACGGTCGATCCCGGCGAACTGTTGACGATCGCGATCCTTGGAGCGGTCGTCGTCTGTGCGATCAGCCTGTCCCGTCGCGCCTTGTTCGGGTTGGTGATGGACGAGGAGTGGGCCGGCGTCGCCGGCGTTCCCGCCCGTTTGCTCAACATGATGCTGGCCGTCCTTACGGCGGTAACCATCGTCGCTTCCATGCGCATCGTCGGGCTGCTTCTCGTTGCCGCACTGATGGTTCTGCCGGTGGCTTCGGCTCAGCTCTTGTCCAATTCCTTCAGGAACACACTGCGCTGGTCTGTCGTCATCGGCATGGCGTCGGTGATCGTCGGCCTCGCCGCCGCACGGGTCTGGGCCTTGGCTCCCGGCGGGACAATCGTTCTGGTCTGCGCCGCGTTCTTCGCTGTGGTCGCCGTCGTCAAGCGCGGCTCTACGACTGTGGTGACGACCGGCGGTTAGGGCTTGGCGGCTCCAACGATCCACATCGCGTAGTACTGCGAGCCGCCGCCGTACGCGTGGCCCATCGCGATTCTCGCTCCGTCGATCTGGTGCTCGCCGCCCTGACCGCGCACCTGCATGGCCGCCTCGGCGAAGCGAAGCATCCCCGATGCCCCGATGGGGTTCGAGCACATGACGCCACCGGACGGATTGATCGGCATGTCGCCGTCCATCGCGGTTGCGCCGGTGTCGGTCATCTTCCAGCCCTCACCTTCCGGTGCGAAGTGCAGGTTCTCCATCCACATCGCTTCGAACCAGCTGAACGGGACGTAGATCTCGGCGGCGTCGATCTCTTTGCGCGGATCCGTGATCCCCGCCTGCGAATAGACGTCGCGCGCGCACTCCTGTCCGGCGACAGGGTTCACTTCGTCGCGGCCGGCGAACATCGTCGGTTCCGAACGCATCGCTGTGCCGTGCACCCAGGCGGGAGGAGCCGGTGCTTTCGCTGCCGACTCACTCGCAAGAACCAGTGCGCAGGCTCCGTCCGACGAGGGGCAGGTCTCGAGGTAGCGAATCGGGGCCCACAGCATCAGCGAGTCGCGGACCTCTTCGTAGGTGATGTCGGGCAGGTGGAGGTGGGCGTACGGATTCTTCACGCCGTTGAGACGGTCCTTCACCGCCACCTTTATGCCGATGTCATCCGGTGCTTTAGAGCGCCGGATGTATTCACGGATGTGCGGAGCGAAGTATCCGCCGGCGCCGGCGACAAGCGGCGGAGAGAAGGGGATGCGCATAGACAGCGCCCACATCGCGTCCGATTCGGATTGCTTTTCGTAAGCGACTGTTAGAACTCGATCGTGCACGCCGGCTTGGATGAGGCTTGCCGCGACCAACGCCGTCGATCCGCCGACGCTTCCGGCCGTGTGCACGCGCATCATCGGCTTGCCCACTGCACCAAGCGCATCGGCGAGGAACAGCTCGGGCATCATCACGCCCTCGAAGGTGTCCGGAGCTTTACCGATGACGACGGCGTCGATGTCCTTCCACGTGAGGTCGGCGTCCTGGAGTGCCCGCACGGCTGCCTCTCTCACGAGGTCGATCTGAGAGCAGTCTTCGCGCTTGGTGTCGTGCTTGGTTTGTCCGATGCCGATGACGGCACAGGGATTCGCCATCAGTCGCCCTCCAGCACGCAAACGAGGTTCTGCTGGAGACACGGTCCGGACGTCGCGTGCGCCACTGCGCGCTTAGCGTCTCCGGAGATCACGCGTTGGGCCGCCTCTCCGATCCGCGTCAGGCCGGCGACCATCACGGGATTCGCCGAGAGAGCGCCACCGGATGGATTCACAAGGACGTCGTCACCGAGACCGAGGGCCGACCGAAGTATCAGCTCCTGATGGGTGAAGGGTGCGTGCAGTTCGGCGAGATCGACCGGCGTTTCATTTACGCCGGCCCTTTCCCCCGCGAGTTTCGTGGAGGCGGAGTGTGTTAGGTCTCGTGCGCCCAACGAATGCGCTTCGATGCGATGATCGATCCCTCGTATCCATGCCGGACGTCCGCGCAGTTCTTTTGCGCGATCTCCGACGGCCAGAACGACTGCAGATGCTCCGTCGGAGATGGGCGGACAGTCGTGCTTGCGCAGTGGCGATGCGATGTACGGCTCGTCCAATAACGCGGCAGCGTCGAAGTCACCCGAGACCTGCGCAGATGGATTGTCCTTGGCGTTTGCGCGACTACGTGCGGCAACCTCGGCGAGATCACGCTCGCTTTTGCCGGTCTTCTCCAAGTATGCGCGGGCCTGCAGCGCAGCAAGGCTTATCGAATCCGGCCACAGCGGTGTGAGGACGTAAGGATCTAGTTGCAAGCAGAGGACGTCGAGCAGATCGCCCATCGACGACTTGCCGACTGCGTACACGAGCGCGGTGTCGACATCGCCGTGCTGAAGCCTGACCCACGCTTCGTAGAGGGCCCAAGCGCCGTCCATCTCGACGTGCGACTCGACGATCGGGGGCCACGCGCCGACCGCATCGAGGGCCGAGACGAAAGAGAACGGTTGCCCGGCGAGGAAGTCCGATGTACCCGAGCATGTGAATCCGATGTCGTCCTTCGTCAATCCCACGGAGTCGAGCACCTCTTTGACCACAGGCATGAGGATCTCGACCTCGTTGCGCTCCGGTTCGCGCCGGATGCTCGGCGATTGCGCGAAGGCGACGACGGCTACATCACGCATCACTCGCCGTCCTTGATCGGGCGGAAATACGCGATCGACTCGGTAGTAGGCCCCCACTCCTCGCGCGGCTTCCAGACCGGCTCGACGCGCATGCCGATGTGCACTTCGTCGTAGGGGACTTCCTGGATCAGGTGGTAGAAGCCGATGTCGGCGCCGTCCAGCTTGATCGTCGCGTTGACGTATGGGACCTCGACGGCTTGGCCCATGAAGGGGATGTTCACTATGCAGAAACCGGTGATCGTCCCCTTCTGTTCGAGCGTTATCTCCTCTTCAGTCGGAACCCCGCACGTCGGACATGAACCACGCGGCGGCACGTAAACCTTCTTGCACTTTGGACAGCGCTGGCCCGAAAGCTCTCCCTCGGCGACTTTGCGCAAGTAACGCGACGCGGCGGTTCCGGGGGTGTAGTCGTACTCCAGCTGGATGGGGACGACGATGCTCGTAACTTCCCCGGAGGAGGTGTTGGTGTTGTCTTCTTGGTTTGTCATTCAGGCTCGAAGCACTCGATGTCGGTTATGTAGCCAACGGTTGCGTTCGCCCATCGCACGCGCACGCGCATGCCGGTCGCCATCTTCGATTCGTCTCCGGCGTCGACGGCGTGAAGCATCGCCGTGTCGGCGCCGTCGAGTTGGACGAGGGCCCATGCGAACGGCTTGTCGAGCGGGTGTTTGGGCCGCGGATGTGCCACCCAAGCCCACGTCGTAACGACGCCGGCCGTACCGACCTCGACGAGCTCGCTCACCTCCTCGCCCGTTTCCGGGTCGTGTGGCGTAGGCGGAACGACGACCTTTCCGCCGGCCGTCTTGGCGCCGAAGACCTTCTTGTCGCGAAGGCCCGTGAAGAACTTCGTCAGCGTCGGACCCAGACTTCGGGTGTAACCGAACTCCAGCACGTGCTGTGCGACGAGCGGTTCCGTCATTGAGGTGTCAGATGCCGAGCCGGTCGGCGATCAGCTCTCGGTGGTAGGTGGGATCGCCGAGGAAGAGTTCGGATGACTTCGCTCGGCGGTAGTAAAGGTGGCAATCGTGCTCGTAGGTGAAGCCGATGCCGCCGTGGATCTGGATGTTCTCGCGAGAGTTCGCGAAGTAGGACTCGGTGCAGAACGACTTCGCGAGGCTCGAGGCGACGGTTAGCTCTTCGTTGTCCTCGGCCGCGGCCCACGCCGCGTAGTACGCAGCCGACTTCGCTGACTCGAGTCGCAGCAGCATGTCTGCGCACTTGTGCTTGATCGCTTGGAACGATCCGATCGGACGTCCGAACTGGAAGCGATCCTTCGCGTATTGGACGGCCATGACCATCGTCTTCTCCGAACCGCCGACACTTTCCGCCGCGAGGCAAACCGCGGCTTGGTTGAGGGTTTTGCGCAGCGCAGGCCACCCTTCGCCCGCGGCGCCGAGCGGAGTTGCTTCGACACCGTCGAAGACGAGCTCGGCCTGCTTGCGCGTCATGTCCAGCGTTTCCAACGGGGTTCGAGTTAGTCCTTTTGTCTCGGCCGGGACCGTGAAGAAGGAGATCCCGTCGACGCCAGAGCCTCCCGGCTCCCGAGCCGTGACGACGATGAGGTCGGCCGTGTGACCGTCGATCACGTAAGTCTTGGTGCCGCTAAGCACGTTGCCATCGGCTTGAACGGTGATGCCTTGGGCGCTCCAATCTCCGCTTGGTTCGGTGAAGGCGAAGGCGGCGCGCACATCGCCGGACGCGATCTGCGGCAGCAGTGAACGGCGCTCGGATTCCGTCCCAGCGTTAGCGATGGCATTCGCGGCCAAGCAGATGCTCGAGAAGAACGGCGCGCACAAAAGGGCTCTTCCCATCTCCTCGAGAACGATCGTGAGCTCGACGAACGTGAAGCCCTGACCACCCTCTTCCTCGGCGATGTGGATGCCGGTGAGCCCGAGCTCGTTCGCTAGCTGCTTCCACACGTCGGGGTCGAAGCCCTCCGACGTTTCCATGAGACGCCGGACTTCGGATGATCCAGACCGTTCGTCGCAGAAGCGACGAACGGTCGCGCGCAGCGCGTCCTGCTCCTCGTTGAACGCGAAATCAGGCATGAGCGCTGGACAGTATGTCAGACCTGACGGAGCGTCAGGTCCGGTCCGATGGCGCCGCGACCGCTACGATTTCGGGCATGGACGGGATGGGCCCTGAGTTTGCCGCGCGCCTGGAGAAGAAGATCTGGGTTCGCATCTGGCTTGCCAATCTCGTAGGCGTCGTACCGATAAGTGTCTTCCTGGTCCTCGGGTGGGACTTCATCGAGGCGCGCTTTGCTTTTCCGGCATGGATGGGTCCGGTGTCGATCGTCGCCGTCTACATGCCGGCTTACTTCTGGAGCAAACGAGAAGCGCATCGCACCTTTCAGCCCATAGCGGCCTGGATCGTCGCGAACCGCCAGCCGGACGCCGGGGAAAGGGAGTACACGATCGACCACCCGCGCCGTCTCACGCTCATATCGCTCAAGTGCTGGATCTACGCCGCCGTCGTGATGGCCGTCGGTATCGCGATTGTTTTCGAGCCGTTGGGAGTCCACTACATACGTTTGATCGTCATCGACGGGGCGGCCATCACTGTCGCGTGCATGTTGTGCTTTCTGGTCGCCGAAGACGCCATGAGGCCCTTGTTCGCCGCTGTGATGACGCCGGAAGTGGCCAAACCGAGAGGCGCCGGCGTGCTGGCGCGACTGTTGTCCATCTGGGTCATAGGAACGGCTTCTTATTTCGTGACGGTCGGGATGATCGTCGGATGGGCGCCCGAAGACAGGTTGGGCGCTTACGTCGTCCTTGGTTGCGCGTTCGGTCTTGCGGTCAGCTTGACCCTTCAGCTCAACGGCGCTCGATCCGTATCCAGACCCCTGGAAGGCCTTCGTCACGCCATCGCGCGCGTTGAGAAGGGAGACCTCGAGGCTTCCGTCGACGTCGACGACACCGGAGAGGTAGGCCAGCTCCAGTCCGGCTTCAACCGCATGGTCGGCGGGTTGCGCGAAAGAGATCGCCTTCAACAACTCTTCAGCCGTCATGTCGGCGACGAGGTCGCCCAACGTGCGGTAGCTGCTGCGACGTTCGGCGGCACGCAGCTCGATGTGAGCGTCATGTTCGTCGATGTGATTGGGTCGACCACGCTCGCCGCCGAGCGTCCTCCGGAGGCGGTCGTTGCGATGCTCAACTCCTTGTTTGCTGAAGTGGTTCTGGTCGTCGGGGAGCACGGAGGGCTCGTGAATCAGTTCCAGGGCGACGGCGCGCTCTGCGTGTTCGGTGCTCCAGTGGAGATGTCCGATCACGCCGAACGAGCATTGCGAGCAACTACAGCCCTGAGAGCCAAGATCGAGTCCCTTGGCAATGCCTATCCCGGGTTTGACGCCGCGATCGGTGTGTCGTCTGGACGAGTCGTTGCCGGCGATGTGGGAACCGAGAACCGCAGCGAGTACACGGTCATCGGTGACGCCGCCAACGAGGCCTCGCGTTTGGTGGACGAAGCCAAGAACCGCGAGGGACGAGTCCTCGTGAGCGCGACGACGATCATCTCCGCCGGTGACGCCGCAGGCGGCTGGTTGGCGTGCGACGAGCTCTCGCTGCGGGGCCGTCGCCAACCCACCCTGGTCTACGAACCGGAGGCGCTCTAGATCGTTAGCAGAGCTAAATGTTTGCTATGCTAACGATATGGCGACCCTGACCAAGAGCCAACTGGCCTCAAGGCTGCGCGTTTCCGTTGCTCGGCTGGCGCGCCGCCTTCGCCAGGAAGGGAGCCGGGAAGACGCGACCCCGTCCCAGCTCACGACACTGGCCACCCTTTATAGGGTCGGGCCGATGACCCTCGGCGCCCTTGCCGAGGCCGAGCGCGTCAGACCGCCGTCGATGACGAAGATCGTGGCGGCCCTTGTGGAGCGTGGCCTGGTCCGGCGCGAGGCATCGAAGGAAGACGCCCGAGTGGTGCACGTCGAGGCGACGGCCAAGGGCCGGGCGGAGCACGAGGAGTACCAGAAACGCCGCGAGGCCTGGCTCAACCACCGGTTGGCCGAAATGACCCCAGAGGAGCGCGCCGTCTTGACCGAGGCGGTCGAGATCCTCGATCGGCTTGGTGAGCGATGAAGAACGCCTTCCGCGCGCTCAGGACGCGCAACTACAGGTTGTTCTTCGGCGGCCAGCTGATCTCGCTGTTTGGCACGTGGATGCAGATCATCGGGCAGTCCTGGCTGGTCCTGAAGCTGAGCAACAGCGGCGTCGCGGTCGGGCTGGCGACTGCTTTGCAGTTCGGACCGACATTGTTGTTCGGTGTGTGGGGCGGTCTCCTCGCCGATCGCCTGAACAAGCGGCGCATCCTGATGCTCACTCAAAGCCTCTTCCTGATTGAAGCGTTAGCTCTCGCAACGTTGACAGCTTCCGGACATATCGAGCTGTGGATGGTCTATGGATTCGCATTGATATACGGACTCATCCAGGTGATCGACGTGCCTGCACGACAGGCTTTCGTGTCCGAGATGGTTCCCGAAGACGACGTCATGAACGCGGTGAGTCTGAACAGCGCCGTATTCAACCTCGCGCGAACAATTGGCTCGGCGGCAGCCGGCGTAGTTATCGCGACGGTGTCCATCGCCGCCTGCTTCTTCGTCAACTCCATCAGTTTCGTCGGCGTGCTAATCGCTCTGTGGCTCATGAGGGAAAGCGAGCTCCGTCGGACGAAGCCGGTCGGAAAAGAGAAGGGCCAGATCCGGGCCGGGTTCAGTTACGTGAGGTCCGAGCCCGACGTCTTGCTGCCGATCGTGCTCATGGGAGTTGTATCGACGCTCGGTCTGAACTTCCAGATCGTCCTGCCGTTGTTGGCCCGTTTCACGTTCAATGGCGACGCAACGACATTCGGAAACCTGACGGCGGTGATGGCGATCGGATCCTTGATCGGGGCCATGTATGCGGCGACTCGGAAGAAGCCCACGCGCAGAATGCTCGTCGGATCAGCGATCGCCTTCGGCGCTTTGGAGTTGCTCGCTTCGTTCGCTCCCAGCCTAACCTCGGCATACTTCGGCTTGTTCCTCGTTGGAACCGCCGGTTTCCTGTTCATCGTCGTCGCGAATAGCACGGTGCAGCTGAGCGCGGCTCCTGAGATGCGTGGGCGCGCGATGGCGCTGTTCTTTCTTGTTCTTCTGGGCAGTACGCCTTTTGGAGGTCCACTGCTCGGCTGGGTTTCAGAGACCTGGTCTCCGCGTGTCGCGCTGGGGATCGGCGGCGCTGCGAGCCTAGTTGCAGCATTGGTTGTAGGTGTGTTCCTAGTTGCTCGACAGCGTCGCGAACGAGTCCCAATCATCGCGCCCTTTGTCACCGACGAGGTACTAGCCGCCGAGGTTTCCTAAGGGCTATACGCTCTTGAATGTGGGGCGGGAACAGCACGAATACACGCAACGGCTCGCCAGGGCCTTGTGGTGGCGCTGTGTGCTGGCGATCCTTATAGCGGTTCCTCCGCTACTGGTCGTCGGCTCGTTTCACCTGATCTATACCCCCAGGCGATACGACGTTCCGCCTTGGTTGCTATTGGCGCTGTCCCTCCCATTACTTCTCGGGATCTGCGTTCTGGGCTTGCGGAGGATGGCTTTCCGCGAAGCTGTTCGTGCGACGCAGTGGATGCGAGCCGGACGCGTACCGACCGATGAAGACAGAGCAACGGTGATGGCAGTGCCCCGGAGGCTTGCACGGGGCCAGATCCCACTGTGGTTAGTGGCGATCTCCTTCTGGATCCCTCTAAGCCTCGTCTACACCAAGTTCCCGGTCTGGCGATCACTGGTCGCCGAACTCGGGCCGGTCACGGCTGCCGCGGGCTCGGTCGGAATGGTGTATCTGCTGACCGAAGAGGCGATGCGGCCTCTGTTCGCGCAGGTGCTCGAGGGCAGCGAGAACCATTCGCCGACGCGTTTCGGTTTGCGGACGCGGCTTCTCCTGGCATGGGGGACGGGCTCGGCCGCCTATCTCGGAGGGATCATCACTATCCTTGCGGTTTTCGACGAGGAAGTGAGGCGGCCGGCAGCACTGATCTGTTGCCTTTTGGGGATCGCTTTCGGGTTCGTCATGACCGACCTAGGAGCGCGGTCGGTCACTGTGCCGATTTCCAAGGTGCGCGCCGCAATGGATCGGATCGGTGAGGGCGCATTCGACACAGCGATCGACGTAGACGACGCCGGAGATGTCGGCGACCTCCAGGCAGGTTTCAACCGGATGGCAACCGGACTTCGAGAGCGCGATCGCTTTCAACAGCTTTTCGGCCGTCATGTTGGTGCACAGGTCGCCGCGCGAGCGTTTGCCGAGGCCGGTCCGAGCGGTGTAGAGCGCATCGCAACAGTGATGTTCATCGACGTCATTGGATCGACGGCGCTTGCGACTCAACGTCCGCCCTCGACGGTCGTTCAGATGCTGAACGCGTTGTTCGGCGCGGTAGTTCGCGCCGTCGGCGAAGAGGGCGGGTTGGTCAATCAATTCCAAGGCGATGGCGCCTTGTGCATCTTCGGTGCTCCCGAACAAATGGACGACCATGCTGCGCGCGCGCTTCGGGCAGCCCGTGTCCTGCGATCGGAGATCGACGGCCTCGCCGAGCTGTATCCCGGGTTTGATGCCGCGATCGGGATCTCGTCGGGCCACGTGGTCGCGGGAGATGTGGGCACCGAGGACCGCTACGAGTACACAGTTATCGGCGATGCGGCGAACGAGGCGGCGCGCTTGTCCGACGAAGCCAAGCGTCGTCCCGGCAGGATCTTGGTCAGCTCGGAGACGATCCGCAGCGCCGGAGCAGACGACGGACCCTGGACTATGTGCGGCGAGTTGTCGCTTCGCGGCCGGATCGTTCCGACCGAGGCCTACGAGCCCGCCTAGATCCTCCGCTCCTTGCCCGCCCAAAACGGCTCGCGTAACTCCCGCTTGAGCAGCTTGCCTGTGTCCGTCCGTGGAAGATGTTCGCGGAACTCGATCGACCTGGGGACCTTGTAGCCCGCAAGGTTCTCACGGCAGTACTCGCCGATCTCGGCTATCAATTCGTCCGAACCCTCGTGCCCGGCGTTCAGCTCGATCAGGGCCTTCACTTCTTCGCCCCAGTCGTCATTGGGAACACCGATAACGCCGACGTCTGCGACCGACGGGTGCTGAAGGATCACGTTCTCGATCTCGGCTGGGTAGATGTTCACTCCACCCGAAATGATCATGTCGACCTTACGGTCGGACAGGAACAGCCATCCGTCCTCGTCGACGTAACCGATATCACCGACAGTGAAGAAGCCGTCCTTCCAGCTGTCCGACGTCTTCTTCTTGTCCTTGTGATACTCGAACGCCGCTGCACCGGGCGGCTTGATCCAAACGGTTCCCGGAACGTTTGGAGGCTGTTCTTCGCCGTCGTCGTCGAGGATCTTGATCTCGGCGGTGGGCCACGGTTGCCCAACCGTGCCGGGCTTACGCAGCCACTCGTCCGGCTTGACCGTCGTGCCGCCGCCTTCGGTGGCCGCGTAGTACTCGTAGATAACCGGTCCCCACCAATCGAACATCGCTTGCTTCGTGGGAACCGGACAAGGCGCCGCTGCGTGCACGACATTCGTCCAGCTTGAGACGTCGTACTTTTTCCGCTCTTCTTCAGGAAGGGCAAGCAACCGGTGGAACATCGTCGGGACCAGGTGTGAGGTCGTCACCCCGTACTTCTCCACCCGCTCGAGCGTTCCTTCGGGTGTCCATTTATCCATGAGTACGTCGGTGTGGCCCAGGTGCAGCGACGACGTCGCGAACATGATCTGCGCCGCGTGATAGAGCGGACCGACCGTCAGATGGACGCCGTCGCCAGGCTTGAAGTCGAACATCAGCGGGAAGAACGCCATCGCGGCGCCGGCTTCGTCCGGGTGGGTTCCCGCCATGTTTCGGCGGACGCCTTTCGGATTGCCGGTTGTACCGGACGTGTACATCATCGCTTGCCCGGCCGTCAGATCATCCGGACGTGTAGTGGGTTGTTGGGCGCTCAGCTCGCTTATGTCACGGAAGCCGTCGATCTTGCCCGACGCGAAACGAACTTCCGCTGGAATTCCGGCGGCATCGCACGCCTTCTTAACTGCATCGGCGAAGCGCTCGCTCCCGACGACTACTTTCGCGTCGGAGTCCTTGAGGATGTACTCGATCTCGCGAGCCACCAGATGCCAGTTGACGGGCGTGAAGTAAACACCGATCTGGAGCGCTGCCATGTAGAGCTCGATTAGTGTGTGTTCGTTGGGAAGGATCGCCGCGATCCCATCGCCGGCTTTCACGCCGAGAGCGCGCAGCCCGTGTGTGTATTGGTGCACGCGGTCGAGCACTTCGCCGAAGGTGTGCTCGGTGCCGTCCGGATCGACTAGGCACAGCTTGTCTCTGTTTTCGGCAGCGTAGGCCCAGAATCCCAGTGTTGGTGCTTGGTTCACGTCACTTCCTCTCGCTTCAGGTCCCCGTGAAGTTCGGTTTCCGCTTTTCCTTAAACGCTTTTGGTCCCTCGCGTGCGTCCTTGGACATCATCACTTCCATCCCGAGTTCGAGTTCGCGGTCGAGAGCCTGATCCTCGGGCAGCCATCCGGTTTCGACGACCGATTGCTTGATCTTGCGCACCGCGAGTGGTCCGTTCTCCGCGACCTGGTCCGCGAGCTCACGAGCTTTCGCGAGGGCTTGGCCGTCTGCAACAACGTGTCCGATCAATCCGAAGGAAAGCGCGTCACGAGCGGGGTAACGCCCGGCAGTAAGCAGCATCTCCATAGCTTTTGTGTAGGGGATCTGGCGTTTGAGCCGCACCGTCGATCCGGCGATGGGAAAGAGGCCCCATTTCGCTTCCGTGATTCCGAGCTCAGCGCTCTCGCCGGCAACCCGGATGTCGCACGACTGCAGGAGCTCCCCGCCCCCCGCCAAGCAGAAGCCTTCGATCGCGGCGATCAAAGGCTTCGTTAGCCGATGGCTGCGCAGGAATCCCTTGTAGATGATCGAGTAATCCTCTTGGATCCGAGCTTCGAACTCGTCGGCCGGGTCGCCGCCGGCCATGAGCTTGCCGACCAGCTTGTCCAGATCGGCTCCCGCACAAAAGTGCCCGCCGATTCCGGTGAGGATGGCGACCCGCACCGCATCGTCGCCGTCGATCGCATCCCACGTGTCGGCGAGTCGCACGATCACCTCGGGGTTGACGGCGTTGCGAGCCTCGGGACGATTGAAGGTGACGGTTGCGACGTGACCGTCTACTTCATAAAGGACGGCGGGATCGCTCATAACGCTTGCGCTTCGCTACGGCGTTGCACGAGCTTTTGCCTTGCGCGTGTCCGCCCAAGGTTTGTCCGTGTCTTCTTCGCGTTCTCGCGGAAGACCGAGCATCCGTTCGGCTATGACGTTTCGGAGCACTTCGGATGTGCCTCCGCCGACGGTGAGAGCCGGCGCGAAGAGGAATCCGCGCGCCCACCATTCCGGGCTCGTCCCCAGCGGGCCGCTGTTCATCAGCATCCCTTGGGCCCCGGCGAGGTCTTTCGAAAGGATGAACGTCTTCTGTCCGTGTGGATCGCTCAAGGCTTTGCGCAGCGATGCTTCCGGACCGGGTCTTCCAGAAACAGCAGCCGCAACCATGCGCAGACCGTGGATTCGGATGATCTCGTGCTCGATGTAGGCGTCGACGAGCCGCATGCGCAGAACGGGATCGGGAACACCACCGCGCTCGCGAGCGACTTCGACCAGATCCTCCGCCGTCGGTCCCCATCCCCATTGAAGGCCGGCACGGGAAAGCGTTACGCGCTCGTTGTCCAGCGTGTCGCGCGCCATCGCCCATCCGTTGCCCTCTTCGCCGATGAGTGCATCGGTCGGGATGTGGACGTCGGTGAAGAACACCTCGTTGAACAGGTGATCGCCGGTCATCTCGACCAGTGGCCGGACCTCGACACCGGGCGTCTTCATGTCGATGAGGAAGTAGCTGAGGCCTTGGTGCTTGGGAACATCAGCGTTGGTTCTCGCGAGCAGGATCCCGAAGGCTGCGTCGTGCGCGAGTGATGTCCAGACCTTTTGTCCGTTGACGACCCATCCGTCGGATGTTCTCTCGACGCGAGTCGAGACTCCGGCGAGATCGGATCCGGCGCCCGGTTCGGAGAAGAGCTGGCACCAGATCTCTTCTGCAGAAAGCATTGGCGGGATGTAGCGCTGTTTTTGTTCGTCGGTGCCGTGCATGACCAGGATCGGTCCGCAGTGCCCGATGCCGATCGGGTTTATGGGTCGGCTGATGCCGGCGCGCTTCAGCTCGTCGGAGATGAGCAGCTGCTCGATGGGGCCTGCGTCCAAGCCCCAAGGTTTCGGCCAGTGAGGCACGACGTAACCGGCGTCGGCCATCTCACGCGGCGTGGGAGTCGGGTATTCCGCGAGCCAATCACGAACTGCGGCGCGGGCCGGATGCTCTTCGGGAAGCTCGAAATCCATCGGACGAAAACCCTACCGCTCGAAGGCCGTAGATGCCCACGGACGAAGCGTCAAAGTGTCACAGATGTCAGGTCCGGTCCGATCACAACATCCCCCGAGAATTCGGACCGTGCTTCGTCGGCCCACTCCGACTCGGTTCCCAGCGGGCAGTAAGGCAGCATGTGCGTCAACAAGAGCTTGCCAACGCCTGTGCGTTGTGCCGTTTTGGCCGCGTCTGTGACGGATGAGTGGTAGTCGAGGATGTCCTCGAGACGCTTGAGTCCCCGCGCTTCGACGAGACCCATCACGAGTTCGGGCCGCAGCACGGTCTGGACGTACGCGCCCGCGTCGGTGCATAGCCGGTCGAGTCCATCGCACGGCTTGGTGTCTCCGGCCAACACGGCCGACGCTTCGCCGTGTTCGAACCGAAAACCGAGAGCCGGTTTGACCGGCCCATGGTCCTCGAGAGCCGAAGTGACCCGCATGCCGTCGACGTCGTAAGCATCACCATCGGCGACCTCAGTGACCTCACATCGCGGTCGCCAATTGAGGTCGGCGTGGTGATCCATGCGGAACTTGATGTCGTCCGACATCATCGCGAGCGTTCGATCGACCCAGTCGCGCGTGCCGGCCGGCCCCACGACCTTCAGAGGCACATCCTCGGCATTCGATGCCCACCACATGGTCAGGACTTCGTTGAAGTCGCACGTGTGATCGGAGTGCAGGTGCGTTATGAACACCGCTTCCAGCCAAGCGGGGTTGAGCACACCTGCACCCGCCAAGCGCATGAGAGCACCACGACCGCAATCGACAAGAAAATTTCGTCCGTCTGCACGAACGAGCGATGCGGGTCCGGCGCGATCGGCGGCCGGAAGAGGAGTGCCGGTGCCGAGAAGAATGACGTCCATCGAAGAAGGGTTGCACAGCACCGGTTTAGGACGTTGTTCCATATGCGGAACAGCGGTTTGTCCGGTGGTTTGTCTCCCGCCTTAATGGCTGGGACTATGGGGCGACTCCCCGGCAGGGAAAGCGAAAACATGGCGCGCACGGCTATCGATATCGACCTCACTGATCCCGAGCTGTTTCAGAAGGGCGATCCGCTCGCTGCTTTCCATCGTCTCCAGAAGGAAGCGCCCGTCTATTACAACGCCGGGATGCAGGACACGTTCTGGGCGCTGACGAAGTACGAGGACGTCGTCCACGTTTCGAAGAATCCCGAGATCTTCAGCTCCGGACAGGGAACGATCATCGGCCTCGAGCCTGAGGGCTCGATGCTTTCGATGGACAACCCGCGACACAAGAAACTTCGTTCGTTGGTTGAAAAAGGCTTTACGGCGCGCATGGTGCGCGACCTCGAGCCGCACACGCGAGAGGTAACCAATCTTGTCTTCGACGAGATCGCCGACGCCGAAGAGGTCGATTTCGTCGACAAGATCTCGGCAGAACTTCCGTTGCGCGTGATCATCGAGATGCTCGGAACGCCGCGTGAAGACGCGAAGCATCTGAAGGAGCTCGGCGACATCATGGTGGGCAACGCCGATCCCGACTACAACCCGGCCGGCGCACGTGATGAAGACTCCGGGCCCGCTCAGGCACAGATGGAGATGTTCAACTACTTCAAGTCGCTAGCGACCGAGCGCGCGAAGAAGCCCGGGGATGATCTGGTCAGCGTTCTATTGCAGGCCGACCTGGACGGCGAGAAGTTCGACGAGCTCGATTTCCTCATCTTCTGCATGCTGCTCGTGATCGCCGGCAACGAGACGACACGCAACCTGATCTCCGGCGGCATGCTCCTCCTCTTCGATTTCCCCGATGAGCGGAAGCGCCTGCAAGAAGATCCGTCACTGATGGTCCCTGCGGTGGAAGAGATGCTGCGCATGACGACGTCGGTCATGCACTTCGAGCGCACGGCAACGCAGGACACAGAGATCCGCGGACAGAAGATCGCCGAGGGCGAGAAGGTGTGCATGTGGTACGTGGCGGCCAACCGTGACGGGGACATCTTCCCGGAGCCGGACAGATTCATCGCCGACCGTGCGCCGAACGCTCACTTGGCATTCGGTGGTGGCGGCCCGCACTTCTGTCTCGGCGCGAGCCTTGCGCGCCAGGAGATCCGGGCGCTCTTCGAAGAGCTTCTTCGTCGCTACCCGAACGTCCAGAAAGCCGGGACCGAAGAGCGTCTGCGTTCGAACTTCATCCGAGGCATAAAGACTCTTCCGATAAGCCTCGGACCCCGCGCTAACTAAGCGCGCTCAGCCAACGAGTTCCGGCAGAAGCTTCACCGTTTCCTCGTCACGCGCGCCGACCAGCAGAGTCGTGACGGGGCTTTCTTCCCAAGCGGCGAGACGATCGCGGATGCGTTCCTTGGATCCGACGAGCGAGATCTCGTCCGCGAGCGCATCGGGCACTGCTTGGACCGCTTCGTCCCTTTTCCCGTCCATGAACAGTTCTTGCACCTTGCGCGCCTCGCCTTCGAAACCCATGCGCGACACGACGTCGAGGTGGAAGTTGCGGTCTTTGGCCCCCATGCCCCCGATATAGAAGGACAGCGACATCTTTATGAAGCCGAGAGCCGCCTCGACGTCGTCGGTGACCATCATCGTCACCGGGCACGCGACTTCGAATCCTTCACGGAACGTTATCCCCTCGTACATGTCGTTCCGTTGGGGCGAGTAGAAGATCGGAAGCCAGCCGTCGGCGATCTCGGTCGTCTGTTTCACGTTCTTAGGTCCCTCAGCGCCAAGATAGATCGGGATCTCGTTTCGCAGCGGATGCACCGTTAGCTTCAGCGGCTTACCGAGACCGGTGCCACCGGGATAGGGAAGTGGGTAGTGCGGGCCATCGTTGGTAACAGGTGCGTCCCGGCGAAGGATCTTGCGAATGATCTCGACGTATTCCTTAGTGCGCTCGAGCGGCTTGGGGAACGGCGTGCCGTACCAGCCTTCTGCGACCTGCGGACCGGAGACTCCGAGTCCGAGGATCAACCGGCCGTTCGACAAGTGATCGATGGTCGCCGCTGTCATCGCAACGGAGGTAGGTGTCCGGCCAGCGATCTGTATGAGCCCCGTGCCGAGTTTGATGGTCGATGTATGAGCACCGATCCAACACAAAGGAGAGATGGCGTCGGATCCGTACGCCTCCGCCGTCCAAACGGAGTCGTAACCGGCAGACTCCGCGAGCTGCGCGAGACCGACCAGGTTCGGCGGCGGCTGCGCCGTCCAGTATCCGATCATCAAGCCGAGCTTCATTGGCTTGTTATATAGGTGCGGAGCCAGGGAGGGCGAATGACCGCAACCGTCGTGCTTGTGCATGGCGCATGGGGTGGGTCGTGGATGTGGGAGGGCGTCATCGACGACCTTGCTACGCGGAACGTGAAGGCGCTGGCGGTGGACCTTCCCACGTGCGCGGCTACCGATACCTCTGTGGACCTACACGACGATGCTCAACATGTGAGGTCCGTGATCGACGACGCAGGCGGACCTGTGGTCCTGGTCGGTAACTCTTACGGCGGCGTTGTCATCACCGAAGCGGGGGCCGGGCATCCGGACGTGAAGCGTCTGGTCTACATCGCCTCGGCGATGCCGGACGAAGGCGAGCCGGTGCTCACGGTCCTCAATGAATCTTCGAGTCCGGACTTCAACGACGGAGTGCAGATCCGAGACGACGGCCTACTGACTCTTGATCCCGAGGTCGCCGTGCGCTGCGCCTTCCAGCAATCGTCCAGCGATGTGCACGGCCGCTGGCGCGAACTCGGCACGAGACCCATGTCCTACGGCGCCGATTTCAATATGGAAGTGCGGGCCGCCGCTTGGAAGACCGTCCCCTCGACATACATCGTGTGCGCGGACGATCGCTCGATCCGCCCCGAAGCTCAGCGCGAATGGGCTAAGGCCCGAGCGACCGATGTGCTCGAGTGGCCCACCGATCACTGCCCGCAGCTGTCGCATCCCGGCAAGGTCTCTGAGCTGCTGGCCGGACTCGCCGGCCAGGCGGGCTGAACCGCGCCGCGCCGGCACCCGTAGACTCCATATCTGACGGACCGTCAGATATCGCATGCACATCGACCTCACCCCGGAACAGCTGGCGCTGCGCGACGAGTTGCGCACCTACTTCGATTCGATCCCGCGTACCCACGGAAAGACCGCCTGGAACGAGCCCAGAGCTCCCGACTACCGATCCGTTTGTAAGCGGCTAGGAGACGACGGGTGGCTCGGGGTTGGCTGGCCGGCCGAGTACGGAGGACAGGGCCGCGGTCCGGTCGAGCAGCTGATCTTCTTCGAGGAAGCCGAACGCGCTCGTGTGCCGATGCCGGTGATCGCGCTGAACACGGTTGGTCCCACCCTTATGAAGTACGGCTCGGAAGAGCAGAAGGACTACTTCCTTCCCAAGATCCTGTCCGGCGACGTCGACTTCGCCGTCGGATACAGCGAACCGGAAGCCGGCACCGATCTCGCTTCTCTGCGAACACGCGCGGTGCGCGAGGGCGAGGACTACGTCGTTAACGGAAGCAAGATATTCACGTCCGGCGCAGAGGATTGCGAATGGGTGTGGCTCGCGGCGCGCACCGATCCCGAAGCCCCGAAGCACAAAGGCATCTCGATCTTCTTGATGGACACGCAGACCCCGGGCTTCAAGGCGACACCGATCACCACGCTCGCCGGACTGCAAACGACCGCTACCTATTACGAGGACGTCCGCATCCCGGCCAACATGCTCATCGGCGAGGAGAACCAGGGCTGGTCCCTCATAACCAATCAGCTCAACCACGAGCGTGTCGCGTTGGCTACGACTGGCTGGGTACGCAAGATCTGGGAAGACGTTGTCGATTGGGCGCGCGACGAAGGAGTCATCCGCGTTCCGTGGATTCAGCTGAACCTCGCTCGCGTGGACGCGATGATCGAAGCGTTGAAGCTCTTCAACTGGCGCGTCGCCGCGTCGCTCGAATTCGGCGCGCTGGATCCGGCCGACGCGTCGGCACAGAAGGTGTATGGGACGGAGATGTACATCGAGGCTTACCGCTTGATGCTCGAAGTCCTCGGACGCGAAGGCGGCATCCGGCGCGGTACTCCCGGAGCAGTCTTGAACGGTGTGCTCGAACAGGCTTACCGCTCGGCCGTCATCCTCACCTTCGGCGGCGGGGTCAACGAGATACAGCGCATGATCATCGCGACCGCCGGACTAAAGATGCCGCGATGAGCCAGCAAGCTTCGCGTCCGAAGCCGGCCGTCAGCGCCGACACCGAATTCTTCTGGGAAGGCGCGCGCAACGGACGGCTCCTGATCCAGCAGTGCAATCAGTGCGCGAAGCTACGTCACCCACCGGGGCCCGGGTGCCCTGCTTGTGGATCGCTCGAATGGAAGGCGATCGAGTCGTCGGGCCGAGGCACCGTCTACAGCTTCGCCATCCATCACTACCCGCCGGTTCCGGGGTTCGAATACCCGAATGCCATCGGCTTGATCGAGCTGGAAGAAGGTACTCGCCTGATCTCGAACATCGTCGGGATAGATCCGGACGCGATCGAGATCGGGATGGGTGTCGAGGTGACGTTCGACACCTTCGAGGGCGATCTCACCCTGCCTCAATTCAAGCCAAGGGTTTCTTGATGGACTTCAACCTGGACGACACGCAGTCCTCGCTCGCCGAACTGGCGCGTCGGGTCTTCACGGAGCATGCGACACACGATCGTCTGAAGGAGCTAGAAGCCGGAGGCCAGACCTTCGACTCCGACCTATGGGGTGCACTCGAAGGCGCGGGGATCACGTCACTCGGCACCGATGCAGGCTTCATCGAGCAATGCGTCGTGCTCATCGAGCAGGGTCGCACAGTCGCGCCGGTGCCGCTTTGGTCACATCTGATCGGTAGCGGCGCAGCGGGATCCATCGAAGGGATCGTCACTCTCGCTTTGGACGAACCCGGAGCGGACGACGCGTTCGCGGTGGCCACGCGAGCAGAAGAGCGGGACGGAACGTGGTTGCTCAGCGGCGAGAAGGTCGGAGTTCCGGCCGTCGATCAAGCGAACAAGGTCGTTGTGTCGGCGGCGACGGACGACGGCCCCGCCTTGTTCCTCACGCAAGCTTCTGATCTCGCTAGTGAAGCGCGGATCGCGACCACACAGATCCCGGTGTTCGATGTTCGGCTAGCCGAGACCGGTGCCGAGAAGGTCAAAACCGAATCCTGGGCAGTTGCGCAACGAGCTGTCGTTGCCTTGTGTGCTCTCGGCGTTGGGATAGCCGAACGAGCGTTGGAGCTGACGGCGGCCTACACATCGGAACGAAAGCAGTTCGATCGTCCGCTTGGAACCTTCCAAGCCGTGCAGCAGCGTGCGGCCGATGCCTACATCGACGTCCAGGCCATGCGCTGGACGATGTGGCAAGCGGCCTGGCGCCTCGACGAAGGTCTCGACGCCGAACGCGAAGTCTCAATCGCCAAGTTCTGGGCTGCCGAAGGTGGACAACGCGTGGTCTCGGCGGCGCAGCACCTGCATGGCGGTATGGGCTCGGACATCGACTACCCACTCTTCCGCTACACGCTTTGGGCCAAGGACATCGAGCTGTCCTTCGGAGCGGCAACTCCGACGCTCGCTCGGATGGGAGAGGAGCTGACTAGGTCATGACTTGGGCGACGGGTGGCGACTTCTCGAACAAGAAGCTGCGCAGCGTTGACTTCTCCAACGCCAGGATCGTCGGTGCGAACATGGTCAATGCCAGCTTCGAGGGCGAGATCTTCGGACTCAAGATCAACGGCATCGAGGTCCAGCCGCTCATCTCCCAGGAGCTGGAGCGTCGCTACCCCGAACGCAAACAATTGTTCACCACTTCGCCCGAAGGCATGCGCGCGGCTTACGACATCGTGTTCGGGCAGCTCGATGCTTCTTTCGAGAGAGCGCGCGGGCTCACGGAAGCTCAGCGCAACGAGCGAGTCGACGACGAGTGGTCCGTAATCGAGACGATCAGACACCTCGTCTTCGCCGTAGACGCATGGATCCTGCGGGCCGTGCTCGGCCGCGCCGCCCCGTATGACCCGATCGGTCTCCCTTTCACAGAGATGAGTCCGACGCCGGCTGTGACCTGCGATCCCGACGCGCGGCCGACCTTCGATGAGGCGGTGGCTGTCTGGAAAGGCCGCGAGGAAATCGTCCGGGACGTCGTCGCCGATCTCACGCCCGAGGAGCTCGAGCGACCGATCGTCACCAAGGGCGAGGGATATCCGCCGCCGGGTCACGAGACTCAGGTGATCGGACCTCTGTGGACCATCATCGAAGAGAGCTGGTGGCACAACCGGTTCATGAATCGCGACATGGACGTCATCGAAGGAGAGTCATGAGCGCGGGTCCGCCTCCGATACAGCGCGTCCCCGCCGACGTCGATGCGGCTCACTTCTCGGTCGACTCGATAACTACGGCGTTAGAGGCGACGGTCGCTCGCGCGGCGTCTTTCAATGACGAGGAACAGAACCGGCGGGTCGAAGACGAGTGGTCGACCGTCGAGTCGTTCCGCCACATCGTGTTCGTAGTCGACGTCTGGCTGGGGAAAACCATCAAAGGCGAGGACGATCCGTTCCATCCGATCGGGATCCCTCCACATTTCGTGCCACGGGTGTTGCCGGGATCCTCGATTGATGCAGATGCGCAGCCAACCTTCGATGAAGCCTGTGACGTAATGCGCGGCCGCCTCGCGACGCTGGCGAATTTGGTGGAGAGGCTCAAGGCCGACGATCTCGAGCGCGAGATCGGAACACACGCCAAGAATGTGGCAGGCGGGCTCGGCGTGATCTTCGACGAGCTCACGTACCACGACGGATTCATCAATCGGGATCTCACAAAGATCGAGCAGGCGCGATCGTGACACTTTCACGGAAGGCCGCCGTCGTCGGCATCGGTCACACCGAGTTCTCCAAGGACTCCGAGCGCACCGAATTGCGGATGGCCGTGGAGGCAACCCTGACCGCACTCGCGGACGCCGGTCTGAAACCGAGCGACGTCGACGGGATGTCGTCCTTCTCCATGGACGGCAACGAAGAAACCGATATCTCGCGAAACATCGGCTGCGATCTCAAGTTCTTCAGTCGTGTCGAGTACGGCGGCGGCGCTTCGTGCGCGACAGTCCAGCAGGCTGCGATGGCCATCGCTACCGGTATCGCCGATGTTGTTGTGTGCTACCGCTCTTTGAACGGACGGTCGTGGCGTCGCCTCGGCGGCGGCGGTGTGTCCGGCTGGGGAACGTCCCCCAAGGCGTCGATCGTCCGGTACTCGTGGGTCGTCCCGTTATGGGCTGGTCACTCCAGCCGGCTGGGTCGCGGTTCGCGCCCGGCGTTACATGCACGAAAGCGGCGCGACGACTGAGGACTTCGGACGCGTAGCAGTTGTCGACCGCAAGCACGCGGCCAATAACGAGCACGCCTTCTTCTACGGCAAAGCCATCACTCTCGAGGAGCACCAGGAATCGCGGTGGATCGTCGAGCCCTTGCGACTGCTCGATTGCTGCCAGGAGTCGGACGGTGCCGTCGCCGTGGTCGTGACTTCCGTCGAGAAGGCGCGCGACCTTGTGCAGGAACCCGCCGTCATCGCCGCTGCCGCGCAAGGGGCTCCCGCCGGACAGGAAACGGTCATGTCCTATTACGGCGACGAGATCACCGACATGCCCGAGGTAAAGATCGTCGCCGACCAGCTGTGGGAGCAGTCGGGCCTCAGTCCGGAGGACATGCAGGTCGCCAACCTCTACGACCACTTCACTCCTTTTGTATTGAGCCAGCTCGAGGATCTTGGCTTCTGCGATCGGGGCGAAGGAAAGGAATTCGTTCGCGACGGTCACCTCGAGATCGGCGGAAGACTGCCGACCAACACCAACGGTGGCCAGCTCGGCGAGGCGTACATCCACGGGATGAACGGCATCGCCGAAGGCGTAAGGCAGATCCGCGGCACATCCTCCAACCAGGTGGACGCGGTAGAACACGTTCTAGTCACGGCCGGGACGGGTGTCCCGTCCAGCGGATTGATCTTGGAGAAGAACTGATGGTGGAAAACGCCGCGCAAGAAGCGCTGCGCGAAGAGGCAACGTCCTTCCTCGATGAGCACCTCCCGAAATGGAAAGCGCAGGAAGGCATCACCGAACTTGCCGACTTGGATCGCGAGCAGCGCCGGTCATTGCAGCGTTATCTCTTCGACCACGGTTGGGGTGTTCCAACGTGGCCTGAGGAGTTCGGCGGCCGAGGGCTCGGCATGGTCGAGTCGCTCATCTGGAACCAATGCAAAGCGACGGCCGGTCTTCAGTTCACCTTCGACTTCGTCGGGATGGGATTGGCCGGACCGACGATCATCGCTCGCGGTACGCCGGAGCAGAAGTCGAAGTACCTCGACAAGATCGCGCGCGGTGACGAGGCGTGGTGCCAGCTCTTCAGCGAGCCCGGTGCGGGTTCGGACCTTAGTGCGCTCTCCACGCGTGCCGAACGTCACGGCGACGCATGGATCGTCAACGGACAAAAGGTCTGGAGCTCGGGCGCGTTGGAATCCGATCGTGGCTTGCTGATCGCGCGTCACGATCCCGAACTCCCCAAGCAGCAAGGGCTGGTCTTCCTATTGCTGGACATGCACGCACCCGGTGTAGAGATTCGTCCGCTGCGTCAGATCGACGGCGGCGCGCACTTCGCCGAAGTGTTTCTCAACGATGTCGAGATCTCCGATGCAGATCGTGTTGGGGAACCGGGCGAAGGCTGGTCGGTCGCGATGACCACTCTGCTGCACGAGCGTTCTTCGATCGGCGGCGGGATCGGAAGCTTTGCAATGCCGTTCGAACAAGTCGTCGAACTAGCGCGGCGGAGCGGCAAGAGTAGCGATCCTTTGGTGCGCCAACGACTCGTCGACGTCTTCACACGTAAGAAGATCCTGGACGTTCTCAACACGCGCGTGCAGACGAAGCTCTTGTCCGGCCAGATCCCCGAAGCGGAAGGGTCTGTGATCAAGATCCTCATGGCGCAGTTGGGAACGGCTACGGCAACGAGCGCGATAGAGCTGCTCGGTCCGGCCGGCACGTTGGCGGACGGCCCCGGTAGTCCCCAGCAAAGATTCCTCGGTATGGCGTCGCTGCACATAGGCGGCGGCACCGACGAGGTGCAGCGCAACGCGATCGCGGAGCGCGTGCTCGGTCTGCCCAGAGAGCCGCGCCCGGACAAGGAAGTACCTTTCAAAGAAACGAGGAGGTCCTGACATGGGCAATCCAGTGATCATCGAAGCGGTCCGAACGCCGATCGGAAGGCGCGGTGGTTGGTTGTCCGGCCTGCACGCAGCCGAACTTCTTGCTGCCGCTCAGGTCGAGGTTGTGAAGCGTTCTGGAATCGACGCGTCCCTCGTCGAGCAGATCGTCGGCGGATGCGTAACTCAGGCCGGGGAGCAAGCGGGCAACGTCGCCCGCCAAGCATGGCTTTCGGCCGGGATGCCCTACGAAGCCGCCGCGACGACCGTCGACACGCAATGCGGTTCGTCGCAGCAGGCCAACCACATGATCGCAGGCATCATCGCCGCGGACGGGATTGATGTAGGAATCGCGTGCGGTGTCGAAGCCATGAGCCGCATCCCGTTGGGTTCGAACATCATGCACGGCCCCGGCGCGTGGATCCCTCCGGAGTGGCCGTGGGACTCACCCGACCAGTTCCAGGGCGCCGAGCGCATCGCGAAGAACCGAGGAATCACTCGATCCGACGTCGACGGGTTCGGCCTTTCTTCACAGCAGAAAGCCGGTCTCGCGTGGCAGGAAGGCCATTTCGACCGAGAAGTGATGAAGCTCGAAGCGCCGGTCATCGGTCCGGACAAGCAACCGACCAACGAAAAGACGATCGTCGATCGCGATCAGGGCCTTCGCGAAACATCGATGGAAGCGCTCTCGCAGCTGAAGCCCGTTCTCGAAGATGGCATTCACACGGCCGGCAACTCTTCGCAGATCTCCGACGGTGCGGCAGCGGTTCTCTGGATGTCGGATGACAAAGCTAAGGCCGAAGGGCTTAAGCCTCGCGCGCGTATCGTTGCCCAGTCCGTCGTCGGCTCCGACCCTTATTACCTGCTCGACGGTCCTGTCGACGTGACACGGAAGCTGCTTGAGAAGACTGGGATGTCCATCAGTGACTTCGACATCTTCGAAGTGAACGAGGCCTTCGCGTCGGTGGTGCTCTCTTGGGCCGGCGTGCACAACGTCGACATCGAGAAGGTGAACGTCAACGGCGGCGCCATCGCGATCGGTCACCCAGTGGGAGCAACGGGGAGCCGCTTGATCACAACGGCGCTGCACGAGCTCGAGCGCCGCGATGCAAATCTCGCGCTTGTGGCGATGTGCTGCGGCGGCGCTATCGGAACCGGAACCATCATCGAAAGGATCTAGGAATGGGACTGCTCGACGGAAAAGTAGCGATCGTTACAGGAGCGGGACGCGGCCTCGGCCGAGCCGAGGCCATCGATCTGGCTGCACAAGGCGCGACGGTGATCGTCCAGGACCTCGGCGCAGCGATGGACGGCACGGGACAAGACGAGCACCCGTCCCATGACGTGGTCGCGGAGATCGAAAAAGCCGGCGGGAAAGCCGAAGCTCACTTCGGCGACATCGCCGACTACGACTACGCCAAATCGCTGATCGACCACGCCGTCGACAAGCACGGCGATCTCAACATCGTCGTCAACAACGCGGGGATCCTCCGCGACCGGATGATCTTCAACATGGAGGAGGCCGAGTGGGACGCCGTCATCCGCGTCCACCTCAAGGGCCACTTCGGCACCATGCGTCACGCCGCCGCGTACTGGCGCAACCGCTCTAAGGAAGGGCAAGAGGTCTTCGGCCGAGTTATCAACACGACGTCCGAGGCCGCGCTCGGCGGATCGCCCGGTCAGCCGAACTACGCTGCGGCGAAGGCCGGCATCATCTCGCTCACGACGTCGATGGCCAACGGGATGGTCAAGTACGGAGTGACGGCCAACGCGATCGCGCCGCGCGCGAGAACCGTCATGACGACGACGAGCATGCCGCAAATGTTCGGACAGGAAGTGAAGGAAGGCTCCTTCGATGTCTGGGCGCCCGAAAACGTGGCGCCGCTCGTTTCGTTCCTCGCATCGCCCGAGGCGTCTCGTGTTTCTGGACAGGTATTCATCGTTTGGGGCAACCAGGTTTCGCTCTTGCAGGGTCCTCGCGTCGAGCAGCGATTCGAAACGGAAGGACGCTGGAGTGCCGAGGGTCTTGCCAAAGAGATGGGACCCGCCTTCGAAGGACGCGAACCACTCGCCGGATTCGTCCTGCCGATGGGCTGAGGCGTGCCGCCAGAACTGCGTGATCTGATCGATCCCGCCCACACGGCGGTGGTCACGCAGGAGTGTCAGAAGGGCGTCCTCGGTGCCGACGTGGTCTTTCCGCAACTCGCCGAGATCGCGCAGGCCGAAATGATCCCTAACGGCGCTCGGCTGCTGAAGGCAGCGCGTGCTGCTGGAGTAAACGTCGTGCACTGCATCGCAGCGCGCAGGGTCGACGGCCGCGGTTACAACACGAACGCTCGGCTCTTCGGGGCGGCGCGCAAGTCCGGCATCGTCCTCCAGCCGGGAACCGAAGCCACGGCCGTGATCGACGAGTTCGCGTTGGAAGACACCGACATCATCAGCATGCGGATGCATGGCATCGGTCCCATGTGGGACACCGATCTGGATCCGATCCTGCGCAACCTTGAAGTCAAGACGATCATCGCGATCGGCGTGTCGGTGAACATCGGACTGACCAACCTGGTGATGGATGCGGTTAACGCGGGCTACCAGGTGGTGCTTCCGCGGGATTCGGTTGCGGGGATCCCGGTCGAGTACGCGAACTCGATCATCGACAACACCCTGTCGCTTCTCACAACACTCATCACTACGGACGAAGTCATCGAGGCTTGGTCCTAGTGGCGGAGCTTAGGGCCGTTGACGGAAGGGTGCCGGGTAGGCGTGGGCGCGCGACCCGGGACAGGCTTCTGAAAGCTACGGCGGAGCTGCTCGACAAGTCCTCGTACCGGGACATCACTGTGGTCGAGATAGCTCGGCGCGCGCGGACGTCGACGGGAACCTTCTATCAGTACTTCACGGATGTCGAAGCGGCTTTGGTCGAGCTCGCGCGTGAGCTGACGGACGAAGGCCCGCGCATCGTCGGACTGATCCGGACGGGCGACTGGCAGAAAGACGGTCACGATTCGGCGCTGAAGCTCGTCGACGCATTCGTCGATCTTTGGGAGCGGCATCACGCGATCCTGCGGGTTGTCGACCTTGCGACGTCAGAAGGCGATCTCCGATTCCGCAACATACGCACACACCTTTTGAGTCAAGTGACCGACGAGCTTCGTGACGCGATCATCCGCGGCGGTGGTTCGGATCTTGAACCCCGGGCCCAAGCTGCGACGGTCGTCTCACTGCTGGCGCACGTAGCGGAGCATCGTTACGGCTACGAGTTCTGGGGGATCAAGCTCGACGACGTTCGCAAATCCACAGCGCGGCTGGTCTCTTGGGGAGTAACCGGAGGGGAGCGGAGTTGAAGCTAGGCCTTTAGCTTCGCCATCAACTCGTCGGGCGACAGCGAACCCGGCTGAACGCGATCGCGGACCGCGTCACGCATCACTTGCTGCATCAGCTCGTTGGCCGGTGTCGAAACACCGTGGAGTCTTCCTAGCTTCGTGATCTCGCCGTTCAGGTAGTCGGTCTCAACGCTCGTTAGACCTCGCGCGAGGCTCTGCCATGTCGAACCGCCGCCCCGCATCGCTTCGCCGATGGGCTTGAGAGTCATGATCTCCGCGCGGCGCTCACGGTCCTCGTCGCGATCGACGAAGTCGATGCCTGCAGCATTCAGCACGTTGACGGCCTCAGTTCGCAGCATCCGGTAGAGGTCGCCACCGCGAGCGCCTCCGCCGCACAGCGCGTCGATGCCGTTGCCGAGATTCATCAGGAGCTTCCCGTACTTCCAGCGCATGATGTCCGGTCGCGGAAGCGAAACGAAGGTCGACTTGGAGAGCGCATTGGTGATGGCGACGGACACGTCGTCAACGCTGTCCGGATAGCGGCCGGTGTCCAGGATCCCGCTAACAGGTGTCGAGTACGCCTGGACGATGCCCGGCTCCAGGTGATTTGTCGGGCACATCACGCAGATGCCGTAGACGTTAGTGAAGTACCGGAGCGCCGCGCCTTCGTTGGCGACTCCGTTCTGCGCACAAGCGACCGCCGTCGAGGGTGGAGCCGCAGATACCAACGCCTCGATTGCTGTCGCAGTGTCCTGCGACTTCATCGCAAGGATCGCGACGTCGTCGTCCTTCCACGAAAGCTTTCCTGGACGGTCGACGGCTTCGATCTCGAGCAGAACGTCCTGGTCAGCTGATTGAAGCCGCAGACCCTTGTCTCGCACTGCCTCGTAATGAGCGCCCCGTGCGATGAGAACTACTTCGTGTCCGCTCTGATGAAGGCGTCCACCGATGACGCCCCCGATACCGCCGGCTCCGTAGATCACGAAACGCACATCGATAGTTTCCCCAAAGTGAAGACCCGCCCGGGAGTGGGCCTCCGGGACGGGTCTTCGGGGCAGGGCAGGGATTTTGAGCTACGCGGCGGCAGAGGTCTCCTCTATCGCTGAGTCATCGCCCCCCCGGCCCATGCCTGGGCCGAAGCGGCCGGGGCCACCGAACCTGCGTCCGCAGTTCTCGGCGGACGGGTCGTCCTCACACGCTTGCCGCTGCGCTTCCATCTCGGCGTACTGCTCGGCCGAGATAGCACCGACGTGTTCAGTGACGAACTCGCCGTCGCCTTCCTTCACCTGATGGGTGCGCACGTGGTCGCCGACCTTCAAGTCACCAACTTCGGATTCCTCGCGGTCTCTGCGGATGTCCGTGTCGTCGTTGACCGTGACCTCGGCCTTTTCACCGTCGGCCATGGCAATCGTGAGCGTGTTGCCGTCGATCGCTTCGAGTGTTCCGGAGTAGGACTGAACGGTCCGGAACTCGCCGCCTTCCTCTTCTGGCTTGAGCACGGCCGTCGATCGGATCGCCTTGCCGTGACCAGGGCCGCCGTGCAAGCGGAAGCCCTTCTCTCCGTCAGGAGCTTTCTCGGTCTCGGCCGAGGGACTTTCCGACGGCGCGTCGGTCTGTGCGGCGACCGAGCCGATGGACCCTACAACTGCCGCTCCCAGGACTAGCCCGATGAGCATCTTGCGAGAAATCTGCACATCCACCTCCTTCGCTTTGCGGGCACCCGGTGTGCCCGTCCGAGCGAATGAAAGCCGCTGCGCATGAGTTCGGCCTGAAGGTCCGATAAGAGCGACCTAGGACGAACGTCAGGCCTTTGTAAAGAGAAGGTGCAGTTCGAGCACCCCCGTGTCCTCGATACTGCGTACGCGCCCGACGATCGGCTTTTCGATGTCGTAGTCGACCAACGCGATCTCGAGGCTCGCCGCGATCTCGATCTGTTGACCCGTCCACTTGGCCTCTATCGGTATCTCGACCCTCTTTGTCACTCCATGGATAGTCAGATCGCCCGTCGCGGTCTCATTGATCGTGTCGCCGGGGTCAGGCTCGCCATCGACGGAGATCGGTTCCGTGAGTTCGAAGGTAGCGGTTGGGAAGCGTTCGGTCTCGAGACCTCTGCCGCGCAGGGCGTTGTCGCGCATGTCGCGGTCGCTGCGCAAGGTCGTCATGTCTACCTCGACTGAAACTTCGGAGATGGTCGTGCCTTCGATGGTCAGCTCGCCCGAAACGTCTTGGGTTCGGCCGACGGCGGTGTTCGTGCCTATGCCGGCCAACTCCTCACGGATGCGGTAGCCGGCGTACGTAGAGGTGCCTTCTTCTAGGGATCCGGTCTGGGTGTCGACCGTCCACGTCCCTGCGAAATCGCCGTCGAAGCCGCCCGCCGAATCGGGAGAATCGGTGCTCAGGCTCGCTTCCTCGGGCGTGTCTCCGCCCCCGATGTAGAGCCAGGTTCCGATCCCGCCCCCGACGAGTACAGCAACAGCGAGCGCGAGCAGCCAGCGTTTGAGATTCATCGAGTCTCCTTTTCGTCCCGTCGTTTAGAGGCTTACCGCGAACGGTGAGCACTGTGTGACGAAACGCTGAGAACTTCCTAAGAGTTCCCGATCTGCTCGGCCATGAACCGATAGCCCATGCCCGCCTCGGTGATGAAGTACTTGGGACGGGACGGATCGGGCTCTAGCTTCCGTCGTATCTGCGCCATGAACACGCGGAGGTAATTCGTTTCCTCTTCGTACTTCGGACCCCATACCTCTTGAAGGAGCTGGCGCTGCGATACCAGTTTTCCGCTGTTACGGACTAGCACCTCGACCAGGTGCCACTCCGTCGGCGTCAGCCGGAGATCGCCATTCCGAGTCGTGACCCGTTTGGCCGATAGATCGATCTTGAAGTGCTCGGTTTCGATGACTGCCTCTTCCGACGACGGTGTCGTTCGTCGGACCGCTGCCCGAAGACGAGCCAGGAGCTCGTCCATCCCAAATGGTTTCGTCACGTAGTCATCGGCTCCGGCATCCAGTGCTGCAACCTTGTCGCGTTCGGCATCGCGGACGGACAGAACGATGATGGGCACCGTGCTCCACCCCCGGAGGCCTCTCACGACCTCCGTGCCATCGATGCCCGGTAGTCCCAAGTCGAGGATGACGGCGTCGGGATGGAACTTAGCCGCAAGATCAAGCGCCTTTTCGCCTGAAGCTGCGACGTCGACCTCGTACCCTCGTGCCTTCAGATTCACTGCTAGAGCGCGGGCGATCTGCGCTTCGTCGTCGACGACGAGTATCCGCGTCACGACGCGGCTTCCAGATTGATCCGCACAGTTAGACCGCCTCCGGGTGTTTCGTCCAGAACAAGACGGCCCTGCATCGCTTCGATGAAGCCTCGCGCTACCGGCAGTCCGAGACCGACGCCGGGCGCGTGCGTGTGATCGTCGAGCCTCTGGAAAGGCAAGAATGCAGTCGCTCTTCTCTCTCGCGGAATACCCGGTCCCCGGTCGATGACGCGTAGCTCGACTCGTCCGTGCTCCTCGACGGCCTCGACGCGGACGCCCTGGTTGTCGGAACCGTGGGTAATGGCGTTGACCACGATGTTGGCGACGGCACGCTCCAGCAAGGCAGGGTCCGCATGAACGCGCGAAAGAGTTTCGGGCACGTCCACCCTTACAAGGTGTGCCTGGTCTCCGATCTCCGACAGCGCTGACCCAACGATTTCCTCGATTCCGACCTCACGCATGTCGAGGTTGAGGCCACCTGTCTGGAGCCTGCTCATGTCGAGAAGGTTGCCGACCAACTTGTTGAGCCTGTCGGCTTCCTCGTCGATGGTGCGCAAGAAGTCGGATGTGGTTGTCGGAGGCCAGACGATGTCCGTCTGAAGTAGTGACGTCACGGAGGCCTTGATGGACGACAGTGGCGTGCGCAGGTCATGCGACACCGCCGCGAGTAGAGCAGCGCGCAGATCGTTCACCGCAGCAGCGCGCGTCGCTTCGGTTTCGCGCCGGGAAGCCGTAGATACAAGCGCGCTGACGATAGCTGCTACGACGACGAAGACCACCAACGCGAGCACGTTGTGGGTTTCGTAGATCGTGAAGGTGTAAAAGGGCGGAGTGAAGTAGTAGTTAGCGACTACGAAGCCAGCCAGCGCCGTTGCAACTCCAGGCCAGATGCCGCCGACGACGGAAACTCCGACAACCAATACGAGAAACAGAAGTAGTACGCCGGACAGTTCGACGTGTCCGCGGAGGTTAGCAAGGAGAGCAGTTAGGAGCGGCGTCCCGAGCAACGCCAAGACCCAACCGCGAACGACGCGCCGTGCCGGCAGAACGAGTGGATGCTGGGTTCTTTGTCCAGCCCGGGAGCGGCTCTCATCGGCGGTGTCTGTGGTTCGCGTGTCCATCGACTAAAGCGTACGGCTCGAGGCTGCGATCGCGAGCCTTGCGTTAAGAACGCGTTAGGACCGGCTTCGCCCGTGCAAAGTCGCCGTCAACGATGTCGAACGCTGGATCGAGGGCCTGTAGAAGGAGGTATGAGTCCAATTCGATACACGAAGACGACGTGATCGGGATCTTCGTGGCGCTCCTGGTCGGTGTCGGGCTCGGCTTGATCCTGCGTCCCGTGCTCGATGCATACCTCTCGTGGCGCATCTTGCGGTCCGCGCTGGTGGATCGTCGCCGGTACGAAGCCACATCGCGTGAAGATGCACGTGTCTGATCCCGCAAGCGGGATCCAGGCTCCACCACCGGTTGGGGTAACGGGCCGAATCAAGCGGGCGGCGATCGGCCGGCCAAAGCCGACCGAACACCTCAGGCATGAGCGTCTGGGAAAGCTGACCGCGCTCGCCGTTTTTGCCAGCGACAACCTCTCGTCTTCCGCTTACGCAACCGAGGAGATCCTGCGGGTCCTCCTCATCGGCGCGGCGGTGGGGGCGGTTGGCTTCGGGCTCGTCGTCCCGCTGACGGTCGCGCTTCTCGCCGTCCTGGGGATCCTGATCTTCTCCTACCGGCAGACGATCAAGGCGTATCCGCAGGCGGGCGGCGCTTATCTCGTAACCAAGGACAACTTCGGTTTGCTCCCCGCTCAAGTCGCCGGTGTGGCGCTTTTAACGGACTACGTGCTCACCGTGTCCGTCTCCGTGTCGGCAGGCACCGCTGCGCTCACATCTTTTGCGCCAACACTCTTTACGTGGCGCGTTCCGATCTCGATCGCCTTCATCGCAGTCATCGCGTGGGGGAATCTGCGCGGTGTGAAGGAGTCCGGGAGGCTCTTCGCCGTTCCGACTTATTTCTTCATCGCGATGATGGGGATCCTTATCACGGTCGGGTTTCAGCGACTGTTCTCCGGCAACTTGGAATCGGCGGAGAGCTTCGAACTCCCCGCAGAAACCAAGGCCCTCACGTGGTTCATCGTCCTTCATGCGTTCGCTTCGGGAGGAGCAGCCGTCACTGGTGTGGAAGCAATCTCCAACGGAGTTCCGGCCTTCCGTTCGCCAGAGTGGAAGAACGCGCGAACCACTCTCATGTGGATGGGCGGGCTGCTCGGCGCGATGTTCTTGGGATTGTCCTTACTGGCGCGACACCTGGAAGTTGTACCGGACCCTCATGAGACCGTTACGGTTATCGCCCAGATAGGTCGCGCCGTGTTCGGTCACGGGGCTTCAGGCGACGTGCTCTTCGCGATGCTTCAAGTCGGGACACTGTTAATCCTCGTATTGGCGGCGAACACGAGCTTCGCTGACTTTCCGAGGCTGGCGAGTTTCCATGCTGGTGACCGATTTCTCCCGAGACAGCTCACGCGTTACGGAGACCGGCTCGTATTCTCCAACGGGATAATCGCCCTCGCGGGATTTGCAGCGTTGCTGGTAGTCGTCTTTCAAGCGAGCGTTACTCGCCTCATCCCGCTCTATGCGATCGGTGTGTTCACTTCGTTCACGTTCTCACAGGCGGGGATGGCCCGGAGGCACACGCGACTCAAGGAGAAAGGCTGGCGCCGAGGGCTGCTGATAAATGGCGTCGGCGCGGTGGTGAGTTTCGTGATGACCGTCGTCATCGCCATCACGAAGTTCGTCGACGGCGCGTGGCTCATCTTGCTCGCGATCCCGGCGCTCCTCTGGGTGCTCCTGAAGATCAACGGGCACTACAAGCGTGTCGGCCCCGAGCTTCGGGACCCCGACCGCCGCCCGGCGCCTGCGGACCAGCACCACGTCGTGCTCTTGGTCGGACGGCCCAGCGTGGCCGAGCACCGAGCTTATGCATATGCATCACTGCTCAACCCCAGCGACTTCGAGTGCGTTCACTTTTCGGAGTCGGGGGAGCCGAAGGGATTGGAAGCCGCGTGGGCCCGCCGTTTGGGCGTCGGTCTTACTGCACCATCGTTCAGCACCGTTTCCATTGCGCGCGGAGGGTTGGCGCGAGCCTTGAGGACTTACGCACGCGGTGTCCGAGATCGGCTGGGACCGAACGACTTCGTTACGTTCGTTGTGTCAGAGCGAATCCGTCCCGGGTTCTTCAGAAGCCGGCTTGGTAACCCCAGGGCCTTCCTGATCAAGGCGGCCTTGCTTTTCACGCCGGGGGTTGTAGTGACCGACGTGCCGACGGTTGAAGTTCGTGGAGATGAAACACTGGTGCCGGGAAGACGGCTCCGCCACGAAGTAGTAGTGCTCGTTAGCGGTGTGCACAACGCAACGCTTCGTGCGATCGAGTACGCCCGCGCCGTTCGAGCTGATGGGGTGCGAGCGGTTCATGTGTGCGTCGACGAGGCTGAGACGGCAGTCGTAACGCGCGACTGGCGTGAGATGGAGCCCGGGCTCCCGCTGGAACTGATCGACTCTCCATACCGTGAGATAGGTGCACCGTTGCTCGACTACCTGCGCGACCTTCGCTCAGACAACGACACCGTGGTCACCGTTGTACTGCCAGAGTTCCTCCCGGCCAAGCTTTGGCACCACATACTTCACAACCAAACTGCGCTGATTCTAAAGCGGCTCTTTCTACGGGAGCCCGGCGTGATCCTCGCTTCCGTCCCTTATCGGTTGGGACAAAAGGGTCGGAAAACCTAGATCGCCCGGGGGCTGGTATCGTCGCGCTAGGAGCGCCGGGAAGACTGGTCGGCAACTTAATTGTCGACGTCCAGGAGGCGGGTCATGTCCCGGCAGCGGCCCCGATTCAGCAGGTCGCGCTCGCTCGCTGCTTCGTTCCTGGAAACGGAGACGACCGGCGGCCTCGTCCTTATAGGCGCGACTGTCATCGCTTTGGTGTGGGCGAACGCACTTAACACCGGCTACGAGTCCTTCTGGCAAACAGATCTGAGCCTGGGGACCTTCGACAATGACCTGAGGCACTGGGTCAACGACGGCCTTATGTCGATCTTCTTCTTCGTCGTTGGACTGGAGATCAAGCGCGAGCTCGTTACGGGTGAGCTTCGAGATAGACGTGTAGCGGCGGCTCCGATTGCAGCAGCGATCGGTGGGATGTTGTTGCCGGGAGCGATCTATATCGCTCTCAACGCTGGAGGACCCGGGGAGGCCGGCTGGGGGATCCCGATCGCGACCGATATCGCATTCGTCCTTGGCCTGAATGCGTTGCTCGGCCAGCGGACGCCCCAGGGCTTGAGGATCTTCCTCCTCACACTGGCGATCGTCGACGACGTAGGTGCGATCTTGTTGATCGCGATCTTCTATTCGTCCGACACCAAGTGGTTGTGGCTTGCTGCATCGCTTGGCGCGATCGTTGTCATCGTCGGCCTGCGTGCGCTGAAGGTAAGCAGCCCGCTCGCATATGTGATCCCATCGCTCGTGCTGTGGGGGACAACGTTCGAATCCGGTATCCACCCGACGATCGCGGGTGTTGCACTGGGGTTGCTGATGCCCGCTACCCCAGTGCGGGGACGAAATGTGATGGCCGAGCTCCAACGGCAATTACATCCGTTGTCGTCCTACATCGTCGTCCCTGTCTTTGCTCTCGCAAATGCGGGACTGCTTTTGAGCTTCGATTCGATACGCGACGCCGCGGACTCGCGCATCTTCTGGGGCGTGGTTGCCGGACTGGTGATCGGCAAGACATTGGGAATCACGGGTGCTGCGGGCCTGAGCCGCAAGCTCCGGTTGGGCCGCCTTCCTCGCGGTGTCGGCCGCCGCGACCTAGTCGGTGGGGCAGCGCTTGCCGGCATCGGCTTCACGGTTTCCCTGTTCATCGCCGGCCTCGCGTTCCCGAGCGATGGCCTCGCGACCGAAGCCAAGCTGGGAGTTCTCGGCGGTTCGCTGCTGAGTGGGGCGCTTGGTGTTGCGATCTCGTGGCGCCCTACCCACGACCAGGACGGCGCTTGACAGGCCGTCCGGGCTCTGGCTAGGGTTTCCTATCTGGACCACTGATTTGCTCTAGCAAACAGGAGGACTTATGAAGCTCGACCTGCTCTACGAGATCGACGTCCCCAAGCCCTGGCCCAACAAGCCTCACCCCTACGGCCAGCGCGAAGCCGAGCAGCTGGCCTACAAAGAAGCCATCGAGCAGATCAAGCTCGCCGACAAGTACGGCTTCAACACGATCTGGTCCGTCGAGCACCACTTCCGCGAGGGACGCTCACACTCGCCGTCTTCTGAGGTCGTCCTCGGCGCCCTTTCCCAGATCACCGAGAACCTCCGTCTCGGATTCGGCGTAACTCTCTGTCCGCCGGGGTTCATCCACCCGGCCCGCGTCGCCGAGAAGGTCGCGACCGTTGATGTCTTGTCCGGTGGCCGCGTTGAGTGGGGCATCGGACGCTCGACACCGATGGAGCAGCTCGCATTCGGCGTCAACACCGAAACATCGAAGGACGACATGTACGAGACGGCGCGTACCGTCGTCGACATGTGGGCGTCCGAGTACTACGAGCGCGACGACGAGTGGATGAAGTTCCCCCGCCGCATGGTCACTCCCAAGCCGGTGCAGGATCCGCATCCGCCGGCCTGGCAGGCCGCGGTGTCGTCCGGCAGCGCGTACCAGGCGGGCGAGCATGGGCTCGGTCTTCTTTCCTTCGCGATCATGCAGCCCCTTTCGAAGATGGCCGAGCACATCAACGACTACCGCAAGGGACAAGAGAACTGCACCAAGCCGCTGACCAGCGTTCGAACCAACAAGGTCAGCGCGTACACGCTCGTCCACTGCGCGGACACGTTCGAGCGGTGCGAGCGCAACGGTATCTGGGACTCGGTGTGGTGGTGGTACCAGCACCTGTCCGAGTTCACTCTCGAGTGGGAGTTCCCTCACTTCTCGCAGGAGGAGAAGGACCGGCTCTTCCCGATGCTTTCCAAGCACGCAGCCGGAGACCTCGACCCGAAGGTGTTCAATGACGTGCACATGATCATCGTGGGCGACCCCGACCAGTGCTACGCGAAGTTCAAGGAGTACGAGAAGCTCGGCGTCGATCAGGTGATCTGCTACGTGCAGTTCGGCTACCTGTCGCACGCTTCGATCATGCGGACCATCGAGCTCCTCGGCACCCACGTGATCCCGGCGCTCGAGCAGGACGGCATCGAAGTCCGCCAGCGCGTGACGGCGAAGACCGATCCCACCGACACGACGCTTTCGTCGATCGTCGACTGACACACAGATGGTTTCGACCGACGACACGCCGGTTCCCGATTACCAGGGACTGCTTCGTCTTGATGGCAGGCGCTTCGTCGTCATCGGTGCCGGCCAGGGCATCGGACGTCAGACCTCGCACGCACTGGCCTCGGCCGGCGCGAAGCTCATCTGCATCGACAACCGCGAGGACCTGGCCAAGGAGGTCGCGGCTGAGGTCGGCGGGGTGCCCTGTGTGGCCGACGCGACCAAGCGCGACGAGGCGCAGAAGGCAGTCGCTCTGTGTGTATCCGAGTTCGGTGGCATCGACGGCTTGGTCGACATCGTCGGGATGGCGCGCTACGGCGACGCGATCGAAACCTCAGACGAGGACTGGGAATGGACGTTCGACATGGTCCTCCGTCACGCGTATGTCTTCTCCCAGGCTGCTGCTAAGGCGATGACCGACGGCGGTGTGATGGTGTTCGTTGCGTCGGTGAGTGGGATTTTTTCGGCGCCGCGTCATGCCGCCTACGGAGCGGCAAAGGCCGGACTCATGTCGTGGGTCCGTTCGCTTGCCGTCGAGCTCGGCCCGAAGAACATCCGCGTGAACTCGGTGGCGCCGGGAGCTGTGTGGACGCCCCGAATCTCGCAGCTCCTAGGAGAGAAGGGCCGCGAGGCCCAGTCCCGCAATGCTCCGCTCGGACGCGTCGCGCTTCCCGAGGACATCGCTTCCGGAATCCTTTTCCTCGCCTCCGACCTCGCGAGCTACGTCACCGGACAGACCCTCGTGGTGGACGGTGGCGTCGGTGTGAAGTTCCCCTATCCGATGAACCTATAGATGGCGCGACGAGCCCCCGCCGTCGAACGCTCGATCGCCGTCCTTAACTTCCTCGCGGCACATCCCGACGACCGCTACACGCTCTCGGAGATTGCGCGTTCGACAGTTCTCAACAAGGCGACGTTGCACGCGATCCTCGGCGCCCTTACCGAGTCGGGATTCGTCTTGCGAGAGGAAGAGAAGAAGACCTACGGACTGGGCCCGGCTCTCGTGGCCCTTGGTGGTGCAGCCGTCGAAGCCAACCCGGCGGTCCAGCTGGCCGTCCCGCAGATGCAGGGTCTTTCGGACGAGCTGGGCCTTGATTGCGTTGCGTCGACGGCGATCGAAGACCAGATCGTGATCCTCACGCAGACGAGTTCGCGTCGTCCCTTCGGTATCGACGTCCAGCCCGGACAACGCCTGCCGATGACGCCGCCGTTGGGAACGGTATTCGTTGCTTGGTCGTCCCAGGCCGATATCGATCATTGGCTGGCATTGGTCGGCCCATCGGCAACGAAGGCCGATCTCGCGCGCTATCGCGACGCAGTGGAATCTGTGCGTGCCCGCGGTTACTCGCTCGGTCTTGGGGGTGAGGCTGTTCGAGCCGAAGAGACGCCGTCGCAACGCCGGCGTCGGCGAACTCTCGAAGAGAACGTTCGGGGCATTCGCGTGGACGAGTACGCGCTCGTCGAGCTGGACAACTCGGCGAGCTACCGGCTCAACCACATAGGTGCGCCGGTATTCGATCAGTCGGGCCGCGTTTCCCTGGCCCTGTTCCTCATCGGTTTCCAGGGCGACATCGCGGCCGGCGAGGTTCCCCGCTACGCGGAGCGCCTGCGTTACGCCTGCGGGATCATCACTGAGAAGATCGGCGGACGAGAGCCGGGTTAGTCGGCTTCTTCAACGTACGGTCCTAGACCATCCCGGATGTCATCCGGGATAGCCGTCTTCCCGTCGCCGAGCTTTATGAAGACGTGACGAAGATGACCTACTCCGATCACCGCGTCGCCACGAGTGACATCGAACCTCGTCGTCATTGAGGTCCGTCCTAGCTTTTCGATCGAGGCGGCGACCTCGAGCTCGTCGTCGAAGCGGGCCGGCAGGTGATATCGAACGTTGGCCTCGGCCACGACGAGGTCTACACCCGAATCGGCCATCGCCGAGTACGAACCAAAGGCCTCGCGCCACATCTCGGTGAGTGTTACGTCCATATAGACGAGGTAGTTGGAGTTGAATACGGCGTCCTGTTGATCACATTCGTTGTAGCGGACACGGATGCGATGCCTGAAGGCGGCCACGGCGTTGGACGCTATCAGGTGCGATTCCGAAGCGGCTGAGTTTGGGTAAGTTTCGGGTACCGATGAAGACTTCGGCAGACGCCATCGTGCTGGGCCTAGGCCCGGGCGGCGAGCACGTCGCCGGCCAGCTCGCGGAAGCCGGACTAGATGTGATCGGGATCGAGTACAACCTCGTCGGTGGCGAGTGCCCGTACTGGGCATGCATCCCGTCCAAGATGATGATCCGCGCTGGAAACCTGGTTGCCGAAGCTCGCAGGATCGAATCGATGGTCGGTCACGCGACGATCACGCGCGACTGGGGCCGTGTTGCCGAACGTATCCGCGGCGAGGCCACCGATAACTGGAACGACAAGGTTGCCGTCGAGCGGTTCGAGGAAAAGGGCGGACGCTTCCTGCGCGGGAAGGGAAAGTTAACTGGACCCCGCTCGGTCGAGGTCGACGGCACCGAGTACACGGCCGAACGCGCGATGGTGATCGCCACCGGCAGCAAGGCATCGATTCCCCCAATCGATGGTCTGGCTGACGTCAATTACTGGACGAATCGCGAGGCCATCGAGGCGGAGACCGTTCCACACTCGCTGCTGATCTTAGGCGGCGGCCCTGTAGGGGCCGAGCTCGGTCAGGTCTTCGCGCGCTTCGGCGCACGTGTGGCGATCGTCGAGGGAGAGTCTCGCCTCTTGTCCAAAGAGGAACCCGAAGCCTGCGAGCTACTGGCTTCAGCCTTCGAGGACGAAGGCATCTTTCTGGTGCGCGGCACGAGGGCTACGTCGGCTGCCAAAGTCGACGGCAAGATCGGCTTGCAGCTGGAGGACGGACGCGAGATAGCCGCCGAGAAGTTATTGGTCGCCACCGGACGAGAGGCCGATCTCGACGGCATCGGTTTCGCAGCGACCGGTGGAGACCCGAAGGCCGACCACATCGAGGTCGACGAGCACATGCGCGTCGCCGACGGCTTATGGGCTCTCGGTGATATCACCGGGAAGGGCGCCTTCACGCATGTGTCGATGTATCAGGCCGGTATCGCGATAGCCGACATCCTCGGAAAGGACCACGAGCCTGCGGACTACCGGGCTTTGCCACGCGTGACTTTCACCGACCCTGAGATCGGCGCCACTGGGCTCACGGAATCCGAGGCGCTCGAGAAAGGTGTGGATGTTGCGATCGGGATGTCCGACGTCTCGAAGTCGACGCGCGGCTGGATCCACAAGGGTGAAGGCTTCATCAAGCTCGTCGCCGATCAGTCGAAGGGCATCTTGGTCGGCGCGACATCCGCCGGCCCGGTCGGTGGCGAAGTCCTATCGATGCTTACGCTCGCCGTGCATGCGCGGATTTCGATATCGACGTTGCGGACGATGATCTACGCGTACCCGACGTTCCACCGCGCGGTCGAAGATGCGCTGCGCGACCTCGACGCTTAGGAACTGCCGAGAGTCACCAGCTGAAGGTTTGGCCTCCGTTGACCCGCCATATTGCGCCGGTGGCGAAGCGGCGCAGCGTCCGAAAGCAAGTACTGGATCAGATACGCCTGATCTGATGGGTCTCCCACGATCCCGAGTGGCGACTGCTTCCGCATCGCTTCGACGAACTTGTCGTAGTACTCCTCGTTGACCTTGCCGTCCGGTCCGACCAGGTGTCGCTCGGTGAACGGAGTGATCGTCGATCCGGGCGCGATTGCATTAACCCGGATGCCCGCTCTACCGACTTCGACGGCTAGCGTCTTGGTGAGCATCGACACGGCGGCCTTCGTCATGGCGTACAAGCCGTAGCGCTTCGCTGGAGCATCTGTTCCGGATGACGACACGTTCACGATCGAACCCGAGCCTTGCGGAGTCATCACACGAACGGCGGCCTGGCATCCGAAGAACACACCCTTGAGGTTCACGGCGATGATCTTGTCCAGCTCTTCTTCGGTCGCTTCGGAGATGAATTTGTCGAGGGGTATACCGGCGACGTTACACATGCCGTCTAGCCGCCCATATGTGTCGACGGCGGCATCGACCGCGGCGTCGACGTCGGGCTTGCTAGTGACGTTGCAGCGCAGGCTGATGGCCGCCCCGCCGTCCGACGTGATCGCTTCGGCCGTCTTCGCGGCACCGCCTTCGTCGAGGTCGACGGCCACTACCTTGGCGCCCGCTTGCCCCAAAACCTTGGCCGTGGCTTCACCGATGCCGGAGGCGGCGCCGGTGACCACGGCGACCTTGCCGTTGAGCTCGAAAACGGACGACATTGGACGAGTCCTGACCTTGACTTGTGGTTTCGGGGGAGTATAGGCTTTCAATATCTGGACCGTCAATTCGAAATGGTAAACACCAGGACTGGAACAGATGGCGAAGCCCTACGTAGTCGGGATCGGCGGGACCACCCGGGCGCAGTCGGGGACCGAGCTGGCCATACGCGTGACGCTTCGTCGCTGCGAAGAGCTCGGCGCGACCACGAAGCTCTTCTCCGGTCCCGAGATCGAGAAGCTCCCGCACTACGCGCCTGAGCGTCCGGAGCGAACTGACCTGGCGGTCGAGCTCGTCGAAGAGCTTCGCAAGGCCGACGGCGTCGTCCTCGCTTCTTCGTCCTATCACGGAAGCGTTGCCGGTCTCGTGAAGAACGCCCTGGACTACACGCAGGACATGATGAACGACGAGCGACCGTACTTCGCGGGACGTCCGGTCGGTTGCATCGCGACCGGAGCGGGCTGGCAGGGCGTCGTCGCGACGCTCGAGCATCTGCGAACGATCGTCCACTCGTTGCGCGGATGGCCTACACCACTGGGTGCCGCGCTGAACACCCTCGAGAAGCAATTCACGCCGGAAGGGGAGCCGATCAACGAGAAGGTTGCCTTCCAGCTGAACACGGTGGCCGAAGAAGTCGTCGCTTTCATCAACCGCTCGAACGGTTAAGGCTCTCCGACTCTTTGGCGGTCAAGTAGCTTTCCGGGTCGGCCTCGAACGCTTTCGCGCAACCCTCACTGCAGAAGTAGAAGGTCTCGCCGTTGTGTGCCCGCGTAATGGCACCGACGGTGTTGACGGTCATCCCACAAACAGGATCGGCTGCCATAAGCTGGGTATGTCCGAGCTCGACAGTGGGATTGGTTGGCAACGAGTTGGCGGACGCCATCGTCCCAGACGTGAACGTCCGAAGCCGGTTTGCATTGGTAACCACCGACAAAGAGCTCAGCGCCATCGCTGCGGCGGCGATCATCGGGCTCAGTCTGACGCCGATGAACGGGTACAAGACCCCCGCAGCGATCGGGATCCCCAGCGTGTTGTACACGAAGGCCAGGAATAAGTTCTGACGGATGTTACGCATGGTGGACCGGCTGAGGCGGATGGCCGTCACGACGCCGCGCAGATCCCCGGAGATCAATGTCACGTCGGATGCTTCGATCGCGACGTCGGCACCCGTGCCTATCGCGATGCCCACGTCGGCTTGCGCCAGCGCCGGTGCGTCGTTGATCCCGTCGCCCACCATCGCAACGCGTTTTCCCTCGCCCTGAACGCGTCCGACCTCGGAGGCTTTGTCTTCCGGCAGCACCTCGGCGAACACGCGGTCGATGCCTACACGCTTGGCGATGGCGGCGGCGGTTACCCGGTTATCGCCGCTCATCATTATGACTTCGAGCCCCACGCCTTTCATGGTGGCCACGGCTTCGCCGGATCCTTCCTTTACTTCATCGGCGACCGCTACGACGCCGGCCGGACTCCCGTCGACGGAGACGAGGACCGGAGTCTTGCCCTCACCCGCGAATTCTTCGGCACTAGCCGTGAGCGACACGGTTTCGATCCCAGCGTCCTCGAGGAGTCGCTGGTTTCCGACCAAGACACGCCGCCCGCCGACCGTTGCTACCACACCCTTGCCCGTGATCGAGTTGAAGTCGTCGGGTTCGGTGACGGAGATACTCCTATCTTCGGCGCCCCTAACGATGGCTTCGGCGAGCGGATGCTCGGAGGGCTTTTCCGCCGACGCGATGAGGGCCAAAAGATCGTTGGCTTCGAACGAGCCGTGCGGTACCAGGTCGGTGAGTTCTGCGCGCCCGCGGGTGATCGTTCCGGTCTTGTCGAGCACGACGGTCTGGACCCTGTGAGCATTCTCCAGCGCTTCGGCGTCGCGGATGAGGACGCCGTGCGCCGCGCCCCTTCCGGTCCCAACGGTGATCGATAGGGGCGTTGCGAGGCCCAATGCGCAAGGACAGGCGATGATCAGCACAGCTACTGCCGAGATCAAACCGAACGTCAGTTGAGGCGGCGGTCCGGCGACGAACCACACAACGAATGCCCAGATGGCGATGAACACGACTGCGGGGACGAAGTAGCTCGATACCTTGTCGACTAGCCGTTGTATCGGAGCCTTCGACGCCTGTGCCTCCCGCACCAAACGGATGATCTGCGCGAGCACCGTGTCCGAACCGACCTTCGTCGCCCGGAACTTGAAGGCACCGGTCTGGTTGATCGTTGCGCCGATCACCTCGTCGTTGGCCTCCTTTCCTACCGGGATCGGTTCACCGGTAACCATGGATTCGTCGACGTGCGATCGACCCTCGACGATCATTCCGTCGACCGGAATCTTCTCCCCGGGGCGTACGGAGATCAGGTCGCCGACCTGGACGTCCTCGATGGAAACCTCCATCTCGACGCCGTCGCGCACGACGCGTGCCGTTCTCACTTGGAGGCCGATCAGTGCTCGGATCGCCTCGCCCGTGCCGGCCTTGGCCCTGGCCTCCAAGAGCCGTCCGAGGAGGATCAGCGTGATGATCACCCCAACCGTCTCGTAGTAGACATCACGCAAGGCGACGGGGACGGCGCTCGGTGCAACGGTCACAACGAGGCTGTAGGCGAAGGCAGCAGATGTTCCAAGCGCGATGAGAGCGTTCATCTCCGCGGTTCGGTTCCGCAGCGCCATCCAACCGGTGCGGTGGATGGGCCAGCCGGCCACGAACATGACCGGAGCGATGAGGACGAGCTGTAACCACGGTTCCATGAACAGCTCGGGGATCCGATCGACGTCGAACAGATCCATCGCCATAGCGGTGACGAGTACAGGCGCTGTCAGCACGGCCGCCAGCACTACGCGCCACGCCAGATCGCGCACCTCGGACCGTCGAACCCCTGCTTCTTCATCACGGTCGGGAGCCTGGACCTCCGGCAAACGGGCGTCCGGTTCGGGAGCCGTTGCGAGTGCTTCGGCGCTCCGTTCCTGTGCGCCGTTCGGCTCGACGAGGAGTTTGCCGTGGACCATATTCATCCCGCAGGCGAATGGGACTTCTCCGGCCTCGTCGGGATGCAATGTGACCGTCGTTCGCTGGAAGGCGGGCAGGTCGAACGACTTACGCATCTGCGGAAACACAACCTGCGAGGTGCATTCGCCGCCTTCTCGCCTGTCGAAAGTGATCTGAAGCGTGACGCCTTGGCGTACCCGGATGAGGTTGGGCGAGTACGCGCCCTGCACGACGATCGTCACGTTCTGGACGCCGTCCTCGAGTGCCGCGAGATGAGAACGGCGAGCGCCAAAAAAGAACCACGCACCGAATGCCGTAACCGCTGCGCCGCTCGCGATTGCCAGCAAATCCGTCACGTGATCACCTCGCGGAACCTGTCTCAGGGTATACCCCCCCAGGGTATCAGCCGGTGGCTCGGGCGGGCGTACCGTAGACTCCGCGTCCGGTCGAAATCTGACGGGTCGTCAGATATTCTCTGGGGGTCCCTCCACCACACCTCTATATAAGGAGAGCCCGTGGACTTCGAGTACGGCCCCGAAGAAAAGGCCTTCCGGGCGCAGGTCAAGGAGTTCCTCGAGGTCAACCACGACCCCGAGGTCATGGACCCCACCCGCGAGGGCATGGCCCAGCTCGTGGACACCCCCAAGCGGCGCGAGTTCATGGCCAAGCTGGCCGAACGGGGATGGCTCGGGTTGTCCTGGCCAAAGGAGTACGGCGGGGGCGAGGCGCCGGGGATGTATCGAGTACCTGCTGAACGAGGAGCTCGCTACGGTCGGCGCGCCGCTCATCGGCAAAGGTGTTGGGATCGTCGGGAAGACGATCATGCGCCACGGCAATGAGCGGCTCAAGAAGGAATTCCTTCCGAAGATCCTGGCCGGCGAGATCGAGTTCGCGATCGGTTACTCCGAGCCGAACTCGGGATCCGATCTAGCATCGCTCCAGCTGAAGGCCACCAAGACGGACGGCGGCTGGATCCTCAACGGACAGAAGCGCTTCACGACCTCCGCTCACTTCGCCGACTGGTACTGGGTCGCCGCGCGCACCGATCCCGAAGCGTCGAAGCACAAGGGCATAACGTTGTTCCTCGTCCCGATGGACGCAAAAGGCATCGAGGTCGTGAACATGCCGTGCCTGGCCGGCGAACGAACCAACGAAGTTTTCCTCGACGATGTGTTCGTAGCGGACGACTACGTCGTCGGCGAGCTGAACAAGGGTTTCTACTACATCTCCGAAGCGCTGGACTTCGAGCGCTTCACCTTGTTCACGATCTCGGCGTTCGCAAAGAAGTACGAAGCACTGCGAACATACCTGCGTACGGCTACTCGCGACGGTAAGCCGATGCGCGACGATCCCGAAGTGCGACGCGTGCTCGCGCGGCTCGCCACGCGTATCGAGGTCTGCAAGATGCATTGCCTGCGCGTTATCTCAAAGGCCGCGATGGGTGAAGTACCGAACATCGAAGCCGCGATGTTCAAGCTCTGGCTGTCGCATGACCGCCCAGGAAGTCGCCGAAGCGTTCATCACGCTCGCCGGTCCCGACGGGGTCTTGAGGCGAGGCGACGAGAACGCACCGTTGGACGGCCGATTCGAGAACTACTACCAGTACTCGGTACTCGAGACGGTAGGCGCCGGTACCTCGGAGGTGCAACGCAACATCATCGCGAGGCGGGGACTGGGCCTCCCCGTCCAATAGAGAGATGGCGCTTCTAGAAGGTTTCACCGTCCTCGATCTTTCGTCGGTTGGTCCCGGCTCCCGTTGCACCTGGTTGCTCGCCGATCTCGGTGCGCGCGTGGTCAAGGTCGCGGCGCCCGAGTCAGCAAGGTCGCCTCGAACCGCCCTTCCACTCCTACGGCGCCGGACGGGGAACCGAGAAGCGTTCGCGATCGATCTGAAGTCCGACGAAGGACGCGAAGAGTTCCTCGCGCTGGCATCGACGGCCGACGCGATCGTCGAGTCCTATCGTCCCGGCGTCGCCGACCGTTTGGGCATCGGGTTCGAAGCCGTGCGCGAACGAAATCCGCGAATCGTGTACGCCGCCGTTACCGGCTATGGGCAGGACGGTCCGGCGGCACAGTGGGCCGGACACGATCTCAACTACCTGGCCGTCGGCGGCTACCTGTCTTGCCAGAGCCCGCGCGCCGATGGGGGCCCGGCCCTTCCCGGTGCGACGGTCGCCGACTCGGCCGGCGGAGGCATGCAAGCCGCGATCTCGATCCTGGCCGCGTTGTTGCGCAGAGAACGAACCGGCGAGGGTGCCTATCTGGACGTGTCGACGACAGAGGGCGTCCTCTACTTGATGGCATTGCAGATCGATCAGCACCTCGCCACGCGTGAAGAGGCTGGACCCGGCACGACTCTCCTCACCGGACGCTACGCCTGCTACGACGTCTACGAATGCCGCGACGCCAAGTGGATCTCGGTCGGCGCGATCGAGCACCAGTTCTTCTCCAACCTCTGCCGAGCGCTGGGGCTGGAGCACTACTCGTCCAAGCAATTCGACGACAAGGCTCAGGACGAGATCCGAGCCGAGTTCCGCGCCGCCTTCGCCGAACGCGACCGTGACGAATGGGTGACCGAGTTGGCCCCGGCCGACACGTGCGTGGCTCCGGTGCTCACCATCGATGAGGTGCCATCGCACCCGCAACTCGCGGCTCGAGGCGTCCTTGCGGAAGCCGAGCACCCCGAACACGGGCGCTTCAAACAACTGGGACCGTTGATCGCTGGAGCCGACAAGTGAAGACCAAAGCTCGCGTCGAGGATTGGGTGGGCAAGGAGCACACCGACCCGCCCGGCGACATCGAGTGCGAACGCGGATACATCCTTCACTGGCTCGAGGCCACCGAAAACGCGAACCCTCTTTTCTGGGACGAAGCGTTGGCGAAGGAAGTTACCGAAGGCTGGATCGCACCCCCGTCCATGCTCTCGGTCTGGATGCGTCCGCTGCAGTTCGTCCCGGGCCGCAAGGACACGTCGATGCCGCTATCGCTTCACTTCGATCTGAAAGAGGCGTTCGATCTTCCCGACGGTGTGGTGTCGGCGAGCGAGATGACGCTGCATGCGCCGGTGCGTCCGGGAGAGCGCATCACGACCACGCAGTCGATCCGCGAGATCAGCGAAGAAAAGACGACGCGGGTGGGCACCGGGCGCTTCTGGACGATCGATGTCACCCACCGCGATCAGACCGGTGAGGTCAAGGGCGTCGAGACCTACGAGATGTTCAGCTACCAACGATGACGACCCTCGGCTCGATCTCAACCGGCGACAAGCTGCCGACCCTCGACGTGAAGGTCCGCGCGCGCCACGTCGTGATGGGGGCGTCGTCGTCACGTGATTGGCAGCCGCAGCATCACGACACTCACTGGGCCGTCGAGCGCGTGAAGGTGAAGGACATCTTCCTGAACACGCCCAACCAAGCCGGATGGATCGAGCGATACCTAACCGATTGGACGGGACCGAAGGGGAGACTCGGAAAGCTCCGCTTCAAGATGAAGAAGTCGGTGTGTGCAGGGGACAAGCTGACCTTTGACGGCACCGTCACGGCAACGTCTACCGATGAAGCCGGTGTCGGGTGGGTTGATGTCGATCTGATGCTCACCGTCGAGGGTGAGGTGGCCACCGAGTGCCGCGCGCGCATCGCCGTCCCCACTTCCGATGACGACAACCCGTGGCAACGCCGCGGTGATGAATGGAGACCCGAATGGATCTGAGGCTGTCCGAAACCCAGGAGATGCTGCGCGAGGCCGTCCGGTCTTTGTGCGATCGCCTGTCGTCCGTCGAGATCGTCCGGTCCCTCGAGTCCGATCCCAAGGGCTATACCGAAGACCTTTGGACGGAGCTCGGCCGCATGGACCTGCTCACGCTCCTCGTTCCGGAGGAAAAGGGCGGCGCCGGCTGGCTTCCGATCGAGGTGTCGGTGGTCTCGGAAGAGCTCGGACGTGCGTTGGCGCCGTCTCCTTACATCGAAACGGCGGTATTCGGAGCGGAGCTTCTCGGTCGCGCGAACGGCGTCGTTACGCTGGCTTGGCACGAGGCCGAGAGATCGGACACCGAAGAAGGGATCGCGACGGTGTTCGATGGCTCGACCGTCACCGGAACGAAGATCCTCGTTCCCTTCGCCAGCTCGGCTACGGAAATGATCGTGTTGGCGCGTGACAACGAAGGAATAGTTCTTGTCTCGGTCGATCCAAACCAGAACGGTGTCACCCTCGAACTCGAGGGAACGCTTGCATCCGACGCGAGATATCGAGTGACGTTCGAAAACGCTCCCGCTGAGATCGTTGGGCGGGGATGGGGTCGGTTCCTGCAAGCCACGCAGCCGGCTCTGGTCGCCGTCGCCGCTTACGCCGTCGGTGCGGCCGCGAAAGCGCACGAGATATCCGTCGAGTACGCGAACGAGAGGGTTCAATTCGACCGCCCGATCGGAGCATTCCAGGCGATGGCGCACCCATTGGCCGATCTGCGAACCGAGATCGACGGAGCGCGCGCATTGGTCCACCAGGCCGCTTGGACGTTGGCCGAGCGTCGTCCCGACGCCCCTGCGCTGGCCGCGATGGCCAAGTACTACGCGTGCGACGTGTTCCGAAAGACCGCAAAGTTCGGACACCAAGTCTTCGGCGGTATCGGATTCACGTTGGACATCGACATCCAGCTGTTCATGCGCCGCGCTAAGCAGCTCGAAATGACGTGGTTTGCCCCCCGCCGACTCGAAGAGATCATCGCGGCAGCCGAGCTGGACGCCGAAGTTCCGCTGGTTACTCCCGACGCGGTTGCGTCGGGCGCTAAATAGTTAGTCGCTCAGGACCTTCCCCATCTTTCCGAGGTGCGTGTCCCGGAAGTCGGTCGGATACTTCAGGCCGAGCCCAAGAGCGCGATCCACTCCGATATGGGCCAGCCAGATGAGCGCGAGCGACCAAAGCAGCGGATGGTGACCGCCGACACCGATCGCCGCTAGAACAACGGGGCCCAGCTCAATGTGAGCCGCGTTGTAGGCGAAGGCTCCGATGCGGCTCCCGAACAGGTATCCGGCTGCAGACACATCCGGCGCCAGCAGGAGCGCCGCAAACAAGATCCACGATTGCCCGAACTTGGAATAGAGATACAAAGATCCTGCGAGCATTGCCGCTCCCTCGATGCGAAGCAGCGCAAGTGGGAGCCCTGTGACCAAGATCTACTCGTGACCGCGCAACAGAGAAACCCTGAAGGGACGAAGCTCACCGCGCCCGATACCGCTCGAGATCGCCGGATCCTCCTCCATGATCTTCCGCGCGGCGTCTTCGTCCGGAGCTTCGAAGATCGCAATGCCGGTGTTAACCGGACCAAGTGTAGGGCCGACGAGGATCATCGTCCCTTCGGCGTGGAGTCGTTGAAGTCTTTGGAAGTGCTCACCCCAAACAGCCGTTTCATCGTCGGTCATCGTCTCTGCGAAGTTCTCGCGCGGTGCGTGGATGAAGTAGATCCACTCGGGCACTAACGAACCTTCGCGATGATCTCGTCGGCGAATCTCTTCGTAGCGTCGACGCGGCCCTGAACGGTCTTGTCCTTCGTGAACATCCAGGGCGCGCACATGAAGCCCGTTACGCCCATGTTCTCGAAGCGGCGGCACAGGTCGGCGTCGATGTGCGCCCAGAGAGCGAGGATCATCTCGAAGGGTTCGTCCCCCCGGCCTACCTTCTCTCGCCGAGTTCGGATCTTCCGCACGATCTCTTCTGCTTCCTCGAGCTTGTAGTCGACACCGATCCATCCATCGGCGAGGCCGGCTGCCCGCCTGATCGCCACCGGACTGTGCCCACCGATGTAGATGGGGATCGGCTCGGAAGGAGCAGGCGACATCTTGATCGCAGGGAAGTCGATGTGGTCGCCGTGGTATTCGGCCCAGTCTCCCGACCAGATCTTGCGTAGCGCGCTGATCATCTCCTCGAGCCGTTTGCCGCGCGTGTCGAAGTCCTGGCCGGTTGCGTCGAACTCTTCGCGCATCCAGCCGGCTCCGACTCCAAGTGCCACGCGATTGCTGGACAGAACCGCGGCCGTCGATACGGCCTTCGCCACCGTGAATATGTCCCGCATCGGTGCGATGTAGACGTTCGTCGTGAACCGGATCTTTTTCGTTCTCGCGGCCATCGCGCAGATCAGCGACCACGGCTCGGGCCACGGCGACTCGGGTGTGAAGCCCGGCTTCCCGTCGTCGGAGTACAGGTACTGCGACTTCAGATCCTTCGGATAGAAGAGATGATCGGGGATGGTGATGCCGTCATAACCCGAATCCTCCGAAGTCTCGGCCAAGGCGATGGCCTCGGCCGGATCCATGAACGGCAGGGCGTGCCAGAACTTCATCAAGGCAGCCAGTGCCCGCCGTTCACATCGAGTTGGATGCCCGTAACGCCGTGCGCGAGACCCGAGGCCAGGAAGACGATGGCGCCGGCAACGTCCTCGGGAGTGACGATTCGGTTCAGCGCCGTTTCCGCAGCGATCTCTTTGTGCACCTGTTCCGGTGTGGTTCCCCGCTCCTGCGCCATCCAACCGAAGTAGACGTCGAGCGACTGGCCCTCGACCCATCCCGGCAGGACGGAATTAACACGGATGCCTCGTCCTCCGATCTCTTGCGCCAACGTTCGAACCATGGACAACAGCGCGGACTTCGACGCCGCATAAGCGCCGGAACTCGGTTCGGAGTTACGTGCCGACATCGAGTTCGTCACGACGATCGACGAACCCTCACCCATGTGCGGCAGCACGGCCTGGATCATCTGAAGCGTCCCGATCACGTTCACCTTGTAGGCGCGCCGCCAATCCTCGGGGCTGGCTTGCTCGATGGTGCTGAAGTTCGGATGCATGAAGGCGTTCTGGACGAGGATGTCGATCCGTCCGAGCTCCTCAACTGCTTTGCGTGCGAGCTCGTTGCAATCATCGGCCTCGGCGATGTTGGTTGCGTGCCAAACGACACGACGTCCGGTGGCGGCGACCTCGTTGGCAACCTGCGTTAGGTTGCTCTCGGTGCGTGCACCCAGTGCGACATCCGCTCCGGCTTCGGCTAGCGCGATGGCAGCAGCTCTTCCGATCCCCGGACCCACGCCTGTGACGACGGCGACCTTGCCGGTAAGTAGGGCGTCGGTCATCGGGCTAGGCCGGCCCGCTCGGTCCGGTGGCTTCCGGACCGCTCGCCATCCATCCGCGGTCGCACACCCGCTGTGAGATCTTCCAGCCCTGCGCTGTGCGCTGGAACGTGTCCTTGTAGATCCCGCCGGTAAACATCATGTTCAGCTTGCCGTCTCCTGACCCCATACCCATGACGGCCAGGAGGTCGGCCGTGCTCGTCGCTTCATCTCCGTCGATCGAGAAGACGCGGTTCGTGATGTGGTGCTGGGTCATCGGGAAGGCGGTGACGGCGTTGGCTATCCAGTCGAAGACCTTGGCTGCAGTGCCCTTGGGCCCTCCGAAGGCCGTGTAGTCAAGGGCTGCGTCGTCGGTGAACAGCGACTGGACAAGTGCGAAGTCTTTGGTGTCGATGCCGCGCGCGTAGGCGTCCAACACGTCGGACAGCGCGAGCCTGTCTGACACTCCGTCAGATGTCACGCCGACACGTTAGCAGGCGCGAACGAAGCGGCTAAGACCGACCGTTTACAACCCGAGCAGGATCAGATCGGCTTCGCCGAAGCTTTGCTGGCCCACGAACTCCGTGTCCGAGTTGTCCTGGTCGGCCGACCCGCTATCCAAGTCGACGCCCTCCGAGGTGTTCGCCACGACCAAGTCTGCCGAACCACCAGCAGGCGCAACTGCACCGACGACCTGGCCACCGACAGCGTCGCCGGATGCTGCGTTGGCTGTTTGAGACAAGTCGCTGTCGATGTCGCCGTCCATAAAGTTGGTGGCGTCCGCCTCGAGGTCTATGTCGCAGGTCGGGTCGTCGTCACCGCAGATGTTGAGGATCAAGCCGAAGCCACCCGCCGCATCTGCCAATTGACCGACGTCGAGCTCGGCCGTGTTGTTTGCGTCGGCGTCGCCCGTCGAGGCGTCGATTTCCCGCGACTCGTTGGTCGCATCGATCGATGTGTCACCGACGGAAACCACGCCGATCACCTGTCCGCCCACTCCGTCGCCGGTCGAGGCGTCCGCCGCCTGAGTCAGGTCGGCAGCGTTGTCGCCCTCCTGATCGTTGGTCGACTCAGCTGAGGCCTCGACCTCGCACTCGACCTCGTTACCCGTAGGGGCCACAGCTGCATCGGTCGTGAGGATGTTCCCGCACAGGTTGACCCCCAGTCCGGACTGCGCCGTCGGAGCCGGCCTGCTGTCCAACGGCTACTCCGGCGTCGTTCGAGGAATCGGCATCGCCTGTCTCGATGTCGACGTCTTCGGAAGTGTTGGCCGCAACGATGTCGGCGCTGCCGCTGGTGACGGCTCCGATCACCTGACCACCCACACCGTCCCCAGTTGTCGCGTTGGAAGCCTGAGCAAGATCGGAAGCGTTGTCGCCTTCCTGCTCGTTGTCGGTCGAGGCTCCGCTCTCGTTCGCGCACTCGACTTCGTTTCCGACGGGCGCGATGATCGCGGCCCCCGCACCGGTTTCCGTCTGGACGATGTTGGCGCAGATGTTGGCAGCCACGAGCGCGCCGCCCTCAGGTGTGCCCAGCAGCCCGACCGCCACGTCGGCGTTGTTGCTCGAATCGGCGTCGCCCGTCTCGATGTCGATGTCCTGCGACGAGTTGGTCGCATCGACCGACGTGTCGCCGCTGGAGACCACGCCAAGCACCTGACCGCCCACGCCGTCGCCTGATGCGGCGTCGGCGGCTTGAGTAAGGTCGGCGTCGTTGTCGCCGGTCTGCTCGTTGTCGGCCTCGGCAGAGTTGTCGTTCTCGCACTCGGTTTCGTTGACGACCGGGGCGATCAATGCACCGCCAGTTCCGGACTCGTTTTGCACGATGTTCCCGCAGACGTTTGCAGTCAGCAGCGATCCACCGCTGGCGTCGGCAGACAAACCGACGGCTACGTCCGCGTCGTTCGTGGAGTTGGCGTCGCCCGTCTCGATGTCGACGTCATCGGAAGTGTTGGCCGCGACGATGTCGGTGGTACCACTGGTGACGGCGCCTATGACCTGACCGCCAACACCGTCGCCGGAAGTCGCATTGGCCGCTTGCCCAAGGTTGGACGCGTTGTCGCCGTCCTGCGTGTTATCGGAAGTGGCTGAGTTGTCGTTCACGCACTCGGTCGTGTTACCGATCGGTGCGATCGCTGCGCCGGCGGCGAGCACTCCGCCGGTTTCGGTTTGGATGATGTTTCCGCAGACATTAGCGGTCAGCAGTGCGCCGCCGCCTGAGTCGGCGAGCATCCCAACGGCCACGTCGGCGTTGTTGGTCGACGCGGCATCGCCGGTCTCGATGTCGATATCGCTTGATGAGTTGGTGGCGTCGATCGAGGTATCGCCGCTCGAAACCACACCGAGAACCTGGCCGCCCACGCCATCGCCCGAAGCGGAGTCGGCGGCCTGGGCGAGGTCGGAGGAGTTGTCTCCGGTTTGCTCGTTGGTGGAATCCGCGGAGTTGTTGTTCTCGCACACGACGGTGTTGCCGACGGGTGCTACGAGGGCGCCGCCGCTTCCCTCTTCCGTTTGGTCGATATTGCCGCAGATGTTGGCCGTCAGCAGTGCCCCGCCCGACGCATCGGCCGTGAGTCCGACGTCGACGTTGGCGTTGTTCGTGGAGTTCGCGTCGCCTGTCTCGATGTCGACGTCTTCCGAGCTGTTGGACGCCACGATGTCGGTGTTGCCGCTGGAAACTGCGCCTATTACTTGACCACCGACGCCGTCACCCGTTGTCGTGTTGGCGGCTTGAGCGAGGTCTGAGGCGTTGTCGCCGTCTTGGGTGTTCTGGGCGTTGCCGGAGTTGTTGTTCTCACACTCGATCGTGTTGCCGACCGGCGCGATGATTGCAGCACCGCCACCCGTCTCGTCCTGAGTGATGTTGCCGCAGCTAGTGAATGCGGCGAAGGCCCCGCCGTTGGCCGTAGCCGACAGTCCGGCGAACACGTCAGCGTTGTTGGCCGACGTCGCGTTACCAGTTTCGATGTCGAGGTCTTCGGAAGAGTTGGTCGCGTCGATCGTCGTGTTGCCGGGCGAAACCACGCCGATAACCTGGCCGCCCACTCCGTCGCCAGATGTTGCATCGGAAGCTTGAGTCAAGTCCGAAGAGTTGTCGCCGTCCTGAGTGTTAATTGCATTGGCGTTGAAGTTGTCGATGCAGTTGATGGTGTTCCCGATGGGTGCGATCGTGCCCGTATCGCCGGTCTGGTCGAAGTTTCCACATTCCTGGCTGGCGAAAAGCACGGTGGTCTCGGCCGACGCCAAAAGACCAGCGAAAACCGTTGCCGAGTTGGTCGCGCTCGCGTCCCCGGTCTCGACGTCGACATCCTCGGAGGTGTTACTCGCCGTGATGTCGGTGATGCCGCCCGACACGACGCCGATGACCTGGCCACCGACGGCGTCGCCGGTCGTGGCGTCTGCCGCCTGAGCAATATCGGAGCTGTTCTCGCTCCCCTGGCTGTTAGAAGCAACGGCCAATGCTTCAACGTTGCAAGTGTTGGAGCCGGTGGTGTTGTTCAGGAAACAGCTCTGTTCCGTAAAGCCGACGTCTCCGTCCCCGCTCGCCTGGTGGCCGACGAAGCCATCGACCGTGTTGGCCCCTGTGGCGCCGCCGCTTTCCAGGTCGACGTCCTCAGAGCGGTTGGTGGCGTCAACCGAAGTTTCGCCGCCGGTCGAATTGACCCCGACGACCTGGCCGCCCACCGCGTCGCCGCTGTTGGACGCGCCGGTTTGGGCGGTTTCGCTCTGCGTGTCGCCATCCTGGTTGTTGCCGGTCACGGGTACAGGCCTGCCGGCGGATGCAGACTGCGCGAGCCAAGTTGCCTGTGCGGCCAGCGGCATTAGAAGCACAACAAGGAATGTGACGATCGACCTACGGCTGCGCGATCCAGAGGTACGGCTCATGTTGTGCTCCCAGCCCTTAAAGGCCCCGTGGTGCGCTTGCCCGGAGACGACAATAAACCCAAATGCGACAAATGTCACATATCCGTCATAAACCAGCTCCCGCCTGGGCCGATAGTCGCCCCGCCTGGCCTGTAGGCCTCATATGACGGAAGGTTGCGGTCAGCCAGAGGCAGAAAGGGACCTAGACGAGGATCGTTTCGGTGAGCAGCCCTACAAAGGTGTCGGCTGTGTTGTCCTCGTCGTCATCGCCGCTGGTGGCCCGGGTGTTCAGCGAGGTGTTGTCCAGGACCAGATCGGCCGAACCGCGGTCGCGCCCGGTGACGCCGACAACCTGGCCGGCCACCGCATCACCGGAGTGTGAGCTCGTCGATTGGCTGAGCTCGGAATCGTTGTCTCCGTTCATCACGTTTGAGGCGGTCGCCGGGGGAAGAGCGTTGATGCAGATTGCGTCGTCGCAGATCTCTATGTCGAGGCCTTCGTCGATGGCGGCCGAGCCGGTCTGGCCCACAGCGATATCGGCATCGTTGTCGCTGTCGGAGTCGCCTGTGTCGGCATCCACGTCCTCCGAGCGGTTGGTTGCATCGATTCGAGTGTCGCCCGTCGATGTAATGCCCAGGACCTGACCTCCAACCGCGTCACCGGTCGAAGCGCCGGCGCTCTGATTGACGTCCGAAGTGTTGTCGCCCGTTTGCTCGTTCTCGACGTTCGTCAGGGCCGCGTTGACGCAGAGGCCGAAGTTGAAGCCCGGCTCCGAGTCCAGGTTGTTCCCGCAGATGTTGATCTGCGCGATATCGCTGAACGAGGTTCCCGTCTGCCCGACATCCACATCGGCGTCGTTGGATGCGTCCGCGTCTCCGGAGTCGGCGTCGACGTTCTCGGATGTGTTTGCGGCTCTTATCAACGAGTCGCCGCCCGAATCGACGCCGATCACCTGACCGCCCACGGCGTCGCCCGTCGATGCGTCTGCGCGCTGCCCGACGTCGGCTTCGTTGTCCCCGGTTTGGACGTTGTCGGGATTGGAAGAAGCGATGTTCAGGCAGATCGCGATGTTGATGGATGGGTCGGAGCCGATGTTGTTGCCGCAGAGGTTGATCTGGGCGCCTTCATTATTCGCGACGCCGAGCAGACCGACGATTACGTCGGCTTTGTTCGTTGCGTCGGCGTCGCCGGAGTCCACATCGACGTTGCGAGAGGTGTTGGTTGCGTCGACGACGGAGTTACCGGCCGACGTCACGCCGATCACCTGTCCCGCAACGCCGTCACCCGACGCGGCGTCGGCCGACTGGTCGACGTCGGCGGAGTTGTCACCCGTCTGTTCGTTGTCGGGACTCGCGATCGCGACGTTTGCGCAGACCGCGAGGTTGAAGAAGGGATCCGAGCCGAACAGGTTGTTGCCGCAGGCGTTGAGCTGCAGGCCTTCGTTCGAAGCGACACCGGTCAGCCCCGAGATGACGAGGGCGTCGTTTGTGGCGTCTGCGTCGCCGGTCCGGACGTCGACATCCTCAGACGTGTTTGCAGCGGTGACGCGCGAATCTCCGGTCGAGTCCACTCCGATCACCTGTCCGGCGATGCCGTCACCCGAGTTGGCATCGGCCCGCTGCGACAAGTCGGCGGAGTTGTCGCCGTCCTGGTTGTTGTTCGCGTCGGCCATAGCGATGTTCGCGCAGATCGCGATGTTGATGCCAGGGTCGGAGCCGAAAAGGTTGTTACCGCAAAGGTTTGCCTGGATGCCCTCGTTGGAAGCAATGGCTAGAGGACCGACCCTGACGTCGGCACTGTTAGTGGCTTCCGCGTCGCCCGTCCTCACGTCGACATCCTTGGATGTGTTCGACGCATTCACGACGACGTCGCTGCCGGACACACCGATCACCTGTCCGCCGATGCCGTCGCCGGTAGTTGCATCGGCCCTCTGAGAAACGTCCGCCTCGTTGTCGCCATCTTGATCATTCGAAGCGTCGGTTTCGTCGAAGTTGATGCAGAGGTCGAAATCGAATTCGGGGTCGGAGTCGAAGAGGTTGTTGCCGCAAAGGTTTGCTTGGATGCCGTCGCCCTCGGCGATCGCAAGTAGTCCCGTGAACACGTCCGCCTCGTTGGTCGCCTCCGCATCTCCCGTGATGAGGTCGACGTCCTCGGAGTGGTTGGTCGCGTTGATCTCGACGGGCCCTCTCGATGTGACACCGATCACCTGTCCGCCGATGGCGTCACCGGTCGAGGCGTCTGCCGATTGGCTGAGATCGAACTCGTTGTCGCCCTCTTGGTTGTTCTCGGCCTCGTCGTCGCCGGTGTCGCTCAGTTGGCCGGTGAAACCGTTCGCAGTGTTCCGTGCGTTGGCCTCGCCCGTTTCGGCACGCACGTTCTTCGAGGAGTTGGTGGCGTCTACGCGCGTTCGGGCTCCGCCGGTGACCGATACCTCTTGTCCGCCGATGGCTTTGCCGACCGAGGCGTCTCCGTCTTGATCAACTTCCGCGGAGTTGTCGCCCTCTTGATCGTTTTGCGCCAGCGCGGATGTGCTGAGCCAGAAAGGGGACGCGGCGATGGGTGCCGCGATAAGAACGATAGATAGAAGTAAGCGCCGTAACCGGTGCTCGCCCATATGCCCCTCCGCCTACATCTGACAAACTGTCAGATGTACCCCTTCCACAAAGGGTAACAAGAGTGCACAAGGGGACTCACGGGAAAACTGATGGGACGACTTTCCGGCAAAGTAGCGATCATCACAGGGGCCGCCCGCGGCCAGGGCGCTGCCTTCGCCCGGAGCTTCGTTGCCGAGGGCGCTGAGGTCGTGCTGGCCGACATCATGGACGATGACGGCAAACTCCTGGCCGACGAGCTTGGCGAGTCAGTCGTCTACCACCATCACGACGTAACCGATGAAGCTTCGTGGGACGAAGCGGTTCGCACCGCCCTCGACTCGTTCGGAAAGCTGAACGTCCTCGTCAACAACGCCGGGATCCTCAAGTGGTCGCCGATGCATCGGGTGTCGCTCGAGGACTACATGTCGGTGATCACGGTGAACCAAGTCGGTTGCTTCCTCGGGATGAAGGCCGTTATCCGTCCGATGCGTGAAGCCGGGGGCGGTTCGATCATCAATCAGTCGTCGACGTCGGGCCTTGAGGGCATGGCCGGCGTGATCAGTTACTCCGCCAGCAAGTTCGCGGTGCGCGGTATGACCAAGACCGCTGCGATCGAGCTCGGCCGGTTCGGGATCCGCGTCAACGCCGTTTGCCCGGGTGGGATCAACACGCAGATGGGCAATCCGTTCGATCAATCCGGCGATGAGTTGGAGAAGAACTACGAGAAGAACCCCATCCCCCGCATCGGCTCGCCCGAGGAAGTTGCAGGTCTGATGGTCTTCCTCGCTTCGGACGAGAGCTCCTTCTGCACGGGAGCCGATTTCGTGGTCGACGGTGGATACACGATCGGCAAGAACCCGATGTACTCGTAAATGGGCATCGAGAGCTCGGTCTCCGAGCACATCGCCGAGGTCGTAGTCGACGTTCCGCCCGTGAACGCGCTCAGCGTCGCCGGTTGGTTCGAGCTCGCCGACACCATCACCAATCACGGCCGAAACCCGGATGTTCACGTCGTCGTCTTGCGCGCCGAAGGCCGTGGCTTCAACGCGGGCGTCGACATTAAGGAGATCCAAGCCGACTCAGGCAACGAGGCGATCATCGGCGCAAACCGCGGTTGCTTCGCAGCCTTTAAAGCCGTTTACGAGTGCGAAGTGCCGGTCGTTTGCGCGGTTCACGGCTACTGCCTCGGAGGCGGGATCGGTCTGGCCGGCAACGCCGACGTGATCGTTGCATCGGACGATGCAACCTTCGGTCTGCCCGAGGTCGAGCGTGGCGCGCTCGGAGCCGCCACCCATCTCTCCCGTCTGGTTCCGCAGCACGTGATGAGGGCGATGTTCTACACCGGCGAAACCGTGACGGCGGCACAGCTTCACCATTTCGGGTCGGTGTGGCGGGTCGTTCCCAAGGATCAGCTCCGCGACGCGGCCTTCGAGGTGGCTCGCTCCATCGCCGCCAAACACCCGCGCGTCATCAGAGCGGCGAAGGAAGCTCTCAACGGGATAGACCCCGTCGATGTGAACCGGAGCTACCGCTACGAGCAAGGCTTCACTTTCGAACTGAACCTCACCAACGTCGCCGACGAGCTGCGCCAAGAGTTCGTCGGCCGCACGAGCGACGATCGTGCGGAGCGCGGGGAGTCCGGGGGGCGCAGCGCCCCCGGCACAAAAGACTGATACCGCGTGGCCGACAAGCGCATTTCGTTGGACGACGTCGTCGCGCAACTGTCCGATGGTATGACCGTCGGCATCGGCGGATGGGGATCGCGTCGCAAGCCGATGGCACTGGTCCGTGCGATCTGCCGCTCGCCGGTTAAGGACCTGACCGTCGTCTCGTACGGCGGCGCCGACGTGGGCCTTCTTTGCGCCTATAAGAAGGTGCGCAAGGTCGTTTTTGGATTCGTGACTCTCGATTCGATCCCTCTAGAACCGCACTTCCGCGGTGCGCGACAGCGCGGGGAGATCGATGTGATGGAGATCGACGAGGGGATGTTTCAGTGGGGCTTGTACGCCGCGGCCAACCGGCTCCCGTTCATGCCGACGCGCGCGGGCCTCGGCTCTGACGTTCTAACCACCAACCCGGAGCTCAAGACCGTGACTTCTCCCTACGGCGACGACGAGGTGGTGGCCATGCCTCCCCTGAAGCTCGACGTAGCGCTCGTGCACATGAACCGCGCCGACGCGAGTGGAAACGCGCAGTACCTGGGTCCCGACATCTACTTCGACGATCTGATGTGCATGGCCGCGGAGAAGGCCTTCGTTTCGTGCGAGCGGATCGTCCCAACCGAGGACTTCGCGAAAGAAGGTTCCCTCCACACATTGCGGATCTCGCGCGTCTACGTGGACGGAGTCGTTGAGGCGCCGCGCGGCGCGCACTTCACGTCGTGCGTCCCGGACTACGACCGCGACGAGAAGTTCCAGAACGAGTACGCGAAGTCGGCGGCTTCCGAGGAGTCATGGGCCGATTTCAAAGCGACCTACATCGACGTCGACGAGGACGAGTACAAGAAGGCGACGGCATGAGCGTCGTAACGCGCGACGAGTACTGCGTCATCGCCTGCGCCGAGGCCTTGCGCGGCTCCGGAGAGATACTCGTCAGCCCCTTCGGCCTCATTCCACCCATCGCGGCGCGGCTCGCTCGCGCAACCTTCGAACCGGACATCGTCCTCACCGACGGCGAGGCGCGTGCAATTACCGCCGACGGTGCGGTCGAGTCCTGGTTCCCGTTCCGTTTCGTGTTCGATCTTCTGTCGACCGGACGCCGCCACGTGTTCATGATGCCGGTGCAGATCGATCGCTTCGGCAATATGAACCTGTCCAGCGTCGGTGATCACAAGCATCCGAAGGTGCAGCTGATCGGCTGTCGCGGTGCTCCCGGAAACACGCTCGCTCACGCCACCAGTTATTGGGTGCCGCGGCACAGCGCCCGGACGTTCGTCGAGAAGGTCGACTTCGTGTCGGGCGTCGGACACGACCGCGGCGTCGAGTCGCACACGCGGTACGTGATCTCGAACCTGGGTGTCTTCGACTTCGATTCACCCGACCGGCGGATGCAGCTGCGCAGCTTGCATCCCGGCGTCACGGTCGAGGAAGTGCAATCCAACACCGGATTCGAGCTGGCGGTCGCCGACGATCTCGTCGAAACCAGGGATCCAACGTCGGAAGAACTCGCGCTGATCCGCGAGAGTCTCGATCCGGACGACAACCGCAAGAAAGAGCTATGACCGCGCTGCGCACCAGGCTCTGCGATCTGCTCGGCGTCGATGTTCCGATCGTTCAAACCGGGATGGGCTGGGTCGCGGGTCCACGGTTGGCCGCCGCAACGTCCAACGCCGGCGGCCTTGGAATCTTGGCCTCGGCGACGATGAACCTAGAGGAGTTGCGTACAGCGATCGCCGAGGTGAAGTCGAGGACGACCAAGCCCTTCGGTGTGAACCTCCGAACTGACTCGCCGGACGTCAACGACCGTGTCGAACTCCTGATCGCCGAACAGGTCAAGGTCGCATCCTTCGCTATGGCACCGCGCGCCGACCTCGTCCAAAGACTGCGAGAGGGAGGACTGGTTGTTATCCCTTCGATAGGTGCCAAGCGACATGCAGAGAAGGTCGTAGAGATGGGAGTGGACGCAGTGCTGGTTCAAGGTGGCGAGGGTGGCGGACACACGGGATCCGTTCCGACGACACTGCTTCTTCCTCAAGTGGTTGACGCGGTTGGCGTACCGGTGATCGCGGCCGGTGGGTTCTTCGACGGCCGAGGATTGGTAGCGGCCCTGTCTTACGGCGCCGAAGGGATAGCCATGGGGACGCGCTTCCTTTTGACGAAAGAGAGCACCGTTCCCGATTCCGTCAAGGAGTACTACCTCGCTCGCACCGTCAACGACACGCTCGTCACCGACAAGGTCGACGGTTTCCCGCATCGCGTCCTGCGAACCGAGTTCGTGAACGAGCTGGTCGACTCCGGCCGCGTGCGAACGCTTTTACGTGCACTGCGAAATGCGCTGGGCTACAAGCGATACGCGGGAGCGAAATGGTCGGACATGCTCCGCGAAGGCCTGGCCATGCGCAAGGCCTTCGACCTCAGCTACGGACAGATGCTCATGGCCGCGAACACGCCGATGCTGCTGCGCGCGGCGATGGTCGAGGGCAAGCTCGACTTCGGGGTAATGGCGTCCGGTCAGGTGGTTGGTGTGATCGACGACCTTCCTACGGTCGCCGAAGTGATCGAAAGGATCGTCAAAGAAGCCGAGGCGACCCTCAGCCGGTTGCGCGAGCCGGGGCCTGCTCAGCCCGTTTGACGAGCGCGGCAAGCTCGTCGCCCAAACCGTCCGTCAGTCGATCCAAGTCCGGCGCGAACTCCGGACACGAAACGACGCCGAAGTTGAGCGAGTCAACGTAGCTCCAAACGGTGACGTTCAAACCGATGCCCTCGAGGATCGGTCCCATCGAGTACAGAGCCACGATCCGAGCGTCGGCGATGGAAAGCGGCATCGGTGGTCCCGGGACGTTCGAGACCACGAGGTTTATCGGCGGCCGGTGACGAGATGCGTAGCCGCGCCGGGAGTAAAAGCGCATGAACCAGGCGAAGGGTCTTGGCGGCGTGATCTCCGACCAGTCCCGCAACATCTCCGATCCAAGAACGTTGTGGAATTCCTTGGCGGCCTTCGTTACGTCGTGGATCGCGCGCAATCGCTCCACCGGGTCGGCGATGTCGGTACGCAGTGCTGTGAACATGTTCGACACTTTGTTCCCACCCAAACGCTCGGGATCTGCGGCCGTCGATACCGGAACGCCGGCCACCAACGGCCGGTCGGGTAGTTCGTCCCTCTCTTCCAAGTACCTGCGCAGGGCTCCCGCGACTATGGCGAGCACGACATCGTTAACGGACACATCGAACGCGTTCTTGACGGTCTTCACGTCATCCAGAGAGAGCGTCGACATCGTGAAAAGGCGGTGGGGCGTCAGTGCGTTGTTGAAACGTGTCTTGGGTGTATCGAAGGGAAGCGGAGGAGCCAGTTCGTCTTCTTTGCGCTTGCGACGAACGGCCAGCATGTTGCGCAGCGTTCTTCCGAGCAGCCTGGGCAATCCGCGAACTTCGAGCGCGAGGTCTTTGACCGAGTCGCGGAACAGTTGCCGCCGAGTTGGAAGAGCCTCTGGGTACCACGCAGGAGACGGTGTTGCTTCGGTTTGACCTTGCAGGTCGTCGGCCACGTTCGCCAATAGAGATGCTGCTGCGATCCCGTCCGCCACCGAGTGATGGATCTTAGCGACGAAGGCGATCTTTCCTTCCTCGAGTCCTTCCACGACCCAGATCTCCCAGAGGGGACGGTCCCGGAGCAGCTGGCGCGAAGCGATGTCCGACACCAGCTCGGCGAACTCGTTCATCCCTCCCGGAAGCGGACAACCGACGCGGCGCACGTGCAGAGAAAGATCGAAGTTCTCGTCCTCGATCCAAACGGGGTGGTGTAGTCGCATTGGAACTTCCACGATCCGTCTACGGAAAGGCGGAAGCAGATGGAGTCTTTGTTCGAGGACCTCTTTGAACCGGACGAAGGTGTAGCCGCCCGGTATGTCGGACGGGTCGATCACGGCGATCTTGAGCGTGTGCATGTGGAGTGAGGGCGTTTCCATATAAAGGAAGCCGGCGTCCAGACCGGTTAGGCGCTCCACGACGCTCTATTGTGCGCGCCGCTTAGGCGCTGCGTGAAAGGCGAGCGCCTAAGCGGCGCGCGGTTGGTCGAGGATCTTGCCCAGCGACTGCCGGACGAAGCCGTTGATCGCGCCGCTCCAGATGAAGGCCATGTGGTTGACGTCGAACCATGCGATCTCGGGTTCGTCCCAGTGCTTCCAAAGCTCTATCGCTTGCTTGGGCGGTGACATGCGGTCACCCGTTCCGGCGTAGATGAACAAGCGATCTTTGGGGATCAGTGGCAAGTAAGTCAGAGGCGATGTGACCTTAAGCAATGCGCGCGTCTCTGGGCTGATGAGCTTGTGCTCCTCGGCCCGCGGTTTGATCCGGTCCGGAACGTGGCGCAGAAAAACCTCGAGCAGGTCACAGGTCGGCACACCGGCGATGACGCCGGATAGCTGATCGTCCAAGCCTGCAACCGTTGCGCTCACATGGGCGCCGAGCGAAACACCGTAGAGGACGACAGGACCGGCACCGTTCTTCCGGATCCAAGCCAGGAACCTGCGGACGTCCCAAACCGATTGTGTAAGCCCAAGCAGGAAGTCGACGGGGTTGTAGGTCATGAATGCCGTTGTGCTCCATACTCCGGCACCTCTGGTTCCGTGCAGAGGCAGCACGAGGAGAGCGACGTTGGCGCCGAACTCATCCGCGAGTTGGTTGGCGCGGAACATGTAGCTCGAGACGAGGCTGCGGCCGGTGCCGTACGGATGGATGCAAACGATCCAGGGAGCCGACGGATCCTTCTCGCGTATCCACGCGTGCATCGTCGAGTTCGGCTCGAACCCGAGCCAGCGAGCTCGCGTGGACTCCTGCACGAATGGTTCGAAGCCGCTTGCGAACTTCACGTGCTTCCAGTCGTTGCCCATCCACAGTCCGGGGGTTATCTCGACGTAGTCGGGTGGCGGAGGAGCGACGTGGTATGTGCTCGGGTCTCCGTCCCAACCGTGCTCGCGGAAGAGCTCGTAAGCAGCGAGCATCTCGTCGCGCGCGTCTTCGTAGTCCTGGCGACGAGGGAACCTTCCCGGCGTCTTCATCGCGGCGAGGATGATCTCGTCCAGTGCAACTTGAGCTACAAGCGCAGGAGAAAGGTGCGGCGTTGATGCTTCGCCTTTGCTGCGCCGTTCGCGCAAGAACGCGCTGCCGGCGAACGCGATCGTTCGAGGCACAGCCATGCCTATGCCCATGCCGTAGACCATCGCGCGACGCGCGCGACGAGAAAAGGAAACTTCTCGGGGAGTGTCCGGCATCGCCGACATGGATATTAGACGAGCGACCCGACTTCCATGTGCGAGGTTAAGTGGCTAGGGTGCTCCGCCGATGAAGTCGTTCAGTCCTGTTGGGTAGTGGGGGCCGATCGCAAGCTGTTCCAGGACGCCAATCCCGACCTGTTCGCCACTGCGAACACGACAAACCTGCTGGCAGTGGAAGTTCGTGATGTCCAACAGGTTGAGATCCGCCGTCTTCCAGCCGTCGCTGCCCTCTTTGTACTCACCGTGCCAGCGACCATGGCCCCATTCCGGATGCGTGTAGCCGATGCCCTTCATTTGGAAGTCGAGGAGCGGCTCGTAGGTGAACTCTTCAGTTCGGCCGTCCGGATAGTTGAAGGTGAACGTTGCGTCCTCCATACGGCGAGTTCCGCTACGCCACCGGATCTTGTACGTCGGTTCGTGAGCGTGTGTGACGGTGTCTTGTGTACCGAACACCGGGTCGTCCGGACCGATCACCGGCACCGATGCAGCCGATGCGGCTTGGCGTGTTCCGTCAGGACGCTCGAAAAGAAGCGCATGAGTGCATCGGTCTTCCCAATGCACCGGCGTCCAGAGGAAGAAGATCCCGCCGCCGCTCAGGTTCGGCGCACCCGTTGGCTGATCACCGACCGGGCGCACGCCCCACGAGCGGTCCTTGGTTCCGCGGCTGCGTTCGGCGGTCACCTCTAAAGGGACGCCGTCGACGTTGACCGTCCCCTCCCACGTGCCCCATTGCGTGAACCGGGTGGAGTCGAGCATCGCTTTGTTTCCGGAGACGAGTGTCTGGCGAGGTTCCTCGACGGCGATCGTTCGTGGACGCCAGAGCAGGTCGGCCGTGATCCCAAGATGCTCGGCATCAACGGTTACGCGGGTTTCTCGCAACGGCTCGACGATCTCGATGGATATCGGGCCGATCGTCGTTTCGCGGCGATCGAGTGGCGCCCGACCGGATGCGAACACCGACCGCTGCTGGCCGTCGCGTAGAAGACTGAAGGCTCCGTCGATGACGCCGCGATTCGGATATAGCCCCATCGCGATCCCGAAGTACCACTCGGCATCGATGTCGTATCCGTTGAACCAGTAACGGTCGTAATGGTTCGGGTCGCCGGTTGCCATGTGGGCCACGGGCAGGGGCGTTTGGTGGATGGGGTAGTCGTCGAACGGTGTGACCGTCATGGGATGCCTTTCTCGTCGCACAGTTTCGCTAGATGCTCGGACGCAAAGTTCTCGGTCGGGAACGTCGAACCGGCCGGAAGTTTGCCGGCCTTCACCATGAGATTTCCGAGGTGCTGCATGATCGCAGTGAATCGGAAAGCCGCCATCACAAAGAAGTAATCGAAATTCTTAACGGGTTTTTGCGCTAGCTCCTCGTATCGCGCGATGGACGGACCTCGCCCGGGCAAGCCCGGGACGACTCCGCCCCCGCGATATAGCTCGTCGAAATAGATGAACCACGCGAGGTCCTCGACGGGATCGGACAACGTCGCCATCTCCCAGTCGAGAAGTGCAACGCACCGACCGTTGGCAAAAATCTGGTTGCCGAGGCGGGAATCGCCCCAACACAAAGCGATGTCGCTGTCCGTCGGAGCGTTCGCGACGAGCCAGGCGAAAGACCGCTCTCCCGGGTTGCAGATACCGCCCATGAAGTCGATGTAGTGACGCCAGTACTCGAACTCGCCTTCGAGACCCAGAGTGCGGTCGCCGATGATGAACCCGAGATTTTTCGCTTTCCAATCGACGTTGTGAACGGCGGCCATCGCTTCGAGGCCCGTCCACCAAACGCTCTCCTTGGTTTCCGGCGGCGCTTCATGGAGCCAGCCCATGAGCGTGTACGGCGGCGTGTCCGACGGGACCTGCCCCTCGATGTGTTCCATCACATAGAAGGGCTGACCAAGGAAGACTGTGTTGGATTCGAAACCCTGGAGCTTCGGAAGGATGACCCCGTCCGGAGCGATGGCCTCAAGCAACCGGTACTCGATGCTCAGATCGGGTTCGGGGAAGACCGAGATGCTCCCGGGCTCGATGCGAGCAACTAGCCGTTTCGTTTCATCCGTGGTGATGAGGTCGAAGATCACCGTCTCGTGCGAGTAGCCGTTGGCCGGAGGGCTTGGCTGAATCTCCACCGAAGCATCTTCCGACCCGCGGCGAGAGAACCATTCCTCGAGACCCGCTTTGGCTCGAGTGGGATCGAGTCCGGTGATGACCTTGGCGTCCGACACGAACAGATGGTAGTCGTGCGGCCTGGTCCCGATGCCGGCGGGACAGGCATCCTATGGATGTGCCGACCTTCAACCTCGCCGACCTTTTCGAGATCGTTGTCGACGCCGCCGCCGACAGAGAAGCGATAGTCGCCGGCGATCGCCGGCTCACCTATAAGGAGCTGGACGAAAGATCGAGCCGACTCGCTCACCACCTGTCCGGTCTCGGCGTGGGAGAAGGCAGTCATGTAGGTCTTCAGATGGTGAATGGGACCGAGTACGCCGAAGGCATGCTCGCTTGCTTCAAGCTCCGGGCCGTCCCGGTCAACGTGAACTTCCGTTACGTCGCCGACGAGCTCAAGTATCTGTTCGACGACGCCGACATCGCGGTCAACATCACCAACGAGCAGTTCGCCGATCGCGTAGAGGCCATACGGGCTGATTTGCCGAAGCTGCGCGAGGTCATCGTCGTCGAACGCGACTACGAGGACCGACTTGCTTCGTCCTCATCCGATCGAGACTTTGGCCCCCGATCAAGTGACGACCTGTATATCGCCTACACGGGCGGCACGACCGGACTTCCCAAAGGAGTCATCTGGCGGCACGACGACATCTTCTTCGCCGGAATGGGCGGCGGAGACGTCTTCCATTCGGGCAACTACATCAAGACCCCGGAGGAGCTCGTCGAACGAATGCCCGAGGTTGGACTCGTCGCGCTCGCAACTCCGCCGTTCATGCACGTCTCGGCGCACTGGTTGCTCTACTCGGTTCTCTTCGGCGGCGGAAAGATGGTCGTCACGCCGCAAGGAAAGTTCGATCCGAAGCTGATCTGGAAGTTGATCAGCGACGAGGGCGTGAACATGTTGATCATCGTTGGTGACGCGATGGCGCGCCCCTTGGCCGACGAGCTCGACGCTGACGGCGGTAGTTACGTCACTTCGAGCCTGCTCGTGATCGGTTCGGGAGGAGCGGTGCTATCGCCTTCGACCAAAGCGCGATTGTCGAAGTTGCTTCCCACGACGATGATCACCGACGGCTACGGCTCGTCCGAGACGGGAACGATGGGGACACAGCGCATGACGTCGGGTGAAGAGGCGAAGGGTGCGCGCTTCGCGATGGGCGATGCCGCGCGGGTCTTCGACGACGATTTGGAAAAGATTGAGCCCGGATCGGATGTCATCGGGCGCCTGGCGCGCAAGGGCCACATACCTCTGCGGTACCACAAGGATCCTGAGAAGACTGCGAATACCTTTGTAGAGGTCGATGGCGAGCGATGGGTCCTGCCCGGTGACTACGCGAAGGTCTTAGAGGACGGGACCATCGAGCTGCTCGGGCGCGGCTCGGTGAGCATCAACACCGGCGGAGAGAAGGTCTATCCGGAAGAGGTTGAGGCTGTGGTGAAAGGTCATCCCGATATCGCCGACGCCGTCGTTGTCGGTGTCCCGGACGAGAAGTGGGGAGAGAAGGTCGTGGTCGTTGCGCGTTCCGCCGAAGGGACCTCTCCGACGATCGAGGAAGTGCAGGACGTGTGCCGTGAAAAGCTCGCCGGCTACAAAATCCCGCGTGACTTGGTCCTGGTGGACGAGATCGTTCGTTCCCCCGCTGGGAAAACTGACTACCGCTGGGCTAAGAGTTACGCCGTCGAGAAACTAACGCCGGCTTAGGAAGGCCTAGACCGCTTCGGCGGCGAAGAATGTGGCCTTCATGTCGCGCATCGTGCTGGTCATCAGCGCCCGCTTCGGAAGGCCCAAAGTGCGCAGCTCTTCGGCGATCGGATGGGAGCCGAGCTCGAGCTTCGCGCCTCCCAGCCGCGCGCGCGTTTCGGCTTGCTGATCCCACAAGGTGCGGCGCAGCACATCGTCTAGGTTCGAGTAGGTCGGCATCTCACGTTGCGGGAGTTTGATCGGGCCGCCTTCTTTTAGGGACAGGGTCAGCACGTGCTGGCCCTCGTGAGAGAGCTTGCACGAGATATGGCCTCGCTCCTCGGTGATGTCGATGTCCGCGAGGATCTTCGGGTAACCCCAGATGCGACGTCCGGCTTCGAGGGTGAAGGTTTGCGTCACGGGTAGCTCGTGGATGTAAACACCGATCTCCCCACGGACGAATTCGCGCATCTTGTCGCGCGTGGTTCCGCCGACGGCCGAGTCCGGACGAACCAGATACGCCACCGCCAGTTCGTTGTACGTGTCGAGGTCGCTGTCGATGTAGTTGACGAAAGCGATGTTTACGACGGCTCGGCCCGGAAGCGGTTGTGCAACTTCGAGGCCCGTGGGATCGACGATCACTTGCGCGGCTTTGGCTGGTACCAAGAACTGCGCAGCCCACGAGTCGGCCCGGCGGACGTACACAGGCATCGAGATCATCCGGCCCTGGATCTCGTAAGCCGGCGCGCTTGTGGTCAAAGAGTCAGAGTCTCTCGACGATCGTCACGTTGGCTTGGCCGCCGCCCTCGCACATCGTCTGCAATCCATAGCGGCCACCGGTGCGCTCGAGCTCGTGCAGAAGAGTCGTGAAGAGACGTGTTCCGGTTGCGCCGAGCGGATGACCGAGTGCGATCGCGCCGCCGTTCACGTTGACCTTGCTCAGGTCGGCTCCCGTTTCCTTCTCCCACGCGAGCACAACGGATGCGAATGCTTCGTTGATCTCGATCAGATCCATGTCGTCGAGCTTCATGCCGGTTTTCTCGAGCGCGTAGGAGGTAGCCGGTATCGGCGCTGTAAGCATGTAGATCGGGTCGGCGCCCCGGCAGGAGATGTGATGGATGCGCGCACGTGGCTTTAGCCCGTGCGCGCGCACCGCATCTTCTGACGCGACCAGCACCGCCGTCGCTGCATCGGAGATCTGCGACGCTACGGCGGCAGTCAGCCGCTCGCAGTCGGGCAGCGTCGGCAACGATTTGATCTTCTCGACGTTCGGCTCTCGAGGTCCTTCGTCGGCCGTTATTCCATTCAAAGGGACGATCTCGCGCTCGAAGCGTCCTTCGGCCGCTGCGTGCAGCGCACGTGCGTGCGATTCGATCGCGAAGGCTTCCATGTCTTCGCGCGTGATTCCCCATTTCTCGGCGATCATCTCGGCCCCTCGGAACTGAGAGACCTCTTGATCGCCGTAACGTTTTAACCACCCGGACGACCCGTGGAAAGGAGTCTCGTGCCCGAGATCGGCTGCGGCCGTGAGAGCCGAAGCGATCGGGATCATCGACATGTTCTGAACGCCACCGGCCACGATCACGTCGTTGGTTCCACTCATCACGGCTTGTGCCGCGAAGTGAAGAGCCTGCTGCGAAGAACCGCATTGCCGGTCGATCGTCACTCCCGGCACCTCTTCTGGAAGTCCGGCGGCCAGCCAGCACGTGCGGGCGATGTCCCCGGCTTGGGGGCCGATGGTATCCACGCAACCGAAGAAGACGTCCTCGACTGCGATCGGATCGATGTCGTTGCGGTCCATCAGCGCTTGCAGCACATGGGCACCGAGATCGGCGGGATGCACTTCGGCGAGGCCGCCTCCGCGTTTGCCGACCGGCGTGCGGATCGCGTCGATGATGTAGGCCTCGGGCATGCGTATTACCTCCAGTTACCTAACAACGATGACGGACGATCCATGCCCGAACAGCCCTTGGTTGATCGTTAGACCGACCTTCGCCCCTTCGACCTGCCGGCCGTCGGCCTGTCCGCGCAGCTGCCAAACGAGCTCGCAGACCTGAGCGATCGCTTGCGCCGGTACCGCCTCACCGAAGCAAGCAAGGCCGCCGGAGGGGTTGACCGGGATTCGTCCGCCGATGGTCGTGTCGCCGTCGCGGATCAGCCGCTCGGCTTCGCCTTCCTTGCAGATGCCGATGTTCTCGTACCAATCCAGCTCGAGCGCGCTCGAAAGATCGTAGACCTCGGCGACGTCGAGATCGTCCGGCCCGAGGCCTGCTTGGTCGTATGCCGCCTCGGCGATCGCGTTGCGGAATGACGACGCCGGCGGAGCGACGACGGCGGCCGAGTCCGTGGCGAAGTTGGGCATCTCGATAACCGTGTTCGGATATGTCGGCGTGACGGTCGACACCGCCGCTACGCGCACCGGGTCTTCGATGCCGCGCGACTTCGCATAGTCCATCGATGAAAGGACGACAGCGGCGCCGCCATCCGAAGTGGCGCAGATCTGCAAGAGGCGCAAGGGGTCCGACACGATCGGCGATGCGAGAACATCCTCGATCGTGAATTCCTTGCGGTATCGCGCACGAGGGTTCTCAAGTCCGTGCTTGGCGTTCTTAACCTTGACCTTCGCGAAGTCCTCTTCGGTCGCCCCGTAAAGCTCCATGCGTCGGCGTGCGTACAGGGCGAAGTACGTCGGATTCGTAGCGCCGAGAAGACGGAAGCGCCGCCAGTCCGGATCGGACGGGTTATCGCCCCACGTGGGGGCCAGGAAGCCCTTTGGCGTCGTATCGGCGCCGACGACGAGAGCGACGTCGCACAGGCCGGCGAGGATCCGCGAACGGGCGATGTCGATCGCCGTTGCGCCGGCCGCGCATGCGGCGTAGCACGTGGCAACGGGGACTCCGGTCCATCCGAGCGCTTGCGCGAACGTTGCGCCGGCAACGTAGCCCGCATAACCGTTACGGATCGTTTCCCCGCCGGCTATGAACCCGACATCTCGCCAGGAGATGCTCGCGTCGTCCAATGCGTCCTGTGCTGCCTTTACCCCGTATTCGACGAAGGGCTGTCCCCACTTGCCCCACGGATGCATACCGACGCCGAGGACGGCTACGTCGTGACTCATTTCAAAGGTCTCCACTTCCAGACGAGATGCTCTTGTCCGTCGTCGTCCACGAAAAGGGGTTCGATAGCGATCTCGACCTCATCACCGATGGCGAGCTTGGAAGGGTCGGCGCCCGAGGCGAGCTGTCCGAGGACGACCATCTGCTCTTCGATCAGTTCGACGGCCACCACGGTGTAGGGCTCGAATGGGTCCTTGCCCACGTAGGGCTCTGGTGCGGCGTAGTGATTGACCGAGAAGGACCAGACGCGGCCTCGGGTGCTGAGCTCGGTGTCCTCGAGGGCTGTCGAGACGCAGGCCGGATTCCGGCACAGGACCCGTTCGGGAGGGAAGAAGTACGAGCCGCACTGGCGGCATCTGGTGCCGATGAGCGATGCTGGCGCGGCTGTAAACCAACTCTCGATGGCGGGGATCTGAATCCGGTCGGTCGTCAAGACGCCCATTGTTTCCTGACGACCCGTCAGATGCAAAGGGTCCCCCCAAATGGCGGGTGGATGGTAGCCGGAAGGCGGGCGTTGCGAACTTGTCAGGTTCCGAGTTGCTCTACGTATAAAGGATAGAGGGCGCACCTAGGGGGGTGAGCTATGCGCAAATTCGTAATAGCGATGGTGCTGGGTTTAGGGATATTCGGACTTACTGGAGTGGCAGCCGCCGACTACGTCGGGCCTACGGGTTCGGACTTCGACGGGGCACATGTCCACTGCGGCTACGCCGAGGACAGCTTCCTGCTGCAGCCCGTGAATGTTTACAACGGTCAGCGCGGCTTGGAGGTCTGTTCGGACAACTTCAGCCAGCTGGGAGCACTGCTACAGGCACGCGTGTTCGTTGACTCCAACGAGACGCCGCCGATCTTCTTGCCGGACCGTATCCACGCGGATGTTGACGCCGATACGGTTCTGTTGGCGCACATCGTAGATCTAGATCTACCGTTCTAGCCGGGTGGGTATGCCGAAGAGGTCGCAGTAAGAATCTCTTCGGCACACTCGGCCGGTGAGTGGGCGCAGAGGGGGGGTGAATCAATGCGCAAATTCGTAGTTGCGATCGTGCTGGGTGCCGGGATCTTCGGACTTGCGGGAGCCGCAGCCGCTGACTACATCGGACCGACTGGTTCGGACTTCGATGGAGCAAACGTTACCTGCGGTGGTGCTGCGGACAACTTCCTCCAGGAGCCGGTCGAGATCTACAACGGCCGTCGGGGTTTGGAGGTTTGTGCCGACGGTGGTCTCGGGCCGATACAGGGACGCGTGTTCCTCGACTCGAACGAGACACCGCCGATCTTCCTGCCGGACCGTATCCACGGGGACATGGACCAGGACACACCTATATTCGGTGGGTCCGGACACTTCCTCGACATCGATCTGCCGTTCTGAGCCCGGTTGGGTGTGCCGAAGAGGCGTCGGTAAGCATCTCTTCGGCACACTCGGCCTAGCTTTCGTTCATTCCGACCCCTGCTACGCCTTTGCGAAGCTCCGGGCGAACTTCTCGGAAGAAGGCTTCGTTCTAGGTAGATATGGAGGCGCCGCGAGGGGGGTGAATCATGCGCAAATTCGTAGTTGCGATCGTGCTGGGTGTTGGGATCTTCGGGCTCGCCGGAGCCGCAGCAGCTGACTACATCGGGCCGACTGGTTCGGACTTCGATGGCACAAATGTCAGTTGCGGTCACGCTCCGGACAGCTTCCTGCAAGAGCCGGTGAATGCGTACAACGGCCGGCGAGGTTTGGAGGTCTGTGCGGACGGCGGTCTTGGGCCGATACAGGGACGTGTGTTCCTCGACTCGAATGAGACCCCGCCGATCTTCCTGCCAGAACGGATCCACGCGGACGTCGATGACGACATGCCGTTGTTCGCTGGTGGACAACACGTTCTCGATATCGACTTCCCGTTCTAAGCCTTGTTGAGTGTGCCGAAGAGGCGGCGGTAAGCAGCTCTTCGGCACACTCGGCCGGGCTCTTCTTCATCCCGGAGGTTGATGCGTCCGTGGAAACCGGCTCGTGCTGGCCAGCTGAGGCCGTGAATATCGCCGCTTACCTCACGACGATGCCGCCCAGCTCTCGTTGTACTAACCGGACGGCCGCAGGCAAGTGGTCGTTGGGGTCTTCCACCCGGCGGTAGGAGCTCCCCGCTCCGTAAGGGACGTCCAGCATCCGAACGTCGAGCCCGATCTTCTCGGACCAGAAGTCGGACGCTTTTTCCGGATCCGTGCAGAACACAGATGCGAACCTCGTTGCCGTGATCATCGCCGCCTCCTTGTTCCTCTATATGAAGTCGAGGCGCGCGGCCGACCGAAAATCGGGCCCGGGGCGCTGAGTTTCTGACGGGGTGTCAGATACTCTCTGGGCCGTGGATCTTCGTTTCTCTCCCGAACAGGACGCCTTACGCGCCGACGCCCGCGCCTGGCTCGAAAGCAGCGTGCCCAGACCGGCTTTGGCGTCCATGGATACCGCCGACGGCTTCAAAGCTCATCGCGATTGGGAACGCAAGCTCTTCGAAGACGGATGGGGTGTCGTCTCGTGGCCCGTTGAATACGGGGGCCGGGGCGCAGGCATCCTCGACTGGCTGATCTTCGAAGAGGAGTACTACCGGTCGGGCGCGCCCGGCCGTGTGAACCAGAACGGACTTTTCCTGCTCGGTCCAACTCTGATGTCGCAAGGCACGGCCGATCAGAGAGCGCGTTTCCTTCCGTCGATGGCACGGGGCGACGAGATCTGGTGCCAGGGCTGGTCGGAACCCAACGCCGGAAGCGATATGGCGGCGATCAGAACGAAGGCGGTGTTGGACGGCGACCACTGGGTAATCGAGGGACAGAAGACGTGGTGCTCGCGCGGAGTGTGGGCCGACTGGATGTTCGGCTTGTTCCGAACCGAGCCCGGTTCGCAGCGACACCGCGGGCTGACGATGATCCTGCTTCCTATGGACCTACCCGGCATCGACGCGAGGCCCATCGCTCAGATGGACGGAGAGACCGGTTTCGCCGAGGTGTTCTTCGACGGCGCACGCGTTCCCGTTGAGAACACATTGGGCGAACCGGGCCAAGGGTGGAACGTAGCGATGACGACCGCCGGCTTCGAGCGGGGATTGCTGTTACGTCCACCGGGCCGATTCCTGGCCACGGCTGAACGGCTTATGAAGCTTTTCGTTGATGCCGGCGAACCGGTGGATCTCCGTCAGGATGTTGCGCGCGCACAGATCGCTGCACGTTTGTACCGCTTGTACGTCTACTGGACGGCCGCTCGTCTCGAGCGTGGCGAGCAGATCGGTCCGGAGTCGAGCGTGAACAAGATCGCGTGGTCGGAGATGGACATCCACATGCACGAGACGGCGTTCCGACTGTTGGGCCTCATGGGGGCCGGGGCATGTGATGGCGCGGAGCAATGGGTGGACGGCTACTACTTCTCGCTGGCGGGACCGATCTACGCGGGAACCAACGAGATCCAGCGCAACATCATCGGCGAGCGAGTCCTCGGATTACCTCGCGACTGACGCCGGCTCCTAAGAAGTGAAGTGGCTCGAATCGAACTCATCAGCGAGCAAAGCACCTTCCGGTCCGGTCGGCCTGACCGGCGCTTAGGGCTCAGCCCGGCGGCGGTATAGCGCCGATCTGAACCATCACGCCGAGGATGTCGGCCGACTGCCACCGCTCGACGGCCTTGTTCCCCTCGAAACGGAAGATCGTTATTCCAGTCAGTTCGATCGGTTTTCCTGTGGCCGGCATGCCCAAGAAGTCGCCGCCGTGTTTGCCGGTGAGCGTGAATCTGACGACGACTTTGTCTCCGTCCTGGAGGATGTCGTTACCTGCGAGCTGACCGCCGGGAATCGCCGCCATCAGCATCGAGTAGAAGTCCTTGGCCCCGTCGTAGTCGATCGGCTCGGGTGCATAGCCGTAGAGAGTGACGGATTTGTCGTAGACCTCCATGTAGCTATCGATGTCACCAGCGTTGAACGCAGCAACGGCCTTGCCGATCGCTTCTTGCTGTTCGCTCATGACCCCTCCCTTCCTTATCGACCTAAACCATCGAGTTCCCGGAGCTCAGGTGAGGGAAGCGCGGCTTCATGACGCGGAAGAGACAGCTGCGGCGTCGCGGAATTTCGATGAGCGGTGGACGGGATCCTTGTCAAAGTGCGGCAGAACGTGCTTGCCGAACAGCGTGACGCTCTCGACCGCTGCGTCCAGCGGCATATCTACAGGCAGACCGAACACGATCTGATCGGCCCCCACCTCTTCGTACTTCTTGATCTGTTCCAGGACTTCGTCCGGAGTGCCGCACAAGAGGTAGCCGGCCTTGATGCGTTGCTCGACCTCTTCGACGGTCGGGTCGGGGAGCACGTTAGGCCATTCCGGGATTCCCGGAGGTTTCGGAAAGGTCGTGTGGTAGCGGTACACGAGCGATACCTGTAGTCCGCTGCCCATATCCGCGGCCACCTGACGGGCGCGAGCTCCGTCTTCTAGACATATCACCGTGTTCGTGATCATCACGTTGTCGTTGACGTACGCGCCGATCGGTTCCGCGTCGGCGACGGCCTTCTTGTACGCCTCGATCATCGGTGCCATCTGCGGTGCCGCGGAGAAGTTGAATCCGATCGCACCGAGGCCCTTCGCTCCGGCCTTCGCGAACGTTGGCGGGTTACCGCAGGCCTGCCAGATCGGAGGGTGCGGCTTCTTGTAGGGCTTCGGGAGAACGTTGCGTTTCGGCGCGTCGTAGAACTTGCCGTGGAACTCGTACTCCTCGTCGCGGAACATCTTCGGGAGTTCGTTCAGGACTTCCTCGAACGGTTCTTTGGTTGCGTCTGTCGATTCGATGCCGAATCCCGTGACTTCGTGATGTCCCGCGCCACGTCCAACTCCGAGCTCGAAGCGTCCGTCCGAAAGGTGATCCATCATCGTCACGCGTTCGGCGAGGCGGTACGGATGATTCACCTGAGGGTTGAGGTTCCAGATCGCCGAGCCGAGATGGATGTTCTCAGTAACGCCGGCTGCATAGGCGAGGAACACCTCGGAAGCCGAAAGGTGCGAGTACTCGTCGAGGAAATGGTGTTCGGACGCCCACGCGTATTTGAAGCCCGCCTTGTCGGCGGCCTTCACGATCTCCATGTCGCCGATCAGCGCGTCGTGCTCGAAACCTGGGTTGGACGCGACGCGGCGGCGGGGGACATGACCCTGGACGAAGACACCGAACTCCATACGGCGGTCAGCCTAGACGCCGTCGGTTCGGTACGTCAACCGAACGCGAGTTTCCTATAGCGAACGCTGACGCAGCGCCTCGTAGAGCAAAAGTGCGGCCGCTGTTGCTGCATTGAGGCTGTCGATTGCGTCACCGGGCATCGGGATGCGGATCTTTAGATCTGCGGCATCGAGCCACTCCTTCGATAGTCCGTACTGCTCGGCCCCCACGGCGACCGCGGCCCGTTTGGTGAAGGATGCGTCCCAGTGTGTGACCTTGGCGTCCGGTGTCGACGCACAGATCGTGATGCCTTGACCGTGCAACCAGTCGATGGCGTCGACACTGCTGCAGACGGCGATCGGCATCGCGAACATCGTCCCGATCGATGCTCGGACGACATTCGGATTGAAGACATCGGTCGTTGGGTCGGCCACGATCACGGCGTCGGCGTGTGCAGCGGTTGCCGTGCGGATCATCGTGCCGAGGTTGCCGGGCTTCTCGATCGCCTCGACGACCAAGATCAATGGGGAACTGCCGACCTCGATTCGCTCCAGCGATACGTCGAACTGCCGGCACACAGCGAGCAATCCCTCCGGACGGTCGCGATAGGCCATCTTCCGGAAAGGAGCTTCCGCGGCCTCGATGATCTCGGCGCCGGCCACAGCCGCGCGATCTACGAGCTCGCCTTCCGATTCGCCGAGATAGAGCGCGGGACAGAACCAGAGCCTCTCGATCTCGACCTTCGCGTCCAGTGCGCGCCTGATCTCGCGGAAGCCTTCGACAAGAAAGAGCCCCGTTCTGCTTCGCTCGCGTCTATTGCGCAGTCGAACCGTTTCCTTGACGCCTGGATTGGACGTCGATCGAACGACCGCGGTCAACGGCTTAGGGGTGCTGGCTGGAGACCGACACGACCTCGCCAGACATGTAGGACGAGTAGTCACTCGCCAGGAACACGATCACGTTGGCGACTTCCCAGGTCTCAGCGGAGCGCTTGAAGAGTTCCTTCTTTACGAGCTCGTCGAGAACGTCCTGGCTCATGACCCGGGTGAGGAACTCGTGAATCGCCAGACTCGGAGACACCGCATTCACGCGCACTCCGTATGGAGCGGCCTCGATCGCGGCGCACCGCGTAAGAGCCATCACGCCGGCCTTCGCAGCCGCGTAATGCGCCTGTCCTTCCTGCGCGCGCCAGCCAAGTATCGAGGCGTTGTTCACGATCACCCCTTCGCCTCGCTCGGTCATGTGCCGCAGCGCTGCGCGGTTGCAACGCATGGTTCCGTTCAGCGTGACGTCCAGGACGACGTTCCACTCGTCATCCGTCATGTCGACGAGGTTCTTTGTGCCGCCGAGTCCCGCATTGCATACGGCTACGTCGATGCCGCCAAGCTCCTTGATGGCGGTATCGAAAAGGTTCTGGACCTCGTCTTCGGCGGTGACGTCGCAGGGAATGGCCAAAGGCTTCTTGCCCGAAAGCTTCTCCAGTTCCTCAGCGGACTCGCGCAACCTGCGTTCATGAACGTCCGATAGGACGACGGTCGCACCCTCTTCCGCGCATCTCTTCGCCGTCGCGAAACCGATCCCGACTCCGGCCGACGCCGTGATGAGGACGCGTTTGTCGGCCAGTAGGTTGTGTGATGAGGGGTATCTGGGGGGTTGCGTCACAGAAGGTCATCCCAATCGTGGATCTGCACGAGGTTGTGGCGAAGCTCTCTGGAAGTTCCGAACGATCCCCGCAAGGTCATACCTCGCTTGAGCCAGAAGTGCAGGTCGTGTTCCCACGTGAACCCTATGCCGCCGTGACACTGGAGCGCTTCGGCGTTGCACAGGGCTTCGGCGTCGTTGGCGGCGATCTTGGCGACGGCAGAATCGACGGTCGCGCTGTCGAGGTTCTCCGTCAATGCGTATGCCGCATACCACGCAGCCGGACGTGCGGATTCGATAGCTACATGTATGGATGCCAGTTTGTGCTTCACGGCCTGGAACGATCCGACCGGGCGGCCGAACTGCTTACGGTCTTTGACATATTCGACCGACATGTCGCGCATCTGCATGGCCAATCCGTTCAAGATGCTCGCTGCGCCGGTAAAGGCCGCGCCCCAAAAAAGTCCGAGCGCATCGTGATCAGTTATTGATGCCAGCTTGGTATCGGACCCTGTCGCGCACTCAACTTCTGCGACCGGACGAGCTTGATCGACGGAAGGCAACGGGTTTGCCTGGAAGCCATCGCGGTCGACGATGTGGATCGCGTCGTCGCGGCCGGCAATGATCAAGTCGGCGTCGCCGCCACCGGCAACATACGAGCCGTCGCCCTCCTGGATACCGGCGATCGCGTCGCCGGAAGCGATGGCCGGCAGCCATCTCTCCTTCAGGGCATCAGAGCCAAAGCGAGCGATCAGCGGTGCTGCGATCCCAGTCGTTTCCAAAAGAGGTTCTGGCAGACACGCACGGCCGGCTTCTTCGTAGACCAAGGCGAGGTCGACGGCGTTGCCGCCGGCGCCACCGAAGTCTTCGGGAACGGTTAGACCACAGATGCCGGCCTCCGCCATTGTCTTCCACACGCGGCGATCGACCGGCTTTCCGTCCCAGATTTCACGAAGGCGCGATGGTGGTGACTCCTTGCCGAAGAGGTCGCGCGCCATGTCGCGCAAAGCGCACTGAGTGTCGTCGAAGTCGAAATTCATGATGGGCGCGGTTCCCGTGGGAGCCCGAGCAATCTTTCGGACACGATGTTGCGCTGTATCTCGCTAGTGCCGGCATAGATCGTGGCGGCTCGCGCGTACCAGTAGTTGTGCCAGAACTCCTCAGCCTCGGCTCCCGGACCCTCTAGTGATGCAGCTCGTGAGCCGAGGAGGTCAAGACCCGTTTCGAAAACGAGCCGTTCCAACTCAGACCACTGGAGCTTCATAACGCTGGCGGCGACGCCGATTTCCTCTCCTTTGGAGATCCGGCTGACCACGTGCGTCGTCGCGTGCGCATAGCACTTGGCTTGGACGAAGAGCTTCGTCAGTTCGTCCTGAACCGCAGGATCGCCGTCGATGCCCTTGTGCTTTGCGATCTCGATGAGTGTCCGGAGGTCACGCAGATAACGTGTCGCGGAGCGTGGCGGAGAGTCCCGCTCGGCTCCCAGCGTCGTCATCGCAACGCGCCATCCGTCGTTGGGTTCCCCGATCACGTTCTCTACGGGCACGTGAGCGTCGGTGAAGAAAACCTCAGCGAAGCCGGCCTGGCCGTCCAACTGAATGATCGGGCGGGCTTCGACGCCTTCGGTCTTCATATCGACGGCCAAGAACGTAATGCCGTTATGGCGCTCGGCTTGGGGGTCAGTTCGCACCAAAGCGAAGATCCAATCGGCGAAGGCGCCGTAAGAAGTCCAGATCTTCTGCCCGTTGACGACGTAGTTGTCGCCCTGGAGTTCGGCTTTGGTTCGTATCCCGGCAAGGTCGCTTCCGGCTTCCGGCTCCGAGAATCCCTGCGACCAGATGTCCTCGCTGGAAAGGATCCTTGGCAGCCATCGGTGTTTCTGTTCATCAGTGCCGTGCGCCCACAGCGTCGGCGCCATGAGTTTCTGACCGACGATGTTCACGCGCTCGGGTGCCCCGGCTCGCAGGTACTCCTCTTCGAAAATCGCCTGCAGGACGACGTCGGCCCCACGCCCGCCTAACTCAATGGGCCACGAGATTCCTCCGTAGCCCGCCGATGAAAGCGATCTCTCCCACGCCGCGTGGGCGGCGAACCCCTCCTCGGTGCCGGGGGAAGGCAATCTGGAGGCCGGAACGTTGCCGGCCAGCCACGCCAGCACTTCGCTGCGGAACGCTTCCTGCTGAGGTGTGTAGGAAAGGTCCATACGAACGGAATGCTAACGTTCCGTCAGAAAACGAACGCGAAGCGGAGGTACTTGCTTGCCCGGCATCCTCGAAGGAAAGTCCGTTGCCGTCACGGGCGCGGGTCGCGGTATCGGACGTGCTGTTGCGCTCGCTTGCGCACACGCCGGAGCCAATGTGGTCGTGGCCGACTACGGAGTGGGGATGGCCGGTGAGGATCCGACCAGTGAGGTCGCCGACGAAGTCGTCAAGGAGATCAACAACATCGGAGGAACGGCAGTCGCTCTGGCCAACGATGTGTCATCGATGGAAGGTGGAGCGAGCGTCGTGCAAACGGCCGTCGATGAATGGGGCCGGATCGACGGTCTCGTGACGTGTCACGGCATCCTGCGCGAACGGATGCTTTTCAACATGACCGAAGATGAATGGGACGACGTCGTTCGCGTGCACCTCAAAGGCACGTTCACTATCTTTCGTGCTGCGTCGGCCGTCATGCGCAAGCAGGGTTCGGGCTCGCTCGTTGCTTTCACGTCCGGCGCTTTTCAAGGAAGCGTCGCTCAGGCCAACTACTCGGCAGCCAAGGGCGGGATCGTGTCGCTCGTTCGTTCGGCTGCGCTCGGCCTCTATCGATACAGCGTCAGGGCCAACGCCGTTGCTCCCGTCGCGAGAACGCGGATGTCGGAGAACGTTCCGGCCGGTCTGGCCGAGATGGGGGAGGCAGATGACGTAGCGCCGATGTGCGTCTTCCTTCTCTCCGACCGTGCATCGCACGTCACAGGTCAGATCTACACCGCCGTCGGCAACCGGATCGCGGTTTGGAATCAACCGAAGGAAGAGCGTTCGATGACGACCGATGGGCGCTGGACTCCGGAGCAGATCGCCGATCGCCTCGACGAAGACATCGGGCAGGAAGAGATGCCGCTTATGGGCCCACTCAAAGATGCATTGGCGAAAGCGGCGCAGGAGGCTGAAGCGAAGAAATGAAGTTCGGCGTCACCGTTTTCTTGACCGATTACACGATCGATCCCGTCGAGCTGGCTCGCGAGGTCGAAGCGCGTGGGTTCCACTCGATGTGGACGCCTGAGCACACCCACATCCCCGTTTCGAGGAAGACACCTCCGCCGATGGGCGAGCCGTTGCCGCAGCAGTACTACCACGCGCTCGATCCTTTCGTTGCGCTGTCCGCGGCCGCCGCCGCCACAAAGGACCTGCGCGTCGGTACCGGCATCTGTCTGGTTGCGCAGCGCGATCCCATCGTCCTCGCAAAGGAAGTCGCAACCTTGGATCTGTTGTCGGGCGGCCGGTTCGACTTCGGTGTCGGATTCGGATGGAACCAAGACGAGCTCGAGCACCATGGCGTGCCCTATAAGAGGCGCCGCGAGGCAGTGCGCGAACGCATTCAGGCATTGAAGGCGCTGTGGACCGAAGAGGAAGCTTCGTATCACGGAGAGTTCGTTAGCTTCGAGCCGTCCTTTTCCTGGCCCAAGCCCGTTCAGAAGCCATTCCCACCGATCCTTTTGGGCGGTGCTCCCGGTCCGAAGCTCTTCAAGCACATAGCCGACTGGGCGGACGGCTGGATCCCGATAGGCGGCCGCGGCATCAAGGCGAGCTTGCCGGCGCTTCGCGACGAGTATGAGAAGGCCGGGCGTGACCCCGAGAAGATCAAGATCGTCCCCTTCGGTTCGCTGCCGGACCAAGGCAAGCTCGAGTACTTCGGAACTCTCGGGATCGAAGAGATCGTGCTCGGTGTGCAACCCGGCAAGCGCGACGTTGTGTTGCCCGTGCTTGATCAGTTCGCATCTGTGATCGAGACTTTCAAAACCTAATGAGCGAGGAAGTACTAGAGCGTCGCGACGGCGGTGTGCTGTGGATCACGCTGAACCGTCCGGACGTCAAGAACGCGATCTCGCCCGATCAGCGCAACCGTGTGATCGACCTGCTCGAGAAAGCAGGCGGCGATAGCGAAACGCGCTGTGTAGTTCTCACAGGCAGCGGCGGCTCGTTCTGCTCCGGCGCGGACCTTCGCTCATCGCGTTCAGATGATGCGCCACCGGTAAGCGTCTCTCAGACCATCCGTGAAGGTGCTCAGCGGCTGATCTCCGCGATCCTCGATTGTCCCAAGCCGGTGATCGCTGCCGTCGACGGAGTCGCCGCCGGTATAGGGGCTCATATCGCGTTCGCCTGCGATCTGGTCATCGCTTCAAACGAGGCGCGCTTCATCGAGGTTTTCATGCGCCGCGCGCTTGTGCCCGACGGAGGCGGCGCGTACCTGCTCATCCGTTTGATCGGTCCGCAACGAGCCAAGGAGCTCGTGTTCTTCGGTGACTCGTTATACGCGAAGGATGCGCAGGACCTCGGGCTGGTGAATCGCGTCGTTGCGCAGAGCGATCTCGAGTCGACCGCCGCCGAGTGGGCCCGCCGTCTGGCGAAGGGCCCCACGGAGACTCTGGCGCTCGCGAAGAAGCTTCTCAACAGCGCACACGACATCGATCGATCAGCGGCTTTCGATCAGGAAGCGCTTGCGCAAGAAGCCAACATGAAGACAGAGGATGCCCAAGAAGGTGTGAAGAGCTTCGTCGAGCGCCGGGAGCCGGATTTCAAGGGTCGGTGATGGCGAGGCTCGTTCTACCGTCGGTTGAGTTTCGCGAGAGCTATCTCGAGGCTGCCGGAGAATTTCCTCTGGACGAAGACACGCTCCTCTACGAGCGGGAGCACGCTGAACGTGACTTCGACGACTACGTCCGGCTCGTCCGGTCGTGGGCCATGGGAGCCGAGCTTCCGCACGGTTGGGTTGCATCGTCCAATTTCTGGTTGGTTGAGGAACGCGAATACATCGGCTCCATCAACATCCGACATGAGCTGACGGATTGGTTGCGGCGTTTCGGCGGACATATCGGTTACGCGATCCGCCCGAAGCGCAGGCGCATGGGCTACGGGACACTCATGTGCAAGCTCGCGCTGGAAGAGGCACGCGCCATAGGTCTCGATCGCGTTCTGATCACATGCGACGCGGACAACCCGGGATCGAGAAGGATCATCGAGGCCAACGGCGGCGTCTTCGAGAACGAGGTGCCCCAGCCCGACCGTTCGGTTCCCAAGCAGCGTTTCTGGATCGACCTCTGAAAACCGAACGCGTTCGTCAGCAAGTAATCTGACGACCCGTCAGATGAGCACAGTCACCGAGCTTCGCGGCGATCTTTCGTGGGGAACCGTCCCCGGACTTGTTCGCTCTGCCGCCGAACGCTTCGGAGACCGGGAAGCGGTAGTCGACGGCGATGTGCGGATGACCTTCTCCGGACTGGCCGCCGCCGTAGACCAAGCCTCGCGCGCACTGATGTCTGTCGGCGTGAAGCGCGGCGACCGCGTTGCGATCTGGGCACCCAATTGCTGGGAATGGATCGTCGCCGCTCTCGGCACCCTTGGAGCGGGCGGTGTTGTCGTGCCGATCAACACGAGGTTCAAAGGCCGCGAAGCCGGTTACATCCTCGAACGATCGGGCGCGCAGTTGTTGTTCACGGTTTCCGGATTCCTGGACATCGACTACGTCGACTTACTCAGATCCGAATATGAGGACGACCCGGTCGAACGCATCGTGATGCTGCGAGGTCCGGCACCCGAAGGAACGGGCAACTGGTCGACCTTCCTGCTGGGAACCGAGCAGACGTCCATGGCCGAGCTCGGCAAGCGAAACGCGGAAGTTGCTTCGGACGATCTTGCCGACATCATCTTCACGTCGGGTACGACCGGTAAGCCCAAAGGCGTGATGACCACGCACGGCCAAACCCTGCGGGTCTTCGAGGTGTGGTCGCGCCTGGTCGGCCTCACCGATCAGGACAGGTATCTGATCGTCAACCCGTTCTTCCACACCTTCGGATACAAGGCCGGCTTCATCGCATGTTTGATGCGCGGCGCGACGATAATTCCGCACGCGGTCTTCGACGTGCCGACAGTTCTTCAGCGCATCGGCGAAGAGCAAGTGTCTGTGCTCCCAGGTCCGCCGACGCTGTACCAATCGATACTCAACACGCCGGACCGAGGCGATCTTTCTTCGCTTCGTCTGGCCGTCACCGGTGCCGCAGTCGTTCCGGTCGAGTTGATCAAGCGGATGCGTTCGGAGCTGACGTTCGAAACGATCCTCACCGCTTACGGCCTGACCGAGTCGACGGGTGTCGTGACGATGTGCCGTCCGGCCGACGACGCGGAGACCATCGCGAACACTTCCGGCTGTGCGATCCCTGATGTGGAAGTGCGCGTCGTCGACGACTCGAACAAGGAAGTTCCGCGCGGACAGCCGGGCGAGATCGTCGTGCGGGGCTACAACGTCATGAGCGGTTACTACCAGGATCCTAAGGCGACGGCCGAGACCATCGATGCGGACGGATGGCTGCACACCGGAGACATAGGTGTGATGGATCAGCGCGGCTACGTGACCATCACCGACCGGAAGAAGGACATGTTCATCGTCGGCGGTTTCAATGCCTATCCGGCCGAGATCGAGAACGAGCTGCTTGCGCATCCGTCCGTCGGCCAGGTCGCTGTAGTGGGGATGCCGGACGACAGGATGGGGGAAGTGGGCTGCGCCTTCGTGGTCCCGAGGTCGGGGGAGTCGATCGATCCCGATGAACTGATCGCGTGGGCCCGCGAGAAGATGGCCAACTACAAAGTTCCGCGACGAGTAGAGATCGTCGAAGCCTTACCGCTCAACGCGAGCGGCAAGGTGCTGAAGTTCGAACTCCGAGACCGGATACAGGAGAAGGCATGACCGAAGATCCGACGAAAGCGTTTCTGACAGACGACCCGATCGAGCTCGGCTCGATCCTTTTCACGATGGTCGAGCCGGACAAAGGCCACGAGGTCGCATACAACCGCTGGTACGAACGGGACCATCTGTACTCGGGAGTGATGATCGGTCCGTACTCCCTGGCCGCCGGCCGTTTCGTTTCGACGAAGGACCTCAAGTCTCTGCGCTATCCCGCCGACTCGCCGATAACTCCGGATCTATCCGTCGGTTCGTATCTGGCCATCTACTTCATCCTCAAGGGCCATCACGACGAGTGGTGGCGATGGGGACGCCGGCAGGTGAAGGTGCTCATCGACGCCGACCGGATGTTCGACAAACGGACGCACATCCACACGCAGCTCTACGACTACGTCGGATCGGTTTCTCGAGACGCCGATGGTGTTCCCGCCGAGCTCGCGCTGGACCATCGATTCCCGGGACTCGTCGTTGTAATCGGACGCGCTAACGGCGACCGCGACGTCGCTGTGTCGAAGCTTCGTGAGGAGATCGTCCCCAAAGTACTGGCCGGCTCCCAGGCCGCTTTGTGCCTGACATTTCAGCCTTTCCCGATGCCACCCGGACAGCCGAGCGACGTTCCCGCATCTGCGGATGACGACGTCAGGTTTCTGCAGATGTTCTTCACCGACGTTCCACCAGACGAGGCATGGGCCTCGACGTTCGCCGATCTGAACTCCAGCTACGGCGAAGTCGCCGATGTGATCTTCGCTTCGCCCTTCAAGCACACCGTGCCGGGCACGAACACCTACACCGACCAGCTCTGGTGAGCCGGCGTCTAGAGATCGGATTCGCCGTCTTCTTCGGGCTGTTCTGCATCGGCTGGCTCGTCTTCGACATGCCGGCTGCGCTCGGCCTCATCGACGAAACGAAGGGCTGGTACGCGCGCGAGGTCGATCCGATCTTCCAGGACCCACCGCTCTGGTTGGAGACGGTCGGTTGGTTCGCTCTGATCTACGGCCCCATGTACGGCGCAGCCGCTTACGGATTCGTCAAGCGATCAACATGGCTTCCAAACTTGTTGCTTCCGCTCGCGGGGATGATAGTCGCGACAACCACCGTCTATTTTGTGGACGAGCTGGCTGGGGATGTGCAGCCGACGAACTGGGCGTTGTTCTACGCGCTCAACGTTCCGTACTTGGTAATTCCGCCGCTCGCTGCGATCTACAGCGTTGCCCGATTCAGACGGTTACCGGCAGCGACCTAAGTCCCCGGAAAGGGAAGGTCTTACGCCAGTCGAGCTCGTCCGTTGCAAGCGCAAGGTTCGGCACTCGTCTGAGAAGCTCCGGCATCGCAGTGCGTGCTTCGAGCCGGGCAAGCGGGGCGCCCAAACAGAAGTGGATGCCGCCACCGAACGAAACGTGAGGAGCGGCCGAGCGATCCAACACGAGCTCGTCGGCACGATCGAAATGGGACGGGTCCCGGTTCGAAGATCCGAGCATCGAAGCAACACGAGCGCCCGCCGGGATCTCGACGCCGGCGATCTCGATCGGCTCGAGCGTAGTCCGCGCAGTCATCTGAACGGGAGAGTCGTAGCGCAATAGCTCTTCGATACCGCTGGATGTTACCGACGGATCGTCGCGCAGCCGCGCACGAGCCTCCGGGTTCCGCAGCAGGGCTACCGTGCCGTTCCCGATCAGGTTCGCCGTGGTCTCGTGCCCGGCGATCAGCAGGATGAGGCAAGTCGCCAGCAGCTCCTCATGGTTGAGCCGCTCGCCTTCGGTCTCGGCCTCCACGAGGGCGGTCAGCAAGTCATCGCGGGGTTCGCGCCTGCGATCTTCCGAAAGCGCTTCGAAGTATTCGTTGAACTTGACGACGGCGTTGTTGCCGCGCTCCGTGCGATCCGGTGTGAACTCCTCGAGGCTGAAGCTGAACATCTCGATCAGCTCGCGTCCCCACCCCGTGAAGTTCTCGCGGTCGGAGAGCGGGACGCCGAGCAGCTCGGCGATGACCGTCACCGGTAGCGGATATGCGAACTCGGCCATGAGGTCCGCTTCGTCCTTGGAGACCAGCGCGTCCAACAGTTCGTCGGTGATGCGCTCGATCTCGGGGCGCCAGTCCTCAACCGCCTTGCGGCTGAAGGCTGCGTTCGCGAGAGCACGCATCCGTGTGTGATCCGGAGGGTCCATGAGTAACAGCAGGTTCTTGACCAGGCGGATCCCCGGCCCGTCCTCGCCGCCGAGGAACGTCTTGAACAACATCGCGAAGACTTCAGACTTCAGCGGGTCGGACGACACGTTCGGGAGCCGCAGCAGTGCCGTTGCGTCCTCATAGTACGGAAGCATCCAAATTCCCAATTCGTTCTGAACGACGCGTCCGGCTGCGCGTAACTCTGCGTACCTGGGGTAAGGATCGGCCGCGAATTCGTCGGTGAAGGTGTTGAACTCGACCTGGGCGACGGCAGGAGCGCTCATCGCGGGGAGAACCTGATCGGCAGATGTTCGATCGCGTTCGACACGTTCGAGCGTAAACGAACGACGTTGCCGGCGAGCTCGATGTCCCCGAGGCGGCGAAAGACGGTCTCGAGCGTGATGCGGATCTCCAGTCGTGCGAGGCTAGCGCCCAGGCAGAAGTGCGGACCGGCGCCGAAGGTGATGTGCGGGTTGGCATCGCGGCCGACGTCGAAGGCGAAGGAGTCTTCAAAAACCTCCTCGTCGCGATTGGCAGATGGATACCAGAGCGTGACTTTGTCGCCGGCCTTGATCGTTACATCACGAACGTCGATGTCCTCGGTTGCCGTGCGCACCATTCCGTTCAGTACGGGCGAGACGAACCGAAGGATCTCCTCGACGGCTTTCGGCCACATCGAAGGGTCGTTCTCGAGCCTGGAACGCTGTGAAGGATTCTCGATGAACGCGAGCAAACCCCCGGAGATGCCGTTCATCGTCGTCTCCGAACCGGCGATGAACAGCAATGAGCAAAGCGCCAGGATGTCCGCATTGGACAAGGATTCGTCTTCGACCTCGGCCTGAACGAGAAAGGAGATCAGATCATTTCCCGGTTCGGACCGTCGTTCTTCTGCAAGGTCTAGGAAGTAGCGGCCGAGCTGGAAGTCGCTGCGCGCGGGCTGTTGTATGTGCGTGTTCGATTCCATGAAGTGACCAACCGCATGCGCCAGGGAGCCGCGATCCTTTTCGGCTGCGCCGAGCAGCTCACAGATCACGTTGAACGGAAGAAGTGCCGCGACTTCGGTTGCGAAGTCGCACTCGTTTCGCGAAACGAGTCCCTCGACGATCTCGTCAACGACGTTTTGGACGTAGTTCTCGAGGGCGGCAACGACGCGCGGCGTGAAGGCTTTGTTGACGATCGCTCTGAGTTGAGTGTGCTTCGGCGGATCCGTCACGACCAGAACGTCGGCCATCGCGGCGTCCGGCGCCGCGGGTTTACCCGTGGTCGAGCGACCACCGGCGGACGAGAGACGCCGATCTGTCGACAACCGCAAGACGTCGTCGTATCGAGTTATCGCCCAGAAGCCCGGTCCGTAGCCGTGCTTCTGGAAGAAGGCCGGAGCATTCGCGCGAAGATATGTCCAGACCGCGTGCGGATCGCCCGTTGCGTAAAGCTCCGGGTCCGAGAGGTCGATCGTGTCGAGCGTAAGTTCGGCCGTGGACCTCACGGGCGATACGCTACGCCGAGCGCGGACCGGGTGTGAAGCTGATCGGCATCCGCTTGATGCCTCGGATGAAGTTCGAACGAAGCCTCTCGGGCTGGCCCGCGAGCTCCATGTCGGGCATACGTTTCAACAGCTCTTCGAACATGACAACGAGCTCGAGTCGCGCGAGGTTGGCTCCCAGGCAGAAATGCTCACCTTTGCCGAACGCGATGTGCTCGTTGGGGCTTCGACCAACGTCGAAGGTCTGAGGGTTTTCGAAGACTGCTTCATCGCGGTTAGCCGATGTGTACCAGAGCGTGACTTCGTCGCCTTCCTTGATCTGCTGACCGCCGAGCTCTACGTCCTTTGTAGCGACGCGCTCGAAGTGCATGACCGGCGAGGTCCATCGCACAGTCTCTTCAACGGCTGAAGGAATGAGAGAGGGGTCGTCGATCAAGCGCTGACGCTGATCGGGATTGTTCATCAGCGCGAGAATTCCGCCAGTCGTTGCGTTCCTGGTTGTTTCGTTCCCTGCAACGATCAACAGTAGGAACATCAAGAAGATCTCGCCGTTGTTGAGCTTGGTCCCGTCCACCTCGGTGTGGACGAGCGTTGTTAGTACGTCCTCTTTAGGGTCCGTCTTGCGCGCATCGATCATCTCGCCCATGTACTGGAAGAGGCCCATCGATCGTTGTATGTCCTCGGGTGTCATCTGCTCGGGCTGCTGTGCATACTCGGGGTCGTCGAAGCCAATCACGCGGTTGGTCAGGTCGAACATGCCCTCCCAGTCGCCATCGGGAACACCGACCATCTCGCAGATCACCTCGAGTGGTAACCGGCGCGAGATGTCCAGGACGAAGTCGCACTCACCACGCTCGATGACGTCGTCCAGGATCTTGGTAACCAGCTCGCGGATGTGCGGCTCCATGCGACGCACGGCCAGCGGTGTGAAACCCTTGTTGACGATCCGGCGAAGGACGGTGTGCCGCGGGGGGTCGGTCATGATCATCATGTTTCCGCGCGGGTCCATGAATCCGACGCCGCCGCCGCCCGTTGCGTTCTCGAGGTTGCGCTCGCGCATGGTGCGCTTGCCGTCGTTGTCGAGGATGATCCCCTTGCCCGAGATGAAGGTCGATGCGTCAGTCGAGACACGCAGCACGTCCTCGTAGCGGGTGAGGTTCCAGAAGCCCGGCCCCCACGAGCGTTCGTTCCAATGAACGGGGGCCTCCCGGCGAAGCGTTGTCCAAACTGCGTCCGGATCACCGTGGAGGAAGAGGTCGACGTCGGTTAGATCGATCTGATCGACGGACGTAGGCGTGATGGTCATGTTTCTCCCCGGACGAAAGGATTCCGTACTCGTGAGTACACGTTATGCGCCTTGATCCTGGGCGTCAACGCGGCACGTAGCATGTCCCCTGCATGGACCTTCGTTACACCGACGCCGAAGAGGCGTTCCGAAAAGAACTGCGAGCGTGGCTCGGCGATGTCCTTCCTTCCATTCCCGCCGAGCCTGCTGCCGAGGATTGGTCCTCTCGGCGCGCTTACGACACCGATTGGCAGCACATGCTCAACGAGGCCGGTTACGCAGGGATCAACTGGCCCGCCGAGTTCGGCGGTCGCGGCGGCACACCAACCGAGCATCTGATCTTCCTCGAAGAAAGCGAACGCGCCGGCGCGCCTTACGTCGGTGTGAACTTCGTCGGCCTTCTACACGCCGGTCCGACGCTTATCGCGGAAGCGAATGACGAACAGCGCTCTGCGCACCTGCCGCGCATACTGCGCGGCGACGAGGTCTGGTGCCAAGGTTTCAGCGAGCCGGGTGCCGGAAGCGACTTGGCTTCGCTGCAATGCCGAGCGGTTCGCGTTGGCAACGAGTACATCGTCAATGGATCGAAGATCTGGACGTCCTTCGCGCAGGTAGCCGACTACTGTGAGCTGTTGGTTCGCACGGATCCTGAAGCACCAAAACATCGCGGGATCACGTGGCTGATCTGTCCGATGGACACGCCGGGCATCGACGTCCGGCCGTTGAAGACGATCCAGGGGTCGTCTGAGTTCAGCGAAGTGTTCTTCAACGACGTTCGCATCCCGGTCGCCAACCGTGTCGGCGATGAGAACGACGGCTGGCGGGTTGCCATGGTCACGTTTTCCTTCGAACGCGGGACCGCGTTCGTCTCCGAGCTGCTCTCATCGATGCAGCTGCTGAGCAGGCTCGCCGAGATCGCCAAGCGCGGCGGCCACTTCGCAGATGGCGGAGTGCGTCGCGAGCTGGGTCATATGAAGGCCGAGCTCGATGCGCTGTGGGCATTGACCAAACGCAACGTGACGCAAGCTGAACGTGACGGCGTGCCCGGTCCGGGCGGATCGGTATTCAAGCTCCATTACTCGGAGCTGCGTCACAAGATGGGCGATCTGGCCATGCGGCTCCTCGACAGACAAGTGGTATCGCTCTCCGACGACGCGGCAGCGGAGCACATTCGCGGCTGGATGCACGCGATGTCGATAACGATCGCGGCCGGCACTTCGCAGATCCAGAGGAACATCGTCGCCGAGCGGGTGCTCGGGATGCCGAAGGGGTGATCGGATGGAGCGCGTAAAGACAGCAGATGGTTACGAGATCCCGTTCGAGGTCGAAGGCCCCGACGACGGTCACGGACTCGTCTTTGCGCACGGACTCATGGGAACCGGAGCGATGCAGCGTATGCAGCTGGCGCCCCTCGTGGAAGCTGGCTGGAAAGTCGTCACGTTCGATCAGCGAGGTCATGGCGACGCAACCGCGGTAACGGACGCCGCGGGTTACGACCCGGTTGCGATGGGAGCCGATCTATGGAGCGTGGCCGATGCCGCCGGTCTGGATCGTTGCTGGATCGGCGGCGGATCGATGGGAGCGGCGACTTCGTTCCGCGCGGCTTGTTTGCAGCCGGATCGCGTCGAAGGTCTGATCCAAGCAGTTCCTGCATTGCGCGACGAACCACATCCCATGATCTTCGTGTTCGATGCGGCGGCCGGGGTACTTCATGACGGCGGAATCGACGGATTGATCGCTGCGCTCAGACAGCTGGCCGCCAGCGCGGGCCGTGACGAATCCGATGAAGTCTTCCTCGAGCAGTTGCGGTCGCACGACCCGAACAGTCTCGAGCTCGCTTTGAGGAATGTGCCTCGCTGGATCCTCGAGGACGTGCCGTCGGCCTTTTCCGAACTCGGTTTCCGAGTCGTTGTGATCGGCTGGGACTACGACCCCATCCATCCGCTGCAAACGGCCAAGGACATCGCTTCGACTGCAGCAGTCGACTTGATCGAGCTCGATCAGGTCGAGGCCTTCACCGATCGCGGGCTGCTCGGACGAACGTTGCTCGACTCTTTAACCAAGGCGTCCGCTTGAACTTCGATCTCGGTCCGGACGAGCTTGCGTTGCGGGATGGCATCCGCGAGCTGTGCACCGGCCGGTTCCCGATGGAGCGCGTTCGGGCCGGTTTCGAGCGCTCGATGTGGACCGAGCTCGGTGAAGCCGGCGTGTTCTCGCTCCGACTTCCGGAGACCGACGGTGGAGTGGGGCTTGGCATGACGGAGGCGGTGATCGTCTTCGAGGAGCTGGGTCGCGCTCTGGTGCCGGGGCCACTCGTCGCCACGCATCTGGCCGCCGGACTCATCGAGGGTGCAGCAACTGGAGAAAAAGTTGTCACTGTTACCGGGCGAGACGAGCCGCTCATCGAGTTCGGCGCCGAGTCCGATGCGATACTCATCGTCGACCAGGGAGTCGTCGGTTTTAACCCGGGTATTCCCGCCGGAGAGTCCGTAGCATCCCTCGACCCACTAACACCCATTCTGTCCAATGGCGCTGATCTGTCGGCAACGACCACAACGGACGCGCGCGCGGAACACCTTCGTCGTGAAGGCGCGGTGCTGACAGCGGCCCTTTCGTCCGGGATCGCTTCGAAGCTCGTCGACCTCGCCGTTGCCTACGCGAACGAGCGGCAGCAGTTCGATAGGCCCATCGGTTCCTTCCAAGCCGTCAAGCACATGTGTGCCGACATGTTCGTCCGGGCCGAAGTTGCTCGATCAGCTGTTGATGCCGCAGGCGTCCTGATGGACGAAGACGCCCCGGACATCGCCGACGCCGTGGCTACTGCGAAGCTCCTCGCTTCCGAAGCGGCGATTGCAAACGGCAAAACGTGCGTACAAGTCCATGGCGGTATGGGATTCACATGGGAAGTCGACGTTCATTTGTACTTGAAGCGTGCAGCTGTGCTGGCGACCCACTTCGGTAACGCCGACACGCACGCCGAAGCGATGGCAGGCGCTCTCTGACGGTCGACGGCATAACGATCCGCAGCGCAAACGATCAAGATCTCGCTGCGATCCTCGAGCTGTGGAACGGCGCTTCAGCACTTCCCACCGTTACCGACAATGTCGCAGCGCTCGAAGCATTGTTGGACAGAGATAGTGACTCGCTGATCGTGGCGTGTTCAGGTGACGAAGTAGTCGGCTCTTTGGTCGCGGCGTGGGACGGATGGCGCGGCAACATGTATCGGCTCGCCGTTGATCCGACTCTCAGGCGACAGGGGTTGGCTCGAGCACTTGTCGCCGAAGGAGAGAAGCGCCTTCGCGCAAGAGGATGCCGCCGGATAACGGCGTTAGTGATCGAAGACGAGGAACATGCCGTCGAGTTCTGGGCGGCCGCCGGGTATGACTTTCAGCCCGGGATGGAACGGTTCCGGAAGAACCTCGACTGACTAAGTAGTCGGGACGAGAGACTCCAAGGTGAAGCTTGCGTCCTCGGTGTAGTGGACGTTGCCGAAAGCCGAGTTGGCGTTCGTGTCTACGGCTCGGTCCCAGCGCAACGTCATACCGGTCGCGGCGTCCAGCCAGACATCTTCATTCGACGTGCCGGTGGCCATGCCCCTGAACGTGCTTTCGATCCGCAGGTGGATCGCTTCGACCGTTTTGCCCCCAACAACGAAGTCTTTGTCGTCCACGATCTTGCGCCGGATCTTCGCCGTGGTCGCTTCGCCGGAACATTCGCCCTCGTAAGTTGTTCCGGGTCCATCTCCGACCTTGTGGATAACCATCGGAGGTGAGCAGGAAGCCGAGGATCCGTCGCGCTGGCCGAAGAACTCGACCTCGCGGCTCTGCTGGAGCTGGGTGAGCTGACCCGCTTGGCTGCACCACACTCTCATGTCCACATGCTCTTTGATCACCTCATTGCGGTGTTCCCAGCTGCAACCGTCGAGATGACGGACGGCGGCGTAGACGTGCTCGGGATATTTGTGATTGGCACCGAGGATGGAGACCTGCTCACCTCCGGTTGCGCGGTACGTGTACACGCCTTCTGAGGGGAGCTCGTACGGCCCGGACGGAGCCACGTTCGTTGTCGCATCGCGATCTGTGGCGTTCTCATTCGCAGCGGTAGATGAAGCGCGATCCGGTTCGCCTGCGATCGCTTGATCTTCCTCTTGGACGGGCGAAGAGACCTCTGTCTCGGTGTCGGGAGTTCGGAATCTCTTGGTGACCTCGTCCAGCGAAACCTCGGTTGAGCGCCCGCGTTGCGTGAGGACGTAAGTCCCTCCGGCCAGGATCGGTACGAGGACGATCGCAAGCACGATCCGAATACGCCGGCGCCGCGAGCGCTTGCGACGAGCTACCTCGATATCGCGAAGAGTTTGCTCGAAGGCAAGCGTCGGGTCACTCGTGTCGAGCCGGTCTACAATCCCCGCCCCAGGGTTTGCCATGCCGGAAGTATCGGGGCGAGAAAGGGTGCCTACTAGGGAAAACGACACACAACCGAGTGACTTCTCGCGCCTAGGAGGACAGGCCGGTTAGCTTCTCGCTGACCTCCCACAGACGGCGCGCTGCCTCGTCGTCCCGCGCGGCTTTGGATGGCGGGAACGGCCGCTTGCGATTCCAGTACAGGCCCGTCCTTCCTTCCACCTTTGGTGACGAAGCAAGGTGGATCTGCGTCTTCGCCCCTCGCGGCGGGCTGAGGACGAACGGCCGGATAACGGACAGCCCGAACTTCATGAATCCTTTCGCGTCTCCGTCCTGCCCGAATCCCGTTCGCACCGTGCCGGGATGCAACGAGTTGGCCGTGACCCCCGTGCCCTCGAGGCGCCTGGCCAGCTCGCGCGTGAAAAGGATGTTGCAGAGCTTCGAAGTTCCGTAAACCCGCATCCCGTTGTACGCGCTCTCGCTTTGCAGATCGTCGAAGTCGAGGCTGCCTCCGCGATGCGCCGTCGATGCCACGTTCACGATCCGCGCGGGAGCCGAGGCCTTGAGTTTGTCGAGCAGCAGATTGGTCAGCAAGAAGGGCCCCAAGTGGTTCACCTGCAACGTCGTCTCCAAACCGTCCGGCGTTGCCGACCGTTCGCTGAGCATCGCGCCGGCGTTGTTGACCAGGACGTGGAGCTTGTCGTGCCGGCTGTTGAACTCGCTCGCGAACCGGCGGACGTCGTCCAGGCGCGAGAAGTCGACGAGTCCGGCATGGACATCTGCGTTCGGATGACGCTGCCGGATCTCAGACACCGCACTTTGGCCCTTCGCCTCATCGCGGGCGGTGAGCACGACACTCGCACCCATCTCGGCAAGAGCGGCTGCCGTTTCGAGGCCGATGCCGGTGTTCGCTCCGGTTACGAGAACCGTTTTGCCTTGCATCACGCCTCCGAATACTTCTTTCGGAGGTCCTGCTTGAGAACCTTTCCAGCCATGTTGCGCGGCAAGGCTTCAACCACCTCGAGCTGCTCCGGGATCGCCTGCATGCGCAAGCCTTGCTCCTTGAGGAAGCCGCCCATCTCGTCCATCGAGATCGGCGCCCATCCCTTGGTCACGACCACTGCACAGGCGCGCTCACCGGACGCGGGGTCGGGGAGTCCGATGACGGCGACGTCGGCGACCTTCGGATGTGTGAACAGTAGGTCCTCAACTTCCTTGGCCGAGATGTTCTCGCCCTTGCGGATGATGATGTCCTTCACGCGGCCGGTTATGACGATGTAGCCGTCGTCGATGCGGCCGATGTCGCCGGTGCGGAAGTAGCCCTCTTCGTCGAATGCCTCTTTGTCCAGCGATCGGTCGAGGTAACCCTTCATCAGCTGTGGAGCCTTGGCGCGGATCTCGCCCTCCTCACCGGGCCCGGCGATCTTTCCTTCGAGAGTGACGAGCTTGAGATCGACGCCGGGCATCGGTCCGCCTTCGGTGTTCGCGAGCGAGTCGTCGGGATCGTCGGCCGAGGCCATCGTGAGGATGGGTGCTTCGGTTAATCCGTAACCGGACAGGATCGGCGCGCCCAACTCTTTCTTAAGGTCGTAGTGAAGTTGCGGAGGCTTAGGGGCGCCGCCTCCCGGAAAGCAGCGCACCTTCGCGAATAGTGGTGTCGACGGATCTTGGCGTTGAGCGGTCAGATAGCCCATGTGGAAGATCGTTCCGGACCCGGCGATCGTCACTTCTTGCTCCTTGAAGAAGGGAATCGTCGTGGGCGGATCCCATCCGCTGACTATCAAATGGCGAAGTCCGACCATCAGTCCCGATGCGAGCCAGATCGGACCGGCGATGTGCGTGAAGGGAAACACCAAACCGTTGCGATCCTCTCCCGCGAGCTGAAGACGTTCGGCCATCCCTTTTGCTGTAGCCATGATCGTTGCGTCGGTGTGCTGGGCTCCCTTGGGATCGGCTGTCGAGCCCGACGTGTAAAAGAGCCAGCGCACAGGCGGATCGTCTGCGGGCTTGGGAGGTGGTGGCAACGTCGACGGATCGCCTTCGGGGATGGGGCCATCACACACCAGCGTCTCGACATCGGCGGCGACGCGCTTCGCCATCTCCTGGAAGTCGAAGTCCCGAATAACGGACGGGATGATCAACAGCTTCGGCTTTGCCTCTTTCGCGATGAACCCGACCTCACGGTCGCGGTAGATCGGCAGTACAGGGTTCTGAACAGCTCCGAGTCGTGACAATGCACCGACGAGCACGAAGGAGTGATTGGTCGTCGGCAGGATCCATGTCGCGACAGTGCCTTGGCTCACGCCTTTGGCCTGCAATCCCGCCGCCGCTCGTTCACAAGCGTCGCGGTACTCGGCGAATGTCAGGGTCGTTCGGGTTTCGTCGACGACCATGGGCGCGTCCGGCGTTTCTTCGGCGCGTTTGGTGATGAGCTCCCACATGCTTCGCGCCTCGAGCATCGTTTCCTCCCGGACTTAAGCGATCTGACGGTATGTCATGCTACGGCTGAGCGTAGCGAAGACGCATGGGCTCCTCTCGCGGCGAAGCCGTAGAAGAGTCCTTACGCGGCGGTCATACCATGAGCGAGCCGGACATCGTCACTTGCGAATTCGACGGCCCTGTCGCGGTCGTCAGCTACAACCGTCCGGACAAGCACAACGCATTCAACGACGCTTTGGACGAAGCCTTCTTCGGCGTCCTTGCTCAGCTGCATGAGCGCGACGACATCCGTGCCATGGTTTGGCGCGGTGAGGGAAAGTCCTTTTCGTCCGGTCGAGACACCACCGAACTCGGCAAGCGAGCGCCGGGCGTCAGCGACATCGACTACATCGGGCAAGGCCACGCCCGATCGAAACTCCTTTGGACAGCGCCGTTCCCAATCATTGTTGCCCTAAAGGGTTGGGTTATCGGCGGCTCCTTCGAGCGCGCGCTGCTGTGCGACATTCGGGTCGCGTCCGACGATGCACGGATGTCGCTTCCCGAGGTCAAACACGGAGTCATCCCGGACTCCGGCGGCGTCGCCCGCCTTTTCCAGATGGCCGGACACGGTTTAGCCGCAGACCTGGCTCTAACGGGCCGCGTCCTTTCCGCTGAGGAAGCGTTACAACACGGAGTCGTCTCGCGCGTCGTACCACTTGAAGATTTGGACGATGCTGCGCTTCAGCTCGCGCATCAGATCGCCGAGCAGTCTCCGCTAGCCGTGAAGATGGCACGTCGCGTCCTGCGGACATTGTCGGCACCCGAAGTCGAGTCGTCCATGCACGAGGAGCTCTTGTCTCAATCGATAGTTATGAGTGAACGCAGGAAGGGGACAGATTGAGCGACCAGCCGAGCGTCGTAGCGGCCGTCCAACAACGCGGTTTCTTCGGTGGTGGAGACCCGAAGGAAGTCGCTCCACGAACGTTCCACGTGCCGACGATGGCCAACGCGACTGCGTTCCTCACCGACGACGGGGTCGTGCAGGTCGACAGCGGTGTGATACAGACCGGTCCTCTGATCAGAGATGCGGTGCGTGGCTACACCGACGCTCCCATACACACCGTTATCTACACGCACGGACACATCGACCACGCGATGGGAGTTGGGACGTGGATCGAAGCCGGCGAGACGCCGGACATCGTGGCTCACGAAGGTGTGCCGGTTCGCTTCAACCGCTACCTGAAGATGGCGGAGCTCAACGAGCACATAAACACGATCCAGTTCGGCTTCCGCGACGTGAAGTGGCCTCGTGAGTACCACTGGCCAACGACCACATATTCGGACGCGCTGACGCTAACCATCGGTGGTGAACGCTTCGAGCTTCGTCACGGAAAAGGTGAGACGGACGACGCAACGTGGGTTTGGGCTCCCGAGCGGGGCATCCTTTGCACGGGCGACTTCTGGATCTCTTGCGTTCCCAACTGTGGCAACCCGCAGAAGGTGCAGCGCTACCCCGAGGAGTGGGTGGTCGCCTTCGAACAGATGCTCGCGCTCGACGCCGAACTGCTCCTGCCGGGACACGGGCCACGGATCGAAGGCGCCGACAAGGTGAAGGCTGCGCTGAGCGATGCTGCCGACTACCTGCGCTCGATCATCGATCAGACGTTGGCGGCAATGAACGAAGGACTACCGCACGACCAGATCATCGATCGCGTGAAGCCACCGGCCGAACTGGCCGACCGCCCTTATCTGCAGCCGGTGTACGACCGTCCCGAGTTCATCGTTCGCAACCTCATCCGCCTGCACGGCGGCTGGTGGGACGGCTACGCGGCGAACCTCATGCCGGCGACCGAAGCCGCTCGCGCGCGTGAGATCGCATCATTGGCCGGTGGAGTCGGCGTGCTCGTCGAACGTGCGCAGGCGCTCGCCGACGAAGACATCGCTCTTGCCTGCCACCTTGCGGAGTGGGCGGCGTTAGCCGAGCCTAAGAACGAGTCGGCGCAGCAAGTAATGCGCGATCTATTCACCAAGCGCGCCGAGGACGAATCGTCGTTGATGGGCCGCGGCGTATATATGCACGCGGCGCGACAGGCCAAGCGCGCTCTCGGCGACTAGTTGGCCGCAGCCTTCTCCGCGCGTTGCTGGCGGCGCACGCGGATCGGGTGGGGCTTGCCGAACATCCCTTCGTAGTCGTCGAAGTTCTGTTCGTGCCGGGCCCACCACTGCTTCTCGAGTGACTCGAGTGCGTCGTCCTTGATGCCTGCGCTCTTGAGCCGCTTGCGCAGCTGCATGATCGGGAAGTGTCCGCCGCCGATGAACTCGTCGACGTTCACCGCTTCCGGAAGCATGCCCTCGAGAAGCGCGATCTCTTCGGGACCGGGGATCGGGATCTCTGTGTCCGACCTCGTGTTCACGTCGGCGATCGCGTTCATGTGGTCGCTCGTGAACTGCACGATACGGTCGTGCAGTCCGGCCTTAACGGCTTCGGACAGCGCGTACACGCCGTAGTTCACGTGACGCGATTCGTCGCGCGTGACGGCGGTGAACCCCGCGCGGAAGCCGGGGACCACGTTGAATGCTCGTGCACCGCGAAGGATCTGGCGCTGACCCTGTAGCGCCAGCATGCCCTCGACGAGCATGTGATATTCGACGATCGAGTCGACGAACTTTCCGTAGTCGCTCGGGTCTTCGCGTACGGCCTCGGTGGTCTCGACGAGGTCGACGTAGAAGACCTTCCCGTAGCCGTACTCCAAGGTGTGCGTGAGGCCGTAACGGTTCGCTTTCTCTTTGGCTTCCTCGAAGCTCATGTCGATCACTTCGCTGAAGAAGCGCTCGAAGAAGATCGTGTGCCGGGCTTCGTCCACGAGTTGCGTCGAAAGGAACTGACGGTCTTCGTCCGTTGGAGCCGCATGAACCATCGGCGAAAGAGTGTCGGTGACGGCGGCCTCGCCGAGAAAGAACGCGAGGAAGATGCCGAGGATCTCGTTGCGCAGCATCTCGGGCAGCATCTGCCAGTCGGCCTTGTCCTGAGTCAGGTCGATGTCTCCGGCCGACCAGTTCTGGCGCTCCCAGCGGTAGTAGAGCTCGCGGGGGCCGGGACGCTCCCGAAGCTGCACGTCCATGAGCGTGTAGACGTCTTCGATGTCCATGTCGGACATCTGCTTGATCGATGCGGCTTCTACGTTCTTGGCGACGTCGATATCGGACATAGCTGGCCTCCGGTGACGGTTTCTGGCAAGTTCCGACCGTTCGGTATTAACATACCAATCAGTCGGATTTCAAAACACATGACCACCCAAAGACTTACCAGGGCCGAGTCCAGGGAGCTCACGCGGAAGCGTCTGCTGGACGCCGCGGAGCGGCTTTTCGCCAGGCGGGGCTTCGACGCAACGTCGGTGGACGACGTCGCCGAGGCTGCGGGCTTCTCCAAGGGGGCCCTGTACTACAACTTCGAGAGCAAGGACGAGCTTCTCGAGGCTCTGGTCGAGCGCAACATCGCCTACCTCGTGACGTCGCTTGAGTCGGCTCTCGCTGACGCGCACACCATCGAGGAAAAGTTGGCCGCTGCGCAGCGATTGCTAACCGAGCAGGAACGCAAGCAGCACGGCGGGCAACTGGAGCTCGAAGTGTTCGTGCAGGCCGTTCGGGATCCGAAATTGAAGCGCATGGTTCGGAAGGCCTACGCACGGATGGTGGAGGCCATCGCGTCTTTAATCGACGAACAGTTCACGCAAGCTGGCGTGCGTCCGCCGATGTCGGCCGACCAACTCGCTATAGCGATCGTCGCGGGCTCTTTAGGGCACGGACTGATGCAGGCTCTGGATCCGGACGCCATCCCGACGGGACTACTTCCGTCGGTCGTTGCATTACTGCTCCGGCCGTAGCGTTTATGACTCGAATGCCACTTTGCCGAGCTGGTCGCGGATCGGTGTGAACTCCGGCTGCATCATCGTCCGGCGTTGCCAGTTCGCGCCATCGACGACGAGTGTTGCTCCGGTTACGTACGCCGCGTAAGGCGAGGCCAGGAATGTCGCTGCCCATCCGAACTCGCGTGGTAACCCAACGCGTCCGGCGGGAATCGTTCCACCTTCTTTCCCTCCGCGGCCCGGAACGTTCTTGATCTGCTCCGGTTCGTCGTCGTGAGGGATGAGCCCCGGGACGAGGTAGTTGACCCGGATCCCATACGGAGCCCATTCAACGGCGAGCGTTTCGGTCAGGTTCTTGACGCCCGCTTTCGACGCAGCGGAGTGCGCAAAGCCCGGGCCGCCCGTCCACGAGTAAGAGGCGCCGATGCTCACGATGACGCCGGGCGTACCGGCTGCGATGTGGCGACGGCCGAACTCACGTGAGCAGAAGAAGGTTCCGTCCAGAACGATGCGAGTTACGGCACGCCAACCATTCGGCGATAAATCCTCAGCCGGGACGGGAAAGTTGCCCGCTGCGTTGTTAACCAGGACATCCGGTAAGCCGAGCTCGCCTTGCACAGCATCGAATGCCGCCTCGACCTGATCGGGCTCGCGGATGTCGCATCCGACCGCGATCGCCTTGGCTCCAAGTGCTTCTACTGCCTTCCTTCCGGCTTCGTGATGTTCCGGACTCCGCGACACGATCGCGATCGTCGCGCCGAGGCGGGCGAACTCTAGGGCTATGCCTTTACCCAGTCCCGTGCCGCCGCCGGTGACAACGACGACCTTGCCGTCGAACGTCCCGTCGGGAAGCGCGGACGAGCCATCGCCGGGCGGATCTGGGAGTCCCATGTCGCGGACATGGTATGCCGGACGCCATGTCCGACCTCAGCGTGGTGCCCGAAGTCTTACGGGAAAGAGCCGGATCCAAAGGCGATCAACCCTTCGTCGAGTGCGGCGGAGTGCGACGGACGTTCGGCGAGATGCACGAGCGAGCCGAGAGAATCGCCGCTGGTCTTGCGGCGGTGGGTGTCAAGAAGGGTGACCGCGTAGCGACGATCCTTCCGAACTGCATCGAGCACGTCGACCTGATCTTCGCGTGCGCCCGGCTCGGAGCGATCCACGTTCCCGTCAATGTGTTCTTGAAGGGCGACTTCTTGCAATACCAACTACACGACTCGGCTGCGTCGGTGGTCGTCGGCGACGCCGAGGGCATCGCGGCTGTCGACGCCGTTCGAGCCGGACTTCCCGACCTGCGGTTCACCTTCGGTGTTCATCACATTCCAACTCAGCCGTCGGCGGTCCCGAATATTGATCTAACCGCGGCCGACACCGTCGCGATCATGTACACGTCCGGCACTACGGGCATGCCGAAGGGGTGCATGATCCCCAACGGCTACCACACGCGTGCGCCGATCGAGGCGAACACCTTGCTCGAATACGGCGAAGGCGATGTGTTGTACTCCGCGCTTCCGCTCTTCCATGGCTGGGCTCGAGGGATGCTCTTCGGTGCACTGGTGCACGGAGTTACCGCAGTTCTCGATGCCGAGTTCTCGCCTGGTGCTGCCCTAACTCGTTTCGCTGAGACGGGTGCGACGGTTTTCTCGGGCGTGGGCGCGATGGGAATGGCGTTACTTGGCCAACCTGAGTCGGAGTTGGACAGGAAACACAACCTGCGCGTCGCGTTCATGATCCCGTTCGCGCCGGCGGACGAGGCGACGATTCACAGAACGATTCGGCGTGCGCGTTCAGTCCAACATGTTCGGACAGACGGAAACCGGTGCGATCTCGTTTACGCCGTTGTCGGATAAGGGCAAGCCCGGAACGATTGGCCGTCCAGCGCCCCAGTACGAAGTACGCGTCGTCGACGACGACGACCGCGATATTCCGGTCGGAACGCCGGGCGAAGTGATCGTCCGGTCGCGCGTTTCGGACGTTTTGTACACCGGCTACTGGAACAAGCCGGACGAAACCGCCGAAGCCATGCGCGGCGGTTGGCACCACACGGGCGACCTGGCGCGTGCCGACGATGAGGGTTACCTGACATTCGTCGACCGAAAGAAGGACGCGGTAAGGCGTCGCGGCGAGAACGTGTCCTCTGTGCAGCTCGAATACGCGATAGCTGCACATCCGAAGATCGCGGAAGCGGCGATCGTCGCGATTCCATCGGCTATGACCGAGGACGACATCAAGGCATGCATCGTTGCAACGGAGGAAGTGTCCCCCGAAGAGTTATTCGAGTACTTCAAGGAGAAGCTTCCCTACTTCGCGATACCGCGGTACGTCGATGTCGTGAACGAACTGCCGAAGACAGCGACGATGCGGGTGCAGAAGCACCTGCTGCGTTCGGCGGGCATCACGCCGACGACGTGGGACTTCGAGTCGCTTGGTCTGACGGTTGCTCGCGAGGAGCGCCGCTAGCCTCCCAGCGCTCGTACGCCCAGTCCGCGAACCGCGCGGTTGCACGCACGGCGTATAGCGATCGGATCGAAATGAAGGTGTTGAATGCGTGCTGGGCTCCAGGTAGCTCGACGTAGACCACCGGCGCTCTGGAAACCTCTCTTAGCCGCGCCGCGAAGGCGCGTGCCTCGGCCACGAGAGTCAGGGAATCCATCGATCCGTGGATCACGAAGAACGGGGGCGCATCGGCGTTCACTCGATACCACGGAGAGATCCTCTCGAAGAAGTCACGATCCTTGCCCAGGCGCCGCTGGACGACAGCGCGTTCGAGGAAACGCAACATGCCCTTCTTATGTCGTCGCATCCACGGGTCGAGCTCGTCGAGCATCGCGCCGGTGAAGTCGTAAACGCCGTACACCGGCGCCGCCGCTTGGATAGTGGTGTCGGCGTCTTCGAAGCCGGGTTGAAAGTCCGGATCGCCGGGCGTAAGGGCGGCGAGCGAAGAAAGATGCCCGCCAGCAGAATCTCCGCTGATCATCAGGAAGCTCGGATCGCCGCCGTACTCTTGCGCGTGCTCGCGGATCCATGCGATCGCTCTCTTAACCGCAACGATGTGGTCGGGGAACTTGGCGCGAGGACTGACTGGGTAGTTGATCGCGAAGCACACCCAGCCGCGTGCCACCATTTCTATGAGAAGCGGTTTGCCTTGTTGGTTCTTGTTGGTGACAAGAGCCGACCAGCCACCACCGGGGACGTAGAGCAGACAAGGTCGGCCTTCCTCCTTTTGCTCCTTCGATCGCCATATGTCGAGTCGTAATCGGCGTCCACCCGGCGCCGCGTACGGAAGGTTCCGAGTGCGATGGATGCGACGGCTCCAGAGCTTGAACGGGTTTGCGAAGTCGCGCCAGCGCAACAACTGTTTCGATTCTTCCGGACCCATCACATCCTTCAATGCGTCCGCGAAAAGCGCTTCTGATCGAAAGGACTCCCGGACGAACCCGATCAAGAGCAAAGCGCTTACAGCGGAGATAACCAAGGCGATCCAGCCCGGCCACTCGGCGGCGCCGCCGGCGGCTACGAAGATCCCAACTCCGGCCAGATGTAGAACGAGCAACTGCGGGGCCAGCTCTATTGTCAGCCAGGCGGCGAAGAACGACTGCACCACGGCGATCCGCCACCTGAGCGTCCGGCGTGCGTTGAGCGTGAACGCCAGACCCACGAGCGAAGCGGCGAGGAATATGCGCGGCATGCCCTCAGTGTGCCGCAGCGCTTATTGTGCCGCGGCTCTTGGGGCGCAGTAGCCTAGCGGTCCAACTTCTTCAGGGGGTGACGGATGGAACGGATGAGCGGCCTGGACGCCACGTTCCTCTATTTCGAGACGCCGAACATGCACATGCACGTGATGGGTGTGATCGTTTTCGACCCAAGCACGGTGGCTGAGGGTTACTCGTTCGAGCGAGTCAAAGAGGTGATGAGCAAGCGCCTCCACCTCGTGCCGCCGTTCCGTCGCAAGCTGGCTCCCATCCCGTTCAACCTGCACCACCCGGTGTGGGTCGAGGATCCGGATTTCGACCTCGACTACCACATCCACCGGATCGGTTGTCCGGCACCGGGAAGCGAGAAGGAACTCTCCGAGATCGTCGGCGACATCGCGAGCCGACCGCTCGACCGCACGCGTCCGCTGTGGGAGATGTTCATCGTCGAGGGATTGCAGAACGGCTACGTCGCGTCCGTTGCGAAGATGCACCACGCGACGATCGACGGAGTCTCCGGCGCGAACCTCATGGTCCATCTCTTCGACTTGGAGCAGAACCCTGCCGAGCCGGTCGAGGAACAGCCTTGGGAACCGGACCGGATGCCGACGGACGTCGAGCTCTTGGCGTTCTCGGCGGTTTCGCGGTTGCGGCGCCCACTCAACATCTTCAAAGTGCTGCCGCAGACGGTGAAGTCGGTTGCCAACGTGGTCGGTCGTCGTCGCGGCGGCGACGGAAGCGGCATGGCCACTCCCTTCACCGCGCCGCGCACATCGTTCAATCAGCCGGTCACGCCACACCGCAAGGTTGCGTTCGCGACTACTTCGCTCGACGAAGTGAAGGAGATCAAGCGAGCTTTCGGCGCGACCGTTAACGACGTGGTTCTCACGATCGTTGCAAGTGGTCTGCGCAAATACCTGGCCGACCACGACGAGCTGCCGGACAAGTCGCTTATCGCTACGTGCCCAGTTTCGGTTCGCGGTGACGACGAGAAGGACGTCATCGGCAGCAACCGTGTGTCCGCGATGTTCACGTCGCTGCATACGGACATCGTCGATCCCGTCGAACGACTTCAGGCGATACATGAGGCGAACAAGGGAGCCAAGGAGGAGCACAACGCTATCGGCGCAGACCTTCTGACGAACTGGATGGAGTTCGCTGCCCCGACAACGTTCTCCCTTGCTGCGCGGATGTACACAGGCCTCCGCCTGGCAGAACGGCACCCCGTGATCCACAACGTAGTGATCTCCAACGTTCCGGGACCACCGTTCCCGCTGTACTTCGCGGGCGCGAAACTCGTCGGACTGAACCCTCTGGGCCCGGTTATGGACGGCGCGGGCCTCAACATCACAGTCCTCTCCTACGTCGACAACATCAACTGGGGCTTCATCGCCTGCCGCGAGCTCATGCCCGATCTCTGGGGTCTCGCGGATGCGATACCCGAGGCTCAGGCCGAGCTACTCAAGGCCGCGCAAGAGCGCGGCTAGAACTCCAACTCGTATGGCCTTGCCGCGTGAGTTCACCGATCTCGCGCGCGAGGTCAACAACTGGGGTCGTTGGGGAGACGACGACGAACTCGGAACCCTCAACCTCATAACGCCCGAAGTCATAGTGCGGGCGGCCGCGTGCGTGAAGCGTGGCGAGAGCTTTCCGCTCGGGCTTCCGCTTCATGCGGACGGTCCGCAGACGGGCGTGATGCCGGGTCGGATCAACCCGATCCACCTCATGACGCAGGTGAACCAGAGCTACGGGAAGGAAGCCGACGCCTTTCATGCCAGCGACGATGCAGTCGTCATGGGCCTCCAGTGCGCAACGCATTGGGACGCCTTCTCGCACGTCAGCTACGACGGCCGGGTCTACAACGGATTCGGGGACGAAGTGATCACGGCCGGCGGCGCGACTCATCTTTCCATCGACAAGGTCAAAACGCTGGTGAGCCGCGGAGTGCTGCTCGATGTTGCACGTGCTAAAGGTGTCGAACGGTTGGAAGAGGGATACGCGATCACGGGAGCCGATCTCGATGCGGCGGCCGACTTGGCGAGGGTGAAAGTGGAGGTCGGGGACATCGTCCTTGTCCGTACCGGTCACATCCAATTGCTCGATGCCGGTGACAAGAAGGCCTACGGATATCCGAGCCCCGGGATCGGGATGGATGCCGTCCGTTGGTTCCGCATGCACGACGTCGCTGCTGTTGCCAACGACACGCTCACATTCGAAGTGATGCCCGGCGAGATGGAGGGGCTCTTCCTTCCCGTGCATCTGCTCGACCTCGTCGAGATGGGAATGATCCAGGGGCAGAACTTCCATCTCGAAGCTCTGGCGGAGGATTGCGCCGCCGACCGTGCATATGTCTTCCTGCTCGAGGCAACGCCGGATCCATTCGTCGCCGCGGTGGGCGCGCCGGTTCAGCCGGTGGCGGTCAAATAGCATCGGTAGCCATGAACTTCGAAACACTTCTCTACGAAGAGGACGAAGGCGTGGCGACGGTCACGCTGAATCGTCCGGACGTCTACAACGCCTTCAACTCGAAGATGTGCGACGAATTGTCCGGGCTATGGGAGTCACTACAGACGAATGACGACGTTCGTTGCGTGGTCCTTACCGCCGCCGGTGAGAAGGCCTTCTGTACCGGTATCGATCGCAGCGAGATCCCGTCCGACGGAGCCGAGTTCGATCCCGAGACGTACGAAGACCCGGGCGCGAAACTCGGACCGAAGTCCAACAACCTCTACAAGCCGGTGATCGCCGCGGTAAACGGGATGGCGTGCGGTGGAGCGTTCTACATGCTCGGCGAGGTCGAGTTCATCATCGCCGCCGACCACGTGACCTTCTTCGACCCTCATGTCACTTATGGGATGACGGCCGTCTTCGAGCCGCTGCTGATGATGCGGCGCATGCCGTTCGGCGAGATCGCGCGGATGACGTTGACCGGTAACTACGAGCGCATGTCGGCGAAGCGCGCTTACGAGATCGGAATGGTTTCCGAAGTCGTGCCCGCACCCGAACTGAAGGAAGCAGCGTTTCGAGTTGCTCGCGACATCGCGTCCCAGCCGGCACATGCCGTCCAGGCCACGGTTCGTGCGCTGTGGATGGGTGCCGAGGAGTCGGCGACGAACGCATTGGCAGCGGGGCCGCAGCTTCTGGCGGCCGGAACCACACCGGAGGCTCTCGCCGAAGGCCAGAAAGCGTTCTCGTCAGGCAAGCGCATCGAACCGCGACTTCGCTAGTCGCAGCGTCGTTACTAGATCACGCGAACTCGATCGCTTACGCGCTTCCACGAACGATCGGTCGTCAGGACGGCGTCGGCTGCCACAGCTTCGGCAGTGGCAAGAACGAACGCGTCAGCTAAGCCGATCGGTTGGTGATCAGCCCGGACACGAGCGGCCAACTTGGCGATCGCCAGGCTCATCGGCTCAACGCGATCAACGCCCTCGTCGATGAAGGATTCGATCGTTGCGACCGCTTGGCGTCCGGCACGATGCGCTCCGACGAGGAGTTCGGCACAAACAGTCGTCGGAATTATCCACTCACTCTCGATCACGTCGGGTGCCTGTAGTGCTCGTCGCGAGCGCTCGTGGTGTGCGTCGCTCGGATCGAGGAATCCGATGAGAACACTCGTGTCCAGAACAACTAACGCCATTCGCGCCGAATCTTTCGGAGGTAACCCTTCGGATATGTCGCGGGAAGTGAACCCGCGAATCTTTCGATCCGTCCGCGCACGCTGACGAGTCGAATCTCACCTGGCCCCGCAGCTTCGACGCGCAGGGGTTCGCCGGCTCGAACACCCGCGTCGCGCAGAACGGACACCGGGATCGTCGCCTGGTTCTTCGAAGAGAGCCGGGTGACGCCTTTCGTTCGCTTCTTTACTTTCTTCGTCATTAGTAAAGGATACCTGCGCGGAACGACGGCCGAGCTCAAAAAAGGGGAAAAGGCCGTGTCCGGGCCGCACCTAGCCCGGACCGGATCCTGTGAATCAGGTCACAGCCCGTCCGTCCGCATGCCCCTTCTATAGAGGGCATTCTGGTAGGACCTGCTGGGCGGAAGCGAGGGGCTCAATTGATCTGTCCGGGGTGTGAGGGAAAGAACCGGGACGGAGCCCGGTTCTGCACGTTCTGCGGAGAGAACCTCGCGCTGCGCTGCTCCGTCTGCGACGCGGAGCTGATCCCCGAAGCCCGATTCTGCGACTCGTGCGGCGCGGCCGTCGGTGTCGACGTTCAAGCGGTGACGCCCGCTGTTGCCGCGCGCAAGGTCGTCACCGTTCTTTTCGCCGACCTGACCGGCTCGACGGCACTCGAAGAACGTATGGACGCCGAATCCGTTCGATCGATCCTCGATCGCTTCTACGCGGCCATGCGCACCGAGATCGAACGCCACGGTGGACGCGTAGTGAAGTTCACGGGCGACGGGGCGATGGCCGCCTTCGGAGTGCCGGAAGTTCATGAGGACGATGCGGCGCGGGCCGTTGATGCGGCGCTGGCCATGCGTAACGAGCTGGAACAGCTCGCGTCCGACCTTTCCTTGGATCTCTCACTCAAGATCGGAATCAACACCGGTGAGGTCGTTGTCAGTGCGTCGGATGACGACGTCGTAGGCGACGCAGTAAACGTTGCGTCGCGGCTCGAGGGCGCCGCAACCGCCGGCGAAGTCCTTGTCGGCGAAGACACTTGGCGCCTCACTCGCTCGACGTCGAGATACGAGAGCGTTCCGCCGCTAACCCTCAAAGGAAAATCCGAACCCGTTCCGGCTTACCGCTTGCTCGCTGTTGACGAACGTACCGCGGAGGCGGCTACCGCACCGTTCGTTGGTCGAGACGCGGAACTTAGGAAGTTGCTCCAGGTATTCGAAGAGTGCGTCGAGGCCAACGCCGCAAGGCTTGTCACGATCGTCGGATCTCCAGGCCTGGGGAAAACGAGGCTCGCTCGCGAGCTCATGACGGAGCTGAGCGAGCAGGCAACTGTCCAGGAGACTCGGTGCGACCCCGCGGGATCGGCGACGTTCGCGCCCATCGCCGAAGCACTGCGTAACGCAACGGGAATCACCGAGACCAACACTGAAGAAGAGATCGTTGCTGTGCTCGCGGCTGCCCTTCCCGAGGATGATCCCGATCGAGACAAGATCGCTGCCCGAGCGGCGGCCATCCTGGGTGCGGGTCAGCCCGGTTCCACCGAAGAGACCTTCTGGGCTCTGCGCCGCTTGATCGAAGCCGCCGCGAGGATTCAGCCGGTAGTCATCGTCCTCGACGACATGCACTGGGCTGAACCTCTCCTTTTCGACTTCGTTGAGCACATAACGGAGTGGATCCGCGACGCGCCCGTCCTGTTCGTCGGAACCGGGCGACCTGAGCTTCGCGACATACGGCCATCGCTCGTTGAAGGCGGCCGAGCCGCAGCCGTCATATCTCTTGAAGGACTGAATCAAGACGCCACGACTCAGCTCGCTCTCAACTTGCTGGGTGCTGAGGATCTACCCGGAGAGCTGCTCGCCAAGATCCCGGCATCAACTGAAGGAAACCCGCTCTTCGTCAGAGAGCTCGTCCGCATGCTCGTGGACGACGGTGTCCTACTTAGAACGGCCGAAGGCTGGACCGTCACCGTCGACGTCGAGGCCATTCAGGTTCCGCCGACGATTCAATCGCTGCTTTCGGCTCGCGTCGACCGCCTGCGAGGTGATGAGCGAGCGGTGTTGGAGCTCGCTTCGGTCGTAGGCAAGGAGTTCTACCGTGGCGCACTCGTCGACCTCGCGCCTGCGAACGTGCGGGACCTCGTCGATGGCGTTCTCGAGAGCCTTCGACGCAAGGAATTGGTTGAACCCGTCGGTACGTACTGGATCGACGAACCGGTTTTCCGTTTCCACCACGTTCTGATCCGAGATGCCGCCTATCGCCGGTTGCTGAAGGAGTCACGAGGCGATCTACACGAGCGCGTGGCCGAGTGGCTGGAAGTAAAGACGGCCGACGTCCTCGGTGAGCACGACGAGCTCATCGGTTACCACTTGGAGCAGGCACACGATTACAAGAAGCAGCTCGGCCGTCCGGATGTCGAACTTGGACGACGCGCGGCAGCGCTGCTCGGTACAGCTGCGCGCAGAGCGTTGGACAGCGACGACCTGCCGGCCGCCGCCGGCTTATCCGGCCGCGCTCTCGATTGCTTGCCCACCGACGATGAAGGCCGGGCCGACCTCTTGATCGTTCGTTGTGAGGCCCTGCTTTCGATCGGCGATGTGTCCGCTGGCACCACGGCGGTCACGGAGCTCGAAAGCGTCGCAGACACTCCGCGTCTTTCTGCCTGGGCGACATGTTTCTCGGGACAACTCGCCAATCTGACCTCGTCCGAACGACTGCACGAAACCGAGGAGCGCGTTGCGGCGGCGGCAGCCGAGCTTTCCGCGCTCGGTGATCAAGCGGGTGCTGCCAAGGCCAACACGGTTCGCGCTGCCGCTCTTGCTGCTCTCGGCCGCTTCGCCGACTGCGAGGACGTACTGGACATAGCCAAGAACGCGGCGCAGGCAGCTAAGAACAACAGGCTGATAACCGCAACACTCGGCGCGCTGCCACACGTTGCCCTGTGGGGTCCGAGTCCTGTTTCGCGAGCTGGCGGCCGCTGCCTGGACACCATCCGATTGCTCCGCATCACAACGGGGTCGAAGGCGGTCGAGGAGATGTCGCGGCGTTGTCAGGCTGTGCTCGAGGCACTGCGAGGACGTTCCGATGCAGCTCGCGGCATGTTGCGCCGAGCTCGTCGGACGCTGATGGAGCTCGGTCTCGAACACGAGCTCCTCGAGACGGAACTGCTCGAGGGGATCGTTGAGCTCGTATCAAGCGATCCCGCCGCCGCGATCGTGCACTTGCGTTCTGCGCACGACGGATTCCGAGCAACCGGCGTAGACGTACTGGCCGCCCAATCCGCGGCTCTCCTTGCGCGCGCACACCTTGCACTCGGCGAAGACGACGAAGCCGAGTCCTTTGTTGGGACCAGCGAGCACCTGGGAGCCCAGGACCTGAAGACCGCTATCGCCTGGCGGTCTGTAAGAGCGGAGTTGCTCGCGCGTCGCGGGGAGTTCGACGACGCAAGGCGTCTGGCGGACGAAGCGGTGGAGCTTGCGTCGCGCACGGACGCGTTGGTCGACCAAGGGGATGCCTACCGCTCATTGGCGGCGGTGTGCGTCGCGGCCGGTGACGCTTCGGGAGCGCGCGCAGCCAATGAACGAGCGACGTCGCTGTACGAACGCAAAGGCGCCACGGCACTCATCGACGCGCGGATAGCTTCAACCACACCGAGCTCTCCGATCGCGGAAGTTTCAGCCGATGACGTCGTCGCCGTTTCGGCCCTTTCCAATGATGCGACCCTTCTCTTTCAGCGGATGCTCGCCGCATTCGACGCTCGTGATTTCGCTGAGGTCGCGGCGTGTTGTGCGGACGACATCCTGCATGACCAGCGGCGTCCGCTGTTCAACTTGAAGTTGGTCGGAGTAGACGAGCAGGTCGAGACCATGAAGCAGGTCGCTTATGAGCTCGAAGCACTTTCGGAAGCGACGCCCGTGGCGATCCGCGGACAGAGATTGGGTCTTGTCCGTCAACGCTTTTTCCCTGCGGATGAGTCACGTGGCGGATTCGAGTATGAACTGCTCGTGCTTCTCGAGATGAATGAGAATCACCTCCTTACCAGCAATATCTACTACGAGCTCGACGACCTCGACATCGCCATTGCCGAACTCGAAAAACGGTATGCGGCCGGCGAAGGAGCACGTTCTTCCAGTGCAGGTATTCATCTAGAGAACGCGTGCTCGCGAGCTGCCGAGACGCTCATGGAGCGGATTCGGATCCTTGATTGGGAAGGCGTAGGTGCGTCGTATGCCGCTGGAGTTGTTATCGAGGATCGACGACGCAATTTCCGAGGGCACCTCGTCGGCCGTGAAGCGATGGTCGCCCAGATGCAAGAAGGGGTAAGGGTTGGCGCGCGAAATGTAGAGGTAACTGCCATTGCGATCCGGGGTGAGCAGGTCGCGCTCAGCAGGTTCCTGGCCGTGGACCCGACCGGTAGGTCGTCTTTCGAGGTCGAGTTGTTAGGCCTGCATGTGCTGGATGACGACGGCCTCATCTCCTTCGGAGCAACGTTCGACCCGGAGGACCTGGACGGAGCTATCGCCGAGATGGACGAGCGATTCGTCGCCGGCGAGGGTCAGGTGCACTCAAAGGAGCTGCACTTAACGGCGAAATTTTCCCGAGCTTTGAACTCTCGCGATTGGGACGCGTTGGAGGGAATCCTTACCGATGATCTAGTCGTTATCGACCATCGACCCGCTTGGCTCGGCGGGATGGATCGCAACAGATTGATGGACAGCTGGCGGGCTTTAGCCGGTATTTACGAGTTCCGCACGGACATTGCTACCTATCAGGGTCTAGCCGATGGGCGCGTGCTCCTGCACTGGCTGGTCGGTGGACAAACCGAAGAGGGTGCACTCATCGAGAACCCATTCCACCTGATGATCGGGTTCCGCGGCGGACAGATCGATTACATGGAACTCTTCTCGATCGACGATCGCGACGCCGCGCTGGCGCGCTTCGAGGAATTGGTTCGGCGACCTGCGACTCTGTCGAGTCTCGCCGCGGCCACTATGTCGCGCATGACGCAGGCCAACGTGGAGCGCGATTGGGACACTCTGTCCGCTCTCTCCGTCGAGGGATCTGTTTGGGACGACCGCCGCGCAGGTTTACAGACCACGCTTGTTGGCCCGGAAGCTCAGCTTGCCAACTTCAAGGCCGTAGCCGATTCGGGTGTTCGTGACATCGAAACCCGGATTGTCGCAATCCGAGGCAACAACTTGGCCCTTGGCCGTTTGGTATTTGTCATCGGAGATTCAAAGGACCGCTTAGAGGTCGAAGTTCTTTTTGCCCTTGAAGTCGAGCCTAGCGGCCGAATGGTGGCGGCCTGGATCTTCGACGCGGCTGACATCGACACGGCCATCGCAAAACTCGATGAGCGCTACCTAGAAACGGTCAACATCTCATCATCGCCGGAACTGACTAACACTTCGGTAGCAGCGTTTGACCGAACCATCGTCCTGACCGAGGCACGTGATTGGGAAGGATTTAGAAAAGTACTCAGTGGCGACACAGCTATGTTCGATCGACGTCCTGGGGTCGCGAAGGACTACATCGGCCGCGATGCGGTGGTCGAGGCGGCCGTGGCTCTGGATTCCATATCAGCAAGGGTGACGAGGCGCGACGTACTTGCCACGCGTGGCGAACGGCTCAGCTTGCTGAGGGTTCTCGTGGGGAGCGGTGACGAATCCATCGGTTTCGAGTCCGAACTACTGGTCGTCAGCGAGGTCGATAATGCCGGCCTCCTGCTATGGCGCTCGATATTCGAGCCGGAGAACATCGACGAAGCTTTCGTCGAACTCGAAGAACGCTTCTTTGATGGCGAGGGTGCAGCGTCGGAGGAGATTCATCGATTGGGTCTGCGTCTGATCTCTGCGGTCAACACGCAGGACTGGGAAGCGATGCGGACCCTCCTGGCGGAGGACGTCGTAATCAGTGACCACCGACGTACAGGTTCGGGCGATATTGCCGTGGATCCCTTCGTTGTGGGCTCACAAAACCTGACTGGAATTACTGGGTCTTTTCGGGTGGACATGGTTCGCGATATTGCTCTTGCCCCGACCCTCGCTCTCGTGGAGGCGTTGAGTAGCGGCGCTTCAGAAGAAGGCGGCGATTTTGAGATTCCCTCGCTCGCAGTCGTAGCTTGCCGCGAGGATCGCCTGACCAGAATCGAACTTTTCGAAATCGATCAGCGCGAACAAGCGCTCGCATTGTTCGATGAGCTGAATGACCAGCGAAGCACCAGCCGTCCGAGGGACAACCGCTGCTCGCGTGTAATGAGTCAAGTCGTCGAACTAAGCAAGCGCCGAGAATGGGAGTCCGCTCGACCGCTCTACGCGCCTTCCTACTCGCTGGAGGACCGTCGTTCGGTTTTGAGCTCGAGCTTGGATACAGAGGATGCGCTAAAAGGCCTCGGTTATCCCGATATAGGCGAGCTTTCCTCGCGCTTCCAATTGCTTGCTACCCGGGGTGAGCGATTGGCCCTCCACCGCATAACTATTGAGATGGACGAATTCGAGATCGAGTTCCTAGGCGTGAATGGAATCGACGAGGAGGGCCGATTGAACGGAGCCGTCCTCTTCGACGCGGACGATCTCGACGCGGCTTTCGAAGAGGTCGACAACAGGTATTTGTCCGGTGAAGGGGCACCCTGTGCCGATGTCGTTCGTTGCGTAACCAACACGGTTCGCCTCTTCAATGCCCGCGACTGGGACGCGTATCGCCAATCGATCTCGGACGACGCCGTGTTCATCAGCCACCAGCGCGTATCAGTCGGCGAGACGTACGGGGTAGATGCCTGGATGGACGTCCTCCGTGCGATGGCCGATCTGCTCGAGTCTCAGCGCATGCACATCATTTCGGTCCTTGCGATCTCTGAGGAACTTGGTTTGGGAGAAGTGTTCGGCTTCGGTACGTCCACCGAGGGTGTTGACGTCGAGTTCGGCTACCTGGCCCTTGCTCAGATACGTGACGGGCGGGTGTGCCGCACCGAGACGTTTGAAACCGACGATGTGGACGCGGCGCTCGCGCGTTTCGAGGAGCTGGGACGCGAGGAACCTGTGCCGCGTGTTCTTGAAAACGCCGCGTCTCGCGTTCACGAGCTCCATCTCGAATTGAGCAGGATGAAGGACTGGGATGGGCTCGCCGCAAGCATCGCCGAAGACGTTGTGATCGAAGACCGCCGTCCGGGATTCGCCTGGCGAATCGAAGGACGCCAAAGTGCCGTTGAGCACTCCCGTGTGGCGACCGTGGACACCAGTTTCCTGTCCGAAGTCCTGGCCATACGCGGCGATCGGTTGGTCCTCTCGAGGTTGCTGTCCACGACAAAAGATTTCGAGGTCGAGCTTCTCGTCCTGACCGAGATCAATGAGGCCGGACTTCAGGCGGCAACGGTCATGTTCGAAACGGGTGACCTCGATAACGCGATCGCCGAATTGGACTCCCGGTTCGCAACCATGGTCGATGCAGAGGGCGCCGGTGCTTCAGTGGAAGATGCTCAGCGCCCGTTTGATCTCGAGAATGCCTGCACTCGCGCATGCCAGCGCTATCTCGATGCATTCAACGCTCACGACTGGGAGGGCGTAGTAGCGAGTCTCGCGGAAGATGTGCGGACGTCCGACCGACGCGTCGGGATGCGCAACGAGATCCGAGGTCGCGACGAGGCGCTGAAGCAGTACTCCATGTGGAGCACTGATCCGGCGGGTGCCGTCCTAAGTCAAGAGATTCTCGCGCTCCGCGGTGAGCGATTCGCACTTTTCTCGCACTCCTACAGCATCGGCAGGCCCGAGTTTGAGATCGAGTTCCTAGCGGTTGTAGCGGTCGACGGTCAAGGTCGGCGAGTCGATGTCGTCTATTTCGATCCGGACGATATCCGTGCCGCCTTCGATGAGCTCGATGATCGATATCTCGCCAGCGATGAATCCGAACCCAATGATCACGTCTGGATCGGGCTGTTCAAGGCGTACAACTCTCGAGACTGGACAGCTTTCAAGTCCTTGGTGACTGACGATTATCGGTACATCGACCATCAACCGGCAGGTCGAGACGACGAAGGCGTCGACGAGTCGATCGAGTACATGCAGGGCCTGATCGACCTCGTCCCGGACCTGTATCTCGCGAGCCCGCAGGTCCTTCGGCGCGGCGGCGATCTCATCCTGGGGCGTGCATGGATCTTCGGCACCGATGTCAACGGCAGCTATATCGAATTCGAACCCACGCATCTTGGTGTCTTCCGCGATGGGAAGACGGCACGGCTGGAGAGCTTCCCCGCTCACCGGTTCTCTGACGCGCTAGCTCGCTACGACGAGCTGCGCGACGAGGCTCGAGACCGTCCAGCTGTCCTCGAGAACTCAGCAACGCGGGCCATCCAGGGGTACCTCGAAGCGTTCGGTCGGCGCGAGTGGGCGGCGATGGAAGCGCATTTCGTTCCGGATGCCTTATCGGACGACCGCCGGTCCGGCGTTTCGATGGCGACGTCGACTCGCGAAGAACTCGTGGGTCAGTTCCGCACTGTTTGCGAGATCGCGGAATCTCTGACGGACGAGCTTGCTGCGCCCGAGGAGGTGGCATCGCTTCGCGTAACTGCGGAGTGGATTCCGATCGCTATACGGGGTGAAAGGCTCGCGCTCATCCGCTTACGAGTAGGTACGGCAAGCCACGACCCGTCGAAGAACCTAGAAGCCCACGTTCTCAACATCTACGAAGTCGACGAAACCGGTCTGATCACAGCGTCGATCGGCTTCGATGAGGGCGATCTCGACTCCGCACTCACCGAGCTCAACGAAAGGTACTTGGCCGACACAAACGTTCCGGTTTCCGCTCGCGTTTTTCTCAAATGGTGCGACGCCATGAATGAACGCGACTGGGAAGCGTTCAGAGATATTCACAGTGCGTCCCTCGAGCGCGTCGACAACCGTCTCGAGGGCATGCCTCCGATCTTCGGACGGGACGAGATCGTCAACTTCGCTCAGATCGGTGTCGAGCTGATGCCTGACTCGTACTCCTACATCGTTAGCGACTATCGGGTAACGGAACGTGGTGCCGTTGGACTGGTGCGGACGACCGGGACGAACGAGGATGGTGGACGCGTTGATCGCGAGTTCGTGGCCGTTTGTGTCCTCGACGATGAGGGACGGATCGCACGCATCGCGGACTTCCAGATTGACGAAGTCGACGCAGCGATCACGTGCTTCGAGGAGCTTGAAAGGATCGCGGACGAGACACCCGCGAGCGCTCTGACAAACGAATGCTCTCGAGTATTCGACAGGGTGTTGTCCCTCTTTGAAGCGCGCGATTGGCCACAAATGGCCGAGTTGTACTCCGAGGACTTCTACGTTGAAAGCCGCCGCGCCGTGCTTCAGCACGAAGCGAGAGGGCGCGAAGGATCACTCGAGGGCTGGGTGGCAGCTGCGGACGTCGGCGCGACCAGGACTCAAGCGTCGGTCATTGCCACAAGGGATGAGCGACGTGCACTAACAAGCGTGCGGTTCAAGGACGATGATGACAGTGCCGACGCGTTCGTAACCGATGTGATGTTCCTGAACGAGCTCGATGGCGAAGGACGCATCGTTTCCGCGCTTCTCTTGGATCCCGACGACTTCGATAAGGCGTTCGACGAGCTCGACAAGCGCTGGCTTGCAAGTCCTGAGGCGACGGATGCATGCCGTGCTGCGGTCGAATTCATTCGCGCCTATCGCGACCAGGACCTGGAAGGGTTACGCGCAACCCTGGCCGACGATTTCGTGCATGTCGACCATCGACCCGCCAGCTTTGGAGAGCAACGTGGGCGCGAGCCGTTCCTCGACTTGTTCCAAGTACTTGCCGAGCTCGTGTCCGACATTAGTGCCCGACTTCTTGCGGTCTATCCAGTGGGCGAGTCTTGCGTTGTGGCGGTCTGGCGACGGGAAGCGGTCGACGAACAGGGTGGCGCCGTGTTCTGGGAAAACGTGACGGTCGGCGTTGCCAGCGAAGGCCGCGCGACCCGCATGGAACACTTCCTCCCGGAGGATCTCGAGAAAGCAGTGGCACGGGCCGAGGAGCTGGATCGCTCCTCCAAAATCTGACGACCCGTCAGATTTTGGGCCAAACTGGATGTCCCCATGAGAGGCATCCTCGCGGCCGCCGCCTACATTCCTTATAGGCGCCTTCAGCGCTCTGAGATCCGGCAAGTCATGGGCTCCGGCGGCGGAAAGGGCACCCGCTCCGTCGCTTCCTTCGACGAGGACACCACGACCATGGCCGTCGAGGCGTGCCGCTTGCTCGGACGGGAGCCGGCTCCTCAGACCCTGATGTTCGCTACGGCCACACCTTCATATCTGGACAAGACGAACGCTGGCGCAATTCACGCAGCGCTTCGCCTGGAGGACAGCGTCGGAGCCTTCGACATGGGCGGCGCGCTCCGTTCGGGGATCGGTGCTCTTCGCGCCGCGATCGATTCGACAGGGCCAACCCTCGTGGCTGTTTCCGACATGAGGACGGGTCTTCCGACGAGCGGCGATGAAGCGGCCGGCGGCGATGGCGCAGCTGCGTTGTTGATTGCCGATGGAGACGTCGCCGCGGAATATCTCGGTGGCGCTTCGATAACTCGTGAGTTCCTCGAGCGTTGGCGGACACCCGGCGATGCTCGGTCCAGAGCTTGGGAAGACCGCTTCGGCGAGTCGATGTATGTGCCGCTCGGTGAGCAAGCGTTCGAAGCTGCGCTGAAGGATGCCGGCTTGACGGCGGAACAAGTAGACGTCGTCTGTGTTGCGGGAATGCACGCCCGGTCGGTCGGACGCTTGGCCAAGAAGCTCGACAACGCCAGCGACGGCCTTTCGGGCTCAATAGGGAACATCGGAACGGCGCATCCGCTTCTGCTTTTGGTGAACGCGTTAGAGAACTCGAAAGCCGGACAAGTTGTGGTGTTGGTCTCGCTGGCCGACGGCGCCGACGCTCTGATCTTTAAGCGGACCGATAAGGAACTCGGCTCCCGTAGGAGCGTCGCCGAACAGGTCGCGACGGCCAGCGATGTTCCCTACACCCGCTTTCTTTCGTGGCGCGGGATGGTCACACCCGAACCGCCGAACCGTCCGGAGCCCGCACGGGTTTCCGCACCCGCAGCGGAGCGCGCAGAGGAATGGAAGTACGGACTCGTCCAAGACTCCGACCAGGTATCGGCGCACTCTCTGGCCGATACGCAAGGGACGATCGTCACGTTCACCGTCGATCGTCTCGCGTACTCCCCGAGCCCGCCGATTGTGTTCGCCATAGTCGACTTCGACGGCGGAGGACGACTGCCAATAGAACTCACCGACGTCGATCCCGATTCACTCGCCGTCGGCGACCGAGTCGAGATGACCTTCCGTAGGCTCACCACCGCAGACGGCATCCACAACTACTTCTGGAAGGCGAGACCGGTCCGATGACTTCAAAAGGGATCAAAGACCAGGTCGCCATCGTCGGTATGGGCTGCACGCGATTCGGTGAGCTCTGGGACAAAGGCACCGACGACCTGCTTAAGGATGCAGCTAACGAGGCCATGTCGTCGGCCGGTGTCGACGCGCAGACCATCGATGCCTTCTGGCTCGGTACCGCGCAGTCCGGTATGAGCGGAATCACGCTCGCGCGGCCGCTCGGCATCGACGGCAAACCGATCACCCGAGTTGAGAACTACTGCGCGTCCGGCTCCGAGGCTCTTCGTAATGCTTCCTACGCTGTGGCATCCGGCGCCTACGACATCGCGATGGCCATCGGTGTCGAGAAGGTGAAGGACTCCGGCTACCAGGGTCTGAATGCTTTCCCCATCCCGAGCGACGGCACCGGACGAACCCTCACCGCCGCCGCGATGTTTTCGCTCGTCATACCCGCCTACAAGCACAAATACGGAGTAGGGGACGTGGAGATGCGAGATGCGCTTGCGCATATCGCATCTCGTAACCACGCCAACGGCGCGCGCAACCCGCGCGCGCAGTTCCGGCGCGAGATGAGCAAAGAAACGGTCATAGGTTCGCCGAAGGTGGCCGGAGAGCTCGGTGTGCTCGATTGCGCAGGCGTCGCCGACGGCGCCGCCTGCGCAATTGTCGTGCGCGCTAAAGACGCGTCTAATTACACGGACAACCCCCTATACGTGAAGGCGTTGTCCTTTGTGGCCGGAAGTGGTTCCGGCCTTACAGATCCTTCCTACGACTACACGCATTTCCCCGAAGTCGAAGCCAGCGTGAGCGACGCGTACGCGCAAGCGGGCATCACAGAGCCGCGATCGCAGCTGGCGATGGCCGAGGTGCACGACTGCTTCACGCCGACCGAGCTGGTCCTCATGGAAGAGCTCGGCTTCTGCGAACGGGGAACTGCATGGAAGGAGGTCCTGTCGGGCGCCTTCGATCTCGACGGCGACCTTCCGGTCAACCCGGACGGCGGACTGAAGAGCTTCGGCCACCCCGTCGGCGCAACCGGTCTGCGGATGCTCTTCGAGTGCTGGCTGCAGCTGCGCGATGAAGCGCCGGAAGATCGACGGATCTCGAACGACCGGAAGCTAGCGCTGACGCAAAACCTCGGAGGCTACCCCGGGGAGATGGTGTCCTTCGTATCGATCGTAGGTACGGAGATCGGTTGATCCCCGGAGTTGTCCAAGAAGCCACTCGACTTTTCCGTGATCGCGTCGCTTTCGTATCCGCGGACGGGATCGAGCTCACGTACATCGATCTGTATCAGCTGTCGGAGGCCGTGGCCTCTGGTCTGAACGAGCGGGGCATCGTCCAAGGAGACGTCGTGGCTCTCGCCTTGCCGTCCGGACTCGACTACGTCATCGCTTATCTGGCTGCCGCCCGCATTGGAGCCGTTACAACAGGCGTCAATCCTCGCTTCGGTCCGGACGAACGCGCAGCGGTGATCGATCGCGCGAAGCCGTCGCTCGTCATCGCGTCGGAGGACTTCGCCTCCAGCGTCCCGACCGGAGTCGCGACCGAGGTCGTCGCTGTATCGGCGGCGAAAGATGACATCTTGCCGACCTTGCGAGGAGACGAATCAGAAGTTCCTCGCCGGCTCCCATTGGATCCCGAACGAGTGGCGACGATCGTCTTCACCTCTGGCACGACCGGCGAGCCTAAAGGTGCGGTTTTCTGCAACCGTCAGCTCGCTGCCATAACGATGTTCGACAACGGCGGCAAATGGGACGGTGGCGGCCCGATGCTTTCGTCCACCGAGATGTGTCACGTCGGCTTCATGACGAAACTGCCGTGGTACCTGCGCGCCGGGTCGCGCATCCACGTGTTGAGCAAATGGCGTGCCGAGGACGCACTCCGAACGATCTCGGAGAACAAGATGCCGTCGGTAGGCGGTATCGGCGCCCAGGTCGCGTTGATGCTCCGCTTGCCGAACTTCGATGACTACGACGTCTCCAACGTCAAGGCGATCATCGTCGGCGGTGGTCCTTCGCCCAAGGCGCTCATAGAGGAGGCCAAGAAGCGCTTCGGCGCTGCGTACTCCGTGAGGTACTCGTCCACCGAGTCGGGCGGTGTCGGAACGCTGACGGCTTTCGACGCGCCCGACGAGGAAGCGCTGTACACGGTTGGCCGTCCACGAGACGGGATCGAGGTCGTCGTCCGCAACGATGACGGCGAGCCGATGCCGGACGGCGAGGTCGGCGAGGTGACGCTGCGCAGCCCGGCCATGATGACGGAGTACTGGAACGATCCCGAGAACACGGCTAAGACCCTGCGCGACGGGTGGCTGCGCACGGGGGACCTAGGTTTCATCGACGACCGCGGCTGTCTGCGACTGGCCGGGCGCAGCAAGGAGATGTACATCCGCGGCGGCTACAACGTCTACCCGCTGGAGGTGGAGGCGGTTCTCGCGAGTCATCCGGCCGTCGCCGAGGTTTGCGTCATCCCGCGTCCGGACGACGTGATGGGAGAGATTGGAGTGGCCGTCGTCGTCCCGCGTTCGCAGTTGCAAACACCGAGCCTCGAAGAGCTGCGGTCGTTCGCCGCGGACAAGCTCGCCGCCTACAAGCTTCCCGAAGCTCTTCGCGTTGTAAGAGAACTGCCGTACACAGGGATGCAGAAAGTCGACCGCCGCGCGCTGGCCCAAGCCGAAGAGAGATTGCCCGGTCGCATGTAGTCTGGTGAACCTGACGGTCCGTCAGAACCACGGGGAGCGACAGCATCCAGGGGAAGATGCGAGCTTTAGCGAAGGGACGACGCACTCGCGTCATCGCGCTTCTTGCCGCGTTCGCTTTGGTGTTCGTCGGTTGCGGTGCGCGTCTTTCTGAAGAAGAGCGTGCGGAAGCGATCGCTGCGCTGACCGGCGGTGGCTCGGGCGTCGGGACGACCAACGGCGGCACCACCGGTGACACGACCGGCGAAACCGGCGGCGACACATCGGGCGGAACCGACACCGGCGGCGGCGGCGACACCGGCGGCGGCGACGACACAGGCGGCGGCGGCACCGCGGTCGGCAGTAGCGGGGGTGCAACGTGCGCCAAAGCCACGAAGGAAACCGATACCGGGGCAACGGCGAGCAAGCTGACCGTCGCAACCCTGGCCGACATCAGTGGCGTCCAGCCGGGTCTCTTCCAGTCGGCGCATCAAGGTGCTCGCGCGGCGACCGCGTACATCAACGGACAGGGCGGGATCTGCGGACGGCAGATCGACCTTAAAGCGCTCGACAGCAAGACCGACGCCGGTGGCAACCGCGCGGCGATGCTCGATGCCTGCTCCACTGCTTTTGCCGTTGTGGGTTCCGTATCCGCGTTTGACGATGGCAGCGCGGCTCCCGGACAAGCCTGTGGCATCCCCGACATATCGGCGGTCGTGACAAACGCTCCGAAGTACAACGCGTCCAACACATTCCCGGTCAATGCGGCCGCCGCACCGAGGATCGGGACGACGAGCGCCAAGTACATCTCCCAGCGTTATCCCGACGTCATAAAGAACGCGGGCATCATCTGGCTCAACCAGGCCGTAACCAAGAACAACGCCGCCGCACGCGAACGCGCGTGGAAGACGGTCGGATTCAACTTCAAGTACAGGCAAGAAGTCCAGGTTCTAGAAGCCAACTACACACGCTTCGTGATCGACATGCAGAACAACAAGATCCAGTACATAACGATGGTTTCGGACTTCCAGAACATCCAACGCCTGCAGAAGTCGATGCGCCAGCAGAACTACGTGCCCAAAGTCAGGGACTGGGACTCCGTCGCCTACGATCCGGACTACCTGAAGGAGGCGGCCGCCGTCGAGGGCTCGTTCGTCTTCCTCAATACCGCTCTGATCGAAGAGGGCGGCACGGAGATGAATCTCTACAAGAGCTGGCTACAGCGCGGATCGCCAGGTGCAGTGCCCGATTACTTCGGCCTCTACGCGTGGTCGGCGTTCCGTTTATTCCAGAAGCTCGCGATCCAGATCGGCCCGGACCTGACGCGGGAGAAGATGCTCTCTGCTCTGAAGGCGACGAAGGAATGGAACGGCAACGGGTTACACGGCCCCCATCAGACGGGAGCCAAGCTGCCGACTGTGTGCAACGTGTACGCACAAGTGAAGGGCGGCAAGTTCGCGCGGCTGGCCCCGGCCTCGGGGTTCGACTGCAGCGGGGGCCTGGCCTGATGCGGGCAGCCGTTCGATGAGAGATTTCCTTTCCTTCACGATCATCGGCATCGTGACGGGCTCCATCTATGCCGTCGCTGCGAGCGGTCTGGTACTTACCTACACCACTTCGGGGATCTTCAACTTCGCTCACGGCGGCATCGGCATGTTCATGGCCTTCACGTATTGGGAACTGCGTTTCAACCGCAACCTGCCCGCGCCGCTGGCGATCTTCCTTGTCGTCTTCGTGATCGCGCCGATCTTCGGTGCCGTCATCGAGCGGGTTCTCATGCGCCACCTTCACGGCCGGGCGACGGGCACGTCGCTGGTCGTCACTATCGGCTTGATGGTGATGCTCATGGGTTTGGCGCAAGGGATCTGGCCGCCCGAGTCCCGTCAGTTCCCCGAGTTCTTCGCCGGCATCGGAGGGTTCCGTCTGTCCGGCGTGTTCGTGTCCACGCACCAGCTGATCATCATCGGCGTGACGGGAGTTGCCGCCGCCTTCTTCTGGTACCTGCTCAACCGCACCCGCATCGGTGTGGCGATGCGCGCCGTCGTGGACGACCGCAATCTCGCTGCACTGAACGGAGTCTCGCCGGCGCGGGTGAGCATGATCGTCGTGGGCGATGGGAGCGTCGCTGGCCGCAGTGGCCGGTATCCTGATCGCGCCGTTCCTCAACCTCGAGATCCTGAAGCTGACGCTTCTTGTCGTTGTGGCGTACGCCGCGGCCGTCGTCGGAAAGCTGAAGAGTCTTCCGCTCACATTTGCCGGCGCCTTGATCTTGGGTCTGGTGACGGGATACCTCGAGTTCCCGTGGCTGCACACCGACAGCATCCCGGGACTGCGCGGAGCGCTGCCGACGATCATGCTCTTCATCGTCCTGTTGCTCATGCCCGAGGAGCGCCTGCGCGTTGGACGACAGGCCGGCGAACGAGGACCTCGGGTGCCGAGCTTCATGGAGTCCGTACAAGGCGGAATGCTGCTCGTTGTCGTCGCCTTAGGTGTTTCTTTTCTTTTGTCGGACGCCGAGCTCGTGAGAGCCGGACAAGGCCTCGCGCTCTCGATCGTGATGCTCTCGTTGGTGGTCCTCACGGGTTACGGGGGCCAGGTCTCGCTTGCACAGATGACGTTCGTCGGGATCGGCGCGTTCGCCATGGCTCGTTTCGGTGCCGGCGGGAGTCCTCTCGGCTTATTGATGGCCCCGTTGCTTGCCGCACCCCTCGGCGCTTTGGTCGCGATACCTGCGCTCAGATTGCAGGGGCTGTATCTCGCGCTCACGACGATGGCCTTCGGCGTGCTGGCTGAGGAGATGCTGTTCCCGCGTTCCTGGCTGTTCGGGAGCGGTGCGCGAGAAGTCCCGAGACTCGACGTGTTCGGCGTGTCGTTCTCGGAAGAGCAAACGTTCTTCGTCCTTCTTGCCGTGGCGTTCGCGGCTCTGGGAATACTCGTACTCGTTTTGAGACGTGGACGATTCGGTCGGTTGGTGTCCGCGATGCGCGACAGTCCGTCGGCGTGCACGACGCTCGGTGTGAACCTGACGACGACCAAGCTCGGAGTGTTCGCTCTGTCGGCGGCGATGGCCGGATTCGCCGGAGCCATGTACGGCGGTCTTCGCGGAAGCGCTCAGACCAACGACTTCCTGATGTTCCAGAGCCTTCCCGTCCTGCTGATGGCCGTCATCGGAGGGATCACGACGGTTTCGGGAGCGTTGCTCGGTGGGTTGCTGCTCGGTCTGCTCCAAACCCAAGAAGCAACGGGCTTCCTCGGCGGCGCGGTGTTCCTGTTCACCGGTGCGGCGGCAGTAAGTCTCGGACGCAACCCCCACGGCGTCGGTTTCTTCCTATCGCAGCGACTCGCGCCGCTCCGCGATCGGTTCTTCCCTAAGCCCGAGGATGAGCCCGCTCCGGTGGAGGAGGTGCCGCGCGTTGCCGCTGCTGCAAGCTGAGGAGATCAACGTCACCTTCGGTGGCCACCGTGCGCTGGTCGACGTGTCCGTCGATTCCGACGAAGGGACGGTCACCGGGCTCATAGGCCCCAATGGCGCCGGCAAGACGACATGCTTCAACGTGCTTGGAGGTCTGCAACCAACCGTAGGCGGACGCGTCGTATTCGACGACGTAGACATCAGTAACATCCCGGCCTTCAAGCGGGGACGGCTCGGAATGGCCCGTACGTTCCAGCGTTTGGAGGTTTTCGGCTCCCTTACCGTCTTCGAGAACGTCCTCGTTGCGTCGGAGATACGCCAGCGCTGGGCTCGCGGGACCGAGAAGAAGGACGCGCGCGAAGAATCCGATGAGCTCATCGATCTCGTCGGTTTGACCAAGGTCCGCGATCACCGGGTCGATTCGATCCCCACGGGTTTCGCGCGCCTGACGGAGCTAGCACGCGCACTCGCGACGCATCCGAGGCTGTTGCTCCTGGACGAACCCTCATCGGGCCTGGACGATGACGAGTCGGAAGACTTCGGAAAACTGCTTCGCAAACTTGCCAAACGCGGCTTATCGATCCTTCTTGTCGAGCACGACATCGATCTCGTCATGCAGGTGTGCGACCGGATACATGTGCTCGAATTCGGGCAGATCATCGCCAACGGCACACCGAAGAAGATCCGTTCAGGATAAGCGTGTGCAGAAGGCCTACCTGGGAACAGGATGAGCGAGCCTCCCGTCCTCGAGATGATCGGTGTGCGCGCCGCCTACGGCCGCATAGAAGTGCTGCAGGGCGTGGACCTCATAGTGCCCGCGCGGAGCGTGGTTGCACTTCTAGGCCCCAACGGGGCCGGGAAGACGACAACGCTACGAGTTGCATGTGGGCAGCACCGGCCGACTCAAGGGTGTCTGCACGTGGCCGGCAAGCACGTGAATGGTGCAGATCCCCACGCGCTGGCGCGCGCCGGTGTCTGCACCATCCCCGAAGGCCGCGGAATCTTTGCGAACCTGACGGTCGAGGAAAACTTGCAGATGGTGACGTACGGAGGCACGTCGTTCAAGCAGGTCAAGGAACGTGCCTTCGATCGGTTCCCGCGTCTGCACGAGCGTCGAATGCAGCTGGCCGGAACGATGTCCGGCGGTGAGCAGCAGATGCTCGCGATGGCGCGGGCGCTGTCGACCGACCCGGCGTTGCTGCTCCTCGATGAGATCTCCATGGGGCTGGCCCCGTTGATCGTTGCTGAGCTCTTCGAGCACGTGAAGCGCATAGCTGAAGACGGCGTCGCGATCCTTGTTGACCGAGCAGTACGCACGTACCGCGCTGGACGTTGCCGATTACGCCGCGATCATGACCCAAGGAAAAGTGCGAGCCATCGGCGAACCGAAGGACATAGCCAAAGAGCTCTCCGGCGCATACCTCGGAGGAACTAAGTGAGGGTGCGACGTGCAGTCCGGATCGGTGTCGTCCTATTGCTTTGGGTGCCGGTCGTCGTTATTGGGACGCAGTTCGCGATAGGTCTCACCTCAGCCGACTTCGCCGGTTACGACATGGGGACGAAAGCTACGGCGGTCCAACTCGTGTTCGACTCGCCGAGCCTCGGAGTACCGGCGACCCCGACCGGCGAGCTGAATCTTGCGTACAGCGAGGCATCGTTCAAGTCCGGACCGTCCGGATATGGGTTGGGGAGCCTGGTTTGGCCGGGCCAGGTCGTAGCGGCGCTGCCGCCGTTCATCCTGGGGATCATCGAAGAGCAAGCCATGACCGACATCCCGTTGGACTTGCCCACCTATCCGGTGCGCGCCGAGACGTTCTACCCGGCCGGACCTCAGGACTCGAGTTTCCAGCTCGGCACTTCGGTGATGAGCTCCAAAGCGCACGACACCTTCACCGAAGCCAACGCTCACCTCAACAGCTTTGCGTTCCCGGCGATCATCAACCTCGGCACCCAGACGTCGATGACGTCCACAGGTTTCGACACAGCGGGGGCCGTGTCGATGGCCGAAGCCGCAGTGAGCGATCTGTCCATAGGTGCGCTGACGATCGAAGGTGTGGTTACGCGCGCGACCGCGCGAAGCAACGGTGAGAAAGGCTCGGTCGCGGGAACGACATCGGTGGTAGGCGCTGAAGTCGCCGGCATCCCCGTGAAGATCGACAACGAAGGCGTGAAGGTCGCGGATCAAACCGGGCCCGGAGTCGCCGTCCTGCAGCAAGCCGTTAATCAGGCCCTTGCACAAGCGGGAATCTCGATCGAGCTCGCGGCCCCTATCGACACCATCTCGGGGCCGAGCGCGACTCGTGCTCTCGGGGGCGTGATAGTGACGATGAAGTCCGATCCTTTGAACGCCCTTCTCGCACTGCTGCCTCCCGACATCAGGAAGCAGATAACGGACAACATCACCTTCGATCAGACGATCAGCATCTCGATCGCGCCCGCCGTCGTTTCGGCCGGAACCGGCCTAGGCATCGACCAGGCACCGCCGGTCGACATCGCCGCTCCGCCGGCTGCCGATACCAGCGGCGATACGTCGGTGCCCGTCGATACGAGCACTGACACCGGAACAGTTGATACGCCAACCAGCGTGCCGAGCGGCAATATTCCGGTTTCTCTCAGCACCAACTACGAAGGCGTGCCACTCTGGCTTGTGATCGTTCTGCTGCTCGTGGCTCTCGCTTCGTCGCGGCCGCTGATGATGGCCGCGGACCGATTGTTCGCCGCCCGCGGTGTTGTGGCGGCCTGTCCCAACGGAGGAACCTAACGACGATGGCTCGAGCTGGGCGTAGGACACGAAAAAGAACCAAGGACCCCGAAGCCACCTCCGAGATGGAGGCCATCGGCCGATTCGAGAAGCTGCGCGAGTCCGTTTCGCGCGTTCGCGGATCACGCGGACTGGATCCGGATCGCCTGATGCTCGCTCTCGGTGCCGTCCTGATCGTCGGCGGACTTGTGGCGATCATCATCGGTTGGCTGGGTGCGGCCAACACGGGCTTTCCGTTCGAGCAGACGCCGTATCTGATCTCGGGCGGTCTGCTCGGTCTTGCGCTCGTCTTCCTCGGCGGCTTCGTGTACTTCGCCTACTGGGTTACTCGTCTCATGCGTGAGTCACGCTCGCAGTCCGACCGCGCATCGGAACTGCTCGATCGGATCGCGGAGACGCTCGACGGCGCGAACCTCAACGGCCAGAACCCGCGCAACAGGACGAGGTCGGCGTCCTCTTCTGTTCGCGCACCTTCTGCTCGGGCGGCCACGTTCGTAGCGACGCGAAGCGGGACGCAGTTCCACAAGCCGGATTGTCCGGTAGTGGCCGGCCGCTCAGGCTTGCGGCGCGTCTCCGCAAATACGCGCGGCATGACACCGTGCCGCATCTGCGACCCGCTCGGCGCTTAGCTCGATCTAACTGCGTTTAGCCGAAGTTGATGACTTGGCGGATGACTTCGCCGGTTCCCATGCCTCGAAGGCGGAGGGCACGTCCTCGATCGAGATGTGCTTGGAGATCAAGCCCTCGAGGTCGAGCTCGCCCTTCTGCCAGTACTGGAGGAAGCGCAGGTAGTCCTTCTCGACCGCGGACGATCCGTAGACGCAGCCCAGGATCTTCGGCTCCTTCAGCAGGAACTCGAGCGGGGAGAACTGAACCTGATCTTCGGCGCGTCCGACACCGACGACGACCGTCGTTCCGCCCTTGCGCGTGTGGTCGAAGGCCGCGCGGATCGTTTGCGACAGTCCGATGACTTCGAACGCGTAGTCGAACCCCTCGCCACCGGTCAGCTCGGCCTTGAGCGCGTCGACACCTTCCGGCGTCGTCGCGTGCGTTGCGCCGAAGCGCTTGGCCTCTTCGGCCTTGTTCTCGAAGCGGTCGACGGCGACGATCGCGGACGCTCCGGCGATCTTGGCGCCCTGGATCACGTTCATCCCGACGCCACCGCAACCGATGACGAGAACGGTCGAGCCCTTCTCGACCTTCGCCGTGTTCAGCGCGGCACCGACACCGGTCGTAACGCCGCAGCCGACGAGAGCAGCAACGTCCAAGCGGAATGTCGTCCGGGATCTTGATCGCTGAGGACTTGTGGACGACGGCCTCTTCGGCGAACGTCCCGGTCCCGGCCATCGGGAAGGCCATGCCTCCGTCGAACGCGGCCGGCACCATTCCGAGGCCGTAGCCGTTGCCGCACAGCCACGTCTCGCCCCTCTTGCAGAAGTTGCACTGACCGCAGAAGGGGACCCAGTTGAAGATCACGTGGTCGCCGACGGCCGGGGTGTCGACCCCTTCGCCGACTTCGGTGACGATCGCCGGCGCCCTCGTGACCCAGCAGAGCCGGGAACATCCACGGGATCGTGCCGTTCTGGACCGAAAGATCGGAGTGACATACGCCGGCGGCGACGATCTTGACCTTGACCTGCCCCGGTCCAACGGCTCCGACCTGTGCTTCGATGATCTCGACGGGCGCGTTGAGTTCGCGAACGATGACTGCCTTCATTGGGTCCTCCCCCTTATGTACGGACGGGAAGGAAGCCTAGCGAAGCTAGACGGCTTCGCGCAGGTCAACCAGCTCGTCGGCGAGCTTGGTCAGCGCGTCGCGCTCGATGCGCCGCACACGGTCGCGCGTCGAGTCGAGCTCGTCGGCCACCTGCTGCAGGGTCATCGGATCGTTGCCGGCCAGACCGAAACGAAGGACGAGGACGTTGCGCTCGTCAGACGGCAGGTCGGCCACGGCGCGGCGGAGGCTCGCGCGTTCGTCGGCCTCGTGGATCTCTTCTGCGGCCTCATCGGGAACGGAAGCCACAAGATCACCGAGGGACGTCTCGCCGTCCTCGCCGATGGGCACGTCGAGGCTCGTCACGGCCCGAGCGGCCTCGCGAACCTGCTTCAGCTCGCGCAGCGAAACCTTCGCGGCCTTCGCGATCTCGTCCTCGGTCGGTTCCCGCCCGAGCTCGATAGCCAGTGAGCGCACGGCCGTCTCCACCTTCCGCTCCCTGTCGAGCAGGTGCGCGGGCAGGCGGATGGTCCGCGAGTGGTTGTGGATCGCGCGGCCGATGGCCTGGCGGATCCACCACGTGCCGTACGTCGAAAACTTGAATCCGCGGCGCCAATCGAACTTCTCGACACCGCGGATGAGGCCGAGCATGCCCTCTTGGATGAGATCCAGGAACGACAGGCCGCGGCCTTGGTAGCGCTTGGCGATCGAGACCACGAGACGGAGGTTGGAACGGATCATCTCGTCCCGCGCTTCGTCGTCCCCCTTCTCGATGCGCTTGGCCAGGGAGATCTCCTGGTCGGCGGTGAGCAGGGGGTACCGGCCGATCTCGTTCAGGAACAGCCGAACGAGGTCGGTGTAGGTTTCGTCGCCCCCTTGAGGGACGCGAATATCAGTGTCGTTTTCGTGGTCCATAAAGGTCCTTCTCGGGGCAGTTTCCGAGCGTCCGCTCGGTCAAACGCCAGCCGTGTACCTATGTAACGCACGGGAGCCGAAAAAAGTTCCGCTTTGCCCCCTTGTGACCAGGGATTTCTCTAGCATCGATCTGCGAGGGTCTACGAGGGGGCTAAAGAGGCCAAAGGGGCAAATGTGGAGCCGATGATCCGTCTGGATCGCGTGTCGAAGGTTTTCGGCGGTTCTTCGCAGCCTGCCGTCCGCGAACTGTCGTTAGAGGTGGACGAGGGCGAGGTTGCGTGCCTGGTTGGCCCGTCCGGGTGTGGCAAGACGACCACCCTGCGGATGATCAACCGCCTCATCGAGCCCACATCGGGGACGATCACGATCGGCGGCCGGGACATCCGTTCGCTGCCTCCCCACGAGCTCCGCCGCGGGATCGGTTACGTCATCCAGCAGGTGGGTCTGTTCGCACATAGGACGGTGGCGGCGAATGTCGCAACGGTCCCGAAGCTCCTGGGATGGGAAAGGGAGCGAACGGCGGCTCGGGTGTCTGAGCTCCTGGAGCTCGTCGGTCTGGATGCAGGACTGGCGAACCGGTATCCGTCCGAGCTGTCCGGCGGTCAGCAGCAGCGCGTCGGAGTCGCGCGCGCCCTGGCTGCCGATCCTCCAGTCCTTCTTATGGACGAGCCATTCGGCGCGGTCGATCCAATAGTCAGGTTCCGTTTGCAGGACGAACTGCGGCGTCTCCAGCAGCAGCTGCACAAGACGATCGTGTTCGTCACACACGACATAGACGAAGCCATAAAGCTCGGCGACCGTGTCGTGGTGCTGAACGTCGGCGGGATCCTCGAGCAGAACGCGGCTCCCGCCGAGATCCTCGCGCACCCCGCGAACGAATTCGTTGCGGAGTTCGTCGGATCCGAGCGTGGGATGAGGAGATTGCGGCTAATAAGCGTGGCTGACGTCGATCTCCAAGCCGCAGACGGTTCCGACGGCCGCCCCGTTGTGGCGCCGGACTCGAATCTGCTTGACGCTCTGCTCGCGATGCTTCGCACCGAGGCCGAAGAAGCCATCGTTGTCGACGGAGACGGCAACCACCTGGGGATCCTCACGCTCGATCGGATCGGACGTGAGGTGAAATGACGGAGCCTCTCGTCAGGTGGAGCTGGGTCATGGACCATCTCGACGACGTCTGGGAGCGGACCGGCGAACACTTACGTCTCACCGCGATAGCCGTTGCGGTGGGTTTCGTACTAGCGATGTGCCTATCGATGATTGCCATCAGGTATCGGCGCACGTATGCACCGATCACTTGGATAACCGGCGTTCTCTACACGATCCCCAGCATCGCGTTGTTCGCGTTGCTGATTCCGGCAACAGGGCTCTCCATCGTCACTGCCGAGATAGGCCTTGTGTCGTACACGCTTCTGATCTTGATCCGAAACATCGTCGCCGGGATCGATGGCGTACCTTCATCCACTCGTGACGCCGCCCTGGCTATGGGTTACAGGAGATGGCGCATGTTCCTTACGATCGAACTGCCGCTCGCTCTGCCCGTGATCATCGCCGGGCTGCGTATCGCAACGGTGACTACTGTCGGCCTCGTCACGATCACGGCCCTCATAGGACAGGGCGGATACGGATACTTCATCCTCGACGGACTTCGGCGGTCATTCGATACGCCGCTGGTGCTGGGCGCCTTTCTCTCTGTGGCGATGGCGGTTGCGTTCGACGTTGTTCTTCTGGCCGTCCAGCAGTTGCTCACACCCTGGGCCCGTCGGCGGACCGCCTGATGCAATTCATGTCGGACGTCGTCGGCTTCTTCTCGGACCCCGCAACCTGGTCGGGTATCGACGGTGTGCCCAATCGCCTTTGGGAACACGTCCAGCTATCGGGTTTCGCGATCGGGTGCGCGGCTTTAGTGGCGATCCCCATAGGCATGCTCATCGGCCACGCTGGCGTCGGCGCGTTTCTTGCGGTGAGCGTCATAAACATCGGACGCGCGTTACCCTCCTTCGCGATCCTGGCCGTTGCTCTCCCGTTGACGATCCGTCTAGGAATCGCGTACGGCTTCTGGTCGACGTTTGCCGCGCTGTTCCTTCTCGCGCTGCCCCCTATGTTCACGAACGCTTACACGGCGATACGAGGTGTAGATCCTCGATCCGTGGATGCGGCGCGGGGAATGGGTCTACGCGAGCGAGACGTACTCACCCGCGTCGAGCTGCCGCTGGGGGCACCTGTGATCCTTGCCGCAACGCGCGTTGCAGCGGTGCAAGTCGTTGCTACGGCCTCTCTCGGTGCCGTCATCGGCTGGGGTGGTCTGGGGCGGTTCATCATCGACGGCATCGCGAAGCGCGACTTCGATGAGGTTTTTGCCGGAGCCTTGCTCGTAGCACTTCTTGCGGTGGCGACGGAGCTCTTCTTCTCGCTACTCGAGCGGATCTTGCTCCCGGCCGGTGTGCAACGGCTGACCAGAGCCGACGCCGGAATCTTGGGCGGCCGGGCGGCCTGAACCGGCGGCTTGCTATCGTCGCTAGCGATTACAACCACTTTCTGGGAGGTGCGGGGTGCGTAAAGCTCTAGCGGTATTGGCGTCGGCCATGCTCCTGTTCGTTGCCTGCGATTCCGAAGGTGGCGGCGGACCCACCATCACCATTGGTTCTGCGAACTTCCCTGAATCGATCATCCTCGGTGAGATCTATGCCCAAGCTCTCGAAGCGGAGGGTTACGAGGTCGAAAAGAACCTCGACCTGGGTACGCGCGACCAGTACTTCAGCGCATTGGAGTCGGACGACGTCGATCTGGTCCCGGAGTACATCGGAGCACTGACCGTCCACGTGACAGGTGATTCGAACGCTGCCAAGACCGACTCGATGGAGACCTACAACGCACTTGTGGCGGCTCTCGAGGATCGCAACCTTACGGCCCTCGAGTACGCCCCTGCGCAGGACAAGGATGGCGTTGTGGTCAATAAGGCGACCGCGGACACCAATAACCTTACGAAGTTCAGCGATCTGCGACCCGTGGCCGGCCAGCTGGTTATGGGAGCGCCCGCGGAGTGCGATGCCACAGATCCTGAGACGGGACCGAGGTTCTGCGCCCGGCTTATCGCGGCGGGCATCAACTTCCGCGAGATCAGGTCGGTCGACGCAGGCTTGGTCGATCTACTCAAGTCCAACCAAGTCCAAGCGGCCAACATCTTCAGCACGGACGGAAGCATCGCGAGAGAAGGCTTCGTTTCCCTGGAGGACGACCTCGGCATAGTCCCGGCGGAAAACATCGTTCCCGTTCTCCGGGACGAGGTCATCGAAGAGCACGGCAACGAGCTTGTGGACCTATTGAACTCCGTGACCGAGAAAATCACGACCGAAGACTTGACTGACTTCAACAACCGGGCGAGTCGGGAAGTGGATCCCGAAGACCCAGAGGACATAGCCGCGGATTGGCTGGAGTCCGAAGGCCTCCTTTAGCTCCGGAGGCTAAAAATAAGCCCCCGCCCGAGGGTTGGGGATAGACTCGTTGGACCAAGGCGCGCCGGCTCGGCTGGCGCGATGGGGCTCGCCTTGAAGGTTCTAGGAGGAACATTTGTCTCGACGTCGACGTCCGCCGCGCCCTGGGGGAAGGCCCCGGGGGAGGCGCCGCAAGCCGCGGCGCCCGCCAAAGGCTGCGGCGCCGACCGTTCCCAACACACCGATAGCGCAGCTCGAAGAGGAGACGCGCAAGGAGATCGCCCGGCTCATGAAGGCGCTCCTGTCGGAGGGCGGGATGGTCGAGGGCGAGCGTCAGCTGGCCCGCATCGTCGAGCAGCACCCCGAGCACGCGGCGGCCTTCATGGACGCCGACAGCCACTTCAGCTCCGGTGACCACGACAGCCCGTTCGTCCACATCGGATTGCACATGATCGTGGAGCGGGGAGTCGTTTCCCGAGACCACGAGCAGCTGTCGCGACTCTCGAGCGACAAGTCCTGGCACGACGCAGTGCACGAACGCATGGAGTCGGTCGCCGTCGAGATGTTCCCCGAACCCGACGACGCCGAGTCCGTAGAAGAAGCCTCTTAGCCGAGCGCTCTCGCTCGCTCGATCTTCTCCGTCATCACATCGAAGAAGGTCTTGACGTCTTCCAGTTCCGGATCGCCCGCGCCGGACTTGCCGGCTTCGTAGGACGAAAGGGCCGCCCGGATCCCCGGATGGTGGTCGACATCGAGAGCGCCGATGGCCCAGATGCCGGCTTGCAGCTTGGACAGGACGACGTCGCGGTTCTCGTAACTGGCCAGGATGCGACACAGGTTCAGGGTCACGTAGGCCGGCGCGTCGTCGAAGTGCTTGGCGAGCCAGTCCAGCTCGTTCTGCAAAGCGATATCCAGTTCCGGCCACGTCGGTACGGGCGCTATCTCGCGTGGATCGGGACCGGCGGCCTGGATGAAACGTCCGGCGTGCACGTGCGCGCGAATAAGGGCCCAGGATCCGTCGGTCATCGTCGTGTTTCGTTGATGCGTGGGCGGTTTCGCAGAGCGTGCGTCGTCGATCGTGATGTACCAAACGTCCATCTCGTCACCCAGCGGCAAAGGACGGATACGCGCGTGCATCGCGTCGAGATTCTTCCGGTCTTCGTCGGTCAACGGTTCGTTCAAGAGGACGTGTCCGTCGAAGTCGATCACGGAGGACGGCGGAAAGCATGCAGCGCCGTACAGAAACAGGCCGGCGAAGTTCCGAGCCAGCGTTTCCTCCAGTCCGGCGACGAAGGCTTCACTTAACGCCGCAACGGTCTCCGGGATCTGAGTGACCGGCATACCGGCCTACGACCAGGGTGTCTTCGGTCGCTCCAGCTGCTTGCCGTCGACTTCGATGTCGACCTTCTCGTTGTAGAAGCACACGAGGCCGGCGATCTTCTCTGCTCCCGGAATCGGGTCCGGGTACGTCCAGGCGATGTCTGTGAGCGGTTCCCCGTTGACATCGGCGGACCAGTAGGACGCGTCACCCTTGAACGGGCAATGGGATGTGCTTTCCGTCGGGCGCAGATCGATGGAGACGTCCTCGATCGGGAGGTAGTACCGCGTGGGCAGCTTTCCTTCCTTCAGCAACGTCGGACGTTTCGTCTCGGCCAAAACGACACCTTCGCGCCGGATAACCACGTGAGCGCTTGATGACGAGATGTCGATGCGGTGTGCGTCGGCTTGTGTGGTCACATTTGTAGACTACGCCCCCGTGAGTACCGCATCAGCCCTCGTTCTGGAGGAACCGCGGCGACTCGTAACGCGTGAGTTCCCGTTGCCCGAGATCGGTGACGACGACGGATTGCTTCGTGTCGAAGCGTGCGGACTTTGCGGTACCGATCACGAGGAGTTCACCGGCCACTTGCCTGCGAACTTCGCGTTCGTCCCCGGTCACGAAACGATAGGAGTGATCGAACGTATCGGCTCCGCAGCTTCGAAGCGCTGGCAAGTGAATGAAGGCGACCGAGTCGCCGTCGAGGTGTTCCTTTCGTGCCGGGAATGTGACGAGTGCCGCGCCGGCGCTTACAACCGCTGCCGGCGACACGGTCTGCGTGACATGTACGGCTTCATCTCGGTCGACAAGTCGCCCGGTCTGTGGGGCGGGTACGCGACGCATCAATACCTCGCTGGTGACACGATCCTTCACAAAGTTCCGGAGAGCCTCGACCCGATCCAAGCAACGCTCTTCAACCCACTCGGCGCCGGCGTGCGCTGGGGGGTCACTGTGCCGGGAACCAAGGAGGGCGACGTGGTCGCCATCCTTGGTCCCGGCATCCGTGGCATCTCGGCCCTCGTTGCCGTGAAGGAAGCGGGTGCCGGGCTTGTGATGGTCACGGGGGCCGGGCCGCACGATCAGCCTCGCCTCGAGCAGGCAGGGGTATTCGGAGCAGACGTCGTCTGCGATGTCCGCTCCGATGACCCCGTGCAGGCCCTGCGCGAAGCGACGGGTGGGGCCTTAGCCGACGTCGTGATCGACGTAACCGCCAAGGCCCCCGACGCTCTTGCCCAAGCTCTGTCCCTGGTGCGATCCAACGGCACTGTGGTCATGGCCGGGACGCGCGGCACGAGTGAAACGCCCGGTTTCTGGCCCGATCTGATCGTCTACAAGGAGATCAACATCATCGGCGCCTTGGGCGTTGACGGCCCGGCTTACCGCCGAGCTCTGGAGATCCTGGCGTCCGGGCGTCACCCATTTGACGGACTCCCAAGGCGCACAGCCCGCTTGGACGGCGCCGTAGAGCTGCTCGAGCTGATGGCCGGCGAGAGCGACGAGCCCCCGCCGGTGCACGGAGTGTTAGATCTGAGTCGTGTTTGACCGCATCCGATAGATTTGTTGGGGTCAGTTGGGTTCTGTAATGTCAATAGGACTTCCGTAAACAAAGGTGACGGGGCGCACGATGCGTTGGGCGGGAAGACTTTCGGCCGTACTGGGCACGATCGCGTTGCTTTGGCTCGCCGGTCCGAGTGCCTGGGCGCAGACGGCATCGCCGACCGGAGCCATCGACTGCACGTCCTTCGACACCACCGAAGAAGCGCAGACGTACTACGACGACCACAAGGACGACGACCCAAACAACCCGGACCCCTTCGGCCTGGACACCGACGGAGACGGAACGCCGTGCGAGGGCCTTCGGTCGGCCGGTGGAACAGCGACGGCCACGCCGGCTCCGAGCGTTAGCCCTTCCGCCACCCCGTCCGGTCAGCTGACGGAAACAGGCGCGGCAACGAACGTAATGGCGCTCTCGGGCGTCTCGCTGCTCGAGTTCGGCTATGGCCTTACCCTCCTCGCGCGGCGCTGGGGCGTGCGCAGCAGGCAGCTGCCCGTGTACCTGCTTCGCAAGCTCGTGCGTGCGCGCCGCGAAGGGCACGACGGCATCGAGCTTGCCGACGAGCTGGTGATCGTCCACAAGTCGGTTCTCACCGAACAGCCGGCCTCGCCGTCAGATGAAGAACCGACCGAGCCCGGGCCGTTGGTCGAAACCGGCCCGACCTTGAAGATCACAGGACCGAGCGTTTACTCGCAGGTCGCGCGCGACGCTGTTGAGCGCAACGGACACCGGTAGAGAGTCCGCAACACCTCCGGCTACACGTCCGGAGAGAACGCGTGTCTATCAGAACCACCATCTGGATTCGACGCGCTGGGACGCGTTCAAACCGCGCGACACCGACGTAGTCATCTCTACGTCGATCAAGGCCGGCACTACATGGATGCAGCGCATCTTCAGCCTGTTCGTTTTCGGAACCGGCGACCTGCCGACGACGCTCTGGCAAGTTTCGCCGTGGGTCGATGCACGTTTCCAGGAGCCGAGCGATCTTTTGCACGAACGCATCGAAGCGATGGAGCATCGGCGGTTCCTCAAGAGTCATCTTCCGCTCGATGCCCTGCCGTACCACGAAAGCGTCAGATACATCTGTGTCGTCCGGGATACACGCGACGTTTTCATGTCGCTCTGGAACCACTACGGGTCCTATACGCAATTCACCTACGACCTCCTGGCCATGAACGATCCGGTTGGCGGACCGTGCCCTCGATGTCCGGACGACATCCATGAGTTCTGGCGCGACTACATGACGCGGTCAGACTTTTCTTGGGAATCGGACGGGTATCCGTTCTGGTCGCACCACCATCACTTCATGTCCTTCTGGCCTTACAGGGATCTTCCGAACGTGCTGCTGGTCCACTACAACGACATGAAGAGGGATCTCGAGGGGAAGATGCGAGAAGTTGCGGCGTTCGCAGGCTTCGACATACCCGAGGAAGTCTGGCCGTCACTTGTCGAGGCGGCGTCGTTTGGGTCGATGAAGGCCGACGCCGATCGTCTGCTGCCCGAGACGAACTTCGCTTTCGAAGGTGGCTCCCAAACCTTCGTCAACAAGGGAACGAACGGGCGCTGGATCGACACGTTCAGCGCCGGTGAGCTCGAGCTGTACGAGCAAGCCGTGACTCGAGCGGTTCCACAAGCAGGAGCCCGTGACTGGCTGGAGAACGGCGGAGAGCTCTAACCCGCGCGTCGCCGCCTGCGAGTAGCCGGTCGTCCCTCGATCTGGTCCGACAGGCGACGCACGAGATCCTGCAGCTCCAAGACTTCAGCCTCCAGGCGTCCGGCGCGTTCGCGATCGGCGCGGACGTCGGACGAGATCAACAACGCGGCCCCGATCGCCGTCAGCACCAGAGCCCCCACAGCACCGCTGGCCAGATACGGAAGCTGGAGTGCCTCGATGTCGCGCCCACTGACGCCGATCCAGCCGATCAATCCAACGACAACGCCGGCGACGATGAACCCCCAGGCCAGAGCCTGCCTGCGGTCGAGCTTGCTAAAGAACTCCTGCATCGCTTTCTCCTCTCTCTTTCAACGTTTACGGACGCAGTCCTGCTTGAAACGCACGACGGATGATCAGCGACAAGGGAGCCGCGAGTGCGGACAGCGCCGCGATCGCTATCCAGTTGCCACCCTTGACCGGCGCAGTTGTTACGACGGTTCTCGTGATCAGCGACTCCTCGCCCGGTGTGCGCCGGATGACGGGCGTTGTGGTCGTCGCTCCGACCGTGCTCTGGGTGACCGTTCCCTCCGATGTGTCTACAGGTTGCGCATCGGCGAGGTCGACGACACGCGAGCGTGCGATCAGATCGCCGATGGTGACGCTGAACTTGAACTCGGCTGCCGGCTGATCGATCGTGATGCGGAACCCGCCCAGATGTATCTCGGCGATCTGTCCGTTCGAGCTGAGTGTTCGTTGGTCGGCCAGGCGCTCGATCGTTATGCCTCCGAGTGGAAGCTCGTCGCCCGTAGGGAGGCTCTCGATGGGAAGGTCGATCGGGATCCCCGCCAGCCGGATTCCGGAGAGCGTGATGGTTCCCGCCGTCGTTCCCTCGCCGGACTTGCCCGTCGCGCGGGACTGAGCCGATCCAACGACGTGGTCGATGGAGAAAAGCCCGTCGGACAGTCCGACGTCCTCCAACACGAGGGAAGACTTCGCAGTGACGCCGCCGGCATCGGCCTGAACCGAGGATTCGGCCTTGCCCAGGCCGATGTCGAACAGGGGAGCTACTGCTCCGCGTGTGACGACGGCGGACCCGGACGCGCCGGTCGCCGTGCTTCGACCAGAGGACTCGAAACCGTTCGCGTCGACGGGAGTCTGCGGTGTGCCGGCTTCCGTCGGCCCCTGAGGGAAGAGAGTCTCGCTTGTTCCAGGAAGTGGCGGGAAGCCGAATTGCTCTACGGCCGCCGTGAGGAAGAACCCCATGTAAAGCGGTGCCTGATAGCTGTGCGACGCCTCGTTTGACGCTTCGGAGAAGGAGTAGGGACCGAAAGCCTCGAAGAAGGCTGGCACGGCGATCTCGACGTGGACACCGCCCGCCGTTGCCGATGACTCATAGACATCGGGCACGTCGACCTGCGCGCGTGCGGAGCCGGCAAGCAAGCCGAACGCAAGAAAAAGAGCACTTAGGACGGAAATGGACCGGACTGCTGTCGTACGCAGCGGTCCGTGCAGCCGTGTCATCGGCGCACTCCCAAGGCGAGCGCTGCCACTCGATCTGCCCCGATCCTTCGTGCCTGATCGGAGATCACGGCCGAACCGCGTTCAAGCACGAGAACGCGGTCGGCCAGAGCTAGTGCACGTGGCGCGTGCTGGTCGACGACGACAAGCCCGACGCCGTCGTCGCGCAAACGCCGTAGCTCGCCTTCAACGCGATCGCGTGCGATCGGCGCCAGACCCAGCGACAGCTCGTCGACGAGCGCATAGCGCGGGCGCTGGGAAATGAGCCGTCCCAAAGCGACGAGCACCTGCTCGCCGCCCGACAGCGATCCAACCCGCCGGTCCCACCAACCCTCGAGCTCGGGTATCCGCTCAAGGGCCTCGGCGATAGAGGTGTTGCGCTGCATGCGGCGGGAACCCGCCGCTCCGAGCGCGACATTCTGGGCAACCGTCAAACGGCGGAACAATCCCCGGCCCTGCGGAACATGCGCTACGCCCGCCGCGAGCGCACGTTCCGGCGACGTTACCTCGGTGCCGTCAACCTTCACGGCCCCGGAGTGCCGTATCGATCCCGAAACAGCGCGGAGCAAGCTCGTCTTGCCTGCGCCGTTGGGTCCGAGCACGGCGAGCGCTTCGCCTTGTTCGACGCGAAGCGAAACTCCGCGCACGGCAGTGATCGCGCCGTAACGAACCTCGACCTTGTCAGCGCGAAGCACGGGTGAGGTCCTTTCTACGACTTCGCTTGGCCGGTCGCTTTGTCTTCTTGCGGCTCGAACGCTTTTTAACGGGAGCAAGCTCGCGGGCGGTGGTTCCGAGGAACGCTTCCTGCACTCCGCGGTTCGACGCAACCTTGCGCGGAGTGTCGTCGGCGATGATGCGTCCCTGATCCATCACAACCACGCGTTGTGCTACCCGGCCGACGAAAGCGAGGTCGTGATCGACGAGCAAGACTGATACGCCGCCGCGGCCGAGGTCTTCGAGCAACTCGGCCAGGCGGTCGAGATCGGTTCCGTCGAGGCCGGCGGCGGGTTCGTCCAGTAGCAGCAGCCCGGGACGTCCGGCCAGCGCGAGTCCGACTTCCAAGAGACGTAAGGAACCGAAGGGAAGGGAGCCGGGCAGCTCCGTTTCGACTTCGCGAAGGTCGAGTTGGTCGAGGAGCTTGCCGGCAACGGCGTGCGCGACGGCTCGTCCGGATTGATGCGCGGCGACGAGGAGGTTCTCGCCAACTGACAACGATTGGAAGACACGTGCGGCTTGGAACGTTCGTCCGAGTCCCAGCGCGGCTCTGCCTTCGGGCGAGTGATCGGTGATGTCGGTTCCGTCGAAGTAAACGCGCCCGGCGGCCGGGAGCAGCAGACCGCTGGCGACGTCGAAGACGCTTGACTTGCCGGCGCCGTTCGGGCCAACCAGTGCGACGAACTCTCCGGGCGCTATGCGAAGCGTGATGTCGTCGACGGCGCGAGTGGCGCCGTAGTCGACGCGTAAGCCTTCGATACGGAGGAGCGATCCACGTTCGGTGGGTGCGGCGGCCGGCGCGAGATCTTCACCGCCCGCGAGATCGGGTTCTGGCCTCCTGTCGAGGCCGATCGCAGCTGCGAGGCCCCCTCGGCGCGCGAGCAAGACGAGGACCAACGCGAGTCCGTAAACGAGGGTAAGTCGTCCTTGCAAGAACCGGAACGGGTCGACGCGCGCGAGCTCGGGAAGAATTGCTCCGAACGCTCCCGCGATCACTGCGCCGCGAACTGTGCTCAAGCCTCCGACGACGGCGATGGCGAGCAGATTCAAGGACTCGAAAGCGGTGAACGTCTCGGGAGTAACGGCTTCGCGCGCGGCGGCGAGGATCCCGCCGGCCAGTGATGCGAGCATCCCCGCAACAACGAACGCGTACATGCGCAAACGGTTGACCGGAACACCTGCAACAGCGGCGCGTGTCGGATCGTCACCGAGAGCCAGAAGCTCACGTCCGGTCGCGATGCGGCCGAGCCAGGCGACCGCGGCGTACGCGAGGGCGCCGAGCACGAGTGCATACAGGTAGAAGGATCGATTCGAATCGAGGTCGAGCGAGAACAGACTCGGACGAACGACCTGCACGACGGAAGCCGTCCCACTCGTGTCGTCCACAAGGGCACGTCCCAGGCTCCCGAATACGAGCAACTGACAGACGAGCGCGAGCGCGAAGGTACCGATGGCGAGATCGAGGCCGCGAAGTCTTTCGGCGGCAAGACCGACGAGAGCAGAGGCGGGGATGACAACGATGGCGGCCAGCGGGATCGCCAGAGCCATCGGGATGCCGACCTGGTCTCCGAGCCACGCCGCTGCGTAACCACCCAGGCCGTACGGAACGACTTGACCGAGTGAGAGTTGGCCGGCCCAGCCCGTCAGGACCACGAACCCCAGCGCTACGAGCCCGAAGACCACAGCGAGGGTTCCGACAAGGGCCGGATACTCACCGATCAGGGGAAAGGCGGCGGCTGCGACTACCGCAGCGAGGAAAGCGCGGCTGATCCAACTCGCGCGCACTGTGATCTCCGAGCTCTGGATCACGCGCGCTCCAAGAGGTTCGAGAGTTGCCGCGGCCTGAGAACAAGGACGACCACGATGACCGCGAGGAAGCCGACGGATTCCACGAATCCGGATATGCGCGCGAGCTCGGGGAACGAAGCGGCGGCCGCGGTGACCGCACCCACTCCAGCCGAAGCGCCCACGGCGGTCGGGATCGACTCGAATCCGGCTAACAGTGCTGCGGCCAAAGCCGCGATCAAGGCAAGAGTCATCTCTGTCGTGTTCAGAACGGTGAAGCTGGACAGCAGCACGCCGGCGACTGCCGCAATGGCGCCAGAGATGGTCCACACGAACGCAGCGACTCTTTGCGGACGAACCCCGAGCAGTCGTGCTGCATCTGCGTCTTCAGCCACAGCAAGTGTTGCCGTGCCCGTTCGCGTCGCGCGCGTCCAGACTACGATCCCGCCACCGACGATGAGAGTGGCCAAGGCCGCGAGCAGCTGTTGATGCGCTATGCGAAGACCTCCGGAACCGATGCTGCTGTTGACCAGCAACGGAAGGAAGCGTTCGCCCGGCCCCCAGATGAGTGCGATCGCGGCTTGGCTGACCAGAAGAAGGCCCAGTGCGGCGACGGCCTTCACGACAACGGTTGCGTCCGCCAATGGACGAAACACGCGCTCGCCGCCGAAGCCCAACGCAGCGCCGAGTGCGAACACCACGAGCAGTGCCGGTATCACCGGCCACGAGCCGGCTCCCCACAAAGTCGACATCAGGAAGGCGCAGATCGACGCGATCCCGGCCAAGCCGAAGTTCAGGATGCGCGTCGTCCGGAACGTCAGCACCAAAGCGACGGCAAAAAGGCCGGAGCCCAGTCCGGTAACGCCACCGCGCAGTATCGCTTCGCCCAGAGTTTGTGCGTCCACGTCAGCGGGACGGTAGCCAGCCGGAGTCCTGCACCCACTTCGACCCCTGCATGCGCACGATGATCATGTCGCGCGGATGCTCGACTCCCGGCGTGAGATTGAGCGGCCGGTCCGGATTGGTGAAGCCGCCGGTGTCATAGGACGTAAGTGAGCGCGCGGTAGCGAGGACTCTTGCACGATCGGCGCTCGCGCCGGCACGTCTGATGAGATCTACCAACAACCGAGCGGACGCGTAACCGAGCTCGGTGAAGTACCCGTATTCGACGTCCTGGTAGTAGGTCCCGACGATCCTGCGCATCTCGTTGGTTGCCGCATTGGAAACGGTCGGTGGGAACAGGCTCGTGGGGGCCAGGATCCCGTTACAGAACGCGCCGCAGCTTTCGGGAACGAGATCCAGATAGATGCCGTGCTGTCCCAGGTAACCCCCTGGTGAGGGCTTGTAGTTCAGCGTCCGCGCTTGGATGAGGAGCTTCACGGCGGACGCAGGGTCGGTGACGATGAATATCCCGTTGACGTTCGCGGACTGCATCCCGAGCAAAATCGAAACGTAATCCGTCGTCGTGAATTGGACGGGCTGAGCTCTGACTACCTGACACCCGAGTTCCGGGCAGATCACGTCGCGCGTGTGCTCTAGATACTCACGCGCAGGCGGCACGTCGAGGTACACGATACCGATGCGTTGCGCCTTCGTCTTGTTGTACCAGTACGGCACCAATACTTCGGCGTGCGGCGGGATCGATGCGCCGAGACTGATGGTCGACTTCGACTTGAAGCCGTCGACGGTATTGCCGTCGAACCCGATAAAGGGAACTCCGCGGTCCTCTAGGAAGCCGGTCAGGTCGGGGGAGAAGGGCGTGAAGGACGGACCCATCACGAAGACCTTGTCCTGGTTGACGAGCTTCTCCGCCGCGCTGCGCGTTCGGTTCGGATCGGCGGCGTCGTCCTCGGCGATGAAGTCGACCTTTCGTCCGTTGATGCCGCCCGTGTCGTTGACGTGCCGGAAGTAGGAACGCGCAGCCTGTTCGACCGGTCGTCCCAGTGCAGACAAACCACCTGAGAGCGGGAAGATCCCGCCGACCTTTATCGAGCTTTCATCGATACCGGTGCGGTCACCGGCGGCCACGTTGGGTGCTCCAGAGGTGCCGCCGCCGGTGGTCGTTGAGCCGATAGTTGTTTCCTCGCCGGCGGTTCGTCCTGTGCGATCGAAGGTCTGCTGTGTTCGCTCCGACTGAGCGGCCCGGACGTCGTTCTCGTCCAGCCGCGTACCGCAAGCTGCGGCCAGCAGCGCGACGGTCATCGACACTGCGAGAAAGATCGTCGCTCGCTTACTCCTACCGTTCGTCACAGATGCGCTCCCGCTCGATGGAAAGAACCGTCGCAGCCGTACACGTGCGTTTGCATCAGTTCTAGGGGGAGGGAAGTTGACGGCAGATCGCCGTTAGCGAAGGCCAGCATAGCGACCCGCCCGCGCCCCCGGGAGGACTCGAACCTCCGACACCCGGTTTAGGAAACCGGTGCTCTATCCCCTGAGCTACGGGGGCGACCGACGCATCGTACGAGGTCTGCCCCTTGGGCTAACGGTCGGTGACGGCGTAGAGCAGCCATTTCCCTGGGACGCCCTTGAGTTCGTGTTCGCCCCTGCTCTCGAACTGGATGCTCGATCCTGCGACGACGTCGGGGATCGTCCGGGAAGCAAGGACCTCGCCGGGCTCGGCGTGTGCTTGTACGCGTGCAGCGACGTGGACCGCGATGCCACCGATGTCCGCGCCGCGAACCTCGACTTCTCCGGTGTGGACGCCGACCCGGAGCTCGAGTCCCATCTTCCGCGCTCCGTCACGGAGCGCCAGGCCGCACAAACACGCGCGCGTTGGGCCGTCGAAGGTGGCCATGATGCCGTCACCCGTGTGCTTGACCTGTTTCCCGTGGTGGCGGTCGAGCTGGCTCTTCACCATCGCGTCGTGATGCGCCAACAGCTCGGCCCACCGACTGTCGCCTCGTCGTACCGCTTCGTCGGTCGAGCTCGCGATGTCGCTGAAGAGGACGGTTGTGAGCCTCCGCGTTGCAGCCTCTAAGTGCTGCGTGCCGGTGAGGAATTCCTGCATGGCGTCGACGATCCGGTCCCGATCCTCACCCCAGAACGCGAAGTCCCGGCCGGGGAGTTCGACGAGCCGTGCATCGGCGAGGTACGTCGCGAGGTAGCGGCTGTGCTGAACCGGGATGAGCGGATTCGCGACCGAATGCATGAGCAACGTGCGGGTGCCGACGCTCGGGACGAGGTGACGGACGTCGTTTTCGTACAGAAGCGGGAAGTATGAGGCAGCGGTCGTCGGTGAAGCCGTCGCCCGGATATTCGCCGCTGCTGCTTCCAACGTCTGGGGTGTCCAATCGACGCCCGGGCCGCTCATCCGCGCCATATCGAGTGTTCCCCATGTGTCCTCAAAGGCCTGGCGCATGACATCCATGAAGTTGGGCGGCACGCCCCACGGATAATCGTCTGCCTGGAGGAATCTGGCGTATCCGTTGCACAGGATGAGAGCTGACACGCGTTCGGGGTGCCTCGCCGCGAACAGCAGAGCGAGCTGGACGCCGGCGGCCGACCCGAAGATGGCAGCGTTCGGATGATCCGTCGCGTCCAGCACGGCGAGCATGTCGTCCAGACAGTTGTCGAAGCTCGGTGTGCTTCCCGCCGGGATCGGATCGGAGAGGGACGTGCCGCGGAGATCGAAGATCGTCGTGTCGGCGAAGGACGCGACCCGTTCGTAGACCGCAGCGAGGGGAGGAAGATCCCAGTCGCGCTCGACGTGACTCCACCAATCACCGACGAAGAGGAGCGGGACACCTGAACCGAACCGTGAATACGCGACCTTCACGCCGTCCCGTGTCTTCGCGTACCTGACTTCCAATTCCACCCCACCGTGTGAACTGGCTCCGGCCACAGGATAGGCGGCAGACCTTGTTCGGGCGCTTTGTCGTTCGCTCGATGGTCAGATGCCGTTGGAGAATTTGTGTTCTCCGCGTGCCCGTAGCAGCGGCCAACTGCGGTCAATGACGGTACTTGTCGGTCAGTCGAATTGCGGTCGCGAACTGCGCAGATTCGCGTTCGTGCAGGTCAGCGGTTCGCACCGAACCGGATTAGGAAACCGGTGCTCTATCCCCTGAGCTACGAGGGCGTCCGATGCATCGTAGGAGGGCCAGCCGCGCTTCGGTCTTATCGGCTGACCGGCCCCGCATCCCGATCATCGTGTACAAGAAAGGAGCTGCACACGACGGCGGGGATGGGGAAACGGATGAGGCACCGCGCTGCTTGCATCACGGCGGCACTGCTGGCCTTCGTCACTTCGGTGAGCCTCGCACCGGCAAGAGCCGCCGTCCCGCCGCCGCCGGAGCCGTTTGCCTGCGAGGCTCCCGTGCCGGACGTCGACCCGGCGGACCTGGCGGCCTGGATGCTCCGGGACCTCGGCAACGTCGCATGCGGTTACCAGCGTCAGTACGACGAGCTGTCCAACCCGGCCTTCCTGCGGACCTGGGCCGCCGAGAACGCCGAGGCCGCCGGCGTGCTGCCGGCCCAGCTTGCCGAGCTGCTCGCAGAGCCGACGCGTCCGCGGCTCAACCCAACCCGGTTGCCGCCCGCCAAGGTCACCGATCCGTTCCGCTCGCCGTCCGATTGGGAGGCCGCGGGCCGGGGCCAAACGCAGCGATTCCAGTTCACCTCGAAGACCGGCGCGAAACTGTACGCGCGGCTCTTCTCGCCCAACCCGAGCGCGTCGCCGGCGAGCCGGCCCGGGATCGTTTTCTCGCCCGGTCTTTTCTCGTTCAACGAGGTGAACCTGTGGTTCGCGGAGAGCATGGCCGAGGCCGGCTACATCGTGATGATCATCGACCCGCAGGGGCAGGGTGACTCGGAAACCTTCTCGCACAACCGAGATGGCTCGATCGATTGCGCCGACATCGGGTGCGGCGCGATGCCGCTCGAGAACGAGCCCGGCTTCGAGTCGGCTATCGACTTCTTCTTCTCCACCCCGAGCTCGCCTCATCCGTGGGCGACGGGCGCCAACGCGGAAGGCACGCTGTTGTTCAACCCGATTTGGTCGTCGCTCGACCGGCAGCGTGTCGGCATCGCTGGCCATTCGCTTGGTGCCATCGCTGCCACCGGGATCGGTCAGCGGGACCGGCGCGTGAAGGCTGTGATCGCCTACGACAACTTCGACGAGCGGTACGCCGATGCGGAGATCGCTTCCGCCCACGCACCGACGCTGTTCTTCTCGACCGACTACGCGTTCCCCGAGCCACCGCTTCCCGAAGAGCCCGGACTCGGCCCCCGACGGGGCCGGGCACCTGGGGGCGTTCACCCAGCTCATGGGAGCCGGGATCGACACGATGTCAGTGACGCCCCGGGCTAGTACGCACTACGAATGGGGCTACCAGCCCTTCCCGGCGTCGTTCCCGGCGAGCCGGTACGGCGAGCAGACGTCTTTGCACCTCTCTGTGGCCTGGTTCGACCGCTACCTCAAGCAGGACACGTCGGCGACCCGGCGCCTCACGCAACTGACCTTCGACGGATCGGCCGACGGCTACTCCATCGGCGCCGGAACTTTCGACGCGGGCGCGGCCGCCGCCGACCCGGCCAACCCGCGAGCCGGCAACGTGCCCTACAGGATCGAAGGAAAGTGCGTCGCGAACCTTCTGTCCTTCTATCACCGGTCCGCGTACTGGCTCGAGCGCGGAGCGTCGTCGTCCGCGGACATGCGCGGCCGCGGCTGCGCGTAGCCCGAGCGGAGTTCAGCCGGCGCTGGTCTACACCCGGGCCGGTCCGCGCTACGCTCGTCGGTCGTGATCACACTCTCCAACGTCCGGAAGTCCTTCGGTGCGCGCGACCTTTTGCGCGACACCGGCTTCCGCCTGGGTGCCCGCGACCGCATCGCCCTGGTCGGTCCGAATGGCTCGGGCAAGACCACCCTGCTCGAGATGATCACGGGAGCTCAGGCCCCCGACGAGGGCATGATCGACAGGCCCGCCGACGTCGTTGTCGGCTACCTCCCACAGGAGACCGATGCGCTGCGTGGACGCGACATCCTCACGGAGGTCGTCTCGGCGGGGGCCGCGATGTCGCAAGCCGGACATCGCCTCGAGATCGTCGAGCGAGACCTCGCCGAGACCACCGATCAGGACGAACATGCCGCGCTGCTCGCCGAGTTCACGCGTCTGCAGGAGCGCTTCGATGAGCTCGGCGGGTACTCCCTCGAGGCCCAAGCGAAGCGGATCCTGAGCGGTCTCGCGTTCAAGGCGAAGGACCTGTCGCGACCCACGGACTCGTTGTCCGGAGGCTGGCTGATGCGCGTCGCGCTGGCCAAGCTGCTACTGGCTGCGCCCGACGCCCTGCTCCTGGACGAGCCCACCAACCACCTCGACCTCGAGTCGATGAAGTGGCTAGAACGGTTCCTTCTCGCCTACGAGGGCGCCATCCTTCTCGTCTCCCACGACCGTGACTTCATGAACGTCCTGGCGACGCGCGTTGTTGAGATACGGGACGCGAAGCTCAATCCGTACACGGGCGACTACGAGGCTTTCGTTAAGGCGCGTGAGCTCGAGATCGCACAGCAGGAGGCCGCGGCGCGGAACCAGGCGAAGAAGATCCAGCGGACGGAGCGCTTCATCGAGCGGTTCCGTTACAAGTCGTCGAAGGCGCGACAGGTCCAGAGCCGCGTCAAGATGCTCGACAAGGTCGAGCGCATCGAAGCGCCGGTCAAGGGACGCAAGACGATGAGGCTCGGGTTCCCGCCGCCGCCGCGGTCCGGACAGACTGTGCTCACGCTCGACAAGGTCGACTTCGCCTACGAGCCGTCGATCCCAGTCTACGAAAGCCTCGATCTCGTGATCGAGCGCGCGCAGAAGATCGCGCTCGTCGGGCCGAACGGCGCAGGGAAGACGACGTTGCTCAAGCTGCTGGCCGGTGCCCTCGTACCCACGGGCGGATCGCGCGAGCTCGGACACAATGTTTCACTCGGCTACTTCGCGCAGCACCAGATCGAAGCGCTCGATCCGTCCAACCGCGTGATCGAGGAGCTGCAGCGTTCGATCCCGCCGAGCGCGGATGTGAAGGCTCGCGATCTCCTCGGCCGGTTCCTGTTCTCCGGAGACGACACCGAGAAACCGGTGTCGGTGCTGTCCGGAGGTGAAAGGACGCGCCTCGCGCTGGCGAAGCTGCTTGTCCAGCCGGTCAACTTCCTGTGCTTGGACGAGCCGACCAACCACCTCGACATCGCGAGCCGAGATCGCTTGGAAGACGCGCTCGTCCAATACACGGGGACGATCGTGCTGGTGACGCACGACCGTCACCTCATCCGCAGCATCGCGGACCACATCGTCGAGGTGACGTCCGGGGTGCCGCGACGGTTCGTCGGCGACTACGAGGACTATCTGTGGAAGAAGGAGCAGGAACAGCAGTCTGAGAGCGTGCCGGTGAAGCCGAAGGTCGTCAACGGCATGAAACCGATCCGCGTCGACAAGGCAGAGATGCGTCGTCGCCGCGCGGCCGTGCGAAAGGTCGAAGCGGACATCAACGCCGCGCACACGGAAAGGGACCGGTTAACCGCGTTGCTCGCGGACGTGAAGACCTACTCGTCCGGTGGGCCGCAGTCGAAGAACGCCGCGAAAGCGCTGCAGGAGTCCGAACGCAGGATCGCGCAGCTCGAGTCGGACTGGGAGCGCTTGACGGAAGGTCTCGACTCGGTCGGCTAGTTCGACTTTTGAGTGTGCCGAACGGCATAGACACCGCCGGCGATCGGTATACGCTGTGCTCAGTAGCGAGACAGAAGGGCCGCACGCTCCCTGACGTTCAGTCAGGGAGCAAAGACCGCAGAGACCACCCAAGGGCCTGCGCGTGTTTCTGTCCCGTTCGCGCGCCGTATCGCGGCGAGCGCGGAAGGGAGCACAGTGCGGCGATCCGCAGGTTCTTTTGATTCAGCTCTTGGCTCAGGCATACGTCGGCGGCTACGAACGCGCGGGGGCGTTGTCGTTGCCAGTGTGATCGTCCTGGTAGTGGCAGCAGCCACAGCGATGGCGCTCACCATATCCATCAGTCTTTTCATTGGGTCGAGCGAAACACCAGCGGTGAAAGCCGATCTCAAGGTGTCACTGCCGAGCCTTGCGCCGCTTGTGGGTCAACTAAATCAGGCGCTCGATCCTGTTTCGTATGAGATCCACACGTTGGGCGGATCAGGCTGCGCCACGAGCAAGGTCGTTAGGGCGCGCTATGCGATCCCGACTCCGGTGGACCTCGGAGGCTCGGCATTGCCGGACGCGACGGTACTCGTCGCACCGATTCCGCCGATCCCGGGCGTAACTAACACGACCAACCTCACGATGCTCGTGACCAAGATCGGTCTGGGAGCCTTCCCAGCGCAGGTCCAAGCGGTTCTTGCACCGAACGGATCCGCCGACCCGAGCCGTGTGGCGTTTGGGTTCAACGCATGCAACACGAAGACTCCTTTGATTTTCCGGACGCAGGTCTCATCGGCACCGACACGACTTTCCGTCGACGCGTTCCCAACCGGAGCGGGTTCCGACCTCACGATCCTCGGCGCTGCATTCAACAAGGTCGGCACCGCCGTAGTGGATCCGACTCAGGTTGCCGCCAAGTTCGCGCCGGTGCCATCGAAGCTGCAGGCGATCATCGACATTCTCGGGAACTCGACATATAAGGCGCACATCACAACGCCCACACCCAGCGAGCTCGGCCTGGCGTTCCTGAACGAAGCCGGCGCGAAGAAGACGACGGCCCTCGTCGGGCTGGCGAACCTCCCACCAACGACCGACCTAACCTTCAGCGCGGCGGGTGTTACCTACGCAACTTCGGCTCCCATCCACGACACAAAGGTAGACGTCACATCGTTGACGGCCGGCGAGGACACCACGCATGTGAACGCACATCTAGTGGACCTACCGACAGCGGCGAGCTTCGCGAAGGACACCGCAACTAACGCCAAGTTCACCACCACAGGAAAGATCGGCGAGGCGACCATCCGCTTCGCGAAGTTCACGCCAGGCGCGGATCTCCCTGCACCGCCGTCCGACCCGATCCAGTATCTGAGCGCCAGCTTGACCGACAACGCAACAGTGGCCGATCTGCACCTGCTCGGAGTTGGCTCCTCGGCTGTGGGCTGGGGCGACGTGATGAGCGTCGATCTCAAACACACCCCCGGACCATTCGACGTGTCGATCTCGACACCGGACGCCAATGTCATCGGGAAGCTCCGTGATCTGCCCGAGACTGTCTTCCTCAGTTATGAGAAGGACAAGCAGGCTGCGGTGTACCGAGGGTCCGACAAGATCGCCTCGGTGATCTTCGACCTCACCTCAACCAAGTTCATCATGGGACGGGCGACCAAGGCACACCTGGAAGCAACGGACGTTCCAACCGGCCTCGGAACGGTAATGAACGCCGGTAATAAGACGTTCGACATCACGATGACGGGCGGAAAAGTGGGTCAGGTCGAGCTACTTCTGACCAACGGACCTGAGAATGAGATCCCATCGGGCGATGGCCTGTTGTTCTTCGACCCAATCCCTCCAGGCGAGAGCGTGTCGTCTACTGTCCAACCCTACGAGGTGTTCTTGCGCGCGTCCGAGGTCAAGAGCGCGAGCCTGGGATGGGGCGCGCCCATCTCGGTGGACATTGAGCACACCGAGGCGCTGTTCACGATCGACGCGCAGATCGCCCGCAACTCGGTCGTCGACAATTTGCCGGTCGTGCAGCAGCTGACGATCGATGGCGTGATGACGAACCTGCCGGAGACCGCTCACGTGAAGTACTTCCCTCCAGTCGGAGGGGTCAGTAGTGACGATGGCGTCCTCGGCTTCGCCCCCGGCGGCCCGGGCCTCCCAGGCGGGATCGATGACGAGAGCACGGCCTCGCGTTTGACCTACGACTCGTTGTCGGTGCTCGGGGAGCTCACGCTGGACGTGACGAGTTCGACGCCGCTATTCAACGACGCGAAGGAACTGCAAGTCACGCTCACCGACCTGCCAACGCACATCGTCGTCAACCTCGATGACGTGAGTAAGGAGATGACGGCAGTCATCACCGGCCCACCGCTCGGGCGCCTGGACGCTCGTATCGGCTCGGATCTAGATAGCTGCATCCCCTGCGTTTCTGCAGACGAGGATGGCATTCATCTGATCGACCGCCTCGACGATGGTGAGCCGTACCTGGCCGAGGTGCATATCGGCGGTATCACGGGGGCCGAGGTGGGTTGGGGGAATCCTCTCCACATCGACATCCAGAGCGCGGGTGATGACTTCGGCATCCGCACGTTCACGCAGACTCAGGAAGCTGGATCGCCTATTCAAACCCAGCGAATCGAAGCGGACATCGATGATCTCCCGAGCAGTGTCGACCTCACATACAACCGCGACGCTAAAGAGGTTCACTACACGGCCAACGAGGCGATCGGCACGATCATCGCCCACGCGCACAACTTCCCTGACCCGATCATCGGAAGTTCGCACAACATCGACGCTACGCTGACTAACCTCCCGCCCAAGGTTGACCTCGTCCTGGGTTCGACGGAAACAAGTGGCGACGAGTTCTTGGTCGACAAGGGCTTCAGTCTTGACACCGGTCCCTTCGCCATCGGACGAGTCGAGTTCCTCGTCACCGACGCTGATGAGGACAAGCGCGACCTGCTCGATGGGCGCAACGGTGTATTGATCGACGACTTCGACTCGGAATTCGAGACCATCTACGCGCAGGCGAACAATCTCCGTCACGTGGACTTTCGGAAGCAGTCTGCCGGAGACCCGAAGGAATTCAACACCGAGGACATCCACGTCCATACGATCTTTGAGCAGGGCAACCGGACGCCTGAGCCGTTGATGTTCCTGCGCCGAACCCGAGACAACTCGAAGCTCGACAACATTTCTTTCATGAAAGCCGTTTACGAAAGGCCGCCTGCAGATATAGACATAAGGATCCACCGCGACATCCGCGGCACTACTGGCAAGACTCATCCCGGCAGCAGCACCAAGACGGAGGTGACCTACTCGAGTCCTTCGGAAGGGAAGGGACTAGAGTTCTCGACTAACGCCGGCGCGGGACTCGCTTTGCTCCGGGCAACCATCGAGGACATGCCGAAGACGCTGGTCGCTTGTATCTCTCCGCATCACAACGAGTGCGCCAGTGCAAACAACTTCGAGAAGACCATCGACGAATCGTCCTACAAGATCACGCCCGGTGGGCTCAAAAGCGGTGAACCGACACACGTTGAGGTCTTCCATTGCGCGGGCTCAGTGAACAACGATGGCCGATGCGGAGGGGAGAGCACAGTCGCATCGCTGTTCATCGAGAAGGAGTTGGCCGCACACGTTGAAACCGACGACACCTGCGAACCGGACTGCCAGCGGATAAGTGTCGACACGGCCAACGGGCTCGTACACGGCACCGTCGTAAACCAGGAGACGCCTGATGACTGGGACGATCTTAAGATCGTTCTGCCAGAGGGATTCAAGGCTCAGAACTGGGGCGTCAATGTCGAGTGCTCCATACTTACTCCGCCCAGCTGCACCGGTCACTCGATGAATAGTCCGGAAGAGGGCAGCCGGATCACGTGTCCCGCAGGGATCGAGTTCAGATCCCGCATCGTGTTCGATATCTTCCCGATCGACATCTCGGAGGAGATCTGCCCCAAGGCCGGCATCAGTGGTGTCAATCCATCGCCGATCACGCAGGGCGCCAACGATCAAGTGATGGTCGTCCATGGTGAGAACTTCTCTTCTAATGCGTGGGTGGACTTCGGTGAGGGGATCACGACCAAGTCCGTCGTGCTCCCGGACGGCGAATACGACAGGCTCATCGTGGTGGTTGATGTTGCTGGCGATGCTCCCGACGGATTCCGCGGCTTTGCGGTGAGCAACCCTGGAGGAGACCTCGACCATTCGTTCAGCGCGGAGATATTGGAGGTCACCTGCCCGGGTGGCTGCGACCCGTGATGCGGGTCGTGCCTAAGGGACCGTGAGTTCGATGATGCCTGTGTCCAGGCCGTAGAGACCGCCGACCATCTTGACCTTTCCGTCGCTGAGAGCGGGAGCCAGGTAGGCAGACCGTTCCAAGCGGTCGAGCGTGAGCTCGATGTTTGCGCGCACAGCGTTGTTCACGGAGTTGCCGGCCAGGCCTTTCGTCTTGTCGACGGCGGGCATGATCGCCTTGATAAGCGGTTGCGCGTGGGCCGAAACTGCGGCACCTTCGCTGGCGTTCAGAGTCGCCGTCACAGCCCCGCAACCCTCGTGTCCTAGGACGAATACGAGCGGAATTCCGAGCTCTAGCGATCCAAACGCGATCGTTGCGAGCACTGCTTCGTCTACAACGTGACCCGCAGTTCTAACGACGAACAGGTCACCGAGCCCGAGATCGAACACGATCTCCGCGGGTACTCGGGAATCCGCGCAACCGACGATGGTCGCGAACGGTTCCTGTTTCTTCATGAGAGCAGCCCGGCGTTCCGCACCGCGGTCGGGGTGGACGGTTTGATTCGACGCATATCGGCGGTTGCCTTCGATCAACGCCTCGAGCGCGAGCTCCGAGTTGGCACGCAGTCGCTGGTTATCGGTCACGGCGGTGGGCGGTCGATCTAACGGTGTGGTGGCGGTTCGCCTTCGTCGAATACGTAGATCATGCTCGCCGTCTGGCTGCCCGTCGCCAGCAGCTTCCCGTCCTGCGACCACACCCGGATGATTCCGTGCCCGTAGCCTCCGCCGGCGAAGTTGCCCTGCATCTCGAGCAACACCCACTCCGTATCGGGAACGTCGACGAATCGCAGGCTGTTGTCGAGACTCGTACCGGCGCCGTGCTTACCGGCCGCGCGTGCGACGGCAACGGGAACCATGTCGGCGAGGAAGGCGATCGCGGCTGGCGTCATCTGACGTCGTTCGTTGAAGCGCGACCACAGCATCATCGTCCCCGGGCCGACTCGATCGGTGCTCACGATTTCCGCATCGCGGTATTCACACATGCGACGGAAGGTCACGTCACCGTCCGGGTGGTCGAAGGCAAACTCCGGTCGCGGGTACTCCCTGTCCGTCGCTTCCTCCGGCCCGGAGACCTCGGGCATCGCTTCGTACTGCCCCTCTAAGCCTCCGTCGCGTGGAGCGCCCGTCGATCCGAGCGAAGTGAAGACGATCGACCCTTCAACCGTTGCAGTCACCCGCACCTGCGAGATGCGTTTTCCGGCGGCGAGCTTCTCGGTGAGCAGACCGATGGTGCTCCCATTGGGGGCCGGCGCGACGAACTGAGTGGTGTTCCAGAGAACGGCGTTCTGCGTTGCCGCCTCCATGGCCATGATCGACGCGGCTATCGCCGTACCGCCATAAAGCGTTCCGTCGTGGCGCAACAGCGGCGGCTGCAAAAGGAACGATCCGCGCGCGCGTGATTCGTCGAAGGCGATGTCGATCAGATCTAGATCGGCACGCCGGGGAAGCAGCTCCGTCACTTGATCAGCGGATCACGCGGCAGGCCGAGGATCCGCTCGCCGATCTGGTTGCGCGTGATCTCCGAGGTACCTCCGGCGATCGTCATGGCCCGGCTGAAGATGTGGATGTTCGACACCAGGCCGCCGATGCCCTCGATCGACACGGTCTCCGGTCCGGCCATCTTCAAGGCGAGGTCGGACGACCGCTGCATGTTCTCGGCGCTAACGAGCTTGGTGACGTTGCCTTCCGGGCCCGGCTCCCCGCCGGCGACGGCGCGCTCGGCCGATCGCAGGTTGAGCAGCTTGAGCGTCTGCTCTTCGGCGACGTGCTTGCCGACGGCCGTCTTCATACCATCCTTGTCCTTGGCGTGCTCGTTGTAGATCGAAACGAGGTCGATCGCGATGCCGACGCCGACACCGCCGCCGATGCTGATGCGCTCGTTGCCCAGCGTTGCGCGGGCGACGGTCCATCCACCGTTAACCGGACCGACAACGTCCTCATCCGGAACGAACACGTTCTCGAAGAAAACCTCGTTGAACATCGAGTGTCCCGACGCTTCGCGCAGCGGACGAACCTCGACGCCCTCGGCGTGCATGTCGATGACCACCGTCGTGACGCCGGCGTGCTTCTGAGCGTCCGGGTCGGTGCGTACCGTTGCGAGCCCCTTGTGGCAGTACTGCGCGCCGGACGTCCACACCTTCTGACCGTTGACGACGAAGCCGCCTTCGACCTTCTCCGCCTTCGTTTTCACGGCGGCAGCGTCCGAACCGGCGTCGGGTTCACTGAACAGCTGGCACCAAACGAGCTCCTCCATGAGCGTCGGCTTCACCCAGCGCTCGACCTGATCCTGTGTGCCGTGCTGGATGACGGTCAGGATGTTCCACGCCGTGATCCCGTAGCTCGGACGGTGGATCTTCGCGCGCTTGAACTCTTCGTCGATGACGAGCTGCTCGAGTGCTTTCGCTTCGAGTCCCCACGGTTTGGGCCAGTGCGGCTGGATGTAGCCGTTCTCGACCATCTTGGCCAGCTGCTGATCGGTCGGTAGAGCGGTGATCTCTTCGGCCACTTTGCGCGTCTTCGTGCGGAGCTCTTCGGCTTCCGGAGGCAGATCGATGCCGAACTCGCGCGAAAGTCCTGAAGAACGCATGTCGACGATGTCGCGCGCCGCGTCGTCTGCATCGACGAAGGCGACGAGTGACGACGTGCGCCGGAGCAGCATGTGGCCGTCGTGCTCCCACGTGAAACCGATACCGCCGTGCACCTGGATGTTGAGCTGTGCGTTCACGAGGGCGGTCGGGATCGACTCGACGGCGGCGACGGCGGCGGCTAGACGGAATTGCTCGGGGTCGTTCTCGGATGCGCGCGCCGCATCCCATGTCGTTGCCGTCGCGAGCTCTGAGTTGACGAGCATGTTCGCACAGTGGTGCTTGACGGCCTGGAACGTCGCGATGACGCGGCCGAACTGTTCACGCACCTTCGCGTACTCCGTTGCCCGCTCGACGCACTCTTGCGCGATGCCGGCGGCTTCGGCCGCTGCGAGCGCGCGTGCGACGTCGATAGCTACAGATGCAGCATCTGGGATTAGCCGGTCTTCGCTCACAGCAACGTCTTTGGCGGTAATTCGCACGTTGCGTCGCGTTTGGTCGAATTGGCCGGTGCTGTTGACCTCGAGCCCGGCCGCGTCGCGATCGACGATGACGACATCAGCTCCTACCGTGAGGACGAACAAGTCGGCGAGATTGCCGCCGAGGATGAGACCGCCATCGCCGGAGAGCTTGCCGGCCTTGAGCTCGAGTGCGTTCGTCCAACCGAGGGCACCGATCTTGCTTCCGTCGGCCAGAGATGGGAGTAGCTCGGCTTGCTGCTCCTTCGTTGCCGTGCGCGCGATCGTTGTCGACGCCATCACCGTCGGGAGGAACGGTCCGGGTGCGTCGGCGCGTCCCATCTCCTGCAGGACGACGACTAGCTCGGGGAGACCGTAACCTGCGCCGCCGAAATCTTCGGAGATGTGAAGGCCGAGCCAGCCTAGCCCGGCGATCTCCTTCCAGAACGACGGCAGGGCGTCGTCCGTGGCGTCGAGGAGCGCACGAGAGTCGGCGCGAGCGCCGGCCTTCTCGAGGAACGAGCGTGCTACAGATTCCAGCTCGCGGTGAGAGTCGAGGATCGCTATGGGCATTGCAGGTCTCCTTTGTGGCTCCGGTGTCGTTGGTTAGCGAATTCTACGCAGCCGGTGGCTTTGGGGCGCTTACCAGCTCGTTGTCACCGAAGAGGACCCAAGCGAGTGCTCGAGGCGACGGTGCCGAGCACGGCTACGGACTTCGTCGTTCCCGCACAGTTCATGGAGCTCGGAGCAGAGTTCGATGCCGAAGTGCTCGCGATCGAGTAGAGCGGACCAAGCACTCACCGAGGTCACGTTCACGAGGGCATAAGAGGCAAGTCCGTTCTATTGCCTTTATGGATCGATGTGACAATTGCTCGCTAGAGGCAGAGCAGAAAAGCCGACGCAGCTGAGCGCTGGTTGGAGTTGACGCTTCTCCAGGAAGACCTCGACGCCTTCAAGACGTAGTAGTAGGTGGTGCTGGGATTCAAGCTCGTATCGGTCGTGGTGGTCACATTGCCGACATGTTTGACAAAGGAATAAGGCCCGCCATTGGTCGTGCTGCGGTAGACGTCGTACCCATCGGGAGCCACGCCCGTGACGGGGGCCGTCCACGTCAGAGTGATCTTGCAGATCAACAGGAGGTCGGCGACCGCGCTGGTGAGGTTGGGCGGATTCACCTGGCCCGTGCCGAGCGTGTTTGTGCCAACGGTGGAGCCTTCGGTGAAGCGCGCGGCGGCCGGCACCGTTAAACCGACGACGCTGACCGCCACCATCGCGGTGGCGACTAACGACCGACGCAGGGCCATCCGCGGTTTTCTGAGCGTGCGCTCGGACGCCTTCACCCGGCCCTGCAGCAGCCAGAAGATTTCTCGTGCGATCAGGACGAGGGCAGGCACAACGACGAGGAGCATCCGGCCCGTTCTCTCGGTGGCGAACACCAGGGCGCGACCGAGAGAGGGAACACGCGCATCCACCCGTCCCAGCACGTTCGCGGCCGGGGCGAGGTTGGGGTCGGGCGTGGCGTTCGCGTCGCCCTTCGTGCGGAAGTGGAGTTTTCCATCGACAGTGCGGATGTCGATCACTCGGTGCATCGTCAAACCACTGGATCGCAGTGGTTGGAATGCGATCGCGTCCCCCACGGCGATCTCTTCATGCGGCGCCTCCTTGAGGAGAACGGCGTCACCGGCCTGCGCATGAGGCGACATGCTTCCGCTGGCTACGACATAGGTCCGGTACCCGAAGGGCAGCCCGATGAGCGGTAGCGCGAAAAGGACGCAGCCGCAGACCACCACGACCATGGCCAGCACTCTCACTGCTCGCTTCAGCGCGGAGGCCCTTGACACGTTTGTTTCTCGGGAAATGAGCACGGTGGCATATGCGTCGACTCTTTGGTCGAGGGTCGCCGGGGCGACGGCAACGATCCTTCGCAAGCTAGTCGCCGGCGACGGCCCTTCATGCCGAGTAGCGAAGCCGACGGGGACGCTAACTGGAAAGGGAAGGGTCCGAGCACGCAGACATGCGTGCTCGGACCACGTCCGTACGGTCATCGTCTAGTTGTTAGCCGTCTGCTCCGCGACGAAGTCGAACGTCGCAGTGGTAGATGCAGACTGCAATGAGTTGCCTGCCGACAGCGGCAGAACAACGGAGAAGCAGAGCACTTCGTTCGTCGCTGCGGCGAGTGTGCGATCGCCTGTTTGGCTTCCTTGAGCGACGTCACCGACGGTGTTCGCAGGAGAGTTAGGGAACCCTGTCCCCGCGTATATCTCGGTGTCATCGCCGATGCCCGTAGGCGAGCCGGCGGTTGTGTAATACGGGAAGTTGCAAGCGCCGCCACCGCGAACTGCAATCCTCAGCCCCAGGGAGTCACGCAGGGCCTTCAGATCGGCGTTCGTGGCCGACCGCTGGATCGCGTAACGCAGCTCGAGGCTGCCATCGTTGGCGACGGTCAGCGAGTTCTCGACACGGTCGCCGGGGGCCATCGTCGAGGCCGTCAGCACGGCCGACGAAGGTGTCGCTGATATATCCACCGTCCCCGTCGTAAACGTGTTTCCGGTGACCGACTGCGTGTCGGTGAAGAGTGCATCGGTCATTCCGATCGCCAATGCCGATACGGCAAGGACGAGAACCACCAAAGCCGCGCCGAAACGCCGCTTTTCTTTCTTCTGAGTGCCGTCCATCTGATCCTCCTAGTGCATGACGGCAGCAGGTGCGCCGCCTCCGCATAGGAATCGAAAATGAGAGGGGTGGCGACCCGACCCGCGTGGACTAGTCCGTCCCCCACTAGTGACTAGACCCTCGCTCCACGCGACCTCGACGTGCTCGCGAGGACGTCCTACTCTTTGCGCGTGCGACCACCCCGCAGCGCACCGGAGAGGCGAATAGGTCCTCCGCTCACCGACGAAGCCGTTCGCATCGTCCTGCTTGGCAGCGGCGAGCTCGGACGCGAGGTGGCCATCGAGGCGATGCGGCTGGGTTGTGAAGTTGTTGCTATCGACCGGTATGCGAACGCGCCGGCTATGCAGGTCGCGCATCGAAGCCACGTCTGCAGTCCGATGACCGATGCAGGTGCGCTGCGCGCCGTTCTAGAGGAAGAGAGGGCGCGGCCGTGCGCCGAACTGATTGTCGTTCCCGAGATCGAGGCCATCGCCACCGACGAGCTCGTGAAACTAGAAGCCGATGGCTTGCGCGTGATCCCGACGGCGCGAGCCGCGCGGCTGACCATGGATCGAGAAGGCATCCGGCGGCTTGCAGCCGAGGAACTCGGACTTCCCACCTCGCCGTACCGGTTCTGCAACTCGCTGGAGGAGGTCGAATCGGCAGTAGCGGAGCTAGGTGTGCCGTGCGTGGTCAAGCCCGTCATGTCTTCGTCCGGAAAGGGGCAGAGCGTCGTCAAGGAGAAGGATGGCGCGGCCGACGCATGGAACTTTGCCCAGCAAGCCGGACGAACTCAGGTCGCCCGCGTGATCGTCGAGGGTTTCGTTCCCTTTGATTACGAGATCACCCAACTCACGGTGCGGCATTCCGGCGGCACGTCTTTTTGTGCACCGATCGGTCACATACAGATAGATGGCGACTACCGCGAGAGCTGGCAGCCGCACCCGATGGCACCCGAAGCTCTCGCTCGAGGACGCGAAGTCGCGAACCGGATCACCGATGCGCTGGGCGGTTACGGGATCTTCGGTGTGGAGCTCTTCGTCCAAGGCGAGGAGGTCCTGTTCAGCGAAGTCTCGCCTCGGCCCCACGACACCGGAATGGTCACGATGGCTACGCAGTCGCTCTCTGAATTCGCTCTTCATGTCCGGGCGATCCTCGGTCTGCCCGTTCCGACTCCGGACATACCGATCGATTCACCCGGTGCGAGCGCTGTTCTCCTCGCGAAAGCGGAAGACACCAAGCCCATCGTCGAAGGCCTGGCCGACGCTCTGGCCGTTCATCCGAGCGTCGATGTCCGGATCTTCGGCAAGCCTGATGCACGTCCCAACCGTCGCATGGGAGTCGCTCTGGCCACGGCACCCGACATCGAGACCGCCCGAGAACGCGCCAAGGCCGCCGCGGCTGCTCTGCGCGTCATCTAGGAATCGCACAAAAGAGAAAGACCCCGGTTTGCACCGGGGCCTTCTCTTTGGTCGGTAGTTAGGTCGAAGTTTTCCGGTTCGCTAGGGATTGCAGACTAGGGAGCAAGCTCCTTCGTCCGGCCCTCCTTCGCGTCCCTTCCCCTTCTTCCGTGCTAACCGGCCTGGTAGGTCCCGAAGGTCCTACCGGGCTCGACGGGCGTTCCATCTGATCGCCTTTCCCTTGGCGACTCCGGCTTGCGCCTTTGCCGTTTCCGGGTCCGGATCCGAGGTGCTTCCGTCGAGTTCTCGCGAAACTTACAGCCGGTTGGCTGTGGAACGCTAGAGGGAAAACCTGTGGATTACGTCCCTGCGTATTGCAGTTGTGTGACGGCGCTCAGGAGACGTTCAGAAGCTCCGTCATTCCGTCCTCGATTCCGCGGCACAGGACATCTATGTCCGGTGCCGTGTCGTAATCGCCGGTCACGCCGAAGTTGACCTGGCCGTCGTAAGAGAAGATCGCGACACCGACCCGCACCGATCCGGCGAGCGGGACGTATGGATAGGCCTTGAGCATCCGCCGGCCGGCCGCATACAACGGCATCTGGGGGCCCGGCACGTTCGTAGTTACGGTGTTGATGTTCCGCTGAGGGACGCGAGTTGCGATCCTCGTTCCGAGGGCGAGAAGCATCGGCGGACCGAAGCCCGACAAGGCGGTGAGCGCTTCGCCGGCAACGGCCTGCTTCGACTCCTTCAGTCCCGCCATCTGCAACGAGATGTTGCCCAGCCGCTCGAGCGGATCTTCTATGCCGACGGGAAGCTCTGCGAACATCGCCGACACCTTGTTCTCGAACGTGCCATCGCCGACGGCACGGCCGGAGGTGTCGCGTGGTCTCACGGATACCGGAACCAATGTCCGGACGGCCCGATCCACCGACTCTCCACGCGAAAGGAGCAGGTCGCGGAACCCTCTGGTTGCCGCCGCGAGAACGACATCGTTGAAGGTAGCGCCCGTCGCCTTCCGTACCCGTTTGATGTCGTCGACGGTCGTCGAGGCCCAGTCCCACCGGCGATGAGGGCCGATGGGCCCGTTCAGGCTCGACGGTTCGGTCGGCGTTATGAGCCCGGCCATGGCGCGCAATCCCTTGGCTATGTCCGTGAGCGCTCCGAAGGTCTGGCGAGGCAATCTTGTGGCGCTACGAAGGCTTCGGACCAGCTCGTAAGGACTGCGGGCCCTTTCGGAGATGGCCGTAGCGGCCAGGCTTGCGCGACTGGGCGGAGCTTGCGGCTGCCAGTGGTCGGGGACCGGATCGGATCCCTCTGGCGAAACATCGAGCGTTACCGCCAGAAGATCGGTTCCAGAGACACCGTCCACCATGCAGTGATGCGTTTTCGACATCATCGCCCAACGGCCGTCCTCCAGACCCTGGACGACCCAGATCTCCCACAGAGGTTTGGATCGATCGAGCTGCTGCGACATGACTCGTCCAACGAGCTTTCGAAGCTCTGCTTCACCGCCCGGTTGAGGCAGCGCCGTTTGTCGGAGGTGGTACTCGATGTTGAAGTGCGGGTCGTCCACCCAGACCGGCCGCCCCAGATCGAACGGCACGAAGGAGACGATCTGTCTGTAGCGCGGTACCAAAGGAAGTTTTCCGTGCACCATCGAAACGACGTCTGCGAACGGCGGCTGCGGACCTTCGAAGATGGCCACAGACGCTATGTGCATGTGGCTCACGTCGTCCTCGACATGAAGGAAAGACGAATCAAGCGGACTCAAACGGTCGCCGCTCATTGCGGGCCTCCCCCCTCGAACCTCTAGGCTACGTGGGCTTCATTCAGGACTACCAAAGGAGAAGGCATGACCAAGGTTGAAAAGACACGGGAGTTCGACGTTCCGGCTGACGAGATGTGGGCCCTGATCGGCGACTTCCATGGGATGCACAAGTGGGCTCAGGGACTCGAGCCGAGCGAGGCGTCGGAGGACGGGAAGAGCCGGACGTTCAAGATCGGCCCGAACGCGATGGTCGAGACGCTGCTCGAGGCCGGTGAGCGGTCCTACTCCTACGCCATCACCGAGGGCCCGATGCCCGTCGAGAACTATCGCTCGACGCTCAGCGTGAAGAAAGCCGGCGACTCCAAGTGCGTCGTCGAATGGGTGGGCGAGTTCGATGTCCCCGATGGCACACCGGAGGAAAACGCCGTGGCCATCATCGAGATGGTTTACAACGGCGGCTTGGACGGAATGACCAAAACAGTTTCCGGGTAGCAACGCGGCCGTGACCGACCCAGAAGCCGCCATCGAAGGCGCGATGGCCGTTACCGATGAATTCCTGTCGACCTTCAACGCCTGTGACGCCGCCGGGCATGCCGCGACGCTCGCATATCCGCACGTCCGCTTGGCCAGTGGCCGCGTCCTGTTCTGGGAAACACTTGGAGACGCCGTTGCCCGGATGGAGCTCGCGATCCCGGCTTTGCGCGAGGCTGGCTGGGATCACAGCGAGTGGGATCACCGCAACGTCATCCACACGGGTGAGGGCAAAGTGCACTTCGACGTGCAATTCACGCGTTACCGCACCGACGGGTCGGTTATCGGTGTGTATCCGGCCGTTTATGTGATCGTGCAGCAGGACGGACGGTGGCTGATCCAGTGCCGGTCGAGCTACGCACCCTGACATGACATTGAACAACTTCGAGCGGACGAGCTTTACGCACGAGGGCAAGACGCGAGTCGTTTTCCGGCGAGGGTCTGGCCCGGCAGTGATCGTCATCGCTGAGATGCCGGGCATTACGCCAGATGTCGTCACGTTCGCCGACCGCATCGTGAACTTGGGGTGCACAGCGGTACTCCCACACTTGTTCGGTGAGCCCGGCAGGCCGGTATCGGCCGGTTATGGAGTGAGGAGCATCCTCCCGGCTTGTATCTCCCGTGACTTCGCTGCATTCGCAACTCGCAGGACTTCACCCGTTATCGATTGGTTGCGCGCGCTTGCACGCGAGGAGCATGCGAAGTGCGGTGGACCGGGAGTGGGTGCCGTCGGCATGTGCTTCACCGGAGGGTTCGCGTTGGCCATGGCCGTCGACGACACGATCATCGCGCCGGTCCTCAGCCAGCCGTCCCTTCCTTTTGCGCTGACCAAGAGCCTGAAGCGCGACGTCGGATTGTCCGACGAAGACCTCGCCAAGGTGAGACACCGTTGCGCGAATGAAGACCTGTGCGTTCTGGGTCTCCGCTTTACGGCCGACCGGATCGTTCCGGCTGAGCGGTTCAAGCGGTTGCGCGATGAACTGGGCGATGCGTTCGTCGGCGTCGAGATCGATTCGTCCCCGGGAAACCAGTGGGGACACTCCCGAACGGCGCATTCCGTGCTCACCCACGAACTCAAGGACGAACCCGGACAACCAACGCGTGATGCGCTCGATCAGGTCTTGGATCTATTCAGGAGGAAGCTTCTCGCTTCCGAAGCCGGCGGGGGATAGGTCCGGTGCCGGCGATCTTCGTCCACGGAGTTCCCGACACGCACCGATTGTGGGACACCGTCATCGCTCGGCTCGCGCGGGACGACACCGTCGCATTGTCGCTGCCCGGTTTCGACAGTGATGTCCCTGCCGGCTTCAATGCCTCGAAGGAGTCGTATGTCGATTGGCTGATCTCCGAGCTCGAACAGATAGGGGAGCCTGTCGATCTCGTCGGGCACGACTGGGGCGCCATCCTGACGTACCGAGTCGCATCGCTTCGTCCTGACCTGATCCGGACGTGGGCGGCCGGTGGCGGACCCCTCGACTCGACCTACGTTTGGCACGAAACCGCACAGCTCTGGCAGACGCCCGAAGTCGGTGAACAAGTGATGACGGCCTTCGTCCCGGATGCGCTCGTGCCCGGCTTCGTGGGCTACGGGATCCCGGAGGAGTACGCGAAAGTCTCGTCGCAGCTCATCGACGACCGCATGAAGGACTGCATTCTTCGGCTCTACCGGTCGGCAGTGAACGTCGGTGCGGAGTGGGAACGCGACCTCAGTGACGCGCGACCGGCACTGATAATTTTCGGCGATTACGATCCGTTCGTTCCGGCCAACTTCGGCCAGGTGCTCGCGGATCGCGTCGGTGGCCGGTTCGTGGCCCTGCCCGAGTGCGGGCACTGGTGGCCTGTGCAGCGCCCGGACGAAACCGCACAGCTCCTAGAGGAGCACTGGACTAAGCACGCTCGCTAAGCGGCTGGACGTCACCCATTTGGGTGATGGGCTTCGCCCGAAGGGATGCCGAGAAGAGTCCTAACCCCGTAGGAACGGTTATGACGGAAACGGCTGCCCGTAACTCAGCGCGACGGCATTCGCTGCCGGCTCTCGAACTGATGGTCGAGGCCGGCCACATAACCTTGGAACAAGCCGCTGCATTGCTAGGACAAGCGGCAAAGACCGGCCGCACGGTCGGTCAGGTCATTCGCGAGACCCTCCCGAGCGTGCGCGTACCAGGGGGGCTCGAGCTCCCCTTCGTCGACCTAGTCGAGTGCGATATCGATCTCGCTGCGGTCAACTCGGTTCCGGAAGCGCTTGCACGCCGTCATGGTGTGCTGCCGATCCACTTCGATGGACCGTGGCTCGTGGTTGCGATCTCCGACCCCTCGAATGTGATCGCGATCGACGACCTTCGAACGGTGAGCGGCCGCGACCTGAAGCTCGTGCTGGCCGAAGCGGGAGCCATCCACGACGTCTGGATGCAGATGGGGGGTCTCGAGCGTTCCGCCGAGTCTCTGCTCGAAGAGGCTCTTCCCGAGGAGGAAGAGCAGCATCAGCTCGAGTACGACTCGGCCGAGGACGCGCCCATAGTTAGGGCGATCAACCAGATGATTGCGCAGGCCGTTCACCAGCGCGCTTCCGACTTGCACATCGAGCCCCAAGACCGCGATGTGCGCGTTCGTTTCCGTCTTGACGGAGTGCTTCACGAAGCGATGCGCATCCCACGCTCTCTACATGCCGGTGTTGCATCGCGGATCAAGATCATGGCCGAGCTGGACATCTCCGAGAAGCGGATCCCGCAGGACGGCCGCATGACCGTTGTTGTTGCGGGAAACCCCATCGACCTCCGTGTAACAACGGTGCCTTCTGTGTGGGGCGAGGAAGTGATCCTCCGGATCCTCGACCGCTCGTCTTCCTTGCTCGGCTTGGTCGAGCTTGGCTTCCTTGAACAGGATCTCGAGCGATTCGAACAGGCTTTCCGCAAGCCGTACGGCGCGATCCTCGTTGTCGGCCCTACAGGATCGGGAAAGTCGACGACGCTCTACTCGACGCTGAGTGTTGTGAACGAGACGTCTCGCAAGATCATCACAGTCGAGGATCCGGTTGAGTTCCGCTTGCCGGGTGTCAGTCAGATCCATGTGAATCCCAAGATCAAGCTGACGTTCGCCACCGCACTCCGGTCGATCCTCCGCTCGGACCCTGATGTCCTAATGGTCGGTGAGATCCGTGACTCCGAAACGGCAAAGATCGCGATCGAGGCCGCGATGACCGGTCACCTCGTTCTATCGACGCTGCACACCAACGATGCGCCGTCGGCCCTCACGCGATTGATCGAGATGGGCGTCGAACCATTCCTGGTTGCATCGGCTCTGGAATGCGTGTTGGCCCAGCGGCTCATCCGCAAGCTCTGTCTGCGCTGCCGGCAGGAATACGTTCCTCCACCCGAGGTCGCCGGCGATGTTGGTGTAACCGATGGGCAAGTGCTGTACAGACCCGTCGGTTGCAACCACTGCTCCGGTACGGGTTACCGGGGACGTCTAGCTCTTTTCGAGCTCATGACGGTCACCGAAGAGATCGAGTTAATGGCGGTCGAGAGGCGATCGTCCGACGACATCCGCCGTCTTGCCTTGTCGCAGGGGATGCGGACGCTTCGCGAGGACGGCTTCGAGAAGGTTCGCAGCGGCGTCACCTCACTCGAGGAGGTCCTGCGCATCGTCGAGGGTGCGTCGGCGCCTCGGCCAAGAGAATCCGGTGAAGCCGAGACCGTACGCCACATCGGACCGATCCAAGCCGCCGGCTGACGCGCGCAATACTTCTCAGGTGGACCTAGGACTCGAAGGAAGGACTGCTCTAGTTACCGGAGCAACGTCCGGGCTCGGGTTGGCGAGCGCCAAAGCCCTCGCTGCCGAGGGTGCAGCCGTTGCGATAGTCGGGCGACGAGGTGACCTCGCGCGTGACGAAGCTGTGGCGCTTCCCAAAGCGATCGGCTTGGAAGCGGACATCAGCGAATCCGACGCTCCGCAGCGCATCGTCGATGCGACGCTAGAGGCCTTCGGCCGCATCGACATACTCGTTGGGTCTACCGGTGGCCCGACGCCGGGCACCGCTCTTGATACCGGTGCCGATGCTTACGACGGAGCGCTCGATCTGCTCGTGAAGCCGATGGTGCGCTTGGCGCATCTTGTCGTCCCGCACATGAAGGAGAACGGATGGGGACGGATCGTTTTCGTCACCTCGAGCGTTGTGCGCGAGCCGGTCCCCATGCTCGTCCTCTCGAACTCGGTGCGCATGGCGGTGCACGGGTTCGCGAAATCTCTGTCGAAGCAGGTTGGTGCCGACGGCATCACCGTTAACTGTGTACTCCCCGGTCGCATCGCCACAGATCGTGTGGCTTCGCTGGACCGTGCGGCGGCCGAGGCGAGCGGCCGTTCCATCGAGGAGATCCGAGCGGGGGCCGAGAAGGGGATCCCGGCCAAGCGTTACGGACAGCCGGCGGAGTTCGGCGCCGTGGTCGCGTTCCTGTGCTCGGAGCAGTCTGCCTACGTGACCGGCGCTTCGGTGCCCGTCGACGGTGGGTCGTCCGCCAGTCATTGGTAGACGAGAACCTCGCAGAACCTGCGGGGTTCTCTTTTGCCGCTCGCTCCGCTCGCGGTAGGCTCGGCTCGATGAGGGTAGTTGTCACTGGGGGCGCGGGGTTCCTCGGCTCCCATCTCTGTGCTCGCTTCCTCGCTGACGGCCACGAGGTCGTTGGCTTGGATAACTTCATCACCGGCGCGCAACGCAATCTCGAACGCGTTGCCGACAACCCCTCGTTCACGTTCATCCAGCGGGACGTCACGAAATTCATCGACATCCCCGGCGATGTAGACCTCATCCTGCATTTCGCATCGCCTGCTTCACCGCGCGCTTACATCGAGTTCGGTATCCAGACGCTCAAGGTCGGTTCGTTGGGTACGCACAACGCGCTCGGCTTGGCGAAGGGGAAAGGCGCGCGATTCCTTCTCGCCTCAACCTCAGAGGTTTATGGAGACCCCTTGGTGCACCCTCAGACGGAGGACTACTGGGGGAACGTCAATCCCGTAGGTCCGCGCGGCGTTTACGACGAGGGCAAGCGCTTCGCCGAAGCGATGGCCATGGCCTACAACCTCAAGCACGGGGTCGACACCAAGCTTGTCCGCATCTTCAACACTTACGGTCCGTTCATGGACCGCGACGACGGACGGGCCGCTCCCGCTTTCATCTCGGCGGCGCTGGAGGGCAAGCCTCTCGTCGTGCACGGCGACGGATCGCAAACGCGTTCGCTCTGCTATGTCGACGATCTGATCGAAGGCATCGTGAGGCTTGCGCTATCCGACCATAAGGGGCCGATGAACATCGGCAATCCGCATGAGCTCAGCGTTCTGGAGCTCGCGAAACTCATCGTGGACATAACGAACAGCCCTTCGCCCATCGAGTTCGGTCCCCGTCCGCCCGATGACCCCACGGTGCGCTGCCCCGACATCAGCCTTGCTCGGCGGGTTCTCGGCTGGGAGCCTGTTGTTTCCCTCGAAGAGGGCTTACGGCGTACCGTGTCTTGGTTCGCCGAAGAGATGGGGACACGGTGAAGCTGGTAATCGTTGGTTGCGGTCACGTCGGTCTGGTCACTGCAGCGGGTTTCGCCGAGATCGGACACGAGGTGGTCGGCGTCGATAACGATCCGCAGCGCCTCGAGCTGCTCGACCGAGGCGAGGCTCCCTTCTACGAGCCCGGACTCGATGACCTCGTCTCCCGGCACCACGGCAAGGGACTCACCTTCACCGCCGATGTTGCGGCCGCTCTCCAAGGAGCCGACGCCGCTTTCATCTGCGTGAACACACCGCCTCGCCCCGACGGCCGGGCCAGCCTCGTTTACGTGGAGAAGGCGACGCGTGCCGTCGCCGAGGCCGCGCCGGGTCCTGTGGTGATCGTCGAGAAGTCCACAGTTCCTGTGCATACCGCGAGACGGATAACCGAAGTGATCCGGGAAGAAGGAAGGGCGGACGAGATCGAGGTTGCCACCAATCCCGAGTTCCTCAGAGAGGGATCGGCGGTACACGACACGCTTGCGCCGGAAAGGATCGTGATCGGTCTACAGAACAACGGCCGGGCGAAGACCGTCCTGCATGAAATCTACGCGCCGATCATCGAGCGCACCGGCTGTCCGATCGTTTTCACCGACCTGGAAACAGCCGAGCTGATTAAGCACGCCTCCAACAGCTTCCTCGCGATGAAGATCAGCTATATAAACGCGGTGGCTCGGCTATGCGAGGCGGCGGGCGCGGACGTGTCCGTCGTCGCTCGCGGGATGGGGCTCGACCCGCGAATCGGCCCTCACCATCTTTCGGCCGGCATCGGTTACGGAGGGTTCTGCTTCCCGAAAGATCTCGCAGCGTTCATCTCGCAAGCCGAGGAGCTCGGTGTCGATCTTTCGTTCCTGGACAACGTTCGTCAGATCAATGTCGAGCAACGCAACATCCTCGTCCAGAAAGTGAGTCGGGCGCTTTGGAACCTTGACGGAAAGACCATCGCCGTCTGGGGCCTGGCGTTCAAAGCCGGAACCGATGACCTACGCGAGGCGCCGTCACTGGACATCATTCCGGCCCTCGAGCATGAGGGAGCGAAGATCCGTGCCTACGACCCGGCGGCGGGCCCTGTCGCAAAGGCCGAATTCCCGCACGCCGAGATCGTGTCCGATGCGATGAGTGCTCTGGAAGGTGCGGATGCGCTTGTGGTTCTAACCGAATGGCCGGAGTTCATCGAAGCCGACCTCGATCGCGTAAAGGAAGCCCTGCGTCGTCCGATAATCGTCGACGGCCGCAATCTGTGGTCGTTGGAGCGGATGGCCGAGATGGGATTCACTTACCTGTCCTTCGGCCGGCCGGAGGTCGTATCCGGCGAGCTTAAGCGCTAGCCGAGCAGACCGAGAAGCTGTCCGACGACGTTCTCCAACAGACTGGGTACGCGTCTGACGACGTTGCCCACCTGCTGAACAGTGCTTCCCGTGTTGAGCACCGCGACATTGACCGGTTCGCTGTGTCCAACGTTTCCTGCGGCGTCGGTGGCTTGGGCAACCACACTGTAGGAAGCAAGTAGTGCAGGGATCTTGGCCGTCCAGCTGCACTGGTTGCTTTCATCGCATGTGATGTCTGCCGTAGCCGTCGATGTGCTGCCCGACGCCGATGTGAAGGTGACGAGTACCTCCTCGATATTGGACGCCGAGTCCGTCACCACGCCGGCAACGATTGCCGGCTCACCCAGGGCGATCGATGCGCCGTTCTCCGTGGTTATCGCCACATCGGGCGGAACGATGTCGGAAGGCAGGACGGGAACCGGACGCGAAATGGTCGGAGAGGGAGGCACAGCGGCGATACCGGGGACGAGGCCCCCCAACGAACCTGATGCGGGAGCGGCCAGCGGAGCTATTCCGGCCGGAGGTCCGGCCGAAGCGCGTGCCGGGGCCAGGGGGGACGGAACGAGGCCGAAGTTGCCGACCACGAGATAGACGAGGAACGCCACGGCGGCAACCGCCGCCGTGGCGTACCCGTAATCCTCACGACGCCAATCCATATGCAGGTGTTCCTCCATGGGCAGTCTGGCTCGTGCACCCACTAAGGAAGAGACAACAACGGGCTGGAGGTTATGGCCCGAACGGACTAGTTACCTGCTAGTCCCCCAGCGCGAGGCCCGCGGCGATGGCGAATACGGCGCAGTAGACGGCGAAGGGCAGATAGCTGAAGCGCTTCAAGAACTTGAGCAGGACTGCGACGCTGACGTAGCCGGTCACCAGCGCCGCGGCGAAACCGGCGATCTCGGGCGCGCCGATCCCGTCGGAGAGCGCGTCGCCGAGCTTGAGAACGTTGGCGCCGGCGATGGCTGGGATCGCCATCAGGAAAGCGAAACGGGCAACAGCGTCGCGCCGGATCCCGAGAGCCAGGCCCGTGCTCATGGTGGCTCCCGATCGAGACACGCCGGGCAGCAGCGCAACTGCTTGCGCTACGCCTATGGCAACGGCGTTGCTCGTCCCGATCTCGGCCCCCAATGGCTTCGGCAGCCGTCGTCCTCTCCGAAAAGTACCGGCCGCCCACTCCGCAGCAACCAACAGGAAGGACGTGGCAAGCAAAGCGAAGGCGGCCTCGCGAGGGTGTTCCAGCAATCGTTCGAAGGTTTCCTCGAACAGCAAGCCGATAACAGCGGCAGGGACCGTCGCAAGAACCAGCAACCCGAATAGTTTCCGTCCCGCACTATCCGGCTTCGGCAGGTCGATGGCGATCTGAACTAGATCCCGCGAGAAGTAGACGACGAGTGCCACGAGAGTGCCCAGGTGAAGGAGTGTGATGAATGCGAGCGAAGGTGGTGTTTCGCCCAGGAGCGCAGGAACAACGACCAAGTGCGTCTTCGATGAGATAGGCAGGAACTCGGTTACGCCTTGAACGACACCGAGCAGAACGGCCAGTCCGGTCGTCACGCGATTACTAAGGACGCGCCGGCGTGCCGGCCAGCGCATCGCCGCACGAGCAGACGCGCTCGGGTGGGATGAGCTCGAGGAACTCGAAGAGGGCCTGCCGCAGCCGTCCGGTGTTCTCGGCGAAAACGCGGAGAGCTTCCTCCATTGTTACCGGGGCGATCTCCGGACGACCTTCCACACCGACGTCGTAATCGGTGATCAGAGACAGGTTCACGTAGCAAATCTCCAACTCACGGGCGAGATATGCCTCCGGATACTGAGTCATGTTGATCACGTCCCAGCCCTGGTCTTGATAGAAGGCCGACTCGGCTCTCGTTGCGAAGCGGGGTCCTTGAATGACAACGACGGTTCCGCCGTCGTGCACGTCCATTCGAGCGGATACGCAAGCCTTTATCGCGAGCGGCCGCAACTGCGGGCAGTAGGGCTCGGCGAACGAAACGTGCACCGAGAGCGGGCCGTCGTAATAGGTTTCGGGTCGTCCCGATGTTCTGTCGATGAGTTGATCGCACACCACGACATCGCCCGGATGGATGTCCGGTTGAAGGCTGCCGGCGGCACACGGAGCCAGCACGCGGGTCACACCCAGCTCCTTGAAGGCCCACATGTTCGCGCGGTAGTTGATCGAATGCGGAGGGAACTCATGATGAGGGCCATGGCGGGGAAGGAAGGCGATGCTTCGTCCTCCGAGCTCGCCGATGGCGATCGGCGCAGAAGGAGATCCGTACGGAGTGCTGAGAGTGTGCTCGGTCAGGCCTTCTACAAAGGAGTAGAACCCCGAGCCACCGAATACTCCGATCTCAGCCTCGAGCAACATCAGTCCTTGGAGGCCTTCGAGGTAGACGGCTTGGCTTCGGTTTTCTTCTCGGGCTTTGACCCAGACCCCGACTCCGTCCCCGAATCCGATTTCTTGTCCTTTGAGCTCTTGTCGGACGAGCTTTCGGAAGAGGTCGACTCGGACTTCTTGTCGGCCGATTCGCCGGACTTCCTGGACGGCGATCGGTAGTCGTTGCGGTGGAAGCCCGCACCCTTCAGGACGATGCCGACGGGATGGAAGGTTCGACGCAGGGCGCCGCGGCACTTCTTGCATCGCTTTAGTGGCGGGTCGGACATCGATTGGACGACCTCGATCTCATCGCCGCACTTGTTGCACTTATAGGTATACGTCGGCATGCGGTAAGTATTACGGCTCCTGGATTCAGGCGACGGCCTAGGGATTTTCGTCACTCCGTGTGGCTAAGGTTCAGCTGTGAGCTCGACGATCTCGGTTTTTCGAGGATGCGCCGGTGGATACGTCGGAGCCGGGCATGTACATCCGGCTCTCTTGGACGCCGCCCGTGAGTCCCTTTCTGAGGCCAAGTCCGCCGGTCTGGTGGCCGACGGCTACCTGGCTCGGTGCGGCGACGACATCGGGTTGGTGTTGCTCCACTCCGAGCAGCCGGGGTCGGCGTCGATGCGGACGCTGGCCGCCGACGTTTTCGAGCGCGCGGCCGACGTCGGCCGGCGGTTGCATCAGTTCGGCGCGAACGGACACCCGCCGGAGCTGGACGGCGTCGAGCTCGCGTTAGAAGTACGCGACAGCGAGCCCGTCCTGTGCTTCCTGTCGGACAAGGCCGGGCCCGGCGCTTGGAACGTGCACCTGTATCGGATGTTCGCCGATCCTTTCAACACGCCGGCGCTGGTCGCCGACCCGAGCCTGGCGCAAGGCTTCGCCTTCGCCGCGCGCAACGGCGCTCCGCGGCACGAGTTCGATCTCCCGGCCGACCTCTATAGGTTCTTGGCTTTGGCGCGCAGCCCGGGTACGAGCGTGGTCGAGGTTCGCTCAAAGGCCACCGGCGAGCTGGCAGCGGTTGCTTCGTCGGGGAAGGACCCCGTTCTCGTCGTTCGTTGCGGCTCGCCCTTCCCGTCGGTGGAGGAAGTGCTGGAGGCGTTCACGATTCCCTACGCCTTTGGTGCGTCGGCCGGTGGCAAGTCGAGCCCGCTGGTTCCGGTGTCGGCCAACGGAGATGCGTCGACGCGTTCCCTCGGCAAAGCGATAGGTCTCGGCTTCCAGGTAACACCGGATCGACTTATCGGGCCGCGCGACCTACTCGGCGACTCTGCCTTCGACGAGGCCCGGCGCGAAGCGGTCACGGCAGCCGACTATCTGCGCCGACACGGCCCGTTCGGGCCGAGAGCAGCCGTCGAAACCGACAACGTCACGATCTAGACCCGTAACGTCTCCTTTCTTCTCGCCCGTGTTTTGAGTAATGGTGTTGCCCATGTCTGATCGGGCCAACGCTGTGAAGAAGGCCGTCATCCCGGCGGCCGGCCTCGGCACCCGGATCCTTCCTGCTACGAAGGCTGTTCCGAAGGAGCTTCTCGCCGTCGTCGACCGTCCGATGATCCAGTGGATCGTCGAGGAAGCGGCCGCGGCCGGCATCGAAGAGGTCGTGATCGTCACGAGCCGCGAGAAGACGGCTCTTCGCGACCACTTCGCTGCGGCGCCGGCGCTCGAGCAGGCTCTCGCCGCCAAGGGGAAGGACGATCTGTTGCGTGCTGTAAAGGCTCCGCAAGAGCTCGCACGCGTGACCTTCGTCGAGCAGGACGACCCGCTGGGACTGGGTCACGCCGTTTGGTGTGCGCGAAACGCCGTTGGGGCTGAACCCTTCGCAGTGATGCTCCCGGACGAGTTGTTCGGCGGCCCAATGCTCCTCGATGCGTTGATCGCTGCTCATGGGGAGTTCGATGCATCGGTGATAGCCGTGATGGAGATGCCGTCCGAAGAGATCGGCAACTACGGCGTTGTCGATCCCGAACCGATACGGGACGACCTCGTGAGGATGAAGGACTTCATCGAGAAGCCGTCGCCGGACGAAGCGCCGTCCGATCTAGGGTCGATCGGCCGCTACGTTCTCACGCCCGATGTCTTCGAAGAACTCGAACGGACGAAACCCGGCGCGGGCGGTGAGATCCAGCTGACCGACGCGATTGCTGCTGTTGCGCGTTCGGGTGCGGGTTACGCCCACATCCATCGCGGGCCGCGTCACGACGCGGGCCGCCCACTCGGTTACCTCAAGGCGTTGGTGTCACTGGGCGCCCAGCACCCAGATCTCGGAGAGGAATTTCTTGAATTTCTCTCCGAGTTCGCGCGAACGAAGGATTAGTTCGCTTACCCGTAGCGACGAAGTCGCGAAGGGCAAGAGATACCGCTGCGGCGAAGCCGCAGCGGAGTCTCTTACCAGTCGCGCCAGCGGGGGTAGCCGTCCTTTTCGCACTTTCGGGACGGCGTACCGCCGCAAGTCTCGTTGTCTGGACCCTTTGGCCGGTAGTCGCTCTCCGCCCACTTGGGGTCGCCGCAATACACGTTGTAGTACGGCCCGTCCTTTTCCCAACCTTGCGATAGATCGTTGGGCCACTTGTTGTAGTGGCGCTGGCAATCGGGGTACTCGACCCAGCCGAGCTTCGTTTCAGGAGGCGGGGATACGAATCCCGCACGCCATCGGTACTCGACGGCGTCGACGATGAAGTAGAACTTGCCCGGACCGGCTCCCAAGAGTGCAGCGAACGGTTTTTCCGTAGCGCCCGCAGGACCGAACCGGGTCACGGGAACGCGTTGAAGACCTGTGGTGACATGAGCGGGCTTAAGGTCCGGCCCTGCGAACAGGATCCCGGCGAGCGAAGGCAGCGTCGTATACAGCCAGGTCACGATCGCCCCGGGCGCCTTGCAGTAGTCGGGGGAATGGTTCATCCCTTCGGCCGTGTTCGGGTCACAGGCTCGCCCGTTCGGTGCCTTCTTGTGCCGGTCGTGCCAGATGTAGAAGGAGTCTCCGGCGGTGAATCCGAATCCGCCCGGTATTCCGAACTGAGAGATGCCGAAGCTGTTGCCGTCGATCTGCGGCTGATCGTAAAGGCGCTGCACGGTACTGGAGTCGTAGTAGCCCGTCGGGGTGAAGACATACTCGGGACGGTAGCCCTGGGCTTCTTGCTGGAGGATCTGGAAAAGCGGGAACACCGGATCCATCAGATATGTGATCGATGTGACGCCAGCGAGCTCGAAGTTCACCGCGATTGTGGTCCCTTGTTCGGCAGCGCGTCCGATGTCGGTTTCGTAAGCGAAAGAGTTGGAGCCGTAGATATCGCTCCCGCAATGCTTCTTGACGGCCGCACGCAAGTCGTTGGCGACGTTCTTGGCCTCTTGAAGGTTCGGGTAAAGCAGGCCGAACTTGCGCTTCTGGTTCTTGTATTGCGGACTCCGTGTCGCGTTCTTTCCGACTAGACGCGTGCAGATGTAGCTGGCGTAGAGATCGGCGGCCTTCGTGCCGGTGCCGAACTGCGTCCACGTGTACGGTGCCCAGCGGGCGTAATCCTTGTCGGACAGCCACAGGGATCCGAAGTGCATCGGACGCTGCTTGCCCCCGGCCTTGCCGTGCAGGGCTTCGGCCATGTTGTAGGCAGCGCCGTCCAAGTTGTTGAAGACGATGAATGGCTTGCGGTCCTCGATGATCTCGACGGCCGCGGCCGTAGTTGTTTCCGGGCACTGGAATGAGCCGCCGTTTACGAACTCGTGGACGAGCTTGCGTCCGTAGAAGGGATGGGACGGGTCGTTTCCGACCAGCGGCTTGATGTGGGGGAACTCCTGAGCGGCTTCGAATCCGCGGTCGTTGTAGTACCTCACGATCGTGTTGACCGCTTCGACGGTTTCGCGATTGGCCTCGTCGGCATTGGACGGAGCCGCACGGAAGTACCGACCCTCGGTTGCGAAGTTCGCACCGGCTGCGCTCAAGGCGTTGATGAGGTTGGTCCCGCAGTTCGCCTGGTCGTAGGAGAAAACGGCTTTGATCTTGTCCTTTGATACGCCGGCCCAAGTGTTCGGATTGCCGCCCGGCAGCGAAGTGGTTACCGGTCTTATCTGTGCGGCCAATCGCTGGGCGTAGTCGAGCTCGGCGTTCGGGTTTTCGACCAGGTCGGAAGCAGGTGTTGCGGCAGCCGGGCCTGTGGTGGCCGACGCTGCCGGAGTAGCTGAAGCGCCGGGCTCGTCTGGCGTAGTGGTCTCCACAGGTTCGTCGCCGGACGCGAGCTTCCCCTTGTCGTCACCGCCGGGAAGTGCGAACAGCGCTGCGATAAGGGCGATGGCGGCGACGATGCTCGCTACACCGAGCTGACCTTTCTCCTGGCGGATGTCGATGCGCCGGACGATCGAAAGGAAGGATTCCCAAAGCTCACTGAGGCGATTACCCATAGATACGGTTCCCTTCGCCCGGTGATGCGCCCGGCGCGATTCTCCGCGTCAATTGACTGACGCGTCAAGTGACGCGGAGAATCGCCGGGATCAAGCAAGTTCACGTTTTCCGGGGAGGGGAAATGGTCGACCGACGCGTGCTCGGCGGCGCCGGTGCTTTCCTTGGCGGATTCGCCGTCGTAGTTCTGTTCGGCAAGGTCATCTTCCCGGCCATAACGGATACTTCCGACGTCCCCAACGGCCTTTACCTGCAGGGAATCGTCGTCGGCCTCCTGTACTCGCTGATCGCGATCGGCCTCGTCCTCGTCTACAGGACGAACCGAATCATCAACTTCGCGCAAGGGGAGTTGGGGGCGTTCGCTGCGGTCCTGGCGGCCGAGCTGTTCACCGTTTACGAGGTTCCTTACGTCTTTGCGGTGCTGGCAGGCTTGGCCGCGGCCATCATCACGAGCCTCATAGTTGAGTTCGGGGTGATCCGGCGGTTCCGGAACGCGCCGCGGCTGATCCTGACCGTGGCCACCATCGGTGTCGCGCAGATCCTCGGAGCTCTTGAGCTTGCCCTCCCAGGTTGGATCGAAGGAGACGTGGCCGCAACGCAGTTCTCGACCAAGCTCGAGAGCCCGTGGGGCGTTGAATTCGAGTTCGGCAACGTGAACTTCACGGCGGACCACTTCATCGTCCTGATAGTTGGGCCGGTGGTCCTCATCGGCCTTGCGCTCTTCTTCCGATTCACCCGGTACGGGATCGCATCGCGTGCTGCGGCGGAGAACTCCGAGCGTGCCCGCCTGCTGGGAGTTCGAGTGAGCCGGGTGTCGTTGATCGTCTGGGCGATGGCCGGTCTGCTGTCGGCGATAACCGCGATCCTTCGCGCGCCGATCCTGGGCTTCCAGCTCGGGGCGATCGCCGGACAAGGGTTAATTCTGAGAGCCCTGGCAGCGGCTGTAATCGCCCGGATGGAGAGTCTGCCCATCGCCGTTGTTGCGTCGCTGGTGATAACGATGGCCGAGCAAACACTGTTCTTCTCGTTCGGCAACACCGGCCCGGTGGATGGGTTCCTTCTCGGCGTCATCGTTGTCGCCTTGCTCCTGCAACGCAACCGTCTGGGTCGGGTGGACCCTGGGGCCTCGACCTGGCGCGCGGTTCAAGAGATCAGGCGAACGCCGCGCGAGCTCAGGAGACTGCCTCAGATCCGCAACGCGCAGATCGCCATCCTTGCCTTCGTCGCGCTGGTCGTGTCGGTGATCCCGTTCTTCCTGAGCGCTTCGGATACGAGCTTGGCCTCCGCGATCCTCATCTACGCGATGGTCGGCATCTCGCTCGTGATGCTGACCGGCTGGAGCGGGAACGTTTCTCTCGGCCATTGGGCGTTCGTCGGTATCGGCGCGATGCTGGCCGGAAAGCTGGTGACGCGTGCAGTTACGCCGGACGACGCGCCCAACTTCTTCTTCGTTCTGTTGGCGGCGGGCTTGGCCGGCGCCGTTGCCGCCGTCCTCATCGGTTTACCCGCGTTGCGCATCCGTGGTCTCTTCTTGGGCGTTACCACTCTGGCCTTCGCCGTGGCCGCTCAAAGCTGGATCCTTCAGTGGGAGGTTCTCACGCCGGTCGGTGCGATCGTCCGCCCGAGTGTCCTCGGCATCGACGTCACGTCGGAGTTCGCGTTCTATTACGTGTGCTTGATTGGTGTGATCCTGGCCATCTTCGCCGGACGAAACATCCGTCGCACTCGCCTCGGGAGGAACTTCATCGCGTTGCGGGACAACGAGATGCACGCGCAAGCGCTCGGGGTTCGTCCGATCAGCGCCAAGATCTCGGCTTTTGCGCTCTCCGGGTTCTTCGCTGCCCTTGCCGGCGGATTGCTTGCTTATCACCAGCAGGCTTTGCGATCCGATCGATTCGCGGCCGAATACTCGCTTGCGATCTTCTCCATGGTCGTCATCGGTGGGATGGGCTCGATGACCGGCGCAGTTATCGGCGCTGTTTACGTGCGCAGCATCCAGTTCTACATGACCGCCGAGTACCAATTCCTCGCTACGGGGTTCGGCATGCTGGTCCTGCTGCTGCTCTTTCCCGGTGGGCTCGGTGAGATCGTTTTCCGGGTGCGCGATCGCGTGCTCCGGCGGTTCGCCGACAAGCACAAGATCTCCGTTCCGAGTCTCGTTGCCGACAAGCGAACCGAAGAAGTGGCCAAGGCTCCGCCACCCGAGGCCCTCGTCGGAGCAAGTGAGCTGCCATGAAGGCCAAACCGAAAGCCAAAGCCGCAGCCCGAAAGCCGGCGGTGAAGTCCAAGGCGAAGGCGAAAGCAAAAGCAAGATCGACACCAACACCCTCTCCTGCTCGGTTGCGGAAGAGCGAGAAGCCGGCGCCTGCCGTCGATGGGCGCGCTTCTTTTGCCGACAGGATCCTGTTGCGGTTCGCGCCCGAGCTTCGCGGCCATGACCTGTTTCCGCTCCTCGTCCTGTTCGGGCTGAACCTTGTCGACGAGTTCGATATCGCGGCGCTGGCGATCCTCGGTCCGGAGATCCGCGACGCCTTCGGTTTGTCCAATGCCGAACTAGGAACGATCCGCGCGTTGCCCGCACTCGTTGGACTGGCCATACCTCTCATCGGATGGCTCGGCGACCGTTCGAATCGCGTGCGCCTTGCGTGGATGGGCGCGATCGTCTGGGGGATCTTCGCTTTCTCCACCGGTCTGGCCACCGTCGTAGGCGTGCTCGTCCTCTTCCGCCTGGGGTCCGGCACCGGCAAGCTCATCAGCGGCGCCGTGCATCCGTCGCTGCTGACCGATTACTACCCGCCGGCCGTTCGCGGCCGCGTGTTTAGCGTCCATAGGTCGGCCGATGCCTGGGCGGCGATCTTTGCGCCTGCGCTCGCCGGGCTGATCGCTCACATGCTCGGCTGGCGCTACGCGTTCTTCTTCCTGGCGATACCGACTTTTGTACTCGCCTACGTCACGACGAAGATGCGCGAGCCGGTGCGCGGGATCATGGACGACCGCGAGTCGGCGCTTCTCGCGGTGGACGAGCCGAACATTCCGTTCGGACGCGCGATCCGCTGGCTGTACTCGGTTCCCACGATGAAACGGATCTTCATCGGGTCCTTCTTCACAGGCATGGGAGCTCTGGCCTTTGCCGTCTACTCGAACATCTATCTGGACGAAGTCTTCGGCGTCAACGAGCTCGGCCGAGGAGTGATCGCTTCGGGCGTGGCTCCGTTCGCATCTGCTTTCGGTTGTGATCGGCGGCCGGATCACCGACCGCCTCGTCCGCACGAAGTCGATGTCCCACGTGACTCTGTTCTTCGGTTTCTCCGTGTCGGCCCTGGGGCTGAGCCTTGCGCTGTACTCGCTGGCTCCGAACCTTGCGTCGGCGATCGTGATCCTTTGTCTGGTCTCGTCGCTTATCGCTTTCTGGGCTCCTGCATACCTCACGATCGTCGGCTTCGTGTCGCCGGCCAAGATCCGCACCATGGGGTTCAGCTACGCCGGCTTCTTCGTGACACTCGGCATCGTCGCCACCCCGATCATCGGGGCCATCGCCGATGGGCCGGGCATCCGATGGGCGCTGTTCACGTCCGCGATGATCCTCGCCGCCGGGGGATTGGTCCTTGCATCGGCGGCGCGCTTCGCAAACGCCGACGTCGCTCGTTCGTTCCAGGTCCTCGGAACGGAGGCGAGATTGCGAAACGAGCGTCTCGCCCAAGGTGAGCATTCGCTGCTCACCGTGCAAGACGTTGACGTCGCCTACGACGACACGCAGGTGCTGTTCGGCGTCAACTTCGATGTGCAGCAGGGTGAGCTGGTCGCCCTGCTCGGGACGAATGGGGCCGGCAAATCGACGCTACTAAAGGCGGTGTCGGGTTTAGTCCATCCGCGACGCGGAGTCGTGTACTTCGACGGCAACGACATCACGCATCTGGAGCCGGAGGAGACCGCAGCACTCGGAATCATCCTGATGCCGGGCGGGAAGTCGATCTTTCCGACGCTGTCGGTCCACGAGAACCTCGAGATGGCGGCTTGGCTCTACGACAAGGACCGCGAGTACGTGCAGGAAGCGCGCCGACGCGTTTTCGAGATCTTCCCCATTTTGGAACAACGACGAGATCAACAGGCCGGAAGCTTGTCCGGCGGCGAGCAACAGATGCTCTCGCTTGCCCAGGCTTTCATCGCCAAGCCGCGGCTTCTCATGATCGACGAGCTGTCACTCGGCCTGGCGCCGGTGATCGTGCAGCAGTTGCTGCACATCGTCGAGGACATCCATCAGTCCGGCACGACTGTGATCCTGGTCGAGCAGTCGGTGAATGTCGCGCTCACGGTAGCGCGCCACGCGTACTTCATGGAGAAGGGTGAGATCCGTTTCAACGGATCGACCGAAGAGCTCCTGAACCGGCGCGACATCTTGCGATCTGTGTTCCTCGAAGGCGCCGGGAGCTTGATCGGCGGGCGGAAGAAGCGATGACCCCGGCCGTGAATGGCAAGCGCGCTTCGAAGCGAGCGCCCAAGGAGGATGTCGTGCTCTCGGTCAAAGGCGTGAGTGTTGCGTTCGGTGGTGTCGTTGCCGTCGACGATGTGTCCTTCGACGTAAATCGCGGTGAGGTTCTCGGTCTTATCGGGCCGAACGGCGCGGGGAAAACGACTCTCTTCGATTCGATCTGCGGCTTCGTCACTCATCAACACGGCACGATCACCTTGGGCTCAAAGGACATCACCGGCTTCCCGCCGGCCGAGAGATCGCGGGTCGGTCTTGGCCGTTCCTTCCAGGACGCGAAGCTCTTCTCGTCGCTCACCGTTGCCGAGACGCTCGCTTGCGCGCTGGAGCGGAAGGTGAAGACGCAAGGGCCGATCTCGACGGTGCTTGGTCTTCCCTGGGTTTGGACTGCCGAGCGCGAAGTCACGAAGCGCGTCGAGGAATTGATCGAGTTGCTTCATCTCGGAGCATTTCACGACAAGTTCATCTCCGAGCTTTCAACAGGCTCACGGCGCATCGTCGATCTGGCCTGCGTGCTTGCGCACGAACCGACCGTTCTCTTGTTGGACGAACCTTCGTCCGGTATCGCGCAACGTGAAACCGAGGCTCTGGGCCCGCTGCTGCGCCGCGTACAGAAGGCCACGGGGTGCACGATGCTGCTCGTGGAGCACGACATGCCGCTGGTTACAGGAGTCGCCGACGAATTGATCGCCATGGAGACCGGACGCATCATCGCGCGCGGGACACCCAAACAGGTCACCAACGACCACCGAGTGATCGAGGCATATCTCGGCACCGACGAGCGAGTGGTCGGGCGCTCCGGAGCGCTCTCGAAGAAACGGAAAGGAAAGATTACGCCCCGTCCCGTAGCGAAACGCCGTCCCGTGGCGAAACGGCCGACCGCACGCCGTCGCTAAGACACTTCAAGTGCGGCTCGAACTCCAACCCGTGAAGCGAAGCCGACATCGGTCACTCGTAGCTTTGTTCGTTCTCTCGGCAATTACGGTCGGAGCTTGCTCATCGGTAACACCCGATCTTCGCGAGCGTGCGATCGTCGGATATCACGTTGTTTACCGGATCGAGGATCGCGCGAGGCCTTCTCGGGTACGTGTCAGCATTGAAGTCGTTGAGGTGCGACGTCCCTATGGGGGGCGCGTGGAGGTGCGCGGCCTCAACGGACGGGTCCGTTCCGGTCGTGTCACCTCCCGCAATCACCTGTGGGTGCTTGGCGAAGACGGACAACCGAGCTTCGGTGTTTTGCGTCCGCCGGGAGGGCCGGCGCGGGATGCGTCGCTCGCCGCGCTGCGCGACGCATCCCGCGCCGGCCAAGCACGTGCAACCGGCTCCGGAACCGTCGCCGGCCGCACGTGCGCCTGGTTCGCCTATCGCAAGCCGGCTCCCGAAGCGCTAGCGCCGCCGACGAAGAATGAACTGATCGAGTCTTGCGTTGATGCGACGGGAATCGTCCTGCAAGAGATCTGGACGATCGAGGGACGCACCGTCCGGCTGATCGAGGCGCTACATGCGTCCGAGAACAGTGCTTCCGGATCAAGACTCTTGGAAGGGAAGGATCCTGCCACTGAGAAGGTCACTCAACCTGAGGCCGCCGACCTGGTCCGTACGGGCACGTTGGTTGCGGAGGTCGTCCGCGATCGGGAACGCACGCCACTAAAGATCACGTCGCCCGTTGGCTGGAAGGAGGACCGCGCCGCGGTCGTTGCGATTACCGCGGGCGAAGGCCAACCCACGCAGTTCCTCTCGGAAACGTTCCTCAAAGATAGAAAGCTGGCGATCGTCGAGATCGGTTCGACCGCCCAGCTTGCACCGCCGTGGGGCACCGACGAAGGCAACCCGATACGCCTCCAGTCGGGAGAGGGACGGATCCTCTACTTCATCGATCGCGTAGAGATCCGATTGCTAAGCGCCATCGGTTTCGCACGGGTTGTAGCACCGTCGCGCAAGATCGCAATCGACTTCGTGAACGGACTCGCGCCCGCGCGCTGAACTAAGCCTCGGCCGGAACCGGAGCCGGTGCTTGCACGAGCGCTTCGACCTCTTCGACGCCGTCCTCTGGTCCCGTAGCGATGATTCGATCACCCGCTCGCAGCACAAAATGCTTGGCCGGCCGATAGATCCATCGTCCGTTCCTTTGGATCGCCAGCGCCGACATGCCGGTTTCTGTTTTGAAGGAGATCTCGCGCAGTGATTTCCCGGCAGCGAGGGCCCCTTCTTCCACGACCGCTGAGACCGCAACGGCATCGGAGGCTTCGATCGCCTCGGCAACGATCGGGTGCATGTCCTCACCGCGATCGACCAGTCGTGTCATCGAGCGCCCTGCATCGCAGATGGCTTCGGACGCGTACGCGATCCGAAGCAGTCCTCTCAGCTCGTCGGGATTCGGCGAATTCTCCGTGGCTCTCAGCACCCAGGACTCGAGCTCGCTCTGCAGCTCATCCGAACGTGACTCCAACGTCGTGACCTCGGCCGCCAGAGCGGGCTCGCGCAGCATCAACGCGGAGTAGGCCAGCCCGACGCTGACTTCTGCCGTGTTCTTCATCGCGATGAGGATGTCGACAGCACGGTCGAGCTCGGGGTAAACGGGTTCATCGACTATCGCCGCCGGCGCCTCATCGTCGGGGTGAAGGGAGACCGGGGCGCCCACCATCTTTCGGATGAGCTGGACACCCTCTTCGGGACCGCGGAAGAGGACGACGTCGTCCTCACCAAGGACGGTGTCGCCGTCGGGGTCGAAGTCCCACTCGGAACCGCGACGGATGGCGATCACCCACATGCCCGTTTCGGTGGGCAACTCCAGTTCTTCGAGCGATCGTCCAACGCACGGCGCTCCGGCTCGCACGCGCACGCGTCCCGAGATCTCATCCGCGTGCGTCAGGTCCAGCTTCAGCACGCTCGGTATTCCCATGCCGATGGAAACAACTCGCGAGATCGCAACCGCGGCATCGGCTATCTGCTCGATGCAACCCGCGAGATGCAGAACATCGGTGAGAGCTTCTGCGTCTTCGAGACTTCGGGCGGCCAGGATCGAGATGACACGCAACTGACGGCTGTACTGGCCCATCAGCTCTTCGAGATCGTCGACCTCACCAGCGAGCTTGGGGTCGGAGAAGAAGACGGCGGCATACGCGAGGTCCACCATCAACTCCGAGGTGTCCTTCGACTCCGCGAGGAGCTCTTTGACGTTGCGTCTAGGGGCTTCGGCCATTACTTATGTCCTCCAAAGGATAAGGCTTGTCACGCCAAGCCCACGACGACGAGAGCGATGATCAGCGCGATGACGGCCAAGAGATCAGACGTGCTGGTCAGGATCGGGATGCCATGGTTATCGGGGTCCAGGCCGAGGCGGTAGGACGCGATTGCCACGTAGTAGGCGAGAACGACAAGGACGGCCGTGACCATGAAACCGGCCAGCATGCCTACTTGGAGCATCGCCCCCAGTCCCGGCGAGGCCAGACCGATTGCAGCGGCAGCGAAGTGTGAAGCAACGGAGACCAGCGCGAAGACCCACAGCCCGAACAGGAACACGATCGATGTGTCGAGCAGAGCGAGTCCGTGTGGGAAACCCTTTGGTTCGAGTGCTCCTAGATGGAGCTTCGAGGCCAGCCGGGAACTTAGAGTCCCCGCGAGCGCACCAGTGTCAGTCATGAGAGGCGGAATCAGCACGAGGATCGCCGGGAAGACGATGAAGCGATCGATGCGCGTTTGGATCACCACGCCAGCCAGAAGTGAGATCGTCCCCGTTGCCACCAGCACGGGGAGGCTTTCGCGGACGGCGCGGCGTGCTTCGGGGAGCCGGGAGCGCACGCCCATCACGGTCAGCGCGAGCGTCAGAACCGTTAGGGCCCCGCACGCGACAGGGGTGACCCAGTCGATGCCTACCGCGAAGGTCGCGGCGTACAGGGCGGGGATCGTGACCATGTCCCCGATCGCCGTGATGATCGGCGTGGCCACACTGTCGAGGTCCCAGCCGTAGGCGTGCGCGGCAAGCGCCAGCAGCACGGCGAACGTTCCTACGACCACGCTCGCGATCGCCCCTCCGAGCACGGACATTACGACGAGGTCCACGATGCTGACGCTGGTTAGTCCGAGGGCAAGAGCGACGCCTCTCGTCAGCCCGCCGAGAACGAAGGAAACGGAAAACGTCAGCACCGTTGCCGAGAGGATGTTTTGGTAAAGAGAGCTTCCTCGTCGAGCCGTCCTCTCGAAGAGTCCGGTGTGGATGCTCGTACCCAAACGCGAAGAGAGCGCGCCGAAGATCCCACCGCGAACTGAGTTGGCCGCGGGCATCAAGATAAGGAGACCGGGAAGACGCTCGAGCGTCCCGGTCATCGCTCCGAGGGCTACTCCGGCGCCGACGTCACCGATCGTCGAGACAAAGAGCGAAACGAATCCATGGCGAATCGTGCGCCGTTCGGCTCTCCAGTAGCCGAAGACGCGCACGATGCCGTCTCCGAGGCGCGTTCGGCCGAGGCGAGACATTGGAAGTCGCTTCGGAAAGCGCATCGTTGTCGCTCCATCTCATTGATCACATGTGAGCTTATCCAGTAGTGCTTGGCGCACGAGCGCCCTGCTACTCTCCCTTGAATGTTGTCCGTGACCGAGGCTCAAGAACGCATCCTCGAGCGCATATCCGTGCTCGATCCGCTCGAGCTATCTGTGTCTGACGCACACGGCTGCGTGTTGGCCGAGACCGTCACTGCGCCTGAAGACCTACCTCCGTTCCCAAGCGCCGCTTCGGAGGGGTTCGCGCTAAAAGCAGACGACACGGCGAGTGCAGCCACTACGCCGGCGAGTCTCACGATCATCGGCGAAGCAGCAGCGGGACGCCCTTTCGCAGGGCGCATCGCACACGGTGAAGCGGTTCGCGTTTCCGGGGGTGCAACGTTGCCCGAAGGCGCCGACTCGGTCGTGCTTCGTGACGACGTCGCCGTTGTCGGCTCGTCTATGGCAATTGGACGGGCCGTGCCACATGGCGACAACGTCCGGCCCGCGGGTGAGGACATCGCGAAGGGCGACCCTGTGATGCAGGAAGGTCAGCGCATCAGAGGTATGGATGTCGGCGTGCTGGCTGCGCTCGGCCGGGCCCGCGTCAAGGTGCGACCGCGCCCACGAGTGGTGGCCTTCGCGATGGGCGATGCCCTTCAGGAGCCCGGCCAGCCCCTGGGCACAGGCGGCGTCCGTGATTCGAACTCCTTCGCCATCGCCGGAATGACCCGAGAGGCGGGGGCCGAGCCGACCCGCGCCGGGATCGTCGGCAGCGATGCGAACGTCCTGCGCGAGAAGTTCCGCTCTTATTTGCCCCAGGCCGACGTCTTCGTCGTGAGTGGCAGCGTCGGGTCCGACCCCGAGGGTCCTCTCAAGGACGTAACCGAGGGGCTTGGAGAGGTCGACATGTGGCCGATCTCGGTCCGGCCGGGATTGAATCTCGCCTTTGGGATGGTGCAGGGCCGGCCGCTGTTCGGCCTGCAGGAGACGCCGGTGTCGGTGGTGCTGGCCTACGAGCTATTCGTTCGTCCGGCGCTCCTGAAGATGGGTGGACGGCGCACCTTGACCCGTCCGGAGGTCGAAGGCCGCATGGAAGACGGCGTTGACCACAAGGCAGGCCGAGAGACATACCTGCGTGTGCGGGCGTGGCGCGACGAGCAGGGATGGCGTGCCCGGCTTTCCGGAAGGCAGGGCCCAGGAGTCATCTCGTCGGTGGCCGGAGCGAACGCGTTGGCCGTTCTTCCGGCAGATCGCGGCTCGGTCGAGCCCGGATCGACCGTCCGGCTCGTCCTTCTCGAGCCCCTCGAGGGTTGGTAAGGACTTCCAAAGCTGAAGCTTTGGAAGTCCTTGCCGGTCGCTTCGCTCCTCGGTGAACCGGTAGCAACGCAGCTCTCGGTGTCGCTGTTACCTACTGTGGAGTAATTACATCCTTGTATTTATCGTTGCGCGGTGCTAATTTCCGACCGACGGGGCCCACTACTGAGGTGGGAGCGGCACGTGGGAATACTCGTAGTGCTGTTAGTCGCAGCTTGGGGGTTGGTGCTGGGACCGGCTCTCTTACAAAGCGTCGGCAACTCTCCGATGGATACTGAACGCATGTTCCGTAGATCACTGCGTGCGCTGGGTGGACGTGGGCGAGGGTCCAGTGTCCTCGGCGGCCGAAGCATCCTCGTTCCGCCTAAGTCTCCGTACCCGCTGCAGGAAGGCGTGGTCGGACGCCGGCGGCAGCAGACTCTCGCTTCACGGACAGCGGCTGAGCGCCGCCGCAGGAACCTGACTTATCTCGCCGTCTTCATCATCGCGACGTTTCTGCTCGGAGTTTTCCCGCCGCTTCGCTTCCTTTTGATCGTGAACCTCGTGGCCGACGTGATGCTGATCGTCTACCTCGGCCTGGCCTTGTACCTCGCCGTTTGGCCGCCGGCCACGGAGCGCGATGTGATCACTCCCGCTCCGGTCGAGGAGTTGCCGGCTTCTCAGCCGGCCGCCGACGGCACTCTGTAGATTTTTCGTCACCGGCGTATAGCTTCGTTCAGCGCGGTCTCGTCGCCGACTCGATCACTCAGGCCAATACGGCAGAAGGAGATCGCCCTCGCTCAACGGCCTTGGTTTCGGTTCAGCGTTGTGAATCTGCGGTTCAACGTCGTGAACCTGTGGCTCAACCTCGTGAACCTGCGGTTCGACCTGATGGATCTGCGCTGATGCCATAACAGGGACCGCGCTCGGGACGGCTCGTCGGCGGTCGCGCGAAAAACTTACCAAGCCCCAGCCGGCCAATAAGAGGCCGGAGCCGACCTGCCCGAGCGTCTCTGAACCGTCGAAACCCGTGATGGGCAGTCTGGGATCCGGGGTTCTCGGCGATAGAGCTGCCGGCGAGATGGAACTGCCGGCGGGTATCGGCGTGGAGCTACCTGTCGGGGTACTGGTCGGAGTTATCGCTGGGCTGGCGGTGGGCGTCGGCGTGCCGCCACCTGGAGTCGGAGTCGCAGGAGTCGGCGTTGTGCCGGCGATCTGCACCTCGAACGCGCCGATATCGTCGGCGGCACCGCTCGGCCGCGACTCGCCTCGCTGGTCTGCTGCGAGCACGGTTTCCCCGGCGTCGAACGCTGCACTTTCACCGGGTTCGCCGATCCCGAGAAGCGCGTGCGTCGGAGTGGGTCCGCCGTTGTCTAGTAGGGGGCCGAGGTTCGGATCAGCCGTGATCGGAGAGCCGTCGATCATTCCGCCGCCCACCGTGTCCTGCGTCGTCACGAGATCGTGATCGCTTACGTCGACGAACGCTGTGGCCGTATTCGCAAGGCCATTGGACACAACCGCCGGTGCATTGGAGAACACATCGAAGCAACCCGGACACAGGGTCCCCGGTGCCAAGATCGAGTTCCTGATAATGGCTGTCGCGGCATACGAGTGTCCGTCTTCATCGCCGGCGTCGTCGCCCAAGTAGCCGAGGTTGTAGAGACCCGTGCCTCCGCCGCTGGTCGCGTTGTTGAACGCAATCGTTACCGAGTCGGCGTCGACGAGCCCATTGAGATTGAAGATCGCGCCGCCGAGGCCACTTCCTGACTCGCCGCCTGCAAGTGCGCCTCCGCCCAGCGCGATGTTGCCGGACAGGGTTGAGTTCTCGGCGATGAGGAAGCCCTGCATGTTGAAGATCGCGCCGCCCATGCCGGCGCCGCCTCCGCCGGTGCCTGCGGTAAGGTCGTCCGGGGGAGTGCCGTTGCCGCCATTCCCTCCGCCGAACCCGCCGGTGCCACCGCCGCTGCCGCCGAACCCGCCGCCTCCGCCCCCGCCGAACCCGCCGAGGCCTCCGCCCGGGATCGGTACCGCCCCGTTAGCGCCGCCACCCCCGCCGAAACCGCCTCCGCCGCCTGCCAATCCCAGACCCGACGCCGCTCCGCCCCCGCCGACTCCGCCCCCGCCTCCACTCCCTCCGATCAGCGCACCATTCGCACCGCCGAATCCGAACGGACCGCCGGCCCCGCCGCCACCCGCCACGGGGCTGGGGCCGCCGCCGCCGCCGCTGCCGTTTCCTCCAGAACCACCGTTGATCGCTCCGCCCTTGCCGCCGGTCCCGGTCGACGGTCCGCCGCCGGCGCCGCCGGCCGCGCCGCCTGGGGAGCCATCTTCCGAGGCGCGAAGCCCCCCGCCGCCACCGCCCGTTCCGGTCCCCAAGTCTCCCGCGCCTCCGGCTGCGCCCCCTCCGTCGGTGAATCCGCTGTCGAAGCCTCCGCCGCCTGTTGCTTGCGCGTCTTGTCCGACGCCGCCTCCGGCGTTGCTGGGTACGACACCTGAGGACCCTCCTTCGGCGCTGTTCTCGGTGATGGTTACGCCGTCGAGCGTGACGTTGCCCTGGTTGAAGATGGCTCCACCCATGCCGGCACCGCCTCCGCCGTTGCCTGAGTCTCCGCCTTTCGCCAGGCCGCCGCGCAGCGTTAGTTCGCGCAGGGTCAGATTCCCCGGCCCGGGGGAGGTGTACCCGAATGTGTCGGCGTCCTCGGGATCAGCGCCGACGAAGAAGAGCCGGAATGGGTTCTCCGCCGGCGCCCCACGTTCGATCGTTGCACCGTTGCCGTTGATGATGATCGTGCTGGCTACGGACGGCAGCGCGCTGGGCCCGTACCAGTAATCGAAACCGCTGGCGGACGCATAAGGCGCGGTGAACGAATAGACGCAATCGGTCGCAAGATCGATCATGTCCACCGTCGGCCCATTCGTATTGGCGGTTTCGATCGCCGTGATGAGAGCCGCCTCGTCTCCATCGCCCCCGGGGCAAGGCAGCGGAGCCGCCGAAGCGCGTGTTGTTAGGGCGGCTACCGCGAGAAACGTGCCAAACGCGACGGCTGCTGCCGACCTGAGCTTCCTCAGTGCGCCCTCCCAACCACAGCTATTGACAGTCGTGGACCCCTGGTATCTGAGGCTAACACCGGTGGTCAGGGCTTCGCTAGACGACCATTAGGCATCCTCGGGCCCATCCGGCTCTAGTCCGCAGGGACCGGAGCCTCCTCGCGCATCAATCCTCGTTCCTTGAGGGCCGCCCAGAGATCGGACGGGATCTCGCAAGCCATCATTTCGAGGTTGTCGTCCACCTCGGCCGGCGTCCGGGCGCCCACGACGACGGTTGCGACGCTGGGGTGCGCCAACGGGAATTGAATGGCTGCTGCCCGCAACGGAACTTCGAACGAGCTGCAGACATCACGGATCGCGAGCGCTTTGTCGATCAGCTCTGAGGGAGCCGGCGCATAGTTGTACATCGCTTGCGGGCCGGGATCGGCGAGAAGTCCGCTGTTGTAGACACCGCCGGCGATGACCGACATCCCGCGCTCCGTTACCGCGGGCATCAGGTCGTCCAAAGAGTCCTGCTCGAGAAGGGTGTACCGGCCCGCGAGCAAGAAGCAGTCGAAATCTGCCTCGCGCGCGAAACGAGCCAGGGGCTCGGACCAGTTCATACCGACACCGATCGCGCCGATCGCTCCTTCCGAGCGCTGATCATCGAGCGCTCGATAGGCGCCTTCCAACGCTTCTTCGTGATGGTCGTCTGGATCGTGTATCAGCGCGATGTCGATGCGATCGAGTTCGAGCCTCTGCCGGCTTTCGTCGAGTGATCGCATCGTGCCGTCGTACGAGTAGTCGAGCACCGGCCGGAAGGGGCGCGCGTCCTTGAAGAAGCTGTCGTCGCGCTCGGATCGCTCGAGCAACCGTCCGACCTTCGTCGATAGCACAAAGTCGTCGCGATTTATCGATGGAAGCACGGCGGCCAGATATTCCTCGGCTTGGCCGAAGCCGTAGTAAGGAGCGGTGTCGAAGAGCCGTAGTCCTGCATCCGAAGCGCGCCGGACCGTTGCGATCCCTTGGTCGCGTGGCTCGGCTTGAGGCCAGCCGCCGAGAGGTGCCGTCCCCAATCCGATAGGAGGTACCTCGACGCCGGAGGAACCGAGCCGGCGTTTCCGACTGAGGTCCGGCTTCAACTTTGCTGCTTGAATCGGCGCATCGCTTCGATGGCTCCCGAGAAGTCTCCGGTGTAAAAGGGAGCTGCGGCCTGCGCCATCTCGAGCAATCTCTTCGCTCCATCGGGCTCGTTGACCCGGCGAAAGATGTCGAACGCGGTCGTGTATACGGCATCGCGCGCTTCTTCGTAATTGGCTCCCAGCGCGGGAAGCATGTCCCCGGCTTCGGGCAACACCGCCGACACTGCCTGCGGCGACTGATACCAGTAAGCGACAGACGCGTAGTTGTTGGAGAAGTTGTTCGCGTGGCCGTGTTCGATCGTCCAGCGGATCGACTCGGAGAAATGGATCGGGTCGTTCAGGTACCAACGGTACATAGCTACTAATCCGTCGTAGGAAGGCGACTCGACTAGATGGAAGCCCGAGTACGGCCCGGCGTACTCGCTGGACGGACACGCACCGCCGCCGAAGATCTCTTCGCTTCCCGTTCCGTGGATCGACGGTGGCCACTTCTCTCCGTCGATGAACACCATGTCGTCGCCCTCGCCGTACCAAACCGCACCCTGCACATTCTCGATCTCGAGCACGAGGCCGACCATGCGTCCGCAACCCGTCGCGTCGAGGGCGACGTAGTTGTCGTCCCCGGAGGCATTGGGTGCGTTGTGGAGCGCGATGTTCACGACGTCGCCCACGGCCTTCGTGGGTTTCTCCTGCGAGTAACGCGCGTGGAAGCGATGAACCTCCGGTGGTGCCTCTGCGTAGGTTTCGTACTCGATGTGGTACCAGAGGGCTCCGACGGGACCACCGAGCGCCGTCTCGCCGCGGTTGGTGATCGTGATCCGGGCTCCCCTTGCGAACGGCATCGGGAAATAGCAGTTGAGCCCATGGGACGAACCGAAGCCAGCGTTGACCGCCATCACCGCGCTCGAGTACTCGCGCGCGCGCCCGTGGGCCAGGCCAAAGAAATCTCCTATCGGCACTTCGACCGCCGGCTCGTCTGATCCGTCCCAGTAACAACGGATGATCCCGTTCCGGTAGTCGCGCAGATCGGGAAGGATCATCGCGCAGTAGAAGTGTGTGATGCAGCCGCTGCCTTCGTGCTCCATGAGAACGGTGGTCGCGCTGGGCTCGACGCGGATGAAGTCCTGATTTCCCCCCGATCTGTCCCACGACGAAGCACGGCGGGTGTTCGCACGGCGAGGCACAAAGAGGTTCGCGAGCGGGTGATGCAGTAACGGATGGGCCGGCGAGGTCAAGCTATACGTCGACCAGATGCGTCACGAGGTCGCGATGGTGTGTGGGGTCACCAAGGAATACCTCGTTGGCCTTGGCTCGCTTGAAGTACAGATGCATGTCGTGCTCCCACGTGAACCCGATCCCACCGTGCACGTGGATGCCTGTGCTCGCTACACGGGTGAAGGCGTCTCCACAGAAGGCCTTGGCCATCGAAGCGGCCAGCGGCAGCTCGGCGTCGTCCTCCGATGCGGCCCAAGCTGCGTAGTACATGGCGGACCGGCCCAGCTCGACGTCGACGAGCATCTCGGCACACTTGTGCTTGACCGCTTGGAACGAACCGATCGGACGGCCGAACTGGATGCGTTCCTTGGCGTAGGAGACCGACATGTCGAGAACCTGCTGAGCTCCGCCGACGGATTCGGCGCACAGCATCCCAGTTGCTTTTAGGAGCGCTCTCTCGAGAAGTCGCCAACCGTTGTCCTGGGAGCCGAGGACGGCGGCGGCTGTGACCTTCACGGCGTCGAACGACACATCACACAAGCGGCGCGTCATGTCCATAGCGTTGAGCTGAGTGACGGTTATACCCGGAGTCTTGGCGTCGACCACGAACAGCGTCACGCCCTGAGTCGGGTCGCCGGACTCGGAGGTGCGAGCCGCAACGATGAACGTGTCGGCCACGTGTGCGTCGAGAACGAACCGCTTCGTTCCGTTCAGCGTGATCGCGCCTTCCCCTTCACGAGCCGACAGTTCGATGCCTGACGCGTCGGTGCGAGCGCTCTCGGTGTAGGCCACGGTTGCTTTTCGTTCGCCGGAAGCTATCCCGGAGAGGATCTCCTTGCGCTGCGCGTCGCTTCCCGCCTCGAGCACAACCGGTGCCGCTAGGCAGACACTGGCGAAGAAAGGACCCGGCACGAGCGCCCTTCCCATCTCCTCGAGTAGGACGGCCAGATCGACGTATGACATCCCCTGGCCGCCGAACTGCTCGGGGATCGCGATGCCCATCCAACCGAGCTCCGCCATTTTCTTGTAGAACGCGGCATCGTGACCCGTGTCGTCGTCCAACATCTTGCGGACGAACGTGGTCGGGCATTCGTTGGTCAGGAAGTCTCGCGCGTACTTTGCAAGCGTCTCTTGATCTTCGTTCAGTCCGAAATCCACAGCTGTTTCTCCTGTCTGTGTTAGGCGCGCATCGTAGCGCAGCCGATGTGCGAGCCGGAAAGCCGGTGTTCCCCTGCGCCAAACAGCTAGGATTATTTGCGATGGACCTTTCGAAGATTCAGGAGTTTTGTCGCGATCGCCTCGACCGCAAGAGCGCAGGGCGTGACGCTGCACTGGCGGGTTCCCGAACGACGATCCGCTTTTGCGCGAACGCGATCCGCGCGGTTCACCGAAGCGACTGGAAGGAAGCCAAGCGCCTTACGAAGGAAGCCGAGAAGACGTTGCGCGAGGCCGAGAAGGCTCTCAAGCCGTTTCCGGAGATCTTCTTTGCCGGCTTTCTTATGGACGCACAGAAGGAGTACGTCGAGGCGCGCGCCACCTACGCGATCATCCGCGGAGAGCCGATCCCTACGCCGGAAGAGCTGGGTATCGGCGAAGCGCCTTACCTCAACGGCCTAGGAGAGACCGTCGGCGAGCTCCGCCGTTTCATCCTCGACCTCTTGCGTCACGGCAATCACGAGCAGTGCGAGACCTTGCTCGACGCCATGGACGACATCTATTACGTCCTAGTTTCGATCGACTATCCCGACGCGATCACAGGAGGCCTTCGCCGGACCACCGACGTTGCACGCAGCCTCATCGAGCGCACGCGCGGCGAGTTCTCGATCGCTTTGGTCCAAGAGAATCTCGAGGCCGCCCTCAAAGAGCACGCGAAGCGCCTCGACGACGCCTAGGTCAGCCGACCAGCCGCTTGCGCAACATGCGCAGCGGAACGAACACCAGGACCAATGCCACCGCCGCGAGCCATATATGCGGAACTCAATGCGGCGCCCGGATTTCCCTCGGTCATCAACGACCGCATGAGATTGGCCGCGTGATACAGCGGCATGAACCAAGCGATCGCGCGCACCCAGTCGGGGAGCCGTTCCAGTGGGAAGAACACACCGGCGAACATGAACATGGGTGTGATGAACAGAGTCCAGTAGTAGGCGAGGTAGTCGACGCGACGGATCTTGTAGGTGTAAATGAGTCCGGTGATGGCGAACACGATCCCGACGAGCGCGATGGCCGGCAGAGTCAGAAGTCCCCACCACGATCGGAACACTCCGAAGGCCGTAGCCACGACCATGAATGCGCTTCCGTAGATCGTTGCCCGGGTGGCGCCCCACAGGATCTCTCCGAGCGCGACATCTTCGACCGAAAGCGGGGTGCTCATGGCGGCGTGGTAGACGCCGACGCGTTCCATCTTGAACCAGGCGTCCCACGTGACCGAGAACGTTGCACCGAACATCGTCGAGACCGCGAGGAGCCCCGGAGCGATGAACTCGATGTACTCGACGCCCTGAACGCGCTCCAGATAACGTCCGAGCCCCAAACCCATCGCGACCAGATAGATAACGGGCTCGGCGAACCACGCCATGATCCCGAGCAGCCAGATCCGACGGAACACCATCGCGTTGCGGTGCCAGTAGCGCCAGGCTCCCGGGAGCGAGATGTCGAAGACGCGCTTACTTGCAACCGCTGTGCTCAATCGAGCAACCCCCTCCCGGTGAGTGAAAGGAAAACGTCTTCGAGTGTGGCCCCGCGCAACCAAACGCAGCCGGGAGGAACGATCGGCCTGATTTTTTCTAATAGGAGATCGCCCTCGTCGGTATAAAACAGCCACCTATCGGCCAGCCTCTCGATCCCTTGAGCGACCGAAACGAGACCATCGAGCTGTTGCTGTACGTCCTTCGACGGCTCGAGCACTTCGACCACCTCGCGTGCTGTGTGTTCGGCAACGACTTCGCGCGGTGATCCTTCGACCAGGATGCGTCCCTCGTCCATGATCACGAGCCTGTCGCAAAGCTGCGCCGCCTCTTCCATGTAGTGCGTCGTCAGCAACAGAGTTACGCCTTGCCGCTTTAGGGAACGCAATCTCTCCCAGACGAGGTGGCGCGCCTGAGGGTCGAGACCTGTGGTCGGTTCGTCCAGCACTAGCAGTTCCGGAGTGTTCAACAAACCTCTGGCGATCATCAGTCGTCGCTTCATCCCTCCGGACAGTTCGCGGATCTCTTGGTCGCGCTTCTCAGCCAGCTCCATGAATTCGAGGAGCTCGATCGCTTTGGGACGTGCAGTGCGCGGTTTGATCCCGTAATAGCGGGCGTGGATCAGGAGGTTGTCCAGGACGGTGATCTCCTCGTCGAGGTTGTCCTCCTGTGGAACGACGGACATACGCGATTTGATGAGCCGCGGAGACTCGCGAACGGACATGCCGAGAACGTCGAGGGTGCCCGACGTCGGCGGAAGCGCGCACGAGATCATGCGCATCGTCGTGGTTTTGCCGGCGCCGTTGGGCCCGAGGAAGCCGAAGCACGTCTGCGTCGGCACTTCGAAGCTGATCGCTTTGACCGCTTCCAGCGTGTTGTAGAGCTTGGACAGATCACGCGCGGTGACAGCGATCGGATCGCTTCTCATCGCGCCATCTTGCCAGCTGGTTCTAGAGGAACGATGTCCCCATCTGTCCGGCCATCGGCGAGTCGATCGTGTAGTCCGGATCGAGCTCGGGCAGCTGCTCTTCGCCCTTGCGAGACATCGCTTTGTCGTTGAGCTCCTCGGCTCGCGCCTTCTTCTTTCCTTCGTTGGCCGCGTCGCGATCCCAGAACTCCGGCAGCACTTCCTTCGCCAGCAGCTCGTAGGACTCGCAGATGTCCTCGTGGGTGTTGTAGCCGGCCTGCGAGAAGAAGACGATCTGGTCGACCCCGGCTTCCTCGTAACGCCTCAGGACCTCACGGATCTGGTCCGGCGTCCCGATGCATCCGCGGATGGCGTCGGGCGCCTGGTTGAGCTGCTGCATACGGAACAGTGAGAACTGATCGCCGTTGGCTTCGTAGGAATCCCAGATCGACGTGCGGCCCGGGTAGTGCTTGCCGAACACGTAGAACCACGCGAGGGCGTAACCGAAGAAGTTCAAGCCCTTCTCGCCCTTGGCGATGGCCTCTTCTTCGGTCTTCGCGCACATAAGCGGGGAAACGCACGCGATGTTTGGGTTGACGACCTTTCCGATTGGGACGCACTGGTTCTCGAGGGTGTTGTAGTAGTCGTCCACCCAGTGCTTGGCCTCTTCGGAGGAGATGAAAGAGAACGTAAGAGCGCCCATCCCGTTCTCGGCCGCTAGGTGGATCGTGGGGCGTTGCGAGCACGCGACCCACAGCGGCGGGTGCGGCTTCTGAACCGGTTTGGGAACGCAGTTGCGAGCGGGGCCGGATACGTACTTGCCTTCGTAGCCGGTAAACGGCGTCTCGGTCATGTAACGGATGGCGAGTTGCGTACCTTCGCGCCACATGTCGCGCTTCTCGGCGCCGTTGAGCTCGAATCCTCCAAGCTCCGAAAGCGACGATGACTCACCGGTGCCGAACTCGACGCGTCCGTTGGAAACGAGGTCGAGAGTGGCGATGCGCTCGGCGATGCGGGCCGGGTGGTTGTAGCCCGGGGGAGTTTGGACGATGCCGTGACCCAGACGGATGTTCTTCGTGCGCTGCGAGTAGGCGGACAGCAGCACCTCGGGAGCCGACGAGTGTGCGTACTCCTCGAGGAAGTGATGCTCTACCTGCCAGACGTACTGGTAGCCGAGTTTGTCGGCGAGCTCGACCTGTTCGAGCACTTCTTGGAAAAGCTTGAGCTCGTCACCCTCCTTCCACGGTCGAGGCAGGTTGTGCTCGTAGAAAAGTCCGATCTTCATCGTCCAACCTCCACGGCCATCCTCCTTATCGTCTCTTCCACAACGCGGCAGGCTTCGTCGAATCCAAGTCCCTGGTGCTTGCGCAAGGTGCGCCACGACAACGAGTCGGTCATCGCAAGTACGACGCGGCGCGACTCTTCGCAATCGATCTCGGGGAACATTCGCTCGATCTCGGTTTGGTGCATCGAACGCAACTGTTGAGCTCCGGCTGAAGTTCGGGGAACTCCGACTCCGCGATCAGCGCGCGCCAACGGATCGGCGCGATCTCCTCTTGTATGCGCGCCCACACCGCTACCCACTCGCGAATGCGGTCCTCGAGCCGATCCTGAGGTGACGGCAGATACGCGAAGAGAGGACGAAGCTTCTCGGCTCCCCGTTCGTACATGCCGGCGATCAGCTCGCGGACCGAAGGGAAGTGGTTGTAGATGCTCCGCTCGGAAACGCCCGCGCGATCGGCAATGTCCTCGACCGTAACGTCGGTGCGTTCGGCCCCGAGCTCGAGGGCGGCGTCCAGGATGCGGTTTCGGTTGGCGATGCGACGAGCGGTGCGGCCGTCCAGAGAAGTTGCAGTCGCCATGCAAATAGCACTATGGACGAACCACCGCTGGGATGCAAGAGGCCCGCCGGTAGTATTCAGGCGTTTCCGGGGGCGTAGCTCAGTTGGTAGAGCGCTGCGTTCGCAACGCAGAGGTCGGCGGTTCGAATCCGCTCGCCTCCACCGGGAGAGGCTGCACGTCACACGGCGTGTGGCTTCTTTCGTTGCGGGGGTCACCCGGCTCGACACAATCAGGGCAACGCTCGCGAGATCTGCAAGACCGTACCCATCCGCAACGGCATCGCCCGCGTTTCAGGGCCCGACGACAAGTCACGGGGTTTGCAACGTGCGGGCTGTACGATTCGGCAATGGCTGGCGCTGCGGGATCCGGTGGATTAGCCGGGCGCCGGGCAGCCAGCGCCTTCAGGTGGAGGGTGTGGCGCCGCTCGGTCATGGCCACGGCCATCGCGACGACGGTCGTCGTCACCTTCTTCATCTTTGCTGCGCGCTACGCCATCGTGGGACTGCCCGAAGGTCCGGCGCGGTTGAAAATCGTCACGGTCATCGCACCGATTATCTTCGTGGCCTCAGTCATCTCCGCCGCCGTTGGGATCCTGGGAAGCGCGGCGCGTGCCACCGGCTGGGCGCACGACGGGCGCACCATCACGCCGATCGAGGTAGGCCGGCTCGCAAAGCTGCCCAGGTCATGCGCCCTGGCCGTCGCCGGTGTCTGGGCGGTGGCGATGGTCCCCGGATTGGTCTTCGCGCATCGAATGACAGGGGGCATCGTCCTCAGCGATGGGATCGGCATCTCCCTCGTTTTGGTGCTCGCGGCAGGTGGGTTCGCGGCCGCGCTCGGGGCGTACCTCCTTGTGGAACCGGTCGTCCGGCCCGTATTGGCCTCCGTGCTGCCCGAGGACCCAGATGCGTGGCCGGCCACGATGGGAATCACCGTCCGCCTGCTCGCGACATGGTTCGTGGTCGCGGCCGTCCCGCTGTTAACGCTGGGCTACGTCGCGGCCGCAGTGAGCGAGGGCAAGCGAGCGATCGTTGCGCCGAGCCTGTTCGTGGGCTCGATCCTTTTCACGATCGTCGGCTTCGGCGTCATCGCGCTTTCTGGCCGTGCCATCACCGGACCGCTCGAGCGGATCCGCGCCGGTGTGCGGCGTGTGAGCCATGGTGACTTCAGCTCAGATCTGGAGGCGGTCGAGGGCGGCGAGATCGGGCTCCTGCAGGCTGGCTTCAACCACATGGTCACTGGCCTGCGCGAACAGGAGCGCATGCGCGAAGTCTTCGGCCGTCACGTCGGACCGGAAGTGGCACACCGCGCGCTTGAAGGCGACTTCCAGACCGCAGGCCAGATCTGTCGAGTCACGATCATGTTTGTCGACATCGTGTCGTCCACGGAGATGACACAACGCGAGGATCCGAACGCCGTTGTGGCCATCCTCAACGGCTTCTTCGATCGCGTTGTGCGCGTCGTCAGCGCCGAGGGTGGACTCGTCAACAAGTTCCTTGGTGATGGAGCCCTGTGTGTGTTCGGCGCTCCCGAGCCGGCTGCAGATCACGCCGAGCGAGGCCTGCGCGCGGCCCGGCTGCTGACCGACGGGCTCGTTGTAGAGGGACTGCACGCTGTCATCGGAGTCGCTACCGGTGATGTCGTTGCCGGCAACATCGGTGCATCTGATCGCTACGAGTACACCGTGATCGGGCCAGCTGTGAACGAGGCATCCCGGCTGTGCGAGGCCGCCAAGAGCTCATCGAGAGTCACGCTCGCCAGCGAGCGGTGCGTTCGTTACGGCGGCGTCGAGGCCGCAAGTTGGATCAAAGGCAACGCCTACAGCCTCCGAGGGCTGGCGACACCGACCGTTAGCTACTCGCCCGCCACCATCAACGGGACGTAGTACGACGGCGCGACGGTCGCGAAGTAGTACGACGAACGTCCGCTTCGCGCAGGCGCTCATCACGTGAAGGGTTCTCGCCTTCGGCATAGCTAAGCGCCCGTGAGCAAGCTTTTCTTTTTGACGGGTGCTCCGGGCAGCGGTAAGACGCCGGTCATCCGAGAGCTCATCGCGTTGGGCTTCACGTTGATCGCGGAGCCCGCGCGTGAGGTCATCGCAGAGCAGCCCGCCATCGACGGGAACGGCGTCTACGACCGGGATCCGGGGTTGTTCCTCGAGCTGATGCTCGAGTGTGCGATCGACACATTTTGGTCCGCATCACAGGAGTGAACGACTTGAAGTCGTATTCGCTAATGTCCCGTAATGCGTAGAGAAGCCAAGGGGGCTCTTCGATGACGCGAGCATTGGTGCTGAGTGGTGGCGGGCCGGTTGGGATCGGCTGGGAAGCGGGAGTCGTTAGCGGTCTCGCAGCGCAGGGAGTCGACGTATCACTTGCCGACTACATCCTCGGTACATCCGCGGGATCGGTAGTGGGGGCCCAGATCGCTCTCGGCCGTGATGTAAGTGAGATCTCACAGCGGATGCGCGCGAACGCGGCAAGCCCTTCAAGACCACGGCCCGGCGCCACGGGCGAGCAGATGCAAGGACTGATGCAGGCCTTCATGGAGCTCTTCACCTCAACGGAGCCCGACCAGGTGAAGCGCGCCAAGATCGGCGCGTTCGCATTGGAAGCAACCACGATGAGTGAAGAAGAGTTCCTGACCACCTTCGGCCATCTGGCCGACGCGGGGTGGCCTAAGCGATACGCGTGTACGGCGGTTGATGCGCTCACGGGCGAATTCGTCGTCTGGGACGAGGCGGCCGGGGCGCCCCTCGTTCGCGCCGTCGCTACTAGCTGCTCCGTGCCCGGCATCTTTCCGCCCATAACCATTGACGGACGTCGCTACATCGACGGCGGGATGCGCTCCGGGACGAACGCCGATCTCGCGAAAGGCCACGAGCGCGTTCTGATCTTGTCCTTGATGAATCCAGAGTCGATGAGAGGACCATTGGCAAGACTTGGAAGCGCCATCGAAGCTGAGCTGACGACGATCGGCGACGCCGGCGGAACGGTGGAGGTCGTTTACCCGGACCCCGATGCGGCGTCGGCGATGGGGGTCAACCTCATGGATCCGTCCATGGTGATCCCAGCCGTGGAAGCGGGTGAGCGGCAGGGCAAACTCGTTGCGGACGAGCTAGGAGGGTTCTGGAACTAGTAGGGCTTTTCCACGGGCGGTACTTAGGGGAAGGGGAGTTATGTCTGTTGCGGTCATCACGGGCTGTAGCACCGGGATCGGATACTCGACCGCGTTGCGTCTGGCCGCCGATGGACACGACGTCATCGCCACGATGCGGAACCCGTCAGCGAGCGATCTGGAGGCGGTGGCCAAAGTGCGTGGACTGTCTCTAGGAGTGCGAACGCTCGACGTCGATAGCGACGCCAGCGTCGATACGCTTTTCGCGGAAGTCCTATCAACGAAGGGTGCAGTCGACGTGCTCGTGAACAACGCCGGCCTCGGTGGTGGCAACGGGGCCGTCGAAGAGTTGACTCTCGAGGACTACCGCCAAGTCATGGAGACGAACTACTTCGGCGCGCTTCGCTGCGTCAAGGCGGTCCTGCCATCGATGCGAGAGCGCGGTAGCGGCTGCATCGTCAACGTTACGAGTCAAGCTGGACTCATCCCTATGCCGGGGATGTCCGCGTATACGGCGTCGAAACATGCTTTGGAGGCAGCGACCGAGTCGCTGGCCGTAGAAGTCTCTCCTTTTGGTATCCGCGTCGTCCTGATCGAACCCGGACTGATCCTCACGCCGATCTGGATGAAGGTCGATGCCTCGCTTCCGCAAGGGCCATATGCGCAGGTTCGCACGCGTCTCGGCAAGACCGTGATCGAAGAGTTCCCCTATGGCTCGCCGCCGGAAGACGTCGCCGATTGCATCTCCGAGTCGATCTCGACCCAAAACCCGAGGCTCAGGTGGCTTGTCGGCCGTGGCGCCGAGCGGAACGTCGCGAACCGGCGGGGTATTTCAGACGAGCGGTGGATCGAGTTGTGGCACGGTCCCGAAGAGGAATACCGGGCCTTGCTCCTTGGTGAGCCCGAGTAGCTCAGGGCTACGCCGCGACGAGATCCCGGTACTCGGGGTTGTCGTCGATGAAGTCGGCCACGAACCAGCATGTGGGGACGACGGTCCGTCCCTGCGCTCGGATGTCGTCCAGTGCCCAACGAACCAGCTGCGCCGCTAATCCTCTTCCCCTGAACTCGTCGTGCGTCTCGGTGTGGAAGAGAACGACCCGATCGTCCTCGACGCGGTAGTCGGCAAGGCTGGCAAGGCGATCACCGGCGAAGAGCTCGTATCTGTTCTGTGCTGCGTTGTGACCAATCGTTGTCATCTACCTAACGGTACCCACCGTCATTGCGTCTTATTCCGCTCGGATACTTGTTGTCGATACAGCGAGCGACTGAGAGGTTAGGCGTCGCGCCAGACGACCGAAGCGACGGCAACGGGTTCGGTGACGCCCTTGAGTTCGACCGACCTCTGATCGGTCGTCTGCACCTTCGAACTGAAGCAGTCGAGGGTTGCAACGCTGACCACGATCTCTCCGCCGTCCGCGATCGCACCGATGCGCGCGGCTTCGTGGACACCCTTGCCGTGGTAGTTCCCCTTTACCTCGGCCGCCTCCGTGGCGTGCAAGCCGACCCGCACTTGCGGAGCGAATCCATGGGCGCGGCGATGTTCGGTCAGAGAGCGCTGTATGTCGATAGCGCACGCGACGGCTTCGTCCGCATTGGAGAAGGCGACGAAGAACCCGTCGCCGGTGTGTGCGACCTCTTCTCCTCCGTGCTCCGCGAAGAGTTTGCGCAGCTTGTCGTCGTGCCACTTGAGCAGGTCGCCCCAGGCGTCGTCACCGATGGCGTCCAAGAGGTTCGTCGACTTCACGATGTCGGAGAACAGGAATGTCTTTGCAACTCTGTGTTCGGCCGGCTCAATGGTTGGGGTAGCGGAAGCCAGAAGGTTTCGAGCTCGGTCGGCGTCGGGCAATGCTCCGAGCCTCTCGAAAGTTGAGAGGGCGGAGCTCATCTCGAATTGCGCGGCGTCCGTGTCGTCCTGTGCCTGATAGATCCGACCGAGGAGGAGAGTTGTCTTAGCCGCGTCGTAGGTCAGATCCGCTTCCTTGTACAGGCGGACGGCCCGCTTTGCCGCGCTCTCCGCGGCGCCGAGATCTTCCTCCGCGAGTTGCACGGAGGCGTTGGACACCTCGACTACGGCTCGGAGTGCTGCGCTGGTATGCGGTGCGACGATCTCCTGGAGCTCCGCGGCCGACCTTCGGGCGGCGTCGAGATCGCCCAGGGACAGGGCGACTTCGATATAGGCCGGCAGGATCTTGGCCTTGTCCATCGGTCCCATGCCTTGATCGGCGAGCGCACGGGCGAGTGCTTTCGCCGCAGCTTCCGGCTTGCCTCGCAGCACCTGGATCATGGCAAGGCCCGGCTGGGGCGAGACGCCCATCTCGTTGGCTTGGCGGTAGGCCTCTTCGGCGGCTTCGATCTCTCCCATACCAAGCCGGATATCGCCGAGCTCTTTGAAAGCCAGCGCAGCGAAGACCAGGTTGAATGAAGCCAGTTCGTCGGTAGCGACGCGAGCCTCTTCTTCGGCTTCGGAGAAGGATCCGCGCAAACGCATGATCTCGGCGCGGTGAACGCGGCACACCCCGGGGAATCCGTTGATGGCTTGGCGGTCGCACCAGCGTTTGGCAGCTTCCGTCCACTGGCCGGCGCGCTGCCAGTCAGCGAGGTGCGACGTAGTGCTGATCATCATGCAGAAGATCCAG